>CP089984.1:3590000-5990000 GCA_037157815.1 Sorangiineae bacterium MSr11954
CCTGCGCCCATGACCTGGGCGGGGGACACTGCCTGGTGGGCAGTTTGACTGGGGCGGTCGCCTCCTAAATCGTAACGGAGGCGTGCGAAGGTTCCCTCAGCCTGATTGGAAACCAGGCGTAGAGTGCAAACGCACAAGGGAGCTTAACTGCGAGACCGACAGGTCGAGCAGGTGCGAAAGCAGGCGTTAGTGATCCGGTGGTCCCGAATGGAAGGGCCATCGCTTATCGGATAAAAGGTACTCTGGGGATAACAGGCTGATCACTCCTGAGAGTTCACATCGGCGGAGTGGTTTGGCACCTCGATGTCGGCCCATCGCATCCTGGGGCTGGAGCAGGTCCCAAGGGTTCGGCTGTTCGCCGATTAAAGCGGTACGCGAGCTGGGTTTAAAACGTCGTGAGACAGTTTGGTCCCTATCTGCCGTGGGCGAAGGATACTTGAGAGGAGCTGACCATAGTACGAGAGGACCTGGTTGGACGCACCTCTAGTGAGCCAGTTGTCACGCCAGTGGCATAGCTGGGTAGCTATGTGCGGAACGGATAACCGCTGAAAGCATCTAAGCGGGAAGCCGGCCTCAAGACAAGGTATCCCAGGCCGCAAGGCCTCTAAAGACCCCTCGTAGACCACGAGGTCGATAGGCTGGGGATGGAAGTCCTGTAAAGGGCGGAGTTGACCAGTACTAATAGGTCGTGAGGCTTAACCATGTCTCTAAGGCAAACATCGTTTTGCACCGACCGCCGCGCGTGCGCGAGCCGGTCGCGTGTAGCTCGCACCCAGGATTGGGTTTGCGAAGCTCGCGCTTTAGCAACCGTTTCGAAAAGACGATCTTTTCACTGACCAACAAGACACGGTCGGAAACGTGGAAACCCACAGTTTCCGGTGGTGATCTCGAGGAGGCCACACCCGATCCCATCCCGAACTCGGAAGTTAAGCTCCTCGGAGCCGATGGTACTGCACGGGAAGCCGTGTGGGAGAGTAGGACGCCGCCGGGATTTCTTATGAGGGCTCGAATCTTTCAGATTCGAGCCTTTCCTTTTTTGTCGCTGCGCATCGCGTGTGCGGCTGGGCGCCCTGCGGCGTAGCGGTACATGCCGCGTCGAGGGAACGGGCGGCGTGGGTCGTCGCTGCGTAACCGTACGGCGAACGGCCTGAACGGGGTTCCGTTCGATCCGCGATGGTCTAAGCGTCGAAAAACGTCGAGGGTGATGCGATCGCGTGTGGTTTCCAGCGATCGGGCAGGAGGTTCGAGAGATTGTCGTCGGCGGTCTTGTCGATGCGTTCGAGAACGTCCGCGATGTACTCAACGGGATTGATGGCAACGCGTGTGCACGAGACGACCAGTGAGTAGAGCAGTGCGAGTTCCTTACCGGCGTCCTCGCTGTGGACAAATAGAAAATTTTTCCGGCCAAGAGCGACGAGCCTAAGGGCATTTTCTGCCAAGTTATTGTCCAGGCGGATGCGCGGATCGCGGAGAAAACGGCCGAGCGGGCGCAGGTTGCGCCATACATAGTGCGCGGCACGACCGAGCAACGTCTTCGGTCCGTGTGCACGACGAAGTTCGCGAGAAAGCAGAAGTAATCGCACAAATAGAGGCCGTGCATAGGTGCGCCGCAGCGCGAGATGCTCGGCCGTGCCAAGAAACGCGCGATGCTCTGCCTCGTGCTCGACACCGTACATTCCGGCGATGAGGTCGAGTGCTTCCTTCGCTTCGGGCACCTCCCCGGCCTCGAAAAATTTCCGACGAACGTGAGCGAGACAGCCACATCGCTGACGGAGTCCTCGCTTCTCGAGCGGGTCATATCCACGATAATCGTCGCACAGAAATGCGCCAGGCGAATCACCGAGGACCTCGAGTGGAGCATCGCCACCACGCGTGAGCTCAAAGCGATATCCCGTGAGGCGCTTGCCAACAAAGGCCCAGATAAACGCCTTCGAGGTTTGCTTCGTCAGCGTAAACGACGTCTCGTCGACATGGACGAGGAAGTCCTTCTTGATGACGTCGAAGAGCGGGGCTCGGAGGGGCTCGAGCTTTTGCGCCGCACGCCGGAACAAGTCATTCATCGTGCTTCGTGCGATGGGCATACCGAGCCGCGCGAACGACTGCTCGAGACGATAAAGCGGCGTGACGACAAGGCACTTCGAGACGACGAGGTGCGCAACGAAGCTCGAATCGTACCGCGTCTTGTCCGACCAACGCTCCGGCGGCGGCGCGGTAATGACGCATCCACCGCATCGACACGCGACGACCTCGCGCGTGTGCACAACACGTCGGAAGTAGCCCGGGACGTACGAGTAAACCTCGGATGGCTTGCCGGTGCCGACGCTGCGAAAATTCGTGCCGCCGCAAAGATGACACTTCTTCAGCGTCTCGGGCACGGGCTCCGTCTTCTCTTCTGTGACGATGTGTTCCGCGCGAAGCAAAGCCTGCTCCGTGCGGCGCTCGGCGATCTCCGCTGGCGTCCTCGGTGGCCGCGCGATCTTGGGCATCTTGCCCATCTTCTCGGTACGCCTGGCGAAGGCGCGTTTGAGCACCTCGAGCTCGGCCTGCATGATATCCATTCGAGCTTGCGCCCGCGCACCCTCCTGTTCGAGGTACTGCGCGTACTCGCGCCAAGCGCAGGAACCGTGTTCGTCGTTGTCGGGAGGAGGGACCAATAAACAGCTTTGATCATGCACTCCGCCGAATGTCGATCCCCTTTTTCGCTTCGGCGGTCGTCTTCGCGGGTTTCCACATCGGTGTGCGTCGAACGAGACGAAGATCGACACCATCGAGCAGCATGGTGAGCGACGTCGCGTCGAGGTCGATGCATGAGGCCCCTTCAGGGATCCGCGGCAGCGTGAAGCGCCCAGATTCGAGCCTTTTGTAATAGACAACGAAGCCGCCCGCGCTGAAGAAGAGGATCTTCACGCGATCCATGCGGCGACCAAGAAACACGAAGAGGGTGCCACTGTACGGGTCGGTCTTCCACAAAGACTGCACGAGCGTCACGAGGCCATCGTGTCCGCGCCGAAGGTCGACGGGCGCACTCGCGAGGACGATCTCGATGCCGGGCCCGAGACTCAACACGCGCGCGCCGCGGCGGCCACCAGCGCCGCAAGATGCTCGGCCGTAATCGCTCCACGCATCGTGATGCGTGCCGGTCCGGCTTCGACGACAAGCTCGATATCGCGCTCCACCGTCGCAGGTCGTGTCACGACGACGGGCAGCAGGCGCGTGGGGCCTGCTGTGCGCGCGCGCCGCTCAAGCTCGGATCGCCACCAGATCAACGTCCGCTCCCTGACGCTGTGTCGGCGGGCGATCCCCGCCGCGTCGCCGCTTTGCGCCAGCTCCTTGATCCGCTCAGCCCACCAGTTCGCATCATGTCTCGCCATGCGCGCAATGAACATCAAACGCGACCGCCCCGCACGGCGTCTTTGCCCGTACGGTTACGTCGCTGCGCATCGCGTGCGCGGCGCGGCGCGACGTTTTGCTCCAGGCCGTGACATTTCCTGTGGCGCGGGAGCGGTTTGGTGCGCCAGCGGCGTGGGCTGTGCATCGCGTGCGCGGCGCGGCGTTTTGCTCCAGGCCGTGACATTTCCTGTGGCGCGGGAGCGGTTTGGTGCGCCAGCGGCGTGGGCTGTGCATCGCGTGCGCGGCTCGTGGGCTCGGCGAATTGTCTGTGCGGCGTGGAGCGGTTTGGTGCGCCAGCGGCGTGGGCTGTGCATCGCGTGCGCGGCTCGTGGCTCCAGGCCGTGACATTTCTTTGCGGCGTGGGGGCGGCTTGGTGCGCCTGCGGCGTGGGGGGTGCTGCGCGTGCGCGGCTCGTGGTTCGACGAATTGTCTGTGCGGCGTGGGGCGGCTGGGTGCCTGCGGCGTAGCGGTACATGCCGCGTCGAGGGGACGTGCGGCGTGCGGCGTGGGGCGGCTTGGTGCGCCAGCGGCGTGGGGGGGGCTGCGCGTGCGCGGCTCGTGGTTCGACGGTTTGCTCCAGGCCGTGACATTTCCATGACCTGGACGTGCCATGTTGCGAGGGCATGCGCGCATCTCTGGCGTGGCTCTTTTTTGCCCTTGGCGCGGCGGTTCCGTCGGTGGCCGTTTTGGTGGTTGCCGTTCGCGCCGCCTCCACCGAGAGCGCCCGCGTGCGCGAGGAGCAGCTCGCCGAGCGCGTGGCCGTGGCCCAGGCCACCAAGCGCGACGTCGAGGCCGCCCTCGCCCGAGCCAAAGAGACCTTGCGCCGCTTGGAGCCGGCGGCCGTCTCCCGGCTCGAGTCGCGGTTGATGGCCGAAAAGCCGGCCTTTGCCGACGTCGTGGTGATGGGCGCCGAGGGGCAGATGCTGGTCCCGAAGCCGATGACCGACGAGCCCCCGTCGCCCCCCCAATGCCTCGCCGACCGCGCGGAGCTCTTGAAAGGGGACCGCACTGCGGCCCGCAATCGCATCGTCGGCGGCTGCCCGCACCTCAAGAGCGAACAAGGTCGCTACTTGTGGCCGCTCCTGGCGCTCGAGCGGGTGGCGGAGGGGACCACGCCGGCCGACGTCGTCGCGAGCTGGATCGGGGAGCACGCCGCGCGCCTCGGAGCGGCGGAGCGCGCGGTGCTGCGTGCGCGGGTGGCGCCGCTTCCCGAGGGAGTTCGCGGTGCGGCGCTGCGGGCGCTCGATGGGCCGCTCCCCCTTCATCGCACCTTGGCCGGGCTCCTCACCGAGCCACCCGGGAGCGACCCGCTCGAGGCAGGGCTGCGGGTTCATCGCGGGCGCTACCTCTCGCTCGTCCGGCCGATGCCCGAGGGCGGCGCCGCGGGCTTCGTCGTCCACGAGGCCTCGATGCTCGGCGCGCCCGGATTGCCCGCCCACCTGGTGCTCGCCGCCGGCGCGCGCGGCGATGCCACCGACGTGGCGTTGACCCCGGATCTCGTCGTCCATGTGGAGCCGAGGGACGGAGCGACGCTCGACGCGGAGGCCCGCCGCAGCGGCCATCGCATCCTTGCCGTCGGCGTCGCGGGGGTGCTCACCGCGGTGGTGCTGGCGACCGTCCTCTTTGCGCGGGCGCGAAAGGCGCAGCGCTTGGCCGAGCTGCGCACCGACTTCGTGGCCGCCGTCTCGCACGAGCTGCGTACGCCGCTGGCCTCGGTGCGGATGCTGTCCGAGCTCCTGGAAGCGGGCGAACTCCGGGACGACGAACGGCCCGAGGTGGACCGCATCCTGGCCGGCGAAGCGCGAAGGCTCTCGGCCACCGTCGAACGCATGCTCCGCTTCGGCGCGCTTGCGCGGGGGCGCCTGTCGGTCCAGAAGTCGCGGGTGCCCGCGTCGTGTATCCTCGAGGACGCACGGGACCGCTTCCGCAAGGCGCACCCGGACAAAGAGCTCGTCGTGGACGCACCAGAGGCCTTGGAGATGCACGTGGACCCCGGCCTGGTGGCCCTGGTGTTGGACAACCTGCTCTCCAACGCTGCCAAGTACGCGGCGGAGGGGCACCCGTACCGGATCGAGGCCCGGTGTGACGGACACCATGCGCTCCTCTCCGTGAGCGACTCCGGCCCGGGGATCGCCGCGCGCGCGCGGCGCCGGATCTTCTCCCCCTTCGAGCGCGCCGATGATCGCCTGTCGCGCGCCACCGAAGGCACCGGCGTGGGGCTGTCGCTCGTCCGCGGCATCGCCCGGGCCCACGGAGGCGACGCGTTCGTGAAGAGCACGGTCGGCGTTGGCTCGACATTCGTGGTTCGCTTTCCGATGGAGGGAGCGTGATGGCGGTGACGGAGAGGGTGCTCATCGTCGAAGACGACGCGGCGCTGCGCTTGGCCATGACCAAGGTGCTGCGCGCCGCGGGCTATCGCGTCGACGTGGCCAGCACCGGGGACGAGGGGCTCGAGATGGCGCTGGCCGATCCGCCCGACGTGGTGCTCTTGGACGTCATGCTCCCCGGGAAAAACGGCTTCGAGATCCTGTCCGCCCTCCGGCAGCGCGACACCGATCTGCCCATCGTCATGATCACCGCCAAAGGTGAAGAGGCGGACAAAGTGCGCGGACTCGAGCTGGGGGCCGACGAGTACGTGGTGAAGCCGGTGGGGGTGGCCGAGCTCCGAGCGCGCGTCGGCGCGGCGCTCCGTCGCAGGCGCCTGGTGGCCAAGAGCGGCCCGGTCGCCATCGGGGCGCTCACGGTGGACTTCGCCCAGCACGCGGCGACCCGGGAGGGGGCACCGGTGGAGCTGACGGCCCACGAGATGAAGCTCCTCGTCTTCTTTCTCCGCAACGAAGGGGCGCTCTTGCCGCGGGAGCGCATCTTGGCCGCCGTGTGGGGGGCCGACTACTTCGGGACGGATCGCACGGTGGACAACTTCGTCAACCGCCTCCGGGCCAAGGTGGAGAAGGATCCCAAGAACCCCCTGCACTTGGTCACCATCCGCGGCGCGGGCTACCGCTTCTCGCGCACCCCTCAGCGGCCCGAAGGCCGGTGATGAAACGGTGACATGGTGAGGAAACTTCCGAGACCGAGGCGGCGCAGAGTGGAGCGCATGGAGGTCACACGATGAATCCGATACGAACGCGAACGCGAACGCGAATGACATGGGCGCTCTTGCTGCTCGCCGGCTGCGGCGAGACGTCCAGCGCTCCGGGGGCGGCGCCGGCCCCAGCCCCAGCCGCAGCCGCAGTTCAGGGCACGCCCGAAGCTGCGCTGGAGCAGGCGCTGGTCGACGCCGACATCGGCCAAAACCTGGCGGCCGCCCGCGAGACGCTGACGGCGACCTTGGCCTCCGGCGCCGTCTCCAAAGGCGACCGCGTGCGGGCCGATCTCGCGCTGGCCAAGCTCGTGGAGTCCACGGACAAGGAGCGCGCCATTGCCCTCTTGGAGGACGCGGCATCGCTGGACGACGGGGCGGCGCAAAAGCGCCTCTTCCGCCTGCTCGCCGGACGCGACGCGCCCTCCTCCTGGTCGCGCAATACGTGGGATGCGCCGCCGCCGCCCAGCGCGTTCGCCTTCGCCCGCTACTTCCCGGCCCCCACGGCCGACAGCGAGGTCGACGCTCAGGTCTTCGTCTTCGGCGGAGACTCGCGGACCACCGATACGCTCGGCACCTTCCACGTGGCCGACGCACTGCGCTCCAGCGCGGTCGACGTTTGCGGCGCGTGCGACGGGGTGAAGAGCAGCATCCACGCCGGCAGCACGCACAGGGAGTTCTGGAGTGCCATCCCCGCTTATGCGGCGCAGATGGAGAAAGCGTTGGTGGTCCTCTATGTCGACGAAGAGACGATGGTGCCCGAGCGCTACGCCAAATGGCTGGCGGCCCCCGCGGCCGACCTTCGCGCGGCGTTCGCGCGCGGTGAGGGCCTGGTGGCGGTCAAGCAGCGGCCCGGCGCGCCGCCGCTGGTTACGGTAGCCGCTCCGCGCGTGGCGCAGCTCCTCACCGTCGAGGCCACCTTGACGGCCATGGACGAGCTCCCGAAGCAGCCGGTCACGGTGAAGCTCCGCGACGTCCTCACCAAGAACGAGATCCAGCGAGGGATACGCGCCCACTTCGGCGGGTTCTGGTCGTGCTACGAGTCGCTCGTGACCCGGCGCCCCGACGCGCGCGGGAGGGCGAACCTCTCCTTCACCGTCGAGGGATCGGGCAAGGTCGAAGACGCGCGCGTGGCGCTGGACGGCACCTTGGAAGACCCCGAGCTTCGCGCTTGCTTCGAGAAGGCCAGCCGCGCCATCCAGTACCCGGCGTGGTCCAAGACGCCCTCGGCCAAGACCACCGTCCGTTACCCCCTCCAGTTCGCGAACGGCGGCACGGGTGGAGAGCCCGGCGGCGGCGGTTAGCGTCGCGACGTAGGTCTCGTCGCGGCGTAGGTCGTCAGCGCGCCGTCATCCCGCCGTCGACGCGGTAGTTCACACCGGTCAGCCACTTCCCGCGATCCGACGCGAGGAGCGCGACGACCTCCGCGATATCGTCGGTGGCGCCGAAGCGACCGAGCGGCACCCACTGGAGCCACGCATCGCCCGGGATCCCGGGGTACGTCCTCCGCAGCTCGTCGGCGCTCGGCGTGGCGACGGGACCGGGCGACACGACATTCACGCGGACGCCGCTCGGTGCGAGCTCCACGGCGAGCGTGCGCGAGTAGGCATCGAGCGCCGCCTTCGCCGCGCAGTAGTGCGCGGCGGGCCCGAACGGCATCGTCGCGGCCGTCGACGAGATGTTCACCACGGAGGCGGCCTTCGACGCGCGGAGCGCGGGGAGGACCGCGTTCGTGAGGCGGATCGCGGACAAGAGGTTGAGCGCGAGGGCGTCTTGCCACTCCTCCTCGGGGATCGTCGCCGAGCCCCCCGGAAACACGCGCGAACCGCCCGCGTTGTTCACGAGGATGTCGAGGCCGCCCAGCGCTTCGAGCGTCTCGGCGGCGATCGCCTTCACCCCCTCGCTCGTGCGGACGTCGCCGGAGACGAACGTCGCCGCCGTGGGGGTGACGTCGCTGCGCGAGCGAGCGGCGACCACGACCTTGGCGCCGGCATCGAGGAGGCGCTGCGCGATCGCCGCGCCGATGCCGCGCGAGCCTCCGGTGACGAGGGCACGGCGACCGACGAACTCCTTGGAAAGATCGAGCTTGCTGGACATGTTGGACATGAGTCTCCCTTCGTCGCGAACGACGCACGGTCGTGCGGCTCGCGAGCGCGGACGTGTTAGTATTACCGGAGCGGTGCTCCAGATATGTGGAGCACTGCTCCGATTGTCAAGAACACCCATGCGAGCCGATGCTAGGCAGAACTACGACCACCTCCTCGCCGTCGCGCGCGACGTGGTAACCGAGCAAGGCGCCGACGCATCGCTGCGCGACATCGCGCGCCGAGCCGGCGTCGGGCTCGGCACGCTGTACCGTCACTTCCCGACGCGCGAGGCGTTGCTGGAGGTCTTGCTCCGCGCGAGCCTCGACGAGCTGACGCAAAAGGCGGGCGAGCTCCAAACATCCAGCTCACCGGATGAAGCTCTCGCGTCCTGGTTTCGCGAGGCGGTGGCGTTCGCGCATCGCTATCGCGGCGTCGTAGCTTTGATGGCGGCCGCCATCGCAGATCCGGGCTCCGCGCTTCATGCTTCATGCGTCACGGTGCGATCGGCCGGCACGCGGCTCCTTCTTCGAGCTCAGGCCGAGGGCATGGCGCGCGCCGATCTCGATGGGGCCGACCTGTTCGCCCTGATCGGCGCGCTCGGGTGGCTCGGCGACCAACCTTCGTTTGCGCCGCGCATCGATCACCTGCTCGGGATCATCGCGAGCGCCGTCCTGACGAAACCCGCGAGCAGCGACGTCAAAGGGGAGCGCCGGCGCCGGATCCCACCTTGAAGGCCCGTTGCGCTCCGCCATAACGTTCACCCCACTTCACCTCGCGACGAAATGGCGACCTCGCCCCTGTCGCGCGCTGCCGCACATCGGACGAGGGATAGACGTGCTCATGCTCACACCACGGCTCTCGCCTCGCCGGTTGCCGCGCGGCTCGACCCGGCGCGTGCAGTCGCGATCGCAGGGGAGAAAGAGCGCGCAGAGATTCGGCGGTGGCACCGCGCGCGACGGCACCCGCGCGACCGTCAGCGGCCCACGGACTTCATGTGCGCCACGAGTTGCTCGAGCACGGTTCCCCATCCGTCGTGGAACCCCATGGCCTCGTGCTTGTTGCGGAGCCACGGAGATTCGGCGGTGGCACCCCGCGTGACGGCACCCGCGCGACCGTCAGCGGCCCACGGACTTCATGTGCGCCACGAGTTGCTCGAGCACGGTTCCCCATCCGTCGTGGAACCCCATGGCCTCGTGCTTGTTGCGGCACTCTTCGTTGCTGTGCATGGCGATGGCGGTGTACTTCGTGCCGCTGCCATGGGGCTCGAGCAGAATGGCAGCCGTAAATCGGAACCCCAGATGCGCCGGTTGCCGCGATGGCCGAAAGCCTGCTTCGAGCGCGTCGGTCCAAACGAGTTTTCGCTTTGGGACGAGCTCGAGGTAGCAGCCCACGTTCGGGTGCTCTTCGCCCTCCGGCGAGCGCATCACGGTGCGGAACGTGCCGCCGGGGCGAAGATCGATTTCGCAGTCCACGGTGGTCCACGGCGCGGGCGTGAACCATTTCTTGATGTGCTCCGGTTGGGTCCACGCCGTCCAGACCAATTCCGGCGATACATCGACGACGCGTTCCAGTACGAGGTCCAGCTTGGAGTCGGTGGTCATTTCTTTGCCTTCTTTTTCTTGGATTGCACCCCGGCCCCGGACCGCTCTGTGCCCTTCGCCGGGTTCATGCTGGCCGCGAGATCCTCGAGATACCGGTCGAGTTGGTTGAACCGGCGCTCCCAGAGGGTGCGCTGCTCGGACATCCAGCCCTCCGCCGCCATCAGCGGGGTCGGTGAGATCTGGTACGTGCGGATTCGCCCCGCCTTCTCCGATCGAACCAACCCCGACCCCTCGAGCACCTTGAGGTGCTGGAGGAAGGACGGCAGCGCCATGTCGAACGGTTGGGCAAGCTCGCTCACGGCGGCGGCACCGCCGCTCAGCCGCTGCAGGACGGCCCGCCGCGTCGGATCCGCCAGGGCGTGGAATACGCGGTCGAGATCGATGGATTGTGTAGGCACAATTCTAACTATGCAGCTGCATGATACATAGGTCAATATCTAAGCATTGCGTTATCGCGTTTGCAATGTCATCGCATCAGGCATGGACGTGGCGCCAGAACTCCCGAAACATCCGCGGCGGTGACGGATCCGTCCACGAGCGCGACGAGAGGAGAATGCCCGTGGTGTTGGTGCGAGGATCGGCGTACCACGAGCTACCGAGCCCGCCGTCCCAACCGTAGCTCCCGGCAGGCATGTGATCATCGTCGCGCGCGGTGACGACCGCCATGCCGAACCCCCACCCGTGTCGATCGAAGTACCCCGGCACCATGGCGCCGAACGTCTTGTTCTTCGGGGTCAATGTGTCGTGCGTCATTTGCTCGACCGCCGCTTCGGAGAGCAGGCGTTTGCCGCCGAACGTACCCCGGCCCAACAAGAATCGGGAGAAGCGCAGGAAGTCGGGCGCCGTGGACACCAGGCCTTCGGCGCCGCTCGCGTGGAGCGGCGGCTGGGCCCACTGCCCGTTGGGCGAATCGTAGAGCGACAGCGCACCGGTCCCGGGGTCGGCCAAGTAGCTCGCCGTGAACCGATGGAGCTTCGACGCGGGGACGCTGAAATCGGTGTCGTGCATTCCGAGCGGCCCGAACAGACGCTCGCGCAAAAACGCGTCGAGCGGCATTCGCGCCGCCCGCCCCACGAGGATGCCGAGGACGATGCCGCTGGTGTTGTACATCCAGCGCTCACCGGGTTGATGCATCAGCGGCAACGTCGCAAATCGGCGCATCCACTCGTCGGGCGCGACGAGCTTGGCCGGCGCGGGCATTCCATCGCCCAAGAGCTCCTGGGTAACCTTCTCGATCGGGTACCGGTCGGGGTCGAACAGGAGGCCGGCGCCCATGCGGAAGGTGAGCAGATCGCGCACGGTGATCGCGCGCGCCGCGGGCACGACCCGGTCGAGCGGGCCATCGAGTCGTTCGAGCACCCTGGGATGCGCGAGCTCCGGGAGCAGGCGCGCAACGGGCTCGTCGAGCCCGAGCTTGCCGTCTTCGATGAGCATCATGGCCGCCGTGGCGGTGACGGGCTTGGTGATGGACGCGATGCGGAAGATGGTGTCCGGCTCCACCGCGACGCGCGAGCCCTGCGCCGTCGTCCCCATGGCGTGCAGCTCCTCGCGATCGCCCCGCGCGACCAGCGCGACCATCCCGGGGACCTCGCCGCGCTCCACGTACGGGGCGAGCACCCCGCGGGCCCCGCCGCGTTCGAGCCGCGAGGCGGTCTTCGCCGGCGTGTTGCTGCATGCGGCCAGAATTCCTGCGCTGGCCGCCGTGAGGAGATCGCGCCGCGTAAGGCGCGCGGTTGCATGATGGTTAGTCATGTGTCTAACTATCACGCGCGCTAACACTTAGGTCAACGCCTAAATTTTACATGCTCGGTAGGATGGCGGTTCGGGGGAGTCTCGCGGCGCAGGCCCGATCCGATGCTCGCACATCGCGTCACGGGCATCGCATCGCGGAGCGATCGTTTTTTGCTCTCTAGATATCTCCTTGCTCGGCGGCACCCGCGACCGCCAGGGCAACGGGGAGGACACCCCGGTATACTTCCACATGGTCGATCTTTTGCACCCAGAGCACCTGCCCCGTCTCGAGCGCGAACGCGGTGAGGACCGCGGCGTGCGCGAGGAAGACCTGGTCGCCGTCGATGAGCAAGGTCGCCGTGAAGCGATTGATGTTCTGCCCACCTTTGACCGGCTGATGCCAGAGGGGTCGGCCTGTCTCATAATCGAGGCAGCAGACGTGCGCCGTGCCATCGGCGTTCGCGAACATGCCCTCCTCGTTCATCCTGGCCGCCACGATGACGACGCGGTGCCCATCGGCGATGAGGCGGGTCACATGGCGATACTCCATCGCGCCATCGGGAACGCGGAACGTCCACGCGATCGCGCCCGAGGCGCGGGCGTAGGCCGTCACGGTGCCGTCGACGGCAGAGAGAACGAATGGGCTCGGGGCATGGTTGGTGCGGTACATGGCGTCAGTATAGTCAACGGAGGTCGCACCCCGAGCTCTCTGCAGGCCGAAAAGGCCCGTATGACCGAGGATCACCGGACGTTCTGCCGCGTCGATCGCCGTGCTGCCGCAGGTATTTTTCGCATGTCCCTCCGGCGAGACATCGGGCCTCACGGCGTCCTCGTCACGGCTCCTGCTCGGCGCCGAGTCGAACGCGCCCCGGTTGTATGGCGATTCGCCAGCCACGCGCTCGTTCGTACTGGGCATGCAGCCGCGCGTAGAAGCCGCCCTGTCGCTCCAGGCGCTCAGGTGGCCCCGCCTCGACGATATGCCCGGCACGGAGCGCGACCACTTGCGTGGCGATGGCGAGGGTCGCCGGCCTGTGCGCGATGACGATCACCGTCCGCTGCGGATCGCGCGCGAGGTTCCGGAGGGGCCGACGAGCGCCGTCGTTGTCCCTGGCGCACAATGGAACGACACGTCGGCTGCTCCATCGGGACCGCTCATGACGGGACCTCATGGCTCGAGAGGTTCGAGCGGTTCGAGCGGTTCGACGTGGCGCAGACGCCTGCGGCGGCACGCGCGCCGCCGTCCAAGCGCGCCGAGCACGGAGAGGTGGAGGAGGAAATCGCTGCGGACATGAGCATTCTCCAAGAGCCATCGGGGCTCGACGCGCAGCAGACCACTTCAAGTCGACTTGAAGTCAAGGTGCTCTCTGCCGATTGGGCTATTTGGCAAAGCCCGCCGAACCCGAGAGCGAGGCTGCTCGCGAATGGTCACTTCAATTTGAAGCGCTTCGCGAGCCCGTCGAGCAGCGCGTCGAGGCCGATGTCGAAGTGGTCGTCCTCGGTCAAGAAGCTTGAGTTCTTCACGAACGCATCGAGGGGATCGCCGTCGCCGATCATCGCGCGCAGATGTGGGTAGTCGCCCTCGTCGAGGTAGCGGTGTATCGCCCCGCTCAGCGCCTTGGCGGTCTTGCGGTCGAACTGCGATTGGCTACGCCTTCGCACCAACGAGGCGCAGTGGCCAAACACGTAGTCGTCGACGACGGACAGGATCGCGTGCTTGTCGCCCAGCGATAGATCCATGCCCGCGACCGCCTGCAGCGACTGCTCGATGTGGCGCAGCGCGTTCGGTCCGAAGCGCAGCCCGGTGAGCGCGCGCAGCGCCCACGCGTGGCGCACATAGGTCGCGCGGGTCGCGTTCGCGAGCTTGCGAATCGCAGGGCGCCACGCCTTCGGCAGCGGAGCGCAGGCCTCGACCGTCTCGCCCGTCAGCGCGTCCTCGACGAGGGCCAGCAGGTCCTCCTTGGTGCGCACGTAATAGTAGAGCGTCATCGTGCCCGCGCCGAGCTCTTCGGCGACCCGGCGCATGGACAGCGCCTCGAAGCCCTCGGAATCCGCGATCTCCAGCGCCGTCTTCGCGATCTGTTCGCGGGTGAGCCGCGGCTTGCGCGAACCGGGCGCGGCGACGGTCCAAATCGGGGCCTTTGACATTCGTACGGTGTACCACTAAATAATTCGTATGACGTACGAACAACACTCGGATCGAGGAAACGACTTGGTCTACGACGTGATCATCGCAGGGGCGGGCCCGGTCGGCCTGTTCCTCGCCTCCGAGCTGCGGCTCGCGAAGCTCTCGGTGCTGGTGCTCGAACGATCGGAGGATCCGTGCTCACCCCTGAAGCGGCTCCCGTTCGGACTGCGAGGGCTCTGGGGCCCGAGCATCGAAGCCTTCCACCGGCGCGGCCTCTTGGACCGAATGGCGTCGCGACCTCGCGCCGACGAGAAGGGCCCCGGCCAGCCGCGACCTGGAGCCATGGCGCCCGGGGCCCAGCTCCGCGGGCCGGCCGGCCACTTCGCGGGCATCCAATTCGATTACAGCAACATCGATTCATCGCGGTGGACATACCGACTACCGGGTCCGGCCGACACCCAATTCGGGTGCGAAATGGAGCACCTCGAGAGCGTCCTCGCCGCGCACGCGCTCTCCCTCGGGGTCGCGATCCGGCGCGGCCACGGTGTCGAAGGATACGAGGCTACGCACGACGAAGTCCTCGTCCGTGCCGGCGAGCAACGCTTTCGCGCGCGTTGGCTGGTGGGGTGCGATGGCGCCCGCAGCACGGTGCGCAAGCACGGGGGCTTCGAGTTCGTAGGTACCGAGCCCGAGTTCACCGGATATTCGGCCCAAGTCGAACTCGCCGACCCGTCGATACTCCCTTTGGGCCGTCATTACACGGAGGCCGGCATGTACACGCAGTGGCAACCCGGGGTGCTCGGGATCGCCGACTTCGACGGCGGCGCGTTTCATCGCAGCCAACCGCTCACGCTCGAGCACATCCAAACGGTCTTACGGCGCGTGTCCTGCACCGACGTGACCATCCGAGCGTTGAACATCGCCTCGACATGGACCGATCGCTCGCGGCAGGCCACGACCTACCGCAAAGGACGGGTGCTGCTGGCAGGCGACGCCGCGCACATTCATTCACCGCTCGGCGGACAAGGCTTGAACCTCGGATTCGGCGACGCGATGAACCTCGGGTGGAAGCTCGCGGCCACCCTCCGCGGCGATGCCCCCGATGGCCTGCTCGACAGCTACACCACCGAGCGGCACCCCATCGGGGCGCGCATCCTCGAGTGGACGCGGGCCCAGGTCGCGGTGATGCGACCGGACCGACAATCCCGCGCGATCCAAGCCGTCCTGCGCGACCTGATCGACACACGCGACGGCGCGACCTACTTCGCGGAGCGCGTCTGGGGTGTGTCCCTCCGCTACGATCTCGGCGAGGAGCACCCGTTGATGGGCCGCAGCTGCCCGGACTTCGAGCTCGAGGACGGAACGAGGGTCGGCACCTTGCTCCGCGATGGAAACGGTTTGCTGCTCGACTTCGGCCAGCAAGCGCCGCTCCAAGCGCTCGATGGCCTTTGGGGCGACCGCGTCAGGTACGTCGCCCGCGACGCCAAGGATCGTCTTGGCCTCCGCGCGGTGCTCGTGCGTCCCGACGGATTCGTGGCGTGGGCGAGCGATACGGCGCCCCATCCCGAGGACGTCACGCGGGCCGCGGCACGATGGTTCACGAGCCGCGAACATCGCGCCGTCCGTAGCTGATCGAACGTCATCGGGCCCAGGGTGAGATAACGTATCGCGAGGAGCTCGTGGACTGGCTCGAAACATCCCGGAGACGGTTCCAAGGCGATCGGATGGCCGTCATCGCGGCGAGCCAATCGCGCGCGTCTGACCGCGATCGCCCGATGGTGCTGCGGTCGCGCGGGACCGGGTGATGGATCCATGTTAGGGTGAAGGGCTCCGAGATGAAACGCCGGTTCCTTTGGCTCGTCGTGCCCTTCGCGTTCCTGGTCGCAGCGTGGGGGGTGGCGCGCTGGATGCGCGCACACGGCTTGTCCGGGGAGGACCTGATGAGCGAGATCCGCCGCAGCGAAGCGCCGCGCTTTGCATGGCAGAGCGTCGACCGCCGGCATTGGCAGGCGAGCTCGCTCAGCCCCTCGGAGCAGGCCATGACCTTGGTCTCGTTGGAGCCAAACGGGGAAGGGTGCCCCCTCGGGATGGTGCGCGCGAAGGGGACGTTTCACAGCGACACCTCCGACGGGCGCATGACGGGCGCGATCGAGCGCCTCCAAGACGCGGCCTGCACGGACTGGATCAGTCGTGATTTTCCGGCGCGGTGCCGCGCGTTCGATGCGGCCAAGATCGCCGAGGGCATCGCCGCGCTGCCGACCACGGAGCTCGATTTCTGCATCGACCGGTTCGAGTACCCCAATGTGGTCGGGCAAAATCCAATTATCGTGGTGACGTTTCACGAGGCCGAGGCGCTCTGCAAGCGAGAGCAAAAGCGCCTCTGCACGGAGAACGAATGGACGTTCGCCTGCGAGGGCGAGGAGGCGCGCCCCTATCCTTATGGCTACACGCGCGATGACTCGGCGTGCGTCATGGATCGTCCGTGGCGGCCATTCACCGAAGGCGCCCTCCAGCCGCGCGATGGAGAGAGGGCCCGCGCCGAGCTCGATCGACTGTGGCAAGGAGAGCCTTCCGGTGCGCGTCCCAAGTGCCGTAGTCCGTTCGGTGCCTACGATATGACGGGAAACGTCGACGAGTGGACGCGCTCGGTCAACCCTACCGGCTATTCCTCGATCCTGAAGGGCGGCTATTGGGGCCCGGTGCGCGCCCGCTGCCGGCCTTCCACGCGCGCCCACAACGAGGACTTCATCGACTACCAACAAAGCTTCCGCTGCTGCGCGCAGCCGTCCTCGCCCCCGGAAGCCCCGGAGACGACGAGCGCCAACGGGAGCTCCGTCAAGAGTCTTTGATAGGCCGTCTGCGCGGTCAGATGAGCAGCTCCAAGGGATGGAGCTCGGCCTCGGTGAGGGGGGACGCGCGCCAGCCCATACGCACCGGAACTTCGTAAAGTCGGGCGGCCGCCCGGTACGGGAAGATATGGCAAGCTCCGGGCATGATGACTTTGGCCGTGCGGAGCGGAAAGTCGGGACGGCTATTGTCCAACACCAAGACCTCCAGCCCGACCGCGGCCGCCCGCGCCACACAGGTCCGCACGTCGTCGGCGATGTCCCCGTTGAATGATTCGAAGGGGATCGCGTCGATGGCCGGGATCCGCGGCGCCTGTTCGGTATTTGGAAAGAGGTAGTCCTCGGGCGCAATCGCGTCGAAGTCGAAGGGCGCCGCGTGCTGGTGGCGAATCTCGAGGATCTGACATAGCTCGGTGAGCGCACGCCGGAGGGCCAGGCGCGGGTCGAGGTGGGCGCCGAAGCCCAGACACAGCTTGCCCGTCGCGCGCTGGCGGCTCACCGCGACGAACACAGGGACGCGAAAATCGTGGGTGACGTCCAGGACCCAATAGTCGCTTTCGACGCCTACGGTCGCCGCCAGCTGCCGGACGAGCTCCTCGGGCAGGGACTCCAGATGTACCGCGGGCCGGCGTTGGCGATTGTACCACCACACCGCGACCGCGTCCCGCTCCACCAGCTCGAGAAACCCTTGCAGGATCGCCTCCTCGAGGCAATTGCCGGCCGCGCCGCCGCTATGGAAGAAACGGCAGCGCGGATCCTCGTCGTAGGGCGTATTCGCATAGCACCACGTGAATGGAACGAAGCAAACCTCCGAGCGCGTCAGCGACCAAACCGGTGTCCAATCCAGCACCGCGTCGGAGCTCGCGGGCATCATCCCATGCAAGGTCTTCCGGAGCGGATCGCCGGTCGCCTCGAAGGCTCGATACTGCTGCTCGCTGTACGGAGCCAGGGCCGCCGGCGGAAAGCTCCTGCCCGGAAGCTCGCGCGCGCGGGCGCGGATCACGGGCTCGTCTCCGTGGTAGTTGGACGCGAGGCGCTCGAGCGACTCGCCGATGGCGCTGACCCGGGACTGCTCCGCCGCGATGCCCTTGCCCAAGGTCGTTTGAAAGAGCTGCTCGGTGCGCGGGAGCTCGCTCCGATACGGGGCCTTGGCGAACCAGGCGCGAAAGATGCGATTGACGTCGGCTCCCGGCCCGGAGTGGCAGACCACCCTCGCCACCAAGCCGCTGACCGGGCCGAGGATGCGCTCGAGCGCGCGCGCGGTCCGTTCGGGCGCCTGGGTGCGAACGCCGCCATCTTCGTCCCAAGCTTTGGGCGCGGGCTGGAGCAGGAGAGGGCGCCCGGCGCGCGCGGCGTAGAGCGAGGAATCGCCGCAGACGGAGCATTGCGGGCGCCGGATGACCGGGTGCGCGAGCGACTCGGGTGGGTCCCATCGCAGCTCCGTCATCGCGTCCCCGACCCGCGCCTCGACCAGACGCTGCGCCGCCGCCGCGAAGCGCGCGAGCTCGCGCTCGATGACGGATGGGCGAAAGGCCACCGGGATCGGCAGGAGCTCGCCAGGGTGCGTGCGGTGGTACCAGCGGCGAACGGGCTGGTTCCACAGCATCCGAAACGACAGACAGCTCCAGCACGGTGCCTGGTCCGACGTATCGAACAGCGGACCGGCGGTGGGATGATCGCCGGCGAGCCGCAGCAGCAGCCAGGGGCGCCCGGCCGCGCGCAAGCGCCGATTCAGCACGTCGAGCCGAGGATCCAGCGCGTCATCGACCACGACCGCCGCGAAGGCCGGCGGGAGCGCGAGCTTCGTGGCCAGCATCGCGATCAGCGGGTCCTCGCGCGGATCGGCCAAGGTCACCCACTGGCCGCCCGAGCCCCGATCCTCGAGCGCGCGCGGCGCTGCGTCGAAATCGGGGAGGATATAGGCGCTCGAATCGGGCTCGCCGCCGCCCAGGATCCAGAGACCCGCTGCCACGAGCATTTCCAGATTGGCGCGCAGCCGCTCGTGCCGCTTGGAATCGAGCGCCCCGAGATCGCGCGCGGCGGACGGATGCAGGAGCGCGGCGTCGGGGATATCGACCAGGAACTGCGCGAACTCGGCGAACATCGCCAGGCCCCCGCCATGGGGCCATAGGACCCGAAAGCGCGGGTGCGGGGAGCCCAGCTCGTTTTCGAGGGTCATGATGGGCTCAGACGAACAAGGGCAGGGGGTTGAGATCGTGCTCGCCGAGGGCACGCGAAGACCAGCCGAGATCGACCGGAACGCGATACAGCCGGGACGCCCCGAGCTCTGGCCAGATGTGGCATGCGCCGGGGACGATGGTCTTGACGACGGCGAGCGCATCGTCGATGGCCGGGTAGCGGTGCGCCAGCACCTCGAGCCCGCGCGCGGCCAGGCGCGCGATGCATGCCTCGATGGCATCGCGAATGTCATCGTATTCGGTGGAGACGGCCAAGGCGCGCGCCGCCCGGCCCGTGGCCGATGGATGAAGGTACGGCTCGCCCGCGACCCCCGCGAAATCGAAGGATGCTCCGCGCTGCTTCTCGACCGCGATGAGCTGATGGAGCTCGGTGGCCGCCCTCTGGGCCGCGAGCTTCGCCTCGACGTGGCAGCCAAAGCCAAACCGATATTGCCCGTCTTGGTGACGGCGGGCTACCGCGACGCAGACCGGAGTGTCCAGATCGTGGGTCGCGTCGAGCAGCCACCAATCCCAAATAGGACCGAGCCCGCGCTGGAGCGCATCGAGCAGGCTCGGACCGACGAGCGCGGGGGATAGGGAAGGGACGGCCAGGCGATTGTACCACCAGATGGCCACCGCATCGCGCTCGATGCGCTCGAGCAAACCTTGAAGCAACGCCTCTTCCAATGTGCGCCCGGCCGCGCAACCATTGGAGTCGAAGCGACAGAGCTCTTCTTCCCGCGCGAACGGCGTATTCGCATAACAGTAGGTCAAGGGGACTTTGCAGAGCTCACGGCGGGTGAGCGAGCTTACGTCCACCCAGTGAATCGGCTCGTCGGTCCTCCAGGCGGGGAAGGTGGCCATTTGGCGCGCGCTCAGGGGCCTCACCATCGGCGGGGGGAACGACCGCGCACCGGTGAGCGCTTCGGCCGAGGCGAGCACGGTCGGCTCGTCGCCTCGATACTGCGCAACGGATCGCTCGAGCGCTTCGCACAAAGCGCTCGCGCGAGACTGCGCCGCGGACGTGCCCTTGCCGAGCGCGACGCGGTGGAAGTCGGCCGGGCGGACGATCGACTTTCCCAAGGGGCAGGTGAGAAAGGCGCTGCGGTGCACGGGGAGCGGTTGCAAATCCTGGCCGGGGACGATGGAGACGTCTGCCACGTTGCCCGTCACCGTACTGACGTGCACGAGGAGCCTCGCCACCGTGTCTTCCGCGGAGTGGCTTCGATATCCACCGTCAGGGTCGCGCCCTCGTTTGGTGGACCGGAGCTCGATCCAAGGCGAGCGCCTCGCCGGATCGCCGCAGCGCGAACCATGTTCGTGGCCGGCGACATGATGCGCGCCGGCGATCGCGGCGGTCGTTGGCTCGAGCCGCACCAGTGCCCCGGCTCGGAGGTGCTCGAGCAGCGCACCGCCGAGAGGGGGCTGCGGCAGGACCCCCGGGGCCAGCAGGTCGATGGCGACGGGGATCTCGAGGCATCGTCGCGAGGTCGCGTGGGTCAGCCAGCGCCGCACGTGCTGGTTGCCGAGCATCCGGCGCTCCAAGCAGGACCAGCATGGGCGTCCGGGCTCGGGATCGAACCAGGGGCCGAGCGAAGGTCGCCGCCCGCGCGGCTTGAACAAGAGCCAGGGGCGCATGGCGTCCCGGTGACGGCGATCGACGGCCTCCAGCCGGGGATCGAGCTCGTCATCGACGATGGCGACCGCGATTCCATGCGCGGTGGCGAGCGCGCGCGCCCAGTCGACGAGGGGATCCGACGCGGGGATCTCGGAGAGCAGCACCACCTCGCTGCCCGCCTGCGCGCCCACGCTGCCCGCCTGCGCGACCGCGCGCGGCTGCGTGACCACGCGCGGCTCGGCCTCGAAGGCAGGCCGCAAATAGCCCGGCAGCGCCAGCCGATACGCGTCGGCCGTCTGCACGAGATCGTGCGCGAAGAACCCGTCGAGGGTGACCCGCATCGCAGCTCGCCCCCCCGGCGTTTGCGCGAGCTCCAGGACCTGGTGAATCGATGCATGACGGCTCACCGCCTGCGCGACATGGGCGGGCGGCCCCTCGTCGAACAGCACGGCATCGCCGTCCTCCAGCAGCACAATCTGACCGTGCACGGTGGTATGGACGAGAAATCGCGGATGCCAGCGCAGCGGCCCGGTGGCCATCGCGCTAGCCCGCGCCCTCGAAGAAGGCGCGCGCGTTATCCCGAAACACCAGCTCCTGCTCGCGCTCGGTCAGCACCGTGCCGCCATCGCGTTCGTCGCGTTCGGCGCGCGCATCGCCCTCCGACGGCAAGTGGTCCGGATGCGGAAAGTCGGTCCCGTACAAAAGCCGATCGGCGCCGATACAGTCAATCACCTGGCGAAGGCACGGCTCCTCCAACTCGATCCCCACCCAGCACTGGCGGGCGAAGTAAGCCGAGGGCTTCATGGTCACATTGCGCGCGTTCTCGCCCGGCATGGTCGCGTAGCAGATCGCGTCGAGCCGCCACAGCCAGTGGGGCACCCAGGAGGCGCCCGCCTCGAGGAAGGCCACCTTGAGCCGCGGATGGCGCTCCAGCACCCCCGCGTCGAGCAAGGCGAGGAAAGCCAATTGCGCCTCCATGGGGTGCGAGCACGCGTGGAGCGCAAAGCGCGTCGTAAAGCGATCGCGCCCCACCGTGGGCCCAAAGAGGTGCGTGCTGCCGTGGATGGCGACCGCGATGCTCTCCTGCTCGCAGCGCGTCCAAAAGGGCTCGAGCCGCGGATCGCCCAGCCCGAGCCCGCGAATGGGCTCGGGGCGCATCACCACGCAGCGAAAGCCGTCGCCGATGATCCGATCGAGCTCCGCCAAGGTCATGGCGGGATCGTGGCGACTGACCATCCCGACGGGGTGGAGTCGGGCCGGGGCCTCCGCGCAATAGTCCAGGAGCCAGCGGTTGTAGGCCCTGGCGAAGCCCGCCGAGACCGGGGCGGGGAGCTCTTCGTGGTGCACGAGGAAGGTCGCCAGGGTGGGAAACAGGTACGCTTCGGAGATGCCCGCGGTGTCCATCGCCGCGAGCTGGCCCGCCCCGCGGGTGGCGCTGTCGATCGACCGCCGATGCTGCTGGCTTTGCCGGCTCGCCTCGAGCTGGAACTCGAGCCCCCAATTGGCGAACAGCGGCCGTCCGTCGACGGTCAGCTCCGGCAGCAGCGGGACCGCGGCCCGCGCCCCGAGCTCCGCGACCCGCTGGGCCATGGCTTGCGGCGTGTCCACCACGCGCATACGGGGTGCGTAGGGCCGAAGCTCGGGATCGAGGTACTCCGGCCACATCGCCAAGGGCTCGGACACATGGCGATCCGAGTCAATCGCGCCGCGGTTCAACCGCACGTGAAGGGGTACCCTGGGCCGTCCGTATTGTAGAGCGCGAGGCCCATGATGGCGGGGGCGATGTTCGCGACATTCAAACGGACTTCTTCCGCTTGATTGGCCGCGGTGGAGGGCGGCTCGACGAACGCCCCGCTCATCCACGGCAGGACGAGCATCAGCTCCGGCCAACTCAGATCGCGCCACTTGTACTTCCCGTCGTCCTTGTTCTTGACGTATTTCGCGCGGGGGTCGGGCTTGAAGACCAGCTGGATATCCCACGGATAATCGTAGTCGAACCACTGCTTCAGGATTTGAGGGGCCGTCTGCAGCGGCGCAAATACGTCGGGATTGAGGTCTTGCCGCGGTGGGGGCTGTTCGCGCGTGAGCTCCTGCCACATGGCTTGATCGTTCCACGCCAGCGCCAACGCGTTCAAAACGACCGCGGCGAACGAGATGAAGTCGTCGGTGCTGTCACCCAGATCGTAGCGGTGCGTGGGGAGGACCGAGGACCACTTGCCATTCGGGCTCACGGCCGGCAAATCCGGGGGGTTGAAGGGCTGATTCGGGGCGCCGGGTTGCCTGTTTTGCAGGAGCTGCCAGTTCTGTTGGTAGAAGGCTGCCAGCGCCTCCATGAGGGTCTTGCGATACTCGTCGTCTCGCATCCCCGGATACTCGGACGCCTCGGGCCTCTTCGGGAGATACACGGTGAGCGTCTCCCCGTGCAGCGGCGCGCGCATGATGGCTCCCTTGGCCGGGTTGTAGCGCGGACCCCAGTAAATGTCGTCGCGCACCACGAAGCTCAGTTGCCAGGGGCAGCGGTATCCGAACTGCTCGCCGAGGATGTGGAGCGCATCGTCACTGCGCGTGAGCTTCCTCCGGAACTCGAGATCGACGGCTGCGCGGGCCACGCCCTGCAGATAGGCGGTCCGGAACTGCATGAGCTGCGTGGTGAGATCGGTGTCTTTTCCTTCTTGGAGAGCCATGTCACGTCACCTCCGTATTCGAATGTCCAGGGTAAACCCGCTTATTTCCGAACCTAGCCAAAGTCGCGCTGGCGGGCCATCGCACCACTGGCGCGCTTCGCGATGTGGGCCGCCCCTTGGGCGATGGCCATGCGCTGGGCGGTCTCCAGATCCCGGCGGGCTCGAGCCCCCTCGTGCTTGGGGTCGGCCATCGTCAGGTAGCGGGCGCGCCGCAAGTAGAGGTGGGGCTCGTAGTAGTGCTCGTCGACCGAGCCGCATAGCGCGATGCACGTGTCGATGCGCGCCAGCGCCACCTCCGGCCCGCTCTGCAGCAGGTCGATGTCCGCGAGCAGGGAGTAAAAGTAAGCTACGGCGTGCAGGCTCTTGATCGTGTCGAGCAAGCCGAAGCTCTCCTCCCCGCCGGAGAGATCGTCCGTAGCCCAGCAGTGCATCAACCTGGCGTAGGCCGCATACACCGTGAGCCCGTACCTGGCCGAGAGCTCCAGGAGCTCTTTGGAGACCTCGCCGGCCTGCTCCTTCTCGTCGTTGTACTGGTGGACGATGCTCTGGTACATGAGCGCGATGCCGAGGGAGGGGACGTGGTCGATCTCCCGCGCCCAGCTCACCGCGTCCTGGGCCAACGCGGTCGCCCGTTCGGCGTGGCCCATATCCCAGGTCACGCGGGCCAACGACGCGGTCGCATAGACGCGGACGTCGAAGCCGTAGGTGGCCCCGCTCTCGCGGTGCAGCTTTGGATCGTACGCATCGAGCGCGAGGCGCATGGCCCGACTGCCGCCCTCGCAGTCGCCCTGTGTGTACGAATAGTAGCCAATCAGCGCCTCCGAGGCCCCGATGACCTCGGCCTCGCCGGTCTGCTTGGCCAACGCTCGCAGCTGGGATGTCAGCTCGGCCAAGGTCGCACGGTTGCCCGCGACGAGCCGGTTCATCACGATCCACCACAGCGAGAATACGCGGTGGGGAGAGTCGCCTGCGGTCTTCAAGATCTCGAGCGATCGCGCGGCCGTATCCGCCAGCTCCTTGGCCGCCCAGCCGTATTTGTTCATCAAGGAGGGGGTCAGGATGGAATTGACCTTCAGCTCGGCGCTGCCCTGCTCGGCCTCGGGCAGCTTCTTGATCCACTTGAGCAATGTCTGCGCGCGTGAGATGGCCTCCTCGGACGCCGACTGCTGGAGCGCCTTGGTCGCGGCGCGAACCCCGTGCGCGATGGCGCTCGGGTACGCGCCCGCCTCGAACGCGTGATGGGCGACGGCGCCCGGATCCGCGCGAACGGCGTGGGGGAAATGTTGCTCGAGCGCGTCCGCGATCTGCTTGTGCACGCGGCAGCGCTCGGAGGAGGTGAGCATCTCGTACGCCGCGTCGCGGATCAGGGCGTGGCGGAAGAAGAAGCTCTCTTGCTCGTGGCTGGTGCGGCGGAGAACCAGATCGGCGTCGCGCAAGCTTTGCAGATCGCGCTCGGCTTGCTCGGGGGACTTGGTCGTCGCGGCCAGGAGCAGCTCGCGCGTGAACTCGCGCCCGATGGCCCCCGCGAGCTGGGCGGTCTGCTTGGCCGAGCCGAGCCGATCGAGCCGGCCCACCAGCGAGTCGCGGATCGAGCCGGGGATCTTCGAGAGGTCGGCCCCGGGCTTGAGCACGAGCCCTCCATTCCCCTGGACGAGGTGCGTCTCGAGGAGCATCCGCGTCAGCTCCTCGATGAACAGCGGGATGCCGTCGGTGCGCTCGACGATGAGCTGCACGACGTCCTCGGGCAGCCGGCGCCCCTTGAGGACCATGTCGGTGATGGTCTTGATGCCCTCGAGATCGAGCCCCGAGAGCGCGATGACCCGGGCTCGCCCGGCCCACGGATTGGCGAACTCGGGCCGCGCGATGGTGACCACGAGCAGCGCGTGCTGGTGGACCACGCTCGCGAGCCGATCGAGCAATTCGCGGGTCGTCGAGTCGCTCCAGTGCAGATCTTCGAACGCGAGCAAGAGCGGCTGGCGTTTGGCGCGATCGAGGAGCCAGGCCATGATCGCGTCGAGGAGCTCGGACTTCTGCAGCGGCGGCGAGAGCTTCGAGGCGCGGTACGTATCGCCGAGCGGCAGCGAGAGCCACGCGCAGAAGATGGGGATCACCCGCGCGACGTCGATACCTGCGGCCCCGAGGGTGCGTTCGAGCCGGCGCCTGGCCTCGAGCCCTGCGTCCACGCGCGGGATCTCCAGCTGCGCTCGCATCAGCTCCAGCACGGGAAACAGCGCGCTGTTCACCTGCTCGGGCAAGCAGCGGCACCACCACGGCTCGGTCCCCTCGCGCTGCCAAAATGCCCGGACCAGCCGCGATTTGCCGATGCCGGCTTCGCCCGTGACGAGAAACAGCGAGCCCGCCTGTCGCTGCGCCGAGGCCCACGCCTCGCTCATCGCGTCGAGCTCCTTCTGGCGCCCCACCATGGGGCGATCGGGCTTCGTGCGAACCGTCGGATCGTTCGGGCTGGGCGCGGCCTGGTCCACGTAGCGGTAGCACCCGGCGATCGTCTTGACGACCTCCTGCTCGCCCGCGAGGAACGGCTCGAAGTGGAAGGCATCGGCGAGCCGGCGCTGCACGGCATCGCTCACCAGGATCGCGCCCGCGGGGGCGATGTTCTCGAGCCGCATCGCGATGCTGGCGGTGACGCCCGTCGCGACGACGTCTTTCATCACGGTCAAGCCCGAGTGGATCCCGATCCGTGCCCCGCCTTGCGGCAGGTCCCGAGCGCGGTCGAAGTGCTTCTCGATCGCGATGGCCGCCCGCAGGGCCCGCGGAGCGTCCGAGTCGGTGGCCACGGGATAGCCAAAGTAGACGAGGAGGCGGTCCGCGAGCGTCCCCATCACGTAGCCCCCGAAGCGGGTGGCGATGTCCACGCATTCGCTGACCTGGCTGCGCAGCCGGGTCTCGAGCGGCTCGAGCTCCGTCTCCAGCTGCTCGATGCCTCGATCGCCCCCGAACGCGGGGGGCAACGCGCAGGACAGGACGGTGATCTGGTGCTTCCGAGAATCGCGCTCGCGGTTCTGGATCGCGACCGTCGGCGCGACGGATCCCGTCGACTGGGGGCCGAGGATCTCGCCGACGAGGTTGGCCAGGTTGGTGGCTTGGAGCTCGTTCCACAGCGCCTGCGAGCTCGGGCACCGCTGCGCCGCGTCCTTCTTGAGCGCGCGCCGCAAGAGCGCCCCGAGGGGGTGGCCCGCGATCGCTTGGGGGAGGGGAACCTCCGCGGGGCTGAGCTGCTGGTGCAACACCTCGGCGAGCGAGGCGCCGCGCACGGCGGGAGCGCCCGTGAGGCACTCCAGAAATACCAGCGCCCACGCGTAGAGATCCGTCTTGATGGTCGGAGGCTCGCCGCGAAGCTGCTCGGGCGCGCTGTAGGCGGGGGTCCCGAGCAGCTCGTGGGTCAAGGTCAGGCTTTTGTAATCGCCGGCTCGCGCGCCGGGGATCACCACCCCGATGCCGAAGTCCAGGACCTTGGCTTGCGGCTTGGCGCCCGGCGAGGACACCATGATGTTCTGCGGCTTCAAGTCACGATGGACGACCCCGTGCGCGTGGGCACAGACGAGCGCGTCGAGGACCTGGCCCATCAGCTCCCCGGCCTCCGACACCACCAGAGGCCCCATCCGGCTGACATACTCCTTGAGCGTCTCGCCGGGCACATACTGGTAAGCCGCGAAGAGCCGCCCATCCTCCGTGCGGCCCTGGTCGAGCAGTTGGACGATATGGGGGTGCCGCAGCTCGGCACATAGGCTTGCCTCGCGCTCGAATCGTGCTTCGTCTCGCCCGGTGGGCCGATATGTCGGATCCCCGCGCTGGATCTTCAACGCCACGAGCTGTTTGGTGCTGTGCTGCCGCGCGAGGTACACGGAGCCAAAGCCGCCTTCGCCAATCGGCGCCATGACGTGATAACCCGATACGGCGGGTAGATCGCTCACCACGACCTCTATGTATATCGGTTTACATCGGTCGAAGTAAATCGACGTAAGTCGATATGTCGCGCGATGTAGCGCCTAGGCACGCTTCCGCGCTGCGCCACACGTCTCACGGATCGTGCTCGGCCGAGATCCTCGCCGAACGGGACGGCCATCGGGTGAGCGCGCCGGGAGCGAGTCTTTTGAACATCATGCAGGCCCATTCGATGCGGGTGCAGCCATGGCCGATCCAAATGGAGAGCACTCTTCGGCTGTACGGGCAAAAAGGATTCCCTGCCAAGAAGCGGCTCGTGGACGGTCCAGCGGGGGTATACTGCACAACCGGGAGGGTTTCGATTGCTGGAAGCCGGCGAGCTGAATGCATTTCTCACGCAGGTTCGAAGCTCGAGCTTCTTCGAAGAGGTCGCGGCGCACGCGCTCGTGGCCATCCTCGGCGAGGTCGAACGGGTCCTCGCGGCGACCGCATTTGCAGGGCGTGCGCGCTTGACCTGCGGCATGGTGCATCTTCGGCCATCCGATGGCTACCGGCAATTGGTGGTGCTGGAAGCCGGCAGCACGGAGGCGGTGGCGCTCGAGTCGGGCTCCACCCGCCTGCCCTCGACCAGCGCGTGGCGTCTGGTGGAGCAGCACGGGTGCGCCGTCGCCATCGACGTCAGCCTCGGCCGCATCGAGGCCATGGGCGTGCCGGCGGCCCGGATCGATCCCCTCGGCGAGGGCGAGACGCGCCAGCGCCTGCTCGAGCGCGGGACCACCCACGTCTATGTGCTGCCCTTGCGCGGGGCGCGCGGCGACGTCGTGGGCATGATCTCCATCGAGGCCGCGTGCCGCGCGGCGATGGGGCAGCCGTTCGTGTGGGAGAGTTGCGACGCGGTGTTGCAGCTCTACACGGAGCTGGTCACCCCGTATCTGTTGGCGCGGCCGTCGCGGCCCGCCGTCGTCGAGCACGAAGATCCGCTGCTGCCGGTGCTGGGCGCGGCGATGAAGGGGCTCGTGCGCCTCTTGCGCGTGTTCGCCCAGCAAGACGAGACGATCCTCCTCTGCGGCGCGACCGGCACCGGCAAGTCGCGGCTGGCGCGCTGGTGCCACGAGCGCTCGCCGTTCCGCGAGGGGCCCTTCGAGGTGCTCGATCTGTCCACGGTGCCCGAGGATCTGCAGCTCGCGGAGCTATCGGGCTGGCGCAAAGGCGCCTTTACGGGGGCCAGCCGCGATCACGTCGGCGCGGTCGAACGCGCCGGCAATGGCACCTTGTTCATCGACGAAATCGACAAGCTGTCGCTGCGCGCGCAAGCGGGCCTGCTCTACATGTTGGAGGTGCGCGCCTACCGCGTGCTGGGCGACAGCGGCAGCGAGCGGCGCGCCAACGCGCGCTTCATCATCGGCACCAACGCCAACCTCCAAGCGGCGGTGCGCGCGCAGCGCTTTCGCGAGGACCTCTATTACCGCATCAACGTGCTGCCGGTGCGCCTGCCGTCCCTGGCCGAGCGGCCCGACGAGATCGCGCCCTGGGCGCGCTACATGCTCGAACGACGCCATCACGAACGCGTGCCCGACGGCAGCGCCGGTCTGACGGCGGCCGTCGTGCAGCGCCTGCTCGGCTATCCATGGCCGGGCAATTTGCGGCAGCTCGACAACGTCATCCGCCGTGCCTACACGGTATCGCTCGCGGAGCAGGGCAGCGCCGCGCCGCACGAGCTGGTCGTCGACGAGCACCACTTGACCCGCGCGCTCGCCTACGAAGAGGCCGATCCCGATCGCTCGCTGGTCGAGCTCCTGCACACCGCCGCCACCGCCTTCGTGCGCGAGGCGGAGCGGCACGCGGTGCTCGGCACACCGCTCGAGCTCGACCTGACCGACGCGTTTCGAGGGCTGGTGCTCGCCGCCGCCACCGAAAAGCTGGAGAGCCTCGAGGAGGCCTTCCGCCTCTTCGGCCGCCACGCGCTGGTCAAGAGCCGCAACCACCACAAGAGCCTGCGCCGCGAGCTGGAGCGGGTCGACGCCTTGTGCCGCGCGCTCGGTGTCGACCCGGGCTTGTCGTTCGGCCGCCTGTTCGATCCGGCGCAGGACGCGTGATGGCGGGGCGCGCTCGCCCCGGGGAGCGCGCGCGGTGCCTGCCTTCGTGACCCACGACGCGCGCGCCCTTTCTCCGTCGCACGCCGCGCACGGGACCGCTCTTGCGCCTCTATGGGTGGGGGGCCAAAGGCACCAGCGAGTGGGAGCGCACGAGCCGCTCGTGTTCGAGAGTCGGGATGGACATGCGTCAATGCGAATCGAGCGCGTCGTCCCAGAAATTGCAAAAGAGGTCGCGGGGCTTGCTCTGGGTCGAAATGCTCGGGTCGAGCACCATCGTCTTCTCCGTCGCGAGATCGTATTTCGGCCACTCGGGTGTGCGTTCGGTGTTCGGGTTACCGGTGACCAGGTTCGTCCAGTACGTACGCGCGCGCGCCCCGAGGAGGCGTTCGGCTGCCGTCTGGGGGTAGAGAAACGCGTCGGTGGTGTTCCACACGAAGGGGATCTCGGCCGCATGAAAGACACCCAACGACGCGAGGGGGTGCGGCGCTCTATACCCGTGTGACCACACGTAACGGTAGACGGCGGGGGTTCCCCCTTTGAGCGCGTTGCGCGCGATGCGGCGCGCTTCGCACGCGAAGGCGAAGTCGGTTCCTAGATCGATGATGGCGCGGCGCCCATTGGGTAATGGATTGAAGTAAGGGTAAAGCTTTTTGACGTCGCTCGCGTACCGCCCCGTGGCGATGTCGATGGTGGCTTCGTAGGTGGCGAGATCCGTTCCGAGGTACGGGACGGCCGCCGCCTCCTCGGTGTTGTTTCCCACGATGAGCGGCACCTTGTTGTGCTTTCCTTCGCGCAGGATCGTATAGGGATCACCCGTAAAGACGTAGTCGTCGACATTCGGGCCATACACGAGCCACCACAGATGGCCCTCGAGGGCGCCTTTCAGGAATTGCTCGGCCGCCTCCACGATGCCGCCGACGGGATGGAGAAAATGGTGAGCCGGCACCTTGCGCAGGCACGCGGGAATGTCCCGCGCCCGCGCGCACCCCTCGCGCGCCGCGATATCCTCCCCTTGCTCGTAACGGCGGGCGCGCGGGGCGACACCGATACCGCCGCTCTCCAGGATGGCCGCGGAGAACAACCCGGCGGCGAGCGGCGAGACCAGGAGATGCCCAACGCTCTCCGCGCCGGCCGATTCGCCGAAGATCGTCACTCGGTCCGGATCGCCGCCGAAGCTCGCGATGTTGTCGTGCACCCATCGCAGCGCGGCGATCTGATCGAGGCTCCCGCAGTTGCCCGAGGAGCCGTGCGGATCCTCGGCGGAAAGCGAAGGGTGGGCCGTAAATCCGAGCTCCCCCAAGCGGTAGTTGATCGTCACCACGACGACGTCCTGCTCCTTCGCGAAGGTCGCGCCGTGGTAGAGGTTTCCGGTCCCCTCGAGGATGATATCCTGATCGCTGGCGCCAGTGATGAACCCGCCGCCGTGAATCCAGAACATCACGCGCTTCTTCGCGCGCTCCGCCCGCACGGCGCCGATCCCGTGCTCGCCAACTTGATCGGGCAGCAAGCCGAGACGATGCTCGCCGACCTGCGCCGCACGAGCACCAGCGACGACGTCCGCCGCGCGGTGCGCGAAGAGTTGCGCAGCGGGGCGCCGGCGATGGACCGCATCGCGCGCCGCCTCTCCACCACACCGAGCACGCTCCGGCGCCGCCTCTCGGAAGAAGGTGTAAGATACAAGGATTTGCTGGAGTCGGCCCGGCGCGAGTCGGCGTACGCCTACCTGCGCGATCCCTCGCTCACCATGACCGAAATCGCATTTCGCCTCGGCTACCGCGACGCCACGGCCTTTTTCAGGGTGTTCAAGCGCTGGACCGGCCAGACCCCCACCGAATACCGTCGAAGCTCCGAGTCGCCGTCCCGCTCTTAGCGCGCCGCCCTCCAACGTGGCGACCTGCGCTCGGTATTTCGCGACACGGATGCGTCATGCACTCTCGGTCGGATTCTCCAGAAACTCCCCGAGCCTGCGATGCAGCTCGGCGAGCTCGCCCCGCGAGAGCTTCATGACGCGTTTCCAGACGGAGTCCACCGCGGCGTTGGGCGAAACGGCTGCCGGGGGCGCGCTCTTCGCGAGCGCTTGAGAGAGCGTCCTGGCTTCTCCGGCTTCGACGCGCGCGACCAACTCGGCCTGCTCCTCTTGCGGGCGATCGACGATGCGCACGGCGTCGGTGATGGTGAGCTTTCCTGCCTGCACCGCCGCCGTCACCTCGGGCGCAGCTTGATCGACGACCTTTTTTGCGCGCTGGACGAGGCTCGGCGAGACGCCCACTTGCGCGGCGGCCTTCGCGCGGGGTTTGCGCGCTTCGGTCTCTGTTCCGTCGGAGGGCTCGACCTCCGGGGTCTCCTTTTTCCCGGGGCCTTTGGCGCCGTCCGCTCCTTGGCCAGCCTTCTCCGGCTTGCCCGTCTCGTCGGAATACAGCTTTTCGATCGCGACGGCCAGTATGGCAAGTTGGCTATCGCGCAGCTGGCGCCGACGAAGATTGGCCGACGTGACGTACGCGACGGGATCGGCGCCCTGCCACATCGTATGCTGCGGTTCGACTTCGGCCATCTGACAGGCTCGCAGACGATTGCGTCCGTCGAGCACCCATCGCTCGCCCATCTCGTCGAGCACGACGATGGGCGCGCGAAGGCCGTTTTTTCGGATGTCGTCCGCGAGCTCACGAAGCTCGTCGCCTTTCATCAAGGGAAAGAGCTCTGCCGCGGGATGGACGCGAAGGGAGAAAAGATCCATTACCTTTCCGTTCTCGGTGTGTGCCGATTCGCGTGGGCTCGCGCGCAACCGAGCGCGAGCCGCAACGCAGGAGGACTGCCGTGTCGGGCGGGCCCGACGAGAGCAAATGGATCGGCGTGCGCGTTCATCGGTGCCGAATGGGCGTCGTTTTTCGAGTCGACCTTCACGCGCGCAGGATCCTGATGCCCCCACAGTCCGCGCGCATCATGCCTGGATGTGCCCTCATCGCAACCCGTTTCCGACGCCCGCGGCTGCTGGGTTCGTGTGGATTTCGTGTGGATTTCGTGTGCCTTCCGCGCTGACCGAAGAACTGGCGCCATACACGTAGGGTCACGCGGAGAGCGCGATGGCGGCCGATTCGGCCGCTCGCTTCATGATTGAGGGAGCTGGTCGAGCACCTGTCGATGGACGCCGAGAATCCAGATATGGGTGGCATCGATCTTCTTCGTGCGAAGCAGCGCGGGACGGACGAGCGCGAACGAGACCACCATGAGCGCGACAAAGCCGATTCCGGCCAGCGATAGCAGGACGCCTGCCGCCGTCTCGGACGCGGACGCCAGAACCAGTCCGAGGACGAACGGGACGAACATCACGCCGAGGGCGGCCCAAAGCGCGATCATCGCCTTGCGCCATCGTTCGTTGCACGGCTGGCAAAGGGGAAGGACCATCTTCGCCTGCTTGCGCATGATGAGCATGGCGATGATCCCGACCAAGTTGCACAGAACGAAAAAGAGCACCGTCCACGGGGGCGTATATTGAAACGTGTGGTTTCGCGGCACGAGACCGTCGGGGCGGCCGCACTTCATGCAAACGGCAGGAAGGTTCGCCCCGAGGGTATGAACGAGCGCGTCACCCTCGCGACGGGTATAGGAGCCGGGCGGCTGAGGGGCGGCGTAAGGGAGATGGGCGTGCGGTGCACGCGGAGCGGCGTAAGGGTTCGCGTTTGGATCGATCGGGTTCATCGCGTGTCCGAGTTATACGGATGTAACGCGCCAATATTCTGCCCTTTCATCGGAGGACGCGAGAAATAAACGGACGCCACCGGGGTGACTCGAGCGTTGGTCACTGAACGTTTTTGGGTCGTCCGGGGCCCTTTCTTCCGGCGCGTGGGGCTGTTTCTACGAGGGCGTAGCGCACGGTCTGGCAACGAGGAGCTTTCGCCTTGGACTCGAGGACTCGAGGGCTCGAGGACTCGAGGGCTCGCAGACGAAGGCGTCGACGTGACGTCATCGGACGCGAGCTCGTTTGCGGACGCGAGCTCGTTTGCGGACGCGAGCTCGTTTGCGGACGCGAGCTCGTCACGGACGCGAGCTCGTCACGGACGCGAGCTCGTTCGCGGACGTGAGCTCGTTCACGGAAAGGCCGCGCGCTCGGATAGGATTTGCACATACGAGAGGGCAGGAGCGAACGGGGCGCTCTCGCGGAATTCGCCGATTCGCGCATCCCTTCTCGAAACAGGACGTGGGAATTCATCGCCCCATCCGATTTCACGCTGAGCTTCCGCGAGCACACCCGGATCGCCATGCCCGTGCGCGTCTGCGCGAGGGTTCGGGTGCTTGCGACCACCCATTGCACGAGGCCGGCGGCCGGGCTCGAGGATGGCATACCGGCATGCAGGGATTATCTTGGTGAGTCCACACCAACCCGGAGGCTTAATCGATGAATTCCCTGAATCGCAAGCGTATGCGCGTCTCGGCCGGAGTCGACCTTTCCTTCGTGACGGCCGGCGATCCGACCTATCCCGCCGTTCTTTTGCTGCATGGATTACCGAACTCGGCGAGCGGATTCCGCGACATCATCCCGACGTTGGCGGAGGTTTGCTACGTGATCGCGCCCGACTTACCCGGCTTTGGTGCATCGGAGCCGTTCCCGAAACCCACGTTCGAAGCCTACGGCGAGGCGATCCTCGAGCTCTTGTCGCATTTGCGCGTCGGGCCGCGTTATGTCTACCTGCACGACTTCGGGGCGCCGGTTGGCTTTCATGTGGCCATGAAGGAACCCGATTTGCTCCTGGGGCTCATCGTGCAAAACGCGAATGCGCATCGGTCCGGCATGGGGCCGCAATGGAACGACGTCTTTACGTATTGGTCGCATCCAAACGCGCAGACCGAAGCCGCCGTCACGAAGCATCTCAGCTACGAAGGGACGCGCGACCAATACATCGCCGGCGTTCCGGCGGACGTGGCCGCGCTCGTGTCCCCAGAGAGGTGGGAAGAAGACTGGCGGGTCATGTCTCTGCCGGGCCGGCTCGAAACCCAGCGGGCGCTGCTCGCCGATTATGGAAAATACGTGGCGCGGTTCGATGCGTTCGCGCGGTTCCTCGCCGAGAGGCAGCCGCCCGCGGTCATGGTGTGGGGGCGCCACGATATCTATTTCGATATTGCGGAGACGGTGTCTTGGATGCAGGACCTTCCGCGAATGGAGTGCCATATCCTCGATGGCGGGCACCTGCTCCTCGAGACGCACGCCCGGCCCGCGGCGGAGATCCTCCGGCGTTTCATCGAACGTGGCCCCCGTCGGACCGCGCGGCGCACCTGAGCCCGACGGGAGAGCGGTGCATCAGTAGCTCTTGCCGTCGAATTTTTGGATTTCGAGCGCGTCGATGTCGAGGCCGTCGAGGCAGCGCAAGTTCACGACGATCTTGTCCTGCCCGTCGGCCGCGTATGTTCCAAAAGCGCGTACGCCGCACGTCCCGCAGAACAAATGGTGCATCGTTTTCGAGCCGAATTGATAATCGACTTGCGCTTCCGCCCCCGAGAGGACCTTGAACGCGTCGGATAGGACCGAGGTCATCAACCAGCCCGTGCGTCCGCAGATGGAACAATTGCACGAGCTCGCCTTGCCGATGTCGGCGGTTACCTCGAAGCGAATTTTGCCGCAGTGACAGGAACCCGAATACGTCTTCATCTCGCCCATGTGTGCCTCCGGGGCAAGAGAGTGCGTTCCCTACGCCGTTTCGTATTGTAAAAGTGCGCCAGGCCCCCCGAAAATGGCGGATGACATGGGGCTGAACGGCACGCGCGGCATCTTGAACCCGGAGGAGGGGCTCACGCGCTTCGGGCTCGCGCGCGAGCTGCCCCCCGCCGATCTGGCGGGCTTCGTGGAGCACTTCTGGAGCGTGCAGTGGGATCTCGAGGGGCAGCCACCGTTCGAGCAAGAGACCCTGCCGTACCCGTGCGTGCATCTCTCATTTGCCGCGGCGGCCGCGGCCTTCGAAGTTCACGGCCCCGGAACGCGCCGTTTCGTGGCCCACCTCTCCGGGCGCGGCCGCGTACATGGGACGCGGTTCAAGCCGGCGGGCTTCTTCGCGCTCGCTGCGGTGCCGATGCGCGAGCTGGTCGATCGCGTGGTGACCTTGCAGGAGGCCACCGGCCGGACCGCCGCGATCCCAGAGAACGCCGAGCCCGCGGCGGTGCGGCCCATCGTGGAGTCATTCCTCCGCCGTATCGCACCGGCGCCCGACCAAAGCGCGGACCTGGTAAATCGCCTCGTCGCGCTGGCGCAAGAGGACCGGCACGTCGCACGCGCCGACGATCTGGCCGGGGTGGCCGGCGTCTCGGTGCGCTCCCTGCACCGCCTCTTCGAACGGTACGTCGGCGTGGGGCCAAAGTGGATTGTGCGCCGCGCGCGCGTGCAAGAAGCCGCCGAACGCGTGGCCCGAGGTGCCCACGTCGATTGGGCCGCCGTGGCGCAGGAGCTCGGCTACCACGACCAAGCGCACTTGATCCGCGATTTCCGCGCCCAAATCGGCTTTACGCCGGCGGCCTACGCGCGCCGGTGCGAGGCCGCGGCGCGGGCCGTGGGTCGAGGGTGACGGTCATGCCGCGCGGGGCGCACCCGAAGCCGTTCGATTTGCTCGAGCAGGTGCCGCCGGAGCTCCGTGGGCTGCTGCTGCCGTGGGCATGGGATCTCGGCCGGCTATGGGCGTTGTCGTTGCCGACCGAGCTCATACCGCTCGCACCCTTCGAGCCGCTGCTGGCGCTTCCCTATTGGCGCGACCGCGAAGGGCGGCCATTCCGCGTGCGTCCCCTCGATGTGCTGGCTCGTCCGGAGCAATACCCTGACCATGCCAAACGAATGCGCGATGCGAACCTCGACCTCCCGATTCACCTCACCGAGCATGGCGGCCGGACGATTGTGCTCGATGGCATGCACCGCATCGCCCAGGGCACACGCGTCGGGCGCAAGGTGTTGCCGGGCCGTCGTGTGGATGGGGGCTCGCTTTCGGAGATCCTCGTAGGTTACGCCGACGGTGTGGGTTAGCGCTGCGCTGGGCCTACGTCGATGCGCGGGATTCCGAAGTCCGCGCGCTCGGTCATGTTCGGCCGCCTGCATCCGCCTTCCGAAACGCATATCGGCGGGTCGCCATCCAGGGGCTCGTGGATCGTGGGCGACGAGGGGGGGCGCGCCGTGATGTGCGGTGCGGTGGCGACCAAGCGCACTCGATCCGCGACTTCCGCGCCCAAATCGGCTTTACGCCCGCAGCCTACGCACGCCGGTGCGAGGCGGCCGCACGGGGCCGGTGCACACTCACCTCCATGCGGCGAAAGCACACGGAGGTGAGTCGCTATTTGACGTGTGGATACTTCGATGTCCGACCCCCCCGGTTGCGGAATGTCAGCGGAACGACGACATGGCGAAGTCGCGACTGTCGCGTCGCCCATCCGAAGAAGGCGCGATGGCGAAGTCGCGGCTGCCGGGGCGCCCATCCGAGGAAGGTGCGATGGCGAAGTCGCGGCTGCCGGGTCCTGAACCGGAGGAAGGAGCGATGGCGAAGTCGCGGCTGCCGGGTCCCGAACCGGAGGAAGGAGCGATGGCGAAGTCACGACTGCCGGGTCGCCCATCCGAAGAAGGAGCGATGGCGAAGTCGCGGCTGCCGGGTCGCCCATCCGAAGAAGGAGCGATGGCGAAGTCACGACTGTCGGGTCCCGAACCGGAGGAAGGAGCGATGGCGAAGTCACGACTGCCGGGTCGCCCATCCGAAGAAGGCGCGATGGCGAAGTCGCGGCTGTCGCGTCCCGAACCGGAGGAAGGAGCGATGGCGAAGTCGCGGCTGTCGCGTCGCCAATCGGAGGACGGCGAGGGGGCGCGCGCCGTGATGTGCGGTGCGGTGGCGGTGGCGAGCGCGGATTCGTCGGCGTTGGCGATGGGCAGGTACAGGCGGCTGGTGACGAGATCGACCGAGAGGGTCGCGCCGGTGGATTGGGGCTCCGTCATTTCGAAGTCGGAGGCCGCGATCACGAGACCGACGACGTGGCCCGCGGGGATGACGGAGTCTTCTGAATCGAGCGGCACGGTGATGTCGTACCACTTGGACGGATCGAGGGGCGATGGGGACGTGAGCGAGTTGCGGTGCGCGGCGTCGACCCAGCCGCGCGTGAGGACGCCCAAGTCCGTCTTTTTGAGGTCTTGGGCCATATCGATGTAGCACGCGTCATCGAGCGCGGTCGATTCGCCCCAGCAGGATTCGGTGGTCAGGTTGACGAGTCCACCCTTGCCCGCGAGATAATTGATGTTGCGGGTCGCGCTGCCATAATCGACCAGGCGCGCGGTGATTTCGGTGGTGGGCTTGTCGACCTTGACCGTCAGCTTGACCCGCGGGCGGCCCGAGATGCGAATGTCTCGCGAGAGGGCGCGGCTGAGGAAGACGAGGCGGCCGTTCTTCCTCGTGCTGGGATCGGAGACGGCATCGGCCTCGGTGAGCGCTTTGTCGTCGGTGAAGACGACGGTGTCGATGACCGGATCCGTGCTGTCGGCCGCCTTGCTCTGGACGAAGTCGAGCCTGCCCGTGTCGCCCTTTCCCCAGGCGAGTTGAAGTTGGGATTCGCGGGCCGCCGGCGTGGGCCACGTGGGCTCGTTCACCCAGTTGCCGGGCGTGCGCTCGATGGAGGCCATGGGCTCGTTCATGATGCCGTTGTCGCGGCCTTGCAGCCAATAATCGAACCAGCGATGCAGGGTGGAGACCCATTCGGCACGGCGGATGTCGAACGGATCGACGTGCGCACCCTGCGAGAGCCATATCTTTCGCGGCACGCCGCGGGCCGCGAGCGCGTTCCACCAGGTGCCGAACTGCGGGGTGGTCACGATCCAGTCGTCGATGCCATGGGTGAGGAAGACGCTCGCTTTGACCTTGCTGACGTCGGGCACGTAGTCGCGCTCGGCGAAGAATGCGTTGTAGTTGCCTGTGGCATCGTCTTGCCCTTTGCGCAATTCGGCGACGTTCGCGTCGCAGACCCCCGGCGGGCGCCCGTTGTTTCGGCCGGCCGCGAGGAATCCGAAGTAGTCGGCGCCGCGCAAGGTGCCGTTCGCGCGGGTGTACTCGTACCAGCTCGAGATGGCGGACTGCGGCACGATGGTGACCAAGCCATCGACCCCCGTCGCGGCGACGCCATTGGCGATGGACCCGTCCCAGGATTTTCCGATCATGCCGACCTTGCCGGTCGTCCAATCGGCGAGAACCGGTGTGCCGTCGGCGCGGGCGGCGGTGGCGCGACCATTGAGCCAGTCGATCACCGCTTTGGTGCCGAGGACCTCTTCTTTGCCGCCGGCGTCGAGGCAGCCCGTGGAGCGGCTGCTGCCCGGCAGGTCGACCGCGACGAAGGCGTAGCCGCGCGGTACGAAGTAATTGTCGTAGTAGAGCGGCACCTTCGTGATGATGCCGTTCGCGTCGAAGGCCTTCCTCTCGGACTCGTTTCCGCGGCCGCTCCCCTTGTAATAGGGCGATGCTTCCAAAATGACGGGGACCTTGACACCCGCCTCGGCGGCCTCCCGCGGCCGGATCAAATCGACCGCGACTTTGTCGGGCTGTCCATCGCCGTCGTTGTCGAACGGCGTGGTGACCCAAATGCTCTCGTGGATGGCATTCGCGTACGAATAAATGGGAGTGCTCTCATTGCCATTGGCCGCGACGCCGAGCGGGGATCCGGAGGTGTCGCTCGAACCGGTCTCGGTCGCGCTGCTGCATGCGTAAAGAAAGCCCGTACCGGTGACAGCTGCGATGCGTAAGACACGTCGGATGGAAGAGCGAATTCGAAGATGCGCCATGGGTAAGAGATCTCCTCGTGTGAGCATCGGCCGCAACACTCCGGGCCGAGCGATTGAGAGTATTATGTGAAGAGGAGGCCCCCGAGCGAGGAGCATCGTGCGTCAATGTTGCCACCAATCACGACACGATATCGTGACGTAGGCTCGCCTCCCTTGCGGTCTCGCATGCCGTCAGAATTTTATTCGCTTCATCGAGCCAGCCCTGAAACGCTTCGACCCGCTTCATGGCGCGCCCGTCCGCGCGCGCGGCGCGTGATGCACGGATTCAAGCGGGTCATGCCCCGCACGCACCGGAGGCGAGCCCCTGCGGGAAGGCATACGCGGTCTCGTCATCGGAGCTGCTGCACTCTTCGAGGGAGGCCATTTCACGGCATCTACTCCGCGCCATGGGGTCGATTTGCACGATGCACCTACGATGGGGATCGGCATCTGTGGATGATCTCGGGCCATCCGCCCACCGCGTGACGGGTGGGGCGCAGGTCGTCCGACCCTTCTCGAAGGACGCGGATACATCGATTCCGTTCGAGACGGGCTGGGTGACCGAGGGGCGCAGCCGGCTCGCATTCGTCGATTAACATGGCACGGTGAGGTGGCAAAATGGTCGAGCGCACGACCCTCTGCACGACCTTGCGAGTCCGGACGGTCTTCTCGCGTACGGCCAGTTCAGGGGAGAGCTCGGTCTCGGCTCGAATATCGTATCCCATCCGCCGTCGATTCGTGTTCATCGACGCTCCCCGTGGACGCCGAATCGTGGAGCGCCTACGAGAGCACGACACCTCGTTGCAGCAAGGGTTATCGGCTCAGTACGCAATATCCGATCGGGCCGGTCGTCCTATCGTTGCCAATGCGATGAGCACGGCGTGCGCAGTATTTGCCGGATTGTCGGCATGGCGCATGTCGTGCGGCATCTCCCGCCGATTCGTGGCGTGATCTTCGCTGTGTCGAAGTCGAAGGAAGGATTTCGGACGAAGCTTCGTAAGCCCTCCAACACCTGTCGGTGCACTCGCGCGTGATTCGAAATCGAAGGAGGCTCACCTGTGGCCTTCACGCGTGCTCGCGCCGGCGTTGCCTGGACTCGAATCGTTCAAATACAGGAAATTGCACGATGAAAAAACATTATGCCATCCCCGCGCTCGCCATGCTCTCCATGGTGACCGCCATCGGAGCAAGCTCGTCTGCCCGTGCGGCCGCCGCCGGTGGAACCGCCCAAGTGACCATCGACAGCGCGCAATACAACTTCGTTGCAACGGTGTGCGACTACACCGGCCGCGGCGCGCAGCTCCAGGCGACGCTGCCCGATGGCACCAAGCTGACGGTCAACGGACCCAGCGATTACATCACCATTGCGGGCGCATCGGTCAACTTCAACGGCTGGATCGAGAACGTGAAGGGCGATGCCCATCAATTCGTATTGGCGGGCGCCGAAGACGGCGGTCCGCGCCGCTTCTTCATCTCGGCCACCTGCCAAAACTGACATTCGGGCAGCATCGACGGAGGGGAGCCTCTCGCGGGGAGGTTCCCCTCGTTGCATTTCGTCCCCGGAGCGCGGCTGCCGATCGCGTCCGATGCGAGCCGCAATTCGGTCCACGCGCGCGATAGGCGATTCGATTCGCATCATGGTGCACGAGCTCCTCGGGCACGCCCGCGCAGCATGAGCACCGTATGCGAAGGAGCGGCAGCTACGCGCTTGCTCCCACCGTCTGCGCGGTCGCCGCCGTGGCAGCCTCGCGGATCGCGGTCGCCGCGGCCATGCTCTTTCGATACTCCTCGGCCTCCGCCGATAGCGTGAACGACACCAGACCGTGCAGCTTCTGCACCTCCCCCCGGATCTCGTCGAGGGTGACCCGAAAGTACTCCTTGCGCAGGTTGACGCCGTTGACGCGGCGGCTGGCGAACGCTTGGTGTAGCCTGTTCTCGAGGGTCGGCGCGTCTTCGCAGAAAATAATGGCGTGGACGTCGAAGGGGAAGGGGACGGACGCATCTCCGAGCTCGTCGACGCGCTCGAAGGGATCGAGGCGCCTCGTCATTCCAATCTTGTAGACGCCCTCGCCGAAGGAACCGACGTTCGAGAGCACGTAGACATGGCCCGACTTGGTGAGCTGGGCTCGTGCGATGGCTTTGGCTTTCCGGTCGAGGGCGTCTTTCAGCTCCGTCTCGAGTCGCGTTACCAGCGCTTCGAGGCGATCGTGCTGCTCACCGGTGGCCACGTCGGCGGCGAGCTTCGCGCGCGCGTTCTCGAGGGCGGCGGTCTTCTGCGCCTCTTCCTTTTCGGCTTCGGCCCGCGCGCGCGCCAGCTCCTCCTCGGCTCTCTGCTCTTCGCGCATTTGGTCTCGGATTCGCCTCTGTTGGTCCTTCTCTTCTTGGACCTTCTCGCGATGCTCGTGAACCAGATGAAGCTCGGCGAGCTTGAGATCGTGATACCGGGCCGAGATGAACACCTGCTGGACCTCACCCAGCTTGTTGATGTCCCGATACGCCTTGCTCACGCGTTCTTCGAGCTTTATCACATTGTCGTATCGGACTTTGGCGATCGCCGCGTCGCACTCGCCGTTGAAGGCGCGCAGCATCAGCTTGGCCTGCTGCTTGACCATCTTTTTGCCCTCTGCGGCGCTCCCGCCCACCGTCCATTGCGTGTCTCACGGGGCAGCCTTGTCCGTCTTGATCAGGGCCTGCTGCTCGTCCTTGATGGCCTTCAAACGAGCCACATACTCCGCGGAAGACTCGAACCCGTACCGCGGTCGATAAAACCCGAACGACTGAACCTCGAGCGCCTCCTCGACGGACTCGAGCTCCTTTTTTGCGGCGGCGAGGGCCGCGAGCGTCTTGGACAACTGCTCCGAGGGCGGCGCGGCCGGCGCAGGACGGGGGGACACCGCTACGGCGGGTCGAGCTGCGACGGGCGGTGGTGGTCGCGGCACGCTCGGATGGGCGGCGGGGAGGGCTGGCAACCAAACGGCGACGCCGAAGCCACCTTGATTCGCCGCGGAGGGAGGGTCGATCTGGGCTTGGCAGGCGACGGCGAGGTCGTAGCGCGCCCGAAATCGCGCGAGGATCGGCGACCATTGGGCGGCGAGCTCGCGAGGGAGATAACCGACTTTGCCCCCGAGCATCCAGATCCATACAGCCTGCGGATCGTGCGGATTTTGCGGCTCGGGCACCAGCCACGCCGGCAACACCACGTCCGTTCGCCCATGAACGCTGGCGACGATGCGGCGCATCTGCTCCGGATTGTAAGCCTCACCCACGGCTTCGTGCCGGGCGAGGTTCCCTCCCGCGATCCACACGGCGGACTGCGACTCGACGGTGGTCAGGGTATGAGGAACGCTCATCTCATCGACGTGATGCATCGGACGTCTCCCGTGGCTCCAAAGGCATTTCGCGATCCATCGTCGCGACAAATCCTCTGCGCCAACCATTGTCACTCCCGTTCGATCGTCGAGGTCACGAAAACGGCGCCCGCGAAGCGATGCGTTTGCAAGTTAAGTAGCTGCAATGTAGGTAACCCTACGTTGCTTATCGCCTATATGATGTTTTTACGACGTCTATTGGTTCAGGGGGCCAGCCCTCGCACCATGCGGCGACATCCGCGCCCTCGTCTCGTGCCAGGAGCCATATACCCCGGAGGGTATAGGTTTGGAGCGCACCGGCCTTGCACGGAAGGTGAAGCCGGGCGCTCCAGGCATTTCGGCGAGAGGGCTTCGTTAGGTCGTCAGCGCGAGCTGGATCGCGCGCTCGACGGGGGACGCCTCGCGCTCCGGTCGCAGGGGATCCAGCGGCACGCGGGGCAGCAACGGCGGTTGAGCGAGGAAGCGCGGGGAGCGCCCTCGATGGGGCTGCGCCGCATGCACGAGGAAGGGGTGGCACAGGTACACCGTGCCGGCAGGTCCTGTCGCCCGTGCCTCGGGGCGGTGGGCCGACTCGGCGAACTGCGTGCTTGCGAGCTCGCCGAGGGTCAGCCCCGCCTCGCCGTGGGGAGCGAGCCGGCGGGCGATGTCGAGGTGCGAGCCCACGCGGATACGGGTCGGTGCGTCGTCCTCGCCGGTGTCGGAGAAGAGGAACAGCATGAGCAGCGCGCGCCCCTTCGAGGCGAGGTTCGCGCGCCACTTCATGAAGTCGGCCTCGCCCTCGGCGCCGAAGCTTACGTCGATGTGCCAGCCGCAGTCGCCTGGATCCTCCGCGGATGGGAAGCGGATTGGGAATGTGCCGAGGCCGCCGCGGGGGAGCCACCGCCCTGGACCCACGAGCGCATCGTAGGAGGCGCACAACGTTGGTGTGTTGGCCGCGTCACGGAAAAGAGGGTTCGGGATTTGGTCGATGCGTACGACGGGACGTGTCCACGTCGAGGGATCGTCCTCCATGCAGCCGGTGGCGAGCCACAAGATCCGACGGCACGCGTCGGCGAGATCACGAGGAAAGGCTTCGTCGACCCGAATGAAGCCGTCTGAAATGAATTGATCGATCTGCGCTGCGGACAGCCCGCTAGGATGAGGCATTGAGTTCTCCTGTTGTGTTCCAGCTCGAGGCACACCACCGCGACACCGACGAAGCGCATCGCGGGGAACGGGGAAAGCGCCGGGGACGGCGCTCAGGCGAGCAAGAACACGGAGAACTTCATCATGGGAGCGAGAGCTTACCCGACGGCATGCGCCCCTTCAACGTCGATCGATGCTCTCGCCGAGGTCGCTGCGTGCGCAGGTCCTCGCGGTGCAGCGGAGAGCACGGCTTCGAGGACCGCGCTCCCCGTGACCTCGCGCAATCGACTTCGACGGCGGCTGCCCGATGGCGGTATTGCGTTACAACGGCTTGTGGACCGAGATCCCCTCGCGGCCGGCGATCCAGTCGCGTATGTAGGGATTGAGCTCGCCGTAGAACGATGCCGATACCAAATCGACCAACGCAAAAAGTTCGCCGAGCAAGGGGCCCACATGGTTGTTGTGGGCTTCGGCCGCGTCGGCGTCGGTGTATTCCTCGATGATCGAATAGTGACCGGGTTTTTGCGTGATGTACCACTGGTAGCGCAAGGTTCCCGGCTCGGTCGCGGCGGCGGATGCCAATGCCCGCGCCACCCGCAGGAACTCGGCTTCGTCGGTCTTTACTTTGAGCTCAATCTGCACGAGAAGACTCATTGGTCGATCCTTACTCGGTATCCGCGGAAGCGCAAGAAGCTCGCGTGCACGTCATCATGCGATGCGCATCGCCAATGGGCGCTCGTTCCCAATCGAAGCTATGGCGCGGTGGGAGGTCCGAACCAGGTAGCGAGGGCGTCGCGGAGACCCTGATCCGTGCCGTCTCCGACCCAGGCGACATGTCCGTCGGGCCGGATCAATACGGCGGTGGGGGCCGCGACCGCACCGAGCACGGGGAGCTCCCACATACCCGTGTAGCGCGCGTCGAGCTGCCGAACTCGATTCGCCCATGGAGCGATGTCGAGGGCGCCAGGCTCGCCCAGATTGAGCAATACCGGTCGAGCCTCGTGCAGCAGGGTGAACACGCGCCGCGAGCCGCCCGCGGTGAGCAGGTCGAGATCGGGCATGCGGCGCCCCAGCAGCGGGTGCCCCGTGCCGAAGTCGTAATGAATGTCGAGGCCCGACATCATCGCAGCGCATTGCTTGCGGGGCTCGTCCAGCCGCAGCACCCCGGACATCATCTCGCGCAAGGCCAGGGTACGCTCGTCGCCCCGGTTGAGCGCGGTGAGCGCCAGGGTCGTGCGGAGCACGCGGGCACCGACGGGGTGTCGCTCGGCATGGTACGTGTCCAAGAGGCTCTCGGGTGACGTTCCGGTGACCACCTGGGCGAGCTTCCATCCCAAGTTCACGGCATCCTGCACACCGGTGTTGAGCCCCTGTCCGCCCACGGGGGAATGCACGTGCGCCGCGTCGCCGGCCAAGAGAACCCGTCGGTCTCGGTACGACGCCGCCTGCCGGGCCATATCGGTAAACCGGGAGACGTATGCGGCGCTGTGAAGTCCGTAATCCGTCCCGTAAAGGGCGATGAGCGCCTCGCGGAGATCCTGCAGGGTCGGCTCGTCGCCCCGGCGGACATGCTCTTCGCGCAGCACGACCCGCGCACCCTTCGCGTCCTCCAATTTGCCAATACCATAAACGCCTTTGTCATCCCGCCGGAGGCCCCACGCCGGCTCTTCGGACATCGCGACCTCGCCAATCAAGTAGCTGGTCGACGGATCCCATCCTGGGAAATCGATGCCTGCGCTCTTGCGAACGAGACTGCGACCTCCGTCGCACCCCACCAGGTACTTCGCCCGCATCGATCGGCCGCCTTCGAGCGCGACGTCGACGCCGTCGGGGTCCTGCGCAAAACCCGTGACCGCACGTCCGCGGTACGTCGGCACGGCCAGCTCGGAGACCCACTCGGCCAAGATGCGCTCGATGTGGTTCTGCCAGAGCGCGAGCCCGTAGTTGTGGCGCGTCGGAAAGTCGCGGATGTCGAGCGGGATCTCCTGCGCGAAGGAGGCGATCTGCGTCGTTTGCCCCTGCGAAAGAAAGCGCTCGGCGACCCCTCGCTGATCGAGCACCTCGATGGTGCGTGCGTGCAAACCGCCCGCGCGCGAGCTCGCGAGGTCCTGGTCTTCGCGCCGCTCGACGATGGCGACGTCGACCCCCGAGAGCGCCAACTCGGCCGCCAACATCGAGCCCGTCGGACCTCCTCCTGCGATCACCACCGCGTGCGTTGCCACCGCCCCACTGCGTCCGGATTCATCGTGCATGTTCGAGCCTCCTGTTTCGTTGCTTCTCGCTCGTGGCCCGTGACTGTGCGGCACGACCTGGGGCTTGTCGCAAGCCCCTATGTGTGGCATATATTCGAAGTGGAAAGAGGGGAGGGGCGCGGTCCTTCACCGCTCCACGCGTGGCCCCTCGCGTCGCGCGCCGGTCTCGAATAGTCTCGAAAAGACCGCAGCGCCGTTCAAAACGCTCCAGCTGCGCTAGGATTGGGCGGATGAGGATATCCCATGCGCTGAAAAGTCTTTTTGCTTCGTCCGCCGTTTGCCTCGTGGGTTTTCCATGCTCTTGCCGCGCGCCGTCGCGCACACGTCGAGGAGCCTGCCTTGTTTGGTGATGTCATTGTATTTGGTGTTGGACATAGCGGAACCTCGCTCCTCTCGAAGATGCTCCACACGCTCGGGTGGCAAAGCAACGACGCCGACGAACCTTTTGCCGAGAGCGTTCGAATGCGGGAGCTCAACGGCCAAATCCTGGCGACCGGCCTCACATCGGACATTCGAGCGGCGCAACGAGCCTATTTTCAATCGCTGGAGCGGCCGTTCGCGCTCAAAGACCCCCGCTTCGTCGAGACCCTTCCTCATTGGATATCCGCGGTCCACGAGCTCGACGAGAAGCCGACGCTCTTGATGATTACGCGCGATCGCGAGGCCGTGATCCAGAGCTATCTCGACCGAGGTGAGCTCGTCGATGGCCAGCCCGGAACGCGCGGCCGCACGGTCTCCCAGTTGCTGGATCTCGCGGCCGAGAACTACGAGCGCTGGCCCTTTCGCAAGACGAGCCTGCGCTATGAACGATTGGTCGAAGCGGCCCTGATTGTCAAACAACAGCGCAAGATGAGGCACGATGGGGGACTCTGGCTCTAATCGTCGGGGCGCGTACGATCCGCGGCCATCGCCCCTCGATGAGCACTTCCGGGCTCGCTATGTCACCCTTTCGCAAATGCCGCCGGCGGCCACCTCGGGGCTCCCGCTCGAACGGGACCGGCTCTGGGCCATCGTCCCCATGGCCGAACGGCAGCCGGAGCTGGCGGAGACCATCACCCGGGCCGCCTCCTATTTGAGCCGGCGGCTGCCGCGCGGGCGCGTGCTCTTTCTCGATGGCGGCTCGTGTTCGGAGAATGTCGCGGCGGCGCGCGCGGGGGGCGCGATCGTCCTCGCGCAAGATGCGATCTTCGACGCGATGGATTGGGAAAGGCTCCTTCCGATCCTGAACCTCCGCCGTCGCCCCGTAGGTCGATCCGGCCAGGGCTTCAATGTCTTCGCGGCCCACGTCGCGCTCCATGCGCTCGGCGTGCGCGATGACGATATCGTTTTCCAATGTGACGCCGACGTCCAGAACTACGAAGAGCTCGCGCCGATGGAGCGGCTCCTCGCGGCATGGTCATTGGAAAAGAGCGCCCGGCACGTCAAGCTCGCGCAGCCCGGGCGGAACAACGAGATGACCATGGTCGCCGTGGCCATGCAGCAGCTCTTCTCGTGCCTGGAGCTCCCCTGGATCCCGCCCGCCGTCAAGCAGCTTGGCCACGATGTATTCATGGCGCTCGCGCCCGATAAGTGGCTGACGTGTGGTTTGTACCTCGTCACCGGCGCCATCGTCCGGTCGAGACCCTTTGCGTCCGGCTACCTCGATGCGACGGTGCAGGCCGTGTGGGCTGCGGGGGCCCCGGAGTGCGGGTGGCGGAACGTCCGCTATGTCGAGTGCCCCGTGCGGTGTCGCGATTCCATCAACACCGCGACGAAGGAGACGCTCATCTTGAGCATGGTCGCCCTGTACCTTCAAAGCATGGTGATGCACGGCGTCGCGCCCCACGCGTGGACTACCGATCATATCTTGCGACTCAATCGCAACATGATGCCCAAGCTCGGCGACATCCCGGAGATCGGGGATGCCGCGGGGCCGGTGGCCATCCACCGCATCGACCCCGATCGGCTCATTCCGTCGGTGAGCGCCCTCGGCGAGGAGGGGATCCTCGATGTGGCGCGTGTGGCCGAGATCGTCGCCGGAGCACGGGGGTGAACCCATCGAGCCCGACGCGGCGTGGAGCGCCCGGTCTTTTCGACGTGGGGCACGGAGCGCCGTTGCCGCGGTTTTTGTGGCGGTCCGTGTCCCCGCCGGAGGATACTCCCGTGCGATGATGGGCCGTCGAATCGATCCGAAGTGGCTGCGCCGCGGCATCCTGCTCGTGGCGGTGGGCGCGGCCGCGCACCTTTTCACGAAGCAGGACACGCCGCGCCTCGTCGCCGGCGAGGTGCCCCGCGAGGATCCGTGCGCGGGCTTTGGCGGCTATTTCGAAGGGAAGGGGAAGAGTGACGCCTGGGGCGAATTCGATATCACCGTGAACCTGCGGTGCAAAGGCGATGCGTTCGAAGGCGATGTCTTCGCGGGGCCGGCGGCGCCGATCGTCCGAGCCGTGCCGAATGGGCGGCACATCGAAATCGCGTTCGGCGCCGGCGGCCAGGACAAGCTCGACGTGGAGGCGGATGGGGAAGCGCTTCGGGGGCGCATCTTCGCCGACGGCGAATCCGCGGACATCGCGCTGACGCGCAGGGGCGATGGTCGGCCCCCGCCGCACCTCGATTCGAACGCGGACCAATGGCGCGAGGATCTCCGCTTCCTCGCCGCCGAGCTCCCCAAGCGGCACGCCGCGCCGTTCGCCTTCATGAAGCGCGACGCATACGAAGCCGCCATCGCCGACCTCGAGCGCAAGCTGCCCGAGTCGAACGGCGATGCCGCGTTCGTCGGCTTGAACCGCATCGCCAATGGGGTCGGCGACGGCCACACCTACATCCGCAATCCGCCCGGCTCTCCGCTCTTTGCGATAAAGGTGCGACGCTTTGGCGACGATTACCGGTTGGTCGCCGTCGGCCAAGAAAACGCATCGGCCCGGGGCGCGCGCATCGTACGCATCGATGGAAAACCCATGGCCGAGGTGAGGGAGCTCCTTTGGTCGCTCACCCCCGCCGACGAAAATCCGAGCCTCCGCGAGGAGCGCCTCTTCGATCTGCTCGAGAGCGGCCTGGCGCTCCATGGAGCCGGTGTGCTGGCGGCGCGCGATCGCGCCACATTCGCCCTCGAGGATGGCTCCGGCCGTGCCTTCGAGGCCGTCTTTCGGGCCACGGAGGCGAAGGCGACCGCGTGGGCCTTCGACCATGCGCCGCTCTACCGCCAGAGGCCGGACGAGACGTTTTGGTTCGAGTGGCTCCCCGCGCCGCATTCTCGTGTTCTGTATTGCAGCTTTCGCAAGTACGCCGATCTGGAGCGCCATGGTGCGGCGCTGATGAGGGCCATCGACGAACGAAAGCCCGAAAAGCTGATCATCGATCTGCGCCTGAATCATGGCGGCAACTTCATCGAGGGCGTGAAGTATATCGTCGCGCCCCTCGCGCAGCGGCCGCTCGTCAATCGAAAGGGCCATTTGTTCGTCTTGGTCGGCGCCGAGACCTTCTCCGCCGCCATGAGCAACGCTTCGCACTTTCGCGCGATGACGGCGGCCACCTTGGTCGGACAACCCATCGGCGAGAAGCCGAACAGCTACCAAGAGCCGAGCGAGGTCAAGCTGCCCAACTCCGGCCTGGTCCTGCGCTACTCCACCCGCTTCTATGCGTTTCTTCCGGGCCTCGCCGACGGCGGTGTCTCGGGGGTGGTGAACATTCCTCCCGAAGGAAAGAACGTGATCCTCCCCGATCGGATCATCGACACCTCGTGGGCCGACTTCGAGGCCGGGCGCGATCCGGTGCTCGCCGGGGTGCTCGAGGCGCACGGCGCGTCAAGCCGCTTCCCCGCGAGCCCGTAAGACGGCCGGGGCGCGCGCGCGGATCCAGTCGACGAACGCGCGGAGCTGCGGCGGCATCATGGTGCGCTCGCCGTAGACGAGAAAGATGGCGCCATCGACCCGGAGTCGATCCGCGAGCACGACGGCCAGCTCCCCGCGCTGGATGTGCGGATCGGCCAGACGGTTCGGCAGGAGCGCGATCCCGAGCCCGCGCACGCAGAGCTGCGTGAGCAGGTGCGGATCGTCGGAATGGACCGCTCCGCGCACGGCGACCGTGCGCTTGCCCGCGGGCCAGTGCGTGCGCGGCTTCATCCGCGCGTCGAGGCCGAGGAGGCAACGATGTTCCTTGAGATCGCGGAGCGACGTCGGGGCTCCGTAGCGCGCGAGGTAGCTCGGCGCGGCGGCGGCGACGAGGCGCGCGGGCGCGAGCCGTCGCGCGACGAGCCCGGGGGCGATCTTCGCGCTCGCGCGGATGGCGACGTCGATGCCGTCGCGTTGGAGGTCGACACTGCGGTCGGACACGTGCACGAGCAGGCGCACCGTTGGATGGGCGACGATGAAGTCGGCGAGCACGTCTGCGAGCGCGGCCGCGCTGGCACGGCCGAGCGAGACCCGCACATCGCCTCGAATGTCGTCGTCGCGGCGGCGGACGCTCGCCTCGGCCGCGATCGCGGCGTCGACGACGAGGTGGGCGTGGCGGAGGAGCTCGCGGCCGGCGTCCGTGACCGCCATGGACCGGGTGGTGCGGGCGAGGAGGCGGACACCGAGCTTCGCCTCCAGCCCGGCGAGGCGGCGGCTGACGGTGGCGCGCGGCAACCGGAGCTCGGTCGCGGCGCGCGCGAGCGATTGCGTCGCCACGATCCGGGTGAAGACGAGCAGTTCTTCCGTGTCCAGCATTTGGATCAATTATGGATCGCTGAGTCTCATTGTGCAGCAATTGATCGAAATCCCACGCGGCACCATCTCTTGGGCATGAAAACGATCCTTTGGGCCACCCTGACCGCCAACGGAAACTACGCCCGCTCCTCCCAGCGCCACCCGCCGAGGCCCGAGGCCACCGCCGACTTCGCCGTCCACGCGCGGCAGTACGGCAACTTCATCGTCGGGCGGCAGACATTTCTCGAGTTCCAAGAGAACGCCTCCCGACGTCCGCAGAGCGCGTCGCTCGATGGCATCGACATCACCGTCGTATCGAGCTCCCTGACCTTGCCCCCCGGCGCGCCGGCGCAGACCGCCGCCGATCCGCGCGCGGCCCTCGCGCTCGTTCGTGCGCGCGGACACCAAGCCGCCCTCGTCGTGGGCGGCGAGCGTATCCACCGCGCGTTCCTCGCCGCCGGGCTCGTCGACGAAATGATCGTGGTCGTCACCCCCTCGCTCGAGGACGAGGGCCGCCGGATCGTGCTCCCGAGCGGCGAGCGGCGCGAGGCGACGTTGATCGAGCACGCGCCGCTCGATGGGGGCCTGATCCGACTGCGCTACGCGCTGGGACCCTCGGATACGTGGTAGCCCTGAGGCTGCGATCGCGCCGGGAGAGAGGTGCACGGCGGCTCGCGCGGGCGGCACCCCGGGCCGCGCGACGTCGTCCCGGCGCGGGCCTGGCGGTGACCGATCCTCCGTCCTCTCGGAATTCGAGTCGCGCTTTGCCTCGATGGAGCTAGAAGAGGCCATCACGATGGCACTTCAAAACTGGGCTTTTATTTACACGGCGCCCGGCAGTCCCTCGGAGGGGACGGTTTCGATCGTCGAGACACCCGCCTGCCGGACCGTTTTGGTCGGCGTTCCCGACGTGGAGAGCGGCGTGAGGATCGCACCGCGGTTGGTCGCGGAGGGCGCGCAGCTCATCGAGCTCTGCGGCGGATTTGGACCGATGGGGACGGCTCGCGTTCTGTCGGTGATTCAACATGCCGTTCCCGTCGGCTCGGTCGCCTACGGCCCCGAATCGGTCGACGGGGTCCACGCGATCTTCGCCCCCGGCGCGTGAGAGCAACCCTCCGTCCCCGAGGCAACACGCTTCGACGTGGCATCGGTAGGAAGGAACGGACGCGCGCCCCCGTAAGCTACGGCGTGGGAGTCTCCGTCCGCCCTTCGCCCGCGGCACGTTGGAGCGTGCGGCTCGTTTTCGTGGCGCTCGTCGCCGGCTCGGGCGCGATCGGCTGCCGCTCCATCCTCGGGATCGACGACGATGCGACCCTCTTTTCCACGTTGGACGGGGGCGGCGACCTCCCTCCGCGCGACGGCGGCCGGCCGGACGCGGGGCGCGACCCCGTGCCCGATGGCGGCAGCACGGATGCTTCGAAGGAGCACGACGGCGCGCTGCCTGGCGACGGTGTGGACCGGACGGAGCCGCAGTGGCCTCTGCCCGTGGAGTCACCGCCTTTGTCCAACTACGACGTCACCGAGGAGACGGTGCTGGACAAGACGACCGGCCTCATGTGGCAACGCCGGATGACGATCGAAGACGTGTGGGCCGAAGCCTCCGGCGCGTGCGCCAAGCTCGCCCTAGCGGGCTATCGCGATTGGCGCTTGGCGACGCGTATCGAGATGATCAGCCTCCTCGACTACGGTCCCAATGCCGAGTACATGAACCCGAATATCTTTTCGCAAAGGACGAACATCTCGCCCCAATGGACGGCATCGAAGTATGTCGTACAGCCGACCTCGGACGCGCGCTGGGTGGTGCGGGTGCTCGACGCCGTCGTCGCACATTGGGACGAGGCCTCCAGCGAAAAGTTTCCGGTGCGATGCGTCCGCGGGGGCAAGACGTCCTCGTCGCCCCGCTTCGTGCCGAGCGGTACCACCGTGCTGGACGCGCGCACGGGGCTCTCGTGGGAAAAAGGGACGAGCGAGCCGCTGGATTTCACGAGCGCGCGGCAACGGTGTGAAGCCTTGGAGCCCGCGGGCTTTCGCCTCCCCAATGTGCGCGAGCTTCAAACCCTGATCGACGAGACGCGAACCGAAGCCCCTACGTGGAATGGCGTCTTCGATAAGCCCGCCGCCGGCACGGCCCTCGGCGTCTGGAGCAGCACCGTACGTACGCGCACCCGCACCGGGACCCTCGTCGTCGACTTCGCGACCGGCGGCACCAAGTTGAACGAATCGGCGGACACCCGGATGCGCGCGCGCTGCGTGCGCTGAGCGGCCGACGCGCGAACCTGCGTCTCCCGCCGGGGACGACTGCACGCTTGTAAAAGCGCTTCGATAAGCGCCGTGGCGGGCCGCGCGCGCAGGTTGGGACGGTCTTCACCGTCGGCCTCGTGCCGCACTGCGTATCCAGGCCATCTCCGGCCGGCGAATCGTGCACGTGGCGTTGCTCCGGCTCTGCCAAAACTTTGCACGACGGACGGACCATCGCGGGGCCATCTAACGGAGGTATGTTTCCCGTGCACGAGGACGAGGGTTCTCCATCGGGCCCTCCAATTGAGACTTACGACGAATCGGATGCCACGTCCCTCCAGGAGCTCGTTGCCCTTGCAGAGCAGCGCCAACGTAGGAGACAGGAAGAGATCCTCCGCGCCGAGGTCGTTGCCAACGAGCGACGCGCCATGGAGGAACGCGAATGGGAAGAACGGAGGCAGCGCGCGGCGGCCGCTCGGCTCGAGCGCGAGCGTGCTCCGCTCGTCGCGAACGAGCTCGCAAACGAAGGACGGATCGAGCCCGCGCCGCCGCCTCTCGAACGTGAGAGCGGCCCTTACACCAAAGTAATCGCCGCGCTGCTGGGGGCGGTGTTCGCCTTGGTCGTCCTCGACTCGGCGTACTATCTGCTGTTCTCGCGCGCGCGCATCGTGCAATTGGCCGAGGCCTCGCGGCGGGTGCTCGAAGAGCACAAGGTCGTGCTGGCGCAGATGGAACGCGCCCTCGATACCGAGCGAACCAAGGCCGCCGCGCTCGCGGGCGAGCTGACCGAGGCCCACAAGACCAACGCGCGGCTCGAACGCGAGCTCTTCTCGGCGCGCCGCGATCGCCTCACGCGCGCGCCAAGCACGCCGGCCCTCGCGGCAGCAGCTGCGCCGACAGTGCCCTCCATCGTGGTCATGACCGTGCCTCGCCCGTCGTCGCGACCCTACGCCACCCCGCTCGACGACATGGCGAAGAGGCCCGCGCCGCGCACCGAGGAAGCGCAGGCGGCCCCTTGCCACCCGGGGGACCCGCTCTGTAGCCATTTGTGAATCATTCGCAAGAGGCGAGGACGTGCCACGCGTTCATGATTTGAATCGCAAGCTCACGAGCACGGTGCGCGGGACGCCTGGCGTGAGCTGCGTGCCGTAGATCGACGAAACGAAGTACTGCCGTGCGTTGAAGACGTTATCGAGGTGGAGCGCGAGCTCGACCTGACCAAAGGTATAGTAGCCCGCGGCGCTCGCGAGCGCATATGCGGGCATGGGTACGGTGTTTTCGACATTGGCCCATTGGCTTCCAACGATCCGCACCCCCGCGCCGGCGCCCAGCCCCCAGGGGAACCGATAGCTCCCCCAGGCGGTCAACGAATGATCGGGCACATTGGGCGGATTCTTCCCCGCGTAGTTTCCTTCCGAGGATGCGTAGGAATCGTAGCGCGCCAAGGTGTACGCGTACCCCAGGCGCAGCGAGCACCGGTCGACCGGATCCCACGTTGCGCTGACCTCGAAGCCGCGCGACGTCTGCGAGCCCGCCTGCTCGTAGAGACCTTGTCTGCGGGTCACGACCACGTCGGTCTTTCGCAGGTTGTAGGCGGCCACGTCGACGTGAAGACGCCGGCCGAAGGCGTCGGCGCGCGCGCCCAGCTCGTACTGCCGCCCCCGCTCCGGATCGAGCGCGCGGCCATCCGCCGAGACCACCCGCACGGGGCTGAACGACGTCCCTGCGACCCCGTAAAACGTGAGCCAGTCTTTGGGTTGAAGCACGACCCCGGCGCGAAACGTCGCCGCGAGGGCGCTTCGATGCGCCGATGTCTCCGATGCCGGCCGCGCCCCCGCGCTGAAGGTGACCGTCTCCGTATCGTAGCCCCATCGGTCGAGACGGCCGCTCGCGGACAGCTTCACGCCGTCCACGAGCTGCATCGTATCGTGCACGAAAACGCCGTGCGTGACTTGATGCTGCGTGCGGCGGCCGATCTTCTCGGTCGCATAATCCCCCTGCGGATCGAGCCCGTCGCGGTAAGGGACGGGGGCGAGCTCGTCGAGGTAGGGAGCGAGCTCGATGTCCGCGCTGTTGTTGATGAACCGAGGATGATGGGAAAAGAGATACGAAAACTCGTATCCGACCAGCGCCCGATGCGGCACCACGAGGTCTCCGCGCCATTGGCCTTCGACTCGAGCGGACAGCTGATTCCACTCGTGCCCGAGGGCGACCCAATTCCGGCGGACGGTCTGGTTCGGGCCGATGGATAGAGCCTCGGCGGACTTGTATTCGTAGGGATTGTGGCTGATCGCGACGCTCGTCGTCCATTTGATGCGATCGGTGGGGTTGTGGGAGTACTCGAGGACGGCATCGTAGAAGGAGCCATCCAGGTAATCCCACGGGGTATTGAAGCGACGATCGAGCGGGATCTCGGCGGGAACGGAGCCGCGCTCGGTCGGTAATCCGGTATCGGTGGAGAAGTGGAGCTTCTGATGACGCGCGCGGAGCACGAAGCGGTGCCGCGCGAAAGGTGACCATTGCAGCGCGCCCGCGAAATTGGCGCTGGACGAGCGCGCCCGGCGAAAGTCGTCGTCATCCACGATCCCCGCGTCCGCGCGAAACGCGAGGTGCTCGCCCAGCGGTCCGGTGACCCCGGCGGTGGCGCGGCGCATGAGCGTTGGACCGCCCACCGCGAGCGAGCCGTCGTAACCAAAGCGTCTGGAGGGCTGTTTGTGGACGAAGTTCACGACGCCGCCCACCCCACCGTAGCCATAGAGGGCGGACGCGGGGCCTTTGAGCACCTCGATGCGATCGATGCCGGCCAGGTTGCCGGTCGGCGCCGAACCGATGACCTGAAATCGCGCGTCGCGAACGCCGTCGACCAGGCTCACGAACTCCTTGAAGCCGCGGATGGTCATCGTGGTGAACCCGCCGTACTCGAGCTGAGGTTGCAGCCCCGCGACCCACGACAGCGCCCCCACCACATTGGCCGCGCCGCGCTCCTCGAGGTCGCGGTGGGTCAGCACATGAACCGTGGCGGGAATGTCGCGAAGCGGCTCCCGGATACGCGAGCCGACGGTGGGCTCTCGCTTTCCCGTGACCTTGATCTCGGTCGCGACGGGCTCGTTCGAGGCTGGCGGTGCGGTCGCCGGCGCCGGCTGAGCGAGGCCCATACGCGCTGCCGCGATCGTGCATGTGGCGACGAGCGCCGCGCAGGCTCGAGGGGACGACCGCGGGTAAAAAGGGGAGGGGGTGATCATTCAAGCGAGTCCTTCGAACGCGCGACCCGCTCGCGGAGCTGTTCGACGAGCACGTACAAGGTTGGGATGAAGAAGACGTTCAACACGGTGGAGAGCGCCATGCCCCCGAAGACGGCGGTGCCCAGAGAGCGGCGGCTCGCAGCGCCGGCGCCGGTGGCCATGAGCAAGGGGAAGAGTCCGAGGAGGAAGGGGACGGAGGTCATCAAGATGGGGCGCAAGCGCATCTCCGAGGCGGCGATCGCGGCGCGAACGATGGGCGTGCCCTGACCGCGCAGCTCTTTGGCGAACTCCACGATGAGCACCGCGTTCTTGCTGGCGAGTCCGATCATCATGACCAAACCCACTTGGCAGAAGACATCGTTGGCGTAGCCGCGGCACCATTGGCCGAGCAGCGCGCCGAGCAGGCCCACGGGCACGCCGAGGAGGATGATGAACGGCAGGACGAAGCTCTCGTATTGGGCGGCGAGCACGAGGAAGACGAACACCAGGCCGAGGCCGAAGACGACGAAGGTCTGCCGGCCCGATTCCAGCTCCTCGCGCGAGAGGCCCGACCATTCGAAGGCGATGCCACGTGGCAGCTCGCGCTTGGCCAATTGCGCCATGGCCGCGAGCGCCTCACCCGAGCTGTGCCCCGCCGCGGGTGCGCCCGAGATTTCAATGGAGCGAAAGAGGTTGTAATGGTCGATCGTCTGCGCGCTCGTCGTCTGTTTGATGTGCACGAGGCTGCCCAGCGGGATCATGTCGCCGCCGTTCGAACGAACGTAATACGACTCGATATCGCGCGGTCTCGCCCGGGATTTGCCCTCGGCCTGCACGTAGACGCGGTACGTTTGGGTACCGAAGACGAAGTCGTTCACGTACTGCGATCCCATGTAAATCTGCAATGTCGCGAAGAGCTCGTCGAGCGACACATCGAGCGCCTTCGCCTTTTTGCGATCGGCCTCGACCACGAGCTGCGGATCGTTCGCCGTAAAGGACGAGAACACGGAGGCGAGTCGCGGGTCTTCGTTGGCCGCGCGGACCAACTTGCCCATCGACGTGGCCAGATCATCGATGTTCGGATTGCCCGATTTGTCCTCCATCTCGAATTGGAAGCCGCCGAATCCGCCCACACCGCTGATGGTCGCCGGTGCGAAGGGATAGGCCATGGCCTCGCCGATGCCCATCAAAGGGCCGCGCAGCCGCTCGATGACCCGCGCCAGGCTCGCGTCCGGCGCCCTTCGCTGGTCCCAATCGCGCAAATTGCAATACGACACGCCGCGATTTGGAGCTTTGCCTCCGCCGGCCGAGAGGCCCGCGACCGAGAAGCAACCCGAGATCTCCGGCACCTTCGCGGTGAGGACGTCGATGCGGTCGAGCGCCCTGCGCGTGGTGGACAGGTTCGCCCCCTCCGGTGCGACGACGGCGATGATGAACCAGCCTTGATCTTCCTCGGGGAGGAAGCCGCCGGGCACCTTTCGATAGACCCAAGCCGTCGCGCTGGTGAGGCCGAGGAAGACCGCGAGCGTCACGAAGCGGTGGCAGAGGACGCGGGTGAGCAGCGCGATGTATGCGCCGCGCACCGCGTCGAGGAGGCGGTCGAACGCGCGGAACCCCGCCCATTTCGGTCCGCGCTCGGGCCGCAAGAGGCGCGCGGCCAGCGCCGGGGTCAACGTGATGGCATTGAAGGCCGAGAGCGTGACGCTGAAGGCGATGGTGAGGGAGAACTGCTGGTAGATCTTTCCCGTGGTGCCGGGGAAGAACGACACGGGGATGAACACCGCGACGAGGACCAGCGACGTGGCGATGACCGCCGAGGTCACCTCCTTCATACCGCGGGAGGCCGCCGCCATCCCTACGAGGCCATGCTCCTCGGTCACGCGCGTGATGTTCTCGACCACCACGATCGCGTCGTCGACCACGAGGCCCGTGGCCAAGGTGAGGCCGAACAAGGTGAGCGTGTTGATCGAAAAGCCGAACAACGCGACGAAGACGAAGGTGCCCACCAAGGATACGGGGATGGTGATCGCCGGGATCAAGGTGGCGCGCCACCCGTGCAAGAAGACGAAGATGGTCGCGATGACCAGGGCGATCGCCTCGAACAACGTGATGAGCACCTGGTGGATCGAGGCGCTCACCGGCGCCGTCGAGTCGTAGAAGAGCTCCTGCTCGAGCCCCGGCGGGAACGCCTCGGCGAGCCGCGCGACCTCCTCGTCGACGAGCTTCTTGACGTCGAGCGCATTGGCGCCGGGGAGCTGCGTAATTTCGACACCGACGGTCTTGTGCCCTCTCCAGCTCGTGAGGGTGCCGTAATCTTCGGCCCCGAGCTCTACCCGGCCGACGTCGCGCAGGCGCACCAAGGTGCCGTCGGGGAGCGACTTCACGATGACCTCTTCGAAATCGCGGGGGTCGACCAGGCGCCCGATGGCGCGCACCGAGAATTGATACGTGAGGTCGGCCGGCGCCGGCTGGCTGCCCACCGAGCCCGCCGCCACACGAACATTCTGCTCCCGGAGCGCGGCGACCACCTGGCTCGGGCCGATGGCGCGCGACGCGAGCCTCGAGGGGTCGAGCCACACGCGCATCGAGAAGCGGCGCTCGCCGAAGAGCTCCACGTCGGCCACGCCGGGGACGCGCTTGATGGCCGGCTTCACGTAGATGTCGGCGTAGTTGCTGAGAAACTGCTCGTCGTAGCGATCGTCTTTGCTGAAGAGCGCCACGCCCTCGACATAGGCGGTGCCGCCCTTTCGAATCGCCACGCCGAGGGTGCGCACGTCCGCCGGGAGCAGGCCGAGGGCCTCGTTCACGCGGTTCTGCACGTCGATCGCGGCCAGATCGATGTCGCGGTTCGGTGAAAAGGTAATACTGATTTCGCTGGTGCCGTCGTTGCCGGAGGTGGAGGTGATGTACTCGGCGCCCGGCACGCCATTGATCCGCTGTTCGAGCGGAATGGTGACCGAGGACTCGACCTCGGCCGCGCTCGCGCCGACATAGGTCGATAGGACCTGCACCTGCGGTAGCGCAATTTTGGGGTATTTCGCGATGGGCAGTCCCGGGATGACCACCGAGCCGGAGAGCACGATGAGCATCGCGCAGACCAAGGCCAGGACGACCCGCCGAATGAAGAAATCGACCATCGTGGAGCGCCGGTCACTCTAGGGCGGCGCTCACATTGATGCAATCAAATTGCAATAGATTCTGTGTAGCGAAAGTTGCGCGGCCGCATTACGCGCCATATGAAGCGGCTACGTAGGCGCGCGTGGCTCGTCGCTGGAGACGCTGGTCTCGTCGGCCCGTTTTTCTACGTTTGATTCGTCGCGCGTTCCTGCGCGAGGTGCGGCGCAATGTCGCAGGGAGCAGACGTATTCTGTTGTGGCACGTTCTATATCGATCGTGCCACTTCTTCGACTTCGTTACCCGATGATCACTTGATCTTGAGGATCTCGTGACCCCACCCGCGCGACTCGAAGCGCTTGACGATCGTGGCGTCGGGCAAGACTTCGTAGGTGGTGGTGGACGCGTAGCCCTTGCTGACGAGCAGCACGAAGGTGCGGCCATCGAGCTTGAAGGTGCCGTAGCCGCCGCCGAAATAGTCGATCTCATCGACGGGCGCCGCCGTCCTGTTCGTCAGATCGACCCTCCAGAAGCGCCAATTGTTGCTCTCCGCCGCGTCCTTCTGGCTCATGCCCGCCGGCACGCGCTCGTGATGGAACACCGTCATGAACCCCTTGCCCTTGCCGATGTAGCTGAACGCCGCCGCTTCGCGGCCACCGGTGAGGTCGGAGAAGCGGAGGGAGAAATCGGGATCGATCCGCTCTTCGCCCTTCTTGATGCGCACCGCGCAGTTCTTGGGCGCGTCCGCGTGGTAGTGCGGAGCGACCGCGCTGAAGATCCAGTTGGAGAAGTAGATGTTCCCCGCCTCGTCCTGGGTGGCGAAGTCGAGGCCCGGACACGGGGTCTCGAGGAGCGCGCGGGTGGCGTCGGTCTGGGCGTCGTAGACCGCGATCTGCGTGGTCTTCGAGAACGAGGTGTAATCGTCGTTGGGCCAAAACACTGGCCAGAATACGCGCTGGTCGCGGGTGACGATGCCGCGGGAAGAGGCGGAGTCGACCTTGAGGCCGTCGCGCACCAGGGGCAGCTGGGCATCGTGCGGCTGCTGCGAGACGATTTGCATCGTGCTCGGGTCCCACACCGCGCGGTCGACCGTGTTGTAGGCCATGTACGCGCGCGTCGGGCCGGCCATCGCGTTGGAGAAGAGGGGAGCGCGCGGGGCATAATTGGAGAAGCTCACGCGCCCCTCTTCCTTCCACGAGCCGCGGTTGCCCACCTCGAAGCGGGTCACCACCGGCGAGTCGCCGTCCGACACGAACAGCTTGCCACCCATGGTCGCGGCCCCTGCCACGCCGGAGAACTCGCGCGCCTGCGCGAAATCGACCGACGTGACGTCGAGCGAGTCGAGGAGGCTGACATATGTCGAGGTCCCCTGGTCGCCGAAGACGAAACTCATGAGGGCGTACGTCGGTTTGCTGGGGTCGTGGCCCGCTTGGTCATTCGAGCCATCGCTGCTGGAGCACGCCGCGCAAACGGCGCCCGCCGCGATCCATCCCATTGACAAACGGCCGGCATTCGTGAAATTGCAAATCATTCTCATTTGAAAGCGTTTCATCGCAGGTCTCCCACGCCCATGTCAATCCACCGCTCGTTGCGCCGCGTCTGGGGGATCGCGCTCGCGTGCAGCGCCTTCATCCACGTCGCCCGCGCATGGGCACAGGAGCTTCCCTCGAACCCTGTCCCGGCGGAGAAACTCGCCCCGGCGGAGACACCTGCCCCGGCAGAGAAGCTCGCCCCGGCGGAGAAGCCCGATTCGGCAGGGAAACCCGCCGCCGCCGAGACACCTGCCCCGATGGAGGTGACCGTCAAGGGCACGGCCGGCGAAGGGCGGCGGCGTCAGCAGTCCGCCGAAGCGGTCACCGTGGTGGAGATGCGCCGCGCAAAGCAACAGAGCTCCGATCTCGGTGAGGTCCTGGCGCGCACCCAAGGCGTTTCGGTGCGCAGGAGCGGCGGGCTGGGATCGAGCGCGCGCTTTTCGCTCAACGGCCTTTACGACGATCAGATCCGCTACTTTCTCGATGGTGTCCCGCTCGCCGCGGCCGGATACCCGTTCGGCATCGCCAACGTGCCGGTGAACCTGATCGAGCGGGTCGAGATTTACCGCGGCGTCGTGCCGTTACGCTTTGGCGCCGATGCATTGGGCGGCGCGGTCAACCTGGTCACCGACACGCGCTTCGACTCCCACGCGCGCGCCTCGTATCAGGTGGGCTCCTTTGGCACGCACCGCGTGAGCGTCGATGGCCGCTACCGCCACGAGCCGAGCGGGCTCGTGGCCGGCGGTTCGATCTTCTTCGATGACGCGAAGAACAATTATCGGATCGACGTGGAGGCCACCGACGATCGAGGGCGGTTGCATCCGGTGAACGTCCCGCGCTTCCACGACCGCTATGTGGCGCGGGGCGCCTCGGTGGAGGTCGGCGTGGTCGATCGACCCTGGGCGCGCCGCCTCCTGCTCCGCGCGTACGGCAGCAGCTACGACAAAGAGCTCCAGCACAATGTCGTCATGACGGTGCCCTACGGTGAGGTCGAATACGGCGAATCGGTCTACGGCGCCGTGGCGCGCTACGAGCAGCCCCTCACCTCGCGCCTGGAGCTCAAGGTGCTCGCGAGCTATTCACGCCGCACCATCGATTTCGTCGACAAGTCCGATTGGTCCTACGACTGGTACGGCCGAAAGGTCAGCGGGCCCGGGACCCCGCGGACGGGAACCCCGGGCGAGATCCAAGAAGACGCCGCCTACGATCAGACCCAGCGCGAAGGCGCCGGGCTCGCGCGCGCCGCGCTGGAGTGGACGGTCGCACCCTCGCACGTGCTGCGCATGGCCGTGGCGCCGACATGGACGGCCCGGACAGGCCAAGAGCGCATTCCATCGAACGGCAGCGCGCCCAACCCGGTGAACACGGATCGTGGCCTGTTCACCTTGGTGAGCGGGGTCGAATACGAGGCTAACCTGCTGGGCGAGCGATTGCAGAACATCGCGTTCGTCAAAGATTACGTATTTCGTGTTTCGTCGAGCGGGGCGGGGAGCGTCGCCGTTTCGCGCGACGCCCATAGCCTGGGCGCGGGCGACGCCGTGCGCTTTCGCGTCTCGAAGCCCCTCTACGTCAAGTTGTCCTACGAATACGCCACACGGCTGCCGAGCTCCGACGAGGTGTTCGGCAACGGGGTCCTCGCGCGTCCCAATCTGGCGCTCGAGCCGGAGACGAGCCACAACGCCAACGCGGGCCCGCGGCTCGAGCTGCGTCACACCCCGATCGGCGATATCACCGCGGACGTGAATGTCTTTTATCGCGACAGCGATCGCTTGATCCTTCCTTTGGCCGGTGAGACGTACGTTCAATATCAAAACGTGCATCGCGCTCGTTCCTTCGGCCTCGAGAACGCGCTCACGTGGGCCACCTTCGATCACCGCCTCACCCTCGACGGCACCTTGACCGTTCAAGATGCGCGCAACGCCTCCAGCGAGGGCACGTACGGGCACCTGGACGGCGATCGGCTCCCGAACCGGCCGTGGCTCTTTGCCAGCTGGGGCGCGCGCTTTCGAATTCCGGGTTTGCCTTCGCAGCGCGACGCGCTCGAGCCCTTTTACATGGGGCGCTTCGTCCACGAGTTCTATCGAGGCTGGCCGAGCTTGGGGGCTCGCGAATACAAGCCGCTCGTTCCTTCCCAGATCACGCACAACGTCGGAGTCTCCTATACCGCATACGGTGGTCCGGCCACGGTCACCTCGACGTTGGAAGTGCAAAACGTGACCGACGAACGCGTTTACGACTTCTTCGGCGTACAACGACCGGGCCGCGCCGTCTATTTGAAGGTCAGCGGAGAGATTTGAGCCGGTTCGTGCATCCGTCGGTGACGTGAAACGCTCGCTCCAGTTGCGTTTGGATGTTTGAATGCCATCGTTGGGGCGTAACTTCGCAGGGCAACGATGGAGTTAAAGGCGCCATCTACCAGGACAGGGGGGAGGCGCTCATGTTTGGGCGAGCGAAATACTACGCGGGCGTGTCGGCGCTGCTCGGGGTCGGCTTTGGACCAGGGGCGGCTGCGCGGCACGCGGACGACCTCGGCACCTTCGATGGCGACGTTTGCGGTGCGACCGGGATAAACGACCGCGGCGCTGTCGTCGGCTCGTGCCGGCTGGCCGATGGCGGCTTCGTCACGGCCTATTGGGCACCCGGTGCGGCGCCGGTGCGCTTGCCTCGGCTCGTCGAAGATCGCCCGTGCGCGGTGCTTGGCATCGACAATGGCGGCGCCGCTGTCGGGAATTGCGAGTTTGGAAATGTCGGCGAGGCGGCCGCCGTTCGCTGGAGAGCTACCCCCGAGGAGGCTCCAGAACGTCTCCAGCCGCGCGAACAAGACGTGCAATCGCGCGCTCGCCTGGTCAATCAACGCGGGGTCGTGGCCGGCTCGAGTCGCGACGCCGCAGGAGCACGCCACGCCGTGGTTTGGAAGTGGAGCACCACGGCGCCGACCGATTTACCCGAGTTGGACCAAACGTCGTGCTGGGTTTCCGATATGAGCAACGATGACGATCCCGTGATCGTCGGCACGTGCGAGCTGCGTCACGGCGGTTCGGTCGGTGTTCGCTGGACCCCGGACGGAGCTTCGTATGCCGTCGAACCATTGGCGCTTCCGCCGAGCACGACCCATTGTTGGCCGGCGGACGTCAATGGACAGCACGTCGTAGCGGGCACGTGCCAACTCTTGGACGGGAGCCTCGAGGCGGTACGCTGGCGGGCCAACGGGACGGAAGCCCTCGTCCTCTCTCGGGTCGACGCGCGAACCGTTCATCCGATGCTCACCGTGGTGGATATGAACGAGAGCGGTGTCATCGCCGGCAATTACATCACCAACGCGGGGCTCACGCGCGCCTTCACCTGGTCCCCCGTCGACGATCCCGCGGCGGATCAACGCGCCACCGATCTCGGCTCGCTCGGGGGCTTTTCGACATATGCCTTCGGCATTGCCGACGACGGAGAAATCGTAGGGACGGCCCAGAACGAGCGAGGCCACGACGAAGCGTTTGCGTGGAGTCCTCGAACGAGCGAAATGCAGGGGCTCGGCAACCTCGGTGGCTTCAACAGCATGGTCACGGCCAAGAGTGACGGTGGGCAGGTCGCGGGTGTCAGCGAGACGGACGCGGGCTACTCGCATGCATTTCGCGCGACCGAAGGCGCGCCTCCGCCTCCGCCCGCGGGGTGCAGCCGCGATCACGAAGCCCGTGAGGTCCATGCGGCCCAGTCGGCTCGAGCGATCCCGCACACCACGCGCAAGGCGGACTCGTACACGAGCAAGTACGACAACCTGGACATCGACGAGATCCTGCGCAACAAAAGGCTGCTTAGAAACTACACGAAATGCCTCATGGATAAGGGCGAATGTTCGCCGGAGGGGCCAGCGCTCAAAGACGATCCGGAGTAGCGTTGTTATCGCGCAGGCACGCGCACCCGAGTCGAAGGCCGGCCCCCAACACGGATCCCACCCATTCCCATGTACGAACTTACGGAGTGTGTTGGCTCTTGCCGTTTGTGACCGTTTCGATCGCTTTGTCGAGGAGCTCCAAGCCGAGGTCGATCTCGCCGTCGCTGACCGTCAAAGGCGGCGCGATCCGGAACACGCTCCCCATCGACGGGAGCTTCACGATGTTCATGCTCAACCCGAGCTCCATGCACGCGCGCGTGATGGCCTCGCCGAGCTCCAGGGCCGGCTCCCGGGTTTCACGGTTGGCGACGATCTCCACCCCGAGCAGCAAGCCACGGCCGCGCACATCACCGATGCACGCATGACGCGATTGAAGGCGCCGCAGCCCCTGCGCCAAGCGATCGCCCGCGGTGCGCGCGCGTTCGACGAGCCCATCCCGCTCCACGACCTCCAGGACCTTGAGCCCGACGGCGGCGGGGAGCGGATCGGAGACGTGGGTCGTATAAAAGAGGAAGCCGCGCGCATGGGCCTCGTCCTCGATCGCGGCCGTGGTCACCATCGCGGCGAGCGGCAGGCCCGCGCCCAAGGTCTTGGAGAGGGTCAGCATGTCGGGGGCGACGCCGTCGCGCTCGCACGCGAACAGGAGGCCCGTGCGGCCGACACCCGTCTGCGCCTCGTCGACGATCAGCAACATGCCGCGCTCGGTGCATTTGCGCTTGAGCGCCGCCATGTAACCCGGTGGCAGCTCGAGGATACCTCCGCTGCTGAGGATGGGCTCCGCGATGAATGCGGCGAGCGCGCCCGTCGATTGCCTATCGATCTGGTCGAATCCATCGTCGAGCTCGCGGCGCCAGTCCGCTTGGCCGTCGTGGGTCGTGAAGCGTGGTCGGTAGGCGTTGGGTGCGGGAATGGCCAATGAGCCGGCAGCGGCCGGGCCATAGCCCTTGCGACCGGCGCTGTAGGTGACCGCGGCCGCGTGGCCCGTCATTCCATGCCAGGATTGCGTGAAGGCCACCACCTCGTGCCGGCCCGTCACCAATTTGGCCATGCGAATCGCCGCTTCGTTCGACTCCGCGCCAGTGCTCAGCAAAAGGCAGCGCTCCAAGTCGCCCGGCGCGCGCCGCGCGATCTCCGTGGCCAGCGCCACCACCGGGCGCGAGAGCATGCCGCTGAAGAGATGATCGAGCGTGCGGACATGCTCCGAGACGACGGAGACGATGTCCGGGTGCGCATGCCCCAACAAGGCGCTCATCTGGCCCGACGTAAAGTCGAGAATCGCTCGGCCGTCGGCGTCGTAGACGTAGCTACCTTGGGCGCGCTCGATGATCAGCGGCTGGAAGCTGCCGCCGTAGCGCACCAGGTGACGGCGCGCCCGCGCCCAGAACTGGGGGTCGTCGTTCTTGCTCATGGTCCATCTTTCCCGATCCAAGATGGGTATTTCGTAGGCGGTGATCCGCGGAACGTGAAACGAATTGTTTTGAAACGAGCTATCAAGGATGATCATACCGTGAGCCAATCCCTGGAAATCGACCTGCTCCGCAGCTTCGTAGCCATCGCCGAAACCGGCGTGTTGGGCCAAGCCGCCGCGCGCATCGGGCGCACGCAGTCGGCCCTGAGCATGCAGATGCAGCGCCTCGAGGCCGTCGTCGAGCAGCCGCTGCTCCACCGAACCGGGCGAGGCGTGACCCTCACGGCCGCCGGCGAGCGGCTCCTCGTGCGGGCGCGTGAGCTCCTGCGCAAGCACGATGAAACCTTGGCCGAGCTGCGCGGAGAGCAACTGTCCGGCGTGCTGCGTTTCAGCTGCCCCGACGACTACGCCGTGGTGTTTCTTCCTTATTTGCTGCGTGGCTTCGCCAGCCTGCACCCTCGGGTGCAATTGGAGGTCATGTGCGCGCCGACCCCGCGGCTTCGCGAGCTTCTCACGCGGCATGCGATCGATCTGGCGCTCGTGTCGGTGCCGGGCGATGCGTCCGGCGCCGGCATCATTCGGCACGAGGCGCTCGTCTGGGTCGCCCAGCGCGGCGGCGCCGCCGCGTCGTTGGATCCCCTGCCGTTGGCGCTGGGCGCGCCGGATGCTTTGGACCACCAGCTGCCGAGGCGAGCGCTCGAGGCCGCGGGCCGCGCGTACCGGCTCGCCTATGCGAGCAGCAGCCTCTCGGGCTTGATTGGAATGGCGCGATCGGGGCAGGCGGTCATCGTCTTGACGCGAACCGCCGTTCCCGATGATTTGGAGATCCTCTCCTCGAGCCATGGGCTCCCCGACTTGCCAAATGTCGGGGTGACGCTCGCGTTCGATCGCGACGAGCCCACGGCCTTGACGTCCGCGTTCGCAGCGCACGTTCGGAAGTTCCTTCCCGCAGCTCGACCGAGCCGATGATTCACCGTTTCCATCCGGGCGTGGTCTTTGCGCCAGCTTGACGTGCCAGGTCGCATCGGGGCCCGGACGCGCGAGGCTATGGACGCGCGAGGCCACGGACGCGTGTCACGGGGCGGGCTCTGTACCACTGTCCCAGGCGACGGTACACATTTCTGGTACAGCGCTGGATTCTTAATTTCGTATTTGCCTAAATTTGGGCTCACGCGCGTAGTGTTAAATTTGGCATCGTAATTGATTAACGTTCGATTGCTTCCGCAAGGTCGCATTGGACGGTTTGATGGCGTGCGCGCATTTTGGGATGTTTCGTGTGTGGTCCAAGTCCAAGCGACATCGTGGAGGAATATATGACTTTTCATTAACCGTTGGTGGATGCGAGGTAGGTCATGAAAATAGCGACGAGCTTACTCGTGCTGATGGCGGCCGCTGCCCTCGGATGTGCGAGCGAGATAGAACACGCCCAAAACGAAACCAAAGATAGCGACGTCGTACGTCGTGCCCATGTCACTGCATCGGACGCCGTGCTCGACGGTTCGATCCTCGGACACCTGAGGGCTTTTCAGCAGATTGCCAATCGCCATGGCGGAGTTCGTGCAGCGGGTACAGCCGGCTACGACGAATCGGCCGACTATGTCGCGGGCAAACTCACGGCGGCGGGCTTCGACGTGACGAAGCAGGCATTCCCATTCAGCTTCTCGGGAACGCTCGCCGAGAAGCTGGCGGTCGATGGCGTTTCGGTGCCCATTCGTTCCATGAAGTTCAGCGTGTCGACGCCCGCGGGAGGCATCGACTCGACCCTGTTCGTGCTGACGACACCCGGTTGCACGATTGGCGACTACGCCGGTCAGCTCGTCGCGGGCAAAATCGTGCTCGTCAAACGAGGAGGACGCGAGGGGTGCTTCTTGCGCGATCAGGAGCGAGCCGCGGCCGAGGCCGGCGCGGCCGCCGTCGTCATCTACAATCACGTCCCGGGCAACTTTACGGGCACGCTCCCCGAGGGGTGGGGCAGGATTCCGGCGGGCGGAATCACCACGGCCGATGGGGAATCCCTGCGGCAAAAGCACGGCGCGCCGACGCATTTGGAGATTCGCGAGCTCATCGAGACGCGGACCACCTACAACGTCATCGCGGAGACCAAGACCGGTCGCAAGGACCGCGTCGTCATGGCCGGCGCGCATTTGGATAGCGTCCAACGCGGTCCGGGCATCAACGACAACGGCTCGGGCTCGGCCGTGCTGCTCGAGGACGCGCTGCGTCGGGGCGGATCGCCCGCCGTCACCAACGCTCTTCGGTTTGCGTGGTGGGGCGCGGAAGAATTGGGATTACTCGGCGCGCATGCGTACATCCAATCGCTGACGGCCGAACAGCGTGCGCGCATCGCGATGTACCTGAACTTCGATATGGTCGCTTCGCCGAACGCGGGCTACTTCGTGATGGATGGCGATGATTCGGAGCACACGGGACGCGGACCCGGCCCGGCAGGATCGGCGGAAATCGAAGCCGCATTCCTGACGGAGTTTGCCGCGCTCGGCGTGCCGACCGAGGCATCCGATCTGAACGATAGCTCCGATCAAGGTGAGTTCCTCGAGGTGGGCATTGCTTCGGGCGGATTCGACACGGGGAGCCGGGACGTCAAGACCGAGGCGCAAGCGGCCAAATGGGGCGGAACGGCGGGAATTGCCTTCGACCCTTGCTACCACGAGGCGTGCGACACCAGCGACAACATCAATCGGCACGCCTTGGTTCGCAACGCGCGGGTGATGGAACGCGTGATCACGAAATTTGGAAATGCGATCACGAGCCGCTAACTCGGCAGTCGTCGATCGGCCGCGCAGATTGGCTCGGCGGCGCCCCGAATCGCCGCGGCAAATCGGATAGGATCCCTCGATGTGTGGATCCTCGTCGGCGACGAGGCTCCGCGCGTCCGGGGATTGCGGTCGCGAAGAGGCTCGATGGGGCCGAGGAGAGGAGCGCGACGCCCACGAGCCATTTGCGGAGATGGTCGCGGCGCTCGGGATGCGCCGGGCGTCGCGCGCATCGCAAAGGGTGGCCTGCGCCTTCGCCTTCCAGGCCTTCGTCGGCATCGCCCATTCCGTTCGTATCGGCGGCCAGTATGCGACGGCTTCGTCGAGCGTGATCGCGCGTTGCGCCGAGGTATGGCGTTGAGCCCCTCGTTCTCCATGGGGCCCGCGCGCGCGCACCGATGGGGGAGCCCCGAGGCTGGCGTCGAATGGCGTCGTGGATGGCGCATTCGGTCGAGCGTCGGGGTGGTTGAGTGACTCGTCACGCGATCTCTTCCTCCCATGTACCGGAACCGCGCTGCAGGGTGTACCAATGTACCGGCGCAACCCGCCGATTTGGTACTGCGCTCCTGCTTCTTTTGGCCCGGCCCCGCTCATTTTACGGCAAATGCTGATTTTGTAACGTGGTACGCGGTTTGCTGTTTCGGACCGTCCTTCAGAAAGGGATGTTCATGAAACGAAATATGCCTAAATTGCGTTTGGCGCTCAGTGCGGTGTTGGCTGCGGGCGCGCTGATGGCGGGGTTTGCTGGAAATAAGGTCGCGAAGGCATCCGATACGAAAGAGCTGCTCACGACCGAGGATTTTCTGGCGGAAAACTGTATCCTGAGGCGTCACAAAGAGTACCTCGGGCGCCACATCAATACGTGGGAATGCGAACACGGATTTGGACACGGCCAGATCGCGAATGCCGCATGGGGTGATAGCGTGTGGTTTAGTCAAGATCCGGGGCACGGCGCGACGGTGAAGCGCGGATGGACCTTCGCGAACACCTATGACAAAATTGCAGGTGGATGGGAGCAGGTATGCGGCTTCGTTCCCGGCGCCGGTGACCCGGTGTGCAATTGAGCCCGAATCACCAACGAGAGAGACCTTCCCATGAAATCGAATGAAACGAAGTGGCGTATCGGACTTGGCTCCGTCGCGGCGCTCGCTTTGAGCGCCGTATTCCTCGCGCCAAGGTCTACGCAGGCCGCCGACGCGGAACCCTCCGAGCCCCCCGTCGCGGAACCCTCCGAGCCTCCCGTTGCCCCGATGGGGTGTAACCCGAGCCCGTCGCGTCACTACGTACTCCAGGGTCGAGCCCTCAACGTGTGGTTTTGTAACGGCATGTACCATGGGCAAATCGCGAGCGCACGAGCCGATGACTCGGTGTGGCTCAAGGAGGTGGGGGATGTCGCCTCTGTGCCTTACGGTGCGACGTATGCGAATACACCGGATGTACGGCTCTCGTACCTGCCGGGCATCTGCGGAAGGATCGCCGATACCGGCGTCTCGAAGTGCTGGCCGTAGCCCAATCGTAGCGCTCTCTTAGGTGTGCTCCTCGCGCGGGTCTTGTGTGGCCCCGCGCGAGGTGCTCGTATCGAATTTACATCTTGGATCCCATCATGAGATTTATCGTATCTGGCGCCCTCGCCATCCTGCTATCGAGCGGCGCGGCCACTGCCGCAGCCGCCCCCGCGCCACTTGCCCCGATCTGCCGCGATGGAGTCTGCGACGGCGCCGATGCGGCGGGTGCCGCCGAGCGCGCCGTGAATCCGCATGGCTGGGTGTGGTACCGAAAAATCACGCTTCGCGTGCGCACCGATGCGCGCATGGCCTGGGCGAGCATCGAGAACGGCGCCCCGAGCGACGAGGTGTGGATCGATCGAAGCTGGGACGCGGGGAGCACGTGGGAAGGCCGGCTCGGGGTCATCAAGATTCCGGCCAACGGCCGCGCCGCGCGCACCGGTATGTACCACTTCGACGACCCGGCGCCGGCCCGCACGGGAATGCTTCGCGCGTGCGGCAAGGCGGGCGATCGCCCCGAGATCGCCTGCACCCCGTGGGTGCGCTCGGCCGAATCGCCGCCCGCGCTGCACCGCGCCTCGGTCGATGTGCTGATGGGAGCCTACGACGGCTCCAAGGGGATGTGGGGCCCGGGGGAGCCGGAACAGGGCATTTGGCTCTCCGCGAACGCGCTGACGGCGCTCATCGACTACATGGCTCGCACCGGTGACCGGCGCTACTACGGGAAGATCGCCGAGATCGCCGCGCGACACCCCAGCGGGCTCCCGCGAACGACGATCGAAGACTACTACGACGATTTCGGCTGGTGGGCCCTCGCGTGGGTTCGCGCATACGATCTCACCGGCGAGCCTTCCTACCTCGACAAGGCCGAAAATATCGCGACCTTGATTAAGAATCAGTGGGACACGGTCTGCGGCGGGGGCATCCGCTGGAGACACTCCGACCATATCAAAAATGCCATCACCAATGCGCTCTACATCAAGCTCACGGCGAGCTTGCGCCGGCGCCAGCGCAACGCCAACTGGCTCGTCGAGGCGCAGCGAACGTGGAACTGGTTCCGCAATGGCACCGGGGGCCAAATGCTCGCCGGCACCTCGCCGGGGTTGGTGAAGGACGCCGTCTACGAGAACGGGAGCGGCCAATGCGTGTATTTTCCACCCATCGGCGCCAACACGTACACGTACCTGCAGGGAGCCCTCGCCGGCGGCCTCGCGGAATTGTACGGCGCCAGTGGGGATGTCGCGCTGCTCGATTGGGCGGCGGGCGTCGCGAACGCGGCCACGTCGCGCCTGGTGCTGGGCAGCGGGGTCCTTTACTACGACCCCGAGGAGCGCGACGAGGGGCTCAAGGACGAAGCGAACCGCTACCCCTCCGATGGAACGGCCTTCAAGGGCGTCACCGTTCGCAACCTGCGCGAGCTCTACGACACGAGCGTTCGCCTCGGGCGGCCCACCGGAAATTGGCGCGCGTTCCTTCTCCGGCAAAGCGAATCGTTGATCCAAGATGGACGCTCCGGCTGGACCGAGTTCGGGCTGCATTGGGCGGGACCGCTCCGGCTCGGCCGCTACATCACCTTCGGAACCCAGCAGAGCGCCGTGGATGCCTTCAATGCCGCATATGGGTTATGAGCGGGCGGTCCCCTCGAAGATAGGTCGCGCGCTTTCCGATGGAACCTCGTGAATCGGCGGCGTGGTATCGATGAGCCCTCTGGGGTGAAGACCGTATGAATGTGGGGCGGGCCTCGCGTGCTCGCCCGGCGCAGAGGCCCGACGTCTGCCGCGATCCCGCGGCCCACCGTGACGACATGGTCCACCGCGACGATGGGGCCCACCGCCACCACGTATCGTGCACGCACGCCATCCGACAATCGGACCGCCGGCCCCGAGGCCCCGCGTATTTTTTGCACGAGCCACGGACCTTACGAAACTTTACGAGGGCGGTTCCGCGGAAGGGCGGGTGACACCCGCGTCGATTCCGGCGAAGATACGCGGCCGATGAGGCGTCTCGCGGTTTCGAGCGTTATGGGCGACAAACCACGCCGTTCGTCAAGGTCCATGTCGCACACGACTCGGGATTGCCGGCGCTGGCCGTCGCCTGGCAATCGGCCGAGACGGACGCCGGGTTGGTGCAGCTGGTGCTGCAATAGGTGCGCAGATCATCGCAGCTTCGATCCGGCGGAGGTGTCGGATTGCCGCCGGCGTCGAATCCGGGACCTTCCGGTGGAGGTGCGGTGACCGTGCAGGCTCCCCCCAGCGCGAGCTGGTCTTTGTCGCCGCAGGTGACGGTGGTGCCGCCCACGCACGCCGTTTCGCCGCATGCGAGGGTGCGGCGCTGGCCAGCGTACTCGGCGGTGCACGTGCAATCCGTGTTCGACGATGTGCATGCACCGAGGGTGGCCGGCCCTGCGGACCACGAAATCCACGCGAGCAATGTGAGCCATGCGAATGGCGTCGCGGCGGAGCGCATGCTCGAAACATAATACGGAGAACGAATTCGTGATCTGGCAACGTGGTTTGTTGGCGCTCTTGCTGCTCTGGCCTACGGCGGCCGCGGCCGAAGTCCCCCTCCGGCTCGAGGATGCCGTGCGCCTCGCCCTTCAAAGCAACGAGCGCGCGCAGAAGGCACCGCTCCGCGTCGAGGTGGCCGAGGGACAGCTCGACCGCGCGCGGGATGCGTTTTTTCCCACCCTGACCGCGCAAGGGACGAGCGTGTACCGACCGGACGCGACGGGGCGCAATCCCACCAACAGCGGTACGGTGACATTGACGCAGCCGCTGCTCAATCCAAGTGCGTTTCCACAGTACGCGCAGCAAAAGCACAATCGTGAAGCGGAGAAGTGGGGGGCGGCGCAGGACAAACGGCAGCTGGCCTTCGACACCGCGAAGGCGTTCATTCAGGCGCTCACCACCGAGAATGTCCTCACCTCCGCGCGGCGCAAGCTCGAGAGCGCGCGCATCAACCTCGAAACGTCGCAGGCGCGCGCCGACGCGGGCCTGGCGAGCACCAATGACGTGACCAAAGCGCAACTTCAAGTCTCCACGTCGGAGGGTCAAGTTGCCAATGCGCAAGGCAATGTTCGGCGGGCCTACATTCAGCTTTCGTTTCTCGTGGGGCAAAAGGTCGAGGGGCCGCTGGTTCCGCCCGACAACACCACCAAGGCCGCCGAGCACTTCGAGCAAGCGCGCGCCAACCAAGTAAAAACCGCGCTCAACCGACGCGAGCACGCGGTGGCGGCGGCGCAGGATCGAAGGCCGGACGTGCAGTCGATCCACGAGCGAAACCAGGCGCTGGAGTCCTCGGCCAAGGAGCCGCTCTACCGGCTCATTCCCTCGCTCAGCGCGTCGGGGCAGCTTCGGTTCGTGCCCGATCCGCTCCCGAGCGAGAAGGGCGTGGACGAGCAGGTGGCGCTCAATCTGTCTTGGCAAATCTTCGACGCGGGCTTCCGCTATGCCGATCGAAGGCAGCGTCTGGCGCAGCTGGAGGGCGCGCGCCTCGATGAGAAGCTCTTGCGAAGGTCGGTGCAGAACGACATCGAGCTCGCGCTGAGCGCGCTCCAGGCGGCGCGGGAGAACTTCAACGCGGCCTCGGCTGCGGCCACGGCGGCGCAGAAAAACTCGGAGGAGACGGCCATTCTCTACAAGCAAGGTTTGGCGCGGGCCATCGAGGTCAACGACGCCAACGACAAGCAGTTCGAGACCGAAGTGACCCGCGAATCGGCCAAGCTCGCGATGGAGCAGGCTTACCTGGATCTCCGCAACGCCCTCGGCTTCGGGCCGCTCGACGCGGATCGAGGGATGGAACCATGAGCGCGCGGTCTCTCGTCCATGTGGCGTTGGTGTTCCTTCTCGCTTGTGCGGCGTGCAAGAAAGAGGAGCCCGCCGCGGTGAAGTCCGCCAGTGGAGGGCCCCCGCGTGGGGCGCGCGGCGCGGCGGCGTTCGCGGTGGACGTGATGCCCGTGGAGTCGAAGAAGGTCGACTACATCGTGCAGGCGCCCGGCACCTTGGAGGCCTTCGAGCGGGTCGAGGTGACCGCGCGCGTGGCCGGCACCGTCGACAAGGTGGCCTTCACCGATGGGCAGAACGTCAAGAAGGGCGACACCCTCGTGATCATCGACTCCGAGCGCTACCAGCTCGCGGTGAACAGCGCCAAGGCGGCCTTGGAGAAGGTGCAAGCGTCGCAGCGGGACATCGAGGCCATGGTCGCCCGCCGCCAAGGCGCGAGCGACGCGCACCCGGGGCTCATCCCCGGCGAGGAGCTGGAGACGTACAAAACGAAGACCTTGACCGCCAAGGCCGACACGGCCGTGGCGACGGAGGCGCTCAAGGTCGCGCAGCTCAATTTGCGCGATGCTTATGTGCGCGCGCCCATCGAAGGCACCATCCAAACGCGAACCGTGGAGACGGGCCAGTACGTCAACACCGGCTACCTGATGGCGACCTTGCTTCGTGCCGATCCCTTGCTCTTGCGCTTCTCGGTCGAGCCGGAGCACGCGCCGCGGCTCAAGTCCGGCATGGTGGTCAACTTCACCATCCGCGAGACGCAGAACGAGTACAAGGCGAAGATCTCGCTGGTGGCCGGCGCCGCCGATCCCACCACGCACACGGTGGCGGTCACGGCGCAGGTCGACGCGGACAGCAAGCGCTATTGGCTTCGCCCGGGCTCCTTCTGCGACGTGACCATCGACGTGGGGGCCCGCCGCGATGCCCCCGTGATCCCGCGCGCCGCCACGCGGGCGACCGATCATGGCTACGTGGTGTACGTCATCGAGGGCAACGCGGCGGTCGAGAAGGTGGTGACCCTCGGCATGAACACCAAGGACGGGTGGGTGGAGATCCGCAATGGCCTCGCGGCGGGCGAGCTCTTGGTGGTGCGCGGCGTCGAGTCCATGTCGAACGGGGCGCGCGTGACGGCGAACAAGGTGGACTCGCTCGATGCCTCGGCCAAGGAGGTCCCGCTCGATCTCGACGCCGGGGCGCGCGCGGGAGGCGGAAAAAGGCGGGCGGCGGGGGACGCATCGCCGTGAACATCACCGACGTCTCCATCAAGAACCCGGTGTTCGCGTGGATGCTCATGGCCGCCACGGTGCTCTTCGGCATCGTGGCGATGACCCGCATCGGGGTGAGCCAGTACCCGGACGTCGACAACCCGAACATCACGGTCTCGCTCTCATGGCCCGGCGCCTCGCCGCCGGCGGTGGAGCGCCAGATCGTGGAGCCCATCGAGCAGGCCATCTCGCAGGTGGAGGGGGTGCAGTCGCTCGCCGCGCAGGCGCGCTCGGGCAGCGCGCGCATCACGGCCACGTTCGACATGTCGCGCGACGTCGATCTCGCGCTGCAGGACATTCAGGCGCGGGTGGCGCAGACCCAGCGCTCGCTCCCCAAAGACGTGCAGGCGCCCACCGTCTCCAAGTCGAACCCCGACGACACGGCCATCCTGACCATCGGCGTCTCGGGCCCCTTTTCGCGGCAGATGCTGGCCGATGCGGCGCGCTACCAAGTGCAGGAGCGGCTGCAAACTGTGCCCGGCGTGGGGCAGATCACCTTGAATGGCGTGGTCGATCGCAATGTCCGCATTTGGCTCGACGCCAGCAAGCTCGCGGAGAAGGGCGTGGTGGCGAACGACATCATCAGCGCCATTTCTCGGGAGCACGTCGAGGTGCCGGGCGGGCAGCTCATGAGCGGCGGGCGTGCGCTCGACGTGCGCCTGCTCGGCGAGGCGCTCGATCTGGACACCTTCCGGCGGCTGGTGGTGAAGCGCTCCAAGCCCGCGCCGGTGTACTTGGAGGACGTCGCCAGCGTCGAAGATGGCTTCGCCGACGCCACCAGCGTCGCCCTGCTCGACGGCGTGCCCTTTCAGGCGCTGGGCGTGCTCAAACAGCGCGGCACCAACGCCATCGCCGTGGCCACCGGGGTGCGTCAGCGGGTGGCCGAGATTCAGAGCAGCCTCCCCGAGGGCATGAAGGTCGACATCCTGTTCGACTCGACGACCTTCATCGAGGAGTCGGTCCACGAGATCGAGCTGGAGCTGGTGATGGCGGTGGTGCTGACGGCCTTCGTATGCTGGCTCTTTCTCGGCTCGCTCTCCAGCACGATGAACGTGGTGCTCGCGATCCCCATGTCGCTCTTGGGCACCATCGCGGTGGTGTACTTCTTCGGCTTCACCTTGAACACCTTCACCCTGCTCGGCCTGTCCTTGGCCGTCGGCCTGGTGGTCGACGACGCGGTGATGGTCATGGAGAACATTTTTCGGCACGCCGAGATGGGCAAGGACAAGAAGCAAGCCTCGAGCGACGGCACCAAGGAGATCACCTTCGCGGCGCTGGCGGCGACCCTCGCGGTCATCGCCATCTTTTTGCCGGTGGTCTTCATGAAGGGCGTCATCGGTCGCTTCTTCTTCCAATTCGGCGTGACCCTCTCGGTGGCCGTGATGCTCTCGTACTTCGAGGCCATCACCTTGGCGCCGGCGCGCTGCTCGCAGATGCTCACCACCTCGCGCGAAGGCCGCAGCCGGGTGGGGCGCGCGGCCGACGCGGCGTTCTCGTGGCTGGAGCGCTTCTACGCCCGGATCATCGGGGCTGCGCTCCGGCGGCCGAACACCGTGCTGCTCGCCGCCATCGCCATTTTGGGGGCGTCGCTCGCGTTGGTGAAGCTCGTCCCCACGGAGTTCGTGCCGTCGCAAGACCAGAGCCGGCTCACGGTGCGGGTGCAGACGGAGGGCGGCTCGTCGATCGAAGCGGCGGCGCCGCTCCTGGCGAAGGTGGAGGAGCGCCTGGCGAAGCACCTCGAGATTGAGCACACCATGGTGACCCTGTCGGCTGCCAACGGGCAGTACACGTTGAACTTGGTGCCGCCGGACAAGCGCAAATCGAGCGCGCAACAGCTCATGGCGGTGCTCCGCAAGGAGCTCTCGGGCATCGCGGGGGTGCGCGCATCCATTCAGGATCCATCCCAGCAAAGCTTCGGCGCCGCCAAAGGCTCGCCGGTGGCGTTCACCGTGCGCGGCTCGGACTGGGACCAGCTCGTCGCCGCCTCCACGAAGCTGCAGGGCGATCTGGAGGCGAGCGGCGTCGCCGTGGATTTGAGCTCCGATTACCGGGTCGGCTCGCCGGAGCTCCAGATCATCCCCGACCGGGCGCGGGCCACGGAGCTGGGCATTTCGGTCTCCGAATTGGGGAGCACGGTGAGCGCGTTGGTGGGCGGCAACACGGTGGGCAAGTTCACGACGGGCGGGCGCCGCATCGATATCCGCATGCGGCTCCTCGCGTCGCAGCGCTCTCGGCCCGAGGATCTTTCGCTCATCCAGATGCGCACCGCCACGGGGCAGTTGGTCCCGATGTCCATGGTGGTGACGCAACGGGAGGAGCCGGTGCTGCAGACGATCAGCCACCTCGATCGCGAGCGGGCGATCAGCATCAACGGCAACGTGGGGCCGGGGCGCTCGCAGCAGGAGGCGATGGCCAAGGTGATGGAGCTCGCCAAGGAGCTGCCCATGGGCATTCACGTGGTGGCCACGGGGCAAGCTTCGCAGTTGGAGGAGACGACGAGCGGGCTTTGGTTTGCGCTCGGGATCGGGATCCTCGTGGCGTACATGGTGCTCGCGAGCCAATTCAACTCATTCCTTCACCCCGTCACCGTGCTCACCATTCTTCCGTTGGCGGTGGCCGGTGCGGTGATGGGGCTGGTCGTCTCGGGGAAGTCTCTCAATCTGTTCAGCATGATCGGGCTGCTCCTCTTGATGGGCATCGTCAAAAAGAACGCGATCCTGCTGGTCGAATATGCGAACCACGTGCGCGAGCACGAGCCGCACCTCGGCGCGACCGAGGCCATGAAAAAAGCCGGCCCGCTGCGCCTTCGCCCCATTTTGATGACCACCGTCGCGACGATGATGGCCGCGGTGCCCCCCATCCTCGGGCTCGGTCCGGGCACCGAAACGCGCAGCCCCATGGCGGCGGCCGTCCTCGGCGGGCTCACCGTGTCGACCATTCTGAGCTTGGTCGTCGTCCCCGCGTTCTACGTCGTCACCGACCGCCTGAAGACGCGGCTCGCGGCGCGGCTCTTCACGGCGCGGGCGCCATCGCCGTGATCCTCATCGCCGCCTCGGGCGCGCGCCTCGTGCCTCGAGCTGGCGGCGCGTCTTCTCGATCTCCTCGACGAGCCTTTGCTCCTTCGGAAGTGCCGTTTTGTATTCGGCGGCCAGAATTTTGTTCGTCAGGCCGTCGAGGGCGTACTTCGCCATGGCGTGGTCCTTTTCGGCGCAGAGGATCAGCCCCACGGGCGGGTTCTCGCCCCGCAAGGTCCAGTGCTCACGAGCGTAGTTCAGATACAGATGCATCTGGCCTGCGTCTGCGTGGGTGAACTTGCCGAGCTTGAGGTCGATGATGACGAGGCAGCGAAGGCGGCGGTGGAAGAAGAGCAGATCCACTCTGTACCAGGTGTCGCCGACGCGAAGTCGGCGCTGACGTCCCACGAACGAGAAATCGCCGCCGAGCTCCAGGAGGAACGTCTCGAGGTGCCGGATCAGGGCTTCCTCCGCCTCGGTCTCCGAGTACTCGTCCTTCAGGTCGAGGAACTCGAGCACGTACGGATCCTTGATTGCCTCTTCCGGCGAAACGATATCCTCAGGCTTCGCGATCTGGCCTTTCCGCATCATTGCGGCCTTTTTGCGCGAGAGCGCCGTTCGCTCATAGAACTTGGACCCGATTTGCCGATCGAGCTGGCGGACCGACCAACCGCCGCGGAGCGCTTCGGCCTCGTAGAACTTCCTCGCGAGTGGGTTTTGTACTTGGAGGAGCCGCGTGTAGTGGGACCAGGGCAGCGAGAACGACACCGACGATGGTCCAGATTCGGCAGACAGCGTCTGCCGAATTCTGGGAACCAACTTGGTCGGCCTAGCCGTTTCGGAATCGGCAGACAGTGTCTGCCGATTCGGCCACGCGGTGTAAAATGCACGCATCTGGCGCAGGTTGCGCACGGAGAAACCACGCCCGAAGTGTTCCGTCAGGTCCGCCGATAGACGCTCCAATAGCGCTTCGCCGTAGTCCGCGCGGGCCTTTCCCCTCTGCTCGAGCTCGACGATCCGCCAACCGACGAACCAATAGGTTGCCGTCATGAGGGCGTTGACCGATCGAACGGCGGCACGCCGCGCATCCTCGATGACGCGCGCAACATCGGCCAGCATCACATCGTAGCCGACCAAGGTAAGCTGCTTCGTCCCGCGGGGCATGGCCGATCGATGATATCTCAAGCACCGCGACGGGGCCTCGTCAAGTTTATCGCCCCGTTCTTCCGGTATCCGAAGTGTCATAAAACGATGGCGGAGCTGCTTCGTGCGGATCGGGCGATCCGTATCAGGGTACGTACCGGTGCGGGCTCGCATTCGAAAAATACGACTGGTCGCGCGCGACAATCGATTCGGGGCGGATGCGTACCATCAAATCGAGGTGGTCGATGACGAGGGAGCGGAACGATGGGTTCCAATCCGCCGGATCCGCGCCGAGGTAACGTTGGAGCAGCCGATAGAGCCTTTGATCGTCCAAAGGTTCGATGGATGCGATGCCGCGGATGCCGACGTGTCGGAGTGTGCCCTTTGCGAGATCGAAGTCGACGATGCCGACCGCGCAGCGGGGCTCGTTGCGCAGGCGCTTTGGAAAGGAGTCGCCGTGGTTTCCGATGAGCCACAAAGCGCCTTCTTCCCAGAGAAACCACACCGGGCTCTCGCGCGGCCCCGCCGATGATGCGGTAGCCAGGTGCGCGAACAGCGGCTTGGTGAGAAATTCGTCAATGTCGAAGTCGAGGTCGTCGTTCATGCTGCTTCTTCATGATTCGCATGGCGCAGGCTCAAAAGAGCGGATCGCCGGGCAGCTCCGATGCCTGTTGGATCCAATTGGCCAGGAGCTCCTCGTCGAGCGAATCGTCCTCGTGGATATGAAAGTAGCGCACGTTCGGATGCTTGGACGCCACCGGGGGTCGGGGAAGCAGCGACCGGCCGCGCAGAAAGGTCACTTTGACGTATTGCGCAAAGCAATGGAAGGTGAGGAACCAGCCCTGGCCCTCGATTCCATAGAAGGGCGAGTTCCACCTTACGGCCTTGCGCACGCGGGGCACCGTGCGCACGATGAGCGCGTCGAGGCGGCGCCCGAGGCCGCGCTTCCAGCCGGGCATGGCCGCGATGTAGGCCTGCACGGGCGCATCGCCCTCGTCCTTTGCGATTCGAGGATTGCCGCCCGAGAGGAGCACCGGCTTGGCGCCTGCCGGGGGAGCTTTGGTCTTGGCTCCCTTCTTGGCCGCCGGCGCGCGTGCGCCTTTGGTCACGGCGGGCTTCGCGTTGGCGGTGCGCGATGGGCGCTTGGCCGTTTTGGGCTTGGCTTTGCTGGGCATGCGCAGCTCCTCGGATGGTCACAGTCGCGGGACGGAGCCCGCCCGTCAAGTCGAGCTGCACATCCATTTGCGGCGATGGGATCCTCACGCCGCGTGAAGGTTGCGACAATGCAACACCACCCACCATGCCTTTGGCCCGCGCTGCCGCGACGGTGTCGTGCAGGCGGAGCTCGGGGAGCCGTGCGATGACGGGAACACCGCCGATGGCGATGGTCGTTCCAGCGATTGCAGCCGCAGCCCGTGACCCCGTCAGCCGAGGGGGCCTCGGTGGGAGCGGCCGGCGAGGTTGGCGACCACGAGGACCAGCTCGCCCGCGTCGATGGGCTTTGGAACGTGCATGTTGTAGCCGGCCATCAAGGCCATTTTGCGATCCTCGCTGCGGGCATAGGCCGTGACGGCCACCGCGGGGGTGGAGCCGCCTTGCTCGACGGGGAGGGCGCGCACCCTTCGGATGAGCGACAAGCCGTCTTCGCCGGGCATCCCGATGTCGGAGATGAGCACGTCGGGCTGCAAGGCGCGCAGAAGATCGATGGCTTCTTGGGCCGAAGAGGCCGACGTCACCTCGACCTTCCAGTGACGTAGGAGGGTCGTCATGAGGTCCCGCGCGATGGGATCGTCGTCGACGACGAGCACGTTGAGCCCCGCCAGGTGCGTCGGGTGGCTCGGGCGCTCGGACGGCAAGCGCGGCTTGGAGATCGAGCGACGTCCCGCCTGCTCCGATACCGGCAGGGAGACGATGAACTCCGTGCCCTGTCCCTCGCCTTTGCTGGTGACCGCGATCGTGCCGCCGTGCAGCTCGGTCAGGTGGCGAACGATGGTCAGTCCCAGACCGAGGCCGCCTTGCTTGCGCGCCAAGGTCCCCTCCGCCTGGCGGAATCGCTCGAAGACGTGAGGGAGGAAGCCCTCGTCGATCCCGATGCCCGTGTCCTTGACGCGGATCTTCACCCAGGACGCCTCGCCCCGCAGGGAGACCTCCACCCGCCCCTTGGGCGGCGTGAACTTCACCGCGTTCGTCAGGAGATTCCAGACCACCTGCTGCAGCCGGTCGGCATCGCCTTGGACGGGGCCCGCGTCGGGATCGAGCGACGTCGCGAGGACGATGTCCTTCTTTTCGGCGGCCGGCGCGACGGCGTCCTTGGCCATATCGATGACCGACACCAGGTTGACCGGTGAAAGCTGAAGGCGCAGGTTCCCGGAGACAATCCGGCTCACGTCGAGCAAGTCGTCGACCAGTTGCGTCTGCGCGCGCGTGTTTCGCTCGATGGTCTCGAGCGCGTGCTCCACCTCGGGGGTCGAGAGCTCCCCCGTGCGCAAAAGATGCACCCAGCCGGCGATGGCGTTCAACGGTGTGCGTAGCTCGTGGGAGACCGTGGCCAGGAATTGATCCTTGGTGAGGTTCGCCCGTTCCACCTCGCTGCGCGCTGCGAGCTCGCGATCGAAGAGGATGGCGCGCTCTTGCTCGGCGCGAACCCGGTCGAGACCGAGGGTCACGATGTCCGCCATGGAGGAGAGCGCCTCGAGGGAGTCGGCGTGGAGGTGGCTCGCGGTCAGCACGGCGAGCGCGCCCAAGACATGGTTGTCGATGAGCAGCGGGTAGCCCGCGAACGAGCCGCCGACAGCGAGCTCCGCGTCGGCCGCCTGCACGAGGAAAATGCGCTCTTTGGAGTCGACGATCTTTCGCGCGAGCCCGTCTCGGATGAGATCGATGGGGGCCGCGAAGGCGTCCTTCCCGGCGCGCGCGTACTCCTTGAGGCGATCGTCCTCGCACAAGAAAATCCAGGTGCTGGCGCCGTCGAGCTGGTTGGAGATGGCCTCGACGCATTGCGAGGCCGCGGCGCTCATGCTGCGCGCCCGGGTCAGGGCGACGCCGACTTCGGCGGCCATCGTCAATTGACGCGAGCGGCGCGCCTGCGCCTGATTCAGCCGGCTGGTGCGAACCAAGGTGCTGGTGCGCGCGATCAGCTCGCCCGGATCGTAGGGCTTGCTCAAATAGTCATTGGCGCCGGCGGCCAGCCCCTCGATGACGTCGCCCTTGCGACCGTAGGTCGTCATCAAGAGGATCGGCAGGACAATCTCGTCATAGGTCTCGCGAAGAAATTTGCACACGTCGAGCCCCGAGAGCCCGGGGAGCTGCCAATCGACGACCAAGACATCGGGCGGGCCCGCGTTGGCGATCCGCTCGAGGACGGTCGATCCATCGACGAACACGTCCACCGTGTGGGCCGTGGCGAGGGCGCGGCGGGCCATTTCCGCCTCGAGCGGACTGTCCTCCAGGATCCAGACGGATCCGCGTTCACCATAGAGCGATGAATCGTATGAACGTTCTCCCGTCATCGAGGTGCCGTGGGGACACGCACTCTAGCGACACCCGCGCGAGCGAGCTACTACTACGCGTCGATTCGAGCGGTGTCGCAGCCCAGCCGCTGCGCGCAGCCGCGGGAAGCGTTTGACGAAACGAAGGGGGCGGGCCTAGGTTTGACCGGAGGTTCTCGTGCCCAACGCGCTCATCGTCGATGACAGCAAGGTGATGAGGGACATGATCATCGCTTGCTTGCGGCCGCTCGCCGGCTTGTCGCCCACCGAGGCGACCAGCGGTCTCGATGCGATCGAGCAGCTCTCTTTGCAGCGGTTCGATTTGCTCGTGCTCGATTTGAACATGCCCGACATCGGTGGGCTGGAGGTCATCGAGTTCGTGCGCGCGCAAGACAAATTGCGCGAGCTACCTATTTTGGTGGTGACCACGCGCGACGATCAAAACTCCCGTACGCGGATTCTGTCGGCCGGGGCCTCGCAGTACCTCACGAAGCCGTTCACCCCCGCCGAAATTCTCTCCGCCGTGCAGGGCTTGCTGCCCGACGGCAAGGCGACCGGGTGAGCACCTCGATCGACCTCAAGGAGTTCCGGGGTGCATACCTGGCCGAGGTCGGCGAGCACCTCTCGCTCTCCAACGCGAAGATGCTCGAAATCGAGGATTCGCTCAAACGGGGCCAAGCGAGCTTCCGCGCCATTCGCGAGCTCTTTCGTCTCTTGCACACCATCAAGGGCCTGTCGGCGATGGTCGGCGTCGACACCATCGTTACCCTCGCGCACCGCATGGAGGCCATCCTCCGCCGCGCGGATCAACGAACGATGGAGTTGAGCCTGGACGCCGTCGAGCCTCTTTTCCACGGGCTTCGCGCGATTCAAGAGGTGGTCGTCGCGCTCTCCAAAGGGAGGCCCATCGACCCGCCATCCAATGTGCTGATCGCGCGCCTCGAGGCCGTGGAAGCTCACGGCAAGCCGGCCTCCGAGTCCCCGGGCGGCGAGCGAGTCCTCGATTTGGAGCCCGCCCTCGACGCCAAGCTCGCGCGGTTCGAGCGCGAGCAGCTGATCAACGCCGACCGCGAAGGACGGCGCGTGGTGCGCATCGACTTCGTTCCGTCGCCCAAAAAGGCCGAGCTCGGATTTACCATCAACTCCGTCCGCGAGCGGCTGGGTAGCATCGCGGAGATCGTCAAGGTCGTGCCGGTCGCCGTGCCGGCCACGGAAGATGCGCCGGGAGGGCTCTGCTTCGTCCTGATGCTCGTCACCTTGGCCGAGGACTCCGAGCTGGCGGCCGCGGTGGGCGGGCCCGAGGTCCAAGTCCGCCCGCTCGTCCATGCGCCGCCGCCGCCGGCGCCCGATCCGGCATTCTCGGAGATTCCGGGCGGGTCGGTCGACGATGACGACCTGCACGCGCGCAATGTTCTTCGCGTCGATGTTCAACGCGTGGACGAGGCCATGGAACGGCTCGCGGCGCTCATCGTGTCGCGTTCGCGGCTGACGCGCGTTCTGGACGATGTCGCCCAGGTGGATGGGGCGCTCGGGCGGGAGCTCAAGAGCATCGTGGAGGAGAGCGGGCGGCAGCTTCGCGATCTGCGCGCCTCTATTTTGCGCATTCGAACGGTTCGATTCGCCGAAATTCTGGCCCGCTTGCCGTTGGTGGTGCGCGGGCTTCGCCGCTCGAGCGGTAAAGACGTGACCTTGGCGACGGACGCAGGCGATGCGGAGCTCGACAAATCGGTGGCCGAGCGCCTCTTCCCGGCGCTCATTCATCTGGTGCGCAACGCGATCGATCATGGAATCGAGCTGCCGGATGAACGCGAGCGCAGCGGCAAGCCCCGTCAAGGAACCCTGACCGTGAGCGCTACCGTTTTGGCCAACCGCGAGATCTCCGTGCAGGTGTCCGACGATGGCGCCGGTGTCGATCGCGAGGCGGTCGCGCGCCAGCTCGGTGGCGTGGTCCCCGAGGCCGACGATGGGTTGCTGAACGCCTTGTGCCGGGCGGGACTGTCTACGCGCCGCGTTGCCACGACGGGGAGCGGGCGCGGGATGGGCATGGACATCGTCAAAAAAATCGTGGTCGATCAGCTGGGCGGCACCTTGTCGCTCGCGAACCACCCCGGGAAGGGGGCGATCTTCACGTTGCGCGTGCCGCTCACCGTGGCCATCGTCGACGCGTTCGTGGTCCGACTGAAGGAGGACAAGTTCGTGGTTCCCGTGGTCTCGGTGGAGGATATCGTCGAAGTCATCCCGGGCGCGGCGGTACGGGGTGCCACGCCCTATGGTCTGGTGGCTTTGATGGCATGGCGCGGCACCAGCGTGCCCTTGGTCGAGCTGGCAACGCTCTTCGGCATGACGCCCGTGGCGGATTCCACCGCCGTGCGCCACGGCGTCATCGTCCGTCGCGGCAGCGAGCGCGTGGGGTTCGTGTTGGATCGGGTGCTCTCGCAGCAGGAAGCGGTGATTCGCCCGTTGGTGGATCCGTTGGTCCAGGTCCCCGGTATTTCGGGCTCGACGGATCTCGGAGATGGAAAGTCGACGCTCGTCTTGGACCTGAGCGCGCTCGCACATGCGCTGCTCACGCACGGACGCTATGGGGAGCCGAACTAACATGCCGGACCTCGTGGTTCACCAGCAGGATAAAGAACGAGAAGAGCGGGCGGTCCTGCACGTGCTCTTCAAAGTCTTCGACGCCGAGTACGCGCTGCCGGTCGACACCGTGCTGCAGATGGAGTCCTTTCAAGGCGCTACCCCCGTGCCGGGCGCCCCCGAGTTCGTGACCGGCATCATTCAAATCCGCGGCCGCGTCATTCCGGTGGTCGATTTGCGAATCCGCTTCGGCTTTCCGCCCGCGCCGCTCACCCTCGACAGCCGGGTCGTCCTCGGCCGCCACGGGGAGCGCGCGGTGGCGCTTCTGGTGGACAGCGCGCGCGAGGTGCTGACCATCCCCGCGTCGGTGCTGAAGCCACCGCACAAGCTGCTCGAGGGCGATCGGGGCGGGTTCGTGAGCGCGGTCGCGCAGCTGGGATCGCGCCTCGTCATGGTCCTCGATTTTGCCAAGGTCATAGGAGAGGAGTCGCTCGATGTCGTCTAATGGGCATGGTCACGCGCGGGTCGAGTCGAGCCTCCGCGCGCTTCGCGCGTTGGTCAAAGCGTCGCAGTCCATCGAGGACTCGGTGCACCGCATCGCGCTGGCCGGAGAAGACGTGACCTCGGACGAGGTGGACACCGCCATGGCGTCGCTCGTCTCCGCGGTCGACGTGGTGGTGGAGCGCGCGCGGTCGCTGACGCGCGCTCGAAAGGGCGCGGGCCCGCCCCAGGTCGCGCTGGAGGAGATGGCGTCACGCCTCCACGCTGCGTCGCGCGCGCTGGAGGAGACGCAGAAGGAGACCGAGAACCTGGCGCGCCTGACGGACGCTTCGGCCAGCGCCGCCGACGACGTGGGTCGCGCGAGCAAGGCCACGGGCGCCGCCGCCGACACCCTCGCGGCCGCCGTGGAGCGGGTCCGCAACTCGACCGCTCCGAGCGCGCGCGCCCTCTCGGACATCAGCGCGCGCGGCGAGTCGAACGCGGCCGCGATCGAAGAGATTGGCACCACCATCGAGGAGATGTCCAAGGGCATCGCCCGCCTGGCCTCCGACGCGCAGGGCATCGGCGACCAGATTTCGAGCGTGGCCAGCTCCGTCGGCTCCGTGGAGAAGAACCTCGCCTCCGTGTCGGCGAACGCCGATGAGACCACGGTGGCCATGGATGAAGCCGCGGCCACGACGGAGGAGCTCGCGCGGTCCATTCGCGCGGTGGCGGATCAGGCCAAGAAGCTCGAAACGTCGATGACGGGGGCCCGCACCAATGTGGCGTCGGTGGCGGCCGCGGTGGAAGAGGTCGCCGCCACCGCCGAAAAGAACGCGGCCACCGTGGAGTCTGCGGCGGTTTCCATCGAACAAGTCGCGCGCTCGGCGCAGAGCGCGGCCAAGAACACCGAGGAGATCACCCGCTTGACGGCGGGCAGCGCGACCACGGCCGCGCAGCTGGAGTCGAGCGTGCGCGCCGTCGCGCAGCTGACGGAGGACGCGAAGGCGACCGGTGATGCCGTGTCGGCGGCCGCGCGCGAGGGCGGGATGACGGTGGCCAAGTCGATCGCCGGCCTGGCGAAGATTCGCCAGTCCATCGTCGACTCCGCGGGCGTCATGAAGGCCATGGGCCAGCGCGCCGAGGAGATCGGCGACATCGTGGCCACCATCAATTTGATCGCCGACCGGACGAACCTCCTGTCGTTGAACGCGAGCATCGAGGCGGCGCGGGCCGGGGAGCACGGGCGCGGGTTCGCGGTGGTCGCCGAGGAGATTCGCTCGCTGGCCGATCGCGCTGCGACGGCCAGCGGGGAGATCGCCAAAATCGTCCGCGGGCTCCAGTCCACCGCGCGCGACGCCATCGCCGTGTCCAACGACGCCTCCAAGGTCGCCGAAGACGGCGCCGTTCTCGCCGGGGCGGCGGAGGGCGCGCTGGGCACCATCCTGCAAGGCGTCGAGCAGCTCACCGGCACCGTGCGGACGGTGGCGCGCGCGACGCAGGAGCAGGTGCTCGCCGGCCAAGCGATGAGCCAGGGCATGTCCAAGGTCACGGAGCAGATTCGGGACGTCACCAACGCCACCATCGAGCAGGCGCAGGCCTCGCGGACCCTCGCCCTCGGCGCCTCGCAGATGCGCGAAATGGCCAAGCAGACGACCCAAGCCGCCGCGGAGCAGGCGCGCGCGATGCGCGAAATCGTACGAACCAACGCCGAGATCTCGAGCAACGCCGAGCGCATCGCGCAGGGCGCGCAAGAGCAGGCGGGGGCCGCCTCCCAGCTCGCGAAGACCGTCCTCCAGGTGCGAAAGGTCACGCAGAGCACGACGGCGGCGCTGAGCGAGCAAGCGCGGGAGACCGCCGCGATCGGGCAAAACGCGCGCGCGGTGGCGACATCGACGCAGCGCACCCTCACGGCGCTCTCCGAGCAGGCCAAGGCCGCGGGCGAGGCCGCGCGAACCTTGGACGACATCCGCCGGCAGAGCATCCTCTCGGTGCGGGCGTGGAGCGAGCACGCGAAGGGGACGTCGGAGCTCGACAAAGCGCTGGCCGACGTCGCAGGCTCGCTCGCGTCGCTCGCCCAGTCCGTGAAGGAGCAGCGCGAGACGTCGGACAAGGTGGTGCAGCACGGCGAGCAAGCGCGTCGCGCGGCGTCGTCGCTGCCGCAGCGCCTCGGCGCGCACGCCAAGGCCGCGAGCGAGATCGCGGCGCGTCTCGCGACGAGCGTGTCATCCGCGGAGGGCGGCAACGGCGATGTGGCGGCCGAAGAGCTGGCGAACGCGGTGCAGGAGGTTCGCATGCATGTTCGGGAAATCGACGGCGCGGCGGCGCGGCGCAACCGGCGGCTGCAGACGGTGGTGTCGAGCGTCCGCGAGCTCGCGGGGCAGGCGGCCGAAATGCGCCGCGCCAGCTCCGACGCCGCGGCGGACGTGAGCGCGCTGGACGAGGCGAAGGCGGAGAGCGGTACGCCCGAAGCAGGGGGCGTCGTATGAATGCCTCGTCGCGCAATGGACTGACGCTCTCGCCGGAAGACCGGGTGCGGGTCGAGCGCGTGGAGAGCCTCGTGCGCAAGGGCGCCGAGGCCATTCCGTCGCTCCTCGAGATGCTCGCCGACCCGAGCTGGGTCGTGCGCCGCGCGGTGACCGCCGCGCTGGCGAGGGCAGGGGATCCGGCCATCCCGGGCTTGGTCCGTATTCTTCGCGCACGCGACGCGAACGAAGCGCTGCTCGCGGCCGCGGTGGACGCGCTCGCGTCGTCGGTCGGAAATGTCACCGAGCCGCTCTTGGCCCTCACGGACGAGACGGAGAAGCCCGCGACGATCTGCGACGTGCTCCAAGTCTTGGGCCGGCGAAAGGCCACCGGCGCGACCGCGCGCATCGCCGCCCTCACCACCCACGCCAACGACAACGTCGGCATCTCCGCCATCGAAGCGCTGGGCCGGATCGGAGGCGCCGAGACGGTCGAGCCGCTGGTCGCCGCCGTCGGGCGAAACTCCTTCTTCCGGACCTTCCCCGCGATCGACGCCCTCGGTCGAACGGGCGATCCGCGCGCCATCGCGCCCTTGGTGGCGCTCTTGGGGGATCCTCTTTACGCGGTGGAGGCCATCCGCGCGCTGGGCCGCACGGGCCAGTCGGCGGCGGTCACCCGCTTGGGCGAGCTCGTTCCCCGCAGCAGCGACGCCGTCCTTCGCGCCATCGCCGTCGCGCTGATCGATCTGGTCGAGCTCCACGAGACGCGCTTCGGGATCACCGACGATCTGATGGAGCGCTTGCGCGAGCTGGTATCGGTGGGCGCCAGCGTCAAGATCCGCGGCGCCCTCGTGGGGGCGCTCGCCTCGGAGCGAAATGCCATGGCCCGCGTGCTGGGATGGCTCGGCGACGAAACCGCCATATTGGGCCTCCTGGAGCTGCTCGACGACGACTCGACGCGGGCGACCGCGTCCACGGCGCTGCGGGGGCTCGGATCGAGCGCCACGCCGTATCTCCTCCAGGCGATCCGCGACGGCGACAGCGTGACGCGCGAGCGGCTCCTCCCGCTGGTCGGGCACGGGCGCGTGGGCACCGAGGAGTTCGCGTCGTGCTTGACCGACCGCGAGCCCGAGGTTCGCGCGCTCGCCTGCGAGGCCTTGGCGCGGCTGGGCAATACGTCCGTGGTCCCGCTGATCTTCCGGCTCATCGCGGACTCGAACCCGCGCGTCTCGCAGGCGGCGTCCGCGGCCATTCACTCGCTGGGCAGTCAGGAGACGAAGTCGCTCGCCCTCGATGAAGCGCGCTCGCCGGACGTCCGCGTTCGCCGCGCGGCCCTGCGCATCTTGGGTTACTTCGGATATCCGGAGGGGCTGCCGATCCTCATCGCGGCCATGAACGACGAGGACGAGCGCATTCGCGAGAGCGCCACCTCCGGGCTCCCCTTGATCGACGATCCGCGGGCCCTCGAGGCGCTCATCGCAGGGACGAGCCACCCCACGGCCAAGACGCGCGCCGCCGCCACCCGGGCGCTGGGACAGACCTCCGCCAAGCCCGAGGTCACCGCGTCCTTGACCCAGCGCCTCGAGGACGAGGACGCGTGGGTCCGCTATTACGCGTGCCAGGCCTTGGCGCGGCTCAAGGTCAACGCCGTCACGGAGCGCATCGTTTCGCTCTTGGACGACGAAGCCGGCCAAGTTCGCGTCGCCGCCGTGGAGGCGCTCGCGCAGCTCGGCAACGATCGCGCGATCGCCGCCCTCTCGGAGGCGGCGACGTCGAACGATCCCGACATCCGTCGCGCCGCGCTCACGGGCCTCGGCATCGCGCGCCACCCGCAGGCGCTGCCCCTCATCCGCAGCGCGCTGACCTCGTCCGACTCCGCCACCCGGCTCGTGGCCGTCGCCGCGCTCGCGGAGTTCGACGTGCCCGACGTCGTTCCGCTCCTGGCGAGTGCCGCCATGGATCCCGACGAGCAAGTTCGGAGCTCGGCCATCGGCTTTCTCTCGACCCGCCCCGGGCCCGGCGCCACCCATGCGCTCATCGAGCGGCTCGCCGACGTGGGCACGCGCGAGCGGGTCATCGCCGCCTTGGCCGTCGCGCCCGATCAGCGGACCGAAGGCATCCTCGCCGCGCTGGAGACGGCGGATGAAGAGACATGCCCCCTGCTCGTGAGCGCCCTCGTCCGCATGCGCCGCGCCATCGGCATCGCCGCCGTGGCCGACGTGCTCAACTCGCAAAACGTTCTGGCGCGCCGCGCGGCCGCCGCGGCCATCGCCAGCATCCACACCAAGGAGATGGCACACACGTTGAAACGGGCGTTGTCGGATCCCGATCACGAGGTGCGGCGCATTGCTTTCATGGCCAAACGATAACCGTCCATTCTTGCCGATGAGCCCTCAACTCTTCGCCATCCTGAGCCGGCTCGTCGAGGAGCGCACCGGTATTCACTACGACACGGGCGACCGCGAAATCTTCGTGAGCAAGGCGACGGGGCGCGCCCTCACGGCCGGATTCGAGTCGCTGCTCGATTACTACTATTTCCTTCGCTACGACGCGGGCAGCACCGCGGAGCTGGACGCGCTGATCGATGCGCTGGTCGTCCCCGAGACGTATTTCTTCCGCGAGGCGCACGCCCTGCGCGTGGCGATCGAGACGTGGATTCGGCCGGCCGTACGGCGCGGTCGCGGGGCGCGCATCTGGAGCGCGGCCTGCTCGACCGGCGAAGAGCCCCTGACGCTCGCGATGCTCCTCGACGAGTCCGGTCTTCTGCCGTCGGTCGAGATCGTGGCGTCGGATCTCTCGACGCGCGCGCTGGCCGTCGCCCGCGCGGGAGGGCCCTACGGCGATCGCTCCCTGCGCGCGCTCCCGCCGAACGTGCTCGGGCGATGGCTCGAGCTCGACGGCAGCGGGGCGGTGCATGCGCGGCCCGAGCTGCTGCGCGCCATCGCTTGGCGGAGGATCAACCTCTGCGAGCCGCCGGCCATCGCCAACCTGGGGTCGTTCGACCTCCTGGTGTGCCGGAACGTGCTCATTTATTTCGCGGACGAGAACATCGCGCGCATCGCCGTGTCCCTGAGCTCCGCGCTCCGGCCCGAGGGGCGCCTGCTCCTCGGCGCATCGGAGTCGCTGATGCGCTTCGGCACGTTGCTCGAGTGCGAAGAGCAGCAGGGCGCCTTCTTCTACCGGAGCCGTAAGACATGAGCACCGCGATCTCCGTTCTCATCGTCGAGGACTCGGCCTTCGCGCGAAAAGTGCTTCGCGACGTCTTGAGCGCCGCCGAGGGGATCCGCGTCGTGGGTGTGGCGCACGACGGCCTCGACGCGCTGGAGAAAATCTCGGAGCTGCAGCCCGACGTCGTGACCTTGGATCTGCTCATGCCGGGGCTGGACGGGGTGGGGGTCCTGCTCGCGCTGGCGGAGCGCAACGACGCGCCGCGCGTGGTGGTGGTGACGACGCTCGACGAGCACAGCGAGCTCGGGGTCGCGGCCTTGCAGGCCGGCGCGGTCGACGTGGTCCAAAAGCCGACGGCCATCGCCACCAATCGCCTCTACGGTCTCGCGGACGAATTGGTCGAGAAGGTGCGCGTCGCGGCCGCCGCGAAGGGGACGCGGTGCCCGGTCGCCACATCCCCGTTGGATGCTGCCCCGGCCATCACGGCGGCGGCGACGGACGTGCTGGTCATCGGTGCATCGACCGGCGGGCCGCGCGCCGTGGGGCTCTTGCTCAGCGCGCTGCCAAAACGCTTCCCCGTTCCAATTGCAATTGCTTTGCATATGCCCCAGGGATACACCGAGGCCATGGCCGCGCGGTTCGACGCCGACTCGGCGATCGAGGTGCGCGAGGCGCACAACGGTGTCGAGGTTCGCCCTGGCCAGGCGGTCATCGCGCCGGGCGGCATCCATTTGCGATTGCGGCGCGTGGGCCAATCCTGCGTCACCGAGCTGTCGCCCGAGCCCGTGGTCAGCCTTCACCACCCGTCGGTGGACGTTCTGTTCGAGAGCGCGTCCGCCGGCTGGGGCGCGCGCGCGCTCGGGGTCGTCCTCACCGGGATGGGGGACGACGGCCTCGCGGGCTCGCGGGCCATTCACGGCGCGGGCGGGCGCATCCTCACCGAGGCGGAGTCGTCGTGCGTGGTCTACGGGATGCCGCGCGCGGTGTTCGAGGCGAATCTCGCCCTCGTTTCGGCGCCCATCGAGCGGATGGTGTCGACGATCCTTGCGCGCCTCTAGCGCCGCCGCGCGCGCGCCTTCGGTGCCGCAGCACGATGAGGTACCCCGCCAGGCCGTTGACGAGCATGAGCGCGTTGGTGGCCACGAAGACCCAGTTCCGCACCAACAGGCTGTACACCGTAAACCCGACCGAGGCCGCCATCTGGCCCAGGAAGAGCCATTTCGAAACCCCTTCGCTCGAGCCTTCGTGCCATTGTTTGTAGACCTGCTTGCCAATGGTCAGCACGAGAATGAAGGAGCTCAACCAACCCACCATCTCCGTCAGCATGGCTCGCTCGCTCGCATTTCGGCGCACGCATCGCATGAACCGCGCCACGCGGGCTACGACCTAGCGGGCGCCCAACGAGGTCGGCCCCGGGGGACGAAACGTCGTTGAACGCGGAGCGTCGAAGGCCGGGCGCGAGATCGCTGTGTGCGGGCGGCGAGGCAGAATGCAACGGAGGTGCGCTCCTGAGCGCGCGGATACCGCCTGCCCGCGCCGTCGAGGGGGCCGATACGAAATGCGCGATCCTTCGGATGAAGGAAAAGGACCCGTCGCGTGAATACGTGCACGACCCGCCAGCGCCGCGCGTCTTCGCGGGCGCCTGGCTCCATCCTTCCGGAGATCTCCGTTGCTACGTATTGGAGCCCCACACCTTTTGGGGGTGCTTCTCGCGGTCCTTTTGGCTTGGACGACCTCGGCGCTCGCCCAAGGCGCGCCCCCATTGACGCCTCCCCGTGCGCGGGGCAGCACCGACGTGTCGTATCCGCCCAAGTCCGGCGGCGCCCAAGGCGCGCCTCGCGCGGAGGGCGATGCGTCCGTGGAGCTGGAGCTGATCGTCGAACGAGATGGAACCGTGTCGCACGCCGAGGTGATCGAGGGGCGCGAGCCCTTTGCCGAGCACGCACGGCGGGCGGCGCTCACCTGGACGTTTTTCCCCGCCCGCCGAGGCGACACCGCGGTTCGCGCACGCACCCGCGCGCGCGTCGCGTTTCGTCAGGAGCTCGAGGAGACGTCTTCGCCTCCGGCGGCCTCGTCGCCTCCTCCAGCAGGCGGCCCCGCGACGTCTTCGGCGGGGGGCCCGGCGGCGACCGGGGCGGGGCCCGTGACCTCGAGCGAGCACGTGGAACAAGTGACCGTGCGCGGCATCCGGCGCGAGATCGGGCAGACCACGCTCTCGGCCAAAGACGTGCGGGAGATGCCCGGCGCCTTCGGCGATCCCTTCCGCGCCATCGAAGCGCTGCCGGGCGTGACCCCGGTGATAAGCGGGGCCCCGTACTTCTTCATTCGCGGCGCCCCGCCGAACAACAATGGCTATTTCCTCGATGGCGTTCGGGTGCCGGTGCTCTTTCACGTGGGGCTCGGGCCGGGCGTCATCCACCCCGCGCTCCTCGACCGCGTCGAAATGTACCCGGGGGCAGCGCCCGCGAGCTACGGAGGCTTTGCGGGCGCGATCGTCGCCGGGCGGACCCGGGATCCGGCGACGAGCTTTCATGGAGAGGCCAACGTGCGCTTGGTCGACGCGGGGGCGCTCCTCGAGGCGCCCTTTGCCGGTGGCCGGGGCACGGCGCTGGTGGCGGGGCGCTATGGATACCCCGGTCCGATGGTCGGTGCTTTCTCGGATACGACCCTCGGCTATTGGGATTATCAAACCCGCGTCACCTGGCGCATCGGCGAGCGCGGTACGCTCGGCCTCTTTGCGTTCGGGGCCCATGATTACCTGGCGCACGTCGAGCGATCGGGGAAAACCGAGGAGGACTTCGTATCCGACTTCCACCGCGTCGATCTCCGGTACGATCATGCGCTCACCGATGGCCGCCTGCGCATCGCGGCGACCGTGGGCTACGATTCGCAGGGCGCGTCGCCGAGCTATCTGACCGATACCTCGGGCGCGGTGCGCCTCGAGGTCGAGAAGAAGCTATCGTCCGCGGTGCGCGTTCGCGGCGGCGCCGACCTACGGCTCGACGTGTACCGATTCCGGCAGGGCGAGCCGGCGGGTCCGTACGATACGGTGGTCCCTTCCAATGTGGACCCACCGCCCACCAATGTCTCCGGGGCCGCGTACGCCGACATGATCTGGCGCGTCGCCCCACGGGTCGAGATGGTTCCGGGCGTGCGGGTCGGGATCTTCGCGTCCTCGAGGGACAACGCGGTTGGCGCGACCGACGGCGCGTCCCGGGTGAGCACCACCGAGGCGGCGGTCGACCCGCGTCTTTCGGTGCGCGTGACCCTCGCACCCGCGGTGGCGTGGCTCTCCACCTTCGGCCTCGCGCATCAATATCCGGCGCTGCGGGTCGGGAGCGTCCCCGCGCCCGTGGTCACGGGGGCCGGCTTTCCATTCGGCCAACGGCGCTTGCAGACCGCCGCGCACGCAAGCCAAGGGCTCGAGATCGGTCTGCCGGCGGACCTGGTCTTGACGGCCACGGGCTTTCTCTCGGGTTGGTCCGGGCTCACCGATTTGACTGCAAACTGCATCGAAATGGAGCCTGGTGTGGTGCCTCCGAATCCGTCGGGCGCGCCGCGTCCTCCGCTGCCGGTCAAGTGCCCGAACAACGAGCCCGTCAATGGACGCGCCTATGGAGTCGAGCTGCTTTTGCGCCGTCCGCTGTCGAAACGTTTGAGCGGCTGGCTCTCCTACACGCTGTCGCGTTCTACGCGCGCGGCGCGGTTCGTGACCTTCCAAGGCGAGGATGCCATCGCCACCGTGCCCAGCGAGTTCGATCGCACCCACGTGCTCAACGCCGTTCTCTCCTACGATGTGGGACGCCGATGGCGCTTTGGGACGAGGTTCATGTTCTACTCGGGTGCGCCCTATTCGCCATTGGACGGAAGCGTGCCGGTGCCGCCGTACCATAGCCAACGCGATCCGCCCTTCGTTCGGTTGGATGTGCGGCTCGAAAAACGCTGGCCGCTCGGAAAGACCGGATCCATCGCGTTCGTGTTCGAGGGGCAGAACCTTACCCTGAGCAAAGAGCGGACCGGGTTGGGGACGGACTGCAACGGCGTCTCCGGACCCGAGGGCGGGACGACGGAGTGCACCCGCTCGGAGGTGGGACCCATCACCATCCCGAGCATGGGCGTCGAAGCATTCTTTTGAAAACGACGGATGAAGGGATCGGGGCTCTCGCGCGAAGATGGATGATCGCTCCGCCCATGAACGCGCCGTACCCGTTGCAATTTTTCATCGTGATGGGAGTCTTTGGCGCTCTTGGGGCGCGCCCGGCGGCCGCTCGGGATCGGGTATGCCCGTCGATGGCCATCGAGGCCGACGGTGGCGTGGTTGGTCGCTGGCCCGAGCTGCCCGAGCAGGTTCGCGCGGCCTTCGATGCGCGCGACGACATCGACCGATGTGCCCGCGTGGTGCTCTCATGGCGGGACGGTACGATCGCGGTGGCGGTCGTATTGCCCGATGGGCGGCGCGCGTCGCGATCCGTTTTGCAGCGGGAGGACGTGGTGCCCATGCTGGAGGCGTTGCTTCTCGTGCCGCCATCGTCGCCGCCGGTCGATGGACATGCGCTGCCGGTCGAGCGCTCGTCGCCGCCGGCCGATGGATATGCGCCGCCCGTGGTTGGCCCTTCTCCGCCCGCCCATTCGAGCTCGACGAGCTCCGCCCGCAGCGCGGCGCCCACGCCACCCGTCGAGCAAGCTTCGCCGCGCGCCGCGCGCGTTGAGTCGTCCAGCCGCGTTCGAATCGAGCTCTCCGTCGCCACCGGTGCGCGCGCCGGGGATGGCTACACCAGCGCGGGGTTTGGCGTGCTCTCGTTCCTCGACATCGCGGGGTGGCTCGGAGGCTTTGCGGGCCGGTTGGACGGCTACGGCGTCGCGGGCGGCCCCGACGGCGCCGCGATGGAGCTCGCGCTCTTGCTGGGCCGCCGCTTTCGGTTCGACACCCTCGCGCTCGACGTGATCGGCGGACCCGCCATCGTCCCGCAGACGAACATCGTCGTGAAGCAAGATCGCGATCGGATCCGGGAGGAAGTCCGTTCGGGCCCGGTGCCGCGCTGGCTCGTCGGCACCCGATTGCACTTCGGCGCGCGCTCGGTGATGCGCACCTTCGTCGGCATCGACGGAGAAGTCGGCGGGGCCGGCCTGGTGGGCGCCGACCCCGACGAACGGGGTCAATTGCCGGTTTGGACCGTGGGTTTCGCGTTCGGTGCGACCGTGGGGTCCTTGTGATGCGCCCCCGCGCCAAGTCGCTGGCGTGCGACATCGCGCCGGCCTCCGATCCCGAGCTCCTCGCCCGGATCGCAAAAGGCGAGATGGACGCCCTCGGTGAGCTCTACGATCGGTACCACGAGCCCGTCCGGCGATTCATCGCCCGGGCCACGGGGGACGCGGAGGACGTCGACGATCTGCTGCACGCGACCTTCCTCGCCGCCGCCACGAGCGCCCCACGCTACGACGGTCGCCCCTCGTGCCGCCCGTGGCTCATTGGAATCGCCGTCCAGTTCCTTCGGCGAAGGCGCCAGAGCCTCGGTCGCTTGTTCAAGGTGCTCCTGTCCCTGCGCGGCGCGCGGGCGACCCTGGTGGATCCGCGCTCGACCCTGCAGGCGCGCGGCGATGTCGAGCGGGCGCTCCTTCGGATCAGCGAGGCCAAGCGGATCACCTTTCTCCTGGCCGAGGTCGAAGGTCTGAGCTGCCCCGAGATCGCCGCCGCCCTGGACGTGCCCATCGGCACCGTGTGGACCCGGTTGCACGCGGCCCGTCGCGAGCTGCGCGAGGTGCTCGAAGGGTCATGAAGTCCGCGTCCTGCCCGCGCCAGTTCGAGGTGGAGGCCGTGCGCGATGGTCGCCTCATGGGGCCGGAGCGGGCGAGCTTCGAGGCGCATCGGAGGGGGTGCCCGGTGTGCTCGCGCGAGGCGCAGGCGCTCGACGACTTGGCCGGCGCGTTCCGCGCGAGCAGCCCGAACGCGGGCGCCGACGAGCTTCGTGTGCGGCGGGAGCGAACGCGCTTGCTCGCCGCGTTCGATGGCGCGCTGGTGGCGCCGGAGCCCACGTGGAGGGCGCGGCCTCGTCGACTCGGGCTGGCCGCTGCGTTGGTGCTGGTCGCCGGTCTCCTCGTCTTCTGGCGCATGCGGCATCCGTCGGAGCTCCGACAGGCCGTGCCCGCGCCCGCGCCGGACACCGTGATCCACGCCGACAGCACCGCGCTCTATTCGAAGCGCACGGAGGGCGGCCGCGATGAAATCGTCCTCGAGCGCGGCGCCCTCTGGATTCATGTCTCGCACGCGTCGCCCGAGCGCGCGCTGCGGGTCCTGCTCCCCGACGGCGAATTGGAGGACACGGGTACCATCTTTACCGTATCGGTCGCGGACGGCCACACGACGCGCGTCGCCGTCGAGGAAGGAAGCGTGGTGCTGCGGCTCCGAGGCGCGCCGCCCGCCGTCCTCGGCGCAGGTGGCATCTGGGTGGCGGCGGACGCTCGAGCCACGCCGCCGCCAAGCGCGCCCGCGCCGGTGCCGCCAAGCGCGCCCGCGCCCGCGCCGTCAAGTGCGGGCTCCACCGCGCTCGCCACCTCCGCGTCGGCCGCCCCGCTGGCCCCCCAGGTGCCACGCGGTCCGCGGGTATCGCCGGCTCCCCATGTGCCGAGCGCGCCGCCCTCCGCATCGGCGCCCCGCCCCGATCCATCGGACGATTTTCGCACCGCGATGGCCGCATTCGGTGCCGGAAAGAATCGGGAAGCCGCCTCGCGATTCGCGGCCTTCCTCGAGAAGCATCCGCGCGATCCGCGCGCCGAAGACGCCGCCTACCTGCGCATCTTCGCGCTCCAGCGGACCGGCGATGCGAGCGCGATGAAGGACGCCGCGCGCGCGTACCTGCATCGCTACCCCGCGGGGTTCCGGCGCGCGGAGGTGGAAGAGCTCCTACGCTGACATTCCGGATGAACCGTCTCGCCCGTGGGCGCCCGCCGGCGCGCGCAGGTCGCGAGAGCGCGGCGCAGCTTGCGGCAACCGTGGCGACGGTCTGCCGGAGCCTGGTCGAACCGGTAGAATCAATGGGGGAAGGGAGCGTCCAACGGTCCATGCGCAGCCGCGCCTCATCGATCGCCCTGGCCGTCGTGCTCCTTGGCTGTGCGCACCCCCGAGCCGTGGCACGCCCAGAGGAGGTGCCGCTACGACCCTCGGAGAGCCCGCCGGTTCCAGCGCCCGCCGCGCCACCCATCGCTCCGGCGCCCGCCGCGCCACCCATCGCCAAGGAAACTCCGGCGACGCCGCCGGCATGGCCGTTGGCGATCACACCGTTCTCCCCCACGCGTCTCCGAGCCCGGTGGGCCGTCACCCGTCCGGCCTTGGATGGGGATGCGGATGGCGACGGCGAGCTTCACGTCCGCGCCGCGCCCGGCAGCACCTATATCGTTGCATGCCGTAAGTCCGCGGTGCTCGTCAAACGCATCGACGCGCGCGGCAGGCTCGCCTGGTCGAAACGAATTTCGGGGCCATGTGCAACGATATCCGATGGAAATGTCCGACCGATCGCCGCCACCCCCGACGGGGTCGTGGTGGCACTTCCCGCCATCGGGGATGGTCCCGGCGTGCGCGTCCTCCGTCTCGACACCGAAGGGAAGATCGCATGGGAGCGCTCGATCCGGGGCGCGATGCGCGATCTCGAGACCGCCGCCACCCGCGGACGAATCACGATCTGCTTCGACGACAAATCGTCGATATCGTTCGAGGGCCAAACGATTCCGGCCTCACACGGCAACCGGATCGCGCTCGAATTGGATGACCATGGCACCCACGTGGGAACGTATGTCGCACCGGCCAGCCGGTGCACCTACGATGAGGAGCACCATTTGTGGATGAGCGACTGGGCCTCGGCCGATCGCGTGACGGGGGAGCCCCGGCATATCGTACTTCCGCAAACGAATGTCGACGGCTGGACCCCCTTCGAAGCGGGTTGGGTCGTGCGGAAAAAAGGCAGCTTCGTGTTCATCGACCACGATGGTACGAGCGTATGGCGCGTCGAGTGGCCGACGGACGATCGGGACTGCTTGCTCACCCCCACCCCCATCGCCGCCACGGCGCAGCGTTTGCTCGCGGGCCTCTATCTCTCCTGCCGCCCGGGCGCAAAGACCCACTTCGGCGACGTGGCCATTCGCTCTCCGCGCAGCGACGACATCATCCGCCGCATGATCGTGTTCGATATGGACGCCACCGTCATGCGAACGCGCGCCCAATTCGAGTTGGAACATCCCCCCGAGCAAATGAACCACTCCATGCAATTCGTCCCCAGCGCCGATGGCGTCCTTGCGTATGGCCGTTTTTCCGGACCCCTCGGCCTCGGCTCGACGATCGTGTCGGGTCCGCCGGTCGATGAAGACTACGACCGCCTGCCGAGTTGTGCTGGCGGTCCTGGCTCCAGGAAGACGTATCCACCATGGCCGGTGGTCGTATCGTTTCCCGTCCGATGAGGCATCGGTCCTTCACGGCTCGGGGGTCGAGTGCTCGAGCGCACGTTTTCGCGCTCCGGCACCGCGATGGCGGGACGGGTCCGCGGCCACGGGGATCAAGGCCAAGTGGATCACCTCGTACTTGTGCGCCTTCAGCGAGGGGATGGTGCCCTCGGCGCGCATGCGCTTGATGCTCTGTTCCACCATCCTCAAGGCCATGGTGCGCGTGGGGGCCTTGCATTCGCAGCCCGCCAGCAACGGGCAATGCGCGTGGACGGTACCGTCCTCCTGGTACTCGAGAACGATGGGAAGATTCCGAAGCGAATTCATGGCGTGACCTCCGGGTGCACGTCGGATGTCGCCGCGCTGCTCCTTCGTGTCGACGAAGCGATGCTGCTCTTCATGGGTACGTCCTCCGCGTGAGAAACGGACCCCCCCTGCTCGAACGACCCACCCCGCGGCGCGGTCGCTCGCACCCACGTTGTCGCATGATTCAAGCCAGGAAGACCTACTACATAGAAGGCGCTTCCGCGATTTCAACTTCGGTGCGAAACCTCCACCAAAAGCAGAGCATCGAAGGTCACGCGCATTTTCGTGGCCCCCGAAGGCGCCGAGGCAGAATGCACCGAGAGGTGCGCTTCTGAGCACGCCGAAAGGCCCACCCGCTTCATCCAGGTGAGAGGGTGCGCGGCACGAAACGACGAGGATGTCAGCTGGGGCCGAAGAGGGAGGTCCGAATGGCGCGAGCCAAGACGATGAACGTTCAAGAGCACCTTTCCCGTATGCACTCCCTTCGTCATGACGTGCGCGCGCTGCTCCATCGCGCCGGCGAAAAGGAGCTCATGGAGTGGCAGGATCTCGAGCCCGAAACCCTGGAGCTCGACCTCGGCATGGGCCGCGATCCTCACACCGCCCTCTGCGAGAGCCTCGAACGGCTCATCGAGCGGCTGGCGAAGCTGCACACCGCCATTTCCTAGCGAGCGGCGAGCAGCGAGCAACGAGGTCGGGTGCCCGCGAGCAGGCTCCGCTCGTTTGGGCAACGAACGTTTGCCGATGGCGAGTCGGCGGTCCACGAAGGCCGAGTGTATGTGCGCGCCCACAGCGTAGGTGGGTAGCACGTCGGCCTTCGTGGGCTGGTACGAAGCGTAGCGTCGTGCGCGGGGCGCAGCGTAGGTCAGCGGGCGATCAGGGGAGGCAGCCGGCAAACGGCAAGACGCTGATGCTGCCGCCGCCCGCCACGGCCAGGTCGAGCCGGCCGTCACCGGTGAGGTCGGCCGCGAGGACCGATTCGGGCGAGTAGCCCGCCGCGTAGTGGGCCGGTGCCGCAAAGGTGCCATTTCCCTGGTTGAGCAAGAGGGTCAGGCGACTGCGGGCGTAGCCTTGTTTGTGCCCCACGACGATGAGGTCCCTCGGGCCATCGCCCGACACATCCTCGGCCACGAGCGAGTAGCCGTCGTCGCCACCGGCCTCGTAATCGACCTTGGGAGCAAAGGTGCCGTCGCCCTGGTTGACGAGCACGCTCACCTTCCCCGTGGAGCTCACGGTCGCGATATCCGCTTTGCCGTCGCCGGTGAGATCGGCCGCCACCATGTCGTACGCCGAGAGCGTCACGGGGTAGTCCACCTTGGCCGAGAACGAGCCGTCGCCCCGATTGAGCATCACGCTGACCGAGGAAAAGGTGGCGGCGACGAAATCGAGCTTGCCGTCGCCGTTCACGTCGGCGACCGCGATTTCCTTCTGGTCGTAGTTCCGGGTGATGGCGTCGTCGCGGAGGGGCTGGAAGGTGCCGCCGTCACGGTTGACGAGCACGCTCACCGCACCATCGTAGGGGCCATCGCCGGTTCCTCGCCCGATGACGATGTCGACCTTGCCGTCCTCCGTCACGTCGGCCGCGATCATGTCGTCGACGCCGCGCACGGGATAGTCGTACGGGCCGGCGAAGGTGCTGTTGCCCGTGTTGATCAACACGCTCACATTGCCGGCGGCGGCGAAGGCGAGATCGGACTTGCCGTCGCCCGAAAAGTCGGCCGCGATGAGGACATGGGCGCCGGCCGGCACCTCGTAGAAGGTGGGGGGCCCGAACGTACCGTTGCCTTGGTTCGTCAGCACCCGCAAGGCGCCGTAGCCATAAGGGCCGTCGATGCCGACGAGATCGAGCTTGCCATCGCCGGAGATATCGGCCGCGACGGGAGACCAGGTGCTCCCCTCGATCGGGTACGGGATCGGCGCCACGAATGTGCCGCTGCCCTGGTTGACGAGCAGCGCCACGCCCTCGGTGCCATACTGTCCGACGGCGAGATCGGCCTTGCCATCGCCGGTGAAGTCCGCGCCGGTGATCGACTCGGGGCTGGCTCCCACCTGGTATTGGACATTGGGGGCGAATGTGCCGCTGCCCTGATTGACCAGCACGTTGACATAGCCGTTGGTGGCGACGAGATCGAGCTTACCGTCGCCGGTCACGTCCACCGCCGCGAGGGCGCGAAGGTAGTGGCTCTTGCCCACCAGATAGTTCACACCCGATTCGAAACGGCTGCGACCTTTGTTGACGAATACGCTCACGGTGCCGCTCCCGCCATGGGCCACGGCGAGATCGAGCTTGCCATCGCCGGTCAGGTCGGCGGCCACGAGCGAGCCGGCTTCGCGCTCGCTGTCGTTGTCGATGCGGAAGGTGCCGCGGAGCGAGTCGAACTTGCCAAACCCCTGATTGACGATCACATAGATGGAGTTCTGGACACCGGGGTCCACGGGGTCCGCGACATACGCGATGTCGGGCCAGCTGTCCCCCGTCAACTCCGCCACGACGATCGACGAGGGGGCGCCCACATAGAGGTTCACCGGCGCGGCGAAGGCGCCTTGTCCCTTGTTCATCAGGACGCTCACGGTGCCGCTCTCCCAGTTCGAAACCACCAGATCGGGCTTGCCGTCGCGGTTCAAATCCCCCGCCGCGACGCCGTGAGGTTGATTGCCCGTGGCATAGTCGACCTTCGGCGCGAAGGTGCCGTTGCCCTGGTTGAGCAGCACGCTCGCGTTCTTGCTATTGAGGTTCGCGGTGGCGATATCGAGTTTTCGGTCGCCATTGAAATCCGCCACGGCAATCGCGACCGGGCTCGTGCCCGCCGGGTAGTCGACCGCGGGGGCGAAGTTGCCGCCGCCGAGGCCGAGCCTCACGCTCACGGAGCCATTGGTGCCGAGGAGATCGGGTTTGCCGTCGCCGTTCACATCGGCCGTGGTCACGGCGGTCGCGCTTCCCGCAATCATGGGTACGCCGGGGAAGCCGAGCTTTCCCGCGCATGCGGCGGCGTCGGTGGCGGCAAGAGGGGCGAGAGTGCCACGGGTGCCAAGGGCGGAGGCGGCCTCTCGCGTCGCCTCGCCGCCTTCGCTGGAGCATCCGAGCGAGAGCGCGAAGACCCCGAAGAGCGCGCAGGCCATTCGGAGTGCATTCAAAGGGTGGACTGTCATTCCACTTGGACCGCGGGTCTCCCGCCGTTGTTCACTCCATTTTCGCGTGGGTTGCTTCGGCGTGCGGATTGGCGCGATTGACAACTTCGGCCATTGGGCTATGTCGTCACCGAGGGCACATTGTGAGGCTCTCAGTTGCGCGCCGGCCGACGCGCTGGCGAGCCTCGCTCCGAGTGGGATCATAGGGTTCGAGGGTCGTCCAGGATCGCGTCGATGGGGCTCGGAAACAGCGCGTCCACGAGGGCGGGTGTGCATCCGGCGCTGTATTCGAACGTTTGGGAAGGTTGGTCCGAGTGCTCGATGCGCTCGATTGCGCTGGCGAGCCTCGCTCCGAGTGGGATCATAGGGTTCGAGGGTCGTCCAGGATCGCGTCGATGGGGCTCGGAAACAGCGCGTCCACGAGGGTGGGGGTGCATCCGGCGCTGTATTCGAACGTTTGGGAAGGTTGGTCCGAGTGCTCGATGCGCTCGATTGCGCTGGCGAGCCTCGCTCCGAGTGGGATCATAGGGTTCGAGGGTCGTCCAGGATCGCGTCGATGGGGCTCGGAAACAGCGCGTCCACGAGGGCGGGTGTGCATCCGGCGCTGTATTCGAACGTTTGGGAAGGTTGGTCCGAGTGCTCGATGCGCTCGATGTACCCGTGAGAGTCGTAGTGGTACTGGATCGTTCGAGGGCCGGTTATCCAGCGGACGACCCGCCGGTTCGCGTCGTACTCGAGTCGTTGCGATGGCTTTGGCTGCCCCTCGAGGATCTTGTTCGTGAGCAAGCCGGATCCATCGTATTCGTAAAGATACCGCTCCACCGAGACCCCGAGCACCTCCTCGCCGATGCGCCGGCCCGCGCGGTCATACGTATATCGATGGCCGCCCACCCGCATACCGTCCATCGTTTCGCGCCGGCTCTCCATCCGTCGCTCGCCATCGTAGAAGAAGCGCCACACGATATCCCCCTCGGTGCTATCCCGAACCTCGAGGGCAATCCGACGCCCGGCGGTGTCGTAGCGATGGAGCTCGCTTCTCCGCGAGGTGCGGTCGCCCCACGCGCCGTGGGTCTCCGATGTGCTCTCGGCGCGGACTTTTCGACCCTGCGCATCGTACGCATAGGCGATCGTTTTCGTGAGCTTCGTTCCCTCGGCAACGAGCTCCCCGTGAGGTTGCCGAACCTCGTCTTGTTCGAGCGCCCAGTCATGCCGGAGCAGGTGACCTCGTTCGTCGTAGGAGAACCATTCGTGGCCTCGCGTATGGGCTCCTCCGTAGAAGACCTGGAGGATTCGGCCATCGCTCGCGAGAATGTCGTCTCGATGCGCGCCGAGCGGGCCAAATGTTTCGTGCACCCGGCACGGGAACACGGAACGCTGCGCGGCCGGTGTTGCCCCTGCGGATACCTGCGGTGGTCTCGTTGCGCCGCAGCCCGCGAGGATGACGAGGGCCATGCAGCTGGCGCGTCCGCCGAGTGACATGGCCCGCATGGTTCGGGGAAAATGGGCGCTCGTCAATGATTCGTTGTCGAAGGACGCGCCATGGGCGTGGCGTGAATGACGGCGAGCCGGGTAGCGGGCGAGGTCGCCCAGGATGGTCGCTCGAGCCGGCTTTAGAGACGTCCGCCGTCTGGATATCGGATGGCCCACTTTTCGATGAGGTAGGCGTTTACGGTGTCGCGTTCCTCGGGAGAGAGCTCGCGATCGAAGACGACCAGCTCTGCGATGGTCCCATTGAATGCGTACGATGGCGGTACGTTGCCCGCGCTGAAGGTGTTGCCGAGGATCACGCGATCGTTCATGAACGCGACAGTGACCGTGTCTCCGCGTATTTCGTAGACCTGCACCGTGTTCAGCCGCATGATCCATGCCTTCGGGCGCGTCGTGATCTGGTAAAGATGCAGGGTCGTTATTTGCCGCGGATCGGGGGGCGAAGCCACCCAATAGCGCGAAGATCCGAACGTCTCTTGGAGGATCAGCCCCCCACCGTCCGAAGCGATGAAGGGATGGCGCGTAGGAGAAGGACTAAATCCCCAGAGACCATAGGTCTCGTCCGCATCATTGCCGGTGACCCGCGTCGTCTCGGCCACGATGAACGCGTCGGCCGCCGTCAGTTGATAGTGCAGTCCAGGTCCCTCCAGGTACTCGTTATTGGCTCTGGTAAACCCGATTGCCGTTTTACCATTGTTCGTCGCGCTGTTCACGAATCGAGGAGGTGCGCCGCCATCGGGGGTCCTGAAATGCCAATTGTTCGTCGATTTGTCCTTCCACCTTGCCACGCGCCGATCGTTGGGGGCCACGAGCTCCACGGTGGCTGGATCCGCACCGTCGAGCCAAAGCGCGAGCCCTCGGATGGACGATGGCAGACCGGCATCGGCTGTAGAAGGGGCGCCGCCGCCATCGTCGTGCGATATCGCGGGGAGCGGACTGGGTTCGTTGCCGATGCACGCGGCGGCGAGCATGCCGCCCACGCTCGAAGCGAACAAGATGATTTGAACGAATCGCTTCATCGGTTGCTGGGCTCCTGGTGTGTCGACCCGTGGCCATCGTCGGATTCGATGGGGCGCCGAGCGTAGTCATTCCATGAAGCGGGTACGAGGTGATTCGAACGAGCAGAGCCTGATCTTCCCGACTGCCGCTGCGCAAAATCGACATCGATGGCCGCACGCATGGCGCTCGTACTGCTTTGCGTCGTTCGCCGAAAGCCATTCGAGCCGAAGCCGTTCGAGCCGAAGCCGTTCGAGCCGAAAGCCGTTCGCGCCGAAGGCGTTCGAGCCGAAGAGGCGGTGGTGAGCGATCTACGGTACGATGGCGTCATGGTGTGCCGCTGGGCGCTGGTCGCCGCTCTCGTGCTCGGGTCGAATGTTGCGCATGCCGAGGGGACGCGCGTGCTCGTTCGTGTCGATCCGCAGATTGCGAGGTCCGATGCCGACCGACTCGTCTCGGCCATGCGCGCACAGCTGCTCGGGACCGCGAGCATCGAGCTCGAATCCGGGGCGGTGCCCCCCGCGTGTGTCGTCGAGGTGGACCGTACGAGGTCCGGCCTCGTTCTTCGCTTCACCGACGGCATGGGCCGTCATGCGGGGGCGCCGCGTACCATCGTACGGGGTGGGGAAATCGGCGCAAGCGAAGCGGCGGCAATCGTGCGCGCGTTCGTCGCCGCCGCGATGGAGCAGGGGAGCGAAGCGGAGAAAGGTGACGCGGAGAACTCCATGGCCGCCGACGCAAACCGCCTCCCATCCGAAACCCCGGACCCGCCGCCCGCGCCATCCTTCGCTCCGGCGGCGCCGACCTTGGCGCCTGATTTCAAGGATCGACCGCCGCCGCTCGCAGAGCACCGCCTCGCACCTTCGCGATCGCGCTACGCATGGCGCGCGCGGATCGCGGCTCTCTACACGGGGGCGACGTATGCATCCGAGCTCCCCTGGCAAAGTGGAGCGCGCATCGAGGGCGCATATTCGTTTATACCCGGTTGGTATGGCGGGGTAACGTATGCCTTTTACCCCACCGCCGATATGGTGACCGAGTCCGCGTCGGTGCGGCTCGCGCGAAGCTCGGGTGCGGCCGTCGTCGGGGTCGAGAGCACCGGGCCCGTGTGGGCGTTCGGCGCCGACGCTGCGGCCGGGATCGAGCGCGCGGTGCGCGAGTCGGCCGCGCTCCGGAGCGGGGGTGGGGCGCGGATCGTCCCGCTGTTTGCGATGCGGCTGCATGGCCGGTGGCGCATTCCGCACGGAGGCGCCGCCGCGATCGACGTCGCACCCACGATCGAGCTCGCGCTGGGGCAAGAGGCTCTCGCCCTCGAAAGCAACGGGATGGCAACGCGGAGCTTGCCTGCGGTGGCCCGCTTTCGCATGGACGTGGGGGCCACATTCGATTTCTTTTGAGGCGCGTGCTTTTTTTCCACCCGAATCGCGCCTCCGGATCCACGTACCCCCCATGGCGATATCCATCCGGGGACGATAGATGGATCGAGCCATGGCCGACGAGGAGGCAGACGCGCGGCTTGCTCGCCAGGCCGCGACCGATGCGACCGCGCGTGACGCGATCGCGCGCCGGCTTGGCGCGCGCGTTCGCAGGCTTTGCAGGGCGCTCATCCCTCATGCGGATGATTCCGACGATGCCGCGCAGCTGGCCTTGCTGGACATCGTGCAATCTGCGCCAGGATTTCGCGGAGAGTCCAGCCTCGAGGCCTGGGCCGACCGGATCGCGGTCCGTACTGCGATTCGCGTGGCTCGCCAAAGGCGGCTCGCCTCCGTGCGCACCCAAGGCGATATCGCGCCCGACGATCTTGCCGCGCCGGGACCCTCGCCCAAGGCCGCCGATGGCATCCCACGATCGATCGCCGCGTACCTCGACGAGCTGCCCGAGGCGCGCCGCACCGTGCTCGTGCTGCATCATGTGATGGGCTGCTCCGTGCCCGAGATCGCCGAGGTCACGGGCGTCTCCATGAACACCGTGAAGGATCGGTTGCTCGCCGCACGCGAACAGGTGCGGCGCATGGTGCGTCGCGATCTCGCGACGTGCCGGAGGGGACCATGAACGCCATCCGTGACGCCTGCGCACGCTGGATCGCGCTCTCCGACCGCGAGGCCATGGGCGAGGTGCTGACCGCCGCAGAAAAGGCATTCGCGCGGGCTCATCTCGCGTCGTGCACCGCGTGCCGCGCGGAGGCCGACGTCTGGGGCGAGATGCGGTCGCTCCTCGACGTGCCACGTGAGGGCCATCGCGTCCACGACGGGAAGCCGGCGGCCACCCTCGTCGCGGGCCGCCGCGCATGGGAAAATGTCCCCCGACGGGATGGGCCGTGGCTCACGGGAGCTCGCGCGCTCGGATTGTGCTTGGCGGTGGCAGCCATGGCGGCCGCCATCGCGCGCCACCGCGCCCCCCACGACCGCGTCCCCAACGACCGCGCCCCCCGCGACCCGCAAGCCGTACCCGACCTCGCAACAGCGCCATCGAGCCTCGCCGCAGCACCATCGAGCCTCGCCGCGGCGCCCAAGGACGCCACCGCGATCCTCACGGTTGCGGGCGGCGGCCCGGTCGACGTCGATGGCCGGCCCGGCACCGTCGGACAAACGCTCGAGCGCGGTGCCGTCGTGTCCTCCCGCGAAGGCTCCGCGTGCTTGGCCGTCCTGCCCGCGGCGCGCGCCTGCATCGCCCGGGGCACCATGCTCCGCCTGGCCGATCCGGGACCGAATGCCCGCCTCGAGCTGCTTGGAGGCAAGGTGGCCATCGAGCTCGATCCATTGCCGCCGGGCAGCAGCTTCGCCATTTCCACGCGGGGAGGCTCGGCCATCGCCGTGGGGACCGCGTTCTCCGTCGAGGTGCCGCCGGACGATGCACCGGTCGTCACGCGCGTGCTCCACGGCGTGGTCCTGGTCCGCGCATCGAACGGTACCGAGCAGCGCGTGGCCGCGCACGAGACGACCTCGATGCGCGACGCCAAACCTACGCCGCTTTCCCCCGTCGACGAGGAACGCGAGCGCGCCCTCCTGATCGCGCCCCCCTACGACGGCGCGACGGTGCGCGCCGTCATCGACAGCGATTTACCCGGCGCCACCGTCCGCATCGACGAGCGCACCGTCGGCATCGCGCCCATCGAGCTGCTTCTCACCCGAGGCGATCACGCGGTCGCCATCGCGGCACCTTCCCGCGGCACGGCGCACGAGACATTGCACGTGGGCATCGAGCCGCTCGTTCGGCGCTTCACGCTCCCGGCCGCTCCGGCGCCGCCGTCGTCCGGTGCCATCGCGTCCACCGAGCGCACGCCAAGCGCCAAGCGCGCCGCCGAGCTACTTGCCGCGGCGAGGGTGCGAAGGGCCGATGGCGATCTCTCCGCGGCGATCGGCGCCTATCGCGAGCTCTTCGAACGCCATGGCGCGAGCGCCGAAGCCCACGCGGCGCTCGTTCCATGGGGTGAGCTGCAGCTCGCGCCGCTCTCCGATCCGCGAGGGGCGCTCGCCGCCTTCGATCGCTACATGATGCGGGGCGGACCGCTCGAGCAAGAGGCGAGCTTCGGACGCATCCGCGCCCTGCGAGCGCTCGGGCGAACGGACGACGAGCGCGCGGCCATCGAATCGTTCGTTCAGCGCTTCCCCGACGGCTCCCTCACATCGTCGCTTCGCGAACGGCTTCGATCCATGGACGATCGTTGACGCTGCCGCGGCGGTCGACGCGATCGAGGCTGCCGCAAATGAATTGAATTTAATTCCGCCCGATCCTCCGCCCTGGCTCCCCATGCGGGCTACACGGCTACACGAAGGAAGCGATCGGATGCGCGCCTTTCTCATCTTGCTTATCGGAATATGCCTCGCCCTCGGTTGCTCATCCTCGTCGAGCAACCCGCTCCCTCCGCCCGACGCGGGCGCTCGAGACGGATCGGCGGACGCCCTGCGGGAGGAGCTCGATGGCCGCATGAACGCGGCGGTTGCGAAGGGGTTCTCGGGTACGGTGTTGGTCACCGCCTCTGGGAACCGGCTCCTTGCGAAGGGTTATGGCCTGGCCGACCGAGCGAAAAATGTCCCCAATACCATCGATACGGCGTTCGACTTCGGCTCGGTGTTGAAGGAGCTGACGGCGGCCGCCATCTTCAAGCTCGCCGGGGAAGGCAAGCTCGCGCTCGACGACGCACTCGGAACCTTCTTCAAAGCCGTACCGGCCGATAAAGCAAAGATCACCGTGCTCCAGCTGGTGCTGCACCGCGCGGGCCTCGAGGCGTACCACGACACCGAGGGTGACTTCGAGCCCATGACCCGGCTCGAAGCCCGCCGGCGCATTCTGGCGCAGCCATTGAAGTTCGAGCCGGGGACCCAAGAGTCGTACTCCAACTCGGGTTACACCCTGCTCGCCGACATCGTCGAAATCGTATCGACCCGCGCCTATACCGATTACCTGCGCGAGCAGCTATTTGTCCCGGCGAAGATGCAGCAGAGCGGCTTTTACGGCGATCCCATCTGGCAATCCGTCGACACCGCGATTGGATATGGCGCGGACACGTTCGGGCGCAACGATCCCGCGGAATGGCCGTACAGCTGGGCGCTCGTCGGCAACGGTGGCCTCGTCACGACCGTCACCGATCTCGAGCGCTGGCTCACGGCCGTTTGGGCCGGAAGCGTCCTCCCTCCGCCCGCGCGCGACGCCTACCGGACGCAGTTCCTCGCGACCACCGCCTACGACTTCAACGGCAAGAAGGTCTACGGCGCCGCCGGCGGCGGCGACTTTGGCCTCGGCGGCATCGCGCTCGACTGCCCCGAAGCCAACACCCGCGTCATCCTAGCCACGAACACCCTCGACCCCGAGCGCTTTCACGTCGAGAGGTTCGCGCGCGAGCTCACCGATTTGGTTCTCTCTTGGAAATAGCGGCAGCACCCGCCAAAACACCTACGCGGTGAACCCTTCGACGCGCGCGGCACGACGAGGCGCGCCATCGAGCGATCGCGGAGGCGAGGGGCCAACGGTCATTCTTTCGCGCTCGCGTCCTGTTTCCGGAACGCCGCCTCCCCAGCGTCCGACACCTCGACCCACTTCTTGTCGGGCGCAGCATCCGCGACATAGCTATCGTGCCAATTCCACCACTTGTAGGTCGGGGTCTGAGGGTATCCTTCGGGCGAGTCCTCCCAGATCTCCTGCCGGCCGAGTGGTGTGATGTCGAGGTAGTTCCAGGTGCCCCCCATCTGCTCATCGCCGCGGTTGTTGATGAAGTAGGTCCGGAACACGCGGTCGCCGTCGCGGTAGAACACATTCGTGCCGTGCCACTCGGCCACGCCGAAGTCGGCATCGAACCCATCGGTCACGGTGACCCAAGGTATTTTCCAATCCATCCGCCCCTTCACCCGCGCAATATCCGCCTGAGGCGCGCGCGAGGCGAAGACGAGGGTGGTGTCTCGCGCATTCAAATGGGCCACGTGGGCGACTTGGTCGGCCACCATGGAGCAGCCCCGGCACGCATGCTCGGGCCACCCGAAAACCCCCGGCTCGAAAAACGCTCGATAAACGATCAGCTGACGCCGCCCCTCGAACAAATCGAGCAGGTCGACTTTGCCTGCGGGCCCCTCGAACACATACCTCTTCTCCACCTCCATCCACGGCATCCTCCGCCGCTCGGCGGCCAGCGCATCTCGGGCGCGGGTCAGCGCCTTCTCCTTGACGAGCAGCTGCTCACGCGCCGCCTCCCATGCTTGCGCCGACACAATCGGTGGTGTTTTCATCGCAGGCTGTTCGCCTTTCCGTCGATTCTCATCTGACGTCGTCATGGCTGGAAGATCTCCTCAGGGTGCGGATTCCGGCGGCTCGAGGCGGGTCGCGACCTTCGTTCACGGCTCGCTCGTTGCGCTGGGAGATAGTTTGGCACCGGAAGTCGAACGGTGGGAGTAACACTCGTGGCGGGATCTGCGCTCGAGCCAGCGCTCGCCGCCCGCGTCGGGCGACGTGCGGCCCGGCGACTCAGCCTGCCGCGAGCGGATACCCTATTTCATCGAGATCGTCGCGGAGCTCCGCGAGCGAGCGCTCGCTCCCGAGGCGCAACAGGAGCGCATGGTCGAGCGGCCGCAGCGCCAGAACATGCGCGGCATCGGCGACGGAGATCGATACTTCGAAATACTCCGACGCCCACGCCACGTAATCCTCTGGCCTGCCCGCGAGCGGCGACAGGAGCTCTTCGGACCCATCGGCATCCCGGTAGCCGCTCGAGCCGTAATACGCATCGAGCTGCTCGGCCGACGGCCACGCCATATCACCGATCCGCCACGCCGAGTCCCCTGTCCGTCGCCAGACGACAAAGGATGCGTCGGACAGGACGAACGCGGGCTCTGCGAGGAACGGCCGGAGTCGGTCGGGAAAATTCGCGAGCATCCCCGGGTAGAGCAACCACCCATGTTGCTCGACGGGCGTGAACAGGTCGTTTCCGTGCGGGCTCATGAAGGACTCGTGTGCGAACCCTTTGATGGCTGCGCCAGCGGGCGAGAAAAGGATGAAGAACTCGTCCCCGCAGCCGTCGCGCATGGACGCCATCATCTCGGCGGGATCGGACGGATTCCATCTCCGATTGAACGAATAATAACGATATTGCCGCTCCGCGCAGAGAATCGCGTCGAGCGTGGCAAGGCCCTTGGTGATTCGAATCAAATCCGGAATGTCCGGCAGGGCTTCGAGTCGCCTGGTCGAGATCATGCCGGCCTACATGGGTGGGACGAAAGGGGCGCGCTCGCCGCAAGCCCTTTGGCGCTGCGACGAACAGCCACGAAAACACCGTCGTCCGCCGAGGTCGCGCGCGGCACCGCGCGAGACATCGCCTCGCTTCCCACCCCGCATCTCGAGCTCCTCACGAATGCGGCGCCCGCTCCCGCGAAGCTCGACGATCCGGGGCACGTCCACGCAGGAATCCACGGAATCTTCGTGACCTCGCCCGCAAATGGGGCCAGCTTGTAGGTGGGCTCGGGCATGCGAACACGGTCGCTCGTCCGATCCGACGCGTCAAGTAGGCACGAGCTGAGCGAGATGCCGCCCGAGGTCACGCCTCCATGACGAGCTTCCGGCCGGTGCCCGCGCGAAGGTGCATGGAAAGGATGGAACTCCCTTCTACGTTGCATCCATGAGCCGCCAGGACACCCTCCCGCGGAAAAAGTGCCTGGCGGTTTCCGTCCTCGATTGGGCGATTGTACGATCCGACGCGTCAAGTAGGCACGAGATGGACGAGATCCCGCCCACGTCACGCCTGCACGGCGAGCTTCCGGCCGGTGCCCGCGCGAAGGTGCACGGAAAAGGATGGAACTCCCTTCCACGTCGTATCCATGAGGCGCCAGACACCCTCCGCGGGAAAGGCGCCTGGCGGTTCCGTCCTCGATTGAGCAATTGTACGATTCGACGCGTCAAGTAGGCGCGAGATGGACGAGACGCCGACCGAGGTCACGCCTGCACGGCGAGCTTCCGGCCGGTGCCCGCGCGAAGGTGCACGGAAAAGGATGGAACTCCCTTCCACGTCGTATCCATGAGACGCCAGACACCCTCCGCGGGGAAGTGCCTGGCGGTTCCGTCCTCCGCATCCGACGCGTCAAGTAGGCGCGAGATGGACGAGACGCCGACTACCCTCCGCGGGAAAGGCGCCTGGCGGTTCCGTCCTCGATTGGGCGATTGTACGATCCGACGCGTCAAGTAGGCGCGAGCTGGACGAGACGCCGACCACCCTCCCGCGGGAAAGGCGCCTGGCGGTTCCGTCCTCGATTGGCAATTGTCATGAAGGATCGAGAAGGGCTCCCGATCCACGATGGCTCATCGTTCGACGACTGTTACCTTGGGGGTCGTCGTCAAGGTGCCCGATACCGTGCACCCACCGGAGAGCGTGGCGTTGGTAAATGTGATGGTACCGTTTGCGTTGTCGTAGGTGGCTGGGACATTGCTGGGGCCGCACGGGCCGAGCGATGTATTGACGGTCACATTGTCGAAGGTGCCGTTCGTGAGCGATGTGGGCGTAACGGCCCAGGGAAAACCCGTGGCCGTGAGATTGCCACACAAGAGACCACCGCTGAAGGTCGCCTCGCTCACCGAGCCATTGCCATTGGCGTCGGTGGACCCCGTGAAGGTGGCCGTACAGTCGGCCGTAACGAGGCCCTTGGTGAGCTTCATGGCGCCCGTCGCGGTGAAGTTCGTGGAAGGTGGGTCCAAACGAAATGACAGATTCGAATCGCTGCTGAATGCACTCAACGCAAGCGCGGTAGTTGCAATGAACGCGGTGGTTGTATACATGGCAGTACCTCCGTCATGGGCATGTCGGTGACACCGGGGTGATGCCGTTTCCAATTGGAGTGCGTATCTTATCAGAAGACGTACTTTCGTTAGCTTATTTTTATTTTCGTACCATCGCTTGCACGTCGCACGGACGGTACAGGTCAAACCCGTTTTCCGATCCGCGTGGCCCTCACACCGGGACGACGCGGGACGAATTGTCGGAGCAGTCCTCGAGGTTCGTGTCCCGCGCCGGCCGCTTTGGGTGGTGTCCCATGGTACCCTGCGCCTTTCGTCCGGTCCGCCCACACCCAAGCCCCGTCCACGTCGTCCCTTCGAGAACCCCATTGCCCCGCCATTTCGAATCGATCCGCGAACGCCTCCTCAACCCGCAGCGCGTCGCGCTCCAAGAGGCCATGGCCGCGGTCCGAGGGCTGCGCGATCCCGCCGCGGTATGGGCCGCCCTCGCGTCCCACGGCGTGATCCCCGCGAGCTGGCTCGACGATCCGCGCCGCCACTTTCGGCTCGCCCGGCGCTCGCGCGTGAAGGCGCGATGTACGCGGCGATTGAACGAGCACAGCACGTGTACGCCGTCTTCCGTCGGAACGTATCCCGACTGCGCCGAGGACGCGGTCGCCATCGCCAGCGATGCGCAAGGCGTCGAGGCCGCGGAAGCGCTCGCCCGCGAGGCGATGATCCGGCTCGAGCCGTGGAGCCGTGATCCTCAGCCTCGCGGGAGCGACGTCGTATGGCAGCTCGTCACGGCCAGCGCGGACGCGTCCGTCCCGGGAGACGCCATGTTCCTCGCCTTCGACGTCTATGCGACGATCGTCGCGCACGCCGAGCGCCATGGCTTTGCGCCAAGCGCGGCGCCCAGAGGCATCCTGACGGCGCGCGGACGTTCATGGGTCGCCTGGTACGCCGCGCAAGGGTGCGCCGCGTGGCAAGCTTTGGTCGACCAGCGGGCACGCATCGGTGATTTCGACAGAGCGCCATTCCGTGCGTCGGCGCGGCGGTATTCCTATCCCCTGCAACCCGTGGCGCTTGGAGAGCGCCTCTCGGGACAACGCTTCGCCGACCGCGACAACCCGTTCGAGCCGCTCTTCGACGTGCACGCTCTCGGCTACGCGATGGCCGCCATGAGCCACGACGCCATCGCGCTCCGAGCACCGCGCGCCGACCGAAGGGGCCATTCGTCCTGAGACCATGGCGGCGACCGGGAGACGCCGTCGCCGGTCGCCCGTGAAGACGATGGCGCACCGACGATCATCCGCCGAGAGCGCGCGCGCCGTCTCAATCCCCGAACTGGTGATAAGCCTTGGCGATCACCTTCCAGCCATCCTCGAGCTTGAGGAGGGTGAGAAAATCTTGGTACTGCGCGCCGAGCGCCGCCTTCTCCATATCGACCCGCACCACCGCGGTGGTCGGTGTAATGGCGAGGACATCGAGCCGCGTCGTGACGTCGGGCGCGCCGCCGACCTTTTCGATGATGTCGTAGAGGTTCTTGATCGAGCCGCCGATCAGCTCACCGGCGCTGAAGCCGTACATCACGGCGTCCTTGTGAAAAGCCTCGGCGAGGCGCGCGGGCCTCCCCGTGCGCAAGCCCTCGACATACTTGGTGACTACCGCGATGACATCCTCGAAGTCTTGGGTGGACACGAGCTTCGGATTCTTCGACATGGCATCTCCTCGGGAAGTGGGCCATCATCTGTAGGGGTTACTACAGAGACATATCTGTAAGGTTTGATACAGGCCGTCAACCTTTTTATGCACCGAGGCAAAGAACGCGAACAAGCGAACGAAAATGGCGAGGCAAACGACGATTCCTCCGCATCGGAGCAAAGGAACACCGCGCACCTTCGAACGAAGAGCCGCACTGGCGCGCGCGCTCGACGTCTTCTGGCGGCGGGGCTACGAGCCCGCGACGATCGCGGAGCTCTGCGCGGCCATGCAGATCAACCCGCCCAGCCTCTATGCGGCGTTCGGCAACAAGGCGCAGCTGTTCATGGAGGCCGTCCAGCACTACCAGCACGTCTACTGGGACGCCGCCTGGGAGCGCATGGAGAGCACCGCGAGCGTTCACGAGGCCATGGCCGGCTTCTTCGACGACGCCGTCCAGGTCCTCACCTCCCGAGCGGCTCCTCGTGGATGCCTCGTCATCTTGGCCGCCACGAACGTCTCGGCCTCGGCCGAAGCGCAGCAGGTGAACGATGCGCTCCGGGCGCTCCGTCGGGAAGGAAGGGCCCGTTTCTTTGGACGGCTGAAACGGGGTATCGAAAACGGGCAGTTACCCTCGGGGACCGATCTCGAAGCGTTGGCTTCCTCATTGAACGCCATGCTGGCCGGAATGTCGCTGCTGGCGCGCGATGGCGCCTCGCGTGCCGAGCTGGATCGCATTGCGACGACCGCCATGGCGCTGCTCCCCGCCAAACGAAGGACGAGGTCGCGCACCGAGTGAGCGCCAACTCGTGCTCGCCTCGACGCCCAAATGTCCACCGTCGTGCCTCCTATCGCTGCTCATCCTCGAATGGCAAGACCTCACAATGGTCCGTTGGCATGAATGCTCGCCGGAGAGGTGGCGCAAGCATTCACTCCCATTCGCTCCCATTCGGTGCCGACGAAGGTGGACCGGATAGGGCTCGATGTTCAATGGGACCCAGGTCCGTGCCGACCACGAGGCGATCGTACCCATGGGCTCACGCCGAGGCGTGCGTGCACCGTCTCGCGCGGGCTAAAATTGGATCGAGGAAAGGAGGCGCGATGAGCCATCTGCAACGATTCGGAAAGGTCAGCACCTACGAGCTCGAAGACGACTCCGAGACGGTGTACGGGATCGAAGCCGTGACGGGAAATGCGGCGCTCGCGCTCTCGACCGAGCCGTCGCGGCGGCTCTCTGCGTTGGATGTCGCCACCGCCCACGATCAATCGGTTTATTATTACCGGCAGGCGGCGGATATTCTGGCCGACATCGCGGCGTGGGCCTACTCCGACTGCCAGGTCCTCCTCGACGAGCTCCGCCATCGCGGCATCGTCGGATGCGGGGCGACGTGCAAGCAGGTCTCCGTCGCCAACCACCCGATGTTCGTGGTCGCGACGGCATTCTTCATTCGCGCCGGGAATGTCGGGGTCATTGCGTTCCGTGGGACGGAGCCCGCGAACGCGATCAACTTCCTGACCGACGCGAGCTGCAAGATGGTCGACTTTCTCGCCATGGGGCGCGTGCACGGTGGGTTCGTTCGAAATGTGCGCGCGGTATGGTCCGAGCTGGCACAAGACGTCCAGAAGGCGATCGACGAGCCCTCCGAGGAGAAGCGCCTCAAGGCTCTTTACATCACGGGGCATAGCTTGGGCGGGGCTATGGCGATCGTGGCCGCGGCCCTCATCTTCGGGCGCCCCATCTATGTGAATTGGCGACCGCTCGTGCGTGGCGTCTACACGTATGGCCAACCGATGGTGGGGGACAAAGAATTCGGAAAGACGTGCGCGCGATTCGAAAAACTGGTGTTTCGCCACATCTATGGAAAGGACCTGGTGACGCGGCTGCCGCCGATCACGGTGGGCAATTTCCAGCACTTCGGCAACGAGTACCACGGAAGCGAAGATGGTTGGACGCCGCGGAGCAAGGTGTCGCAACAAGTCGTGTCGGTCGCGTTGAGCCTCCCGATCGGGCTCGCGGCGTGGGTGTTCGATCAAGTACCGCTCTTGCATCGGGTCCGCCTGCCGTATTCGGTGGGCGACCATTCGCCCATCAGCTACTTGCAAGCCTTCCGCGACGCACGCGAGTGAACGCGCGGCCCGGGCGGCGTGGTGCCGTCGCTCACGTCATCCACCTCGCTCACCCACCGCCGCTCAGGCGTTGATCCGGCGATCGACGCGAAGCACGCAGGCGAGCAAGGCGCCGTGGATCCCGAAGATCGCGAGCGAGGAGATCACCGTGGCCACGCCGAGATCGCTCTTTCCGGCGAGGGTCGCTTCGAGCTCCGCGCCCAGGAGCCACAATTGCAGAACGACACCGACCCCCAAAAGGGCGAGCACGAAGGCGAAAATCGAGAGAGCCTGGCGGCGAAGCTGGATGTTCATGTCGCAACCCCCGTTGCATGGATATGGCCATCACGAATGGTGAGCAGGATGCGCGGTAGCGGGCGTTCGGGCGGGCCTTCGAGCGGCTCGGCCCCCGCGGTGCCCTCTTGGCAGGCGAAGACGCCCTGGTGGCAGGGACAAAACAATCGATCGTCGGAAGGACGGTACACCACGGCGCACGACAAATGCGTGCACACTTGTGAAAACGCGGCCCATGCGCCGGACTGCGTTCGAACCAGGATGCAGGGATCGGCGTCCGTCGGATAACGGAACAAGAGGGATTGGCCCGGCGAAAGCTCGTCGACCGCGCAGAGGCGCTGCTCGGCATACGCCTGGGTGGTGCGTGAGCGGCCGACCAAGGCGATGGTCGCGTTGGCTCCCACGAGAATGGCCGAGCCCAAGGTCAGGAATTTCGCGAGCTCGCGCCGGGTCACGTAATGGTCTTCGTCCCAGCGGATGGGGAAATCGCGGCTCCATTTGGGAGGAAGTGTCGGCAAATGAATACGCGGTTTCACGTTCTCGCTCATGGCAAAACCTCGTTCTCCAGCAGCGCGGCGACATCGTCCGACGGGACCCGGGCCTCGGGTCCGTTCTTTTTGGTGCGAAGCGCGGTGAGGCCCACGTCGATGCGCTCCGTGGCCAGCGGTACCAACACGAACACCTTGGTGCGCACGATCTCGTCTCCGAACTTCCACTCGTTGATGGCCCGGCCGCGCCGGGTCCGTTCGACCTCCTCGCGCGTGGCAAAGGTGAGCGCTTGCGATGGGCAGACGGTCGCGCACATCGGCTTCTTTCCGGTGCTGGTGCGATCGTAGCAATAATCGCACTTCATCATTTGATCGATCGACGCTTCGTATTTGGGGACGCCGAATGGGCACGACATCACGCAATTCTCACACCCGATGCACCGCGGCTTGAGGGACGATTGGGTGACCCCGTCGGGGGTCTGCTTGATGGCGTCGGCCGGGCAAACGCGCGCGCAAATGGGATCCTCGCAGTGCATGCACATCTGCGGCGCGGTCTGCACGGTGTTGCGGCGCTCGATGGTCTCCAAGTGGATCATCGATGTGCCGCGGTGGGTGTCGCACTCTTCGCACGCCTGCACGCACGACCGGCACCCGATGCACCGCGAATAATCGATGAAAAACGCCAGCTCGCTCATCGCAGTCCTCCCGCTTCCGGTCCAAGCTGCACGTTCTCGTCCGTCGGCCGGGAAGCTCGTTTCACGCGTACGGCGCAAATCTTGAATTCGGGTATCTTGGAGACGGGATCGATCGCGCGAATGGTGCAGTTGTTCACGGCGCGCTGAAGTGGCCAATGGTAGGGCACGAAGACGTGGTCCGGCCGAATGGTTTTGACGATCATCGCCCGCAAGGTGGTCGTTCCGCGGCGGCTCTCGATGGCGACGAAGTCTCCATCCTCCACCTCGAGCTTCTCCGCCAGGCGCGGGTGCATTTCACAATAAGGCTCCGGGGTCTGCTTCACCAAGGCCCCAATGCGCCGCGTCTGATTTCCGGAGAGATAATGCGCCACCACACGGCCGCTCGTGAGCGTGAGCGGATATTCCGCGTCCGGCTCCTCGGCCGCCGGCCTCCACTCGACCGGCTGGAAGTGGGCTTTCCCATCCGGGTGGGCAAACTTGCCTCCTTCATAGAGGCGCGGGGTGCCCGGGTGATCGAGATCGGGGCATGGCCAGAAGACCCCCTGGCGCTCGTCGATCTTTTCCCAGGTGATTCCATAATAATCGGACGCGCCGCCGCGCGACGCGGCGCGCAGCTCCTCGAAGATCGCTCGAGGTGAATCGAATTCGAATTTGTCCTTGGGGCCCACCCTTCGCGCCAGATCGCAAATGATCCGCCAGTCCTCCCGCGCCTCTCCCGGCGGGTGCACCACTTTGCGGTGGCGGATGACCCGCCCTTCGACATTGGTGGTCGTCCCTTCGTCTTCCTCCATGAGCGATCCGGGGAACACGACATCGGCGAAGCGCGCCGTTTCGGACAAGAAGAAGTCGATGACCGCGAAGTGCTCGAGCTTCTCCAGCGCCTCGCGGATGAAGCCTTGGTCGGGCAACGAGACCATCGGGTTGAAGCTCATGAGGAGCATACCTTTGATGGTGCCGGCGTGGGCCGCTTCGAAGATCTCGAGCGCGCTCAGCCCCTTGTGCGGAATGGTGGCCTCGGAGACGCCCCACACTCGGGCCATGTGCTCGCGGTGCGCCGGGTTCTCGATATCGCGATGACCCGGGAGCTGATCGCATTTCTGCCCTTGCTCGCGCGCGCCTTGCCCATTGCCTTGCCCGGTGATCATGGCGTAGCCGGAGCCTTCGCGGCCGATGCGGCCCGTCGCCACCACCAGGTTGATGGCGGCCATGCAGTTGTCGACGCCCTTGGTGTGGTGCTCGATGCCCCGGGAGTGCAAGAGGAAGCTGGACTCGGCAGGGCCCCAAAGCTCGGCGGCCCGCACGATCATCGAAGCCGGCACGCCAGCTATCTTCGCGGCGTATTCGGGGGTGTACCTTCGAACGACCCGCTCGACCTCGTCGAAGCCGGTGGTATGTGCGTCGATGAACGCCCGATCGATCCAGCCGCGCTCGATCATGACGTGGAGCATCCCGTTGAAGATGCCGATGTCGCCGCCGGAGCGCACCGGGATGTACAGATCCACCGTGCGCGCGATGGGGGTCATCCGGGGGTCGAGCACGATGATCTTGGCGCCCGCCTCGCGCGCGGACCAAAGGTAGTCCGTGGTGATCGGCGCGCACTCCGCGATGTTGGCGCCGGCCACGAGGATGCATTTCGACTTGCGGATGTCGCTCCAGGGGTTGGCCGCGCGGTCGTAGCCCAGGATCTTCTTGGACGCGGCCGCCGCCGAGACCATGCAGAGCCGCCCGTTGTAATCGATGTTCGCCGTGCGCAATGCGACCCGGGCGAACTTGCCCATCAAGTACGCCTTTTCATTGGTGAGCGAGGCGCCGCTCAGGACGGCGAAGGCGTCGTTTCCGTGCACGGCTTGGATGCGGTTGATGGCCGCGGCCGTGCGGTCGAGCGCGGTGTTCCAATCGATAGGACGAAAGCCTTTGCCCGGGGCGCGCTCGAGCGGCGCGAGCAGGCGATCGGGGTGGTCGCCTTGCAAATAGCGTTTGACCCCCTTTGGACAAAGCTTTCCCGAGTTGAACGAGAACTCCTCCCAGGGGTCGAACCCCACGATGCGCTCGTTCTTCACCTTCAGCTGGATTCCGCATTGCTGCCCGCAAAAACAGCAATGCGTTTTGACCACCCGATCCGGCTCCTCGGCCGACGTCCAGCCGCCGGGCGGGGTTTGATGGAGGTGGGGACCGAAGGACTCGACCAACTGCGGAATGGCGATGGGAAGTTTGGCCATGGGTCATTCTTCGACCGGAAGGTGCGCGTCGCGCGTGGCCCGCCAAAGCGCGTCTTGGGCCAGCGCCAGCATCTTCCGGCGGCAGGGGGGACAGATATCTTGATAATGCCCGTCCGAGGTGTCGTAGCGAATGTCAAGTGTTGCTTGCACACTCTTCAAATCGGCCGTGTGCAGCTTGGATGTATGGCCGCTGGTGCCACAACGCGCGCAACGCGCCATTCCTTCGCGCACGCCCTCCTCTTTGTAGAACTGAATGGAGAGCTGTGCCGGCCGTTGAAAAATGTGAAAGAACTTGCCGAACGGCAGATAGAGCAATGTGAAGATGACACTTATCGCGTGAAGCTCGGACAAAAACGAATAATGCACTCCGCGCAAAAGATGCGTGGATAGGGTGAGGAAGATCCCGGTGAGCGCCACCGCGAAGAGGAGCATCAGCGGCACCAGGTCGTTTGCCAGCTGCTGAAGCGCCAGCGCGCCGCGATCGCGCACCCTTCTCCAAAGTGAGAGCGCGATGCCGGCGAGGACCATGAGCGCGGCGATATCGAGCACGTTGAAGACCAGCGGGGCGATCGGGCCATTGCTGGCGAAATGCATCACCTTGATGCCCGACACGAAGACATCGTACATGAGGGGCGCCGCCGGCTCGCTCTCGAACCGAATCCAGCCAAAGGTAAGCGGGAAGGTGACGGCCGCGGCCAGCATACACCCCCACGCGATAAGCAGATGGGCGGCCCAGCGAAGGCGCGAGCGTTTGCCAATGAATCGCTGCGCGACCACGTTGTTCCAAATAGCCCCGAACAAGCGGGGCAAATTGCTTGGCATTCGTCGGATGAATGTCTGCCAACCGCGTCTCCAGTACATCCGTGTAGGCGGACGGCAGAGCCACATGCTGTAGCGGTATCCGATACCGAATGCCGCGAGCACCGTGGCCCCCGCATACGGCACCAATGCAGCGTCGAAATCGCGCAACTGACGACTTCCGACATAGATGCCCAGCATGACCAAGCCTGCGCTGGCCAAGCCCCACGAGGTCGCGTATCGCCCGTAGGAAAACGTTTGCGCGTTTGCCATTGCGCGCCGAACCTTAGAATCAACGAATCACGCCGACAACCTATTTGAACGAACTCGGCAAATCATGGATCGCCAATGCCGAGTCTTTGTACGTACATTAAATGCGTGTAAGGTTTCATGGAGCAACGCGCCGCGCACATGGATTTAGCTTGGAATGGTCATCCCCACATCGCTCGCGCGTTTTATCGAGCGGAAGGCTGGTGTTGAATCCGTGTGACAGTACGAAGAGGCAGCATAACGAAATAGCGGAAGTTTTGGTGTTGATGCAACATCTATTGCGACGGGCTGCGATCCTGCCGCCGTCGGGGTCACATCGGGCTTTCGTGCTTTGTTCCTGCGATGTTCCTGCCGGGTTTTCCCTGCTTTGAAGATGGGCGGCGCCGTCGGCCGGAGACCTCTCCCGCACGAGCGGCGTGCAGAGAGCGTCGTTCTTCTCACGAAAGCATCCTCCGCTTGGCGATTATGCCAAATTAATTAAATCGCCGATGGTCCAACGGCGAGCCGGCCGCCTTTCTGAAATCGGCATTGTCGCGGCGTCGAGATCGTCGCAATGGCGCGTGCGGCTGTTTGGATATGGATATTCATGATCCGCGTGCGTGTTGTATGCGCCGGCGTCTCGCTGCGGCCCCTCGCGGTCCATAGAGCTCCGTCGCCATCCGCGATGGGCATGCGCCGTTCTCGTCCGTGAAGGCGTCCTTCCCGGCACGGGGAGGTGCTCGCGGGCGCTGCTTGGGCGACGTTTCGGCCATGGGATGAGCTGGTCCATGGTACGATCGCGGCGACCCTCGATCCTCCACCGCCTAGAGCCCGCTGTGCACTCCGAATCGTTCCATGCGTGCCCCGCGCGTGAAGCCCGCGCGTTCCCCGAAGGAGCCGGGGACCGTTGAGCACGCCGGCGCGCCTGAAAGGAACGCTGTTCGTGTCGGGGACGCGTTTGCTCTACGTGGGCCCCCTCGTGGCCACGCGGCGCCATGCGCACCACGCGGCGCAGATTGTCATCGCGCCGGGGGGGCTGGACATCGAGGACAGCGTCAGCGGACGCATTCACGTTGGCGGGGCGGTCATTCCTCCGCATGTGCCCCATGGGCACGGCGCGTGTGCTCACGCGGCGCTGCTGTTCCTCGACGGCGACGAGCGGGCAAGCCGGGGGCTCGCGCGTGACGCCGAGCCTCGGTGCGAGGCATGGGGCCGTGACGCCCTCGACGTGATGGTCCCTCGCGATCCGACGCCGGAGATGGCGCGCGCGCTCATGGCCTCGATCCTGTCCGCCGTCGACCTGGGGCCGCCACCGGGGCCGCGACACCCGGCGGCTCGCCGGATGTGCGCGCTCCTCGATGGCTCCGGCACGGACGACGTCGACCTCGCGAGCCTCTCACGCGAGGCCGGGCTCTCGCCGCGGCAGATGCGCCATGCTTTCACGCGCGATGTCGGGCTCCCGATGCGCGCCTATCTACGGTGGAAGCGCTTGCGTCGCGCCGTCGCCGCGGTGGAGGCGGGCGCGAGCCTGAGCGCCGCCGCGGCCTCCGCCGGGTTCGCAGACAGCGCCCACCTGAGTCGCGTCTTTCGGGAGCAGTTCGGCATCACGCCCACGCAGGGGCTGAGCTCGATCACATGGCGGACGCTCGACTGACGAGGAACTCGGGGAACCCGTCGCGCGGGCGCGGCATTCCCGTCTGGTACAGGATGGCGTCCACGTTTCCACGATGGTGGATGTTGTGCGTGACCACGTGGAGGATGATCTCGGCGGCGGTCATCGTCACGACCTTCCCATCGGTGAAGCGCACCTCCCGCGGTCGCGCGAGCTCCTCGTCTTGGAGCGAGCTGGCGGTCTCCACGTACCAGCGGTCGATGGCGTCGGACGCGCGATCGAGCTCCTCGAGGGTGGGGAGCACTTCGCTCTGGGTCGCCTTGTAGCTGTGGGGAACACCCTGGAGGTGGGCCTGAAAGATGCGACTGACGATGTGGGCGTGATCGAGGACCCGCACGATCAGGTTTGCGCCGTTCTGCGATGCGAAGGAGTCGACCTTGCCAAGGGCGGCGAAGAGCTGTCGGTTGGCCCACGCGCCGTGGGTGACGAGCGTTTGAAGATGTTGCATAGCTCGAGGGTAGGTTGCGGTGGGATCGGGCGCTTGAACGCAACGGCGGTCTCCGCGTCCGGCGCTCGAGGCCGTCACCGCGACGCGATCACGTGCTTACGCAGCCCTGTTCGTCGCAGCGAGGGCCGTCGCCGCCATGATCGTCGCTGCCATGTTCGTCGTTGCCAAGGCGCGCGGGTTGCGACGGCGCGTTCTCGCCGGCAGCGCCGCGCGCCTGCTTCGATTCGCCCAGGAGCTGCGCGAGCGAGGCCCCGAGCCGTAGGTCATCGTGAACGCCGAACGTCCGTTGCCGGAGCCTCCCATCGGGATCGATGAGCACCGTCGTGGGGGTGCCCTGCATGGCGTAGGCCTTCATCGTCCGAGGAATGGGCCCGCCCGCCGGATCGGGCGCGTCGACGCCGACCGGAAATCGAACGCGGTATTCATGGAGGAACGCGCGCAGCGATTCGACGCGCATGGCCTCGTGGTGCTCGAACACGGTGTGCAATCCAATGACGACCAGGGGCTCGCGCGCAAAGAGCTCGGCCACCCGTTGCATTTGGGGAATGCCGCGCGCGACGCACCCGGGGCAGAGCATCTGAAAGGCGTGCAGCACCACCACGCGGCCTCGGAGCTGCTCGAGCGTGATCGGCGACGGGGTGTTCAGCCACTCCGTCGTGCTCCACGCGGGGGCGAGGGGAGGGATCCTCATGGGAAGCGCCCGCCCTTCACGATGTCCTTCGATAAGCCGGATAGGTCGTTCATGCGAATCGTCTCCTCGTTCAAACGAACGTTGCTCGCGCCGCCGGCCGCTCCTCAGCCGGGGCGAAGGAACTGCGCCCAGATCGCGCTTCGCGTCGTTTCGGGTGCCCGCTCGTGCTCGGGACAGTCGAGCCGCAGCTGCTCGCTCGCCAGGGGCGCGTCGACGAAGGCGCAGTGGTGCGGTGAGGCCCCGGCGCGGACGTTGGGGCGGAAATGTGTGCATGTTACACACATGCCGCTCACGGGGATGAGCCCCTGATCCTGCAGGTTGCGGATCGTCTTCACCACGCCGGAGAAGAACGCCCGCTGCTCCTCGGGCGTCAGATCCTGCACGGCCGCGGCCATGAACTCCGGCCACGAGCGCGCGCGGGCGCCGAGGGTGGCGCCCTTCTTGGTCGGCGTGAGCAGGCTGGCGCGCGGGTGGCGCGGATCCTTCGACTTGGTGACCAGCGACTTTTCGACGAGCACGCGCGCCGAGTCGCTGATGGTCGGGAGCGTGATCCCGAGGCGCTCGCTCAGCTCCGAGCCCGTGAGCGGGCCGTGCGCGACGAGCTCCGCCAGGATCTGCCCTTGCGTGGCCGATAGGCCCTCTTGGTTCGCCTGCTGCCAGGCCTGCTGCTTCATGGCGAGCGCGATCTTGTGCAGGCCGGTCGCGATGCGCGTGGCCATCGGCTCGGTGTGCTCCTCGAAGTAAGGCAGGCGCCTGCCGCTCATGCCTTATCTATGACTTAGGACTCCTAATATGTCCAGCGGTCGCGCTCATCTCCACGATCTGGCAGATGCGCGACAGCTCCTCGGGCGTGTGCGCGGCGAAGCCAAAGCGAAACGCGTTCACCTTGCCCCGCGCGAGGTGCGCGGAGCCCGGGTGGAGGATCAGCGACTGCGACCGCGCGCGCGCGACCAGATCCTCGACGTTCGAGGAGCCGGTCAACCGAACCCAGAGCGCCAGGCCGCCGCTGGGGCGCTCGCACGCGAGCTTCGCCGCGAGCACCGGGCTCGCCTGGAAGCACCGCAGCACATGATCGCGGCGCTGCATGTAGAGCTGCCGCGCGCGGCGGGCGTGGCGTTGCAGCTCGCCATCTTCGATGAGCTCGGCGACGGCGCGCTCGAGCACGACGTCGCCTTGGCGATCGAGGCACTCACGGGTCGCGCGAAGGCGCTCCACCATCGCGGCGCTGGCGATGACATAGCCGAGACGGACGGCGGGGGCGAGGAGCTTGGAGAGCGACGCGATGTAGACGAAGGGCGGCCCGGCGGGCGAGGGGGTCGCCGACATGGGGAGGAGCGGCGTTCCGTCGAAGTGGTACTCGTAGTCGTAGTCGTCCTCGAGGATGCAGGCGCCGTGCTTCTCGCAGATTTGGCGCAGGTGCATGCGCCGCTCGGGCGAGAGCGCCACCGTCGTCGGGTACTGATGGTGCGGCGTGACATAGACCGCCTTGAGCCGGCGCCGGTGCTTCTTGGCGACCACCTCGAGCTCCTCGGTGCAGAGCCCCTGCGCGTCGACCCCGATGTGCACCACCGTGGCGCCGGCGAGCTCGAACGCGCGCCACGCCGGCACGTAGCCGGGGTTCTCCACCGCCACCACATCGCCCGGTTTCAGGAACGCGAGCGCGAACAGGCTGAGCGCCCCTTGGCTGCCGTGGGTCAGGAACACGTGATCCATCGAGCACGACAGGCCCCGGGCGTGGTTGACGAAGCCCGCGAGCACCTCGCGCAGCACCGGATCGCCCGCGGGATCGCCGTAGCCGAGCCCGCCGGCGCGCGCGAGCGATCGAAGGGCGCGCCGCTCCGCGCGGGCGAGCGCATCGACCGGCGCGAGGCGCGCGTCGGGGTGCCCATCGGTCACGCGCACGGACGCTCCGCCGCGAACGACCGCGCGCGGAGCTCTCGCGCGCCGCGCTTCGGCGTCCCCCACGGGGAAGTTCGGCAGGTTCAAGGCCACGCGGATCCCGCGCGCCGGCAGCGCCTCCAGCCATCCTTGCGCCACCAGCTCGGAGGCGGCGGCGACGACCACCTTGCGATTGACGCCCACCTGCGCGGCGAGCGTCCGGCTGCCCGGCAAAAACGACCCCGGCGCGAGCCGCCCGCGCTGGATCTCGGCGACGAGCGCGCGCGCGAGCTGCGTCGTTCGGGGGACGGCGGCGTGGGGATCGAGCGCGAGATCGAAGCGCCACGGTCGTTTGTCTGGACCCGTCGACATATTCATTCTGGAGCCTCGTAAGGGACCAGTCTTGCGCTACGAGATACGAGACGCAAGCGCGGCATCGCCGCGGCAGCGGGTGCCGCCCCATCGGCGGCCGAGGAGCCATCATGCCCGACACCTTCCATTCTGCGGATTTCGACAAGACCCCACCCCGGCCACGGGTGGTGATGCCCGAGAAGCTCGCCCATCCAGCCGTGGAGACGGCCGGCGCGCACGGCGACTACTCGAGGGCCCGAAAGCACCCCGTCTTCTTCGTCGACCTGCCGTCGCACGCCATCAGCATGACCATCGGATGGCTCGACGCGGGCCAATCTTCGAACCGGCACCGCCACACGTACGAGACGGTGATCTACATCCTCGAAGGCGAGGGTTACTCCTATGTCGGCGGCAAGCGGGTCGCGTGGAAGCAAGGCGACGCCATCTATGTGCCGGTGTGGGCTTGGCACAATCACGTCAACACCGGAGAGGGCCGCGCGCGCTACCTCGCGTGCGAGAACGCGCCGATGCTGCAGAACATGGGCGGCGTGGCGCTGCGCGAGGAGGTCCCCGATCGCGGCGACCGACTCTTCGACGAGGACCACGAGATCGAAGGCGGTGCACCGTGAGCGCGCCGCTGCGGGGCATCGTCGCCTACCCCATCACTCCGTTCACGGACGCCGGGAGGGTCGACGAGCGCCTCCTCGAGACCCTGGTCGATCGCATGCTCGCGGCCGGGGTTCATGCGCTCGCCCCCCTCGGCAGCACCGGCGTGCTCCCCTATCTCTCCGATCCCGAGCGCGAGGCGGTGGCCGAGACGGTGGTGAAGCGGGTCGCCGGGCGTGTGCCGACCTTGGTCGGCGTCTCGAGCCTGACCACCGAGCGCACCGTGCACCACGCGCGGCACGCGGAGAAAATCGGCGCCAGCGCGGTGATGATCCTCCCAATGAGCTATTGGAAGCTCACCGACAGCGAAATCGAAGCGCACTTCGACGCGGTCGCAAAAGCGATATCCATTCCCATTGCGCTCTACAACAACCCCGCCACCGGAGGGCTCGATCTCGCCCCCGGCACCATCGCCCGGCTGCTGCGCATCCCGAATGTCACCATGGTCAAAGAGAGCACCGGCGACGTGAATCGCATGCATCGCCTGGTGCAGCTCTGCGGCGAGGATGTTGCATTCTACAACGGAAGCAACCCGCTCGCCCTCGCCGCCCTGGTGGCCGGCGCACGCGGCTGGTGCACCGCCGCGCCGCACGTCATTCCCCGCCTGAACGTCGAGCTGTACGAGGCGGTGGTCCGTGGTGACTTGGAGGGCGCCCGGCGGTCCTTTTACCGGCAGCTGCCTTTTCTGCAGTTCATCGTGGCCCACGGGCTCCCGCGCACCATTTCGGCGGCGCTCGAGCTGATGGGCACGCGCGTCGGACCGCTCCGCGCGCCCCTGCGGCCGCTCGAGCGGGAGCGGGTCGAGGAGCTGCGAACCATCCTCGTCGATCTCCAGATTCTTTCCGCATCATCGCGCTGAGCGATCGCGATCTGGGGTCCCGCCCGACGGAAGACATTCAATCGGGCAATGCAAACGCCACCACCGCATTACCGAGGGTGGTGCCCAAGCTGCGATGTCCGCCCGCGGCGATCGCCACGAACTGGCGACCGCGGGCGGATTCGTAGGTCATGGGGGTCGCCTGCGGGCCCGCGGGGAGCTCGCCGCGCCGGCGAGGCCGAACCCCGCGTTGGAAGGTGCGCCCGGCGCGAGCCCCGGCCCATCGTCGCAGAGCTCGATGCAAATGCCTTTTGGCGCGCGCCGCACGGTGAGCTCGAGGATGCCATCGTTCGGCAGCTCCAGCCCATAGCGGAGCAGCGCCCATTTTGGGTCCGCCTGGTCCGCCTGGTCCGCCTGGTCCGCCGTGAGCCCGAGGAGCGGAAGCAGCCACGTACGCGTGAGCCCGACCAAGGTCGTATGCGCCGCGGAGAAGGCGACGAGCGCCGCCGCGTGAAGGGGAAGATGAAGCGGCCAGCGCGCGCCGGCCCCGCGCGAAAGAGGCGCCCGTCGCGCCATCCACGCCACCGCCGGGAGCAGCACCAAGGCGCCATAGACGCCCGCGAGATCCATCACCAGGTGCTCGAGCGCGGGCTCGCGACCACCGCGGGCCAGTCGCTCCGCGTTCCAGCGGCCGAAGAGGAGCAGCCCAAACCCCATGGCCGCCGCCACCATGCCGAGGCGGCGAAGCCAGGCGGGGCGCAAGGTTCGGGGACGCCGTGCTGCCCTGCCTGTCCATGCCGCTGCCGAAGCGCTCATCCACCATGGGTTAGCACATGCCGCGCGCCGCAACATGACCGCACGCAACGAGGCCACGAATATCCGGCACGACGAGCACACCCGACCATGTCCGAGAACGAGCGAATGTCATATGCGACATTCCATTTCAATTCGAGCGCGAACGCAAAATAGATATCGAGCGCAAAATAGATATCGAACGCAAAAATGGATATTGAACGCAAGATGCGTATTGAGTACGTGAATCGATTCGTGAATGAGACCGAATTCGAAGTTGGGCCATCCCTTCGAATGACCATGGTGGCTCATCGAAAAAGCTCTCGATGTCGAACGCGTAGAGACAGAGACGGGCGCGCGCCTCGACGTGAGCTCGGGCATGGAGGGTCACGCGCAGGGAGATGATTGTTCGACATCCCGAAAGGGCTCATTTTCGAGGGGTGGGACGTCTTATCGCTTTGGCCGAGCGAATCGATCGCCGCGACGTGATTCGTGCAAGACTTGCCCAATGAAATCGAAGGATGAAGCCGAGCCTCCGGAGGCGCATTGGAGCTCTGCGCAAAGGCCGAGTCCCGACGAGGGCCGGGGCGGATCCCCGTACACCATCACGGACAGCGTGCGGGTCTCGGTCGACAATCGCACGCTTGTGTCGGTCGCTCCCCCCAAAACTCAGCCGGCATTGGGATGGCGCTTGGGCGGGGCCGATGGAACGCGGTTCTTGCTCCTCGAGCGCTTGGGTGGCGGCGGAATGTCGATCGTATTCCTCGCGCGCGATACGGTGCTCGATCGCAGGGTCGCCATCAAGTTTCTCGTCAACGAAGCGCGCAGCACCCCCGAGGGGCTGGAGCGCCTGCAGCTCGAGGCGCGGGCGTGCGCCCGGTTGAATCATGAAAATATCGTTCGCCTCTTCGATATGGGGATCGACCGAGGGATCCCTTTTCTCGTCATGGAATACCTCGAAGGGCGGCCGCTCGACGAGGTCGTGCGCGAGGGCGCGGTGGATGCCCGGCGCGTGGTTCGGATCATGGCCGACGTGGCCAAAGGACTCTCGCAAGCGCACCGGGCGGGCATCACCCACCGCGATCTCAAGCCGAGCAACGTGTTCATTGCAAAGGACGGCACGGCCAAGATCCTCGATTTCGGCGTGGCCATCTTTACCCACGAGCCGGGGGCCATGAACCAGGGGCTCTGGGGGACGCCGCGCTACATGTCCCCCGAGCAGTGGAAGGGCGAGCCGCAGGACGGTCGCAGCGATATCTGGGCGGTCGGCGTCATGTTCTTCGAGCTCTTGACCGGCTCCGCGCCGTTCGACGGCAGCACCATCACGGAGATCCGCGATGACGTCATTTCGCCCCAGCCCGCGCCCTCGCTGCGCGCGATCCGCCCGGAGATGCCGGAGGAGGCGGATTGGATCGCGCAGCGTTCCATGATGAAGCGCGCCGCCGATCGCTTTGGCACCGCCGACGAGCTGCTCGATGCGCTCGTCAAACTGCAGGTCGCCCTCACGCAGGTCATGCGCGCGCGGACCGACGACACGAACCTACGCGCGGCCCCAAAACCCGAAATGCGCCAGGTGACCGTCTTGTCGTGCGCCCCGGGCGACGCGCCCGAGCTCATGGACGAGCGGGGGCTCGAGGAGGCGACGGCGTTGCTCCACGACTTCTTCGAGGTTTGCTCCACGGTGGTTCGAGAGCTCGAAGGGACCATCTTGTTGCTGCTCGGGCCGCGCTTCGTCGCCTGCTTCGGATATCCGACCACCCACGAAGACAACGCCCCGCGCGCGCTCCGTGCGGCGACGCTCATCGTCGACGCCATGCAGGGGCGCGGCGGCGCGCGCATCGGGGTGGCGACCAGCCTCTCGATCGCGAGGCGCACGGGCCACGCGTCCGCGTCGGTGGCGTTTCAAGCGGAGGCGCTCCACGTGGCGCAAGGGCTCGAGGGGCGCGCGGGGCGAAATGAGATCCTCATCGGGCACACCACCGAGGCCCTGGTGCGGAGCAACTTCGAGCTCGAACGCTGCGAGGAAACCAGAGAGACCGGGCGCTGCTACCGCGTCCTCCGGCCCACGAACACGCGCTTCGATGGGATCGCGGACGGCCACCGGATCCCGCTGGTGGGCCGCGAGCGCGAGCTCGAGGTGCTCCGCGAGCTCTCGGAGCGGGTGAAGGCGGGCAAGGGTCAGTTCGTATGGATCGCCGGCGAGGCCGGGATCGGCAAATCGCGGCTGGTGGCGCAGCACCTCGAACGGGCCGCGGTCGATTCGCAGTCCATCGTGCGATGCCAGTGCTGGCCGCATTTTCAGAACAGCGCGCTCGAGCCCATCTTCGACGGGATCCTTCGCAAGCTGGGGCTGCGCCGCGACGCTCCCGCCCATGAGAAATTGGGCCTTTTGGAGGCGGCGCTCGCGGCGGCGTCGCTCTCCTTGCCGGAGCATCTCCCGCTCCTCGCGCGGTTCTTGGGGATCCCGACGGGCGATCGGGACGCTCCTTTGTTCATCAGCCCGGATCTGCTCCGAAGGCGGATGCAGAGCATCCTGGCGACCCTCCTCGAGCACATGGCCCTTCAAAGGCCCCTGGTGCTGCTCGTGGAGGACGCGCACTGGAGCGATACGTCGACCCTCGATCTGCTCGAGGTGCTGTTGGATCGCATGGTCGCCACCCGGGCGATGGTGCTCGTCACCGCCCGGCCCGAGTTCGATCCGTCGTGGCCGCGCTCTTCGCACCTGCACCGCATGGCGCTCGCGAGGCTGTCGTCCGAGGAGGTCGGCGCCATGATCGCGTTCGCAAGCCAGGGACGGAGCCTGCCTTCACCGATCGTCGAGCAGCTCGTGCAGCGGACCGATGGCGTACCGCTGTTCGTCGAGGAGCTCACGCGGAGCGTCGCGGACGCCTTCCACGAGGCCGAGCAGCGAGGGCTCCCGATCCCGCTCGATGCGTTCGCGTCCGGGAGCATCCCGGCCACCCTCGAGGATCTCTTGCGCGCGCGTCTGGGGGCGCTCTCCCGGGAGGGCCAGGACGTCGCGCGCGTGGCGGCCGTGCTCGACCGCGATGCCACCTACGACATGATTCGAATGATCTCGGGGCTGGCGGAGGCGTCCTTGCGAATCGGTCTCATGCAGCTGGTGGAGACGGGCATCCTCCGCAGGCAAGCGCACGGCACCTCGTCGGCGTACGCGTTCAAGCACGCGTTGGTTCGGGACGCCGCGTATCGATCGCTGGTCAAAAACGAGCGCCGGGAGGTCCACCGGCGCGCGGCCGAAATGCTGGTCGAGCACTTCCCCGAGAGCATCGAACGGCACCCGGAGCTCGCGGCCATGCATTTCATGGAGGCCGGCCGTCACGAGCAAGCCGCCATCTACTTCGAACGAGCCGGAGAGCGCGCCTCCGATCGTCTGGCCAACACCGACGCGGCCGCGCACTATGCGCTCGCGATCGCGCAGCTGCGCATGCTGGCCGAGGGCGAGGCGCGCGATGGGCACGAGCTCTCGTTGCAGCTCGCGCGCGGTATGGCGCTCATGGCGGCCAATGGGCCCATCTCTCCGGACGTGCAAGCACCCTATGCGCGGGTGAGGGAGCTCGCGCCCCTCGCGCGAGGCCGGGACATCGCGTCGTTTCAATCGCTTTTCGGGCTCAATCAATTTTATCTGGGCGCGGGCGATCTCGAAGCCGCGGCCGAGGTCGCGCGGGATTTGATCGCGCTCGCGGACGAAGCCGGCGACGAAGAAATGTGGATCCTCGCGCGGGCCGCGCTGGGGCCATGCCTCTCGTTCCTCGGGGACTTCGTCGAGGCCCGCCGATGCTTGGAGGCGGGGTTCGCCCTCTATGACGTGCGCAAGCATGGAAAGCTGGCCATGCGGATCGGCTTCGATCCAGGTGTCACTCTGGGGCTGCTTCTGGGGGAGGTCCTTTGGTTTCTGGGGTATCCCGATCGAGCGCTCGAACGGTCACGGGAGGTGGTGTCGCTCGCGCGCGAGGTCGGGCATCCGTTCAGCCTGGGGCTCTCGTTGGAGTTCCTGGCAAACTGCTGCGGTTATCGTGGAGCTTACGACGAGCTGCGGGGGGTGGCCGACGAAGCGATCGTCACGTCGGACAAATATGGTCTTCGTTTGGTGTCGACCCTCGGGCGGGGGTGGGCGCGCATCGGCACGGGCGATCGGTCGGGCATCGAGGATATCGAGCGGAGCGTGGCCGACTACCGCACCTTGAGCATCCGATTGGGATTTCCGCAGGTCCTCGCCGTGCTCGCGTGGGCGCAATGGCAAATCGCCGCGTTCGACGACGCGCTGCGCACGCTCGATGAAATGGCGGCCTTCATCGAGGCCACCGGCGAGCGCCAGTTCGAAGCCGAAATGTTTCGACTGCGCGGCGAAGTTTCGATGGCATTGGGCGCCGACCCCTCCCTTTCGCAAGAGTGCTTCGAGCGCGGCCTCACGGTCGCGCGCCGGCAACGCGCGCGGGGCCTGGAGCTCCGGCTCGCATATGGGTACGCGCGTCTTTTGATGAATCAATCCCGACCGGCCGCGGCGCGTGAGCTGCTGGCCCCCATCGTCGCGCACTTCACGGAGGGGAGTCAGACCGTCGACGTTCGAAGAGCGCGTGAGCTGCTCGCGACGCTTTGACTCGAAACCGCGACACATGACTTGACGGATTCGCCACGGTCGGCGATGTGACATATGCAGGAGGTCCAGTGCTCATGGCAGCCAAGGCGAAGCCGAAGGCCAAGGGAACCACGCGTCCAAGCGTAACGCGTACATCCACGGCCAAAACGAAGAAGACCGCAACCGCCGTTCCCAAGGTCAAGGCGCCAGCGGCCGCGAAGCCGGTCGCGAAGAAGGCGGCCGCGAACGCGAAGTTGGGCGCAAACGTGAAGCCGGGCGTGAACGCGAAGCCGGGCGTGAACGCGAAGGTGGTTACGAAGGCGAAGCCGGTCGCGAAGAAGGCGGGCGCAAACGTGAAGCCGGGCGCGAACGCGAAGGTGGTTACGAAAGCGAAGCCGGTCGCGAAGAAGGCGGGCGTGAACGCGAAGGCGGGCGTGAACGCGAAGGTGGTTACGAAAGCGAAGCCGGTCGCGAAGAAGGCGGGCGCGAACGCGAAGTCGGGCGTGAACGCGAAGGCGGTTACGAAAGCGAAGCCGGTCGCGAAGAAGGCGGGCGCGAACGCGAAGTCGGGCGCAAACGTGAAGCCGGGCGCAAATGCGAAGGTGGTTACGAAAGCGAAGCCGGTCGCGAAGAAGGCGGGCGTGAACGCGAAGGCAGTGACGGAGGCGAAGGCGGGCGCGAATGCGAAGACGGAATCGGCCTCCTCCCTCATCGACCAGCGGATCCGCGATCTCGATGGCTGGCGCGGGGAGACCCTTGCCCGCATGCGGGCGCTCATCCTGGAAGTCGACCCCGAGGTGGTCGAAGAGTGGAAGTGGATGGGCACCCCCGTATGGTCGCGCCGTGGGATTATCTGCACCGGCGAGACGTACAAGCAGGTCGTGAAGCTCACGTTCACGCAGGGGGCCATGCTCCCCGATCCCGCGAACCTCTTCAATTCCAGCTTGGAAGGGAACGTGCGAAGGGCCATCGATATCCGTGAAGGGGAAAAGGTCGATGCGCGCGCATTCAAAGCGCTCGTGAAGGCCGCCGTCGCCCACAATGCCGGGAAGGCGAAGCCCGCACGCGCGGCCGGCAAGTCGAAGCCAAAGGCCTAGCCGCCGCTTTTGCGCAGTGCAGTTTCAAGCGCACGTTTCGAACGATCGAAGGACATGGGGCGAGAGGTCCATCTCCTTCGAATCGAGCTCTGGATTCATCTCGAGGTGACGAGGCGACGAGGCGACGAGCTGCTCGCGCATGGACCGATGCGCTTGCTCGCCGGCTCATCGCACCGACCGGTGTGCCGAGCGCGCTGCGCCATGCGCATCGCGTTGAATGTGCCTTGACGTTCATATGACCTCGAGCGTATATACTTCGCATGGAATCTTCGTTCGCGATCCTCGCGGAGCCAAACCGCCGGACCATCCTCCGTCTGTTGGCGTCGTCCGAGCGATCCGTCGGCGAGATCGAGCAGAGCCTGGGCATGCCCCAGACATCCGTGTCCAAGCACCTCCGCGTGCTGCGCGAGGCCGGCTTCGTGGAGGCGCGGGTCGAAGCGCAGCGGCGCGTCTATCGATTGCGGCCCGAGCCGCTGATGGAGGTCGACGCCTGGCTGGAGCCGTTCCGGCGTTTCTGGACGGTCCATGTCGATGCGCTGGAGCGCCACCTCGATAAGATGGAGCTGGCATCCCGGAAAGGAAAGAAGCGATGAGCAAGCGTGAGCAGTACGCGCCCGGCGGGGCGACCGGGGCCAAGATCGAAAAGGACGGCGAGAAATGGACCTTGGTCCTCGTCCGCGATCTCCGCCACCCCCCGGCGAGGGTTTGGGAGGCGCTCACGGAGCCCGAACACCTCCGCGAGTGGGCTCCGTTCGACTCCGACCGGAGCCTCGGCACAGTGGGCACCGCAAAGCTCACGGCCGCGGGATCGCCGAAGCCGCAGGTCTCCGAGAGCCGCGTGAAGCGGGCGGACCCGCACAAGGTGCTCGAGTTCAGCTGGGGGGCCCAAGACGTCCGCTGGGAGCTGGAGCCGCTGGGCAACGGTACGCGCCTCACGCTCTGGCACAACATCGAACGCGGCTTTATTTCGTGGGGCGCCGCGGGCTGGCACATCTGCTTCGACGTGCTCGATCGACTCCTCGCCGGCGAGCCGCTCGGCCGCATCGTCGGCGGCGAGGCGACGAAGTTCGATTGGCAGCGCCTCACCGCCGAATACGCGGAGCAGCTCGGGGTGGTGGCCCCGAGGTGGAAAGGCGCACCGTCTTGAGCGCGCTGCCCATGATCCCGCCGGGCCTCGAAGGGCCCATGCGCTCTCCATTCGGCAACATCGAAGTTCGCGGCGCGCGCGAGAACAACCTCAAGAACGTCTCGCTGGATATCCCCCGCCGCAAGATGACGGTGTTCACGGGCGTCTCCGGCAGCGGAAAGAGCTCCCTGGTCTTCGACACCATCGCCGCCGAGTCGCAGCGGCTCATCAACGAGACATTCTCCACCTTCGTTCAGACCTTTCTTCCGCATTACGGCCAGCCGGACGCGGACGCGCTGCACAACCTCTCGACGGCCATCCTCGTCGATCAGCAGCGGCTGGGCGGCACTCCGCGGTCCACCTTGGGCACCGCCACCGACGTGTACACCATGTTTCGCGTGCTCTTCGCGCGCATCGGGGCGCCCAAGGTGCCGCACGCCCTCGCGCTCTCGTTCAACGATCCGCGCGGCATGTGCCCCGAGTGCGAGGGGCTCGCGCGCGTCTCGAAGATTGATCTCGACGCGCTGGTGGACAAGAACAAATCGCTGGCCGAGGGCGCGATCCTCTTCCCCACCTTCGTCAAAGACGGATACAACTGGTCGATCTTCGCCAACTCCGGCTTCTTCGATGTCAAGAAGAAGCTGCGCCATTACACCAAAGCCGAGTGGGAGAAGTTTTTGTACTTCGACGATCCCAAGGTGAAGGTGAAATCGGTCGGCAACATGAAGAGCCCTTACGAGGGGCTCCTCGTCAAATTCAAGCGGGTCTACCTGGGCCGAGACGCCGAGCGGATGACCTCGAGCCTGCGGGAGCATTTCGCCCGGATCGTCACGCGCGGCCCGTGCGATGCCTGCGGGGGCACGCGGCTCGCCGAGCCGGCGCGCGCATGCAAGATCGATAAGCACAGCATCGCGGACGTATCGGCGATGTCGATCCGCGAGGTGCTCGGGTGGATGAAGAACCTGGTCGTGCCGTCCGTGGCGCCGCTCCAGGCGCGCATCGTGGAGCGGCTCGAGCACCTCGTCGCCATCGGCCTCGGGTACCTGACCTTGAGCCGTGAGACGGCCACCCTGTCCGGCGGCGAATCGCAGCGCGTGAAGATGGTCCGCCACCTCGGCGCCGCGCTCACCGAGATGACCTACGTCTTCGACGAGCCGACCATCGGCCTCCACCCCCACGACATCGAGCGCCTGAGCGACGTGCTCCGCATGCTGCGCGACAAAGGCAACACCGTCCTGGTGGTGGAGCACAAGCCGGAGGTGATGGCCATCGCCGATCACATCGTCGACATGGGCCCGGGCGCCGGGAAGGAGGGCGGGGCCATCGTCTTCGAGGGGACATTCGCGGCGCTGAAGAAGTCGGGCACCAAGACGGGAAAACACCTCGCGCAGCGCGCGGCCCTCAAGACCGAATACCGCGAGGCGAAGGGGCATCTCGTGGTCGAAAAAGCGACCTTGAACAACCTGCGCCATGTCACGGTGAAGATCCCCAAGGGCGTGCTCACGGTGGTGACGGGGGTCGCCGGTAGCGGAAAGAGCTCCCTGATCCACGGGTGCCTGATCCCGCGCCACCCCGAGGCGGTGGTGGTCGACCAGTCGCTCACCCCGGGCTCGCGACGGAGCAACCTCGCGACCTATTCGGGCATGGCCGACGCGATCCGCAAGGCCTTTGCGACGGCGAACAAGGTAAAACCTGCGCTGTTCAGCTCGAACTCCGAAGGCGCCTGTCCGGCGTGCGAGGGGCTCGGCGTCATCTACACCGATTTGCAGCATATGGATCCCGTCGCCACGCGCTGCGAAGCGTGCGATGGCCGCTGCTTCACGGGCGAGGTCCTGGCGCTGACCTTGCGGGGAAAGAACATCAACGACGTGCTCGGCCTCTCGGTGAAAGAGGCGCTCGGGTACTTCGTCGAGAAGCCGGTGCTGGCCATCCTGCGCACCCTGCAGGACGTGGGGCTCGGTTATCTCGCGCTGGGGCAGCGCTTGAATACGCTCTCCGGCGGCGAGCGGCAGCGGCTGAAGCTCGCCGAAGAGCTGGGCAAGCCTTCGGACATCGTGGTCCTCGACGAGCCGACCACCGGGCTTCACATGGCCGACGTGGCGGCCCTCATCCAATTGCTCGATCGCATGGTGGACAATGGCTCGACGGTGATCGTGATCGAGCACAACCTCGATATCGTGGCGCGCGCGGACTGGGTCCTGGACATGGGACCGGGCGCGGGGAACGAAGGCGGAAAAATCGTCTTCGAAGGCGTACCCGCCAAGCTGGTGAAACACCGCGCCTCGCTCACCGGGCAACACCTGGCAAACCGCGTGGCATAGCGCGCCCGCGAAAAAAGACGTTTTGGTTCGTTATTGAAAGTAGGAGAGAAACATGAAGATCAAGCTGACCAACGTATACGTCGACGATCAGGACAAGGCTCTGCGCTTCTATACCGAAGTACTGGGCTTCGTGAAGAAAGCAGACTTCAGCAACGGCCCCTTCCGCTGGCTCACCGTGGCTTCGGCCGAGGAGCCGGAGGGCACCGAGCTGCAACTGGCGCGGAACGACAACCCGGCGGGAAAAGCCTACCAACAGGCGCTGTTCCAACAGAACCAGCCCGCGGCCAATTTCTACTCCAGTGATCTGCAAGCCGACTACGAGCGCATGAAGGCGCGCGGCGCCGAGTTCACCATGCCGCCCACCGACGTGACCGCGTCCAAAATCGCCATCTTGAACGACACCTGTGGGAATTTGATTCAGATTACGCAGTTGACGCGCGGGTAGCGCGGATATTCCACCGAATGGGCGCCCCGGTGGGGCGCCCAGCTGGACGGGCGCGTCATTCCCCGGTCTCGAGTACGCTCGCCAGTGCCTTTTGTATGTTCAATGTGCCAAAGCCGGCTAGGTTGTTGGGAAATACGTCGTCCGCGATTCCGCCGCAGCTCTGACCCGCGGGGGCGGTTGCATCGGCGCTGCTCGCGATGGCGTTCGTCACCTGTTCGAAGGTCATGTTCGGACTGACCGAAAGCAAAAGCGCGACCCCGCCGGCCACGTGTGCAGCGGCGAACGCCGTTCCACTCTTGGTCTCATAGCTCGTGTCGCGGGTGAGACCCGCCGAGAGTACGTGCGATCCGGGCGCGACGAGGGTCGGAGCGATCCGCCCATCCACGCTTGGACCCCGGGACGAAAACGGTGAGACCTCCCCGTTCGGCGTCGTCGCGCCAACGCTGATGATGTTGGGCTGATCGCCGGGCGAGTGGGCCGTCGCGCAGCTCGGGCCATGATTCCCGACGGCGAATACCGGGATGATCCCGGCGGCTCTCCACGCGTCAATGATCTCATTGTAGAACGTGTGCCCCCGGCCACCACCAAACCCGGCCACGACGACATGGGGTGCAGCTTCGCAGGCGTCTCCCCTAGGACAGAGCATGAATTCGCCGCATTTCAAGAGAGCGGAGTCCGCGCAGCCCTCGCTCCGGCATGCTGCGCACGCCATCCAGCGTGCGTCCGGCGCCATTCCAATACCGTTTGCACCCACGGCAATGCCAGCGATATGCGTGCCCGTGCCCACGGGGTCGTAAGGTGTCAAGAGCCCATCCACGGCGTCGTACCAGCCATGGTTCTCGAGCCCGCGAAAGTTTCCGCGGAGCGCTTCATGGGTCCCGCGTACCCCCGAGCCGATGAGACCGACCACGACACCCGCGCCGGTGAAGCCGCTCTCCCAGGCCCGAGGCGCCCCCGTCCGCTCGATACCCCACGCGATCCCTCGAGCCGAAGGTGAGACGGCCATGGTCTCCACGGCCGCATCCGACGCGACGCGCGCGTCGAGAGCAATCTTCGCGACATCTGCGCGCGCAGCGAGCTGGCGAAGAAGGTGCGGCGCCGCCCCCTTCACGAGCACGGCATTCACGATGTGAAATGACGTCGTCGCGGCGCCCTGTTCGGTGAGCCACGTCCGGAGCGATTGCTGCGCGTTCACGGCATGCGCGACCAGACGGCGATGCACTTCGGTCGTGCGCTCGGCCCGCGAGGTCGGGAGCGCCTCGCTCCCCAAATCGGCTTTGCCCTTCGCGTATACCAGCACGTCGGAAGGCGGATGGCCGTCGACCATCGCCCGCGCGACGCCGTCGCCTAAAAGCGCGGCGCCCGATGGCGACGCGAGACCCGACGATTCGAGACCGGACGACGCAGGTGTCGAGCTGCATCCCGCGCTCAGCGCCAGCGCGAAGATCCATGTGTCGATGGCAAACCGTTTCATGATTGGACCATGCCCCCCGATTAAGGCGATGCCCTCGTCACGGCGCGGGTTCCCCGTTGCGGCCGCCGGCTCGAACACTTCGTGACAGCCTCGTGCGCCCCTGCGAGAATTTGGTGTCAATTAGACATCTGTAACTACCGCTCTCTCCGCTGCCCGTGGCCCGTTGCGCGAGAGGCCATTGCGCGTCGCGACGTCCAGCGTCGTAACGCGCATTGTGCCTCGAAGCGAAAACGAACGCCCCCCGAATCGCGGTGTGGCGTCTCGTCTTCTCTTTCTCTTCTCGTGGAGCCCCTCCATTGTACGCGACAACCCCCCAGGTGATGGCGTTACGATGGCCGTTTCCGCGCGCAGCCCGCGGCGGATAGGAGGGGTCACATGCCGACAATCACCGTGGAGATGGTTCGGGAGATGAACAAGCGCCTCGAGGCTCGGGGCAGCACGGTCTTCATCGCCGAGCGGGAGTTCGACGGAGCAAATTACGACAAGCAGATGATCGCGCACCCGCCGGACTCGATGGTGGCGCCCTTGCTGATCGACGAGATCGTCTACAGCAACTGTTCGTCGACGGCGCAAGACGTCAAGGCGAGCGTGGACAAGACGGTGACCAATCAGGTCAAGTGGTACGTCAAGGCGGGGACCAAGATTGGCTGGAAGGTCGGCTTTGCCGTCAATGCGCTGTTCGTAAAAGCCTCGAGCGAGTTTCAGTTCGAGATCTCGCTGGAGGGTGGCAAAGAGGGGACCGAAACGGAGGCCATCGCCTACAAGTTCGAGACGCCGCTGCGCATCCCAGCCATGAAAAAGCTCGTCTTTCAAGCCATTTTGCAGCAGGAAAAGGTGCAAGACGTGCCCTTCACCTTGCACGTGTTCCTGATGAACGGACAGGTGGCCGTGGTGCCGCGGGGCCTCCGGCGATTGCGGCGCTATTGGAACGGGAACGAGCACTTCTACACCATCCACGAGGAGCACCCGGAAGACGGCGGTTACGGCGAGGAGACGTCGCCCGGGTACATCTTCGAGACCCAGCAGCCGGGGACGGTGCCCCTCTACCGCTATTGGGATGGCGGCGATCATTTTTACACCACCAACTACGGCGAGCTCGGTGAAGGGCGGGGCGGCTACACCAAGGAGGGCATCGCCGGATACGTGTACTCATCGCCCGAGAATGGCGCGATCCCCTTGTATCGTTATTACAACGGCAAGGATCACCATTACACGTCGGACTACAACGAATTGGGTGAGGCGCGTTACGATTACGTCAAGGAGGGGATCGCCTGCTATGTCGTGCCCCAAGCGGTCGCGGAGTCGGGTTACCCGCGGGACGTCGCGTCGCTCCTCCCCTCGTTGGGCGACCGGACATTTACCCTGACCGGCAACTTCCGCGGCGAGTCGACCGTTCGCAACGCGAGCATCCTCACCTTCGAAAAGGAGCTGACCGCCGAGCAGTGTGCCATCCTCGGCGGCAGCGTTCAGTCCTTCTCCGCGGGCCCGAACCCCGATGCACCCGTGGCGCTGCTCGCCCCGGGCTTCTACATGCAGCGCACCGGCGAAGCCAACCGTGAGAGCACCGAGATCTTTGCGGCGGGCCAGCCCGGCGTTCGCGTGATCGACGCGGCGGCCTCCGACTTCCGCGCCGTCGACCCATGATTCGAATCACGAAAGCGTAGCCACGCGCAGGATCGATCCGAGCGCCCCTCGGCGCTCGGCGATCCCTGCTCTGCACGGGCCTGCGTTCGGCGTCACTCCGGGATATCGCCGAACTTTCCGGTGTTGACGTCGTGAATCGCTTGCTCGATTTGCTCGACGCTGTTCATGACGAAGGGGCCATAGGCGACGATCGGCTCATCGAGCGGCTGGCCGGCCAGGACGATGACGTGCGCCGCTTCTTCGGCGACGAGCTCGAGGCGCGCGCCGTCATTGGCAAAGAGGATGAGCTCCCCCGCGCCCACGAGCGCGTCGCCCGCCCGCACGCGGCCCTCGGCGACCACCGCCAGCGCGTTATGGCCGGACGGAAGGATGACGGGCCATCGCGCGCCCGCCGCGAGCTGGGCATCGAGCATCGTGACCGGTGTAAAGGTATGGGCCGGACCTCGGGCGCCGGCATGCTCCCCGGCGATGACCCGGACCTCGCCGCCTCCTTCGACGGGGACCGTCGGGATTTGCGACGCCATGATGGGTTGGTATCCGGGCGCCGCCATCTTGTCGCGCTTGGGGAGGTTCACCCAGAGCTGCATCATGTGCATCTTTCCGCCGCGGCGGGTGAAGCCCTCCTCGTGGTACTCCTCGTGAAAGATCCCGGCGCCCGCGGTCATCCACTGCACGTCGCCGGGCCCGATCACGCCGGCGTGCCCCGCATTGTCCCGGTGCGCCACCGCGCCCTCCCACGCCAGGGTGACCGTCTCGAACCCGCGGTGCGGGTGCCATCCCACGCCGCGCTTGCCGCGCGCGAGCGGCGCGAACTCCTTGGCGGGGCCATAATCCATGAGCACGAAGGGGCTTACGCGCTCCGCGGGGACCTTCTCGCTCGGAAAATACGTCGATACGTGGAAGCCGTTGCCGACCCAGTGAAAGCGATTGCTCGGAACGACGCTCTCGACGGTGCGAACCTCGTGTGCGCGCGCTCGTTTCGACGTGACGGATGCTGTGGTCTCGGTGCTCATGGCGCTCAATCTACGGACGGGGGGCGACCTCGCGATACTGCAGGTGCCGTGAGAGGTTCCATCACGTCGTGTGATGGGTCGCGCGGCGCGCCACCTCGGGCTCGATTTCGCGGAGGCATAGCTCGGAGAGGCGCTGCTGCGCCCATCGCGCCACCGGGCCGAGCACGGCCCCGCGCCGCCAAACGAGCACGAGCGAGCGCCGCAGCGGGCTGCTGCCCCAGGCATCGAGCAAGAGCTCCACCAAGCGCCCCGCGCGCAGATCGTCGCGAACGAGGTGCTCGGGCATATGTCCCCACCCGAGGCCGCTTGCGATGAGCGCGTGCTTGGTCGCTTGGTCGACCACGCGCCAGGTGCGCGGTGAAAAGACGCCCTGCACGTCGGACGTGTCGGCCGTATCGCGATGCTCGCCGAGGATGATTTGCACCGCGTCCTCGAGGCCCGCCGCGTCGATGGCACCGACCCGCTTCGCCAGCGGGTGCTCGCGCGCCGCGACGGAGACGAGCCGCACGTCGGCGATGGGGCGCCGCTCGAGATCGCGCGCGTCGGCGTCCTCCACCGCGATGCCCCACGCCGAGCGCCGCTCGCGCACGTGGGCGGTGACCGCCGAGAGGACGTCGGTAAAGAGCACCAAGGAGACCTTCGGATGCTCGGCCGCGAAGTCCTTCGCGAAGGGCACCAGCGAAGCGGTGGGAAACAAGGCGTCGACCACGATCGACAGGGAGGTCTCCTCGCCGCGTTTGAGGTGCGCCGCCAGCTCCTCGAGCGCGTCCACGTCGCCTTCGATCTTTCGCGCGGCGGCCACGATGGCCTCGCCATGGCGCGTGAGCCGCGGCACGCGCCCCGATCGATCGAAGAGCCGCAGCTCGAGCTGCGCCTCCAGCCGGTCGATCGACTGACTCACCGCGGCCTGCACGCGCCCGAGCTTTCGCGCCGCGCCCGAGAAGCTCCCAGCCTCGGCGACCGCGCGCAACGTGCGCAATTGTTCGATGGTGACCCCTTCGAGCATGGTTGCACCCTATCCGTTACCGCACGCGATGGGGGCACGAAGTTGTCCTCGCGCGCCGCGGGCACTCACGGCTGACGGACGCGCCCGGCGATGACATCGCGATAGAACGAAACATACGAGCGCTCGACCGTCACGATGCGCGGTTTGACCAGCTCATGGAGCTTGCGGACGTTCCACATGGGTACGCCGTGGTGATAATGATGCGCGGTGTGCAGATCATTGCCATTGACGAACCAGCTCACCAGCCGCGACGTCTCCATGGTCCGCGTATTGGCGAGCACGTCCGGCTCGGACATGGCGTCGAGGCCAAAGTGCTCGGGCAGCTCGATCAAGAAGTGGACGCCCTCGGCGATGAACAGGGTCGGGATCCACCAGGCGAGGGCGAACGGCAGCCGCAGCGCCGGCCAGCGGGCCGCGGCGGCGAGGGAGGCGAGCCAAAGGACGAAGTACAGCGCGTATTCATGCTGAACTTTGCGGTTCACGGCCGGCTTGTCGATGCCGGGCACGGGGCGGCCAAGGAGGGTGCTCCATAGAATGTGTGCGATACGCCGGTAGCGACCCAGGTCGAAGATGGCGCGCACGAAGCCGGAGAGCGAGTGGAGGTTCGCGTACCGGTAATTGAAGTGCTCCCGGTTCTTCGGGGTACCGAGCCACGCGTGGTGGCGCACGTGATCGTAGCGGGAGTGCGAGTGGGAGATGGACATGAAGGCTCCGCACGCCACACCGAACAAGCGATTCATGGCGGGCGCGCGAAAAATGTGATTGTGCAAACATTCGTGCTGCAGCTCGATCAGGTGCGCAAACATGAAGCCATTGACGAGCATCGCGACCCCGACGATGGCCCAGCTCGAGCACACCACGATGGCCGCCGTCGCCGCCGCGATCAGGCCCATCGCAAAAAAGAACTTGGAGACGAACCGCAGGGGGCGGCGCTCGAAGAGCTCGGGCGGCAGCTTGCGGCGAATGTCTTCGCCCTTCGCGGACGCGAGCTGGATCTCGAGATCGCCTTCGAGCTCGCCCCCAGGGGCGCGGGTGCGAGGGAGCGTATGGAATGCGAGCGGATTGGTCGTCATGGGCGGGGCGCGATCTTAGCGAGAACGAAAACGCTTGTCCGAGGTGGAGGTCGACCGGATGTCGACTTCTCGCCACGCTTCGTCTTTTTGCGTCGTCTTTTCGACCCCAGGGACCGGGTAGCACCTTGCGTCGGCGCGTGTGGGCGCGCTCCAATGCGTCAAAGGTCGACGCCGACCGTCCTTTGGCAGAATTTGCCCGAGAGGCGCGCGCCGTTTTGGGCCAGTTCGGCCGGACAAGCCTCGGCGCGGTAGTCGTGCGGGGGCGCATGTACAGTGCCCACGACGGTGACGGCATCGCTTTTCATGACCAGCGCGCTGGTCGTCGAGGGCTGCACGGCAATCGTTCCATTCTGGCGGATGGTACCGGTGGTGGTCAGCGAATAGTTTTGACGCGGCTCCTCGTCCTTCTCCAGGTATGCGCAGTGGTCGAGGACGTAAGTGAGGTGGACTTCCGTTGCCCCCTGAACGGGATTCGAGGTGGCGGTGCCAAAGATCCGGGCCGTTCCTCCGAGGGGGCAGGGGATGGTGCGATCGTGCTCCCCCACCGGCTTGCCCTGCAAGGTCAGATTGAAGACCAGCTTCATGGTCTCCCGAACCCCGCGAAGCGCGATGGACTCCTGGCACACCTCGTCGCAGGGTGGGGGAGCGGGCGTGGTGCCGCCGTCTTCGCAAGAGGTCGCGACGAGCCCGAGGATCCCCGCCGCGACCATGCCCCGTGCTCGCGTCATCTCAAAATCCTCCCTCCAATCCAATGCTTGGAATCGTGACCGGCCCGATGGTCTGCACGTCGCAGCCGCGAAGTGTGCAGTTGGTGGAGACGGCCTCTTTGGTCAAGGTGGCGTTCATCCACTCGGCCACCAGCGCGAGCCAGCCGCTCTTGCCGATCGACCAGCGCTTCTCCAGCCGAAGGTCGACCCGAAAGAACGCGGGCAAGCGGCTCGTATCTTGGCCGCTCGCATCGGCCGCGCGCGGGACACCCGTGTAAAAGACCAGCCGTGTCCCCGCGCGCCAACTCCGGCCGAGGTCGAAGGCGACGGCGGCGTTGGCCACGTGCGTTCGGTCGAACGACGCGATGAACCGCTCGCCGCGGGCATAGCGCGTCGAGCGCGAGAGCGTATAGGAGAGAAACCCGCCGATTCGTTGGGTGAGCTTTCGCTTCAAGAGAAACTCGAACCCGTACGCGGTCCCTTTGCTTCGCACCTCGAAGACCTCGACGGCGCGCTCGTCACCGCGGCTGCTCGCCGCTTGACCTCCGCCGCCGCTGCGATCGGGGCCGATGGTCCCGATTGGAAATCGCGGCCCGCAATAAGGCGTCCACCCGAGGTGGCGGCCGGCGTTGTCGCCCCCCAAGGTGTCGGCCGGAAAGGCGCCGGGCGGGCACCCTCCGGGATCTTGGGGCAGAGAGCCGAGGGGATCGCTCATATCGAAGAACGTATTGTGAAACGTCGACATGGTCAGGGTGGTCCCGGTCCCCAAGCCGACCTCGAGGCCGAGGCTCTCTTGCACCGAGCGCTGAAGCCCCCCGCTCAATCCGCCCGGCTGAAATCCAGGTATGGGAATGACGAACGCGGGCGGCTGGTGGGCGACGCCGAGCGCGGTCAGGACGCGAACGTGATCGCTCACCGCCGCGCGGGTCATCAGCCGTGGGTCGGCGCCGAGCGCGGTGGCTCCCTGCGAGGCGAAGAGATCGAGCCGCGCGCCCGTGGTGACCTCGAAGCCGCGAACGGGCTCGTAGACGACGTCGCCGCGCACCCCCATGGTCAAGTCCGTGCGCGAAGGAAAGTAGCGCGCCGCGCGTGACGCCGTGGGCGAGAGCTCGTCGTCGTTGACGAAGACCGCATAACTGTCGAGCTGCACGTCGCTCCCCGCGCGCACCACCACGTTCGGCGACACGCGATGAACGATCTCGGTCCGGGTGCCCATCATGCGGTCGCGCATGAAGCGCCCCTCGGAGAGGCGCGTTCGATCGAGGCCCAAGGTCAGCGCCGTACGCAGGGTGCTATCGGGCCCCAACCGTCGTTCGTAGCGAAGATCGAGGCGGTGAAACTCGGTCGCAAAGAGCGGTAAGGTCTCCGTGGGCGTCTTCTGCGCCAGAAAGTCGTACGAGCCAAAGGTAAATAGACTGATTCGATCGCGCGAGGTGAGGTCGTAGGCGGCGCGCGCTTGGTAATCCCAATAATCGAGTATCGTGTCGGACGCCAGCCGCGAGAGCAGGGCCGCCGTATAGGAATATCGCCCGCCGAGCGACACGATGCCGCGTTGGTTGGCGAAGGGGGTCTCGATCCAGGCGCCCGCGTCGAAGAGCCGGACATTGAGCTCGCCGCGCGTCTCCGGGCGAAGCTGCGTCATTTCCCCGGAGACGATGCCGCCCGCGAAGCGTCCAAAGCGGGCCGGGTATCCGCCGGGGTAGAGATCCACCCGCTCGATGATGGCCGGATGGATCACCGAGGGGCCCGCCCCGACATGAAAGAGGAGCGGGACGCGCACGCCGTCGATGAAGTACCCCACATTGCCGGGCGGCGCACCGCGCACGAAGAAGAACGGGAGCCCGGACACCACCGGCGTGACCCCTGGCATCATCTCGATGGCGCGAAACGGATCTCCGAAGGCCCCCGGGATCTCTCGGACCTCCGCGCGCGACAAGCTCACGGTGCGCGAAGGCTCCCCGCGCTCCCCGCGCACCCGCACCTCTTGGATCTCCGAATCGGAGGCGGGGGCACGCGCGCGCGGCGCGGCCGGCGGTGAGAGCGGCGGGGCCTCGCGCGCGCGCTCGTCTTCGGGGGGCGGGGGAGGCTCGCGGAACGCGATCTCCATTCGAATCTTGGATGCTACTGCAATGCCATCGCGTGTGGCCGGTTGAAAGAGAAAGAGCGAGGCGGCCGCGACGGCCGCGGAGGCAAAGGGCTCGGCGCCCGTCTCCACCACGGCCGAACGAACGGTGCCGTCGAGGTTCACGGTGATCACCACGACGACAACGGCCTCACCGCGCGCACCTTCCGGATAAGGAACCTCGGACTCCGAGACGAGCACCGGCGCTGCCGTTTGCGATTGACCCCAAGCCTGCCCGCCGAGGCTCGTGAGGCTCGCGACGAGCGCCCCCATGAGCCCGCGGCGAATCGCGAAGGACCTTGGGAGAGGGAGCCGTGGCATGGATCCCATAGAGTGACTCTTCGGCATCGAATGGGCGCTGCCAAAGTGCACGGAGCAGGAGCGATCGTCGCGGGCACCATGACCTAGATTTCGAGCGTGCGGCCTACGTTCTCCCGGACATGGAGCTTAACCGATTATCCGACCAGAAGCATGAAATACGGAATTTGACGCGGCTCGATCGTCCCCCGTCGACTAGGATCCCACCCCGAACTTGGAGGGCGCGCGCGGAGAGACTGCGCCGGTTCAAGTTCGAGGAGCGAGATGAACGAACAGACCCCGCCCGGGCCCTTGTTGCGCTGCCAGGACGTGCGCGTGCGCTTCGGCGGGATCCTGGCGCTCGACGGTGTCGGCTTCGATGTGAACGAGGGCGCGATCGTGGGCATCATCGGGCCCAATGGCGCGGGCAAGACGACTTTGTTCAACTGCATTAGCCGCCTGTATCCCGTTCACGGGGGCGATATCTCCTTCGCCGGGCGCTCGCTCCTCGCCACACCACGACATCGGATCGCCGCGCTCGGGATCGCCCGCACGTTTCAAAACGTGGCGCTGTTCGACACCTTGAGCGTCGCCGAGAACGTGATGCTCGGGGCGCACCGCCGCTTCGGTCGTGGGTTCGTGGCCGATGCGCTGCGCCTGCGCTCGGCCGTGCGCGCCGGGCGCGAGCTGTCGAACGAAGCGGAGCGATGGCTGGCGATGCTCGGGCTCGAAGGCGTGGCCCAAAGGCGGGTGAGCGATCTGCCGTTCGGTACGCGAAAGCGCGTCGAGCTGGCGCGCGCGCTGGCGGGCAAGCCGCGCTTGCTGATGCTCGATGAGCCGGCGGCGGGTCTCAACCACGCGGAGGTGGAGGAGCTGACCGTTCGCATCCGCTCTTTGAAGGAGCGCTTGGGGCTCACGATCTTGCTGGTCGAGCATCACATGCACGTCGTCATGAGCCTCTCGGATACCGTCATCGCGCTCGACTTCGGGCGTCGCATCGCCGCCGGCACACCGCTGCACGTGCAGCAGCACCCGGACGTGATCCGCGCCTACCTCGGGGGCCCGCCGCACACAACACGATCCTCGAGCGCGAAGGTGGCGTCATGAGCTTGCTCACGGTGCGCGCGTTGAACGCCGGCTATGGCCCCATCCAGATCCTTCGAGGCGTCGATCTCGACGTCGCCGTCGGCGGTGTCACCGCGGTGCTCGGAGCCAATGGCGCAGGCAAAACGACCCTGCTCCGAGCCCTCTGCGCGATGATCGAGCGCGACGGCGAGATCCGTTTCGATGGGGCGCGCATCGATCGCGTGCGCACCGAAGATCTGGTCCGCATCGGCATCGCGCACGTGCCCGAAGGCCGAGGGACGTTCGCGAACTTGACCACCGAGGAGAACCTCCGGCTGGGCGCCTACACGCGCCACGACCGGGACGGCATCGCGCGCGATCTCGAGCGCATGTACCGGCACTTTCCCCGCCTCCAGCAGCGGCGCGCGCAGCAAGCCGGCACCCTCTCCGGCGGCGAGCAACAGATGCTCGCCCTCGGGCGCGCCCTCATGTTGCGGCCGAAGCTCATGGTCCTCGACGAGCCCTCGTTCGGTCTGGCCCCGCTGGCCGTCAAGGAGGTGTACTCCATCCTGGAACGAATCAACGGCGAAGAAGGCGTCAGCATCCTCGTCGTCGAGCAATACGCCGCCATCGCGCTCGACCTCGCCGACCATGTTTGCCTTTTGGAGACCGGGCGCGTGGTCATGAGCGGCTCCCCTCGCGATCTGCGCCGCGACGAGTCCATCCGCCGCGCCTACTTGGGCTATTGAAATGGAGGCGCTTTTGCACCAGGTCTTGGCCGGCCTCGCCAACGGAGGCATTTACGCGAGCCTCGCGCTGGCCCTGGTCATGATTTACCAGGCGACCCACCTGGTGAACTTCGCGCAGGGGGAGATGGCCATGTGCTCCACCTATGTGGCCTCGGCCATGATCCAAGTGGGGTGTCCCTATTGGGTCGCGTTCGTGGCGACGGTCGCGGTGTCGTTTGGGATCGGAGCGCTCATCCAACGATTCTTGCTCCGGCGAACCGAGCGCGCGCCGGTGCTCTCGGTGGTGGTCATCTTCATCGGCCTCCTGGTGACCCTCAACAGCCTGGCGGGCTGGATTTTCAGCTACACGATCCGGACATTTCCCAGCCCGTTCCCCGCGGAGCCCATCTTCGGCAATCCATATCTGGGCACCCACGAGCTGGGCGCCATCGGCACGACCTTGGTCGTGCTTTTGCTGTTGTACGTGTTCTTTCGCTTTACCTCGCTCGGCCTGGCGATGCGGGCGGCGGCGCAAAACCCCGACTCGAGCCGGCTGGTCGGGGTTCGCGTGGAGGTCATGCTGGCGCTGGGATGGGGGCTCGCCGCGGCGGTGGGGGCGGTGGCGGGGATGATGGTGGCGCCGATCGTCTTTCTGGATCCGAACATGATGTCGGGGACTATGCTGTATGCCTTCGCGGCCGCCCTGGTGGGGGGCATCGACAACCCGGCGGGCGCCGTCTTCGGCGGCTTTGCCGTCGGCGTGCTCGAAAACGTCCTCGGCACCTATGTCGTCGGCACCGAGCTGAAATTGACGGTCGCCCTCGTTCTCATCCTCGGCGTGTTGATCGCGCGCCCCTCCGGGGTATTCGGCAAAACCCTGGTGACGAGGGTCTAATGGCCAACAAGCCCGTGGCCTCCTCCCTGGGACTGCTCGCGCTCGGCGCTCTTCCGTTCGTGCTCAGCGACTACCGGGTCTTCCAGCTCACCATGGTCATGATCTCCTCCATCGCCCTCTTGGGCCTCAATCTGCTCACCGGCTACGGCGGCCAGATCTCCCTGGGCCACGGCGCCTTTTATGGAATCGGCGCATACACCACCGCGATCCTCGTTCACGAGCTCCAGGTGCCCTATGGGTTGACGATTCCATGCGCGGGCATCGCGTGCGCGCTCCTCGGCTTCCTCTTTGGCTGGCCCGCGCTGCGCCTCGAGGGGATCTACCTTGCCCTCGCGACATTCGCGTTGGGGGTGGTGCTGCCGCAGATTCTCAAGTACCGCGGCATCGAGGGTTGGACGGGCGGCGTGCAAGGCATCACCTTGACCAAGCCGGAGGCGCCGTTCGGGCTCCCGCTCTCGGCCGATCATTGGCTGTACTATTTGTGCCTCGCGATTGCGCTGCTCTCGTTCGTGGTGGCGCGGAACCTGGTGCGCGGGCCCACGGGCCGGGCGATCGTGGCCATCCGCGACCACCGCATCGCCGCCTCGTCGGCCGGTATCGACACGGCCATGTACACGTCGATCACGTTCGGGATCAGCGCCATGTACGCGGGGATCGCGGGATCGCTGGGCGCGCTCACGGTGCAGTTCGTGGGCCCGGACAGCTTTTCCATTTATTTCTCCATTGGCTTGCTGGTCGGGATCGTGGTCGGCGGAGTCGCCACCATCTCCGGGGCCATCTATGGGGCGCTCTTCATCCAATTCGTGCCGAACATCGCGGACGATGTCTCGAAGGCGGCCCCTTGGGCCATCTACGGCATCGTCCTCATCGCCTGCGCGCACGTCATGCCCTCTGGCGTGGCCGGATGGCTCGAACGGCTCTCCGCCCCGCGCAAGGTGCTCGAATCCACTCGTGCCGAACGTATGACATTGACCCAGGAGGAACCATGAACGAGCGATCTTTGGCGGTATGGACATTCGCGGCGGCCTCCTTGCTCGCCCTCGGATGCAAAAAGGGCGAGGCCGGCGCAGAAAAGAAGGCCAGCGCGCTGAGCGAGCCTGAAATCAAAATCGGGCAAACGATGCCGTACAGCGGCCCGGCCTCCGTCTATGGAACCATCGGTAAGCTCGAGGCAGCTTACTTCAAGAAAATCAACACCACCAAAGGCGGTGTAGGCGGGCGCAAAATAAACCTGATTAGTGTGGACGACGGCTACAGCCCCCCCAAGGCCGTGGAGCAGGCGCGCAAGCTGGTCGAGCAAGATCAGGTGCTGCTCCTCTTCCAGCCCCTCGGCACGCCATCGAACGTGGCCATTCAGGATTACCTCAATACGAAAAAAGTGCCGCAGCTCTTCGCGGCCACCGGCGCCACGCGCCTGGGGGATCCGGAGCATCACCCGTGGACCATGGGGTTCAACCCCAGCTACCAGCTCGAAGGCAGCATGGTGGCCAAGCAGATCACCACCAAGCAGCCCGGCGCCAAAATCGCCGTTCTCTACCAAAACGACGACTACGGCAAGGACTACCTCAAAGGCCTGAAAACCGGCCTGGCCGACAACGCCAAAATGATCGTGGCCGAGGCCACCTACGAAGTCTCCGACCCCACCGTGGACTCCCAAATCGCCACCCTCAAAGCTTCGGGCGCCGACACCTTCGTCAACATCGCCACCCCCAAATTCGCCGCCCAAGCCATCCGCAAAGCCTACGACATCGGCTGGAAGCCCACGCAATACCTCAACAACATTTCCGCCTCCGTGGGCACCGTGCTCACCCCCGCGGGCCTGGACAAATCGGTCGGCCTCGTCACCGTGGCATACTACAAAGACCCGGTCGACAAGCAATGGGACGACGATCCCGCCATGAAAGAATGGCGCACCTTCATGAAGGAGTATTATCCGGAGGGCAGCCTAACCGACAACATCAACGTCTACGCCTACATCGTGGCGCAAACGATGGTGCAAGTGCTGACCCAATGCGGCCCCGATCTCTCGCGCGAGAACATCATGAAGCAGGCCGCCAATCTGGACTTCGCACCCGACTTGCTCCTCCCCGGAATCAAGCTCAAGACGAGCCCGACCGACTTCTTCCCCGTCGAGCAACTTCGATTCGTGCGCTTCGATGGGAAGGACTGGGTTCTCTTTGGGGACGTGCTCAGCGTGAATTGAGCACGAACGCAGGAGGCCCGCCGGAGCTCCCGCCCTCGAGATCCGGGGTTCGAGACGGATTCGAGAGCGGGAGCTCGTATCGTGAATGACTGGGTTCTCTTTGGGGACGTGCTCAGCGTGAATCGAGCACGAGCACGTGGGGCCGGCCGGAGCTCCCGCCCTCGAGATCCGGGGTTCGAGATGGATTCGAGAGCGGGAGCTCGTATCGTGAAAGACTGGGCTCTCTTTAGGGATGTGCTCAGCGTCAATTGAGCACGAACACGTGGGGCCCGCCGGAGCTCCCGCCCTCGAGATCCGGGTTCGAGACGGATTCGAGAGCGGGAGCTCGTATCGTGAAAGACTGGGCTCTCTTTAGGGATGTGCTCAGCGTGAATCGAGCACGAGCACGTGGGGCCGGCCGGAGCTCCCGCCCTCGAGATCCGGGGTTCGAGACGGATTCGAGAGCGGGAGCTCGTATCGTGAAAGACTGGGTTCTCTTTGGGGATGTGCTCAGCGTGAATCGAGCGCGAGCACGTGGGGCCGGCCGGAGCTCCCGCCCTCGAGATCCGGGGTTCGAGACGGATTCGAGAGCGGGAGCTCGCACACGTGAATGGGCGAGTTATTCGAGTTTCGAATAGAGCAGTTTGTTCGGTGAGCCGGTCCCTGGATTTTTGACGACGTTGGGGGTGCTTGCGCGGAGGATGGCGCCGACCACTTCGGCAGGGGGCGCGGTGGGGTGTAAGCCAAGATAAAGAGCCGCGACGCCGCCGACCAGCGGCGCGGAGTAGGAGGTGCCGCTATCGGTGGACGTGCCCGAGGTGCCGGAGCGGCTGGGGCCCGTGATGTTGACGCCGGGGGCAAAGAGGCCGACGCACGTTCCCGTGTTGGAGAAGATGGCCTTCGAATCGCGTTGATCGGTGGCCCCGACGGTGAGCGCGCCCTTTGCGCCTGCGGGCGAGCTCTGGCAGGCATCTCGGAAGTCGTTTCCTGCCGCGATGGACCAGAAAATGCCGGCTTGGACCGAGCGCTCCACCGCCTTGCGCATGTTGGTCATGTTGGGCTCGACTAGATCGGAGCGGAGGCTCGCGTTGGCCACCGCGGGCTTTTTGGCGTTGGCCGTGATCCAATCGATGCCTTTGATGATGCCATCGTCGGGGCCCGAATTGTCGGCTTTGAGGACCTTGACCTCGACCAGCTTTGCCTTCTTGGCCACGCCGTAGGTCTTGCCGACGAGGAGCCCGCCATCGAGGCTGCCGTGGCCGTGGTTGTCGGTGCACGTCGGGCCCTCGATGAAGCTCACGCCACATGATGCGCGGCCTTCGAAGTCGCCGTGTTGCTGATTCACGCCGCTGTTGAGATCGTAAATCGTGACGCCCTCGCCCAGGGCGGAGTAGTTGTAGTTGGCGTCGAGGGGCAAGTTTCGCTGATCGATGCGATCGAGGTGCCAGGGCGGGTTCGGCTGGGTGCCATCGGTGGAATCGATGGCCAAGGGCGCCTCCACCCCGCCTCGTACGTAATGGGATTGCGTGACGGATTCGACGAGCGGATGGCGCGCCAAGAGCTCCGCGCCGCGTTCATCGAGATGGGTCACCGAGAAACCATGCAGGACCGTGGTGTACGTGAACCCCAGGGTGCCGCCCACCCGGGCGAGGAGCTCCCCCGCGAGCTCGGTCACTTGGCGCTCGGCGTCCAGGCGCGCTCCGGGCGGGGCGCCTCTCAGGACGACGACGTACCTTCCCTCGATCGCGTCGGGACCGGCGCCTCGAACGAGCGCGCTTTGCGATGAGGTACCCGTCACAGGATCGTTCGTGTCCGTGGCGCATCCGGCGATGACCAGCGCGAGGCCGGCAAGAGCGGTGAAGCATCCATAGTGTGTGGCTTTCATGGCATTCCCCCTTCACGTGAAAGTTCGTCCGTTGATTGTTCCGAGCTGGTGAAACCCGTGTTGACCAAGAGATTCGTCGTATCGAGGCCCGCCCCCGTCACCTTGGCGACCGCCCCCGTAACGAGGGCGTCCCGAACTTGTTGCGGGGTCGCCGATGGATGGCCGGCGAGGTAGAGCGCCGCGACGCCCGCCACGTGCGGTGTCGCCATCGAGGTGCCGTTCATGGTGGCGGTGGTGCCGCTCAACCCCGTGGAGACGACGCCGGTGCCGGGGCCAAAGAGATCCAAGCATCGACCGTAGTTGCTGCCGTTCACGCCGTTCCAGTCGCTCGGAAGCGCGCGGCCGTCTTTTTTGTTGGTCGCGCCCACGGTGACCAGCTCGCTCACCCGCGCCGGTGAGTACGAGCTGCAGGCGTCCCGGTTGTCGTTGCCGGCGGCGGTGAAGAAGACCACCCCCGCCGCCGAGACCTTCTTGGCGCCTTCGTCGATGGCCCTGTCGCCGGAGGCGAATACGATGCTGTAGTTGAGGACCGCGGGGAGCTTCCGGTTCCGAACCACCCAATCGAACGCCTTCAACGATTGCTCGCTGGTGCCTCGCCCGTCGCATCCCAGCACCCGCAGGGCGACGCCCTTCGCCTTTTTGGCCACCCCGTAGGTCTTGCTCAACACCGTGCCGGCCGTGTGCGTGCCGTGGCCGTGGCAATCGTTTGGATCCGCGTCGTTGTCCACGAAGTCGTAGCCGGCCGAGACGCGGTTCTCGAAGTCCGGATGCGACCGCTTTACGCCCGTGTCGAGCAAATAAGCCGTCACGCCCTCGCCCGCGCTATCGGGGTAGGTGTACGAATTGCTCACCGGTAGATCCCGCTGGTCGATTCGGTCCAAGCCCCACGGAGGGTTTTGCTGGGTCGCGGAGAGCTGGCTGATTTGAACGCGGGACACGTAGCGCACCTGCGGATTGGCCGCCAGCGCACGGGCCGCTGCCTCCGGCATGCTCACCGAGAACCCTTTGATGGCGTGCGTAAAGGTAAACCGCGCCTGGCCACCGTACTGGGCCACCAGACCGTCCACCGCCGGCTGGAGGGCGTCGACGTCGTCGCGCAAGGCTACGATGTAGCGCTCGGGGACCGCCTGATCGAGCGTCCCCAAAATGATGTCCGAGCCCGAGCCTGAACCTATTGTAGGTACAACCGATTGGCGATCGGAGCCCGGTTGCGGCTCGTCCTCCCGAGGCTCGTCGGACGCGGCCCCGCTGCAACCCGCCGCCCCCAGGAACATGGCCGCAGGAACCGTCCATCGTGCAATGAAACGAAGCTTCGAACGTTGCATGAATACCTCCCTCGCATCGATTTTTCGCGCGCCGAGCACGCGCCGCCGCTCGCGCGACGTTTGCGCGGTTGCGGACGTCGGGAGTGCCCGGCGATTCGACATACGATGTCCGTCGAATGGTTTGTCCGAACGACTCTGGCGTTCGTTCGGTGATAGGATTTCGTGACGTCTTTTCGTGTCGCGCGCAGCGACCGTTGTTCACGATCTTGGAATTTAAATCAATATGTTTAATGGAGTCGATGCCGTGCGTTCATTTCATGATACGAGACGACCAAAAACGCGCGCGCCGGCGCGCGATGCAACGATTCGTGGCGTCGATTGTGATGGTCAATGGTCGTCGTTAAATGCCAATCAACGACGCCGTCGACGGACATCCGTAGAGCTGTATGGCGATGGGTTGCGAGCTCGATGGCGACGGTTGAGCAATCGTTGAAATGAATCCATCGCGTCGATGGACCTACGTCCGGATTCATCGCGTGGCGAAGCTCGTCGTCATGGCTTGCGTTGCACCATGACGACAATCGACACGCTCGCGGAGCCACGCGAGCGACGAATGTCGGGACCCCTGCGACGATTCAGGATCACGTCCTGCACGGCCGGCGGCTTCCTCATGCGTTGTACATGGCGCAGAAGCGCGCGCCGGCATTGCCGCGCACGTCCTTCCGCCAAGCCCATCCACGAGGGCACCGGTTCCCAGCGCATTGTCGTGAGCGATTTCGAGACTTTCGGGACGAATACTCCTTTGCGGGAAAACCAAACGGTCGATACTCGAGCGCCAGGCGGTGGAGTTGGATTTGCAACCTACCCGATGCTGGATGCTCGATGGGTCGAGTGGAAAACGGTGAGCTTCTAAATACGAGCATTCCAGGAACAGTCAAGTTCCTCAATCGTACGCATGGATACCGTCGCAAGACGCGCAGTTGCCTTGACTCGTCGCGTTATTGAAATCGTGGTATGATGGGGAATGATAGCCGTTTCGTACAAGCCCCCGACTCCGGCGATAGCTTATCGTTCACTTGCGCTCGGGCCGTAGCCCCATATCGCGCTCGGTCATTTTTACCCACCCCAGATTCACACTCGCCCACACGCCAGTCGGGAGGTCGTATGAGGCACGCATCCTCGTCGCTACTTGGAATCGCTATTGGTGCAACCATGTCGGTGGCGTGCGGTGCAACCGCCGACGCGCCCGATGAAAATGCCGGCCTGGTCGGCCAATCCGTATCGACCCTGGCTGGGGCGGCGCCGACCACCGGCTCGAGCGGGGCGGGGAGCGTGTCGGCCGCCGCGCCGGGGGTCGTTCCACCGAGTCAGGACCCATTCTATGACGTGCCCTCGGACGTCGCGCGCTACGCGCCCGGCGCGGTGATCCAATCCCGTGAGATCGTACCCAAGTGGGCTTTGGGAACTCTTCCGGCGGTGCACGCCTGGCAAGTTCTGTATCGCACCAACGATGGAGAGGACGCACCCACCGCCACCGTCGCGACCATCGTGATTCCAAATGAGCCATGGCGCGGTCCCGGTACGCGGCCGCTCGTCTCCTATCAGAGCGCGGAGGACTCGGTGGGCATCGACTGTGCTCCCTCGTACTCGTGGCGAAATGGGATCTTTGCCGGGCTGGGTGAGCCGCTGGCGGATCCCTTGGCGGTCGCGCCCGCGCTGCTCGCGGGGTGGGCGGTGGTGGTGCCCGACTACGAAGGACCGAAGGGCATGTTTGGCGTGGGTCGGATGGCCGGTCACGGTGTGCTCGATGGGATCCGCGCGGCTTTGAGCTTCGCTCCCGATGGCTTGAACGAAGGAACCAAGGTCGCGACCCTCGGGTACTCGGGCGGCGGTCTCGCGACCGGGTGGGCCGCGGAGCTTCAAGGCAGCTACGCTCCCGAATTGAACTACGTCGGCTCGGCGACGGGCGGCACCCCCGCCAAGCTCCTGGACGTCGTAAAGTGGCTCACCGGTCCGGGACGATATGCGGCCGGCCTCGGGGCCGGAGGGATCATCGGCATCCTGAAGCAATATCCGGAGCTGAAGAGGTTCCTGAACGACAAGGGCCGCGCCATGTTCCAAAAGTACGAAAACGCATGCGCCCTGCAGTTGGTCGCGGGATTGCCTTTCGCCGACATCCAACAATACACCAGCTCTCCGGACCTGTTCGCCGAGCCGGACGTCGTCGCCGCCGCCGAACGCCAGAGCATGGGCCGGCAAGCGCCGAAGGCCCCCATGGCGAACTACCACGGCATCATCGACGAGGTGGTCCCGTTCGCGCAAAGCAAGCGGACGGTCAAGGAATGGTGCGCGGGCGGCGCGACCATCAAGGTGGACTGGCCGCTGCTCGCGGAGCACGGTTTGGGCGTCGTGCCGTGGTACCTGGATGGCTACCAATTCCTGCACGGGCGTTTTGCGGGGAAGACCCCCGTCAACGACTGCTGGTGGGCCGGTCGCTGATGGGCTCCCGCCCTTCCCACGCCCGCGGAAGATGCGTCGCGCCGCGCGCGAAGCCGCCATCGTGACCTTGCCGGCCCTGCACACGTTGCTCTACGTCTCATGGCATGACCATGTCGCATGGGAGCTCGTTGGAGAGCACGCTTTTGCAGCTTCATGTCGAGGCGCTGTTCACGCACGATTCCAAGGAACGCCTCCTCTCGACCAATGAGATCGGCCCGGTGGCCGCGCCCCGCTTTTACCTCGCGCGCACGACCACCGGCCACCTTTGGCGCGTACGGCACGACGTGCCCGACACCATCGCCCGCTCGCTCGTCGAGCTCGCCGCCAGCGAGCCAGCGAGCTCGGACCTCTCGGCGGCGCCCCGGCACCTCGATGCCTATCGCGAGCTTTTGGAGTCGCTGCACCCGGTCGACGAGGTGAGCGCGGGGCCCGCCTTCTTCTTCCCTGACGAGGTCGAGCGGCCCGAAAATGTGGTCACCATCGATCCCACGAACGCCCATTTGCTCCACCCATTTGGGTTTTCGCCGTACGAGCTCGCCGTTGGATTGGAATCGGGCCGCCCGTTCACCGCGATCGTCGAGGATGGCGTTGCGCGATCGATGTGCCATTGCGCGCGCTTCACCGATCGCGCGGCGGAGGCGGGGGTGCGCACGCTCGCGGACTTCCAAGGCCGCGGCTACGCGCCCGCGGTCGTCGCCGCTTGGGCCTTGGCCGTGCGCGCGGTGGGACGAATTCCACTTTACAGCACCTCGTGGAGCAACCTGCGGTCGCGGGCCGTCGCGCGGCGGCTCGGGCTGGTGACATATGGCGCGGAGTGGAGCCTCCTGTGAGGTCGTAGGCGCGCGCACGCGGCGGCGAAGTCGAAAGATCGGTTCACGCCGAGAATAGCCTCCCCATACAAGTGTCGCCGGCGGCGCCTTGATACCTTTGGATATGCGCTTTGGCGCCCACCCATTCAGCGCTCGTTTTTACCTCGCGCGTGAGCGCTACAAATCTAGAGGTGCCTCCGTGAATCATTCCATCCTCACCCTAGTTTCACTATTTGCTATTCCCGCCGCGCTGGGGGCTTGCTCCGCGGGCGGAGAGTCGAACCAAACCTCGCGAAATACGCTCGATACGGTGAGCGAAACGGCGCTCGATTCGCCCTCCGAGTCACGCTGCGCGGAGACGCCGACGTCCGTCAAATGCTCCAAAAACTCCACGCGCATCGACGGACGAGAGGTCCATTGGCAAATTCCCGTTGGAACGCCGCCGGCGGGTGGGTGGCCCACGGTGCTGATCTTCCAGGGCTCTCTGTTCACGGCGGAGTTGACGTGGCAGGCGGAAAAGGGACTACCGTTTGGTGCGTATTACCAGACATTGGTCGTCAAGCGCCTGCTCGATCATGGCTTTGCCGTCATCGCCCCCGAGGCGCACGGTGAAGGCACGACGTTCTGGGATACGAACAACCCGCTCTTTGCGCTCAATTGGAAGGCGTCGGGCGACCATCGGCTGATGCTCGCGATCTTCGACGCGATCGACTCCGGCAAGTTTGGCCAGCTTCGCGGTACACGCATGTACGCCACGGGGATCTCCAGCGGCGGCTATATGACCAGCCGCATGGGGGTCGCCTATCCGGAGCGGTTCGCCGCGCTCGGAGTTCAATCCGGCTCGTATGCGACGTGCGCGGGGCCCGTTTGCTCGGTGCCCGCGCTGTCCAGCGATCACCCCCCGACATTGCTCCTTCACGGGAGCGCCGATCTCACCGTTCCGCTCTACACCGCGAGGCGCTACGAAGCTGCTCTGAAGTCGGCGGGCATCGACAACGACTTCATCGTCCGCTCGGGCGCCGGCCACGAATGGATCGCGGAGGCGCCGGACGCCGTGCTCCGGTGGTTCCAGAGCCATCCTTGAGCGAAATGCCGTTCCGCTCGGAGCGGTGTCGCCGGCTCACGAGCGCGACTTGTACCTCAGGCTCACCAACACGGTGCGCGGCGGCCCTGGGGTGAGCTGCGAGTCGTTGATGGATGACACGTAATAGCGCCCCAACCCGAGCAGGTTATCGCCGTTGACGGCGATTTCCATGGGCCCGACCGCGTAAAACACGGCCGCGCTCACCAGGGCATACGCGGGCATCTCCACGGTGTTGGAGGCGTCGGCCCACTGATTTCCGATCACGCGCAGCCCCGCGGCGGCGCTGAAGCCCAAGGGGAAGACGTATTTTCCCCACGCGGAGAACGTGTGATCCGGAACGTTGGCGGGCGTCTTTCCCGTGAAGTTTCCGCTGGACGAGAGGTAATCGTCGTAGCGGGCGCGCGTATACGCATATCCGAGGCGAAGCGAGAACGACGCGATGGACTCGAGCGTGATGCTCGCCTCGACACCCCGCGAGCTCTGGGCGCCGAGCTGCTCGTAAATGTTGGCTTTGCGCGCCACCACCATGTCCGTCTTGCGCAAGTTGTAGGCGGCGAGATCGACGTGCATGCGGCGCTCGAAGGCATCGATGCGGGCGCCCAGCTCGTACTCGCGACCGCGCTCGGGATCGAAGGTGCGGCCGTCGGCGGAGACCGTTCGTACGGGGGTGAATCCCGTCCCCGTCATGCCGTAAAAGGTGAGCCAATCCGCCGGCTGCAGCACCAGACCCGCGCGAAAGGTGGCCGCGATGAGATCGCGATCCTGCGATGTCTGGGAGCCGCCAGGGGTCACCGCCGTGTCGTACATTCGGGTCGTGGAGTCGTACTCCCATCGATCGAGGCGCCCGCTGAGCGAGAGCTTGAACCCCTCCGCGAGCTTGACGGTGTCGTGCGCAAAGAGCGAATGCGTGGTCTGATGGCGCGTGACGCGCCCGACGCGCGTCGTGCCATAATCGCCTTGCGGATCCGGAGCATCGGCGAACGGAACGGGCGCCAGATCCGTGTTCCGGAGATCGAAGCGCGGGGGGCGCGCCAGCAGGTAGCCGAAGTCGTATCCGAAGAGCGCGCGGTGCGGCACCAGCAACGTGCCGCGCACGTGCGCCTCGAGCTGCGCGGATACCGCGTCCCACTCCTGCCCGAGGGTAAACCATTGACGATCGACGGTTTGCCCGCGCCCGACCGTCAAGAACTCGGCCGATTTGTAATCGTACGGGTTGCGGCTCACCCCCGCGCGCGCCACCAGCTTGACGTGGTCGCTGGCGGTGTAGGCGTACTCCAGGCGCCCGTCGTAGAACGCGCCATCGAGGTAGTCCCACGGCGTATTGAAGCGTCGTTCGAGGGCGATGCCGTCGGGCACCTTTCCGTTCTCGGTCGGCAGCCCCGTGTCGGCCGAAAAGTGAAACTTTTGATAACCCAGACGCACGAGGACGCGATGCCGATCCGCGGGCCTCCATTCGACGGCGCCGGTGATGTTGGCGTTGGTCGATCGATTCCGGCGAAACCCCTCGTCATCGACGATGCCGGCGTCCACGCGCGCGGCCAGGGTGTCGTCGATGGGCCCGGTGGCTCCCACCGAGGCGCGGCGCAGGCTGGAGGGACCTCCCACCGAAAGAGAGCCCTCGTAACCGAAACGTCGCGAGGGCAATTTGTGAAGAATGCTCACGACGCCGCCGATACCGCCATAGCCATAGAGCGCCGACGCCGGTCCCTTGAGGACCTCGATGCGGTCGATGCCGGCCAGGTTGCCCGAGGGCGCGGAGTCGGCGAGCTGGTAGCGGTCGTCGCGCATGCCATCGACGACGCTCGTAAATTCTTTGAAGCCTCGAATGGTCATGGACGTGAATCCGCCATATTCGAGTTGGGGCTGCACACCGGGAACCCATGAAACGGCGCCGGCCACGTCGGACGCACCATGCTCCTCGATCTCCCGGTCGGTCACCACATGGACCGTGGCGGGGATATCACGAAGAGGTTCCTGCATGCGCGAGCCCACCGTGGGGCCCCGGCGCCCGCTGACCTGCACATCGGCCGGCGCGCCGGGAGCAGGGGTCGATGTCGCGGTTTGCGCGGAGGCCAGAGCGCTCGCAAATGTGGATACGAAGAAAGCAGGCAAGGCCGGCCGCGAGGCCCGCGCAAGACGATTCATGCGCGCCTTGCTACCCGACCTCGCGAGCCGCCGTCCAGCGACGATTCGTCGCACCTTCCAAGCAGGTAGGAGCGTCCGCGCGCGGCGATGTTCTAGGGCCGAATGTGACCGCCCGGCGCGAGCCCGCTGGGCACCTTGGCGGGGATCGTGCGATCGAAGTCGCCATCGCTCAACGCTTCGAAGAAGGCCATGAAATCATCGTGGCTGCCATCGCCGAATCGAAGGTCCTCGAGATCGGGATCCTGCGATTTTCCCGAGCTCACGACATCGGTGTAGAACTGGAGCACATCCTCGATGTTCTTGTGGAGCCCGTTATGCATGTAGGGCGCCGTCTTCATGATATTTCGAAGTGATGGAGTGCGGAAGTGTCCCTCGCCGGCCCCGGGATCGGGGGTCGCGCCGGGCAGCTCGGGGACCCCCAGGCGATGCAATTTGAAATCCGACAGCAGCGGGCCCGAATGGCACGAGCCGCAGCCGGCCGCGACGAACGCCGCCAGGCCTCGTTTGGCGACGTGGGAGAGGGCGCCGTCGTCGCCGGCCATGAATCGGTCGAAGGAGCTGCCGCGGTCGACGAGGGTGCGTTCGAACGCCGCGATGGCCTGCCCCAGCTTTCGTTCCGTGATGGGGCCCGGGCCGAAGGCCTCGTCGAAACGGGTGCGGTATTCGGCGATGGCCCCGAGCCGCGAAAGAATCTCCGGCAGGATGGCGGCTTCGTCGAAGTGCTCGCCGCGCATCTCGTCGAGGTTGGCCATCGGGCGCAGCGCCTGCTCCTCCAACGACACCACGCGATGATCCCAAAACATGGGCGCCTTTTCGGCCGGGGGCTGGGTGGTCGAGGTCACGCCATTCCAGACTACGTCCAGGATCGTCATGGCATTGCGGTTCGTTCGATGATGCCGGGCGCCGGGTTTCCTTGCCGCGCCGAGGCCGGCGCCCCCCACGCCGATGGAAACGTCGAGGCCATCGGTGTAGGCGAAGCTCGGATGATGGCAGGTGGCGCAGGCGATATCGCGGTCTCCCGAGAGCACGGGATCCCAAAACAACGCGCGGCCGAGCTCGACCTTCGCCGGCGACGTTGCATTGTCCGCGGGGTGAATGGCCGATGCGGGGAGGGGGTGAATCGCCTTTTCGGGCGGCACATGGGGCGCGGAGCACGCCGCGAGCGTGGAGGCCGCGAACATGGACGCCATGAGCGCGAGAGGCGCCAGCGCGGAGGCCGCCAAGGCGGCGCCTTTCATAGGTGGCCTCCGAGCGCCAGCGCCCAATAGCGGAATGTGCGGGGCTGATCCTCGGTGAAGACGGCCAAGGTGTGGCGGAGCGAAAGATCGATATGGCGTCCGAACGTCCAACCGGCTTCGACTTCGAGCGGAAAACCAAATCGCATATCGGTGGATTCGACGGTGCGCGCCGGGAGCTCGAGGGCGATGCGATCGCGGGCGACGAGCAGGCCCGCGCCGGCGCCGACGTGGAGCCCGACCCCGCCGCCTGCGCGAAATGGATAGAGCCGATAGCTCGCGCGCGCAGACACCACGTCCAGATGGGCGCCCGTGACGACGCCGGGAAGATCGATGGACCAGCTGGAGAATCGGGCGTAGTCCCCGGTCACCGTCAATCGATGCTCCGCGGCGCCGGTCTGGCCCAATCCGAGGTCGGCGCCCCCCCGAAAGGACAGCGCCGGGCCGGGTTTGCGGGGCCATGCTGGCCGCGGCCATGGCGCGCGCCCACAAAGTGTCGGATCCCGAGCGATTCGCGTCGATGGCCTTTCTGATTTGGCAATTGGGCGAATCGACCATGCGGCTGGCGATTTCCGTCGATCGCAACGAGGGAGCTGCCCTGGTTGCGGCGTACAAGAAAATGACCATGCGCGAGATCGTGCATCCGCGCCCGTGAAGGCCAAGGCGCGAGAAAGCGCACCTCTCCTCCTCGCGCTCCGACATCCCCGGAACGGCTGACACAGGTTGGCATGCACGCCCTCGCGCTTCTTCGGCGGATTTCGCGGGTCGTGTGGGCACGCGCGTTGCTCGACCAGCGTGCATGCTTGCTCTCCTGCGATGGGGTCTCCTTCTTTCAATCTCGGCGACGCTTGCACCGCTCACCTTGGGGTGTGGGAGCGAGAGCCGTTTCGATGGCCGGCCATCGGGGCGATGTGGGGTCACGAGCGACACGTCCCTGAAGCCCGAGCCAAATGGCATGCATCGCTTTGCCTCCGAGCAGGAGCTCGATGCCTATGTCGCCGAGGCGGAGGCGGAGGCCGCGAAGCAAGGCTGCGACAAAGGCGCCAATGGAGATTCGTACAACGCAGGGGGCGTCCCGGGGGCGGGTCCCCCGAACGAGAACGTCACGAACAACCAAGAGAACGGCGTCGACGAGGGCGGCATCGTCAAGAACATTGGCAACTACCTGGTGGTGCTCCGCAAGGGGCGGCTGTTTGCGGCCGATGTCCGCGACGGACGAGCGCCGGCCTCGAGCGACTCCGTGCGCGTGGCCCGGACCGACGCCCTGAACCGGGGCGTTTGGTACGACGAGATGCTCGTCAAAGGCGATTTGATTTACGTGGTCGGCTACCGCTACGCGGTGCCCGGGTTTCGCGGCGCGACCGAGATCGACACCTTCCGGCTCACGGCGGGGAAGCTCGAGCGCCTCAAGACGATGTTCCTCGAGTCCAACGATTATTACTCGGGTCGAAACTACGCGAGCCGCATGGTGGACGGAAAGCTCCTCTTCTACATGCCGCACCTCATCGGCCGCCGCGACGCGGCCCTCGCGTATCCGCGGCTCCTCGAGATGAACGACGAGGGCCAGGTGCGCGCCGTAGGGCCCTTGTTCGGTGCGCTCGACGTCACGACGTCCCTCCATCGTCCGATTTTTCCCACCTTCCATACGATCGTGCGCTGCGAGCTGCCCGCGAGCGGCGAGCTGGCGTGCGACGCGAAGAGCGTCATCGGAGGTTGGTGGCGCGAGACGTACGTCTCGACGAACGCCGTGTATCTGTGGGCCTCGTCCCACGTTTACCGGTTCGATTTCGCGTCCCTCGACGTCACCACCCACCGCGCCAACGGTTCGCCGCTCGACCAATTCTCGTTTCGCGAGTCGCGAGGCGAATTGTTGGTCGCCGTGAACGCGGAGAGCAAGGCCTCGCTCGCGTCGTTGCCGCTCGCGGCGTTCGATAAGAAGGGGCTGCAAGACGTCGAGGCACGCGCGCTCGCGCCGGGTCATCTCGCGACGAACCGCTTCGTGGGCGATGTCCTCGTCGCGTCGGTTTCGGGCGAAGGCGCGCGCCTGGTGACCCTCGATGCGCGGACGGGCGCCATCTCCTCGGCGCCCGCCGAGGGCATCGTTCGCGTCGAGCCGCTGGGCGATCGGCGCGCGCTGGTCGTAAGCCGGGCCCGGAGTGGTTTACGGCTGCGCGCCCTCTCGGTGGACGACGTGGAGCATCCCCTGGGCGAGCTCGCGCTCGAGGGCCTGACCCAAGGCGAGGGAAGGAGCCATGGCTTCTTCTACAAGCCCGGCGCCGGCCAGGCAGGCACCTTTGGATACGCCGTCATCAACGAGCCCCGTTCCGGCGCCAATTGGGGTTGGGGAAATGGTATTTCCAACTTGGGATTCTTCGATGTCGCGCCCGATGGAGCCCTGGCCCCGCTGGGCATCGTATCCGCCGGCAATGTCGCGAGCCCGTGCGAAACGTCGTGCGTCGACTGGTACGGCAACACGCGGCCCATCTTCTTGCGCGATCGCGCCTTTGCCCTCATGGGCAGCGAGCTCGCCGAGCTCTCCTTGCGCCCCGCCGCCGCGCGCATCGGCGCCGCCGTCGTCCTCACGTCGAACTGACCGAGGACCGCGGCGGACGGCCGCGGCCTATGTGGTCGCGACCAACAGCTCCTCCGAGACCGCCGGCCGAAGTCCGTCCGATCGACCGGCGAAGTAGCGCTGCGTGAGATCGGCGCCCGACACACACCGGGCCTCTTTGAAGCCGCATTCGCGGGCCAACGCCCGGATCTCCTCGGGCGCGAAGAAGCTGATGAACGGCGTGCCGGAGGCCGCCGCGCCGGCCTCCGCCTTCAGGCGCCCGGGCCGCTCTTCGGGATCGGCGAGCTCGATGGGCAGCATGTACGTCATGGCCAAGGTGGAGCGCGGGGCCAGCGCCGCGACTTGGCGCAAGGTGGCGGCGATGGCGTCCCTCGTAAGGTACATGCTGACCCCCGTGGAGGCGACGACCGCCGGCTGGCCCGCGTCGAAGCCGGCTTTGGTGAGCGAGTCCCACCACGATTCGCCAGCCTCGAAGTCGACCGGTACGAGCTTTAGCCACTCGGGAATGCCATACCCCAGCTCCAGCAGCCGCTGCCGCTTCCAAGCTTGGGGACCCGGCTGATCGACCTCGAACACGCGCAGCTTCGCGGCGATCTCGGGCCTGCGTTGGGCGAACGTGTCGAGGCCGGCCCCGAGGATGACGTACTGGTGAACGCCGCGCGCCGCTTGCTCCTCCGCCAGATCTTCGATGAAGCGCGCGCGGGCCACGATGGAGGCGCGGAAGCTTCGGGTGAACGCCGGGTTCATGTCGAAACGGTCGCGCCAATCCTCCGCCGGCGCCACCAGCCGGAGGCCTATTTCGTCCTCGAGCACGTGCGGCGCCGCATCGAGCTGGACGTGCAAGGCCCGCCACAAAGCCACGCGCTCCGCCGTGCTCTCGACCTTCGGAGCGCGATCAGCCACCATGGTGCTTCTCCTTCGCCGCGTCGCCCGCCAGCGGTGCGTGCACGCTGATCTCACGGCCGTCGGGATCGCCGAGCACCATCTCGAGCACCGGAAAATGCTGCCGCTCGAAGGGACGAACGACCACCGCGGCGCTCGGCGGCGCGAACTTCGCGGCGTCGCGCACGCCGATGGCCAACTGGACCTTGAGCGCTTGCTCCTTCGGCCGCTCGGCAACGAAGATGTAAGGTCCGCCGCTGGGGTGGCGCAGCTGCCCCGAGCAATGATCGGTCTCGAACTCCAGCTCGTAACCGAGCCCCTTCCAGAAGGCGACCGTCTTACCCCAATTGTGCGTCTCGATGAGCAAACCTTCGATGCCGTCAGTCTCCATGCTTCCTCCGTTTGGATCGCCGGTCGTCGAGGTAGGCGCGCAGGGCGGCCGCCACGATGGCCGATAGCGATTGCTCGGTCTCGACGGCGTGATGTTTGACCTCCCGAATCAGCTCGGTCGGCAGGTACACGTTGAATTGTTTCACGTCGTCGGCCATCTGGGCGGAATCCTAGGATGCTAGCATGCTAGCGTCAAGGCTCGGCGAGCGGGGCGAAGCGCACGAAGACGCTCACCCTTTGCCAAAGGACATGGCGAGCTGATTCAGATAGTCGACCAGCGACGAGGCCATCTTGCGAGGCATCGCGTCGCGCTTCGTCTGCGTATAGATGGCGCCATCCGCCGGGTGGAGGATGGTCCACGAGCGATCGTCCGAGCCCTGCCCATCACGTGCGTCACGCAAATCATACAAATGACCTAAATCGTGATTCAGAACGATCCCGTCGCCGCGGCCGCGCGCGTGGTGCGCCAAGAGCCTCTCGAGGGGCATGAAGACGAACGACTCTTCACCGCGATCGAGCCTCCGTTCACCTCCGGGGGCGGCGACGGGGCCCGTCCAGAGGCTGTTCATCGCACCATAGAGCGCTTCCAGCGCACGGGGGAGCGGCGCGAAGCGGCTCTCGAAGCCCGCGAGCAGCTCACCGGCGTTCGCGCGCGGCGGCTCGAAGGTGTGGCCATGCACGTCGCCCTCCGCGAGCCAGCCCCGCTTTCGCCACTCTACCGTCGCGGCCTCCACATCGGCGAGGCGCGCACGCAATCGCGCGACCGCCCGAGCCACCGCGCCGCTCGTGCGGAAAATTTTCGATGACGGCTTCTCCAGCTCGTCGGGATCCTGCGCCCGCGCGATGCCCGCATCGGCGGTCATTTCTCGTTTCGGAATCATGCACCGAGTACGTAGGGTCTCGGTCGATGATTCCTCCCGACGAGGAGCCTTTGAACGAACCGCGTTGCGTTTGGCGCGGGATGTCGCCGCACATCGAACCGCGCCACCGCTCGCGCCACTCGGCAGCTCGCGCTAAGACGAAATCTACAGATATCCCAACAGCCAGAAGCTGCTACGGCGTTTGAGCCCCATGTACCATTTGCATGCAGGGTAGAGCGCCGCCACCGCCGCCAGCCACATGAGATAGACCATGGGCAAATCCCAGCCGTAGTTGGCGATGGGCGGCCCCGAGAGGGCCCAAGCCGGGGTCCATGGCAGGGGTTTATCGACGGCATATGCCAGCACGAAGGCCATGATGTGAAGCAAGAAAATGTGCGCCAAGTAGTAAAAGAGCGGCACCCGCCCGTAGATGAGAAGCCAATTGGCCACGCGCCCCTTCAAGCCGTCGAGCGCGGAGAGCAGGAGCAGCATCGGCCCCAGGGTCATCGTGAGGAAGAGCAGCGAGGGTGGATACTTCTCGGTGGTGAGAAAGGACATCACCGTGAGGATGGGGCTCGCCTGGGGGGACCAGGGGTGCCGATCGCCATACACATTGGTGAAGCGCAAGACCATGAAGCCGAAGGTGAGCGACAGGCCGGTATAGAAGAAGAAGCGGCGCCGCCGCGCGGGATCTCCGCGCACGATGGGACCCATCGCATAACCCAACGCCATCACCCCCGCCCAGGGGATGAGCGAATACCCAACCCAGAGGATGGGGCGCTCCGGTGTGCCAACGAAGCCGCCGTGGAGAAATACCCAAATGAACCGCAGCGGACCCCAACTCTCGCCCGTAAAGGAGTCGAGCAAGTTGTGAAAGAGCACCATGGCCGCGCCGACCACCGCCATCCCGCGGATGGGCAGATGAATCAACGCGCTCAGCGCGATCATCGACCAACCGAGGCCCCACATGGTGCTCCCGTCGATGGGGAGGCCGTAGAGCTTGAACCGCCACGCGATGCGCATGATCGTCTCCTCGGCGATCACGAGCGCCAGGCCGCGGGTCCAGAGGAACCGGGAGACCTCGGCGCGGCTCTTTCCACGCGACAGCGAGAGGTAGGCCCCTGTCCCCGCCAGGAGCATGAAGGTGGGGGCGCAAATGTGGGTCACGATCCGGGTGAAAAAGAGCGCCGGCGTGGTCTTTTTCAGATCCGTAGGATCGAACATGGCGCCGCTGAAAAAGTCGCGCGAGTGGTCGATGGCCATCACGATCATCACCACCCCGCGAAGCAGATCCACGGCGTCCACCCGCGCCGCCTTGGCGATCGGCCGCGCCTCGGCTTTGGCGATCGGCCGCGCCTCGGCCGGCGCGCGCTCACCCTGATCGGGCCATGGTGGCCCCTGTCTCGTCTCGACCTGCGGATCCATCATGCGGGCCATGCTGGCACCGCCGCTTGGAGCGCGCGCGCACAAGCGGCCGGCCCTCGGTCCAAACGGATGATTTTCGAAGGGAAGGCTTGGCCTCCCGAAGTCGCCTAGGGTAGCCCCCAGCGCTTGGCGTCGCCGTTGGCCGTGACGTCGCGCGGGGAGGTGTTCGGCGTCTGTCCGCGGGGGGTGATCAAGGCGGTGTCGCCGCAGCGTAGGTCGATGGCGATGGCATCCGGCTCCGCCTGGCGCCAGGGCAGGGGCCGTCCTTGGGCATCGCGCACGTCGATGGTGCCGGCGATGCGGTGGCGAAGGAGCAGCGGCGAGCCGGCCTCGCTACGGATGCGGATCCACTCCGTGCGGCCCTTGCGCCGCGAGGCATCGACCAGAAACGCCCCTTGGGTGCGCAGCTGGGCGAAGGACGCGTCGGCCCAGGTGGTCGACACGGAGGGAAACACGTCGACGACTCGGCCGCTCTGCACCAGCATATCGAGCACCGATTGCGCGGCGGCGAGCGGGCTCTCGATGGCGAAATTGGAGCCTTCGCGGTACATGGTATTGGGCGTCAGCTGGCATTTGTCGACGATGTTGCCGTCCAGGAAGAACCGCAGATGCGAGAGCGCCTCCTCCGGGGCCGCCATGCGGGAGGCCATGCTCGACGCGGCCGCAAAGCTGAATCCATGCCAGAGATCGCGCATGCTCGCCCAGTGATCGAAGCTCGCCTTCATGAGCGCGCGGTCCTCCGGTCGCTCCCAGCGCAGCTCCTCCAAGGGGTAGAGCCAGAGCAAATGCGAAAAATGACGGTGCGATTGCGCCAGGGGCACGCCGCGCCCGATCAAGGTGCCGCGTTCATCGCGTTGGTACGGAACGAGGCGCGCCAGGATGTCGCGCCACCGGGGGAGCCGCGGATCGTCGATGCCCAAGGTGCGGGCCGACTCGACCAGCGTCGCGCATGCCCAGCGCACCAGCGACAAATCGTAGGTACAGTCCTCGGCGTCGGCGTACTCGGGCGAGCGCGTGAGCGGCAGGTGCAGCGCGCCGTCGTTGCCCTCGGCCAAGAACCGCGCATAGAAGTTCAGCGCCTTTCCCAAGATGGGATAAAGCACGTCGCGCAGCACGGTCTTATCCATACTGTGCCGGTAGGCGAGCCAAACGTTGTGAAGGCCCCAAATGAGATTTCCCGTTTGGTCGGTCTTCTTGCTGGTCCCCGGGATACCCACCGTGCGCGTACCGCCAGGGCGCAAGGTCCAATCGCCCGGATGCGAGAGCGCGTACGTCTCGCCATCGCGGTAGGCTTCGGGCACCGACAGAGGCAAATTGCGCTCGAAGCGACGGAACGCCGCCGTGACCGCGTCCAGCTCGGGGTGATTGGAGCTTTGGACCAGCGGATAGGAGACCTGCACATTGAGGTTCCACCACACCGCCGTCCAGCTGTTGCCCACCTCGGGAAACCACGGCCCCCACTCGGACAGCACCGGCGCATCGGCGCGGGTCGCCGACGCCATCTTGTAGAGTTGAATCCAGTAAAAGCGCTGCACCCATTTGTCGGGGACGGAGACGAAGCTGCGCGCGTAAAAGCCATTCCACCACCCCCGGTGGCCTGCCACCAGCCCATCGGGCGGGGTCGCCAGCACCTGGCGAACGGCGGCCGTGGCCTCGCCCAACCCCGTCGAATCGGGGTATCCGTACACCACGGTGGCGGCCAAGAGGCGCCGCGTGCCCTCGCGCTTCTCTTGCCACGCCGTGGTGTAGCCGCCGCCGGCGAGGAGCGTTTGCTCCGCATAGCGCGTGTCGCCCGATGTTCCGATGTTTGCCGGAGGATTGCCCACATAGTCCTCGGGCACCCGGATCTGGCGCGTGGTCTTCGAGGGCAGGGGCTGAAATGCCCAGGCTGCGGACGCCTCGCCCGTGCTCGGCACCATCGACACCAGGAGCGCGCCCTGCTCCTTGAGCACCAACGCCGAAAACTGGATGCTCCCCTGCGTGGTGGTGACGGTCCCGGTCAACTCGGCATTCCACAGGTCGAGCTCCCAATCGATGCCCGTGATGCCCCCGGCCATCGTCAATGTGAGATACCCAATGGGCAGCCGCGAGAGCCCGATGCCCGCCTCCCATTGGGCGCGTTGATCTTGGACCTCGGAGTGACTGAGCATGAACTTCAACACGCTGCCCGTGGCGGCCGCGTCGCGGTAGATCTGCACACCCAATCGCGCATTGGCGAGGAACGGCGCGGTCTGCCAACTCTCGGGCACCTTCTTCCACACCATCCGGGCGTCGCGCACGACCTGTTCGTGCAGGCCCGCGACCGCCGCATCCGCCGTCGAAGCCCGCTCCCACCCGGTCGCCGACTCCACCGAACAGCCTGTGGCGATAGATCCGATGATTACTGCGCTGCCTTGCAGAAACGCCCTTCGGTCAAGTTCGCTCATGGACGAATGGTGCCAGAATCACGCCACGGCTGCCTGCCTTTTGTCACGCGGAAATAATAAAGGTAGGATGACTCGTTGCGTAATAAGGCAAATGGCGCCAAAACGGTAGCGCCGATCGCGGGACGTCCGCGGGGGAAATCGTCCACGGCGCTCTGAATGCCTCGGGGCGGTTGCCTCCGAACACCAAGGATGGCGTCGTGGCGGCGCGCGCAAAAGCACCTTTCGGCGCGCGCCAAGGGTGGACGGAGCGCCTCGCTCGTCATGCGTGGACCAATGAGCTCCACGAGGCCCGTCGAAGCCGGCCGTGGCCGACGGCGTAACGCGCGCTTATCGGATTACGCCGTTCGGCCACACCATGTTTTCGGGTTGCTCGTTACTTGATGGCGATGCTGACCGCGGTCATCACGCCTTCATTGTTCACCGCCTCACGCGATCCGGTGGGGCCGGCGGCGGCGATGGACTCGTCCTGGAGGCTGTTGGCGTCGAAGTTCGAGCGCTCGGTCATGCCCGGCGCGATGGACCAGTTGCCCGCGGTCCACCCGGTGAACACGGCCACGAGGCGCTCGTTGGTTTGCGATGTGGTGACGCTGGGGGCCGCGATGGCGCCGCCCGTGGTGGTGGTGGACGCCACCTTGTCGATGGCGCTGGCGCCCGAGTAGGCGGCGACTTGAACATCGACATACACGTCCTCGCTGGGACGTTGGAACGTGTACTCCGAGGGCTCGCTCGCCGTGGCGACGCGCGAGTAGACGAGCTCGTGGAACACCTGGTCGGTGCCCTCGCCCGCGATTTGATCGGCGACCAAGGTCCAGCCGGGCGGCGGCGTGATGTTCACCGGGTGCGCGCAGTATTGAATGGCGGCGACCAGAAGATCCCCGGCCGCGACGCCGTCGGGCGCGAAGACGGTGGGGTTGTTGACCGCGCTGGAGATCGACACGAACTGCGGCCCGACCGGGGGCGCGCAGTCGGGGGTCAGCACCAGCGCATGGAACGTACCGTTGCTGTCGACGCCAGTGGCCGCGATCTGCCCGGAGTTGTTGATGTCGCGCGCGTCGGTGATTTGCCAGCCCGAACCTTGGACCAGATCGTTGAGATCGCGCAGGCTGCTGCCGTCGTGCACGAAGCCGTGGCGGACCACGATCTCGCCTTGACGGTAGGTCATGTTGCCGACGACATACCCCGCGTCGTTGATGCCGTACGCCGCGCCGGTCTGGAATTTCGGCGCGAGCCCCAAGTCGATGACCGCGCCGCCACGGTAGATGACCGGGTGGCTCGTGGTGTTGTCCACCCGCGCGCTGCCGGCGACGACCCCGGAGGCGTTCACCGCGCTGGCGCTGCTCGAGCAGTTGCGCGTGCACGCGGCCAGCACACCGAGATCGGTGATGGTGCCGTTGGACCATGCGGTGGCGCGCACAGGCCCGCTGGCGCTGTCCGAGCTGCCCACGACGAGACCGCTGTCGTTGATGGCGGTCGCGATGCTGTTCGACTCCAGACCCCCGCGCAAGGTGCCGAGATCGACCACCGCTCCATTTTGAAAGCGCACGGCGCGCTCGAAGCCATTGGGGAGCCGCGACGTGCCCACGGCCACGCCGGACGCGTTGACATCGGTGGCGCTGCTGTTGTCGTAGATGTCGGTTCCGCCGAGGGTGCCGAGATCGTGGAGCCCGCTCCCGTCGTGGAGGAACGCGTGCGTTCCGCCGCCGGCGACGTTCGACTGGCCCACGACCCGACCGCCGTTGATCCCTTGTCCGAAGCTGTTCTCCCCGCCGAGCGTACCGAGGTCGGTGATCCCATTGCCATCTCCGGCGAAGGCATGGACCGGCGCTGCGACGCTCGTGACCCACGCGGTGCCCGTCACATGGCCGGCATCGTCGATCGCGTCGGGGGTGGAGTTGCGGCCGCCGGGCAAGGTCCCGAGATCGGTCACGGTGTAGCTGGAACAATCGGCTTTGGCTGCGCGAACCGCCCGCGTCTTGGTGCGGGTGCCGCTGAGCGCGGAGGACTTCGAAGCACGTTGCCCGCCTTCGGGCGCGTCGGTCGACGATGCCGTGCACGCCGAGAGCAAGAGCAAGAGAATACCAGTACCAGAGAGGGTAGGCCTTAGAGTCATTGCAATGATCGTCCTTCTGTGGAGACGCAGACAATCCGCGTCTGCCTGACAAAAATTCGGCACTATACAAAATAAACCGGATCCGTACTTACTAATTCGACTCGACCGCAATACGAATTAGTTCGAATGAACGTTCGTGGCGCGTATGTGACGGAAACTGGCGCGGTTGTTACGGTGGTGCGCTCTTCGCGCGCCGAGGGGCACCATGACAGTGTGATTTTCGGTCGCGATTGGCAAAAAATGGCCCTTTGCGACCACGCGAGTCGGGCGCTGTGCGACGAACGCGCTCCTCGTGTCGTGATGGATAGCAAACCTCGCGCGGTCGTTATCGGGCATACGACGAAACGCGCCGTGATGACGCGAGGCCATATCGTGGTCCGTATCGCGATGTCCAAGGACATGCATTGAACGATGCCAAGCTCATCGCCCGCGCGGCCACAGGTACCTTTGCGCGCGCTCGCGGGCTCGATGTGTTGCGCTCGATGTGCTCATTCGATGATGTGAATAGGTGTCGCTCGAATCCCCGAGCGTGAATCGGAGCTGCGTGAGCCATTTGCATGAATGCAAATGGCCATCCTGTACGACCTCGCGCGTTCGGCGGGCGCGTATCCTCCGCCGCCCAATCGTATCCGTACCCGAAGCGTCATCTGCACGGAACAGGCATGATTAAATGACATCGTAGATCGCCCTTTACGGGACGCACGGCGAATGGTTTGCGTACCGAGCGGTCACCGCCAATACTCAATGCGATTTGGGTCGTATTCATCATCGTGCGCAGCACGAACCCGCTGAGCACCAATGGGAGGATGACCATGAGCCATCGGAAGCTATTTGGATGGATGACGTCGGCCACAGTCGCGACCGTGCTCGCAGGCTGCACCATGGGTGGGTCGCCGGATGCGGACCTCGCGCCCGATCCCGAGGATGAGGGCGGCGACCTTCGGTCCTCCGAGGGAACGGCCATGGTCGCGCCGGCGGGCGTGCTCCAGTGCCGAGGCACCGCGCAGACCGTCTTTGCGGGGGATCCCGCGGAGACACGCATCGCCGGGGGCATTAGCACCCTGCGCCAATGCACGGGTGCGAACACCTCGATTCGATTCGTGAAGTATCGCCTCGACGATACCGTGGCGGTGGACTGTGAAAACCATGTTCTTCAACGAGGCTCCGGCGCAAGGTTGACCTTGGGCTGGAGCGATGGCGAAACCAGCGTGGCGCTGAGCCCCATGAACTACGCCGTGCGCACGCAAGCCGGCGCCGGCGGGCGCGCCGATCTCGTCTTCACGGTGGCGACTCGGATTCAACGCGGTCCATTCGTCGGCAAATCCGTGACGCTCAGCTTCAAGGCCATGCCGGCGGGGATCGCGTGCAGTGGCAGCTACCCCGAGAGCGCCTTTGCGGTCGCGGGGCTTGCGACCCTCGAGATCCTCTAGATCTCTACGGCCACGCCCTCCAAGCGCCGCCGAGCCCGGCGAGCCGGCCGCGCGCACGATCCTCGTGGGGCGCGCTGGAATGCGCGCGCGAACGCATGCTAACGATGACCCATGCGCGGATGGCGGTATGGAGTGGCGTGCGGTTGGCTTTTGACGATGGGTGCATGTGGTGGCGGCGGCGCCCGGCCCCCGGAGGCCGCGGCGCCGAGGTCGGTGGCCGCCGCCGCGGACAGCACGGCGCGCAGCAACGAAAACGCCAAGGTGCTGCTCGATTTGGAGGCGCGCTTCGAGCCCGAATCGGCCCACGCCGGCGGGCTCGAAGGGGCCGGTGAGGAAATCGTCGATCTCGGACCGGACCTCGCGGAGCGCTCGCTCCGAGCGTACCGGGAGGCCGAGACCACCTTGGGCGAGCGTCTCGCCCGCGAGACGGATCCGGCGGTGCACGCCGATCTGGAGCTCCTGCTTCGCGCCGCGCAGCTTCGCCGCAAACGCATCGAGCTCGACGCGAAATGGCTCGTCCCGCTCACGGACGTAACGGACATCGTTCTTCGTGGGATCCGGGCCGCCGGGGAGCGCTCGGCCCTGGTCCGCCTGCGGCGCTACACGGGAATGGAGCCCGGCCGGCGCCCGCTGGTCGATCTGGCCATCGCGCGCACGCGCGAACGGCTCGATCGTCCGGGCCTCGTCTTTCCGGCCAAGGTGCGCGTCGAGAAGATGCTCGCCACCATGCCCATCCTGGCCGAGGGCGTCGCCAAGCTGCTGGCGAAATCCTCCCCCGCCGGCTACGAGGCGCCGCTCGCGCGCTGGAACGAGCAGGTGGCGGCCTATACCAAGTTCGTGCGCGAGAGCATTTTGCCGCGGGCGCGCGCCGATTTTCATCAGCCCCCGGAGCTGTATCGGCTGGCGCTGGAGGAGTCGGGCATCGACGCGCCGCCGCGCGAGGTCGCCGCCAAGGCGCGCGAAGCGTTCGCCCGCGTGCAGGGTGAGATGCAAGAGCTCGCGCCCCGCGTGGCACGCGAAAAGGGCCTGGCGGCGACCGATTACCGCGATGTCATTCGCGCGCTCAAAAAGACGCAGCTCCACGGCAGCGCATTGCTGGACACGTACCACCGTCGGGTGGCGGAGATCGACGCCATTCTCCGGCGCGAACATTTGGTGACCGTGCCCGCGCGCGCCATGCAAGTTCGATTGGCGACCGACGCAGAGAGCGCGCAGATCCCGGCGCCCTTCTTCGATGCGCCGCGCCTCATCGGCAACACCGGGGAAGAGGGCACGTTCGTCTTGCCGGACCGGCTCTCCGCCGATCCGTCCAAGCGCCTCGACGATTTCAGCCACGACGCCGCCTCCTGGTGGCTCACGGCGCACGAAGGCCGCCCCGGCCACGAGCTCCAATATTCGAGCATGATCGAGCGCAACGTCTCCATCGCCCGCGCGCTCTTCGCATTCAACAGCGTCAACGCCGAGGGCTGGGGCCTCTACGCCGAGGACCTGATGCGGCCTTATATGCCGCTCGACGGCCAACTCATTTGCCTGCAAGCGCGTCTCATGCGCGCAGCGCACGCCTTTTTGGATATCGAGCTCAATCTGGGGCTCCTCGACACCGGCGAAGCGCGCCGCGTGATGCAGCAAGACGTCGTCTTCTCGGAAGCGTGGGCCAATTCGGCCGTCGACCGCTATACCTTTTGGTGGCCGGCGCAGGCCCCATCCTACTTCTACGGCTACATGCGCCTCATGGAGTTACGCGCCGACACCCAAAGGGCCATGGGCGCGCATTTCAATCTCGCATCGTTTCACGATTTCGTCCTCGCCCAAGGCATGGTCCCGCCCGCGCTCTTGCGCCAAGCCGTCTTTGCGCGCCTGGTGGCCAAGAGCGGTTAGCATGGCGAGGGAGCGAACCCATGGCGCACGTTGACACATGTCGATGGCGCGCCACGCTCGATTTGGTGGGTATTCGAGCGGGCGAGCCGGGCATATGATTTGCGCGAGGAGGGAACATGCGAATCGCGCGAACGTCGTTTGGGTTGGCTTTCTTGCCGTGTCTCATCGTGCTCACGTCCCAATGTGGAAATGACGATGGCTCCGACCCCCGTCCCGGCGGGGAGGAGGGGCCGCCCGTCACGGCCCAGGAGCTTTGCGCCAAGATCGATGCGCGCGCGGCCGCCTGCGGCGGGTCCAAAGGGAGCCTCGAGCGTTGCGCGGAGCATATCGCGTTTTACCAGTGCGGCTACAGCAACCCCGCCGTGCGCTCGTACGCCACCTGCCGCGGTAGCACGGTCTGCGCGGAGAAGGCGACCGACGATGCATGCGCCATCGCCATGGGCATCACCGCCGACGAACGGGCGGTGAACGACTGCGCGGCCAAGGCGAAGGGCTGCGAGGCGACGGCGAAGTGGAGCGCGGAATTTTGCGTGTATCCGGCGCTTCGCACGGAGTTCAAATCGAAGGTCGGCGACTGCGTCGGGCGCGCGACGTGCGCCGAACAGAAGCAATGCCTGGACGAGTTTGCCGCGAACTTCAAGGCGACGTGTAAAAAATAAGAGCCGCGCCGCGCCCGGCGCCTGAAATGTGATACGTCTTGTATACCATTTAGGAAGGGAGCGCGCTCGATGCCGGTCTTCGATTTTTACGGGACGCCCATCGCGTACGATCAAGCCGGCACGGGGGACCCCATCCTGTTCCTTCACAACCTCGGCGGCGACCGCACCATCTGGTCGGCCCAATACGAGGCGTTGCGGGCGACGAACCGGGTGGTTGCCCTGGACTGGCTCGGCTACGGCGATTCGGCCATTCCCGATAGCGGCTACACCATCGACACCTACCTGCGGTTGCTCGGCGACTTCATCGAGCATCATGCCCTGCGCCAAATCACCTTGGTCGGCCATTGCTTCGGCAGCGCAATGGCCTTGCTCTACGCGCGCCAATGTCCGCACAACGTGCGCGCGCTGGTCCTGAGCAGCCCCCTGACGGCGGCGACCCTTCGCCCCACCCCGACGGGTTGGTCCGCGCGCCTCGGCGAGCGCCTGCAGCTCGACTCCGCCTTTGCGGGGATGCGTCTGCCCTCGGCCATCGCCGCGTGGATCGTGCGCGCGCAGCTCGGACCGCGCGGCCGGCACATGCCCGCCGAGACGTTCGCGTCGCTGCGGGACCGATGGTCCGCGCCCGGCCGGCTGCTCCCCATCGCCGCGATCGCGCGTGATTTGCCGCGCCTCGCGGAGCTCGATGCCTTCCGGCCTCCTGCGTCGTTTCCGCCCATCACCACCTTGTGGGGCGCGAACAACCGCATCCTCTCGCCCGCCGCCGGACAGCGCTTGAACACCGTCCTCCAGCCGGTCCAGGCGCTCACCTTGCCGGGCTGCGGTCACCTCGTCATGATGGAAGAGCCCACCTCGGTCACCGCCACCATCCGCGCCGCCCTCTGCGCATCGCGCGCGCCCTCGCGTTCCGCGAACCCCGCGAAGCAAGCCGTTTCACATTGAACCGTGCGCCGGATCGTTGCGTCGGCGCGTGACGATCCCGCGTCCGCCGCCGACGCGCCCCATCGGCTGCGGTCCTGCCGCTGTCACGTGCGGCGTCCCGTGCAGCCCATGCAGGGAGCGGAGCGTCGCCGTTCCCAACGGCGGCACGATCGTTGCGAACTCGACCCGCGCAACGAACCGCGAACGAGGAGCCGTCGATGGATAACGTGATGGTCGGCTACGATATGATTCTGTCGATTGGCCAAGACGAAATCAATTCCCAGTTCGAACGGCTGGCGCGCGCCGGATTCATCGTCTCCAAGGTCGCGAGCAATGGGGTCATCGTCGGCGGGATCCTCGGCGGAAACACGCCAAAGTTGATCTCGTACCTGCGCGGGTGGGTGCACCCTCCGCAGGTGACATTTGGAAAACGCAATGACACCCAGGAGGTGGAGTTCGCCTTTTCCTTCATCGCGCACGATGTGCAACCCAATGATCCCGAGGGCTGGACCTCGGCCGAGCTCGAAGCCGCGTTTGCAGCCCAAAGTGCGACGGCCACCGACGCCGTGCTGGAGCGGCGGGAGGACATCCCGGTTCGCGATCCCGTGAGCACCCTCTCGAAACAGCGGATCCGTTATTGGCTTCGAAGGCATACGGTGACCTTGGGGACCACCAAGGTCCAGCGGTATGCGATCGTCCCCGCCATCTCGTACACGTCGTCGGCGTCGGAGCGCCCGATCTTGCTGTCCTTGGAGGGCCTGGAGCTTCGCTTCGCCGTGCAATTGAATCAGATCCCGGTCACGGCCAAAGACTTCGAGGCCGGCGTCGCCCAGGGCAGGGTCCCGCCCGAGGTGCTCAAGGCGGTGACGGATCATGCGTTCAACGAGGACGTCTTCGGCCTTCAGCAGCTCTTCTTGGATTTCGACACCGTCGACTTTACCCAATGGGATCTGCGCGATCCGGCCGACGCGCTGGGATCGACCGTGTCCTTGGTGGTGTTCGGCGACGGCGGCTCGTACACGGTCGATACGGGGGTGTCGCTCAAGGTGCTGATGCAGCAAGATCCCCAGTTCTCGGTGGAGTTGAGCACCAACCTGCAGGACGTCTTCGGGTTTCAGGACAAGAACCCGGGCGGGCGCACTCCGTATATTTTGGGGGTGGCGGTGGCGCAGCCCAAGGGGCAGGTGGCGACCGTGGTCTCGGGGACGGGCGCCGCGCTCGAAAATAACGCGCAGGCCAGCTTGGTCCCCATGTGGATCGGCTATTCGAGCACCCCCAACCCGACCAACGACGGGTGGAGCACCATCAACTACGAAGTGCTGGGCGGCCGCGATCCGAACTTCGAGAAGCGCATTCCCCGAAACGCCGATAAGAGCGTCCGCCATCTGACGACGCCGCTGATTTCATCGAACGACTTTTCGGGGGTCCTGCTGTTCGCGCGCTCGGTCTTCTTCGACCCCTTGCTCTTCGGGCCCGTTCAGTCGGCGCTGGCGACGGGGGCACCTTGGACCCAGGACGGCATGACGTTCACGTCGGTGTTCGACGACGCGAAGAAGCTCGACCATGAGGACGATACCTGGGGCGTTTGGAAGGCCAAGATCGGATACAAAGCCGACATCACCCAGACGGATCACCACACCTACACCATTCGGGTGGCGGGCAACCGGGTGACGGTGAGCATCGATTTGCACCGGCACGTGGAGCTGACGGCCAAGCTCTATCTGGGCATCGACGACGATCTGAAATTCAGCTGGACGCGCGACTTTCGCGGCTCGAGCGAGGCGGTGCTCGAGACCTATGTCGACCAAAACGAGCACCTTCACTTCAAGGTCACCCCGCCGCCCGACCTTCGAATCACGTGCAGCGAGAAGAAAGACTCCCTGGCCCATGTGGCCGATAAGATCATCGATGGGCTGGAAAAGTTCGCCATGCGCAGCTTCAACCCGGCCAGCGAGACATTGAACGAGCTGGCCGCCGCGGCGGTCACCAACTTTCGCAGCCACGCTGACGCATTGAAGCAATTGGTCCTTCGGTCGAGTCACACCCACTTCATCTCACCGACTGGGCAAATCTTCTTTCTGAACAATCCCCACTACGATGACGATTTGAATCTCCAAATGGACGTGACCTACGACGTCTGAAAACGGACGGATCAGCTACGAAAAGAGGAACCCGCGGGGGCCGAAGCGACTCATGATGGAAGAACCGTGAATGCGCACAGCACCGAGCAGCCCCTGGAGCGCCGCGAGCTCGGCACCGACGAAGATGTCGTCCGCCGCGTTCTCGCAGGGGAGGTCCATCTTTACGAGGTGATCATGCGACGCCACAACCGGCGGTTGTACCGCGTGGCGCGCTCGATCTTACGCGAGGATGACGAGGCCTCCGACGTCATGCAGGACGCTTATGTGCGCGCTTACGAGCACCTCGCGCAGTTCAAAGGTGCGGGGACGTTCTCCACGTGGCTTACGCGCATCGCGGTCTACGAAGCGTTTGCGCGGCTTCGGCGTCGCGGACGGCATGCATCCTTCGACGAGGAAGAGGCGGAGCACGAGGACTGCGTTATGGCAACGAACCCGCGAACCCCGGAACAGAGCGCACACGATGCCGAGCTCCGAGCCTTTCTCGAGCGTGCCATCGACCGGCTCCCGTCCGATTTTCGAACCGTGTTCATGATGCGGGCCATGGAGGAAATGAGCACGGCGGACGTCGCGCAGGTGCTGGATATCCCCGAGGAAACGGTGAAGACACGGCTGCATCGCGCGCGCGGGCTCCTGCGCCGGGTGCTCACGCAGCGGCTCGAGATGTCGTCGAAGGATGCGTTCTCGTTCGCGGGGGCGCGCTGCGATCACGTCGTCCGGCAGGTGCTGCGGCGTATCGGGCGGTCGTGAGCCGGTGAAACGCGGGTCCCACCCGAGAAGCTCGGGAACCTCGTTCCTGCTCGCGACTCGTCCATGCATCCCGTTTCCATCCGGCCTGTCCGGATTCATCGAGGAGGCGATTCCGATGATACGAAAGCTCTTGCGCGCATGGGCGCTGGTTGCATGTGCGGTCACCTCGTTCGCCTGTGGAGGCTCGAACCAACAGTCTGCCGCGTCCGCGACGACGTCGGCGGGGACGGCCGATGGCGAGGCTCAAGCCGAGCGCGGTGCAAAGCTCTATGCCGACAACTGCGCGGGGTGCCATGGCTCGGCCGGCCAAGGCTCCAAGAAAGCGCCGCCGGTGGTGGGCACGAACGCGCTCCCCTTGGATCCCCGTCCGGAGCAAAAGTATCGAAAAGCGGCGTTCCATACGGCCCTCGATGTCGCGCAGTTCGTGGTCAAGAGCATGCCGCCCGAGAAGCCCGGCTCCCTGCCCGAGAGCGACTATTGGGACATTCTCGCCTTCGATCTCAAAGCCAACGGCGTGCCCGTTGCCGGCAAACACATCGACGCCCAAACGGCCGCTGACATCAAACTTCACTGACGGCGGCCGGGCGGATCATCTCCGAGCTTCGCGATTGTGGCGCGCCAGCGCGTGGAAGGATTCCTTTGGCTCCCAGCGGTAGGGGGACGAGGGATCCGCCCGCCGTTCGCGGACCACTTTGACGAGGCCGAACGAAGCCATATCGAGATCGTACTCCCGCTCCGCGGCGTAGGGCGAATCCGGCGCCATGAACGTGTAGACGTGCGCCCCGAGCAGGCCCTCGGCCTCGAAGATCGGCATCAAGCGGGCGATGTGATCCGCTTGCGCCCGCTCCGATCGAACCTCGCTCCCCCGGATGCGGGGCGGATCCTGCTCGTAGTCGACGATGGCGTAACCGCTACCTCCTTTTTCGGGGGCGCCTCGGTAGGTGCAGCTCCCGAACTCCAAAATCAGGATCGGTTTACCGTGTCTCCGATGACCTTCGAGATCCCGATGGTACTCCGCGGGGGTTTGGAAATACTCGTAGTAGTCGAGACCGACGAAGTCGAAGAGGGACCAATCGACGTCCTCGAAGGTGGCCGCGGCGTAGGTGACGGGGCCATCGAAGTTCTCGCGGGCGACGCCCGCCGCCTTGCGGATGAACGCATGGAGTCGCTCGAAAATGGCTGGATAGTCCTCCTCCGGGGTCTGACCGAACCGCTCGATGCGCTCGGTGAATCGCTCGCCGGGCGCGATGCCCGGCACGAAGAGAACGTACTCGCAGCCGATGATCAGGGTGACGCGGTCGCCGTAGCGCTCTCGTAGACCTTGCACTTCGCGCGCGGTATGCGCCAAGTGGCGAAGGATTTGCTCCTGGGGATGATCGTACAAGCGGGGCTGCACGAACACGGTCAGGTTTTGCTCGAGGGCGGCCCGGGACGTGTCGACCAGGCGTCCGATATCGCTTCCGAACACGGTGATGGAATTGCAATGGAGTTGCTCTCCGATGACGCGCACGTCCGCGTCCATGCGCCCTCGGTCCCAGATGGGTAGGCTCGATGGTTCGCCTGGGCCGCTCACCAAGCCCGTTTCGTAGCAAACGCCCCGGTAGCGCAGGCCCGTCCCCGGAGGCCGTCCCGCGCCGCCCTTCGCGCCCGCAGCGGTGCTCCCGGCGCAGCCCGCGCCGGCGCCCGCCATCGGCGCCGCTCGAAGCCACGCCAACCCGCCGAGGATGAACGCCCGCCGCGGCACGCGTGCACCTCCCGTAGACAGCTCCTTCCTTCTCGAACTCCTCGCGCTCCTCGAACCCATCCAAGCCATCGAAGCCGCCATGGTTCCTCTCGACGCAAAAGGTAAGTGGACGGGGATCGGCCGCCCTGGTTACACATTCAGCAGATTAGTCATGCAACCAAAAATTAGGTCACGCAACAAAAGTACGCCTTCGTTCATCGAGGCCGCCCGGCGCGATCAGCTGGTGGAAGCCGCGATCGCGACCATCGCCGAAGTCGGGTATGCCAAGGCGTCTTTCGTGCGCATCGCCGAGCGCGCGGCCATCAGCCCGGGGCTCATCAGTTATCACTTCAGCACCAAGGGCGAGCTGCTCGAGCAGGTGATCGTGCACATCACCACCACGATGGACCGGGCCATGTCCGCGCGCGCCGAGGGCGCGAGCGGCTACGTCGCCGCGTTGCGCGCCATGATCGAGGCCTTCGTGCACTACTGCGCGGGGCACCGGCCCGAGATGCTGGCGCTGCTCCAACTCTCGTCGAACGCCGAGGATCCCGAGGTGGCCAAGGAGCTCGCGCGCACGCAGGAGACGGGCCTCTCGGAGCTCGAGGAGATGTTCCAAAAGGGGCAAGAGGCGCGCGCGTTTCGTGCGTTCTCACCCCGCACGATGGCGGTGACCTTGATGGGGGCCCTCGAGGCGGTGCCCCGCGAGCTGGCCCTGCGGCCCGAGACGGACGTCGATGCGTATGCGTGCGAGCTCGCCACCGCGTTCGAGCTCGCGGTTCAGCCGCTCCCCCACGCTCCACGCGCCAAGCACAAGAAACGCCGATAAGCCTCGCCGGCGTGCGACGAGCTAGGGATGAAGCGGCCAGACGCGATCGGCGAGCAACAGGGCCTCGCTGGCGTGGATGCGGACGATGGTTTGACGGAGGGTCGCCACCTCGCGGGCAAAGGCCTCTTGGCCCATGAGATCGTTCTCCTCGTCGGGATCCTGCGCCAGGTTGTAGAGGTGCTCCTGCTCGGCCGACTCGTGCACGGCCAGCTTGAACGGCCACTGCACGGCGGCGAGCTGCACCCCGTCGTAGGGCTGCACCAGCGGAACGGGGGGCCGCGGATCGTCGTCGGCGACCAGCGAGCGCCCCGCAAAATGCGTCGGCGCGCGGATCTGGAGCAGATCGACGATGGTCGGCGCCAGGTCGATCTGCGAGGCTGCCCGATCGGTGATCACGTGCGGCGCCACGTGCCCGCGCCAGTGCAGCGCAAAGCCGATGCGAAACGCCTCCTCGAAGGAGCCCAGGCCATTGAAGTGGATCCCGTGCTCGTCCGCCGGGAAGCTATGATCCCCCACCAGGATGACGATGGCGTCGCGGAAGGCGGGCCTTCGGTCGAGCGCTTCGAAGAACGTGTTCAGCCATGTATCGGCCGCCGTGAGCGACGCCGTGTAGTTGCGCCGGTACTTGCTGGACTTGCCGTCGTCCTCCGGATCGGGGACGTGCTTCGGGTTCTTGTCGAAGGGGTAGTGGTGCGACGCGTTGGCGAGCACCGCAAACTGCGGCTTGCCCGGCTCGCGCGCCACCTTGGCGTCGAGGCTCTCGAAGAAGCGCTCGTAGAAGACGTCGTCCTGGAGCCCCACGCCCCAGAACGCGGGATCCTGCGAAACTGTGTGCTCCTGTGCGAAGCGGACGTCGTCGAAGCCAATTTGCGTAAGGTATTTGGCCGCGGAGTCGAAGTCCGGCTCGTCGCTCGCGGAGTGGAACGATGTGGCGTAGCCATGCTCGCCGAGCACCTTCGGGAGGCAATGGACGCGGGTGTTCGGGATATCCACGAACTCTTTCGCGTGCACCATCGGGATCATCGAGCAGAGCGTGGCGAAGTGTCCGCGGCTGCTCTGCACGGAGTTGCCGTAAAAGTGATCGAAGGTGAGCCCCTCGCGTCTCCATTGGTCGAAGAAGGGGGTGAACTTGCGGCCATCGGGCCGCGCCTTGTCCGCGTACTGCGCGCTCCACGACTCGAGGAAGAGGAGAAGAACGTGGGGCCGCGCGCCATCGGCGGCAGCACCCGCAGCCGCACCAACGCCCGCGATCGCGCGGGCGCGGGCGCTCGGGATCGACTCGTGAACCAAGGGAAATTCCGCGCCCGGGAGGGTGGCGGCGGCGGCGCGCCGCACCGCATGAAAGCGAAACGCCGAGATGGCGAAGTCCGTCAGCGGCTCGTGTGTACGAATGCGCGCCATCGGCGCACCGATTAAGAGCAGCGCGTACACGCCCAGCGCCACGCGGCGCGCGCGTTCGGTGCCGCGCCACGGTCGGGCAGGCCAGCGCATGAACGCAGCCATGAACGTAAGGGGGACCAGAAGGAAAACGGCGATCTCCCACGGGCGCACGTTTGCAAGGACGATGCGCCGGCCAAGCGGTGTGGCAAGCTCGCGGACGTTGGCATGCACGAAGCCGTAGTCGAACGAGCCCGTGGTCTCGAAGTGCGCAAAGTGAAACGCGACGAAGAGCACGTACACGAGGGCGGTGATGCGCCATGCCCAGCGCTGCGAGCGCACGAGCAGGTGAATGGGCCCGAAGAGGGCAAATACCGTGGCATACGTGAGGACGACGCGGAGTCCCTCACCGCTGCGCGCAACGTCGTACCCATCGCTGGCCGCCAGGGCGATCAGAAACACCGTCTGGACGAACGCCGCGATCCAAAAGCTCGTTGGGATCCACGCACGCACCCATGCGCGGACCCGGCCAAGGCGGGGACCCACCATCGATAGGTCGATACACCAGGAGCGACAATATGGCAATGAGGTGACGGTGGTATGACATTCCGACGTCCCATCCACCGGCCCTCGTTTTGCCGGGCGCGTAAAATGGCCGCGCACCCAAGATTCCGTCGGCGCGCCGCCGCCCCTCGATCTCCAAGGCGAATCGGACACCGTCGCGGCGTCCGCCTCTCCACGAATGACCCTGGCGCGCGCCGCTGCGCGCGATCAAGGGGCGAGGGGAGGGCGCACCCCCGCCGCGGCGCACCCGCCGCGGCGATTGCCTTCGAACCGGGCCTTCAGGTCCCTTCGAGCAGATAACGCCGCAGAAACTTGACGGCAATCGAGCCGTGGCCGATGAGCCCCTCGTTGAACGCCCGCTGGCGGAACGCCGCGCCCTTTTGGGTGCGGTAATCGTTTTCCAGTGCGCGGACCTCGTCGAGGCCGAGGAAGTATTGAACGAGCTGGGTGGAGTCCAGCTTGGCGCGCAGAAGCTTCTTCTCCGCCATGGCCGGCTCTTGGAAGCCCTCCTTCACCATGAAGCGCACGGCCTCCTCATCGCTCATTTGGCCCGACTGGAGCTTCATGTCCAGGATGGCGTTGGTGCAGGCGATCATCTGGCCCCGAAGGTCGTAAAAGCGATAGCGGTCGTTCGACGCTTCGCCCCACCCCAGCTTCACCATCAGCCCCTCGGCGTACACCGCCCAACCTTCGACCATCGCCGCGTTCCAGAGGACGGCGCGCAGGGGATTGAGGTTCTTCTTCGAATAGAAGTACTGCGTGTGGTGCCCTGGATAGGCCTCGTGCATGGCCACCAACTGCACATCGTAGTCGTTCTGACCGCGCAGGTAGGACTCGACCCGATCTTTGGCCCATGTGGGATCGATGGGGTCGACGTAGTACGTGGCATGCCAGGTCGGCTTTCGATCGAGGACGCCGGGCGCCAAGTACTCGGCCGCGACCGAGCCCCGTTTGAACATCGGCATGGGGGAGACGATCAAGGTCTCCTTCGGGGGCAGCCCGAGAAGGTCGTTCTTTTCGATGAAGGCGCGCATGCGATCGAGGTTGCGACCGTGCGCCGCCACCAGCTCGTCGGGCGCGGCGTGGTTCTTGGCGAGCTCGTTCTTGACCTTGTCGATGATCGCCGTATCCGCCTCGGGGCTGCTCTTGGCGGCCAGGGGCTCCTTGGGCCAGAGCTGCAGGTGGAGCTTCTTGGCTACCTCGAGCAGCTCGGCGCGGGTCGCACGAAAGGAGCTCTCCGCCGCGGCCAAGACCTGCGAGGGCGGCCGATCGGTTTGAAGGGCGAGCGGAAACTTCTTTTCGTAGAGCTCTTTTCCAAGTCGCCAATCGCCATCGGCCACGGCCGAGAGCTCCTTCTCCATGAACGCCTGGTACTTCTTGAGCGCCTCCACCGCGCCCGCGCGCGCCGACTCGGCTTCGCGATCGTTCTTGGTGAACTCCTTCACCTCGGATTCGAAGAACTCGATGCGCCCGAGGTTCTCCTTGATCGCGTGCTCCCGGTAAACCTTGGGCGTCCGTCGTTTGCCCGAGGGGTGGGCGAGCGCCTCGCGCATCTGGGAAAGAAAGCGCGGGAGCGCGAGCAGCTCGGCGGTCACGCTGGCTCGGCGCGCGTCCTCCGGGGCAAAATCGCCGTGGATGATGTCGGAGAGCCGGCCGGCGATGACCTCGCGCGGATCGTAATTAGGAAACGAATCGTTGATCCGGGGGTCCCACTCCCAATCACGAATTTCGCGGAGGTACAAAAGCTCGAGGGCGATTCCATCGGCGAGGATGGCCCCGTCGATGCGATCGTCCAGGCTCGTTTTGGGCGCTCGGGAGAGCTCCGCCTGCAGACCGACCAGCTCCTCCTGCCTGCGCGCCAGCGCGGCGGCGCTCAGATCCGGCAGCGCGCCATCGAAGCGATGATCGCCCATGAAGGTGGCAAGGTGCGGCTTGGCCCGAAAGAGGCCGTCCAAATAGCGCTGCGTGAGCGGGCGCACCGCGGACGCGGCCGGCGCGGGAGACGATGCCGCGTCGGACGGTGCGACGGGACCTGCCGTTTTGGACGGTTCGGCGGGGTGACAGGCGACGAGGATTCCAAGGGCGAGCCAAGCTTTGCGCATGGCCGGCAAGCTAGCACCAACCTGCTGGGGGGGTGATGACATCTTCACACCGATGGATGGAGCCACCGCCATCATCCTGGCGAATTCGCGACCCGATCCCTCGCATCTCGATGGTGCGCCCTTATAGTGAGGGTCCCTATCCGCTTTTTGCGAAAGGATCTTTGCGATGGCAACACTGCCCAACGGGCCGGCGTGGCCGCGCCGCGCGCAACTTTTTTGGTGGATGTTCAATCCCGGATCCTTCCTGGATCGCTGTCACCGGCAATTCGGCGATACATTTACAGCGCGCTTTGGTTCCTATCCACCCAGCGTGTTCGTTAGTCATCCAGAGGACATCAAACGCGTTTTTCTTGCGAGCTCCGACGAGGTGTCGGCCGGCGAAGCCAATACGAATCTCATGGGATTCTTGTTTGGACAGAGCTCGGTCCTCAGCCTCGATGGCAAATCGCATCTCCGCGCCCGCCGGATGGTCATGCCGCCATTTCATAGCGAGCGCCTTCGCACCTATTATGGATCCATGCGCGCGCGGACCGATGAGGCCATCCGCCGATGGCCCGTGGGAAGGCCCTTTTCCATGCACGAGGAGATGCATCGGCTCACGTTCGACATCATCCTCGGTATTCTCTTCGGTCCGCAGGAGCGGGAATTTTACGAGCCCTTTCGATCGCTGGTCGCGGAGCTGGTCAAGCAGACCGAGAGCCCGCTCTTCCATGCGCTCTTTGCCATGTTGCCCTCCGAGCAGCTCACCGCATGGCTCACGCGGAGTCCAGCGCGCGTGTCCCTCGGACCTCTTGGAGAACGCGATATCACGCGCATTCTTCCGGGCGGGGCCATCTTGCGCGCCAAACATGGTATCGACGCGATGGTGTACGGAGAGATCACACGTCGCCGCGCCTCGCCGTATCGCGGTGATGATGTGTTATCGACCTTTCTCGATGCCAAAGGCGAGGACGGCCGCGGCATGAGCGACGCGGAGCTGCACGATCAGCTCATCACGCTGTTCATTGCAGGGCACGACACCACGGCCACTGCGCTCTCATGGGCCTTTTATCATCTGCTCAAACAGCCGGGGGTGCTCGGCAAACTTCGGGCCGAGGTCAATCACGTACCGGCCGACGACGAAGCTTGGGGTCATCGCATTTGCGAGCTTCCCTATTTGGATGCCTTCATCAAAGAGACGATGCGCCTTACACCGGTGGCGCCCATCATCATTCGCATTCTGCAGCAGCCGCTCACGATTGGGAAATACGAGATCCCTGCCGGCAGCTATGTGACACCGTGCGTCTACCTGACGCATCGCCGTCCGGACGTGTGGCCGGAGCCGGAGCGCTTTCGGCCCGAGCGCTTCCTCGGTACCAAGACGAACCCCTACGAGTTCTTTCCCTTTGGCGGCGGCGTTCGCCGGTGCTTGGGGGCGAGCTTTGCGCTTCACGAGATGAAGCTCCTGCTCGCCCAGGTGATTTCGCGCACCGAGCTTCGCCTCGAGCCCGGCCCGGACGAGCCCATCGCGCGCAAGGGGCTCTTTCTGGCGCCTGGACGCGGGGTGTCGGTCATCGTCGATGGCCGCCCGAAACGTCGCTCAGCGGGAGGCTCCGGTGACCAGCCAGGAGCTGCCGCGGGCACGTAGCGCAAAGGCCACCAGGCGTACGGTGAGCCATAGGGCGATGGCGAGCCAGAGCTGCACGAGGCTGCCGCCGCGGGCGAAGAGCCACCATGCGGCGGGCAGAAAGACGATGAGCGCGACGGTCTGGGCCAATGCCAAATAGCGCTGATCGCCTGCGCCAATCAGGACACCATCGAGGACGAACGCGGCGCCCGCGATGGGTTGCATGCAGGCGATGACCACTAGCGAGGCGGCGAGCAAGCCTCGCACATCGGGATCGTGTGTGAACGCATCCGGAATCCAGGACCGGGTGACGAACACGACCAGCCCGAAGACGATCCCGCTGGCGATGCCCCACTCGATCATACGTCGCGTCGCGGCCCGGGTGCCGGCCACGTCGGACGCCCCCAGGTAGCGACCCGTGATCGATTGCGCCGCGATGGCGATGGCATCGAGGGCCAAGGCCAGGAACATCCAAATGCGGGAGCCCACCGTATACGCGGCTGCCTCCGCATTGCCGGTGTGCGCCGCCACGGACGTTGCGAGAACGAGGACGGCCTGAATGCTCACCGTGCGAAGGATCAACGCGAACCCGGCGGTGGCCGCGGCCCGCACCCCGGCGAGATCGGGCCAGAGCGGCACCCCGTGGGCCCGCACCCCCCGCACGACCACCGCCAGATAGGCCACCGCGCTGCCCACCTGCGCGAGCACCGTGCCCCACGCGGAGCCGGCGATCCCCCAGCCGAGCACCAGCACGAACAGGGCGTTGAGCGCGAGGTTCACGACCGAGGCGGCCACCGAGACGTAGAGCGGCGTGCGGGTGTCTTGCAGCCCTCGCAGCACGCCGGTGCCGGCCATCACGACCAGCATCCCGGGGAGCCCGAGGAGGCTAATCCGAAGGTAAATTTCGGCGTGCGGGGTCGCCGTCGCCGAGGCCCCGAATGCGCGGACGATCCATGGGGCGAGCGGCCACCCGAGCACGATGAGCGCGGCGCCGATGGCCAGGGCCAACCCGATGCCGTCGATGCCTTGGCGGAGCGCGCGCGCCCGATTGCCCGCGCCCAGTTGCCGCGCCACCGACGAGGTCGTGCCATAGGCGAGAAAGACGCAGCTGCCCGCGATGGTCGCCAGAGCCTGGCCGGCGATGCCCAGCCCTGCTTGCTGCGCCGTGCCCAAGTGGCCCACGATGGCCGAATCGGCGAGCAGGAAGAGCGGCTCGGCGACCAACGCTCCAAATGCCGGGATCGCGAGGCGCACGATCGCGCGATCGTGGGGGTGGCGCAGGGTCGGTACGAGGCTCACGGGGGGGCCGCATCGTCGCAGGTCGGACGCCATGAGCAATGGTCAATGTACCTTCGACCGCGGGCCGCGTCGCGGGCGGGGATGGGCCCGCGATCGTACGGCGCGCCACGAGGTCTGCACGGGTCTGCGCACGGGGCTCTCGCCGAGCGCCGAGGCCGCCATCGTGGCGGGTGGAGGCCGGTGCGGCGTGAGATGCGTTTGCCGGCAATGACCGCGGGCGCCGCGCCGCCCGGCGCTAGTTGCGCGTCATCTGGAATGTCATGCGCGAATGCCCGGGGGCCGCTGCCGCGTGGGATGCGCTTGCCGGCCATGATCGCGGGCGCGCGTGCACCGCGCCACCCGGCGCTAGCCGCGCGCAATCTGGAATATCATGCGCGAATGGCGTGCGTCGCGTTTGCGGACGGTGAGCTGACCGCCCACGTTCGAGTAGGCGCCGCTGCCGCCGGTGATGGGGATCGTGAAGGTGCCGGCGAGCTCGCCGAACGTGATGGTCGCCAGGCCCTGCGCGGCGATTTGTCCGTCACCGAGATCGGCGGTGAGGTTGCAGTTTACGGTGATGGTGCGCGCCGCATCGTCGATGCGAACGTCGGTGCAGAAGGCGCCGGCCGTTCCAACGGGTTTGCCGTCGGGCGACGTGAGGTTTTCGCTGTAAGCATATGCGTCGCCCGGGGTGGGCCCCGGCTGACCGAAATCGATGTTCTCTTCCTGGACGATGGTCGAGGATAGCTCGAAGGTCCGGGCGCGATCCTCGCGGGCGGCTGCCGATGCGTCGACGTGGAGGCCTCCGAGGGCGCCCGCGAAAATGGCAAGAAGATATCGTGTTTGCATCTTCCGACTATATTGTCCGAAGTCGAACAATCAACTGCCGCTTTCGTCTTTTGTTTGGCAGGCGGTGCCGTTCGAAACGGTCAACCATTTACGGAGTCGTCGTTTGCGGCAAGCAGCCCATCGCGCCAAGTGGGCATTCGTGTCATATGGCAAATGCCTGTTCCCATCATGCCCATGGGACTCCGCTGGGAAGCTCAGGCCAAGGCGTGCTCGAGTCCCATGCCGGGATGTGCCATCATCCATCGCTGCGATGATGCGATATGCCCCGAAGCGCGAAACGGTGGTCGCCCTGGGCGGCGTCGTTCTTTCGACGATGCTGTCATGCTCCGGCTCGAAGCCGCCGCCTCCGGGGCCCGCGGGAAAGGGCGCCGCCGCGGGGAGCGCGGAAGGAGCGGGGGATGCGGGGGAGGACGCGGCGGCGGACACCGCGTACGAGACCCTCGTTTCGGGTGGGCTGCGGCGGCATTATCGGCTGCACCTGCCGGCGGACGATCGCGCGGGCCGGCCTCTTCCCGTGGTGCTTGCCTTTCATGGGCGGGGCGAGAGCGCGCGCAAAATCCAGAGCTACGCCGGGCTCGATGGCCTCCCCGCCATCGTCGGTTACCCCCAAGGTGAGCCCAGCAAGGACGAAGCGGACAAGCGCAGTTGGCAAGGCGCACCGTATGCGGCCGGGGCCGACGATGTGCAGTTCGTGCGCGATCTCTTGGAGCACCTGCAGCGCACCCGCGCGGTGGATCCCAAACGCGTGTACGCGACGGGCAAATCCAACGGCGGCGGCTTCGCGGCCCTCTTGGCGTGCCGGATGGCCGATCGCATCGCGGCCGTCGCGCCGGTGGCCGGTGCGTATTATCCGCCAAGCCCGCCGTGCCAGCCCTCGCGACCCGTTCCCGTGCTGGAGCTCCACGGAACGGAGGACCCGGTGATCGCGTACGAGGGCAACGCCAAGAAGGGCGTGCCGCCCATCGGCACATGGCTTCGCGGGTGGGCGGAGCGCGATGGTTGCACCCGAGGGCCCACCGTCTTCATGAGCCAGGCCGACATCACCGCGGAGCGCTGGTCGGGCTGCGCCGGCGGCTCGGCCGTCGAGCACTACCGCATCGCCGGGGGTGGCCACACCTGGCCCGGGGCGACCGTTTCGAGTGGCCCCGGCGCGACGACGCACACCATCGATGCCGCCAAGGTTCTTTGGTCGTTCTTCATCGAGCACCCGTTGCCGCCGTAGCGGGGGGCGCCGCATCGAGCTCGCCGGCGATGCGCATGGCGGTGTCGCGCAGCCAGCGGTGGGCGGCGTCTTGGTCGTAGGAGGCGTGCCAGAGCATGGCGATGGAATAGCCATTGAGCGGAAAGGGAACGTTGGCCGTCGCGAGGCCGAGGGATGCGGCGGCGACGAGGGCGGTGCGGCGGGGCAAGGTGGCCATGGCGCGCAGCTGCTGCAGAACGAAGGGGACGCTGATGGCGTGGGGCGTATCGAGGAGGATGCGGCGCTGGTAGCGTCGTTTGGCGAGGGCGGCGTCGATGGCGGCTTCGCACTCGGCGCGCGTGGAGACGCGCACATGGGGGAGCGACGCGTAGTGGGCGATGGTCAGGCGCTCGGCGGGATCGTGGGCCGCGCGCGGAAAGAGGCAGAGAAAACCGTCGCTGCGGCAGAGCACCCGGCGTTTGTGGTGCGTGCGGCCTTGGTGGAAGACGCCCACGGCGAGATCGAGGCGGTCGTCGTCGATGCTCTCGAGCAGGCGCTCGGGGTCGAGCTGCTGCACGTCGAGGCTCACCCCCGGCGCCGCGCGCGCGATGTAGGCCAGGAGGGGCGGAACCATGGCCACCTCCAGATCGTCGCGGATGCCCAAGCGAAAGCGACGCTCGGCGCGGGCCGGATCGAACGCACCGTCGGGCCGTAGGGTGGCTTGCACCTCGGAGAGGGCCGCGCGCACGTGCAACGCCAGCGCGCGGGCGCGGGGGGTCGGCTGCATGCCCGACTCCGAGCGCACGAACAGATCGTCCCGAAAGAGCTTTCGCAGCCGCCCGAGGTTGTGGCTCATCGCCGACTGACCGATGCCCAGCCGCGAGGCCGCGCGCGTGACGTGCTGCTCCGTCAGGAGCGCGTCGAAGGCGACCAGCAGGTTCAAGTCCAGGCGGGCGAGATGATTGTAATCAATGATCATGATGATTCGTATCGATTGGCGTCATGATGCACCACGGTTTATCTGAGTGCTCGGGGATTGCAAACCAGCCTCCCCGCACCCGCACCAAGCCCGCTCGACCGGCGGGCGAAAAGGAGCCTCATGCTCTCGGTTCGCATGGCGCACGCTCGGCCGCGCCCGTGGTTCTTCATCGCCTTGGCCCTCTCGGCGCTCGCGTGCGCCCACCCCGAAGGCGCAGCCTCACCGGCAGCTCCGCCGGCGGCCGCGACCGGCGCCTCCGCATCTTTCGCGTCCTCCGCGTCCTCCGCGTCCTCCGCGCCCTCCGCGTCCCTCGCGTCCGCGACCGTCGGCGATGCGGGCGCGCCGGCGACCGGAGCTCGGGATGCGCTGCCCGCCACGCTGCCTTACACGCCGAGCACCGTCCGGACCCCGGACGGTCTCACCATCGCCGTGCAGACGTGGGGTCATTCGAAGGGGACCCCCATCGTCTTCGTGCACGGTTTGGCGCAGAGCCATCTCTCGTGGGGGCGCCAGACGTCGAGCGAGCTCGCGCGCGATTTCCGCTTGGTCACCTACGATTTGCGCGGGCATGGCGACTCGGACAAACCTTTGGGGGCGGCCTACTACGAGGAAGGCCGCCGCTGGGGCGATGAGCTCTCCGCGGTGCTCGATGCGCTGGGACCCAGCCGGCCCGTCGTGGTGGGCTGGTCGCTCGGGGGCGGTGTCATCGTCAATTACCTCGCGGCCCATGGCGACGGGCGGCTCTCGGGGATCGTCTTCGTCGACGCCGTGACCCGCGCGGATCGCGCGGAGCTCCCGGGGGTGCCCCCGATCGGCTCCCCCGATCTCGCCACCCGGGTCGCGGCCGGCCGTCGCTTCTTGCTCGATTGCTTCGCGGTCCCGCCGGCGGGCGAGGCCTTCGAGACCATGCTCGCCTACAACGCGCAGGTCCCTCGGCACGTGCTGGCCACCACATTTCGCTCCTTTCTCGAGGGCACCGACCCCGCGCTCGCCGCCACCCGGGTGCCCGTGCTGCTGGTGCACGGCACGGAGGACAAGCTCGTGAAAGTCGGCATGTCCGAGAAAACGGCGGCCCTCGTCCCGGGCGCGCGGCTCTCGCGCTACGAGCGCACCGGGCACGCGCCGTTCTACGAGCAAGCCGGCCGATTCAATAGCGAAATCGCGGCCTTCATGCGCAAGGTCGAAACGGAGCGAGGACCGACGACCCCGCCTCGGGTGTCCTCTTCGAACCCCTGAGTCGATCCGACCACCTTCGCGCATGCGCGACTTACGCGACGCGCATACGCGACCGTGGTGAGCGCGTGGCCACCGCCGGGGGCCACGACTCGGTTGCGTCGGAGAAAACGAAAACGAGACGCACCCACCGTCTGCGTTTCTGTTGTAGGCTCCACTCTCCGCGAGAGTACAGCCGCCGCATGAAAAACGTACCTGGTGCCCGCTACCTCAATTTCCGTTGCACGGGGTGCGGCAACTGCTGCAAAGACCCCCTGCTTCCCCTCACCGACGATGACATTCGTCGCATCGCAAAGCGCACGGGCGACACGCCCGACGTGATCGCGCAGGTCGTCGATCGGCACGCGATCCACATGGATGACGAGCCCGAAGCCTTCGCCATGCTGAGGCAGGGCAAGCGCGTGCTGGTGCTGCGCCACGAGCACGGTCGATGCCGTTACTTGGGCGACGACAACCGCTGCACCATCTACACGAGCCGCCCGCTCGGGTGCCGCATCTACCCGCTCGACCCCGAGTTCAACTCGAAGAAAAAACTCCGCCGTCTGACGATCGTTCAGGCCACCGAGTGCCCCTACGAGATGGATGGCGCGGTCGATGTCGACTCCCTTCACGAGCTTCAGCAACGCTATTGGGCGGCGCACGAGGCGTACAACACCAAGATCGCCGAGTGGAATCAGGTGCAAAGGCGGCGCAAGCGTGCCGGCCGTGCCGCACAGACCGCGCGCGAGTTCTTTTCCTTTTTGGGTCTGACCGACGGCGCAAAATAACGCTGCGCGCGGCGCCTTCGGGCTCGTGGGCGCGTGGGCTCGTGGGCGCGTTGCAAGGGTGGGCCACGGTTCGCCCAGTCGGTAGGAAATCGGCAGGATTTTGCCGGGATGACATCGATCCGGCACAACATGGGCGCGCCGGGATCGCTTAGCCTTTTCGCATGAAGACGCGACTTTCCGTTCTACGGGATGGTGGGTGGGAACGTATTGGGTGGGGGCTTTTGGCGGTGGGTGTGGCGTCGGCATCGGCGTTGGCCGCCTGTGGCGGGCTCGGTGATCCCGAATCGGCGGAGCCCGTGCAGGCTCCGCCCTCCGAGGATGCGCTCCAGGCGGACGTACCGGTGGCCGCGGCCACGATCCCGACCGACGCCAACTTGAAGGTCGCCTTCATCGGCGACACGGCGTCGGGGGAGGACTTTCGCGCCGTGCTCCAGCTGGTGAAGCGAGAAGCGGCCGATCTGGTGATGGTGCAGGGCGATCTGACCTACGACGGGGAGACCCCGCCGGAGTGGTTCACGGCCATCGACGCCGAGATCAACACGTCGTCCTCGAAGATCCCGTACTTCGCCTCCAAGGGAAATCACGACAGCGGCTGGAGCCAGATCGGCTCGGGCCTCAAGACGCGGATGTCGAGCTGGAACATCCCGCCCGAGAACAACGATCCGACGAAGAAGAACTATTCGGTCGTGTACAAGGGGTTGAAGGTGGTCATGGTGAGCGACGAGGAGACCTCCTCGCCATCGCGTGCAGACTACATCAATCAGCGTTTGTCCGGCGACGAGCACATCTGGAAGATCTGCTCCTGGCACAAGAACCAGCGGGCGACCAATGTGGGGCCCAAGAGCGACGAGATGGGCTGGACCGTCTACGAGAACTGCCGCAAGCAAGGCGCCATCGTGGCGCAGGGGCACTCGCACACGTACTCGCGCAGCAAGACGATCGTCGCCGACAGCGCGCAGACCGTGGACTCCACCTGCAGCGGTCCGTTCGATCTGTGCGTGGCGCCCGGCAAGCACTTCTTCTTCGACAGCAGCTTGGGCGGGCACGACATTCGTTCGAAGAACAGCACCGTCGCCAGCAAGAGCTACTGGGGCACCACGTACACCGGGAGCTTTGGCGCGCTGTTCATCGAGTTCCATGTCGACGGCGATCCGCGCAAGGCGCGCGGGTACTTCAAGACGGTGAACGACGTCATCGTCGATCCGCCGACCTCGAGCGGTCGGACGAGCTTTACGATCACGCGCGCTCCGTGACGGGGGAGGGGGCGCATCGTTCGGATGGGGTGAGGGGCGCGCGGCTCCTAGGCGCTTTTCGTGGCCCGACCTTAGGCGCCTCTCGCGTCGCGTCGGTGCTGCGGGCCGCTCGCGTCGCGTCGGTGCTGCGGGCCTCTCGCGTCGCGTCGGTGCTGCGGGCCTCTCGCGTCGCGCCGGTGCTGCGGGTCTCTCGCGTCGCGTCGGTGCTGCGGGCCTCTCGCGTCGCGTCGGTGCTGCGGGCCGCTCGCGTCGCGTCGGTGCTGCGGGCCTCTCGCGTCGCGTCGGTGCTGCGGGCCTCTCGCGTCGCGTCGGTGCTGTGGGCCTCTCGCGTCGCGTCGGTGCTGCGGGCCTCTCGCGTCGCGCCGGTGCTGCGGGTCTCTCGCGTCGCGTCGGTGCTGCGGGTCTCTCGCGTCGCGTCGGTGCTGCGGGCCTTGGGCGCTTTTCGTGGCGGGACGCGGTTAGGGGCTTTTCGTGGCGCCGGTGCGGGCGAGCAGCGACCGCGCTTCTTCGTGGCGCCCGAGCTTTTGCAGGGCGAGGGCGCGCAGGGTGAGCGAGTCGGGGAAGGCGTCGGGGCGCGCCGTCTCCGGCTCGAGGAGGCGCGCGGCTTCGGCTGCGTCGCCGGCGCCGAAGGTGGCGGCGGCCAGATCGTGGACGAGCTCGCGCAGGTTGCGTTCGCCTTTTGCGCCCGCGAGCGCGGCGCGAAAGGCGCGCTGGGCATCGGTGAAGCGGCGGAGCTCGAGGAAGACGGTGCCCAAGTTCTGCAAGGCCGCCGCGCGGTCCACATACGCGAGAACACCGGGCCAGGGGGCGAGCGCCGCCTCGTACTCCTTGGCGGCGGAGGCGAATCGTTGCGCCTGGCGCTCGACCTCGCCCAGGTAGAAGTGCCCCTCGCGGCACGCGGGCTGCGCGGACACCTCCGCGCGCCACAGCGCTGTGTCGCTGCCGAATCGGCTGCCATCGAACAGGGTGATGCCGGCGAAGAGGAGACCTACGCCCAAGGCCGCGGCGTTGGCCCGCCCCACGCCGTTCGGGCGGGCGCTCTGGCGCGCATCGAGGCGCTCCATCGCCTCGGCCGCCAACATCGACGCGAAGGCGAGCGGCAGGTACGCATAGTGCGGCGACCACCAGCGCATGATGGGGACCAGGTGCAGCGACGGCAAAATGGAGAGCGCGAGCAGGAGCGCGGGGCCGCGCCTTCGAAGGGCCCATCGCACCACGGCGAGCGCCACCGCGAGGCCCAAGAGCGACAGCGGGTGCCAGGGCGGCACGATGCGAAAGGCATCGCAAATGTGGCGGTCGACCGGAAAGAAGACCGCCCCCGCGCTCTTCGCCAGGGCGCCAAACCGCGTCCCCAGCGCGTCGAGCGCCGCGAGCGGCTCGTGTGCCGCCCGCCACGAGGGCGCAAACCGCAGTCGCAAACCCAGCGCCCCGGCGAAGGCGAGCGCCTCCGCGATCCAAAGACGTCTCCTGGAGGCCCGCGCCCCGTCCCGCGCATCGGCGCCCCGCGCATCGGCCCCCCGCGCTGCGTCCCGCGCCGCGCCCCGCGCATCGGCGTCCCGCGCATCAGCGTCCCGCGCATCGGCCCCCGGCGCATCGGCGCCCCGCGCTGCGCCCCGCGCACATGTCCACTCGAGCGCCACGATGAAGGCCGGCGCGAGCACGAGGGCCACCTCCTTGCTCAACGCACCGAGAAAAAGCGCCAGGGCCGCGAGCAGCGGCTTCCCGCGAAGGTGGGCGGCCACCAGCCCCAAGAGCGCGACCACGATCATCGCCTCCGAGCGAAACGCAATGACGTGGGCCGGCAGCTGAGCGACCGGATGCACCGCAAAGAGCACCCCGGCGACGGTCGCGGCCCGCCGCGAGAGCCCGAGCGCCTCGGCCGCGGCGACGACCATCACCGATGCGGCCGCGTGCCACCCGAGGTTGACCGCATGAAAGGCGAGGGGAGCACCCACGAGCGCATCGATCGAGAGCGACAGCGCCATGAGCGGCCGATAAAATCCGGTGCCCGCGAAGCCCTCCGCGAACAGCCCGGCCCACCGCGAAGGCGGAGCGATCGCCAATTTTTCCTCGATGTGCGCGTGATCGAGCCACACGAACCCCGCGCGCAGCGCCGCGGCATGCGTGAGGAGCGCACACGCCGAAACGAAGAGCCACCGCCCCATCGCGCGCAAGTTACCACGATCGACGGAGGCGCATCGTGAGCTTCCGATCGCGGCAGCTCCTGATCCCATTGGCCATCGGCATCGTTGGCGCAGCCGCCATCCTCGCGGTTCGCGCGCGGCACACCTCGGACCCTTCCACCGCGCCCGAGCCGCCGGCCTCCTCCGGATGGACACCGCCGCCGGCGCCAGGACCGCGCGGCCCGGTGACCGTAAGCCTGTACGACGATGGCGCGCCGCTCGCCGATCGCTGGGTCATCTTTCACGATGCCACCGGCGCCGTGATCACGGAGGCCAAGTCCAACGAGGCCGGCAAAGCCACGGCCGACGTGCCGCGCGACGCGATGGTCACCGTCGCCTACGGCACCAGCATCCGCCAGCTCGTCACCATCACCGGCGTTCAGATGGGCGACGAGCTGGTCGTGGGCGAAGAAGAGGACGAGGGCGAGGCGGCGCGCGTGGTGAACACCGCCCGCGTGACCCTCCCGGGACCGCAAAAGAACGCGGCGCGCTACACGGTGAGCCTGGGCGTGGGCGCGACCGAGGTGGCCAAGCTCGAAGGGCCGCTCCCGCTCCCCATCGCCAAACGCTTCGTCGCCGATGGCGAAACCTTCCCCGTGCTCGGCGAAGCCATCGACCCAAAGGGCGAGCCGATCGCCTACACCTTGGGCTCGGGCAAGCTCCCCAAGCCCGATGTGCGGCTCCCCGCCTGGAGCACATCGTTCCGCGCGCTCACCTTCGTGTTCTCCGATCTCCAAGAGGGCATGACCTCGGTCGATGGCGATCTGGCCATCGTCGCGCACGAGAACGATCGCTTCGAGCGCCCGCGCCGCACCGCCACCTTGGCCGAGGACGCGTTGCTTCGCTTCTCGGTGCCCCGCGCCCTTCGCGGCAATGTCACCTACCGGCTCGAGTTCTCCTATGGAAGCTCGCCCGACAAAGCCGTCCTCTCCCAAAATGTGGTCACGATGCCCGACACCACGCCCCTTCACCTTCGCGAGGCGCTCTTGCCGCGCGTCTCGTCGGCCACCGTCGAGCCCACGGACGACATCGCGCGCCCGGTCGTCCGCTACCGAATCGCAGGCGATCCCTCCGCGGCCGATGCCGCCGTCGTTCGCCTGGCATGGCCGGAGACGCGCGAGCACCTCTGGACGTTTCTCACCCCGCCGGCCGGCCCCGCCCGCGTTCGCGCCCCCGAGCTGCCGGCCCACCTGGCCGACTGGCGTCCCTCGACCAAGGCCGTAACCGCAGCCGCGGCCCTCGTCGAGGCGTCCTTCTACGCGGGCTTCGACGACGTTCGCCACGAGGGGCTCGGCGAAATCTCCGAGGACCCCAAATCCGACGAGCCCCGCTTCTTCCGCTACTCCGCCACCGGCGATCTCACGTTCTAGCGCGAGGTTCGCGCCGCGGGGTTCGCGCCGCTACACGAGCCCCACGAGCAACGCCGCGCCCAGCCCCGCAAAGATCACGGCCGCGACCCGCTTCGTCAGGTTGGCGTCGAGCAGCTTGCCCGCCCGATTGCCCACGAGCACCGCCAGCGCCGCCACCGACCAGAGCGCCAAGGTCGCGGCGCCGAACACGAGCAGCGGCGCCTGGTAGCGCGCGGCGAGAGCCGCCGTTCCAAGCTGCGTGAGATCGCCCCACTCGGCGGCGAACACCACGCCGAACACCGTTCCAAACGATCGCCAAAACGTTGGAGCCTCGGCGCGCGCATGCCCGGAGCCCTCGCCCGCGGCCTCCTTCTCCTCTTTGCGAAGCCACATGAACACCGCCGAGGCGAGAAACAGCAGACCGGCGCCGATGTGGACAGGCCGGGCCGGCAGCAACGCGAGCAGCCCGCCGGCCGCGACCGCCACCACGCTCTGAATCGTCAATGCCAGCGCCGTTCCAAGGAACACCGGGGCCGGTTTGTGCCGTGTGGCGAGCACGAGGGCCGCAAGCGCGGTCTTGTCCGGAAGCTCGGCGACGAAGATCACGCCGAAGACCGAGAGAAAGACCGAAAAATCCGACAGCGGAGAGGCGGCCGAGGCCGACGAGACGGCAAAAACGGAAGAAACAGAAGAAACGGAAGAAACAGAAGAAGCGAGGAGAGCGGACATCGCGGAGCCTTTCGTGCCGACCGAGATGCCTGCCAAACGTCAGGGGAGCGTTCGAAGGGCACACGAGACCTCGGCCAGCGTAAACCTGACGGTTGCTGGTCGAAGGTCTCGTTCGCCTCGTGCGAGGTGGGGGACCGGGAGCTTCCGAAGAAGCGCCAGTGTGTCGATCGCCCCGCGCCGCGGGATGCGGCGGAACTACTCCCCTTGCGTGCCGCGTACTGTATGCGAGTTCGCGCCTTCGTCAAGGTCGACAGTTGCGCCGCCGCGCTCATGCGCACCCGCCCGTTCGGTGGCCTACCCTCCGTGGGCGCGAATCCACGCGGCGAGCGGACGCCACGCCCGCTGCGGCGCCTCTCGGCCGTACAAGATGTCCCCGTGACCGAAGTCCTCCGCCTCGCGCTCCACCGGGAACCGGCGCAGGACGAGGGTGGTCACGTCCGTCGAGCCGACCCGGGTCGTCGAATACAGACCGTGATCCCCGAAGCCGCCCGCGGTCCCGATGTAGAAGAGCGGCACGCGAATGCGCTCGAGCGGCACGTCCACGGGCAGGGGGCCTTCGTTGCACCAAAGCGCATCGAGCTCGGCCCCTTCACGCATCGACTGATGGAAGGCCCCGCCCGCAAACCAACGCGCCACCACGTCCTCCGACGACTCGCGAAGCCCGATCACCTTTCCCCGCTCGATGACACCCGAGGCCAGATGGTAACGCGGCGCATACAGCGGCGGGAGCGGCTCGAACAGTCGGTACGTCTGCCCCACCATGTGCAAGAGGGCCTCGCGGTTGGTCAGCTGCAGCGCCTCGAAGTACGGGGAAGGGGCGTTCGGCGCCGCCAGCGCGCGCCCGCCCAAGTCGAGCACGAAGCCATTGTCCGCATCGACGATGCCGTCGGCCAGCGCCTGGCGCTCGAAATCGCGGCTGTTGCAGGCGGCTTTGCGCAGCGCCTCGTCCTCGGGCGCGATCGCGGCGTACACGTCGAGCGGCACCAGCCCTTTCACATGGCGCTCCCGCGCGGGGCGCTTGGCCTCCGTCGAGGCATAGGCATAGGCGAGCTGCCCTCCGTGTGAAAATCCCGACAAGATCAGCTGTCCGGCGCCGCCGCCGGTGGCCGCACGTACCACCCGGGCGATCCCGAGCGCCCGCCCGATGTCGTCGATCTCCTGCGCGACCCCCATGTCCCCGAAGTCCGACGTGTCGGTGCTCGTCGCGGGCACCCGCGCCCAGCGCCGATCGACACCCCACACATCGATGCCGCGCTCGGCCAGGTACACCGACAAGCCCGTGCCGGGCGAAGGCGGCGATCCGAGCGAGGGCGCAAAGTTGGTGACGAAGGTGGCAAAATCGCCGTGCAAGAGCAGCACGGCGTCGCGCGCGGGGCGCGGTTGCCAGGGGCGAATTTCCCGCGCCACCCGGTGAATCCGTAGCTTGGCGTTGGGGGTCTCGCCCACGGAGAGGACGAAGGCATAGTGGTACACATCGCCCGCGACATGCTCGCGCGTCAGCTCCGTGATGGGCGCTCCCCCCGTGCCGAGCACTCCGCCCGCGCCAAGCGCAAAAGGCAGGGCCGCGCCCTCGGTCTCGGACCGCTCGCCGGACACCCCGGCCTGTGCGCGGTCGGCTTCGCGGATCCCCTGCGGAGACTCCGATTCGGATGCGGCGCTGCAGCCGCCGAGCACGGTGAGCGCCATGGCGGTCAAGAAACCCAATCGGTTCATGAAGAGCCCTCCTGTCCCCAACGTTCCGAGCGTCCCCTCGGACCCCCGGGCAAACCCCAAATAGTAAGCATCTCCCGCGCACCTCGGAAGCCCTCGCGTGGTAGACCGTGCGCCGAATGCGTCGTTTCGTCGTCATCGGTCAGAAGGCCACCGCGTCCCCCGACTTTTCACTCCTCGACATCGCAGGAACGAGCGGCCGCCTCGATGTGCTCCTCCGCTGCATCCGCGCCGCGCTCCTCGTTTCACACGGCCTGCGCGGTGATACGGTCCTGTACCTGGTGTTGCTCGGCGGCCCGCGCGCACCCCGGGCGCTTCGGATCGAGGGCTCCATCGTGCGCTTCCTCCGGCCCGACGAGCGCACCCTCGGCGTCTTGCTGCAGAAGGCCCTCTCCGTACCCTCCGGCGAGGACGTGGCCGGGGCCGGCGCGTTCGTTCCGCTGAGGCGCGGCATTTCGGTTGTGGACGGCGGGCTCGAGGCCGTGCTCCACGATATCGGTCCTGCCACCTACTACGTCCTGGAGGAGGGCGCGCCCGACGTCCGCGGCGCGCGGCTCGACGTGGAGAACCCCGTCTTCGTCCTCGGCGATCACCAAGGCTTCGACCCGCCCACCCGCGCGCGCCTCGCCGAAATCCAAGCCGCCGCCCTCGGCCTCGGCCCCGTGAGCATCCACACCGACGACGCCATCACCGTCGTTTCGAACGAGCTCGATCGGCGCCTCGCGGACCGCGGTGCAAATCCAGCACCCGCACCGCGGAGCTGACCGCGCGCACCAAGTCTTCGCGCGTGATCCCGTCGCGCGCTTGCAGCGATAGCCCCTGCATCACGGTGGCAAAGTGCATCGTCAGAGCCCGCGTGTCGGTGCCTTGGGCGAGCTCGCCCTCCTGCACGGCCCGATCGAGCCGCTCTTGGAGCCGCGCCGCGGTCTCGGCGCGAATGCCGATCAAAAGGCGGCGCAGCGGCTCGTTCTCCGGCAGCACGTTCACGACCCCCAGGATCAAAAGGCACCCCCCGCGCCCGGGCGCGGCCAGGACGTTGTCGACGCTCTGGAGCAGCATCCCCTCGACCGCATCGCGCACCGAGCCGCCCGCGTCCAGCGCGCGAAGCGTGCTCGCGCCCACCGTACCCCGATACAGCTCCACCGCCTCCCGAAAGGCCTCCTCCTTGGAGCCGAACGCCGCGTAGAAGCTCGGCGGGTTGATCCCCATGGCGGCCGTCAGATCCGTGAGCTGCGCCCCCTCGTAGCCCTTGGCCCAAAAGACCTCCATCGCGCGATGAAGCGCGTGCTCACGATCGAACGTGCGCGGTCGCCCTCGGTTGGAAGTGCTCATGGTTTATGTAGTAAAAAATACATAAACCCATTGACCTCCGCCGGCAAGGGCCCATCATTGTGTAGTAGCAATGACAGAAATGAGGAGCCCATGCCGACCGACGTGACCCGCGCGATCATCGACGACTATTTCACCACCTACCGAGCCTGGGGCGATCCCGAGGACACGGCCGCCTTCTTCAGCGACGATGCCGATTGGGACATCCCGGGCCCGGTCGAGCGCGCCTTTTGGATCGGCCCCCGCAAAGGCCGCGCAGGGGTCGCAGCGTTCATCCGCGACCTTCGCGCGGCCATCGAGCCGATTCGTTACGAGATCAAGTCCATCGTGGTGGATGGAGACACGGCCGTCGTCCTGGGCGAGCTGAGCTCGCGCATCAAGAGCACGGGCAAGGTGTTCGAGAGCGAGTTCGCCACCGCGTTCACGATCGCCGATGGACGCATCGTCCGCTACCGCATGTACGAAGACGGCTACGGGTTGGCGCGCGCCTGCGAGCCCGACCCCGCGCCCTGACGGCGTCGAGACCGCGGATGGCGGTCAGTCCGCGCGCGCAGCCTGGCCGAGGTGCTCGCGGAACGAGGTCACGCTGGTGACGATGGAGTCGCCCGCGAAGTTCAAGCTGGCCACGGAGCGCTCGGCGGCCGCGTCGTGGCCGCAGCCACAGGCGTCGCGCACGATGACCGGAATGATCCCCAGATCGGCCGCGTGGCGGGCGGTCGGCTCGATGCCCACCTCGATGGCGAGGCCGCAGATGGCCACCGCGCGAATACCGCAATCGCGCAGCGCCATGGTGAGCGGCGTGCCTTCGAAGGCCGACATGGCGAGCTTGTCGAAGATGGCCTCGTTCGGCCGCGGCTCGAGCTCGGGGACGATGTGGAAGCCCGGCGTATCGCGGAGAAACCAAGGCTTGACCAGGTCCGGATGGTCGACCCGCTGCCAGGCCATGGCCATGCGGTACTGAAAGGAGCCCATGAGCTCGCGCGGGAGCGAGAGGTGGCGCGTGAAGAAGGTGCGCATGTTCACGCGCCGCGCGGCCTCGAGGACCTCCGCCACCTTGGCGACGACCTCGGGGCCGTTCTTCACCTGGCTGACGATCCCGACTTGCATATCGTAAACGATCAGCGCCATTTCACGCGGGTTGCAAATGTCTTCCAAGTTGCGCGGAATGGTGAGCCCGAATGCCTCGTTCATATCAGGCCTCGCCGCTCACGCCGTTCGAGCTATTCGAGCCGTTCGAGACGGATTGGCCCCGCGACCATTCCAGCTCCGAGTCGGGCATTTTGACCCGTTCGAGGCTCGCTTGGTCGAACATGGCTTCGAGCGGGAAGGGGACGGTGACGGGGATGTAGAACCATTCGAGGTATCCGGCTTTGGTCATCGGGAAATCGGCCAAGATTCGTTTTGCCGCCTCCACGTTCTCCACCTCGAGGACGATGACGACCCCCGGCTCGTCGACCCTCGAATAGTTTTCGCGAATGATGCCTTGCTTCCAGAGCCTCCAAGCGTGGGCGACTTCTTCGGCCAGCAGCGGCTTGATGGTCTCCATCGTCACGCCGGGTCGGAATCGATCGTACGTAATCACCTTCATCTGCGTCTCCTCAGCATTCTTGGGGACGGCGAAAACTCGTCCCACGTTACCTATAGCTCATCCGTAACGATATGGGCATCGATAATTGCCATAGCAAGCATCGATGACACGAATGGAGGCTCGCGGCCCATGGGCCACCGAGCATCGATGGCGTGCATGCCAGGTATGGGAAGTATTCATTCCCACTTTGCAAAGTCCCCCGCCTAGGGTGCACGCCCTGCGCCTTCGCGGCCGACCGCGCTTGACAGCTGGCGAGGTCCGGTGCCCTTTTCGGGGATGCTCCTTCACGGCATGGATATGAACCTCATCGTCGCTCTTCGCGCGCTCCTGCACGCGCGCAATGTCACGCGCGCCGCCAAGAGCGTGGGGCTCAGTCAATCGTCGATGAGCCATGCTCTCGGCCGCTTGCGCGCCCACTTCGACGACGCCTTGTTGGTGAAGGTGGGGCGATCCATGGTGCTCACGGAGCTCGGGAAGTCGTTGATCCCATCCGTGGATTCGGCCGTCGCGCAGCTCGAACGTGTCTTCGTCCGCCGCGAGAAGTTCGACCCGCTGACCGCCGAGCGCACCTTTCACATCGTCGGCACCGACAACCTCGAGCTCTACCTCTTACCGAGGCTCATGGCCCTGCTCGCGCGCGAGGCCCCGAAGATCGATCTTCGCGTGCACCGCCTCCCGGACGACTGGGTCTCCGTGCTCGAGCGGGGCGACGCCGACTTGAAGCTCGGGCGCAAATACAAAATTGCGCCCACCTTGCGGAGCCAGGATCTCTTGGAGGAGCGCTTGGTCTGCGTGGTTCGAAAGGGCCACCCGATCGCGAACAAGAAGCGCCTCACCGCGGCCGAATACGCGGCCCTCGCCCATGTGGTCGTCGCCCCGTGGCTCGCGCTCGGCAGCCCCGCCGTGAGCGTGGTGGACGAAGCGCTCCTCAAACATGGCCTTGAGCGAAGGGTGGTGCTGACGGTGCCGAACTTCCTGGTCGCGCCCTTCGTGGTCGCCCAGAACGATCTGGCGCTCACCGTGTCCGAGCGCCTCACGCGAACGTTCGAGCGCTCCCTCAAGCTCGAAATCATCGAGCTCCCCATCCGCTTGGCGCACTACAAATTGACCCAAGTGTGGGCCGAGCGCGCCAACGACGACGATGGCCATCAGTGGCTCCGTCAAACCATCGTGCGCGCGCTGTCGAACGCGTAGGCGCGCCCGTTCGACGCGCGCGCCCGTTCGACGCGCGCGCCGTCATGACCTCGGAGCTACTCGCCGATCTGGCGCCGGATGATCTCGGTGAGCTGCTCGGGCGGGGAGCCCAGGGCCCAGAGGTAATCGGAGAGAAAGCTCTGACGCAGGCGCGTGCGCCCGCTCGACGGAAAGCGCGCCGGGTTGCCGAGGATCGCCTCGCTGGTGAGATCGGTGGAGGCGTGCTGGTGGCAACCGATGCAGTTGGTCTGCGCGTTGTGCGCGCCCCGCTCGATGGACGGGTTGCTGCACCAGGTGGGCGCAGACGCGCCCCCGTGCACCGCCTCGAGCGCGTCGCCGAGGGAGCCCTCGTAGCCGCCGCGCGGATCGGGATCGCGCTCCTCGTACGAGGTCACCACGCACATTTTGTAGTGCGACCAGGGCCCGCCCAGCCGCCGGATCGCCTCGGGCCGGTCGGCGCCGAAGTCGCTGTCGGGATCGGGCGACCACCACAAGGTGATCCAGAGCCACTCGCGCAGCTCCTTGGTCATCAGGTGCATGCCCGCCAGCCGGTAGCTCGCGCGATCGGTCAGCCGAATCGTATAGATCTCCGTTGGGGCAGGCGATGCGCTGCCGGTCCCCGCGCCCCAACCCCCGTCATCGACCTCGCCGCGCAGCCGGCCGGCGAGCGCCTTGGCCGACGTCTCGTACACGGGCACGTTTTGCCCGAAGTTGGCGCGGCTCCACGACGTCTTCACCACCGCCGCGTCGGGGGGCATCTCCTCGCCCAAGCACGGCGCAAAGCTGGTGGGCGAGGGGACCGGATCGTCCGTACGCGGCGTTCGGCAGTCGCGCGTGTGCGCGTAGCTCTTCATCAGGTGCGCCACCGCGCCCGGGCTGTATGACACGCGCGCGTTGCCGCCGATGCCCTCGAGCGCCGGGCCGTCGACCACCAGCGCGAGCCGGTTGGCGTAGTCGCTGCCCGAGGCCGAACCGCGCGACCTCGCGTTCTTGGCGAGCGCCGCCGCGATGGCATCGTCGCCGAGCGCCCGGCGTTTTTCGCGGTCCTCGGGGCTCATCGCCGAAAAGGCGGTGGCGAAGGCGCGCTCGAAATCGTCCTTGCCATACCACGTGCGAAACGCCGGCACCTTCGCCGCCGCGCCGCTGTCGCCACCGTCTCCCCCATCGCGCGCATCGGCACACCCCGCATCGAGCGGGAGCGCCTGCTCCGCGATGGCCACCGGCGCGAGCGCACGCGCCACCGCTTCCCAGGCGGCGGCGCGCCGCGCCTTGATGGAGCCATCGAGCTCCGTGGTTCGCGCGCGGAGCCCCCGATCCGCGGGGTACGGCGCCGCAGGGCCCAGCATGGTGCGCTCCATGGGCCGCAGCGGGTTCTCGTCGCGTGCGACCGACTCATCGCGTGCGACCGACTCGCCCCCACCGCCAAATCCCGAGCACGCGGCCCCCCACCCCGCGAGCGCGATCGCCGCCACGCCGATGGCCGTACCGGAGCGCACGACTACGGGCTCTCGGTGGGCGGACGCCGCAGCGCCACGTCGGTCGCGGCCACGTATTCCTTGCGATTGGCCACGTCGCGCACGGTGAAGTAGAGCCACCCATCGGAGCGGAAGTGCGGAAACAGCGCGAACTGCCCCGGCTTCATCCGCGTCACCCGCAGCTTCTCGCCGGTGACGAAGTCCGCCAGGTAAATGTCGCTCGCGGGCGAGCGCCGGTAGGGCGCATAGTCCGCATCGGACGCGAAGTCGGCGCGGGTCAAGTAGTGGTATGTCACGAGGAACCGCTCGTCGTACGAGAAGTTCGCCTTGGCGCCCGGCATGCAAATGCGGCCCGCCTCGCCGAGCACGAACGAATAGCCCGTATCGTTCATCGTCGCCGAGACCCGCCGGATCGTATATCCGAGCTGCATGTCTTGGCCATTGACGTTTCCATTGACCCGATTGGCCAAAAGCTTCGACGTGGGCGACATCATGGTGTCCCCTTCATATGGCGTGCGCACCCGCACCGTTTGCCCGATGCGGTAGCCGGAGCCATCGACCGAGCCGCCCGTGAGCACGTGGATCTCCTGCGCGGCATCGGGCCCGGCGCTCGGCTGCGTATCGGTTTGAACGCTGTAGCCCCCGTTGTCGCCGACCCACGCGCTGTTCACCACGAAGCGATCGCCCAGCGAGTTGTCGCCGATTTGCTGGCCGACGGTTTGATACAGGCTGTTGCTCCCCAGCCCCGAGCACGAAGCTTCGCGGAAGCTCACATAACGGGTGCGCGGATCGGTGAGCAAGCTCTGGCCACAGATCGAGAGCCCGCGCGGCGTCGCTTGAAAGAGGAAGCCGGTGTTGTCGGGGTAGAAGCTGGGATCGTACGAGGCGTTGAGCCAGATGTCGCGCGTGCGCGGCCCCGCGGGATCCAGCGCCGCCGCCAGATCGCTCACCGCCGCGTGGTAGCCGGCCGGGCCTCCGCTGGAGACCCCGGTGCCCACGAAGCGCCCATCCGCGGAGCTGCGCGTCCAGAAGCTGCTCTCGAAGGCCCAGGTGCGCAGGATGCGCACGGTGGTCCCGGCGGCGGCCCAGGTGCTTCCGTAGGTGGTGGTCTTGGCGTCCGGGAAGATGTCCTTGCCGTTGTACTGCTGCTTGAAACAGTCGAGCGGCGCGCTCCCCGCGGCGCACGCGAACATGGGCATATGGTTGTCGCGGTTGACGGCGGCCCACCCCGTGGTGAGCATGGCCCGGGCGTGGTTCTTCAAGTCCGCGAAGTTGTCCACGCAGGTGGTCGGCTGGCCGTCGGCCGGCACCAGCTCGTCCAGCTTGGGCATGCCTTGCTCGACCCACGTGAGCACCGCCTCGTACTCGGTGGCCGTGAGGCGCTCGTAGGTGGGATCGATGGGCATCCGCACCTTCTCGCGGAAGGATGCATAGTCGTCCTCGCTCGCGAACAAGCTGGCCAGGAGCTTGCTCTGCGCGAGCGTCTTCGGGTGCCGCTCGGGGTTGACTTGGGGGCCCACCCCGAAATGCGCGCCGCCCGCCAAGAAGCCAATTTTGTCCGGCACGAACGGCGAGCCGGGATCGTTCGGGTTGCGGCGAAGTTGATTGACCCGCTGCGCGGCTGGCTTCGATGAATCGCGCAAGGTGGCCATGGTCGCGCTGTAATGCGCCGCCCACTTTCGCAGCGACGTTCGGTTCACGTCGTGGCAGCGCGTGCACTGCTCCCGCCGTCCCTCGACCTTGCCCAGCGCGGCGAGGGCCGCCCTCGCCAGCTCCTCGGTCGTCAACGACGCAGCCGCGATGCCGACGTCCTCGTCGCCATGGCGCGCGTCGCCCTCGCCGGACTTGGACGGCGCCGAGGAGCACGCGGAGACCAGCGGCAAGGCGAGCGGCAGCGCGAGGAGCGCCGCGCGCGGCGTCTTCGTGAAATGTGCAAACTGCATGAATCGTGTCGAACGGATGAATCGCGTGAATCGCATGATGGGTTGCGTCCTGTCGGAAGGTCGTCGGAGAAGGGACGGGCTAACGGCTGCCGCGCGGAACATCGTCGAAGATGCAGCCCGCGCTTCGGGGCGCGTTGCCGCACGCCACGATATGGTCGGTGGCTTTCTTCCACTTCGACGTTTGCCACGATGCTGCGTCCCACATGTCCACGTTGGTCGGCATCCAGTGCGATTTCTTGAACGAATTTTTGTACGAGTCGGTCACCTTGGCGAAGAACGGATCGGTGTCCACCGAGGTCGCCGTTCCCCACGCCGAGAACTTGCTCATCATGGTGGTGCCGGCCACGCGGTGGCACGTGGTGCAGGCGGAGGCCTCCTCGCTCACCAGCTGCTGCCCGATCGACCAGCCGGAGCCTTGCGCGTCCATGTTGACCACGGAGTACGGCGCATCGAGCCAGCTGATTGGAAAGTCCGGGTGCTCGCCCATCTTGGGAACGATGGTGTTGCCGTTCTTGCGGAGGGCGCCATCGATCCAGGGGCTATGGATGTAGGCATCGGCCGAGTGGCAGCTGCCCATGCAGTAGCCTTTGGGCGTATCCCAAACGTTCTTGGACTTTTCGAGGTCGGCCGGGTGCGAGACGTGGGCGCCGTCCTTGGTCAGGCCCAGCTTGTTCTGGAAGAAGCACGTCTTGCCCGTCTTGGGGTTGTGGCCAATCATCGCCATATCGCGGAAGGTCTTCGTCTTCAGCATCGCGCCGTCGGTGGTGTTGCCGACGTTGGCGGCCACGTCGGCCGCGCGGCAGAGGAGCACCCAGTGCGTGCCCTTGTCGTTCTTGGCCGTGCTCACCGTGGGGCCGGGCTCGCAGGCGCTAAAGAGGTTTTGCGGCTTATCGCACTTGGTGACGCAATCGTAGTTGGCGCTGGTGTCGTAATCGTAATGCCCCTTGTTTCGGTCGCACTTGGTCTTGGGCACGTCAAAGGCCGTGAGGGGGATGAGGGCGCCCTCCACCTCGGGCAGCGCCGAGCCATCCTCGCCGTTCTTGAAGTCGCGGCAGTCGTAGGTGTCGTAGCGACCATCGCTCTTCTTTCGAAAGAAGGGGATCTCGCCGAGCTCCGCCACACAGAGCGCCGCGTACTCCTCCATGCTATCGATGCGGACGCCTTCGCGCAGCTCGCGCACCTCGCGCACCTCGCGTGCCGCGCGTGGCCCGCCCGCACCGGCATCCACCGCCGCGACGTGCCGATCCAAGCTCGCGCCCCCGAGCTCGCGCCGCCCGAGATCCATCGCGTACCACAAGGTCGTTTGCACCTTCGCCTGCACCCGCTCGCCTTTGAGCACGCACCCTTCGACGATCGCGTCCGTACCCTTTTGCAGCTCGTCGCGCATCGTGTCGGTGATGGGACCCGTGAGCCACACCTCGGAGTCGAACATGGTGCGCAGCGCCAGCAGCTCTGTGGCAACCTTGGGCCCTTCGAAGCGCACCGTGCCCGCACGCCACACGCCTTTGCCCGCGGCGGTGTCCGGCTGCGACGCGAGATCGGTGCACGCGAGATCGTGTTGCGTTTGCTCCGAGAGGGTGCCGCGCCGAACGCGAACGAAGAGACGTTCGTCGTCTTCGAGCGGACGGTTGGTGCTCGCATCGACACGCTGCGCTTGCTCGTCGTACGTGAGTCGCAGCCCGAGCCGATTGCGAAGTCCCGTGACCTTCTCGTGAGCCTCGGAACCCTCCGGAGGCGCGTCGGGCTCCGTGCTGATCGAGCAACCAACCCCGGTGCCCGCGCACGCCGCCGCGGCAAGAACACCTGCGAGCACGAACCCCAGACGCCCCTCGGGAAGACGCGAAAGAGGCAGTCGCGAAAAACGAACGAAACGCGCAAAGCGCGAAATCAGAAGAGAACGCTTCAATCGCACGATGGACGGGACCTCCACGCGCGGCGAACGTGCGCCGGCGTCGTTGGCGGATGGATGCGGCCCCCCAGACCCGCGCGTAAAAGTACGGCGTGCCTGTGCACGCAGCGTGCCGCTGCCTGCTAATGGCCACTTACGAGGAACGCCAGTTATCCTTCTTGGACAATCTTGTCCATGCGGATCGTCGAGTGTGGCTAAAATGTTTTGCTGGAACTTAAATGAGTCCACCCACTCCCACCTATCCTGCTGGCGCGAGCTCGCGCCCATCCATACGGCTGGCAGTCGGACGAGGATCCGGTGCGAATCCGGGACTGCCCCGCAGCGGTAAGCGGGCGATGAAATGGCGGTCGCCGTCTCCGCCATACCGAACCGCGCGCTCGGCATCGCGCCGCGCCCGGTGATCCCCGGGCCGGTGACGTTTCTCCTCGGGTCGAAGCTCGCGCCCGGTCATGCGCCAGGCGCCTCCACGTTGGCTGCGCTGGAGGACCTCCTGCTCATCTACGAGCAGCTGCTCGCCACCCTGGCGGCGAAAGGTGTCGCGTGGGTGCACCTCGACGACCCGTACCTGGTGCTCGATGGGGACGCGCGCGTCCATGCCGCGCACCGGCGGGCGCTCGCCAGCCGTCGCGCGTGGTCGCGAACGAGGAACCCCGCGGTGCGCGCGGGTCGCGGTCGTGGCCAAGAGCACGCACGCGCCTCGCACCACCCCGAGCGGGCGCGAAAGCAGCGCGCGGTTCGAGCTGCCGCTCTTGCCCACCCCGACCGTCGGCTCCTTTCCGCAGACCGGCGATGTGCGGGGAGCACGGGCCGCATGGCGCGCGGGGCAGCTGGACACCGCGGCCTATGAAACGTTCCTGCGCGAGGAGACGCAACGCTGCATCGCCAAGCAGGAGGAGCTCGGGCTCGATGTGATCGTGCACGGCGAGTTCGAGCGCGCCGACATGGTGGAGTACTTCGGCGAGCAGCTCGAGGGCTATGCCTTCACCGAGCAGGGTCGGGTTCAGAGCTATGGCTCGCGTTGCGTCAGCCGCCCATTCTCTACGGCGATGTCGCGCGCCCCGAGCCGATGACGGTGGCTTGGTCACGCTACGCACAATCGCTCACCAGAGGTCGCCGATCTCGAGGCGGCGGGCATCTCGATGATTCGAGTCGACCAACCGCCATCCGCGAAGGCCTCCGCTGCGCCGCGGCGATTGGCGCGTGTACCTCGCGTGGGTGGTCCATGCCTTCCGCCTCGCCACCGCGGGGGCGCGATGAAACGCAGATTCCTACGCACATGTGCTACTCGGAATTCGGGGCCATCCTCGAGGCCATCGCGGCCATGGATGCGGATGTCGTCCCCATCGAGACATCGCGCTCCCAAATGGAGCTCTTGGGGACTTCGGTCACTTCCGCTACCCGAACGAGATCGGCCCAGTGTCTATGACATCCACTCGCCGCGGGCCCCCACCCGCGAGGAGATCGTCGGCCTCCTCGCCCGCGCTATTAAGGTGATCCCCGTGGGCCGGCTCTGGGTGAACCCGGATTGCGGGCTCAAACGCGCGGCTGGCCCGAGGTCGAAGCCGCGCTCGGCCATATGGTCGCCGCCGCCCGCGAGCTGCGCGTAAAAAACCGCGCATCCGTAGCCCCGCCCGGCGCCTCGCCCGGTCCGGTGTACCGCGCCGGCGGTACATTTCGCGCCGGTTGGTACGGCTCGTTGGTACACCGCACCATCGCGGGCGAGGCTTTTTGCGGTACACGCGAGCGGCGCGGATTGGCATATGAATTGATTCATCGGGGGGGATGCATCCACGAAAACGAGGCCCGCCGTCGAAGCGTCAAGGTGCGCGCGCGCAACGTCCACGCGTGCACCCGCGTCGAAGCGGCGGCGGAGGAATTTGACGCCGCGCGCGCATGCGACCATTCTCGGCCCATGCCGCGCGGTACCTTGCAGTGGATCACCCTCGCGCTCGTCGTCGCCGCAGCATGGGCGTGTTATCCGATTTGGCCGGCCCTGCTCCTCGGCATTTGGGCCGCGACCATGGCGCGCCCTCTGCTCGAGCGCGTCTCCAAGATCACCGGAGGGCGCAAGCGCGCGGCCGCGGCCCTCACCGTCCTGCTCGTGCTCGCGCTGGTCGTGCCCATCGTGGTCGCGGTGGTTCCACTGGCCCACGACGCGAGCACCCTGGTCGCGAAGCTGTCCAAATCGGAGGGCGCCCAGACCGCCCTTCGTGCCCTGGTCTCCAACTCTTCCCCCACCGGCGATCCCGAGGCGCCCCCGGAGCCTTCGACCGATCTTTTCGTCCCCGTGAAATCGCTGCCGGGGCTCACCGACCTCGTGCGCGAGCACGGCGCCGCGGCCATGCGCGTCGCCGGGCAGCTGGCCGGTGTTTTCGCCAACGCGCTGCTCCTCTTCTTCCTTTTCTTCTATGCAACCTACACGTTTTTGACCGACGGCCCGGATCTCTACACATGGTTCGAGTCGCACATGCCCATGGCGCGGCCTCACACGAGGCGAATGGCCGCCGCCTTCAACGAAACGGGCCGAGGTCTCCTCGTGGGCGTCGGCCTCGCGGGCTTGTCCCAAGGTCTGGTCGCCACCGTCACCTATGTGGCGCTTGGCATCCCACGCGCGTTGGTGCTGGGGCTCCTCACGTGCGTCGCGTCCCTGTTGCCCTCGGTCGGGACCGCCCTCGTTTGGGCGCCGGTGGCCGTGGGCCTCGCGCTCAGCGGCCGTACGGCGGCGGCGATCATCATGGCGGTGGTCGGGGTGGCGGTGGTCGGCAGCATCGACAACCTGCTTCGCCCCGTCTTCGCGCGTTATGGACAGCTGGAGCTCTCCACCTTTGCACTCCTGATATCCATCTTTGGCGGCCTCGCCGCCTTTGGCGGCTGGGGCGTCGTCCTCGGACCGCTCCTTTTTCGCATGACGAAAGAAGCGCTGGCCATCCTCCGCGAGGGCCGCGCGCGCGATGTCCCGGCGCCCGATCCCCGTGTGCGCGATTCCGACACCGAAACCTAGACCTATATCGAGATGATGGGGACCGACGCCTCGATCGCCGCACCCATGGTGCGAATGGCTGCAATTTTCGACTCGAACGGTGCCCAATCGTCGCGTTCGTCGATGGCGCTCCAGATCGATTCGATTTCATCGATCAACAAGGTGCACGGCGCGTCGCCCGCGAAGTACGGATGGTCGAGCGCCTCGGGCCTTTTGGCCGCATAATGCGCGATGGCGCTGCGGAAATTGTCGAAGGCACCACCCGCGTAATGCGCTTTGGCCTGCCCGGCCAACGCGTGCCCTTCGCGCGTCATTCCCCCGTACCAATCGAAGAAGAACCGCTCGTAGCCGAGCCCCTTGGCGAGGTCGAGGAAGCCAAAAATGGCATCGACGAGCCGCGCGTCCTCGTCCACCCCGCGCGACGCGAGACCGAGCCGCGCGAGAAATCGCGATTGCATCGCCGAATGAAAAGTATCCTCGAACGATTGCAGCGCAGCGCGAAAATCGCCATCGGGGGCCAGCGGTCGCAAGGCCTCCGCGAGCCGGGCCACGTTCCAGAGCATCACGGTCGGCTGTCGCCCGAACGCGTACATGCCGGTTTCGTCGAAGTAGGCGGCCACGAAGCTCGGATCGTAGGTCGGCAAAAAGCGGTACGGCCCGTAGTCGAAGCTCTCGCCGGTGATCACCATGTTGTCGGTGTTGAGCACGCCGTGCACGAAGCCCGCGGCCATGAAGCTCGCCGCCAAATGCGCGCTCTTTCGGGAGGCGGCCGCCACGAACGCGAGCGCGCGCGCTTCGAGGCCGCTCGCCCCGCGCGCCTCCGGGGTATAGTGCTCGATCGCGTACTCCAGGAGCCGCTCGAGCCGCGGCAAATCCCGCGCATGGGCATGGCGCTGGAAGCTCCCGAAGCGCACGTGCGAGTGGCTCAGACGAACGAGCACCGACGAGCGGGTGGGCGAGGGCTCGTCGCCGCGGAAGAGCATCTCGCCCGTCTCGAAGAGGCTGAACGACTTCGATGTGGGCACCCCCAGCGCCTCGAGCATTTCCGTGGCGAGCACCTCGCGCACGCCACCCTTCAACGTGAGACGTCCGTCCCCTCCGCGCGACCATGGGGTTTGCCCGCTCCCCTTGGTTCCCAAATCGAGCAGCCGACCGTCGTCGTCGCGCAGCTGTGCGAAAAGAAATCCACGCCCATCCCCCAGCGCGGGGTTGTATACGCCGAATTGATGGCCATGGTATCGAAGCGCGAGTGGCGACTCCAAGTTGCCAATTAAGGGTGAAAATTTGGCGAAATGGTCCTCCCAGGCCATGTCGTCGAGATTGCCGAGCCCTACATGCTCGGCCCATCGTTGATTTCGGAAACGAAGGCGATGCGTCGGAAACCGCGCCGGGAGCACCGGATCGTAGAATCCATCGCCCAAGTTGGTGACCACAGGTGCAGGGAGATAGGATGACACGAGCAGCGGAGCTACGCGGGATCGCTCGAACCCGCAACGAGTTGTCGAAAACGGCTCCATCCGTTAAGCTATGGGGCCGGTCGTTTTCCAAGTTCGACCGCCCGTAGGTTTCGCATGGCGGGGCAAAACCGCACGAGCAACGATAATTTTCCGACCACTCAGCAGTCTGCGCTCTTCGGCCTCCGAAGCGCGGACTCCGTTGAGCGGAACCGTTCGCTGGGCCGCCTGGCGCGCGCCTACTGGAAGCCAATCTACAAGTACGTCCGGCTGCATTGGCACAAGGAGCCTGCCGAGGCCGAAGAGATCACCCAAGCCTTTTTTCTTCGCACGATCGACAAGGACACCTTCGCCACCTACGAGCCGGAGCGCGCCCGATTCCGAACGTTTGTTCGCGTTTGTGTGGATCGTTTCGTGCTCGATATCGCGCGACGCGGAGCGGCAAAGAAGCGCGAAGGGGAAATGCGGGCGCTGCAGTTCGATTTTCAGGCGGCGGAAGGGGAGCTCTCGTCGGAGGAGAACCTGGCAGGTGCGGCGGCGCTCGACCCTGAAAAGCTCTTCGAGACCGAGTGGGTCCGCCATGTCTTCGAGATGGCCATCGAAGCGCTCCGCGCGTCCTGCATTCAAAAGGGCAAGGAGATTCACTTTCGCGCGTTCGAGCTGTTTCATCTCGACGATGCCGCGCGTCCTCCTTCGTATGCCGCGGCCTCGGCCGAGCTCGGAATGTCCGTTACCGATTTGACGAATCGACTGAGTTACGCGCGCCGTGAATTTCGTGCCCTCGTGCTGGACATCTTGCGTGAACTCACCGGGAGCGAGCAGGAGCTGCGCAACGAGGCGCGGGCCGTGCTCGGCCTCGAGCTTTGAGCACCTCGTCGAAGGCGTTCGTCGAAGGGCTGCGTGACATCGGGAGCGAGGCGACGATCTTTGCGTCGCGCTTCGAGATCGAGAAGGAAGCCGGCGTCGGGGGGATGGGCATCGTCTACCGCGCCTTCGACCGGGTCACCGGGCGCACGGTGGCCCTCAAGGTCCTGCGCAACGCCGATCCCTCGGCGGTGGAGCGCTTCGCGCGCGAGGCCCAGGCCATCGGGGAGCTCGATCACCCGGCCATCGTCCGCTACTTCGCGCACGGGGTCTCCGAGGAAGGGGAGCCCTACCTCGCCATGGAGTGGATCGAGGGCGAGAGCCTCAGCATCCGCCTCACGCGCATGGCCGACGAAAAGCAGCTGCTCGCGCTGAGCGAGGTGGTCGATCTCGGCCGGCGCCTGGCCGGAGCGCTGGCCGCGGCGCACGCCCGCGGCATCGTCCACCGCGACGTCAAGCCGAGCAACATCTTGCTCATCGGCGGGCAGCTGGGCGAGCCGAAGCTCGTGGACTTCGGGATCGCGCGCGCGAGCACGGCCAAGGACATCACCGCCTCCGACACCGTGATCGGGACGGTCGGGTACATGGCGCCGGAGCAAGCGCACGGCGAAAGCGACATCGACGGCCGCGCGGACCTGTTCTCCCTCGGGTGCGTTCTCTACCGTTGCTTGACGAACACCGAGGTGTTCGAGGGCGCAGGCCCCGTGCGGGTGCTGGCCAAGCTGCTCTTGCACGAGCCGTCCCGCGCGTCCGAGCTGCGGGCCGAGGTGCCGCCCGCGCTGGACGATCTGATCGCGCGCCTGCTGGCCAAGGATCGCGCGAAGCGCCCCGCGACCGCGCAAATCGTGCAGGACGCGCTGGCCCGGCTCGCGGCCGAGGTGGAGACGGGGGTCACGCGCCGCCGCCCATCGTTCGTCCGGGTGCGGCAATACGTGCTGGGCGCCATGGTGCTGGCCTTGGCGGTCGGCTTCTTTTTTTTAGGCGCCATCTTCGATCCGCCCCCGCCGGGGATGACCCCGGTCACGCCGCCCGCACCCGCCCCCACCGGCATCACCGCGCTGCCCGCATCGGCCACCTGCATACAGGGGGCCGCGAGCCTGTACCGGCAAGGCTTGCAGGCGCTGCGCGAAGCCGGTTGGGCGCGGGCGCACCGTCTGTTCGAGCGCGCCGCGGAGCTGGACGGTGCCTGTCCAGAACTTCAGTTCCGGCTGGTCCTCACCGGTGCGTTCCTCTCGCCGCCGCTGGTCGAGCGCGAGCAGCTGCGCCGCGCGGTGGCCGTGCGCGATGCTTTGAGCGAACGCGACCGACTCGTGCTCGATGCGTGGGCCCTCATCGTCGCGTCGGACACCCCGCGCGAAGAAGAGGCGGGGCGCCTCCTCGAGCAAGCGGTGGCCCTTTTTCCCAAGGACGCCGAGCTCCTCGCGCTCACCACCATCCGCAAACTGAACCTGGTTCGCGGGCGAAAAGAGCTGGAAACGGAGCTCGATCGCGTGCGCAGGGCCACCGACGTGGACCCGGGCTACGCCGATGCCTGGCAGCTGCAAGCGCGCATCCTCACGCGCCTCGGTCGGGTCGACGAGGAGCTCACGGCCCTCGAGGCCTGTCTCAAGGTCGCGCCCGGGGCGGTCGACTGCATGCAGGAGCGGGTGATCGCCCTTCGCAACCGCGGCCAGTGCGGCGAGGCCGCCGCCGAGGCCCGGCGCTGGATCTCGTGGGACCCCGAGGAGCCCAAAGCCTACCGCCAGCTCGCATACTGCCTGGCATCCGACCACGCGTCGCGCGCGACGGTCGAAGAGGTGCTCAGCCTCGGCTGGAGCCGGCTGCCGGCCGACGATCGTCTACCGGTTCGGCTGTTTCAGCGCTCGCGGCTCGCGGCCTGGGTGGGCGACTTCGACGATGCGCTGCGCACGTCGGACGAGCTGGAACGCAGCGCCCAGGGCTCGGCCGCCGGCGAGTCGCACTGGCATGCGGCGCATACCTCGCTCGACATCTTGACGGAGGTGGGACAAGCGGCACGGGCCGCGGCGGTCGCCGAGCGGGCGATCGCCCGCAAGGACGTGTGGGTGCGCGGGGACGCTCGGGTCGAAGATGCCAGCTACCTCGAGCCCATGATGTTCGCGACCCAGCTGCACGCAGGTCGGATCACCCTCGACCAATGGCGAGCCTCGAACGATGCGTGGGAAAAGGCGAACATGCATCGGGTCCGCGCCTTCGAGCGCTGGGCCATGAAATGGGGTACGGCCGTAGCCGGTTGGGGCGAGGGGGGCACCACCAAGGTGAAGCTCGATTTGGGCGAGGCGATGAAGCAAGCCCCGGAGGACGACGCGCGGGGCGCGGGGATCGGGGCGCTGAACAGCGGCTTTCATAGCCATGTGCTGGACGCCTACGAGGGGCGGCTTCGCCTCGCCGCGGGGGAGAACGCGCGCGCGGCCACCTTGCTGGAGAGCGCGGCCCGGGCCTGTCAAAGCCTGGATTTTCCCTTCCTCAATGTGCGCGCCCACCTCTGGCTCGGCATGGCCAAAGAAGAGCTGGGGGATGTCGAAGCGGCATGCGGCGCGTACCGTTTCGTACTGGAGCGCTGGGGTCGGTCGAAGCCCGCTTCGGTCTCCGCGCGGGAAGCGGAACGTCGAGCCCGCATTCTCTCCTGCAAATAACGCGAAAAATCAGCGTTCGAACCTTTCGACGAAAGTTGCCTATACGATTCGGACCGGCCTGCGTATGGAACTTCGGAGGTCCTCTTATGTCGGCGGTGACGTCCAAATCAATATCGGACTACGGCAACAGCAATATCTTATTCCGTTCACAATCCCTCCCTCTGTTGTTCGATTGGGTTCGCAAGAACGATGGCCACGCCATCGAAGCCAACGTGCGAAGCCAACTCGAGCTCCCAGAGGCAACGGGCACTCTCCTCAAGGAGATGACCGTTCCACTCCACGTGTACCGCGCGGCGGGCGATTTGACCGCTGAGCTCATGGGCGACGACTTCATCGGTTTGCACGCGGCGGGCGGAACGCCGCGCGGCAGCTTCGGCATTTTGGAGTTCGCTGCGCGCAGCGCCCCCAATGTCGATCAAGCCCTGAAACGAACCGCACGCTATTGGCGCTTGCTCTCGGAGACCATCCGTCTGGAGCTGGAGCGATCGCCAGGCGAGGTCGCTCTCGCATTCCGCATCCCCAACGAGCCGCTGTGCATGGGTCGGCAGGGCAACGAGTTTGCGGCCGGAATTTTCCATCGCTATCTCAACGAGATGACGCAGGTCGGCCTTCACGCGACCCGTGTGGAGTTCGCGCACGCGCCGCCCCGCGAGACGGGGGCGCTCGCCGAGTTCTTCGGCACGACCAACCTGCAATTCGAGTGCGGACGCAACCGTATCGCGTTCGACGAGAGCATCCTCGCGTTGCCCATCCCGGCCAGCGACGAGCGGCTCCTACCCTGGCTCGACGGCTATGCCGACTCCCTGCTCCCCCCCGAGTCGGTGGCTGCCCAAGCCGTCCCCGGTCTGCATCGCCAGATCCGGCACTGCCTACAAGATGGGCGATCGCCCACCGTGGCCGAGGTTGCGCGCCGCCTCCGGGTGAGCTCGCGCACCCTACAGCGCCGCCTGGGCGAGGTGAGCATGTCGTTTTACCGCGTGCTCGAAGAAATCCGACACGAACTGGCCGAGTCCTACCTGCGCGATCCGCGGCTGAGCATCTACGAGATCGCCTTGCGACTCGGCTACGCCAACGAGCGAGGGTTCGAACGTGCCTTCATGAAGTGGCACGGGACGACCCCCCGAGCCTACCGGCGCCAGCTCCCGGCGTTCCAATCGCGCACCCGTTCCTCCCAGCCGCCCGCCGAGTGCGTGCAGGCGGCAGGGTGATCGCGGGCGCGGTCGACTATTTTCTTAGCTCTAACTTGCCCCTCCTTCTTTTGCCTCCCTCGTACGGGGGGAGGCACGAGGAGGAGGGGTCGTGGTTTTTGTGGTACGCTTCACGTTGAAGTGGGGTGTTCCATGCTTGGTGACGGTACGCCAAGGGCAAGGCGGCGCGGGATGCACGTGGCATCGCGTGCGGGCGTGGGGGCGGTCTCTTTCGGGTTCGCGGTGTTTTTGGCGCTCGCACTGGGCGCGGCGGGCTGCCAGCCGCCCAAGGTCGCCCCGCCGGGAACGACGGTGGCGGAGCTCGTGGCCGACGCGCGGGCGCGGGGGCTCCTGTTCGAGAACCCGATGGAACTGAGCCCCGACATGCAGCAGGACGTGGAGCTGGCCATCGGCCGCCGGGGCGAGCCCCGCGAGCGGCTTCACAAGCTGGTTCGCCACCTGAACGATCGCAAGATTGGCTTCGAGCAGGTCCAGGGGGTGTCGTTGCCGGTCAAGCGCGCATACCGCGAGCACCGGGGCGACTGTATGACCTACGCGATGCTCTTCGTCGCGCTGTCGCGTCATCTGGGGCTCGAGACGCACTTCGTTCACGCGAGCCAGGTCCTCTCCTACTACGAGAGCGGCGATTCACTCTTTGCCTCGTCGCATATTGCGGTTGGCTACGGCGAGAGCCCCGGCGAAATCGTGGTCGACTTCTCGCGCGAGTACGACGACTGGCACCTCGCCTCCTACCGCCGCATCGACGACGCGGCGGCCATCTCGCTCTACTTCAACAACGTGGCCGTCTACACCATGAACGAGGGCCGCACGGACCGCGCGCAGCGCATGCTGCAGTTCTTGGTGGACGAGCGCCCGAACCTGGCGGAGCTGCACAACAACCTGGTCGTCACCTACCTCCGCCAAGCCCAATGGAACGAGGCGCTCGACGCGGCGGCGCAGGCGATGAAGCTCTTTCCCAATTACAAGCCGCTCTACACCAACGCCATTCAGGCGGCGGCGTCGGCGGGCAAGCCCGATCTGGCGCGGCGGTTCGAGCTGCGGGCGCAGGAGATCGCGGGGAGCGATCCGCTCTATGTCTTTGCGCGCGGGCTGCAGCACTACCAGCGCACGGAGTATTCGCTGGCGGCCGAGCAGTTCGAGCGGGCGCTGGCGGGGCACAAGGACAGTGTCCTCATCGGCGCGTGGTTGGTGCGGGCGCATCTCTCGGCCGGGCACCGGGAGGAGGGCCTCGATGCGTTCGTCCGCGCGCGCAAGCTCGCGCCGAACGATCGGCGTCTGCAGGAGCTCTCGGAGCGGTTTCCCGAGCTGCGGGGCTTGTGATCCCTCACTCGTAAGGGACGGTCGCGCGCATGGAAGGGCGTTCGGAGAAGCGCTCGTACCAGGCGGCGACCTCGGGGTGACCTCGGCGAAAGTCGCCCGCGACCATCCGGAAATCGAGCCAGCCGAGCATGCACCCGACGGCGATTTGCCCGACGTTCAGGGCGTCGGCCGTGAGGGCGCTCGGGCCTTTGGCGGCGCGTTCGAGCAGGTCGAGACAGCGGTGCACCTTGCCCAGCTGCGCGTCGGTCCAGACGGACCACTGGTACGCGGCCGGGCGAAGCGACTCGTAGCGGCAGAGGATGCCCGCGTCGAGGGCGCCGTCGCCCACGGCTTGCAGGCGAAGGACCTCGAACCTCGGGGCGCCATCGCGCGGGATGAGCGGCGCGCGGTCGTGCAAGGTGTCGAGGTACTCACAGGCGACGCGCGAATCGTAGAGCCATTCGCCATCGTCGGTCTCCAGCGACGGCATTTTGGACAGCGGGTTGCACGCCGACAGCTCCGGATCGGGGGTGGTCGGCATCGTCTTCACCGGGATGCGCTCGATGCGTGGCTCGAGGCCCGTCTCGAGCGCGAAGACGGTGACTTTGCGGACGAAGGGCGACGTGGACGACCAGAAGACGCGCATGCGCGCCATCCTACGCCGGAGCGGCCGCTGCGTCAGCGGGAACGGGGCGGTCGCGGTTCGACGCAGGTGGCTGCAGCGCGACGCAATACCGTTCTCGTACACGTTCCCGTCCCGTACACGTTCCCGTTCCGGAGGACCCCGGAGAGGAGAGCGGGAACGGGAACGTGGACGCGGAGCACGAGAATCTACGTGAATGGCCTGCAGTTAGACGAGGGCGGCGAGCCGGCCGATCGACTCGACCCCGAAGGCGACCACCCCCACCGGGACCCGGCCGCCGGTGGCCTCGATCACCTTGGCGGCGATGGTTGGCCCCAGGGCGCCGCAAAGCTCGATGAGCTGGACGCCGCCTTCGACCAGCCCCACGGCGACCTGCGCGGCACCCTCCGGGGTCGGCACGGCGACGAGGGTCGTCTCGAGGCCATCGTGGTTCAGCACCACGCGATTCGTGGCCGGATCGGAGCCCGGGCCGAGGTAAATGAATCCCCAACTCGAAATCATGTTCGTCGTACCTTTCTCGATTCGCTCGAAATGCTCCCGAACATGTACGGTGCGGCGCCGTGCATGAGAACTGGCGGCCTTTTGGACGCGCTGGTCAACGGAATGGACAATGCTGGACCTGAATCAGGCACTCACATTTGCGATGGTGGCGCGTCATGGCAGCTTTGCGGCGGCGGCGCGCGCGCTCGAGATCCCGCGCTCCACGGTGAGCGCTCGGATCGCGGCGCTCGAAGAGCACCTGGGCGTGCGCCTCTTACGGCGAACGACCCGCCATATGGCGCTCACGGACGAGGGGCGCGCCTATCACGCGACCATCGCGGACGCGGTGGACACGCTCCTCGGCGCCGGCGCCGGCGCGGCCGGGCGCGAGCGGGGCCTCTCCGGGACCATCCGGCTCACCGCGCCCGTCGAATATCCGCAAACGATCTTGAGCCGCGCCATTCGCGCCTTCCGCCGCCGCCACCCGCGCGTTCGATTCGACGTCCTTCTCTCGAACCGAACCTTGGACTTCGTCGCCGACAACATCGATATCGCCATTCGCGGGAGCGCGCCCGGGGGGCCAGGGCGGATCGCCACCAAGCTGGGCGTCATTCCATTCGGCTTGTTCGCGAGCCCGCGCTACCTCGCGGTCCGCGGCCGGCCCGCGCGGCTGGCGGATCTTCGGGAGCACGATCTTCTGCCCTTCGTGGGCCGCGATGGATTGCGCCTTTTGGGACTGTCTTCGTCCGCGCTGCGGGCCGATCGCGCGTCGGGGACGAAGAGCGATGCCCATCGTCCATCGGAGGCGCCCGTCAGCTCCGACAGCATGACCTTCTTGAAGCGCCTCGCGAAGGGCGGCGCCGGCATCGCCATTCTCCCCCTGCACCTTTGCACGGCGTCGCTCCGCCGCGGCACCTTGGTGCATCTCCTCCCCGAGTGGAGCGGCTCCGAAATTTCGTCCACCTTCCTCGTCTTTCCTTCGCGGCGCGACATCAGCCCGCGCGTGCGCGCCTTCGCCGCCTGCCTGCGCGAGGTCGCCACCGCGTTCGCGCCGCCCGCGTTCGCGCCGCCCGCGTGAGCGCGCCGCCGGAGCGCAAAAAAAACGGGGCGCCGCGACCCGGACGGTGCCCCGGTACTGCTCAACGAAGCTGGGATGAAGGCGCGCATTCGGGCCGCGCCGTGGATCAGTTCTCGTCGATGAACTTTTGCGCCAAGGTTTGCCCGAGCTGGGTCGCCTTGGCGTGGCTCTCGATGGGGGACACCTTGGAGTTCTTGAACACGATGTATGTCACGCCGCTGTCGGTGCCGCCGGTGGCCGGATCGGGATCGATGCCGAGCGCTTTGGCGGCCGCGTAGGACGCCTCGCCGATGATCTGCGTGGGGCCCGTATCGCCGACCACCGCGTAGAGGACTTGGTTCTTGTAAATGATGGCCACCACCCCGCCGCCTTGGATGCCGAAGTTCTTGTAGTTCCAAATGTTGCTGGGGCTGGGCACCACCACGTAGGGGAGGGTCTCCGCGTTCAGCGGCTTGCCATCCGATTGATGAAACGCCGTGTCGTTCTGGTACCAGGGATCCGTGTTGATATTGCACTTCGCTGTGGTCTGGCCGTCGCAGTCGATATCCATATCGGCCTTCCAAAAGACCGCGCCGTTCTTGTCACACACGGCGATGCTGGCCGATGTTTCGCTGTCCGTCCTGTATTTGCCATTCGAAATTTGCTTGCAGCTGGTCACCTTGGCCAGCAATTGGGCCGCGGTCGGCCCCGCGGCAGCGGCGCCCGGCTCGCCCGTGAGCGGTTCGTCCTCCGTGGAAATGTTTTCGGCGGGCGCGCTGCTGCACCCGATGGCGCTGACGAGCAAGGTGGAGAAAAGAAACACCCCGTATGCCGCACGATGGGAGCGCAAAAACATGGTGGGTCTCCTTGGTGGCTGCTGCGTTGCGGTGGGCGCGGGGCGACGTTGAAAAAGACCGCCCTTTCGCGCGGATCTATTTGTTAAGAAAGTTTCCTAACTTGTACAAGACTGATCGCACCGATCAGGCACGTGATCGTCTGGATCATGTAGGCGCACTGCGGCGAACCGAGCGCATTGGTCCGATTGTGGCGCGATTGTGCTGAAATTTCGCGCAATGGCCAATTGGTATCGCCATTGCTCTAGCCATCGCGACGTGATTGCACATCGAACCGCCGTCGCCTCGAGCCATCGTCGCCTCGGACCGCTGCCGCCTCGAGCCGCCGCCGCCTCGAGCGGCCGTCGCCTCGAGCACCCCACCAGGAGCGCGCCATGATCCGTAAATTCTCATCGTCTTCGCCGGCCTCGATGGTCACGTCGGGAGGCTTTGCCGGCAAGCGCCTGGAGGTCGACCCATCGAGCGACTTCGATTCCACCTCACCGGAACCCATCGACGACGCCATCGCGTCCGATTGGATCACGGGCACCTTCCGATTCGGCCGCCCGCGAAAGCCCATCGCCGGGCGACCCAAGAGGCGCTTCGGGGCAGGGATTCGATGTGCATGATCTCCGTACCGCGAGCGTGAGCGGGCGGCGAGCGATGAGCGGTGACGATCCGACCCGACACGCGATCGTCCCGCTCGGTGCCCTGGGAGTCCGGCACTTGGAGGGCTCGCCGCTCGCTTACGCTCGCGGTACGGAGACTCGACGCGTAGCACACGCACACGTGGCGCGCCGTTCGATCCCTTCGCGCGTCACGTGAGGTGGAGTTTTTTCAGCGCCGCCTGCACCGAGGTGGGAAAGTCTTCTTCGGCGAGGTTCACGTTGCGGGTCGGCCGCGCCCAATCCTGACCGGGGGCGCCTTCGTCGGCCATCCTCGCCAATGCGGCCCTAGGCGGCCCCGATTTGCGCTACGCACACGATGTGAAGCTCACGCAGCTCAATGCGCTCCTGGCGTTCGTGACGGTGGCCGAGAAGCGCGGATTTTCGGCGGCGGCGCGGGCGCTCGGGGTTTCGGCTTCGGCGCTGAGTCAGTCGGTGCGGTCGCTGGAGGATCGGGTGGGTGTGCCTCTTTTGGTGCGCACCACGCGGAGCGTCAATGTGACGGAGGCCGGGAGGCGGCTCTTGGAGCGGAGCGCGGGTGGGTTGCGCGAGGCGCTCGATGCCATCGACGAAGCGGCGAGCCGAGGAGGGGAGGTGCAGGGCAAGCTCCGGATCAGCGTCCCTGGGATTACGATCCCCATCCTCGTCGAGCCGCTGCTGCCCTTGCTCGTGCAGTCGCACCCGGGGCTCGAGCTGGAGATCAGCGTCGATGACCGCTTCGTCGATTTGATCGCCGAGGGCTACGACGCGGGCTTCCGTTTGGGCGAAGCGATCCACAAGGACATGGTGGCCATTCGCGTCACCCCGCCTTTTCGGTTCGTGGTCGTGGGCTCGCCCGCGTATTTGACCCGCAAAGGCCGGCCCAAAAAGCCGCGCGATCTGCTGAAGCACGAGTGCATCGGCTACCGCGGTATGACCTCGGGCGCCCTCTATGCGTGGGAGTTCCAACAAGGAAAACGCGAGCTGGAAATCGCCACCCGCGGCTCGGTCGTCTGCAACGACGCGCGCATCATGGTCGCGGCCGCGCTTCGCGGGCTCGGGCTCGCCTACCTCCACGAACAGGCCGTCGCCGCCCACCTCGCGGAGGGCCGCCTCGAGATCGTCCTCGAGGCGTTCGCGCCCTCCGTTCCGGGCCTCTTCCTGCATTGCCCCGCGCGCGCCCAAACCATCCCCAAGGTGCGCGCGCTCATCGACGCGCTTCGCGCCCTCGCGTCTTCGCCGTAGCCCGGGTGAGGTCGCGCCGTCATCGCAAGATATGGCGCGCTAGGTCGACGGGCCGCCCAGCGCCTGATCCACTTGCGGATCGCGCAGCCGGTCGGTGAACCAGTTGGGGTAGTACGACGCGTGCGGGCTGCGCTCGTCGAGGGTCTTCATTTCGGCGGCCGAGAGCTTCACCTGGAGGGCGCCCAGGTTGTCCTCGAGCTGGTGCATCTTGCTGGCGCCGAGGAGCAGGGTGCCCACGCCGGCCTTTTGCAGCAGCCACGCCAGCGCCACCTGCGCCACCGACGCTTGGTGGACTTGGGCGATGGGGCGCATGGCCTCGACCAGCTGAAAGCCGGCTTCTTTGTCGAAGGGCAAAAAGTCGAAGCCCGACAATCGATTGTTCTGGTCCTGCAGGTTCTCGCGCGTGTACTTGCCCGACAAGAACCCCGAGGCGAGCGGGCTCCAAATCAGGGTGCCGATGCCGGCGTCGCGCACGAACGGCAGCACCTCGTGCTCCAGATCCCGACCCACCAGCGAGTAATACATCTGCGCGGCGACGAATCGCGCCCAGCCATGGCGCTCCTGCAGGCCCACGGCCTTTGCCGCTTGCCACGCGGCCCAGTTGGAGTACCCGACGTAGCGCACCTTGCCTGCGCGAACGAGCGAGTCCAGCGCCTCCAAGGTCTCCTCCAGAGGCGTGATGGGATCGAAGCGGTGCACGATGTACAGGTCGATGTAGTCGGTGCCCAGCCGGGTCAGGCTCGCGTCGCACGAGCTCAGAATGTGCCGGCGCGACAGGCCCGTTTGCAGCAAATTCGCGCCCGAGCGCATGCCCACCTTGGTGGTGAGCACCACCTCCTGCCTCCGCGTGCCCAGCACCTGCCCCAAGATCCGCTCGGATCCGCCGTCGGCGTACGCATCGGCCGTGTCGAAGAAGTTGATGCCCGCGGCCAGGGCCCGGTCGACCAGGGCACGCGCGTTTCCTTCGTCGACTTTGTAAATGGAGGGGATGTTGCCTGAGCCGAAGGTCATCGCGCCAAAAGCAAGGCGCGAAACGACGAGACCGGTGTTTCCCAAGCGCGTGTATTCCATGAAGAAGTATCCTTTCCAGTGACCTGGACGGCGCGCCATTCGAGGCGCCCCGCCGTCCGAGCCGGGTGAACTTTGGCCCCGTTCGACTTCAAGGAGAAGACCCGAATGCTGCAAGCATCGTTAAGGCGTCCTTCAAGGCGAAACGAATTGAGCTTGCAGGAAATCTTTCGCGGCCGCAGAACGTACATACTGCGGGCGCACGTGCACCCCAGAGAGAAACCGTGAAGAAACTCGGAAGGACCTTCGGAGGCTGGCCATGACCGCGAGACAAAAGATCGAGGCGCTTACGAACAGCTGGTATGGCTTTACAGCGTTCTCGGCCTTGTTCGCCATTCTGGAAAAAGGGCTCGGGTTCTTCACCCTGGCGTGGGGGTTCATCTGCTTTCTCGCCTCCCTGACCTTCGTGTTCTTCATCGGCCGCCGCCTCCTGGCCAAGGGCGCCGTCACCCGCTTCATCCTCTTGATCTGGTCGGGCTGCGGCACCCTGTTCGGAACGATCGCAGCCGGAAAGCTCGTGCTCTCGTTCTTCGGCGAGCTCTCGTTCGCGGCGCTGCTCGCCGCCGGCATGGCCGTGGCCACCGCCTACATGCATGTGCGCTCCTTCCGCGTCCTCACCGACAGCTCGGTGCGCGCTTATTTCAATTCCTGATTCGCGCGCGGATTGGCTTCGAACGACGAAGCCGTGATTCGCTCGAGCTACTCGAAACGCTCGCGCTCCAAAATGCGGGACGCCGCCGGGTGTGATCCTTGACACCCCATCGGCTGTCCCGCATATCTATTTCCATTGACCGGGACAGTGTCCCGTTAATCGGGACAGCGCCCGTTCACCCAAAAACAAGCCGTCCGCCAAAAGCATCTCCTCGCGTGCGGGGTTCGGAGAAGGCCATGGATCTGAATTTCACAGCCGAAGAGCAGGCATTTCGCGACGAGGTGCGCGCGTTCGTGCGCGCGAATCTGCCGCCCGCGTTGTCGGAGAAGGTGCTTCACGCCAAGCACCTCACCAAGGACGACACCCTCGAATGGCACCGCATCCTCCACCGCAAAGGCTGGATTGGTTACAGCTGGCCGCGCGAGTTCGGCGGCACCGGGTGGAGCCCCGTGGAGCGCCATATCTTCGAGGAGGAGTGTGCCCTCGCGGGCGCGCCCACGCTCTTGCCCTTTGGCCTGCACATGGTCGGCCCGGTCATCATGGCCTTTGGCAGCCCCGCCCAACACCAGCGATTCTTACCGCGCATTCTGTCGGGTGACGATTGGTGGTGCCAGGGCTACTCGGAGCCCGGCTCCGGCTCGGATCTCGCGTCGCTCCAAACGCGCGCCGAGCGCAGAGGCGATCGCTACGTGGTCAACGGCGTCAAGACGTGGAACACCTTGGGCCAATATGCCAATTGGATCTTCTGCCTGGTGCGCACCGATCCTCAGGCGCGGCCGCAGGCGGGGATCTCGTTCTTGCTCATGGAGATGAGCTCACCCGGGATCGAAGTGCGCCCCATCCGCATGCTCGACGGCGCCCACGAGGTGAACGAGGTGTGGCTGGAGAACGTGGAGGTGCCGGTGGAGAACCTCGTCGGCGAGGAGAACAAAGGCTGGACGTACGCCAAATACCTCCTCGGCCACGAGCGCACCGGCATCGCCGCCGTGGGCCGCTCCAAGCGCGAGCTGCTCCGGCTCAAACGCATCGCCAACGAGCAGCGCCAAGGCGGCCGCCCGCTCCTCGAAGATCCGCGCTTCCGCGATCGCATCGCGCAGATCGAGATCGAGCTGATGGCGCTGGAGATCACCTGCCTCCGCGTGCTGGCCGCCGAATCGGAGCGGCGCCATCGGCCGGCGCCCGAGGCGTCGCTGCTCAAGATTCGGGGCTCGGAGATTCAGCAATCCATCTCGGAGCTGATGCTCCTGGCCGTGGGGCACCATGCGATGCCGTATTTGCCGGACGCCCTGGAGGCCGGGTGGGAGCCCGATCCCTTGTTGGACGACTCCCATGCATCCCTCGCCGGGCGCTATTTCAACGAGCGCAAGGTGACCATTTACGGCGGCTCCAATGAAATTCAACGAAACATCATCGCCCAGATGATCCTCGGGCTCTAGGCGCGGCGCCCAGGGAGATCCACCGACCATGGACTTTCAATTCACCGAAGAGCAAAAGCAGCTGCGCGATGTCCTCGATCGCTTCATCGCCAAAGAATACGGCTTCGAGACGCGCCGTCAGATCGTGAAAGAGCCGCTGGGGTTCCGGCGCGCGACCTGGGAGAAGTTCGCGGAGCTGGGCCTGCTCGGGCTCACCATCCCCGAGGCCCACGGAGGGTTCGGCGGCGGCGCGGTGGACACGCTCCTCGTCATGGAGGCCTTCGGCCGCGGGCTGGTGGTCGAGCCGTACCTGTCCTCCGTCGTCCTCTCGGGCGGGCTCTTGCGCGAATTGGGGAACGAGGCGCAAAAGAGCGAGCTCTTGCCGGCCATCGCCGCGGGGCAAAAGCTCTTTGCGTTTGCCCACTACGAGCAAGGCAGCCGCTACGAGCTGGAGCACGTGTCCGCGCGCGCCGCACGCAAAGGCCCCGCCCAGTACGCGCTCACCGGCAAGAAGACGGTGGTCCTGCACGGCGGGAGCGCCGATCGCTTCATCGTCTCCGCGCGCACCTCGGGCGAGGCGGGCGACGCGGAGGGGATATCGCTGTTCCTCGTCGATGCCCGCGCGCCCGGGGTGAGCCTTCGCGACTACCCCACGCAAGACGGACAGCGCGCGGCCGAGGTGGCGCTGGACGCGGTGACCGTCGCGGACGAGGCGCGCCTCGGCGAGGAGGGGCGGGCGCTCCCGGGCATCGAGCGGGTCGTCGATTTTGCCATCGCGGCGCTGTGCGCGGAGGCGGTGGGGTGTATGGGCGCGCTCAACGCGCAGACCCTCGAGTACGTAAAGACGCGCAAGCAGTTCGGCGTGCCGATCGGCAAGTTCCAGGTCCTGCAGCACCGCATGGCCGACATGTTCATCCACACCGAGCAAGCGCGCTCCATGTCGTATCTGGCCGCGGTCAAGGTCCACGCTTCGGATCCGGCGGAGCGGCGCCGCGCCCTCTCGGCGGCCAAAGCTCTGGTCGGACAATCGAGCCGCTTCGTGGGCCAACAGGCGATCCAATTGCACGGCGGCATGGGGGTCACCGACGAGCTGGAGGTCAGCCACCATTTCAAGCGGCTCACGGCCATCAATTTGACCTTCGGTGACGCCGAGCACCACCTGGCTCGCTTCAGCGACCAAATGGAACGCCGGGGGCGGGTCGATGGATAAGATCATCGACCGGCGCGATCTCGACTTCGTCCTCTACGATCTCTTGCAGGTCGAAGAGCTCACGCGCTACCCGCGCTTCGCCGAGCACTCGCGCCAGACCTTCGCCAGCGCCATCGGCACCGCCCTCGCGATCGCCGAGCAGAAGTTCGCCCCGTGCAACCGCAAATGCGACGCCAACGAGCCGCACTTCGACGGGGAGCGGGTCCACGTCATCCCCGAGGTGAAGGAGGCGATCGACGCCTTCGCCCAGGCTGGCTTCATCGCCGCCATGTACGATGAAGCGCAAGGCGGCATGCAGCTGCCGTATTGCGTCACCCTGGCGTGCTACGCCATCTTCCGCGGCGCCAATGTGGCGGTCGACGCGTACGCCACCCTCACCGCCGGCGCCGCCGATTTGATCCACGAGTTCGGCTCGCCCGAGCAGAAAGCGCGCTACCTCGCGCCCATGCTCACCGGCCGCTATTTCGGCACCATGGTGCTCACCGAGCCGCAGGCCGGATCGTCCTTGGCCGACGTGGAGACCTCCGCCACCCCGCGGCCCGACGGCACCTACGCCATCAAGGGGAACAAGATCTTCATCTCCGGCGGCGATCACGAGCTCTCGGACAACATCGTGCACATGGTGCTCGCCCGCATCCCGGGCGCGCCGCCCGGGGTCAAAGGCATCTCGTTGTTCATCGTCCCCAAGTATCGGGTCGACTCCGAAGGGCGCCTCGGCGCCAAGAACGACGTGGCGCTCGCGGGGCTCATTCACAAAATGGGCTACCGCGGCACCACCTCCACGATGCTCAACTTCGGTGAGAACGACGGGTGCGCGGGCGAGCTGGTGGGCGAGCCCCATCGCGGCCTCACGTACATGTTCCAGATGATGAACGCCGCGCGGGTCGGCGTGGGCCTCGGCGCCGCCATGCTCGGCTACACGGGCTACCTTCACGCGCTCGATTATGCGCGCGAGCGTCTCCAAGGAAGGTCCGGCAAGGATCCGCACGCGCCGCCGGTGCCCATCATCCGCCACGCCGACGTGCGGCGCATGCTGCTCGCGCAAAAGGCGTACGTGGAGGGCGCGCTCGCGTTGTGCCTCTACGCCGGGCTCCTGGTCGACCGGCAAAAGTACGCGGCCACCGACGAGGAGCGCCGCGAGGCGCGGCTCTTGCTCGATCTGCTGACGCCCATCGTGAAGACATGGCCCTCGCGCTACGGCGTGGAGGCCAACAGCCTGGCGATTCAGGTGCACGGCGGCTACGGGTACACGCGCGAGTACGCCGTCGAGCAGTTTTTCCGCGACAACCGCCTCAACGAGATCCACGAGGGCACCAGCGGAATCCAAGCGCTCGACCTCCTGGGCCGCAAAGTGATCGCCGAGAACGGCGCGCCCCTGCGGCTCTTCGGGCGCGCCCTCGCCGAGACGGTCCTCGCCGCGCGCGGCTGCGAGGACGCGGAGCTCGCGCAGCACGCCGCGCACCTGTCCGATGCGTGGGAGCGCCTCGTGGAGACCACGCGGGTCCTCGGCGGCGCCATGGCCAAGAACCCGGAGCTGGGGCTGGCCAATGCGAGCGTCTACCTCGATATGTTCGGTCATACGGTGATGGCTTGGATTTGGCTGAAGCAGGCCCTCGTGGCGTGGCCAAAGCGGTCGGCGGACGGGGCGGAGGGCGACTTTTACCGCGGTAAGCTCGGGGCAGCGCGGTACTTCTTCCATTGGGAGCTCCCCAAGACGGGACCCCAACACACGCTCTTGCGCAGCCTGGACACGAGCTGCCTCGAGATGCAGGAGGGTTGGTTCTGATGAATACGCACGACATGTCCCATATCGTCACCGAGGTCGCCGACGGGGTGCAGCGCATCGAGATTCGCCGCCCCGAGAAGAAGAACGCGCTCACCCAGGCCATGTACGCGGGCATGGCCAAGGCGCTGGCGGAGGCCGAGCGCGATCGCGCCGTGCGCGTCATCCTCATCCACGGCCAGCCGCAGATCTTCACCAGCGGCAACGACATCGCCGACTTCCTGCAGCACCCGGAGGCGGCCACCGAGGACGCGCCCGTCTTTCAGTTTTTGCGAAACTTGATGTACGCCAAGAAACCCGTTTTGGCGGCGGTGACCGGGGCGGCCATTGGGATCGGCACCACCCTGCTCCTTCATTGCGACTACGTCATCGCGGGCCAAGGCGCGGAGTTCGCGATGCCCTTCGTCAACTTGGCGCTGTGCCCGGAGGCCGGATCCAGCCTCCTGCTCCCGCTGTTGGTCGGGCAGAAGCGGGCCAGCGAGCTGCTCCTCTTCGGCGACAAATTTTCGGCCGAGGAGGCGCTCTCCATGGGCTTGATCAACAGCGTGGTGGCCGACGTGGACGTGGGCACGCACGCCATGGCCAAGGCCCGCACCCTGGCCCAAAAGCCGCGCGCCGCGCTGCTCGCCACCAAGTCGCTGCTCAAGGCCAAGCTCGTTCCGCAGATCGAAAAGGCGATGATCGAGGAGGCCCACGAGTTCGGCGACCGGCTGGCCTCGGCCGAATCCAAAGAGGCGCTCACCGCCTTCCTCGAGAAACGCCGCCCCGACTATTCGCGTTTTCAATGAAGGAGGCATTCCATGCTCGTTCAGCAATATCTCCCCAAGGATCTCTTCCGAGGTAAGACCGTCTTCGTGACCGGGGGTGGCAGCGGGATCAACCTCGGCGTCGCCCGCAACTTCGCGGCCCTGGGCGCGAGCTTGGCCATCTGCGGGCGCACCCAGGAGAAGCTCGATCGCGCGGCCGCCGAGCTCGCGGCGCTGAGCGCGCACCTCGGCGGCAAGGTGCTCCCGGTGGCCGCCGACGTGCGCGACTACGCGGCGCTGGAAAAGGCGCTGGGCCGCACGGAGGCGGAGGTGGGGCCGGTGGACGTCCTGGTGTGCGGCGCCGCCGGCAATTTCCTCTGCCCCGCGGAGGACTTGAGCCCCAACGGGTTCAAGGCGGTCATCGACATCGATTTGCTCGGCTCCTTCAACGCGTCGCGCGCCGCCTTCGAGCAATTGAAGAAGACGCGCGGCTCCATCCTGTTCATCTCGGCCGGCCAGTCGTTCATGCCGCACGCCTTCCAGGTGCACGTGGGGGCCGCCAAGGCGGGCATCGATAATTTGATGAAGAACCTGGCGCTCGAGTGGGGCCGCTACGGAATCCGTAGCAACACCATCGTGCCCGGGCCCATCGAGGACACAGAGGGCATGCGCCGTCTCTCGTCGCCCGAGCACGATACGCGCGCCAAGGGCGCGATCCCCCTCGGGCGGTATGGCACGGTGGACGAGATCGGTCACGCGGCGGTGTTCCTGGCGTCGCCGTTCGCCGCGTACATCACCGGCACGGTGCTCTCGGTCGACGGCGGCTCCAACTTGATCGGCTCCGCGCTGTGGAACCAAGCGGTGGAGTCCCTGGTACCGCGCAAAGGGTCGGGCAAGGCCCCGCCCGGATCCTGACGGCGTCATGGGCGACATTCTTCTGATCCGGCACGCGCAAGCGTCGTTCGGCAGCGCGAACTACGATTGCCTCTCCGAGCTGGGGCTCGAGCAATCGCGCCTGCTCGGGCGCTGGCTCGCGCGCCGCGGACGCACCATCGATAGGGTGGCGATGGGCCATATGCAGCGCCATCGCCAGACCGCCGAGGCGGCCCTGGCCGAGCTGCCCACGGAGCTTCGAGGGACGGAGGCGCCCATCGTCGACGCGGGCTTCGACGAGTTCGACGGCGACCATGTCCTCACACGCTACCGGCCCGAGCTCGCCGAGCGAAGCGCGCTCGCGCAGCACCTGGCCCAGAGCTCGCACCCGTACCGCGCCTTTCAGGAGCTGTTCGAGGGCGCGGTGGAGCGCTGGGTGGCCGGCCAGCACGACGGCGAGTACCGCGAATCGTGGAACGCCTTCCGCGCCCGCTGCGTGTTGGGGCTCGAGCGCCTGGTGCAGGGCGCGGGGCCCTCGCGCACCCTCGCCGTCTTTACGTCGGGCGGCCCGATCACGGCCATCTGCCAGCACTTGCTGGAGCTGCCCGATCGGCGCGCGTTCGATCTCAATTGGCCCATGGCCAACAGCGCGGTCACCGCCCTGCGCTATCGCCCCGATCGAATCAGCCTCAATTACCTCAACAACTTTTCGCACTTGGAACGCGCGGGGCAGCCGCCGATCGTCACCTACCGATAGTGGCATCGGGTGGACCCTTTGGCCCGCGCACCCATGGAGCGCCCGGGAAGGAAACCGATCGAATGAAAGATTTCCATGGAAGGATCGCCGTCGTGACCGGGGCCGCCAGCGGTATCGGGCGGGAGCTCGCGCTCTCGTGCGCGCGCGCCGGAATGTCGGTGGTGTTGGCCGACGTGGACGAAGAGGGGACCGCGGCCACCGGCGAGCTGCTCGCGCCTCTCCTCGCGCCCTCGGGTGCCGCAGCGCTCTCCGTGCGCTGCGACGTCTCCAAAGACGAGCAGGTTCGGGAGCTCTCGGAGCGCGCGTTCGAGCGGTTCGGCGCCGTGCATTTGCTCTTCAACAACGCCGGCGTGGGGGTGCTGGGCCCCGCGTGGACCACCACGGCGGAGGATTGGCAGTGGGTGCTCGGCATCAATGTGATGGGCGTGGTGCACGGCATCCGCCACTTCGTGCCGCGCATGATCGCGCAAAACGGGGAGGGGCACGTGGTGAACACCGCGTCGGTGGCCGGCCTGGTCTCGGTGCCCGGCAGCAGCGTCTATTGCGTGAGCAAGCACGCGGTCGTCACCCTCTCGGAGTGCCTCCACCACGATCTGCGCGTGGCCGGCTCCACCCTCGGCGTCTCCGTGCTCTGCCCGGCTTACGTCAACACGGGCATCGCCGACTCCGACCGCAATCGCCCCCAGGAGCTGCGCGCCACCAACCCGCACGCCTCCGAATACGACATCATCTTGCGCAGGGCCCTGCTCGCCGGGAAGCTCACCGCGGCCGACGTCGCCGCCGTCACCCTGGAGGCCATCGCCCAGGAGCGCTTCTACGTGCTGCCCCACGGCAAGATCAAGGCGGCCATCGAGACCCGCATGCGCGACATTTTGGATGACCGCAACCCCACGAACACCGTCCCCGTCGGCGCGAAAGGAGAGCCCCGGTGAACTTCGAATACTCGGCCAAGACCCAGGAGCTACGCGGCCGCCTCCACGCCTTCATGGAGCGCCATATCTACCCCAACGAGAGGCCCTTCTACGAAGAGGTGGCGCGCGGCGATCGATGGCAGCCCGTCTCGATCCTGGAGGCGCTCAAAGAAGAGGCGCGCGCGGAGGGCCTCTGGAACCTCTTCCTGCCCGACTCCAAGCGCGGCGCGGGGCTCACCAACCTGGAGTACGCGCCGCTGTGCGAGATCATGGGCCGCGTGATTTGGGCGCCCGAGGTCTTCAACTGTTCGGCGCCCGACACGGGCAACATGGAGACGATCGAGCGCTATGGCACCCCCGAGCAGAAGGAGCAATGGCTCGCGCCGCTGCTCGATGGAAAGATTCGTTCCGCCTTTGCGATGACCGAGCCCCTGGTGGCCTCCAGCGACGCCACCAACATCGAGAGCCGCATCGTGCCCGATGGTGACCACTACATCATCAACGGACGGAAATGGTGGTCTTCGGGGGCCAGCGATCCGCGGTGCAAGCTGTTCATCGTGATGGGGCAGACGGAGCCCGAGCACCCCAACCGGCACCTGCGTCAATCGATGATCCTCGTGCCGCGCGACGCGGCGGGTCTGACCGTCGTGCGCAACCTCACCGTGTTCGGCTACGACGACGCACCGCACGGACACGCCGAGGTCCTGTTCGAGAACGTGCGCGTTCCGGCCGAAAACCTGCTTTTGGGCGAGGGCCGCGGCTTCGAGATCGCGCAGGGGAGGCTGGGACCGGGACGAATCCACCATTGCATGCGGCTCATCGGTTTGGCCGAGCGGGCGCTCGAGGACATGTGCAAGCGCACTTTGTCGCGTGTTGCCTTTGGCAAGCCGATTGCCGAGCAGACCGTGACCCTAGAACGGATCGCCGAGTCGCGTATTCTTATCGACCAAGCGCGTCTTTTGGTGCTGAATGCCGCTTACATGATGGATACGGTGGGGAACAAAGTCGCGCGGAAGGAAATCGCGATGATCAAGGTGGCCGCCCCCAATATGGCGTGCCAGGTGATCGATTGGGCCATCCAGGCCCATGGTGCAGCAGGTCTATCCGGCGATTTTACACTCGCCTACAATTACGCGCAGGCGCGGACCCTTCGCTTTGCCGATGGGCCGGACGAGGTGCATCGCAACGCCATCGGTAAAATGGAGTTGGCCAAGTACCAAATGTAGCCGCTGCCACCAGGAAATCCCGAGAGCCGCCGAAACCCACCCGGAACCCGGAAGAGGAGGCGAACGATGTCCGAATTACCTTGGATCCCATCGTACCCGGCCGGATTGAGCCATGACCACGAGATTGTACGTACAACCGTTTGGCAGATCCTGGAGGACGCGGTGGCGCGCTGGCCCGACCACCCCGCCCTCGACTTCATGGGAAAGAAGCGCACGTACCGGGAGCTCTCGGCCATGGTGCGGCGCGCCGCCAACGGCTTTCGCGCGCTGGGCGTAAAGCCCGGGGTGAACGTGGGTCTGTATCTGCCAAATACGCCGCACTACGTGGTGGCATTCTTCGGCATCCTCCAGGCGGGCGGCACGGTGGTGAACTACTCGCCGCTCGACACCGAGAAGGTGCTCGCGCACAAAATCGAGGACAGCGAGACCGACATCATGGTCACGCTCGACGTGAAATCCCTGTATCCGCAGATGGTGCAGCTTCTGCAGAGCACGCGGCTGCGAAAGCTGGTCGTCGGCGCCCTCTCGGAGATGGCCGAAGCCCCCAATGCCGTGCGCGAAAAGCTGGAGGCCGCGGGGCACCTGGCCGAAATCGCATGGGATGATCGGCACATGACGTTCGAGGCTTTGTTGGCCAATGATGGCCATGGCGAGCCAACGCCGCTGGCTGATGCGGAGCTCTCGGAGCGGGTGGCCGTCATCCAGTACACGGGGGGAACGAGCGGGCAGCCCAAGGGCGCGATGCTCACCCACGCCAATTTGTCGGTGGCGTGCAATCAATATTGGACGACGGCGCGCGCGGAGCCGAGAATCCTCCAGGAGGGGCAGGAGCGGTTTCTGGCGGTGCTACCCTTGTTTCATATTTACGCGCTGACCGTCGATATGCTGTTTGGCATTCGCATGGGGGCCGAGATCGTCCTGCACGCGCGCTTCGAGGTGGAGGCGGCGGTGCGCGACATCGCCGCCAAGAAGATCACCGTCTTTCCCGGCGTGCCCACCATGTTCGCGGCCATTTTGCACCACCCCGGGATCGAGCACCACGATCTGAGCTCGCTGAAATTCTGCGGCTCGGGGGGAGCGCCCTTGCCGCGCGAGGTGCAGCAGCGCTTCCGTGGCTTGACGGGCTGTCTCTTGTGCGAGGGCTGGGGCATGACGGAGACCTCGCCCACGGGCACCTTCACCCCCATGGATCGCGAGCCGCGCCTGGGGTCGTGCGGGCTGCCGATGCCGGGCATTTCGTTCGAGTTCGCCAATGTGGAAAATCCGAACGAGACGGTGCCCTTGGGGCAGCGGGGCGAGATTTGCGTCAAAGGCCCCAACGTGATGTTGGGCTATTGGAAGAACCCCGCGGCCACCGCCACCTCCCGCACCAAAAACGGATTCTTTCGCACGGGGGATGTCGGCTACATGGACCGCGACGGCTTCGTGTACATCGTCGACCGCACCAAGGACATGCTCCTCTGCGGCGGCTTCAACGTGTACCCGCGCACCATCGAGGACGCCATCTACGAGCACCCCGCGGTGGCCGAGGTCACCGTCATCGGCGTTCACGACGATCGGCGCGGGCAAGTGCCCAAGGCGTTCATCAAGCTGAAGCCGGGGGCCAAGGAGCCGACCCTGGAGGAGCTCCAGGCCTTTCTCGAGGGCCGGGTGGGCAAGCACGAGATGGTCAAGGCGATGGCCATCCGCGCGGAGCTGCCGAAGACGTTGGTGGGCAAGCTCTCCAAAAAGGAACTCTACGAGGAAGAAGCGAAAGCGAGGCTTTGACGATGCCGGCTACACACTACGAGCGACGCGGCACGGTCGCCGTGATCACCCTGGATAACCCGCCCGTGAACGGCCTGGGTCACGCCGTTCGCCTGGGGATCTGCGAAGGCCTGGAGCGCGCGGAGGCCGATCCCGAGGTGTCGGCGGTGGTCCTCACGGGCGCGGGGAAGGCGTTCTCGGGCGGCGCCGACATCACCGAGTTCAAAAGCGGAAAGCAGCTCGCGGAGCCCATGTTGCGGTCCGTGATCCGGGCGCTGGAGGCGAGCACCAAGCCGGTGATCGCCGCCATTCACGCGGTGGCCATGGGCGGCGGGTTGGAGCTGGCGCTGGGTGCCCATTTTCGGGTGGCGGCCGCTGGGGCCAAAATTGCGCTGCCGGAGGTGAAGCTCGGCCTCCTCCCCGGCGCCGGCGGCACCCAGCGCTTGCCGCGCGCCATCGGGCTGGAGGCGGCGCTGAACATGATCGCCTCCGGGGAGCCGGTGCTCTCGGAGAAGCTCGCGGGCACCGCGCTGTTCGATCGGCTGATCGACGGCGACTTGGTGACCGGCGCCGTGGCGTTCGCCGAGGAAATCGTGCGCGAGAAGCGGCCCTTGAAGAAGCTGCGCGACGCGGCGGTGGAGCACCCCAACCCCGAAGGATTCGTGCAGTTTGCACGCAATACCGTCGCGGCCATGGCCAAGAACTTTCCGGCGCCGCTCGGGTGTGTGGACGCGGTGGCGGCGTCCACCGAGCCGTTCGAGGTGGGGCTGCGCAAAGAAGGGGAGCTCTTTCAGCGGCTGATGGCGACCCCCGAGTCGCGCGCCCTGCGGCACCTCTTCTTCGCGGAGCGGGCGGCGAGCAAGATCGCCGATGTTCCCCCGGAGACCAAGGGGCGGCCGATCCAGCGCGTGGCGATCGTGGGCGCGGGGACCATGGGCGGCGGCATCGCCATGTGCTTTGCCAATGCGGGCATCCCCGTCACCGTGCTGGAGGCCAAGGAAGAGGCGCTCGGAAAGGGCCTTGGCGTCATTCGCAAGAATTATGAGAGCACGGTGAAAAAGGGAAAGCTCCCGGCCGATAAGGCGGAGGAGCGGATCGCCCGAATCCAGGGTACGCTCGCGTACGAGGATCTGGCGAATGCCGACTTGGTGATCGAGGCCGTGTTCGAGGACTTGGCGGTCAAACAAGGCGTGTTTACCAAGCTGGATGCGGTGATGAAGCCGGGGGCCATCCTGGCGAGCAACACATCGACCCTCGATCTCGATAAGATTGCCGCCTTTACCAAGCGGCCGGCCGACATCGTTGGAATGCACTTCTTCAGCCCAGCCCATGTGATGAAGCTCTTGGAGGTGGTGCGCGGCAAGGCCACGGGCAAGGACGTGCTGGCCACGGTGATGGATGTGGCCAAGAAGATTGGAAAGACGGCGGTCGTGTCCGGGGTGTGCGATGGTTTCATCGGCAATCGCATGATCGAGCGCTATGGGCTGCAGGCCGCGCTTCTGCTGGAGGAAGGGGCGCTGCCCGCGCAGGTGGATCGGGCGCTGGAGCGATGGGGCATGGCGATGGGGCCATTCCGCATGAACGATCTCGCTGGAAATGACATCGGCTGGGCCATCCGCAAACGGCGCTACGTCGAATATCCGGAGATCGTGTACTCGAAAATTGGCGATCGGATTTGCGAGCTGGGTCGTTTCGGGCAGAAGACCGGAAAGGGGTGGTATCGGTACGAGCCCGGGCAGCGCGATGCGATCCCCGATCCGGCGGTGGACGAGTTGGTGATCGCGTATTCGAACGAGATCGGCGCCGCGCGTCGGGCCATATCGGACGAGGAGATCGTCGCGCGCTGCATCTTTGCGCTCGTGAACGAAGGGGCCCAGATCGTCGAGGAGGGCATTGCGCAGCGTGCGTCCGATATCGACGTCGTGTATGTCTCTGGTTACGGCTTTCCGCTGTACCGTGGCGGGCCGATGCTCTATGCGGATGAGCAAGGGCTACCGAATGTGCTCTCCGCCATGCGACGCTTCGGGCGCACGGCGCGGGGTGACCGGAGCTTCTGGGAACCGGCGCCGCTCTTGGCGCGTCTTGCGGCCGAGGGGAGGACTTTCCATGGTTGACGCCGTCATCGCATCCACCGCCCGCACGGGGCTCACCAAATCCTGGCGGGGTGCGTTCAACATGACCCATGGCGCTACCTTGGGGGCGCACGTGGTGAAGGCGGCCATCTCCCGCGCAGGGGTCGAGGGCCCCGAGATCGAAGATGTGGTTATGGGTTGCGCGAACCCCGAAGGCGCCACGGGGGTGAACATCGGGCGTCAGGTGGTGCTGCGCGCGGGCTTGCCGGTGACCGTGCCCGGCATGACCGTCAATCGCTTTTGCTCGTCGGGGTTGCAGAGCATCGCGCTGGCCGCGCAGCGGATTCAAAGCGGCGAGGGCGAGATCATCGTGGCGGGCGGCGTGGAGTCCATCTCCTGCGTCCAGAACGAGGCAAACCGGCACATGATCCACGAGCGCTGGCTTTTGGACAACAAGCCGGAAATCTACTGGCCCATGCTGCAGACGGCGGAGACGGTTTCCAAGCGATATGGCATTTCGCGCGAGCGGCAGGACGAATACGGCGTGCAGAGTCAAAGGCGCGCGGCCGCGGCCGCCGCCTCGGGCAAGTTCGATGACGAGATCGTGCCCATCACCACCTTGGCCGCCCTGGCCGACAAGGCCACCGGGCGCCTCTTCACGAAAGAGGTGACCACGGCGGCCGACGAGGGCATCCGGCCGGACACCACGTTCGAGGGCGTCTCCAAGATCCGGCCGGCCCTCCCCGGCGGGGTGATCGCGGCCGGCAACGCCAGCCAATTTTCCGACGGCGCCTCGGCGTGCGTGGTCATGAGCTCGGCCTTGGCCGAAAAGCGCGGGCTGCGGCCGCTCGGGATCTTCCGCGGCTTTGCCGTGAGCGGGTGCGAGCCCGACGAGATGGGCATCGGGCCTGTCTTTGCCGTGCCCAAGCTGCTCGCGCGCGCCGGCCTCTCGGCCTCGGATATCGGCCTTTGGGAGCTCAACGAAGCTTTCGCCGTACAAGTGATTTATTGCCGCGATCGACTGGGGATCCCCGACGATCGCCTCAACGTCAATGGTGGTGCGATTGCCGTGGGGCATCCCTACGGCGTCACCGGCTCGCGATTGGTTGGCCACGCGCTGATCGAGGGCCGGCGCAGGGGGGTGAAGTACGTCGTGGTAACCATGTGCATCGGCGGCGGACAAGGCGCGGCCGGTCTTTTCGAAGTGGCATGACAAGGAGCCCCCCATGATCGCAAAAGCTACTCGACTGGGGACGACGGCCGCCGACGCGCTGGCCGCCGATGACAGCCCCGATTTCATTACCGCGGTCGCGCGCGCGTTCGCCGTCCTCCGCAGCTTCAAGCCCCGTGAACGGTACCTCGGTGTTCGGGAGATCGCCCGCCGCACGGGGCTCCCCAAATCGACCATCGGGCGAATTTGCTATACGCTGACGCAACTGGGTTATCTGGAATTTCTGCCGGCCGAGGAGAAATACTCCTTGGGCATCGGCGTGCTTTCCCTGGCCCAGCATTTCCTCGCCGGCCTCGATGTTCGAGGCATAGCGCGGCCGTTGATGCAGGAGCTCGCCGAGCAGGTGCACTCCACCGTGGCGCTGGCGGCGCGCGACAGCGATCAAATGGTGTTCATCGAGATCTGCCATGGGCACCAGCTCTTTCGTCTCAGCCTGGAGGTGGGCGAGCGGGTGCCGCGGGGCACCACGGCGCTGGGGCGGGCCGGGCATGTGGCTCTGTCGGAGGAGGAGCGCGCGCGCGTCCTCGCCTCGTACCTGAAAAACGTGCCGCAGGAGGAGTGGCCGCCGATTCAGAAGGGCCTGCGGCGCGCGGTGGAGGACTACGACAAATACGGCTTCTGCTTCTCGGTCGGGGAGTGGAACAAAGGGGTCTCGGCGGTGGGGGTGCCGCTGGTGCTCCCGAGCGACGGCAAGCTGCTCGCCATCAGCTGCTTCGGGCCCGCCCAAGAGATGACGCGCGAGCGCATGATCCAGGAGATCGGGCCGAAGATCGTCGAGCTGCGCGATCGCATCAAGGCCAAAATGGGCGGCTGACGACTCGAGGAGTTGCAAACCTACCCACGATGTCGTGATCTGCAGGACGCGGAGGTGCGCGGCCTTGCCGCGCTCCGATGTTCATGCGGAGGTGCGGCGCCTTGCAACCGTTCATCATCTACAGCCAGGATTCCCCCGAGCACGTCGAGCAAGTCCGGCGTCTGGCCCACGATCTCGCGCAGGCGGGCATCCCGTGCGACATCGATCTGCTCGCAAAAACCCCCGCCGAAGGCTGGCGGCTTTGGGCGGAGGAGCGGGCGCGCACCGCAGAGATCACGCTCATCGTCGTCACGGCCCCCTTTGCGCGCCGCATCGAGGCGGCGGTGGTGGCCGACGGCACGCCACGCCACGATGCCAAGCTCGCCGCCGGATTGCTGGCGCCACGCCATCTTCCGGGCTCGGACGGAAAATCCGTCTTCGTGATTGTCCCGGACGATGTCTCCCCGGCGGTGGCGTTCACGGTGGCGCGTTGGGCACCGAGCTTTCGTTATCCCTCGGACATCGCACGGATCCGAGCGACCCTTGCCGTCAGGGCTGCGAGCCAATCCGGCGGCGGTGCACGGACCTTGTCCGCCACCATGCAAACCGCGCCACGGAAGACCCCGAGCAGCGGGCGGGGGACGAGCGCGTCATGGTACGGTCCCGAGGCGGCCGCGCGCCTGGCCAACGAGACCTTGGTGTCCGTGTACGAGAGGAGCGGCGCCTCCGATGTGTTCGTGCGCCCCTCGGGCGATACGGACACGGGCACGGTGGACGATCTGGTCGCCTATGCGAAGCAGGCGATCCTCCACGATCCTTCCGCGCTGGTGCTCTTGCTCGGCAACTACGGGAGCGGCAAAAGCTACGCGGCCCAGCGTCTGGCCTACGAGCTGGCCAAGGACTACCTGGCCGGGCACCCCGGGGTCCCCGCCACATTTTATTTGAACCTGTCGTTTGCGCGCGCGCAGATGACGGGGCCGGACGCCGCCTCCCCCGGCGCGGCCCTGGCGAAGGCCATTTCGCTCTTTGCGGCGCGCTACAACATGGCGCTCTCCGAGCGGGAGCTTTTGGAGATCCTGACCGCGGGGCCCGCCACGGCGCTGGTGCTCGATGGTCTCGACGAGATGGGCGAGCGCATCAAGCGCGAGGAGACGCCCAAGTTTGCTGCCGCCTTGGAGGAGCTCCGGAAGATTCCGGGCCTGCGCGTGTTCTTGACGTGCAGGACCACGTTCTACAAGGAGAGCGTCGACGACGACCAAATCCCCGCCACCCGCAAGATCACCCTGCTGCCCTTCGACGATCGGCAGATCGAAACGTACCTCGCGCGTGCGTCGTCGGCCGTTCGCGCGCGCCTCATCGGCATGCTGGATCGCGTGCCGCGGCTGCGGGATCTGTGCCGCACGCCCATCCATCTTTTCCTCTCGCAGGAGTACGTGGCCGAGCGCTCGGACGTCAGCGCCGACTTCCGCTTGATCGATTTGTACGACGCCTTCGTGCGAAAGAACCTGGCCGTTCACGCCACCACCAACCCCGGGTGGTCGCCCCGCGCGCGCCGCGCGTTCGTGCGCAGCCTCGCGTACCATATGTTCGACGAGGGGCTGATCGAGATGAGCACCGACGAGCTGGTCCGGGTGCTCTCGGAGGAGCTCCCCGATGCCACCCCGGCCGAGCGCGCGGAGACCGCCACGCAGATCAAGAACTGCAGCTTCTTCGTGCGCGCGGGCGCGACCTTTCGACCTTTGCACCTTTCGTTCCTCGAGTACTTCGTGGCGGAGGTGCTGGTGGAGGAGCTCTACGAAGGGAACATCGAAAAGTGGAACCGGCGGCCGCTCTACGCCGAGGTGTTCGACTTCATGATCCAGATGATCCAGCGGCGGGGCCGGGTCGATTTGCTCCCCGTGCAGGCCATCGTCAACTCGGAGACGCAGGAGGCGCCGAGCAATTTCATTGCCACCATGTACCGCTGGGCGGTACCCGAGGTTCGTCCTTCGTTCGAGAAGCTTTTGCTCGAGGGCAAATGGGGGCTGGTGCGCTGCACGGCCTCCTCCGGCATCGGCATGTACAATTCGCCCGACGTCGTTCCGTGCTTGCTGGCCTCGTTCGACACCGAGAAAAATACGATCCTGCGCGCGGTGGTGCAGCGCCTTCTGCAGCGCCTGCGCGATTTGCCCCAGTGCGAGGCCGAGCGCGAGGACATCGATGCGCGGCTGGCCATCGCGCTTCCGCTCGTCCACGAAGACGCCGAGGACGTGCTCCACACGAAAAAGTCGGTGTTTCCGCTGCAGGCGTACCGAAAAGCGCTGCTCTTCGGCGATGGGCGCCCAAGCTCCACGATTGCTGCCGTGTATCTCTTGGCAGGGGTGAACGACACGGAATCGTTTCCCGATATCGAACGCATTGGGCACGCGAGCCGGATCCCCGCCATCCGCAGCGCGTATGAGCACGCGCGCGCCCTCGCCCCGCTCTCCGAGCTGCCCGAGCTCCCTCCGGTTCCTCCTCCTCCTCCTCCTCAAAACGAATCAACCGCCAGGGTGCAAGGATCGCCAGGCGTTACGATATGAATTTTCTTTTTTGGATCTTCTCTCTCTTGGCGGTCCTTGCGCCCTGGCGGTTGATCCTCTGAATTTTCATGATCAACATGATGAGATGAATGCCGTACGTCCCGGTGTCTTCTTCAAAATTGCTCTCATCGACATCGATCCGCGGGTGCCGAACATCACCACGCCCTATGCCATGCCACGGCACGGGGTCTTGGAGGTGGGCACGGCCGCGAGCCTCGCAGGACACGATGTTTCGGTGTTCTGCGAGAGCGTTAATGGAATCCCCTGGGGCGATCTGGCGAGCTTCGATGTGGTGGGGGCGGCGGTCACCGGATCGAACTTGTCGCGGGTCGAGGAGCTGTTCGTCAGGCTGCGGCGGGTGGCTCCGCATGTGCGTTTGGTGGCCGGCGGCCCCCATGCCACCCTGAGCCCCACCGAGGTGGCAAGGTTTTGCGACGTGGTGGTCCGCGACGAGGGCGAGCTGGCCTTTCCGGAGGTGCTCCTTGCCTTTTCGAACGGCGCGGGGCTCCAGGGCATCGAGGGCATCTCGTATGCGAAGGACGGGTACGTGCATCACAACCCGCGGCGCGCGTTCAAATCGTCGTTTGGTCGGGTCGATGATTTGAGCTTGGTGAAAGGCTTCGCCAAGCGCCCGGTTTGGGCCGACGTGCTCCTTCGCAAAAAGTACCCCGTTGGCTATGCGACCACCTCGCGCGGCTGTCCATTCCCGTGCACGTTTTGTTACGAAAATATGATTGGCGGCACCGGCTTTCGAAGGCAGCCCGCCGATGTGTTCATCGAGAACGTGCGCCGCCGGCGCGACTTTTTTGGCATCACGCACTTCTGGCTCGCCGATAGCAACTTCACCACCAACCCCAAACACTGCGAGGAGATCGCCCAAGCGCTGGTGCGCGCGGATCTCGGGTGCACCTTCTCGGCCCTCTGCCGGGTCGACGCGGGAAAGCGCCCGCGGCTCCTGGAGCTGCTTCGCCGCGCGGGCTTCGTGAACGTGACCCTCGGCATGGAGGCGACCACCGACGATCGGCTCCTCGACTTGAAGAAGAAGCAAAGCGTGGACGAAATTGGGGCCGCGGTGCGGGCGATGCATAACGCGGGGCTCAGCGTCATGGGGCTCTTCATGGTCGGCTTCGACGAGGACGACGAGACCACGGCCGACCGCATCGTCGACTTCTGCGAGGCGCACGAGGTCGACAACATGAGCATCTATTGCCTCACCGAGTACCCGGAGCTCCCCGGCCGGACCTTGCCGCGGTACCGCGTGTGCGAGACCGATCTCGACTACTACACGGGCCATCACGTCACCACGTTTCCGCTGCTCCTTCCGCCGAGCGCGCTGGAGCGCTCGGTGTTTCGCGCACTGCAGCGTTTCTACCGTCCGCAGAAAATTTGGTCGAACCTGCGCCGCGGGCAGCTCGCCGAGGCCTTTGCGGGGTTTGGCATCCGCACCATCTTGCGCGAGCTTGCTGCGGTGTCGAAAGCGCACTGCGCCAAGCTCGAGGCGCTGGAGGAGCCGTACTACAAGGCGTATGGCGGCTCGTCCGACATGAAGCACGGCAGGCTCGATCTCGAGCACCTGCGCAAGCATCCGATCGTCAGGCACCCGCTGCGCGCGGACACGCTCGCAGGTTGGGACGATCCCGAGCCTGCACCACGCCTCGTGCAACTTCGACAGCGGCCCGTTCGGATTGCATCGGGGGCGTGACAGCGGGCTTTCGTGAGCGCGGCGCGGCGTGTATGATCGGCCAGACGTTCTTCGGGGGGCGATCCTGCTCCGAACGGTGGGTCTGGTGGCGTCTAGAGAACAGCTTCGCACGCGGTGGGAAGGGCAGGGCGACCTGCTCGGCGCGATCGTGCAGCGATGCGTTCGGGGTGAGCCATGGGCGTCGCTCCTTCATGAGCGCGATTTTCCGTTCGTGAACGAGGTCTCGCGGGGGCGCGATCTTCGCGGCGCACCGCTGGCCGGGGTGCAGCTGGTGGGCGTCGATCTTTCGGGTGCGGACCTTTCGGACGCGGATCTTCGCGCCGCCGATCTTTGCGAGGCCACGCTCATCGACGCCATCTTGCGCGACGTGCGCGCGGCCGAGGCCACCCTCTGGCGCGCCGATCTTTGCGGCGCCGATCTGCGCGACGCCGATCTGACGAAGGTCAATGGCTACCAAGTGAACCTGCGCGGCGCGTGCCTCGATGGCGCGCGCCTGATCGAGGCGTACTTCGAGCAAGCGAACATCTACGGCGCGAGCCTCCTCGGCGCCAACGTGTTCGGCTCCCGCTTTCCGCGCGCGAACCTGGCGCGTTCGCGCATGGGCAACGCGCGCGCCGAGGGGGCGGACTTCACCGAGGCGGATCTCTCGGAGGCCGACCTCGAGGGCGCGCAGCTCTCGGGCGCCCTCTGCGCCGGCGCCACCCTCTCGGCCGCCGTCTTGCGCATGGCCAAGCTCGCGTCGGTGGATCTGTCGCGGGCCGATCTGGAGGGCGCCAGGCTCCTTGGCGCCGATCTCCGGAGCGCGAACCTTTCGCACGCCAACTGTCGGCATGTGCTCTGGGCCGAGGCCAACTTGGAGGGCGCCAATCTCTCCGGGGCGGCGCTCTACAACAGCACCATCTTTCTCGCCCAAGGCTTGGACAGCGTGTCCGCCCTGAACGTGGATGTGGGCTCCGCGCCCGACCGTCCCAGCTTGCAATCGTGGACCGACTTCGTGGGCCGGCTGCGCGGCCTCTACGGCGAGGACGGCGTGACCACCCGCAACGGCGCCGAAGCCTTCGACCTCGCCCAGGCATCTCCGGCCGCGCAAGCCGCGGACGGAAACGCCGACGCGGGCAAGCCGGACGCGAACGGCGCCGGAAATGGCGACGGCGCCAACGGCAGCACCCCGCTCTTTTCGCAGGGGAGCTTGTTCGGCCGGTACGTCATCGACGAGCTCCTGGGCGAAGGCGGCATGGGGCGCGTTTACCGCGCGCTCGACACCCGCCTTGGCCGGCGGATCGCGCTCAAGGTGCTCCCCTCGAGCGATCGCACGGGCGACGGCGCAAACCGCGCGAGCCGCCTCGAGCGCGAGGCGCGCACCACCGCGCTCATCGACTCGCCGTATGCGGTGGCTATTTTCGATGTGGGCGACGTCGATGGCCATCCATTCATCGCCATGGAGCTGGTGTCGGGGCACACCTTATCGCACTACACGCACGCCCCGCAGCCGGGCTGGGCCAAGCGCGTGCGCTGGCTGGTTCAAATGGCGAGCGCGCTCGAAGCTGCCCACCGTGTGGGCATCGTGCACCGCGACGTGAAGCCCGAGAACGTGATGATCCGGGAGGACGGCATCGCCAAGGTGCTCGACTTCGGCGTGGCCCGCCGTCTCTTGGGGACGCACGGCCAGATGCTGCCTTCGCCGGAGCTCCTGGCCACGGTCACCGTCGAGGGAGCGCCCATCGGCACCCCGCTGTACATGGCCCCCGAACAAATCCGCGGCGAGCTGGCCGATGGCCGCACGGATCAATTCGCGTGGGGCGTGACGGCGTACGAGCTCTTGGCCAATCGCTCCCCGTGGATCGGGAACTCGTATTCCATCTTGGCCAAGATCCTCACCGAGTCGCCGGCGCCACTTCGCTCGCTCGCGCCCTCGGTGCCGGAGGGCGTGGAGCGCGCGGTGACCCGCGCCATGTCGAAGACCCGCGACGCGCGCTATCCGACGATGGCCGCGCTGGTGGCCGAGCTGGCCCCGTTCGCCGAATCGTTCGACGAGCCGGGCCAGCACGTGCTGCCGCTCGCCGCCGACCCGCCCTGAACGATGCCGATTCACGGCCGCCGTTCTCCGAAATGGGCCGACCATCCCGTCCATCACGTAAGGAGCACGAAGTCATGCAGATCAATGGGATTGCCCATATCCAATTGTCCGTCAGCGACCTGCCGAGGAGCCGGGAATTCTACCGAAAGCTCTTTGCTTTCTTCGAAATGAGCATCGTCTTCGACGACGCCACGACGTTTTACGGCGTCGGCGGCAAAACCGGCATCGTGATTACCCGGGCGGATCCTGCGCTCGGACCGTTCAACCAACGCCATGTCGGTCTTCACCATGTCTGTTTTCGCCTGCGCAGCCGCGAAGACATCGACCAGCTCCACGCCTTCCTCGTCGACATCGGCGCCCCCATCGTGCACGCGCCCGAGGACGGTCCTTGGGCAAAGGGCTATTACTCGGTCCTCTTCGAGGATCCCGATGGCATCCGGCTCGAGGCGAACTACGTGCCCGGCAAAGGGAACCTGGATCCCGACGTCAAGCTGCCGCTCGGCGTGCCGTAACGGGGTTTGGGGCTAACCGAAACAGAGCGCTCTATCGAACACGCGCCCATTCCAAGCCTAGCCGAAAGCAAGGGGCCGTGACGGGCGATGCGGCTCGATCGGGACGGGGCGTGGCCCCACGTTCTCGAAGCCCTTCACGCCAAACGCGAGGGGACCCGGCCCACCGACACTCCGCCGCGCTATCGTTTCCTTTCGATGAGCCGTCGAAAACGCTACACGCGGAACCTTGGACGGACTTCCACTGAAAGCATTCCGAAGCGAGGCGTTGGCTCGTGCTACGTCCGATTTTGCCATGAATACGAACCCTACGGTGTGTTCTCCTACTTGAGCGACGCGCGCCGCTGTCTTCCCGAGCTCGATCGCGCGGAGCTGGAGGACATCGTGCAGTGGTTTCGTGACCACCTCGACGAACCGGCTTGTATGGTGCCGGCTCGCGTCGCCCGAGATTCGACCGGTGATGACGAGCCATCCGCCGTGTGCTGGTTTCGCGCCCGTGCTCTGCAGCACATCGCACGCGCACGACGCCTCAGCGTCCTGGTACGTCGCGCACGAATCGCCATCATCGAGCGATGGAGCGACGAGGTACCGGGGGAAATCTGCTCCGAGGACGCCGAGCAAGTGGCCGTGGCATCGTTCTGGGATTGAACGCGTGGCTGTCGCATGCCGCGCTCGAACCGACTTTCCCCAGGCCGCGGTCACCGATTGGAAGACGTCCGTGAGATGGCCGGCGCGCGCACCGAGGGTCGTGGTTCGTTCATGGAGCTGCGTTCAGCAAGCTCCGGACCATGGGGAGAAGCTACCGGCGAAGCCCGAGGCGGCCCATCTGCATCGTCATGGGATGGACCTACACCGACTGCCTTCTGCCGAACCGCCATGACGCGAGCAGCCCCATGACCGCGGCGACCGCCAGAAGCTGTGCAATCTTGAACCATGCATCGGCCCGCACGGTGGCCGCGTTCTCTTCCTGCCACGACCAGCGCGGGAAACGCTCGAAATCCGTCTCGACGATGGCGATGCCGTCGAGGACGCGCGGTACGAAATAGCTCTTCCAGCTTTCGTGATAGGCGATGACCTGCTGCTTGAAGCGTTCGTAGCGCCGGGTCCCGTTGCCGGCGAGTGAGGCCATTCCCTCGTTGGCGACGATCGCCGGCGAGATGAAGCCGAAACGATCGACCAGCGCCTGCTGCGCGCCAAGCTGGCGATCGAAACGTGACAGCACGTCGGTGAGCTGCTGATCGACGAAGGCGTCCATGAGATAAAAGGCGCGCAAACGGGAGGCCACCTCCAGGCGGCCGTCCTTGGGCAGGAGCGTTTCGGGCCGATCGACATAGTCGTAGTCCGTGCTCCAAAGGTGCTTGTAGCGATTGAGCCCGTCGATCGTGACGAGCCGGGTCTGCGTGGCCAGATCGGTCCGCGACGGTGCGGGATGAGCCCTCGATACCGCGAGGTTCATCGCCACCGGCACCACGAGGACGAGGAGCACCCAGGTGCCGATCAGCAGCAGCGCATTGGTCGCCGAGGCTCGTCCGAGCGAGGCGACGAGGGCGCTCAGGGCAAACCAGAATAGCCCGTAAGCGATCACCAGCGCCATCCAGAGGGCGAGAGTCCCCAGCGCCGCACCGTCCAGGAGCGCCTGCCGCGTTGCGATCACCGCGAGCGCGGGTACGAGCACCGCCAGGCCGAGGATGACGCCCGCGCGCACCACGATTTTTGCCAGCACCAAGAGCGGTAAGGTCAACGGCTGCGAGAGAAGCATGCGCAAGGTGCCCTGGTCGCGCTCGACGGACAACATGTTGAAGCTGATCGCGAAAATGAACAGCGGGAACATGTAGATTAGAACGAACGCGAGATCGAACTGGCCGCTCAGCAGCTTCCACGGGCTTTCGACCTCGCTCTCTTCCAAAAAGGCCGTCCGGCTTTGGATGGTCACGCGGTAATAGTCGGCCAGCATGTCCGACTGCCCGGCCGCCACGGGGGATAGCGCCAAGGTCGGGAGGATCGCATATTGCGCGCCCATCTTGCCGCCGATCGACGAGGGATCGACCGGGTTGGCGAAGGGGGCGGGCCGTTGCTGCCGTGCCATCACCCGATGCCATTGCGCGATGTTGTCGGCGTTGGTCTTGGCCTGGCCCGCCACGAGCGCCTTCACCACCTCTTCGCGCCGCCGGGTCTCGTGAAGACCGGTGAAGAAGCCGTAGAGCAGAAGGATCGAGAACAGCACGGCGATGGCTGGGAGCGTCCGGTCCGCGATCATCACGCGCAATTCGTGCCGCATGATCCGCGCGAGGGTCGATTTTCGGGAAGTAGCCATGATCAGAGTGGCCTTCGCGGTGCCACGGCGAGGGCGGCAGCGGCGGACAGAACGAGCGTCACGAACAGCACCGCAGCGCTGAGCCAGGCGGCTCGCCAGGCAAAGCCCACCGTAGGTGTTCGGTAGTCGAACGGTGGAATTTCAGCCCAGAGGCTCTTGTCCGCCTCGTAAGCGAAGTGCCGGCCACCGAGCGGATCGGCGTGCTCGACGAGATCATCGCTCACCATGTCCTGGATCTTGCGGCGGTGCCTCTCTGCGGCGCTGGCGAAGTCCCGATGCTGGGCGAAATCGGTCCCGGCCATCGCCATCGAGAACGACCGCAGGGCCAAGGTCGGCGCGACGAAGCCCGACAGTTCCTGCGCGGTGCGCTGGCGTTCGAAGTTGTCCCAGAGCGCCCCGAAATGCCGATCGAAAACGGTATAGCCTGCCTGATCGTTCTTCTCGAGCGCAATGCCCCATTTGTTGAGCGGGAGGTCCGGGCTCCAGGCTCGGTCGACGCCGAACTGCTCGCTCCACACGCGGCCTTGGGTTTTATCGAGGTCGTCATCGAGTGCCCGGTTGAACTCCGTGCGCGATGGCGAAGGGAAAGATGCGTCCGAAAGATCGGAGATCGCGCGCGGCAGGAGCACGGCGCTGGCGATCCAGATGCCGAGGAGAGCGATCAGCGCCATTCGCGACGTTCGCATCCGGGCAGACACCGCCAAGGCGACGAAGATCCATATACCGAGATAGGCCGCATAGCCGACGGCGAGGCTCGCCAGGCGGGCGATCGTATCGGCCAGTCGCGAGGGGGGCGACTGGATCAGCGCGGCGGCAGCGCCGACCGCACCGCCCGACAGCAGCAGGATCGCGATCGACCCGCCGAGCGCCAGCGCCTTGCCCGCGAGCAGCGACCGGGCAGGCACGCCGAGGCTCATCACTTGCCGGAGCGTTCCCTGTTCGCGTTCGCCGGCGAAGGCGTTGAAGCCCAAAATGATGACGAGCAGGGGCCCCAGCACCTGGATCACCCAGGCCCCCGAGAGCGTGCCGAAGCGCTGCAGGCCGGTCGCATCCTGCGCCGGCCGGAACCTCGTCTCGCTCTGCCGATGCGACTGCAGCCACAGCGTCGATCCGACATAAGGCCCGATCCCGGGGTCGATGATCGACAGCGGCGGCTCGGGCTTGAAGACGTGCATGCCTTGATGTGCCGCATCGTGCGGGTGCCGCGCGCCCTGGGCGAGCCAGTCGTCATAGTCGAGCGCCTGCGCGGTCACGCGCTCGGCCTGCAGCGCGGCCTGGCGTTGCCAGCCGACCGCGAGCGCCGTGAGGAGCAGCACCACCATCAGAGCGCCCGTCCACGGCAAGCGCCCATCGCGCACGAACTCGCGAAAGTCCCGCGCGGCAATCCGAACGATCGCACTCATGCGCTCATGTGCCGCAGGTAGAGCGCCTCGAGATCGCTGTGCGAGATGTCCTCGCTGCTCAGGCTTTCGACCAGGCAGCCCTGCTTCATGATCCCGATGCGGGTGCCCGTCTGCTTGGCATGGAAAAGGTCGTGCGTCGTGGTCAGCACGGCGACGCCGCGGTCGCGCGCGCGCTGCATCAATCGCGAGAACTCGTGGGCCGCGCTCGGATCGAGCCCCGAGGTGGGTTCATCGAGCAGCAGCGCCTTCGCGTTCTTGGCGAGCGCGATGGCGATGCCGACCTTCTGCCGCATGCCCTTGGAATAGGTCGAGACCCGGCGATCGGCGGCGGCGGGATCGAGCCCCGCCTCCTCGAGTAGACCGATCAACGTTTCGCGCGAGTGGTCTTCGCCGGTCGCCAGTGACGCGAAGTATTCGAGGTTCTCGTAGCCCGACAGCACGCCATAGAGCATGACGGTTTCGGGGATGTAGGCGACATCGCGCTTGCACGCGATCGGGTGCTCGGAGACCGATCGGCCATTGATCCGAACCTCGCCCGACGTGGGGTCGAGAAAATCGAGGAACAGATTGACGAGCGTCGTCTTTCCCGCGCCGTTCGCGCCGAGCAGGCAATAGATTTCGCCGGGCTCGACGCGCAGGCTGACTGCGTCGAGCGCGCGCTTGTCGACAAAAATTTTCGATACTTCCAATGCCTCGAGCATCGTCTACTCCTCGCGGTGGGGAATCGCGACTATGCCGAAGCAATAGCAGCACGAACGCGTGACGGCGACGTATTCGAGCGCGACACATTGACGCAGCGAGGGATCTCGTGATCGAGTATCCAACAATCGAACGAATATGCAACTATGGATTTTACGTAAGGTTGCCGCCGAAGCTCCAAGAGCCAATCCGTATCGAATATTCAACAGTCGAACGAATATGCAATTATGGATTTTACGTAAGGTTACCGCCGAAGCTCCAAGAGCCAATCCGCAAATTCGCGGAAGGCTCCGTATCCGCCGTTCGCCTTGCAGCGATGATGCGCCAAGGGCAGCACGGAGGGGTGCGCGTCGTTCGGCGCCGCGGTGAGCCCGCGCTCGGCGACGGCCTCGAGGACCCCGAGATCGTTGACATCGTCGCCGATGTACGCGAGCTCCGACAGGGAAAACCCCGTATCGCGCGCGATTTGTGGCAGGTGCGCGCGCTTGTCGTGGATGCCCATGTAATAGAGGTGCATGCGCAGCTTTTCCGCGCGATGCGCGACGATGGGGGAGCGCTCGCGCGTGAGGAATGCGGTGATGATTCCCCGCTCGCGGAGGAGCTCCACGCCCATTCCATCGCGCACGTTGAAGCGCTTCATGGCCTCGCCCTCGGCGGAGTAGTATACGCCGGCGTCGGTGAGCACGCCGTCGACGTCGGTGAGCACCAGCCGAAGGGCGCTCGCCCGGCGTTGGAGCTCCTGCCGCGTGAGGCGCGCCGGAGGTGTGAGGAGGCTGGCTACTTCGCGGTCCATCCACCGTCCACGATCAGGTTGGTGCCGGTCACATAGGCCGATGCATCGCTGGCGAGGAACAGCAGCGCCCCGCGGTAGTCGTCGGGGCGGGCCATGCGACCGAGCAAGGTGCGGCTCGAATAGCTGGCGACGAAGTGCGCGTCCTGGCCGTTCTGCACGCCGCCCGGCGAGAGCGCGTTGACCCGCACCCCCGCGTCGCCCCAATACGCGGCCAAGTAGCGCGTAAAGGAGAGCACCGCGCCCTTGGACGTGGGGTAAACGGGCGACTTGAAGAACGTCTGCTCGCCTTGCGGGGTGCGGTAGAGCGCTTGATCCGGCGCCACCACGCCATACGTGGAGGCTACGTTCACGATGGAGCCGCGCCCGGCTTTGGCCATCTCGGTGCCCAGGATCTGCGACGCCAGGAACACCCCCGTGACATTCACGTCCAGCGCGCGCCGCCAGCGCCGCAGGGCATACTGCTCGAAGCGGGACTCCTCGAGCGCGGTCGCCGGGAGCTCCACTTTGTCGTCGATGGCCGCGTTGTTCACCAGCACGTCGAGGGCGCCGAACTGCTCGAGCGCCGCGTCGCGAAGGGCGAGCAGGCTCTCGGGGCTCGTCACGTCGGCGTCCATCATCAGGACGCCGGAGGCGCCCCGCGCGCGCAGCTCCTCGGCGAAGGACAGCGCGGAGCCCGTGTCGAGATCCGTCGCCACGATGCGGGCGCCCGCGCTGGCGAGCGCGCGGCAATGTTCTTTGCCGAGCAGGCCCATGGCGCCGGTGACCACGGCGGTGCGGTCGTGAAGGTCGAAGAGCGACGAGGCGGACATGGCAGACGGCGCGTTCATCGGAGCTGCGCTCCATTCTCGGCGCCGCCTGCGCCCGCAGGAGGGTGCGTGCGCGGCCGCGGGGCAGGGCGGGTGTCGAAGTTGGAGGTGCGGCGGAACATGGGCTCGATGGGCTCGCCGAGGATCGCTTCGCGCAAGCGCCCGTCCTGGACCGCCTGCTCGAGCGCCTTCAGCGCCATCCGGTAGCCCGTGAGCACGCGCTCGATCTCGTAGTCCTGGTGGGCATACGTCACATTGTGAAAGCCGCCCCACAGGATGCCGTGCCGGACGAGCTCCTGCTGCACGAACGACTTCATGAGCAGCGCGCGCTCCCCGTCGAAGAGCACCATGCTGCGCGGATCGGGCCCCACCGCGCGGGTGTACCCCAGGCCCAGCTCGCGGGCGATGGCGTTGTACCCATCGCGCAGCTTGCGCCCTTGCGACGCGAGGTGCGCGAGCACGTTGCGCGCGCGCATCTCGCCGAGGGTCGCCTTGGCGGCTGCCAAGGACAGCGCCTCGCCGCCGAAGGTGGTGAAGAAGAAGACGTCGCGCTCGAGCAAGCTCATGACGTCGCGCCGGCCCGTGAGCACCGACAGCGGCATTCCATTGGCGATGGCCTTGGAGAAGCACGCCAAATCGGCCTGCACGCCGAAGTGCTCCTGCGCGCCGCCGAGCGCCAGCCGAAAGCCCGTCCACATCTCGTCGAACACCAGCAGAACCCCGCGACGCGTGCAGAGTGCACGCAATTCCTCGAGGAACCCCGGCTTGGGCATCTCGAAGACCACCGGCTCCAGGATCACGCACGCGGTGTCGTCGTCGATGGCCCGCTCGACCGACCCGAGATCGTTGTACTCGAAGGTGTAGGTCAGGGCGGCCACGTCCTCCGGGATGCCGCGGCGCCGATCGGTGACCGCGATGTACCAGTCGTGCCAGCCGTGGTAGCCGCACGAGAGCACCTTGTTCTTGCCCGTAAAGGCGCGCGCGAGCCGCACGGCGGCGCTGGTCACGTCGCAGCCCGTCTTGCTGAAACGCACCATCTCCGCGCCCGGTACGCACTCCCGTACCAGCTCGGCCACCTCCACCTCCAGCGGGTGCATCAGCGAAAAGGTGATGCCATCCTCCAGCTGGGCGCGGATGGCGTCGTCCACCGCCGGGTTGCAGTACCCGAGCGACAGCGGACCAATGGCCATCTGAAGATCGATGTACTCGTTTCCATCCACGTCCCACACGCGCGCGCCGCGCCCGCGCTGCAAATACTTCGGCGCCACGCCGCGAACGTACTGCCCCGGGCCCTTGGCGAGGGTCTGCGTGCAGGCGGGGATGAGCCCCTTGGCGCGCTGGTGCAGCTCGTTCGACTGGGCGATGTTCGGCAAATGCGACTCGGGCCGGTTCGGCAGGGGATCGCGAAACCGCGGGCGACCGAGCTCGTTCGAGATGCGCTTGGCGATCGATTCGCCATCGAAGCCCTCGTGGGCCAGAACATCGGCCAGGAGGGCAGGGCGGAACCATCGCGACAGGGCAATGGGCAGCACGCGCGCCGTGAGTTGCTCCGCGAGGAGCGTCTCGGCCACGATGGAGTAGAGGCCCCCCGTGATCAGGTGGTCCTCGAGCACCACCAAGAGCTCCGTCTCCTTGGCCGCGCGAACGATGGCCCGCGTATCGACCGGCACCAAGGAGCGCATGTTCAAGAGCCGCACGCGCACCCCGGCCTCTTCGAGCAGCTCCCGCGCCCGAACCGCCTCGCGGAGCATGAAGCCGTAGGTCAGCAGGGTCACGTCGTGCCCTTCGGAGAGCTGCTCGGCCTTGCCCAGCGCAAAGGGCAGCGCGTGGTTCACCACGGCCGGGGTCGCGCAGAAGCGGAGGTACGTGGGCTCGCGCGACGCGATCACCACCGGCAGCGCGCTCACCAGCTCGACCTCGTCGGCCGGGCAAACGATCTGCATGCCCGGCACCGCGCGCAGCACCGCGACGTCCTCGATGGCCTGGTGCGTGGGGCCGTTGGCCTCGGACAAGAAGCCGGGAACGGCGCCCACCAGGGTCAGGGGCAGCTCGGCGATGCCGATGTCCGTGCGCACGAACTCGAAGGCCCGGAGCACCAGGAAGGTCGAGAGGGCGTGCGCCACCACCCGGCGGCCGCGCAGCGCGAGCCCGGCAGCGGCGCCGATCATGGTCTGCTCGGCGATGCCGACGTCGATGAAGCGGCCCTCGAGCTCCTTGGGCACATTGCGGATGGCGGCGCGATTTTCGGCCGTCATCACGATGAGATCGGGGTTTTGCCGCGCGATGGCGAGCAGGGTCTGTTCGTAGGTCATCGCACCACGAGTCCTTCCGATTCGATGCGGGCCCGCTCACCGTGGTGAAGCTCGGCCAGGAGTTGTTCGACTTCGTTCTCGGTGAAGTTGCAGAACCAACGATCCGCGCGCTCCTCGATGCTGGGCAGCCCTTTGCCGCGCACCGTGTCGCAGACGATGACCGTGGGGCGGCCGCTCGCGCGTGGGATGCGCGCGAAGGCCGGGGCCAGCGCGTCGTGATCGTGCCCGTCGACGCGGACCACCTCGGCGCCAAAGGCCCGGAATTTGGGCTCCAGCGGCTCCAGCGGGATCAACTCCTCGGTGCGGACATTGGCTTGGAACTGGTTGCGGTCGACGATCGCCACCAAGTTGTCGAGTTTCTTGGCGCCCGCCACCAAGAACGCCTCCCACACCGAGCCCTCGTCGAGCTCCCCATCGCCCAAGACCACGAAGATGCGGTTCGAGCCCCCGCGCAGCTTGACGTCGAGCGCGATGCCCACGCCGACCGAGAGCAGATGACCGAGGGAGCCCGAGTGAAACTCGATGCCGGGCACCGCCCGATTGGGGTGCCAATAGAGGTAGTCGTCCGGCCGCAGGTGATTGCGCAGCCGCTCCTTGGGAAAATAACCCAGCTCGGCCAAGGTGCCGTAGAGTGCGGGCACGTCGTGGCCCTTGGACAAAAGCAGGTAGTCGCGCCCGGGATCGTCCATGGCCTCGGGGCGCACGCGCAGCACCCGCGAATAGAGGTGCACGAGCAAATCCGCGCACGAGAGCGAGGCGCCGATGAAGCACCCCCCGCGGGTCGACATGCGGATGACGTGCTCGCGCACGCGGAGGGCGAGCGCCTCGAGCGCGCGGCGCTCCTCGTCGGGGAGCCCCGCGCGGCGCTCGTCGTCGCGTTGTCCAAGTCGTTCTCCGTGCTGCGGCGGTGTCTGCTCAGGCGATGCGAGCATGCTCGTCCTCCCGTGGTTCGACCGCACGCGTGTCGGCGAGGGTCTTGGTGCGAAGCTCTCCCAAGTGATGCCGGTACCAATTGACCCCGGCGTAGCGTTCGTGGATCTGCAGGAGCTCCGGCTTCTGCTCGAGCAGCGCCAGGATCGCGTCCAGGGTAAAGGGCGCTTGCGAGGTCTGGAGCTCGTCGTAGACGCGCGCCACGAACGCGTAGTCCTCCTCGTAGTCCACCGTGAAGCGGTGCGAGCGCGAATAGTCCATGCCCGTCTCCCACGCCACGTTGAGCAGCATGAAGCGCTCCGGGTGATCCCAGAGAAAGGGCGTGGTGTGCTCGCGCTCGAAGTCGCGCACCGCCCGCTCGTGCGCGATGGCCAGGGCATCCATGGTCATCACCTCCACGTCGTTTCCATCGGGCCACGAGGGCGGGTGCAGGTTGCTCGCGTAGTCGACGCCGGACGCGTGGAGGAAGGTGCCGATGACCCGATCGATGGCCGCGGGATCGATGAGCGGGCAATCCGAGGGGATCTTCACCACCACGTCGGCGTTCTTCTCCCGCGCCAGGCGGTAGTGCCGATCGAGCAAGTCGGTCGGGTGCCCGCGGAAGACGTCGAAGCCGGCGCGGCGCGTGGTCTCGACGATCGGATCGTCGGCCGGATCGGTGGTGGTGGCGACCACCAGATCGAACACGGCCTGGGCCGAGTCGATCCGTTCGAGCTGGCGGATCAACATGGGCCGGCCCGCGAGCGGGCGCAGGACCTTGCCCGGCAGCCGGGTGGAGCTCACCCGGGCTTGAACGACGACCAACGTCCTCATGCGACCCCCTTCGACGAGCGCCATGGCGACGAGTGCAGCGGCCCCTTGACCCGTCGCAGCGGCACCACGCGCGAGCGCCCGGCGAGCTCCCGGCAAATGGCGGCGATGCGTTTGCCCGATGTGCCGCCGTTCTGCACGGGCGAGAGGGCGCGCAGCTGCTCGGTCGGAAAATTGGAATACAGCTCTTTGCCCAGCGCCAGACCGACGAACGCCGTCGACGACCATTGGGTGATGAGCACCTCGCAGTTGGCGATCATGGCCTCCGCGCTGCCGTGCGCGTACACCCGCGCGTTCGGCGCCCATCTGCGGATCTCCGCCGTGGAGCGCGCGGCGTTCTCGTTCGGGTGGAGCTTGAAGACCAAGGGCCTGCCGGCCGCGATGCGCAGCGCGCGCGTCACCAGCTCCCGGCGGTCATCGCGTTTGAAGGTCTCGCGGGTGTCGGAGGTGCAGACCAGCACATAGCCATGGAGGGGAAAGTCGTTGTCGCGGTATCGCTCGCAGTCGTCGAAGTTGGGGATCCCGGTGACCACCACCCGCGCGGGATCGGCGCCCTCGCGGATGAAGTGTTGCCTGTAGCCTTCGCTGGCCACGCAGAAGCGATCGAAGAGGCCGCTGGTGCCGGTGAGGGTGGTGCCGGCGAGCCAGCGGGGGAGAAAATCGACCCGCCGGCAGATGGCCGCGAAGATGCCCGAGGGATCGAGGATGCCCTCTTGCACCACCACCAGGGGCGCGCGGCGCGCGACCCGCGGGAGGACGAGATCGGTGCAGCTTACGACCAAATCGTAGCCGCCCCGCTCGCCGTGCATGTCGATGTCGAGATCGTGATCGCGGAGGTACTCGAGGCACAGCTTGCGCAGCTTGTCGCCGCAGATGGTGCGCTCGGCCAGGCCGAGGTGCCGGAGCACCTCGATGGCGTGGTCGCCGAAGAACGGCGTGAACGTGGCCTTCCATCCGCGCAGCTCGCGCGCGACGGCGTGAACTTGCTTCGTTTGATTCACCGATCCCCCGATGAACAGCGCGCGCCTCATATGGCGTTCTCCTATCTTTCCCCTGCGTCGAGGCTGCCAGCGGCGCGCGTACTTCGCGTCCTCCGCGCCGAAAGTGCGAGGGTCACGAGCCCCATGGCGATGGTGAGGGCCTCGCGACCGCGTTTGACGATGACGAACCCGGTGGCCACGGCGGCCGTCCGAGGATCGCCGCCGCTCAGCAGGGCCAAGTAGCCCATGTCCTGCACGCCGATCCCCGCGGGCGCGAAGAACGCGATGGCGCGGAGGATGGACGCGCTGGCCTCGATGGCCATGACGTGAACGAACGGCGTGCTCCCGCCGAGCAGGTGGATGATCAGGTACGCCTCGCACGACTCGGCGACCCACACGCCGCCGAAGAGCAGGGCAGGGACGAGGAGCGCGCGCACACCGCTGCGCAAGAGGCTCTTGGCCGAGCCATCCACGACCAACGCCTGCGCCTCCCCTTTGCGGAGATAGGCCTTGATCTTCGCCGGCACGATCCGGGTCAAGCCGCCCAGCACCTTGCCGGCCAGCGATCCCGACGCAAAGGCTAGGTCGACGCCGGTGGCGGCCATCAGCGGCAGCAGCGCCGACGCGAGGATCAGCCACGGCAGCCACCGCGAGCCCAAGAGGTCGTGCGATCGCGCGGCGAGCAAGCTCCACCCGGCGAGCGCGCCCGACACGATCCAGGCCGCGTGCACGCGCATCAGCAGCACCCTTCGCGCGGCGGCGACCGCGACGCTCTCGCCCGGCGGGATGTTTCCCCGGCGCGCCAGGACCAGCGCGGCCACCGGCTCGCCGAGCACGCCGCCGCCCGGGGTGCTGAGCGCGATGGCCTCCGACGCGAGGCGCGCTTGGGCGGCGACGTGGATGGCGGCCTTGCGGCCGAGGCGGGAAAAGAGGACGGCTTGCGCCGCGGAGTCGAAGAGGACGGCCACCGCGAAGGGGAGGAGGACGAGGGCGAGCCGGGGGCCGGTGGCGCGCACCAGGTGCAGCGCATCGATCAGCGCGCCGCGCGGGACCATGGTGACGAAGAGGGCCACGGCGGCGGCCGCGAGCACGAGCTGCGCGATCCGATCGAGGCGGACGCGTGAGCGCGGTGCATCCATGGGAATATCCATCAGGCGCCTCCTCCTCCGTGGGCGGTCTTCTGCGATGCCGGCGGCAGCGGCGCGGGCGGCATGGACGCGCGGGGCGACGTCTTCGTGCTGCGCGCGCGCCACATCAGCGCGCCGGGCAAGACGAGCATGGCCGCGGCGAGGCAGCAGATCTCGCCCAGCACCGCCAGGGCGCCCAAGCCGCGGATGGCTTGGTTGATCGAGCCGACGAGCGCAAGGTAGCCGAGGGTGGTGGTGGCGCTGCAGAGGACCACGGCGCCTCCGACGCTGCGCATGGCCGCCACGATGCCGGCCTTGGGATCGAAGGCGTAGCGCTGGACGACGTTCACCGCATAGTCGGCGGCGATGCCGAAGGTGATGGGCAGCGCGATGAAGTTGAAGAAGTGAATCTTGATGCCCGACACGGCCATGCACCCGAGGAACCACACGACCCCGAGCGCCAAGCTGGCCAGCGCCAGCAGCACCAGGCTCCCGCGCCGGAACATGATCACCACGGCCGCGATGGTCAGCGTGAGCGAGAGCGCTACGGCGCGCGGTTCGTCGCGCAGAACGGCGCCCAGCATGTCGGCGAAGATCACCGGGCGGCCCGTGCCGCGGATGGTCTCGCCGGTGGGCAAGGTGGTTTCGCGCACGGCCTGCGCGAGCTCGAGCAAGTAGTGCAAGTCCGAGTCGCTGCGGTTCTTGGCGGTCTCCACCAGCACCAACGGGCCGACCTTGCCGTCGCGCAAGGTGAAGGGGCGGGTGACGGCGTCGGGGAGCGAGTCGAGCGCGATGGGGGCGAGATCTTCGGGTGGCAGCATGGGCGCGAGCGCGTTCCAATCCGTGTCCGAGATGGCGCCCTTGGCGCGCACGCGCAGAATGAGCTCGCGAAGATCGTCGAGCACGGGGATCTTTTCGGCTTGGCCCTGGGGAACGAAGTCGAACAAGGTGTGGACGGCGTCGAAGGGGCGCGCGTCCGGCGGGGCCGCGTCCCGCCGCGCTTCCAGCGCGCGGGCCAAGGCCTGCACCTGGTCCATGCTGTCGCACAGGACCACCAACCCCGATTCGAGGCCGGTGCCGAGGACATCGCGCGCCAGGGCGGCCACCCGGTACATCTCCGAGCCCTTGCCCAGATCGTTCTGCAGGCGGCGCATGTCGTACTCGATGGGATCGCGCGCGAGGTACGGCGGGAACACGATCGCCGCGCCGGCGACGAGCAAAAGGCCGGCGATGGTCACCAGCCGCGGCGCCTTGGTCACCGCCGCGACGAAGGGTGCCTCGAAGGCGAGGCCGTGCGCGCGAAGGTAGCCCCAGAGCCCCCGCCCGGGCGCCATCCGCAGCGGGCGCGCCCGCTCGATCACGACCAGCAGCGGCGGCACCACGATGTACGTGGCGAACCAGCACGCCACCATGCCGGCGGCGCCGATGAAGCCGAAGTGCTTGAACGCGCGAAACTGCGTGGCGCCGAGCGAGCCATAGGCGGCCGCCGCGGCCATGGCCACCGTGAGGGTGGCGGGCCACGTGGTGCGGTGGGCATCGGCGATGGCCGCGGGGAGGGTGGCCTTCGCGCGCCGCATTTCGAAGTAGCGGGCCAGGTATAGGACGGAAAAGTTGAGCCCATTGCCCGCGACGATGCTCACCAAGAAACCCGTCGCCACGTTCAAGTGGCCAATCGCGAGCTCGGTGACGCCAAAGGTCCACGCCAGGCCGATGCCAATGGCGATGCCGGTGGCCACCAGGGCGCGAAGGCGCAAAAAGAAGAGGGCCACCACCGCCAGCACCAGCCCTACGCCGAGCACCCCGACGTGCGCGAGGTCCTCCTTGACCGCGCTGTACTCGGCCAGGCCCGTGACCAGATCGCCCGCATAGCCGATGCGAAGCTCGCCCGTGGAATCGGCGCCCGCGGGGCCGGCGCTCGCAGAGTCGGCGCTCGCGGGGACGCCCGCAGAGTCGGCGCCCGCGGAATCAACGGCGGCCCGAACCCGGTCGAGCGCGGCCTGGGCGCGACCGAGATCGCCCGACGCGATCGACGTTCGCACCACCACCACCAGGGTGCGCCGATCGCGCGATTGGAAATAGCCGTCGGGCCGAACGTCGTCCGTGCCGCCGAGCCGTTGTTGAATCGATTCGGCAGTGATGGGCGGCGGCGCCTCGTCGGCCACATTTTGCCCGAGGGCTTCGTTGACCTCCCAATCCCAGCGGGCCTGCACGTCCTCGCGCAGCTTGACCAGCTCGCGCAGCGGCGCAAACAGCCCCGCGCGCGGCAAGAGATAGCGCCGCGCCTCGTGCACACCGTCGTCGGCGCCGAGCAGCCACGGCTCGCGAAGCGCGCGCACCCGCGCCACGATGGCATCGCCGCGCGCCCGAACGCGCTCCGAGCTCGGGCCCTCGATCACCACGAAGATATTGCTCCCGACGGCGACGTGCTGCTCCAACCTGCGAAGCTCGACCACGCTCGGCTGTCCGTCGGGGAGCAGTTGATCGAAGCGCGTCTTGAGCTCGAGCCGCGAGGCCAGGACCATCCCGACGAGGGCCGTCACCAGGCTCACCGCCAGCACGGTCAGGGGGCGGCGAAGTTGTAGCGCAATCCACTTCCTGCTGTACGCGCGGGCGAGCCGCGAGGCGGCGCGTGTTACGCGATTACGCCACACGGGAATCCTCGCGCGCCTCGGTCACCGCGTGCAATTCGGGCGAATCGGTCCGCTCGGTCCCCTGGCGCTCGTCCTCGAACAGACGAAACGAATGCACATGTTGGGCGATGTATCCGTCGGGAAAGGTGGCGCCGTCGCCGAGCCCGTAGCCCACCGGCTTTTCGCCCTTTGGAAAGTGCGCGGTGCCAAAGAGCCAATCCCAGATGGCGATCTTGGTCGCAAAATTGAATCCGGTCCCGTGATAAATGCGCGAATGATGCCAGCGGTGCATCTCGGGCCCGTTGATCACGTATTGGAGCCATCCGCTCCGTACATCGATGTTGGAGTGGATGTACATGCCCCAGGTCGCATCGAGGACCCCTTTCATCAACGCCACATCGGGGTGCGCGCCGAGCAAGACGATGGGCGCATATTCGATGGTCTGGTTGATGAGGATTTCGAGCGCGTGCGAGCGGGAGCCCGCGAGCCAGTCGATGTCATGGCCCGAGTGGTGCGCCTCGTGGATGCGCCACAGGTAGCGGTTGTTGTGCTGCAGACGGTGAAACCAATAAATGTAAAAGTCGTGGGTGACCCAAAAAAACGCGAGCTGCGCCACCACCGGCCAGCTCGAAACCAATTGGAGCCGGGTGAGCCCCGTCTCCTCGTCGACGAAGCGGATGATCAGGCTGATGATCCAGCCCAGCGCATAGCTTTGAACGAGCGTGTACCAGAAGAAGTCCAGAAAGAACCCCTCCCGAAAGAGCTTCTGGCCGCGATCGTAAGGGCGAAGTCGTTCGAGGACGATGATCCCCACCGCCCAGAGGACGATGAGGATCGGTGACGCGATTTCCCAAGTGAAGCTGTGCACGTCGTGAATCTCACACGTGGCTGACGCCGTTGATCTCCGTCGGGGATGCAGCCCCGTTGTCGCGCTTTTCGGTGAGCGCCAAGCCCGTCACGGCGGCGTTGGTCTCGTCCGTGCGCACGCGGCGGAGCTTGGTGCGCGCCGCATGCTCCAGCGGGTAAACGTGCTTGACGCCGTCGCCCAGGGAGCGCTCGATGTCGCGGATGTTGGTGAGGAGCCGCACCAAGCCGCCGATCTCGACGGACGCCGCTTGATCGGTGCCCCACATGGCGCGATCCAGGGTGATGTGGCGCTCGACGAAGCGGGCGCCCATGGCCACGGCGGCGCAGCTCGGGGCCAGCCCGACCTCGTGCCCCGAGTAGCCAATCGGGCACGTGGGGAATCGCTCTCCCAACGTATCGATCATCCGGAGGTTGAGGAGTTCGGGCGGACACGGGTAGAGCGACGTGGAGTGCGCGATGAGGAGCTCGTCCAGCCCGGCGGCGGTCACCGCGGCGTCGATCTCCTCCATGGTCGACATGCCCGTGGAGAGCATGAGCGGCCGGCCGGTTCGCTTCATCTTTCGAATGAGCGCATGATCGGTCAACGAGGCCGACGCCGCCTTGTAACAAGGTGGCTCGAACTGCTCCATGAAGTCGACCGAGGGCTCGTCCCAGCACGACGCGAACCAGAGGATGCCGCGCCCGCGGCAATAGCGATCGATCTCGGCGTATTCGCGCTCGCCGAACTCGATCTTACGTCGATAATCAATATACGTAAGGCGCCCCCAGGGGGTGTCGCGCTCGATGTGCCACTGCGCCTTGGGAACGCAAAGCTCGGGGGTCCGCTTCTGAAACTTGACCGCGTCGCACCCCGCGGCGAGCGCGCCATCGATGAGCTGTTTCGCCAGCTCGACCGAACCGTTGTGGTTAATGCCGATTTCCGCGACGAAGAACACCGGACAACCGGGGCCGACATCGCGATCTCCGATACGTACGATAGAGCTCACGCGATAACGCTATAGGCTCGTCATTGTGTCAATGCCGCATCGGTTTCAAAAAGATCCGACGGCGTCCGCGACGATTGCGTGTCCGTCGCGCGACGGACCTCGAAAATTGGAATTTATGTGCGATTCGAGAGCGGATCGCGCAAGACATTCAGCACGGGGCGCGCGTGGGTCAAGGACGCGTCGAACAGCGACAACTGCTCCGGATCGGCGAACGCCGCGGCGAAATCTTCGGGCGAGAGCGCGCGCGAAAGGCGGGCGGCGAAGGTGTCGCGCAGGAGGCGGACGTAATAGTCCACGTCGTAGTCGCGTGGATCGTCGATGCGGCTCGCGCCATCGCGCTCCGGATTCTCCTCGGCGTCCGGATCGGGGAGCAGCGCCGCGCGCCCGCCGGTGGCGCGGTAGACGCGCACGTGCTCGCCGGAGGTCCATGCGGTGCGCCCGCTGGAGAGTACGGCCTCGTAGGAGAGCTCCCGTCGCTGTAGGCGAGTGGAGGCATATTGGGCGGATGATTTGGTGAGGCGCACGCGGGCCGCCACGTCGTAGGTGGAAATGCCCCGCCGTCGCAGCGCGCCCACGGTGGCCACGTACGCTTCGCGCACGCCGGCGACATGACCGGCGAGGAGCGCGCGCAGGGCACGGCGCAGGAAATCTTCGCCGAAGGGCTCCGCGCGGCTCGATCGAAAGGCCACGCCGCGCAGGACGAGCGCGCCGTCGTACGGCTGCAGCGCGTAGTTCTTCGGCTCGTGGGAGAGCATGGCCGCATAACGGCCGTCGAACTCCAAATGGACCTTCGATGGCAACAAGGTGGCCACCTCGGCGACGATGCGCCGCTCGTCCGTCTCGGTGAAGGACTCGGGCACGGCGAAGTAAACACCGTCGGTGTCGGCCTCCAGCAAGGTGACCCCGCGCGCCGCGAGCTCGCGGCAGAGGAGATCGAGCACCTCGCGCCCTCGCCGGGTGACCTCATTGGCGGCATGCACATCGGCGAAGCGGGTGAGCGATGCCGCGCCCAAATAGCCGTAGGCCGAGTTCACCACGATTTTCATCGCCGCCGACAGCGCCTCGTGCGTGTAACGCTCCGCGGATCCCGGCGGGCACGCGCGCGCCTTCGCTTTGGCGCCGAGGCGCTGCTCGACGAGCCGGTCGACCAGCGCCAGCAAGACGCCGAGCCGATCGCGCTCCGGTCCGATGGCGTATTGGCGCATCAAGGATGGATAGAGGCTCGCCACGTCGGCTTTGACGATGCGCCGCGCGACCCCGGTGGCGAAGAGGTGAAGCGCGGCGCCCTGGTGCGGCGTGCCATCGCTCGACTGGTGGACGGGGAGGGCCGCGCCCGCGCGCAAGTAGGCGCGCACCAGCAGAGGATCGAGCACCCCGGTGGCCGGGCCCGCGTCGGCGAGCCGTTCGTAGCGGCGCGGGGCCATGCGCGCCAGCGCAAAGGCGGCCCCGCCGAGCAGGCGCGCGACACCAGCGGCCTCCGTCACGTCGTCGCGCGCATAGCGCAAGACCCGCTCCGGATCGCGCCGGAACACCTCGTACACGTGCGCGCCGGAGATGTGCTCGCGCGAAGGACCGGCGAGCCCGAAGTGGCGCGCCACCGCCTTGAGCCCGTGGCCCGGCAGATCGCGGGCCGAAAAGTCGTGCCTCCGCACCGCATCCATGCTGTCGATCATCTCGCGCCCGGGCACCGTGTAGCGCATGCGGCGAAGCGCATCGCGCCCTTCGGCGCCGCCGCGCCCGAGCGAAGCTCCGCGCGCCGCGGGCCGCTTTCGCAACCCCGGACCGCCGCCGCGCCCCAAGGTGAGCGGCACCTCCAGCGCCTGCGCGCGGGCGGCGAGGAAGGGCAAATCGAAGCCGTGCAAATTGTGATTCTCGATCACGTCCGGATCGCACGCGTGCACGAAGGCCATGAAGCGGCGAACGAGATCCGCCTCGCCGGAGGCGCCCTCATCGTGCGCCTGCAGCACCTCCGTGCGCCCCTCGGGATCGCGGAGGGCGATCAGGAAGATCCGATCGCGGTCGGGATCGAGCCCGGTGGTCTCCAAGTCGAACTGCATGCGGCGCAGCTGGTCGAAGGCGAGATCCCGAAAATAGGTGCGCCCGGAGGCCATCAAATATTGCTCCTCGGGCGGCAGCACGAACACCCGGTCCGGCCCCAGCTCGCGAAGGTGCTCGAGCGCCCGCCCCACGCGGCGGCCCGCGCCATGGAGCACCGCCCGCGCCAGCGCGCGTCCATCGTCGGCGCGCACGATGTATCGAAGGGTGCCCGGGCCATCGAGCTCTTGGTACGTGACCAGCGGGCTCGTCCCCATCCGTCGCGCGTCGGGGGCCCGTCGCTCGTCGGATGCCTCGTGCTTCGCGAGCCTCTCGGGCGTCTCGGGCCTCTCGGGCCTCTCGGGTGCGAGCCTTGGCCCGAGGTGCGCCAGATCCTCCAGCGAGGCGAGGAGTATCCAAGGCCGGAATCGCAGATCGTCGCGCACGAGCTCGCCCGACTCGGGCAGCCGCCGCCACACGAAGGCGCGGCCATCGGGTTCGGCCCACACCGATACGATTCCCGGGGTCGGGTCCCATCCCCAGAGCCACTCTTCCTCGATCGTCCTCACTGTCGCAGCGGGCGAATATAGGGCACTATCGGCGCATGGTTGCTCTTTCCGCCGGCGGGGCCCGCGCGCCGCGGTATGCGTTTCCCCAGCTCCCGGCCCCGCTGCTGTTCGTCCTCGGCGGCTTGTCCCTCTACATGGGCGCCGCGCTGGCCGTGAACCTCTTCAAAGAGCTCTCGCCGTCGGCCGTGGCCTGGCTCCGCATCTTCGGCTCGGCGGTGGTCCTGCTCGCGTGGCGCCGCCCGCGCATCTCCACGTGGAGCAAGAGGCGCCTGGTGCTGGCGGGCGTATTCGGCCTGATCACCACGGTGATGAACGTGACCTTCTACGAAGCGATGTCGCGCATGCCGCTCGGCAACGCGGTGGCCATCGAGTTCGCGGGGCCCGTCGCCGTCGCCGCCTTTGGCTCGCGCACCCGCCGTGACATCCTGGCGCTGCTTATGGTGACCCTCGGCGTGGTGCTCATCGCCCAAGTCGAATGGAAATCGAGCCCGCTCGGTTTGCTGCTGGTCGGCGCCGCCGCCGTCCTCTGGGCCGGCTACATCGTGCTCGGCAAAATGGTGGCCACCGGCGGCAACGGCATCGACGATCTCGCCGTCGGCACGGCCATCGGCGCGCTGGTCCTCTCGCCGCTCGCGTGGACCACCGGCTCGGTGTGGACCTCGGGCCGCCTCTTGGTCCTCGGCGTCGGCGTGGGCGTTCTATCCAGCGTCATCCCGTACGGCATCGACCAAGTCGTGCTCGCGCGGGTCGGCCGGGCCAGGTTCGCGGTGCTCCTGGCCCTCTTGCCGCTCACGGCGAGCGTCATCGGCGTCGTCGTCCTCCGTCAGATCCCTCACCTCACCGAGGCCTTGGGCGCGCTGGCCGTCATCCTCGGCGTGGCCTTGCGCTCCGCGGACAGCGCTTCGTAGCTCGGTCATGGGGCTCCGCGCAGGTCACCCACGAGATGAACGTCCCCGATGCGGGCCGGCGCACGCTTCGGTAAGGCGGGGACGAAGAGCGCGCGAACGATCTCGGCCTTGCTCGTTCGCAAGGGCTCGGGCAAGGGGCGCGATGCGAGCTCCCCGGCGTCTCGCTCGAGACTTCGGAGCGATGGGAGCGCGTCGTGGAAACGCGCTTCTCCGACGATGGCGCTCGCGCCGTCGAGGGACTCGGCGACCACGTCTAGCATGATTCTGTCGAAAGATCGGCGCTCCCCGCCTGCGCTACCAGTAGCCGTTCATCTCCGAAAGGAGCGACCCGGTGCCGCCGTTTCCCTCGGGCTTCTGAAAAAAGTCGACCGCCACGTAGTTCGGCTTTCTCCGCGCCGCGGGGCCGCAGTAGCGCTGCACCCGATCGCGCAGCTTGTTGCCGTTGTCGGCGGCGGCGTTGCCCTCGGTGGGGATATCGCGGTAGTGGTTCATCACGTGCAGCCGCACGAAGCCCGGTTCTTCTTTGCTCAGGGGAACCTCGTCCCAGCGGCTGTAGCAGGCCATATCGTTGCCCGCGGTGCCGAGGCTCCAGTAGTTCTCGACCGTCCAATCGCGGTCGTGCATCACCCCGAACCCCTCGCGCCCCCCGCGCTGCGAAAAGACCAGCAGCCGCCGGTTGCTCGCCACGAGCTCGGACACCCTCGGCCAGCCGCGCTCCCGCACGCCCGCTTGATCGGGCCGGAAGAGCACGGCGGAGAGCCCGGACACCTGGCCGACCGCCGCCCCGAGCTCCTCCACGCTCGTGTAGTCCTCCAGGAACAAGGTGACGATGGCGCTGGGCGTCGCCGCGAGGAAGCCCACCACGTCGGTGAGCCCCGACGCGAACGTGCGTTCGTTGCCCCAGCAGCTTCCATGGCACATGAGCACCTTGCCGCCCTTCGGATAGATATCCAACTGGAGCCCGCGGATGCCCTGATCCAACTGCGAGCGAAGCCCGTACGACTGATTCGGAAATCGCCCCCAGAACCCTTCGTCGGTGTTGGCGAAGGCGTTGTGGGTGGTCAAGAAGGTCACCTGGTCGAGCCGCGGATCCGCCGGCATGGGCCGCCGCTTCACGTCGAGCCCCGTGAGGAACCATTGGGAGCCGACGGCGTCGTTGGCGCGGGTGACCAGCTCGCGCCCGCTGGCCTCTGTCTCGTTCCAGACGTGGAGGTAATACGCGCCGTTCGGATCCTTGATGCGGTATTTCTCGCCGCCCAGGACCTGGAAATCCCACTCCGCCAAATACGTCGTGCAACTGCCCAGGACGACCTTGGCCAAATCCCCATCACCCGCGCGGGTCATGCACCAAGCGCCATCGACGTTGCTCTTGATGCGATAATGCGCGCCGCTGCGCTCGAGCCACCATTGCTGGTTTTTCCCATCGTTGTAGCGGTACTCCAAAATGGTTTGCCCCTGCTTCATCTGACCGCCCGAGACATCGGCGACCAACCCATTGGGCACGCTCTGGATGGTGAGCGCCGTGCCCTCCGGCGGATCCCCCGCCGCCTGGGCCAGCGGCAAGGCCTGCGCTCCCATCGCACCCATCGCCCCCAGAACCAACGCCGAAATCGTGAGACGTCTCGCGAGTCGTTGCATGGCCGCGCCGTCAGCAACACGTGTGCCGTTGACGTCCGCGCGCTCACGCCTCGAATCGCGACCGAATGGCGTCATTCATCGGATCACTGCAACGCACAAAACCCCGATCCGATCGATCACCCCTGATCGTTTCGATCAGGGGTACGCTCTTTACGTTCTTCCCAGCTCCACAACATGAGCGACGGCACGGAACTTGGATGAAGAGCGCCCCCCAGGAGGGATACGCGCATGCTCAAACATCGGATGTTGAGGGCGGTCACAGGGTTGGGGCTCATCTCGGCTTTTGTGAGTGTGAAGCCTCATTCGGCGGTGGCCGCGAACGATGGTCTCGCGCCGGCGCCGCCCATGGGGTGGAACAGCTGGAACAAGTTTGCCTGCAAAGGGATCAACGAGACCTTGATCAAGCAGACGGCGGATGCGCTGGTCGCGAGCGGGCTGGCCGCGGTCGGCTATGTCAACCTCACCCTCGACGACTGTTGGTCGGCCGCCGCGCGCGACGCCTCGGGCAACCTGCAAGCCGATCCGGTCAAGTTTCCCGGTGGGATGAAGGCCATTGGCGATTACATCCATGGCAAAGGGCTCAAATACGGTATTTACGCGTCCATCGGCACCGCCACGTGCACCGGCAAGACCCCAGGGAGCCTGGATCACGAGACCCAGGACGTGGCCAAGTTCGCGTCGTGGGGGGTCGACTACATCAAGGCCGATCGGTGCAACGTTCCGAGCGGCGAGGTGCTCCACGAGCTGTTCAACCGCTGGCTGCCCGCCATCCACGCGACCGGCCGCCCCATGATCCTGAGCGCCAGCGACAACGGCGGCCCCGACGAGCCTTGGTCCTGGGGGCCGCGCGCCGCGCACCAATGGCGCACCACCGGGGATATCCGCGACGACTGGGCGCGCGTCCTCAGCGTCTTCGATGGCAACGCGCGATTTCCCGGGGCCACCACGCCGGGCAGCTTCAACGATCCGGACATGTTGGAGGTGGGCAACGGCGGCCTGACCGACACCGAATACCGCACGCACATGGGCCTATGGGCGCTCGCCGCCGCCCCGCTCATCGCCGGCAACGACGTGCGCACCATGACCGCGGCCACCAAAGCCATCCTCACGCACCCCGAGGTGCTCGCCCTCGACCAAGATCCGCTGACCGTTCAAGCCATCAAGGTGGCCGACGACGGCGCCGGTCGCCAGGTGTGGTCCAAGCCCGTGCAAAGCCGCGGCGCACGCGCCGTGGGCCTCCTCAACCGCGGCGATTCGACCGCCACCATCGCCGTCGCGTGGAGCCAAATCGGCCTCGCGCCCGGGGCCGCGACCGTCCGCGATCTCTGGGCCCGCGCCGATCGCGGGACCTTCACCAACCGCTACAGCGTCGACGTCCCGGCACATGGGCTCGCGCTCCTTCGAATCACCGGCACCGATCCCCCGCTCGCCACCGGGTACCTGGGCGATCAACCGTGGGCGTACGCATCCAACGGCTGGGGACCGGTCGAGCGCAACACCAGCAACGGCGAGAAGGGGAGCGGCGATGGAAAGACCATCACCTTGAACGGCACCACCTACGGCAAGGGCTTGGGCGTGCACGCCCCGTCGGCCATCGTCTTTCGTCCCAATGGGGCGTGCTCCACCTTCACCGCCGACATCGGCCTCGATGACGAGGTGGCGGCGGGCAAGGGGGGCGCCGTGTTCCAAGTCTGGGGCGACGGGCGGCTTTTGTATGACAGCGGTGTCATGAACGGAAGTTCTGCCACCAAGAGCGTCCAGGTGAACATCGCAGGCCGCACCGATCTTCGTCTGCAGGTCGCCGGCGGCACCGATACCACCAACAGCGATCACGCCGACTGGGCCAACGCCCGTGTGACTTGCACCTCCAGCATAACCGATGACCCCGTGCCGGCGAATCCCGGTTCAACGCCTACGGAATAGGCAGCAATACCGCATCTCTTCGAAGCGCGATGAGGTGCATTGGCGTAAAGTGCGTCATCCCATGTCGGCCCAAGAGCATTCGACGTCGCATATCCTGCAGTCGCTGGTCGTCAACTTGACCATTGCCGCCACCAAAGCGGTGGCGGCGGTGTTCACCGGATCGGGGGCGATGCTCGCCGAAGCGCTCCACTCCGCGGCCGACTGCTTGAACCAGCTTTTTCTCCTCATCGGCGTCAAGCAAGCCAAGCGCAAGCCCGACGCCTCGCACCCCCTCGGCTATGGCCGCGCGACGTACTTCTGGTCGTTCTTGGTCGCCTTGATGCTCTTCACCGGCGGCGGTGTCTTCTCCATTTACGAGGGCCTGCATAAAATCGGAGAGCCGGAGCCGGTCACCCGGGTCTGGTTGGGAATTGCCATTCTCGGGTTCTCCCTGGCGCTCGAGGGGTATTCCACGTACTCGAACATCCGCGAGCTCCACCAACGCCGCGGCAGCACGCCCTTCTGGCAATACCTGCGCACCACCAAGGACGCGGATCTCGTGGTCGTCTTCGGCGAGAACTCCGCCGCCGTGCTGGGCCTGGCCTTTGCGCTGGCCGCGCTGGTGCTCGCGGCGGTCACGGGCGATGGGCGATGGGACGGCATCGGGAGCCTCCTCATCGGCTTGGTGCTGGTGGCGGTGGCCATTTTTCTCGCGACCGAGGTCAAATCGCTTTTGCTGGGCGAGTCCGCCGATCCGGTGGTGGCGGAGGCCGTGCAGCGGGTGGTGGCCGAGACGCACGAGCTCGATCGGGTGCTCTCGCTGATCACGTTGCAGCAGGGGCCCGGCGAGGTGCTGGTCGCCGTCAAGTTGGCATTTGCGTACAAGCTCGATATCGACGCGGCGTGCGCCACGATCAATGCGTTCGAATCGCGGCTTCGCCAGCTCCGCCCGGAGGTTCGGTGGTGCTTCGTGGAGCCCGATATACCGCGCATCTCGTCGTCGCGGGCGGTGGAGAGCGGCGCCGTTCACGAGACGGCATCGGGGAATCGGCCATAGCGGCGCGGATCGTTGCGCGGGCGCGAACCTTCGATTTGCCGCGCCGCATCTCGTGGGTGCACGGGGGGCCGCCTATTCATCCCGGCATGCCGCTCGGTACCCTCGACAGGTCGAATCGTGCGCGGCGTCTTGGACCGGTGCTCGAGACGATGACGGGCGGCGAGCCCGCGGCATCGGCGACGAGACGAAGCGCCGATCCCGATTCACGGTAGCCGCTTGCGTGCGACGCATCCTCTGAATCCATGGCATCGGCCGTTCGCGCGAGCGCGTCGGCGGCGATCCCCCGATCGCCGTCGATGACGGCGCAGACGTGCCCGTACCCGAGGCACGCAGCGTTGCGTTGTTCGCTCCGCCGCCGAGATCGTGCGCGCCTGGGTGGCAAAGTGGGCGTAGATCGTAGTCGCGTCGCTCGCGCTGCCCACTTGGTTGCCATACCGTGATGTATGCGAGGTAACAAATACAAGTGGCGGTGAAGGTCTTTATTTTCGCGCCGCGTTGTCATTTTCGCTACGTCGCGACGGGTGGGAAGAATGGGGGACGATTTTCCGTAGTCCGAAGATATTCAGCGAATGGGGACGAGGACGAAGCGTGACAGTTAAAATGTATTGAATTTGAATGATGATTTGTGTAGACCGCACTTGATATCATAAGAAGCGAACGCCGTTGCTCGAATTCGTCCGTCTGCCACCGCGTGAGTCAGCATGAGGGGAGAGCCTATGAGCCGTTCTCGAATTGTTTTTCGCTCGGGACCACACCGACGTCTCGGACTATCCATCGTGGTCGCCGTCGTCGGCCTCGGATGCAGTGCTCGGAGCGGTGGCAATGGCGATGACCGCGAGCTCGTGCCCGATTGCGCCGCGTACGTCGCTCGTCTCAACCAGTGCATGAACGGCGTTAGCCCGGAGGTGATCGCTCAACGGACGGCCGCAGCTCGCCAAGCGCTCACTCTCGGTGCGAAGGACGACGCCGCACGCGAAAGACGCGCAGTGCAGTGCCGCGCCGCCAATGAACAGCTATCCCACGCGTGCCGCTAAAAGCGCGCGCCTCGTTCGAATAAGCCCTTTCGCCGGAACTCATCGTCGTGAGCCCATCATGAAGATCCTACGCCCTTCCCACTCGCTCGTTTCGATGTTCGCGGTCACGTTGGTCACGACGCTTCTCCTTGGCTCGGTGCCGGTCCACGCGCTCGCGCAGGAGGTTCCCGCGCCCATGTCCACGCAAGAGGAAACCGCACCCGCGCCTGCGATGGCCACCCCCGCCGGAGCGCTCGCGAGCTTTCCGTCGGAAGGACCCCTCAACGGGAACCAGCCCCCCACCACGCTCGATCCTCCCGAGGGTAGCGGTTTCGGCCGAGGCGTGGTCACCGCCGATCCTGCGACGGGAACCGCCCACGCGTCGATTGGGTTCCGACTCCCGAAAGCTCGAGGAAACGCGCAACCGCAACTCGGTCTCTCCTACAGTTCGGACGGCAATGTGGGCGAAGCGGGGTACGGATGGACGTTGGGGCTTCCCCGGATCGAACGTCGAAATCCAGCCAATGGGCCACGATATGCGGATCCCCTGCCAGGAGAACCGATTGATCCGAATGCGGCGGACGAGTTCGACTTTTCAGGGGTGCATATCGTTCCTATTTGCCTCGTTCGCAATGGCCAGTGCACCAACAACGCCGTGCTGCAGCCGGGAGAAACCTTCCCAGCCTGGGCAAATGGGTGGATGTACTATCGGCCGCGGGTCGAAACGAGCTTTGCCAGGCTTTTCTGGTCCGACACCCACCGGACCTGGATATTCCAGGGCCAGGGGATCACGATGGAGTTCGGGGTTCCGCTCGACAGCCCATCCGATGAGCTGGCGGTCGATCGCGATCCAGCCGCCGACGCGGACAACCCTCCCATCTTTCGTTGGAATCTCGTGCGAATGCGAGACGCTCACGGCGCCGCCAACCAAATTCGATATCTTTGGCAAAGGTTTCCCGCACCGGACGAGAGTACCTCCACGGACGGGTTAGGATATCTAACAGATGTATACGATACATCGAAACAAGCAGAAGGCGGCTCCGCGACATTCGCGCATCACACGCGGCTGGCGTATGTTCGTGATCCCTCTCGCGGGACCTTCTCGGAGGTTGCAGTTTGGCGTCGAAGGCCCGTGTGGAGGCTCGACCACCTCGATGTAACCAGCGCTGAGTTTTCGGGAAGTGGACCACGGCGCCTCGTTCGCCGGTATAGTCTTTCCTATCTCTGGCGGGCGCATATGTTCCAAGCGCGATCCATGCTCATGTCCGTGGACGTCTCGCCGTCGTGCGCCATCGAAGAGGACCAGGCCTTCAGGATCCCCGACGACATCGGTGTGTGCGGTGGCGACAAGCGACCCGTTGCGCAAATGACGTACGCGGGCCAAGGGCAAATGGAGCCCGGCATCATTGGCCCGCTACGCGTGGAGCGTGAAATCGAGGATGAAATCTCCTTTTTGGACGTCGACCACAATGGAAGCGCGGATCTGATTCGCAGGCGCCCGAACGGAGAAATGTCGGTAAGAATTCTCGATAAACCGGGGTCGGCAGTGCCCATGACCATCAAGAGCAACGCCATCGAACCAGGGCCTGACTTGCTCTTCAAGAACAACAAGCTGGGCGACTGGCTGCGCATCGGTCAAGTCGATGCGCTTCAGTTGGTGATCGACTCTTACAAGGAGGATCCGAAGTGGGCAGCCTTCTTGGTTCTTCATCAAAACAACAGTTGGAACTGGCGAGGAGGAACTCTTTCGGCAAGAGGGATCCCTGGGTGGTGGGACGGAGTCACCCAGCGCCCGGACGGTAAATACCAAGCTACCTACCTCCCGCTGAGTCAATTCCACGACCTGGACGCCGACGGCTACCTCGATCGCTTCGTCCTCGTGCCCGATGTGATCATTCTGGACACCGGCGGCGGAGGCCACGGTGTCCCGGTGCTCCTCGGCTACAAAGAGCAACACGCATTTTTGACGACTCTGGTACGCGAAGGTGTCGAGCCGTTTGCGCGGGCTACTCCAAGAAAGCCGTTTCAGGAGCCGCCGGGGCTCAATCGCGAGCAGGGCTACGATATCGATGCGAGCCTCATGTTCGATCTCACCAACGACCGCGTACCCGACCTCGTGCTCCACTACTCGAGCGGCGAGGTGGGCAGCGGCGGTTGGCATCTTTGGCGCGGTCTGGGTAATGGCTACGTCGAAAAAGACAGCATTCCCCTGCAAGACTCGGCGATCAACCCCAAAGAGTACCGGCAAGATGTCAACGGAGATCAGGTGGATGATGTCATCGAAGTGCACGACACCGGATTGCCCTCCGAGCGTAGGCTCAGCGTTTACTTCGGCGGTGGAGCTGTTCACCATCAATCGTTTCCGCTGGAGGACGAGACGTATCTTCAGTTCGCCGACCTCGATGGTTCGGGGGTCAACAGCATCATCATGCTGTCGAAGAAGTCGAAGAATACGTACTTCGTGCGGTACAACCATTGGCGCAACGATACGCGTCCGGGATTGTTGCTCAGCCTTTCGAATGGTTTCGGCGCGACGACGAAGCTCTCCTACCGCTCGACCTCGGTCCCCGGCACCTTCATGCCGTTGGCTCATCACTACGTGACGCGAATCGAAACGAGCAGCAATGCCGATGCATCGAGTACGGGCGGACCGTACATCACGGAGTACGACTACACGGATCCCGTGTACGAGAACCTGGAGCGGAGATTCCGAGGGTTCCGCGTTCTCAAGACGATCCAGCACGGAACGGCCGGAGACGAGGTTACGAAGACGGCGTTCTTGATGGGCGACTGCAACGAGCTACACCCTGGCGAATGTTTTCCAGGAGCATCTTATTTTCGCGACAACCCCACGGAGGCGCTCAGCCGCCAGCCGGTGTTGGTCGAGCGGTTCGATGGCACGGGGCGGGCGCTCTCGACAACGCACGCCCAATACCGGCTTCGAACTTTGTATAAGGGCATGGACGGCCGGAGCGTGCGAACCGCCTACGTCGAGCGAAGCGATACGTGGCTCTACGATACGGCGGCACCCGGAGCGCCCGAACATGTGACGCTTCGCGAGGTGGTTGCCGAGAGCCCCGATCACGAGCCGCCAAAGCGTGTCGTCACCTTGGCAGGCGGCCACACAACGCGCATGGCGCACCTCGTTCAAGAGATGGAACGCGACGGATTCGGGCACGTCACCAAGCATACGGACTTCGGCACGGTCGATGGTGGGCCCGACGTGAGCACGGACTCGGCGATCGTTCGGAGCACGGTGTGGGCGCTGCCATCTGGAGACGCGTCACGGTGGAATTGGCGTGCAACCGATGGCTACGCAGGCGATGTCGCGGACCAGCGGCACACACATGTCGATTACGACCAATATGGCAGCACGATTCGCGTTTCGGCAGATCTGAAAGGTACGCTGCAGCTGGTTCGATTTCACGAGGATCCCTCGGCGGAGCTCGCGTCGGATCCCCTGGATGCGTCGCGGGATCGCGTGGGCGTGGTGCTGAGCGAGCTCGAATACGATGCTTACGGCAACCCCGTGCGGGTGAAGGGCGCGAACAACCGGTGCGCCAGCACCGCGTATGACGAGGCTTTTCATCAAATGGCCGTCGCGCAAACCGTCCACACGAATGGATGTGGCAGCACCGGGCTCACCACGATCACGAGCTTCGATCGTGGTCTGGAGGTTCCGACCATGACCATTGCGCCGACCGGGGCGGTGAGCACCCTTTCATACGATGGCTATGGCCGGCCCATCCGCGTATTCCAACCAAATGCAGCGACGAGCATCCTACCGGAGGCTGAGCCCTCGGTAAGGATGACGTATTTCGATGCCGTCGGGGGGCCGTATCGACGGATTCAAGTGGAGATGCGCGACGATGCAGGCGGCGCCGCGCGGTATCGTTCGGCGTGGAGCTACGTCGATCCCTATGGGCTCACCGTCGCGACGGTGGGTGAAGCCGATACGTCGGCGGGCGACCCGGCCCCGCATGTCGTGAGCGGTCAAGCTTTGCGCGATGCTCGCGGGCTCGTGACGGCACGGCTGGAGCCGAGGTTCGACACCGTGGACCCTGCGAGCCCGCTACCTCCTACCGTGAAGCCAGACACGCCGCGCACGCGCGCGACATATGATACGTTCGGACGGCTCGAGCAGTCTTTCGGCCTGGACGGTGCGGCGACGTCGAAGAGCGTGTATCATGCGCTCTCTGTGGACACGTTCGACGCTTCGGATCTCGCAGCGGGAGCGACGCCGCACCCGGCCACGAGCGTCCACGATGGTCACGGACGAACGACTCGCCTGCAGCGGGCGACGTCCTCTAGCGGAATGGCGGACACACTCGTCACGCAGATGATCTATTCGAGCACGGGCGATCTCACGAGCGTGATCCGATCGCACGCCGCGTCGGGCGAAGTGTACGCGCGCCACATGACGTATGACTCGTTTGGACGGTTGGTCCAAAATGACGAGCCAAACACGTCGAAGGATTTTGCCGATCCCACCAAGGTCAAGTCCTGGCGCTATGCCTACAACGATGCCGGCGACGTGGTGGGGACGAGCGACGCGCGCGGATGCGGGCAAAATGCGCAGTTCGACGGGATCGGGCGCTTGCTCGCGAAAATTTATTCACCGTGCTCGAAAACGCATGGCAAGTACGCGAATCGACCTGCGGCGCGCTGGATTTACGATGCGCCGGAAGATGGACAAGCGAGTGATACTGCGAGCTATGCCGGCAAGCTCGCCGCCGTTTACGATCGAGCGCAGCACGTCCAGTACTTCTACGATGGCCGCGGTCGCGCGACGCGGACTCGGAAGCAGATCGCCGTTCCGAACGACGAGCTCGACCCTGTCGTCGCGTACGCGGGGCCTTGGTTCGAAAAGGGATTCGGCTTCGACGATGCCGATCGCGTGATTGCAGAGACGACGGGCGCCAGTATCGACGCCTTGCTCGGCAAGCCCGTGACGGTCGGATCCCTCACGGGACGAAGTGTGGTCACGACGTCCTATTCGGCGCGCGGGCTCCCGGTTCGGGTTGGCGGGAGCTATGGTGAGCTGGTGACGAGCACGGTGGCCGATGCGGATGGTCGAATCAGGTCACGGGCGTTCGGTGACGTGGCGGGGACGATCGCAACGTACGACTACGACGACAAGCGGCTGCTCGCGCAAGCTCGGATTGCGCGGTCGTCGAAGCTGCCTACCGTGCTGCAGGATTTGCAGATCGATCGCTATGATCCCGTAAACAATCCGCTGCGGGTGGGTGACGGGAGGCTCGCCGACGAGTGGCCCGACGGGGCAAAGCCGGTGAGCCGCGTTCTGCAGTATGACGATTTGTATCAGCTCCGCAGAGTGGACTACGCATTCCCGACGACGAGTGGAACTGACAAGCAAGTATCCGTGTTCGCCGCCGAGGCGAAGGCAGGAAACCGGACACCGGTGCCCGAGCAGACGATCCCGGATCGTGTGAAGTGGCAGGTGTTCGACTACGATTGGCAGGGGAATTTGCGCACGTCCGACGACGATGCCCATGCGTTCTTCGACCGGTCGATGGGAAGTGCGAGCTACGGCAGCGCGACGCAGGGCCCGAATCGGATCGTTTCGGCGTCGCTGGGCGAGGGGCGTGCGGACACCATCCATGATGCGGCGGGGAACCTGTCGCGCATGCTAGTGCGGAAGAAGGACGCGCACGGAGATTATATAAGCTTGTTGTTCGCGTACGATTGGGACGAGGTGGGGAGGCTGGTGCGTGCGCGAAGGTTGTCGAAAGCCGAGATTCCGCGTATCGATGTCTTGGGAACGCAAGTCTTGCAGATGGACTTGAGCCGGATCGATCAGGCAGGGGCTGACCTCGGGTACGTGTACGATGCGGGCGGGCAGCGGGTGATCAAGATACACAAGAACCGTTCGACGCAGGCGAGGAGGTATTCTATCGAGGTGTTCGGCTCGTTGCGGCTGAATCGCGCCGTGTATGATGGAGAGGAATACGGTCGAACGGACGAGACCGAGGTGCCGTACTTGGTCTCGAATGGGGTTGCGCTGGGGCGAGTGATTTACAACGTCGATCTGCCAAAGGGAGCGGATGGGAAGATGCAGCACGTCTTCTTCACGCTGACGGATCCGCTGGGCTCGACGAGTGTCGTGATTGACAAGGCGACCGGGGAGCTGGTCGAGCGGGCGACATACTTGGCCTATGGGCAAGCGGAGAGCGATCACCGGCCGGAGCGTTGGGAGTCATTCCGCGAAGATTATCGATTTACGGGTAAGGAAGACGACGTTGGGGTTGGGCTGGCGTACTTCGGCGCACGATTTTATGTGGCCGCGCTGGGGCAGTGGGCGAGCGCCGATCCTCTGACGGTGCATGATCTGGGGAGCGATCTGAATCCGTATGCATTCGTGGCGGGATCGCCGCTACGATACGTGGATCCGAATGGCCTCGACTATTGCGAGGTATGCTGGATCGCAGGTAGCGGATGGAATGGTGGATTGTGGGGATGGGATCCGTTTGGAAGCCCATTGGGGGATGCAATGAAGGCTTTCTGGAACCGAGTCGGGAGTGCCGGTGGCCCGAAGTTCATCGAATTGGGACCGCGGATCCCGCAGATCGAATGGAATGGTGGATACTGGGACTACTCGCAGAAGAAGTCCGTAGAACCTCCGCCACCCGAGCATCCGTTCGCCGCGGATACCGTCGTGGTCACCGTGAGCGCGATCTGGATCACGTTGAAGGAGAGCATTGGCTGCGGTGAATTCACGAGATGCGGGCACCTCCGACGGTTCCAACCCAAAATGTACGAGAAGGCGGAGATGCTGTTGGCGGCGGGCCTCGCCGCGTTGGAGGCGTTCAGTCGAGCGCCGACGGTGCTGCCACCGGGCTCCGGCGGTCTCGTGCCCGCGGGCGCTCCCGGAGTCGTACCCGGAGCTGTTCCGGGTGCCGCTCCGGGTGTGATACCATTGGTTCCACCTGCGGATTTTGCTGCAAAGGGGGCCTCCACGCCGACGGGGGCGAAAGGTCAGAACATGAACGTTCCTGCTCCCGCAGGTCAGAAAGCCGCCAACTCACCCACAACTATCGGCGGCCGAGAGTTTTCAGCTCATGCACTTGACCGAATGCAGGGTCAAGGAATAACCCCAAGCGCGGTAGAGAGCGCGATCAGCTACGGGGGCTCACCTGGTAAGATGCCGGGCACCACGGCATCCTACGACCCCGTCAACAATATTAGCGTGATCACCAATACTGCAAGCGGCCGCGTAGTAACGGTCGATTACGGACTCATCAGACAATGAGGTCTTGCATGCCTTCCGAACGTGAAATTCGACAATATGCGCTAATGAAAGACAAGCTGCTGGAGTTTAATGATGGCAAATTGCCGCTGTCTAATTTGATAGACAGTCTTCGAGCCCTTCTTGATAATGTCGAAGAGGTGTCCTCTCAATGGAGAGAGAGCTTCGGCCAACACTGGTGGACTCTTGAACAGGTTTACGCGGTCGCGCTTGATCGAGGCAATCTGGAAGCTCTGCCAATAGAGAGCAAAGTTCTAGTAGCCGAAGCAGTTACTGAACTGAGAAGGCTGGTCGATGAGGTTTTGCCGCAGTCGTAACTGATCTTTGCTGGAAAGGGGGCGAATCGGCTTGCCCCGGATCCTAATGCATCCGGCGCGCATTCGACATTCAAACGCGGTCCGGATGGAAAGGTAAGCAACCACGCTGAGTACGAGCCGAACCCGAGGAATCCGTCCGGCTTTCAAGAAGTAAAGCGCGTCGATGTCACCGGCGGGGCACATCGAAACCCTGACGGAACAGTCATCGACACCCCCCACGTGCACGAGGCTGGCGGCCGCGGAGTTCGACCGGCGACGCCAGAGGAGATCCCGCGATGAAGACGCATGAGCCGAGTGAGACGGATTTACTGACGCGGCTGGAAAAATGGTACTTGAACGAGTGCAATGAAGATTGGGAGCACTCGTTCGGAGTGAAAATCGATACTCTCGACAATCCTGGATGGAGAGTGACGATCGATTTGTCGGATACGCGTTGGGCTGACTTGGAAATTGTGAAGCAGATCGACGAGCGTACGGAACGGGACTGGATCCAGATCGAGGTTACCAAGGCTCAATTCGTTGGTTGCGGAGGTCCCCGCAACCTTCGCGAGATCCTCTCGCGATTTTTTTCCATTGTTGAATCTGGTGAGCACGAGGTGAATTCTTAGGCCTTTCGGGCGAGACATGGATTTTTCGCTGGAAAGGGGCTATCGGGGCAAACGCGGGCGCAGCAGCAAAAGAGTCTCGACTCTCTCCGCGGGAGACTGGCAGAGCACGAACAGAAGCTCGAAGCATACAAGCAGAACCCGGACGCGTTCGACAACCAGGGCTTCTTGAAGAACGCGCCGTCGGATGCTGTGCGGCAACAGATCATTCAAGGTCGAAAAACGCATCTAGAAAATGAGATTCGGAATTTTCAAAACCAAATCAGTGAACTCGAAGGGCTGCTGCGATGAAAGTTGAAATATCGAAATTGCGAGTGGCTGTCGAGAAACTCCTGGAGCATCTGGAGCAGACGGGCCATGAGGTTGCTGAGATTCCGGTAGACTTTTATTGGAACGTTCCTTCTGAAAATATGTATGATGCATACGAAAAACCAAGCGAGCTGACCCTGGGCCAACTTTCCGATGACTGGAACGAGATCCAGAAAATCGCGGATGGCCGGTCGGAGCCGGTCAATTATGCGCTTGTTTGGGCGGCGGCGGTGCTGCGGAGGCTCGGCGAGCAGTCGAAGGGTTAGCGAAGCACGGAGTCCACACACCGATCGGTGTGTGGACAGCCGTTGGTCTGGTGCGGGCGCGGGGGTTGCCCGCGCGGTGTGGCGCGTGCAGTAAGCCCCTTGCAGGTTGCATGGCTGCGTGAGGTCGTTGCGGATGCACGATGGCGAGCCTCGGTCACGACCCGCTCGAGGGGCATCTGTACGTGTGTAACCGTACGGGCAAAGACGCCGTGCGGGGCGGTCGCGTTTGATGTTCATTGCGCGCATGGCGAGACATGATGCGAACTGGTGGGCTGAGCGGATCAAGGAGCTGGCGCAAAGCGGCGACGCGGCGGGGATCGCCCGCCGACACAGCGTCAGGGAGCGGACGTTGATCTGGTGGCGATCCGAGCTTGAGCGGCGCGCGCGCACAGCAGGCCCCACGCGCCTGCTGCCCGTCGTCGTGACACGACCTGCGACGGTGGAGCGCGATATCGAGCTTGTCGTCGAAGCCGGACCGGCACGCATCACGATGCGTGGAGCGATTACGGCCGAGCATCTTGCGGCGCTGGTGGCCGCCGCGGCGCGCGCGTGTTGAGTCTCGGGCCCGGCATCGAGATCGTCCTCGCGAGTGCGCCCGTCGACCTTCGGCGCGGACACGATGGCCTCGTGACGCTCGTGCAGTCTTTGTGGAAGACCGACCCGTACAGTGGCACCCTCTTCGTGTTTCTTGGTCGCCGCATGGATCGCGTGAAGATCCTCTTCTTCAGCGCGGGCGGCTTCGTTGTCTATTACAAAAGGCTCGAATCTGGGCGCTTCACGCTGCCGCGGATCCCTGAAGGGGCCTCATGCATCGACCTCGACGCGACGTCGCTCACCATGCTGCTCGATGGTGTCGATCTTCGTCTCGTTCGACGCACACCGATGTGGAAACCCGCGAAGACGACCGCCGAAGCGAAAAAGGGGATCGACATTCGGCGGAGTGCATGATCAAAGCTGTTTATTGGTCCCTCCTCCCGACAACGACGAACACGGTTCCTGCGCTTGGCGCGAGTACGCGCAGTACCTCGAACAGGAGGGTGCGCGGGCGCAAGCTCGAATGGATATCATGCAGGCCGAGCTCGAGGTGCTCAAACGCGCCTTCGCCAGGCGTACCGAGAAGATGGGCAAGATGCCCAAGATCGCGCGGCCACCGAGGACGCCAGCGGAGATCGCCGAGCGCCGCACGGAGCAGGCTTTGCTTCGCGCGGAACACATCGTCACAGAAGAGAAGACGGAGCCCGTGCCCGAGACGCTGAAGAAGTGTCATCTTTGCGGCGGCACGAATTTTCGCAGCGTCGGCACCGGCAAGCCATCCGAGGTTTACTCGTACGTCCCGGGCTACTTCCGACGTGTTGTGCACACGCGCGAGGTCGTCGCGTGTCGATGCGGTGGATGCGTCATTACCGCGCCGCCGCCGGAGCGTTGGTCGGACAAGACGCGGTACGATTCGAGCTTCGTTGCGCACCTCGTCGTCTCGAAGTGCCTTGTCGTCACGCCGCTTTATCGTCTCGAGCAGTCGTTCGCGCGGCTCGGTATGCCCATCGCACGAAGCACGATGAATGACTTGTTCCGGCGTGCGGCGCAAAAGCTCGAGCCCCGCCGAGCCCCGCTCTTCGACGTCATCAAGAAGGACTTCCTCGTCCATGTCGACGAGACGTCGTTTACGCTGACGAAGCAAACCTCGAAGGCGTTTATCTGGGCCTTTGTTGGCAAGCGCCTCACGGGATATCGCTTTGAGCTCACGCGTGGTGGCGATGCTCCACTCGAGGTCCTCGGTGATTCGCCTGGCGCATTTCTGTGCGACGATTATCGTGGATATGACCCGCTCGAGAAGCGAGGACTCCGTCAGCGATGTGGCTGTCTCGCTCACGTTCGTCGGAAATTTTTCGAGGCCGGGGAGGTGCCCGAAGCGAAGGAAGCACTCGACCTCATCGCCGGAATGTACGGTGTCGAGCACGAGGCAGAGCATCGCGCGTTTCTTGGCACGGCCGAGCATCTCGCGCTGCGGCGCACCTATGCACGGCCTCTATTTGTGCGATTACTTCTGCTTTCTCGCGAACTTCGTCGTGCACACGGACCGAAGACGTTGCTCGGTCGTGCCGCGCACTATGTATGGCGCAACCTGCGCCCGCTCGGCCGTTTTCTCCGCGATCCGCGCATCCGCCTGGACAATAACTTGGCAGAAAATGCCCTTAGGCTCGTCGCTCTTGGCCGGAAAAATTTTCTATTTGTCCACAGCGAGGACGCCGGTAAGGAACTCGCACTGCTCTACTCACTGGTCGTCTCGTGCACACGCGTTGCCATCAATCCCGTTGAGTACATCGCGGACGTTCTCGAACGCATCGACAAGACCGCCGACGACAATCTCTCGAACCTCCTGCCCGATCGCTGGAAACCACACGCGATCGCATCACCCTCGACGTTTTTCGACGCTTAGACCATCGCGGATCGAACGGAACCCCGTTCAGGCCGTTCGCCGTACGGTTACGTACGTGTTTCTGAATCGACGCGGTCATCAGGTCCAAATGACCTTTTGGGACCGCAGCGGATACTGCATCGTCAAAAAGCGTTTGGAGGCTGGCACATTTCGCCTTGTTCGGGCGGCGTCCGGCGAAGCGACTCATGTCGAGATCGATGCGGCGGAGCTTGCGCTCATGCTCGAGGGGATCGAGCTTCGTGGTGCAACACGGCGTAAGCGCTTTCGTTGCCAAGCGAAGGAAGACAAAAAGAAGAACAAGAGGAGACGCCAGGATCGCACGACCGTGGCCAACGGCGTCGAGCGGATCGTGCATCCCCCACGGTGTGTCGAAGGCGAAGAGCGCATGTGTCCCGAGTGCGGTGGGGAGAAAGACACCTTTGGGTTTGTCGAGCACCAGCGCATCGAAATCGTGCCCGCGAAGGCCCGCGGCGGGGCGGTGGTTGCGCGATGACGAACGAGGGGCCGCGAGCTCGAGGACGCGATACCCGTCCGGTTTTCAAGAGGTAAAGCGCGTCGACGTCACCGGCGGGGCACATCGAAACCCGGATGGAACAGTCGTCGACACCCCCACGTACACGAGGCTGGCGGCCGCGGAGTTCGACCGGCAACGCCAGAGGAGATCCCGCGATGAAGACGCATCAACCGAGTGAGACGGATTTACTGGCACGACTGGAAGACTGGTACTTGAACGAGTGCAATGGAGACTGGGAGCACTCGTTCGGAGTGAAGCTCGATACTCTTGACAATCCTGGATGGCGGGTAACGGTCGACCTGTCGGATACGCGTTGGGCTCACCTGGAAATTGCGAAGCAGATCGACGGGCGTACAGAACGTGACTGGATCCAGTTCGAGGTTACCAAGGCTCAGTTCGTTGGTTGCGGTGGTCCCCGGAACCTTCGCGAGATCCTATCGAGATTTTTTTCCATTGTTGATTCTGTTGGGCGCGAGGTGAATTCTTAGCACTACTGCGCCGAAAAGTTGGCCGTCGCCAAGGAACCGTGCGGGCGGGATAGTATGGGGTACGAAATGGATGCCGGTGCGCAGGAGCGACTGGAGGGATACTTCGCTTCAGTCGGTGAGGCCCTGAGCAACAAAACACGGCGTTCGTCGTTCGCCGTGTATGCGCTGGGACTGCTCAGCAGTGCGGAACGCAAAAGTGCGGAACCGATCGCGGCGACGACGGGTGCGCCAAAGCGCTCCAGGTGCTCGAGACGACGGACTCCGAAGGCGTCGACGACGACGAGTAGGGCGACGACGAGCCGACATCGCCGCGCAACAATCGTCGCCCTTGCACAGGTGCCCCCGCCAGCTGGCCGGCGTGACCTCCGGGCGAGCGCCCGCGCGAACGGCGGGATCCCATCGAACATCCGCGCAGCGCGACCTTGCGATCACGGCGTTGAAAGACGAAGACACCGAATCTGGGCGCATCGGCATCGGTCCATGAATTGCTTCCCAAGAGAGCGTGAGGCTTGTCCGTACGCTTATCTTTCTTCCCAGTATCCTACTTTGCATCGCGCTGGGATGCTCGAAGGATGACTGCAAGATGGTCCATGAGGAAATGCCCGTTCACCCTTCGCGGCTCGGTGAGCCATGCGCGGTCGATGCCGATTGCGCTTCGGGCTCGTCGTGCTCCGAGGCCTTCCCGGGGATCGGATCCGCGCTGCAGACGCACGCCTGCACCCTCGATTGCGCGCGCGCCCCGTGCCCGGAAGGATCGACCTGCGTCGACCTGAGCTTCGTGCGCCGCGATCCCCCAGGCTCGCCCCGGCAGATGGCCTGCCTCCCGTCCTGTACGACGGACGCCGATTGCCTCGGCTCCGCGCGAGCAGGCAAGTGCCGTAACGTGGGACACGACGTCGACGGTGGGTACGTGCCCGGCTCGATCTGCGATCCGCTCGAGTGCCATCGCCGCGGGGAGTGCCCCTCGGGCTATGCGTGCACGAAATATTTCGCCGATGCGTGCACGGTCGACGATACGGGCGATATCGTGCCCGGCGGCTGGTGCCAAAAGCGCCCTTGAAGAGCAAACGCCGGCGCCGTTATTCAATGGGTTTGCGCGTCACCCAAATTTGAATGCGCGCCACGAACACCTCTTTGCCCTCGGGATCGGTCACATGAACGGGGACCACGATGTCTTGCTTCTCGAGGAGCGGATTGGGAAGATCCAAGGTCGCGGTGGCCTGCATACGGCCTTTGGCCTTGGCGAGGTATTCGGTCTGCATGCCCTTGGGGATCCAGCGGTGTGTGGATGGGACGGTCACCTCGGCCACCGCGCCCATGGATAGCTCGGCCAGGTTGCAGAGGGCGATGGCGTGGACGGTGCCGAGGTGGTTTCGGACCCTGCGGCGATCGTCCATGTGCACGCGGACCTCGCCCGGGCGGACGGAGTCGACGACGGCCGGGATGCTTCGAAAATAGGGCGCGGCGATTTTGAAGCTCTCCGAGAAGATGCGCTTGCCGAGCGGCAATGGCTCGAGCATGCGATAGAAACGAAGAATGCGCGGGACGTCGGTTGCAGTGGACATCCCCCGAGCTTACCAGGAAGCTGTCGTCATGACGGAAGCCTCCCTGCTCAACGTGTTCAAGTCGGCTGTCGGCTCCAACATCGACGGCTTTTCGACCGTGCGCGTGTCCGAAGAGGGCGAGCTCGCCCATGTCACCTTGTCACGACCGGAGAAGCACAACGGCATCGATTTTCGCATGCTGAAGGAGCTCATCGCGGTGGCCGAGTCGCTCCGGCACAAGCGTGGAATCCGCGCGGTCATCCTTCGCGGCGAGGGGCCCTCGTTCTGTGCGGGGCTCGATTTCAAATCGGTTCTCGCCGATCCGGTGCAGGCGGCTTTGGGCTTTGCGCGATTGTGGTCGCCGACCACCAATGTGTTTCAGCGCATGAGCCTCGCATGGCGCGACATCCCGGTCCCCGTGCTGGCCGTGGTGCATGGATCGTGTTTCGGCGGCGGGCTGCAATTGGCGCTCGGCGCCGATTTTCGGTTCGCGACCCCCGACGCCAAGCTCTCGGTGATGGAGGCGAAGTGGGGGCTCATTCCAGACATGGGCGGGACGGTCACCCTGCGCGAGCTCGTCCCCATCGACGTGGCCAAGGAGCTGGCGATGACCGGTCGAATCGTGAGCGGCATCGAGGCCAAGGCCCTCGGCCTCGTCACCCACATCAGCGACGACCCACTCGAGGACGCCAAGAAGCTCGCGGCCGAAATTGCCACCCGCTCGCCCGACTCCGTCGCCGCCGCGAAATCTTTGTTGCATCGTGCATGGAGCGGCGCCCAAGACGTGGCGCTCTCCTGGGAGCGCCGGTTTCAGCGCCGCTTGCTGGGCTCCAAGAACCAGCGCATCGCCCTGAAGGCCAGCTTGGAGAAGCAGACCATCGCCTTCTCACCCCGAAAATGGCGGGGGTGACCGAGCCCGTGCGCGGAAGGCTCTACACTTTTGACCCATCCGGCACCAGATTCGACGGTTCAGGATGGATGAGCGCCGCAAGGGGGTTTTGTTCGGTCTTTCCGCTTACTTCATGTGGGGCTTTTTTCCGCTCTACTGGCCGCTTCTAAAGCCGGCCGGGGCGGTGGAAATCCTCGCCCATCGGATCTCGTGGTCCCTGGTGGTGATGGCGCTCTTGGTGATGCGCGCTCACAAGGGGAGCTTCCGATGGCTCCGCGAGCTCGGCGGCCGCCGCTTTGGTCTGCTCGTCCTTGCGGCCGGTTTGATCTCGGCCAATTGGGCCATTTACATCTGGGCGGTGAACCACCAGCACGTGGTCGAAACCTCGCTGGGCTATTTCATGACCCCCTTGCTCTCCGTGATCCTGGGCACCCTCTTTCTGGGGGAGCGCCTGCGGCGGGTGCAGTGGCTGGCGATTGGAATCGCCGCGTGTGCGGTGGTCGTCCTAACGGTCGCGTACGGGCAGCTGCCTTGGATCGCGCTCGGGCTCGCGCTCTCGTTCGGGCTCTACGGCTTCATCAAGAAGAAGGCCGGTGTAGGCGCGCTCGAGAGCCTGGCGGTGGAGACGGGGCTGCTCGTGTTGCCCGCGGTCGCGTACCTGCTCGTCCTTCAAGGGCAGGGGACGGCGATGTTTGGACATGTCTCGCGCGGCAAGGATTTGCTCCTCGCGGCCAGCGGGGTGCTCACCGCCATTCCGCTCCTCTGCTTCGGGGCCGCCGCCAACCGGATCCCGCTGGCGACCATCGGGCTCCTTCAATACTCGTCGCCCATCCTCCAGTTCCTTTGCGGAGTGCTCATCTTCCGCGAAGATATGCCCGCATCGCGATGGGCCGGCTTTGCGCTGGTGTGGATTGGGCTGGGCGTGTTCACCCTCGACTCGGTCCTCGCGCGCCGCCGTGCGTCGCGCTGCACGGGCGCGGCGTTGTCGGGCAGCGCGGCAAAAGCCTGAAGACCGAAGTCCCTCGACTTTCATCCTCGGAGGGGCGAAAGTCGAAGGCCGAGGTCGACCATGTTCGTGCAGCCGCTTACGCCGGTCGCTGACTCGCTCGCGCTGTCGGCGCTGATCGCGCTCTTGCCGCTGGTGCTCCTGTTCATTCTCTTGGGCGGCATCCGCGTGGCCGCCCATCGCGCCGCGCTCGTGGCGCTCGGTCTGGCGCTGGTGGTGGCCATTGCCTTCTTCCACATGCCGGCCGCGCAGGCGCTTTCGAGCGCGGCGCAAGGCGTGGTGTTCGGGTTGTTCCCGATCCTCTGGATCGTGATCAACGCGCTCTGGATCTACCACATGACCGTGCACACGGGTCACTTCGACGTGCTGCGTCGTTCGTTCAGCCGCATCTCGGACGATCCGCGCATTCAAGGTGTGATCGTCGCGTTCTGTTTCGGCGGCCTGATCGAAGCGCTCGCCGGCTTCGGCGCGCCGGTGGCCATTTCGTCCATCATGCTGGTGGCGCTGGGGTTTCCACCCGTGCGCGCCGCCGTGGTGGCGCTGGTGGCCAACACCGCGCCGGTTGCATTTGGCGCCATGGGGGTGCCGGTGATCACCTTGGCCAAGGTCACCGCGCTGCCCCTCGCGCCGCTCTCGGCCACCGTCGGACGGCAAACGCCGCTCTTGGCGGTGGTGGTTCCGCTGGTGCTGGTGGCGCTCATCGATGGAAAGCGCGGCGTGCGCGAGACCTGGTTTCCCGCGCTGCTCTCGGGGATCGCCTTTGCCGTGGGGCAGTTCTTTACGTCCAACTATCTGTCGACCGAGCTGACGGACATCGTGGCCTCGTTGGCCGGCGCGCTGGTGCTGATCGCCCTGCCGCGCAAGAAGATCGATCCCGCGATTCGAAGCGAGGTGCTCTCCGGCGCCTCGGACGACAGTATGGGTGACACCTCGCGCGACGACGACGAGGTCGACGCCACCGCCGACGTCGTGCGCGCCTATGCGCCGTATGCGGTGATCATCCTCGTCTTTGCGCTCGCGCAGCTCCCTGCGCTCAAGGCGGTTCTTTCCCAGGGCACCGTGAGCTTTCCATGGCCGCTCCTCGATGTGATCACCGCCAGCGGCAAGCGCGCGTCGGGGAACGTCTTCAGCGTGCCGCTGATCGCAACGGGGGGAACGCTGGTGGCGCTGTCGGGCATCGCCACCGCGGTCATTCTTCGCATCCCCGCGGGCAAGGCGCTCGCCGAGTGGGGATCGACCGTTCATAAAATTCGCTTTCCCATCCTGACCGTGACGAGTGTGTTGGCACTTGCATACGTGATGAACCTCTCAGGTCAGACGACCACGATTGGCTCGTGGGTGGCGGGGACCGGCCGAGGGCTCGCGTTTTTGTCGCCCGTGCTCGGGTGGTTCGGCGTTGCGGTATCGGGCTCCGACACCTCGTCGAACGCGCTGTTCGGCGCCCTTCAAGCGACGGCGGCGCAGCAGGCGGGGCTCTCGCCGGTCCTGCTCTCGGCGGCCAACAGCTCCGGCGGTGTGCTCGGAAAAATGATCTCGCCGCAGAACCTCACCATCGCCTGTGCCTCCGCCAAAATGGTCGGGCAAGAAGGTGCGCTCTTGCGCAAGGTGCTGCCGTGGAGCCTCGGCTTGCTCGCGATCATGTGCGTGATCGTCGTCTTGCAGAGCACGCCCGTGCTGGGGTGGATGCTCCCTTGAGCCGAGTCGGTCGGGTGGCCGAGAACGGGTGTCGATCGTAGCGAGGGGGACGGGGTCGATGGAGGTAAAAGAGATCGATATTTCGCGACCTTCGTCGAACACCGCATGACCCACGTTTTGGAGAACTCCGCTATGCGTCTTGCTTGCCGTCTCGCATTTTTGGGCCTCGCTGCATCGGTTGCACACTGCAACAATTCGACCCCGCCGCCGCCCGAGCCCCAAACGCCTTCACCCAGCAGCAGCACCGGCAGCGCCTCCGAGACCGTTCAAACGACCCCACCTGCCAACGCGAGCGCCATGCCCCCAACGGATCCCACGCCCGGCACCCACGACCCGGCGCCCGCCGCCACCGGCGATGCGCTCGCCCGCCTGGCCAAGGACAGCAACGCCTTCGGCTTCGATTTGTACCAGCGGGTGCGCGCGCAGAAGGGCAACCTGGTCGTCTCGCCGGCGAGCATCACCACCGCGCTTTCCATGGCGTGGGGCGGCGCCAAAGGGGACACGGCGGACCAGATGAAGAAGGCGCTGCACTTCGATGGAACGCAGACCGAGGTGATGCAGGCCGCCGGCAAGCTCTCGAGCAGCCTCACCGATCCGAGCCGCCCCATCAAGTTCCGCATCGCCAACCGCCTCTTCGGCGAGAAGACGTACAAGTTCGAGCCCGCGTACCTCGAGACCACCAAGGTGAATTACGGCGCGCCGCTCGAGGCGGTCGACTTCATCAAGGGCTTCGAGCCCGCGCGGGCGCGCATCAACGGGTGGGTCGAGGATCAGACCGAGAAGCGCATCAAGAATTTGATCCCGCCCAACGCGCTCACCAAAGATACGCGGCTGGTGCTGGTCAATGCCATTTACTTCCTCGGTGATTGGCAATCCCCGTTCGACAAAGAGTCGACCAAGCCGGGGCCGTTTCAGCTCACCGCCACCTCGAAGAAAGACGTGCCCACCATGCACAACGAGCTGCATGTGCGCTACGCCGAGCAGAACGGCGTGAAGGCGGTGGAGCTCCCGTACAAGGGAAACAACATGTCGATGCTGGTCGTCGTGCCCGACAAGGTGGATGGCCTCGAGCCGGTGGAGAAGTCGCTCGACAACGCCAAGCTCGATGGGCTGGTCTCCGCGCTCAAGTCGGAGACCGTGAACGTGTCGCTCCCGAAGTTCGAAATCAACCCGGCCGAGTCGCTCTCGCTGGGCGATCGCCTGAAGGAAATGGGCATGGTGCTCGCCTTCGATCGCACGCGCGCCGACTTCACCGGCATGGCCAACCCGCCGAGCCCCGAGGATCGTCTTTACATCTCCAAGGTCTTCCACAAGGCCTTTATCCGCGTGGACGAGAAGGGCACCGAGGCCGCCGCCGCCACCGCGACCGTGATGATGCGCGCCACCTCGATGCCGCTGAAGGTGGTCTCGTTCAAGGCCGATCATCCGTTCTTGTTCTTCATTCGCGACAACGCGACGGGGATGATCCTCTTCAGCGGCCGCGTAGCCGATCCGTCCGCGAAGTGAGCCGTGAAACGCGCTGCCGGAACGAAGGTTCGGTAGCGCGTAGCCTCGCGCGAAGGGGCGAGGGGAGAAAGTTGGCGCGCCCCGCGTACCAGGATTCGCGTGGCATCGAATTCCGATAATTCCCGTTCCATCAACCCGCACATGCACCCCCACAGGAACCTGGTGGGCTCGGTGGTCGGGAGTTATCGTCTGACCCGTCTTTTGGGCGAGGGGGGCGTGGGGGTCGTTTACCTGGGCGAGCACCCTCTGGTGGGCGCGCGGGTGGCCATCAAGGTCTTGCACGAGCACTGCGCGGGCGCGCCGGAGATCGTGGAGCGCTTCGTCAACGAGGCGAAGGCCGCCAACCTGATTCAGAGCCCCCACATCGTTCGCGTGAGCGATTTCGGCTGCCTCGACGACGGCAGCCACTACGCGGTCATGGAGTACCTCGAGGGGCAGACCCTCGAGCACATCCTGAGCCGCATCGGCCCCATGGAGTACCGGCGGGTGGTGGAGCTTTGCCGCCAGATGGCCGTGGGCATGAGCGCGGCGCACGCGGCGGGCATCATCCATCGCGATTTGAAGCCGGCCAACGTGTTCGTGCAGTTCGGGGTCGAGGGCGGGCCCTTCGTGCGCATCCTGGACTTTGGGATTGCCAAGTTGCTCGAGTCGAATTGGCAAAACCAGGAGCCGGCCGTCAAGAGCACCTTGGCGGGTCAAGTCCTGGGCACGCCGCTCTATTGCTCGCCGGAGCAAGCGGCCGGGGAGCCGGTGACCAAGGCCAGCGATGTGTATGCGCTGGGCGCGATCGCCTACGAGCTGCTCTCGGGGGTGGCGCCCATCGAGGGGGAGAACCTGATGCAGATCCTGGTGCGCAAGGCCACCTTGGACGCCGTGCCCATCGCGAGCCTGTGCCCGCAGCTCCCCGTGGAGCTCGCGGAGCTCGTCATGGAGATGCTCGCGCGCAAGCCCGCATCGCGCCCCGGGTCGATGGACGAGGTGGTCCGTCGCCTCGACGCGATCGTCCCGCCCGCGCCCTCGCGGCCCTCGCGCCCTTCGGGGCGCATGTCGCTGCAATCGACCTTGGTGTCGCCCGTTTCACCGCTCGCGGCGCTCAAGGCCGTTCCGCGCTTGAACACGCCGACGGTCACCGAGGTGTCGGCCGTCGGCATCGCGCCGCCGCCGTCTTCGCGCGCGCCCACCTTGCGGCGAGGGGCGAGGTCCGCGAGCCTGCTCCGCCGTCTCTTTGCCGGTGCGATGATCGCGGTGGTCGTGCTGGGCGCGGCCTCGTTCATGGTCCGATCGCGGAACGGCGCCGAGTCCGAGACGGGGTCTGGACACGCGGCGGCGGGATCGCGCCCGGCCGCGATCGCGTCGCTGCCATCGCCCGACACGCCGCCGCGGAGCGCGGTCGCGGCGTCGGCACCCGCCGCGCCGGCGTTGGCGACCGTCGCTCCGGAGCCCGTCGCGTCGGCGCCGTCGGTGCTCGGATCGGTACCATCGCCCGCGTCGGCCGCCGTGTCGCGACCTCCTTCGGTCCGGCGCCCGGCGATGGCAGGGGCGAGCAGCGCGCGCACCGCCGCGTCGGCGCCTCCTCCGGCGGCCAAACTCGTCAATCCATTCGACTGATTCGAATTCCACGATGGAGCCAAGCGGATGATGAAGTCGCTCTTCTCGGCGTGCTCGGTGTGGCTCGCGTGTGTGGTCCTGATCCTCGCGCCCGCCACCGCCTCGGCGCAGACCCCCGCGCAATCCGAGGCGCGCGCCCGGCAATATTACGCGGAAGGAACGGGGCATTTTCAGGGCGGTCGCTACTTGGAGGCCGAAGCCGCCTTCGCGGCCGGCTTCGAGCTGTCGCACAAGCCCGGGTTCCTCTGGAACATGGCGGAGTGCGCGCGCCTTTTGGGCAACCGCGAGCGCGCCCTCGAGCTGTATCGCCGTTACGTGCGCGAGGCCCCCAGCGGCGCCCAGCGCGCCGAGGCCGAGATGCACGTTCGCGAGCTCGAGCCCTCCGACGATACCGCCGCAAAGGCCCACGCACCCGATCGCCCCAGCGCCGATCCTCCGGCCACGCCGCCGCCGCAAGGGCCGCCGCTGGTCCTCCGGCTCGACGGGGCGTCGGCCCCAAAGGCCGATTCGCGGCATACGGCGAGCGACGTGCTCAAACCTGCGCCCGAGCGCGCCTCGGCGCCCGTTTACCAGCGATGGTGGTTCTGGACGGGCGCCGCCGCCGTGGTCGCAGGCGCCGTGGTCACCGCCGTGGTGATCTCGTCCTCGAGCGGCGGAGGCGGCGGCGGCGGCAATCCCGTGCCGGCCGGCACTACCATCGATTGGAGAACGCCATGAGGCGCCGCACGCCGGTCGCGACCGCCGCGCTCGCGCGGATGGCGCTGGCGGCGCTGACGGCGCTAGCGGCCGCCTGCGCGAGCTCGTCGCCGGACGGCGAGGTGCCCACGTCGATCCGCGTGCACGCCAAGCTCGATCCCTCGGCGCAGATCACGCAGCTGGAGCTCGAGGGCAGCGGGCGCAAGGCGACGGTGCCCGAGGCCGCGGCCGCCGTCCTCGGCGCGGACGAGACGGTGACGATCTTGCTCGACGACACCTTGGCCGGCAAGCCGCTGCACGTCGATGTCTGGGGCCTGGCCCGCAGCGCCCGCGTCGCGCACACGGCCTTCGACACGGTGCCGGAGCTGCATCGCACCGTCGACGTCGCGGCGACCTTGGCCACGGGCGCATCCTGCCGCGACGAGTGCCGACCGAGCGCCACCCAGTGCACCGAGCAGGGCCTCGCCCCCTGCGGCCAGTTCGACGCCGACTCCTGCCTGGAGTGGGGGCCGCCGGTGCCTTGCCCTTCCGGCCAATCCTGCGCCAGCGGCGCGTGCACGGCGTGCGCATGGACCCTCGCCACCGTCGATGCCACCACCGACGTCGGCCCCTCCTCCTCGCTCCAAGTCGACAGCGCCCGCGGCGTCCACGTGAGCTACTGGGACCGCACCGGCCACGCGCTGCGGTACGCGCATCGCCCGCTCGGCGGCACCTGGAGCTTCAACAAGGTGGACGACGAGGCCGCCGGCCGGCACTCGTCCTTGGCGCTGGACGGCAACGGCGGTGTTCACATCGCATACGCGGTCGACGGCGGTCTCCGCGTGTTGCGCATGGCGGATCGACCCCGCGCCATCGCCACCTGGACCCGCTCGGACATCGACACCATCGAGACCAACGGCCCCTATCCCTCGCTCGCGATCACCCCATCGGGGACGGCTTGGGTCAGCTACCTGCGCGGCAATGTCAGCACCGCGGGCGAGAGGCTCTATCTCCGCTACGGCCAGCGCCCGAGCGGCAGCGCCGCCTGGGATCTGCGAACCCTGGACGAGCCGAACAACATTGGAAGCGCCACATCCATCCTCACCGACGCCGCCGGCCACGTGGCCATCGGCTACCACGAGATCCCCAACCACGATCTCAAGTTCGTCGAGCTGAGCAACCTGGCCGAGAAGGTCACCGTCGACGCCACCGACAACGTCGGCCAACACGCCTCGTTCGCCCTCGATGGCTCCGGCGGCGTCCACGCCAGCTACTACGACAACACCGCCTCCGCCCTCAAATACGCCCGCCGCTCCCAGACCGGCACCTGGGAGACGGCCGTCGTCGACACGAGCCCCAACGTGGGCCAATTCACCTCCCTCGCCGTCGACCCCTCCGGCGATCCCCACATCGCCTATTACGACCTCTCCCGCCGCGCCCTCAAATACGCCCGCCGCAAAGGCGAGAGCTGGTTCACCACCACCCTCGACCAAAACGTCCACCGCGACGGCGGCATCGCCCTCGCCGCCGACCCCACCGGGGGTATCCACATCAGCTACGTCGGCGAAAAACAGCCCGCGAGCGAGCTAAAATACGCCTATCTCTGCAAATAGAGAGGCGCGCCGCTCACGCCTCCACAATCCGCTCCCCGGTGCGCCTCGAAAACCGATGCACCTCCTCCTCCCGCACCGCGAGCCGCACCCGCTCCCCCCGCCGCGGCGGACCCCGCCCATCCACGCGCGCCACCACGTCGTGCGTCTCGCCCCCCAGCTCGACCATCCCATACACGTACGCATCGGCGCCCAGCTCCTCGACCACATTGACGGTCACCGCCAACCCTGCCGCCTCGGCCCCCACCACCCGAAACGACTCCGGCCGAACCCCCACCGTCACGTCCTCCGCGCCCCGCATCGCCTCATCGCCCCCGGCGACCCCCGCCGCGCCAAGCGCCGCCGCCGGGAAGAAATTCATCGCCGGCGACCCAATGAACCCCGCCACGAACATGTTCGCCGGCCGCTCGTACATGGCCCGCGGCGTATCGCACTGTTGAAGCACCCCATCGCGCAGCACCGCGACCCGATCCCCCATGGTCATCGCCTCCACCTGATCGTGCGTCACATAGACGGTGGTCACCCCCAGCCGCCGCTGCAGCGACGCGATCTGCGTCCGCGTCTGCACCCGGAGCTTCGCGTCCAGGTTGCTGAGCGGCTCGTCCATCAAGAACACCTTCGGCTGCCGCACGATCGCGCGCCCCATCGCCACCCGCTGCCGCTGCCCGCCCGAGAGCGCCTTGGGCTTGCGATCGAGGTACTCCTCGAGGCTCAAGATCGCCGCCGCCTCCCGCACCCGCCGCTGGATCTCGTCCTTGGAGGTGCCGGCGATCTTCAGCGCAAAGCCCATGTTCTCCGCCACCGTCATATGCGGGTAGAGCGCATAGTTCTGAAACACCATGGCGATGTCCCGGTCCTTCGGCGGGAGGTGGGTCACGTCGCGGTCGCCGATGTGAATCGAGCCCGCGTCCACGTCCTCGAGCCCCGCCAGCATCCGCAGCGCCGTGGATTTTCCGCAGCCCGAGGGCCCCACCAGCACCAGAAATTCCCCCGCGCCAATCTCCAGATCCAGCGCGTTCACCGCCGGCCGCGTTCCACCCGGATACGTGCGCGTCGCCTTTCGATAGCCAACCTTGGACATGTGCTTTACCCCTTGGTGCCGCCCGCCGTGAGCCCCGCCACCAGATGCTTTTGCGCCACGAAGAAGACGATCCCCGCCGGCAAGGTGACCAGGATCGACGCCGCCGCCAGGTATCCCCACTCTTGTTTGTGCTGCGTCACGAACGTTTGCAGCCCCAGCGCCAAGGTCTTCTTGTCGTCGCTGGTGATGAACGCCGTCGCATAGCAAACCTCGCCCCACGCCTGGAGAAATGTGTAGAATGCAGTTACTGCCAGCCCCGGCCGCGCCAGCGGAAAGATCAGGCGCCAGAAGGTGCCGATGGGGGTGAGCCCGTCGACCCGGCCCGCCTCGTCGATCTCGATGGGGATGGCGTCGAAGTACCCTTTGAGCATCCACGTGCAGAAGGGGACGGCTACCGTCGCGCACGCGAAGACCAGGCTCGTGTGCGTATCGATCAGGCCGAGCCCGTTCAGGATGTTGTAGAGCGGCACCAGCAGAATGGCGGCCGGGAACATCTGCGTGATCAAGAACGTCCACATCAGCGGGCGATGGCCCGGGAAGCGAAAGCGCGAGAGCGCGTACCCCGCGGTGGCCGAGAGAAAAATGCCGATGACCGTGGTGAAGAAGGCCACGCGCACCGAGTTCCAGAGCCAGACGAGCAGCTTGGTCTCCGAGAGCACATACCCGTAGTTGGCGAGCGACGACGCCTCGAAGAGCCGCACCTCGCTGCTGCCCGCAAACCCCGGCCGCAGCGAGATGGCGAGCACCCAGAGGATGGGGAAGATCGCCACCGCGCTCGCCGCCACCAGCGCGGCATGCAAGAGCACCGACATGGCCAAAGGCCGCTCGCCGCGACGTCTCGTGCCCATGTCACCACACCTCGCCGCTGGCGCGGAGCGCGCGCCGGTAGAAGGTCGAAAAGACCACCAGGATGCTGACGATGAGCACCCCGTAGGTGGCCGCCAGCGCATAATCGCGCACGCCCTCGAAGGCCGATACGAACGCGTAGGTCACCAAGATTTGCGTGGCGTCGCCGGGCCCGCCCCCCGTCATGAGAAAGATGATGGGGAACATGTTGAAGCTCCAGATCGTCCCCAGCAGGATCACCGCCGCGCTCACCGTGCGAAGGCCGGGCAGGGTGACGTGCCAGAATCGCTGCCAGGACGAGGCCCCGTCGACCTCCGCCGCCTCGTAGAGCTCGGACGGGATCGACTGCAGCCCGCCCAGGATGGCGACCATCATGAACGGGACGCCCACCCATACGTTGACGGCGATGACCGAGACCAGCGCCAGCGCGTCGGTCCCCAGCCAATCGAGAGGACCTACGCCCACCCCGCCGAGCGCGTAGTTGAGAATGCCGTTGTCGCGCGCCAGGATCAGCTTCCAGGCAAAGGCGCTGATGAACGTGGGGACGGCCCACGGCAAGATGAGCAGCACCCGGTAGATGGCCCGGCCGCGCAGCGGGCGATTGAGCAAAACCGCGAGCCCCAGACCCAACGTGTAGTGCAGAAAGGTGCACGCGAAGGTCCAGATCCCCGTTCGGGCCAGCACCGACCAAAACTTGGAGCTCGGGCCGAACAAAACGTCGGTGTAGTTGCGCAAGCCGATGACCTGAAACGAATCGGGCAAGCGCAACTGCCCGATGGTCGCGGCCACGTTGCGCTCGTTGGCGTCGGTGAAGGAGAGGTAAATACCGCGCACGAGCGGGATCACCACCAGCGCGCCGAGCACCAGGGTGACCGGGATGACCATCGCCCACGCGTACCAGTATTTGTCCCAGGAGCGCCGCAAGCGCCCGGCAGCCGTTGCCATGCCGGCTCTAATTCCAATCCTTGAGGAATTGCCTGTAGTCGCTGGCCACCGAATCGAGCGCCGCCTGCGGGCTCTTGTCGCCCCCGATGGCCCGCGCGTAGTTCTGATCGAGCGGCACGAGCAGCTGCCCGCCTTGCGCGATGGCCGGGCGCGGCACCGCCTTGTCGATCACCGCCTTGAACTTGGGCACCACCGGGTTCGCCGACGCATCGGGCAGCTGGTAGGCCGATGCGCGCGTGGGCAAGAGCCCGAGCTCCTTGGCCAGGTACGCCTGGTTCTCCGCGCTGTTCATGAATTGAACGAATTGGTACGAGGCGGGGAGGTTCTTCGAGCCCGCGTACACCACGTAGTTGTGCCCCCCCAGCGGTGCGCCCGGCTTGCCCGAGCTGCCCGCCGGCACCGGCGCGATGCCCAGGTTGGCCTTGTCCGCGAACGCCTTTCCGGTGAAGTCGTCGGCCACCGACCAGGGGCCGTTGAGGACCATGGCCACCTTGCCGTCCTTGAAGCCGGCCTGCATCTGATTGTACCCCGAGTTGAGATCCGGCTTCGGCGCCGCGCCCGACTTGATCAGATCGAGCGCCACCTCCAGGCCTTTGACCGCCTCCGCCCCGTTCACCACGATCTTCTTTTGCTCCACCCGCACGAGATCGCCCCCCGCACCATAAATGAAGGGCAAGAGAAAGTACCCTTGCGGGTTGAGGTAAAGCCCGTCCGCGCCCGCCTTGGCCTTCACCGCCAGCGCGGTCTGTTTGAGCTGCTCCATGGTCGCGGGCGGCTCCGATACGCCGGCCTTCTGCAGCAGCGCTTTGTTGTAGAGGAGCGCCAGCGCGTCGGTCACCTGCGGCACGCCATAGAGCTTACCGTCGTATTTGTTGCTGGAGAGCGGGGCAGGGAGGTAATCGCCGAGATCCGCGCTCGCCGCCGTACCCTCGAGGGGCGCGAGATAACGTAAGGAGGCGAATTCCGCCGTCCACGCCACCTCGGCGCGCATCACGTCGGGGGCGGTGCTGGCCTGCGCGGCGGTCTTGAATTTGTCGCGCGCTTGGTCGAAGGCGATGTTTTGATAATCGACTTTGATGTTGGGATACTTGCTTTGGAATTTGACGATGAGGTCCTTGAACTTCGGCGCCTCGTTCGTCGAATCCGACGTATCCCACCACGTAATCGTGACGGGCTTCTCCTGCGCGCCCGCGCCCTCGTGGTTCGAGCTCCCCGAGCCCGAGCCCGAGCCCGAGCTGGAGCTAGAGCTGGAGCTCCCGCGACACCCCGCGAGCAACCCCGCGGACAATCCCATCGTTGCGGCCAAAACCCACGCTACCTCGACCCTCTCCCGCATGAAACGCTCCTTGGTTCTTCGCGCTGCCGCATCCGGGCGGCGCGCAGGTGATCCGAGGCGCGCCGTCCGAGGGCCGACTGTAAACAGTTCGAGCCCCGACTCCAACAGTTCGAGCGCCGAGCCGGGGCGGCCCCGCAGAGGACCATGCACGCCAAGCGCGCGGGAAGGCGCAGAATACCCTGGGATTCCAGTGGGATTTCTCTTTTACGCGCCGCGTGCGCCTGACGCATGCCATAGTGACGCGCTTGGACCCCGACCTCGTTCCTGGGGTCTGCTCTAGTGTATACGCTTTGGACAACTCCCTGCTCGTAAGGAGGCTCCCTTGTTTACCTATACGAAATGCCTCGTTTTCGGTGTCGCTGCCGTCGTCTCTGCGTTGGTTGCAGGATGCAGCAAAGACAAGACGGGAACGGGGGCCGGCGGCGTGCCCTTGGTCAAAGCGGGGGCCCTGGTCACGTGCACACACCTGCCGTATCCGCCGTTTCAGATCGAAAAAGACGGAAAAATCGTCGGATTCGACGTGGACGTCATCGACTTGGTCGCCAAGAAGCTCGGCGTGAAGCAGGAGTTCGTCGACACGCAGTTCGAGAACATGAAGACCGGCGCCTTCCTCAACTCGGGCCAATGCGATCTGGTCGCCGCCGGCATGACCATCACCGAGCCTCGCAAGAAGAACCTCGACTTCTCGGACCCCTACTTCGACGCCAACCAAGCGCTCATCGTGAAGAAGGGCGCGGGGGTGACCAACCTCGAGAACCTCAAGACCTCGGGCAAGAAGGTGGGGACCCAGTCGCAGACCACCGGCGAGGACTTCACCAAGTCCAAGGGCTTCAACCCCGTCTCCTTCGACAGCTCCGACGCGCTGCTCAGCGGGCTCAAATCTGGACAGGTGGATAGCGTGATCGAAGATCACCCTGTGGTGCAGTCGTGGATGAAGGACTCGGGCAACGCGGCCTCCTTCGACATCGTGGCGTACTTGGATACGGGGGAGCAGCTGGGCTTCGCCGTGAAGAAGGGCAACGCCAAGCTCGTGGCCGCCATCAACGAGGTGCTGAAGGAGGCCCGCGCCGATGGCACGTACAAGCGCCTCTACGAACAGTGGTTCGGCCCCCAGCCGACGAACGTGACCAAGCCCTAGAGCCGCGCGCATGACGTCGAACCGTCGAGCGAGGCGCCGCGCGTCCGCTTCTCAAACGATCCAGTATGCTCTGCTCGCGATCGTCATCGGGATCGTGGGGTGGTTGGCCGACTGGAAGACCCTGGCGAGCCAGTTCGTGCGGCTCGATGTGGCGGCTCGGCTCTTTCCGGGGCTGCTCACCATCGCCCTGAAAAATACCGTCGTCTACACCCTGTCGGGCTTCCTTTTGGGGCTCTTGCTGGGCCTCGTCATCGCGCTGATGCGGCTCTCGCACGTCCTGCCGTATCGGTGGTTCGCGGGGCTCTACATCGAATTTTTCCGCGGGCTGCCGGCGCTCCTCATCTTCATGTTCGTGGGGGTCGGCATCCCGCTGGCGTTCCCCGGCACCGAGCTCCCGGGCGGCACCTACGGGAAGGTGGCGCTGGGCCTCGGCCTCGTCTCCGCCGCGTACATGGCGGAGACGATCCGCGCGGGCATCCAAGCGGTCCCCAAGGGGCAGATGGAGGCCGCGCGCTCCTTGGGCTTCTCCCATCGGCGCGCGATGCTCTCCATCATCTTGCCGCAGGCGTTTCGGATCATCATCCCGCCGCTCACCAACGAGCTGGTCTTGCTGTTCAAGGACTCGTCCTTGGTGCTCTTCCTCGGAGTGAGCTTGGAGGAGCGCGAGCTCACCAAGTTCGGGCGCGATCTGGCCAGCGAGACCGCGAACACCACGCCCATCTTCGTGGCGGGCCTCTGCTATCTCATCGTCACCATTCCGCTCGGATACCTGGTCCGCCGCCTGGAGGCGCGCGCCAACGCGAGCCAGGGGAGAACATGAAGAGCGTCACCAACGCCAACGCGGTGGAAATTCGCGGGGTGCACAAGTCGTTCGGCGCCCTTTCGGTCCTCAAGGGCATCGATCTCTCGATCGGGAGCGGCGAGGTGGTGTGCGTGATCGGGCCCTCGGGCTCGGGCAAATCCACCTTGCTCCGCTGCGTGAACCTGCTCGAGGAGCCGGAGGCGGGGCAGATCTTCGTCGGCGGGGTCGAGATCACCGATCCCGACGTCGACATCGACGCCCAGCGCCGGCGAATCGGCATGGTCTTCCAGCAGTTCAACCTCTTTCCCCACCTCACGGTGACGGAGAACCTCACCCTCCCGCAGCGCCGGGTCCTCGGCCGAGCCCCCGACGAGGCCGCGCGCGTGGCCGTGGAAAACCTCGAGCGGGTCGGCCTCGCCGCCAAGTCGAAGTCCTACCCGGCCCAGCTCTCCGGCGGGCAGCAACAGCGCGTGGCCATCGCCCGCGCGCTGGCCATGAACCCCGAGCTGATGCTCTTCGACGAGCCCACGTCGGCCCTCGATCCCGAGCTGGTCGGCGATGTGCTGGCGGTCATGCGCATGCTCGCGCGCGAGGGCATGACCATGATGGTCGTCACCCACGAAATGAGCTTTGCCCGCGAGGTCGCCGACCGGGTCGTCTTCATGGACGGTGGCGTCATCGTCGAACAGGGGCCCGGCGCCCAAGTCATCGGCAACCCGACCCAAGAGCGAACGCGCACGTTCTTGTCGCGCGTGCTGGATCCGGCGGCCGTCTCCCTTCCGGGGTGAAAATCCGCGCTCGCCGCGCGCCCCGGGCTGAAATTCGCGTTGCCGTCGCGCGCCCGGGCTAAAAATCCTGGCGCGTCTTTGCGCCCGTGCCCGACCACGGCGTAAAAAAGCGCACATTCACCCTTGTGTTCGTAATAATAGACACTATTCTCGCGGAGCGAAAATCGCGATCCCTGCGATTTGTTCGCGTTCTTTCGAGGAGGCTTCGTTGCAAACCCGATTCATCGTCAAAATCACCACGGCATGGCTGCTCTCCCTCTCCGCCCTTTTCGTGCTCGCGTTCGCGCTCGCGGGTTGTTCGAAGGAGGAAAAGAAGGATGAGAACAAGGCCGAGAAGAAGGCCGAGGTGGCACCCAGTGCCGCAGACGCACCCCTCAAGGTCGGAGCCTCACCCATCCCGCACGCGGACATCCTGCGCTTCGTTCAGGAGAACCTGGCCGCGAAGGAAGGCTTGAAGCTTCAGATCGTCGAGTTCACCGACTATGTGCAGCCCAACATGGCGCTGAACGACAAGCAAATCGACGCCAATTTCTTCCAGCACGTTCCGTACATGGAGGACTTCGGCAAGCAGCACAACATCGCCATGAGCTCAGTGGCCAAGGTCCACATCGAGCCGCTCGGCCTCTACTCGAAGAAGCTCAAGGCCGTCGCCGATGCCCCCAAGGGCGCCGTCGTCGCCATCCCCAACGACCCCACCAACGCCGGACGCGCCCTCCGTCTCCTCGCCGACAACGGCCTGCTCACCCTCAAAGACGGCGCCGGCGTGAGCGCCACGGTGGCCGACATCGCGTCGAACCCCAAGTCCCTGAAAATCAAAGAGCTCGAGGCCGCCCAGCTCCCGCGCTCCCTCGACGACACCGCCCTCTCCGTCGTCAACGGCAACTACGCCATCCAAGTCGGCTTGAAGCCCTCCAAGGACTCCCTGGCCCTGGAGAAGGGCGAAAACAACCCCTACGCCAATGTCCTCAGCGTCCTCAAAGGCAACGAAAACGAGCCCCGCGTGCAAAAGCTCGCCAAGCTCCTCACGTCGCAAGAAGTGAAGGCCTTCATCGCCAAGAAGTACGACGGCGCCGTCATCGCGGCGTTCTGAGGGCCCCGATCCGCACGTCCTCGCCCGCTTTCGGGGCTGCGGGCGGTCGACCACCCCCGAGTCGTGCGCCCAAGCGTGCACTCCGGGGGTGGTCGTTTTTTGTAGGTCGGAGTTCGGATATGCGGCCGGCGGGGGCTCGGGTTGTCCACGCGTGAAGAGGGTCGCTTCGGGTGACCGTTGCGCCGGCGCGTTCCCGCGACCATGCGCGAACCATGGCGCGTCGGACATGCCGCGCGCGATCACGGCGCTTAAACGAAGCGACCGCCAAGAGCCCTCGGGCTCCGGCGGTCGCATGCTTTTGGAGACGAGGAGCTATTCGCCCAGGTACGCCTTGCGGACCTCGGGCGAGTTGAGCAGCTCTTGCCCCGTACCGGACATCACGACCTCGCCGGTCTCGAGCACATACGCACGCTCGGCGATCTGGAGCGCCTTGTGCGCGTTCTGCTCGACCAGGAGCAGCGCAACGCCCGCCTGCGAGACATCGCGGAGCACGCTGAAGATCTTGTCCACCACCTGCGGCGCCAAGCCCAAGGACGGCTCGTCGAGGAGGAGCAGCTTGGGACGGCACATGAGCGCGCGCGCCACGGCCAGCATTTGCTGCTCGCCGCCCGAGAGCGTGCCCGACACTTGGTGCTCGCGCTCTTTCAGGATGGGAAAGAGCTTGAACATCTTGTCCATGTCCTTGGCGATCTCGTCGCTATCATTGCGCAGGAAGGCGCCGAGATCGAGGTTTTCACGGACGGAGAGGTTCAGGAAGATGCCGCGGCCCTCGGGCGCATGCGCCAGGCCGCGCGCCACGATTTCATGTGCCTGCAAGGTCGTGATTTCCTCGCCGCGGAATTTGACGGAGCCCGCGATGGGGCGGAGCATGCGCGAAATGGCGCGCAGGGTGGTGGTCTTGCCGGCGCCGTTGCTGCCGATGAGCGCGACGACCTTGCCCTCGGGCACCTCCAGCGAGATACCGCGCAGCGCCTCGATGGCGCCGTAGTTGACCTTCAGATCTTTGACGCTGAGGATGGGGTTCGCCACCGCGGCAAGGCGCGACGAGTTTCGGCTCACCGCGGAGACCGACGGGCTGCTCGTGCTCACGCCTGCACCTCTTTGACGGAGGGCTCGTCGGCCGGTGTTCCGTCGTCGACCATGAGCTCGCCCGAGTGCGCGGGCACCGCGATGTGCTTCTCCTCGAGGTACGAGTCGCCCAGGTAGGCCTCGATGACCTTGGGGTTCTTGCGGACGACCTCGGGCGCGCCCTTGGCGATGGTCACCCCGTGATCGAGCACCACCAGGCGCTCCGAGATGCCCATGACCAGGCGCATGTCGTGCTCGATGACCAGGATGGCCAGCTTGAAGTCGTCTCGGATCTTCCGGATCAACTCCATGAGCGCGACCTTCTCGGACGCGTTCATGCCGGCGGCGGGCTCGTCGAGGCAGAGGATCTTCGGGCCGGTGGCCAGCGCGCGCGCGATCTCCAGACGGCGCTGCTCGCCGTAGGGGAGGTTCTTGGCGCGCTCGTCGCGAAGGCGGCCGAGGCCCATCACGTCCAGGAACTCGAGGGCTCGCTTGGTGATGCGCGCTTCGTCGTCGAGAAAGCCCTTCGTGCGAAAGAACGAGGCGGCGAACCCGGCGTTGCGCCCGTGGTGACAGGCGACGCGCACGTTGTCGAGCGCGGTGAGCTCCTTGAAGAGCCGGATGTTCTGGAAGGTGCGGGCGATGCCGTGGCCGCAAATCTGATGAGGACGCAGGCCATTCACGCGCTTGCCGCAGATGTGCACGTCGCCCGAGGTGGGCGTGTACACGCCGGTGATGGCGTTGAAGGCCGTGGTCTTTCCCGCGCCGTTGGGGCCGATGAGTCCGACCAATTCACCGGGTTCGAGCGTCAAGCTGAACTCGGAGAGGGCCTTGAGGCCACCGAACTGCATGGTGACCTGTTTGGCCTCGAGGCAGGTCTCACCCCAATTGCGCCGCGACGTTGCGCTGGTATCGCGCTGTCCTGCATCGTTGACCGCTACGCTCATGTACTTGTCCTCTTGCGGAGCTTCGGAAGCCAGTCCCAGATTTCGCGTGTGCCGAAGAGACCCTCGGGGCGGGTGAGCATCAGCACGATGAGAAGGATTGAATACATGACCATGCGGTACTGCTGCGCGTCACGCAGTCCTTCGAGCGCGAAGGTTAGCACCAGCGCGGCCACGATCGAGCCCGTGACGGACCCCATTCCGCCGAGCACGACCATCACGACCACCTCGATCGATTTGACGAAGGTGAAGCTGCGCGGTGTGCAGAGCTGAATCAGGTGGACCAACAATCCGCCCGCGAGGCCGGCGAACGCGGACGAAATCACGAATGCGCGGACTTTGTAGCCAGTGGTGTCGACGCCCATGGCCTCTGCGGCCACTTCGTCCTCGCGAATCGCCAGAAGCGCGCGGCCGTGGGTCGAGCCGACGAGGCGGCGCGCCATGGTGATGGTAGCAATCACGCCAATGCCGACCCAAATCAGATTGCTGCGGCGCGGCAAACCCGAGATGCCGGTGGCTTGTCCGAGGAACTCCGTGTTCTCGATGATGACGCGGATGATCTCGTTGAAGCCGAGGGTCACGATGGCGAGGTAGTCGCCGCGCAGCCGGAGCGAGGGCATGCCAACGAGAAGACCCATGAGCGCGGCCATCACCATGCCGGCGACGAGCGCAAGGAAGAAGATCAGCTGGTTCGAGACGTCCGTGGGGAGGCCCACGATCTCGAGCGAGTTGGTGGCGACCGTGATCTTGGACGCCGTGTAGGCGCCCACGGCCATGAAACCCGCGTGACCAATGGAGAATTGGCCCGTGAACCCATTCACGACATTCAGCGACACCGCCAGGATGACGTTGATGCCCGCCACCATCAAGATGATGTCCGCGGAGCTGGACAGCTCACCGTTGAACGCCCACAGGATGGGTATACCGATGAGGAAGGGAAGGACCGAACGCAGCAGAATGGTGAGGGTGCGAGGCATATCCACGGCTACACCTTCTCCGCGCGCACGCGACCGAAGAGACCTTCGGGCCGCAGAAGTAGAATGATGATGAGGAGCGCGAACGCGATCCCATCACGATAAGAGGAGAGCAGGTAGCCTGCGACGTACTCTTCCGCGAGCCCCAGAACGAGACCGCCGACCATGGCACCCTGCACGTTGCCGATGCCCCCGAACACCGCGGCGACGAAGGCTTTGATGCCGGGGAGAAGGCCGAGCAGGGGGTTGATGCTGGGGCGGGAGCCGGCGACCAGGATGGCCGCTGCAGCCGCCAAGCCGCTGCCGAGCGCGAACGTCCACACGATGACCCGGTTCACGTTGACACCCATGAGCCCCGCGACACCCGCGTCGAACGACACCGCGCGCATCGCCGTGCCAAACTTGGTCCGGTACACGATGTACTGCAGCGCAAACATGAAGCCCACGGCCACGATCAGCGACACCAAGTCGTAGTTGCTGATGTGGACGCCGAGCGGCTCGAAGTCCACGCGGGCGAACGGCTCCGGGAAGAAGCGCGGCGTCGGCCCGGGCGGGAAGGGGACCTCCCCGTTGATGATCGGCGGAAGCTGGAACCCGTACTCGAGCAAAAACGAGACGCCGATGGCGGTGATCAACGCGGTGAGGCGGGCGCGCTGCCGCAGCGGGCGGTACGCAAACCGCTCGATGAGGACACCGAGGGCCGCACAGATGAGAATCGACCCGACAAAGACGATTCCGGCTTTGAAGATCGATGGTTCTGCGTCGACCCCGATTCCGCGGGCCACGTAGAGCCCCGCGAACGCGCCCACCATGTACACGTCACCGTGAGCAAAGTTGATGAGCTTGAGAACGCCGTAAACCATCGTGTAGCCAAGCGCGATGAGGGCATAAATCGTCCCTACCGAGAGGCCGTTGACGAGGTGCTGTAGAAATTCGGTCATGCGTGGACATCCCGATGGGTAGCGAGTCTCAAGTTCATTTGGAACGACCTATTTGAAGAAAGTGGAGCCAGTGGATTGGCGCACTGCGTTGAAGGTCGGACACGGCTCCCGGGGAGAACCAGGTAGAGGGCTCGTTCGAGAGCCGTGAGGTGAATCGAATACGGAAACTGCGGAACTGCTGCTCAGGGGCTCAGGGGCTGATGGTGGCGGCGAATTTGCCGACGTTCTTCTCGACGCCGATGACGACGGCCGACTTGACCGCGTTGTGATCCTTGTCGAGCGTGATCGTACCGCTCACACCCTTGTAGCCTTTCGTCTCCTCGATGGCGTCGCGAACGGCCTGGCCCGTGAGCTCCTTGGCCTTGTCGATCGCGGCGAACGCAACGTTGGCGGCATCGTAACCGAGAACGCCGTACGCGTCCGGGACAGAATTGTAGGCGCCCTTGTATTTGGTGATGAACTCCTGAACGATAGGCGAGGTGTCCTCCGCGCTGTAGTGCGTCGAGAAGTAAGCGCCATCGAGCGCGCCCTTCGCGATCTCGTACAGTTTGGCCGAGTCCCACCCATCGCCGCCCAGGAACGGCGCCTTGATGCCGAGCTCGCGAGCCTGACGCGCAATGAGCGCCACCTCGGTGTAGTAGCCCGGAACGAAGAAGGCTTCGGCGTTCTTGCTCTTGAGCTTCGTCAATTGCGCCTTGAAGTCTTGGTCGCCGGCTTTGTAGCTCACGTCGTCGACGATCTCGCCACCGAGCTCCTTGAATTTGTTCGTGAAGAACGTTGCAAGGCCCACGGAGTAGTCGTTTCCGACATCACGCAGGATCGCCACCTTCTTGAATTTTTTGTTCTCCGCGGCGAACTTCGCCATGACCGTGCCCTGGAACGGGTCGATGAAGCAAACACGGAAGACGAACGGGCGCGTCTTATCGCCGTCTTTCGTGACCTTCGGGTTGGTCGACGCGTTCGAGATCATGGGGATCTTGTTCGAGTCGGCGATGGGGCCCATCGCGATCGAGCGGCTCGACGCGACCTCGCCCAAGTAGACGAGGACCTTGTCCTGCGTGACGAGGCGCGTCGAAGCGACCGCCGCCTCTTCCGGCTTACCCTGATCGTCGTACGTCTTGAGGACGACCTTCTTACCTTTGATGCCGTTCTTCTTGTTTATCTCATCGACGGCAAGCTTGATTCCGTTGTCGGTCGACTGGCCGAATGTTGCCTCGTTTCCAGTCATCGAGCCAACGTGACCGATCGTGATCGTGTCACCGACAGCGGAGGGTGCCGCTGAGGTCTTCGTTTCCGCGGCTGTCGGGGCGGGAGCTTTCTCGGGCTCCTTGTCCTTGCAAGCCACCGCGCCGATCGCCAACATCGCCATACTCAATGCACGTGCGTAGCGCATCAAAACCTCCCATCCCCGTATTGAGAAAAACGTTTAGAGAGCCCAGTTTTCGAGTGTCGCTGCACCTTTAGCACGTTGACTCCTTCTCTTACAACGGGCGCGGGCCACGCCCAGTGAATGCTGTCGTCGGGTGGCTCGGACACGACCGCTCACCCGCCCGCGCACCCGCAAACACACGACCCGCGGATGACCAAACGCCGAACGGGAGCACACGAGCGAGACGACGAAAGAGGTGGGGAAAGAAGGTAACGAGATGCACGTGCGGCGCGAACAACGCGAGCGCGGTGCGGGAGATGCTTGGGAAAGAGAGCGCGGGAGAGGCGAAAGAGAACGAAAGAGGGTGACCGAGAACGAGGAGACGAGCGAGACGAGAGAGGGGAGCGAGAGCGAGAGCGATGGCGCGGTGCGCGAGTGATGCTCGTCAGACGCGATCGCGCGAAGGCCCGCAGAGTGCATTCGAAGGCAACCCATGGCGGCCGCTAAGCCGGAGTGCCACCTTCGTCATCCCGAAAGCGGGCCCATTCGCAAAACGAATTACGGGTTCACGGTGGTGGCGTACTTGCCGACGTTCTTCTCGATCCCGATCACGACGGCGGACTTGGTCGCGTTGTGCTCCTTGTCGAAGGTGATGCTTCCGCTGACGCCCTTGAAGCCCTTCGTCTCCTCGAGCGCCTCGCGGATGCTCGGACCGGTGAGCTCTTTGGCCTTCTCCATGGCGTCGAAGGCGACCTTCGCGGCGTCGTAGGAGAGAACGGCCAACGCATCGGGCACGGCGCCGTAGGCGGCCTTGTACTTGGTGATGAAGTCCTGCACGACGGGCGAGGTGTCCTCGGGGCTGTAGTGGTTCGAGAAGTACGAACCATCGAGCGCGCCCTTGGAGATCTCGTACAGCTTGGCCGAGTCCCAGCCGTCGCCGCCCATGAGGATTTGCTTCAAGCCGAGCTCCCGGGCCTGGCGCGCGATCAGCGCCACGTCGGTGTAGTAGCCGGGGACATAGAGCGCGTCGGGGTTCTTGCTCTTGAACTTCGTCAGCTGCGCCTTGAAGTCCTGATCGCCCGCCTTGTAGCTCACGTCGTCGACGATCTCGCCGCCGAGCTCCTTGAACTTCGCCGTGAAGAAGTTGGCGAGGCCCACGGAGTAGTCGTTTCCGACATCACGCAGAACAGCCACCTTCTTGTACTTCTTGTTCTCGGCGGCGAACTTCGCCATGACCGTTCCCTGGAACGGGTCGATGTAACAGACGCGGAAGACGAAGGGACGAACCTTGTCGCCGTCCTTCGTGACCTTCACGTTGGTCGACGCGGGCGAGATCATCGGGACCTTGTTGTTGTCCGCGATGGGCGCCATGGCGAGCGAGCGGCTCGAGGCGATTTCGCCCAGGAGCACCGTGGCATGGTCCTGCGTGGTGAGGCGCGTGGCCGCGACGGCTGCTTCTTCGGGCTTGCCCTGATCGTCGAGCGTCTTCAGAACGAGCTTCTTGCCTTTGATACCGTTCTTCTGGTTTTGCTCCTCGATAGCGAGCTTGATGCCGTTGTCCCCAGACTGGCCGAAGGTCGCTTCATTGCCCGTGAGCGAGGCAATGTGTCCAATCGTGATCGTATCGCTCGCCGGTGCGGCGGAAACTTTGGTTTCCGCAGTCGGCGGAGCGGCTTTCTCGGGCTCTTTGTCCTTGCAACCCAAGCCCACCGCGCCGAACGCCAACACCGACATCACCAACGCACGTGCATAGAGCATCGCGACCTCCCATCCCCGTTATCTGAAAAAATGTTTTGATACGCCCAGTTTACGACCCTTTACCACGGCCGTACCTCGGTTTGTCAACGGCCCGTTATACGCCTCGTTGATATGTTTTCCATGTTTCGTGTGCCGGCACAGGCAACGCCCTGTGTACCAGCACACCTTTGTCCCAGTGCGTCGTAGTGCGTTATCTGTGTACCGTCGGATCATGTGCGCCGATGTCAGTTGGACACGGAGGTGTGACCCGGCGCGTTGTCGCTCCGTGTCGAAGCTGAGCAGCGAAGGAACCGACGCATCCGTATTGTGAATCCCTTTGAAATTTCAGGATTCAAAGGTTGCGCTTTCCCGTGGTAAGAGCGCAAGACCGGCCTCGTCCGCTCACGTCTTCCGTTTTCTTGGTCGTCCGCCGGCTTACCTACGACACTGCGAAACTTCCGAAACTTTCAGTTGGTCCGCGCACTCGCCATTTCGAGGGCGTGGCTTTTCAGCAAAACCAAAAGGGGAGACCGCCTATGACTCGTCTCAAGTGGCTTCAACTTACGCCGGTCGTGGCTGCGATGACGTCTTTCGCTGCCACTGCGGTTGCCGCCGACGAACCGAAAACGCAGCCGAAACAAGTCGCCCAGGCGACGCCGCAGCCGACTTCTCCGCCTACCGCGCCTGCGGCCGAAACCACCCAACCGGGAACCCCCGAGGCGGCGCCCCCGCCCCAGACCCCGGTCACCACCCAAGTGCAGCAACCCGCCGCGCCGCCGGCCCCCGAGCCCGCGCCTGCGCCCGCGGCCGAAGAGGAGAAGCTGCCCCCTGGAACCTTTCGAATTCCAGGTACGAAGACGACCCTGACCCTGTCCGGCTACGCGCAGCTCGACATCGGTTACGACGTCCGGGGCCGCGATCCCAACGTCGAGGGCAACGACTGGGCTTCGCACGCGGCGAACATTCCGCTCAACGACTCCTACGAGTCGAAGGAAAAACGCAATCAGCTTTATCTCACCGCGCGCACCAGCCGTATTGGCTTTTCGACCAACACGCCCACCGATTTTGCGGACATCGGCGTAAAGATCGAAGGTGACTTCAACGCCGGCAACCTTCTGTCGGGGCAAACGTTTACCAACTCGGTACTCTTCCGCCTGCGCCACGCCTATGGCACGTTGAGCGGCAAGTACGGAACTTTCCTCGCGGGTCAGAGCTGGTCGGCCTTCCTCGACCTCCCGTCGTACTCCGAGACGGTGGACTTCAACGGGCCAGGCTCCATCGCCCTCATCCGCCAGCCGCAAGTGCGCTACACGATCCCGCTCGGCGGAGGCTTGACCGCCGCGGTCGCGGCCGAGAACGCGCCCGGCACGGACTTCAACGGCATTACCGACGCGGGCAGCAGCACCGGCGGCCGCCCCAACGGGCGCCGCAGAATCCAGACCATCCCCGACTTCATCGCCGTGATCGGCGCGTCGGGCGACTGGGGCTCGGCCTCCATCGCCGGCGTCACCATGAACTACCGGAACGCGAGCCGCGATGCTGCTCCGGCGGTGCCCCCCGCGCCGGCCGTGCCTGCGGCGGACGCCTACAACAAGCAAGCGTGGGGCGTTCGCGCGTCCACCGCCCTCAAATTGCCGTGGGGCGATACCCTGCGCGGGCACGTCACGGGCGGCGACGGCATCGGCCGTTACCTCTTCAACGCCGGCCTGGCCGGGCAAGGCGCGACCGCCAAGGACACGGAGTTCGTCCTCTGGAAGGCCTTGGCGTACCACGTCAACTACACGCGCGTCTGGAGCCCGGTGCTGCGCTCCAACGTGGTGTGGAGCCAGACGTTCTTCAAGAACAACGGGGAAGGCCCGTACGAGCCGACCGCCGATAGCCCGGATCCGGGCGTGAACGCGCGCATCAACCAGCTGTTCATCAACACGTTCATCACCGTGAACAAGCAGGTGGAGTTCGGCGTCGAGTACAACTGGAACGAGCGCCGCACCTTCGGCAACGACACCAACCCCGAGAAGATCGGCACGAACCACCGCGTCAACGCGTCGGCGCACTTCAACTTCTTCTGATCGCGGCTTCGGGTGCTCGCGGGATCCATGCGATCCATGCGATCCCCATCTCGCCGGCACTCCACCCGACGGGCGGCGGGGGGGACGGTCTTTGCTGGCCAGCTAAAAGGCAACCGAGAACGCGACAGAAAACGCGACCAAAAACGCGAAAAAGACCGAGCAAAAGAACAAGACCGGGAACAAAAACAGGAGCAAAAACAAGACAGTGAGCGACATCGAGATGGTCCCCGGGCTTGCCGCGTTGTTCGACATACGCCGAGGGCATTTCGAGTTGGAATCGGGCCATCACGGCGACCTGTGGCTCGAGTTGGGGGCGCTGTTTTTACATCCAAGGCGCATCGCGCGCCTGGCGCAAGAATTGGCCAGGCGGATCGCTCCAAGTGGCGTTGACGCCATCTGCGGGCCTCTGGAGGGGGGAGCATTTTTAGCGCAGAGCGTCGCCTCGGAGCTGGACATCGAATTTCATTATTCGGAGCGGGAGAAACATTCGGAGCGCGGCGGGCTCTATTCCGTGGCGTATCGCATCCCACGGGCTTTGCATGCCGCGCTCTCCGGAAAACGGGTGGCCGTCGTCGACGACGTGATCAACGCCGGTTCGGCGATTCGCGCCACGTGGACTGCGCTCGAGGCGTGTGGCGCAAAACCGTCCGCGCTTGGAGCGCTGCTGGTGCTCGGCTCGGCGGCCGAGCACTATGCGCGAGACAAGGGGGTGCCGTTGGTGAGCCTCGGCGCGCTCACCAACTCCCTGTGGTCGCCCGCCGAGTGCCCGTTGTGCAAGGCGGCCGTACCACTCGATCCGACGTGATAGGCCGCCGAGGCCGAGGAACCGGCCTGGATCAGAAGAAGTTGAAGTGCGCGGAGGCGCCGATGCGGTGGTTGGTGCCGACCTTCTGGCAACCGACGCCCGTTCCGCACGACTGGCCCGCGGCGTCTTGCTCGAGGCCGAAGGTGCGGCGCTCGCCGAAGATGTACTCGAGGCCGAACTCGACCTGCTTGTTCACCGTGATGAACGTGTTGATGAAGAGCTCGTCGATGCGCTGGTTGACCCCCGGATCGGGGCTCGCGGCGCTGGGCTCATAGGGGCCCTGGCCGTTGTTCTTGAAGTACGTTTGCGCCCACGTGACGTTGGAGCGGAACATCGGGCTCCACACGCGCGTGTAGTTCACGTGGTAGCCGAGCGCCTGCCAGAGCACGAAGCTCGTGTCGGTGGCGGTGGCGCCTTGCCCGGCCAGGCCCGCGTTGAAGAGGTAACGGCCGATGCCGTTTCCGCCGGCCACGTTGCCGCGCAGGGTGTCGCCCCACGGCAGCTTGAGCGCGCCCGAGGCGCGAGCGCCCCAGCCTTGCTTGTTGTACCCATCGGCCGCCGGCACCGCCGGGTTGGTCGGGGTTGCCGCCGTCGCCTCGCGGCTCGCGTTTCGGTAGTTCATGGTGACGCCGGCGATGGAGAACGAACCCCAATTGCCCGACGCGCCGACCACCGCGATGATGTCCGGGATCGTTTGGACGCGGCGGTTCGATGCGCTGCCTCGGCCGCCGTTGCTATGGCCCGCGTCGACCGTGCCGTTGTAGTCCGTGCCCGGCGCGTTCTCGGCCGCGATGGCGGCGGTGAACGGTCCGCCCAGCGGGATGGTGTAGCGCACCTGCGGCTGGCGGATGAGGGGAACGGTGGCCGGGCCGTTGAAGTCGACCGTATCGGCGACCGACGGCAGATCGAGGAACGTCGACCAGCTCTGACCGACGAGGAGGGTGCCGTACTTGCCGCTCAGGGTGCCGTACGCGTGGCGCAGACGGAAGAGCACCGAGTTGGTGAACGTCTGACCGGACAAGAGGTTGCCGGCGACGAAGTCCGCCTCGATCTTCACGCCGATGTCTGCGAAGTCGGTGGGCGTGTTGGTCGAAAAGCCAATACGGCTGGTGCGCGCGGTGAGATAAAGCTGATTGCGCTTTTCCTTCGACTCGTACGAGTCGTTGAGCGGAATGTTCGCCGCGTGCGCTGCATAGTCGTTGCCTTCGACGTTGGGATCGCGACCCCGGAAGTCGTACGTGATGTCGAGCTGCGCGTAGCCCGACAACGTCAACGTGGTCCTCGTGCCCGGGATCTTGAAGGTGCCGGGGGGGAGCTTCTCCTCTTCGGCGCCCGCTGCAGATGAAGATGCAGATGACGATGAAGACGACGTGGCGGGCGGCTGCTGCACCTGGGTGGTGACCGGGGTTTGGGCGGGCGGCACCGTCTCGGGAGTGGCCGGAGCTTCAGGCGCGGCGCCCGGCGTGCCAGTTGCCTGGGCAACCTGTTTGGATTGCGGCTGCGCATCCTGGGCAGACGCGGTGGACGCGACAGACGTCATCGACGTGACAGACGCAATCGCGACCACGAGCGGCAAGAGTGGAAGCCGGTCGACGAGTTTCATGAAGCTTCTCTCCTTCGTTTTGCTGAAAAGCGACGCCCTCGAATCGCTAGAGGGCGATCAAGCGACGTTGTGCACTGCGAGGGCAAGCCAAACCAGAATGACCAGAACGGGCAAAGATGAAGATAGCGCGGTCAGGACGGACTCTGCCCGTCTTGCGCTCTTACCACGTCAATCGCGTGATTGCCGAACTAAAATGTGTGTCACGCATAACGAAATACAAAGACGGCCGGCGCGCTTTGGCGCACTCAGCGAGCTCAGTGGATGCATCGAGGCATCGTCCACCGTTGCATGGAGTCGACAATGCGAAACCGCATACGCGCAAACGCGGTCGATACGCATTGCATCCAGCGCCTCTTTTCCGCATGGATGGGCGGCGCGACCGTTAGAAAAAAGTCGTTAGAAAACGAACATCTGTGTTTCCGATGGCGCTCCTTCGGGGGTGAGCGTGCGCTCGTCGAACGTCATGTGGCCGTCGCGGGCCACCGTGAGCACCGTCGATGTTCGCGTTCCATAGCCCGGCCCCACGATGAGCGGCGCGGAGAGACGCCGCTCCAGCTCCAGGCCCACGCCCGTATCGGGCAGCTGATCGTCTGGTGCAAGAGTGGCATCGGAGAGCATGGCGAAGAGCCGCGGCGCGGGATTGTCATCATCGAGCGCCCCGCCCATGGCTGCTCGGGCGCGCAGCACCTTGGGCCATGGCTCATTGAGCATATGATTGGAGAGCCCGTGAACGCCCGGCGCGACGGGCATCACATGAGGATCGCGGCTCCCGAGGTAGAAGAGGTTCTCGCGATCACCGGCGAGAAGGTTGAACCCGCTGTAGAGCGCGACGCGCGGCGTGAGCCTCGCGAGAAAGATCTCGGGCGGCGCATCGCCGAGGAGATAGTCGGTGACGAGCTCGCCGCGCGATCGCGCCGTGCTTCGCCGATCGGAGGGATCGCGAAAGTTGGTCACCGCGGCAAAGCGCCCGCCTTTGGTGATGCCCATCCATGTACCGCCCGCTTGCAGATCGCGCCCTGCCAATAGCTGAGGATGCTCGGTCCACCATCGGGCGGATTCGGTCGGTCGATCGCGCCATTCGTCGCGGTTCGCCGCGACCACCAAGGAAAAGGAAGGGTGCGCTTGCCAGGCGACGGCGATCAAACACATGGCGCGATTCTAGGGTGTCGATCGAGCGGGCGCCCTCATTTATCGGCGTATTGCGCTTCGCCGTTGCCGAAGGACCAATTTTCTTTTGCGACCTCGACGAGGCTGATCAAAACGTCCTCTTTCCGGAGGGACACGGCCTGCGCGAGGCGCTCGGCAATGCGGGCGAAGAGTTGCTTCCGGAGGTCGAGGGTGCGTCCCACGTTCATGGTGATTTGGATGATCACCAGGTCGTCGGTCCGGGTAATGCCGAGGTAACTGGGGTCGTAAATGAGCGACTCCGAATCATGCTCGGTGATGATTTGAAATCGGTCGGCGGGCGGAATCCGGATGGCTTCGACCAGCGCTTCGTGCACGGCATCGGCCACCGCGCGGCGATATTCGGATGATTTTCCCTGCCTGAGGGCAATTCGAACCAAGGGCATACAGAAGCCCTTAGGGGTGGCCTTGGGAAATGTCCAGGTGGGATGGGAGATCGATTCGAACCGTGGTCCCGGAGCCCAGCTCCGACGAAATGAAGAGCTTGCCCCCGTGCGCCTCGACGATGCCCCTGGCAATGGCCAGGCCGAGGCCACGCCCGCCCGTTCGCCGGTCGCGCGAGGCATCGGCGCGGTAAAAGAGCTCGCCCAAGTGCGCGAGGTGCTCCTTGGGGATGCCCGATCCCTGGTCGCGCACCTCGAGGCGCGCCCGCATGCGGGGGGTCGGAGGGGCTTCGGCCGATGGAGACGTCTCCGTGCGGACGGTGACCACCACATGGCTTCCTTCGGGCGAATGGCGGAGCGCGTTGCTCAAGAGGTTGCGCACGACTTGCGCGAGCCGCTGTCCATCGCCCATGGCCATGGCCGGCCCTTCGTGCTCCGAGCGAAGGCCGATGCCGCGCCGCTCGGCCTCGTGCACGAAACCTTGCACCTCCGTGCGCGCGATGAGCGCCAGATCGAGCACCCGCGTCTCCAGCCGCAGGCCCTCGAAGTCGAGCTGCGACATGGTGCGAAGATCGTCGGTGAGCGCCTTGAGGGCCAGGGCGCGCTCGTAGGCGGTGGCGAGGTAGCGATCGCGCGTGGGCGCATCGACGTCGTCCTCCATGCAGAGCGACTCCAGGTACCCGAGGACGCTGGTGAGCGGCGTGGCGATTTCATGCGTCCACGCCGCGAAGCTGCGGCGCCTCAGATCGCGCTCGCGCCGGAGCTCCTCGATGTGTTTGGCCACGCTGTCGGCCATGCGGTTGAAGTCCTTGGCCAGCCGGCCGATCTCGTCTTCACCGTACGAGGGGAGGCGCGTCTCCAGATCGCCGCTCGCCATGCGCCGCACCACGAGCTCGGCGTGGTGCAAGCTCTCGCGCAAGCGCCGGCCCAGGATGAGGGTGGCGGCGAACCACACGAGGCAGCTCGCGAGGAACCCCGAGAAGAGCGCCAGCGCCACCCCGAGGAGGATCCGGTGCGCGGCCCATCGATCGAAGATGCCGACATAGCGAACGGGCCCCGAGGGGCCGCGCGTGCGCAGGATGGCCATGTGCTCGGTCCACATGACCGAGGGGCCTGGGAAGACGGGCGAGTCGCCCTGCGCCTCGCGCAGCACGTACGGCGGGAGCTGCTCGAGAATGGGAATGTCGTCGCGGCTGCGCGCGACCGCACGGCCCTCCATGTCGTAGAGGACGATGGAGAAGCCGTGGATGTCGCCGAACTCGGCCGGCAGCCGGCCCGCGTCGAAGAGGCCACCTTCGGCCGAGACGCGGGCCATGCGAAGGCCGATGGTGAGGATCCACTCGCGGATGAGGAGATCCCTTTGGTGAAACACCAAGCCGACGGTCATCAGGTGCGCGACGATGCCCAAGAAGAGCACGATGAACACGACCCGTGACACCCGTCGCGAGAACCGCGCTTGCTGCATTGAATTGGATATTACTTTTCCAGGGCGTCGATCGAAAGCACATACCCCACGCCCGGCACCGTGCCGATGATCTCGGGCGCCAGCCCCGCGCTCGCGAGCTTGCGGCGCACCCGCGTCACGTGGCTATCGACGGTGAGCGCGTAGCTCGCGTCCGTGTAGCCCCATATATCCGAAAGGAGCTGCTCGCGGGTGAGCACCTCACCCGCACGCCGCGCGAAACAGATGAGCATATCGAACTCCATCGGCGTGAACGCGACCGAGCGCGTTCCAATTTGCGCATGCCTCCCTGCGGGATCGAGGCGCAGCGGCCCGAGGGTGAGCGCCTCCGCCGCGGTCTCCGCGCGCAGTTTTTCGGGCTCTTGCGGCTTTCGCTCGAAGCGCAGGAGGGCCTTGACCCGCGCCAAAAGCTCGCGAACGCCGAATGGCTTTCGCACGTAATCATCGGCCCCGACTTTGTAGCCGAGAATGGCATCTTCCTCGGTTACGCGTGCCGTCAACATCAGCACAATCGGTTGCCGGCCCGGCTCTGCCCGCAGCGCACGGCAAACGTCGTAGCCGTTGGCCCCGGGGATCATCACGTCCAGAATGACCAGATCCGCACGCTCGGTTCGATAGAGGGCAATCGCCTCCAGTCCGTTCCCCACAACCCGCACGGTATGGCCCGCCTTCCTCAAATGGTCGGCGAGCAAGATGGCGATGGGAGCGTCATCTTCCACAATCAGGATACGCGCCATGCTCAGATGGTAGCTGCCCCGCGCGCGTCATGGTCGCTCAACCGACAATTAATCCCGTAAAGGCAGGTCGACCTTTTGGTGGATCTCAGCGGAAGCGATGTAATTTGCGACATGCCATCGGCCCATCGACTCTTTAGCTTGTCGAAAAACGCGGATATTTCCCTTGAGCTTGCGCGCGCTCAGCTCGCGGAGGACAAGCGTCGCACCCGAACCATGCCGCAGCTCTTCGCGCGCAAAGTGCTTCGGATGCGCGCCTCGTCCGTAGGTTTTCTTCGGGGTGCGGCGCCACTTTTCTATTGGATCTGCGCCGAGGACGTGCGCGAGGGACCACCGGGCGAAGGATGGATCGCCGGCGATCTCCACGTGGAGAACTTCGGTGTGTACCGCACGGCGCCGGTGGATCTCTTGCAGCGCGGGCGCGCGGCCAATGTCACCTTCGATTTGAACGACTTCGACGAGGCCGTCCTCGGGCCTTGGCGGCTGGACGTGCTTCGATTGCTCACCAGCTTGATCCTGGCCGCGCGGGGCAACGGCGCCAGCGGCGGCCGCACGGTGACCTTGGCCGCGGCCATGCTGCAAGCGTACGTGGGCGGTGCGTTCGGATCGCCGGAGATCGGGCCTCGCCCTCCGCCCGTCGCCAAGCTGCTGGCCCGTGCGAGCGCGCGCACGCGCCGGGCGCTGCTCGATGCGCGCACCACCAAGACGTCGCGCGGGCGCCGCTTCGTGCGCGATGGAGGGCGCTACGTGGAGTTGCCGGCCTCCGTCGACCTCGCCGCGCGGGGTGCGTTCGCGGTGTACGCGCGCGAGGTGCAGGAGAAATACGGCTTATCGAAGGAGCACTTCGAGGTGGTCGATACGGCATTTCGCATCGCGGGCACCGGGAGCCTCGGGACCCTGCGCATCGCCGTGCTGGCGCGGGGCAAGGCCTCGGCCAGGGTCGATGATGGCCATTGGATCTTCGATATGAAGGCGCAGGGCGAGCCCGCCGCCGTGACCTTCGGCAACCTTCCCGTGCCCAAGAGTACGCGCGCGATGGTCCCGGCCGAGCGCGTGCTTCGCGCGATGGAGCGATGCTTGGATCAGCCGCCACACATGGCGAGCACCGTCCGCCTGGGCAACGCGTCGATGCTGGTGCGAAGGCTGGCGCCCCAGGAGGACAAGCTGAATCTCGCGCAGGTGCCCGACGCGGAGCTGGAGTCGCTGGCGCGCTATCTGGGCGCCCTCACCGGCGCGGCCCATCGCCGCGGAGCGCTTCGGCCGGCGCGCGCGTGGACGCGCGCGGCGTGCGAGAAGCTCTTGCATCGCGCGTTCGAGCTCGCGGGGGTGCACGAAGCCGTTTATCTGGCATACGTACGGCTGACGGAGAAGACGGGCTCGTTGCACGAGACGAGGCGGATGAGAACGTGAGCTACGCTTGCCCTTGTTGCCGATACCTGACCCTCACCGAGCCACCGCCCGGCACGTTCGTGATTTGCCCCGTGTGCTTCTGGGAAGACGACGATGCTCAGTTCGACGATCCCAATGCCGCCGGCGGTGCCAATGCCATCTCCCTTCGTGAGGCGCAGGCGAACTTTGCCGAGTTCAAAGCCTCGGAGCGGCAGTTCGTGGAGCAAGTGCGCGGGCCGCACGCGAATGAAATCCCCCCGGGAAGGGACGGTACCTCCGGTGACCAGGCGCGTGGACCGGCGCCGTCACGAAACGGACGGCGCACATGACCGCGCGCACGATTACAAACGCGTAGCAAAATCGAAAAATCATCGCGGAAGCGCGAGCACGGACCGGTCGCATGTTTTAGCTTAGGGTCGGGTCGTCGCCGAAGGGACATCGCGGGCAGTGCGGGTCGGGGCGAATCGGCGTCGCGCTTCGAAATGGGAAGGCACCACGAAGGGGGGCTCATGTCGGGTTTGCTCGATCGCGAGCGGAGTATGGCGACAGCGGGATACAGCCGTTGGTTGATTCCACCTGCGGCACTCGCCATTCATTTGAGCATTGGGCAGGTCTACGCGTTCAGCGTCTTCAAGCGCCCGCTGCAAGCGCACTTCGCCACGAGCCCCACCCCCATCGCGTGCATTTTCAGCCTGGCCATCGTGATCCTCGGTCTATCGGCCGCCTTCGGTGGAACGTGGGTGGAGCGGCAAGGGCCGCGCAAGGCCATGTTCGTGGCGGCTTGTTGCTGGGGCACCGGATTCGCCATTGGCGCGCTCGGCATCGCCACCCGGCAGCTCTGGCTGCTCTATCTCGGCTACGGGGTCGTCGGCGGCATCGGGCTGGGCATTGCTTACATCTCGCCGGTGCCCACCCTCATTAAGTGGTTTCCCGATCGGCCCGGGCTGGCCACCGGCATGGCCATCATGGGCTTTGGCGGCGGTGCGCTGATTGCATCGCCGGTATCGCTCAAGTTGATGCAGGCCTTCGAGACCTCGGAGGGCAACCCGGGCAGCGGTGTCATGAAGACGTTCCTCGTGCTCGGCGCCTGCTACTTCGCGGCCATGATGTTTGGCGCGTTCACCGTGCGGTTGCCGCCGCCGGGCTGGGCGCCGCCGGGGGCTGCGTCAGCCCCGTCGAATGCGCCGGGCACGTCGGGTGCGCCCTCGGGGGGCGCCGGTGAGGTCTCGCGGCGGGTGCGGATGTCGCGGCCTTCGTTTCCGGGGTTCGATCCGGATCGGCAGGTGCGCATTTCGGCGGCGAACGCGATTCGAACGCCGCAATTTTGGATGCTCTGGGTGACCTTGTTTTGCAATGTCACCGCCGGAATCGGCATTCTGGAGCAGGCGGCGCCGATGATTCAGGACTTCTTCCGCGACGGGCCGCGCAGCCATGTTTCGGCGGTGGTGGCGGGCGGCTTCGTCGGTGTTCTCTCGATCTGCAATATGGCCGGGCGGTTCGTGTGGTCCTCGACCTCGGACATCGTGGGGCGCAAACGGATCTATTCGCTGTACCTCGGGCTCGGTGTGATCCTTTATGCGCTGCTGGCCATGGTGGGCGGGCACTCGACGGTCGTCTTCGTGCTGCTCGCGGGGGCGATCCTCTCGCTGTACGGCGGCGGGTTCGCCACCATCCCGGCCTACATCCGCGATCTGTACGGTCCGTTCCAAGTGGGCGCCATTCACGGGCGACTTTTGACGGCGTGGTCGGCGGCCGGGGTGGCCGGTCCGCTCATCATCAATGCGATTTTGCAGCGCGAAGGCAAACCCGGCGCGCTCACGGCGGAGGCCTACCGCCCGGCATTTCTGGTGATGGCCTCCGTGCTGGCCGTTGGCTTCGTGGCCAACTGGCTGGTGCGCGCCGTCGACGAGCGCTTCGACGAGGCGTCGCGTTCGCCCGTCCCTCCGCATGCTCCATCCGAAGGAGAGGTCTCGCATGAATCGTGAAGCATCGGCGGCACCGGCCGTCATGCAGCTCGCCATGGCCTGGGTGCTGGTGAGCGTTCCGCTGGCGTATGGCCTCTACGAGACCGTTCTTCGGGCGGCCAAGCTATTTACGGGCTGATCCCGCCTGGTCTGGCTGGTGTGGCTGGTCGGGCTGGTCATGCCTTCGTCGCGGCGGCGTGGCGCGCGACCTCCTCCATGTAGAGGGCGCGCTCCTCGGTGAAGGCCTTGGCCACCATCGGACGCTTTCGCATGCGCGCCATGAAGGCCCCGAGGGCGGGGTACTTCGCGAGATCGATGGGCGCGACGGCCGTCCAATTCAAGATGGCGAACAGGTACGCGTCGGCCACCGAGAAGTGATCGAGGAGGAACTCGCGATCGCGCAGGTGCGCGTCCACATAGGTGAGGCGGGAGGTCTCCCGTTGCAGCGCATAGGCTTTGACCTCGGGGGGAGCCTTCGCATCCATGGTGGGGACGAAGAGCGCCTTGTGGAGCTCGGTGCCGATGAAACAAAGCCATTGGTGCAGCCGCGCCCGGCCGAGGCCGTTCTCCGGCGCGAGCTTCGCGTCCGGGTAGCAGGCGGCGATGTACTGCAGGATGGCGGCGTTCTCCGTGAGGAGCTCGCCATCGTCCGTTCGCACCAGCGGGACGAGCCCCAGCGGGTGCACCCCGCGGTAATCTTCGCGGAAGTCGTTTCCATCGCGTATGAGCTTGGTCTTGGGGTCGACCTCCACGTAGGTGGCGTCCGCGCCGGCTTCGTACAGGGCGATGCGCGAGGACAGCGAACAGGCCAAAGGCGAAAAGTACAGTTGCATGGGGTTCTCCGGGGGTGGGCGAGCGCCGAAGGGGCAGCGCCCGACGAACGAGAACCTATGGTTCGATAGCCGATGCGTCCAACGCATACTTGGAATAGGCTCGATGAATGGAACGCATTGCAGCCGTCCCGGGACCGAGCTTGGAGATCCGCGATTTGCGCGTGGTCATGGCGCTGGCGTCGACGGGGAGCACCGCGCGGGCCGCGTCGTTGCTCCACATCACCCAGTCGGCGGTGAGCCGCGCGCTCCTCTCGGCGGAGGAGAAGCTCGGCACGCGCCTCTTCGAGCGCACCCGGCGCGGGCTCACCCCGACGGCGCCCGGTGAGCGCCTCCTCGAGGGCGCGGCGCGCCTGCTCGTGGAGCTCGGGGATCTGGAGCATCGCGTCCGCGCACCCCAAGCCGCGCCCTTGTGCATCCGCCTCGTGTGCGAGTGCTACACGGCGTACCACTGGCTGCCGTCGGCCTTGATCGCGCTCCGGCAGAGCCTCCCCGATCTGCGGCTCGCGCTGGAGGTCGAGCACACGGACGATCCGGTGGCCGCGCTCGAGGCGGGCAAGATCGATATGGCCCTGCTCACGACCAAGGCCGTTCCGCGCGGCCTCGAGGAGCGCCCGCTCTTTTCGGACGAGATCGTGTTCATGATGGGCGCATCGCACCCGCTCGCGGGCCGCAAAGCCATCACGCCTCGGGATTTGCGCACGACCCCGCTCCTCACGGGGAACACGCCGCCCGAGGAGAAGCAATGGTTCTTGACCCGCGTCTTCGGCCGCGCCCGTCCGCAGCTTCGGTTCGAGCGCATTCCGCTCACCGAGGCCATCGTGGACGTCGCGCGCGCGGGGTTGGGCATCGCGGTGCTCTCCGAGTGGATCGCGAGCCCGCACCTGGTGAAGGGCGATTTGGTCACCAAGCGCTTGGCCTCGGGGCCTCTGCTCCGCCCTTGGCGTCTGGCCTGGCGGCGCGGGTTCGATGCGGCCGCGCAGCGCGTGTTTTCGGCCTTGACCGTGACCGCGCCCCAAGCCCGTCTGGCCGGGTGATCCGCCGGCATCCCCGTGACGCGCCCCGGTGATGCGGTTTCGGGCATCGCAAGGAGAGGACACCGACCGCGCAACGAAGAAGCAGAAGTAGACGTCTCGTCGGGAGACCACCTCCCGCACGACGACGTCTCGTCGGGAGACCACCTCCCGCACGACGACGCCGACGACGCCTCGTCGGGAGATCACCTCCCGCACGACGACGCCGAAGACGTCTCGTCGGGAGACCTCTCCCGCACGATGACGCCGAAGAAGACGAAGTAGAAGCGTTGACGAAAAGACGAAAGGAAGAGGTCTCGGGATGAGGTTATCGTCCGCTCTGACGGGTGCTGCTGTCGTGATTTTGTCGGCCATGGCGCTCGGCCCTCTGGGCTGCGCAGGCGACGAGTCGAGCGGACCTTCGGGCGGAACCGGCACCAGCAGCGACTCCCGCGATCCCGGCAAGGACGCTGGCGGCGGTGGCGGCGATTCGGATCGCCGCGACGCGGGCAGCGGCAGCCCTGGCACCGTCCTCGATAGCGGTGCGCCCGATACGGGCGCGGGAGGTGGCGGCGGCGGAGGCGGAGGTGGTGGCGGAGGCGGAGGAACGGACGCGGCGGCGCCTCCCGGCTGTCCGGTGAGCTCCGGCGACGCCACGTGCGATCCGTGCTTGGCCGAGAGCTGCTGCGCGGAGGCCGTGACGTGCCAGGCGAAGCCCGAGTGCGCCGCCATCGTGAACTGCATCCAGCAGTCGTGCCGCCGCGGCGATCAGCTCTGCGCGTACAATTGCTTCAAGGCCCACCCTTCGGGGCAGAGCGACGCCACCCGCCTCGGTGAATGCTTGAACGATCGTTGCTCGAGCGTTTGCAAGCTTTAGAGAAGTTGCTCGCGGCGCGTTTCGCGTCCAGCGTTTCGCGGCTTACGCGGTTCCGCATCCGCGAGCTGACCAACCCGCCCCCGCGCCGTCGTCGACATCCAGCAGTAATCTTCGGCGCCGGAGCGCGCGGCCCGCCCGGGCGGCGGGCGGTGCGTTTCGGTTGGCGCTCATTCGATCGTCAGGTGGTACGTGTACGTTTTGTCGTCGCCGCCCGTGTTGGTGCCGTGCACCCAGAGGGTGTGGCGGCCAGGCTTGAGGGGCTTGAACATCATGAAGAAGCCGTCGGAGACGGCGGGCTGCCCCCAGCCCGTGATGCGTGGATCGAAGCCAAGCAAGCTGGTGTCGCCGGTGAGGTGAAAATACGTTTCCGAGACGAAACGATATCCAAGGACGTCCTCGAGCGGTTTGTCGTCGAGTGAGACCTGGAGCAAATCGACGGTATCCATGACCCGCTTGGCGCGCGCCACCAAGTAATCGAACAGGTCCTGGCCCGGCGCCGGGCGGTAGTTGGGATCGGGGCGGGGGAATGGATTCACGAAGGCGCCGATATCCAATAAGACGGCCTTGCCGTGCGGGATGGTGCACGCGCGCGCGCCGCGGAAGACGGGGGCCTCGTTCTCGATGGGCGGGATGAACCACACCGGCCCGTGCTGGTCGACCGCGCAGTCTTTGCCCGTTTGATCGAGGATCGGGTTGCGGTCCTTCGGTTGCCGGTAAATCCACTGCGACACCCGCTCGCTCCACGTGACCATGCTCGTACCGTACGGGTGCGCACATTTTCGAAAGAGCACCGGGTTCGGGTTTTTGCGCGCGCGGCACCACACCTCGGCGTTCTCGGCCGCGCGATCGGCGCTTTGGGGTGCGTCTGCGCCCGCGCTCTCGTCGCCCGCCGCATCGGGATCCGTCTCTGCGGGATGCGCCGCCCCGGCGCGGGACGCCACCGTGGCGGGAGACGCCATCAGGGCGGGAGGCGCCACTGGGGCGCGAGACGCCGCCGCTGCGGGAGACGCCGCGAGCCCCGCCGCGGCGAGGCTCGACCCCTCGCGTCCCACACCGCCATCGTTGGCACCATTCGAACAGGCCACCACCGCGCCGCCTGCGATGATCCATGCGGCGGCCCTTCGCCAAACGTCATTCATATTCGCACCTCTCGTCGTCGTCGCGAGCGTGCAACCTAGGCGCGGCGGTGAATACGGGCTTCCAGAAACCTGCGCATCGAGGAGGCCGACGGATCCTTGTCGCGCTGGATCCAGGCGCGCACGTCGCGCGGTGGGATCCCGACCAAGTGCGCGAACGTATCGGTGAGGTGCGCGTGGCTTGCAAAGCCGAGTTCGGCCGCCAGGCCCGCCAGGTTGTCCTCGCCGGCCGCGATCCGGTGCAGCGCCGCGGCGAGCCGGAGCTGCAGGCGATAGCCGCGCAAGGTCGCGCCGATCTCCGCGCGAAACGCGTGCATCAAGTGGCTGGGCGAGCAGCCAATTTCCTCGGCCAGCGCCGAGACGGGGCGGTTTGCGGCCAGATCGTCGTTGAGCAGCTCGATGGCGGCCAGCGCCGTGGCGCGACGGCTCTTGGTGGCGGCCGGAATGCGCGGACGCGCGGAGTCCAGCGCCGAGAACATGAGCTCGAGCGCCGCCTCCTCGCACGCCAGCACGTCACCGTGCGCGCGCGCGAGCACCGTCCACAATGCAGCGTAGGCCGCCTGCACCTGCGGTGAAAGCTGCATGGCAAAATCGCGCCGCGGCTCGAGCCGGCCCAGGATCTCGTGCGCGAGCTCCGGCCCCAGCTCGAGGACGGTGCAATCGTCGCCGGCGTCGCCCGGGTGGCTGATTCGATATTCCGTCTCCTCCCACGCGATGAGCGCCGTGCAAGGATCCGCGATGTACTCGCGCGATCCGACATGCGACGCAAACGCGCCACGTCGCACGAACACCAAATGCGTCGCTTCGCCGCCGCGCAGCGGGCCGCGCCCCGATCGCGGGCTCTGGCAGTGGATCTCGTGGATGATGAGCTTCGAGCCGATGGGCAGCTGCCGGGCGTGCGAGGTCACCCCCGCACCATAACCCAGCAGGGAGCCCTACGCCGTTGGAAGTCCGTCGAGGGCTCGTTCGACATCGGCCAGCAAGTCCCCCGTGTTCTCGATGCCCGCCGCAAAGCGAATCAACCCCGGCGTGATGCCTTGCTCCTCGACGATGGCCTTCGAGAGCCGATCGCCGAACAAGACCGCCGGCTGCATGACCGTCGACGAGACGCCGCCGAGGCTGCCCGTAAACGACGCGAGCCGCAGCTTCCGAATGAACGCGCTCCCCGCCGTGGAGCCACCCTTCAAATCGAAGGTGAGCAGGCCGCCGAACCCGGACATCTGCGCGCGCGCGAGCGCGTGCTGCGGATGCGAGGGCAACCCCGGATAGAAGACCTGGCGGACGGCGGGGTGCTCCTCGAGGAGATGCGCGAGCGCGAGCCCGTTTTCGTTGTGTTGGCGGACGCGCAGCTCCAAGGTGCGAATACCGCGCAGCGCCAGCCATGCGTTGAAGGGCGCGGCGATGGCGCCGGTGACGAGGCTCGTATCCCAGATGCGCTCCGTGAGCGCGCGCGACGCGGTGATGCTGCCGGCCAGAAGATCGTGGTGGCCGCCGATGTACTTGGTGGCGCTGTGCATGACGATGTCCACCCCGTGCTCCATCGGCCGTTGGTTGATGGGGGTCGCAAAGGTGTTGTCGCAGAAGGTGAGGATGCCCCGCGCCTTTGCCAGCGCGCACACCGCCCGCAGATCGGTGATGTGCATCATGGGATTGACGGGCGACTCCAGGACGATCAGCTTCGTGTTGGGCCGGATGGCCCGCTCGAACGCCTCCACCGAGGTCTGGTCCACCCGGCTCGCTTCGACGCCGAAGCTCGGGAGCACTTTGTCGAGCATCTCGGTGATACCGATGTAGTGATTCCGCTGTCCGACGATATGATCGCCGCCTTTGGCGAAGGTCATCAGGGTGGTGGCGATGGCGCCCATGCCCGAGGCGAACATCATCCCCGCCTCGCCGCCCTCCAGATCGGCGATGACCTGGACGAGCCGTGCGGTGGTCGGATTGCCCCTTCGCGTGTAGTATTCGCTGCCGAGCGGCGCGGAGATCGCCTGCAGGTGCGCTTCGTCGCGCGCCGCGAAATTCACCGACTGATGAAGCGGCGGCGAGACGCTGAGCCCGTCCTCGGGATCGTCGTCGGCGGTGAGCAAGCGGGTGGTGAACGACAGCTGCCCATTGCGGTGCGCGTGCATGCAAGGGATAGTGAGCTCGGTGCAATATTGGAGCAATTCGATTATTGCTCTCGGAGCAATTTCAATCCAACACCCAGAACCCAAGGAACGAGGAGCCCGACGTGGAGAGCTACCAAACGATCGCCGACGCGATGGCGGCCGACATTCTGGCGGGCCGCTTGCGTCCGGGTGACCGCTTGCCCCCGCAGCGCGAGCTCGCCGATCGACGCGGCATCGCCGTCTCCACCGCCAGCCGCGTCTATGCGGAGCTCATTCGGCGCGGGCTGGCCGTGGGCGAGGTGGGGCGGGGGACATACGTTCGCGCCGCGGCCAAGCCGCCGGGGCCCACCTTGGTGGAGCCGCCCGATGCGCCCGTCGATCTCGAGCTGAATTACTGCATCTTGCCCGAGCAGATCGATGCGATGGCGCCCGTGCTCTCCGCGATCGCCGCGCCAACGGGCCGCGGCGCGCTGGCCGATGCGCTCCGCCCCGTGGGGGCTTCGGCGACGTCGGCTGCGCGCGAGGCGACCGCCGCGTTCCTTGCGCGCGGCGGCTGGACGCCCGATCCGGCCAATGTGCTCTTTGCCGGGGCCGGGCGGCAGGCGATCGCGGTGGCGATGGCCGCGCTCGCGCCGGTGGGTGGGCACATCGGGGTGGAGGCGCTCACGTACCCCATCGTGCGGGGCATCGCCGCGCGCATCGGTGTGACATTGGAGCCGCTCGCGCTCGACGCGGAGGGCCTGCGGCCCGAGGCGGTGGTGCACGCGCATCGCGCGAGGCCGTTATCGGCCATTTACGTTCAGCCGACCTTGCACAACCCGCTCGGAACGACCATGAGCCGCGCGCGGCGCGAGGAGCTCGCGGACGTGTTGAAGGACACCGGCATCGTGGCCATCGAGGACGCGATCTATTCCTTCCTGGCCGACGAGGAGCCGCTGGCCACCTTCGCCCCCGATCGCACCATCTTGGTCGATAGCCTCTCGAAGCGGCTCGCCCCGGGCTTGAACGTGGGCTTTCTGGTGGCGCCGGAGCGGCTCACGGAGAAGCTGGCCACCACCATTCGATCCGGCGGCTGGCTCGCCAACGGCTTCGCGCTCGCCGCCGGCCTGCGCTGGATGACCGATGGAACGGCCGCGCGCATCGCGGAGGCCAAGCGCCAGAAGGCCGCCCGCGGGCATCGGCTCGCCGTCGAGCTCTTGGACGGGCTCACCGTGCGGGGCGATCCGCGCGCCTTTCACGTGTGGGTGGAGCTGCCGAACACCTGGCGCGCCGACACCTTCGCGGCGGCCGCCGGGCGCTTGGGCATCGCGCTCACCCCCGCGAGCGCGTTCACCATCGGCGCCGGGCACGCCCCCAACGCCGTGCGCCTGGCTTTGGCGTCGCCGCCGCACGACGCCGCCGCGCGGGCGCTGCGCAAGCTGCGGCAGCTGGCGATGGCGAGCGACTACGAGGCGGATCTCGACGGGTTCGCCTTCAGCCAGGCGATGACCTCGTCGGCGTTCTTGTCCGGCGGAAAAACCGGGTAGAACACCTTTCGAATCACCCCGGCCCCGCACACCAAGGTCACGCGTTTCAGCACCGTCCTGCCCTGCACCTTCACCCCGATGTGGGGCAATCGCAGGGCGGTTGCAAACTGCAACAATTCGTCGCTCAAGAGCGGGAACGGCAGATGAAGGCGCGCGATCTCCGACATTTGATACGCCGTCGATTGGGTGCTGAGGCCGTACACGGAGGCATCGAGGCTCTCGAGCTCGCGGTGGTGGTCGCGGAAGGCGCAGGCTTGCGGCGTGCACCCGCGCGCGCCGGGGATGGCGTCCCACCCGTCGGGGAGATCGTCGTTGGTGGGGCCCGAGATCGGGTAAATGTAGAGGACGGTGGTCCGCGCGATCGCGGAGAGGTCGACGGTGCCGCCGGCGGTCGACGGGAGCAGCACGCGCGGAAGGGGCGCGCCCGGGAGGTGATCGCACGCGCCGTCGTCGGTGGGAATGGGGAGATTGCTCGGAAGGATCGATACGTCCGTGTCCATGCCATGCGACGTGACATGGGCGACGCCTCGGTTCAATCGCCGGATTGCTCTCGGTGCAATTTCGACGCCGGTTCGATTCACCAGTTCGATTCGCCGATGCCGTCGGCGGGCGGCGATTTCGAATCAGCGCTGCGCGAGGCGCTGCCAAATGACGTGGCTCATCGCCTTCGTTCCCACCTCGATGGCGCCTTCGTCCGCGTCGAAGTCGGGCATGTGCGGAAAGCCCGTGATCCCGCGCGCCCGATTGCCCACGCCCAAGAGGAACATGGCGCCCGGAACCCGTTTCAAAAAGAGCTCGAAGTCCTCGCTTGGAAAGACCGCGACCCCGCGCAAGGCGAGCGTGTTCGTCGCGCCGAGCACGGCGGAGAGGCTCGGCGCCGCGGCCGCGCTGACGGCGGGATCGCTCACCATGGCGGGGAAGGGCGCCTCGGGGAACGCGAGCACGTAGTTGCCGGCGCCGAGGTCGCGCAGGGCGATGGCCGCCACCGACTCGCGGGCCGCGGAGAACATGTCGTCGGACGAGACCTTCACCGTGCCGCGGACCTCGATGGGCGTGCGGTCGGCCACCACGCGCGGGCGCATGGAGAGGGCGCGCGCATAAGGGCCGTTCTCCTTTTGGAGATCGGCGAGCATGGTGTCGATCTGCTCGAGCGTGGCGGGCGGCGCGACGGTGGCGAGGGCGCCCAAGTCCTTTCGAAGCTGCTCGGCGAGCTCGCGCGTGGCGTTCGGGCCCGTCAGCTGGATACGGAAATTGTCGTTGCCGCCGAACGCCGCGCCGTAAGCCATTTGCCCCACGGGCGCCGGGAACGTGTGCAGGGCGTAGATCGCGTCGGGGCGAGGGCCGGCGAGGGCGCCGTCGCGGAGCATGGCCTCCGCCCCCTTCAAGGTCTCCTCCGCCGGCTGGAAGAGGAAGACCACGGTGCCCTGCATGTCCGCGCGCATGGACGCGAGCACCGAGGCCACGCCGAGGCCCACCGTCACGTGCAGATCGTGCCCGCAGATATGAAATTTACCGGGTACGGTGGAGCCATGAGGGCGGCCGGGCGGCTCCGGATCCGGCATGGCATCCATATCGGCGCGGTAGGCGATCACCGGGCCTGGTCGGGCGCCGCGCAAGAGGCCCACCACGCCGTGGCCGCCGACATCGGTGCGCACGTCGAGCCCGAGCGCGCGCAGGCGATCGGCGACGAGCTTCGCCGTTCGTGACTCCTCGCCGGAGAGCTCGGGGTGCATATGGATATCGCGGCGAATGCCAATGAGCTCCTCGCGCAACGACTCCGCTTTGGTGCGAATGGTATCGAGGGGCGGCGAGGCCTTTGGCGACTCGGAATCGTTGCTGCTGCAGGACAGAGCTCCGGCCAACAACGCCAGGCAGGCCGGCCGAACCGGCCACAGGGTCTTTTTCATGAACGCATGTGCCCGCACCCCATCCTTTCATTCGCGCCAAGGGTATGGCTCACGTCGATTTCGAGAATGTCGATTTCGGCGCGCACGGGATAGGACGCGCACGGGATCGGAGATGCAGCGGCCGCGGCGAATGTCGATTTCGACGATTGGCGCGCGCGCGAAAATCGTTGGCGTCCCTTGAAATTGCCGTGGAGCGTGTACCTTAACGGGATGAGACACGGAGCGCGCCACGGTCTTCATGCGGGCGGGGCGCTGGCCTCCGTCGCGTTCATTGCATGGTTCGTGTGGCTGCTCTCCTCGTGCAGCGACCCCGGATCGAACGCGCCAGCGGGCCGCACATCCAATCGCTCCACCGCGTGGGATGCGCCCGCCCTGCGAGGCGACTGCGAGCGCGCCGTGAACCCGAGCTCGTTCGCGAGCGCCGACGAGCTCTGGGCGCTGGAGGAGAAGCTCGACAGCTACGGCGTGCGCGCCACCGGCAATGCGCAGCACGCGGCATATGTCGATTGGCTCGAATCGCAGCTCGCCTTGCTTCCCGGCGCGCGCCTGCGAAGCGTTTCATACCCGATGGTGCGCTGGACGCAGCACGCCCTCGCGCTCGAGGCAGGCGTGGACGCCGCGCAGCTCCACCCCCTCGCGCCGAGCGGTGCGGTGCCGTACGCGCGGCCCACCCCGCCGGAGGGCGTCCAGGGCGCGCTGGTGTACGTGCCGCCGGGCGCCGCCATCGCCGATGCGCACGTGGCCGGCAAGATCGTGCTGCGCGACGTGGTCCCCGGCTCGCTGCCCAACGCCTTTTTCAGTGCGATGGCCTGGTGGTCGTACGATCCCGACGGGACGATCGCGCGCAACGTGGGCGGCACCTACGAGCGCGACTGGCTGTCGAGCCCCGTGCCGGACATCGCCGCGGCGGCCCAATCGGGCGCCGCCGGCATCGTGCTCATGCACGGGCTGCCGCGTTCGCAGGTCCAAGATCAGTACCGGCCGTACGAGGGCGTGGTGTGGCCGGTGCCCGCGCTCTACGTGGGGGCCGACGAGGCCAAGCCGCTGAAGGAGCTGGCGGCGGCGGGCGGCGTGGCGCGGCTCGGGTTATCGGCCACCGTCGAGCCTTCGAGCACGCGCATGCTGATCGCCACCCTCCCGGGGGTGAGCGACGAGCGCATCGCCATCGAGAGCCACACCGACGGGGTCAACGCGCTCTGGGACAACGGGCCGCTGGCGATGCTCGCCATGGCGCGCTACTTCGCGCAGTTCGACGTGCGCTGCCGCCCGCGCACCCTGGAGTTCGTGTTCACCACCGCGCATTTGCATCAACACCTGGTGCCCCCGTGGCGCGATGGCAGCGCCGAGCCCTATGCGCAGGAGCTGGATCGCGCGTACCAAGATGGACGCGCGGCGGCCGTGGTGGTGGTCGAGCACTTGGGCGCGCGCACGTACACGGCCGTCCCGCGCCGCGACGGCGGGCCGGGGCGCGAGCTGGTGCTCACCTCGGAGCACGAGACGAACGCCTTCTTCGTCACCGAGAGCCCGGGGCTGCAGGGCGCCCTCTTTCGGGCCGTGCTCGCGCACGATCTGCGGCAGACCAGCGCCATGCGCGGGGCGGACGTGCCGTCCTTGCATCTGCCGCCGCACCAAAGCTTCGGCGGCGAGGGCAATCCGTACCTGCTGCATTTGCTGCCGACGGTGGCCTTCATCACCGCGCCGTGGACATTGTTCACACCTGGTTATGGATTGGCGGGTATCGATAAAAATTTATTCTATAAGCAAACCTTGGTCTTTACGGATCTGATCCACGGCATCGGCACCCTGCCGCGGATCGCCATCGCCGGCGCCGCGCCCCTGCAGCGCGCCCAGCGCGATCTCCTCTGCCGGAGCGGCGCCGATGTCAGCGCCATGGTCCGCTGCGCGGGTACCCCTTCGGCGCCCTAACGCATTTGCCACTTGGCGCGCAGGTACCCTTCGATGCGCTGGCGATCCGAGTCGGGCAAGGCGGCCGTGTAGACGAGCACCTCGCCCACCAGCGCGGTCGCGAATTCGTCGAGGAGCCCGGCGCAGCCGATGGTGAGCGCGTCCAGCGATGGAAGCTCGGCGCCCGTCCACGACCTTTGCTCGGCCAGCACGCCATGGCGGTACGTTCGAAGGCCGCCGACCTCACGGGGCACCAGCCGCGCCGAGAGGAGCTCCCACGTGTTGGTGTCGCCCCCCAGCTGCGGCGTTTCACGCGCGCTCGGGCCGGTGGCCACCAGCAGATGAAGCAAAGGCTCGGCGGCGGGGCGGCCGTAGTTCGAGTCCCATGGAAAGGCGATGGTCCCGAGGGGGCCGAAGCGAAGCACGTTGGTCGCGTTTCCTCGGCTCACGACGAAGAACGTCAGCCCGGGGGGCACGCCGGCGCCGGTCCAGGTGTTCGCGAGGCACGTCTGCCGGGCGCGGTCGAACGCCAGCACCGGCAAGGGCGCGGCGTCGCGCAGGAGCAGCGGGCGCTTGGTCGGATCGGTCGCGAAGGCCGTGTGCGTACGGCCGGAGCGGTCCTCCCAAAGCGCCACGCCGTTGGCCGGTGCGATCTGCGCGTCGGGGTGGCCGCCCGCGTCGGGGCCCGTCTCGCTCACGCCAAAGTCCGCGGCGAGCCACAGCTCGAGGTGCTCCACCTTGCGCGGATCGACGTTGGACGCGTCGCCGCCGCCCGCCTCGGGCCCGGACGGTGCGTCCGTCGCGCCGCCCGCGTCGGGGCCGGCGGGGGTGGCGTCGTCGAATCGGGCGCCCAGGATATCCGCGCAGCCGATGGCCCCGGCGGCAACGAAGCCGGCGAGAACGGCGCCAATCGCGAGCGGGCGGGGGTTCATCGCGGGTCCTGGCTAGAACGTGTGCGAGAGCGAGAGCCCCGCCGATCCCGGCGCGAGCAGGGGCGCGATGGCCGTCGCCGTCGCCGGCCTGGTAAGGGGAGGGGGCGTCGCCGTCGCTGGCCGGAGTGGGGCCGGCAGCGCAGCGTCGGTGCGGAGCCCGCCGGACGCGCTCGCCCCGCCGGACGCGCTCGCCCCGCCGGAGGCGCTCACCCCGCCGGAGGCGCCCGATGCTGGCGCGGAAGGCGAAGGCCGATTCGTCAGGATCAGCGCGACCCCTCCGGCGACGGCCGCCGCGCCGGCCAAGAACCCGATGGTGCTGACCGTCGCAAAGGTGCTCCCGGAGCGCGCGGCGTCGTAGCCGGTGGGGTTGCAGACATTGTTCGCGTCGCAATTGTCGCGTCGCAGGTGCTCGCGGTCGAGCGCAAAGAGCCCCGCCACGCTGCCGACCCAGAGCCCCGCCACGCCGAGGCTCACGGCGCCGATGCCCAGGATGCGCCCCACCTGGGCGCGCCCTTCGCGGCCGCGCTTCTTCTCGGCGCTCTCGATCCCCGACGCACGCGCCGAGGTGTCGACGAAGGTGGGGACGGCCTCCTCGAGCGGGTCCCCCGGCCAGACGGTGAGGGTGCGCGCCTCGCCCGATCCCAAGCTGACCCCTTGGCGCGAGCCCCGGTAGCCCACGGCGGTCACCACCACCAAGTGGTTGCCGGCCGTGAGGAGCAGGGTACCGCCCAGCTCTTTGCCCTCGAGGACGCGGCCGTCGAGGGTCACCTTGGTCTCGGCCGGCGCACCGCTGCCGAGCCGCAGCTCCAGGCGCGCCGAGCGCTTTTCGAGCGAGGAGATGCGCTCGTGCACCAAGGTCATTCGCTCGTCTTTGATCGAGAGGCGCCCGAAGGCTTGCTCGTAGTAGGCGAGGGCCACGTCGGGGTGCCCTTGGTTCTCCTCGCAGTCGCCGAGGTTGATGAGCGTCCCCACCGCCGTGGGATCCAGCCGCAAGCTCTCGCGAAAGTACTGGCAGGCCAGCCCGAACTGCCCTTTGACGGACGCGTCGCGCCCCTGCTCGAACGCGCGATCGGCGGGGGTTTGCGGGCGCGCCGGCTGGGCGTGCGCCGGGATCACGGGGGTGATCCCGGCGCCGCACGTGACCGCGATCAGCCCGAGTAGCCCGAACAGCCATCGCACGCGTCGAGGGCGGGAGAGCATCACTTGCGGCGATCGAGCCAGGACTTCTCGCGCGGTGGTTCGGCGGGCGCCGCCTTCGAGTCCGAGGGCTTGCGCGTGCGCGCGCGCGGCGCCTTCGTCGCGGGCTTGCCCGGATCGTCCAGCCCGCCCGCCCCGGGCGCAGCCTCGGGCGAGGCGCTCGCGGGAGGGAGATCGGCGTTGGTGAGCTCCAGATCGGCCGGGTGCGGGCGCGGGGGCTCGGCCGCCGTGGGGCTGGGGACCGCCAGCGGCACCGACGAGGTCACCTTCGGCTGCGGGCCGGCCACCCTTCCCATGGCGAGAAACACCATCCCGCAGAGCGCCACCAGCACCAGAAACACCGCCCAGATGGCCGCGACCTTCGCCCGATGGAGGCCCGACCTCCTGCGCGCGGCTTCGTCGGGCGCCGCCTCGGGATCGATCGCCGCCTTGAACGAAGAGCTGTTGGCGGCGCTCGGGTGCGGCTTCTCGGTGGAGGGCGCCGTGGTGTCGGGGCTCGCGGGCCGGTTGGGCCCGGGGCGCAGGCCTCCCGCAGGGGTCGGGGGACGGAAGAGCGCAGCCGACTGCGGCACGATCTCCGTGGCCGATTCGCGCGGCATGAGCACGCGCGGGTGGCTGCCGCTCGCCTCCGCCGGCTCCACCAGCGAAATGCGTCCCCACGAGGACGCCAGCGAGTCGACGGCGTTGCGCAGGGCGTGCTGCATGGCCTTGGCGCTCGACCAGCGCCCCTTCTTCTCGTACGAGAGCGCGCGATCGACGATCTCGACGATCTCGGGCGGCACGTCGGGCGCGACGGTGCCGAGCGACGCGGCCGAGCGGGTGGCGGCGGCGATCAGCACCTCGTTGGCGGTGTCGTACTCGTGCACCAGATGACCCGACAGGAGCGTATACATCGTCGCACCTGTTGCCCATACGTCGGAGAGCGCATCGACCTTGTCCATGTGTCCGAGCGCTTGCTCGGGCGGCATGAAGGCCGGTGTCCCCATGGCCGATGCGGTATGCGATAGGTGCGATGCCGAACCACCGTCACGCAGGCGCGCGATTCCAAAGTCGAACAGCTTCACCCGGCGGTCGCGGGTAAAAAAGATGTTTTCCGGCTTGATGTCGCGGTGGACGATCCCGCCCGCGTGGGCGGTGTCGAGCACGTCGAGCACGCCATCGATGATGGGCATGACGTCTTGGATGGGCAGCCGACCGCCAAGTCGCTCCGCGCGATCGGCGGCGGTCTCGCCGTCGAGCAGCTCCATGACCAGGAAGGCCGCGCCGTCCTCGGTCACGTCGTCGTCGAGGACGCGCACCACGCCCGGGTGCTGCACGGAGTTGGCCGCGTACCCTTCGCGCTTGAACCTTTGGCAGAGCGACTGATCGATCGACAGCTGCAGGTGGAGCACCTTGAGCGCGACGCGGTTGCCGTTCCTATGCGTCGCAGCGTACACGGCCGCCATCCCGCCCGTTCCGAGCAGGGCATCGACACGCCATTTGTTTCGAATGACTGTGCCGACCCGCGCGTCGATGATGTCGAGCACAGTCTGATCGAGGTTTGCCTCGGCCTGCACTAAAGCTCAGGGTACCATGCCGATCCACCCTTGGCCCAGGGCTAGATGCGTCCTGGGCTTCGATAACCATCCCGATACGTGACCCGATATGTGCCTCATGTCCCTACGTTTAAAAAACTGCCCCGACTGTCGTTCGACACACCGAGCACCCGTGACCAAGACCCTGCGCCCGCGGCCCCACGCCGAAGTCGGAGGCCGGCAGCTTGCCGCGGCCGACTCTCCACGCAGAGGTGAGGGCCTTCGCACATCCCAACGGCATGCAGGAGGTGTGTGATGTCGGAAATTCGTGTGGGGATCGATCTTGGCGGGACCAAGGTCGAGGGCATCGCGCTCCAACGCCGGGAGCTCGGGGGTCAGGAGCGGCACGGGAGCCGTGAGGGGGACGGGGAGTATGTCACCTTGGCCCGCGTGCGGCGCGCGACCGAACGCGATCGGGGTTATGAACACATCCTCGATGTCACCGCGGAGGTGCTCGCGGAGACCGAGCGGCAAGCGGGGGTCAAGAATGTCGCGCGGGTGGGCATCGGCATGCCCGGGAGCTTGACCGAGGCGGGCATGGTCAAAAACGCGAACACCACGGCGCTCAACGGGCGGCCGTTTCGCAGCGACTTGGTCGCGCGCCTCGGCCGGCCCATCGTCTTCGCCAACGACGCCAATTGTTTTGCGCTGGCGGAGCGGGTGCTCGGCGCCGCACGCGGGGCGCGCGTGACCTTCGGCGTGATCATGGGCACGGGCGTGGGCGGCGGCATCGTGATCGCCGACGAGGGCGCGCCGCGGGTTTGGGACGGCGCCCAAGGCATCGCGGGCGAGTGGGGGCATGTCGCGCTCGAGCCCGAGCGCGGCCCCGCGTGCTACTGCGGCCGGCGCGGCTGCATCGAGACGTACCTCAGCGGTCCGTTCATCGAGAAGGACTACCTTGCGCGCGCGGGGGTGGCGCGCCGCTTGGTCGACGTCGCGGCTGCGCGCGCGACCGATCCCGCGGCCCGCGCGACCTTGGAGCACCTCACCGAGATGTTCGGCCGCGCCCTGGCCACGGTGGTCAATGTGCTCGATCCCGACGTGATCGTCCTCGGCGGCGGCGTCTCCAATGTCGATGTCCTCTACGACGCGGGCATCGAGGCGCTGCGCCGCTGGGCCTTCACCGACGTGCTTCGCACGCGCGTCGTGAAAAATGCCGTCGGCGATAGCGCGGGCGTGTTCGGCGCGGCGTTCCTTCCCAAGTAGAGGAAGTAGCCGAGATGGATCGGGGAGGGCCCCGGGATCATCGAACCACCACCCCCGCTCCCTCGTTACACCGATTTGTCCATCGCCCGCTTGCGGGCGTGTGATGAAACGGCTGCAAGCGGCCCTATTTCCAGGACAAACCCGCGTTCTCCCGGTCCTCGGGAGGACCTCCACCCCGATGGCCTGCACCTTGCGAGAGGGCCCGTCGTGAGCGCGCGGAGCCTTTTTCTCACGGGGGGCCGCGCCCGCTGGAGGTCCAGATGGGCAAACGAATCGGGCTACTTGGATTGGTATTCGTGGGATGCAGCAGCAACGCGGGCTCGGGCGACGGGGCAGACGCGGCAAATGCGGCAAATGCGGCAAACGCAGCAGACGTGACTGCGGTGCAAGCGCGCTCCGTGATGAGCCTCGCCGAGCGCATGTCCCTCGAGAGCGAAGCTTCCTGGGCGTGGTCCCGCGATCCGCAACGAGGGACACCGGAGCACGTCGTTGGCCGCTCATCACCGCTGCTCACGGGCGGCGCCTCCGCCCACGATGCCACCGTCGCGTTCCTGAATCGGTTTCGGGATGCCTACGCGATGCGCGATCCCGGAAATGAGTTCGTCGTCGCGCACGAGCATCGCGACGAGCTGGGGATGACCCATCTGCGCATGCAGCAGGTGGAGCGCGGCGTGGTGGTCAAGGGCGCCGAGATGATGGTGCACTACGACGCCGAAGGCGCGCTGCGCGTGCTCGACGCCAACTACGTGCCGGGTCTCGACAAGGTCGACGTCGGCCCCACGCTCACCGCCGATCAGGCGCTCGCGCGCGCCCGCGCCGAGCAGGCGACCTTCGTGAAGGCGGAGGCCAAGGGCTTCGCCGACGCGGCGAACGCGGCGAACGCAATGGACGCATGGGCGCTCGACGAGCCGCGCGTGACGGTCGGGCCGGAGCTGGTGATCCATGCGCTCGACCAGGGCCCCGCGGCGCTCGCGTACCACGTGGTGTTGCGCAGCGACGTGCCGGCGCCGCACAGGTTGGACTACCTGATCGACGCGCACTCGGGCGCGGTGCTCCGCAGCTTCGACGACATCGAGACGGTGGCCGGCACCGGATTGGGCGTGCTGGGCGACACGAAGAACATCCAAGTCACGCAGTCGGGCAACACGTATTCGCTCACCGACAGCACGCGCACCCCAAACGGCATCCGCACCTACTCGATCGCCAACCGCCAGACGCCGCTCCCGGGCACCTTGGTGACCTCGGCCTCCGCCACGGGCTGGGACCGCGTGGCCCAGGGCGCGGGGGCGGCCGTCGACGCGCACTTCTTCGCGGGCGTGGTCTACGACTACTACAAGACGGGCCACAACCGCCTCGGCATCGACGGCAAGAACGGCGCGATCATCTCCACCGCACACTACGGCAGCGGCGTCGTCAACGCCTTCTGGGACGGCCAGCAGATGGCCTACGGCGACGGCAACGGCAGCACCGCGCGCGCCCTGTCGGTGAGCCTCGACGTGGTGGGCCACGAGCTGACCCACGGCGTGACGCAATACACGTCGAACCTCGCGTACCAAGGGCAATCGGGCGCCCTCAACGAGTCGATATCCGACATCTTCGGTTCGATCATCGAGCACAGCTACAAGGCCGACGACACGAACAACTGGCTCTTGGGCGAGGGCATCTTCACGAACAACAAGCCGTTTCGCGATCTCGCGCACCCCGACAAGGGGCAGCAGCCGGCGCACATGTCCAAGTACGTGAACACCACGCAAGACAACGGCGGCGTGCACACGAACTCGGGCATCCCCAACAACGCGTTCTACCTGATGACCAAGGGCGGAACCAACGATGTGTCCAAGGTCCAAGTGTCGGCCGGCATCGGCTGGGACAAAGCCGCCAAGCTCTGGTACCGCACGCAGACGACGTACCTGACGTCGAACGGCAACTTCACGGCCGCCGCCAACGGCAACGTCTCGGCCGCGAACGATTTGAGCTTTACGCAGGACGAGAAGAACATCGTGCAATGTGCATGGATCGCGGTGGGCGTCCTGCAAGGGACCTGCAAGCCCATCACCGGTGCAAGCGGCGGCGCGGGCGGTGGTGACGGCGGTGGTGGTGGTACCGGCGGCGGCGATGGCACGGGCGGCGGTGGTGGCAATGGCACCGGCGGGGGTGGTGGCAACGGCACCGGTGGCGGCAAGGGCACCGGCGCGGGCGGAAACAAGGGCAGCGCCAGCGGCAATCCGAGCGGCAACGACGACGCGCAGTTCAAGACCACCGCCAAGGGTTGCTCGGTCTCATCGTCCATGGTGGAAGACGCCACGAGCACGTCGTACGGCGCCATCCTATTCGCGGCCGCCGGCCTTGGCGCCCTCGTTTCGCGCCGTCGCCGCGCCGTCAACGTCATCAAGTAGGGCGAGCTTTCCTGCGTCTGAACCTCCGATGCGCGCGTCCGCCGTTGCGGCGCGCGCCGCGTCGCGGTGGATGCGCGACGTTTTGCGTGTGAACCGAGCGATGTCTGCGCGCGCGTGTCGCGGCGGACCGAGCGATGTTCGCGCGTAGGTTGCGGTGAACCGAGCGATGTTCGCGCGTGGGTCGCGTGGACCGAGCGATGTTCGCGCGTGGGTCGCGGTGGACCGAGCGATGTTCGCGCGTGGGTCGCGGTGGATGAGCGATGTCCGTACGTGTCGTGGTGGAACGAGCGATGACTCCCCTCGCCGGGGTGCTTTTCACCTTTCGTCCGTGCGCGTCGCGATCGAACGCGGTCGGCGTTGCGTTCGGACGCATCCCATCAATGGCGTTGCGTCGCGGATCGCGTTCGAGGTAGCGCCTGCCGCGATACGATCCTCGCAATTGCGCGGCGTACGACGTTTGAGGTGAACCGAGCGTCCACGATGCACCGCCCATCTCCTGCCGCGGTATGTCGTTTGCGAACGACCGTCGAGACACGCCGAAATTGGAGGCCGGGCCCCCGGCGATGCGTTCGTCGCGCGCGGGAGGGGATGCGGCCGAATCCGACTCGTGCGTGGTTCGAAGGGAGCAATTGGGATATGCAGGAATCACATCGACTCCGAAGGGAGGCGCTCCGCCTGGGCGTGACTCGTTTCTTTTCGGATCGAAGAGGGGTGAGTGCCGTCGAATATGCGCTGCTCGTCGTCGCCATTCTTCTGGTGGTGGCCGGCGGTTATCGTGTGCTGGGCGCCCAGAACGCGAAGTCCGTCTCGGTCGCGACCGCAACACTTTATGGGCACACGAGCTCGAATCCTTCCGGCGGCGGTGGATCCATCCCGACGGGCGGCGGCGGTCATGGAAGTCCGGGCGGGGGGAACGTCGTTTGCGAAGGTGCCTCGTGCCGGGGACCGGGGGCATGTTTCGTCGCCGGAACCCTGGTCGCCACGCCATCTGGCGAGCACCCCATCGAAAGCCTCCGCGAAGGCGACCTCGTGTTCGCCCGCGGCGAGTCGCCCGACGATGCCGTCCGCGCGCGTCCCGTGGTACGCACCCTGGTGCGACCCGCGCCCTCGCTGGTGGACGTGCACATCGTACACATCGACGGCGAGCACGAACGCGTCCGATCCACGCCGGACCATCCGTATCGCACGCTCGATCGAGGGTGGTCGGTCGCAGGGGATCTGGTCGGCGGCGATACGCTGATCGAGCGATCGGGAAACGAAGCTCGCGTGACCAAGGTCGTACCCATCGCGCAGGAGGCGTCGGTCTACAACCTCGTGGTCGACGTCGATCATACGTACTTCGTGGGGCACACGGGGGTGCTGGTTCACAACGGCCAATGCGACGGGCCGGGAGGATCAGGCGCGGGCGGCAACGAAGCGAATGGCGGCGATCCGGCTGCCATTCGGCAAAGTTATGCCAAGGCGCTCGAGGATCTCCGCAACGAAACGCAAGCAAGGCTGAACCAGCTGGACGAGAAACTGAAGTCCGCGCAAGGGATAAGGGAGTACGAGCGAATACGCGAAGAGGGATTGAAGGAGATCGCGACGTGGGCACACGGCGAGCGCAGGGAGGTGGGCGAACGCCACAAAGATGCGACGCCGCCCGAGATCCGTGAGTTGATTTACCAGCGCAACGAAGAGCGGTATGGCGATAAGCTCGGCCCCTCGGTCGATTACCTGCGACGACAGGGCAAGAGCTGGGAGAGCATCGTCGACAGCGCGTCGCGACCGAACCAGGAGATCAACGCATCGCTCGGCGTGAACACGCCGCCCATTCCATTGAAGATACCGCCCCCGCGGTCGCCAGCGAGGCTCTGACGTCGACCGCACGACGAGCGCGCAAGAAAGGTCTAAAATAACGGATGATGAGCACCCGCGACGAGCCGCAGCGAACGGTCACGTTGGGCCCCGAGTACGACGAGGCCACGCGCAACGCGTTGGAAGAGACCCTCGTAGCGCTCGGGGCCTCGCATCTCGGCGGGAGCTGGGGCATCGGCGGCTCGCAGGAGCTCGAGACGGCCATCGTCGTGCTCCGCGGTCGCGAGCTTCGGATCGAAGTCGAAACCTATATCGGCATCAGCATCGTCGGCGACGACGACCTCGTGACGATCGTCGCCAACGGTGTCGCCGATCGCCTTGGTCGTCGGTGACGAACATCACGCGAGGAGACCTCCCCGCATCTCGACCTCGAGCCCTCCGTGCTCCGAGGCGCGCAACGCGAGCTCGGGTGGAGCTCACGCGCGTCCCTTCCTCGTGCCCAGCCCGCACTCCCTCCGACACCGCCGCGCGTGCTCCTTCCATCTCCAAGACATTCGAGAAAGTGTCTTTTCGTGCGCCGCGCGTGTTGCGGGCGCGCAATGTCTTTAGCGCCCTAAAGCTTCTTCGAGAGCCATGCCGGCAGTGCTGGAGCATCGTTCCACGCGCCATCGAAACGCGATCCCGCGCCCGCGAAGACGATGCACCCATGGCCGGCATCGCGCATCGGAGCTCAAATGTACGATCGACAAGCCGTTGCGAGAAATGCGCGCCACGGCAGACATCCTCCGTCACGCGAACGATCACGGCGGCGGGGGGACCTCACAACCCGCTTCAGGGGCGCCCCCGGGCAGAGTCGAACTGCCGACCAACGGTTTAGGAAACCGCTGCTCTATCCTCTGAGCTACGGGGGCGGATCTCAGTTTTTCTTCGTAATATTCGATAGTTACAGGCTTCCGTAGCTCCTTCTGGGACGTCGTCCTCCGAGACACGCCGGACACCAAACTCGGCGCCAGCGACCCCTTGAATAGCCGGACGGCTCGGCCCCGTCTATCCCGTACCCGCCGAGCCGCACCTTTTCCTGCGTCCGCGCGCCGGCGACGTCCCAAATGTCGTTTCGTGAGGAGCGCCACACCCCCGTGAGACGGTTCCAGCAATACTGGAACTGCCCTCCCGGCCCCTGGAGGTAGAGCAGCGGTTTCCTAAACCGTTGGTCGGTAGTTCGACTCTGCCCGCGGGCGCCACTGGAAGCCGGTAGTTCCGGCACATGGCGTCTCGCCCTCTGAGTTTTTGGCGCAGCGCTGCGCCAGGCTTTGTACCAAAAGCCGCACCAAACCTGCCTGTTTCGGGTTTGAATCGAGGGCGCGACATGTCGGTGTCGCTTGCACCTGGTGGGGCTTTCAGAGGTCGAGAAACTTCCCCTTGATGATCTTCCTCGACGAGATCGAACGACGCCGCGGCGCAGTTGCCGCAGGTCGAGCCGACCAGACTGGGCTCGATCCAACGACGGTGTCCAGTAATACCAATATTGATAAACTTGCCGCCCCGGGAGCGCCACCCAGAGCGTGCGCTTGAGGGCGCGCTCTCCTCTCGGCGTTTGGGCGCTCCCCTTACAGGCGATCGCCTGGACGGGGGCACCCCTCGGGAAACGCTAATCGACGATGCGAGGAGAAGGGGTGGCTTCAGCGGGGTTGACCTTTGGATCGGCGGCCATTTCGACGAGGGACACGATGCTCTTGCCGTCGTCCGTGGGGGTGGTGCCAAGAACGACCATCAGGCCGTCCTTGACATAGCCGCGCGCGTCGCGTTCGGGCTCGAGGCCGTGGGTCACGGTGAAAAAGCCGCGCGCTTTCATTTCGGTGTCGTACGCGTCGACGATTTCACGTGGGGTTCCCATCGAGATGTATCCGCGCACGCCGTACGGCGTTCCGTCGATTGACGCGGACAGGGTGCGGCGCGCGCGAATGGGGCGCGGTAGCGCGGGGTTGTCCATACCCGGCTCGTATTCATCGGTTGCCACCAGCTTGTCGAGGTGGAAATGCGTCGCGGTCCAGACGGTTAGAATGTGCGACTGCGCACCATCGCTCCGAACGAAGGCGTAGCGCACCCGTCCCAAGGAGCCGAGATCCTGCGTCCGCTCGAATGCTGCCAATCGATTGAGCCATCCATCGGGCGTTTCCTCCGCCTTGGGGAAACAGACGACCATTCCTTCGTTGCCCTTCTCGTGCCGGATAATTCCGAGATCGAAGCGATTCAAATCGACCTTCGCGAGATCGGATTCCTTGGCGAGCCCTTGCCATGTGCCCTCGCTTACCCCATTCTCGCGGCAATTCGCCGCGAAGCGGCCCAGGATCTTGTCGATCGGATCGCGCGAGATGCTGCTGCCGACCCACGCGGTTTCACCATCAATATTGATTTGCGCGCGCTCGCCCAGCAAGTCGGCGATGGGAAGCAGATCCCGCCCGACTTGAAGGGAGCCCTCCAGCACTACGGCCCGCGCCGAGCGGGCCGTAAAAAAACTCCGATCAAGAGGAGCACTCCAAAGTACACGAGGACGCGATACACCCGCGGCCCATTCTTCACGGAGGTTGCCATGGAGTCGCCGTGAAATCGCTCGATCAAAAACTGAATCCACACGATGGTTCCCTCCGTGTCGGACTTAAAAAAAACATGACGCCCGCGATTCACATGACGAGCCCGCGGGCCATGCCCAGCAAGGTTTTGACAATGCTCATCATGCTGCCCTTGAATCCCGACTCCGGATTGCAATAGACGGAGCTCGTGGTCGTTTGCATGTTGCGTCGAATCATGCTGGTAAGAGGTGCATTGGTCGTCTCCCGGCGTTCGGTCATGGTCGTGGCAATGAAACCTCCGGTGATGATCGCGTCCAGCTTTGCCTGCCCGATCGCCGCTTGACCCTGCTCGCCCCCCACGCTGCTGGCGCCGTTCACCAGGTCGTCGAATCCACCGCTGCCGCGCTCCCCGCCGCTGGGGCACGAACGCAGCGAATTTTGAAATGCCTTGTGCCGGGTTACGAGCATCGTCTCTTGCTTGATCGTAATATGGTTGTAGGCGAATAGGATCAATCCATAGAAGATGACTATGACCGGCATCACTACGGCCCCCTCCACCAACGCGGCCCCCCGCTCTCTGGCGCGATTCCTACGCATCGTCGTCCTCCTTGGTTTCAATGATAATTGCCGGTGGGGATTCGTCCGGCCGTCTGCGAGCGCTCCTTGAGGATCGCCTTGACCATGTCTGCGAAGTAACGCACGGCCGCATCCAGGAGGGGTGCATTGGCAGTCTTGGCGTGAGCCTCTCGGAACCCCTTGCCGGTGAAGTACTCGAGCCCCTTCTCGAGCCCCACGCGTGCAAGCACCTCGAGGGGGTTCATCGATCGCTTCAAGCGTGCCTTCCAGCGAATCGAGTAGAGCGCGTGCTGATACCCCGTGGCGGTTATGCCGATACTGCTCGGGCCATTGCAGCTCGGTTTGCTCCAGGTCTCGCCGCAATCGTAGAAGAACTCCGCCTGCGCGTCGTATGCGTGCACGGAATCCTCCACGCCGCCGCCGTATTGCTGGGAGGCGAGCTGCACCCTCCGAATCGACGTATCCCGGAAGTCGCCACCCAGCGCCCAGCCGAGCACCACGAAGTGGGTGTCGCCATTGGCGAAGGCCATCTCCTTGGGCCCTTGTTCGCGCCAGAGGTCGCGATCGCCAAGCGGAATGTCAATCGTCACCCCGAGCTTTCGCAACGTTTTGACCGCCCCGTCCAGCTTCCCGGCGACGAATTCGACGTTTGGCAGCACCTTCTTGGGCACCAGCTCTTTGAGCTCACCGCCGCAATGAATCCACGCAGGTGCGATGGCCACCGTCTCCACGACTTGCGCGATCCAAGCGCCGACCATCGGGATGGGGATCACGCTCCGGAGCCAATTGGTCAACAAGATGATGGGATAGCCGATCGCCCGCACGCACAGCGCCTGGTTCTTCTCCCGGCTCACCGGTAGCCCCAGGACCTTGTGCTCTCCCTTGTCGAGGAACCCTAGGACCCCGCCGCGTGACTTCGCGTCCGAAGGCTTGTTCGGTTCATTTTCTTTGTAGAAGATGCCGTTGAAGTTGGATGGACCTATCGCGACCCCCATGAAGGAATCCTTTTGGTCGCTGTAGCGACGCGCCGCCTCTCCCGCTGCCGCGGTGCCGAGCCATGGAGCGGTGACAGCGACGGTCGACGACGCGAGGCCGAGCATGGGCAAGGCCGTTTTGAGCGCCGTCTTTTCGTATTTGACCGCCATCTTGTAAGGCGTCGTCGCTGCTTTTGCGAGCTGCAGCGCGGCCGCTTGCCCGCCCGGGATGATGGCCGCTACGATCGCCAAAAGTAGGAGGATATCGCCGATGAGCGAGAGGATGAGATAAAATGCAACGAGCGCGAGCGAAATGATGTTGATCGCCGCGATGGTATTCATCCCACGCGCATGGATGGTGGCCGACGAAAGCGCGACGGAGTCGGCAGCCTCCTGGCCGCGGTCGCGAAAGACGATGGCTTGTCCAATCCCAATCAAGAACCAAAGAGCCCCGCTCAGCGAGAGGGCCACCAAGAGCCCTATCACCATGATCGCCCCCTGCTCATCGTCTTTCAGTCTCTTGACAGAATCCACGTATCCTCCAATCGTCGTTGTCCGAACCGTCATTTGTCGCCGAGCGCCACGATGGCTGCACCGCTCAATAGCCGCTGCCTTCTCCGCCGCAGTTGGACCCAGCCTTCGAGCCTTTGAGACCGTCGGTGGCATCGCCCAGTGCGTTCATCTTGTAACAAGCGCCGTGATTGGGTGAAACAGCGCGAATTTCCTTCGACAGCACCCCCGAACGGCAAAATATATTCTTCCCAATCGGAACGCCGCATTGATATCGGAACGCGACCGTGGTCGACACGTCGCCGAACGGCTTCGAGCAGCCCGCGCCACTGCCACCGGGATAGCTCACGTTGATCTTCTCGACCGTAATCCTACCGTTCCAGGGCCCGAGCGCAGCCTTCGCCGCGGCCATGTAGTTCTCATTGCCTTCTCCCTCCGCAGCTTCGGCCACGTGCGGAACACATCCTTCCACCACGCTCGCATAACGCGCCACCACGGTCGTCGCGTGGCGCATCACCACCCCCGCCGTGAACCCGAAGGCCATCTGCGTGAAGCAGAGAAAGGCATACAGCAGCGGCATGAACGCAATGAGGAACTCCACCGCGACGGCACCGCGCTCTTCGCGCCTCGAGGGGGCTAAAATTCTCCGCATATTGCTTTCTCAAAATTTGGTGAGCGGATGTCCAAGGCGGTGTTTCTCGCCCTCTCCTTATGTTTCGTCAAGCAGGGCTCATGCCGATGCCATTTCGAAAGAAGAGCCCACCGAGCGCTGGCCCTCAGACAATCTCCGACGCAGCGATCCTTTACGAGTAGCAGCTCGTTGGATATGGCCCGGACGTGCGGGCGGGCCTAGCAGGGTGCGATCGTCGGGATCGCATGGTGCGATCGGGCCGATCGAGTGGCGGCTGCCTACATACGAGAGATCGGCTTGGAATTCATGAAAAATGGATTCTTGAGCTCAGCGGCAATTTGCTTTGCGCCATGCTCCTTGTTCGTCGGACGCTTCTCCAGCGCCGCATAGGGCACACGGACATCGGCACTGGGCACTTCGCAACCACACGATTCAGGTGGGAAGACTGCGACCGGTTCCGTAACTGGATCGTCTGGCTCCAGTGTTGGCGAACTGTTTATCCGCAGTGCACGAACATCCGCTTTCGTTGCATCCAGTCTTCTGTGTTGCGTCGGACCTTTCGCCGAGCCGCACCCGCACTCACGACGGAGCGCGCGTCCACGTGCGCGGCGGCGTCCAGAGCGCACGCGTTTTGCTCGACGAGCGCGGCCTCGCGCCTCATCCCGCTCGCGGATCAGACCTCCGCGTCTCTCTCGTGAATATGTACGTGTTTCCAACACGATGATAAGAGAGGCGAGGGACAGGCTATCGCCGATACTATCGGCGCTTCGGTAGCTTGGCACTTACGATATCGACGCCGATTTGGACAATGGCTGAGCCGACCCTTCGTCCGAGAGATGCCGCGGCTATTCGTGGTTAGGGACCTATTCGGTCGAGAACAGAAGCGCTCTGCGAGTCACGCTCCAAACGCCGACGAAGCTCCTGTCCTGTCAGAGTGCTTGCCTTCGAATACCGCGGAACGTTCCGAGTTGGTCGTGTTTAAGCAACTCCGCAGCGCCGTCTCGGGTCGGCTCGCTATGAGCCGGAGAGCAACCCAACCTACCTCGAGATGGCCTCGCACGACACCGCCTGGGTTATTCGCTCACCACGCAGGACAGAAGATCCGTTGCCAAAAGCCGTCGAAAACCGATGCGCGCAGGCTTCACGCCCTAGAAATGTCACGTCGCCCGGCGCGGGCCAAGGTGCGTCGACAAGGGTATGCAGCTTGCTGCAGCGTGCATCGAACGAAAGGGGTAAACGATGCCGTTCTCGTCCATGTCTATTTCGCATGCATCCTTCATGCGTGTACCGCTCATGCATCTCGTCCTCGCAGCTCTCATTTGCGGCTGCTCCGTGAAGAGCAATGATGCCGAGGAGCCCCACGGGGACCCCCCGGGGAAAGAGCCTACGACCAATGGCGACAACGACAGCGTCGGCGAGGTCGTCGAACGCGTCGCCGATGCCCCCGAGGTCACCAAAGTGACCACATTCGGGCTCAGGTCGGGTGATTTTCCAGCGTACGTGAGCCATCTCCTCGGCGGCAAATGGGATCACCTGTTCCAGAACATCACGATCCGCAATCCGAACAAGTCGAAGCAAACGGTCGTTCTGAGCGGCGCGCTCGCTGGCTACACGAAGACCCCTGCCACGGGCACGGTGAAGCTCGATCCGGGTCAAGAAGTCAGCGGGTGGTTCGATGCAGCGCTCGATTTCGAAGCACTCGACAAAATAACGTCCCCTGTCACCGCGAGCATCGAGCTGAAGTTGACGACCCAGGAAGGCAAAGTGCTATTCGCGTCGACGAAGCCGACCCGCGTCTTGCCGAAGAACACCGTTATCTGGAAAGACTTCTTCAGGGCTTCCCACCCGACTTCGCTCGGCCTGGGGTTCCTGGAGATGAAGATCGCCGCCCTCTCCCTGACGACACCGCACGATGGCTGGGGCGAAATCGACAAGCTGCTCCACGAAGCTGCTACCTATTCGACCTACAAATCCATCAGCGGGTATGCCGCCTACCACAAAGCCGACAGCACCCTCGATCAAGACCAAGCGGGATTTGCCGATCAAGTCGGATCCATCTGGAGCGCCCTGAAGGCGCGCGGCTTCAACTACACCAACGTCCCACAGAACTTCTTCGCCGCGAGCCAGAACGTACGCTACCCCGCCGAGTCGCTCCGAGTGACCACGGGAAACTGCATCGACGGCACACTCGTCTTGGCCTCCGTTCTCGAGGCAATAGGCATGGAGCCCTTCATCAACTACGTACCGGGCCACGCCTTCGTGGGCGCACACCTCGCACCCAAGGGATCTCCAAACTACGGCTACTACGCCATCATCGAGACCACCATGCTCGGTACATCGTCCTTCGCCGACGCAACGATGACCGGCCTTCGCGAGTACAACCAGAACAAAAACGCAGGAACGCTCGTGACCTTCGAGGTGAGCGAGGGTCGCGCCGAGGGGTATTTGCCATCGCCGTTTCCCCTGCGATGAATGTCATCACGCTATTGCGCCGGCGGCAGGGAGCTATCGGTAGCGCACCGGCGACATGCGTTCGATTTGCAGTACGCGACGCACACCGCCGCAAAACACCCTTCGACGGCCGCGCCGAGCGGGCAGCATACGTCTTTGCCCGTGTTCGGACGTCCGCAGTGGGGACCTTCGCGTACGCGAGGCACTGGATGCAAATTGGAGAAGACGTGTTGTTCCACCCAGCGCGAATCTCGCACGCCTTGTCGGCATCGTTGACCCATTGTTCGTCGTCGCGGTGTTCTCGGACGACGAGCGCGTTACGCCAACGTTCTCGGGCTCTCGTTCGAGCTTTCGCATCTGTGTGGACGGCTCGGCTCGAGGTCAAAGGTGTTGGTGTTCGCCGAGTGGCCGCAAAGGTGCTGAAAATCTTGCCGATGCTTTTGAACATCAGCGAGAGGTGCCTTTTCGCGCTGGATATCGAGATCCCCATTCTGGACACGCCTGTATCCGCGTGCCTCGATGAACGGCGACAAACGCCGGAAAGATTGCATCGGCCTGCACCTTGCATCACGATCTTGAAGAGGAGGAAGGCATTCATGGGCAAGAGCAAACGGTGTGGTGAGAATACCGTCTGGAACGACACCGCACGTTGCGTCTGATTCGAAATCATAGAGGTGCCGTTCTGAAAGGAGTACGCCTTGCTGCTTGTGCTATTCCGTGTACCCATCCTCGGCATCTACGTGGCGGCACGAAAGTCGTCCCGTTCTACGGGAACGTTCGCGAGCACGAGCTCTCGACTTACCCGTAGAAGAGGCGAAGGTACGCATCAACGAGGTCGTAGTATGTTTTTATTGATGAATTTTGCATTGCTTGCAATGATGTTGATAGCACTGTTTATATTGTGCAACGCCGGCACGAGACGTACGCCAAATTGGCCAACCGCACTTGGAATGATCGCTGTTATTGCCGTCCACACGGGCTTGGTCTATGCTACCACCTCGCTACCTTTCGCTGCGGGTATTGTCAAAATACAAATTAACAAGGTTACAATATGTGCTCATCGATGATGATTTTGTTGACCGCCATTGTGTCCCTGGAGCAGACGGCGAGCCGCATCGTAGACGGGACTATTCTAGCATTCGCATGAACGACCCTTTTCCTCGGTGCGTACGCAGGGGCACGTGCACGTCTCGACGGCGCGAACCGGCTGCCGCGACTGTCCGCAAGCGCTCGCCCGGGCTCGACGTGACCGAGCACGCCGGCGCAGGGACACCGGCAGATGCTCGACCCTTGCGACGCTGCGCTGCGCGCCCGTGACGTGGAAGAGACGCGGTGCACGTGCGTCGAAAGGTTTCTGGCCTCGGCTCGGCCATCTCAGCGCAAATCGACATTCAAACGATCTTCATCCGAGCGCTTGCGCAAACGTTTGGTTGCGGAGCCGTGCTCGACGAGCCCCGCCTATCTCTCCGGCCAGACTACCATCACACGGTGCAGCCTCACCTCTCGCTCGAAACGAGAGGCGATGCGATCCGCCATCGCCTCTCGTTTCGGCTACTACGCTCAAGCTAGAACTACGGTCGTAACTGCACGACTGCGCAGCCTTCAGGGCCCCCGTGGGTGCCGCGCGACTGCGCGGTCTTCACGTGCGTCTTGGTAACCTTTTTTTTGATCCTCGGCAATATATGCGAGCTGCTCCTTATTCGTCCTGAACGATCATCTCCTCTCGCAGCGCCGCTCTCGCGCAGCATTGCCTTGACTTGTCGAAAGGGTGCGAAAAATACTCGCCGAACGGATCGGTGCAAGCTACCCTGGGGTGCCAAGAATCCGCAGAGTTCGATCGTCAGGAGTTGATGCTCGAATCCATCACACGGGGCCAAGTCGATTGGAGAACGCGGCGCGCTCGGCTTACAGCGGCGTAGAAGGATGGCCCATTCCAAGTTGAAGCTGCTCGAACGCGATGGCGCCGACGCGCGAAACGGTCGGCGGCGACCAAGCGTCTCGGCCGTGCCCGGTCCGCGAAGTCGCGCGGCGCGAGGCTCTCGTCGGCGTCGCCGAGCACGACGATGGCCGATGCTCCCTGCGTCCGCCGTTCAGAGGTTCGGTGACGTCGGGTTGGGGCATGGCTCGCGATAAGGGTTGCATGGCTGCGGAGGCGGCGGCGGCATGGAAGCGCTCGTGCTTGGAGCCTGGACGACTTCTTTCTGGCGGGGCCTCCCCTCGTGGCCGCGTTTTTCGCTTGTTGTGTTTGGTCGCGGGCCGGCGTCTCGGACGGATGGGGAAGGCGCCGCCGATGCGCTCGCGAGCCCGCCTGCGAGCGTTGCCGATGCGCTCGCGGGCACGTCCACAACGTCCTGCGATGTTGTCTCGGGGAGCTCGAACGTGGTCGGGCTCGAGGGCAAGGCCTCGGCCGAGTCGCGCGCTGCAACGCGATTCGGCCGCCTCGCGAGGGTGCCCGTGAGCGTGAGCCCCCCGAATGCCACGGCGACGACCAAGGCAAACGTCGTGAACGAGAGCCTTGCCCCGGCGCGGGGGCGAGGTTGGTCGGGCAGCCTCGCGGTGTCCGCGGGGCTCATCGTCAGCTCCAGCGGCAAAGGCAGCGGTGGCCCCGGCTCGCGTGCGACGACCAGGGGCGTAGCCGGGACATCGGGCACGGAGATCGAGCGCAAGCCATCCTTGATGCGCTGCTTTCGCGCGAGGAGCCGCGGCCCCATGCGATCGCGCACGAAGCGGGCCACCTCGTCGTGCGTTCCCGCGTAATCCGAGCGCGCGATCGTCGCGTCCAGCGCGGCGCCGAGATCGCTGGCGCGCTCGAACCGGCCTGCGGGATTTCGGGCGAGGGCGCGACCAACGAGGGCGTCGAAGGTATCTCCGAGCTCGGGCACCACCTCGGACACGAGCGGTACGCGATCCCTCAGCACCTTGTTTATGATGGCGACGGAGTTCTCGCCCTTGAAGAGCCTTCGGTTCGTAAGGATCTCCCACAGCATCACGCCCACGGCAAAAATGTCCGAACGCTGATCGATCCTCGCTCCCGCCATGTACTCCGGCGCCATGTACTGGATTTTGCCCTTGAGGATCCCTTCGCCCGTCGAGGTTTCGTGCGTGTAGAGGCATTTGGCGATGCCGAAATCGGCGAGGCGCGCGACGCCATCGAGCCCGACGAGCACGTTCTGCGGCGACACGTCGCGGTGCACGGCGCCGAGCGGCCGATCTTCATCGTCCGTCAAATCGTGGACGGCTTGCAACCCCGCGCACAGATCGCGGATCACGCGCATCCCCACGCGAATCCGGGGCATTCGATCGGTGCCTCGCGCGCTCGAGAGGAGCTCGTGGAGCGAGGCCCCTTCGACGTAATCCATGACCAGGAGCACGGAGTCGTCCTCCATCTCCACGTCGCGAACGCCGACCACGTTGGCGTGCCGGATGCGCGAGGCCAGCCGCGCCTCGGCGATGAGCGAGTGTCGAAAGTCCGGGAGCTGCATGACGTGCGGGTGCGGGCGCTTGAGCGCGACGAGCTGCTCGAACCCGAGCGCGCCGCGGAGCCGGCCCACGTAAACCGTTGCCATTCCCCCGGAGGCAATCTTGACGAGGCGCTCGTACCGCGATCCCGGTGCAGCGTCTTTTGGGATGGGCGGCGGTGCGGATCCCATTAAAAATCTCCGCGGATCACCATGTGTGATGCTCCCGGCACCAACGCAACCGATATTCTCGGCCAGGGTGACTTCGCCGACGCCGCCGATCCTGGTGGCTTGTTCGCCGCTCGATGCGCGGCATCGTCGCCGCGCGCTCTCCAATCGACCAAGAAGATCCCCACGGCCGCCGTTGCAATCCCCGTTACCACCGCTCCACCCAATAGAATGTTGGTACGAGTCGCGGCCGACTTTCCATCCTCCACCCGCTGCAAGCAATCGAAATTTCCATTTTTGTCGCAACCATGGTCGAGGAAGTCCTGATGCATATTCTTCGCGTCAACCCACGAGAGCACGGCGCCCGCGGCGCCGAGGGTAGTCGCACCCATCCCAATCCAGAACCACGCTGGCGATAGGCCACGGTCCGTGTGCGTGTGCATGGGAGGTGGTGGAGGCCGAAAATCCACGGTTGTGATCCCGATGGATGTGACATTTACGCTATGCTCGTCGCGGTGATCCTTGGTCATCAAAACGATGACGTGGGGTCCAGTCGTCAGCCATCCCTCATTCGTGTCGTCGAGCGGCTTGCCATCGACTTCGACCTTGCAGTGGTCGGGACAGCGCGGCTCGATTCGTCCGGCCCGACCCCGGAATTTGGCTTTGGCGTTTGCCGCGGCCCGTTGCAAATTCGCGGCTTGCGGGCTTCGCGCTGCGCGCGCCATCAGCATCGATCCGAATGCGGCGTCGTCGGCCGCGATGCTCTCGTTGATGGCTTCGGCGAGAACCGAATCCATTGGCCCGAGCTGGTCGGCCAATGCGAATTGCCGGGCGGCGCAGGCAAAATCGCCTCGATGATGACATACGAGGCCGCGATCGTACGCATCAGCCGCGGCGGAATTGGGTGAAGGTGAAGGCGCCGGCGTTTGCGCCAATGCGGGATGACTCGCGAATAGGGTCGCCACAGCGAGTCCCTGGAGGAGGCCCGTTCGATGCCACTCTACCCCGTAGCCCATATAGGTTCGGAGAATAGCACACCGCATTCCGTGTCGCTGATGGATAAAAGCCATCGACCTCGGATGGCTCGAATCATCCGCACTCGTTGCATGAGGGATGTTTAACGTACTCCTCGGAGATCTGAGCAGCGCAGCCGTCGGATCCCTCGTCATGGCGATGCAGGTCCATTGCGCCCGAGGATCGAGATTCAGGAACGACGTGGGGTGCGCGTGTCCCCAAGTGACGTATGCAACCGTCAGGGATTGAAGACTCCATCCGCCGAGCGTTTCGTCCCGCCGAGCCGATCACGGATGATCCAGAGTCGCGGGACTTTAATGCGATCGATGTCCTATTCACTCTTCGAATGGACGTAAGATTATCGACGATATGATGGATCGATTCCGTGGTGCGCAAATCGTGCTCGCGTTGGGGGTTCTGCGGGCCGTGTTCGGCTGCACGTTGGACTATTCCGTGGGGTCGGTGGATGCGGGCGATCGGGGTGCCGGCGGGGGAAGTGGCGGGCTGCCGCCGAGCTGCGCGGTGCCGAAAAGGTGCAATGGCACCGATTGCTGCGCGTCCGGTCTGGTTGCGGGTGGCGGGCCATTCTACCGCGACGGCGCCCCTCAATATCCCGCCACGGTGAGTGATTTTCGGCTCGACATTTTCGAGGTTACCGTAGGTCGATTTCGCGTATTCGTGGAGGCAGGAAAGGGCACGCGCGCCGATCCTCCGGCCGTAGGTGACGGCGAGCGTCCGGGCATGCCGCGGAGCGGGTGGCTGCAGGAGTACAATGACAAGCTGGTACCGGACGTCGCGGCGATGCGGGCTGCGTTCAAATGCGATGGCGGTGTCATCGAAACGTGGACCCCGTCGCCGGCGACGCAGGAGAATCTACCGATGAATTGCCTGACGTGGTACGAAGCCTTTGCGTTCTGCGTTTGGGATGGTGGATGGCTTCCCACCTCCGCCGAGTGGTACTACGCGGCTTCCGGCGGCGTCGAGCAGCGTCCGTGGCCGTGGGGCATCGACGCCATCGATCCATCTCGCGCCACCTATGGCTGCGGCAGCGATTGCAAGCTCGTCGATCTCCCACCGGTCGGCTCGAAGTCTCCCAAAGGCGACGGAAAATGGCGGCAATCCGATCTCTCGGGGAGCCTCTGGGAGTGGACGCTCGACACCGAGGGTGGATATCCCACGCCTTGCATCGATTGCGCGAACCTGACGAACTCACCAAACCGCGTACGGCACGGTGGGAATCTGAAGAGCTCGGAGAACGAGCTCGCGCCGGGCGCGTTCAGCTACACACCGGCAACAGAACGGAGTTACGGCCACGGGGTGCGCTGCGCAAGGCGCAAGTGAGTTTTGCCTTCATCCGCGGGGTGATGTGTGGGGCCCACGGTCATGTTCAGAACAATTGGTAGATGATATTATCGTACCAGACCCGCCACGGGGAACCTGTATTGGGAAAGATCACGCCGAGGGCAAGCTCCGTTTCTTCGGGCGTCCAGCTCGCGCGCAGCTTCTGGTCAACGACGACGTGACCATCGAGCACCGCCGTGAGCCGGCGCGTGGAGCCCGAAATCAGAATATCGATGTGCGCCCAACGCCCAACTTCAGGCCGAAAGCCAGCGAACTCGTGGTCGACGTTTTGAACGCCGGCGTCGCTCACGAACTGCTCCGTCAATCGGGCACCGTCGACGCTGGCATAGATTTCTATCGAGTGCTCGCTCCGCGTCCCTTGCTGGGCATCGATCTGAGCGATTCGTACGGCTTGTTTCGCTCCTACCTCGATGAATACATGGAATGAAAGTCGGATATCACTCGATCGGATACCGTCGAATTTTCGGTGCATGAAGGCGCGAGAGTCCGAATTGGGCGCGACCTCGGAGACAAGTGCTCTCGGGGATGAAAGCGAGCGGGTCGAATCGACCATCAATGTGTCGGTCGTGGATTTCTCGACCGTGAAGTCCGCGCTGAAGGGTCGATCGTCGTCGAAGTCGCGACAGAGCGCGACCGGTACCGTCAGACTCCGACAGAACGGCGATAGGCCCGCCTCTTCCATTCCGCCCACGGAGGTATCCCCCCCGCCTCCCGCATCATCGTTCCGCGCCGCCATGCGAAAATCGAGTGTACACGCGACCACGACGACGCATGCGAGGTTTACCACCCCCCCAACACAGAAACGATCGGAGGCGGCGTCGTCGACTCGAACGACGGTGCGGCCGAAGCAATCTTTCGTGCTCGAGCAAATCCATGCGAGTAAGCCATTCTACGCGATATCGAAACACTGCACTCGTGGTGGCGCCGTGGAAGTTTCAAGGACGCATCGAGGCAATCGCGCTCATCTACCGCCGGGGTTATGAACGGACACATCGTGGCGCGGATCTTACACGAGAAAGGATACCATGCTTCCATGCCTCGAAGGCATTGGGCCGATGTAGCATTCAAACGTAGTTCTGCGTCCAACCTCAGAGCAACGCCCGCAACCCGAAATACCTTCGAATGGATCGCACGGGGCGTCCTAGGGAGCCGGCGCCGGAGGATAGCTCGTTATGGGGGAGCCGAGATCGCAGAGGGTCCGCGAAGGGGACCCACCTGCGTCGACGGAGCCTGCGTCGGGGCTGCCACCGCCCGATCCGCCGCCGCATGGCCTGCAATTGCCCGATCCGCCGCCGCCCGACCCACCTGCGTCGACGGAGCCTGCGTCGGGGCTGCCACCGCCCGATCCGCCGCTGCCCGATCCGCCGCCGCACGGCCTGCAACCTCCCCCGCTACCACCACTATCATTGGGTTTCGAGGGGCAAACGTTGATCGGCAAGCTCGCGGTTGCCGTCCATTTCAGCTCCAAGTGTTCGATCGGAAACCACCGTCCATAGATCCATCCGAGGTTGAAGCCGGGCTGGGGCAAACCGCCGGAGGAGTCCCGCAGTTTTTCGTAAGTGAGGGGGCCGCCGTCGCGGAGATACGTGAGATAAATGTCCTGGTCGCCGCCGACGACGTGATCGCCATCCGGATCGAGTTTGCCGTTTCCATTTTTGTCCACGTAAATGAGAAATCCTGCGACCGCCCGCGATAGCGGTTTGGTCACTTGCCCGCCGGTCGTGCGCGTGCTCACCTCATCGGTGTCGAAGCCGGGCTTCGGGGCGGGCCCCTCCACAGGGGGCGGCCTATGGGGGATGTTCCCCAGAGGAAAGGGGTCGTCATCGGTCATGAAGTAATGGTTCGGTGGCGCTGAGACATCGAGCGAAAAGTGGCCATCGATGACGGGTGCATCCGCGTCGACGGAAACACCGCCATTTCGGCCGACCCGCCAGACCAGCGCGACATGCGCGCCATCGGGCAACGCGGCCCCGGTGCATGTTCCGGATAGCGACATCGGCGGCTCTTGCCGAGGCGACGTCGGATTGGAGAGATCTCCGCAAGCAGCGAGGGCAATGCCAATAAGGGAAGAAAGCGCAATGGCGTGTGGCAACCGCTTCATCGTGGTCTCCTTTCGAATGGGAGGATGGGGTACGGCCATGGCAAGATCTCGGCCTGCAATGCGCGCCGTTTCCAATCGACGTCATTCGTTCGCCGAGCGTGCGTCCGCAAAGGTTGATGCCCGTATCCAACATCGCTCGATGTTTCGGCCCTCCGGATCGTTCGGTCCCCAGACAGGGCCTTCCGGGATCCTCGAGCAAGCCTCGCCGTGTACGACGGCGGCGGGCCCGTAATGGCGGAGCGCTGGCTTCACAAGGACCGAGCCGACCCGACGGCGCATGCGCGGGCAGCGCCGGGGTCAACGTGAGGAGAAGCTCCGCGAGCCCCGCCACAGTGGGATGCTCGAACACGTCGCGGACGGTGACGGGTAGCCCCGCTCGATGAAGGGCGCTCACTGCCCTCAAGACCAAGAGCGAGTGGGCGCCAATTCGAAGAAGTTGTCGTAGCGTCCGATCGGGTTGCGTTTCAGCCATTCCGACCAGATCGCGGCGAGCGCCGGTTCGACCTCGTCCTGTGGGGCCTCGTACCTTCGCGCGGCGTAGGCCCCCGGGTCGGGTGCGGGGAGCGCGCCTCGATCCAGCTTGCCAGGGGGCCCGAGCGGCAGGGACGTCACATGCACGTACGCGGCCGGCACCATGTGCTCCGGCAATGTTCGGGAAAGGTGCGCTCGAAGCTCCGTGACAGGCACTGGCTCATTTGCAACATAGTAACAGGCGAGGCGTAGGTCACCCGGTGTGTCTTCGCGCGCCGTGGCTGCGGTTTCGCGCACCGTGGCATACGAGAGCAGCCGTGCCTCGATCTTCCCCAGCTCAACGCGAAACCCGCGAATCTTGACTTGGTCGTCGTTTCGTCCCAGAAACGCGATATTCTCGTTTAGAAGCCATCGGCCGATATCGCCCGTTCGGTTTCGGATTCGGTGACGAAGGGATCCGTCGAGAATCGCTCGGCGGTGAGCTCGTGCCGGCCGAGGTATCCCCGTGCAACGGCCACTCCGCCAATGTACAACTCTCCAGCTCCGATTGAATCCATGACAACGGCGGCACCGGCACGTGCAACTGATTGCGTCGGCGGGCGCGTGATGCTCGAGCACCACGCGCCGCGGGGGCGGCGTTCGGCCGACTCCACCATCGCGAGATGGTGCGCCCGATGCGCCCCCGCTGACGAATCCCGAACGTTTCCACGTCATCCTTCGAGCACGGCCGGGGCCGTCGTGGTGTCGCGCCAGGCTACGAGTCGCCTTGGAGCCTTCCGTCAACGAAGGTGCGGCTCGAGCCGTGCTCCCTAATTGCCCACGCAGGCAAAGTCGACCGAGACTTTGGCCGCCGTGTCGGTCTTGACCGAATCACAGGTTGCGGCGCAGAGCTCGATGTTCGTGGGGGCGCGCGGATTGTCGTAGCGCCATCCCGAACCGGCGCAGGTGGCGTTGTACGGGAGCTTCGTCGCGAGCCCGTCGTGGGTGAGGGTTACGTCGACCGCGTTGGGGTCGAGCTGTTTGCCTGCCGGGGCCGTGGGGGGCGCAAATCGACATGCCAATGGCTGGAAGCGGCCTTTGTCGAGCGCCGTGGCGAGGGCGTTTGCGGTGTTCTCGGGCGCGGCGACGTCGAGAAAAATGGCTTTTTCGGTGCCGCCTTGTGCCGCGATGGCGTTGAACTTGTTCCGATCGGGTTCATTGCCGACGGCAATGACATGCGTGGGGATGCTGGGGTTTGCCTTGAATGCGGTGGCCGCCGTCTGGTGCAGGTTCTCGTAGGTGGTTTCGCAATTGGCGGGGTTGGTTGGATCCGTGGACAACAGGCCGTCCGTGATCAGGACGATGACCGCTTTTTCTCCGGGCCGCTTGGTGGCCATGTCTTTGGCATACAGCAACCCACCCTCGAGCGCGGGCAGAATGGCGCTACCTCCGACGGGATCGGACGTCTGCGATAGAAAGTTATTGAATGTATTGCTGGGGAGGGCCGTGATGGGGACGTCGGGCCGCTGATAGAGCTCTCGCCTGCACGACTCGGGCACCGAGGCTCGTTCCTGCGGGTAGATGCGAAGCGACGCGTTCATTCCGGCCGTGCCGCCTTGGGTGAAGAAGCTGTTGAGCGCACGGACCATCGGGTACCAACGCCTGCCGATGTTCTGCTCGCTGCCGCTGTTTCCCATGCTTCCCGAGTGATCCAACAGGACGGTGGCATGGACCTTCGCGAGCGAAGTTCGTTCGCTCTTGGTGGCGCACACGGGGCGATCGCCGCGCCCGCCGCCGACGGGGCCGCCCGCGTCCCCGAAAGGGTTGCCGCCATCGCGCGTCGTTTGGCTCCCCGCGTCCCCTCCATCCTCGCCATCCCCGGGGCCGTCACCCTTGGGAGAGGCGGAGTCCTCGCCGCACGACGCACAAATGATGCTCACGATCGCCGATATCGCGCAAAATCCCAAGCAACGAAGCTTCATCCAGCCATGCCTCCATGGAGCTACGACGTATCCGACCACGTTCTATTCATGGAAGCGATTTTTCGTAGACCCTCGTGCGTCGATACGTTTGGAAACCAGCCATGCCCAAATCAGGGTGCGGGAGCGTCCATCCTTGGTCGGCAATGTGCCGATGGGTAGGTCATTCCGCGCCATGAAGATCGGCGGATCGCGCCAAATCGCATCGGCCTCGGACGGTCATCGCACGGAGAGAAGCTCCGCGAGACCCGCGACGGTGGGATGCTCGAATACGTCGCGGAGGGTGACGGGAAGGCGAGCTCGTTGAAGGGCGCTTACGGCCCTCAAGATCAAGAGCGAGTGGGCGCCCAAGTCGAAGAAGTTATCGCAGCGTCCGAGCGGCGCCCGGTTCAGCAACTCCGACCAGATCGCGGCGAGCGCCGATTCGACCTCGCCCTGCGGGACTTCGTACTTTCGGGTGGCATACGCCTGCGCATCGGGCGCGGGCAGCACGCGTCGATCCCGCTTGCCGTGGGGCCCGAGCGGCAGGGTCTCCAAGTGCACGTACGCCGCCGGCACCATATGCTCCGGCAATGTCCGTGAAAGGTGCGCTCGAAGCTCCATGACGGACAGGTGCTCGTCCGCAACGTAGTAAGCGACCAGACGCGCGTCACCCGGTGCGTCTTCACGCATCGTGACCACGGCGTCGCGCACCCCGGGGTACGAAAGCAGCCGCGTCTCGATCTCGCGCGGCTCGATGCGAAAGCCGCGAATCTTGATCTGGTCGTCGTTTCGCCCCAGAAATTCGATATTCCCGTCTGGGAGCCATCGGCCGATATCTCCCGTACGGTACATGCGCGCCTCGGATTCCGCGACGAATGGGTCTTTCGAGAATCGCTCGGCGGTGAGCTCGGGCCGGTGGAGGTATCCCCGCGCAACGGCCACCCCGCCAATGTACAACTCTCCCGCCACGCCCGTGGGAACGGGCTCACCGCGCTCATCCAAAATGTAGATTCGCGCATTCGAAATCGGACGGCCGATGGGAATGCTCGATCGCCCGCCATCGGCCGTGCATGGCCAGGCCGTCACCTCACCGCTCTCCGTGGGGCCGTATTGATTGGAGAGGCGAGCGTTCGGCCACGTCGCGTAGACGCGGTCGACGATGGATGCGGGCAACGCTTCTCCGCTGCAAACCACGCGGGTCAAGCTGGTGCAGCTACCGGCACCGGGCTGGTCGAGAAACATCGGAAGCATCGAGGGGACGAAATGAACGGTGGTGACGCGCTCCTTCCGAATGGTGTCCACGAGGTAGGCGGCATCGCGATGGCCCTCGGCGTGCGCGAGCACCACCTTGGCGCCGGCGGTCAACGGCCAAAAGAGCTCCCATACCGACACGTCGAACGTAAAAGGCGTCTTTTGCAGCACGGTATCGTGGCTTTGCAGAGCATCGGCGTGCTGCATCCACGCGAGTCGATTGACCACGCCACCATGCTCGTACATGACGCCTTTTGGCTCCCCCGTCGAGCCGGAGGTGTACATCACGTAAGCCAGGTGATCCCGTGTGAGGCCCACCTCGGCGCGGTCGAGGTTGTCCGCGGAGAGCTCCGACCAGGGAGGCTTCGGTGCTTCCAGATCGAGCACCGGACAGGCGCCATCGGTGAGGCCAAAGGCGGACAGAGAGGCTTGCGTCAGCAGCGCCTTGGGGGCGCTGTCGCGCAGCATACCGCGAAGGCGCGGGGCGGGAGACGACGGGTCCAGCGGGACGTACGCCCCACCTGCCTTGAGCACCGCCAAGAGGGCCACCACCATGGACACGCTTCGCGCGGCGCACACCGCGACCCGATCATCCGGCCGCACGCCGAGGCTCCGAAGATGACGCGCGAGACGATTGGCGCGCCGATTCAGCTCGGAGTAGGTCGACCTCGACGTGCCGTGCACCACCGCGATCGCATCCGGGGTGCGAGCAGCTCGCGCCTCGAATCCTTCGTGGATGCAAAGATCGTGGGGATAGACGCTATCGGCAGCGTTCCATTCGCGCAAGACGCGGTGGCGCTCTTTCGGGGGCAGCGCGTTCAACGTCTCCACCGCCTTCGCGGGCGCCTGCTCGAGCGCATCCACCAACTCCGAGAGCACGGAGATCATCAGCTCGCAAATGAGATCGGGCTCGATGGGAGCTCGAACTTGGGCGGTCAGGTTGAATCCTCGGCCCCGATCGTCCACCGATAGCATCAAGGGGTAATTGGTTCGTTCCTCGACATGCACGGTCTCGATGCCGTGCCATGCGGGGGAAGGATCGAGCGTTTCGGGGGTGTGGCGGTAATTGAGCAAGGCGGAGAACAGGGGGGTCGGTGCCGCGACCTCGCTGCAGCGTTGCGCCAGGGCCAGCGGTGCATGCTCGTGATGGAGCAAATCGGCTAGCAATTGCTGCATGTGGAGCACGCTGGCTTCGGCGCCCGTTTCATCGATGCGGATTCGCACGGGCAACGTATTGAGGAATACACCCACCGCGCGGTCCATGCCCTCGGCCCCCAACATGCGCCCGAGCAAGACCGTACCAAACACCACATCGCGGCGACCGGAGGTGCGGGCCAAGACTCGGGCCCATGCCAAATGGATGATGCTCGCGGCGCTCACACGAAGACGGCGCGCCGCCTCGCGGAGCCGCAGCGCGAGCTCCGGCGCCAGCGCCGTTCGAGCTTCATCGAGCCCGCGGCCATTGCCCCGCACGTCGAGCAGGCCGAAAGGTGCCGTCGGTCCATCGACGCCGTTCAGGAGCTCTCGGAAGAACGCCTCGTGTTCCGCACGGCTCACCCCCAACCGCCCCTGCGCCACGAAATTGCGGAAGGGGATCGGTGGGTGGAGTCGCTCGGGATGCCCCAGCAGGTGCGCCTCCACCTCTTCGTCCATCACCGCCACGGCGCTGTGATCCATCACCAATTGATGCATGAGCAGCAGCAGCACCCACCCTCCGCGGTCCCCGTCGCGTGAGACGTAGGCGCGCAGCAAGGGTGCCTTTTGCAGATCGGGCTTGTGCCGGCGCGGATCGACCCAGCGATAGAGCTGCTCGGCGATGTCTCCATTCGCGGATTTCAGCTCCACCTCCTCCACGGGGAGCACGGCCTGCCGCCACACCACTTGGACGGGCTCGGAGATCCCTTCCCATACGACCGCCGTGCGCAGAATGTCGTGCCGCGCGATCACGGCTCGTGTCGCTCGAAGATAGCCCTCCAGCTTCGCCCGATGCTCGAAGTGCAGCGTGACGGAGAAGGAATAGGGATCGCCCTCGGTTGCCAGCGCGTGATGGAAGAGAACGCCCTCCTGCAAGGGGGTGAGGGGATAGATGTCTTGCACGTTCGGCGCTCCGCCCGTCACCGTGCCCACCACCTGCTCGATCTCCGGCGCCGTGAGCGCGACCAAAGGGAGCATCTCGGGCGTGATTCGGGACGAGCCATCGTTCGGGATGGCGTTTGGCGGAATGACCGCGGTCGCACCGCTGCTTCCGATCTCGGCGGCCAGCTCCGCCAAGGTCGATGTGGCGAACAAGGAGCGGACGTTGGCCGCGAGCCCCCGGCGTCGCAGCCTCTCCATCAAGGTCACCGCCATCAGCGAGTGGCCGCCCAGCTCGAAGAAGTTATCGCGGCGTCCGACCTGCTCGCGCTGCAAGAGCTCCGACCACAGCCCCGCCAGGATCGTCTCCACCTCGCCGCGCGGAGCCTCGTAGCCGCGAGACGCGTAGGCTCGCAAGTCGGGCGCCGGTAGGGCGCGCGCATCGAGCTTGCCATTTGCGGTGAGCGGGAACGCCTCGAGGTGCAGATACGCCGCCGGCACCATGTAGCTCGGCAGCCCCGCGGACATGTATTCACGAAGGTCCTCGACCTCGGCGGGCTCCTGTGCCGTGTAGTATGCAATGAGCCGTTTGTCGCCCGATTCATGCTCTCGCGCCAGGACGACCACGTCGCGCATACCCGGATACGACCGGAGCCGCGCCTCGATCTCACCCAGCTCGATGCGGAAGCCGCGAATCTTGACTTGATGGTCATTGCGGCCCAGGAATTCGATGTTCCCATTCGGGAGCCAGCGGCCGATGTCGCCGGTCCGATACATGCGCGCTCCTGGCTCGCGCGCGAAGGGATCGTCTCGAAATCGCTCGGCGGTCAGCTCGGGGCGATTCAGATATCCGCGCGCGACCCCCGCGCCACCAATGTACAATTCGCCGGCCGCGCCCACCGGCGCGGGTTCGCCATGGGCATCCAGGATGTAAACCCGCGTGTTTGCGATGGGGCGGCCGATATGCACGGCGTGCCCAGCATCCACGCGGCCCGAGGTGGCGACCACCGTGGTCTCCGTTGGGCCGTAGTTGTTGACCAGGGCGAACGGCAACGTGCGACCGAGGGGGGATCGAAGGCGGTCTCCCCCGATCAACAACGCTTTCAGTCCCCGAGGCAGCTTTTGCTCCGAAATCGCCATCTCCGCCAACGGTGTGGGCAGGAAAGCGATATCGAGCTCTTGTTCCTGCCACCACCCGAGCAATGCATCGGGATCGTCCGCATGCTCGTCGGGAGCCAATCGAATTGTCGCCCCGGAGCAAAGGCCCGACCATAGCTCCCACGCCGCGGCGTCGAATCCCAACCCTGCGACCATCGACGTGCGGCAGCCGGGACCCACCCCGAACGTGCGGCCATGCCAATGAACGAGGTTGCATACGCTGCGGTGCTCGACCATCACGCCTTTCGGCTGGCCGGTGGAGCCCGATGTGTAGATCACGTAGGCGAGGTGCCGGGGCGTAGAGCCCACCCTCGTACCCTCGAGGTTATCGGCCTCGAGGTCCGACCAAGGTGGCTCCGGTAGGTCCAGATCCAGCACGGGCATGTCTTCACGTGGAGAGAGCGCATCGACCGACAATCCGGCGCAGGTCAAGAGCACTTTGGGCGCGCTGTCGCGAAGCATGAAGGCCAGTCGCTCGGGCGGATAGGCGGGATCCAGCGGAATATAGGCGCCGCCTGCCTTGAGCACCGCCAAGAGACCGATCACCATCGCGGGGCCGCGGGAGACGTAGGAGGCAACGAGAACGTCGGGCCCCACCCCGAGCTGCCGGAGATGGCGCGCGAGGCGGTTCGACAATCGATTGAGCTCCGCGTACGTCCATGTCGAAGCGCCTTGCACCACGGCGATGGCGTCGGGCATCCGAGCGACCTCCGCCTCGAACAGCTCGTGGATGCATCGGTCGTGGGGATCGCCCGTTTCGCGCGTGTTCCACTCGTACAAGACGCGGCGCCGTTCCGATGCGGGGAGGACGTCCAGCGATCGGACGGTCTTCTCCGGAGAGCGCTCCAGCGCAAAGGCCAGCGCGGAGAGGGCCGCGATCATCGCGCCGCAAACCCGATCCGGCTCGATGGGGTTTTGCACCTGGGCGGTGAGGGCGAATCCTTCGCCGAGATCGTCCACCGACAAGGTCAATGGGTAATTCGAATACCCATCGGAGTGCACCGTGCGTAGCTCGACGTTGCTGCGGCCCTGGCCGTGAAGGTAATTGAGCAAAGACGAGAAGAGCGGGGTAGGGGCCGCGACGCCGCTGCACCGTTGGGCCAGCGCGAGCGATGCGTGTTCGTGGTGGAGCAAGTCGGCGAGCTGCGTGTGCACCCGCCGCGCGCTGGTGTCGACCGCCGTCTCGTCGATGGCGATTCGGACGGGCAGCGTATTGATGAATACCCCCATGGCATGCGCCGCCCCGTCGCTCTCCAGCGCGCGTCCGAGCAGCACGGTGCCGAACACCACATCGTCGCGGCCGGAGACGCGCGCCAAAACGCGCGCCCAGGCCAAATGGAAGAGGCTGGCCGCGCTCACACCGAGACGGCGCGCCGCCTGGCGAAGCTGCGCGGCGAGATCCGGCTCGAGCACCTGGCGTGCTTCCCGGAAGTGCGCGCTGCCGTCGCCGCGCACTTCCAGCAGGCCGAAAGGTGCGGTCGGCTCATCGACGTCGCCCAGGAGCCTCCGGAAGAAGGCTTCGTGCTCGGCGCGACTCACCCCCAGGCGCGCGTGGGCCACCAAGTGACGGAATGGAAGCGGCTCCGAAAGCCGCTCCGCCTGGCCCGAGAGGTGCGCCTCCACCTCGGCCGACAACACCTCCATGGTGAGGTTGTCGAGCACCAAATGGTGGGTGACCAAGAGCAGCGACCAGCGATCCCGGGCGGTATCGCGCGCAACATAGGCGCGTAGCAGCGGTGCCTTTTCGAGGTCGAGCGGTCGCGTGCGAGGGCCCACCCGGCGGAAAAGTCGTTCGGTCGCCTCTTCCTCCGACGGCTCGAGCTCCACCTCCTCCACCGGCAGGACGGCGCGCCGCCAGACGATTTGGACCGGCTCGGAGACACCTTCCCATACCACCGCCGTGCGTAGAATATCGTGCCGGTCGATCACGGCCTGCACCGCCCGAAGATAGCTCTCCAGGCTCGTTCGATCGGCGAACCCGAGGCCGAAGGAACGAACATAGGGATCGCCCTGCGTGGCCATGAGGTGATGAAAGAGAATGCCCTCTTGCAGTGGCGCCAGCGGGTAGATGTCTTGCACATTGCGCGCTCCGCCGTCCACCCCTGCCACCAGCCGCTCGATCTCCGCCGCCGTGAGCGCCACCAAGGGCAACATCGCGGGCGTGATGAGCGGGCAGTCGCTTGGAATCGCGTTGGGGGGGACCACCACGGGCGGCGCCTCGCGCCCCACCGCAGCGGCAAACTCGGACAAGGTCGATGCGGCAAACAGCGATCGGACGCTCGCCGTGAGCCCGCGACGTCGCATCTTCTCCATCAAGGTCACTGCCGTCAGCGAGTGGCCGCCCAATTCGAAGAAGTTGTCATGGCGCCCGACCCCTTCACGGTGCAGCGACTCCGACCAAAGCTCCGCGAGGATCGACTCCACTTCTCCTTGCGGCGCCTCGTACCTTCGGGACGTGTATGCGAGAGCCCCCGGGGCGGGCAATCGGTGGCGATCCACCTTCAGGCCATTGGCGGTGAGCGGGAGCGCCTCGAGATGCACATACGCGGCCGGCACCATATGATCCGGCAATCCGCTCGCCAGGTGCGCACGAAGCGCCTCGGCCGGCGCGGGCTCCGCGGCCGTGTAATAGGCAACGAGTCGCTTGTCCCCTGGCACGTCCTCGCGCACCAGGACCACCGCTTCGCGCAGGCCGGGGAGGGCCCGAAGCCGCGCTTCGACCTCGCCCAGCTCGACGCGGAAGCCGCGGATCTTCACCTGATCATCGTTTCGACCCAAGAACTCGATATTCCCATCGGGGAGCCATCGTCCGATATCTCCGGTCCGATACATACGAGCTTCGGGATCGCGGACGAAGGGGTCTTTCAGGAAGCGCTCCGCGGTCAGCTCGGGTCGATGGAGATATCCGCGCGCGACGGCGGCTCCACCGATATACAGCTCTCCGGCGGCGCCCACTGGGACGGGCCGCCCGTCGCGGCCCAAGATGTAGATGCGCGCCGTGGGAATGGGGCGGCCAATCGGAGGGTTCACAGGGGCCGTTTCTGGACACGTGTACCAGCTCGCCGTAATGGTGGTCTCGGTCGGGCCATAGCAGTTGATGAGCGGCGCACGCTTCTCCGCATTCTGCGCGTGCCAGCTCTCGATCGTGCCTCGGTCGAGCGCTTCGCCCCCGACGAAGACCATGCGCAATCGATGCGCATTCGGGCTCGAAGCCCCCGCGGCCAGGACGTGCCGAAGGACGCTGGGCGGCAAATCGAGGAGGGTGACGCCTTCTTCGCACACCAATCGATGGAAGTCGCGGGGAGAATGGGTCAGCTCGTGCGGCACCACGATGGCGCGCGCGCCGTGCAGGAGCGCTCCCCATAGCTCCCAAACGGATACGTCGAACGACGAAGAGGTAAAAAGAGTCCACACGTCGTCGGCGCGAAATTGAACCGTCTCCGCGGTCGCCGCGAACAAGCGCACGACGTTCTGGTGCTCGACCATCACGCCTTTGGGCTGTCCCGTCGAGCCGGAGGTGTAGATGACATAGGCCAGGTGCCGCGCGGTGAGGCCCACCTCGGCGGGGTCCAAATTGTCCTCGGAGAGGCCCGGCGCGAGCGCCACCGCGTCGATGTCCACCACCGGCACGGGGCTGTCCGTGAGCCACTCTTCGAGCCCCAACCCCGTTTGCGTCAGCAGCACCTTGGGCGCGCTGTCGCGCAGCATGAAGGCCAGTCGCTCGGGCGGATACGACGGATCCAAGGGCACGTACGCCGCGCCGGCCTTGAGCACCGCCACGACGCCCACCACCATGGCCAGACCGCGCGCGGCGCACAATGCGACGCGATCGTCCGGCCGCACCCCGAGGCGCCGGAGGTGATGGGCGAGCCGATTGGCTCTCCGATTCAGCTCCGAGTACGTCAAGGACATGGATCCGTGGACCAAGGCGATGGCATCGGGCGTGCGGGCGACCTCTGCCTCGAACAATTCGTGGATGCACGCCTCGGCGGGATATTCCGCGGACGCATTCCATTCGTGCAAGACCCGGTGCCGCTCCCGCGCGGGCAACACGTCGAGGGTCCGGATGGCCTTTTCGGGGGCGCGCTCCAGCGCGTCCACCAATTCGGAGAGGGCCGCGACCATCGAGCTGCATACCTGCTCGGGCTCGATGGGGGCTTGCACTTCCACGGTGATGCGGAAGCCTCGTTCCAGCTCGTCCACCGACACGATGAGCGGATAATGGATGGAGCCTTGGCCGTCCGTGCGCAGCGCCTCGATCTCCGTCTCGTCCTTCGGTGCCTCGCGCGGAGCATCGCCCCGACCGTGGCGGTAATTGAGGAGCGACGAGAACAGGGGCGTGGGCGCCGCCACCCCGCTGCAGCGTTGGGCCACGGCCAGCGAGGCGTGCTCGTGATGCAGCAAGTCCGCCAGCCGTTCGTGCATCCGGCGCACCTTGGCCGCGACCCCCGTATCGTCGATGGCGATGCGCACGGGCAGGGTATTGATGAAGAGACCTACGGCACGCAGCGCATCCTCACCGGCCAGCATGCGTCCGAGGAGCACGGTGCCGAACACCACGTCGTCACGATCGGTGGCGCGCGCCAAGACCTGCGCCCACGCCACGTGGAAGAGCGTGGCCGCGCTCACCCCCAGACCGCGCGCCACCGCGCGAAGCCGCCGCGCGAGCTCGGGCTCGAGCTCGTGGTGCGCCTCCGTGATCCCGGCGGGGTCACCGTGCACGTCCAACAAACCGAAAGGTGCGGTTGGCTCGTCGACGTCCCCCAACAGACCTTGGAAGAACGCCTCGTGCTCCGCGCGGCTTACCCCGAGGCGCGTCTGCGCCACGAAGTCTCGGAATGGGATTGAGGCGGAGAGCTGGTGCGTTCTTCCGGACAGATGCGCCGTAACCTCCTGGTGCATCACCTGCAAGGTGAGATGGTCCATCACCAGATGATGGGTGACCAGGAGCAAGAGCCAACGCGAGCGGCCCGATGGGACCGGATCGCGTGCGATATAGGCACGAAGCAAGGGCGCCTTTCGAAGATCGAGCCTCTGCCGGCTCGACGCGGTCCGGCGGTGAAGCTGCTCGACCGCGTCCCCGTCTCGGGGGTCGAGCTCCACGTTTTCTACCGGGAGCACGGCGCGCCGCCAAACGACCTGGACCGGCTCGGGAACACCTTCCCAGATCACCGCCGTGCGCAAAATGTCGTGCCGATCGAGCACCGCCTGCATCGCGCGAAGGTAGCTCTCCAACTTCGCCCGCTCCTCGAACGCGAAGGTGAGCGATGCGACATAAGGATCGACGCCGGTCGCGAGCAGGTGGTGGAAGAGAATGCCCTCCTGCAGAGGTGCCAGCGGATAAATATCCTGCACATTGGCCGCGCCGCCCGCGACGCAACCCACCACATGCTCGATCTCCGCCGGCGTGAGGGCCACCAAAGGGAGCATCTCGGGCGCAATGGCGCGGCAGTCGTTTGGAATGAGGTTCGGTGGGACCACCAAAGGCAGCGCCTTTTGCTCCACGGTGGCGGCCAATTCGGACAGCGTCGATGCGGCGAACAGCGCGGGCACGCTCGCCGTGAATCCGCGGCGTCGCATTCGCTCGACCAGCGCCACCGCCATCAGCGAATGGCCACCCAATTCGAAGAAATTGTCATGGCGACCCACCCGATCGCGGTGGAGCAACTCCGACCAGAGTTGCGCGAGGATGGGCTCCACCTCGCCGCGAGGGGCCTCGTAGGCGCGTGCGGTGTAGGCTTTCGCATCGGGGGAGGGGAGCCGACCCCGATCGAGCTTGCCATTGGGCGTGAGCGGCATGCTCGGCATATGCACATAGGCCGCCGGCACCATGTAATCGGGCAATGTCCGCGACATGTGCGCGCGAAGCTCGGCGACCACGACCGGCTCCGCGGCCGTGTAGTACGCCACCAGGCGGGTGTCGCCGGGCACGTCTTGGCGCGCCCGGACGGCCGCTTCGCGCACGCCGGGATACGACGCGAGCCGCGCCTCGATTTCGCCCAGCTCGATGCGGAAGCCACGGATCTTCACCTGATCGTCATTGCGACCCAGATACTCGATATTCCCGTCGGGGAGCCATCGACCGATGTCCCCCGTCCGATACATCCGCGCCCCCGGCTCGCCGGCGAAGGGATCTTTCAGGAATCGCTGGGCGGTCAGCTCGGGGCGATGGAGATACCCCCGCGCGATGGCAGCCCCGCCGATGTACAGCTCTCCCGCGACGCCCCTGGGGACAGGCTCCCCGTCGCGGCCCAAGATGTAAACGCGCGTATTCGAAATCGGGCGGCCAATGGGAGGGGGCATGGCCTGCGCGGCCTGGCAATCGTACCACGTGGCCCATACGGTGGCCTCCGTGGGGCCGTAGCCGTTGATGAGCCGTGGACACTTGCCCGGATTCTGGGCGTGCCAGCGTTCGACGGTGGTGCGGTCGAGGGCTTCGCCGCCGACGATGACCGTTCGCAAGGCGTGGGCTCGCGGGCTCGCCGCCTGCGCGGCCATGAAGTGTCGAAAGGCGCTGGGCGGCTGACTGAGGACGGTGACCTCTTCGTCGCATATTAATCGATAAAGGTCGTCGGGGGAGCGGGTCTGCTCGTGCGACACCACAATCAGACGTGCGCCACGCAGGAGCGCTCCCCACAGCTCCCAGACGGAGACGTCGAACGACAAGGAGGTAAAAAGGGTCCATACGTCGTCCGCGTCGCCAAATGGAACGACGAACAAGCGGGTTACGCTCCGGTGCTCGACCATCACCCCTTTGGGCTGTCCCGTGGAGCCGGAGGTGTAGATCACATAGGCGAGGTTCCGCGAGGTGAGCCCCACGGTGGCGCGGTCCAGGTTGTCCTCTGGCAGATCCGGCGCCAGCTCCGCGGCGTCGATGCCGATGTCCACCACCGGCAAGGGGTCGTCCGCGAGGAGCCCAAAGGCCCCCGAATCCCGTTGCGTCAGCAGCACCTTGGGCGCGCTGTCGCGCAGCATGAAGGCCAGTCGCTCGGGCGGATACGATGGATCCAAGGGCACGTACCCCGCGCCGGCCTTGAGCACCGCCAGCACGCCGACCACCATCGCGAGCCCGCGCGCGGCGCACAACGCCACGCGATCGTCCGGCCGCACCCCGAGGCGCCGGAGATGATGGGCGAGCCGGTTGGCCCTTCGATTCAGCTCCGCGTACGTCAACGACGTAGGGCCGTGGACCAAGGCGATGGCATCGGGGGTTCGGGCGACCTCGGCCTCGAACAGCTCGTGGATGCAGGCCTCGACGGGATACGCCGCGGAGGTGGCATTCCATTCGTGCACGATCCGGTGTCGCTCCGGCGCCGGCAGAAGGTCCACGTTCCGCAGGCTCGTTTGCGGGGCGCGCTCCAAAGCGTCGACCAGCGCCGAAATGGCGGCCACCATCAAGTCGCATACGTGCTCGGGGTCGATAGGGGCTTGCGCTTGGGCATTGAGCGCAAAACCCTGCCCCAGGTCGTCGACCTGCATGAGCAAGGGATAATTGGTGCGCTCTTCCCAATGCAGCATCTCGATGCCGTGAACGGTCTGTCGCGCGCTCTCCGGGACTTCGGGGCTATGGCGATAATTGAGCAAGGAGGAGAACAAGGGGGTGCGCGCCGGCACCCTGCTGCAGCGCTGGGCCAACGCGAGCGAGGCGTGCTCGTGGTGAAGCAAATCGGCGAGCCCTTTGTGCACCCGCTGGACACCGGCTTCGACCCCCGTTTCATCGAGGGTGATTCGAATGGGCAGTGTGTTGATGAAGAGCCCCACCGCGCGCATGGCCGCATCACCACCCGAGAGGCGCCCGAGCAACACCGTACCGAAGACCACATCGTCGCGACCCGATGTCCGCGCCACGAGCTGGGCCCATGCCAGGTGGAACACGGCGGCCGCGCTCACCCCCAGGCGACGCGCGGTCTGGCGAAGCCGCCGCGCGAGGTCCGGCGCGAGCTTCCGGTCCGCCTCCGCGATTCCGCGGCCATCACCGCGCACCTCCGACATGCCGAAGGGCACCGTGGGCTCCTCGATCCCCTCGAGGAGGTGTCGAAAAAAGGACTCGTGCTCGGCGCGATTCACCCCGAGGCGCGTCTGGGCTATGAAATTGCGGAAGGGCACGGGTGCCGAAAGCCGACTCGTTTGGCCCGAGAGATAGGCCGTTACCTCCTCGTGCATCACCTCCAGGGTGTTATGGTCCAGCACCAGGTGATGGGTGAGCAGCAGCAAGAGCCAGCCCTCGCGAACCGTGTCGCGCGCGATGTAGGCGCGCAGCAAGGGCGCCTTTTCGAGATCGAGCCTTTGCCGATGCGGATCCACCCGGCGATGCATTCGCTCGGCCGCGACGCCGTCCGATGGCCCGAGCTCCAGCTCCTCCACCGGCAGCGCGGCCTGCCGCCATACCACTTGGACCGGCTCGGATACACCTTCCCAGACGATCGCCGTACGCAGGATATCGTGCCGCGCCATCACGGCCTGCAGGGCTTGCAGATAGCGCTCCAGCGAGGGCCGATCGTCGAAGCGAAAGGTCATCGAGACGACATAGGGATCTCCGTCCGTCGCCAGGAGATGGTGGAAAAGAATGCCCTCTTGCAAGGGGGCCAGCGGATAAATGTCTTGCACATTCGACGCTCCGCCCGCCACGCGCCCCACCACGCGGGCGATCTCGTTCGGCGCGAGCGCCACCAAAGGCAGCATCTCGGGCGTAATGGCCTGGCAGCTCTCCGGAATGCCGTTCGGCGGGACCTCGATCGAGGCGGCGCGGCGCCCGACCACGGCGGCGAATTGGGCCAAGGTTGGTGCGGCGAACAGCGCGCGGACGCTGCCCTTGAGGCCGCGCCTCCGCATTTTCTCCGTCAGCGCCACCCCCATCAGCGAATGTCCGCCCAATTCGAAGAAGTGGTCGTGGCGTCCAATCCGCTCACGCTGGAGCAGCTCCGACCATAGCTCCGCGAGGATGGACTCCACCTCCCCCTGCGGAGCTTCATGGGGCCGGATCCCGTACGCTCCCGCATCGGGCGCGGGCAGCGCGCGGCGATCGAGCTTTCCATTGGGGGTGAGCGGCAGCGACGCCAGGCGCACGTAGGCCGCCGGCACCATGTAATCCGGCAATGTCGCGGACAGATGTTCGCGGAGGTCGCGGACGGACAGATGCCGCGTGGCCGTGAAATAGGCGACGAGACGTTTTTCGCCCGCGGCATCTTCGCGCGCCAAGACCACGGTCTCGCCCACCCCGGGGTACAGCAGGATGCGCGCTTCGATCTCACCCAGCTCGATCCGGAAGCCGCGAATCTTGACCTGATCGTCGTTTCGACCCAGAAACTCGATGTTCCCATCCGAAAGCCACCGGGCGACATCGCCCGTCCGATACATTCGGGCTTCGGGCTCGTCCACGAAGGGATCGATCAGGAACCGCTCGGCGGTCAGCTCGGGCTTGCCGAGGTATCCGCGCGCGACCGGCACCCCACCGATGTACAACTCTCCGGTCACGCCCGCGGGGCAAGGCTCACGCCGGCTGTTTAGAATATAGATTCGTGCATTCGAAATGGGCCGGCCAATGGGAATGATCGCGGAGCTCGAAGAATGAGCCGTGCAATCCCACGCGGTGACGTCGACGGCGGCCTCGGTCGGCCCGTAGAGATTGTACAGTCGGGTGCTCGGGAGCCGTTCGCGAAAGCGCTCTACGCTGGACGCGGCCAACGCCTCGCCGCTGCAGACCACCCGCGTCAAGCCCTGGCAGCGGCTCGCATCGGCGTGCTCGAGAAACGTATTCAGCATGGACGGCACGAAATGCAATGTCGTGATCTCTTCCTGCTGAATCACCTCGGCCAGGTACGCAGGATCCTTATGACCGTGAGGGCGCGCCATGACCAATTTGGCGCCCGCCAACAAGGGCCAGAAGAACTCCCACACGGACACGTCGAAGCTGAAAGGCGTCTTCTGCAGCACGGTGTCGTGCGCCTGGAGCCCATAGGCTCGTTGCATCCAGATCAGACGATTGACCACGCTGCGATGCTCGTTCATCACCCCCTTCGGCTTACCGGTCGAGCCGGACGTATAGATCACGTACGCCAGATGTCGCGCGGTAAGCCCGGTGATGTCGCGCCGGGGATTCTCGGAGGAAAGATGCGAACACGCCTCCTCGGGGGCGTCCATATTCAACACGGGCCATGCCGCCTCGCGCGCCGCGGCGTCGAGCGCGACGCCGGCGTGTGTGAGCAGGACCTTCGGGGTGCTGTCGCGCAGCATGGAGGCGAGCCGTTCGGGCGGATAGGACGGATCGAGCGGGACATAGGCGCCGCCGGCCTTGAGGATCGCCAGGAGGGCGACCACCATCGCGACGCTCCGCTCCGCGCACAATGCGACGCGATCGTCCGGCCCGACACCGAGCTGCCGGAGACGGTGCGCGAGGCGGTTGGCCCGTTGATTCAACTCGGAATACGTCAACCTCGAATCGCCATGCACCAGGGCTACGACGTCGGGCGTTCGTGCCACCTGGGCTTCGAACAGCTCGTGGATGCACGCGTCGTGCGGATAGTCGCTGTGGGTCGCGTTCCACGCGTGAAGGACGCGCCTGCGCTCCGACCTTGGCAGCACGTCCACCGTTTGGATCGCCTTCTCCGGGGCGTGCTCCAGGGTCCGCACGAGCTGCGAAATGGCCGTGACCATCGAGGCGCTCGCGAGCTCGGGATCGATCGGCGCCTGCGCCTGAACGGTCAAGACGAACCCGCGTCCCACCGCCTCCAACGATACGATCAGCGGGCAAGGAGGGCGCGCATCGCCGTCCAGCGCGCCGAGCTCGAGCCGCGAGGAGAACGGGGGTGCAGGCGGAGCGTGCGGGTGACGGCGCAAGTCCGAGAGCAATTGGTGCATCTGCTTCACCGTGGCGCGGGCGCTCGCGTCGGCCAGGGCGATCCGCACGGGTAGCTGGGTGCGGATTCGCTTCGTCGCCGTGCCGAACACCACATCGTCGCGCCCCGACACGCGCGCCAAGACCAGCGCCCACGCGAGATGCAAGATGCTGGCTGCGCTCACCCCCAGTCGTTGCGCTTCTTTGCGAAGCCGCCGCGCGAGCCCGGGCTCCACCGCCCGGCGCGCCCTCCCGAGATCCCGGCCGTCCGCGCGGGCCTCCAGCACGCCGAAGGGCGCAGTCGGTTCCTCGACGCCCGCCAAGAGGCGCTGGAAAAAGGTAGCGCCATCGTGAAAGGGCGCCGCCGCGTTCTCGTGTAGCTGCTGGCCCATCGCTTCGTCTTGCATCCGTCCGACTCCTCACCGGCCCCTCGGGGCTTTCATCGACTACCGCGCGCGCGATCCGCGCGTCTCTTCATCCGGCCGCACCGCGATGAGATCGTAAAGACCGGTTCCCTTCAATTTGGGGTCTTGTTTGACCGTGGAATGGAACCCATGTGTTTCGAGCAAGCCGCGAATCGAAGCGAGCCTCCCTCCGAAGTCGTGCACCTCGATGACGGCCTGTCGGATCAACGGCCAATGCTCCGATCGGATCCCGCGCAAGACGTCGAGCTCCGCCTTCTCGACGTCGATTTTGAGCAGATCGATGCTTTCGATCCGGTCTCGATCGATGATCGATGAAACCGTCGTCAACGTGCAATCGTACTGCTCCGGCGCGAACGTCTCGGAGAGCAAAAAGTCGGCGTCTTCGGGATCCATGCCCTCGTTGATCATATAGGCACGCGTCGTTCGCGCGTCCGCCTCGGGATCCGCGTACAAGCCCGACATACAGCTTTTGTTCGGATAGTGCGTCAGCTTGGCGGTGCCGGGCGAATCGGACAGGGCACACGAAAGCACGGTGGCCTCGATCCCCAATCGTGCAACATTTGCCGAGAGGACCTCGAACGCCCTGGGGTTGGGCTCGAAGGCGAAGATCTTCTTGCCCGGGTACTCCTTGTGAAAGAAGTACGTCGCCATGCCGATGTTCGCGCCGACGTCGAAGATGCACCCCGGTGCGTTTTGGTCGAGGCGCAATCCGTTGCCTGCGTAACATCTCCTCTCGAAGATTTCCTCGTACAAGAAGACGCACTCGCCTGCATGCAAATGAAACATGGTTGCGCCATCGGGTAGCTTGAATTCGAGCATTTTCCTTTTCATTTCGCACCAGCGGCGGCTATCCATCGTTACTCGAAGCCACGATGGCTCGAAAATCTTCAGCGAACGGCGGAGGGGCCAAAACGAAGTTTCTTCGGTATTTGCATGTTACGAGCTGAAGATAGCCGGCGAACCGATGGCAATTTGCGACAAATTCTGGCGAAGAACGCCAAACTACCCGTTTGCACGACGCCTCGCGGTCGCCGAACGCGTGTGCAAAAGTTGCGTGTGCGTCGCCCGCGAGGCGGTGGCGCGATCGTCACCTCGAACGTGGCCTCCGTGGTGCCTCGCCCAGGGGAACGGCGTATGAACGCCGTGTTCTCACCCCGGACGATCGAGGCTTCTCCCGCCGCGCTTACCGATACGAAACCACGTGTGCAATGGGATTTCACATCTTCGGGATTGTCATTTTCGGCGCGCTCGGAGCCGCGGTGCATATAGAATCGCGTGATGTCGATGCGCTCCTCCACCCGTTGCAATTCGTCTCGTTCTCGAAGAGCTTCGCGCTGGCTTCGCGTGCAAACGATGGCGGCCGCCGTCTGTGTGATCACGGGGGCCGTCTTTGCGGCGTCCGTCGGTTGCTCGGACGAGAAGAACACGAACATCGATTCGGCTGGAACGTTCGGCGCCGAGGTCTTCGTGACCGTGCGAGGGCCGGGGCGTGTGACCACGAATGGGCCGGGGATCGATTGCCCGGGGCAGTGCGCTGCAAAGCACGTCGTCGCGGCGCGCGGCGAGGAATCCGGCCTGAAGCTGAAAGCGATCCCCGAGCCCGGCGCAAGCTTTCGCGGATGGACATTCGAGACGACCGCGGTGTCCAGCGCGGGGCGCGGCCCTTCGAATTGCAATCCCATCACGCGCTCCGCCGAACCGTCGTCCGTTTCGGCGGGCCAGCTCGAAATCACGTTGCCGTTCGGCGAGACGACGGGGGCGCCGCCCGAGGGCCAGGAGAGCGCTTGCCAGCTCCATGCGAAGGTCCCTCTGGCTTATCGGCTCGTCGCCGAGTTCGGGCCTTCGGGCGGCCTGCCCGACGGCGGCGGCGACGGGAGCGCCGACGGTGGAACGCCCGAGATCGTCGATGGGATCGCCAATGTGAAGGGCGCCGACATAGGGATGTCGGGCACGACCCTCTATTTCCTGGCGACGGGCAGCGGCGGTCACTCGATCTGGATGATCGAGCAACCGAGCAAGCCCGCGCCGCCCAAACCCTACCTCCGTCCGGTGACCGGAGCGACCTCCTACACGATAACGCTCTTTCGGGTCGAGCCGCACGCCGGGCTCATTTTTCAATCGAATTTCGGACTCCAATACGGGACGACACACCTCGCGAACGCGCCGGCGTGCGATGGCATTGCGGTCGACGCGACCCGCACCGTGTACTGCCGCACCTCGGGCGGCTCGCTGGTCACCTGGCGGAACGGCTATTACAACGAGTCGCCGGTCACGCTTTATACGGGGCTTCCTGCCGGACGAGCTCTGGCCGTGGACTTGGACTCGAACAATCTGTACATCGGAATCACGACGGGGACGAATCATGCGATCGCCAGCGCGTCGCGCGCGGGCGACGGCGGCGCGATCGCGCTTTCGCCGCGGGTCGAGGGTCGCCCCTATGCTGCCAGCGGCCTTCAGGCGTTCGGGTTTCGTCTCTGGTGGGTGGAGTCGTCCGATCTCCTGTGGTTCTCCGTTTATGGTCCGCCGAAGACCATGGCGACGTCGCTCGGGCCGGCGGACAACGCGGCCGCTCGGACAGCGCCAAACATCATCGACGACAGCGGAAATGTCGATACCAATACGTACTGGATGGCGACCCCGACGACGATTTACTTCGCCTCGTACGACGGTACGACCCGTCCCCTCGTCCGCGATCAGGACATCGCGGGCATCGCCGCCGATTCCATCTACGTGTATTGGACACGTTCCACGGACGGGCTCATTCGCCGCTTTCCCCGGAGAGGATTCTGAGTCGGCGCGTTTGATTTGCGCGATTCGGATATTGCGATATCCCGCCTCCGGGCCAGACCTGCGCGGGCCGCCAACGACCCTGCCGATTCATGGATACACCATGTGCGCGGCCATTGCGAGACTGGTATGTCGGCGCGCGGTGGCTAGCTTCCACGCCTCACCAAGGAGGCGACCATGGGTGATTTCACCATTTTGTTCGGCCGGCCGCAGCGGGCACCGGACGCCGACGACCGCTTCGAGATCGAGGTTCTCGCGGCCGAGGAGCTAGGGATCGAATCGTTTGCCATCCCGCTCGACCGCATCGTCGATGGTGACGTGGAGCGGGCGTTGAGGGGCCTGCCGCGGCCCCGGGGACGCACATGGCTTTACCGTGGGTGGATGTTGAACGAGGAGGAGTACACGAGCTTGTACGAGGCCATGGGCGATCGCGGTGAGGAGCTGGTGGTCGATCCCGAGAGCTTCGCCGAGGCCACGTATGCGCCCAATTATCTTCCGCTCCTGGGTGAACGTACGGCCCCGGCGCGCTGGACGGAGGGTGAGAGCATCCAAGAGGCGTGGGAGGTCGCGCAGGAGCTCGGGCCGCCGCCGTGGGTCGTGAAGGATCACGTGAAGTCGGCAAAGGAAGCGTGGCACCGCGCGTGTTTCGTCCCAGAGGGCGCGGACTTCGATGACTTCGCGGCCGTTTGCGAGAAGCTCCTCGAGCTGCGCGGCGAGCGCTTCGAGCGCGGGTTCGTGGTGAAGAAATACCTCGAGCTCGCGACCCATCCGGGTTGGACCCCCGAGCGGCGTCGGGTCACCGACGAGCATCGTTTGGTCTTCTGGGACGGACGTCTGGTGGCGCATGCTCCGTATTACGACGTGGACGCCGAGCTCCCATCGCCGGAACGATTCGCGTACCTGGGTCGAATCGTGGCCTCGCCGTTCTTCACGGCCGACGTGGCCCGCCTCGCCGGCGGCGGTTACACCATCCTCGAGCTCAACGATGGCGGCTGTTCCACATTGCCCGAGCAAATGGATCCGCGCGACGTTTATCGTGCCATGCTCGGTTGAAGACCGGGGCGGACGACCTCCGCATCCGCGCCCGCGGCCTGGTGCAGGCCCGGACGACCGGATGAGCGGACCTCGAGACGTCCGGACCCGCGAGCAGCGGTGCCGCGGCCGGGTGCGCGCACGGACCCGAAATCATGATTCGGCAAAGTACGATACGCGCCATATCACATCGTGAATCGAATCGATCAGTGGGCCTGGATTGCCATTTTAATTTGGGCAAATGCGGTATTGCGGCCATGGGAGTATGTTACGTTTGGAACTCGACCAAGGTGCAAATGCAATCGATATCATCGAATTTTACACGACAACGTTGCCTGGCCATTTTTGCCGCCCTGAGCGGTCTCCTCGGGTGTGGGGCGTCCAAAGCATCGGACGAACCCGACCCGGCGTCTTCCGTGCCCGATTCTGCCGACGTGCGCGCGGCCCGCGATGCGGGCCCGGCGATCGGGCGAGACGACACCCGAGCCGCGAGCACGAACTCGCTCGGTCAATTGTACCTCGATTGGGACGAGAGGTCGCTCATTACCCAGCACGCTGGCGCGTATTCGTGGGAGGTCCTCCAGAGCTACATGCGCGACCACATCGATCTCGCGCAGCTGAAGGCGAACAACCCCAATATGCGCCTCTTCATGTACTTCGAAACGGCGGGTGCGTACGACGAGACGCCCGACGCGACATGGCCCTCGGGGATGCCGTATCAGTGGGTGAAGGCGAATCATCCGGATTGGATCCTCAAGGATGGGGCAGGGAAGGACATCACGTTTTGGAATGGATCCCTGCACCTGTACGACGTTGGAAATCCAGCGTACCAAGACGAGTGGGCCAAGCGCGCCGTCGACTATGCCCGCAGCGGCGGCTTTCATGGTGTGTTCGGCGACGACGTGAACATGGGTGAGAGCTTCCTCACGTCCTGGTCGGGGACATCGTCCAAGTACGCGAGCAACATTGCGTGGACGCGCGCCGTCGAGTCGTTTCTGGAGCGCGTCTCGCCCAAGCTGAAGTCGGCCGGCATAACGTTCATGCCCAACGTGGCCTCGCTCTACGACTCCGATCGCGCGACGCAGGTGCGCTGGGCGAAGCTCGCCGGAGCCTATGCGCGCGAGCACTATCAATCGTGGTCGGCCGACACGGAGCTCCTCGGCGGGGCCATGTGGGCATGGATGGCCTCCTTGCATCGCGACATCGTCGCAGCCGGTATTCCGTTTTATGCGTTCCCGCACGGAGGCGGCGCACAGGCCACCGACAAGATGCGCTACACGCGCGCTTCGTTCCTGCTTTGGCACGAGTCGTCGGTGGGGGGAGGCTTCGCTTACTCGACCGGCGGCGGGCCTCAAACCGGACGAGATCCGTACAATTCGGCGTGGACCTTCGACTTGGGGGCGCCCAAGGGTGCTGCCGTCGAGCAGCCCAAGGGCGTATGGACGCGATCCTTTGCCCAAGGGAAGGTCGTGGTGGATTCGAACACCAAGAAGGCCACGATCCGGTAGAGCGGCGAGCGGTGCTGGCTCGATGTCGACGGTGACCTCGGCGCCTGGCGGGATGTCCATGGTGGACCTCGGAGCCTGGCGGGATGTCGACTCGAGCCGGCGCCCTCCTCACCTTTGCGCGGCGTGGCCATTCCCTGTGGTGCGCCGCGCACAGGCTTGAAAAAGTCACACCCCGCCGCCGAATGATTTCGCGGTGGAATGGCTCCGTGTCTTCGCACCGGGCGATGGCCCGCCAATTGCGATGTGTCGTCACGTGGGCAAATTCGGACTTGGCCTCCTCGTCTTCGTGTCTCTCGCGGTCACCGCCCGCTCCGCGCAGGGCGCCGGCGCGGCCATTGGCGCCGAGCCCACGCACGTGCGCATCGCGATCGCGCCGGGGGCCGATCGCACGACGCGTTGGTACTCCATCTCCGCCGGCGCCGTGTCGCAGCCATTTTCATGGGTGATCCCCGTCGGGCACGAGGCCGCCGTCGACACCGTGTCGGATGCTTGGATTGAATCGCTCGATACCGTCACGGCGCCGCGCATCGTCTCGGCGTGTGGCGGCAACGCCATCGAGACCGTGCCCAGCGCCGAAAAGCTGCGCGCGTCCGAGGCGGCGCCCGCGGTGAGCATTTTGACGACCGGCGCGGAGCTGGATGCCAAGCTTGGAAATACGTCGGTGCCGGCGCAGACGCGCGCCGAGCTTCATCGCCTGCTCGCCGCGTCGTACGATCTGGCGTGGATCCATGGCATGGGCCCGTCGCTCCCCACGATCCGTGTGGTCGATCGCGATCCCCGGCTGATTGTTCCGATGTCGCTCATGCGCTCGTCGCGCGCGGTCGACGTCACCGCCTTCGTCATCGGCGGCCAGCGCGCCACCATGGGGGCGGCCGTCGCGGCGCCTACGACGATTCATTGGTATGGCTCCCGCTCGGATTATCTACTTCAACGCGACGAGCTCCTCGCGCGGGCGCCGCCGGGCAGCTTCATCACCGAGAGCGCCATCGCCTCGGCGGTGGTCGAAGAACAGCGGATCAGCCCCCACCGGGTGCAATCGCTGGTGAGCGACTATTTCGAGCGCGCCCGCCAATACGGCGATGGGACCGCATCCGCGGCGTCCTGCACGCAATCCGCGACCGCCGCGGCGGAGACGGTGGCACCCGCTCTCTGCGCGCCCGCCTTGCTCGCAGGCGCGCCCGTCGAGCCGTGCACCCCGTCGAGCCCCTTGGCGTGCGGCGCCACCAGCCACGATGTGGCGCTCGCGGTCTCCTCGTATCGGCCCAAATCCGTATGGCTCACGCGCTTGGTGGGGCGCACGGCCGGAGGCGCTGTGTCGCCCGATTTGGCTCTCTCGTTTACCGACGATCCCGCGGTCCCGATTTTGCGCGTGGGCACGGCTTTCTGCAACGGCGGTGGATCGGGCGGCGGTGGCGGATCGGGCACGTCGGGCGGCAGCAAGCAAAACCCGCCTTCGTATGGATCGAACGAAGGGGGTTGCGGTGGATCCACGGCGCCCTCGCGCAGGAGCTCGAGCGACTCGAGCACGAGCGCGTCCAGCAGCCAGAGCAGCGAGAGCTGCGGCCGCGACGATCGGCCCCGAAGCTCCGAGCCCACCGACGACGATTGCGATTCGGACGAACCCGGTAAACAAGACGATTCGGACGACTCCTGCGACTCCGACGATCCCGGTCGCGAAGACGATGACGACGGCGGGGGTTGCAGCTCCGACAGCTCCGATAAGAAGAAGTCCAAAAAGACGTCGCGCCGGAGTCCGATATCGCGCATCTTGCTCGCGGTCGCGACCTTCATTTTGCCCTTACGGCGCTGGGGCCGCCGTTCGCCCGAGCGCGCAAACGATGGTTGAGCATCGTGAAACGATTTCGGCTCGAGCTGGACGGGTATTTCCAAACGAGACTGGACGGTATTTCCAAACGGGACGTGGCATATCGACACGATGGGCGGGGGCGTCTCGTTGCAGGCGATGCGAAGGCAGGCGATCCGCGTCACGCTGCAAAACGCGCCCGTCCTATGTCGCGAACGCGCCCCTGCGGCATGGCGAACCTACGGCATGGTGAAGCGCGGCTGGACCTTGCGAGGGCGCCGGTATGCAAAGCGCGCCCCATGCGACAGGGTGGGGCGCGCCGGTTGCACTGCAAACCATGATGAACGCGAACCGATCCATCGAGCACCCCGAGCAAGCTCGGGAGCTCGCCACGCAACTTCGCATCGACAGCCTTCGCTGCTCGACGGCGGCGAAGTCCGGCCACCCGACCTCGAGCCTGTCGGCGGCCGATCTCATGGCCGTTCTCCTCTGCGGCCATCTTCATTGGGATACGGCGCACCCGGACAATCCGAACAACGACCACCTCATCTTCTCCAAGGGACATGCCTCACCCTTGCTCTACGCGATGCTCCGAGCCATCGGGGTCCTCTCGGAGGCCGAGCTCCTCTCGTACCGGCGGCTGGGCAGCCGGCTGCAGGGCCACCCCGTGCCGGTGCTCCCGGGGGTCGACGTCGCCACGGGATCGTTGGGGCAAGGATTGCCCATCGCGGTCGGCCTCGCCCTGTCTGCAAAGCGCCTGGAAAAGCGCCCCTACCGCGTTTGGGTCCTCGTGGGCGATAGCGAGATGTCCGAGGGCTCGATGTGGGAAGCTCTCGATCACGCGCGTCACGCCCGACTCGGGAATGTGACGGCCATCCTCGATATGAATCGATTGGGGCAGCGCGGCGAAACGCCGCTCGGCTGGGACTCGGCCGCCTATACGGCCCGGGCGCGCGCGTTCGGCTGGCGCGCCGTCGAGGTCGACGGACACGATGTATCCGCCATTTCGCGCGCCTACGACGAGGCCGTGCGCGATCCCGATGTACCGGCGCTGATCGTCGCAAAGACCATCAAAGGCAAAGGCGTTCCGTTCCTCGAGAACGAAGACGGCTGGCACGGCAAAGCCCTGGACCACGAGCAGGCGGCCAAAGCGATCGCCGACTTGGGCGGGCCGCGTTCGCTCGCCCTTTCGCTGGCGGCCCCTCCTCCGGTGGATCGGGCCGCGCGCGTGGCCCCCGCCAAAGCCGTTCAATTGCCCAGCTACGAGCGCGCCAAGCCGGTGGCGACCCGAAAAGCGTACGGGGAGGCGCTCGCGGCGCTGGGCGATGCCCGGGGGGATATCGTGGCCTTGGATGGAGAGGTGAGCAATTCCACGTTCGCCGAGGACTTCGCCAAGGCGCACCCCGAGCGGTATTTCGAAATGTACATTTCCGAGCAGCAGATGATCGCGGCGGCCTTGGGCCTCGGTGTGCGCGGACACGTCCCGTTTGCCTCGTCCTTTGCGGCGTTCCTCACGCGTGCGTTCGACTTCATTCGCATGGCCGCCGTCTCCCGGGCCGATATGAAGCTCTGCGGCTCGCACGCAGGGGTCTCCATCGGCGAAGACGGTCCTTCGCAGATGGGGCTCGAGGATCTGGCCATGATGCGCGCCGTGCATGGCAGCACCGTTCTCTATCCTTGTTGCGCCAACCAAACGGCGAAGCTGGTGGCGGCCATGGCCGAGACCCGAGGCATCGTGTACCTCCGCACCACCCGCGAAAAGACGGCCGTTCTCTACGATCCTTCCGAGAGCTTCGCGCCAGGCGGCAGCAAGATCCTGCGCCAATCGCCGGACGATCGCGTGGTCATCTTTGCGGCGGGCATCACGGTGCACGGAGCGCTTCGAGCGCACGACGAGCTCGCGTCGCAGGGGATCGCGGCGCGCGTGGTCGATATGTACTCCATCAAGCCCATCGACGCGAGGACCGTGCGTGAATCGATCCGCGAGGCGCACGGAAATGCCCTCATCGTGGAAGATCATTGGGCCGAGGGAGGTCTCGGCGACGCCATTCGCGCCTGCTTGGGGGAGGCGCCCGACGAGCCGCTCGCCGTTCGATGGAGACACCTTGCCGTTCGTGAAATGCCGACTTCGGGTACCCCGGCGGAGCTCCTTCATGCGGCGGGCATCGACGCAGAGGCCATCGTGCGCGCGGCCGTGGAGCTCGTCTCTCAGCCGGGGGCCGACGGCAAGACCGACGCGCGCGCGCGAGGTTGCTACGTGTGCGGCCGTCCGGCAGCTTGGAAAATCGCCGTGGCGGGGGAGGATGAGCGACCGACGGAGGAAAATGCGTGCGAAGTGCACGCACGTGGCCATGTCCGCCGCGAGCCGCTCCTCACCGATCCGGAAGCGCCCCGAAAAAATGGCTCGTCGCTGCGCACGCACTGATCCGAGGCGCCGCGAGCGCGGGGGCGCTGCGAGCGCCGGGGCGCCGCCACGAAGGGAGCCGCGCCCCGGCGGCCGGCTCCCTCCCGCACGTCCTCGTAGCGGAGATTCAAATGCAACGCATCGTCATCGCGCGCCCGAAGGGTGCAAGCAGAGCGCGCTGGTTCGGCAGGCGGTGATGCGCTCGAGCTTATCGAGGGGATCGTTGCAGTTTTCGGCCTTGATGGCCGCCACGCACGCGTCGAGCTCCTTGGGCGCCACGCCGGCGGGGCAGTCGGCGGCGTTGAGATCGTCCCTCATGTCCGCACGGATCTTCTGGGCGCATACGCCGGTGGTGGCATAAGCCTTTTCCGTGCCGATGTTGTTGCAGGTGGCCTCGCGCGCGCACCGGGCGTCGGCAATGCGACCTACGGCGGTGGCGTTCGCGACGGATGGCACATTGGCTCCCGTCACCGTGGTCGTGCCCGGCGAATGCTCCGGGGAGCGCTCTCGGTCGCACCCGACCAGAGCCATGCAACATGCGAACGGTACCGCGTAGCGGGTGAAGCTGCTCATGAATCACCTCCGTTTTTCAGTGGGTTTCCGCGCGGTGCATACGCCACCGCTTGTTCCTCCGCTGAAAGAACGGGCTGCGAGATGCGTGCCGATCCGCACTCCGCTTCAGTAACGGCGCTGCCACACCCCATCCACGATGGATGTCCCGCGATCCCCAAAGGTGGTCTCCAATGTCCAATTGCGTTTGACCCGCCAGCCAATGATCAAAAAGTTGCGGTCGGGCCTGTCGAGCGGCGGGATACCCAGCGCGCGACCCAGCTTCACCGAGAGGCTGCGCGACAATTGGAACTCGAGCTCCGGCCGCGGGTTGGCCGATTGCGTCGTATCGATGTGCGCGGTGATGCGATCGGTCCCCGCGAGATCCTCGATGGCCTTGTTGGCCCCTTGCGCTACATACGCTCCGCCCATCCCCACGGCGCGGACCGTTCCATCGGGCTGGCGCTGAGGGTAAGGGGTCGATTGCGAGCCTTCGGCCGTGCCAAACATCAGCAGCGCCATGATTTCATTCTTGGGCCGGGGCGGCTCCGAGCGCAGATTCACCTTGCCCGTCTCGAGCGGGCCGACGAAATCGGCATACACCAAGGTGCCGTCGGGCGCGTTCCAGCGCGCGGTCACCACCAGCTCGGGATTGCTCGGCTCCCCCACGAAGGTCACCGTGCCGTGCTCGATTTCCAGCTTCTTTCCCTGCAGCTCGATAAATCCGCCCGTGAGACGAAGCTGGCCCGACATCTCCGTTTTCTCCCCCACTTGAATCTTGGGGTTGCCGGTGACACCCACTTTGACGTCCGTGGAGCGTCGAATCTCCACGTCGCCGAGGTGGACATCGATGTTGAGAATGGGCGGCGGCTCCTTCGGTTGGTCTTCGTTGCCCAGGTTCTCGTAATCTTCTTGATCGAGCGCCAGCCGGGTCAGCTTGTCGCGCTCCCGTTCGACCCCGACTCGGATATCGTCCCGCGCCTCGAGATCTTGGACCGAGTTTCCCCCGGTCGGGGGGAGCTTCGTGTGGAAGCTCGGAATGTCCACGGTCATGGTCTTGTCGCGACCGTTGGGCGCCGTTTTCAAGGCGACGCGCACATCGCCGAAGACCGTGCCCACGGGTTGCCCCTGCAAGGCAAAGGGCATGGCCTCGCGCTCGGAGATATGCACCTTGCCCGACGCTTCCACCAGCGACAAGCCCGCCAGCTTGGCCTCCGCGTTGGCCGACACTTTTCCCTCGGTCCCGCGGGCAACGACGTCGTCCACGCGCACCCGCCCGTCCTCGCTCAAGCGAACGGTGGCCCGCACCCCGTGCAGCTCTTCGCCCAGGGCGGGGATGTTGACGACGCCATGACGAAAGGCCACGCTGCCACTCAGCTTGGCGTCGCGCGTTCGCGGATCCAGCTTGGCCTGCGCGCGGGCATCGAGGTACCCGTCCAGATCGGCCACCGCGCCCGCGAGGAAGGGCTCCAAGGCCGCCGCGCGAAAGTGACGCGCGGAGACGGACGCCTCGAGGGGCTGCGTTGGATCGAGCTCGGGCGCCACCCGAGCACCCCATTGGGCGCCGGCGCGTGCGCGCGCCTCCAAAAATCCGTCGTCCTGATCCAAGCGAACCACCGCCTCCGCCGGCGCATTTCCACCGGCGCTCGCTTGGATGAAGCCGCCCTTGTACTTGGCCTCGCCCACCATGAGACGCTCGACGTCGATGCGTGCGCGGGCCTTGGCGTCTTGGTGCAGGCCGTCGACGGTGATCTCGCCATGGATCCGTCCGCGGATGGGCATGGCGGAGAGCGGGGCCAGGATCTCCAGCGGAAAGCTGCTCAACTTCGCGCGCAGGTTGGCGTCCCAAGGCAGCTCGCGGCCCGGCGCCGGGTGGATCAGATCCTCGATGGCGACCTTGGCATGGGCTTCGGCCGCCAAGAGCTCGCCGGCCGGCGGCGCCTTGGGACCCGCGCCGCGCAGCGCCTGCATGCGCACGGAGGCGTCGGCGCGCTGGCCGTCGTAGGTCGCGAGCAGATCGGTGCTCGTGGCTTGGACCAGCGGGGAGGATGAGCCTTGGCCGTCTTGGTCGTCGCGCAGGTTGGCCGCCAGCTGCACCCGCGGCGCGGTGGCGCGGCCCGCGGCGGTGAGATCGAGCTCGAGCGCGCCCGGCATCCCCGCCGTTTGCAGCACCGCGGGGAGCTCGGACAGCTTGCGCCGCGGCACCGACAGGCGCGCTTCGAAGGGGGCCTTCTCCAGCTCGGCCGCCGCCCGCCCTTTGTCGGGATCGGTCCATAGCTCGTTGTACGGGATATCGGCCTTCATATCGAAGTTGGCGAGCAGGCCGTGCTTATCGGTCAAACGCGCCGTCACCTCCGCGTGCCCGCTGGTCGCGTCGACCCGCACATTGAAACCGGCGTCCACATCGTTGCTGCGCCAGGGCGGCGGTGCGAGCACGCGGGTGCTGCCCACGGGGGGCGGCTCTTCGGGCGCGGGCCCGGTGAGGACGAGCCCGCGCGTTTGCGTCGAGAGGGCCACCTCGGGGGCCACCTTTGCCGAGTCGCGGCGGAGGGTTCCCTCCAGGGACAAAAAGCCCTTCACCTCGCCGAAGGGGAGGGCGCGCGGAGGGAGCAGCGACGCGATCTTCTCCAGATCGAGCTCGCCCTCGATGGCGGCCCGCCCGATGGCGTTCGTCCACGCAGCCGGGTCGAGCGGCCCCTTGGCCGAGCCCAGCTTCACCCCCGAGCTTTGCAAGGACAGATGGCCCGCCTCCGCCAAATCGGCCCGCAGCGCCACCGCCAGATCCTCGTCGTCGAGCGTCGCCACCAGCTCCATGTTTCCATTTCGAAGCTTGGAGACCGTGGCCTCGCGCAACCCCAGCTCCACCTTGCCCGTGCTGGCCCCCTTCGCGAGGTTGGCATCGATGGCAAAGGCGAGCGTCCCGTGGCTCACCTGATCTTGCACCTCGAGGAACCGCGCCACCTTCGCGAGATCGAGCCCGTCCGTTTTCGCGTGCACGGTGAGCCCGCGCGCCGTCTTGACGAACGACGCGTTCGCGGGCGCCCCGAGCCCATCGATCACCAGACCATCGACCTTCAATGCGCCGTGCGCCGCCGCCACCTTGGCCACGCGCGCATCCAGGGTGACCCCTTGGCGCACCAGCGATACCCTTGCGCCCTCGACGGCCATGTTGGCCACATCGAGACGGGCGCCGGCGCGCACGTCGTGGAAGGCATACTCGCCGGCCACCACGTCGGTCGCCTGCACCGTGGCGCCGACCATGGGCGCGGACAACGCCCCCGTGGCGCGCGCCCGAATCGCGGCGCGCGCTACCTTGGCGGTGTCGCCGTAGACGACGTTCGTGGCGTTTGCTTCGAGGCGCGCATCCAGCCTCGCGCCCTCCACGTCCACCGTGCCGGTCGCCCGCAACACGGCGGCGCCCGTCACCGGTAAATTTTGCCCGCTCATCGCCTCGAGGCGGGGGATGCGCTCTAGGGCCGGCACCTTCGAGGACACCGAAAAATCGACGCGGTGCCGATCGCCTATTTGCTGCATGGTCGCTTCGAGCGCGACGGGCGCCCCGCGCTCCGCGATGGTCCCCTCGACCCGCGCGCTCGCCTCGGTGAACTTTCCGCGCAGCTGCGCGGCGGGCACCGGGTTCGTTCCCACCGAGCCCGGCGCCAGCGCAAAGGTGTACGTGCCGGAGAGCGCCCCCGCGGGTCCGATGTTCACCTCGATGTCGCTCGCGGCCGCGAGCCGGGAGGCCGGCGCCGTCTCCGAAAAGGCGCGAATGTCCACGTCGTGCGCATCGATGTGCGCCACGATATGCGTCTTGTCCGGATCGAGGCCGATCGTGGCGGCGACGTCCACCGCGCCGCGGCCCGCGTGCAAGGCCGCGGTGGCCTTCAAGCTCGGCATGTCCCCGTGGACCTCCGCGTGCGCGGCAAAGGGCTCGCGCAAGGGCGAGGGGGAGGGATCGAACAGGGGACGCAGCCGCTCCGCCTCCGCCTGCGGCACGTCGAGCACCGCGTCGAGCCGGTCGCCGTTCATCGTTGCCCGAGCAACGGCTGGAACGCCGCCCACGTCGCCGCCGAACCGGCCCGTGAGATCCACGCCCTTTCCGCCCGCCGACGGGGTGACCAGATGAAACTCCGCCTCCCCGTGCGGATCGAGGTGGTTCGGCATGCCGCGGCCCGTGAGCTGGGCGCGGTCCAAATCGACCCGCGTCTCCTTGGGGGCCACGAGCACGCGCACCCCCAGACCATCGGCGTCCACGTCGAGCGCGGGCGCGCCGGCCATGGTGCCGTGGACCCAGCCATGGGTGAGGACGATGCGCGGGAACGATAGACGCAGACCGCGCGCCGTGGGGTCCTCGGGCGCGGGGGGCGAGGTGTCCTTCGACTCCAAGGCGCGAAGGAGGCGCATGGTGTGCTCGGGGCTCTGGTCTTCGTCGACATTGACGTCCAGATAGGCGACGTCCACCGCGCGCACGGCGACGTCGATATCGCCTTTGCCAAAGAGCGCCGATTTGGCCACCGCGATGGCCGAGAGCTCGGCGCTTACGTCGTCGGCGTACAGCACCTGCGTGCCGTTCGGATCGGTGATGCGCACGCGCACCCCGCGCACCCCATCGAGCCCCAGATGCGCCACGTTCTCGATGGCGATTCGGCCTTTGAAGGTGCTGGCCAGCAGCGCGTTGAGCTGCGACGCGGCGACGCGGCGCGTAGCCGGGCGGTCGAGGTGAAGCAGGATTCCGGCGCAGGTGGCGCCGGCCAAGGTAACCGTGGTCCCCACCACCTTGCCGATCACCCCGAGGACCCGGCGCGCGCGGCTTCGAGGTTTGGCCGATTTGGCCGATTGGACGGTCGCGCGGTGCCGCATTTTAGAATGCCTCTCCAAGGCCGAAGGCAATGGCAATTGGAATGCCGAAGAGATCCGACGGCACTTTTTCGTCGCGGGTGCGGCCGCCCAGCACTTGAAGTCCCGGGATTCGGTAGCCGATATCCAAGCGAATGGGCCCCACAGGGGTGTCGTAACGTGCGCCGGCGCCGCACGACAGGTGCAGGTGCGCGAGGCGAATGTCCACGGTGTTCGGCGATACGTCACTCATGTCACAGAAGACGGCCCCAGCCAGCGGACCGTGGATGGTGAACCGCAGCTCGTTCTGAAACTCCCAGAGCGTAAAGCCGCCCACGGGAATGGTGCAGTTCGGATCGAGCGAACCGGGGGCGCACGCGCTCGCCACTTGCGCGGCGGCGGTCTCGGGGTTGAGAAAGGGGACGAACGCGTGCGGGCTCACCCCGCGAAACGGATAGCCGCGGTTGGAGGTGGCGCCGCCCGAGAAGAACCCGCGAAAGAACATGATTTGAAGATCGCGCGTGCGATCGGCGTCGGAGAGGCTGCGCGAGGGATCGCGCACGGCGTCGCCGTAGTTGTAGGGGAATAGAAAGCCGACCGACAAGCGGGTGACGAACGAGCCCTTGGCCGCGACCGGGATGTACGTGCGAATCTCGGGTTGAATCCGGACGTCCCGAACATTGCCTCCGAGGCCGGCTACTTGCAAATCGTTGCCGAGGAAGATCCCTTTGCGCGGGTGCACGGAGTCATCGCGAAAATCGAGCTGGGTCAGGAGCTCGGGGTAGCTCACGACCACCGTGGAGAGGGTGGGGTCGCGGGCGCCCTGGTACATGAACGGTACGTCGATTTGCACGTTGTGGCTCAGGGCGACATAGAGCTTCCAAAGGGTGCGATCGACGCCGGTCGCGCCGCGAAACTCGGCATACCCCAAGACCGGATCCTTGGTCTCTGCGCTGGGGTTCAGGAGCACCGGAAAGACATTGAACTCGGGGCGAATGAACCCCGTGGTGCGCGCCTCCAAGAAGCCTGGCTGCCGCAGCTCCGCCCGGAGCTTCTCCTCGGGAAAGAAGCGCTCGGGCAGCACCAGGTGGTTGATGCGGGTCGGATAGAAGACCAGCCCCGGTTTGAGCTCGACCTGAAAGCTGCGCAGCCCGCCGAGGAAGTTTTTGCTCTCCCACCCGACGAGCCCGTGGATATCGGTTCGCAATTGGTCGAATTCGAACCCTCCGCCCAGCCGCACGGTGCGCAGCCGCGAGGGCTCGACCTTCACGGTCACGGGCACGATTTCCTGGGCGGGGTTCTGCAAATCGGGTTTCATTTCCACCGACGCAAAGACGCCCAAATCCAAAATGGCTTGTTGCGCGCTGTCGAGCTCCGCCTCGGAGTACGGGGTGCCCTCCTTCAAGTTCATGGCGCGCCGCACGGGTGCCTCGGGCAGATCGCGCAAGCCTTCGATGGTCACCTTGCCGAAGCGCGCGGGGTTCTCGGGGGTCGCCCCGAGGACGATCTTGACCGTGTGGCGCACCAGATCGACGGCGGCGCCGCGGGTCACCTTGGCATAGGCGTAGCCGCGATCGCTGAGCGCGCGCCGCACGTCGCCCTCGGCCGCGGTGAGATCGTCCTCGGCGAACGGGGCGCCGTGCTTCAAACGATCCCGGGCGGCGCGCGCGGCGGCCTCGCGGATGGGGGGCGGGATGGTTTCGAGCCCGGTCACCGTCACCCGCTCGATCCGCACGGGCGGTCCCTCTTCGACCACCACCTCGACCCGCACGTGCCCCTCGCTGGTCCGCAGCACCCGGCCCGCGGTGGCACGCGCTTCGTAATAGCCTTTTGCGCGGTAGAAGCGCTCGACCCGCGCGAGATCGCGCTGCAAGACGAAGCGGTCGAGGATCTCGTAATCGAAGACCACGCCTCGAAAGAGCATGAGAAATTTGGGGCTCGCGTTGGTGGCGAGCTTGCCCGTAATGTCGGATTCATCGAGCTCGTGCGCGCCGCGAACGCTCACGTCGTCCACGGCCATGCGCCCTTTCGGGACGCTCGCGCAGCCGGCCAGCAGGATCAGCATCAGCGCGACGCGTAGGATGGCCACGAGGCGCAGGGCGGGCACGAGGCGCACGGCGGACACGATCGGCGTGACCAAGGTGGCGAAAAGACATCTCAAGCGAAGGACCGCAGCCATGGGTACAAAGCAACCGGAGGGCCATCCGTACACCTCGGCACGCCTCCTGCTGCGCGCAGGTGCATGCGCGAACGATGCACGCATGGGGGAGAGGGCGCAGGGCTCGTGGTCCTGCGCCTGTTCCTGCTCATGTTCCTCGCGGGGGTATCCGTTGCATGCGGGTATGCGAGGCATCCGCGCCCGCCGTACGTTCGGCAAACGTCCGAAGCGTTGGTCGAAGTTCCTTATCCGCCGCCGCCGGCCAAGGTGGAGTTCATCCCCGATTCGCCGCGCGAGGGTGCGGTGTGGATCGACGGCGAATGGGCGTGGCATGCGCGCCGTTGGGCATGGCGCAGCGGGCGCTGGGTGATCCCCGCGTCGGGCACCGCGTTCTCACCGCGCGCGGTGATTCGAAATGGGGCAGGGACCTTGTTCGCCGCCGAAGGACGCTGGCGCGATGTCCAATCGGGAAATGAGGTGCCGGCGCCCCCCGCGCTCGCCCTGGCCAAAGCGAGCCCCGGCGAGGTGGTCGATCCCGAGGGCGATTCCACGACCACGGGGCAAGATCTCGCGCCCCAAGGTGCCGATGCCGGCGCACCTACACCCGTGGATCCGCCGCCCGGCGACCCTCGAGCCCGGTGATGCCGCGCGCGTCCCCGGGGCGGGGCAAGAAAGAAACAGTGGCAAAAATGCCACGTTCCTCGGGTTCTTTTTTGGCGACGCGCATCAGGGCGCCCTGGGGCCGCTCGTAGCAAGGGCTCCGCGGCCGTAAACCCCGGCGAGGCGTTCGAGCGCGGCGATCATCGTTTGAAGCAGCTCGTTCACGGGGGTGGGGACACCGTGGCGCTGGCCGAGCTCGATCACGGTGCCGGCGAAGATCTCCACCTCGGTTTTTCGCCCTGCCTCCACGTCCTGGAGCATCGATGTTTTGCCATTTGGATCGAGCGACGCCAGAATGGGGAAGAGCGAGTCGACATCGTCGTTGGTCAGATTCACCCCCTCGCATCGCGCGACGGCGACCGCCTCCAAGGAGGCCCTGCGCGTCAAGGTCTGCACCTCGACGACCTCCGCAAACGCGCGGTAGGGCGCGCGGAGCACGGCCGAGACCTGGTTGACCCCCACGTTGAGCATGAACTTCCACCACAGCGCGCGCACGATATCGGCGCGCACCTCGTGGGGAATGCGCGCCCGCTCGAGCAGCGCGCTCACCTCGGTGACGCGCGGATCGTGCACGTCGCCCGAGGCGGCGCCGAACACCAAGCGGCCGAAGTTCGAATACCGTGTCGCGTTGCCCTCGCGCAGACCATCGTTGCCCACCATGAACGCGTGAAGCACCTTGTCCGCGCCAAATGCGGCGGCGAGCATCGCTTCGCTCGAGATGCCGTTCAAGAGCGAGACGAGGATCGTTCGCTCGCCCACCCATGGGCGCACGTCCTCGATGGCCGCGGTGAGGTGGTGCTGCTTGACGCCGAGGATGACCAAGTCCGCGGGCGGCGCGTCGCCGGGCGCGTCGCCATGGCCATGGACGTTGCCCTCGCCTTCGCCCTGCGGCGCCAGGCAGCGCACGCGAATCGAACGGCCATTGACGATCACCCCGTTCCGCAGAATGTCCGCCCGCCGCGCGCCGCGGGCGACGACCGCGATACACTCCGGATCGAGCTCGAAGAGCCGCTCCACATAGGTGCTCCCCACCGCGCCGGCGCCGCAGAGGACGATCCGCCGAATGTCGGTTCTGCGAATGTCGTTCATGCCCTCGCAGTGTAGAGCACCGAACGGTCCGGTGCTCTAGGGTCCGGGGTCCACCAAACGCAGACCCCGCGGCAGCCCTTCGCCGTAGAACGCGGCGCGATCGGCCTCTTCCACCGGCACGTGCTCGCGCACGGCGCGGATCCACTCGGGTTTGGCCGCTAGTTTTACGAGGCGCTTGTCCACCTCGCGCCGCACACGTTCGCTCACGTCGCGCGCACGATCGTCGGTCACACGCGAAAGTTCCACGGCGGCGCGTGGCGCGGTTGGTACGAGCTCCCATTTTTCGCGCAGCAGGTGATCGAGCCAGCGCTCGGCCACCAAGGGCGTGACCACATGGTGCACGCTGGCGTAGGCCGGTACCCGTGCGCCGATGCGGCCGAGCGCGGCCCATAGGCGCGGATCGCGCTCCGTCCAGGTGCGCTCGAGGATCCAGCCGCCGAGCTCCGAGCGGCGGTTGGCCGGGAGACGCTCGAAGGTGGACACCGTCTCCAAGAGCTCGTCGAGCGACTCCGGTTTGAGCTTCTTCGGCTTCTTCTTCCCGCGATCGGCGGGCGCCAAGAACGCCTCGAACGTATCGAGGACCAGCACCTGCGCCGCTTCGTCGAGCCCCGCGCCCATGCGCCGCAAGGCGATGAAAAACTGCTGCCAGCCGCGGGGCCCCTCGGGGAACGCGAGCTTCTCCGGAAAGAGCGCGAACAACGGCCCGACCCGCGCGGGATCGTTGGGATCGCCGAACCCCGGACGCACGCAATAGCCGGCCAGGAGCCAGAAGACGCGCTCGTGATCGGCCGAGCGCCGCCGCCCGCGCGCAAATGGAAGGAGCGCATCGAACAGGGCGCGCGCGTCGTGCGTGGTCCAGCTGCTTCGCTCGCCGAGCAGGCGCTCGAGCTCGCGCACCAGATCCTTCGCGTCGCGCGGCGATGCGTCCGGGCGCGGCTTGCCGAAGGCGCGATCGATGAGCTCGCGCGCCTCCTCGAAGCGCTTTCCGCGGAGCGAGGTCGCGGGCGCCGGCGGCAAGGACGAGCCTCGCCCCTCCGCCTTGTCGGCCGCCGGCGCGCGCAGCTGAAACGCGAGCCGAAAACGTCGCGGCGCTTTGCCGGCGGGCGGGTCGGCCTCGACGCACGCCAGATCGAGGGTGCCAATGGCCGTGAGCTTCCCTTCGAGCACCACGCCGACTTCGCCTTTGGTCTCGTCGGCGCGAAACGTTACCGCAGCGGGGGGCAGGGGCGTGAAGTGCTCGTCGTCGAGGGTCACCACCGAGCCCGCCGGGTCGATGCGCGCGTCGTCCGAGGTGAAGAGATCGAAGCGCACCGGCCTCCCCACCGTGAGCGCCAGGCGCGTTCCCTCGGCCACGGTGGTCACTTCTTCTTTCGTCCCGCGCGGCACCACGGAGATGGCGCGCTGCTCGCCCAGCGCCACGTAGTAGCCGTGCGCCGCGCCCCCCTCGATGCGCAGCCCATGACCGCGCAGCGAGAGCCCGTACGCCACCGCGCCGCGCGCCACGCCAAAATCCGGATCGGGGTGGGGGAGGATGATGGGCGCCTCGTCGCTCGGGTGCCACGCGCGAATCACCTCCGCCATGCGCTCCGTGATCCGCGGCGCCCGAAAGACGCCGCCGTTGAGCAGGATCGCGTCGATGGGGGTTCCGTCCGGTACGTGCCGCGCGACGAACCACGCGATGTGCCGCGTGATGGCCACGTCGCGCTCGTACGGGAGCCCGAACGCCACCAGCGCCCCGCGGCTGCGCGACGGCCGCGCATCGCGCTCGACCCTCGGAAAGAACCCCTCGAGGACGATGCGCTCCACCTCCTCGCGTCCGAGCTCGGTGCTCTGCGCGCCGCCCACCAGCCGCGCGCCGTGCCCCAGCACCGTCACCTGCGCGCTCTCGGGCGCACCGTCGCCGAGCAGCCGCTCCTTCGCCGCGCGGCAGGCGGCCGTGAGCTGCGCAAAACGACCCGGATCGAATCGGGTCGCGAGCCGCTCCTCGCAGAGGTGGGCCAACGTCAGGTCCATGTTGTCCCCGCCCAGGAGCAAATGGTGGCCGGTGGCCACGCGCGAGAGCAAAGGTCCGTGCTCGCCGCGGGTCACCCGGATGAGCGAAAGATCCGTGGTCCCGCCGCCCACGTCGCACACGAGCACGTGCGCCTCCTCCGAGCCCGCCTCTGCGTTGGCGCCGGCGCCCGAGCCCGAGCGCGAACGCGAACGCGCGAGCAACGCCTCGAGCCCCGCCACGCCGATGCGCTGCATGCAATCGTAAAACGCCGCCTGCGGCTCCTCCAAGAGCCGCACCGAGAGCCCCGCGCGCGCCGCCGCCTCCAAGGTCAGCTCGCGTGCCCCTTGATCGAACGACGCCGGCACCGTGAGCACCACGTCCGCCGCGGCGAGCGGCGCATCGGGGAAGGCCGCATCGTAGGTCGTCCGCAGGTGCGCGAGGTAGCGCGTGCTCGCGTCGAGCGGCGACACCTTGGGGATCGATTCGTCCTCGGAGCCCCACGGCAGGATGGGCGCCGCTCGATCCACGCCCGAGTGGCAAAGCCAGCTCTTGGCCGACACGATCAGCCGGCCCGGCACCTCGGCCCCGCGCCGCCGCGCGAGCTCCCCCGCCACATAGGGCGCGTCCTGAAATGGATCCCCCTCGACCTCGCCGGGGGTCGGCGCAAAGAGGCACGAGGGGAAGAGCTCGCGCGCCTCGATTTCGGTCCGGCTCACCAGCTGCGGGACGGCAAAAATGCGCGGCGCCGATCCCTCCTCGCTGAAGGCGAGCAACGTATTGGTGGTTCCGAGGTCGATGCCGACGACGCGCGCGCTCATGACTCGATCTTAGGCGGAGTTAGGTGGATCCGTCGTTGCCTCGCACGGCCAGCTCGATCGCCCAGCGCTCGTCGGGCTTGCGCGGTGCGGTCGCGACCGCCTCGAGGAGCAAGGTCCCCACCTCGCTCACCGCCGCGTGCAAGCGCACCGGAACGACGTCGCCCTCGCGGCGACCTTCGGCCGGGAGGGTGACCTCGATGGGCGCGAGCTCCTCGAGCTCGCCCTCTTTCCATCGTTCCAGCTCGGTCCCCGCCTCGTCCTCGCGGCGCACCGTCGACCCAAAGAACCGAAAGCGCACGGGCTCGCCCACCACCACGCCCACCTCGTTGGGCGGGAGGCTCGCCTGCGTTCCTTCTTCCATCCCGAACGGCGCCACGCAAAGCGCCGTGATCGGCGGCTCGATACCGGGGACCGCGGGCATGGAGCTCTCGATCCCGACGTAGTACGCGCGCGCCGTTCCACCGCGGATGCGCAGCCCGCGCCCGCGCCGCACCAGCCCGTACGCCGCCGCGCCGCGCGCCACCGCCAGATCGTAGTCCACCTCGTTCAAGGTCCGCACGGGCGGCGCGCCGTCCTCGGCGAGCCATGCGTTCAATGTCCCGAGCAGCCGCGTTCGCAGGGCGTCGCTCTTCATCACGCCGCCGTTGAAGAGCACCGCCGTCGGATGCAGGAGCGAGGGCCCCCGATCCGCCGCCGTCCCCGTGCCCGCGTGGGGCAGCGAGAGCCGCGCGAGCGCGTCGGCCTGCCGCCCCAAAAACGCCGCCAGGTGCTTGGTCACCGCCGCATCCGACGCGTACGGGAGCCCCAGCTGCGTGAGCGCTCCGCGCGCGCGCACCGCCGGCCGCGCCGATCCCGGCACCACGGGGAAAAATCCCTCCACCAGCACCCGCGTCACCTCGTCGCGGGTCAGCTCACTGCGGACCCCGCCGCCGATCAACTTCGAGCCGCGGGCCGCCAGCACGATGGGCACCGCGTCGAGCTTCGCATCGCCGAGCAGCCGCTCCTTGGCCCCGCGGCACGCGTGGGTGAGCGCGCCCATCTGCCAGCGATCCAGCTCGACCCCGCCTTGCGCGACCTTCTGCTTCACCACGTGCGCCAGCGCCAAGTCCATGTTGTCGCCGCCGAGCAAAATATGGTCGCCCACCGCCACCCGTACGAGCTCCAGCGACCCTTCGGTCTCCACCGCGGCGATGGCCGAAAAGTCGGTCGTTCCCCCGCCGACGTCGACCACCAAGATCACATCGCCGACCTTGAGCTCCTTGCGCCACCTTTCGCCCATCGCCTCGATCCAGGCATAGAGCGCGGCCTGCGGCTCCTCGAGCAAGGTGACCTTCTCGAGCCCGGCCGCCATCGCCGCCTCCGCGGTGAGCTCGCGCGCGCCCGCGTCGAACGACGCCGGCACCGTCAGCACGATCTCCTGCTGGCCCAGCGGCGCCGGCGCCTCCCCCAGGCTGGCGAGCCGCGCATCCCACGCTTCCGTGAGGTGCTCCAGGTACCGCCACGACACCTCCACCGGCGATATCTTCTCGATGTCCTCCGGCGCCCCCTGCGGAAGGATCCCGCCGCGCCGATCCACCCCCGGGTGGCAAAGCCAACTCTTCGCGCTCGAAATCGTCCGCAGCGGCGCATCGGCCCCGCGCGACCGCGCCAGCTCGCCCACCGCAAACCGCCGCTCCGCATCCCACGGCAGGGCCTGCGCCCCCTCGGCCTCCGCGGCAAAATACAGGAACGACGGCAGCAAGGTCCGGGCGTCCACCGTCCCCGCCGCCACCAGCTGCGAAATGGGGAGCACCTCGGGCCGCGCGCTCTCCTCGTCGAGCCGCGCGCCCGCCATGGCCGTATGCGTCGTCCCCAGGTCGATGCCGACCACGTACCGCTCTTGCTCGTTCGGTTTGGTGCTCACAGCTCGACCTCCGCCGGGCACAAGATCGTCGCATCGTGCCCCGGCACCGCCGCCGGCAGGGCGATCTCTTTGGCGCGCCACCCCCGGTGCCGCAAAATCCCGCGGTACGGTCCGGACCCCTTCACATTGCCTGTCAACTTCACCTCCGCGGGATCGAACCCCGTATTCAACGTCACCGGACTATCCTCGTTCTCGGCGCGCACGGGGACGATGGTCGCGTGGGAGAGCAGCGCCTTGCGGCACCCCTCGTGGATGACCCGCGCCGTCGCCCCAATCTCGGCATCGCCAAATGGCGCAATTTCCTGTGTCAAAAAGTCGACCAAGCGCCCCTCCCGCTGAAACAACGCCAGCAGCTGCAAGGCTCCCTCCACCGAGCTCTCGGCTTTGCTCGCCGTCGCGGCTGCAACCGCGGTCGCCGTCGATGTGCGCGCGGGCGCCGGGGTCTCGACGGTCGCCGCGGGCGCTTCGTTCGCGGGTTTCGCGGGCGCCCGATCGGAAGCGGGTGCCGCCTTGGGGGCCTCGAGCTCGCGCACCGGCTCGGGGGAGGGCGCGGGCCGGGCAGGGGGGAGCGCCTCGGGCGATTGCGCGCCCCAGACGCGGGCCGCGAACGCCCCATCGAACAGGACGCGGAAAAAGGCCAGCCACGCGAACCACAGACGCGTGAGGAAAGGGAGCTGAGTCGGAAGAGCCGTCGTTTCGGTCACGCGGGCGAGGCTACTTCCGCCCGGAACGCGAAGCAAAGGTTAGGATGGCGCCCATGCCCGAAGGACCGTACACGCCTCCTCCGAACCCGGGGCGTTTCATCATCCAGAGCATGCTCGCGCTCCGCGGTTGGCTCCTCAAGTTGGTGGACACCATCACCCCCCCGGAGCTCACGATCTTCGAGCACACCTTCGCGGTGATGCGCACCCAGATGGTTCACGTCGCCGCCAAGCTCAAACTGGCCGATCAGCTGGAAAACGGGCCTCTTTCTGCGCACGAGCTCGCCCTCCGCACCGGCGCCAACGCCGACGTCCTCGAGCGCATGCTCCGGGCCCTCGCCCAGCTCGGCGTCTTCCGCCGCCAACCCGACGGCCGCTTCGCCAACAACCGCATCTCGCGGGTCCTGCGCACCGGCGCGCTGGGCGGGCCGGCCTTCCCCGAATATTTCGGCAGCTCCTACCACGCGCACGCGTGGGCCGAGTTGGAGCACACGGTCATGACGGGCAAGAGCGCCTTCGAGCACGTCCACGGCGCTTCTTTTTGGGACTACTTCGAGCGCCACCCCGAGCACGGCACCGTCTTCGACGAGGCCATGTCGCGCCTGACCGAGCTCGATGCTCCCGCGGTGGCCTCCTCCCCCATCTTCCGCGAAGTCCGCAAAGTCTGCGACGTCGCCGGCGGCAGCGGCATGCTCCTCGGCGCCATCCTCGCGCGCCACGACCACCTCCACGGCATCCTCTTCGACCAGCCCCCTCGTCTCGACGACGCCCGCGCCCGCCTCCGCCAGCGCAACGTGCTCTCCCGGTGCGAGCTCACCGCCGGCAACTTCTTCGAATCCATCCCCACCGGCGCCGACGCCTACCTCCTCAAAGACGTCCTCCACGACTGGGACGACGCCCGCAGCACCACCATCCTCCGCAACTGCCGCCGCGCCATGAAACCGAACCAGCGCTTGCTCATCGTCGAAATGCTGCTCACCGACGCCCCTCCGTACCCCATGGTCAATTTGCTCGACATGGAAATGATCACCGTCTGCTCCGAAGGCCGCCAGCGCACCGCCACCCAATTCGAAGCCCTCCTCGACGACGCCGGCTTCTCGGTCCGGAAGGTTCACCCGTTACCCGGACTCACGAGCTTGATCGAGGGGGTTGCTCGTTGAGGATGCCCCGCCCCCGTCTCGTGCCCGAAGGGCCGAGGGCGATGGCCGATAGCCGAAAACCGAGGGCCGAAAACCGAGGGCCGAGGCCGAAAAGCTGAAGCCGAGGGCCGGGTCTGGTGCCAGGCCATCGTTGACAAGGGCGGCGACCTTCTCTCCCTTCGCCGCACTTTCGTGCTGCCACCATTCCAAGGGTCTCGAATGAAAATATTCTCTCCTCGCATTCCATCGACCACAACAGAATGGGACGTCCCGAGACGTCCACTCCGTCAGGTCGCGGGCGAAGTGAAAAGCTTGAACCGAGGCAAGACGTTTATCAATTTGACTTGCCACTCTCATTATGAATCGGGAACGACGTCATGATCCGCGCTCTCTTACGATTGGCCCACAACCTCTCGAACTCTTCTTTGGAAACTGTTGTTGCTTCGTACTCAGGATCGGCGTTCAAATCTTCAATTGAAGGCGTTGGTGCTTCCCCCAACACTGAGCCTCCAGCTCCTTCAGTCATGTCCGCGAACCCCCATCGGCCGGCCGGATATATGTCGATCTTCCGAAGTTGCATTCGTTGTTCGTTGAGTTCGGAATATAGAATATTCGGCTCAGCTGGATTCGAGTGTTTCTACTTTACCAATAAATAGTGCATGGCCTAGTGCGCCTGTCCGAAGCTCATGATGCGCCCGGATATGTTCAGCGATTTGTCATTAGGCACGAGGAATACTCCCGAACGACCTTGGGCGACATTCAGCCCCGCGGTATCGATTTCAATATAATGACTATATCGGACGCCCCGCCAGGGCACTCCCAGGAAGGTTGCCGAGAGGGAACCGGCGCTTCTCGTTCCCGGGATGACGTCGGTAAGATACCGTCCGTTCCCATGAACGTTGCTCGTTCGATTTGGCGCTGTTGCGCTAGGGCGAGACATTTAGTTCTCGCGCGAAGTGAAACGCTTGAACCGCCGCGAGAAGACGCTCGGCACCGGGTCGTTGGAGCCCAACAAACTCTCCAAACGCATCATCCCACTGGACAACCTCAATACCACTACTGCCATGCAGCTCGACTATAAATATGAACGTTCGTTCATCCTGTCCTCTGGCAAGAGCTACTCGATATATTCGTTCTTCGCTGCACTCGATCGACTTTAGACTCCACTTCATGGAAGTACTCCGTTGCCGGTCCAAGCGTCATGAAACGCATCCACGGTCATCTCATACGTGCTGCCACCGTTCCAAGGGTCTCGAATAAAGAGGTTCGCTCCTTGCATCCCGTCGACGACAACGAAGTGCGATATCCCCTGAGGTCCACTCCTCAGTTCCGCTATCCAGGGTCGTTTCAGACCCATTAAGTGTGAATATAGATTTGGACCGAGGTAGCCTCCAATTCTTCCGATACCTTTGCCGAGAAATTTAGCATCTGTCGGCGCCCCGACACGAGGAATCAGTTCGTCCTGCGGAATTCCCGACACCATCTCGCCACAGGCCGCGCCGCATGATGTTGGAGTCCGTTGACCAACGGCGCCACCGGCGCTTTCGTTAATGACGCGCCACCCCTTTCCGCCGGCCCCAGCGCCTGACGGGAACGCTGGGCCTTTGGGGCCAGATCTAGACCCAACGAAGACTCCCACCACGTGTTTCGCTTGTTGTGCGTACGAAACTCTCGGTGCCGGTAAGTCGTCAGCTCGCGTCGGAGCGCCCGCTTCGCCGCCACCAAGGATGCCCGAGATCATTTCTGCGGGACTTCCCCGCCTAAGTTCGTCTCGCAGCGCCCTGCGTGTTGCCGGGTCCGAGTCAATGGCTCGGAGTTCACGAAACAGCCTGGCGGCTCCCGCCATGGCGATGTGGACAATTGTGGCGGGGCCGTCAATCTCGCTCGGTCGAGACCACTCTGTCTCCGGTTCCCCAACGATCGTCCCTGCATCGCAGGTCCCGACATTGCCTGCTGTCCCCGCACCAGGGGTACATGTAACGCGACTCCATTCGCCGCTCGAATAGCTGCTCCCTGGAAGGCCCGCATTCGTCATTACGGCGAACCCTGGAACCATTAGCCCCAACGGGTCCACCAACCTCTGCGGCGAGCCCATGACGTACGCGTACGGATTTAGGTCGCTCCCAAGCTCGTGCACCGTCAGCGGGTCCGCACTCGCCCACTGCCCCAACGCCGGCACGTAGTAGCGGTACCCGAAGTACGTGAGCCCGACGCCGACGTCGTCCTCTTTACCCGTGAACCGGAAGTCCTCGCGGAAGAATTGCCATCGCTTCGGGCGATAGTCCGTCTCTGCCTGGCCGTAGGCCAAGTACGTGCTGCGTTCGACGAGCTCGCTCGTCGACTTGTCGACCACCACGCTCGTCGACCCGATCGGATCCGTCATCGTGAAATAGACGCGCGCCTTCTTGAGCCCGATGGTCGGCAAACCAGGGTCTCCATGGACCACACGCGCGATTCCTGTGCCGTTCGACACCAGGTACACGGCTGCGGTGTCCTCGTTTAGCTCGTACTCGAGCGAGCGAAACCTCGCGCCATTGAGCCGCAGGGTCGGGAACACTTCGACCGTGTACACCCGCTCGTGCGACCACGGGTTCTCGACGGACTTAATCACCCGCTGCCCACCCGCGGTGTACGTGTAGCGGAACTCCACGCCCATCGCGATGCCGGAGACTGGCGTGCGCTTGGCGCGCACGAGCTGCCCCACTTCGTCCCATTCGTACGAGAACGACAGATCGATCGCGCCCGCGTCTTCATCGGCGCTCGGTCCTGGCTTTCTTAGCGTGAGCCCGGTCAGGTTCCCCGCGGCGTCGTAGGTCGCCTTGGCGTACCCTTTTTCCGCGCTCGCCGACGCCACACGATTCGGGCCCTTGGTCGGCGTTCCATAGGTCATGGTTCCCATCGAGCGATCGTGGAACGCGTGCACGTCGTCGTCGGACTTCGTCAGGTTACCTTGCCAGTCGAACTCGAACGACTGCCACTGCACCCGCTTGGCGAGCCTCTGCGCGGGGATCGGGCGCGTGTCGTTGTTTTCCAAATCTTCGGCGAACGGGGATACCTGTACGTCGCCACCTGTCTCGTACTCGACGCGGCGCAGCTGGTACCGATCGTCGTATGTGAATTGCTGCATGGAAATCGGTTTTGCCCCCGCTGGCCATTCGTCGCCAATCCGCTCGTCGCGCACGGTGAGGGCGTTGTCAACGGCGTCGTAAGAGACGACATGGAGATCCTGAAGTACCGTCTGCGCCGTCTCCGACGGTGAGGGCTTCTTGTAGCCGGCAGGCGGATTCTTCCAGATATCCGGAGCAACGCGGCGGATCCGCGTCCGTTGAAGCCGACGACGCGCGTCGTACTCGTTGCCCAGCTCCGTGTGCGCCGTGTCCCCGTAGGTGACGAATCGCACGAGATCATCCGCATCTACGATTTTGTTCGTGACGAGATCGCCGTAGCTCCCGGCGACGTGATTGGCAATCCCGCGCGCCGTGTAGCTCGTAGTGACCAAGTCTTTTCCGTTCAGCCCTCCGGCCGTTACGGATTCACCTTGCAGCTCCGGAACCTCGAGCCCCATCGTTTGCGCGATCACTCGGTCCGCTGGGTCGTAGCCAACGGCGGTCTTGTACCAGTGGGAAATGTACCCCGCGGCAAGAGCCGCCTGGTCTTCCTCGGCCGCCGCCGCTGCGCCCTCCTCCGCTCCTCCTTCGAAGGGTCGGCCGTTCTGCTCGGCCATCGCAATCTGCCGCGCAACTTGCGTGGTTCGCCCGCGGCCGTCATAGGTATATCGCGTCCTCTGAGCGCGATCGTAGGAAGCCGCGAGACGGCCGATGAAGAACAATGGGTTGCCTTCTTGTCCCTGCTCGGGCGCGTCGTAGACGAACAAATTCGTCACCTGTTGCTCGCGGTAGCGCGCGTGGCTCCGCAAGCACGGCGAGTACGTCTCCGCGAGCGGCCTCCCAAGACCGTCCCACTGAGTATTCTTCCCGCACCCGCGCGCGTCGCTCGTTCCTATCACGTCGCCGGAGTCGTTGTAGGCGTAGCGCCACGCTTTCATCTTCGTGGTACCGAAACCGCTCGACGTGTTCGGCTCGGCGTTCTGCACGAGCCTGCCCCATGAGTCGTACTGCATCGTGCGCGTGTACACATCACCGCCCGCGCTGTGCGAACGTGTGATGGTCGAGAGCTCTCCTGTCGGGAGGTACACCATCCGCGTCGTGATGGTGTCCGCCGACGTTCCGAGAGCGTTGGTTGCCCGCTGCTTCAGCGTGATGCGCCCATGCCCGTCCCACACCGTTTTGGTCGGATGCGGTGTTGCTCCGGGCGTGAGGTCCGCCGCGTCGAAAGTCTCCTGCCAAAGCCCGTGATACAGCACCGAGCCCTTCGGCTCGCCCTCGAGCCCAAACGTTTGCATGGCCTGTCCAAACGCATCGTACGCGATACGGCTCGACAGCACGGACGCGGGCACGGCCGGCGGCGTTGGACCTTGTGGGTCCACGGTGGCGAAGTATGGCTCGTACGCCTTCACGACCCGTCCACGCGCATCGCGCTCGAGCTGCCCGCTAACGATGTACGGGCCCAGGTCGCCCGCTGCGGGGTCGGCCTGCTTGATGGTCGCAACCGTGTGCCCGTACGGATCCACGTAGCTCCATGCGGACCGGTATCGCACCGCGCTCCCATCATCGTCTCGCGTTTCGACGTGCACGCGCTGATAGGGGCCATTCTCGACGTCGACGTACGTCATCCTCGCCGAAGGCACGCTCTCAGCCAGCACGCCCAGGGTCGGACTCGGCTTGTAGATCTCCTTCGGCCGCCCCCATCCGTCGTACACTGTCGTCGACATTGCCCCGGTCGGGTCGGTGACCATCGTCGCGACTTCAAGCCCGCGGTCGTAGACCGTCGTCGTGGTGAGCCCGCCGCTTCCGCACCCGTTCCTATATGCGGTCTGCGCCACGGGGAGCTGCCCGAAGGAGGCATCGTAGCTCGTGTCTGCGCAGCGCATCCCGGTGGCATTTTTCACGCGCCGCGGGTTGCCGAACAGATCGTACGTCACCTCGAAGCGCAACAAGTTCACGCCGTTCCGCGAGGCGTCTGCAGGCGTCGGAGCCACCTCGGCGAGCCAGTCTTCATGGAATCGGGCAAGTGCCAACGTCCCAGTCAAATCACCGTACGTCTTGAGCAGGTTTCCGACCGCGTCGTGCTCGTAGCGCGCATGCTGCAGGTTCGGTCCCGGAAGCGACTCCCGCACGTAAGTGTCCTTGGCGCGCCAAAGCCAGTGCGACGAATCACCCGATGGAACGGCCCACTCCGTCACCCTGTAGATAGGTGAATCCACCGGAATATCCGGGCTCAACCGAACTAAATTGCCGAAGTCCGCCTCGGACGTGATGTTGCCAAAAGCATCGAGCTCGCGCGCCGTGGCCGTGTGCGCAGTGCCCTGGGCCGTTGCAACCGTATACGTACCGCGCAGCGTGACCTCGGCCGACTGGAGATCGATCACCTCGAGATTCGCGGGCGCGGGCGAGAAGTTCGCTGTGTCGTACCCCCAGTTGTCGGTGAAGGCCGCGTAGATCCGACGAACCTTGCGCCCGTCCGCACCGTCGTAGAGCTTGTCCATCTTGTACTGGTGATGGATCGTCGTGAGGTGAACGCCGTTGGTGTCGAAGGTGTCAACGGTCAGCGGCAACCCGCGCACGGCGGTCCGCGGATTGTCGACGGCGGGTGCGCAAGGCACGTCTCCGCCCGAGCTGCTCACGCACGATCCGATGAGAAAGCGAGTCTCCATCGTCACGCGATTCGGATCGTTGGTGGTGGCTCGCACCGATCGGAAGCCGCGGAATTGACGCTCCAGATGGTCGTAAACCGGCTCGCGATAATCGTAGCTCGTGACGTACGGGCCGCCCGTTCCCTTCACGTCGGCGTTGCTGCTCACCGTGACTTTGCTCACGTGCGCGGGCGCACCGGGCACTCCCGCCGTGATCCCGTACTCGAGCTTGGTTTCCGCTCCGAGTCCGTTCGTGATGGTCGACAGTAGGCCGGGGCGTCCGTTCACGAAGTTCCGTAAATGAAGGACTTCCGTGTAGAACTGCTCCGTTCCCGTCGTCACCACGATGTTGTCGATCCCCGTCCCATACTGATCCGCGAATTGGAGCTGCATCGGCTGCTGCAGGCGACCGGCTCCGGGACCGACGCGATACATCGTCGCCCACTGAGCGACGTCTTCGCCCGGCTTCAAATGCGCCACCGGGCCAATCCATTGCGTTCCATCCCCGAGGGAGATGTCGATGCCAGGATAGGGATCACCTTCGAAGTTCCTCAGATCGATCCGGTCGACAATCGAGTCGCCGTTCAGATCATGCAGGTACGTGTTCGCAATGTAATCGGGGCGCACGGCTTTGACTCCACCGGGGACGAGCTTGTAGCCCACGAAGTTGCCACTCCCTGTCCCATAGGCGACGTGCCATTCCTGATCCCAAAGGTCCGGGGTTGCGCTTGGAACCCACCTGACCGTGAGCTGGTCGACAACACCATCGCCCGTAAAATCCCGATAGAACGTTTCTCCGAGCGTCAGGTACTCGTCATCGTCGTCCTTTGGAACACAATCCCCGGCGGCGGGGCCACGAGAAAATGGCAATACATCTCCCGCGCCGTCCCGAGTCGTGAAGAAGCTGCATGTGCGGAACCTCGTTTTCGGCGGGTCCGAAGGATTCGCGGAGGGAGCTGTCGACTCTGGACGCTTGAGGAGCACCTCGTGGCTATCGAGGTTGCCGTCACCGTCCAGATCCATGTACTCACGGTCACCAGGCATCGCACGCACCGCCGACCAGTCCGAGCTCACGGTGCGAGTGTCACTCGGCACCAAAGACCACGTGTTCGACGGGCCGCTCTGCGGCGAATAGATCGCGTAGTGACCCGTCGGCTTCGCTCCATCGAGCTCCGACCAAAGAATATTGACCTTCCCGTCGCTGCTCCAACTTCCGAACCTACCAAAGATGAAAAGGTTGGAGGAATTCGCGCCCAGCACGGATGTGGGCACGTTCATCGTTCCCATCACGTACTTGAGCCCCGTTTCGCGGATCCCAATGACCAGCGGCCCCACCGGCTCGCCATTTATGGCGGGTGGCCTGGCAAAGGCATCGGCCACGCCGTCGGCGTTCAAATCCATGAAACTGAGGCGGTTCGAGTTCGGCACGTGGTCATGCGGGAACTTCGCGATCAGGCGGCTGCCGAGAGATTGGTTGATGTCTCCAAATCCCGTATAAGCCATTGTAGCGAGGTCGCGCTCTTCGGTCACGCACAGCGGTCCCGAAATCACGAAGTTGTCGTCTTCGCGAACGTCTGGACAGGCCCCCGACAAATGAACCTTTCGGACGATCGACCGCACCTGATGGGAGTGCGCGCGCGAGGGCCAATACGCCACCTGATAGCGTCGGACTAGATGCCGCCGACCATTCCCCGGATCGGCGAAGTCTGCGCTGGTGACATCGACATGATCGAGGTGATGCGCCGGCCTTAGGTGCCATGGCGGCCCGTTGGGAAAGACCTCTCCTTTTTCGGGCACGCTATAGCTGATGTGCGTATGATGCGCGAAATGACCTAGGGGAATCTGCGACGGGGTGGCCACCGGTGCACCCACGCGCGGGGTATCGAAGATGTCCACGAGATAGCCACGTGCTTCGCCCTGGAACCTCTCCCAGCGGTACACGACAACGTTGGCGCGTCCGTTCCCCCACTGCCTCACGAGGTTCCAACGGAAAGCAATCGGCTTCCCGTCCGCGGCTGCTGCACCGGCATCAAGGCCAGAAAAGTTGCCGATATCGTCGCGCGGCGCCCCATACTCCGCCTGCACGCCCGACTTGCCGTCGGCGCGCCACGTTCGCCTGTCGGGAGAGAGAAAGTAGCGTACGCCGTCATCCATGGCGGCGCGAAAGTACGTCCAACCGCTCATGTCGTCGGGAAGCGTCTCACCCGGCAGAAGAGATCCTTGTCCGAAGCATTGCCCATCGGTGACGAGGCAGACCGGAACGAGGTCGACCCCGTTGATCCGGAAACGATCCCTGTCGTCGTAGCGAGGTCCACCACCGCGATTCTCACGTTCAATCCGAGGAAGATTGAGACGCCATGCGTAGCCGACCTCCGTGTTCGTGCCCGCCGAGCTGTAGCTGATTCCAAGGCTGGGTTGCGCCTGGCCACGAGCTCGCGGCAACTGGAACCCGATCGAGGCTTGCGCTGCGCCCGTGGACGGGTCGACCCCAGCCATCGCGCCGTTTCCGGCGCTGCTTCCCTCGGGGATCCCGAGCGTGGCACGGCCGAGGGTCGGGAGATCGCCATCGTGCCCTTCCGCACCGGCCAGCAGTGCACTTCGCGTGGTGCCTGTAGATTCTCCGGTCGCTGCCGCTTTCACCGGCGGTGAGCCCGTGGAAGTGGGCTCTCTCGGCGAGGATTCCCGCGGACCGTCCTCCTCGGCGTAAGCTCGATGCGGGATCATGGCGGTGATGAAGACGGCCGTTAGGACCGCCGCGACGAGGCGAGGACAGCTTCGAAAATGGGCAAGCAAGGTCTCTTCCATGACGGATCTCACATGCGATGGTCGTTGGAATTAAATCAGGCACGCGCCTAGCGGCAGGCGCGGGAAAGCTGTTCACCGGCGACACGGCACTGGGCGGCGAGTCGCCCTTTCGCAGCGTCGTCCTTCGCGGCAACGGTGAGCGCCTGCCGTGTTGCGGCCGCCCGTTGAGAGGCCACATCGGGGCTTATGTCGCTCATGCACCGATTGAGCTGAGCGAGATATGCGACGCAATCCGGCACGAGCTCGTGGTCATCCGCATCGCCACCACCTCGCGCGCTGCATCCGAGTCCGAGAACGATGACGATGGTCGCGACCAACCACGCGAGCCGGTGCAAATATGTGTGATATCTACATCCAACGGGACTCATATCGCTCATCCCCTCTCGCGCCCATCGACCTTTCGTAGGCTGCATTGCGTGAATTTGCATTAGCTTGATCAATTCAAGCAATAAGTTTCGTCGGCTCTAAATTTTGCGACTTATAAGTGTGCTAAAACACTGCACTTCGCGATGGGTTTGCCGATCCGTCACGAACGTCATACTCAAAATTGGCCGGAGAGATGGCTGGACGAGATGGGCGCCAGCGATTTCATTTGCATTCGCGAAACTGCGCAACATTTCACCGAACTTAAAGAGATGCGACTTCAACCGACAGAGAAATCGCCATCGCCATTGTCGTGGGACGCGGGGCATCGTTCAGCCCGACGCCGCATCGGAACTCTCGGAACTCGCCGCGACGGCGCCCCACGCTCGCGGTGTCGACAGTCGGCGTGGACGGACCTCCAGCGCTTCCATTCCTGCTGTTGACACCGCGACATCTTGGGCAGCCGCCGTATACGGCTGGGAAGCGCTTGCGCTTCGCGCACGAAACGTGAAGCCACAAACTGGCGGCATTTTGGCACGTCATCGACACTTCGTAATGTCCACATGGGGTGGGTGTGGCTATTATCCGGCCGATTGAGAGTGGCCATGACCCGAGGCGGCGACAACCAACCGTTGATTCGGATCGAGAATATTAACAAGCGATATCGGAGTGAGTGCTCAAACCGCGCATATCCGGCATCGTTGAGAAGCTCTACGTCGAGACAGCGCACGACGTCAAAGCACACGCTCTCGTCGCCAAAATTCGCGCGCGGACGTTCACGCCGGACCGCAGTCGATGGCGATCGGCACCGTAACTTCAGCCTCCGTAGGTACGAGCGATGGGGGCCATCTCACCGAGCACCCCCCCAAACATTTCGGAGCGTCGAAATGCATCGCGGAGGTTCTCGAGGGCCCCGCACTCGTTCACGGTAAGGGGGCGCTTCGCGAATGTCGCGACTTCCCTTTCGAGTGCTTCGCAGGGCGCACCGGTCAGGAGGTTGCGCAGCGCCATCGCCGTCACCTCGTCGAGCGGAAAGCCCAATGCGGAAGGTTCCTCGAGACGAATGGCCGGGAGCTTCGAGAGCGCAAGAATCCACTCCATGACCGTATCCACGGGATCGCGCTCACGATACTTCTCGCCAATGAGGCGAAGCGCGTTCTCTCGCCCGCGCACGTTGAGAAGGACCGCCAGAAAAAAACGTAGCCCAGGATCCGTCACTACGGACCTTCGGCGGATGATCCCGGCCTCGCATCGGTCCGCTGCGACGACATCCCGCGCAAGCCTTGTAAGCTCTGGGCGGCGTAGCTCCGCGGCATTAAGCAAAGCATTGCCTTCGTCGGGCGAAAGCCGCCCAACCCCGCTACGCAGCGCAAGAAAGGCGCCGACGTCATCGGCGACGTCGAACCAGCGCAGGCAATACTCGTGGACGTGGTCGGGACGCGTCTGCTGTACGAGCTGCAGGAGCTGGCCGCGCCGCTTGATCTCTTTTCGATCGTACAAAGAGTTCCACGCCGCGCCCGCCCGACTATACGAGTATTGAGGTCGCGTCCGCGTGTCGCGATACGTGCGCACGACCAGCGTTGCGGATGGGCGCTCCAAGTGAAAGAGCGAATGAATCGTGCTGTCGGGGTGACCGTTGCCGTGAATCTCCCTTACGTCGCCCGGCTCGAGGCGCTCGACGTGCTTCTCATGCAGCTCTCCGATGGCGAAGTGATCGTTGATCTCGTGCGCAGGACGGAAAGCAAATGTCGTATGAAGACTGCCGCCCTCAAGCACCACGAAGGCGCCGCTAAACCCATGCTCGTGAATGTTGGTGGTTCCGTCGAGCCAGAAATGGACGGATATATAAAATCGCTCGCTAGAAAAAACGGTCAGAGGCGGCTCGCCGAAATCGAAATCTGCGTCCACCTGCTCAGGAAGCCGTTCGCAGCCGAGGCCCCAATCGAGGAGTGCTTCGACATCCACGACGCGTGTCTCGCTGAGAGCACGTGCACAGATAGACGGAAAAGATCTGTCTCGAAAGTTGGCGCGAAACCACTCTTTCTCGATGCGGTCGCCAAGTCGTTGAAGCGTTACATCCATGAGAACCTACAGACGTCCCACGTACACCTGCCAGCTACTACTAGTGGCGCATCGCGGTTCGTTGCTCTGAACAAACTTCGGAAGGCAATTGCAGGCCATTCGCGGCAGCCAAATTGGCTACATGATTCCTCCGGAACTGCTCCCCGGAGCCGCATGTTCGGGGACCTGCACGCGACGGCTCACGCGTCCGGGCGTATACGGTTGCAGACGTAGGCGTTTGCGGCGCTTGGGCTCCGCTCTCGGGCGCAGTCGCGCAACTGCTTACTATGAACGGCAAAAACGACACTATAGATGCGACCCGCATACCCATGTTAAAATCCCGACGTGTGGGCCCCCGCCAGGCCGCGGCGCGGCCCTTGCATCGGGACAGCGAGTTGGCTTATGTTTCAGTCGTTGGCATGGAGGGAGGGGTCCGCGGGCAATGCCGGACAGCAGGGAGGATCCATTGCACGAAGATCAGTAGGCGCTCGTAGGGAATCGATAACAGCAGGGTCAACCAAACAATCGACCTTGTTGAGGTGTGCTCCAGGCGAAGGCTCGCCTGCCTCCGCGTTGACGTCTGCGGAAAGAGGCGTCTGCGACCCGGGCTCACTCGTCTCGGTGTCGATTACACAACCGCTGGCCAGGAGTGGGAGCAATGAAACGATGGCAGCGACATTGGAACGTCGTCGTGAGTAGCTGGATTCCATGATGGCGGTCCTCCGAGTGTTAACACGCACCCAAATGGCCAACAATAAGCGAAATCGTCTCACAAATCGATGCAACGGACAAGGGCCTCGTTGACCTCAGCGGCGGGGTATTCTGTGCTCGATCGCCGCTCCTAGAGACGAGGGCAAACAGCCGCAGCGCGCGATGCCGCCCGCGTCGCGGTTGTGCTCTCTGCGACCCGCGGCCAATAGTGAAGCACTCGGCGATAGACTTCGCAGGCGCGTTCCTTCTGCCCAATATCTTCGAGCAGGGCTCCGTATTGCGTCAGCATCTGGGTGTGCTGTACAGGATTATCGAGACGAGTGCATGCTGCCGATGCACGTTCAAAGTAGGGCAACGCCATGGTGGGTGACCCCGTAAGCCAATAGACTCTCCCAACGGCGGCATCCTCGTTTGCCCACCGCTGCGTGCGCGAAAGTATGGGCGCATATTCCGGCAATACGGCGAGTGCCTCTTTCGCGGCGACGGACGTCGTCGCGGGGACTGCATAAAGTTCGAGCCACGCACGTTGGCGACCGTGCACAAGATCGTCACGGCTGATGTGACGCCTAAGACGCGTATCACGGATAGCTGCCCATTCTGTCCACGAGATGAGTTGCCATTGTGCGGCGAGGCCATTGAGTACGGTCGAATTGTCGCCAACATAACTATGATGATTTACAAAAAATTCTGTGCGGTTTGCGACGAATCGGTCGACTGCCTCGCGTGCCTCTGCCGGCATGCCAAGTTCCACACGCACGTACGTGCTATGGAGTGCGGCATAATAGTGCTCCCAAGCATCGTTGCTGCTCTGAAGTCGACTCTCGTGCTTGTCACTCAACGCGAGCGCATCGTTGAATCGCCCCTCATGGACCGCTAGCGTGAAGTCAGCGGCGGACAACGCGCTTTGCCCACCGGGAGCACCATCTCGCAGTTCCGCACCCTTGTTAAGGGCCGACGCGATCTCCTGGATGCTGGCCCCCTGGGACTCACGGGCATTCGCAAGTTGGAAATAAGCTTCGGCGTCGTTCGGATTCGTTTCGATCTCCTGCCGCAAAATTTGCTCCGCGGCCGCGCACTGCCCTTCCATCAGTTCGATTCTTGCTAAAAATGTCGCGCAATTCGAACTTCCGACAAAATTCACCAGACAACGGCGCAGCGTGTGGCGGCTCGCATCAACGTTATCAATGAGTGCGTACGCAACCGCTAGGAGTTGGAGCACAACGCCCGGGGCATCGGATGTCTGCGCGAGTGGCTCCAGGAGCGTCAAAGCGTCCGCTACGCGGTCGACGCGTATCCAATTTTGAGCGAGGGCGATCACAACTTCAAGATTGATTGGGTCATTTTTTTGGAGCGCCGCGAATCGTTCGCCCGATAGGCGAAAGTTTGGCGGAAACGTCATCGCAGGTGCCAGCGCTTCCAGGTAACTGCGCGCCGAAGGGGAGAGCTCACTTCGACCTTGATACGCTTTTGCGAAATGCTCGCGGTCACCGTCGGTCGGCCAGAGCCCGACGGTCCGTGTCATGGCGAAGCGAGCCTCCGGTGACGCGCCGTGGACCGTGATCGCCTTCCGCGCCTCCTCCCGGGCCACGTCACTCCGAGCGCCGAGCCAAGCGCTTCGCGATGCAACGATATAGGGTGTTGGGTCACCATAGCTGGTTCCGGAGGCGGCCCTCTGAGGTGCCGTGTCACCTCGCGCCACGGTCAAGCCCACAATGGATCCCCCGGCTACCACACCGATAGCTGCGATACCAAGGCTCGTCGCGAGTCGTTGTCGCCATCCCCACCCCGCTCGTCGCTCCGTGGATGTCGGAAGCGAGGGGGCCAGTCCCGATGCAGGGCCGTCAACCGTCGGCGTCCCTGATTCGCTGATCGTAGCCGTGGTTGCCGGTTCGTCGTGGGATTCGTGGAGCGTCGGTGGTACGTGGAGACGGGGTAACTCGCACGGTTGGACCCCGAACTCGGCGCGACACGCTTCGACGAGGGCGGCACGCATCGTCGCCGCGTCGGGCCAGCGGCGCGATATTTCGAACTCGAGGGCGCGGTCGACCAATTGACAGAATGGACCAGAAACCTCGGGGGCAACCTCTCCAAGTGGCCGTGCCTTGCTCGTAGCGGCGCGAACGACTACCTCGTTCCCCGACCGACCTTCATGGACGTGTTTGCCCGAGAGAAGTGCGAACATCGTCGCGCCGACCGCCCAAAGATCGGTGCGCCCATCGACGTCTCGCCCCAGAGCCTGTTCGGGCGCCATGAACGCTGGCGTCCCCCTCGCGTGCCCCGAGCGCGTGACGGCGGCTTCCGCACCCGAAAATAGCCTCGCAGTACCCCAATCGATCACGCGAATGTCGCCGGCTTCCTGCGTGACGAACAGGTTGCTTGGTTTGAGATCCCGATGAACGACGTTCGAGGCGTGGGCCGCCTCGAGAACGTCGAGGAGCGCGTCCGCAACGACGACCACCTCCGAAAGGGGCAGCTTCTTTTCATTCCGCGAGGCTCGTTGCTGCAACGTCTCACCTTCGAGCAGCGGCATGACCAAGAAGATGTGCCCATCGTCGGTCACGTTGTCGTCGACCGCGGAGACGACACCGGGGTGGTTCACACGGTTCGCGAGGAGCGCCTCCCGATGCGATAGGACCTCAACATCGAGACGTTCGCGCAGGATTTTGACTGCGACCGGGCGGCCATTGCGGTGCACCGCGGCGTACACTGACGACGTGCCACCCGTGCCGAGGAGTCGCAAAATGCGATACTTTTCGCACAGAGTCGTTCCAGTGTAACGCCCTGCACTACTCCCCGAAGTGCGGTCGAACATTTGACGGAAAATGCCGTAAAAAAAACTAACGGGTCAAGACGCCGCGCACACGATTACCAATCGATGTTGATTCAACACATTTGAGAATTTCAGTCCGTCTTTCGAAGTGCTTGAGCTCACTCGGCGGGCCGGGCTCAGGACCACTCTCTCGCTTCGTGTAGGAAAATACCGGCAGTCGCCGAACCAAGTCTCAGCCCAAGCTTCGTGCTCCAGCTTTAGGGTTTGAGGTCGTATTTCTTAATAAGGCGTCTCAACTGGTAACGATTTCTGAACCCGAGGGCTTGCCATGTGGCCTCAAGATTGCCGTTATGACGCGCGAGGGCCGCACGAATTTGTTCCCGCTCCTCGGTGTTCTCGTCGCGATCCACGGGAGTGCCCTCGAGGTTTGCGCCATCGCCGGTGCTCTCTGGTGTAGCTTCGGGTGCCTGGATGATGTCGCCGTCGCTGTTCTGGATAGCCGACCACACGATAACGGATAGCTCGCGCGCATTGGTGCGATATCGGCGCAATACGAGCTTGCGCAAGAAAGTGAGTGATATGCGTGGTAGTCCATCGCGGTTGCCGTTGGGGAAAAAGCGCGCGATGGATGGGTCTTCCGTCATGAAGGTGCGCAAAAGGTGTAGGAGAAGCAATGGGATGTCTTCACGTCGCTGATTCAAATCGGGAACTTGTATTCGATACTGAAGTCGGGCGAGAAGGTCTTCTTTGATGGTTGCTATTGGCCGGTTCGTTGATGCAATGAGACGAAATCTCGAGCGTCGAGCGACAGCCTCCCCCAAACGCTGATATTCGCCGCTGTCAAGGACTCGCAAAAGGTGAGTCTGCAACGTCAGTGGCAACTCTGCGAATTCGTCCAGGTAGAGCGTCGATTCGTCAGCCTGCCCAACGAGGCCATGCCGTTCCGGCATGCCGGGATTCGGGTAATTTCGGACATTGCCGAACAGTTCCGCGTCGATGATCCCTTCGGGCAGAGTGGCGGCGTTCCGAGCGACCATGGGCCCCCCCCGCGACAACCGGTGAATAGCATTCGCAACCAGCTCCTTCCCACTGCCGCTTGGGCCATGGATCAGCACGTGACCCGTCCGAGGACCGACGAACGCAAGCTGTCGGCGCAGCTTCCATATCGCGGCGGACTCACCCACAAGGCCGAAAGCATCAGGCTGCCCGTGTGTATGCTCTGGGTAGGCATTGTTGACGGCCGTAGTTGCGGAATGTTCGACGACGCACACAAGCAGGAGTTGCCGTCCGAACTGCACCAAGTCGCCAGGGCCCACTCGACATTTTTCGACCGGGTAGCCGTTAAGGGTCAATCCCGCCCGCCCTACGTTGTGGACGTCAATCGCCATGTCGTGATGCCGCACGCGCAGCAGTGCTTGGATGCGGGAAATTTGCGGGATCTCCATGGGGGAACGAGCAGCGAGCTCGGAGCGCTTACCGAATTGCACACGGCGACCGGGGTCGTTCGTGCGCGCACCGCCACGACCAAAGACGCAATCGCCGCCGGCAGGTGGGAAATGCATGACTTCTCCGAGACGCCACGGCTCGGAGCACCATAGGATCACGAACGTCACCATTCGGCGTTCTTCTTCAACGGAAGCGCCACTCGTCGCGGCTTCGTCATCTATCGTGCCCGTTGACGGGCTGAGTAGGTGCTTTGACATAGGACCGTTCGGGAGCACAGTATATGACCGTCATCGGTTGAGCAACCAGGCGCCGGTGGGCGCCCAATGGGCGCCCCGGGCGCCCCCGGGGCGGCGGTTCAAGGGGATGACGACAAACCTATGCGGGCGAGTTTCCGGCCAAAGAATAGGGCCCGCAGTCTTGGCTTTATGCTTAAACGACATCCCCGTGTCAAATTCCGAGCGTGGAATGGAATTCGCTATGCCGTGGCGTACCCAAACCTTAGGGGAGGTTCGCTAATGGGAGTACATTGCGGAGGACGATGAGGACCTCAGCAGTTCACCCTCGCCGGGGCTACTCGCCGGGGGCAGCCCCAGAGTGAAGCGAGGAACCCGCTCATGAAGCCCAGGAGGGCCCGATGACGGCGAGGGAAGTCATCGTCGCTCAGCTGGTCGTCCCGGCAGTGCGGGCAGCCGTGAGCGCGAAAGGACAGGCACGCCGATCGTAATAATAATTTAAATATTGCATGTCCGACATTGCCAAATACAATGCAGGTCGCAATATGGTCGAAGTGACGAGGGTCGGCAATACACTATTGTCACTGCTTGAGTACCGCATTATATTCATTCTGCCTCTGGAATTGTTCGCTCTTCGACTGGCCCCGAACACCTTCTTCGCGCAACCGCCCGTGCAACTACTTAGCTTATGTCCTCACTCACTCCAGCAGACAATCGTGAAGAAAGGGAGTGTCCCCCATGCAGGCGTATTACGAGCCACTGACAGGCCGCATCACCATCGACAGCGGGGCTCGCGCCGGGTACGCCATGCATGATTTTGTTTGCAGCCGGCCGCGGCTAGATCTTGCATAACGTGTCGTCATCGGGGAGGGGAACTTTGAATTGCCAAATCACATCTCGGTCGTCCCGCGTCGAGCGAGTTGTCAAAGACATGGACCCCACGCTGAGGCGTTACTACTATGAAGCGGTTCAAAGCGCTTTGGACGCGCGCGATCGGGCTCTGACGCATTTGGACTGTACCGGGGTAGCCCTTGCAGCAACCAAACGTCGGCTCACAGCTCGCACGCGACGAAGAGCCACCCTCGACACGGCGGATGCTGGCGGGCCTACCCCCGAAAGGACAATCTCCGTGATGTTCTGCTAACGACGAGGGAGAAGCACGTAATGGAGAACTATTATGAGTCGCCCCTGGATTTGATCACGTCCGACCCGGCGATACGCTGGGGGTTGCCTTGCATTCGCGGGCAGATTCCGGCGTCCCTGCCACTGCTCCGAATGGCCGAAGGCGCATCCATCGAGGGTGTCATGCAAGAACTCGGGATCTCGCGCAGCGAGATCCTCGCGTGCCTTGCGTACGCGGCTCGGGCGGTGGGCGTCGAAACCGACCGCCTGATCCATCCGCTCTAGCGAGCGTTCATCCCGGCTCCAGGCCCTCGTCCAGTTAACGCTTCTTAACTATTTGAAAGGAGTCGATGTCGAGCAAGTACCAGCGTTCTCGCCGTGCCTACCAAATCGCAGGCACCTGGCCGAAACGAGCGTGGACCGGAAACGACGTGACGCATTCGTGGTGCGTGCCTCCGTGCCCGTGGGCATGCGTCATTTCGCCTGATCCGCGCTCGTTTCGGCCAGGAGCTCCGATTGTGTATTCAGGCGTCGCCCGATCCAATCGGTGTGAACAGTCTCCGAAAGAGCGAAGCGACAGCGTCGCGCTGTGATCCCCCCTTTCCACATTGCGCAATCCAGGTGCAGCTCACGCTGCGGTTCCGGTTTCGGAGGATTTGAGACCAACGTCGTAGAAAAGGATTTTCAAATGAGCACGACAAGTGTCCTCACAGTCCCGCGAAACTTCCTCCCGCCCTCTGGCTACAAGATGCTGGAGGGGATCGTCGGCGTTCCGAATGTCCTCGGCGTGTGTCGTGTGGTGCTGCGAGAACGCGATGGGCGAATGTGTCTCATCCAATACTCGCCGAGCGTGAAGCCCGTGGCTGGGGCGACGCTCGAGCTCGTGACGGCCGCGAAGCTCGATGCCGAGATAGGGGCGAACCCGTACATTCCGGAGGATCGCCCGACCAAGCGGGAGATCCCTGACGACGAAAAGGAGCATCTCGTCCCCGACTTTAACCAGGACTTGTGATGTGCAAAGGAATTCGGATCCTCGCTCAGCTTGTCAGGGAGGCGTTCAACGCCCACGTAGTGACTATCCTCACTTCGGTGTTCCCCACCTGGTTTGGGATGTGGGGAGGAGCGCCCGCACCTGAGCGCCATTGCGGCTCACGGGATAGCGCAGAACGGATTTTGCGGAGGAGGAACTACCTGACTTGGGTGCCTCGATACCCAGCTCACGAAGGGGACCCAATTAGGCTGCTTTCTGGATGGTCATGGATCAAGCGATGGCGGGAGATCGAGCCCGTGCTGGAGAAAGAAGACGCAATGGTCGTGGGAGGTGCCATTGATGACGTAGCGGGGGAACGTCTCGCGTCCGGGTTTTCTAAACCAGATATTCTCGCCGCGGAGCCAATTCCGCGGGCCGCCGCGATCGCAATCGGCGCACCTGATATCGGCGAACGGGACGAGGTCGCACTGGCCTACCTCCGGTGGCGGCTCGGCAATAGCGTAACAACCGCATATGGGATCGTCTCGCTTCGATGTGATGGAGAGATGCCACATGGGGAAGGCGGGACGGGGCCGTACAAGGCTTTGGCCAAGTTCGGAGACGTAAAGATTCACGTGCTGAGCGATTGGGATACGTTTTTACTGTCAAGAACGCACGTGACGGGATTGCTGGCTAAGCTCAATGCTCGCTACGAGCTTGGTGAGTCTAATAACGGGTTCGACGCGACCGGCCAGGAGCCATTCGTGGGCGAGCAAGTGGTTGCACTGTTCGCGATAAAGATGTTGCCGAAATAAAATCTCGTGATACCGTACTGCACGTCAGCGACACTCGTGGAAGCCGAGCGGCTGCTCCGCACCATCCGCTCTACGGCTCACGGTGCTCGTTCGGTAATCCGGAGATTTAGGAAGGTACTCGGAGAACAATCAGACCAACACGTGAGGTGTCAAATGAGCAATGCACCCTTGATGACGCACGAAGAGATGGACGCTCTCATGGACGAGCATCTCGCCGCGGAAGCTGCGGGAGACGTGGATCGGGTGATCGCAACGTTCGCCGAGAACGTGGAGCACGACATCGTGGGTCCCGGCGATGTTCCAGTGGTGTTCGGCGTCGACGCAGTGCGGCTCCGCTACGATAGTCTGTTCAAGAACATCCAGGTTGTAGATCGCAAGCAGTTCAGACGGGCCCATGGGGACAACGTTCTCACCGATGACTCGATGTTGACCGTGAAGGTCATCGGTAGGATGGGGCCGATGGAGGGCGGTGGTCGCACCATCAGCTTCCGAATGTTTCATGTTGTGGAGATGGCGCATGGCAAGATCGTGCGCGAGAACGTTTGGTTCGATACTGCAGGTATCGCGCGGGAGCTCGCTGCTGTGGAAACTCAGAGCAACAATGCGGCAGCGGACTAGGTACCCCAAGGACGCAGATCCCGACGCCTTCGAGGAACGCCAAATCGATCTCGGGAAGAACGTGGCTTTGCCCGGTCTGCTGACCGTCACGAACGGGGCGGGACCCTTCCCGGCAGCGGTCCTCGTGTGCGGCGCCGGACGATGGATCAGGACAAGACCGTCGGTGCCGTGAAGGTGCACTGTGATCTCGCCTGGGGGCTCGCGAGCCGCGGGAACGCAGTGGTTCGCTACGCCAGTGCCTTTGGAAATCAACGTGATTGCTTGTGGTTACGCAAATAGATCAACTGCACAATTTGATGGAGTGCAATACCTCATGGCATCTCCGGCTCGCGTCGTACACCCCAGAGCTGCGGGTCAGTACGCGAAAACACTCGTGGCGGATATGATTCGTCTTACTGAGGTCATAACAAGGACACCAGGAGGTTCAACTCGGCGGGCGCTGGTGTCTCAGCTCAACCTTGGCGATACACGATTTCAGTTTGCGTGCTTCGCTGCGCTCGCCACGGGGGCGATGCGCCGGGTCGGAACCCGAACTAGCACGCGGTACGTACCTGCTTCGACAGAGACACCAAGCGAAGTACAGCCGGAAAGGGAGTTATTGCAACGACTTGTCAGTTACGTGAAGGGCCACTCCGCAGGGGTCCTCCGTAGTACCTTACTGATTCAGCTCGGGGTAAACGAACCTCGCCTTTGGATCGCAAGCGAGGTAGCAATTGCTCTTGGCGCCATCGTGAGCAAGACAACGCCGCAGGGACGTGTTTTCTATCCTGCACCCGAAGCATCACCGAACACGCTCCCGAGCGGAGATGACCTCCACCTCGGCGTCCCGGCCCGCGCGACCTCGATCTCGAGTTTGGACGAGCCCTACCCAGAAGGCGATACGGTATGAACACGGGAGCGCCGTCGAAAGGAGAACTCTTCGGGCTGTCACGCGACTACGGTGAGCGGCTGGAGCGGACGCAGAGCGAAGCGCTCTACGAGCTCGCTGCGGACCGCCCGCGGGAGGGGACAGCGCGCAAGCCGTGCTCTCGCACCGCCAAAGGCACGTACGTCGCCGCCGGATTTGCACTCTCGAGGATGCCCGAGCCAGAGTGCTTCGATGCAGACGGAGCCGGCGACTATCATCACGTCGTGTTGGGAGCCATGTCATGAGGACGAACGAACCCGAGATCCTCTGTACGGAACCGGTCATCAGTCCGAATACCGTGCATTTGTTGGGCGGGCTTGTAAGCCCGAACGCCTATGTCGAGCCTGCCATGATGCGGTGGCCCCGTGACCAGTGTCGGCCCGAGATCGGGTACGGCCTCGTGGTGCATTACGAGGCGGACGTGACGAGCGAGACCGAGGTGACGACAGCCACGCGTGCCGGGTCGGCCACCGTCCTCAAGCTTATTGCCGTTATCACGATTGCCCCGGAACAGCTCGACCGTCTGAAGGCAACCATCGAGCGACGTACTCTCGACGCACTCCAACACGCCTATGTGCGGGACGTTTTCGCGGGCCGGTTTGGGCCTGCGGTGGAGGGAGATATCGTGACCAACATTGTAGATGATGTACTACTTGGCGAGCGATTGACGACAGCATCGGTCGATTGAGCGTGGGTGTCTGTTAATTTGTCTCCGGAATACCCAAGAGGCAGCGTGAGCCATCTCCCAATACCAACTGAGCACGATTCTCACCAATGGCTCACGGTGCCCCTTGGGTATTCTGGAGGTGTACGTGGGTGCCGTGCACTTCCTCGGCCTTCGACAGTTCCAGTCCGGGGAGCTCAAGCGGTGCTTCGCGGCCATCGTGCGCGGCGTAGACGCTGGTCTTTCCTACTTCAAGGATCAGCGGGTGAAGCAAACCGGCGCATCCCTCGGGAGAATCGTCACACCAGACGAAATACAGTTGCTTCACCGGTTCGTCGAAGTCCTCCAAGCGCGCTTCAAACCACAAATGGACGACGTCCGACTGCGACCAGGTTGGGCGTCGCAAGAGCAACGACCATGATCCAATCCCGCACGATATCTTTCCAGCACGCATATTCCGTCGCCCTGCTCGCGACGGCCTGCTCCTCACCGCAGGTCCCAGCGCGCGTTTTCCCGAAGGTGCCGACCGCGGCGGCGGTTTCGACGCCGCTTGACGTGAAGGCGCGGACCTTCCTCGAGGAGCTTGGACGCTCCGAATGGGAGCACCCACGCAGCGCGTTCACGGCGCGATTGTCTAACGCGCTTCCACCCTCCAAGCTTCAATCGGTTTGGAGGAGCGTGGAGTCCTCTGCGGGGCCATTCCATAAGGTTTCGGTGACCGAGATGACGGATGGATCGCGCGTCGTTCGGGCGGTCTGCAGGTTCGACCGCGCCACCCTGACGTTCAAAATCACCTACGACACCGAAGCCCGCGTCGCGGGGTTCTACGTCTTGCCCCCGCCTTCCTCCTCCACGTGGGTTGCACCGCCGTACGCGGACCCTGAGGCGTTCGAGGAACGCGAGGTGAAGGTTGGTACTCAGCCCGCATTACCAGGAGTCGTGAGCGTGCCAAAAGGAGCCGGACCCTTTCCGGCAGCGGTTCTGGTGCATGGTTCCGGACCGATGGACCGCGACGAGAGTGTGGGAGGCGTCAAGGTGTTCAAGGACTTTGCCTGGGCGGTTGGCAGAGGTTGAGCTCATTGACACCACGATGAGGACGTATAAAAGACGGCTGGTAGCTCCAACCGAAGGCAAATGGACGAGAGCGAACGAGGTGCTCGAATCTTCTGTCGCGCGGCTTGCGCAACTCGTTGACGCGGTGCCAAGTGGAGTTGAAATGGAAAAGCTGCGCGCGCGACTGGGGGGGCTGGACGCGCGCCTGTTTTCGAAAGTGCTCTTCGTGGCCCTCGATAGGAAGCGCGTTCAAAGGCTGGGCCGAGAGGGGAAAGACGACCTTCTTCTTCCCGCGAACCCGCACGTCGAGGAAAAGACGCTCACGAATCCGGCTGCTCTCAAACGTGCGGGACGTCCCCGATGAAAGAGCCGACCCCTCTTGCAAGCGAGATCGAGCAACTGATCTTCACACCCGATTATATCATTCATGTCCTGCGCAACTCGGGCCCCCTTACGACGAGCGTCCTGACGGCGCGCATGAAGAGAGCAGGCTGGTCGACAAAACGGAAGAATGCACTCGAGAGAGTTAGCACATTTCTCGGTCGGCTGCTCGTTGCGCGGAAGGTGGCGATGACTGCGGATCATCGCTACAGGTTGGTGTCATGATGCACTGCGTACCATGCCTGAAGTGCTATGAATCACGTGCATGCCGTGGCATTCATGAAACCCCGCATTGGCACGGAAGTAGGGGGCGACTGAGTCCAACTGCATCCGCTTCGCGGAATGCGGGCGGTGGCGAAGAGCGAGGGATCATGTCGAAGGCGTTGTTCATGGCGGCGCGCCAACTTGCGCGCGAATTCGCGGATGGTGTGATGAAGCCGGGAAAGCTTGGTTGCAGGGAGCCTCTCCCTGCGAAACATGCTCGCGCCCAGCCCACAAGGGACGTTTGCAAGGGGCCACGCTCATTTCGAGGGGGCGCATGCGCCTCTCGCTCGGACGCGTCGCGGTGCTGGTCTGCGGTGCTTGATGGGCAGCCCCCGCGTTGCGGTATGACCGTATCACGCACGACCCGCGCGTTCGACGAACGCAGCGGTGCCGGGCACACGAGGTAGCATGTCGAACCAGCTCTTTTTGGAGACGCGCGAGTGCGCGCGCAGGTTTACCGACGGCGTGCTCGACGCGGTGCTCGCTGCGTCGCTCGAGGAGCTTCATGCGGCGCGGGCCCGCCGCGCGGAATCCGTCCGTGCGCCGAACGGCGGTCCCGCACGAGGTACCGCGTGGAACCGGTTCTTCTTCGAGGTGCGCCAGTGCGCGTTTAAATTCACCGATGGAGTTCTCGATGCGGTGCTCGCCGGATCGCTCGAGGAACTGTACGTCGCACGAGCCGGCCGCGCGGCAGTTGCAGAGCGCAGCGGCGGGGTGGTCCGCGCCAGCGTAGCCGCTCGCAGCGCGCGCACCGGTGCGCCAGATCCTGCCGCGATCGATGCTGGCTTCGACGCGACGCTCATCGCGCGCACTGGCGGCCGTGTAGCGCGCGTCGCCAAGACGGCCGTTTCCTCCGAGCTTACGGCTGCACCGGATGATGTGGCCATCGACGCGCTCCTCGACCGGATGCTCGAGCTGCTCAAGGTGCGCCCGGAAGGCGTCCGCTCGGAGGAACTACGTGCGTTTCTGAGAATGGAAAAGGTACCTTTTCGCACCCTCATGAAGGAGGCAGAGGAGGCGGACTTGGTCGTACGAAGGGGGGAGAAGCGCACGACGACGTTCTTGGCGGTGTAACGCGTGAAGCGAACGGAACTTGCCTGCTGCCTGCCAAATTGCGGACAAAGAACTCGAACGAATTTGTCCGCTGCTTTACGCAAAATATCGACACCTGTTTGCGAACATCAACGTGCCTACAATTCGATGATACCATTTGTGTGACAATGGGAATGCCGAAGGAGCGCCGTGAGCCACTGCCGACCTGGAAGAGGTCCCTCCATCGTGCGGCTCACTGCGCTCCTCCGGCATTTCGGAAAAATTGAGCCACGTCAACGATGCGTCACGTACACGAAAGGATTTTTTTTCTTCGGAAATTGGCAAGCTGTTGTCGCGGTTTCACATGAGTGCTCGGTCCATGGGCGACCCCGCCCCGCCAGATCGTCGGCATGAATCTTCGAAAAGAGCCATGAGAAAGAATCATGCGGATAGCGCCCAGTTGGAGGGTGCAAACGACTACCAAGATGAAACCAGGGGCACACTTCACGAGGACGGCTCGAAGGGAGCGACCGATGTCAGGTCGTTTGACGTTATTCTCTTGGCCGCGCGCGATATGACCCTCGCGGGGAGAGCTGAGTTCAGCTTGCCACATCTCGCCGTGGTGAGTTGGATGCGTGCTCCGCATCGGTTTGGCTTGCGTGGATTCGAGATAGCGTACCCTGACATTCAATGCGTCTCAGCTGAACTTACCGAACAGCGATACCAATGGCTCGAGAAGACGCGCCCCGATTACTACCGACTAACAGCGCTTGGGCTCACGAGGGCCTCCGAGCTCGGCAATCCCAAGTGCGAGATTGCAATGGTGCACGGGGAACGGCTTGCCGAGTCGTGGTGCAATGTTGCCCTTGGACATCACGAGCAAGCCATCCGTGCCGCGCCGCTGTCGGACGTGGCCCGGAACGCCATTACGCGCTACGCCGGTCATCGCGTGTTCCGTCAATGGCTCGCAAATCCCGAGCAACCGTCAACATGGGCGGATGTTGGCGCCTTTTTCGAGTTTTCAGTGCCGCCTATCGAATTCAGTCGCCGCACTGAAAGGGTGTTGCAGCACATATGTGCGGCTATAACGTGGTGCCGAGAGCACGGTCGCGGTGGGATCGTCGGAAGCGTCGGTATAGTTACCATTATTCAGCTCGAAAAGTTGCGTCAGTTTATTCAACATCTGCGTGAGCGCTTTTCGGGATGAAGCACGAAACAGGGGTAGTGATGGTCCACTTTTCGGTGAGGAGCAGCAGGGTGTTGCACCAGGAGACGCACACTTGTTGGTCTTGGTCGCGGCAGATGAGTCTCAACAAATGGATCTCTTGGGGTGTGCCGGTACCGCGGCCGATGTGGTCTTGGAGAAGACGCTTTGCTGCGTCAGGATCTCGAAGGATCAGGGCGCGTGCTCGGTCGGCTACGCTGGTGGGCGAGAAGGATGCGGGGGAGCACCGTCGCCGGATCGGGGCCGTCGAAGACTTCGCGGTTGGTGAGGCAGCGGAAAAGTACGCAACCCAGCGAAAAGAGGTCGGCGCGACCGTCGAGATCCGGGACGCTGCGCGCTTGCTCGAGAGCCATGTAGCCAACCGCGCTGCGGTCGATTGCGTATCGAGCTTTACCCCGGCTGCCGGCGAATACCCCCGGCGACTTGCGGCAGCGTATCCTCGATTCCGAACCACGCCGCTTTTCGGTCGACGAAGATGTGCCGCATCGGCCGCACCTCGGGATCGTCGTCGAGGCTCCCAGCCGGAATCGACACGAGCCCGCGCTCGGCATGAACGGTCGGCACCGGGCTACCGCACGATGCGCAGAACGTCCTTCGGTAGCCGGGAGGCGAATCGCGCACCGGCGATTCGTAGAGGCGAATCTGCGACTCACCGCCAAGCCATCGAAATTGGGAGAGCTCGGCAACGATCTCGGCGAAGAAGGCCGAGCCGGTGTCAACGGCCACCGAAAACTGACCCATCTCGGCCATCAAAAACTGACCCACCCCGCCGCGATGGGGGGCACTCACCGCGTGAGCGCCGGCACCTCCTGGGTCGCTTTGGGTTTGCTCTCGTCAGATCTTGAATCTGTCTTTTTGGTGGCCGCGGCCGGGACACGGTCTCCCGGACCGCGAGTGACGAGGACCTCCGCATGCTGGGCCAGACGGTCCAGGAGTGCGGCCGTCAGCTTGTCGTCGACGAAGACCCGGTTCCATTCACTAAAAGCCAGATTCGATGTGATCACCGTTGCGCACCGTTCGTGCCGGGTGGACAAGACGTCGAAGAGCAGCTCTCCGCCGGCTTTTTCAAACGGTACAAAGCCAAGTTCGTCCACCACCAAGAGTGAAACCCTTCGCAGTCGCTCTTGCAGGCGAGAAAGAGCGCGTGCATCCCGGGCCTCGGTCAGTGCCCGGACCAAGTCGGAGGCGCGGTAAAAGAGCACGTGGTGGCCGCGCTTGATGGCCTCGATGGCGAGCGCGATGGCCAAGTGCGTTTTTCCGGTGCCCACGGGGCCCAAGATCACGATGTTGCGCGCCGTCGGAATCCAGGCACCACGAGCCAAGTCTTCGACGCGGGCGCGTTCGAGACCGTGTGGCCTCCGCCAATCGAATTGCGACATCGTTTTGTGCACGGGCAGACGAGCCGCTCGCATGCGGCGCCCAATCGCGTGCTCGGCGCGGACTGCGAGCTCGGCGTCGAGCAACGCCCGCAAGTACTGCAACGGTGACCAGCCTTCGGCCAGCGATTGACGTCCCAGCGTTTCGCACTCTCGTGCGACGGTCGGCAGCTTGAGTACGCGCGTATGGGCGCGTACGGCGGCCAAGAGCACGTTGTCGGTGCTCATGCCGATGCCCTCTCGAGAAGCACGTCGTAGCGCGATAGGTCGGGCGTCTCGACCGCGTATTCCGATAATGCCAGCGGGACAGCGGCGAGGGTTTCGGTGCGCCTTGTGCGTTGCAGAAAGGGCACCAGCGTACCGCACGCAAGGGCGGTGATGATGGCTCGCTTGACCCGACCGACTCCCTCGCGGTCAGCGCGCTCCAACCACGGAGCCAGTCTTCGTGCAGCTTCGATCAGGTCGGGCGAATACCGATTGCAAAGCGTCTCCCAGAGCTCGGGCCATGGTGAGCCGAATTGTGCCACCAACTCGTGAGCGACCTGGCGCAGAGCTTGTGGCTTGCGCGATAGTGGCAGTAACAAATGCCGATAGTCGATACTTCGGCCACCGAAGGCCACGCGAGGATGGCAGATGGTCTCGTCGCCTTTGGCGAAGGTGACGGTGTCGATGCCTAGGAATAGGTCGACCATCTGACCGCACCACCGACTGGGCACCGAGTAGTGAGCGCCCGCGACGAGGTAGCTGGCGTGGTGGCGAAGCTGCACGGTGCGCACCTGGCGGCCGTCAAAAGGCGCTGGGAGAGGCCGCAGCGCGCTGCGCTCGCGGGCCCAGGCCTCGACGTACATCGGATTGCGCGAATGCTGAGCATCGAGGCGTGCTTGCAAAGCCGTGGTCATGGCGGCAAGTGATTCACCGCGCGGAATGGGCACCAAATGCTGGCGACGTACGTGTCCTCCGCGGCGCTCGACTCCTCCCTTGTCGTGGCCTTCGCCGGGGCGGCAAAAACGTGGCTCGAAGGCGTAGTGGGCGCAAAGCGCGGCAAATCGGGGCCGAAGCAGCCGTGGCGCCCCAACGAGGATCTTGGCCACGGCAGCGCTCAAGTTGTCATAGGCCACGGCGGCCACCACCCCCGCGAAGTAGGTAAACGCCGCAACGTGAGCCGCTAAGAACCAAGTGGCGTCTTGTTGCGCGCAGAGCATGGCGAAGTCGCGCCCTGAGTGCATCAAGCGCATCACGAACATCCACGCCTTCTGGCGAATCCCCGAGGGCTCGACCCACACCTCGAAAAAATCCACCTGTGCGAGCTCGCCCGGCGTGTACACCAGGGGAACAGTCACCTCACGCTCACCGCTCCGGAATTCGGCCACCAATCGCCGCACGGTGCGCTCGCTCGCCGTGTGCCCGTTTTCACGCAATAGCTCCCACAGCCGCTTGGCCGTCAGCCGCTGTTTGCCCGCCGTAAAGGATCGGCGCGCTCGCCAGATAGCCGCGGCCGCCGTGGCCACCTCGTCGCGCACCGGGCTTGGTCGGACCTGTTTTTCTGGCCTTGGAACCGGAATCTTGTTGGCCCTCACGTATCGCCGAATCGTGTTTCGCGACAATCCGAGCTCCCGCGCCACTTCTCGAATCGGAACCCCTTCGCTCGCCACCTTGTGTCGAATCACTGCCACCACGTCCATCGGCACCATCCCCGGACGACGACTCCATCGCCCGCTCGCCTGTCCACCCCTTTCAGGGGTGGGTCAATTTTCCCTGGCCGAAACTGCTCCCCCCCGCGCTTCGCTCCGCCGGGTGGGTCAATTTCTGGTGGCCGTCGTGGGTCAATTTAACGTGGCCGCGTACAGCCGGTCGACTTGCGGCATCGCGAACAGTGGTCGAGTACGAAGTCGACGACCGCGCCGCCCGATTCAAAGCTGACCGCACCGCACAAACAAGAGCCGATCATCGTGGTTCCCCTCCCGCACACCCGTTCCCAACCTCGCGCGCTCACGCCTCGCGCGCCGGCCGCGCGCTCGCGTTCACCCCCGCGAATCGCGCGCCCACATCGTCTCGAAGAATGCGCACAGCTCCTCGTGCCGCAACCCCGCATCGCGGCGCCCCAATTCGATCAGCTCCGCCGCGAACTCGCCATCGAAGAGCACATACGACAACAAATCCGACTCCGAGTCGCCGCCCGCCTCGGCGAGCCGCCGCATGACGCGCGCGAGCGCGCCCGACAGACGCCCTTGAAAGCGCGGCGAGCGCACGAAATCGACGCTCATCTTGCCGATGTCCTCCGAGGCCCGCACCAACAAGGTCGTGAGCGGCCGCATCTTCGGCGTATCTTTGGGCCGCCCCAGCTCGTCGTTGATGGCGTCGATGAACCCGGGACCATAACGGTGCACGCCGGCCGATAGCAAACGGTTGATCCCCTCCAGGCGCGCCAAATCGGTGTCGAGCCGGTCGAGCAGCAACGAGTTGAGCGCCTTGCCCAGCAAGAGCAGCGGCCCGGGGCGAGGCTCGTCTTCGGCGGGCCGCTCGGCGGGGATACTGCGGATATGGCGCGGATTGACGATAATCAAACCGTCCGCGCCCAGCCGCCGCGCGGGCGACAAGGGGACGTTTTGACGGAGACCGCCATCGCAGTAGTACTGCCCGTCGATCAAGATGGGGCGAAATAGGATCGGGATCGCGGCGGAGGCCAGCGCGTGATGCTCGGTCAATGTCGCGGCGCGCGGCTCGATCGTCGGATCGTGGCTCCAGGCCACCAGGCCCGATCCGGCGCGCTGCACGAAGACCACCGTCTTGCCGCTGGCCACGTGCGTGGTGGACATGGTGATGGCGCTGAAGAGCCCCCGCGCCAGGTTCTCGCCGATGCGCGCGAACGGGATTTGGTCGACCACCAGCTTTTCGAGGCCGCTCGTATCGAACAAGGCGCGCGAGCCCGTGAGCAGCCCCCGCAAATCCGATTTGACCAAGTCGCCGATGCGAAGGCTGCACCACACGTCGATGAGCCGCTGGGCCCGGCCGCGGGGCTCGTCCGCGAAGGCCGCGAGCGCCGCCACATTGAGGGCCCCCACCGAGGTGCCGCAGAGCACATCGAGCGGGACCTCGCGGCCCAGCGCGCGCGACACGTCTTCCAGAATGTACGAGACGACGCCGACCTCGTACGCGCCCCGCGCGGCGCCGCCGGCTAGAATGAGCGCGATCTTTTTCAAGGGCTCGGACCCACCACGAGGAGCTCACCCCCCTCAGGCCGCTCAGGCCGCGCGCACATCGATGAGTCGAAATGCATCCACGTCCATGAGACCACGATCCGTGAGCTTCAGCGAGGGGATCACCGGTAGGCTGAGGAACGCCAGTTGCAAAAAAGGCTCCGGCAGCTCGCACCCGATGTCCGTGCTGGCGCGATGCAAATCGACCAGCGCCCGCTCGACGAAACCCGCGTCCTCCGGCGACATGAGCCCGCCGATGGGCAAGGGGAGACGCGCGCGCACGCTTCCCTGGCTCACCACACAAAAGCCGCCACCGCACGCGATGAGCGCGGCGAGGGCCGCCCGCATGTCGGAGGGATTGGAGCCCACGACGATCAAGTTGTGGCTATCGTGCCCGACGCTCGATGCGATGGCGCCCCGCAAATGGCGGCCGAATCCGCGAACGTAGCCATTGGCCGGCTTGAGGCCGTGACCGTGGCGCTCGAGCACCGTCAGCCGCGCGACCCCCTCGGCGTCGTGGGCCATCACCGCGCGATCGGTCAGAATCCGCCCCTCGCGAACGCCGATGACATGAACGCTGCCCTTGGGGCCCTCGAGATCGGCGAGCTCCGGGACCTTGGCGCGCATCGTCTCCCGCGCCGCGCCGTTTTCGGCGGCCGCGCGCGCGGCGCTGCTGTCCAGATCGAGCTCGCCCGCGGGGGTGCCCGAGACGAGCACGTCGGAGATGGCGCAGGTGTTCGCGTCGTCGAGCAAAATAAGGTCGGCGACATACCCCGGTGCAATGGCCCCGCGCCGCGTGAGCCCGTAGTGCCGCGCCACGCTGAACGATGCGGAGCGGTAGGCAACCTCCGCCGGCACGCCAAGGCCGATGGCGCCGCGCACCAGGTGATCGATGTGCCCCTCGCGCGCGATGTCCAGCGGGTTGCGATCGTCGGTGCAGAAGCCGATGCTCGTGGAGGTGGCCATGGTGAGCAGCGGGGCCAGGGCCCGCAGATCCTTGGCGACGCTCCCTTCGCGGATCCACACCGCGATGCCCTTGCCGAGCTTTTCGCGCGCCTCCTCCAGCTCCGAGCTCTCGTGGCACGAGGAGATGCCGGCCGCCGCGTACGACGAGAGATCGCGCCCGCGCACCAGCGGGCAGTGCCCATCGATGCGCCGCCCGGCGAAGAGCGCGAGCTTGGCGAGCACCTCGGGATCGGCGTGGAGCACGCCCGGCACGTTCATCATCTCGGCCAAGCCGAGGGTCTTGGGATGATCGAGCAACGTGGAGAGCGCCGCGGCGTCGATGGTCCCCCCCCCGTTGGTCTCGAAGGCGGTGGCCGGAACGCAGGAGCTCAGCATCACCCGCAGGTTGAGCGCCATGTCCTGGGAGGCGTCGAGGAAATAGCGGATGCCGGGGAGGCCCACCACATTTGCAAGCTCGTGGGGATCGCAGATGGCCGAGGTCGTGCCCCGCCCGAGCACCGCGCGCTGGAAATGATGCGGCGTGAGGAGGGAGCTCTCCACGTGCACGTGCGCATCGCAGAACCCCGGCACCACCGCGCGCCCTTTGCCCTCGAGGACGCGGCGGGCTGCGAGGCCCGGCTCGACCCCCACGATGTAACCATCCTGGATGGCGAGATCGCCTTGGTGCCAGGTGCAGCTGAAGACATCGAGGTAGCGCACATCGCGAACCACCGCATCGCACGGCGCGCGCCCCTGCGCCGCATCGATCAACCGAGCCAATTTCGCCGCTTCCATCTTCGTAGTGTATCAAGAAACGGACGCGGTAGGATGCGGCGCATGCCCCGACACCCGATGCACGGTTCCTCCCGCGGCCCTGCTCCACACCGCGCCCCCGCTGCGCCCTTCGCGTTCGCCACGTTTGCCGCGATCGCCACCCGCGTCACGCGCGTCACGCGCACCACGATCGGCATGCGCGCCGCGTTGGCTGCGCTCGCCGCGCTCGCCCTCGCCCCCACCATGGGCTGCAGCGCACGCGCATCGTCGGCGCCCGCGCCCGCGGCGTCATCGTCCGTCGAGGTTCACAGCACCGGCGCCAGCATCGCATCCCTCCAGGTGGCGCCGGAGTCGCTGCAAGTCGACAAGGTGGGAGGGCGCGACGGCTACCTCTATCCCGACGGCCTGCGCGATCTCGTCTTCACGGCCGATGTCACCGGCCCCATTTCGGCCTTTTTTCTCCTCTCCACCGACGAGCGAGGCGAGCCGAACGGCTTCTTCCGAACCAACACCTTGACCCGCGCGGAAGAAGCCCCGAAGGAGTTCGGAGGCATGCTCGAGCTCGGGCGCATGACACCCGGGCTCGGCGTGTATGAAGAGGGCAAACCCCTCAACAAGGACAGCGGCGCGGTGAACGTCCCGGCCGGCCGTCATCTCTTGAAACTTTACACGTCGAACCCGGGCAACGTGACGTCGCGAAGTTACCTTCGCCTGTTCGGCGTTCTAGCCGATAAGTCCATCGTCAAGAGCCCCATCCTCGCGATCCCGTGACCTCGGCGAAGACGCGCTCCCGGGCGCGTCGGTGCCGGCCTTCTCGGCTTGCCCGAGGCGAACGGCAGGGAAGAGGAAGCTCAATGCGAGCGCCGCCGCCGCCATCGCCGCGATGATGCGGAAGATGGTGACCAGCGAGCCCTCGAGCTGCGCCGCGATATGCTGCAACACCCTCGGATCGAGGTGGCGCCCGTGCTCGGGGCCCATCACCTCGGACAAGGTCCGCGCATCGGCCGTGCCCGCGAGCCCCGCGGCCAGCACCGCGCCCAGCGCGCCGATGGCGATCGAGCCGCCGATGGTGCGCGCGAAGGAGCTCGCCGCGGTGGCCACCCCGCGCTGCTGCCACGCCACGCTCTCCTGGACCACCAGGATCACGGGCGTGTTGGCGAACCCCAGCCCCAGCCCCAAAAAGAACATGATGACGTGAACCACCGCGGAGCTGGCGGTGGCGTGGATCTCGATGGCCAGGGCGACGGTCGCCGAGGTGGCGAAGACCCACCCGATGATCATCAGCGCGCGGTATGAAATGCGCGCCAGGATCCGGCCGGTTACGGCCGAGGCGATGGGCCACCCGATGAGCAGCGGGGCCAGGGTGGAGCCGGCCTCGGTGGGGCTCGTGCCCAAGATCCCTTGCATGTACAAGGGAAGGTAGGTGACCGTCGACATCAAGCTCGCGCCCACGGCCGCCGCCAGCGCACAGGCGATCCCGATCACGCGGCGCCGCAGAAGATCGAGCGGCAGCACCGGCTCGGCGGCGCGCCCTTCGACCACCACGAAGGCGATGGCGAGCGCGATGGCCAGCGGGATGGTGATCGCGGGGTACGTCTGGCTGGTGCCCAAGAGCAAGGCGATCACGGCGCTCGCCAGGAGCGCCGCGCCGGGCAGATCGAGGCGCACCGCGCGACGGGTCACCGACTCGTGGAAGGCGCCGAAGTACAGGACGGCCGCGATCAGGCCCACGGGGACGTTCACATAGAACACCCACCGCCACGAGAGGTAGCGGACCAAAATCCCCCCGAGGAAGGGCCCGCTCATCCCGGCGACCGCCCAGACGGTGCCGAAGATCCCCTGGATCCGCGCGCGCTCCTTGGCCGTGTACATGTCGCCCGCGACCGTGAAGGCGAGGGTCTGAATCCCGCCCGCGCCCAGCGCTTGCAAACCTCGGAACGCGATGAGCGCGCCCATCGAGTGCGCGAGACCGCTGGCCATCGAGCCGACGAGAAAGACGGTGATGGCGAACAGCATGAGCGGTTTGCGCCCGTAGAGATCGGCCAGCTTGCCGTACAAGGGCATGGTGACCGTGCTCCCGAGCAAATAGATGGACCCCACCCACCCGTACAGCTCGAGGCCCCCCAGATCGGCCACCACCGTGGGCATCGCGGTGGCGATGACCGTCATCTCCATGGCCGCCATGAAGATCGAAAGAAGAATGGCGGCCGTGGTGACGGGGCGGTTCGTACGCTTCTGTGCCGATGACGCGGACGACGAAGGAGACGAATGTGGGGATGACATGAAGTACGTCGCTAGAGCTATTCTCCCGGCATGGGAAGGGACTGTGAGCTTCCGTCGGCCGTTGGGATGACGCTCTCCGCGTGCGGGTGAGAGACCCCACCCTCGGAAGCGTGCTTCCTTTGGCCTCTTTCGGCGCCGGGAACCACGTCGAACTCACCCGGGCCTTTCATCCGGAACAGCTTGCGAAGTTTTTGCGACGCGTCGTCGAAGAGCGAGTAGGCCACCGGGGTCGCGAGCAAAGTCAGCAGCAGCGACAAGAGCTGACCGCCCACCACCACGCCCGCCGTCGCGCGGTTGTACCCTGCGCCCACGCCCTTCGACAGGATGAGCGGGATCATTCCGGCCACGAAGGCCAGGGTGGTCATCAGAATGGGACGCAGACGATCGCGGTTGCCGGCGAGGATCGCCTCCAGCCTCGGCATGCCCTCGCGCCGCAGCTGGTTGGTGTGATCGATCTGGAGGATGGAGTTCTTCTTGACCACCCCGAAGAGCACCAGGATGCCCAGCATCGAGTAGATGTCGATGGCCTGCTTGAACAGGATGATCGAGAGGAACGCGAAGGGGAGGGTGAGCGGGAGGCTTAAGAGGATGGTGAACGGGTGCAGCCACGACTCGAACTGCGCCGCCAGCACCAGGTACATGAAGACGAACGACAGACCGATGGCGAGCAGGAAGTTCTTCAGGGTGCGCCCCATCTCGCGGGTCTGGCCCGTGGGCGCCGCCACGTAGTCGGCCGGGAGCTTCTCCTCGTCGATGATCTTCTTGAGCGCCTCGGCGATCGTGCCCTCGCCCACCCCCGGGATGACGTTGGCCAGCATGGTCACCACGCGCTGCCGATTGAGGTGGCGGATCTCGGCCGGTCCCGTGCCGCGTTTGAGATCGACCACGTCGCTCAGCGGAACGAAGCCCAGGCGCTTGGACGGAACGGTGAGCAGGCGGAGCCCCGTGGCGTCGGCGCGGTACTGCGGCTCGGCGCGCACGCGCACGTCGTACTGTTCGCCGTGCTCCTCGTAGTTCGACACCTCGTCGCCCTCGACCAAGAGCCGGAGCGCGTCGGCGATGTCGGTCACCTGCACGCCCAGATCGGCGGCGCGCGCGCGGTTGATGTACACGCCCAGCTCGGGCTTGCCCAAGATGAGCGACGAGTCCACGTCGACGGCGCCGTGCACCTTTCGAAGCTTGGGGAGCACGTGGCTGGTGACCTCCTCCAGCTTCCGTAGATCCGGCCCCCGCACCGTGTACTGGATCTTCGCGGTCGAGAACCCGCCGCCGGAGAAGGCGCCGATCTCCGAGATCGTGATGCGCAGATCCTTCGGTTGCTTCGGCACCAGCTCGTTGCGGAGCTGGTTCATCACCTGCTCCTGTTTCTGATCCGGGCGCTGCGCCGGATCGGTCATGCGCACGTAGATGCGGGCGGCGTTCTGCGTTTTGTAGGCGTCGCCGCCCACGGTGACCAAGGTGTGGGACACCGTCGGGTACGTGCGGATCTCGCGGGCCATGCGCTCGCCGATCAGCTCCGTCTGCGCCAAGCTGGTGCCCTCGGGGGCGCGCACGACCACCTCGAACTGCGCGTCGTCGTTGCGCGGGAGGAAGCCCTTGTTGGCGGCGCCGGCCAGCGGGAAGCACGAGCCCAAGGTGAGGGTGGCCATCACCACCACGATCCACCGCCGGCGCATCACGAAGCCGAGGATGGCCATGTAGACGCGCTCGACGGGGCGGTAAAAGACGTTGACGATGCGCTCGCCCAGAGGTTCTTGGGCGCCGTGGGTGCGCTCGCTCTTCGGTTTGAGCCAGCGCGACGCCATCATCGGCGTGAGGGTAAAGCTCACCAGCAGCGACACGGCGATGGCGAAGGCCATGGTGACGCCGAAGCTCTTGAGGAAGCGCCCCGGGATGCCCCCCATGAACGCCACCGGCAAGAACACCGCGATGAGCGAGAGGGTGGTCGCGAGCACCGCCAGGCCGATTTCCTTGGTGCCATCGAGCGCGGCCTGCTCCGGCTTCTTCCCCTTCTCGTCGATGTGGCGCCAGATGTTCTCCAGCACCACGATCGCGTCGTCGATGACGATGCCGACGGCCAGGGCCAGGGCGAGCAAGGTGATGGTGTTGAGCGTGAACTGCTCGATCCACATCAAGGCAAAGGTGCCGACGATGCTCGTGGGGATGGCGATGGCGGCGATGATCGTGCTTCGCAGGTTGCCGAGGAAGACGAGCACCACCAAGGCGGCCAGGATGGCGCCCACGATCAAGTGCTCGCGCACGGCGTCGACGCTGGTGCGAATGACCCCCGAGTCGTCGCGCACCGGCTCCAGCTGGTAGCCGGCCGGGAGCGTCTTTTTCAGCTCCTCGATGCGGGTCTTGATCGCGTCGGCCACCTTGACGGTGTTGGAGCCCGACTGCTTGCGCACTTGGAGCGTGACCGTGCGCTTTCCATCGAGCTGCGCCGCCGTCTCCCGCTCCTCGGCGCCGTCCTCCACCCGCGCCACGTCCTTCACCCGAATCGAGTGTCCGGCGGCTTGCCGCACCACCAGCTCGCCGATCTCCTCCGGCCGGCCGACCCGGCCGTGGATGCGCAAGGTGAGCTGCTCGGGCCCCGTGTCGACCCGGCCGCCCGGCGTGGTCAGGTTTTGCTTGGAGATCGCCTTCTCCACGTCGATGGCGGTGACCCCCGCCCCGCGCAGCGCGATGGGGTCGATCCACACGTTCACCTGGCGCTCTTGCCCGCCGACGACCTGCACCTGCCCGACCCCGTCGATGGTCTCGAGCAAACGGCGGATGCGCTTGTCCGCGTACTCCGTGATCTCTTGGATCGGGTGCCCCGGCGCGTTGAGCGCGAGGTACACGATGGGCGAGACGTCCGGATCGAGCTTTTGCACGGTGGGCTGCTCGATGTCCTTCGGCAGATCCGGCAAGATCGTGTTCAGTCGATCGCGCACCTCTTGGGCGGCGATATCGGCATCTTTCTCGAGGATGAACGTGATGTTCACCTGCGAGACGCCCTCGGTGGTGATGGACCCGAGCTCATCGATCCCGCTGACGGTGTTGACCGCCTCCTCGATCTTCTCGGTGATCTCCGTCTCGACGTCCTCCGGGGCGGCGCCCGGCAGACGGGTGGTGACGGTGACGATGGGCAGGTCGACCTTGGGGAAGCGGTCGACGCCCAGCTGCAGGTAGCCGAACAGGCCCACCACGCAGATGACCAGGATCAAGACCGTGGCGAAGATGGGCCTTCGAACGCAAATCGCAGCGAGCCATTGCATGGGTGCCTACTTCTCCGATTCGCTCGCCACGCGAAGGCCGTCGCGCATGTCCGGGCCGGGCTCGGCGATCACGCTGTCACCTCGATTGATGCCGCTCACGACGGCGATGGCGCCGTCTTTTTCCTCGCCGAGCTGCACCAGCCGCTCGTTGCTCCGCCCCTCGACCACGACAAAAATCCGCGCGGTGGCGCCCTCGCGGCGGAGCGCTTGCACCGGCACCGTGGGAACGGGGTGCTCGCTGAGCAGGAGCTTCGCGGTCGCAAACATGCCCGGACGAAGCTTGCCCGTCGCCGCCTTCGCGCCGTCTGCTTTGTTCGTCTTGTCTGCTTTGTCTGCTTTGTCGGCCGGCGCGGGAGGGTTGGGCACCAGGGCCTCCACCACCAGATCGCGGCTGGACTCGCGGATGTTCGGGCTCACATACTTCACGGTGCCGGAGAACGTCTCGTTCCCGAACGCGGTGACGTGGAAGGTGAGGGTCATCCCCTCGTGGATCACGCCGGCCTGCGCCTCCGGCACCGTGAGCTCGAGCCGCAGGGGATCGGGTGCATAAATCGAGGCGACCTTGGTGCTCGACTGCACGTACTGCCCGACATTCACGAAGCGCTCGCCGATCACCCCGTCGAAGGGGGCGCGGATGTTGCTGTCGCCCACCAGCTTGCGCGCGTTCTGTTGCTGGGCCTCGGCCGCGGCCAGAGACCACTGGGTCGACGAGCACTCGGTGGTGGTGCGGTCGTACTCCGCGCGGGAGATGGCGCCCGTTTCGAGCAGGTGCTTGACCCGATCGCACTCGCGCTGCGCCTGCTCCAGGTTGGATTTGACGAGGTTCGATTGGGCCTCGGCCGCGCTCACGCTGATGACCGCGGCGCGCGCGTCGAGGCGGGCGAGCGAGTCCCCCTTCCTTACGAGCTGGCCGCGCTCTACGAATGTGGCGACCACTTTGCCCGCGGCGTCGGCCGCAATGTCCGACTCTTGATTGGCCCGGAGTGTGCCTATGAGCGTGAGGTATTCCGGCATCGGCCGCTCGGTGACCTGAGCCACCTTCGCGTGAACGACCGGATCTTCTTTGGTGTGGGACGACGATTCCGACTTGTCCGACTTCGCTTCGGCGCCCCGGCATCCGGCGCTGCCGAGACCGAGCCCGATCCCGATAACAACGATACCGATACCCGGGAGGGCGGTGAGAGCCGTCAGGCCAAGCGCGGAAAACCAGGGAGAAAATAGCGTGGAGCGCATGTGGGATTGTGGGTTAACTAACTAGGTGGTTACATAGCGTCAAGCGTGACCAAGTCCAATCATCAAAGGGTTAAGAAGTATAAAGAGCCGACTCCCGCGACGTCGCGACGGGACCCGGAGCGCTCGCGCGCGCGCATCCTCGCGGCCGCGATGAAGGAGTTCGCGCTGCGCGGGTTTGCAGGTGCGCGGGTCGATGCGATCGCGCGGCGCGCGCGCATCAACAAGCGGATGCTCTACCACTACTTCGGAAACAAACAGGAGCTGTTCGAGGCCACCATCATGGCCATCCAGGCCGACAAGGAGGAACTGATCAACACCGGGCCGCGCGACATCGCGGACTTGCTCGCCTACATCCATGCAAACGTCGGTGGGAAGCGCGACTGGATGCGCATGATGCAGTGGGAGGCGCTCACCTATGGGGACCGCGAGGTGCCGGCCGAGGCGATGCGCGCGGAGCTCTTCAAGCCGTCCCTGGAGCGCATCCGCGGTTTTCAGCGGGAACACGGGATTCTCGGCAAAGAGACCCCCGAGCTCGCTTTGCTCATTTTGATCGCGCTGGCAAGCTATCCTTGGCTGATGCCCCAGGTTGCACGGATGCTCACCGGCCATGGCCCAACCGAGCCGCAATTTCGCCGCATTTACGCGGCGCTCCTGCGACGGATGGTCGGTTACCTAACGCGCCCGTGATATAGCGGTAGGCCCGAGTAGCAGCCGCCAAAGGGCCAAGGTCCCGAATGTCCGAACGTCCCCCCCCCGACCCCGATACACCGTTCGCTCGTTTTGCCGCCCTCGTGCGCCGCGAGCTCGGGGCGGAGGATGTACGCCTCATTAAAGATGCCGAGCCGCAGAGCCCGGCGGCCAATGTCCTCTATGCCCGCCTCCTCGATGGAACCCGGCTGGCCGTCACCTTCGCCCGGGCGCCGGAGAACCCCGCGGCGTTGCGGCGGCGGCTGGGGATGCTGGTCGGCAGCTTTACGCAGACCGCGGGGGGCACCGAGGATCCCCGGCTGCACGGGCGCATTTCCATCTCGCGCTCGCTTCGTGAGGAGCTTCGGGCGCTGGCCACGCGCACCCAGGCGGTCGAGGCGTTGGTGCTCGACGCGCACTCACCGGTCGTTTGGGGGGCCACCTCGCAGCGCGGTCCGTTGGAGGAGCCGCCCGAGCTGAGCGCCGTTCTTCACGTGGTGGATCCGTTCGAGGAGGGTGGAACCGTCACCCAGCTGCACCCCGAGCGGGTGCAGCAAGATTCGGAGCAGGAGACGAAGCAAGATACGGAGCGGGCCTCGGAGTCGCACATCCCGCTGCCGCCCCCGCGCACCCTGCCTCTGCCCCCGCTCCCGGACGTGAACTCGCCGCCCCCCGAGCCGAGTCAGACCAAGGTGGCGGACACCACCCGCGAGGCCTCCTCCACGAAGACCCCGTCCGTGCCGCCGCCCGATCTTCGCGATCTCGCGCCCAGCGCCCAGCGCGCCCTGCGCGAGGTGCGCAGCCTGCCCGGCATCGACGCGCTCCGCAAAGGCAAGGCGCTGCGCGAGTCCGTGCGGCACCCCGATTTCGGCTATGTCGCGCAGTCCTTCGCGGCCATCTACATCGTGGTCCTCGTCTTCGAGTCCCACTTCGACGAGCTCCGCGCCGAGCGCGCCCTGATCGACGCGCTCCCGCGCATCGAGCGCCTGGTCCTCGCCTTGCCGCCCCTCGATCCCACGCCGGAGCCGCGCTCCAACGCCGTCGCCCTGCGCCGCCCGCGCCGTCGATAGCGCATCCACGCATCGCTTCGTGAGCGCGCGCGTCACTTCACGTTGGCGCGCGTCACTTGACGAGGGCGCGCGTCTTTCACGCGGGCGCGCGTCACTTGACGAGGGCGCGCGTCACTTGACGAGGGCGCGCGTCTTTCACGCGGGCGCGCGTCACTTGACGAGGGCGCGCCCCAACATGTCCTTGACGCAGCGAAGGGCGTGCGAGCGCATGGCGCGCGCCAGCTCCACATTGACCGTGCTTTGGGCCAGCGGGCGAAGGCGGCGCACCCGATCGGTGATCTCGGGGATGCGCTCCGAGCTCTCCTTCGGGATCGCCCCGGGATCGCTGCCCAGGTAGCGCGCGAAGATATGCCGGGTCGAGAGCTCCAGAAAGCGCCGCGCGATGCGATCCATGTCCTCGCGCAAAAGCTCGACTTGCTCGAGCAGCGCCCGAATCGGCACCCCGGCGGCATGAAGCTCCACCCCGATGGCGAACAAGCGCGGGCTCGGCACCCGAAACAGCGTTGCCTTGGCAATATTTTGCACATCCGCCGCCCCCACGCCGGAGAGGCGCCCCGACATTGCCGGCACGTCCGAGCCCGCCTCGGGCTCCACGATGCCGAGCCGGATGGCCGCCGCCAGGCAGGTGATCGCATCCGGCTCGGGAAAGAGCCGAAACAGCTCGTCCAAGCTCACGGTGCCCGGCGCCTCGTCCGCCGGCCCCATGGCCTCCGCCACCAACCCGAGCACGGCGCCCAGGCTTTGCCCGCCGTCCCAGGCTTGCACCAGCTCCTTGATGTTCGCCAAGGTATAGCCCCGCTCGAGCAGCTGCCCCACGAGCCGCAAGCGCGCCAAATGCGTCTCGTCGTAGACGGCGACCCGGCCTCGTTTGCGCGGGCGCGGCAGGAGCCCCTTGTCTTGATACGCGCGCACGTTGCGCACGGTGGTCATCGCCTCGCGCGCGAGATCCTCGATGCGGTACTCCGCGCTGGCCTCCGTCACGCCGCGGCCTTCCACCGCCAACGTCGCACGTGCGGCAGATCGTCATCGAGCCAGAATGCGTCGTCTTTGGTGATCACCAAGAGCTCCTCGAACTTGACCCCCACGCCCCGATGCCCCAGGTGCGGCTCCACCGCCCACAACCCCTCCGCCGGAGGATGATCCGACAACCGGCTGGGCCCCCAAAACGGCGACCAGCCCGCGCGCGTACCGATCATGGCGTCGCCCAAGAGCGACCGCAAGCTGCGCAGCCCAAAGCCGGCCACCGTCCACCGCGGCCCATTCATCGGAAGGTGCTCGATGCGGTGGGCGAGCACGCCCAGCGGGTAGCGCCGGTGCCGGTTCTTGTGGCCTTGCTGCGCGAGGAGCCCGTCCACCTCGCGGTAGATCGCGCGGAACGACCTGCGCGCCCGCACGCCCTCCAGGATGAGCGCGCGGTACGCTTCCAGATCCCGGAGCAGCTGCTCGTGCACGGGGTTCGTTCCCAGACACCCCGCATAGCCGATGTCGGCCGCATATCCATTCACCACCGGCGCGACATCGAGGATGTACGGCATGTTCGCCTCCAGCCGCCGATTCGTCGGAAAGAAGTGGTGCGGCAGCCGCACCCCCTCGAACGCCGTGCGATCCCCGAACCACACGAAGGGTCGATGCAGCCAATCATCGACCCCCCGTCCCAAGAGCCATGTGCGCATGGCCGCCGCCGCATCCCGCTCCGTCACCCCGGGCCGAAGGCTGGCGCCCACCGCCTCGGCGCAATCGTACGCAAGCCGCTGCACGGCCCGAAACTGCTCGAGATCTTGGTCCATGGTTTTCACATCGACGAATGTTACAGTCGTCGATGGTAAGATCAACCGTGGAGACCTTCGCGGGCCGCGGGTCGCGCCTACCGGTCAGCCGTTGACGAATTTATCGGCCAACGACAGCGCCGAGTCGATGATGCCAAAGCCCTCGGCGAGCTCGTCCTCGGTCACCGTGAGCGGCGGGTTGGTCATGATCCCGTTCCAGCGCACGAAGGTGTAGAGGCCCTTCTCCTTCAAGTGCCCGTGCACCTGCTTCATGGCGTCGCTGGTGCCGTTGTAGGGGGCCAGCGGCTCGAAGGACTTTCGATCGCGCACCAGCTCCACCATGCCAAAGAGGCCGATGGATCGGGTGGCGCCCACGCTGGGGTGCTTTTCGTAGAGCGCTTGGTGATGCTTTCGGAGCACCTCGCCCATCTTGGCCGCGCGCTCGATCAAGCCGTCTTCCTCGTAGACGCCGATGGTGGCCAAGGCCGCGGCACAGCCCATCGGGTGGCTGTTGTACGTGAGGCCCGCGAAGAGCACATTGCCCTGGAAGTGATCGGCGATGGGCCGGCGCATGCCCACCGCGCCCAGGGGCAGGTAGCTGCTGGTGAGCCCCTTGGCCATGGTGATGATGTCCGGAACCACGCCATAGTGATCGACGGCGAACCACTTTCCGGTGCGTCCGAAGCCGGCCATCACCTCGTCGCAAATCAGCAAAATGCCATGGCGATCGCAGATGGCGCGCAGGCCCTGCATGTAGCCGTCGGGCGGGATGAGGATGCCGTTGGTGCCGACCACCGTCTCCACCAAAATGGCGGCGATGTTCTTGGCGCCCTCGAACATGACCACCTCTTCGATGTCGCGCAGCGACTCGGCGACCGGCTCCGGATCCTTGCGGCCCCACTTGTGGAAGTCGGGGAAGCGAACCACCCCCGGGATCCCCGGCTCCGCAGCCCAGCGCCGCGGATCGCCCGTGAGGGTCATCGCCCCGGCGGTGCCGCCGTGGTAGGAGCGGTAGCGCGCCAGGATCTTCGAGCGACCGGTGTACAAGCGCGCGATCTTGATCGCATTTTCGTTCGCCTCGGCCCCGCCGTTGGTGAAGAAGAACGCGTCGATGTCGCCCGGGCAGATGGCGGCGAGCTTCTTTCCAAGGCGTGCACGGGGCTCGTGGGCCATGAAGGGGTTGGCGTAGGCGAGCGTCTCGGCTTGCTTCTGGATGGCCCGAATCACGCGCGGATCGCCGTGGCCGACGTTCACGCTCATTAACTGGCTATTGAAGTCGAGGTAGCGTTTCCCATCCGGCGTGTAGAAATAGGAGCCCTTGGCGTGCGAAACGGGGATGGGGTCGACCGCCGATTGCGCGGACCACTCGAACAGGGTGTGCTTTTTCGACAGGGCGACGATTTCGTCGGCCGTGAGTGCTTGGTCGCTCATGCGTTCACGATCGTCCGCTCGCGCCTGGGAATCAAGCGGCCGAGCGAACGCGACATGCGCTTTTCGTCGGGCGATCGCGGCGCCCGACGCGCCGGATCACTCGTTCGACATCCGCACGCGGAACGTGATGCGGGGCGAGCCCTCGGTGGGCTTTTTGAACTGGGCCGCCTCGATGCGCTTGACCAAACAGGGCACGGCGCCTTGCGCAAAGGACGTGCCCCCGACCTTGTCGCTCTTGAGCACATTGCCTTTGGGGCCGATGCGCGCGGTGATCTCGACCCGGGCGTTTTGGGTCGCCTTGCCGTCGACGCAGGCCTTGAGGGTGGAGCGCATGCCGGCGATGGCCTCGTCGAAGCCGGGGATCTTCCCGCCGCTGAGGGTCGCGTCGACGCGCGGGGTCAAGCCGTCGGTCGACGTGGTGCCTGCCGGCGCCGCGTCGAAGGGCGGCGGGGCGGCGGAGGTGGTCTCGCCGGTGGTCTCGGCGGTCGGGGCAGGGGCTCCGGAGCTCGGGGGGAATACGGTGGCCGCAGGTTGGGGTTGGGGGCGGGCGACGGGAGGTCCTTTGGGGCCGCCCCAGTCTTCCTGGACGCAGCCGGACGCGGCCGCGAGCCAAATCAAAGTCGGAGCAAAAATCCGCATGTGAGCCATGCCTTTCGATTCGATGACCTTGCCGGCCGCGACGTCGCGCGCGCTTGCTTCGCAGGCGCATGCGGGCGTGCGAAGATGCCGGGGCCATGTCGCAGCTCGTCCTTTATACGTATTGGCGGTCGTCTTCCTCGTACCGTGTGCGCTTCGCGCTCGCGGTCAAAAAGCTCCCATTTCAGTCGATCCCGGTCAACTTGCGCGAAGGGGAACAGCACCGCGACGAGCACCGGGCCCGAAGTCCTACGGGCTATGTCCCCTGTCTGTTCGTGGACGGGCGCCCGTTGGTCGAGTCGGTGGCCATCATCGAGCTCCTTGATGAGCTGTACCCCGATCCGCCGCTCTACCCGCGCGATCCCTGGGCCCGGGCGCGGGTGCGCTCCTTGGTCGAGGTGATCAACGCAGGGACGCAGCCGATGCAAAATCTGGCGGTGACCGATCGGCTCGCGTCCGATCCGGCGCTGCGCAAAGAGTGGTCCAGGCACTTCAACGCGCGCGGGCTCGCGAGCTTCGAGCGGCTCATGGCGCTTCATGAGCAAGAAGGCGTCGAAGGACGCTATGCGTACGGCGACACCTTGACCGCCGCCGATCTCTTCCTGGTGCCCCAGATGTACAGCGCCCAACGCTTTGGCGTGGACCTGTCCCCGTACCCACGCGCGGTGGCCGCGGCGGAGGCCGCCCTCGCCACCGACGCAGCCCAAGCCGCCATACCCGAGCGCCAACCCGACGCCAGTCCGTGACCTTTTTCCGTAACCGCTATCGTCGCCCGGCGGCGGCGCTGGGAGCCGGGCTCGCGATGGCATGGTCCGCCGTCGCCTCGGCGCAGCCCATTCGCACCTGGGGCGGCGAGCGCACCCCGCCCGAGGTGACGCCATCCGCGCCATCGGCCTCGGCGCCTCCGGCCGCACCGCCCCCGCCGCCGCCCACCACCATCGGCACCCCGGTCGAACCCCCCGGCGGCGCCGCGCCCCCGGCCAGCCCCGCGCCGCCTTCATCCTCGGGCGAGAGCCCCTCGCCGGAGGAGGCGACCCCCGAGGCGCCCAACGACGAGGGCGAAGGCGCGGCGCAAGCCATGGCAGCGCACGCGCCCGGCCGCGGAGGGCTCCGCTATCGGCTGGAGGGCGTCGAGATCCAGGGCAACACCACCACGCTCTCGCGGGTCATCCTCCGCTACGTCCCCTTCAAGACCGGCGACGCGCTGGACGTCGACGACAAGGAAATCTCCGTCACCCGCTTTCGCCTGCTCGGAACCGGCTTTTTCCGCGACGTGCAGCTGTCGCTCCGCCGCGGCTCCCGGCGCGGCCGCGTGGTCCTCGTCGTCCGCGTGGTCGAGCGCAACACGGTGATGATCAACGATTTATGGCTCGGTCTCTCGGCCGACGCCGAGCCCAATGGCCGCGCGCGCCCGCTCACGGCCTACGGCGGCATCGATGTCTCGGAGCGCAACCTCGCGGGCACCGGCATCACCTTGGGCGGCGCCGTGGCCCTCGCCGATCGCCAGCTGGCGCTGCGCACGCGCTTCGCCGACCCGCATTTTTACGGCACGCCGTGGATCGCGAATGTCGAGCTGCTCTACAACAACGCCAAAGACTTCTTCGGCAACCGCGACGTCTTGGTCGACGGCAACCGCGATGTGCTCGGCGACGATCCCTCCCGCATGGGGGAGCAGGACTTTGCCGTCGCCGCCTACCAGCGCTTCGGCGGCTCCTTGGGCGTGGGGCACGATCTCGGCCTCGGCACGCAGCTCTTCGTCGACTACCGCTTCGAAAAAATCGACGCCAACCTCCCGCGCGCGGCCAGCCACCGTCGCGGCCTCGACATCGAGCCCATCGACTTTCACCTGCACGGCGGCAGCTCGCTGCTCTCCACCTTGCGCGCCACCCTGGTGCACGACACGCGCGACGAGCCCTTTCTGCCGAGCCGCGGCAGCCATATCACGGTTCGCTCCGAGGTCTCGCTCACCCCGCTCGGCACCGCCTACCCGTATACCAAGTTGCAATTCCGCGGCTCGCGTTGGTTTCCGCTGCCCTGGGGCCACGTGCTGCGGCTGGAGGGCTTTCTCGGCAGCATCTTCGGCGACGCGCCCCTCTTCGAGCGCTTCTATGTGGGCGACTTCTCGGAGCTGCTCCCCGACCGGGTCCTCGACCTCAACTTCGACCGGCGCGCGGCGCCCAATTTCTTCGACACGAGCATCCTCGAGATGCGCTATGGCACCTACGCTGCCAAGCTGAACTTCGAGTACCGCATCCCCATCTACCGCGGAACGCGCTCCATCTACGGCATCGATCTTTTCGGCTCGGCCGGCATCTACGGTCTGACCGACGACTTGAACCTTCAGAAGCCCCCGCGCGGCTACAACGGCCTCTCCAAGGTCCCCATCGATCTGACCTTCAACGCGGGCCTGCGCATCGAGACCAGCGCCGGCGGCTTCACCTTTGGCATTTCGAACCTCCTGGGCTTCGTCCCCGTGCGCTCGGAGGGCAAATGACCCGAGCCCACCGCCTCCTCGCGGGCATGGCCGCGGTGATCGGCCTGGCCTTTGGAGCCCCCGGCGAGGCCGGAGCCCAAGAGCAGCCCCCCACGGCCACCGCGCTCCCATCGCGTCAGGCCAACTTCGCCTGGGACAAGACGCGCCTCATCGCGAGCTTCTCCTACCGCGACGTCTTCGACGCGCCCTTGACGCAAAAGCTCTCCAGCGGCCTTCCCACCGTCATTTCCATGCGCTCCTTCGTGATGCGCCCGGGCGAGGACAAGCCGGTGGCGCTGGCCTTTCAAACGTGCCGCGTGGTCTACGATCTCTGGAACGAGGCGTACCGGGTGACCATCACCAGCACCCGCGGTGGCGTACGCGAGCAGCCGGCCATCAACACCGAGGGCGTCCTGCGCCAATGCGCCGAGGCGCGCGATTTGTTCATCGCGGACAAGGCGCTCCTTCGGGCGGGGACCGCGCATTTTCTGGCCGTGATCGTGGAGATCAACCCGGTGAGCCAAGAGATGCTCGAGCAGATGAACCGCTGGGCCTCGCGCCCCACCGGCTCGACCGGCATCGGCCCCAGCGACGCCCTCTTCGGCTCGTTCGTGAACCTCTTCGTCCGCACCGTGCGCACCAGCGACCGCACCCTTCAATTCCGTACGCAGTCCATCGTGCCCTCCTGAGCACCGAAGCGCGCCCGCGTACCGAAGAGGTGCTCTCCCCGAAAACGAACGCTATAAGAACATCCCGTGCTCCCCGACGTGGTTCAGGAAAAGCTTCGCGCGCTCCCCGCCGAGTCCGGCGTGTATCTGTTCAAGGACAAAAAAGGCGAGGCCGTCTATGTCGGCAAGGCCAAGAGCCTGCGCAGCCGCGTCCGCAGCTACTTCCAGAGCGGCAGCAGCGACACGCGGCTCTTCATTCCCCATTTGCTGGAGACCATCGGCGATCTCGAGACCATCGTCACCGCCAACGAAAAAGAGGCGACGATCCTCGAGAACACACTCATCAAGGAGCTGCGCCCCCGCTACAACGTCAAGCTCCGCGACGACAAGGAGTACCTGTCCCTCCGCTTGAACGTCACCCACGCGTGGCCGCGCCTGGACGTGGTGCGCAAGCCCGCCGCCGACGGCGCCCGCTACTTCGGCCCCTACCATTCGGCCACCGCGGCCCGGCGGGCGCTTCATCTCATCAACAAACATTTCCAACTTCGGACTTGCAGCGATCTGGAGCTGACGAGCCGTCGGCGCCCATGTTTGCAATATCAAATCAAGCGCTGTCCGGCCCCATGCGTCTACGAGGTCGACCCCGCTTGGTACAAAGACCAAGTGCGCGCCGTGGCCATGTTCATCGAGGGACGCCATGACGAGCTGTCGCACGAGCTCGCCGATCGCATGCGCAACGCCGCGCGCGAAACGCGCTTCGAGCTGGCCGCCGTCTACCGCGATCAGCTCCGCGCCATCGAGCAGGTGCGCCAATCGCAACGGGTCGTCTCGGCGGACGACGACGTCGAAAAAGACGTCATTGGGCTATACCGCGAGGGGGAAGGGGACCTGGTCGAGCTGGTGATCCTCCATGTGCGGGCGGGGCGGCTGGGGGAGGTGGGTACATTCGCCGTCAAGCACGCCGAGATCCCCGACGAGGAGATCGTCGCGGCGTTCATCGCGCAGCACTATGGCGATGTGGAGCCCGACCTCGAGGACGAAGGCGAGGCGGGCGCGCGCGACGCGGTGGCAGGTGATCCGGCGCCGCGCGACGTGACGGCGGTGCGCGATATGACGGTGGCGCGGGTGCCGATCCCGCGGGAGATCGTGGTGCCGTGTTTGCCGGAGGGTCACGCCGGTATTGGCGAGTGGCTATCGGACAAGGCCGGTCACAAGGTATCCATCGTTCATCCAAAGCGCGGTGCACGCGCCGATTTGCTGGCGATGGCGAACGACAACGCGCGGCACGCCTTCCTGGAGAAGCGGCGGGTGTCCGACAGCGTGGAGGAGCGCCTTGCGCAGCTGCAGGAGCGATTGCGCTTGCCCACCTTGCCCCGCCGGATTGAGTGCTGCGACATTTCGCACCTTGGCGGTGGCGATACGGTGGGGGCCATCGTCGCCATGACCGATGGCGTACCCGACAAAAAGCGTTATCGCACGTTTCATGTCCGTGGCACCTCCACTCCAAATCGCAGCTCCGGCGGAGAATTGGTCGGCGACGACTATGCCGCCATGTACGAAGTACTGGCACGGCGATTCCGTCGCGGCTTGGCGGCAGGTGCAGGGCAGGGCCCTGGGGTTCTCGAAGACGTTTCCAAGGCGGGCGCTGCGTCTCTCGAAGACGTTTCCGAGGCGGGCGCCGTGTCTCTCGAAGACGTTTCCAAGACGGATCCCACCCCCCTCGATGACGTTTCCGATGCGGACCCCACCCCTCTCGATGACGTTTCCGATGCGGACCCCACCCCCCTCGACGACGTTTCCGAGGCGACGATCGTGGAAGATCCCGGGGTCGCCGAGAGCGCAGACGGAGAGGCCACGTCGCAGCTCGGTGGGACGGAGGCGGATCCGTGGGAGCTTCCGGATCTCTTCGTGGTGGACGGCGGCCGCGGCCAACTCGGCGTCGCGCTCGCGGCCGCACGCGATTTGGGGCTACACCATTTGCCGATCGTCGGCCTTGCAAAGGAAAAAGAGAACGTCCTTGGCGAGACGATGGTCGACCGCGTCTATCTCCCCGGACAGAAAAATCCGATACCACTCAAGACACATTCGGCATCGCTCTTCTTTCTCGCCCGCCTGCGCGATGAAGCGCACCGCTTCTCCAACCGAGGACGCGAGAAGCGCGGCAAGGCGCGGCGACTTCACTCGGTGCTCGACGACGTTCCCGGTATTGGTCCGAACACGAAGAAGGCATTGCTCAAGGCGCTTGGCTCGGCGTCCGCCGTTCAGCGCGCCGACGACGCAACCTTGCTCGCCGTACCTGGGGTCAACAAGCGACATGTGGCTGCGCTTCGCAAGGTTTTTCCTGGGCCGGCGACCACGCCCGACGAGGCAACGACGTGAGCGTCTGCCAACGTCGTTGACAGCTGCTCTCATGCCCTACCGTGTGCGGAAAACGGCATTTTCATAAGGACTTTCATCGAAGGTGGCGCACGCGAAGACCTTCACACCTTGGTGCGCGATATGCTTTACTCCAGCCGAGCTCCTGAAATCAGGGGCCGCGCAGCTACGCACGACCACGAGGGAGTAGCGGACATGGAAAAGACCGGAGGCGGCCCCGAAGCCGCCTATGCCACCCGCGCCACAGCGCGAACCCCGCAGGAACCCACGCCACGGCGCTCGCTCATGGGCTCGGCCGCCCGTGCGTTGATGGTCGCGGGCTTTCTGGCGGGCATCGGCGGCGTCGGTAGCGGGTGTCTGACCCGCAAAGTCAGCGGTGAACCGCCCACCACGAAAATCAACTACAACACGCGCATTCGGCAGTCGGCGATCGACAAGCTCGATCTCCTGTTCGCCATCGACAACTCCTCGTCGATGGGCGACAAGCAAAAGCTCTTCAGCGAGGCCGTGCCGGCCCTCATCACCCGTCTGCTGACCCCCGACTGCATCAGTGACTCAAACGGCGGGGTCGTCGAGCGCGTGGGCGGGGCATGCCCGACGGGCAGCAAGCCCGAGTTCGAGCCCGTGCAGGACATCCACATCGCCATCGTCTCGTCCTCCTTGGGCGACCGAGGCACGGGCGCGACGTGCGGCACGGACACCACGCGCTTCGACGACGACAAGGGCCGCCTGCTCAATCGGCCCCCGACGGCCGACACCGCACCGAGCAACTTCCTCGCATGGCTTCCCCCCGTCGAAAAGAACAAAGAGAAGCGGGCGAAGCTCAAAAAAGGCGAGGATGTGACGCCGCAGGATGACCAGCAGCTGCTGGTCAATGACTTCAGCTCCCTGGTCGTCGGCGTGGGTCAGAACGGATGCGGATACGAGGCGCAGCTCGAGAGCGCCTACCGCTTCTTGGTGCAGCCCGACCCGTACGAGAGCATCTCCCTGGTCCCGTCGGGCGGCGATCAAATCGCGCAGCTCAACGGGGTCGACAACACGATCCTCGCGCAGCGCGCCAAGTTCCTCCGAGAGGACTCGCTCGTCGCCATCATCATGCTCACGGACGAGAACGAGTCGAACGTCGACCCGCTCGCCGTCGGCGGGCACGGCTACTACTACACGGATCGAAGCACGCACGTGGCGGGCGGTACCGCGGCTTGCGCCCAGAACCCGAACGACGACGCGTGCTTCTCGTGTTACCAGACGAACGCCAAAGGAAAGCCCGAGTGCCGCGACGCGAACGATCAGGTGATCCCGCTGAGCGACAAGGATGACAACCCCAACGTCCGCTTCTACGAGATGAAGCGACGCTTCGGTGTCGATCCGCGGTATCCCATCGAGCGGTACATCAATGGCTTCAGCAAGGCGAAGGTGCCGGATCGCCGCGGCGAGCACCCTGCCAACGCCGAAGGCAAGCCGTCCTTCAACTACGTCGGGCAGACCAACTGCACGAGCCCTCTCTTCGCCAAGAATCTCCCGAAGGATGGCAAGGCGGACGCCGCGGGCCTCGATGCGCTCTGCAACCTGCCGAAGGGAAGCCGCACGGACGATCTGGTGTTCTTGGCGGTCATCGGTGGTGTCCCCTGGCAGCTCCTGACGACCAAGCCGGACGACCTCACGGACGACAACAAGGCCGAGTTCAAAGACAGCCTGGATGTCACCGATTGGAACCGGATCTTGGGACCGGATCCGCTCCACTACAAGTTCGATGGGATCAACGCCCGCATGCGGGAGTCCATCGCGAAGCGCGCAGGTTTGGCCGAGGCCTCCACGTCGGGCGCGGCCAACGGTGGTGAGTGGGATACGGCCTTCAAGGACTTGCAGTATGCATGCACCTTCAAGCTGCCCACGCCGCGGGATTGCACGAACAAGGCCGAGAAGGACGCGTGCGACTGCTCGACGGACGACAGCGGAAACCTCTTGTCGCAGTCCTCGCTTTGCGAGCTGGATCCGAAGTCGGGGAAGAAGACGCTCCAAACGCGCGGCAAGGCCTATCCGACGGTCAGCGAGCTCTCGGTGGCCAGGGCGCTCGACAAGCAGGGCATCGTCGCCTCCCTCTGCCCGCGCTCGCTCGAGGGCGGGGTCAAGAACCCGACCTACGGCTACAACCCGGCGGTTCGGACCATCATCAACCGGCTGAAGGACGCGCTCAACGAGCGATGCATCCCGCAGCCTCTGGAGGAGGCCTCCGACGGCACCGTGCCCTGCTTGGTCCTCGAGCGGCTCCCGCAAACGGGCGACCAGGCCACTGCATGCGATCCGGCAAAGAACCGCGAGCAGCCCGATCCCGGCATCCTCGCTCGGTACAAGGAGCAGCTGAAGAACGATGGTGAGCCGCAGGAGGTGCTGGATCAGCCGGTCTGCGCGATCAAGCAGCTCACGGGAACGCAGCTGGTCAACAACTCGTGCGTCAACTCGACCAAGGGTGGCTGGTGCTACGTCACCCGGAAGAAGAGCCCGAACGAGAAGTGCGCTCAGGCGGTGAAGTTCTCCAACCAGGACAAGCCCGTCAACGGCGCCACCATCGACCTGGCGTGCATCGAGGAGCCGCCCAAGACGGCCGGCGGCGACGGCGGAACCCCCTGACACCGCGCCTCCGCGGTTTCCATCGAGATGGTCGCGCAACTCAAGAAGACGATTCTGATCATCGAGGACGAGCCTCACATCGTCCTTGGGTTGCGCGATTCGCTGGAGTTCGAAGGCTTCCGCGTCCTCTCTGCAGATAAGGGAAAAGAGGGGGTCTCGCTCGCCCGGAACGAGACCCCCGACGCCATCATCCTCGACCTGATGCTCCCGGACATGAACGGGTACGCCGTCTGCGAGGAGCTCCGGCGCTGGAGCCCGTTCGTGCCGATCATCATGCTCACGGCGCGCTCCCAAGAGACCGACAAGATCCGCGGCCTGGACGCGGGCGCCGACGACTACGTCACCAAGCCCTTCAGCGTCGGCGAGCTCATTGCGCGCATCCGCGCCATCTTCCGCCGCGCCGCCCGCACCGGCTCGGCGCCGGAGACCTTCGAAATCGGCGAAGCGCAGGTCAACTTCGCGGCGCACACCCTCACGCGCCACGGCGAAGTGTTGCAGCTCTCGTTCTACGAAGTGGAGCTTTTGCGCCTGCTCTCCGATCGCTCCGGTCAGCCCGTGAGCCGCGATGAGATTCTGCACAAAATTTGGGGTCTCGATGCGTCCCCGTCGAATCGCACGGTGGACAATTTCATCGTGAAGTTGCGTAAAAAGATCGAGATATCGCCCGAGAAGCCGAAGCACATTTTGACGGTGTACGGCTACGGGTACAAGTTGGCGCTTTAGAATCGGTCGGCCTTTCGTCGGGTCGACGTGGATACGCACGAGCGGGATACGTTTTGACGACACCCGTGCGCATCCCCAATCCCGCGAACGGTGCGACGACCTTTGCATACGAGCCCCCGACCCGTCGATTGACGGGGATCACCGAAGCGAATGGAGTGGTGACGACCGCGATCCGCTTACGGATGCCGCTATGTCGACGTTCGTCGATCGAGGTACTAACCCTGTCGTACGCTCCTTCAAGTTTGACGCACTGGAGCGGCTCTCGGTGTCGTGGAACAACTTGGGGCCCAGCTCGCAAGAGCTTCCGCTCGAGTCGTCGACCATTTCGGCGGGCCAAGGAGCGAACCGGGTGGGCGCTCCAGGAAATTCGATCAACGGGATCGCGCGCGACAAACCCATGCGGAGCATCTACGAAGGCGCAGCCGGCGCTATCATCACACCGAAGCTTGGACCACTCACGCCACCCGATCGAGAGCAGCTAGCGCGGTAGAATTCATGGCACGGCGAAAAATCATACCCCGACTTGGAGATGTTTTCGAGATCCCGTTGGCAGACGGCAAGCTCGCGTTTGGTCACATTCTTCGAGGAAATCTCGTAGGCTTCTACGGCTTCGAGAGCGATCGTAGGGTTTCCCTCGATACCGTCGTTGCTAGTGTCGTTGCTTTTCGTATTGTCTGCATGATCGATTCCATTGAAGAGGGTCAGTGGCCGATTTTAGGCAATGTACCTCCGCCTGCTCCTATGAATGAACCCATGAGGTTCTGGAGATCGACCGCCGCCGGATTCTTGTTCATACAGGAATGGCGGTCTGACACAGGCAAAGAGGAAAGGCGCGCAACGGAGGCCGAGATCGCCGGGCTCGAAGAGTCGGTCATCTGGAATCCGAGCGCCGTGATCGCTCGCTTGAAGTGTTTCTTTCGCGGTGAGGCTTGCCCGCAGGTCAGGCTCGGGTAAGGAACGTCATGGGAGCGTGGGGACATCAACCGTTTCAAAACGATACCGCGCTCGATTGGGCCGACTGGGTCCTTGAGACGGGCGTCGCGACCGCGATTCAGCAAACACTTCAACACGTGGCGAGTGCCAACTATCTGGATGCGGACGATGGATCCACGGTGGTGGCCGCGGCCGCGATTGTCGCCGCAGCATGCGACGGTGACGTCGCGGGCTTGCCCGATGACATCGTCCCAATCGTTCCGCATTGGAATCCCGGCGCCGACATCGTGCAGCTTGCTCGCGATGGGCTGAGCGCCGTCTCTGGCGCACAGTCGGAGCTCGCATCCCTCTGGGGAGAGAGCTCCGAGGACGCACTCTGGCGAGCCACGCTCGAAGGACTTCAAGGGAGACTTCGCCACGATCGCGTGTCCCCCACGGCTCGTCATCGACCGTAGGTGGTTCGCCGCCAAGCACGCGGTGGTCGTCTCGAGAGTACGTCGAGGTGATGGTCGGGCCCTTTGTTGCGCGTCAGGTCGGGAGCGCCGCGGTTCGAGGTGTCGGTCGACGAATCGCGCCATGATGGCGATGCCGTGTTCGTGACGCGACGCGCTGACCGGAACTGGCCATTGGCCGGACATAGGAGAGCAGGACCTGGAACTTACCCGAACCAGCCATCCGCGATCTGGATTACCTGCACCTGCAAGAAGCGACAAAAGCGCGCTGGACACAAGACGTCCGGGGGGAACTTGCCGCCGTGTCAGCGTAGATTGCAGAGCCCATTTTTTTCTTAGGAGGGGTGTCTCATGCACCGTGCTTCTGCGTTACTTACGGGATCCTTTGCGATCCTCGCTGGCGTCATCTTTGGCCTCCCGAGCTGCGGGAGCAGCGATGACGTGGGCTTCAACCCCCTGGACGATGGGGGGCGCGTCGACGACGGTAGCTTCACCCCACGACCCGATGGCGGCGGTCCTCGACCGTGCACCACGGGTCTATGCCTCAAACGCGTGTCGTGCCCGGGGGGCGGCGACACGACGATCACGGGGACCGTCTACGATCCGGCTGGGAAAGTGCCGCTCTACAATGCATTCGTCTTCGTACCGAACGCGCCGCTTCAAAAGATTCCAACCGGCGCGTCGTGCGACCGATGTGACTCGGGATCGAACGTGTACTCCGGCGATCCGGTGAGCTCCGCGCTCACCGATGCGTCGGGGAAGTTCACGTTGAAGAACGTGCCCGTCGACAACAACATCCCCTTGGTCGTCCAAATCGGGAAATGGCGCCGCGAAAACGTCAAAATAAACGTGACCAAGTCGTGCGGTGAAAATCCGGTCGCGGCCGAGGTCACGCGTCTGCCGAAGAACAGCGGTGAAGGAAGCATTCCGCATATTGCCCTTGCCACCGGCGGCTGGGACTCCATGGAGTGCTTGCTGCGCCGCATGGGGCTCGACTCCAGCGAGTTCTCGACCAAGGGCGCTGCGGGCGACGGTCGCGTTCATCTTTTCCAGGGGCAGGGCTCGGGAACCCAAAAGCCCACCATCAAGTTCGATAACGACGTGGCAGGCGGCGCGTCCTTCGCCAATGCCGGCACGGATATGTGGAGCAACGTCGACCAGCTCAAAGCTTACGACATGGTCATTCTCTCGTGCGAAGGTGCCCGATTCCCGGATAGCAAACCGGAATCGGCGCGCAATGCGCTTTACGAATACGAGAAGATCGGCGGTCGCGTGTTTGCGTCGCACTGGCACGATATCTGGTTCAGTCAAGGTCCCAGCCCAGTGCCGGCGATCGGGCGATGGACCAATTCGAGTCAGGAGAACGACAGGGACACCCAGGTCGCGGAGGTGAACGAGAAGTTCCCGAAGGGGAAGGCGTTCTCGGATTGGCTGCAGAACGTCCAAGCCACGTCGGCGAAGGGCAAGCTGCCGATCGAGCAGGCTCGCCGCAATTTGAGCTTGCCCCTCGGTTCGAGGGCGCAAGACTGGGCCACCATCCCGAACTACATGTGGCGAAAAAATAACGTCGACGATCCGCCGACCCTGGCCAGTCCTCCGGAGGCCGTGCAGTTCGTCTCCTACAACGCGCCGCTCGACAAACCGGAGGCCGAGGCCTGCGGGCGCGCCGTCTACAGCGGTCTGCACGTCTCGTCGGGCGCTCGAAAAGACAATATCGGGCAGACGTTCCCCGGCGCCGAGTGCATCTCCGGCGATCTGTCGCCGCAGGAAAAGGCCCTCGAGTTCATGCTCTTCGATCTCTCGTCGTGCATCTCGAAGGACACCGAGCCGCCGCCGCCGCCCATCCACTGATCACCAAGCGGTCACCCGCCCGTCGCGCGTCGCGTGCGACGGGCGGACGCATCGACCTACGGCGAGCGACGAGCCCCGTCACTGGAATTCAATCCCCCGCTCGCGACCAACGTCGATTACCTGCACCTGCAGCTGGCTACAAAAAGCGCATGGATGCACGACGAATGGACGAATTCGGTCGGGTGTTGGCTTAGATGACGGGGTTCATTATTCCACTTCAAGGGGTGTTCTCATGCACCGTGCTTCACAGATCCTTACGGCGTCGTGCGCGATCCTCGCGGGCGTCTTACTCGGCCTCCCAAGCTGCGGAAGCAGCGACACCTCCGGGTTCGGCCCCGCGCCGGGCGAAGACGGCGGCAACCCCGTGGACGGCTCCTTCATTCCGCGGCCCGGCGGCGGTGACGGCGGCAAGCCGTGCAACACGGGCCTGTGCCTTCAACGCGTCACGTGCCCCGGTGGCGGCGACACGACCCTGACGGGCACCGTCTACGATCCGGCGGGCAACGTGCCGCTCTACAACGCGCTCGTCTTCGTGCCGAACGCAAAGCTCGAGACCATCCCCACCGGCGCATCGTGCGACCGCTGCGACTCGGGCTCCAATGTTTACACGGGCGATCCCGTGAGCTCCGCGGTGACCGACGCGTTCGGAAACTTCACCCTCAAGAACGTGCCCGTGGGCGAGAAGATCCCGGTGGTCGTGCAAATCGGGAAATGGCGCCGGGAACATGTCACGGTAAATGTGCCGGCCTGCACGGAGACCAAGCTCACCAAGGAGCAGACGCACCTTCCGCGCAACCGGGGGGAGGGGAGCATTCCCCATATCGCCATCGCCACCGGCGGGGCCGACTCCATGGAGTGCTTGCCCATCCGTATGGGGCTCGACCCGAAAGAGTTCTCGACGCGAGGACAAGACGGGCGCATTCACCTGTACCAAGGCAAGGGCGGCGCGACGGTGAAGTTCGATTCGGGCACCGAGTTCGCGAGCGCGAACGAGCTGTGGAGCAGCACGGACACGCTCAAAGCCTACGATATGGTGATCCTCTCGTGCGAAGGCGGGAGGTTCGCGGACGACAAACCGCCGGCCACCCGAAACGCCCTCTATGCCTACGAGTCGATGGGCGGCCGCGTGTTCGCCTCGCACTGGCACGAGATCTGGTTTCGCCTAGGGCCCGCCCCGGTGCCCTCGATTGGAAGCTGGAACGTCAACGAAATCCCCGAGAACGACAGGGATACGCAGCTCGCGGTGGTGAACGATAGCTTCCCCAAGGGGAAAGCCTTCGCCCAATGGCTCAAAAACGTCGGCGCCACGCCCCAAGACAAGATGCTGCCCATCCAACAAGCGCGCGACATCATGAGCGCCGTCACCGATCCACGGGCCCAAGATTGGGCGACCATTCCTCAGTACGTCGGCCGGCACGAGAACGGCGACAAGTTCAACGCCAATCCGCCCAAGGCGGTGCAGTTCGTCTCGTACAACGCGCCCCTCGACAAGCCCGAGGCGGAGGCCTGCGGACGCGCCGTCTACACCAACCTGCACGTTTCGGCCGGCGCACGCGCGGACCACCTGGGCAAGACGTTTCCCACCCAAGAATGCGTCTCGGGCCCGCTCTCGGAGCAAGAAAAAGCCCTCGAGTTCATGCTCTTCGATCTCTCGTCGTGCATCTCGAAGGACACCGAGCCGCCGCCGCCCCCCGTCATCCACTGATGGGTCGTCCGGGCGGCAAACCGTCATCGAGAAAGAAAGAAACCGCCAGGACACCAGGGGCGCCAGCAACACCCGCGTGAAACCTCTGGGTCCTTGGTGCCCACCCTTGGCGCTCCCTCGCGTCCTGGCGGTTGAATCATCGAGCGGAAAGAAACCGCCAGGACACCAGGGGCGCCAGCAACACCCGCGTGAAACCTCTGGGTCCTTGGTGCCCACCCTTGGCGCTCCCTCGCGTCCTGGCGGTTCATTCATCGAGAGCAAGAAACCGCCAGGACACCAGGGCCGCCAGCAACGCCCGCCGTGAAACCCTTGGGGCTATGGTGCCCACCCCTGGCGCTCCCTCGCGTCCTGGCGGTTGATTCATCGAGCGGAAAGAAACCGCCAGGACACCAGGGGCGCCAGCAACACCCGCCGTGAAGCCTTGGGGCTATGGTGCCCACCCCTGGCGCTCCCTCGCGTCCTGGCGGTTCATTCATCGAGAGCAAGAAACCGCCAGGACACCAGGGGCGCCAGCAACGCCCGCCGTGAAGCCCTTGGGGCCATGGTGCCCACCCCTGGCGCTCCCTCGCGTCCTGGCGGTTCATTCATCGAGAGCAAGAAACCGCCAGGAACGCCAGCGCACCCGCGACGCGTCCGCGCGGTTACCCCATCATCGCCTTCGACGATTCGCCTCTTCGCTCAATGAATGACGGGCGGAGGCGGCGGCTTGTCGTCGCTGGATACGCAGGATGCCAGGTCGAACAACATGAACTCGAGCGCCTTTTCCTGCGGGGTCAGATCGGCTTTGCGGACGGCCTCCGGATCCTTGGGATCGTAGCCCTTGCAGCCCGCCGGAAATTGAGTGCCTTGTTCGCCGACGATGTCGCGCGGGGTTCCGCGGGGGACGCCGGCCGACACGTGCATGTCGGTGAAGATGGCGCGGCCGCAGATTTTGTCGTCGGCTGCGCCGATGGGGGCGTTGTAGGACATGAATTGTACGGCGGGTGCGCGCGGATACGTGGGGATCGTGATCCACTCTTGCGCCTTGCTCGCGTTCACGGCGGTGAGCACGCCGCGGGGCTCGGTGATGCTGAGCTGCGTGCGCGGGTTGGTCGCCTTGACGTTGTCGAGCCAGTCGGCGAAGGCGATGCCCTTCGGAAAGTCTTTGTCGCCGTTTTTGGTTCGCACGATGCCCATGGCCGTGTAGGTGTCGCTCGTGGGCTCGTAGGCCTCTTCGTCCCAGGTGCCCGTCTTTTGCACGTCCTCGGGGCCCTTTCGGAAGAAGTACTCGTGCCAGTGCGATGCGAACACGCGACCGCCGATGGACTCGTACTCGTAAAGGGCCTTGGTGGCCTCCGGAGGCTTGCTCTTCGGGTTGGGGCTCCCCTCGCACGACAGAATCACCATGTCGTACGCCTTGAGGCGGTCGGTGCTGTTCCACAGCTCGGTCGACGCCGGGAATGAGGCGCCGCCCGCGACGCTGCTCACGAACTTGCCCGTGGAGTACGCGTTGTCGCTCGGATCTTCCTCGATATCGTTCTCGCCCTTGTAGAGGTGGATCCGGCCCGGGCCGCCCTTGATCGAATATTCGCTGATGTCGATCCCCATGCGCAGCGGCAAGCACTCCATGGAGTCCGACCCGCCCGTGGTGATGGCCATCAGCGGGATGTTGCCCTCGCGCTGGTTGCGCGGCAGACGCGTTTCGGTGGCCGGGAGCGGGGTGTCGACGCACCTCGCGACATGGGGCACCTTGATCGTCCGGCGCCATTTGCCGATTTGAATCACCAGCGGGATGTCTTTGCCGACCGGCATGTTCGGGATTTTGAACTGGCCCTTGGCGTCGGTCTGCACGCCGGTGAGCGGGTTGCCCGAATAGAGGCTTGGATCGCAACGGTCGCAGGAGGCGCCCGTTTGGATGCCCCCGAGCTCCGCGTTCGGCACATAGACGACCACGTTGTACAGAGGGACTTTGCCGGCAGGATCGTAGACGATGCCGCTCACCGTGGTGTCGCCGCCGTCGTCGCAGCGCACTTGCTGCTGGCAGAGCCCCGTGCACGGCTTGCCGCCGCGGGGGCCCGAGTCGCCGAAGTCGCCGCCGGGGTTGGGGCCGGGGATGCCTGCCTCGTCCACCATGTTGTCGAACCCCGAGACGTCGCTGCTCCCGCAGCCAGGGGCCAGCATGACAATCGACGCGGAGGCGGTGAGAAAGCCAATCAGCAGGGTCGAGCCACGTTTCATGAAGTGCATCCTGAAGCTAATTGTGGCCGCAGCGCGGCATGGGATTCGGAAAATCCGACCCACGCATATTTTATCGCCGATGGTGGGTGTCAACCCGAATTCGGTACACTCAGTCGGTTGGTGTCACGAAAACAATGTCGAGACGTGCGTTGCGCGCACGCAATTTCGCGTCGGAAGGATCGACCAGCGGGGCGCGGCTGCCCGCCGTTTCACCATGGACGCGGGTCGAGTTGGCGGCCGATGCCAGGGCCTTGGCGGCGTTGTCTGCGCGCTGCTTGTCCAGGACCGCTTCTTGTGCACTGGGCGCTGCAGCATCGTGGACGACGACCTGCACGGCCACGCCGGGGTGCGCGCCCAGCACGCGGCCGAGCTCTTTGAGCTTCGCTTCGCCGTCGGCGGTGAGGCCCGACGACTTCGAAAAGGTGTCGCGCAGGGTGACGACGACGCCCCGCTCGTCGCGAACGGGCGACCAGCTGCCCGCCGCCGAGAGCTCGGCGAGGAGCGCATCGGCTTGGCCTGCGCTGGCGCGGCCCTCGCTCCTGCGCACCTTGGTCAGCACGGTGAGGCAGGCGACCCGCGCGTGCGTGGCCGCATCGATGGGCGCGGGCTTGGGGCTCGATTCGAGCTTCTTCTCCAGATCGGCCGCCTCTTTTTCGGCCCCGGCGAGGCCCTCCAAGTTGGGCGACAGGAGCCGCGCGGCGCCGCAGAGGAGGCGCGCTTGCGTGGCGAGGGAGCGGGCGGCTTGAAGGCGCGCGGCCTCGCGCAGGGGATCGGCCGGACGGCTCGAAGGCACCAGCGCCTCTTGCGAGAGGGTGAGGCGGCGATCGAGCTCGGCGCCCTCGCGATCGACGTCGATGCGCGCTTGCGAGAGGCGCCGGGCGTCGGCTTGGGCGGCGCTGCGGGCGGTCTGCGCCTTCGTTTCATCGGTCTGCGCGCGCGCCAGGCGGGCGAGGACCGCCGCGTGCTCGTAGGCGGCGATCGCGTGATCGGCATAGAGGCGCGCGGCCACGTCGTCGCCCTCGTCGTGGGCCTTCTTGGCCAGGGCGCGCTCGCGCTCGGCCACGCCGTATTCCTGCGGGGCGAGGGCGGCGCCTTCGCGGGCGCCGGGGCTGCTCCGGGCGCGCTCCACGGCGTCGAGCGCACCGAACGATCCGCGCGGGGTGGCCGCGGCGCCGCCGCAGCCGGTTGCGAGCGCGAGGAGGGTGCATGTGGCGAGGGTCGAGGCGGCGAGCCGCAAACGGAACGAACGGGAGAAAGCTCTCACGGCTGTCGTCCTTTCGAGGGGGTCGCCTTGTTTCCCTTGCTCGGGGTGCTCGCGGGCTTGGCCGGCGAAGGGCCTGCGTCGCGGGTGGCGCTGGCGGAGGTCTTCTCGGGCTCTTGCTTCTTTTCGCGCTCCGCGGACTCCACTTGGGCGCGCAGCCGGCCGTTTTGCGCGATGGCCTCGTCGAGGAGCGCGCGCTCGCGTTCGACCTCGGCCCCCGCGTCGTCGGCCGTGTGGCGGGCCTCGATGGCGCGGCGCTCGAGCTCCACTGTGCGCACCAGATCGCGGCCGACCTCCGCCCACTCGCGGGCGACCACGTCGGCCAGCTTGGCGTGGGCTTCATCGCCCCCCGCCCGCAGCTTGTCCCCTTGCTCCAGGTACTGCCGCGCGCGTCGCACCACCTCGGCCGTCAGGGCCTTGTGCGCCGCATCGGCCTCGAGCTCCGAAACGAGAGACTCCGCGCGTGCTCTATCCCCTTGACCCCCGGCCGCATGGGCCAGGGCTCCCACGAAGAGTCCTACCGCAGGACCGATCCACCACCACCGTATGCGCATCGTTCGGGATGTGCCCTTCGCCATGGGATCCGTCAATGAATTTGGGATGAGGAGTTGATGCGGCCTCGACTTGGCCCCGACGTGAGATGCTTGCCGCCCGGGATCCGGGACCACCCAGGGCGAGGAAAGGCTGCGATTTGCATAGATGACAATGTGACATCGCGCGAAATGCGCGAGAAAAAAAGCGAAAATTGAGCAGTGAATAGGCCGGGAAGGGGAATCCGTGGTATCCCATGAGGCAATGTCGGTTGGGGCCGAACAAGGCCAAGAAGCCGGGATGGAGGCGCTCGGGGTGGGCTCCCCCGCCTCGACGTTCGGCAAATATCACCTGTTCGCCACCTTGGGGCGCGGAGGCATGGCAGATGTTTTTCTGTCGATTGCCCGCGGCCCCATGGGGTTCAACAAGCTCGCGGTCATCAAACGGTTGCGGTCGAACCTGGCCGACGATCCCGCGTTCCGCAACATGTTCCTCGACGAGGCCCGGCTGGCGGCGCGGCTGAATCACCCGAACATCGTTCACACGTACGAGGTCGGCGAGAAGGACGGCAACTACTTCATCGCCATGGAGTACCTCGAGGGTCAGTCCCTCAACAAAATCATCCGCGAGGCGGTGAAGCGCAACGAGGTGTTCGACCAAGCCTTCTGCGCCCGTATCATCTCCGATGCGCTGGCCGGTCTGGAGTGTGCGCACGCGCTCGTCGACTACGACGGCCGCCCGCTCAACATCATCCACCGCGACGTGAGCCCGCACAACGTCTTCGTGACCTACGGCGGCCAGGCCAAATTGGTGGACTTCGGCATCGCCAAGGCCGCCCTCAGCTCCACCGAGACGGAGATCGGCGTCCTCAAAGGCAAGGTCGCGTACATGTCGCCGGAGCAGGCGGTGGGCGGCCCCATCGATCGCCGGGCCGACGTGTTCTCCATGGGCATCTGTTTGTGGGAGATGCTCACCCGCCAGCGCCTGATGACGGGCGACTCGGCCGCGAGCACCCTGCACCGCCTTCTGCACCTGCCCATCCCCGCCGTCTCGTCGGTGCGGGCGGACATCGATCCCGAGCTCGACGCCATCGTGGGCCGCGCGCTGGAGAAAGAGCCGCGATTCCGCTTTCAGACCGCCCAAGAAATGCGCGACGCGCTCGATAGCTTCCTCACGGCGACGGGGCGGCCGATCCGGCAGGACGAGATCGGCCGCAAGATGTCCTCCATGTTCTCGCGGGTGCGCGAGGAGGTGCAGAAGCAAATCCAAGAGCACATGGCGAAGGTCACCGCGGCCACCAGCACCGAGGAGCTGGCGCTGCTCAACGCCGAGGCCATTCGCCGCGCGGGCAACGGCATGGGCTCATCGCCCTCCAGCGCGCAGTTGATGCGCCTGGGGGTGAGCGGCGGGAGCGGGAGCGGGATCGTCCCCAACTTCAGCGGCTACTCCGCCGCGCCGGGCTTTAGCCAGGCGTCGCAGCCGGTGATCGCGGCCGAGCCCAAAAAGAGCCGGCTGGCGGTCATTCTGCTGTCGGTGGTGGTCGGCATCCTGGCCATCGCGGTCATCTTCCTCTATGCGCAAGGGCAGCGCGGCGGCACCGCGCAGGCGAACAAAGGCGATCCGCCGGCCCGCGGTCCGGAGGCTCCCCGCGCCGATAATTCCGGGTCCGCATCGGGAGCAGGCCAAGCGGGCCAAGCGACGGGCGCGGCCACCGGCATCGTCGGCGGCTCGGGGGTGGGCGTGGTCCCGCAACCCGGTACGTCGCCGGGTACGTCCGCCGCGTCGGGTGCGATGGCAGGGAGCCCGGTGCACTCGGGGCGCGTGGCCCAGAGCGGCGGCGGGCGCACGCGAACGCAGCCCCCACCGCACCCCACGGGCACGGCCGCGTCGGGACCTGCGCCCGCCGAGAAGGCCGACGACGGGTTCTTGACGCTCGACACGTATCCGTGGACGAAGGTGAGCGAGGGCGGGCGCGTCTTGGGGACCACGCCCATCCTCCGCGTGCCGCTGGCGGCCGGGTCGCACACCTTGACCTTGGAGAACCCGGACGACGGCATCAAACAGTCGTTTACGGTGACCATCAAGAGCGGCGAGACATTCAACAAGCGCCTCGGTCTAAAGTAGGACTACTCTTAGGCGCGCCATGGCCCGAGCACGCGTTTCCTGGGACGAGTATTTCATGAACATCGCGCGGGAGGTCTCCACCCGCTCGACGTGCGATCGCAAGTTCGTGGGCGCCGTCATCGTGCGCGACCGCATCATCCTGGCGACCGGGTACAACGGGTCGATCCGAGGGATGCCGCACTGCGACGACGTCGGCCATCTGATGGAGGACGGGCACTGCGTGCGCACCGTGCACGCGGAGGCCAACGCCATCGTTCAGGCCGCACGCAATGGCGTCCGCATCGACGCGGCGGACATTTACGTCACCGCATCGCCTTGCTGGATTTGCTTCCGCCTGATCGCCAACGCGGGCATCCAGCGCATCGCGTTCGGCGAGTTTTACCGCGACCCGCGGGTGTTCGAAATGTCGCAGGCGCTCGGCATCGAGCTCGTGGACATGTCGCCGAAAGGATCCGCCGCGTGATATCGTGGCGGGATGTCCGTAGCTCCTGAATCGCCCTCGCGTCTTCGTGTAGCCGTCATCCAGGGAGGCCCTTCCTCCGAAGCCGGTGTGAGCCGCGCCTCCGCCGCCGCCGTGCATCAAGCCCTCACCGAGGCCGGGCACGACGTGACCCGTCTCGAGCTCGATACCGGCATCTTCGAGGCGCTCTTGCGCGGCAAGTTCGATGTGGTGCACCCCGCGGTGCACGGCGCCGTGGGCGAGGACGGGTGCCTCCAGGGCGTGCTCGAGGTGCTGGGCCTGGCCTACGTGGGCTCCGACGTGAAGGCCAGCGCCGTGGCCATGGACAAAGTGTACGCGCGGCGTCAATTCGAGCTGGCCGAGCTGCCGGTGGCGCGCGGCATCTCGCTCTCCCGCGACGCCGAAAAAACGCCGCGCGCGGCCGCCGAGTTTGCGCGCCAGGTCGTCGGCGCCAGCGTGGTGGTCAAGCCTTCGGCGAGCGGTTCGGCGGTCGGCGTGAGCCGGCACGAGGCGGATGCGCCCGACGCGCAGGTGGCCGCGGCCATCGAGGCGGTGTGGGAGCTGGGCGACGCGGCCCTGGTGGAGCATTTTGCGCACGGCCGCGAGGTCACCTGCGGCGTGCTCGATCTGCAGGGCGAGCAGGCGTACGCGCTCCCGCCCACCGAGATCCTGGCCCCCAACGACGCCTTCTACACCTTCGAAGCGCGCTACGCGCCCGGGCGCAGCGTGCACCGCTGTCCGGCCCCATTGGGCGACGAGCTCACGCGCCGGGTGCAGGAGCTGGCCTTGCAGGCGCACCGCGCGCTCGGCTGCCGCGATCTGTCGCGCGTCGACTTCGTGGTGGGCGACGGCGCCGATGCCTCGTCGTGCATCGTGCTCGAGGTCAATACGCTCCCCGGCTTCACCAGCACCAGCTTGTACCCGGAGGCCGCGGCCGCGGTGGGCATCCCCTTTCCGCGCTTGTGTGACGCCCTCGTCCGCAGCGCCCACCGCCGCGGCCCGTCCCGCCGCAACGCACCGCTCGCGTTTCCCGGCGCCGTGCAGTCCTAGCCCCGTCGAGCGCCAAGTCGCCGGGAACACCCAAGGTATGGCCCGCTTCGTGCGTCTCAAGGGCGAGACCATCGAACCCTGCTAGAACTAGGCTAGACCCCCCGCGCGAGCTTGGCATGCGCATGGAGCGCGACTCTCTCTTCAACGAAACGATCCTCTGGTCCGGAAGGCCCCGGGTGGTTCGCGCTCCGCTCGGGGCAAAGCTCGTGGCCGCGGTGTGCGCGACGGTCTCGTTGGTGACCCTCTCGTTCGCGGTCCTCGCCCGCACGTCGTTGCATGCCCACGTGGGCGGCATGATCCTGTTTGCCCTCTGGTGCGCATCGATTGCGCTGGGCGCATGGCGGCTGCCCATCCTCTGGCGTAGCGGGGTCGAGTACATCGTCACGGAGAAGCACATCATTTGGCGGCGCGGCCGCGTGCGGCGCACCATGGACCGCTCCGCCATCAGCTACGCCGTGATCCGGTGGGATCCCAAAGAATCGGACGTGGGGGATTTGATCCTGGTGCGCGCCGTGCCGACGGGGGCGCTGCGGCGCACCTTGAAGCTCGCCCTGCATGGCGTGACGGGGCCCGATCGCCTATGGGCCATCGTGCGCGGCATGACCCCGTGCGCGCCGCTGGGGCAGGGCACGCGGCCCTTGGGCCAGCGCCTGGATCCGGGCGAGCGCGTGCTCTGGAGCGGCATTCCGCTGGCCTCGTCGTGGACGTCGCGGCGCCTCGGGACCGCGGTTCTCTCGCTGGTGGTCTCGCTGGCGGCGGTGCACGTGCTCGTGCGCGCGATCCCCACGCTCCGCGGTGTTCTGCGGCTGCATGCGCTGCCGCCCGTCATGCTCGGGCTGCTCATCTTTGGCGTGGCGCTCACGGTGCTGCTCTTGGCGGCGGTGGCCATCGGCGTGGGGTACGCGTCGGTGGTGCGTCCGATGTTCCTCGCCCGACGAACCATTTACGTGGTGACCAACCGCCGCGTGCTCATTCGCCGCCACCGTGAAGAGCTGCACCTGGAGCGCGGGCGCATCGCCTATGTGATCGCCGCCCCCGCGCGCCGTCTGCACGACGTTTTCTTGGTGCTCGACGGCCCGCAAGCGCGGGCGCTCGCCCCGAGCGGCGCCTTTGCGAGCTTTGGACGCGAGGAGGCCGAGGGCGCGCTCCTGCCCGTGTTTGCCCGCATCGAGGACGCAGAGACGGTGGGCGTCCTCCTGCAAGCGAACGCGTCGGGTGATCTCAGCTCGATGCGCGACGCGGCCTGAACACCATGGCCGCGCAGGCGAGGGCCAGGATGGCGACCTGAAGCCCCAAGGTGCGCGGGTTGGAGCCTCCAATTTTGGCGATGACATAGCCGGAGACGGAGCCCGCGACCATCTGCAGAAAGCCAATGAGGGCGGACGCGGTGCCGGCGATCTCGGGCACCGGCTCCATGGCCATGGCGGCCGAGCTGGGCACCACCAGGCCGATGCCCACGAAGCACCCCACCACCGGCACCATCAAGCCGAGCACGCCGGCGGCGGGCACCTGCACGAGCGCCGCGAGCGCCAAGGCGGCGACGAACAAGGTGAGGCCGCCCAAGGTCACCACCCGGCGCGTGGGCCGGCCCGTCTTGAGAAGGCGCCCCCCGGCCGCGGACCCCGCCATGAGCGCCAGGGCGGTGGCGCCGAAATAGAAGCCGTAGTGCGACGGTTCCACCTTGTAGCCATCGATGAGCACGAAGGGGGAGCCGGAGATGAACGCAAACTGGGCCGCGAAGGAGAGCGCGATGACGGCCGAGGGCCCGCGCGTGCCCCGCGTGCGAAAGAAGCGCCCGACGGACGAGGCGATGGCCCCCAGCGCGAGAGGGCGCCGCTCGGCCAAGGTCTCCTCGAGCGAGAGCGCCGTCATGACGCCCAGCGCGATGCCGCAGAGCCCCAGGGTGGTGAAAATCGCCCGCCAGCCCAGGTGCACGAGCAAAAATCCGCCCACGATGGGCGCCAGCATCGGCGCCAGGCAAAGGACCGCCGTCATGGTGGCAAAGAGCCGCGCGGCTTCGGAGCCCGCGTGCGTATCGCGCACCATGGCGCGCGCGATCACGGTGCCCGAGGCCGCCCCCGTGCCTTGCACGAAGCGCAGCGCGATGAGGACCGAGAGGTTCGTGGTGATCGCGCACGCGAGGCCGGCCAGGGAAAAAACGGCCAGGCCCGCGAGCAAGAGCCTTCGGCGGCCCAGCGCGTCGGAGACATAACCGACGATGAGCTGCCCGATGGCGTATCCGAGCAAGAAAAGGCTGAGGGTGAGCTGGGTGCGGTCGGAGCCCACGCCGAACTCGCGCATCAATGTCGGCTGGGCCGGCAGGCTCATATCGATGGAGAGGGCGGTCATCCCGGTGAGGGCTGCCAGCGAGCCGATCCATCGCGGCGATCCAACGAGCGCGCGGAAAGGCAAGCCGCGGGGAGGAGGAGGCGTGGAGCCCAAATGCAAGAGAGACGACATTCGTGAGGAGAACTCGGGGTATAACCCGAATGTGGCAGGAGTTGGGTACCTCGTCAGTTCCAAGTATCGCCTGGTGCGCCTTTTGGGTGACGGCGGGATGGGTTCGGTTTACGAGGCCGTCCACGAGGTGCTTGGGTCGCGTGTGGCCATCAAGCTTTTGCACCCCGAGCTGGCCGGGCGATCGGGGCTGATCGATCGCTTTCTGCAAGAGGCTCGGGTGGCCGCGCAGATCCGCAGCCCCCACGTCGTGCAGGTGATGGACGTGGATCGCACCCCCGAGGGGCTCGCGTACATCGTGATGGAGCTGCTCCAGGGCGAGCCCCTTTCGAGCGTGCTCGAACGCGAGCGCAAGGTCCCGATCCCGCTCTCCTGCGCGTACACGAAGCAGATCCTGGAGGCGCTGGAGGCGGCGCATGCGCTGGGCGTCACCCACCGCGATTTGAAGCCCGAGAACGTGTTCGTCACCTTCTCGGCCGGGCACCCGGTGCTCAAGCTGATCGACTTCGGCATCGCCAAGTTTCGAACGAGCGAGCCGGGCGCGCCCCGAAACCTCACGGTGGCCGGTGTGGTGATGGGCACCGCCGAGTACATGGCCCCGGAGCAGGCTTACTCCGCCGACCGCGCCGATGCACGCTCCGATTTGTACGCCGTCGGGGTGATGCTCTACGAGATGATCGCCGGCGTGCGCCCCGTGGAGGGCGAGGGCGACGCGCGCATCATCGCCGCGCGCGTGGAGCAGGGCGACGTGAAGCCGCTGGTGCACGCGGCGCCCGACGTTCCGCGCGAGCTCGCAGGGCTGGTGCACCGCGCGATGGCGGCGCGCCCCGATCTGCGCTTCGCCAGCGCGACCGAGATGCGCTTGGCGCTCGAGAAAGTTTCGCTGGCCTCCGACCTCGGGCGCGCGCCCACCAAGCCGCTGGGCGCCGCCGCGCTGGTGGGGCCTGGGGTGGGGCCCGGGACGGTGCTGGGGGCGCCGGCGGACGCGGTGTTCGCGGCCGCACCGGGGCCCAGTCTGTCGGGCGCCACGGTGCTGGGCGCGGTGCAGCTGCCGGTGGCGCCTCCGCCGCCCGGCGCGCCGCCGCAGGTCTATGTGATGGATCCGGGCGCGCTCGCCGCCGGTGCGCCGCCCCACGCGCACGTGCCGCCGCATGCACAGATGCAGGTGCACCCGCAGATGCAGGCGCACGCGCGGGTGAGCACGCCGTATCGATCGCCCGAGCCGCGCCGAAAGCCGGCGAGCCGCGGGTGGTTGTGGCTCCTGGTGCCGCTGGTGCTCGGCCTGGGCGGTGCGATCACGTACGCGGCCATCAGCTGGCAGTCGGATGGCGACGTGACCGCCTCACCGGGCACGCCGGCCGCGACCTATCCGCCCCCGCCCGCGACCCCGGCCGACAGCGCGACGAACGCGCAGACCCCGGCGCCGCCGGCCAATACGTTGGCGCCGCTCACCGGGACCGGGCAGCCGCCGCGGCCCACGACCCCGGGCGCGCGTCCTTCGCCCAAGCCCTCGTCGGCGCCGTCCGCGAGCGCATCGAGCCCCGGGGGCGCGGTGCCGTTTCCGAGCATCCCCATCCCGCTGCCGTCGGCCATCCCGCTGCCGTCGGCCATCCCGCTGCCCTCGACCTTTCCCACCGCGCTCCCCAGCGGGTTTCCTCCGCTTCCAAGCGGGATGCCCGGCGGTTTTCCCTCCACGTTGCCGCCGTTTCCCTCCACCATTCCGCCCCTTGGACCCGCCCCGGCCCCCGCGCCCGCCGGTTCGTAACGACGCATGAAATCGCCCCTCTTCGATCCCCTGCGTCCGCTCTCCGAGGCTTGGCTCCGCGCGGTGCGAACGCCGCGCGAGCGGGCCATCGCAGGGTTCGTGGTGCTCTCCATCACCTCGGCGATGTTTCTCGCGCGCCGCGGGACGCCGGGCGCGCGCGCGGCCGCCGCGGCGGCGATCGCGGCCGTGATTGGCGCGGTCGTGTGGCTGCATTTTCGGGAGAAGCGCGCGTGGGACGATCCGGCGCGGATCATCCGGCGGATCGCGTTCTCGGCCGATCGGGAGCGCGCCGATCGGGCGCTGCGCGCGCTCTCGCTGGTGACCGAGGACGGCGAGGCGAGCACGGGGACCTCGGCGCCGCTGGCGCGGCTGCACGTGGAGCGCACCATCGCGGCGCTGCCGGGCGATCGCATCATGATGGGCGCGCGGCGGCGCGCCATGCAGTTCGGGATCGCCAGCGCCGTGTTTGGCGTGGCGGTGCTGGTGCTGGGCATCTGGAGCCCGTGGGCCATCCTCGAAGGGGCCGACGTGCTGGTGGCCCGCGGCGGGATCGCGCCGGTGTCGATGCGCTGGCTCGACGACGTGCAGATGCTCGTGCGCCCGCCGGAGTACCTGCACGCCGAGGAGTACCGGGAGCAGCCCTACGATATGGCGCAGCTCCACCGGGGCACCTTGGTGACCTTCGTGGGCCGGCCCCTGCACTCGAACCGGCGCATCTTTCTGACCGACGGCCAGAGCGAGATCCCATTCGCCGACGACGGCCACCATCGCCTGGTGGCGCGCTGGCCGTTGGGGGAGACGGTCACCTTGCGCGTGGTCGCGCGCTTCGGCGACGTGCGCATCGAGGAGCCGGAGGCCACGCCCATCACGTCGATCCCCGATCGCGCGCCCGAGGTGGTGCTCGAGGGCGCGCCGCGCAAGGTGCTCTTGGCGACCGAAACGGTGAGCGAGATCCCCATTCGCTACGCGGTGACCGACGATCATGGCCTGCGCGAGGTGCACCTGGTGCTCCGCTCCGCCGGGCGCGAAGAGCGCCGCGTGCTCGCGCGCCTCGACGGCGAGACCCGCAGCGATCGCGGGGGGCACGTGCTCAAGACGACCGATCCCTTCGTGAAGAAGAGCCACGCGCCGGTGGAGGTTCGGGTGGAGGCCAAGGACAACGATCCGGTCACCGGGCCCAAGTGGGGCGCCAGCGCGGCCATCACCTTGATTCCGCCCGAGGTGGGCGAGCCCGAAGCGCGCCGCATCGAGGCGCTCCGCAAGCTGCGCGACGCCTTCGTCGACGCCTTGGCCTGGCGCCTCGGGCACGAGGTCCCCAAGGCCGCCCCGGATCGCAAAGCCTTCGTGCGCGATCTGGTCCGCGGCGCCGACGAGACCTCCGATTTCCTGGAGGCGACGCTCTCCGGCTCCTACGCGGGGCTCCGCGTCCCCTCGCGGCTCCAAGCGATTTTGCGCGGCCAAATGCGCAAGGTGCGGGTGGCGGTGGAGCTCGAGGCGCGCGCGCCCGACAAGGCCAAGCACGACGCGACGGTGAAGGCCACCGAGCGCATCACCTTGGTGGTCGACGCCATCCTGCGCGGTCTGGGGCAGCGCGATACGCGCGACACCTCGCGCCGGCTGGCCGATGTGGCGGAAGATCTGGCGATGGGGCTCGCCGAGATGGCGCGGCACACGAGCCCGGCGCCGCCGTCGCCGCAGCAGCAGCAAGGAAGCGACAAGCCCTCCTCCGATCGCGCCGACGCGGCGGCGGAGGTGCTCACGGGCGGCGGGCGCTCTTTGCTGGCCCTCGGATCGCTCGGGCGCGACATCGGCGAGATCGTGAGCGCCTACCTCGCGCGCGTGGCGCGGGGCCGCAAAGACGACGATCTGCACCACGCGGAGCTGGCAGCGCGCGATCTCGCGGCGCGGCTGCGGCAGCCGGATCCGTCGTTTGGCTCCAAGGGGCAGTCGGGGCGCGCGGGCGGGGAGTCGGGCGGCGGCCGTGGGACGGAGGCGGGCGAATCGGGCGGGGAGGGCGATGCGCCCGACGACGCCGAGCGCGCCTTCAACGAGGCGGCGCAGGAGCTGGAGCGGCTGGCGCAGGATCACGCCGGGGGGATCAACAACGTGGAGCAGGCGCTCGCCGGCGCGGGGAGCGAAGACGAAATGAAGCAGCTGTCGGACGAGGCGAAGAAGCACGCCGCGCAGGTGCGCGAGGCCACGCGCTCGCTGCCCACCATCGGCGCCGGCAGCGACTCGTGGACGAGCAAAGGCGCCGCCGCGCGCGAGCACGGCGAGCAGATGGCGCGCTCGCTCGAGCACGGCAACCCGGCCGACGCCGTGGCCAGCGGCCGCAACGCGCTGCAAGCCCTGGAAGAGGCGAAGCGCACGGCCGCGCGCGAGAAATGGTCGATCTTCTCGCCGCGCGACAACGACGCGGAGAAGAAGCTCGACGAGGCGCAGAAGAAGCTCGAGCCCGAGGTGAAGTGGGCGGAGCAAAAGCTGGAGGCGCTGCGCCAGCGCGCGGCCGAGCGGGCGCAGTCGCAGCTGTCGCGCGAAGGCGAGGAAGAGGACAAGCGCGCCGAGCGCGCGCAAAAGCTCGGTGAGAAGGGGCGCGAGCAAGGCGTGCCCCCGCCGGCGCTCGACTCGCTCGACGCGGCGGAGCGGGCCGCGCGGGAGGCGGCGCGTGCGCTCAAGCGCGGCGAGGCCGACAAGGCGCTCGAGCGCCAGCGCGAGGCGCAGCGCATGCTCGAGATGGCCAAAGAGGCGCTGGGCAACAACAGCGGCGAAGGGGAACGCGCCGAGTCGGAGGGCGATCCCTCGAACGATCACGCCGACATCCCCAAGGCCGACGCGCACAAGGGGCCGGAGGACTTCCGCCGCCGCGTGATCAAGGGCCTCGGGCAGTCGAGCAGCGGCCGGCACGGCGACGCCGTGCGCCGCTATGCGGAGGGGCTCTTGCGATGAAGACCGTCCAACGCTCCTTGCTCGCCGCCGGCGCCGCGCTCACCGTGCTCGCCGTGGCCGGAGGCGCCGTGCGCGCCGATGGCCCCAACGACCACGCGGCGCGCGCGCAGGACCTCATCATGGCCAACGACTTCGACGAGGCGCGCAAGGAGCTCGGCCGCGGCCGGGTCGACGATCCGGCCATCGCCCTCGAGCGCGCGCGCCTTTCGCTCTACGAGGCCGACTGCGACGGCGCCTTGGTGGTCCTGAGCTCCCCGGACGTCGCCAAGACCGAGCAGGGCGCCATGCTGGCCGACATCGCCCGCGGCTGCGCGCGCATCACGGCCGCCACGGTGCTCGACGAAGACCGCGACCAAGGGGTGTGGATCCGCTACCAGGACGAGAACGACCGCGCGCTCACCCCGCTCATCGTCGACACGGTGGTCAAGGCGCGCGACGCGCTCACCCGCGATCTCGGCGCCACCTGGCCCAAGCCCACCCGCATCGTGGTGGTGCGCGATCTCCTCTCGCTCTCGGCCATGACGGGCCTGCCCTACGAGTCGGCGCAGACCACGGGCACGGTGGCCGTCGCCAAGTGGGGTCGGGTGACCTTGCTCTCCCCGCGCGCCAGCATGCACGGCTACGCGTGGCGCGACACCATGGCGCACGAGCTCACCCACCTCGCGGTGACCCGCTCCACCATCGACCGCGCGCCGCTCTGGCTCCAAGAGGGGGTCGCCAAACGCGAAGAGGTCCGCTGGCGCGAGCCGGGGCCGTTCGACGACCGACCCTCGCCCGACGCCATCGCCGCGCGCGGCATCGAGCTGAAGCTGGATCTGCCGCTCGACAAGCTGGGCCCTTCGATCGCCATGCTGCCCAGCGCCGACGCGGCGCTGGTGGCGTTCTCCGAGGTCACCAGCTTCGTGCGTTACTTCGCGACCAACACCCCGCCGGGGACCTTGGAGCGCCTCTTCGCCGCGCTCCGCGAGGGCAAGGAGCCCGATGCGGCGCTGGAGGTCGCGAGCTCCGCCAACTTGAAGCAATGGGATACGCGCTGGCGCGCCTACCTCGCGTCCAAGCCCAAGGAGACGTTGCCTGCGCGACTATCGCTCGGCAAGGAGCGCCCGAACCTGCGCGACATCCGCGAGCGCGTTCGCCTGGCCGAGCTGCTCGTGGGGCGCGATCATCCCGCCGAAGCGCTGACCGAGCTCGATCGCCTTCAGGCGCCCGCCGGAAAGCCACCTGCGGCGAACGGCGGACCTCCGGTGGACGATCCCAGCTACCGCTACCTGCGCGGCCGTGTGCTCCTCGCCTTGGGCGGCGAGGGTCGCACGAAGGAGGCGGAGGTGCTCTTTCAGGAGCCGAAGGAGGTGCTGGCCTCCTATGGACCGTGGTGGGCGGTGCGCGGTGTGCTCGCGCGTGTGCGGGGCGATGGGAGCAGCGCGGAGACATCGTTCGCCGAGGCGGTGGCCACCGATCCCTTCGATCTCGAGGCGGCGTGCGAAGTTCTGGATGCACCGCCTTCCGCCTCTACGCCGGCTTCGACTGGCTTGTCTGCCCCACCCGTCACGTCAAAGGATCCAAACCCGTTATGTCAGACCGCGCGAGCATGGAAAGTTCCAGCACTAGGACAGGACTGAGGCATTTGACCGATTCGGTGCGCCGAAGGTACCATCGTGGCGAAGTGGATTCTTCGCCGCGCGGCGCGGCGTCCGGCCTCGGGGACTCCCCAGCGCGTGCGAAGTTGCCGATGAGTGCACTCTCCTCCGTCATCGCCGAGCTGCTGCGAGTCTGGCCAAAGACCCCAATCAACCGCGTCATGGGAAAGCTCGCAGACCATCGCTGGAATCCGGTCGTCGGCCGAGCCGTCGTGGACTTGTACACACGCGCGTACGGCATCTCCTTCGAGGAGTGCATCAAGCGCGAAGGGTGGTCCTCGTTCGATGAATTTTTCACCCGCACCCTTCGCCCCGGCGTACGACCGATCGATCCGGATCCAAAGGTCGTGGTCAGCCCGGCCGATGGTCGGGTGGACGCGATCGGCCGCGTCGAGCCTGGCCGGCGCTTCCTCGTCAAAGGGCAGGCGTACAGCGTGGACGAGCTCGTGGGCGACTCGGAAGAGGCAGCTCGTTACGAGGGGGGCGGCGGCTGCGTCGTTTATCTTTCACCGCGCGATTACCATCGCGTGCACGCGCCCGCTGGCGGTGTGATCCGGCACGTTCGGTCGATGCCGGGCGAGTATTACCCGGTGAACGAGGTCGGTGTGACCTATGTGCCGAAGCTGTTCGTTCGCAATCGCCGCGTGTCGATTGCGATCGACACGCCCCCCGAAACGGGACTCGGCTGCATCACAGTCGTTATGGTCGCTGCCCTCGTCGTCGGTCGGATTACCGTTGCGGGCATCGACGCACACGATGTTCCGCTCGGGCTCCACAAACCGGGTCTACCGATCGCACGTGGCGACGAAATCGGCATTTTCCACCTGGGCTCGACGGCCGTCCTGTTTCTCGAGCCTTCCGCATTTGCATTTCTCAGGGGCGAAGGACCGGTACTCTACGGTCAGAGCTTGGCGCGTGCTTCGAGGACGGAGTGAGTCCCGCTTATGAAAGAGCCTCGATCGTGCGCAGAGGTGGCGGGCAGAGGCCGCGGACGGCCATAAGGCAGGGGTAACCTGAGAGTGAACGACGAACTTCCCCCCTCGATCAATGCTGCGGCAAGCGGCGGTGCAACTGCATCGGAAGCGCTTGGCGAGAGCATCGATGTAGCGTTGGAGGATGACGCCTTGCCCACCCCCATCGCGCCGCCCGTGCGTCCCGCGAGCTACAGCGCACCCGCGCCCTCGGGGTCGCCCTCGCGCACGCGGCTGCGCGATCTGGAGGAGGACTCGGGCCCCAGCCGTCGTGTGCGTCCACGCATGACATTGCGCATCCCCGACGACGAGGTGGCGCGTCCGCTCAGCGCACCTCCGCCGGAGGCCAGCCCCCAGTCGCGCCCCGAGATTGCACCCATGCGGCTGGAGCCTCCGCCGCCACCCAGCTTGAAGTCGGCCATGGCAGCGCCCGCGCGGCGCTCCGATCCCGAGTCGCGCCCCGCGCCCAAAACGTCGCCCAGCACGCGGGATGTGGCGACGAGCGCGGCAAATGCGAGTGGAGCTGCAGGCGCTGCAATGACGAGCAGCGCGAGCAGCGCGCCGGTGGTGCCACGTCGCAGCGAGATCCCGCCGCGAAGCTCGGAGACGGCGGCGACGCAACGGGTGGAAATTGCGCCCCAGCGGATCATTACGATCAACGCTCCCGCGGGGCTCGCGGCGTCGGCCGTGGCGGCAGCATCTGCGCCTGCGCCAGCATCTGCTGCGCCTTCACCGGCATCGGGACCTCCACCTGCATCCGGAATGGCCCGCTCCGATGCGCTGGCGGATCTGCCGGTGGTGCGCCTGGGCGATACGCCGCCCAAGACACCGGTCGCGCGCCCCGCGAGTTACCGCGAGGTTCCGGTCGCGGCGCCGGTGAGCGTCCACGAGATCGCGGCGGCGCCCGTGAGCCCCCGGGATCTCGCGAGCGGCGGCGGACCTCCGTCTCCGCCGCCCGATACCGAACCGTTGCCGTCGCCCAACGATCTCACGTTGGTGACCTTGGTCGAGGAGGCTCCCGAGATCGAGGTGGAGCCCATCGCGGAAATCGACGCAGCCCCGACCCCGCGCGATGCCTCGGCAGGGCCGCCGCTTCCGGTGCCGCCAGTTCCTGCACCGCCTCTACCGGCGCCCAACTCGCCGAGGGTCAACATTCCGCCGCGCATCGGCACCATCAAGCCGGTCATCGCGGACTCGTACGACTCGCGCTCCCAAATGTTGACCATCCCCGACAGCGATGGGGGCCTCGATATCCCCGTCGTCGAGGACGAAGACTTCGCGCGCCCCTCGGCCCCCGAGCTGGAGCCCGACGATCTGGTGAGCATCGAGTCGGAGCCCAATGTCGAAGCGCGGCCGCGCATCCCACCGGCGCCGCCGACCCCACCGGCCGCCGCGCCGCCTGCGCCCCCACCGGCGCCGCCTGCACCGCCGCCGCCCATCTCCATTTCCACGCCGGTTCCCTCCAGCGCGTCTCCTGTAGCCCTCTCGCCCCCCTCGCCGAGCGCTCCCCCGGTGCGCGAGCACGCCGCGGTTCCCATCGGCGTTCCGTTGGGCTCCGTCGTCGCCAAGTCCCTCCCGCCGCCGAGCGGCGGAGGCGGGGGCGCAGCCTCGGCCGGCGCCCCTTCGCCCGCGGGCATGGGCGCGCGCATCTCCCCGCAGCCCGTGGTGCCCATGGTCCCCGGGCACGGCATGTCGTCGACCCCCGATCTCGGCACCTTGCAGCAGGGCGACGAGCACCCCATCGCCGACGTGATCGGCCCCGCGCCCAGCGAGCTCGCGCCGCCCCCGTTGAGCGACGCCACCGTTCCCCAGCGCAAGCGCACGCGCCCCTGGTGGGAGGAGCTCTTCAACGACGATTTCATCCGCACCATGGCCAAGGTGACGGACGCGCAAATCGCCGCCGAGGCCGACTTCATCGAGGACAGCCTGGCGGTCGCCAAAGGCGCCATGGTGCTCGACCTCGCCTGTGGCACCGGACGGCACGCCATCGAGCTCACGCGGCGCGGATATCAAGTGGTGGGCTACGACTTGAGCCTCTCGATGCTCGCCCGCGCGGCCGACGAGGCGCAGGACCGCAACCAGAAGCTCAACTTCGTGCAGGGCGACATGCGCGAGATGACCTTCGAAGAGACCTTCGACGGCATCTACTCGTGGAACACCAGCTTTGGCTTCTTCGACGAGGACCGCAACGCGCAAGTCATCTCCCGCGTGCACCGCGCGCTGCGCAAAGGCGGACAGTTCCTCCTCGACGTCGTCAACCGCGACTACATCAGCCGGCAGGCGCCATCGCTCGCGTGGTTCGAGGGCGAGGGCTGCGTGTGCATGGACGAGATGACCATCGACTGGATCACCAGCCGCATGCGCATCAAACGCACCATGATGATGGACGACGGCCGCTCGAAGGAAATCGAGTACTCGATCCGCATCTACTCGCTCCACGAGCTGGGAAAGATGCTCCACGACCACGGCTTCCGCGTGGCCGAGGTGAGCGGACGGATCGCGACACCGGGCGTCTTCTTCGGCACCGACTCCCCCCGCACCTTGATCCTGGCCGAAAAGCGCGCATAACTGCGCTTATCGGGGTTCGGTGTGAGGCAAGGGATGCGGGCGTTCTTCGTCGATGGCGAAATCACGGGCGAGACGGACGATATCGACCATGTCCGAAGGCTCCACGCGGCCGGCCAGATGCTCTGGATCGACCTCGGCGAGAAGAGCGACGAGCTGGACGCGATGCTCACCAACGACTTCGGGCTCCACCCGCTGGTCATCGAAGACATCTGGTGCGACCGCGCGCTGCCGAAGATCGAAGACTTCGACGACTACCTCTACGTCTTGATGCACGGCGTGAAGCACGGCGCCGACGTGCAGGAGCTCGCGCTGGTGGAGGTCGACATCGTGGTCGGCCGATCGTGGGTCATCACGCACCACCACGGCGCCGGCTGCGTGGGGGCCGCGCGCCAAAACCTGAGTCGCTCGCCGAAGAGCTTGAAGAAGGGGCCCGCGTGGGTGCTTCACGCGGTGCTCGATCACCTGGTGGACGACTATCTTCCCATCCTCGACGCCTTCGACGACGAGCTCGACAAGCTCGACGAAGCGGTCATCCACAAGGCCGGAACGCGCGGGGGCCATCGGGTCCTCAAGCGCCTCTTTACCTTGAAGCGCACCCTCCAGAGCCTCCGGCGCATCAGCGTCCAGCAGCGCGAGATCCTGCTCCGCCTCTCACGCGGCGAGTTCGACGAGGTGCCCGAGAAGGCGATGCCCTTCTTCCGCGACGTCTACGATCACTTCGCGCACGTCACCGATCTGACCGACAGCTACCGCGAGCTGGCGGGCAACGCCATCGAGTCGTATTTGAGCTTGCAGTCGAACCACATGAACGAGGTCATGAAGACCTTGACCATGATGTCGACCGTCATGCTCCCGCTCACCTTCATCGCCGGCGTCTACGGCATGAACTTCGAGCACATGCCCGAGCTCAAATGGCTGCACGGCTACCCATTTTCGCTCAGCCTCATGGCGGTCATCGCGCTCGCCATCATTCTGTGGTTCCGGCATAAGCGCTGGCTTTGACGCGGGCGCATGCGAAGACGTGCGCCGCGCGGGCGCGGGCTTCGTCCGGGCGTGGGGGCTCCCCGTCGTGCTACAACCCGTGCCATGGCCATCCGCAAAATTGCGACCATTGGACACCCGGTGCTCCGCGAGGTCGCGCGCAAGCTGACGCGCGAAGAGCTCGCCTCTCCCAAGGTGCAGTCGCTCATCGACGATCTCATCGAGACCATGCGCGACGCAAACGGGGCCGGCATCGCGGCCAACCAAATCTTCGAGCCCGTGCAGCTCTGCGTCATCCACGTCCAGAACAACCCGCGCTACCCGTACAAGCCCAACTACCCGCTGACGATCCTCGCCAACCCCGAGGTCACCCCGCTCACCGACGAGACCTTCGACAACTACGAGGGGTGCCTCTCGGTGCCCAACCTCCGCGGGCAGGTGGCGCGCTTCACCCACGTGCGCGTGCGCGCCTGGAACCGCGCCGGCGACGATCTCGAGTTCGAGGTGAAGGGGCTCACCAGCGGCACCTTCCAGCACGAGGTCGATCACCTGCAGGGCAAGCTGTTCGTCGACCGCGTCACCGACACGCGCACCTTGGCGACCTGGAGCGATTTCGAGCGCTTCCACCTCGCAGGCTTTGCGGAGCGCGCGCGCGCCCTGGTGGCCCGCTTCGGGAGCTGAGTCGCGCGCCCACGAAGCGCTACGGAATGAGTCGCGCGCCGCGAAGCGATGCTCAGCAAGGTTCCGTCCGCGAGCGGCTCGAGGCGCAGGGATTGGACTCGGTCGTCGACCCCGTTGCCCTCCGCCGGAACACCGCGCGCCCAAGCATCGTCCACGGTGGCAAACCAGCCTCGCGGGGTGCGAAGCGCCAAACCGAACGCCTTCCAGCGCCTGCCCTGGCCCTCGATGTGCCTGCCGTGGCCCTCGAGGTAAACGCGCATGCCGAACAAACGCGCCTCGAGGATCGAGCCCCGCGGCCCAACGACGCGTTGGCGTTCGGGCGGCTCGTCCGACCAACCCGGCTTGGGCTCGCAGTGGGTCCTTCCTTTTGCGAAAGCGCGGCAAACGTCCTCCGGAAAACGCGCATAGGGACCCTTGAGGCGTTCTCCGCGCACGACCACCACGGGGGTTTCGGGTGGGGGCACTTCGGATGAAGGCGTCTCGCGCGAAGGCGCGGCGCCGTCCGCGGCGACGGTCTGCGCGGGCGCCTTCTTCGACTCCGTCGCGACGACGACCGGCGCGGGTCGGGCTTTGCACCCCGCGCCTGCAGCGAGCAAGGACACGGGTGCGCTGGCGAGCAGCCCCACGGCGGACGCGATGGAGGCCTGTGACGAACGAAGCTTGGCGAAGGAAGTCACCCTCACATGGAACGCGCCCCCGCGTTACGGTACAACGTCCGTTTCGACGGGGGCGCACTGGAGTTGCGCGGGCTGATGCCGATCGAGCGGGCGGGGGATGTCGGACGGCTTGGTGACGACGTCCCACACCTTGCCGCGAAACGTGATCTTGTAGTGCCCAGCCTTGGTGAAGTCGTAGGCGAGCCCCAGGTTTACGTCGGCCTCGAGCGGCTTGCTCGGGGTGAGCGCCAGGTAGCTCTCCGCGCCCGGGTTCCCGCGCTTCATCATCGGGCCGCGGTAGGGAACCTCGACACCATCGCGGGTGACGAGAAAGTCGTCGCCACGAAGCCCCTCGAGCGGCGTACGCCAATTGAGCACGTACACGGCTTGTGGGGACCGCAGGGACAAGCGAAAGTGAACGGTCGCCGGCTGCCCGAGCTTGATCCGCGGATCGACGCGGATTTGACACTCGAAGGCCGGATCGGTCGACGAAGCCGCCGGATTCGACGGCGTCGACGGCGCCACGGGACCCGTTGGATCCGCGGGACCGGACGGAGCGCCCGGCGCCGCAGGACCCGACGGACCTGCAGACGCCGATGCGGCCGACACCGGAGCTTCCGCCGGCGCAGCTTCGGAAGGGCCTTTGGCGCACGCGATGGTACCCATCACGCTGACCATACCGAAGCACGCGACGAGCCTCAAAGAGACCCACGACGAAGCACCGGAGCTCAACCGCGACCGTTCTCTTTCGTTTTTCATCGATCGGTTCACTAAATCAGGGCACACGAGTACGCAACACCCGAGGCTGCGTACACCGTGCAACCCTCGGAGGGGAGGTGACACTCCGTCCTAAATGAGCCCGACAGTCGGGCTTACGTTTGGGATCGAAGACCCCAAACCGCGCACTTAGTTTTGTGGCGGGTTGTTCTCGGCGAAGTACTCGTGGCTATCCGCATTATCGAGCGCGTTGGTGGGGTTCGACTTTGCGAGGCTCTTGCATGCGCTCTGACCGTACGCATGGTCGTCCGTTCCGGCCACCACGGTGAAGTGGCTCATCTCGTGAACGAGGGTGCCCGCTTTGGAGTCGGTGCCGGTTTGCGGTGCGCTCCAGAACGCGCCGCAGAGGTAAATCTTGTAGGGCGAGCCCGGATATACGTACGCATAGACCCCGCTGTCGTTGCAGCTGCAATCCAAGGTGACGTTCTTGGTATCGAACGCATCCTTGATCTTCGCGAAATGCGATTTCGCCGTGCCCCAGCGGGCGGACGTGTAAGCGCCAAACCAAGTCGTGTAACGCGGTGTGGAGCCGGGGGTGCCGTTCAAATAACTCACGGCACCGTTCGCGTAGGTGGTGGCGCCGTTGAAGCCCGTTTGCAGCGCGGTCTTCTCGCTGGCGGTGCAGCCTCCCGTGTACGTGATCGTCCCCGCGAGCTCCGCCGGTCCGCTCTCCTGCGCGTCGGTGCTGGCCGAGGGGCGGCCTTCGACCCAGAGGCCCACGTCGTTCGACACGAGCTCCTGGCGGAAGTTGCCCGCATAGGCCGTATCCGCGCGGAAATGGACCGTGTAATGGCCCGTTACCGACAGATCGTACGTTTCCGCGAGATCGACGGTGCGCGTGAGGCTCTCGCCGGCGCGCAGCACCACGTAATCGCTCGCGCGCGGCGCGATGCGCTTGTACACGCGGCCCGTGTACGCCACCTCGGCGCCGTCGCGCGCGACGACGAAGAGGGATTCGTTGATCCCATCCACCGGCGTCTTCCACTTGAGGAGACGGACGGCGTGGTTGGCCGTGTTGGTCATGGTCACGGTGACCGCGAGGCCTCTCTGCGCAGCGAGCGCGGATTGATCCGTGCTCAAACTCACCGCGACCCGGCCCAAATCGGTATCGAGGTTATCGGTCGTCGTACCGAGGGTCTCCCCTTGGCCGTCACCGGGGGTGACGTCTCCGGATTCCGATGCGCAGGCGGCAAGGACCGGCAGTACGGCGACACATCCGATCCACAACTTGAATTGACGTCGAAACGTATTCATCGTGCTTGCTCCTCTCACGCTTTCGCGTGGACGGTGAAACAGCGCCAACGGTATGAACACTTTCTAGAGAGCAACGCCTTCACGCGAGTGGGCTTGCGTCGTGACGGACGTCATCAAAGCAGCGGTCACGCGGCGCGGACCGAAATAAGCGGGTTGGTCGAATGCTCGTACGAGGGCGCGGAGTGTCGCACGCTGTTTATGGTCCAGCAAGTTTAGAATCGATGAATCGTTGCTGATGCATGTTTGCGTCCTCGGTATTTCTCCCGCGATGACTGGAAAAGACTGAAAAGACCGCGGATGTCGTCGCGCTGCATATGTATGTACACGTGAGCGGCACCTGGTTGGACGGGATGGACTAGGATGACCCGTCCATGACTCCCACGACGCATCGTTCTCTATCGGCCGATTGGCCGCGTCCCGCGGGGCCGGGATCGCAGGGTCTGCTCCGGTCGGTGCCATCTGCGATTGGAATTTTTCGCGATCCGATTGGCTTCGTGTCGCGGCGCTTCGATGCCTACGGCGATATCTACTATGTGCCCAACGGCGATGGTGGCTTGTACGTGCTGCGCCACCCCGATCACGTCGGCGACGTCCTCGTTACGCATGCCTCGAAATTCGACAAATCGCATACGTCGTCGTCGCAGCTCGCCGAGTTTCTCGGCAACGCATTGTTGACCAACGAGGGCGAGGCATGGAGGCGTCAGCGGCGCATGGTGGGGCCCGCGTTTCATCGCGATAGGCTCTCGGGCTACGCCGAAATCATGGTGGAGGAGAGCGTGCGCACCGTGCGCGCATGGCGGGGAGGGGAAGAGCGCGACATGGCGCGCGAGATGATGTCGCTGACGCTTCGCATCGTCGATCGCACGCTCTTCGGGCGCCGCGTCGACGACGCGGAGATCGCCGAGGTCGCGCGCTCGGTGAACACGGCGCAGCGTTCTTTGTGGCTGCCCGGAGCGCTCTTTTCGCTCTACCGCCGCCGCGTGCACCACGCGCGGCGCAACATCGACCGAATCCTCTCCCGACGCATCGACGCGAGGCGGCAGACGCCCGGGTCGGGCGAGCCCGATCTGCTCGATGCCCTGCTTCGCGCGGTCGACGTGGAAGGCGACGGCCGCGGCTTGTCGGATCGCGAGCTCCACGATCTGGTGGCGACCTTCTTCGTGGCGGGCCACGAAACGACGGCGCTCGCGCTCACATGGAGTCTCTATTTGCTGTCGCAGAACCCGGACGCCGGATCGAAGCTCTCCGCGGAGGTCGACGCGGTCCTCGCCGGGCGCACGGTGACGTACGACGATTTACCGAAGCTCGTTTACACGCGCCGCGTGCTCCAAGAGGCGATGCGCCTCTATCCCCCGGCGTTCGCCATCGCACGGCGGGCGCGCGACGACGCGCGCATTGGCGACTACATCGTTCCGGCTGGGAGCGAAGTGGTCATTTGGATTTATATGATGCACCGCCACCCGCGCTTTTACCCGGAGCCCGAGCGCTTCGATCCCGAGCGCTTCACGGAGGAGAGCGAGGCGCGGCGTCCGAAGCATGCGTATCTTCCGTTCGGGGGTGGCGCGCGTGTCTGCATCGGCAAGGCGTTCGCGATGCTCGAGGCCGAGCTCGTCCTGGCGACCTTGGTGCAGCGATTTCGGTTCGAGCTGGTGCGGGGCCACCGGGTCCAGGCGCGCCCGCGAATTACACTGGGACCGAAATATGGGATGCGTATGGTTCTGCAAGGACGAGCTTGACCTTACGGCCGGGGCCCGTATGATGCGCGCCCTTTCCTCTGCCTGACGGCGTCGGGGGCTACCTCGGTAGGTCCCACGGTCACCCGGCACTTCGCACCAGGGTTCGACCGCTTCCTCGTGAAACGCCAACGGGTTTTTTCCCTGGTCCTTTGCGCGAAGAAGGAAAACGTCTCGCATGAATACACAACCCGGCATCTTCGGGAAGAAGCTCGGCTCCACGCAACTCTTCAAAGAGGACGGAACCGTCCAGCGCGTCACGGTGGTCGAGGCTGGGCCCGTCACCGTGGTGGCCAAGCGCACCAAGGAGAAGGACGGCTACTCGGCCCTGGTCCTCGGCCTGGGTGAGCGCAAGGAGCGGCACACCAACAAGCCGCTGGCGGGCTACTACAAGAAGGTTCAAACGAGCCCCAAGCGCGTCCTGAAGGAGCTGCGCGTGAGCGAGGAGTACGCGGCCACCGTCGAGGTGGGGCAGGTGCTCAAGCTCGACGAGCTCTTCAAGCCGGGCCAATTCGTCGATGCGCGCGGGACCACGCGCGGCCGCGGCTTCACGGGCGTCATGCGCCGATGGAGCTTCGCAGGCGGCGTCGCCTCGCACGGTACCCACGAGTACTTCCGCCACGGCGGCTCGATCGGTACGAACATGACCCCCGGTCGCACGCTCCCCAACCTCAAAATGGCCGGCCAATACGGCAATGAGACGGTGAGCATCCTGAACCTGAAGGTCGCCCGCATCGACGTCGAGAAGAACCTGCTCCTCATCGAGGGCGGCATCCCCGGGTCGAAGAATGGTCTCGTGCTGATCCGCCACGCCGTGAAGAAGACGGCCGAGGGCGGCCGCGCGCGCAAGAAGTAGCCTGCGCGCAGGGGCGATCGTTCGTGATGCCCCGACCCCAACCCTCCCCCCTGCCGGGGGAGGGTTTTTTCGTTTGTAGGCGGCTCCGTCGGAGCGGTCGCCCCGTCGGAGCGGTCCCTGGTAGGGAGGGCCTTACAACTTGGACGAAACGGCTTTGTAGGCGTTGATGATCCCGTAGCCCCAGGTGTTGTTGGGGATGGTCGACCCGCTGACGCCGCCGCAGGTTTGCGAGGTGGTCTTCGGCGTGGCGGTGGTGGTCACGATGCGCGTGAGCTCGGCGATGTTGCCGCGCAGGCTGGGGTTCGCCGAAATGAGGAGCGCGACCTCGCCTACCACGTGGGGCCCGGCCATGGACGTGCCGCTGAAGAAGCTCGAATAGCCGCCGCCGGGGACGGAGGAGCGGATGGATACGCCGGGGGCGGCGACGTCGGGGCCGACTTTTTTGTCGAGGGTCGACGGCCCGCGGCTCGAGAACGCGGCGATCGTGTTGTTGGTGTGGCTGTAGGCGCCGACGGAGAGGGTCTCGGGTGAGATGGTCGCCGGCTGATCGGAGATGCTGTTGCAGCCGGAGCCCGAGTTACCGGCCGATGCCACGAAGAGCACGCCGGCCGCGGTCAGCGCTTGAACGACGGGGACCAAGTCGCGGCCGGTGCAGCCCTCGCTCGAAGGGCACCCCCACGAGTTGTTGATGACGTCCGGACGCTTCGAGGGATCGCCCGTGCTGGGATCGGCGCCTTGCGGGTAGGGCGCGAGGAACCACTGCGAGCACTCGATGTAGGTCGAGGGCTTGCCGTTGCCCGCATCCATGTTGCGGCAGGCGATCCATTTGGCGCCGGGCGCCATGCCAATTTGATTGCCGGCGCCGTCGTCGCCGACGATGGTGCCCACGGTGTGCGTCCCGTGATCGTTGTCGTCGCAGGGGGCGGAGAGGTTGAAGCCACACCGATTGCCGCTGGCGCCCGAGCGGATGGCGTCGTGCCAGCTGTATCGGTGATCGGCGGTGGTCCCGTTCCAGCCGCGGTAATGCGATTTGAGCGCAGGGTGCGTCCAATCGACCCCGGTGTCTTGCCCTGCGACGACCACGCCGGCGCCGTTGACCTTTAGCTCGTTCCACACGCGCGGCGCGCCCGTGGCCGTGATGTTCGAGCCGACGGCGGCGATGGCCTCTTCCTCCGCGGCGGGATCGCTGGGGACGCGCTGCAGCGGGATCGATTTATCGACGATGATGCGCTCCACGTCGTCGCGCGCGGCGAGCTTGCGGATCAAGCCGGGGCTCGCGTCGTTCACGAGCACCGCGTTGACGATGAAGAAGGGCTGCACGTTCGCGCCTTGCCGATCGAGCCACGCGAGCAACGACTTTTGCGACGCCTTGGCGTGCTCGCGGAGGCGCGTGTGGACGAACACGCCGCGCTCTTCGTTCGATGCAGCCCGCGCCGCCGGCGAGAGATCCGCGGCGCCGCCCTTCAAATAGACGAGGACCGACGTGGGCGCGCGGCCCTCGAGCATGGCGGAGCTGACGCCGTCACCGAGGTCCGCGCGGGCTTCGTCTGAGGACGGGTCGGATGAGGAGCTGCATCCGCTAAAACCTACGACGATGGAGACAACGGTTACACCGAGGCCGAGTCGTTTCATGGTTACCCTCCAATGGGAGGGGCCATTGTGGTGAGTGGGCTCTGCTTGTCAATCGAAGCACTTGCCTCAGCCGATACGAATTCCCCATCACGAAAAACCAAATACGCACCATGGTGGGAGGGAATGCGCGGACCGGGGAGTAGGACTCCCATTAAATTGAGCGGGTCGCTGGCGCGAATTCGAACGATATCGCCATTTCGTTCTTGTTTCCGTATGCGTCGCAATGCGTCGAGCGCCTCGGGAAGTGCGTATTGTTCGCCAATGAACCCGGCCACGAATCGTCCGCCGCGAACCAATCCGCGGGCCTCGCGCAGTCGCAGCGCGCGAACGATGTAGCGCCATGGAACGGTAAAGCTCTCCCGCGCCGTGAGCTCGCGAAAGACGACGCCGTAGCGCGTCAGGAGCTGACCTGCCACCCGGTCCCCCAGCTCATCGAGCAGCATGGACTCCGGATCGATCCGCTCCACCAAGGACCATCGCCCGCGCAGGGCGCGGCTCCGTTGCCGCGCGCGCCGGGCGGCGTTTCCCGATCCCAAGAGCTCGCGCAGCGGCTGAAAGGCGTCGCCGGCGACCAGGCCGCTGCCGACCAGATCGAGCAAGGCCGCGGTGAGCGCCGGACGCTCGAGCTGCGTAGCCTTGGCGACATCCTCGAGAAAGAGCGCGCCCCGGCGCCGCAGTGCGCTCAAAATGGCGGCGGCGTCGTCGGCCGGCAAGGCGTCGGGCATTGCCGCATCCTCGTGCGGTGCCGCTGTCGCGTTGGCCGCGTTGGCCGCGTTGGTTGCGTCGGCGGCGCTGCGCGTGGCATCGTCGGCGCCCGTGCCGCGCACGGCTTGAAGAAGCCAATCCCGATCCGCGCGCAGGGTGATGGCGATGGGCGTAACCCGCGATGGTCCCGAGCCGCCCGAGCCTGTCGAGCCGGTGCCCGCGCTCGATTTGCGAAGCGAGAGCCGCGCCCATGCCACATCGCCGTCGAGGCAGAGCTCATCGAGCCACTCGGGGCGGTAGCCGGCGACACGGGGACCGAGGATGTCTTTCTCCCACGATGCCGCGGCGATCTCGAAACCTTGGAGCATACCGATGGCCTCGCGCAACCCCGCGCGCCCGCCCGACCGCGCGCGCGCCGACACATGATGGCGCTCGAAGAGGTAGCGAAGGAAATCGCGCGCGCTCACCGGCTCGATTTCGCTTCGCAGCCGGTCCAACGTGTAGCGGTGGATGCGCGCGAGGAGCCGCCGATCGCACACCTCGTCCTCGTCCGGATCGCGGGTCTCGGCGGGACCTGCTGCGCGGGGGCTGAAACGCCCGCGAAGCACGAGCCCCTCCGACTCGAGCTGGCCGATGGCGACGGCCACGTCCGTGGGATCGAGCGCGAGGCGCGCCGCGAGATCGCTTGGAAAAAAGGGCCCCATCACCTCGGCGTGCCCGCGCACCGCGCGAAGAACGGCGTCCTCGAGGCTGGGCGCGGGGGTCGTGAGGTGCTTCGGGAGCGCCAGCTTTGGCGCGATGGTGGCGTTGGGGTACAGCACCCCGATGGTGCCCAGGTGCTCGGCCGCAAAGGCCAGCTTTTCGGGTTGGAGCGTCGCGGCTTGGACCGTGGCGGCGCGACCCGATTGCACCAGAGCGTCCATCCACGGCCGGAAGGGCTCGTCGATGGGCGAGACCACCAGCCCCAGGAGCGCATCGTGCAGTTCGTCGGGATCGCGCGGGCTCGGACGCGCTTCGGCGATCACGCGCGCGATGGCGTCGGGATCGAGCGCGGCCAGATCGCGCTGATGCTCGGGCAAGGTACGCCGCAGCGAAATGGCGCGGGCGCGGCGCTCTTCGAGGGGCGCGTCGTCCAAAAAGGCGTACGGCTTGGCGTTGAGCACCTCGTGCGTGAAGGGGGAGGGCTCGGTGGTGTCGCGCGCGTGCATCCGAATCTCGCCGCGCTCCATCTTGGTGAGCAGCTGGTGAAGGCGCACCGTATCCATGGCCTCGAAGAGGCAATCGTGCACGGTCTGGCGCACCAGCGGATGATCGGGGATCTCCAGCGGCCCGGTGACGTTCTCCTGGCACGCCACCTGGGAGGGAAAGACCGCGGCCAACAAATCGTCGGCGCGCATCCTCTGGAGGAACGGCGGCACCTTCTTGCCGTGCGCGTGGCGCAGCACCGCCAGCGCGCGCCCTGCGTTCCAGCGCCAGCGCGCGCCGAACATGGGCGCCACCAAAATGGCTTGCTCGAGGATGCCGTCCAGCTGCTCGTTGCGAACGAACCGAAAGGCGTCCTGCAGCGGAAAGCTATGCATCTGCCCCATGGAGAGCACGATGGCATCGTCGGTGGCTGCTGCCTGGAGCTCGAAGTCGAAGGTCTGACAAAAGCGCTTTCGCAGCGCGAGGCCAAAGGCGCGGTTCACCCGGCCGCCGAAGGGCGCGTGCACCACCAGCTGCATGCCGCCCGCCTCGTCGAAGAAGCGCTCGAAGACGATGTCCTCCATCGTGGGCACCACGCCGAGCGCATCGCGCTGCGCCATCACGTACTCGACGATCTGCGCGGCGCCCTCGTCGCCCACGGCGCACTCCGCGGAGAGCCAGCCCGGAACCCGGCGCTTCGAGCGGGCCTCGCGCTCGGCCGCGCCATCCAAATCGGCGACCAGATCGGCGCGCAGCCGGCTCACCTCGGCCGAGAGCTCCCAGGTGCGCGAGGGCGCTTCGCCCAGCCAAAAGGGGACGCTCGGCGGCAGACCTTGCGCGTCCTCGACCCGCATCACACCGCTTCGCGATTCGACCCGCCGGATGCGCCAGGAGTGGGTGCCCAGGACGAAGACATCGCCGGCCATGCTCTCGATGGCCCAGTCCTCGTTCACGGTGCCGACCAAGGTCTCGTCCGGATCGAGGATGACCCGGTAGTCCGCCACATCGGGGATGGCCCCGCCGTTGGTGAGCGCGATGATCCGCGACGCCCGCCGTCCGCGCAAAACACCGGCCACGCGATCGCGGTGGAGCAAGGTGGCGTTTCGCCCGAGCCGCGGGGCGACCCCGGTGGAGAGCATCTCCACGATGCCGTCGAACGCCTCGCGCGATAGCTCCGCATAGGGTGTGCTCTCGCGCACCAAGGCATAGAGCGCCGACTCGTCCCACTCGCGCGCCGCGCACTCCGCCACCAGGTGCTGCGCCAGCACATCGAGCGGCGCCTCGGGAGGCTCGATGCGATCGAGCCGGCCCGTCCCCACCGCGCGCACCAGGGCCGCGCACTCCAGGAGCTCGTCGCGCGAGGTGGCAAAGAGCCGCCCGCGCGAGATGCGCCCGAGCCCGTGCCCGGCGCGCCCGATGCGCTGAAGGAACGTGGTGATGGCGCGCGGCGTGCCGATCTGGCAGACGAGATCGACGGAGCCGATGTCGATGCCCAGCTCGAGGGACGCCGTCGCCACCAGCGCGCGCATATCGCCGGCCTTGAGGCGCTGCTCGGTGCGAAGGCGGCGCTCCTTCGACAGGCTCCCATGGTGCGCGGCCACGCGGTCTTCCCCCAGCCGCTCGCCCAGGTGATGCGCCACCCGCTCGGCCATGCGCCGCGTGTTCACGAAGACCAAGGTGGTCCGATGCTCGCCCACGAGCGAGGCGATGCGATCGTAGATGTCCTTCCATTGTTCGTGGGAGGGGACGGCTTGCAGATCGGTGGCGGGCACCTCGATCCGGAGCTCGAGATCGCGGCGGTGTCCTTGGTTGACGATGGCGCACGTTCGGTTCGGTCCGGTGAGGAACCGCGCCGCGTCCTCGATGGGGTGCACGGTCGCCGAGAGCCCGATGCGCTGCGGGCGCTCCTTGGCGATGGAATCGAGGCGGGCGAGCGAGAGCGCCAGATGGCTCCCGCGCTTGTCGCGCATGAGCGCGTGCAGCTCGTCGACGATCACGGTGCGCACATTCGCGAGCAGCGCGCGGGTGCGCTCGGCGGTGAGCATCAAATAGAGCGACTCGGGGGTCGTAATCAAAATATGCGGAGGGTTGCGCACAATGGCCGCGCGCGCGGCCGGCGTGGTATCCCCCGTACGGAGCGCCGTGCGAACATCCGGCGGCTCGAGCCCCATGGCGGCGGCCGCCGCACGAATCCCCGCCAGCGGCGCCTCCAAATTGCGCTGCACGTCGCTGCTCAACGCTTTGAGCGGGGAGATGTACACGACGTCGATGGTCTTCGCGACCGCGTCGCCTTCTTCTTGTTCTTCTTCGTTCTTTTCATACGCACGATGAACGAGCGCATCGAGGCTGGCGAGAAAAGCTGCCAACGTTTTGCCGGAGCCGGTGGGGGCGGCAATCAATGTATCTTTGCCCGCGACGATGTTCTTCCAACCGTGCGACTGCGCCTCGGTGGGCTGATCGAACGTTCGCTCGAACCACGCGCGGACGGCGGGGTGAAAGGAGGCGGGCAAGGGGAGGGGGGAGGTCATGGGCGCTTTTTTTCGCAATGAAATCCATCACGTTATGGCGCCGCCGTGCAAAGTGCGCAACCCGCCGGCGCCCCGTCCCGATGAATGCTCTGCAAAGCATGGTGAATCGGCCCATGCCGCAGAAAATCAGAAGCAGCAGCAGCAGCAGCAGAAGAAGAAGAAGAAGAAGAAAGCAAGGAGGGTGGGATGGAGCAGGTGATGGATCAGGACAAGCCGACCTTGACGATCTCAGAAGGCCCGCGCGCCGCATCCTGGGTGCTCGAGGTGCGCGACGACGGAGGAGCACGGTATCTTCCCATCACGGGGGAGCGCCTGGTCGTCGGTTCGGCACCCTCGGCCGATATCGTGGTGCGCGATGCGACGGTGAGCTCACGGCATTGTTCGCTCTTCATGGATGACAATGGACTATGGATTACCGATTTGGCGTCCAAGAACGGTACGTACATCGGCGGGGCGCGCATCAAAGAAGCATGGTGCAACCTCGGGGCGAGCATATCCATCGGTCGTAGCCTGCTCCTGCTCGGTGAAGGCGCCGCCGCCAAAGACGACAAACCGATTCGCGGCCACGGGGGCGGCGACGATCTGCGCCCGCTACCCGGCGTCGTCGGTAGCTCGATGGCCATGCGGCGAACGGCCGCCTTCGTGCGAAGGCTGGCAAACTACGTGCACCCCGTCCTCATCGCGGGAGAAACGGGCACGGGAAAGGAGCTGATCGCGCGCGCGTTGCATACCGAGGGGCCCCGCAACGATCGGCCGTTCGTGGTGCTCAACGTGGCCGCGATCCCCCGCGAGCTGGTGGAGTCGGAGCTCTTCGGCCACGAGCGGGGCGCCTTCACGGGGGCGACCACCCGCCGTCCCGGTGCCTTTGCCGACGCGGAGGGCGGAACCCTCTTTCTCGACGAGATCGGCGAGCTGCCGCTGGAGGCGCAGCCAAAGCTCCTGCGCGCGCTCGACGGCTACGAAATCCGCCGCGTGGGCGCGGTGGGCAGCGGTGTTCGGTCCAACGTTCGCGTGGTGGCCGCCTCCCACGTGGCCCTCGAAGCACGCGTCGAAGAAGGTCTTTTCCGGCGCGATCTCTTTCACCGGCTCGAGGCGTTCGTCGTCCGCGTGCCCCCGCTGCGCGAGCGAAAATCCGATGTCGCCGCCATCGCCCAGAGCATCCTCGCCAGCTCGTGCGCCGAAATCGGCCCGCGCACCCTTGCACCCGGCGGACTCGGCCGCTTGGAGAGCCACGATTGGCCCGGCAATGTGCGCGAGCTCCGCAACGTCCTCATCCGCGCCGCCGACTTGACGTCGCACCAAGGCGTCATCGATGCCGTGCACATCGAGCGCGCCATGCGCCCGCAGTCGACCGCGCGTCCGCCGCTCACCCTGACACCGCAATCGGCGCGGGCGCTCTTTGCCCAGCACGGCAACAACTTGAGCGCCGCGGCGCGTGCTGCGGGTTATGCGCGCACATCGTTTCGAAAATTGCTCGGGCGCGAGGACGATAAGGGTAAGGCGGGGGGTGGTAAAATGGAATAAACGACGCATCGCGCGCGGCGCTGGGGTCGTGCTCTGGGTACGGCGTATTCGCTAATTGCTCGGGCGCGAGGACGATAAGGGTAAGGCGGGGGGTGGTGAAATGGAATAGTCGGCGCATCGCGCGCGGCGCTGGGGTCGTGCTCTGGGTACGGCGTATTTGCTCCATCGGATCCGTCGTGAGCTCCGGCGAATGCCGGGATGCTCGCTCGCGGCTCGCCCCCGAACGCCTCGCGTTCATCCTGAACGAGCGCACCGCGCGGTATCGGGCTCGCCGCATCGGTGCCTTCGGGCGTTGGGCGCATTCGCTCTTCGACCCTGCGCGTCCTGGGGCAACGGGCGGCCTCGCAAGGCGGAGCGATCGAGCGCGCGCGGGTGAAGCGCATCGCGCGCGCGCCCGCCGTGAATATCATCGCGGATCGAGCACGCCTGTCGGGGAACGAGACGTGTGCACCGCCGGCTCGTCGAGCATCGCGCCGGGCACGGGGCAATGGACTCCTGGACTGGGCAGAATCGTCTCGTCATGGGCGACGATGACCGTGCTGTCGCAGGCGGAGAGGAAGGTCACAAGGACGCTGGCCTCCCCGATCGCTACGCTCCCACACGACGTCGTTGGAGCATGTAACGATCCAAACGGGATGCTCACGGGGTGGGGGAGGCCCAGCGTGCTTTGTAGAATTGCGCGCCACGGCGGACGCGGGTCACGGTGGCGGGGTCGCTCCCGGGTTGGTCGAAGATGATGGTGTCCGACGACCAGCTGCGCGGGACGGGGCCCGGGGCGTTGGTGGCTTTCATCATGCAAACGGTGTTGGACCGGGGGTTCTTGCCCACGGATTTGATGCTGCTGCGATTGGGCCCCGAGGTGTAGGGACCAAAGACGTGGGTGACCCGATCGAACTGAAAGATGCCGGAGATGTTGGAGACGTAGAGCTCATTCGTGTGCGCAATGGGGAAAAGGTCGTGCGCGCCCGATTGCCCATTGGGCAGACTCCAAGAGCCAGCGTCCTTCAACTTTCCGTTGCAGTACCGGAAGGCGCGCACGACGGAGGCTCCGTCGGCGTAGAGCAAGTGGCGTTTGCGATCCCAGTACACGCCGTGAGCGTCTTCGAAGGCGACGGTTTGCTTCAAGGTGCCGCGCCTCGAATACAGCTTCAGAAAACCACCCGTGCTCGAGGCGGAGACCACGCTGCCATCGGGGAGCTCGTCGATGGCGTGGGTGTTCCCGCCCGGGGAGGCTTGGAGCAGGATCTTTTGGTCCGATACGCGAACGACGGCGATGGCTCCGCCGGAGGCCGCGACCAGCAGTCGTTTGCCGTCCTTCGAGTATTTGACGTCGGACAAGTTGGAGAAGCCGGACGGCGGCGGAGTCCAGGTGCGGACGATGGCCTCGTCCTTGGACCAGTCCGTGACATTGAAGTCGAATTCCATGACCCGCCCCGTGGCTTGTTCCACGGTGACCACATGGGTGGCGAGCGCGGACAATGCCGGTGTTGCGCCGTCGTCGGACGCGAGCGACCTATCGAGCGAATCGGCGTCGGTGTCGTCCGGCGCGGTCGTGTCGTCCGGCGCGGTCGTGTCGTCCGGCGCGGTCGTGTCGTCCGGCGCGGTCGTGTCGTCCGGCGCGGTCGTGTCGTCCGACGCGGAGATTGCTGCCACGTCGACGGAATCGGAGGGAGCTTCGACGCTGTCGTCCCCGCTGCACGCGCCGAGCGCGAACGCGACGAGGAGCGGGAGGACGCGCGAAGGGGAGTCCATGCGGGTACGAAAGAAAGACGCGATCATGCGGGGGAGCGTATCGCCCGTGGCGCTCGATCCCGTGACACGTGCGTTTCAGGTTCGCGGGCGGACGGCTCGCTCGGTTCCGCCCTTGCGTTCGTAGCGCCCTGCGCGGACGCCCGAGCGCCACGCTTCGAGCCAGGTCCGCGGGGCGTCGGCGACCAAATCTCCGCACGCATAAAGGCCGTCGGGGGCGCCTTGGACGCGCTGGTGCTCGTCGACGAGGAGGCCGGCGCGCTCCATGACGGGATCCGGGGCGAAGGGCCACGCCAGCGATTCAGGCGGGGCACCAAAGAGGGAGCCGGGGAGCTCCAGCGGGCGGCCATAGGCTCCCACGGTACCGGGCGAGGCGATCGTCACCCGAAAGGCTTGGCGCGCGGGGGCGGCGGCGATTTCGGCGTTCGCATGTAGGTCGCCCGGCTCGTACGCCAGGCCGCCCCCCACCAGTCCGCCGGCGGCGAGCACGATGGACGAGCCATCGAGCGATGCCCCGCCCTCCAAGTGCGCGCGCCACCCCGACGCATCGTGGGCGATGCGCTGCACCCATCCGCGCACGACGGTGACATTGGCCCGCAAAAGGGCGCGATCGCGCGCGCGCTCGAAGCGGCGGCCCGCCGGGGACGCGAGCGCCGACGCCGCCTCCCCGCAAGGAAGCCCCACCCGCTCCGAGAGCGCCTCGGCCCGCGGCGCATCGAGGCCGAGCCAAGGCGGAAGGAGAACGGCCACGCACGGCCCACTGCGCGCGAGCGCCTCGCGCAGCCGTTCGGCGAGCCACCCGAGTCGCGCGGGCTCGTCGTGGCGTGCGGCGATATCGGCGTGCCCCAACGTCCGCTCCTCGCGAAAGCGCAAGATCGTCGCGTCCGCGGCTTGGAACTGAAGCCCGCCCGCGCGCGCTATTTCCGTATCGCCCCACGACCGCGAGAGGGTCACCGCGTCCCACTCATGGTGCTCCGCCCGCGGCACCAACACCGTGCCGCGCCCCAGCCCTTTCACATCGAGCAACCCCCAATCCGCCCCCGCCGCCGGCCGTAAAATCCCCGACACCGTCGCAAGCACCACGCCCCCGACCGGCACCCGATACAAATCGAGCACAAACTCCGCACCCCCCGCACCATCCCCAAGCCCCAGCCCCCCAAGCCCCAGCCCCGCACCCGTCCCCAACTCCCAATCCACCCAATCCACCGCCCCGCCCGAAAGCGCGCTCGCCCCCGCGCCGCCCAGCACCAGACACACCCTTCGCCCAACCTCCGCCGCCGCCAGCGCGGCACCGACCCCCGCCGCGCCGCCCCCCACGACAATCACCGCATCCCGGTCGTCCTCGCCCGCGCCCCCCACGCCCTGCCTACGCCCCGCACCCCCGCCACTCACGACCGCCCCTTCCGCCCCACCCCAAGCATCGCCCGATGATGCGCCAACGCCAGCGCCTCCTGGCGCGCTTGCCCCGGCCCCATCGCGACGATGCGCGCCTTCGCCCGCGTCTCGAGAAAGCGCCGCGCCTGTTCGATCCCCTCGTGCGGCGACAGCCCCAGCTCGTCGGCCACGATTTGCCCGCAGCGCGCCGCGCAGCGCATCCCCCCGCAGGCGCCCAGCCCCAAACGCGTGCGGCGCGCCACGTCGTCCACCGAGCGCGCCATTTCTTCCTCCAGCACATGGCGGATCTCCGCCTCGAACACGGGCTCGCACGCGCACACGATGGCCCGCTCGCGCGGCCGCCGCGCCATGCGCTGCAAAATGCGTTTGACCCGCGACCCATGCCGGTACACGAGCCGGCGCGCCGCCACCGGGGTCAGCTCGTGCTGCTCCGAGAGCGCGAGCGCATCGGGAACGCGATCCCCCCCGGGCAGCGGCTTGATATGCGTTACGCACCGGGTGGTGGGCGCCAGGTTCTGCGCGATGCGATCGCTCATCTCCTGCGCAAAGAGCCGGTAGCTCGCCAGCTTGCCGCCGATCATCGAGTACACGCCCGGCGCACCGTCCTTGGCGTGATCGACGATGGCGTGCTCCCGCGAGAGCGCATCCTCGTTGGGCCCGTACTCGTACAAGGTCGGGCGCACGGCCGCCGTGGTCCCGATCGCCCGCGCCTCGCGGATGGCCGGAAAAATGCGCGCGATGCCCTGCACCAAATAGCGAACCTCCTCGCTGCTCGCCACGACATCGTCCAAATCGCCGAAGAAGTCGTCGTCCGTCGTGCCGAGGACGCTCATGTTCTCCCAGGGCTCGAGGAAGATTTGCCGCCCGTCGATCGCCTCCGTCAAAATCGCGTAGTTCGATATGCGCCTATCGAAGACCACGTGGATACCCTTCGCGGGCCGCACCCGAACCCGCTCCCGGGCGAGCTTCCCCAGGCTCGCCGTAATGGGCCCCCACGCCCCGCTGGCGTTCACCACATTGGCCGCGCGCACCACCCAGGTCCGCTGCGTGATGCGATCGCGCGCCCGAACCACGTACCGCACGGGCCCGCCAGGGGAGGGGGGCGCCTTGGCGATCGACTCCACCGTGGTGTGAACGTGAACGACCGCGCCCCGCTCGCGCGCATCGAGCGCGTTCAGCACGCAGAGGCGGGTGCCGTCGACGCCCCACTCGTCGAAGGTGACCCCGCCGGCCACCCGGCCCGTGAGCCCCGGCTCCAGGTGCAAGAGATCCTGCTCGCCGAGCCGGGTGTGCGGCTCGCCGCGCTTGAGCGGCTGGTACCGGTCGTACGCGTGGAAGAACGCGTCGTACAGCTCGAGCATGATCCGGCCGCGCAGCCCTTTCTCGACCGGCATGAGGAAGGGGATGCGAAAGAGCAGGTGCGGCGCAATCTGCTGGATGTACCCCGAGTCTTGGCACGACTGCCGCGTCACCTTTGGGTTGCTCGGCAGGTAGCGCGCGCCCCCGTGGATCATCCCGCTGGAGTTGCCGCTCGCCCCGAAGGCGAGATCGTGCCGCTCGAAGAGCACCACGCGCAGCCCCCGCAGCGAAAGATCGCGGGCCACGCCGGTGCCGTTGACCCCGCCGCCGATGATGGCCACGTCGTACGACGCGGTCGCGGCGCCCTCGTCGATGGGCATGGTCTCCCCGGGCAACGCGGGGCTGGCAGGCGTGGCGTGCTCAGGCACCCATGACGAGGTATCACGAACTGGGCGGAAGCAGTACCAGCGCGTGCACCAGAGGAACCAGGAGCAAGGTGGTCACCACGAGCATGGTGAACGAGACCCACGTCCAGTCCTGCAGCGGCCCCACCCGAAGGAGCGACGAGAGCATCACCGCCATCCCCGCGATCAGCGCCAGCCGCGAGGGAAAGCACCACACGATCGCGCTCGACACCACCCCCAGCACGCAGCTCACCGTGGCCAGCACGCTGTTCCACGTCCAAGGCTGGATTGCCCGCGCGAACCAGGCCGCCAGCGCCACCGCGGTCAAGGTGCTGTACGCCAGCAACGCGAGCGACGCTGCGAACAGGCTTCGGTGGGGAACGCGCGGATCGACGTCCATCAGGGCGGGCAGAGGACGGGATCAGCCCCGAATGCGAATGGCGTATGTCAGCTTGGCGACGTTTTTCAAGACGTTGGGGACGCGCTTGAACAAATTGATCGACGGAGGCCGCTTCTCGATGACCCGCACGGGGATCTCGCGAATTTTGACCCCGCCGCGATCGGCACGGATGACGAACTCGCTGGCGAAGACGTCCTTGTCGACCAAGCACGCGCGCACGGTGTCGAGCAGGGCCACCCGGCGGAAGGCCTTGAGGCCGTGGGTGTCGGTGCCGCGAAAGCCGAGGAGGACCTTGAGCATGCCGGAGTACGCCTGGCTGGCCACGTGGCGGACCATGGGGCGATCGTCCTCCGAGCCGTCGACCAGCTTGGAGCCGATGACCAGATCGGCCTCCCCGGTCTCCAGGATGTCGACCGCGCGATGGTGGAAGTCGACGTCGCACAAGTCGATCTCCTCGCAGATGACCAGCTCGCCTCTGGCCAGCAGGATCCCTTGCTTCATCGCCTTGCCGTAATTGGGCTCGCCCAGGCTCATGATGCGGACCTGCCCGTCGGCCGGATCGTTGTACTTGCGCGACAGCTCCTCGCCGATTTCGACCGTGTGATCGCGCGAGCCGTTTTCGGCGAGAATGACCTCGTAGCTCCAGCCAAAGGGTTTCAGTCGCTCGCGCAGGTCGACGATGGCGGCGTGGAGGATGCCCTGCTCGTTGTAAACCGGGATGACGATGGAGATTCGAGGCTTTGCCATAGGCTCTGCCGCCGCTACATATCGTTCTTTTGGGCTTTTGTCCGACCTTTTGCCCGTTGACTCGGAGGCGAGAGCGTTCGAAAGATTCGGGGCGGCATCCGTCCCGTCACCAACCGGGGCCGGGGGCCGCTCGTTTCCAGCCTTGTCTCATTGGAGAAAATCATGGCCGAAGGTCTCAATAAGGTGCTCTTGCTCGGAAATTTGGGGGCGGATCCCGAGCTCCGCGTCACGCCAGGCGGCCAGGCGATCCTCAAGCTTCGTTTGGCGACGACCGAGACATACCTCGATCGGAACAACGCGCGCCAAGAACGAACCGAGTGGCACCAGGTCACCGTCTGGGGCAAACGCGGCGAGGCGCTTGCAAAAATTCTCACCAAGGGCTCCAGCATCTTCATCGAGGGGGGCCTGCGCACCAGCAGCTACGAAAAAGACGGCGAAAAGCGCTACCGCACCGAAATCGTCGCCAACAACGTGATCCTGGCCGGCGGCCGCCGCGGCGGCGGTGACCAACCCTTTGAGGGCGGCGGCGCCCCGCGCGCCGAGCGCTCCTACGGCAACCGCGCCAGCGGTGGCGGCGGTGGCGGCGGCGAGCCGCCCTGGGGTGGCGGTGGTGGTGGCGGCGGCGGCGGCGGCGGGCGCTCCCGGGAGCCCGCGCCCCCCGCGCAGGAGCCCGACGACTACGGCAGCGGCTTCGGCGGCGGCGACGACGACATTCCGTTTTGAAGGACGCCCGCGCGGGCCGGAGGCGCCCCTGGCTTCGAGACAGTTGCAAGTGTCAACACTCGAGGCTAGGTTGCGCCTCCCTTCTTATTGGCGTGAGCTCGCCACCGGGCTGGCCCCGGATTTCGGAAGGGATTTGGAGCCGTTATGAAAGAAGGCATTCATCCGAACTACCCCGCTTCGCGCGTCACCTGCGCGTGCGGCAACACCTTCGTCACCCGCTCGACGCGTGGCGACTTTCAGGTCGACGTCTGCTCGAACTGCCACCCCTTCTACACCGGGACGCAGAAGCTGATCGACACCGCCGGCCGCGTGGACCGCTTCCGGAAGCGCTACGAAAACAAGGGCAAAAAGGCGGAAGCCCCCGCCGCCGCCCCCTCGCCGACCCCCAAGGCCGAGGCCTGAGGACAAAGCGGAGGACAACCAGGTCCGAGGGAGCGCGACGCCGCCCGAGACCGTATAGTGTTCCACTATGACGGAAGTCCGCTCCAACGACGTTGCCATGCGCGCATCATCCCAGCCGGCTCAACCGCAGCAGTCGAAGCACGCGCTCGAAAGCGCCCGCCCATACATCGGCGGGCAAGCCGTGCTCGAAGGGGTCATGATGCGCGCCCCGCGATCGTTCTCGATCGTGGTGCGCCGCCGGGATGGTTCGCTCCTCGTGCGCGAGCGCGGGGTGCCGGACGAGCGGCAAGGGATCCGTCGTTGGCCGCTGGTGCGCGGCGTCAGCTCCCTGGTGGAGTCGCTCCGGCTCGGTAGCGAGTCGCTTCGGTTCTCCGTCGAGCAGATGGAAAAGGACTTGAACGCCGAGGAGGAGCAAGCCTCCAAGACCGCCGCGGCACCGCACGGCCTCTCGGCGCTTTCGGCGTTCGGTCTCTCGCTGTTTTCACTTTTGAGCGCCGACGATGGCCAAGGGGTCATCTCCGGGGGCGCCGGCAAAGAAGGCGACAAAAAAGGCGGTCGCGGGGCGATGGGCGTCATGCTCGTGTTCGCCATCGCGTTTCTGATCGCGCTGCCGCAGGCGGCCGCGGCCGGCATCAACCGGATCTTCAACCTGGGGCTCGAGGTGCAGTCACCGATGTTTCAGGTGATCACCGGCGCGCTCAAGCTCTCCGTGGTCGTGGGCTACATGCTCCTCATTCGCCGCGTGCCCGACATCCGGCGCGTGTTTCAGTACCACGGCGCCGAGCACAAGACGATCAGCACCTACGAGGCGGGCGAAGAGCTCGTCGTCGCCAACGCCCGGCGCAAGACCACCTTGCACCCGCGGTGTGGGACCACGTTCTTGGTCATGGTCGCGCTCGTCTCCATCTTGGTCTTCACGGCGGTGGGCGGGCTTCTCCCGCGCATCCACACGGGCAGCGCCATCGCCGACAACGTGCTCTTCTTCCTCGAGAAGCTGCCGTTCTTGCCGCTGATCGCGGCGGTCACCTTCGAGATCCAGCGCGTCTTCGCCCGCTACTGCACGACGGGCCCCCTGCGCGCGCTCCTCTGGCCCGGCTTCCTCGTGCAGAAGATCACCACCATCGAGCCGGAGGACGACCAGCTCGAGGTGGCGCTCGCCTCGCTCAAAGCGACCCTTTTCCGCGAACATGGCGAAGTCCCCGAGGTCGCGGACGATGTGTCGTTCGCGAACTACGAGGCGCTCCTGCGCGCGCCGCACCTGCGAACATGATCCCGACGGACAAGCTCGAACAGCTGTCGCGGCGTTACCGCGAACTCGACGATTTGATGTGCCAGCAGGACGTCCTGTCCGACCGGCAAAAGCTCGCCAAGCTCACCAAGGAGCGCGCCGACATCGAGCCCGTGGTGGGGCAATTCAAGCGCTACCGCGACGTCGAGAAGAGCATCCGCGAGAACGAAGAGGCCCTGGCCGATCCCGAGCTCCGTCCGCTGGCCGAGCAGGAGATGCCGCTCCTCCAAGACGAGAAGCAGGAGCTCGAACGGAGCATCAAGCTGCTCCTCCTGCCCGCCGACCCGAACGACAAGAAGAACACCATCGTCGAGATTCGAAGCGGCGAGGGCGGCGAAGAGGCCGCGCTGTTCGCAGCGGATCTTTTCCGCATGTACGGCCGCTACGCCGAGACCCAGGGATGGACCTTGGAGTTCATGTCGCTCAGCGAGGCGGCCGCCGGTGGCTACAAAGAGGCCATCGTGCTGGTCAGCGGCAAGGACGTGTATTCGCAGCTGCGTTTCGAGGGGGGCGTGCACCGCGTGCAGCGTGTGCCGGCCACCGAGACGCAGGGCCGCATCCACACGTCGACGGCCACGGTGGCCGTGCTCCCGGAGGCCGACGACGTCGAAATTCAAATCGACGAGAAGGATCTGGAAATCAGTATTGCCGCGAGCGGCGGGCCGGGTGGCCAGGGGGTGAATACCACCAACAGCGCCGTCCAGATTCAACACAAGCCGACCGGTATCATCGTCAAATGCCAGGACGAGCGCTCGCAGCTGAAAAATAAAGCCAAGGCGATGAAGGTCCTCAAGAGCCGCCTGCTCGATATCGAGCGCGAAAAGCAAGAGGCGGCGGTCTCGGCCGAGCGGCGCGGGATGGTGGGGACCGGCGAGCGAAGCCAGAAGATTCGGACGTACAATTATCCGCAGAATCGGGTGACGGATCACCGCATCCGCCTGACATTGAACAAGCTCGACCGCATCGTCGAAGGCGATTTGTCCGAGCTCATCACCGCCCTGCGCAACGAGCGCCAGGCGGCGCTCCTCCAAGAGGCGAGCGGAGAGCCGCGTCGCCCCGACGATCGAGGCGGCGATGAGTCAGACGAGCGGTGAGCGGTCCGCGAGCATCATCGACCGCGAAGCGCTGACCGTCGGCATGGCGGTCGTCCCAGGCCTGTACTCGCGCAACAAGATGTTTCTCTTGTTCACCGATCCGGATGTGCGCCTCGCGCGCAGCCGTTCGGCGACCCTCCGTGGCGTGGTCCGGCAACTGTCCGGCGCCAGTGGCACCCCCAGCCGGGTCGAGATCGTGCGCGGCGGCGGAAGCGGGCGCACGTGCGTACTGCGCTATCGAATCCCCAGCATGAAGCTCGATCGCCGTCTCGAGCTGAGCGAGACCGAGATCGCGTGCGTGGTCTACCTCGCCGGCCGCGCCGGGCACGCTTCGCTTCACGCCAGCGAGCGCGATCGTGCGCTGATCGACGCAGCGCTAGCGCGGTTGTCGCTCGGGCTGCGGCTTCGTGGTCTGGAAGAATAGTCCGCCGAATCTCCGGCCGGATGCTCCGATGTCCGAACGTGCTCCGCCGATGCGTCCGGATAAAAAAAGTATTCGATTCAAGTGATTGGTCGCCCATTATCCGACATTCACTTTTCTCGAGATACTTCAGGGTATTTGCGCGCAGATAAAAAAACGACCGAACGCGTCAAAATCGATAACGGAACGCGAGTGAATGTGCCATCACTAGATAAGAGGCCTTCTGCTCGCGTGTAGCGTTGGTCGCACGCTGTTTGGGTTGGCGTTTCGTTTGCGTTTCGATGGGTTTTTGAGGGGGCGTCGAAATAAATAATGCATCGAAATCACGATTCAGGAACCGCAGTTGCCTGATTGATTGGCCGTCAGGGAACTTCTCATAGCTGCGCTTGTTCCTCACGCTGCAGCATCGACTACGGGGAGGGGAGAAAGAAGTCACTCACATGCTTGCCGCCAAGGCAGTCGTGGGACTCAGTCCGTTCGAGAGTCCCGATGTGACACTAGTTGCTGCGCTTGCGCGGGCTTCCGCGCTGGGCGTGCTCGATTTGGGCCACGACGAAAAGGTCGCGCGCGACGCGCTCGATCTTCTCGTGCGGAGACGCGTAGGCGTTTTCGGCGTGCGCTTGCCGGAACATTCCAGCCCGAACATGTTGGGCTTGAATTTGCCGGTCGAAGCGCGGGTCGTCGTCCTACCTGCGTCGATGCTCGAGATCGCGTCGGCCTGGCCGAGTCGTGCGCTGCTCGTGCAGGTGCGGACCGTCGAGGAAGCTCGCGCCGCCGCTGCTGCGGGCGCCCACGGGCTGATCGTCAAAGGCCACGAGTCGGGTGGCATCGTTGGAGAGGAGACGTCGTTCATCCTACTTCAGCGCGTACTCGCGGAAACCGCATTACCCGTTTGGGTACAAGGCGGTATTGGTCTGCATACCGCGCCGGCGTGCATCGCAGCAGGTGCGCGCGGCGTCGTGCTCGATTCGCAGCTGGCGCTGCTCGACGATGCGGAGACCTCCGGCGAGCTCCGTCGTGCGCTCTCGGCCTTCGACGGCAGCGAGACCATCGTCGCGGGCGGATATCGGCTTTATGCGCGGCCCAATGCGCGCGCGCCGGAGCCCGAGGACGGCCCCGCCCAGATTGCCAAGAAGCTCGGCGCGGGCGATCCCTCGAAGCACCTCGTCACCCTGGGGCAAGACGCGGCCTTCGCCGCCCCGTTCGCAAAGCGCTTTGGCACGGTGGAGCGCCTCGTGCGCGCGCTGCATACCTCGTTCGAGGGGCATGTACGCCAGGCCCGCGCCCAAACGCCGCTGGCGCGCTTTTCGTCCTTTGCCGAGACCTACGGAACACGCTTTCCCATCGCCCAAGGGCCGATGACCCGCGTGAGCGATCGCGCGGAGTTCGCGGAGCACGTGGCGCGCGGGGGCGGTCTGCCGTTCTTGGCGCTGTCGCTCATGCGCGGCGCCGAGGCGCGCAAGTTGGTCCTCGAGACCAAGGAGCGCCTCGGTGACATGCCGTGGGGTGTGGGCATCCTCGGCTTCTTGCCGCCCGATGTGCGCGAAGAGCAGCTGGCGCTCCTCACGGAGGTGAAGCCGCCGGTGGTGCTCATCGCGGGGGGCCGCCCGTCGCAGGCCAAGCCGCTCGAGCAGGTGGGCATCAAGACGTTCCTGCACGTCCCCTCGCCGGGGCTGCTGGATCTCTTCATCAAAGAAGGCGCCCGCCGCTTCGTCTTCGAAGGTCGCGAGTGCGGCGGCCATGTGGGACCGCGTTCCAGCTTCGTCTTGTGGGAGACCGCCGTCGAGCGCCTGCTCGCGTGCGAGCGCTTGAACGAGGTGAGCGTGCTCTTTGCCGGCGGCATTCACGATGCCTGCTCGGCCAAGATGGTCGCCACCCTGGCCGCTCCCCTGGCCGCGCGCGGTGCCAAGGTCGGTGTGCTCATGGGCACGGCGTACCTGTTCACCCAGGAGGCCGTGCAAGGCGGCGCCATCGGCGAAGTCTTTCAACAGGCCGCCATCGCGTGCGATCGCACCGTGCTGCTCGAGACCGCACCGGGCCACGCCACACGGTGCGCCGAGAGCGACTATGTGACCATGTTCGAGGCCGAGCGCCAAAGGCTCACGGCCGAGGGCAACGACGCGCAGGCCACGTGGGCGGCGCTGGAAAATCTCAACGTGGGCCGCCTGCGGCTCGCGTCCAAGGGGCTCGTGCGCCAGGGCGACGCGATCGTCGAGGTCAGCTCGAAGGATCAAGCGCGCGAGGGCATGTTCATGATCGGCCAGGTGGCGACCTTGAGGAGCGCCCGCTGCACGATCGAAGAGCTGCACAGCGATGTGTGCGATCGCTCGACCAAGGAGCTCGCCGACATCCTGCTCCCCGATCCGCTGCCCTCGCGGGGGCGGGTGGACGTGGCCATCGTCGGCATGGCGTGCATCCTCCCCGATGCGCCCGATCTGGCGACCTTCTGGACCAATGTGGTCACCGGCAAGAACGCCGTGCGCGAGGTGTCGCCCGAGCGCTGGAACCCCGAGCTGTACTTCGATCCCGAGGGCACGGGTGAGAAGACGCCGTCGAAGTGGGGTGGCTTCATCCCCGACATCGTCTTCGACCCCGGCGCGTACGGCATCCCGCCGCGATCCTTGGCGGCCATCGATCCGGTGCAGATCCTCGCGCTCGAGGTCGCCCGCCGCGCCCTCGAGGACGCGGGGCTCTCGGGCGCCCAGGCGCGCTGGTTCGATCGCGAGCGCGCCAGCGTGGTGTTCGGCACCGAGTCGGGCAACGATCTGTCGAGCGCCTACGGCTTCCGCGCCAGCTACCCGCAGTACCTGGGCGAGATGCCCAAGGAGCTCGACGCGAGCCTCCCCAAGCTGACCGAGGACTCGTTCCCCGGTGTGCTCTCCAATGTGATCTCCGGGCGCATCGCCAACCGCCTGGACTTGCGCGGCTCGAACTACACGGTCGACGCGGCGTGCGCCTCGTCGCTGGCGGCGCTCGACGTGGCGTGCAAGGAGCTCGCGGGCGGCACCAGCGATCTGGTCATCGCAGGCGGCGCGGATTTGCACAACGGCATCCAGGACTACCTGATGTTCGCCAGCGTGCACGCGCTCTCCAAGACCGGCCAATGCCGGCCCTTCGATGGCGCGGCGGATGGAATCGCGCTCGGTGAAGGCGTGGCGGCCCTGGTGCTCAAGCGCCTCTCCGACGCGGAGCGCGACGGCGACAAGATCTACGCCGTCATCAAGGGCGTGGGCAGCTCCAGCGACGGCAAGAGCCTCGGTCTCACGGCGCCGCGCAAGGAAGGGCAGCTTCGCGCCTTGGAGCGCGCCTATGCCCGCGCGGGCATGTCGCCCACGCGCGTCGGCTTGGTGGAGGCGCACGGCACCGGCACGGTGGTGGGCGATCGCACCGAGCTGGCGGCGCTCTCGGAGATGTTCACGGCGGCGGGATCGCCGGCCGGGCGCTGCACCTTGGGGTCGGTCAAATCGCAGATCGGCCACACCAAGTGCACCGCGGGCATGGCGGGGCTCATCAAGGCGGCCTTGTCCATCTACCACGGCGTCTTGCCGCCCACGAAGAACATCACCTCGCCCAACCCAGGCTACGACGCCGAGAGCAGCCCCTTCGTGCTGCGCGAGGCGGCGGCGCCTTGGTCGGACGACGAGCTGGTGGCCGGGGTGAGCGCGTTCGGCTTCGGCGGAACGAACTTCCACACCGTGCTCTCCTCCGACGGCGCGACCCTGCCGCCGGCCACGGCGCTCACCGAGTGGCCCTCGGAGCTGTTCGTGCTGCGCGGCGAGGGCGCGGACGACGTCGCGCGCTTGGTCGACGCGCTCGATGCCATCGCGCAGACCGACGTGCCGCCCAAGCTGCGCGATCTCGCGCTGTCGGCGGCCCGCGAAAATGCCGGCCAGCCCGTGAAGTGCGCGCTGGTGGCGGCGTCCATGGCCGACTTGCGCGACAAGCTCGCGGCCGTGCGCGAGGGGCGCTCCGTCGAGGGCGTGTTCACGGCCATCGCCGGCGCGGCCCACGCGACGGACGGCAAGGTGGCGTTCCTCTTTCCGGGGCAGGGGAGCCAGCGCCCGGGGATGCTCGCCGACCTGTTCGTCACGTTCCCGCAGATCCGCGATCTGCTCGAGCTGGGTCGCTCCTACGAGGACAAGCTGTTCCCGGGCGGAGCGTACAAGCCGGAGACGCGCAAGGCGCAGCAGCAGGCCATCACGGACACGCGGGTGGCGCAGCCGGCGCTGGGCATCGCGGATCTGGCGATGGCGCGGCTGCTCGAGCGGGTGGGGGTCAAGCCGGCCATGACGGCGGGGCACAGCTACGGCGAGCTGGTGGCGCTGGCCGCCGCCGGCGCGTTCTCGGCCGATACCTTGCTCGCGCTCTCGGAGGCGCGCGCGCAGTCCATCCTGGGCGCGACCGGCGACGAGCCGGGCACCATGGCGGCCGTGCGCGGCTCGGTGGCCAAGGTCCGCGAGGTCCTGGGCGACGTGGCCGATCCCGTGGTCGCGAACCACAACGCGCCGGACCAAGCCGTCATCGCCGGGAGCAAAGCGGCGGTGGAGGCGGCGTGCGAGCGCCTCGCGGCGGCGGGTCTCTCGGCCCGTCCCATCCCGGTGGCGTGCGCGTTCCACAGCCCGATCGTGGCCGGCGCCGCGGAGGCCTTCGCCGAGCACCTGGCGATGGTCGACATCGAGGAGCCGAACATCCCCGTGTTCGCGAACGCCACCGCGCAGCCGTACGCACCGACGGCGGAGGACGTTCGCGAGACCTTGGCGGCGCAGATCGGTCTCCCGGTCCGCTTCGTCGAGGAGATCGAGGCCATGTACGCCGCGGGGGCGCGCGTGTTCGTCGAGGCCGGCCCGGGCAATGTGCTCACCGATCTGGTCGGGCGCATCTTGCGCGATCGCCCGCACCTGGCCATCGCCTGCGATCGCTCGGGCACGCACGGCGTGACCGCGCTCCTCACCGCGCTCGGCCGCCTGGTGGCCGCCGGTGTCGACGTCGACCTCGCGCCGCTCTTCCAGGACCGCGCGAGCGCCGTGAAGCTTTCCGATCTTTCATCCTTTGCCGCGCCGCCCACGGCGTGGCTCGTCGACGGCGGGCGCGCGCGTCCGCTCCGCGGGGAGCTCCCCGAATTTGCCATGCGCCCGCTCGCGGCGCCGCTTGGTCTCACCGACATCACCGCCGTCTCCGGCGAATCACGAACTTTCGAAGGTGCACCGATGAGCATGAAGGAAGACGAATCGCAATCCGTGGTCCGCGAATACTTGCGAGCGATGCGCGAGCTCGTCGACGCGCAACGCGAGGTCATGCTGCGCTTCCTAGGCTCCCCGGCGCAGAGCGAGGCGCGCGCGCCGGTTCGGTACGAGTCCCAGCCGCCGCGGCATGCGCAAGCTCCGCAAGCGCCCAAGAGCGCGCCCTCGGTCCACGGTTCGAATGGCGCTTCCTCCAATGGCGTTCATGCGAACGGCGCGTACGCAAATGGTTCGAATGGCACGCACGCCAACGGCGCTTATACCAATGGCGCGCATACGAATGGCGCGCATACGAACGGGGCGCATACGAATGGCGCGCATACCAACGGCGCCCACGCGAACGGCTCGAACGGCGTTCATGTGAACGGCCACGCCGTGAACGGCTCGAACGGCGCCGCCAAGGCGCCCGCGCGAAAGTCGGCCTTCGAGGTGCTCGTCGCCACCGTGAGCGAGCGCACCGGCTACCCGGCCGACATGCTCGACGCCGATCTCGATCTGGAGGCCGATCTGGGCATCGACTCCATCAAGCGCATCGAAATCCTCGGCGAGATGCGGGAGAAGCTCGGGATCCACGGCAGCGCCGACGCCGGCGACGCCTTGGTCGAGCGCCTGGCCTCGGCCAAGACCCTCCGCACCATCGCCAAGCTCCTCGAGCCCGACGGAGGCGATCTCGCGGCAGCACCCGCCGCGGCGCCCGTTGCAGTTGCGGCGCCCGCGCCGGTCGCTCCGCCCACGTCGACCGTCCCGCCGGCATCCGCGGCCGCACCTGCGTCGACGAACGCCATGCCGCCGCCGCCGATGGATTTGCCGGCGCCCGACCCCAAGGTGATCCCGACGGCGCCGCCGCCGACGATCCGCGCGGGCGGCGTGCCCTCCAAGGGCGAAGAGGCGCCGGCGCGCGAGAGCTCGCCGCCGCCCTCCAGCGTCAAACGCTATGTCATGGAGCTGGCCACCGTGCCGCCGCCCTCGCTCTCGGGGGGCCTCAAGTTGTCCGGCAAGCGGTTTGCCATCACCGCCGATGCGGTGGGGGTCGCACCGAAGCTGGTCGAGCGGCTCGAGGCCAACGGCGCCGAGGCGCGCATCGTTGCACCGGGCGACGAGATGGGCGAGGTCGATGGCCTGCTCCACCTCGCGTCGCTCGGCGATGGCTCGCCCGAGACCTTGCGGCGGCTCTTCGTCCGCTCCAAGGAGGCGACGCGCACCCACCTGCAGTGGGTCCTCGCGGCCACCGGCCACGGCGGGCGCTTCGGGCACCACGCGCACGTCAAGAGCTCGAGCTTCACCGCCACCGGCGTGTCGGGCTTCCTCAAGAGCCTCGCCAAAGAGTGCCCCGCGACCCGCGTCCGCGCGATCGACCTCGATCCGCGCGAGGACAACGCGCGGCTGGCCGAGCACATCTTCGACGAGATCCTCGCCGACGACGATCACATCGAGGTGGGCTACACCGCCGGCGAGCGCAAGACCGTGGTGGTCGCCGCGCGCCCGTCGTCGCAGAACCTGCAGGAGCCGCTGGAGATCGACGAGGACACCGTGGTCCTCTTCACCGGCGGGGCGCGCGGCATCACCGCGCAGATCGCGCTGGCCATGGCCCGCAGGTTCAAGTGCAAGATCGAGCTCGTCGGCCGCTCCTCCCTCTTGCCGGAGGACCAAGACGACGCCGAGCTTCGCACGGCCACCGATCTCGCGTCGCTGCGGCGGCTGGTGATCGGGCGCATGAACGGCGCCGGACCCACCAACCCGCAAGCCATCGACGCGCACTGCCGCGAGATCCTCGCCGACCGTGAGATCCGCGCCACCTTGGCCGCCATTCGCGAGGCCGGCTCGCCGGTCGACTACCACGCCATCGACGTGCGCGACGAAGCCGCGTTCCAGGCGCTCATCGATCGGCTGCGCGCCCGCTACGGCCGCATCGACGGTGTGGTGCACGGCGCGGGCACCATCGAGGACAAGCTTCTGCGCGACAAGACGCAGGAGTCGTTCGCGCGCGTCTTCTCCACCAAGGTGAACGGCGCCCGCATCCTGGCGCGCAAGCTCGCCGCGGAGCTCCGGTTCTTCGTCCTGTTCTCCAGCGTGTCGGGCGCCTTTGGCAACCGCGGGCAGATCGATTATGCGGCGGCCAACGACGCGCTCGACAAGCTGGCGCACCACCTCCACGCCACCGTGCGCGGGCGCGTCCTCTCGATCAACTGGGGACCGTGGCGCGGCGCGGGCATGGTGAAGCCGGAGCTCGAGCGCGAGTACGAACGACGCGGGATCGCCCTGATCGATCCGGAGGCCGGCGTGGAGCGTTTCTTCGAGGAGCTGCTCGAGGGGACGGAGCCGCAGGTCATTCTCACCGCCGCGCCGGCCGAGGTCCTGGCGTGAGCGGACGATGAGCGAACGACAAGAGCCGGTGGCCATCGTCGGGATGGCGTGCCTGTTTCCTGGCGCTCCCGATCTCGACACCTACTACCGAAACCTGCGCGAGGGCAGAGACGCGATCACCGCGGTGTCGCCCTCGCGCATCGACCCGGTCTTCTTCGACCGGAACGTGCGCGCCTCCGATCGTTTCTATTGCCAGCGGGGCGGCTTCATCGACGACCTCGCCCGCTTCGACGCGGCCGGCTTCGGCGTGATGCCGCTCGCCGCGCGCGGCGCCGAGCCGGACCAGCTCTTGGCCCTGGAGGTCGCCGCGCAGGCGCTGGGCGACGCCGGCTACCGCGATCGCCCGTTCGCGCGCGACCGCACGGCCGTCATCGTGGGGCGCGGGGGCTACGCGGGCGCGGGCCGCACGCGCCTCGAGCAGCACGTGCGCGCGGCCGAGCAAATCGTCACCACCCTGCGCGCGCTCCTGCCCGATCTGGACGAGACGACCTTGGCGCGCGTCAAGGCGGAGTTTCAGTCGCAGGTGGGCGCGGCGGGCGAGGGGGCGGCCATCGGGCTGGTGCCGAACCTGGCGGCGTCGCGCATCGCGCACCGGCTCGATCTGCACGGGCCGGCCTTCACGGTCGACGCGGCTTGCGCGAGCGCGCTGGTGGCCGTGGACCAAGGGTGCACGGAGCTGCGCAGCCGGCGCTGCGACGTGGTGATGGCCGGCGGCGTGCACCTTTGCCAGGACGAGGCGTTCTGGAGCGTGTTCTGCCAGCTGGGCGCGCTCAGCCCCACCGAGACGATCCGCCCGTTCGACCGCCGCGCCGATGGGCTGCTCATCGGCGAGGGCATCGGCATGTTCATCCTCAAGCGCCTCGAGGACGCCGAGCGCGCCGACGACCGCATCTACGCCGTCGTGCGCGGCTGTGGGACCTCGAGCGATGGGCGCGGGGCCACCTTGCTGAGCCCCTCCGTCGAGGGCCAAGTGCTGGCGCTCGAGCGCGCGTGGCGCGAGGCGGACCTCGATCCGGCGAGCGTGGGCTTGCTCGAGGCGCACGGCACCGGCACCCCGGCCGGCGACGCCGCCGAGCTCACCACCTTGGCGCGCGTCTTCGGCCGCGCCGAGGGCAGCGCGCCGCGCGCCGTCGCGGGCTCCGTCAAGTCGATGATCGGCCACGCCATGCCGGCCGCCGGCGCCGCGGGCCTCATCAAGGCGGCCCTCGCCGTCTACCACGGCGAGCTGCTCCCCTCGTTGCACTGCGATGAGCCGAGCAAGCTGCTCGACGCCACCCGCTTCCGCGTCCTTCCCCGCACCGAGCCGTGGGAATCCCCCGTCCCCCGCCGCGCCGGCATCAACGCCTTTGGCTTCGGCGGTATCAACGCGCACGTCGTCATCGAACAACACGCCGCCCGCCGCCGCGTCACCGGCGCGCTCGGTTCGACGAGCGCCATCCACCCGGCCCGCGGCGTCAGCCCCGTCCCCCCTCGGGGGAGCGCTGGGGCGGGGGAGCCAAACAAAGCCGACACGGATCGCGTCGCCCTCTTCTCCGCCGCCGCCCTGCCCGAGCTCCTCGACGATCTCGCCAACGCCCGCGAGCGCACCCGCGGCGGCCCTGCCCGCATCGCCATCTTCGACCCCACGCCCGAGCGCATCGAACGCGCCCGTACCATCGCATCCCGCGGAAAACCCTGGCGCGGCCGCGACGGCATCTTCTTCGCGCCCGAGGGCCTGCTCTCCGCCGGCGGGACCCTCGCGTTCCTCTTCCCCGGGGTCGACGCCTCCTTCGAACCGCGCGTGGACGATCTCGCCGAATACTTCGACGTGCCGCTGCCGCCTCATATGCGCCCGCAGAACCTCTACGAGACGGGCGTCGGCATCATCGGCGTCAACCGGCTCCTCGATGGAACCTTGCGCCGGCTCGGCATCGTCCCCAAGGACGTCGCGGGTCATAGCATCGGCGAGTGGAGCGGCATGATCGCCACCGGCATCACCCCCGAGGGCGCCGTCGACGCCTTCGTCGCCAACCTCGGGCCGGACAAGCTCAAGGTCCCCGGGGTCGTCTTCGCCGCCGCGGGCTGCAGCATGGAGCGCGCGGAGGCGGCCATGGCCGGCTTGCAGGAGATCGCGCTCTCGCACGACAACTGCCCGCACCAAGTCATCTTCTGCGGCCGCGAGGAGTCCGTCGATGTGGCGCTCGCCCGCTTGAAGGAAGACAGCGTCCTTTGCCAGAAGCTCCCGTTTCAATCGGGCTTTCACTCCCCGCTCTTCGCCGATTACCTGGGACCGCACCGCGAGCACCTGGAGCTGCTCGCCATCGGATCGCCCAAGGCGCCGCTCTGGTCGGCCACCACGTGTGCGCCGTATCCGAAGGCACCCGACGACATTCGCGCGCTCGCGCTGGAGCACCTGGTCGCGCCCGTTCGCTTTCGCCAATTGATCTCGGCGCTCCACGCGCAAGGGACCCGCGTGTTCGTGCAGGTGGGGACCGGGAGCCTCGTGGGCTTCGTGGAGGATACGCTGCGCGGGCAGCCGCACCTCGCCATCGCGTCCAACGTGAAGGATCGCAGCGGGCTGTCGCAGCTGCGGAGGGTCTTGGCTTCGCTCTTCGTGGAGGGCGCCGACATTGGGCTCGCCTACCGCGGGCAGAAGCTCCTGCCGGAGGAGCCGGCGCTGACGCTTCCGCCGCCTTCGAAGGAGGGGGCGTCCGTGCGGCCGCCGGCGCCGCGTACGGTGCCGATGGCGCTGGCGTTGGGGGTGCCGTTGGTTCGGAAGATGGCGCCGTTGGAGCGATCCTCGGCGCACACCCCGACCCCAAGCCTCCCCCGGGGGCTGGACGCCGCAGGCACGGCTCCCACGGGGCTGGACGCGCGTGTCGCGCCGATGGCGCCGCCGGCGCCGGCAGCGGGAACGATGGGGCGCCGGCCGAGTCACGACACCCTTCCGGAGGGGCATCCGTTGGCGGCCGAGTTCGCGGAGAACTTGAGCGCCATGGTGGATGCGCAGCGCGAGATCCTGACCTTGCTGGCGACGCCCGCGGCGCGGCCGCGCCAGGTCGATTTGGTGCGGACGCTCTCGATCGAGACCATGCCGTCGCTGATCGATCATGCGTTCTACCGGCAACCCAAGGGATGGTCGGTGCTCTCCGACCTGCACCCCGTGGTGCCCATGACGACCCTGGTCGATCTCATGATCGAGCACGCCGAGCACACGGTGCCCGGCCGGGCCGCCGTGGCCCTGGAGGACGTGCGCGCCTACCGCTGGCTCGCCATTTCCAAGCCCGTGGAGCTCCCGATTCAATGCCGCTACGACGGCAAGGACCGGGTTCACGTGCGCCTGGGCGACTACAGCGAGGCCACCGTCATCCTCGCCGATCGCTACGAGCCCGCGCCGCCCGATGACACGGCGCCGCTCGCGGGCGCGGCGCCGGCGCCCATCGATGCCCGAACGCTCTACGACGATCGCTGGATGTTCCACGGCCCGCAGTTTCAAGGGGTCGTCGACGTCGGCATCATGGGCGAGGGCGGCATCCGCGGCGTGCTGGAGGTGGGCGAAGCGCGCGGCGCCTTCCTCGACAACGCGGGCCAGCTCTTTGGCTACTGGGTGATGGCCCGCTACGAGACCAACCGCCTGGCCATGCCCGTGCGCATCGGCAAGGTGAACCTGTACGGCCCGCACCCGCCGCCGGGCGAACGGTTCTCGTGCACGGTTCGCATTCGGTCCATCGATGACAAGAGCGTCGTCGCCGATCTCACCTTGGGTCGCGGCGGCCGCGCGTGGGCCGTCATCGAGTCCTGGGAGGACCGCCGCTTCGACAGCGATCCGCGCTTCTGGAACATGCTCATCTGGCCCGAGAAGAGCTACCTCGGCGCGCTGCAGCCGGAGGGCTTCGTCCTCTTCGAGGATCCCTACCGCGCCGCGCCCACCCGCGACCAAATGGCCCGCCGCATCTTGGGCGAGGCCGAGCGCGCGGACTACGAGCGCCAGGGGCCGCGCAAACAGCGCGCGTGGCTCACGGGCCGTGCTGCCGCCAAAGACGCCGTGCGCGAGCTCCTCGGCCGCCTCGGGCACGGGCCGCTCTTCCCGGTGGAGGTGACCCTTTCGAACGAGCCCTCGGGCCGCCCGATCGTGCACACCCGAACACCGCACGACATTCGTGTGTCGATCGCACACAAAGACGACACCGCGGTGGCCATTGCACGAATAGGGGTCGACGTCGGCATCGATATCGAGCGCATCGAGCCGCGCTCCGAATCGTTCGCGGAGCTCTCGTTCACCGCCGAGGAGCTGCGCCTCGTCGCGGACGAGCCGCGCGAGATCGGCTGGACCCGGCTCTGGGCTGCCAAAGAGGCGGTCGCCAAAGCGCGCGGCACCGGCCTCGAAGGCGCGCCCCTCCGATTTCCCGTTCGCGATCGCGTCGGCGAGCGCCTGCTCGTCGGCGGCGATAACCCCAGCAGCACGGATCGAACGGGCCTATGGGTCGACACGAAACGCCACGGCAATTTCATCATTGGGTGGACCGTCCATGAACGAACGAAATGAGCTGCACCAGGGGAGCGAAGCAAACCCGATAACCTACGAGAACGTCCTCGCGGACGTCGGCAGCATGATCCGCGGCGTGATCGGCGAGGACTGGGCGGAGGAGATCCCCATCGAGATGGAGACCTCGTTCTCCAAGGACCTCGAGCTGGAGAGCATCGAGTTCGTGGCGCTCGCCGAGCAGCTCAAGGCGAGGTTTGGCAAGGGGGTCGATTTTGCAGGCTGGCTCGGCTCGATGGAGCTCGAGCAGATCCTCCAACTGCGGGTGGGCCAACTCGTGGAGTTCATCGTCCGATGCAACTCAGAACCGGCGACGGCGTAAGCCTCCACGTTCAAGAGCTTGGAGAGCTGGGCGAGCTGGGCGAGCTGGGAGCGCACGGCAGCGGCCCGCCCGTGGTCATGCTCCACGGCTTGTTCGGCAACCTGGCCACCTGGTACTTCACCACCGGCGCCGAGCTCGCGCCCAAACACCGGATCATCACCTACGATCTGCGCGGCCACGGGCGCAGCGATCGCGTCCTCCATGGATACGATGTCGGTACCATGGAGCAGGATCTCGAGGCGGTGGTCGATCGTCTGATCCCGCGCGAGCCCCTCACGCCCGTGATCGTGGTCGGCCACAGCTACGGCGGCGTGATCGCGCTCGCCTTCGCGCTCCAGAACCCGCACCGCACGCACAAGCTGGTGCTGGTCGACGTGCCGCTGCCCCCGCTCGACACGGGCGAGCTCTGGTCGCGCTTCACCAAGGTCGCCGATCCCGATCCGGCGGCGACCCTCGCCACCTTGCCCGCCGCCGTGCGCGACGCCATCACCTCGGGCGGCCGCCGCGCCGCGCGCTTCCTCGAGACGGTGCGCTTTCTGGCCGTCGAGAGCTCTCTCCGCGACGATCTGGCGCGCGCCGAAATGTCGGACGCCACCTTGGCCACCCTCGCGTGCCCGGTGCTGGCGGTCTACGGCGATGCCTCGAGCTGCCGGCCCTCGGGCCAGAGGCTCGCGCGCCTCGCGAAAGATGTACAATACATCGAAATCCCGGGGGGCCATGATCTGCCGCAAGAGGCTCCTCTTGCGCTCACCCACGAGCTCGTGAGGTTCATCGATGGCTGAGACCTTCGTGCGCGGCGTCAAGCTGCATTTTCAACGGGTCGGGGTGGAGGGCGCCCCGACCAAGGTCGTCTTTTTGCATGGCTTGGTGATGGACAACTTGTCGAGTTGGTACTTCACGGTGGCCAACGCCGTCGCGGCCTTCGCCGACGTCGTCCTCTACGATCTGCGCGGCCACGGCATGAGCGATCGCCCCGCGAGCGGCTACACCGCCGACGACATGGTGCTCGATCTCTGCGGCGTCCTCGACGCCACCGTGGGCGACGCCCCCGTGATCCTGGTGGGCAACAGCTACGGCGCCTTTCTCGCCGTGCAGTTTGCGCTTCGCCACCCGGCGCGGGTCGCGGGCCTCGTCTTGGTGGACGGGCACCTGGGCGACGAGGACTTCGGCGAGCGCATGGCCGGAACGCTGTCCCTTCGGGGCGAGGAGGCCGACCGCGCCATCGCCAGCTCGTTCCAGAATTGGCTCGGACGCCACAGCGCGCGCAAGGCCACGCGCTTGGCCGCGCTGGCCCGTGCCCTGGTGGGCGACACGTCCCTCGTGCGCGATCTCCGCGCCACCCCGCCGCTCGCCGCCGAGGACTTCGCCCGCATCACGGCGCCGGCGCTGGCCCTCTACGGCGAGCGCTCCGACTTGATCGAGCGCAGCGCCAAGCTGGTCGGGCGCATGCCCCGCTGCACCATCCACGTCTTTGCAGGGTGCACGCATTCGATCCTATGGGAGGCCACCAACGAGGTGCGCGGCCACATCGTCGACTTCTGCCGCGTCGCCGGCCACGCGGAGGTACAGCCATGAGCCGCGTCCTCTTCATCGTGCCGCCGCTCACGGGCCACGTGAACCCGACGGTGTCGGTGGCGCGCGCCCTCCTCGCGCGCGGCCACCAGGTGGCGTGGGCGGCGCACGCGCGCTACGTGGGGCACCTGCTCCCCGAGGGCGCCGAGATCGTCGCCCTCGACGATGCGCGCTTCGACGATGCCTGGCAGAGCCTGCGCGAGCGCTCCAAGGCCGTTCGCGGCTTCGAGAGCTTGCAATTTCTCTGGCAAGAGGTGCTCGTCCCGCTGGCGCAGGCCATGCTGCCCGGGGTCACCGAGGCCATCGCCCGGTTCCGTCCCGACGTGCTGGCCGTCGATCAGCAGGCCCTCGCGGGGGCGCTCGCGGCCCGTCGCTCCGGGCTCCCTTGGGCCACGCTCTCCACCACCTCGGCCAGCGTGGTGGATCCGCTCGAGGGGCTCCCCAAGGTCAAACAATGGGTCGACGATAAAATGGCGGACCTCGAGCGCGGAGCAGGGCTCACCCCGGTGGTCTCCCCCGATCTCTCCCCGCACCGCGTGATCGTCTTCTCCACCCTGGAGCTGATTGGCAACGAGCGCGCATGGCCCGAGCACTACCGCTTCGTGGGCCCCTCGATCCAAGACCGCCCCGATCCTACGCCGTTCCCATGGGAGTCGCTCGCGCCCGGACCGCGCGTCTTCGTCTCGCTGGGCACCGTCAGCACCGAGGTGGGCGCTCGCTTCTATCAAAACCTGGTCGAGGGACTGGGCGACATCGGGGCGCAAATCGTCCTGGCGGCGCCGCCGGCGCTGGTCCCCGATCCGCCGGCCCCGTTTCTGGTGCGCGAGCGGGTACCGCAGCTGTTGCTGCTGCCGAAGATGAGCGCCGTGGTCTGCCACGCGGGGCACAACACGGTGTGCGAGTCGCTCGCCCATGGCTTGCCGCTGGTGGTCGCGCCCATTCGCGACGATCAGCCGGTGGTCGCGCACCAAGTGGTGCAGGCCGGGGCAGGGGTTCGCGTGCGCTACGGGCGCATGTCGCCCAAGAGCCTGCGCGACGCGGTGCTCACCGTGCTGCACGATTCAACCTACCGGCGCGCGGCCGAGCGCGTTCGGGATTCGTTTCGAGCCGCGGGCGGCGCCGTCGCTGCGGCCGATGCACTGGAGGGACTCGTTTGATCGCTGGAGCCATCATCGGCGGCGCGCTGGTCGCGCTCGGACTACTCGACGCCATCGGTAAGCGCGGACGCGCCAAGGCCATTCCGGTCCTCGAACCCTCGAACGCCGACGTTTCGGACGAGCATGTCTTCATCGTCCGTCCCGGGGTCGTTCTGGACGAGCCGACCCGAAGAGCCGCCAGCGCGCACGCCCGCGCCAACGGTCTCTTGGTGCTCGATCTGGTGCCGCCGGAGATCTCCTCCTGGCGCGTTCAATTTCTGCTGACCCTCGCGAACCCCATCAAATACCGGAGCGAGCGCATCGCCAACGGCGCCAGCGCCTGCGACGCTTTGTTGGTGGAGCGCGAGACCCTGGCGCGCGCGATCCACGAGCACCGCGCCTTGGGGCAGCCCGCGAGCGCGGTCGCCTTTGCCAAGCTGGCGCAGACATTGAAATACTACGCCTCGACCGAGATGGACTTCGCCGTGGCCCCCGGTCTCGCGTCGCCGGGCATCCCGCTTCGCGAGCGCCGGCGTCTGCTTCGCATGGCCTTTGGCAACTACGTCGGCCCGGTGATCGGCGTTCACAACCTGTTCATCGCGCTGGCCATCGCGCTCGCGCCGGCGTGGGGGCTTGCGGCGCTGGCCGTTCGCCACCTCGAGATCCTGCTGTCCACCTTGGGGACCGCGCTCGCCCCGCGCGATCGCCTGCTGCACGTGCTCGGCCGCACCCCGATCGATCTCGGGAGCACCTTTGGCCCGCTCGCCGACGGTCCCGAGGGCCCCACGGACACCGAAGGTCTGCGGCGCACCTACGCGTCGCTCCTCGCGAACGGCACCACTCCATTCTTCGAGCCCGAGCGCGAAGATTGCCCCATTTGCGCGGCGCGCGGGCTCACCAAGATCCTCGAGATGGGCGACCGCTACCAAGGCAAGCCGGGGCGCTTTGCGCTCTCGCGCTGCGAGGCGTGCGGCCACGTCTTTCAAAACCCACGCCTCTCGATCGAGGGCCTCAATTTCTACTACCGGGACTTCTACGACGGCCAGGGGGAGGAGGCGCTCGCCGGTCTCTTTGCCTCGAACCCCGCGGTCTACCGCGCGCGGGCCCGCATGGTCGCCGAGATCACCACGCCGCACCGCTGGCTCGACGTGGGCGCGGGGCACGGTCATTTCTGCAGCATCGCACGCGATTTGCTGCCCGACACCCATTTCGACGGGCTCGATCTAGCCGCCAGCATCGAAGACGCGGAGCGCCGTCGCTGGGTGGAGCATGGCATCCGAGGCCTCTTTCCCGAGGTCGCGCCCACGCTCGTGGGCCGGGGGGAGCCCTACGATGTCATCAGCATGAGCCACTACCTCGAGCACACCACCGATCCGCGCGCGGAGATCGCGGCGGCGGCGAAGGTGCTCCCCGAGGGGGGCTTCTTCTTCATCGAGGTTCCCGATCCCGATTGCCGCCTGGCATACCTTCTCGGTCGCCAATGGATGCAGTGGTTCCAGCCGCAACACTTGCATTTCCTGAGCGCCGCAAACCTGGAGCGCCTTCTGCGCGAGCACGGCTTCGAGCCCGTGGCATGGCACCGCGGCGAGGCGCATCAGCCCATCGACTTCACCTTCTCCATGTATCTCCTCTTCGCCGATCTGGCCCCTCTCATCGACGGCCCTTGGCGTCCTGCCTCCCAGGGCACCTTTCGCAAGACCCTCTGCGCCGTGCTCCGCGCCGTTTCACTCCCGTTCTTCCTCGTTGCGACCCTACTCGATCACGCGGTCGCGCCGCTGGTTCGTCGGCTGGGCTGGTCGAACACGTATCGGGTTGTCGCGCGGCGGGTGCCGATGGGATGGGCGAAGGGCGAAGATTGATTTCGCGTGGCGCCCCTGCTCGGTGATGCTGTGGCGCCGCGGGTTCGTCGGCTGGGGGTGATCGAACACCGAATCGGGTCGTTGCGCGGCGTGTGCCGATGGGATGGGCGAAGGTTGATTTCGCGAGGCGCCCCTGCTCGGTGATGCGGTGGCGCCGCGGGTTCGCCCCTGGGGTGGTCGAACACGAATCGGGTTGTCGCGCGGCGTGTGCCGATGGGATGGGCGAAGGTTGAAAATTGATTTCGCGTGGCGCCCCCGCTCGGTGATGCGGTCGTGCCGCGGGTTCGCCCCTGGGGTGGTCGAATACGTATCGGGTCGTCGCGCGGCGTGTGCCGATGGGATGGGCGAAGGGCGAAGATTGATTTCGCGTGGCGCCCCCGCTCGGTGGTGCGGTCGTGCCGCGGGTTCGCCCCTGGGGGTGGTCGAACACGAATCGGGTTGTCGCGCGGCGTGTGCCGATGCGATGGGCGAAGGTTGACCTCGGAGAATCGTAAATTTGAAGCGGTGAATGTTCGCGAAGGGGCCTCGGTGATGGCCATCAAGGACCAGGGGGGCGATCATGCACCATACATGGAATGTCGGGCTCGCCGGCTCGTGGCTCGTGCTGGCAGGGCTGATGGGTTGCGACGGGGGAAACACCGCCGGGCCGGTATCGGCTGATGCGGGGATCCCGTCGGGGGACGCCTCGGGCGTGCGCGGACTTCCGTGCGCGGTCGATGAGGTGCTCGCGCGAAATTGCCGGAGCTGCCATGCGAATCCGCCTGCGTTTGGAGCGCCGATGTCGCTCGGGACATGGGAGGATTTGCACGCGACCGCCCCATCGAACCGGTCGAGGCATGTTTATGAGCTCGTGAGCCGGCGCATTCACGACGAGACGGCTCCCATGCCGGCCAAGGGGCGGCTCTCGCCCGCGGACATGCGGATCCTCGATGACTATATCGCGGCCGGAGCGCCGCGTTCGTCCGATTCCTGCGCGCCGCGGCCGGGAAAAGACGATGGCCCCGCGCCACTCGACTGCCATCCCGATGTGCACATCCGGCCCAAGGTTGCGTGGATCATGCCAAAGGATCGGCACGATCAATACGTTTGCTACGGGGTCGACGTGACGCAAGCGAGCAAACGGCATGCGATGGCCATTGCGCCAATCGTCCAGAACCGCCGAATCGTTCACCACGCGCTGCTCATGCAGTCCGACAGAGCGGAAGATCCAACGCCGCATCCGTGCACCCCCGGCGGCGTGGTCCGCTGGCGGATGATTTACGCGTGGGCACCGGGCGGGCAAAACCTGGTTCTTCCGGAGGAAACCGGTTTTCCACAGGAAGGGACGACCCATTACGTGGTGCAAATTCATTACAACAATGTGGCGGGGCTCGAGGCGGAGACCGACGCCTCGGGGTTCGACGTCTGCACCACGGACAAGCTGCGGCCGAGCGACGCCGATGTCATGGCCTTCGGCGCCACGAACTTCACGCTCCCTCCGCGAAGCCGTTACGATATGACCTGCAAGGTGACCGTGCCTCCCTTCTTCGGCCAGGTGCGCGCGATCTATGGGATGCCGCATATGCACAAGCTCGGCACCACCCTCGTCAACACGCTCCATCCCGCCGGCGCAGGCGCGAAGCCCGTCGATTTGGGGACGCAGTCCGCGTGGGATTTCAACAATCAACCCTGGTATCCCATCGACGCCACCCTCCGCGCGGGCGACGTGATCAAAACGCGCTGCGCCTGGATCAACCCGACGCAGAGTCCCGTGACCTTCGGTGAAAATACCGAGGATGAAATGTGTTATGCGTTCACCGTTTACTATCCAAAAATCACGGCGCCTACCTGGAGCTGGGCGCTCCCCGCGGCCAGCAGCACGTGCACCGCGACCCCCGCGGCGAGCCACGAGCGTCTTGGCGCGATAGAGCCATGACCGCAGTGAGCGGCGAGAGCGGGCTGGTCATCAATGGCCAATTGGCCAAACCTACAATCCCATGTACCAATCTGGTACACCGTATCGGTACACTGGATAGGATCGCGCGCTTCGCCCGAGCGTAAACGAGCTTGAATCGCGCGGATTCAGCGGCATATCGAGGGCGACGCGACTGGCATCGTAGCTGCTAGTCAGCGCCAACGGCCCCCACGATGACGTGAGCGCCAATCCGCGGTGCGCATCACGCGCCGCACGACCCTCAAACGAAAGTACGCCAATGAGCCGTATCTTTTTTTCGCCATCATCGCTCACCAAGCTGTGCGCCCGGTCCGCCGCTGCAGCCGCCTTGCTCGGAACGATCGCGTGCGGCGCCCAGGGTGGCTCCGACGATGGGGACCCGAGCACCGATACGAACCTCCAGGCCCTCCAATCCGACTCGTCCGAAGCGGTGACCCCCTCGAAGATCTGCACCGTCCTGATCGGCAAGGCCGCGCCGGGCGAGCAGTCGCCCATCCTCTCCAAGAGCTGCAATACGGATACGGACGCGACCCTCCTCAGCGCCACGGGCAAGCCGCCAGTGCTGCTCATGGAGTGGTTCGAACACGCCAACAACAACCCGCCCAGCTTGACCCGCATCGTCGCCGCCGACGAGTGCGACGCCGATGGATACCGGCTGCGCGCCACCGGCTTCTGGGCAAATCGAATCTCCGGCTTCAACTCGTACAACGAGTGCAACGTCGTCACGGGCTACGATCTGGTCAACCTCTCGGGTGACCGACAGACCTGGTCGGACCACAAGCCATGTGCGTGCGTGCTCGTTCCTTGGGTCGGCTCGTTCATGAACGATCGAATCGAATCGTTCTGGATCCGCAAAGGCTGATCGGCGCTCATTCACGACGCGCGGAGTTTTGGCACGCCCGGTTCGGACACGTGTTGTCGTGCTTCGTGGTGCACGCGAGCAAAGCCAAATCCCTGCAAGCGTGAACGCCTGCATTCGTCCTATGAGCTCCCCTTCGATAAAATCGAGTCGGGAGCTTTGGATCCGCATGCCTCTTTGCAAGGCGTCGCGTCCAAGCATCCGCGGGGAGGGGGCTGTCGCCCGGCTGCCTCGATGGATCGCCGGGCGTCTCGATGCGTCGATGGGAGCGCCAGCTCGGAACATCGGCCGGGCTCCCATCGCACGCGGGACGAAACGGCGGCGCGGACGACAGGCGCGGCATCGAAATGACCACGGGACTACAAGCGTGAACGCCTGCATTCGTCCTATGAGCTCCCCTTCGATAAAGCCGAGTCGGGAGCTTTGGATCCGCGTGCCTCTTTGCAAGGAGTCGCGTCCAAGCATCCTCGGGGAGGGTTCTATCGCCCGGCTGCCTCGATGGACGCCGGGCGTCCGGATGCGTCGATGGGAGCCCGGCTCGGAACATCGGCCGGGCTCCCATCGTACGCAGGAAGGGACGGCGGCGCGGATTACAGGCGCGGCATCGAAATGACTACAAGACTACGGGACGCCGCGGCGGCCTTCGGCGAAGCCGTGGCGGATCCAGTGGTCGATGGCGGCCGGGTAGTTGGTATCGCCGAAGGCGGTCCGCAGATCGGCATACCTAGAGAGGTAGTAGCGGACGTCGAATTCGGACGAGGCGCGGCGGCCTTCGAACATGCCGTTCTCCGACCAATGCCGGGCAGCCAGGTCGTAGTTAGTGCCGAAGACGGCTTTCAAATCGGGATTGGCGTTCAAGTAATAGCGCACGTCGAACTCACGTGAGGCGCGGCGGCCTTCCATGATGCCGACCGTGTACCAGTGGTTGACGGCTGCCTTGTAGTTTTTCTCACCGAGCTCGTTGCGAAGGTCGGGATGGATCGCCAAGTAATACACGGGGTCGAAATCGGTGGAGGCGCGGCGGCCTTCGACCACGCCAGTGGTGTACCAGTGGGTGGTCACGGCGTCCCAGTTGGAGCCGAAGGTGCCCACCAGATCGCTATAGCCGTTGATGTAGAAGGTGGCGTCGAAAGCGAGGACGGGCTTCGGTCCGTAGAGAGGGTGGGCGCCAGAGGTGTCGCTGAACGTGAGCGTCAAATCCTTTCGGTTGGCGCCGTTGCATGGAGGATAGTGCATGACGGAATAAGCGTCGTAGGGGGTGAGCGCGCGCCAATTGTTGTCCTCGAAGCAGGCGCCGGCCTCGGGGCGCGTGTGCTCGTGCCGGAAGCCCAGGGTGTGCCCGACCTCATGGCGAAGGACGCCCGCCAACGTGTAGGGCACGATGTTCCCAAACGCCGAGGCGTCGATGAGGATATTGCGGTTCGGCCGGGTCGAGCTGGGAAGAAAGGCGCGCGCCAAGTAGGGCTGCGCCGTCACCGGGCGAACGTCGAACGTGACATTGGTGTTCGAGGCCGTGCATGTCGCATCTTGATCGCTCCGGTGCTGGAAGTAGATGCTGATGGACTGCCTCCAGGTGGATGTGGCCTCGCGCAGGGCACCGACCACGGCGTTGTATTTATCGCCGAACGCGGTGCTCACACAATATGTAATATTGCGCTGGCGCACGTAACTCCAGCGGTCGTCCTTTTCGCCTATCCGATTGACGGCGAGCGGCTGGCGTGTGGTACCGACCTCCGGATCCTTGGCTTTTTCGAACGAGCGCACGTAATCCGCATACACGTCGCGAAGCTGTTCTTCCGTCTCCACGGGCGTGTCGCCATTGACGATGAACACCCCCGTATCCGGCTCGCGATACGTTTGCGCCCGGAACTCCTCGTACGTGAGCGGAGCGACGTCTTTCCCCTCGTAGGAAGGTTCGGTGTCTGCGCAACCCATGGCCCCCAGGAGCGCGAGTCCCAATCCCAAAATACGCGATGTCTGAATGATATGTTTCGAAGCTCGAATGATGGTCTGCATGGTCCATTCTTTCTATGAATTTAGAATTGCAACGGACCGCGCGGATCATGCCGATGGATCGGCACGACCCACGCGTTTGCTACGGGGGTGAGGCCGTTGGCGCGGCTCGGATCGCGCGCGCGGCGCGATCCGAGCCGGTCGCACGAGGGGCTCGGAGGCCCGTTTGCTTCGTCTACGGGGCGCCGCGGCGGCCTTCGGCGAAGCCGAACCGGATCCAGTGATGGATGGCGGCCGGGTAGTTCGTATGGCCGTAGGCCGCGCGCAGATCGGGGTTGGTGGAGAGGTAGTAGCGGGCGTCGAAATCGGCCGAGCCGCGGCGGCCTTCGAACATGCCGTCGGTGGCCCAGTGCTTGACAGCGAGCTCGTAGTTGTTGCCGAAGGCGGCTTTCAAATCCGGATTGGCGTTTAGGTAATAGCGGACGTCGAACTCGCGGGAGGCGCGCCGGCCTTCTTTGACGCCGTTCGACACCCAGTGGTTGAATGCAGCCTTGTAGTTCTTGGCGCCGAACGCGTCGCGAAGATCGGGATAGAGCGACAAATAATAGGCGGCATCGAAGTCGGTCGAGGCGCGGCGGCCTTCGACCACGCCACTGGTTTCAAAGTGGTAGCTCATGTAGCTCCAAGATAGACCTTCGAGATCGCTGTAGCCGTTGAAATAAAAGGCAGCGTCGAAGCCGATGTCCGGTTTGGGCCCATAGACGAGGTAGGCGCCGTACTGGTCGTAGCTCGAGATCTCGAAATCGTACCGATTGGCGCCGTTGCATTGAAAGTAGTGCATGACGGAGTGATCGTCGTAGGCGGTGAGCGTGCGCCAGTTGTTGTCCTCGAAGCATGCGCGGGCCTCGGGCCGCGTGTGCTCGTGCCGGAAGCCCAACGTGTGTCCGAGCTCGTGGCGCAGGACGCCGGCCAAGGTGTAAGGCGCGATGTTTCCGAACGCCGAGGCGTCGATGAGAACATTGCGATTCGCTCGGATTGCGCTGGGGAAAAAGGCGCGCGCCAAGTACGGCTGCCCGCTCACCGGTCGTACGTCGAAGGTCACGTTGGTGTTCGAGGCGGTGCAGACCGCGTCCTGATCGCTCCGGTGCTGGAAGTACACGCTGGGAAGTCGCCTCCACGCGGTCGCGGCACCACGCAAAGCGGCGACCACGGCGTTGTACTTGTCGCCGAACGCGGTGCTCACACAATACGTAATATTGCGCTGGCGCACGTAACTCCAGCGGTCGTCGGCGTTGCCCACCCGATTGACGATGAGCGGCTGGCGTGTGGTTCCGACCTCCGGATCCTTGGCTTTTTCGAACGAGCGCACGTAATCCGCATACACGTCGCGAAGCTGTTCTTCCGTCTCCACGGGCGTGTCGCCATTGACGATGAACACCCCCGTATCCGGCTCGCGGTACGTTTGCGCCCGGAACTCCTCGTACGTCAGCGGAGCGACGTCTTTACCCTCGTAGGAAGGTTCGGTGCCTCCGCTGTCTGCGCAACCCATGGCACCCAGGAGCGCGAGACCCAATCCCAGCATGCGCGATGTTCGAATGATATGTTTTGAAGATCGAATGATGGTTTGCATTGTCCATCCTTTCGATAAATTTAAACTTGCAACGGACACGCCATTTGAAACTTTCGCCCAAATACGGAATCGATATCCGTTCGACGGAAATTTCATTTCCGTATGCGGAAGCGATCCTTCCGTGGTGCGCCGCGGTCATCACGCGTATTCGGCGCCGAACCGATCCGCATTGCGGACGCGACATCGCGGCAATCGCGAAGCTCGAGCGGCGGTGCACCTCATGATCGAAATGCTCACATGTGATCGTTTCGTGCGCAGAGAAGCTCGGTCCGGATCGAAATGCGACTACCCGTATTAACTGGATTGCCCGCCGTCCGTTAACCCTGTCGAACCGACATGGTGCCCGTCGCGAAACGAGCGTGCACCACGTCGCGGATGGACCCTATGACTCAAGGAGGGGCCGATGAAGCCAATGATTCGACATCGCGTGGGATGGTGGGGGATCGCGGCGCTGAGCATGTCGTGGTTCGCGGTCGCGTGCGCTAGTTCGGTCGAGGAGAAGGCGGCCGGCCGCGCCGAGGATGATCTCGGGCAAGGAGACGGCATCGACGTGCAAGCGGGCGATATTCACGTCGCGTTGTCACGCGGCACCTTATCGTCTGCCGTTCTACCGAAAGACGCGGACTCTGCGATCACCGTCACCCTGACGAATCGGGGATCGCGCTCCGTGCGCATGCTCGCCTGGTCGACGTTGCTCGAAGGCATCGAGGCGCCGCTGTTCGACGTGCGCCGCGATGGCGAGCCGGTGCCGTACATCGGCCGCCTCTACAAGCGCGCCGCGCCGGTGGCCGGAGACTACGTGGTGCTCGCGCCCGGCGAGCGCCTCGTTCGAACGGTGAATTTGGCGGAGGCGTACGATCTCTCGATATCCGGCAATTACCGCGTTCAGTTTCGCGCCGACCTGCCCGGCCTCGCCGGCCATACGCAACGTGCGGCGGCGCTCCTATCCAACGATCTCGACCTGTGGCTCGTTGGGCGCCCAGCGCCGGCACGCGAGCCGGACCATGCGTTCGATGTGTACGGCGGAGGCGAACCGTCGGCGCAGCCGTTTCGGTATTATGGTTGCAGCGATGCGCAGGCCAAAAAGCTCCAAGATGGATTGGTCGCCGCCGAGGATTATGCGATAAACTCGTATTATTACTTGGTCAATCACACCGCGAGCACGCCGCGTTTTACCACGTGGTTTGGCACCTTCAGCCCCGCGGCGCGCAACACGGTCGGACCCCACTTTACGAACCTCGCCAATACGTTCGTACAAAAAAACTTCTTCTTCGATTGCGCCACCTGTACCCGGCCCAACGTCTACGCCTATGTCTATCCGGACCGGCCGTACAACGTGTACCTCTGCCCGGTGGTCTGGAACCGTCCGATACGCGGTACGGACTCGGTGGGCGGCACCCTCGTTCACGAGACGAGCCATTTTCTCGCGGTGGCGGGCACCCGGGATTACGCCTACGGCCAGAGCGCGTGCCGATCGCTGGCCACGAGCAACCCCGCCAATGCGCTCCAGAACGCCGATAGCCACGAGTACTTCGCGGAGAACAACCCCGTGCTGCCGTAATCGAAGCCGGACGGCGCGCGTGAATCAGCCGACCGGGCCCGAGGCATGGGCCCGCGCGGCGCCGATCCCGATGAGCATCACGCCGGCCACGATGAGCACGTCGGCCACATTGAAGACGGGCCAGTGTTTCAGGTGGATGAAGTCGATGACGAAGCCGCGCGCAAAGCGATCGGTGACATTGCCCACGGCGCCCGCCGCGATGAGCGCATAGCCCAGGGGCTCCGGCCAAGGGGCGCTGCGCCTTTGCCACCATGCGACCAGTGTCACCAGCAGGATGAAGCTGGCGACGAGGCCCAGCACCGTGGCCTTGTGCGGGAACGTGATGTCGCGCAAGAGCGAGAAGGCCGTGTCGTGGTTCTCGGTGTACCGAAGATCGAGCACCCCGGAGATCAGCTCGATGACCCGGCCTTCCCCGAGCTCTTGCTGCGCCAGGGCCTTGGACGCGTGGTCGCACCCCGCCAGCACCCCGGAGAACAGAAGGAGCACGAGGGCGCGAGCACCGGAAGCGAGCGCACTGGACCGCATTGGACGTTGGACCGCGGGCGCGGGCAAATTGTTCCCGCCGCCCGCGGCCCGCGCCATTTTTCCTAGCCTCGGCGGCCGTTCGCCGTCTTCGTCTCCGCCGTCCCCGCGCTCTCCGCGGCCGGCTTCACTCGCTTTATCTCCACCTCGATGGCCGCCAAGAGCTCTTCCTCGGCCACCGTGAGCGGAGGGCTGCGCGTCCATTGGAACGGCTCCGTCTCCGGACGGAGGGCATCGCGCGGGTGCACCCGAAGCCAGGCGCGGGTGATGCGCATGAACCGGCCCCGCGTACCAAAGGCCAACGCCATGAGATCCGGTCCCGTCGAGCGCCGGGGCGCGGGGCGAATGGACAGGCGCGTGCCATCGGGCAGGGTCGCGTCGAGCCCTGCGAGCAGATGATCCGCCGGGTCGAGCCACGGATCGGGTGCACCGGGCGCTCCTTCCGAGAGCCACGCGGCCACCGTTTTGTCGCGGTGCGCGTCGAAGTCGGCGATGCCCAGGGTCAGATGGTCGCCGGCCAGCATGCGCTCCACATCGTCGAGGGTCACCCGTGCGTCCACGTCGATGAGCAGGCTCGGGCGATCGATGGCAAACGTCTCCGTGCTCATGACGGCACCGCCTCCGTCGCGGTGGGTGCGGGGATGAGGTTGCCCGGGTTCAGGATCCCCGCAGGATCGAGCGCGCGCTTGAGCGCTCGAACGACATCGACGCCGGCTCCCAGCTCCTTGCCGAGGTGCGGGGCCTTGGAGCGCCCCGCCCCGTGGTGGTGGGCGAGGGTGCCGCCCGCGGCGATGGCGGCGTCGAGGGCGCGCTGCCAGGTGGCATCGTAGACGCGCTCGCAGGCTGCATCCCATTCGCCGGCCTTGGCCCCGGGTGCGGCGCTTCCGGCGAAGGAGAAGTAGATGCAGCAACCATCGGGGTAGGCGTGGCTCAGATGGGCCATCACGAAGACGCTCTCACCCAGGGCCCGGCGGACGCCGTGGTAGAGCGCGCCCAAGCGGGACCAGGTGGCGCAGATCTCCATGGTGTCCAGGAACAAGCCCGACGCGATGGTCGGCGCCTGCCGGTAGCTGATCGCATAACGGTGCGAAAGCCAGCGCCGCGCGGGGCCCTCGCCGCGGTACTCGCCGCGGCTTCGCTCGACGATGCGGCGCGCGGCCTCGAGGTCGCGCACGGGGCGATCGCCGGGGCCCTCGAAGACGGCGACGATCAACGCGCCGCCAAAGGCCTTGGTCCCCAGGCCGCTGTCGATGAGCGCGTTGAACGCGGCCGGCCTCCGCAGGAGCGCGCGCAGCACGGCCGCCCCGGCGCCGGGGGCGCGCTCTTTTTTGGGCCCGTGCGAGACGGATCCGCGGCGCGCGAGCATGGCGTCGAACGGGTCGTAGAGGCGGCAGACGGCGGGGCGCAGACCGGACTGAAATAGGACGCGCATGGCCTCCCAGCCGTCCTCGGTGGAGGGGAAGCTCCACGAGGCAAAGCCGCGCGTCGCGGTGGCGCGATGAAGGCGCAAGGTCGCCGAGGTGACGATGGCCAACGTGCCCTCGCTCCCCACGATGAGCGGCACCAGATCGGGACCGTGGGTGCGGCGCTGCAAGGTGACCACGTCGCCCTTGCCGGTCACGCACTCGAGCGCGGCCACCATGTCCTCCATTTTGCCGTAGTAGCCGGAGTTCTGCCCCGCGCTTCGCGCCGCGATCCAGCCGCCCACCGTGCTGCACAGGATGGACGAGGGGAAGTGCCCCAAGGTGAAGCCACGGCGGCCCAGCTCTTCTTCGAGGGGCAAGCCCAGGTGGCCCGCCTCCACGTCCAGCACCGGCGCGCGCGGATCGAAGCGTCGCCAGCGGTTCATGCGCTTGAGATCGACCACCACCACGTCCTCGCGCGGCAGGATCCCCGCGCAGACCCCGCTGCCGGCCCCGAAGGGAACGAGCGGGGTGCGGGTCGCGTTGGCCCACATGACGAGCGCGCGCACGTCGTCCGTGGAGCTCGGCCAGACGATGATGCCCGGACGATGCGCGGCCACGTTTCCCGCGCGCACCGCCAGGTGATGGCGCGGCCAGAGATCGCGCGCATACGCGACGCGATCGGCGGGATCGGTGCTCGTGCGCAGCGCGGGGAGCGCGCGTGCGAGGTCGCGTTCGAGTTCGCTCACGGCTTCTTCTTATAGCCGTTCTGGCGGACGCTGCCCGGAAGAGGCTCGCGCGCATCGTCTCGAACTGGGCTATAACTCCGCCGTCATGACTTCTCGGCCACTTCGCCCTTTCCTGGAGCAGCTTGCCGCAGAACCCCTCGTCGTCGACGGGGCCATGGGCACGCAGCTCTACGAGCGAGGCATCCTCTACAGCAGCTGCTTCGAGGAGCTCAATGTCTCGCGCCCCGAGGTCGTCGTCCGGGTCCACGAAGATTACGTGAAGGCCGGTGCGAACGTCCTGGAGACCAACACCTTCGGCGCCAACGCCCTGCGGCTCGAGAAGCACGGGCTGCAAGCGCGGGTGCGCGAGCTGAACCTCGCGGGGGTCGAGCTCGCGCGCAAGGCTGCGGCCGGGCGCGCGTTCGTGGCGGGGGCCATCGGTCCGAGCGGCTACTTCCTCGGTGAGGCGAGCGCGCGCGATCTGGCCAAGGTCGAGGCAGCCCTGGGCGAGCAGGCCGAGGCGCTGGTCGAGGGAGGGGTCGATGTGCTGGTGGTCGAGACCTTCCGGCAGCCGAACGAGCTTTTGTTGGCGCTCGACGCGGCCGTTCGCGCGTCCAAGGGGAAGGTGCCGATCATCGCCAGCGCGTCGCTCGACGAGCACGGGCGCATGGCCGATGGAACCATGGCGCACGAGATCGCGCTCCAGATGAAGGATCACGGCGCCTCCATCTTGGGGGTCAACTGCTCCGATGGCCCGATGAACGTGCTGGCCGCGGCCGAGCAGATGCTGGGGCTCGATCTGCCGGTGTGCGCCGTCCCCAACGCCGGCTTGCCGCGGAGGGTGGACGAGCGGCTCGTGTACGTCTCCACGCCGGAGTACTTCGGGCTCTATGCGCGCCGCATGTTCAAGCTGGGCGTGCGCATGGTGGGCGGCTGCTGTGGGACCACGCCCGATCACATCAAGCGCATCGCCGCCTCGGCGCGCATGGCGGGTGCGGCCGATGGCTCGCGGAACGATCCCGAGAGCCAGGCGCGCGACACCGTGGTGGACGGGATCTCGCAGGTGTCGGTGCCGGTGCCGCGCGGGCTCGTGCCGGTGGCGTTCGAGACCAAGAGCACCTTGTCGGCGAAGATCGGCAAGGAGTTCGTGGTGTCGGTGGAGGTCAATCCGCCCATCGGGCTCGATCCCTCGCGGGCGCTGAACGCGGCGCGCATGTTGAAGGAGGGCGGGGTCGACGTCATCAACATCGCCGATGGCGCGCGGGCGCAGGCGCGGATGAGCAACTTGGTCATGGCCGGGCGCGTTCAGCGCGACATCGGCATCGAGACCATCCTGCACGTGTGCGGGCGCGATCGAAACTTGCTCGGCACCTTGGCGCACTTGCTCGGCGCGCACGACATGGGCATCCGGAACTTGGTCATCATCACCGGCGATCCGCCGAAGATGGGCGAGTTCCCCGACGCGACCCCCGTCTACGATCTGGACTCCATCGGCATCCTCAAGCTGGCGGCCCGCTTGAACAACGGCATCGATCCGGGCGGCCGCGCGCTGGGCGACGTGACCCAGTTCGTGCTGGCCACCGGCGCCGAGCCCTCGGCGCTCAACTATGCGCGCGAGATCGAGCGGGTCAAAATGAAGAAGGAGGCGGGCGCGGAGCTGATCATGACGCAGCCCGTGTACGATCCGGCCGCGCTCGATCGCTTCTTGGCCGATATCGCGCCGCTGGGGCTGCCGGTGCTCGTGGGGCTCTTGCCGCTCGCGAGCTACCGCAACGCGGAGTTCTTGCACAACGAGGTCCCCGGCATGCAAGTGCCCGAACATGTGCGCGATCGCATGCGCAAGGCCGGCGGCGGCGCCCAAGGCCGCAAGGAAGGCGTGGCCATCGCGCGCGAGATGCTGGCCGCCGTGCGCGACAAAGTCGCGGGCGCGTACATCATGCCGCCGCTGGAGCGCTACGAGCTGGCGCTCGAGGTGATCGACGGCTTCAAGGGTCCCGTGGCCGCCCCGGCGCGCGCTGGCACGGGATAAGCGTGAACCGGCGAGGGATCGTCGTCATCGCCGCATTGCTGGTCGCGCTGGTGGCCCTGGTGATCGTGGTGCGCGCCTGCGCGCATCGGTTCGCCGAGGGATCGGAGGCGGGCGGGCATGCATCGCGCGGCCCGGGCTCGGGCTCGGGTGATGCGGCGGGTCCGCGCTGCGTGCGGGCCGGCTCGGTGATCCTCGGCAACGGGCTCTCGCGCGGCGGTCTCCTGGTGGGCGAGGCGGTGGCCGCGGCCGATGGGTACGCGGTCGGGGTGATCCGCGCGGTGGGCAAGGAGCGGCGCTCGATGGTGGCGCGGGTCTCGTCGAACGGGGAGCGCGTGACCTTCGTCGACGTGGGGCCCGCGCTGGGCGAGCTTCCGCCGCCGCTTCCCTTCGTCCAGCGCGGCGCGCTCTTCGCGGCGAGCTATGTTCGAAGCGCGGCGCAGAAGGGCCTCGATGCGCCGCGAACGCTCGCCATCGTGCGCATCGGCGATGCGCGCGACGGCAAGGCCGCGCCCTTCGCGGAGATCCCGCAGCAGTCGGATGAATCGATGGCCCTCGACGTGGCCACGTCGCCCGAGGGGCGCGCCATCGTGGTGTGGGACGAGGACGCCACGCCGGCGGGCGCCGGAGGTCCATCGCCAGCGGCCGCCGACGCTCCGCGCGGAGGCCCGCCGCCCGCGCCGGTCGACCTTCAACGCACGAGGGCGCGCGGTGTCATCAAGGTGCTGCCGGTGCCGAACGATCCCGTCAAGGGCGACCCGAACGGCTCGCCGGCGATCGTGTCCTCGAGCGGCGCCGATGTGGAGAGGCCGCGCGCCATCGCGCGGGCCGGCGGCTATTGGGTCGCGTGGATCGCGCGCCGGCTCGATCCGCGCGGCGAGTCGGATCCCAAGGCGCTCGAGGGCCCCGGCGAGGATCGATCGTACGCGTGGGTGGAGATGGCCAAGGTCGACGACGGCGGCAAGCGCGTGGGCGATGTGCGGCGGGTCACCAGCGATGCGGGGCATGCAACGGCGTTCGACTGGGTCGCGGGCGAGGGCGGCAAGCTGGATCTGTTCGTTCGCGACGACGCGGAAATGTCCCAAGAGGGCGACGGCGGCCGCATTCTACGGATCGCGGTGCGCGAGGACGGCCCGCAAGCTCCCGAGGCGATGGTGGGCGCGGGGGTCGGCCTCGGGGATCCCGCGGCGCTTGGCGGTCCCGGCGGTCGATGGCTTTTTTATGCGGACATTGCAGAACATACTCACGGGATTTTTCTCGATAGCGCGGTCGGGGTTGCGGTTGCGCCGGCCACCGAAGCGAGCACCTTGGAGCCGCTTCTCGACGGGAAAAGCCCGCTTCTCGGCACATTGGAGGCACGAAATACGCTTGTGCTTGCCGTCGGACCCGCCACGGCCGATCCCGATGTAGCGGAGGCGCACATCCTTCGCTGCGAGGCGTTGAATAGATAAGCTTATTCGACTACGGTTCGCCGCGTGCTACCCCCAGCTTGCCGGGCCCATAGCTCAATCGGTCAGAGCCCCCGGCTCATAACCGGGCTGTTCCTGGTTCGAACCCAGGTGGGCCCACGAAAGCGTGATTGTCGGAGCGCCGGTTGCCGGATGGTGCCGCCGGTTTTTCAGGAGGCCGGTCGCCGGATGGCACCGGCTAGGGAGTAAGAGCTTGAGCATTACCGAGCAGATTCGATCGCTCGAGGAGCTGGCATCCGTGGATGCGGAGCTGAAAATCCTCGAGGACCAGCTCAGTCAGGAGCGTTCAACGCTCGATGCATTGAAAGGCAGCCTCCAAAAATTGGAGGACAAGCTAAAGGCGGATCGAGCCCACGTCGCCGCGCTCGACAAGACGCGCTCGGATTTCGTGGCCGAAGTTCGTCAGATGGGCCAGCAGATCGAACACTCGCGCGAAAAGATGAACCGTTCGCGCAACGAGCGCGAGGCCAACGCTGCCCAGCGTGAGCTCGAAGAGCTTCGCAAGTTGGTGCGCGATCGCGAAGAGGAAATCGGCAAGCTCACCACCGAGGCGGAGACCGCCCGCCTGCAAATCGAGGCGACCGAGGGGGAAGCGGGCAAGATCTCCGAGGAGCTGGGCTCGCGCGAAGGGGACATTCACTCGCGGCTCGGCGACGCGGAGCAGCAGAAGACCAAGCGCCTGCTCGACCGGGAGCTGGCGTCGAAGAAGCTGCCGCCGGTCCTTTACCGCCGCTACGAAATGATCCGCGGCAAGCGGGGAACGGGCATCGCCCAGACGTCCGACGGGACCTGCAAGGCCTGCAACATGGCCCTGCCGCCGCAGCTTTTTCACCGGCTGCGTCGTGAGCCATTGCTCGATCAGTGCCCGTCGTGCAACCGTATCATCTACTTCGTTTCACCCGTGGCCGCCGCGCAGCCGGTGAAAGAAGGCTGAAAGGTTCGATGCTTTTTCGCGCGGGCGGAGCGGATCGCAAGTGAAAAGTTGCCCGAAGTGCCAGAGGGTCTACCCCAACGACGCCGGCTTTTGTGCGGCAGACGGCACGGGGCTCGTTTTCACCAGCATGGTCCCCGTCGCGAGCGACGACGACCGGCGCATCGGCCTTCGCTTGTGCGGCCGCTACGAGGTTCGTCGCGTCATCGCCGACGGCGGCATGGGGCGCGTGTACGAAGGGGTCGATAAGGCGACCGACACGCGCGTGGCCATCAAGGTGCTGCACGACGATGTGGCGCGCGACGAGGTGTCGGTCGAGCGCTTCCGGCGCGAGTTCGAGATCAGCTCGAAGCTGCCGCACGACCACATCGTCAAAGTCCTGGATTTTCAGCAAGATCCGCAGACGCGCGACTGGCTCTTGGTCATGGAGTTCCTCGACGGCGAGGAGCTGCGCGTGGTGCTGCGGCGCGAGCACTCCATCCCGCCCGAGCGCGTGATTCGGATGCTCTCGCAGGTGGCGCTCGGCCTCGACGCGGCGCACAACATCAACTTCGTCCACCGGGACTTGAAGCCGGACAACCTGTTCCTGTGCGGGAGCCGCGACGGGGACGTGGTGAAGATCCTGGACTTCGGCTCGGTGAAGGACAAGAACACCGACGCCAAGAAGCTCACCGTGCTGGGGACGACCATCGGCTCGCCCTACTACATGGCGCCGGAGCAGGCGCAGGGCCTGGAGACCCTCGACCGGCGCGCCGACGTGTTTGCGCTGGCCGCGATCACCTACGAGTGCCTCTGCGGCGGCGTTCCGTTCCCGGGGAGCAACGGGCCCTCGATCTTGTTGGCCATCCTGACCAAGGACGCCGATCCCCCCAGCGTGCGCTGCCAAGGGCACGCCAACCCTCCACCGCCGGCGCTCGACGAGGTGATGGAGGAGGCCATGGCGAAGAACCCCAACATCCGCACGCAGTCCGTGGGGATGCTCGCCGATGCCGTGGGGCGCGTGTACGGGCTCGAGGGCGATCATCGCGCCTGGGCGCAGATGCCGCAGCGCGAGCTCTCTCGTCTGGTGGAGCAGGCGCGCCCGCACCTGCTGAAGACGCGCACCCTCAATGTTCTCGAGGCGTCGGCCGATCCCTTTGCGGCGCCGCCCGTGCACGCTCCGGTGGTGGCCGGCATGGCCGCGGGGGCCGGCATGGGCGCGGCGCTCGCGTCGGGCGGTGGCATCGCGGTGCAGACGCACGATGGCGCGGTGCCCTATGGGGCGCTCGGCGGCAACCCGGCGGCCGATCCGCGCAATAGCTCCGGCGGGTACTCCACGCCGCCGCCTCCCCATTCGCCTTCGCCGGCGCCGCAGCACCTGCATCTGCCCGCGCCCGCGCCCGCGCCGCAAAACGATTTGCGCGCGATGGATCGCGCGTTCCGTGCGGCGGAAGGGTCGATGACGGACGACGTGGTCGCGGCGGGGCTGCCGTCGCAGGAGCGGCCCGCGTGGTTGGTGCCGGCGATCGTGGGCGGCGTGGCCGTGGTGGTGATCGGCGGGGTTCTGTTCGCCGTTTGCTGAGCGGGGTTGCGGAGACGAGCTCGGTCGGGGCGATGCGCGCGCCGCCGCCCGGTTGGTCCTAACGGCGTTCGCGGCGTTTGAGCGCGAGCTTTTCGGCGGCGGAGAGCTCGCGCGCGGGCGGTGCGGCCGGATCGGCCGGTGATGCAGGCGGCGCGGGCGCTGCGGCAGGCGGCGGCGCTTGGGGGCTTCGGAGGCCGGGGCCCGCCGTGGGCGGTGCCGGGTGCGGCGTGCGAGAGAGCGGGGTGGCGCGCTGCTTGGTGGCGAGGAGGGCGGTGTTGAGGCGCTCGATCTCCTGCGCGCGTTGGATGGCGGCCGCGCGGGTTTCGGCGCGCTTTTCGCGGGCCTCTTTGGAGCGGGCGGAGAGGCCGCGAAGGCGCGCGGCGGCGTGGGTGACGAAGTCGGGGACGCCGAGGCGGCGCGCGCCGACGCCGAGCACCATGGCCAGCGCGGCGAGCAAGGCGAGGGGAGCGCCCAGCGGGGTGTACGCAAAGCGGCGGGCGCCGCGATCGTCGTAGATGCCGGCGAGGGTGTCGCGCACTTTCCCGCCGGTCATGGTGGCGATGCGCGTGAGCAGCGCGCGATCGGTGCCCGTGGGGCGGAGCTCTTCGCCGGCGGTGAGGGCGGCGCCGGTGGTTCCGACGGCCTCGCCGCCCAGCTCGTCCTTGGCGGTGGCCACATAGGTTCCCGGACGCGAGAGGGGTACAGACGCGGCATAGCGCCCGGCGCCCACCGCCTCGAGCGCCAGATCGCGCGCAAAGCCATCGGGACCCGCCACATGAACGGTCAAGCGCCGGAAGGTCTGCGCGCGCCCATCGTCGCCGATCACGTCGGCGCGGATGTGAAGCTCGCCGCCGGAGGTGTCGCTCTCGAGCCGGACCCGCGGATCGTCGGACTTGCGCGCGGTGTCGCGCGCCAGCTGGCCGAACATCTTCAGCGCGCCGGGGAACTGGAGCCACTCGCGCCCCCAACGATCCTTGAAGTCGCTGGTGAACGCGGCGACCCGGCCGATGCCCACCGCCCAGGTGGCGAGCAGCGGATCGCCCTCCTCGGCGGTGAGGGCCACGGTGGCCCGCGGCTTCTTGACGGTGATGACATAGCCGCCGAGCGGCGGTGCATGGCTGAAATCGATGCCGCGCGTGGCCGGAATGGGCGCGCCGATGCCCGCGTGGAAGGGCGTCTCTTTGATGGCGCCCTTGCTGGCCAGGATCGTCTCTTGCGAGAAGACCGCGGGCAATTTGCTGGCGTCGTCGATCAGATAGAAACGGCCGCCGCCGATCTTGGAGAGCACCTCGAGCTCCGCGGTGTCGTTGCCGCGTCCGAGCGAGATGACGCTGGTGGTGATGCCATGGTCCATGGCCGTCTTCGTCAGCGCGCGGCAGCCCGCGAGGCGCTCGGCGTCGTCGCCGTCGGCGAAGAGGAGCAGGTGCTTCAGGTTCACCTGCTCCGACTGGAGCGCCTCGTAGCCGGCCTTGAGCGCGATGTCCGTGTAGATGCCTCCGCCGCCGACGCTCACGGCCTGGATCTTCTTGGCGATGCCCTCGACGTCGGTCACCGGGCTCACGGGGATGGTCCACGCGATCCGGTCGTCGACGTGCTCGACCCCCAAGCGATCGCCGGGGCCGAGGAGGGACGCGGAGCGCGCGGCGGCCTCGTTGGCCAGCGCGAGCTTCGTCTTGCCGCCCACCGTCATGCCCATCGATCCGGAGTAGTCGATGGCGATCACCTCCGCGAGGGACGCGCGCCGCTTCTCTTCTTTCAAGTCGAACGAGACGGGCGACACGTCCTCGATGGCCGTTCGCGCATACCCGCCGGGGCCCATGGAACGATCGCCGCCCATCAGCAGCAGCCCGCCGCCCAGATCCTTGGCGTAGCTGGCCAGGGCGTCGATCTGCGAGGGGGCGAGATCGCTGGCGCGCACGTCGCTGAGCACGACCAGATCGAAGCCCGCGAGCTCGCCCACGTCGGCCGGCACGCCGCTGGTCGTGCGCTGCACGACGCGAAAGCCGGTCGCCGAGAGGGCCTGCGCCAGCGGAGCGCCTTTGCCGCTGTCGCCCTCGAGCACCAGGGCCAGCGAGGGCCCGCGCACCCGCACGAAGGTGCTGCCGGAGTTGTCCTCGGGTGCGCCGTCGGCGTTGGGATCGACGGCGGAGATTTCGACGTCGTAGCGGTGAAGTCCGGGGCCGGCGGCCGTCTCGCGAAGACGGAGCACGTCTTCGCCAGCGCCGATGTGGGCCCGGCCGGTGTGAATGGGCTCGCCGTCGCGCTTGACCCGAATCTCCACGTCGGTGGCGGCGGGGCTGGAGGTGACCACGCGCAGATCGAGGGGCTCGCCCTCGTCGGCTCGCACCGGCGCGCGCACGCTCACCACCCGCACATCGGGGATGCTCCGTTGATCGAGGGGCACGACGTCGATGGGCACACGGGCGGCGACCGCCAGCGCCGCTGCTGCCAGCGCATCGCCGCGGGTCTGCACGCCGTCGGTCATGAGCGCGATGCGCCCTTGCGTATCGGCGGGGAGCTCCGCGAGCGATCGTCGGATGGCCCCCGCGAGGTCCGTGCCGTCGCGGCCCACGTTGGCCCTTTGCGGTGGCGGTAGGTCGCTCTTGGGGCGCGGCGGATCCTCCGTCTGCGCATCGGCGCCGAAGGCGACCACGCCGATGCGGTCGTCGTCGTGCATGCCGCGCTCGGCCAGGGACGTCTCCGCCGCCATCCGTTTGTCCGCGCCGGAGACCAGGTCGATCGAGCGCGAGCGATCGAGCGCCAGGATGAGGGTGGTGCGATCGAGGGGGCGGCCGAGCTCCGGCTCCGCCACCGCAAAGAGGGCGCCGAGGATCGACGCGGCGACCAGCCATGTGACGAGGCTGCGCCGGGCGCTGCTCATGCGCATGGGGAGGCGCGCGATCCGCCATGCGACGAAGGCGCCCGCGGCGAGGAGGAGCCAGAGCGCCGCGGGCGCGCCGAAGCGAACATAGGTCTCGCGCAGGATGCCCCCGTGGGTGAGGGCGACATAGAGGAGCGGCGCGGCGCTCAGGGCGAGGAGGGCGTAGCTGCCTGCGCGGAGCTGTCCTTGGCGGCCGCGGGTGAGCCACCACAGATCGAACGCGAGCACCAGCGCCGCAAACGTAAGGAGCCACGTGTTCCACTCGCGGTGCCCGGGGGTCGAGCGCACGGTCGTGGCGCCTGCGCCGCTCGAGGTGTCGACCAGGACCTTGCGCGCGAGCACGTCGCTCTCGGCCTCGCTCGTCAAGTTGGCTGCGACGGTGGCCGCGCCCACCCGAGGAGACGACCACCTTACGTGGTAGATCCCCGCGCGATCCACGCCGGGGACGACGACGAAGCCGCCGCTCGCGGAGAGCTCGTGATCGGCCATGCCCGGCCCTTCCACGCGCACCGTGGTGATGCCGTTCGGCACGGCGATGCGCAAGGGATCGCCGGTGCGAACGGGGCCGGCGGCGCCTTGGATCCGGTGCAGCCGCGACTGCTCGACCAAGTTGCGCACGAAGAGGACGAAGGAGGCTTGCAGCGGCCAATCGCTGTCGCCCACGTCGAAGCCGACCAGGGTCACCGCGCGCCCGGGGATCGAGGCGTCGGCCATCAAGGTCGCGGTCCCCGCGCGGACCAGCGAACCCTCCGCGCCGATGGCCCGCAGCGGCGTGGCGCGCGACACATGAACGCCGTCCAAGGTGAGGAAGCGCAGCCGCGCGTCGCCCGCCTCCCACGAGGTGAGCTGCGGGTTCGCCACCGGTGCGAGGACGTCGGTCTCGCGGCAGCGGCCCGCGGGCGGCGCGATCACCACCAGATCGCGCCCGGGCGGGTTCTCGGGGCACCCGCCCTCGACGATCACCAGCGCCTCGGGGTCGACATTGACCGTGTCCAGCTGCGCGAGGGTCAGCCGCTGCAGATCGATGCTGGGATCCGCCTCCAGCGCCCGCGCGACCCACGAGTACGGGGCGGCCGACGCCAGGGTCACCGGCATCTTGTAGCCCGAGGGGACGCGCCCGTAGGCGACGTCGTCGAGCGGCAGGCGATCGCTCGCCTCGCGCCCCTCCGGATCGGAGAGCTGCACGATGAGGCCCTTGCCGCGATCGGACGCCCCCAACGATGACGCGGGCTCGAACGTGAGCACCACCGGCGTCTTCTCCTTGGCCGGCAAGAGCACGCGCCGCGACGCGATGGGCTCGGCGCGGTCCTCGATGCGAAGGGTCACGAAGGTGTCGCGCGCGCGGTCCGCGTAGTTGCGGATCATCACGAAGACCTGCGCCTGCTCCCGGCGTTGACCGTCGCGCGCCGCGTGCGACCCGTCCCCGAGCCGGCCATCGGGCGACGCGCCCCCGGGCCGAGCATCGGGCGACGCGCCCCCGGGCCGAGCATCGGGCGCCGCGCCCCCGCGCGAGGTCGTATCGATCCCGGAGCGCACATCGATGCGAACGATGGCGGCGTTGTCGCTGGCGCCGGACCCTTGCGCAGCCTCGTCGACCGCGACGAGCTGCACGTCCACATCGGCCGCCGCGAGCGGCGCGCTCTTGGCGAGCGCTCCGTCGGTCACGATCACCATGCGCTTGCGGCCGCCCATGCTGCGCAGCCGATCGGCGGCCAGCGCCACGGCCGGCGCCAGCTCGCCCTCGAGCTCCCGCACCTCGAGCGAGGCCACGGCCTCCTCCAGACGCCGCCGATCGCGCTCCGGCGGCGAGACGATCTTCGCCTCGCGCGCCGCCTCGATCACGATGGCGTCGGCCCCCGGCTCCATGTTGGCGATGACGTCGCGCACCGCCTTTTGCGCCGCCGCCATGCGCGTCGTCGGCGCGCCGCCCGCGTCCATCCGGGCGCCCATGGAGGCGCTGGTGTCGACCACGATGGCCACGTGATCGCCCGCGATCTTTCCGCCGCGCGCCGCGGGCCGCGCCAGCGCCACCGCGAGTGCCACGAGCGCCAGGATTTGCAGGAGCAGCGGCAGCTCGGCCACGAGCTTGCGAAACGGCTGCTTGGCCATGAGATCGCGCTGCGCGGCCGCCCAGAGCCAGGTGGAGGCGATCCGCACCCGCTGGCGCCGCACCTTCAAGACGTAAAACAATATCAGCGGCCCGAGCGCCGTGAGGAGCCACAGGCCCGGGGCGTTGAGGAGCTCGAGCCCGCCCATCAGTCGACCCCGCGGGCGACGAACCTTCGCACGGCCTGGATCGCGGGCTCCACGTTGCTGGTGCGCACGTAGACCCCACGGCACCGCTTGGCGATGGCCCGCACCGTCGCAAAGAGGCCCCGAAGCCGCGCGAGGTACGCGTCGATGGCCCGCGGGTCGACCGTGACCTCCACCCGCTCCGACGTCTCCGCGTCCTCGAAGGCGAGATCCCCCTCGAAGCTGGGCTCGAGCTCTTCCTGTGCCAGCACCTGGACCAACGCCACGTCGTGGCCCGCGGAGGCCGCGCGCGTGAGCGCCACGTCGAAGGGGCCCGGATCGAGGAAGTCGCTGAGCACCACCATCAGACCGGGCCGCGGGGAGCGCGCCACCGCGCTGTCGATCGCGCGCGCCAGATCGGTCCCGCCGTGCGGCGCGAGGGCGTCCAGATCGCGCAGGAGCGCCGGGAGGCTAGCCCGGCCGCGGGTGGGCTCGGTCATGCGGAAGTCGCCGGCGCTCGACGCGACCACCTGCGCGCGCTCCGACTGCGCCAGCGCCATGTACCCGACGCTGGCGGCCAGTCGTTTGGCGGCCAGCATCTTGGTGGGGCTGCCGTAGTCGAGCGATTGGCTCGTGTCCATCACCAGCCGCACGACGATGTCTTCCTCCGCGCGAAAGAGCTTGAACACCGGCTCCCCGGTGCGCGCAAAGGCGAGCCAGTCGATGCGCCGCAGATCGTCGCCCGGTGCGTAGGGCCGGTGCTCGAGGAACTCCGCGCTGCCGCCCCGGCGCCGGCCGAGGTGATCGCCGCCGCCCCCCGAGCGCGCCCGGACTTGGAGCTTGCGCCGCAGCGCCTCGAGCTCCCGCGCAAAGGCCGGATCGACCAGATCGGAGCGGCTCACGAAGCGGCTTCCCCCACGGCGAGCGCCGGGTCCCCCGCGGTGAGCGCCGCGTCTTCGGCCGCGAGCGCCGCGTCGGCTTGCGCGAGCGCCGCCTCGTGCACGGAGACGATCGAGCGGCACCTTCGCGCGGCCAGGCCGAGCAGCAAGATCCCGATCGCCGCCCACGCGGCCGCGCACCCCAGGCCGGCCAGCATCGGTGGGATCCCCGTGGCCGGTGGGTTGTCGACCGCCTGGAGCATCACCACCACGTAAAAGGGGCTGGGCGCGCCGGCGAGGAGCCAATCCTGTCCGCGCGAATCGGAGAGCGCGCCGCCGATGGTGGCGACCACCCAAGGACCGGCGGCGACGAGGAAGAGAACACCGCACGCGACCAGCCGCGCCGTCCACGCGCTCTCGCTGCGCGCGCGAAGCCAGGCGATCACGCCGGTCACGAAGACGGCGTAGAGCATCGCGTCGGCGGCGAACAAGGTGAGCTGCTCCACCGCGTTGTTCACCTCTTTGGGCGCCGCCGAGCCGGGGTTGCGCAGGATCCACAGCGCGTCGACCCCGGCGATGAAGGCCATGCCGAAGAGCCCGAGCAAAACCGCCAGCACCTGGGTCTTCAAGAGCCCCGGCCCGAAGAAGCGCCGCACGAAGCCCGCGCCCTCGCGCTGCCAGTGCACCCGCACGCGCCGCGATGGACCCGGCGGCTCGGCCCCGAAGAGCAGCGCGCAAAAGCCGAAGTGCAGACCGAAGAGCGAGAGCCCCCAGATGGCCCAAATGAGGCGCGTGTGCAGCTCGGTGGCGGCGATGCTGGGGATGGCGGCGGCCACCGCGAGCAGGGGGGTGCAGAAGACGAACCAGCGCTTGATGCCGCTCGAGCGATCGTCGGCAGGGCCCGCGAGGTTGCTGATGGTCGTCTCGTACAGGTACCAAGCTGGCACCAGCACGAGCAGCAGCGGCACGGCCACCAGCAGCACGACGTAGTCGAGCCCCAGCGGCACGCGCGCGTAGGCGAGGGGAAGCCAGATGGGGTGCGCCACCGGCACGTCGTTCCACAGCTCGTGCACGGCGAAGGAGCAACCAAATCCGAACCCCGCATAGGCGGCCGGGCCGATGAGGATGGCCAAAATGAGCGTGACCACCAGCGCGCCGCGCAGGCTCGACATGAGCGAGCTCACCGCCAAGCCGAACGCCACGCACAGAGCCGCCAAGAGAAAGAGGAAGAAAAAGGCGATGATGACCTCGGTCGCCGTGATCCCGCCAAACAGAAACGACAGCGCGCCCACCGGCGCCAGGATGACGATGTAGAGCGCGATGGTCGTATAAGCCGCCAGGAACTTGCCGCGCGTGATCTCTTTGGGGGTCAGGCCGGTCAAGAGCACCGCCTCCCACGTTCGCCCTTCGCGCTCCGAGGCGATGCTGTTGGCCGCGACGGCTGGCCCGACCACCACCACCACCAGGTAGGCGAGCGAAAAGAAGACCTGAAAGAGCGCGCTGCCGAGGTTGGCCGGGCTGGTGTCCCGCGCGGTGGCGATGCCGCCGATGGAGCACATGAGCAAGGAGATGCTCACGGTGAGCGTGAACAGGACCCAAGGCGTTCGTCCCAGCCTCGCGGACTGGCGCATCTCCCGCATCCAAATCGCGTTGGGCTCGGCGAGGAGCCGCGCAAACAGCGCGGGTACACGCCTCGCCTCCGAGCTCGCAGGGACCTGGTCGATGGAGCTCATTGCACTTCGCCTTTGGTGACTTCGAGGAAGATGCGTTCCAGCTCGTTGCGCTCCGGCTCGACCCCCGCGACGGGCACGTTTGCCATCACCAGCGCACGAACGATGTACGCGACCGTTTGCTCGTTGCCCGTGTAGGTGACCAACACGGTTTGACCCGGCCCCGGTCCCACCCGGAGCACATGGGGCATGCCCGCGAGTGCGGCCGCCGCCGCCTCACCCGGCGCGAGCACGCGGAGCTTCACGGTGTGGGTCGGCAGCTGGGGCGCGGGGGCTGGGGCGATGGCCGGCGCGGGCGCGGCGGTGGCGCCGGCTGGCGCGCCGGCGAACGGCGCGGCGACGGCGGCCTGCGGCGGGGCCGCGTGCTGCAGGCGGCGGGCGATCTCGGAGATGGGGCCCGACACGACCAGGCGGCCGCGCTCCAGGATGGCCACCGAGGTGCAAACGTCGGCGAGCTCGGTGAGGATGTGGCTCGAGAGGAAGATGGTCTTTCCCAGGCCGCGCAGCTCGACCAACAGATCGCGGATCTCGATGCGGGCGCGCGGATCGAGATCGCTCGCGGGCTCGTCCAAGATGAGGACCTTGGGATCGTGCAGGAGGGTTCGCGCGAGCTGAAGGCGTTGCTTCATGCCCTTCGACATGGTGGCGACCAACTTGTCGCGGAGCTTGGTGAGATCGGTGAGCTCCATGACCGCGTCGACCACCGCGTAGCTGGTACCGGCGGTGGGGACCCGGTACGCGTCGGCGAAGAACTCCAGGTACTCGCGCACGGTGACCCGATCGTAGACCCCGGCGTGATCGGGCATGTAGCCGATGATGCGGCGAACGGCCACGGGATCGATGGTGACGTCGTAGCCGTCGATCTCCACCCGGCCGGCCAGAGGCTCGAGCAAGGTGGACATCACGCGGATGGTGGTGGTCTTACCCGCGCCGTTGGGGCCGATGAAGCCGAAAATCTCGCCGTGCGCCACGTCGAAGCTCACATCGCGCAGCACGTCGAACCGACCGAAGCGGTGCCAGAGATGCCGCACGCGAATGGCCGGCGTGGGCTTGGCCTCGACCATCGGTGCGGCGGGGTGCGTGCCCATCACGGGGTCCACGCTCATAGCGCACCCCCGCGTCCGATGACCCGGAGCAGAAGGCGATCGCTCTCCACCGGCAGGTGCCCATCGCGCTTGGTGCCTTCACCGCCGGCCACCTCGGCCATCACCACCGGGACGCTGTCGGGCCACCAATCGACGGACGAGCCGAGCGCACCATCCAGGGGCCCCCATGCGCTGCGGATGGCGTCGGCTTGCTTTCGTCCGGCGCCGCGGGTGAGGGTGGCGAGCACCGTGTCGATCGAGAGCTCGTGGACGGGGAGCATCGAGCTGCTGCCGCCGCTACCTCCGCCCGGGAGCGCGTGCGCGGCGACCAGCAACGGCAGATCGGCCGCGTGGACCTTGCCGCCGTCGGCCAGATCCTCGAGGTGGTGGATCCCGTCCCCCGGCACGGAGATGAGCACGTTCTTCAGATCGCGCCCGGTGTGGTTCGCGACATCGAGGCTTCCATCGCCCGCGTTCACGATGCTCAGCCCTCCTTTGAAGTCGTAGAGGCCGTCCTCGAGCACCACGATGGTCTGCCAGGGGAGCGCGTTGATGTCCTCGAGCGAGACGCCGTTGCGATCGACCGAGAGGGCGCTCTTGTCCTGCGAGGACATGGAGTCGGCGCTGGCGACCGACAAGAGGCTGCTCGCCTCCGTGGACGCGATGGACAAGGCGCGGCTCTCGCTGGTGAAAAATCCGCGGTAGCGCCGGATGGCACCGCGCGGCACCCCGGCGCCCGCTTCCACCAGCGACAGATGGCGCGCGCGCCCGCTCCAGCCTTTGACGGCGAACCCCACGAGCACGATGATCAAGAAGGTGGCCAAGCTGAAGACGGGGGCCCACAGCAACGGCGCCAGAGGCTTCCCCTTGCGCGATGCGCGCAGAAACGTGAGCGGGCCCGCCACGATCGAATAGAGCACGAGCAGGATCGCCGCGACCCCGAGGGCCGGGCGGAAGTTCTCGTTGGGGTCGAGCGCGCGGCGCACGCCGTCGAAGTTCATATCCGTCTGCTCGCCCCCGCCGTGGGCGATGACGTTGATCGCGCGGCGGTCCCACGCGTGCTCCATCAGATCGACCATGCGCCCTTGCACCCAGGGATCGTCGAGCATCGGGGGCTCGGAGGGATCGAAGGGCAGCAGGTGCACCTCGCCGCTTCCATAGGCGGCGCTGGCGCCAAACGCGCTGGGCACCAGGTTGCCGCCCGCGTACCCCTGGAGCTTGCCGCGCACCGTGGGGGAGGGACCCGAGGGGGCCTTCTTGCCGGCGGGCGGATCCGTCGTGCGAAGGGGGAGAAAGGGGTTCGAGGGGTTCGCGCTCGTCCAAGGGGACGACCCGGGGGCCGGCGCGCCGGGGTCGAAGCGGAGGGGGGTCGGGGGATCGTCCGGCTCGGTGTCGAGCGGCTCGGGGGGAAAGAGGCCGCCCTCGGTGGGACGCACCCGCCCGGGGAGCGACATCAAGGTGGGCGGGGGAGGTGCGGAGGTGGCCGCGCCGCCGAGGAGCTTGGTGACCACGGGGCTGCGCAGATCGTCGACGCGGGTGGGGACGAGGGCCAAGGTGCCGCCTGCGATGACCCAGCTCACCAAGGCATCGGCGGACTGCGTCTCCAGGCGCGCGAGCAGATCGGTGGGCATGAGCACGACCACGGCGCTCGAATAGCCGGCGGCGCGATCGGGCAGAATGGGGTCGCCGGTGGTGCGATCGAAGGAGGGGACGCCGACGCTCAACCCGGCGGGGGCGATGCGGTAAGCCACCCGGCCGTGGCTCCACTTGACGGTGACCGGCCAGTTGCGGAGGACCGGCGCGAGCCGTGAGGGCTGGTGGACGTCGACCAAGAGCGGCGCCGCATACGGGATGGAGCCCAGGCTGGTCGACGCGATGGTCTTGCCCGACGGATCGCTGACCCGCACCGAGATGCTCGGCGCCTCCGCGCGCAAGCCGTGCGTCGGCAGCTTGACCACGACGCTGCGGCCACCCGCCACGTGAAAGGGCGCCCGCGTGATGAAATCTTCGTGCGACGACCAGGCCAGCTGCCGGCTCGTGAGCTCGATGCTCCCCTTGGACGCCGTCGTGCCCATGTTCTCGAGGTTGACGGCGATTTCGGTCCATCCATTGCCGATGGCCGATTCATTTCCGAAGACGGGGGTCGCCCGCACGATGAGCGACGGCGGCGTCTGCGGATCTTTCTGCGCCCCCGCGGGCGCGCCGGCATCCGCCTCGCTGGCCGGATCGGCGTACGCCGGCATGGCCGGGAAGCTCGCCACCGCTGCCGCCGCCACCGCCAGGAGCAGCGGCACCAGCGCATTTCGTCGTGTCATGCAGTCCTCGCGCGCTCGGCGTCCACTTTGGCGGGGCGGGCTTCCACCGACGCGAGCAGCGCATCGATCACCGAGTCGGTCGACACGCCGTCGGCCTCGCCCTCGAAGGAGCGGATGATCCGATGGCGAAGCGCCGGCTTGGCCACCCGGGCGACGTCCGCGAACGACACGTTCGCGCGCCCTTCGCAGAGGGCCACCGCCTTGGCCGCGAGCACCAGCGACTGCGCGCCGCGCACCCCCGCGCCATAGCGCAAGCTGCGCTTGACGAGATCGGGCGCTTGCGCGTCGGTCGGATCGCTGGCGCGCACCAGCCGGGCCGCGTAGCGCGCGACCGGCTCGGCGACCACCACGTCGCGGCACATGAGCCGCAGCGCGAGGATGCCGGCTTGGTCGAGCACCCGCGGCGGCGCGCCCATCTCGCGGCCCGTGGTGCGCCCGAGGACGTCGACCAGCTCGTCCTCCGTGGGGTTGGGCACCAGGACCTTGAGCAAGAAGCGATCGAGCTGGGCCTCGGGCAGGGGATACGTGCCCTCCATCTCGATGGGGTTCTCCGTGGCCAAGACGAAGAAGGGCTCCTCGAGCACATGGCGGGTGCCCGCGATGGTGACCGCGTGCTCGGCCATGGCCTCGAGCAGGGCCGACTGCGTCTTGGGGGTGGCGCGGTTGATCTCGTCGGCGAGCACGATCTGCCCGAAGATGGGGCCTTTTTGCACCGCGAACATGGTCCCTGCGGCGCGCTGGGAGGGATCCAGGATCAGCACGTTGGTGCCGATCACGTCGCTGGGCATCAAGTCGGGGGTGAACTGAATGCGCGAGAAGCGAAGATCGAGACACTGCGAGAGCGTGCGCACCAGCAAGGTCTTGCCGAGCCCCGGCGCCCCTTCGAGCAAGACGTGGCCTCCCGCGACCAAACCCCACATGACTTGATCGACCACCGCACCTTGGCCGACGACGACGTGCCCGATCGCCTCTCTCAGCTTGCCGACGGCGTCCGCTGCCCGCCGGAGTCCTGCCTCGAACTGTTCCGACATCGATTCCTCTGAATATGCGTCAAGATGCTTGAGAACGTGTGCTGCGTTACGGTTGAAAGTACTGCCGTACGTGCTCCCGGTACTCCTCGGGGACGTCGCTTCGCTCGACGCCTTCGATCTCGCTGGGCCCGACCACCCGAAGATCGCCGCTTCCGCGCACGTTGGCGGTGCCCCCGGCCTTGCCCGGGACGAAGGTGTTGACGGTGCCCGGCATCGCTTGCCCCTTCGACAAGGCGCCGCGCGCCCGCGATTTCATCGTGTGCGCGTCGATCGGCCCCGTCGCGCCCCGGTGATCGCCGGTCCCCGTGTCGGCGGTGCCCCCGCGCCCGGACTGATTGCCGCCGCTCTGCCCCGGCAGGGGGATGCCGCCTTGGGCCCCGTTCGAACCTTGTCCGCCCTGTCCTTGCGAACCTTGTCCGTTCTGCCCTTGCGAGCCCTGTCCGTTCTGTCCCTGTTGGCCGCCCTGACCGTTTTGACCCTGCTGCCCGCCCTGTCCTTGCTGACCCTGACCGTCCTGTCCCTGTCCTTGCGGACCGTTTTGGGCCTGCGGACCATTCTGTCCCTGCTGCCCCTGACCGTTCTGCCCCTGCTGCCCGTTCTGTCCTTGCTGTCCCGGGCCTTTTTGACCCTGTCCTTGCTGCCCGTTCTGTCCGTTCTGCCCCTGCTGACCCTGACCGCTCGGGTTCGGATCCTTGCCGAGCTCGCGCTCGGTGCCTTCGGCGCCGCGCTCGGCGTCGTCGAGGGCGCCTTGGCGCTTGGATTCGCTGCCCTCGGTGTCCTCGTTGGCGAGCTCCTTGAGCTTTCGTTCGAGCTCTTTTTGCCCCTCGGGGGAGGCGAGATCGCGGGCCATCTCCTTGAGACGATCGGCGTCGGCCGCGGATGTGCCGGATTGTTTGGCCATGTCGCGGAGCTTGTCGGCGAGGCGTTTGCGTTCTTCGGGGGTGAGCTTCTCGAGCGATTTGCCCAGGGCGTCGGCCAGCTGCCGCGCGGCCTTGTCGGAGCCTTGGCGATCGAGCGCCTCGCTCTGGGTCTGCACGTCGTCGTCGCCGGTGCCCGAGCCCTTCATGGCGTCGGCGAGCTCGCGCAAGCTATCGGCCCGCGCGCCGCGGCGTTCGAGGAGCTTTTTCTCCTCCTCGAGCGCCTTGGCCACGCCCTCGGCGCCGTTCTTCCGGGCGCCGTCGGCCGCCTCGTCGAGCTTCTTCTTCGCCAGCTCGCGGTCCTGCTTTTCGCGCTCATTGGCCAGCTTCTCCATTTCACGGTCGAGCGTCTGCAGATCGTGATCGCCCAGCGCCTTGGCTGCTCGTTTGGTGGCGCCGCTCTCGTCGAGCTTCGACACGGCGCTCTCGAGGCCCGCGCGCTGCTCGCCGTCGCCCAGCGAGAGGCGCTCCTGGGTGAGCTGCTCCCGCAGCCGCGCGATCTTGTCCTGCGCCTCGCGCTTTTCAATCCCGCGACGCAGCTCGTCTTTGAGCGCCTCCGCCTCTTTGGCGATCTTGTCCAGCCGCTCGCGTTGCGCCTCGTCGCGCGCGGAGAGCTGCGCGAGCTTGGCCACCTGCTCCAGGCCTTCCACCTGGGTGGTCTGCACCTTGGTCGTCCCGGGTGCGGCGGCGGCGGCAGGTGGGACCGGAAGCGGTTGGCGCAGAATGAACACCAGCGCCCCGATGCCGAGCGGCGCGAGCGCATGCACGGGCCTCCAGAGCCGCGGGCCAATGTGGCGACCGGGCTCCCGCTCCCGCAAGACTTGGGCGGCGGTGGTGATCACCACGGCGCGCGCGGGATCGTCGGGGCTGAACTCCACGGCGGTGGCGATGGCTTCTTCGGTCTCCAGCCGGGCATCGAGAAAGAGCGCCACGTCGGTGTCGCTCCAGCGCTTGCGCCGGGCCACCAGCCACCCGGCGCCAAGGCCCACCAGACCAAGCGCCGGAGCCCAAAGGCGCAGGTCGGGCCAGCGCATTCTCCAGCCCGCCACCGCGGGGATCACGGCCAGCGCAAGGCCCAGGGCGGCGCCCGCGAGCATCCACCGAAGCGCGAGCCTCGTCCGCACCCGGCGCGCCCAGCGCTCGAACAGCGGGTGAAAACCGGGATCCGTCATGGGTTCGTCCTCGTTGCACTTTCCTTGCGGGGGCCTCGGTTCACTCGCACCTTCGTTCGAGAGCAAACGGTGAGCCCGTCGATTGTAGTCCCTGTGCGTTGGTAGCTACGAGCGAAGGCGCAAGGGGATCCCTTGAATCGTCCGAGTGGACTGCGTGTCCACAAGCAAACTTCCGGCCCTGTGGATCATCGGACCCCCAGATTGACTCCTGAACGGGCGCACGACCTGGGTGGACCAAGGTTGGCGGACGATACTTTAGGGAAAATTGTAAGGATCGAGGCAACTCTCCGCGGTTCACACGGTTTGGCTCGGTGGCTGCAAGGGTGTCGATCGTGCAACCGCTACCCAAGCGCAGCGCTCGCATCGACCAGTTCGAACTCGACGCGCCCGACTCCCTCGAGCGGCAAGGACGCAAGCTCCCCGCGACCCGCCCTCCGCCCCGCAACCGCCACGACTCCGTCGCGACGCGCCGCCCTTCGAACGCGCGCAAGGTGCCGCCTGCATTCCCGAAGGCGCCGCCGGTTTCGAGCGGCTCGTGGCCGAAGAACGAGGGGACGGCCCGCTCGTCGGCCATGTTCTTCGAGAGCAGCCGCGCGAGTCGGGATCCGGACTCCACCGGCGATCAAGACGTGACGACCTTGATGCCCGCGCCCTCGCGGCGAACGATGCCACCTCCGCCGGAGGCGAGACCGGGACGGGTGCCGGCACCCTTTCCGCCGTCGCGCCGTCGCGATACCCCGCGCCCGCCACGGCCGCGGCGCGATGAAGAGTGCACCGTCGTCCGGCCCGATCTGAGCGCCTCGGCGTTCACCCCACCGGCCAGGCTCGGCTCGACCCCTCCGCCAAAGCGCACCTCGGCGCCGCCGGCCCCGCCGTCCAATCCGGCGCCGCCGAAGCCTCCGCCGCTCTCGGGGCCGCCGACTTTGGTCGGCGTACCGCGTCCGGCCATGGTCCGCCCGCCGGTCGATGCGATGGCGCATGCGATGCCGGCGCACGCGATGCCGGCGCATGCGATGCCGGCGCATGCGATGCCAGTCAGCGCGCAGGCCACGCAACCCGCGCAAGCGGTACAGGCCACGCAAGGGGACTATGCGTACCCTTATTTTGCGACCACGCGACCGAACCCGGTGATGCCCAATGCGGTGGCCCCCATGGCCATGCCGGTGCGCACGGCCGCGGCCCGTCTGGATTCGCCGGCGGGTCTACCCGCGGCGAAGGATCACGCGGCCGCCGCAAAGAAGAGCGATCCCAACGTGGAAGGCCGTCCCACCATCTCGTGGGTGGCCGTCTTCGTGGCGCTCGGCGTCCTCACGGGCCTGCTCATCGCGCTCTTCGTCCGCGGCGATGGCGAAGCGGCGCTCGAGGCCATGGCGTCGTACATCGATTCGGCCCGCAGCACGAGCGCAGCCACGCAAGCGAACCGGGTACCGGGCGAGGTCCTCCCCGCCGCCCCCGCCGTCCCGTCCGCAGCCGCAACCGACATGACGAACGCCCCGCCCGCACCGCCGCCGCCCCCTGCGTTCGCGCCCCAAGGCAGCGCCGCGCGCGCGACCGCCGCGCTTGCGCATGCTGCGCCGCCGCCGTGGGCCGGGTCGGGTGCATTGGGTACCGGTGTCGTCAAACCCGTTCCCCCCGGGCCTGCGCCGGTCAAGGCGCACGCGCGGGCGGCCAGCGCATCGAGGAGCGAGTCCTCGCGGTCGGAGACCGTGGCCATGGACGCGCCGAAGCTCGAGAAGATCGATCGCGGCGAAAAGAGCGAGAAGAGCGAAAAGAGCGAGAAGACAGAGCGAAGCGAGAAGTCCGTGGCGCGCGCCGAGAAGTCTTCGCGTGGTGGGGCGGGGGGCGCTGCGGACAAAGAGGAGAAGGAGAAAGAGAAGTATCTCGCAGAGGCCGCAACCAAGCTGGCCGATCAGCAATTGGAGCAGTCTCTGGCGCAATGATTGGAGAGCGCGCGCGCTCGAATGAGTGCGCGCGCGCCCAGGCGCAATCGTTTCGAAACGCCGGCGTGGAACGTTGCATACGGGCGCGGCCAGGCGCAATCGTTTCGAAACGCCGGCGTGGAACGTTGCATACGGGCGCGGCCAGGCGCAATTGTTCGAAACGCCGGCGTGGAACGTTGCATACGGGCGCGGCCAGGCGCAATTGTTCGAAACGCCGGCGTGGAACGTTGCATACGGGCGGGGCGAGACGAAGTCGTTTCGAAACGCCGGCGTGGAACGTTGCATACGGGCGCGGCCAGGCGCAATTGTTCGAAACGCCGGCGTGGAACGTTGCATACGGGCGCGGCCAGGCGCAATCGTTCGAAACGCCGGCGTGGAACGTTGCATACGGGCGGGGCGAGACGAAGTCGTTTCGAAACGCCAGTGTGGAACGTTGCATACGGGCGCAGGGCCGGCGGAAACCGTTGCGAATATCGGTGACGAAAGTCGGATGCCCGCCGCGCGGTGCTCAATGATTGACGCGTACACGGGGCCGCCGGAATCGTTGTCCGCGGCGAGCTGCGCACGTTGGTGCCGACGTCGGGCGCGGTAAAGCTTCGCACCTCCGAGCGGACGGCGGGCGTTCGTAGGGGGTTGGCGCACAAACACGTTTCTCGTTTGGTGTCCACGCAATTCAAGGACACGAGGGCTCATTTTGTGATTGGATCAGGTTTGCATCACACCAGGGATGCTTGCGAGGGTCCGCTGAATGTTGCCTCCGGCCAAAGCTCCACCGCCGACCAAGAGGGTCCGTGTGGTGACCGACGACGCCGTGACCCACGATGCGGACACCCGCAAGGTCACCCTGCGCCACGTGCTGATGCGCGACACGGTGTCGAGCGACGCACCGACGGAGAGCACGCTCTCGAGCGACGCACCGACGGAGAGCACGCTCTCGAGCGACGCGATGACACGCGACGCGATGACACGCGATGCCATGACACGCGACGCGATGACACGCGATGCCATGACACGCGACGCGATGACACGCGATGCCATGACACGCGACGCGATGACACGCGACGCGGTGACACGCGACGCGGTGACGCGGCAAACGGTCTCCGACGATGAGTTCACGCGGCTCCTGACGAAGAACCTCGGCGAGCCTCCGGCGCCGGAGGCAGGCTCGTACGAGCCGGATCCTTCGAGCGCGGAGGCGGCGTATCCACGTTCGAACCGCGAGGGCCCGGCCTATCCACGTTCGAACGGTGCGGAGCCCGAGGAGCGCACCAACTTCCGTCCGTTCGCGCACGAACCCTCGCCCGAAGACCTGGCGTTGCGTTCGTCGGCCAACATCCCATTGCGTCCGCCCGCCGCCGGCAGACCGGCCGCGAACGGCGTCCCCAGCTCGCGCACGTCCCCCTCGAGCCTCACCCCCTTCGCCCCGCTAACCCCCGAGCGCATTCACGCCCAGCTCGAGGCCGCGCGCGAGGCACGCCGCCTCAATCGCGCACAAAAAGTCGCCCACACGCCCAACATGGCGCGCCGCGGCCCCGTCCTCGGCGAAGGCGAGCTTCTCCCTCTGTCACGAAGCATGGCCCTCGCGCCGCTCGCGGGACGAAAGACGCGCCCAAAAATTTCGTGGCCCTTTGCGCTCGCCGCCATGGCCATCGTCGGCTCGCTGGCGACGGTGGCTATCGTTCGAGGCAACGGCGACGACCTCCTCCGCACCGGCGCATCCTTCGTCGATCCCTCGACGACCAAAGCCGAGGTACCCAAACCCGAGCCGCCAAAATCCGACACTCGAAAACCCGACCCACCTCACGCCGAAGCGCCAAAAACCGACGTAGCCGGCATGGTCCCACCCACCATCCCGCCGGCCATCCCTCTCTCCGCCCCCATTCCGGTGCTCGACCTCCCCGCCGTCAGCTTCTCACCCTCGCCCCCCGCCGATCCCGCGCCGGCGCCCACCCCACCTCCTCTCTCTCGCACCCCCGCGGCCATCTCGGAGCCAAAGGCGAAGCCCGCCCTCGCCACACCGAGCACCGAGCGCACCAAAGAGCCCAGGCCCGACCGTCTCGAAAAGCCCACCCCGAAACACCGAAAACGAAAACCCGTCACCCCCGACGACACCGCAAACGCCGCCGCCGCCGAAGCCCTCGCCCGCGAACAACTGCAACAATCACTTCAATAAAACCACAGCCTCCTCACGCCCACGCTCCGGGAACCGACGAACCTCTTTGGCGCTCCTGGTGCCCTGGCGGTTTCTCTCACCGGTGATTCCCCGGAGAAGAGCCGGAGAAGAGGCAAACCGCCAGGGCGCCAGAAGCGCCAAAAGAAAAGCAGAGGAAGATTGGTAGGGGAGCCGAACACCCCCGCCGCGCCAGACGCCGGTCCTTCTTCCGATTGACCCTCGCAGTGCCAGACGCCGGCCCTTCTTCCGATTGACCCTCGCAGTGCCAGACGCCGGTCCTTCTTCCGATTGCTCCCCCGCCGCGCCGACCGCCGTCCCTCTTCCGATTGCGCCCGCCGCGCCGACCGCCGTCCCTCTTCCGATAAACGCCCCCCCGCGCCAGACGCCCGTCCCTCTTCCGATAACCGCCTCCCACCGCGCCAGACGCCCGTCCTTCTTCTCAATTGACGCCGAGGACGCCCGCCCTTTTTCGAGCGAACGTCCCCAAACGTCGCGGCGACTATTGATTAAAGTAATTGCTAATCGCGCTATTAATCCGCGACAGCAACTCGTCCGTCAACGTCGCATCATCGCCACTGAGCCCGGGCCGCGAAGCTTTGATCGTATCGCGCGCCGACTCGAGCGCGCTCAGCGCCGCCGTCAGTTGCAGCTTCTTGAGCACCGCCACGGTGACCCGCCGCGTATCGTAGGAGCGGATGGAGTCCGCGTTGACCAGGTTCGCCTTGAGCTCGGCGATGAGCAACGGTGTCACCTGCGGATCGACGGGCGGATCGAGGAGGAACGCACCGCCGTTGCGTGAGTCCCCGCGCAGCGCCGCGGGATCGAGGTAGAGCCGCGCGAACAGCGTTCGCGCCGTAAAGTCGACGCGCGCACCGTAGCCGCGGATGGTGGCGACCTTGGTGGCGTCGGCCGGCACTTTGACGGGGGCCACCGCCGCGTTCCACGCCTGAAGGCGCTGCGCCGCCGAGCCACCGCGGATCCACTTGAGCAGACGGTTCAACGTGTTGCTCGAGAAGCCCGACGTGGTGCCGGACAGGAACGGCTGCACCGTCGCGTTGTAGCCGGGGATCACGTCGTCCGCGATCGGATTGGCCCCGAAATCGAAGCGCGAGCAATCCGGATCGGTCAGCACGTCGGGATCCGTGCAAAAAGGATCCGCCGGCTGCGCGTTCGAGCCGTTGTAGAGGAGGTCGATGACCGCCTTGTCGTATGTGCCCGGCTTGTCGAGCAAGGTCCGGTCCTGCGTCAGGTTGTAGTCCATCACGGTGGACGACACCGGCTTGAGCGACCCCTTGAAGTTGTGGCGCAGCCCCAACGTGTGCCCGATCTCGTGCGCGATCACGTGGGTGATGTACGCCTCGAACTTCTCCTTCTTCGTGCGCCCCAGCGCGGCCGCATCGGCGCCCGCCTCCTCGCGCAGCTGCTCGGCCGTGGGTGCCCACAGCACGCACAAAGGATCGTTGCGAAGCTCGCCCCACGTCAGCGCGGGAACGGCCTTGGGGCCGGCGGCCGGGCTCACGGACGGCGCGGCCGTCGGATCGTCGAAGAATTGGCTCAAGGACGTGAGCCAGACGCCATTGAGGTAAACGCTGGCGCCGCGCACCTCGCCCGTGTTCGGGTTCGAGCGCCAATTGGCGAACGCGTAGCCGTAGGTCGGATCGCCGTCGAAGATGATGAAGTTCTTGTCGTCGTCTGCGTATGAATCGCCCGGCGAGGCGATCTTCGCCTCGAGCGCCTTGAAGCCGAAGACGGCGTTCCAGTTCTCGACCCCGCGCTTCACGGCCCCCGCGATATCGTACGGACCGTAGACGGGATGGTTCTTGAGCTTCTCGAACTGATCCGAGATGAGCCACGTGATCGGCTTGCCGCCTGGGTGCACGTTCCACTTGATCGGAGATTGCGTGGTGGTACCCGTGTTCTTCACGGAGTGCGCGTCGCTGCGGAAGTAATATTCGCGCGGCGGCAGCGGGGAGGCCACATAGTCCGGGCTCTCGCTGTAGCGGCGGAGCGACAGGCCCAAGGTGCCCGAGACCTTGAACACGTTGGGCTCGAGCCCGCCGGCTGCGTTCTGCGGGACGTCGTTGCTCGCGCCGGTGAAGACCTCCTCGAAGGTCGCCCCATCGGAGAGCTTGCGGAAGTTCTGCAAGAACGCCAAATCGATTTGGAAGTGCGCCGGCTGCGAGCCCTGCGCGAATCCATCCGAGAGGACGCCGAAGCGATTCAGCCCCGCCGCCGGATCGAACAGCACGTAGTTGTCGGAGTCGACCCGATCGTCGAAGTCCTCCGACTGGACCAGCGGATAGGCCTCGATGAGGAGGGTCGGGTCGAACGTATCGCTGGTCGCATAGTTGTTCGAGGCGTCGAACACGAACAGCTTTCCGTTCTGCACGCGGAAGGTCACCACGCGCACCCCGAGCGAGGCGGCCGCGCCGCCGCCGACCGTGCCGGGGAAGTAATCTTTCAGGTACGCCGTGAGGAACCAACGCTTGCCCAACTCGCGCTTGTTGATCGCCACATAAAAGGATTGCGGCGCGCGGGTGCTCGGGACCGACTGCGTGATGAGCTGCTGGGTCTTGGTGGGGAGCGTGCGTTCAATGGCCACGAACGGGTCGCCATTCGACAACTCTCCGGACGAGGGCGCAGACGGGGTGTCGCTCTGCCCGCAACCCACGGCGGTCACGAAGAGAGACGACGCAACGAGCATACCAATCGGAAATCCGAGTCGAGACCGTCGAGCAAGTCGCATAGGTGGGGATCCTCCAGTCCCCTTAGTGCGCACCACCCCGCTCTCCTATGACTGCGAAAGTGATGAATTTTACGATTCATCTTTTTCGATTCGCCATCACGAAAGGCCTCGACAGGCGTCTTCGTTATAGTAGAAGATCGTTCGTTTTAACAGAAGTGAACGGGCGCGATGGACACCGCACGGGCCATGGCGCATGGGGACAGCAGACTCGATGGGGGGAATGGAGGGGATCGCGATGTCTCTTGCTCGAACGTTCCGTATCGTAGGATTCCATGTTGCGCTGGTCGCACCGGCGCTGGCTTTGGCCGCCGGTTGCGGACAAACCGACGGCGCGCACCAAGCCGAAATCAATGCCTTGTCGAACGGCGATGCCTTCGTCGCCATCGACCGCCCGCTCCCCGAGGCCGCGCAGGCCTTGGTCACGCAGGCGGTGCCCGCGCTCGACGCGCCGCGATCGTTCTATCTGGCCATTCACCGGAGAGAGCTCGGGCAGCGTTATTTCCTGACCGCGTATGCCAAAGACTATTTCCCGGGCACCGTGGGCGCGTTCGCGGCCGCGTCCCTCGGTGTTCGCGTGGTCACCTTCCGCGAACAGAATGGCAAGCTGTTCGTCTTCGATGCCTCGAACAACTTCGCCACCAGCGATACCTTCGATCCCACGCTCATCCTCGAGGCCTACCCGATCGTCCGATCGTCGCGCTTCGACGACCTCGCGGGTTCGCAAAATTACATTCTCTTCGATCCGGCCGCGGGCCTGAATCGCTTTGGCGCGCTCTCGGATGCCTTTGCGCAAGGCGGCACGCCCGCGCACGTCCAAATCGATCTCGCGTTCTTGCAAAATTTTCGCACGATCGCGGACGGCGTCACCTTCGAAGAGGTCTTTACCGGCTACAGCAACGATATCGCGTTGAACGCCTCCGGGGGACTCGAGCCCAATGTCTTCAAAGCATCGGGAACGCTCGGCCTCTCCCTGCGGCGCTACCGCGAAAGCCCCGATTACGTGCCCGCGCCGCTTCCGCCCAAGGAATATTATTTCCGAAGCGACCGACACATCGTGCGCAATACGGGGACCACGGCGCAGACGCCCATCAAGTGGAACATCCACAAGGGCGGAAAGCCCATCACATGGCTTTTGTCGAATCAATTCACCAAGCTGAAAGACCATCCCGTCTATCGTCCTTACGACATCCTCGGGGCGGTGAAGCGCGGGGTCGAAGGTTGGAACGAGGTGTTCGGCTTCCAAGCGCTCGAGGCCAAGGTGGCCAGCGCCGGCGACTCGTTCGCCGACGACGACAAGAACTACCTCATTTACGACGCCGATCCGACCTACGGCTTTGCGTTCGCCGATTGGCGCTCCAACCCGAACACCGGTGAGGTGCGCGGCGCCAGCGTCTACTTCAACGGCATCTGGCTCACGTCGTTGAGCCAATTCTTCGACGATCCGCCCGCGACCGCCGCGCCGTCCTCGCTCGACGTGGCCGCCGCTCCGCCCGCGCATCGCCCGATCCCCGCCCTCACGTGGGGCGATCTCCGCCCCGATCCCTTGTGCGTGCTATGGGCCCCCACCGCGGCGGATTTCCAGAACGAGCTCGGGCCGCGCGAGGCGGTGCAGGCATTGCCGCGGCTGACGAAGAAGGAAAAATTCGAGGCGTACATCGCGCACGTGATCACGCATGAAATTGGGCACACCTTGGGCTTGCGCCACAATTTCAAGGGCTCACTCCAGCCGGTGGCCTCCACCGTCATGGACTACAACCTCACCCAGGATCGCGCGCGGATTGGAAAGCCGCAGCCCTACGACTTCGCGGCCATCCGCCTTCTCTACGATCTCACCACCGAGCAGCCCCCGCAGCCGTTTTGCACCGATCCCGACGTGCTGAACGATCCGGAATGCTCCCGCTTCGACTTTGGCGCGAACCCGCTGGTCGATGACGCCATCCCCGGCTACACCACCGCGCTCGACGCGTTCCTCACCGGCGTGGTGGCGAATCCACCGGGCAACATCGTCAACCGCCTCCTCAAGTGGATCCGCGGCGGGTCGCAAGCACAGCACCTGCAAGCTTGGAACGCGGCGCTGGGGCAGCTCAAAGTGCCCGTCGATGCCGCCAAGGTCGCCACCATCCCCGGCTACGCCGCCAGGGTGGACCAAGCCACCGGCATCCTCTTTTCGCGCCTCTACCTCGATCCGGCCAACCTTCGCGGCGACACCCGCAACGCCGGCGCATTCCTGCTCGACCCGCCGTTCGACCCGCAGGTCACCCCGCGGATCATCGCCGAGCTGAAGGCGAACCTGGTCAACCTCGACTCCATCCGCTCCTACGCCACCCGGCGCATCACCGTGGCGGCGCTGAAGAAGCTCCAGCTCACCGCGGCGCTCACCGCCCTGGTCGAGGCCCGCGCCACCATTCGGGCCTCGCGCCCGGGCCTGGGCGGCGACGACGCCGTGCTCACCGACGAGCTGCTCTCCCGCATCGATGCGGCCGTGAACAGCTATTTCAACCCGTAGCAGAAACCCTACCTCGAGAACCAAGGCTCCGGGACCGCGCCGTTCATGAAATGAATCGTGTGCGGCTCGAATGGCGACGATCGCTTCGCCAAAACCGGAGCCTCGGGGCTCCCCTCGGCGAGCCCTTCGCGCGCGGACCAGTGCGGTACCTCGTTGGGGTACAGCCCGTGCAAACCGCTCTGGAACACGTCGATGACATGGGTGTGTCCGGCCACCCGGGCACCAAGAAAATGCGCGAGCCGCGCGGCGAAGTCCTGCCCCGCCTTGGCGCCAAAGGTTTCGCACGTGCGAAACCACATGAGCGCGCGCGCGTCCGGCAAAAGGCGCGCCCGCACCGCCGCCAGCGGGGCGTGGAGCGGGTGGCCCGCTTCGAGCGCGTGCGCATTCAGCACGTCGTTGGCGATGAACACCGTGCCCCACTTGCCGTGGCCCCAATATTGAATCTCGGAGATGATTTCGCCCCGATGGATGTTTACAAGCCACCCAAGAGCATCGGCCCAACTCGTCGCGCCATGATAGGCATCGACGCGATTCAGGGCGCGGTAGAGAGGCGCGCCGGTCGACCATGCCGAGCGCAAAAGGCGTTCTCCTTTTTTGGAGGTGCCGTCGAACACGAGCAATCGCAAACCCATGATCCCGAAGGATAGCTCGATTCGCGGCGGCCCCTGAGCGCGCCGAGGAACTGCGGTTTCCGCCGACGGAAGCATCGCTTCCGCGCACGGCCCCCCGTCTGCGCGCGCCGGCACGAAAAACCGTTTGAAAATTACACGCTACGATCGATGGTGCGCCCGTTGCAGTAGCCCGCCGCGGAGAGGCTACGCGACATGAAACCTTGGAGTGCAGTGTTCATTGGGATCACCGTCGTTGGGTCCATGGCCATCGGATGTTCGTCGTCGTCCGACGATCCGGCGGCCACGCCCAAGCTCAGTGGCACGTACCAAGCGACCAGCCCAGGTGCGATCACCGAGATTACCTTCTACGACTCGGCTCATTATTTCCTCTGGCGAAGCCCCTGCAGCCAACAGGAAAAATGCCTCGAGAGCGGTTCGTACGAAATCAACGCCGCGGGCACCGAGCTCGCGCTCACCGACGTCGACACCGGCCAGACCAACGTGCTGCCGTTCGAGGCGAAGAACGTGCAAAACGGCGGCAACAGCACACGGCTGCGCGCCCAGGACATGGTCGTTCCACTGGGCGATCCGCTGGTGGGCGGCGGTGGTGGCTCGCTCATCGGGGGTGGCAGCGGGGGCTCGCTGGTGGGCGACGGCGGCTCCATCGCGGGCAACGGCGGCAACTTGATGGAGCTGATTCAAGCCCTCATTCAAGCCTTTACGGCGGCCGGCCAGTCGTTCTCCAAAGGCGACAAAGGCGACGGCAACGGAGGCGGCAGCGGTGGTGGCGCCGACGCGGGGCAGGGGGGCGGCGAGAGCAACCAGGGCAACACCAGCAAGCGGGTCGACTTGAAGTACGAGGGCACGTGCCAGTTCTTGAGGAACTGCTCCACCTACTCGAAGAACATGCCCGAGGGGGAGGTCTCGTGGGGATGCCCCGGCCCGAAGGCGTGCTCCGACTCCGATCCCTGGGTCGCCGCGCCGAGCCGCTCGTACTGCGGTACGTCAAGCTCGGTCAAGACGGCCACCATGTGCGCCGCCAACGGAAAATGCGTGAGCGTCAATATCCGTGATACATCGGTTTCGGGCGATTGGGAGGCCGGCAACGCGGTCATGTCCGCGCTCGGGCTGCCGAAGGGCATCACCAAGAGCGAGCCCCCGAACTGCGCGGGATACGGCGGCGGTCGGGTGACCGTCACGTACTGATTCGTCGCACCCGTGCGGCGCTGCGCGCGGATTCACCCGTGCCCGCGCACGGCGCGCGCCAATCCATCCGCGCCGCGCACGGCCTGTGAAATTTCGAGCCTCGGTCGAATTCGTCTTGGATCGGCGGTGAGGGGTGCGTTACGAGCATCTCTTTGCCGCCGATCCGGCGCCGCGCGCGCTCCGAGGAATTCGACATGAACATACGCTGGTTCGCCCTTCCGCTCTTTGCCCTCGTTGGTTTCGCGGGCTGCGATGATTCATCCTCCGTCGTCCAGCCGCCGCCCGAGCCGTCGCTGGAGGAGTTCGAGAACCCGCCCGCGCCCGCGGCCACCGCGGTGGGCCGTGGCGGCGCCGCGGCCACCGTGGATGTGCGCGCAACCCTGGCCGCCATCTACACGCTCAAGCACGGCGGCAACGCCATCGATGCGAGCGTGGCCGCCGCCGCCGTCCTCGGTGTGACCGATCCCTTCTCATGCGGCATCGGCGGCGGTGGCTTCATGGTCGTCTACCTGGCGAAGGAGCGGCGGTTCATCACCATCGATCACCGCGAGAAGGCGCCCGGCGCGCAGACCCACGCGCTCTTCTATCGCAACGACAAACCGATCCCGACCAACGATCTTATCACCAGCGGTCTGTCCGTGGGCGTCCCCGGCACCGTGCGCGGCTGGGAGGAAGCGCTGCGCCGCTATGGCAAGCTCACCTTCCGCGAGGTGCTCCGCCCCGCCATCGTGGTGGCCGAAAAGGGCTTCGTGGTCGATGCCACCTTCGCCGATCAAACGGGCCGCAACCTCGATCGCTTCCGGCGCATCTCGAGCACGCGCAAGCTGTTCTTGACCGACGCGGGCGACCCGCGCCCGGTGGGCGAGCGCTTCAAGAACCCCGAGCTCGGCGCCGTGTACCGCAAGATCGCCGAGGGCGGGGCCAAGGTCATGTATGAGGGCGAGCTGGCGCAAAAGATCGTGGAGACGGTGCGGCAGCCGCCCGAGGCCAACCCGCCGCTCGAGCCCGGCGTCATGGCGGTGGAGGATCTCGCCAACTACGAGGCGCGGGTCCGCGTGCCCGTGGAGAGCTCGTACCGCGGGCACACCATCATCGGCATGCCGGCCCCCAGCAGCGGCGGGCTCACGCTCGGCGAGACGTTGAACATCCTGGCGGTGGTTGCGCCCTCGGGTGCCGGGGAGCAAAACGGGACAGAGGAGCATGTGCACCGCTACCTCGAAGCCTCGCGCCTCGCGTTCGCTGACCGCAACGCCTTCCACGGCGATCCCGAGTACGTCGATGTTCCGCGCCAAGGCCTGCTCGCCATCCCCTTCGCCACCGAGCGGAGCGCGCTCATCACCGACCGCGCGCCCACCGCCGCGGCCAAGCCGGGCAACCCCTACGCGTACCAAGACGATCCGAGCCCGAGCGGACCTCCGGGAAAGCCTTCGACCTTCGATGCATCGCCCACCGCGATGGAAAAGGAGACCACGCACATCACGGTCACCGACGACGATGGAAACATCGTCTCGTACACCTTCACCATCGAGGCCGAGGGCGGCAGCGGCATCGTCGTTCCCGGGCACGGCTTTCTCTTGAACAACGAGCTCACGGACTTCGATATCCCCTCCGATCCCAAGGCCAAGGCGGCCAACTTGCTCGAGCCGGGCAAGCGCCCGCGCAGCAGCATGACCCCCACCATCGTCACCAAAGATGGCAAGCCGCGCCTCGCGCTGGGCAGCCCCGGGGGCAGCACCATCATCACCACCGTCGGACAAGCGTTGGTCAACTTCTTCGATTTCAACATGCCGCTGCCCGCCGCCCTCGCGGCGCCGCGCGTCTCCCAGCGCAACGCCACCGACCTGCGTGACACGGCGGAGACGGTCTTTTTGGCGAGCGACATGGCCACGAAGCTCAAAGCGCGCGGGCACGTCTTCACCGAGCAAGCCGAGATCGGCGCGGCCACCGGCATTCAATTCAACGATGACGGCACGGTGACGGCCGCCGCCGAGCCCGTGCGCCGTGGCGGCGGGAGCGCGATGGTGGTCAAGCCTTGAACGACGTCGCATCCAGGGCCGCGGCCGGCGAGCCCGAGACGCTCCGTTCGGCCGCCGCGAGCGAGGACCCCGAGAGGCGCTGGCTCGAGGAGGTCTACCAGCGCGGCGCCGTGCAGCTCACGGTGCGCGCGGTCATCGTGGGCATGTTCCTCGGCGCCGTCATGTGCCTGTCGAACCTCTATGTCGTGCTCAAGACGGGGTGGAGCCTGGGCGTGACCCTGACGGCGTGCATCCTGGCGTACGCGATCTTTCGCGGCCTCGGCGTGCTTCGCGTATCGCGGCGCGACTTTTCCATGCTCGAGAACAACGCCGCGAGCTCCGTCGCGTCGGCCGCGGGGTACATGACCGGCGGTGGAAACATGGCGGCGGTGCCGGCGCTCTTCGTGCTCACCGGCATCCGCCCCGACACGTGGTCGCTCGTCGTATGGTTCGCGGTCATCGGCGCGCTGGGTGTGTTCGTGGCCATCCCGCTCAAACGGCAGCTGGTCAATATCGACAAGCTGCCATTTCCCACCGGCATGGCCACGGCCGAGACGATCCGCGCGCTGCACGAGCACGAAGGGGGCGAAGGAAACAAGAAGGCGCAGCTCCTCCTCTCGGCCGCAGGCCTGGGCGCCGTGATCGCCTGGCTGCGCGACGCCAAGGCCACGTGGATGCCGTTCAACGTGCCCGCGCACATCGGTCTGCCCTTCAAGCTCCGCGGCGTGGAGGCTGCAAAGTGGTCGCTCACCCTCGATGGCAGCTTGATCCTCATGGGCGTGGGCGCGCTCATGACCTTCAAGACCGGCTGGTCGCTGCTCTTGGGCGGTATGCTCAACTACGCCGTCTTGGCCCCTGCCATGGTCGAGCGGGGGGTCATCGAGACGGTCAGCTACAAGGCCATCGTGCAGTACACGCTCTGGCCGGGCGCCGCCATTTTGGTCTCCAGCAGCGTCTTGTCCTTCGCCTTTCAGTGGCGCAGCATCGCGCGGTCGTTCTCGGGCATCACCGCCATCTTTCGCAAGAGCAAGGGGCCGGCCGATGCGGCGCCCGATCCCGTGGCCGAGGTCGAGTGCCCGTCGTGGTGGTTTCCGGCCGGGTTTCTTCTTCTCGCCCCGGTGGTCGTATTTCTCATGGGCGCGCTCTTTCAAATCCCTTGGTGGGCGGGCCTCATCGCGTTGCCGCTGACCCTCGTCACCGGCGTGGTGGGCGGTCGCATGACCGGGGAGACCGACATTACGCCCACCAAGGCCGTTGGCCCGCTGACGCAGCTCGTATTCGGCGCCATGTTGCCAGGCAATATGGTCGCCAACATCATGGGCGCCAATGTCACCGGCGGCGTGGGGTTGCACGCCAGCGATCTGCTCACCGATTTGAAATGTGGATATCTGCTGGGCGGCAATCCACGGCAACAATTCGTTGCGCAACTCTTTGGCTTGGTCGCAGGGGCCGCGGTGGTCGTTCCCGCCTACAATTTGCTGATTCCGACCGCGGACATCATCGGCTCCGCCGATTTTCCGGCGCCGAGCGTAATGGTGTGGGCGGGCGTGTCCAAAGCCTTGTCCTCGGGCCTTGGCGGCTTGCAGCCTGCGGCTCGTGTTGCGCTCGTTGTCGGATTTGCACTCGGCATCGGGTTGACCCTTCTCGAGCGTTGGGCGCCGGCGCGCGTCAAACCCTGGATCCCGTCCCCCAACGCCATCGGTATTTCCATGGTCATTCCCGGCGCGAACGCGATTGCCATGTTTACGGGCGGCGTCATTGCGGAGATTCTGCGACGACGCAAGCCGGCATTGGCCGAACGCACGGTTGTACCGATCAGCTCCGGCTTCATTGCGGGTGAAAGTTTAATGGGAATTGCGATAGCCATACTCGTTGCTATCGGGGTGCTCTCCAAATAAGCTCCGCGCCGTCACGAGACGGCCCTCGCCAGCCCACACGACGGCCCTTTGCAGCTCACACGATGGTCGCGCACTCCCCGCGACCCCAGTAGTGGAGGTTTTCGCATGAGCCGAGACTCGTTGAAAGCGATGAAATCCGCATTGCGTATTGCCGCTGCGGTCCCGATAGCTGTTTTGCTCGCGAGCTGTGCGTCTTCTTCTCCGGAGGAAGTGTCGGCGTCGAGCGCGGACGAGCTGGTCGCGAACGCAAATGGATCCCGCAAGCTCGTCACCTTCAAGCTCGATGATTACCCGCGCCAGATGCAGTACCTGCAGAACCGCGGGTTCGACGTGGCCGGCGTGGATCTGCCGGCGTCCGAGGCCGACGTCATCCTGACGGATTACGAGGTGGCGGAGCTCACGCGACAAGGAATGAAGCTCGTTCGGCACCAGTCGCTCACCGCGGAAGATGCCCTCCTGGCGCCCGATCCGCAGTACAAGACGCCCGCCGAAATCGACACGCTCATCCATCAGCTCGCGGCCTCCAAGCCGGCCATCGCGTCGGTGAAGTCGATCGGCAAGTCGCGTGAAGGCCGCGACATCTGGGCCATCAAGATCACCAAGGACGTGAACCAGCACTCGGCCAACAAGCCGGTCATCCTCTTCAACGCCATGCACCACGCGCGCGAGGTCATGTCGCCCGAGGTGGCGCTCGACACCATCGAGCAGCTGCTCACCAACTATGGCACCAACGCCGACGTCACGCACTGGGTCGACTCCAACGAGATCTGGGTCGTCCCCATGCTCAATGTCGACGGCAACAACAAGGTGTGGACCACCGACAGCATGTGGCGGAAGAACACGCGCGGCTGCCCGTCGAGCGGCTCCTGCCCCTCGGGCACCGGCGTGGACATCAACCGCAACTACCCGTACAAGTGGGGCGCGTGCAATGGATCGTCCGGCAGCGCGAGCTCCGAGACATACCGCGGGCCCAGCGCCGGCTCCGAGCCCGAGACCAATGTGCTGATGAATTTCGTGGCGAGCATCCGCCCAGTGTTCGACATCTCGTACCACTCGTACAGTGAGCTGATCATCTATCCGTACGGCTGCCAAGGCGTGCAAGCGCCCACGCGCGACGTCCTGCGCAGCGTCGCCGACGCCATGGCCGCCAAGCTCCCGCGCGACAGCGGCAGCGGCCGTTACACGCCCGGCACCTCGTGGGAGACGCTCTACGCGGTCGACGGCGGCGACATCGACTGGATGTACAACAAGTACTCGGTGGCGGCCTATGTCATCGAGCTGAATAGCTCGGCGCAAGGCTTCCAGCCCGCGTACAACACCTGGCGCAACCGCACCGTCACCAAGGCGCGCGGGGCGTGGCAGACGCTCCTCACGCGGCTCGATGAAAGCGCCATCCGCGGCAACGTCCCCTCGGGTGTCGCGGCCACGGTCGAGGTTTCGAAGACCGGCGGTGTGGTGCAGACCCGCCCCGTGAACCCCGACGGCTCGTTCCACGTGCTGGTGCTGCCCGGCACGTACCATCTCAAGGTGACCGCCACCGGCCGGCCCACCTTCGAGAAGGACGTCACCGTCGGCTCTGCGCGCGTCGACGTAAACGTTCAGCTCTGAGGTTGGCGCAACGCCTTTCCCCATCGCCGTGGCCCGGGCACCGGCTCGAGCACTGCCAAGACATGGAAGCGGCGATGGGGAGGGGAGAAGCGGAGAAGCGGAGCGCGTTGGTCTACTTGTTCGGAGCGAGCGGCGGGCCGCAGGTGGCCTGCATTTTATCGTTGGAGAGCTTCTCTTTCCTGCACGCGCCGAGGCCGAACGCCGAGCACGACTGCTTTTGCTTCATCCCGCGGAGGCATAGGACCAAGTTGTCGCCCTCGCAGTCATCGATCGTGCATTCGCTGTTGATGTCCATCCCGCAGGCGCGCGATACATCCCACCCTTCGCCCTCGGCCGATGCGCTAGGGAGGCAGTAAACGCCCAGCGAACCGCAATCGTACCGCTCGACGAAGCCGGACGGGCAACCGCGGGCCACGTTGCCATCGCACGTGATCGCCCTCGTCGGCTCGCATGTCTCCGGTTTTCCGCCGTCGGGAGGGCCCGAGGAGACGCAGGCAGGCCCCGCGTCCGTGTTGGTGCATTGTTTGTTGCCGAACGAGGTGCAATCGACGCCGTGATCGTAGACGCCCGAGCCACCGTCCACGCACGAACGCAGGCGGTTGCCATCGCACGCGCTGACCGTGCACGCTCCGCCATCGCCCGTGGCGGGGCCGACGCACACCGCCTCGTTGGTCGACAGTTGTCCGCAGGTACGCCCGGTCGCCGCGCACGACTCGAGCTGCGCGGGGACCCCGAGGGCGCGGCATTCGGCGCGCACGTCACGCACGCTCGGCACTTCCGGGATGCAGCTCCTGAACTTCCCGGAGCCGGAATCCGGGCAACCGATCCCGTCGTTGTTTTTGTTGTCGGTGATGCACGCGGCGACGCTGTCTTCTCCACCCGTGCACGTGTTTGCGCGCCAGAGGCAATCCCAATACGTGTGTGCCTTCTCCCGGACGGGGCGGTTCGGTGCAACCGTGACGTCGTAGGCGCTGAGGGCGTTCTTGAGGCACTCGCCCGCGGCGTTGCCGGAGACCTCTCCACCGAAGCCGCCCTCGCACGCGATGAGGGTCATGCAGGCCTTGAACGCATGTTGGTGCGCCTCGCCCTTGTTCCACTTCGAAAAGTCGGCCGGCTTCGGCTCGCCGGGCGGCCGCGCATCGGCCACTTGGAAGTCCGTACTGTGAAGAAGATCGCCGCAGCCCCAAAGGACGCCCCCCACGATGGCGCTGGCCAAGGTGGCGATTCCAAGAATCAAACGAGAACGACGCACGATCAGAAGCTCCCTTCGAGGCGCATGCCGGTGCCCCACGGGACCAGGCGCACCTGGCGATCCGTGGAGGTCGAGAGGTGGAGGGCCGAAGACGCGTTCGACGGGGACGGCTTGACCCACAGGTAAACGGCGAACGCCCCGAGCGCGGCGCCCGTGGCCCACCCGGTGATGGCCAGCGCGTCCCACGTGCGAATGGCGCCCCGCGCGTCGTCGCAGGCGACGCCGCGGTTGCACGTATTGCGCGCATCGCTCGCCTTGTTGCCCGCCAGCGCAAACGCACCAAAACCGAGCCCCACCAGCGCAACGGCGCCTGCCGTGGCCACGATCGGGAGTGTGCGATTCGCTCCCCCGGCGCTCGCACGATCCGCGGGGCGCTGCTCCTGCACGGCGCTGGTCGCGCTGGCCTTGGCGGGCGCCGGTGCCGATGCGGACGCCGGTGCCGGTGCGGGCGGTGGCCCGGAGGAGGGAACGGGAAGCAACGGCGGCTCCACGGTGGTGATCTCGCGCTCGACGACCTTGAGCGACTTGGAGTACGTCTGCCGGCCCGTGGCCCGCACCTCGAGAACGTGGGTGCCCGGCTCGAGGTTGGTCACATAGCCCGTTTCACCGGGGGCGAGCGTCTTTTTGTCGACGACGACGGTGACCTCGGCCTCGTTGACCCCTTGCGGAATGATCACCTTCAACGTGGGGATGCGCGTGCGCAGCTGGGCGAGCGCCTCGCTGGCCGCCTCCAGCACTTCTTTGTTGTTCTCGGCCCGCGCCTGCTCGTGGGCGCCGACGTAGTCGGCTTGCGCATCGAGCAAGCGCCCCAGGTTCTCTTCGCAATGGGCCATGCGGAATCGCACCCCCGGGGTCAGCTTGATGGCGGCGACCTTCTGCAGCTTGTCCAGCGCCGCGGCCCACTGCTGCGCCTCTTGATCCCTTTCGGCCTTGGCAAACAAATCGCGCGCGGTTCGAATCTCGGCGGCGGAAGGGGTTTGCGGCTGGGCATGCGCCGTCGTTGCCGTGGCCGACGTGATCGCAAAGGTGCCGGTCAACGCCAACGCCAAGAGCAAAGAAGCTCGGGTCATCGGATAAACGCCTCCTCGGATTTCAACTGAGCTAAAATTTGTCGCATCAAATAAGGGCGCAGAGGGCGACGAGGGGGCGCGAAGCGTACTACGGTCGTCGGCGCCATGGCACCGCCCTCGAACTCGTCGAACTCGCCCGTTTCGTCCGCTCCACCCGTCCGCCCAGTCACGGTGAAGGACCCCATCGCGTTCCGCGCGGCATGCGACGAGGCCCGTCGTTCGGGTGCAACTGTAGGGTTCGTCCCCACCATGGGCGCGCTCCACTCGGGACACTTGGCCCTTGTAGCTGAAGCGAAACGAAAAGCGTCGTTCATCGTTGTGTCCATTTTCGTCAACCCCACACAGTTCGGCCCAAACGAAGACTTCGTTCACTACCCGCGCGATTTTGTTGGCGACCTTCAAAAGTTGACCGACCAAGGCGTCGATCTGGTCTTCGCGCCCGAGCCCTCCGCGATGTACCCCGAGGGCGAGCAAACGCGGGTGAAGGTCCACCGGCTGACCGATCCCCTCTGCGGGGCCTTTCGCCCCGGCCACTTCGAGGGCGTCACCACCATCGTGGCCAAGCTGTTCGCCCTCTCGGGGCCGGCCGTCGTCGTGTTCGGCAAGAAGGACTACCAGCAGCTCGCCGTCCTTCGAAAGATGGTGCGCGATCTCTTCTTTCCCATCGATCTCATCGGCCACCCCATCGTGCGCGAGGCCGACGGTCTGGCCATGAGCTCCCGCAACGTCTACCTCTCGGCCGACGAGCGCGCGCGCGCCCTGGGTCTCTCCCGCGGCCTGCGCGCTGCATGGAGCGCCTTCGAAGGCGGCGAGCGTCGCACCGAGACCTTGCGCGCCCTTGCCCTGCGCGAGGTGCACGCCGTGGCCGACCGAATCGACTATGTCGATGTGGTCGACCCCGTGGATCTCATGCCGCCCGGCGAGCGCATCGACGGCGGCGGCGCCGGCGCCAAGGCGCTGGTGGCCATCGCCTGCCACATCGGGAAAACACGTCTGATCGACAACGTCGTCCTCGGCGAAGATCCGGTCCCCGGCGCGGCGGTGACGTCGTGAGCGCCGCGGGCAGGGGAGGACGCTTCGTGGTGCTCGAGGGCATCGACGGCGCCGGCACCACCACGCAGACCGCGCTGCTCGCCGAAACGCTCCGGAGCGAGGGCGTGCGGGTGCGGGCGACGCGGGAGCCGAGCGACGGCCCCATCGGCGCGCTGATCCGGCAGGTGCTCTCGGGTCGGGTGGTCGCGCCCATCGAGGGAGGCACCACGGCGCTCGGGTGGGAGCCCATGGCCTTGCTCTTCGCGGCGGACCGCATGGACCACGTGCAGTGCGAGATCGCGCCCTTCGTCGCCCAAGGCGGCGTCGTCATCTCGGACCGCTACGATGCGTCCAGCCTCGCGTACCAGAGCGTCACCAGCGGAAGGGCCGAGGGCGATCCGCTCGCGTGGATCCGCGTCCTCAACCAGCGCGCGCAGAGGCCCGACTTGACCATCGTGCTCGACATCTCGGCCGAAGCCGCCGCCGCCCGCCGCTCGGCCCGCGGCGAGGCCGCCCAGATCTACGACGCCAACGAGGTGCAGCGCGCATTGGCTGCATTCTACAAGAATCTCCCCCACCACATGCCGGGCGACCGCATCGCCGTGCTCGACGCCGACGCTCCCGTCGATGTCGTTCGAGCTCGGGTGCTGGAGGTCTATCGCACCGCGTTTGCGCCCCACTAGCCGTCCCTTCTGCAGCCGGCGCGCCGCTTCCCGAGACGGCGCGCCCGCATTTCGGCGCATACGCGGATGCGGCGCATAGGTCCGCGCTTGCTGCCGGTGGCTTTCTTCTGGGATCATCCCCCGCGATGACGAAGGATCCGCTTCAGATCGAAGGGCAGACCATCGCCGAGAAGTACCGCGTGGAGCGGGCCGTGGGGGAGGGCGGCTTTGCCGTCGTGTACCGGGCGATTCATACGATCTGGAACCGGCCGGTCGCCATCAAGTTCTTTCACGCCCTCTCGCTCGCGCGCCTCGATCGGCGCGAGCTGTTCATGCAGGCGTTCATTCAAGAGGGCGCGCTGCTCACGGAGCTGAGCAGCCAAACGGCCAGCATCGTTCAGGCGCGCGACATCGGCACGTACATGTCGCCGCAAGGGCATTGGATCCCGTACATGGTGCTGGAGTGGCTCGAGGGCTGCTCCCTCGACGAGCTCCTGGAGCACGAGCGCGAGGAGAAGCTCCCGCCGTGGAGCCTCACCGAAATGATGAACGTGATCGGACCGGTGGCCAGCGCCCTCGAGGTCGCCCACGCGCGCGGCATCGCGCACCGTGACATCAAGCCGGGCAACCTGTTTCTGATCGGCGACCGCACGCGCGGCAAGTCCACCGTCAAGGTCCTCGACTTCGGCGTGGCCAAAATGATGGCCGACAACACGGACGTGCAAGCGGCGCTGGCCAAGACCGGCGCCAGCGTTCAGTCCTTCAGCCCCCTCTACGGCGCGCCCGAGCAATTCACCCGAAGCTACGGCGCCACCGGCCCTTGGACCGATGTGTTCGCGCTCTCCCTGGTCGCCGTCGAGATGCTCTCCGGCCGCCGCGTGCTCGACGGCACCGACTTGGTGCAGCTCGCGTGCGCCTCCGCCGATCGCGATCGGCGCCCCACGCCGCGCGCCCTGGGGGTCCCCGTCTCCGACGCCGTCGAGGGCGTGTTCGCCCGCGCCCTGGCCGTGGAGCCCGCGAAACGCTACGCGCGCTGCGGCGAGTTCTTGGCCGCGCTCACCAGCGCCGCGCGCATCACCCCCATCGAGCCGCCGCGCGTGTCGGTGGCCGCGTCCCGTCCGGCCGTGATCCCCGGGCCGCCGTCGAACATCGCGCTCGAAGAGACCTTGGTCTCGGAGTCGTCCCCCGAGGTCGCGCCCCCGCCGCTCGTGCCATCGACGGGATCGGGCGCCATCCTCCCGAGCTCCGCCTCCCCGCCGCCGGCCGACCTCGGGAAGGGCCGTCGAACGAGCTTTCTCCTCGGCGCCGGCGCGGCCATCCTCGCCTTGGGCACGGGCGTGCTGCTGGCGTTCTTCAACCATTCGCGCGAGCCGTCCGCGCCGGGTGGGCCGGGCGCCGTCGGTGCATCGGGGGCATCGGGCACGCCCGCGGCGCCTTCGCAGGAGCTGGCCTCGGCTGCCGTCGGGACACCGGGCAAGCCTGCGCCGGCGTGCCCGGAGGGCATGGCCCCGATCCCGGCTGGCCAATTCTTCATGGGCTCCGACGCCAAGGAGGCGCAGCCCCATGAAAAGCCGTCGCACAACGTCAAGCTCGGCGCCTTTTGCATGGACACCTACGAGGTCACCGCCAAAGACTACAAAGCGTGCTCCGATATCGGCAAATGCCGGAGGGCGCCCGTGGAGGTCGACTGGCCGGCGATCACGGCGGCCGAGCGAAAGCTGTATTCCACTTTGTGCACGGTGGCCGATCCGGCCAAGCAGGATCATCCCATCAACTGCATCTCCTGGGATATGGCCACGACCTTCTGCAAGGCGCGCGACAAGCGCCTCCCCACCGAGGCGGAGTGGGAATACACGGCCCGCGGCCCCGACGGCCGCACCTATCCATGGGGCGACGAGGAGCCTCTGCCCGCGCACCTCAATGCGTGCGGCACCGAGTGCGTGGCCTGGGGCAAATCCCACCACGTCTCCTTGGAAGCGCTCTACCCCGCCAGCGACGGTTACCCCACCACGGCGCCCGTGGGCCAATTCCCCTCCGGCAAATCGCGCTTTGGCCCCTTCGACGTCGTTGGGAATGTCTGGGAGTGGACCGCCGATTGGTATGGCGACTACGGCCCCGACGATGGCACCAACCCCGCCGGCCCCGCCTCGGGCGAGCGCCGCGTCATCCGCGGCGGCGCCTTCAACGGCAGCTTTGCCAGCTGGCTCCGGCCGTCATTTCGCTATGCGCAGGATCCCAAAGCCCAAAGCCACGGCATCGGTTTCCGCTGCGCCAAATCGCTTTAGCCCGAGCGGGCTCGTTCGCGGCCGTCAGCCCACGAGCGGCCGCACGATCAACGTGCACGTGTGCAATGCGCGCGCGGGGCCATTGATGTATTCGACGGAGTAGCGCCTGCCTTCCGTCGCTTTGTAGCGGCAGAATCCTTCGATGAGGCCCCACTCGAAGTTGCGCGGGTAGGGCGTCTCGCAGCGGACCTCGATGGCGCGGTTGGGCAGGCGCGAGGAGAAATAGTGGCCGACGTCGCCGCGGTGGTTTTGGTAATAGATGCCGTCCAGATTCATCAGGATCGACTCGGTGTCCTCGCCCATCGGAATGTTGGCGCTCTCGACCACGTTGCGCCCCACGTCCCGGAGCTTGGCCGGGCCGACCACGGTTTGAATGTCCTTCAATGCGTTCAGCCAATGTTGAACACGAATGAAATGATCCGGCCGCAGATCGGAAATGCGAAGATCGTGCTTCTCCACGATGCGGCGCCCGATGGCGGGCATCAATTTGAAAGCGTCCAGGGTCGCCCGCACATTGGCGGCGCGAACGACGGCGCCCGGATCGCTGCAGCTGAACTCCATGGACATCCCCCTCGGCGGGTACCGTCACGGTATCACGAGCGCGGGCAGCGCAGCCGTTATCGAAGCGCCCCGCGGGAACCTGCGCACCTTCGGCTACCAACGGACCCCATCGGTGCGGGTCTCGGCGCCGCGTTTTCGGTCGGGTCCGTCCAGGTGCGCGACGACGAATGGCGGTTCGACGGATCGCGCAAACCCGCTGGGATGCCGCGATTGCGCTCGGCCGGCGGGGAGCGCGATGGCGCGTTTCGGGTATTTTCAGAAACGCTTTCTCGCGCGCATCATGAAGACCGAATGACCACCGATTCCCTCAAGGTACGACTGCTCGATTCGTTGCGCGCCGAGCTCACGCGCGAGCTCGAGTCCTCGCGCCGTCGTGCGCACGACGCCGCCGTCGCCGCCACCCACGAAGAAAACCGCCCGGAGAACGACAAGGACATGCGGTCCACCGAGGCATCGTACGTGGCGCGCGGCCAAGCCGAGCGCGTGCGCGAGGTGGAGCACGCCCTCGCGCGCCTGGCCAACATGCCGGTGCGCGATCTGGAGCAGGGCGATGCCATCGTCGTCTCCGCCATCGTCAAGGTTCGCCACGATGGGAGCGAGACCACGTACTTCGTGGTCCCCGCGGCCGGCGGCGTGCGCCTGCGCGACGGCGATGTCGAGGTGCAAACCTTGGCCACCTCCAGCCCCCTCGGCGCCGCGCTCCTCGGTCTCTCCGAGGGCGACGAGGCCGAAGTCTCGACGCCCCACGGCAAAGGCGGATTGACGCGCCTCTTCGAGGTCGTCCAAGTGCGCTGAGCGATTGCAGTTCCACCCCCGCGGCCCCAATCCCGCGGCCCGAATCCCCGAGCCGGAGCCTCGAGACTCTCGCCCGAAAGGCCGAAATTCGAGTAAGAAGCGGACATCATGCGTTTTCTCCGCCGATGCACCTCGCTTCTCGCCGTCTCCTCCACGGTGGTCCTCGCCGCCGCGTGCGGAGGTTCTTCCCGCGCCCCGGCTCCCCCCACGCCACCGCCTGCTCCCGACGCCTCCGCGCCGGTGGATGGCGCCGTGACGGCACCCAGCCTGGCCGAGAGGGTGAAGCAGTTCGCCCCCGTGCGGCTGATGGCGGACGTCTCGAAGCTGCCCCCGTCGGAGAAGGCGGCGCTCGAGAAGCTGGTGGCGGCGGCCAAGCTGATGGACTCCATCTTTACGCGGCAAGCGTACCGCGGGAATGTGGAGCTTCGCGCGAGCCTCGCGTCGGACACCTCGCCCGACGGCAAGGCCAAGCTCGGGTACTTCGATCTGATGCGCGGCCCGTGGGATCGGCAGGATCATTTCAAGCCGTTCGCCATCGAGCGCGAGCACCCCAAGGGCGCCGGGTTCTACCCCGAGGATCTGACGGTCGAGGACTTCAAAGCGTACGTGAGCGCGCACCCCGCGGAGAAAGCGAAGCTCGAGGACGAGCGCACGGTGGTCGAGCGCAACGGCGACAAGCTCGTGGCCGTCCCGTATTCGACCGCCTACGCGGAGTGGTTGAAGCCGGCCGCGGCCCTCTTGCTCGAGGCCGCGAAGCTCACGAGCGACAAGAACCTCAAGACGTTCCTGACCGCCCGCGCCGCCGCCTTCGCCTCCAACGACTACTACGCCTCCGACAAAGCGTGGATGGACCTCGACGGCTCCGTCGAAATCACCATCGGCCCCTACGAGACGTACGAGGACGAGCTCTTGGGGCTCAAGGCCTCCTACGAGAGCTTCGTCACCGTGGCCGATCCGGCCGCCTCGGAGAAGCTTGCAAAATACAAGAAACTCCTGCCCGCCATGGAAGCGCACCTGCCGATCCCCAAGGAGCTGCAGACCAAGCGGGGCGGGGCCAGCCCCATTCGCGTGGTGGATCTGGTCTACAGCTCGGGCGACGCGCGCAAATCGGTGCAGACCATCGCCTTCAACCTGCCGAACGACGAGCGCGTTCGAAAGGAAAAGGGCGCCAAGAAGGTCCTCTTGCGCAACCTGATCGAGAAGAAGTTCGATGTGATCATGCAGCCCATCGCCCAGCGCGTGCTGGCGCCGGGGCAGCTCAAGAACCTCTCGGCCGACGCCTTCTTCCACGAGGTCCTCTTTCACGAGCTCTCGCACTCGCTCGGCCCCGCCTTCGTCACCGTAGGCGGCAAAAAAGTGGAGGTTCGCGCGGCCCTGGGCGAGAGCCACGCGGCCATCGAGGAGCCCAAGGCCGACGTCATGGGCGTCTACAACCTCCTCTACATGATCGAGCGCGGCGAGCTCCCCAAGGACATGCACGACAAGATCCTGGTGTCGTACTTCGCGGGGCTCCTGCGCGGCGTGCGCTTCGGGGTGGCCGAAGCGCACGGGCAGGGGAACGCGCTCCAGATCAACCGCTACCTCGAGGACAAGGCCGTGACCTTCGATGAGCCCACCGGTCGCTTCTCCATCGATCTGCCGAAGCTGGAAGAGTCGGTGACGAAGCTGGTGCGCGATATCTGCATGTTGCAAGCGGCGGGCGACAAGGCCTCGGTCGACGGCATGCTCGCCAAGTACGGCGTCGAGAGCCCGCCCATCGCCAGGGCCACCACGGCGCTCACGGGCATCCCGGTGGACGTCGCGCCGGTCTATCCGATCGCCGGCGAGTACTGAGCTACTTCTGCGGGTGGCGGTGGTGACCATGACCGCCACCCGCCTCGCGGACGGCGTGCGCTTCCTCCTTGGTGACCGTGCCGTCCTGCACCGCGGTGGCCACGGCCGCGCGGATCTTGGCCGTGCGGGCATCGAACCGATCGCGCATCTCTTTGGCCTTCGAGGCGTCGAGCTTCCCGTCGGTGATGCGTTGTTCGAGGTGGGCCTTGTGCTTGGCGATGCGCGCCTCGACCTTCTGCTGAAAGACGTCGGCCTTCATGGGAAACACCTCGTCGCCATGATCGCCCGCGAACGCGGGCAGGGCGACGGCGGTGAGCAAGAAGGTCAGGGCGACGGACGCTACGGATGCTTGAAACTTCTTCGTGAGTGCCATGCCCAATAGACGGCCGGGCCCCCGCATTTCGTCCACCGGGAGGCCCGACCTTACACGTCTTTACGTGGTTTCGGGATAGCCTGCGGCGCTCGCCTCAGTTCAGCGCAGGGTTGTTTTCCGCAAAGTATTCATGGCTATCGGCGTTGGCGCGGGCCTGGCTGGGGCTGCTCTTCGCCAAGCTCTTGCAGTCGCCTTGCCCGTAGGCGTTGTCGTCGGTGTCGGCCACCACCGCAAAGTGGCTGGTCTCGTGGACGATGGTCCCCGCCTTCGAGTCCGTTCCGGTGCGCGGCGCACCCCAGAACGAGCCGCAGAGGTACACGGTGTAGGGTTCGTCTTTGTACACGTACGCGAACGAGTTGCTCGTGCACGTGCTGCAGTCGAACGTAAAGGGTTTGCTGTCGAAGGCGCTCTGGATGTTCGCAAAGTGCCCTTTGACCACGTCCCAATTGCTCGACGAGTACGCCCCGAACCACGTGGTGTAGCGCGTGGTGGCCGAGGGCGTACCGTTCAAATACGTAACGGCTTGGTTCGCATACGTCCCGGCCGAGGAGAACGCGTTGGTGACATCGGTCTGCTGGCTGCTGCTGCACCCCGCGAACGACGGCGTGCCCGCGAGCGCCGACGATTGCACGCTCTTTTGCAACGTCATCCGCCGCGCCAGCGGTGACACGTAGCCTGCGGTCTGCACGCTCACGTGGTTGGACGTGACCTCGGCCCGCTCGTCCGCTGACCGCGCGCCGGCCGGCGCCAGCTCCGCGCGGTACTGAATGTCGTACGTGCCCGGCTGCGACATATCGTAGTACTGCGCCAGATCCACGGCGCGGATCAGGCTCTCGCCCGGCGCCAGCACCAGGTAATCGCTCGGGCGCGGGAGGCCGCGCTTGTAGTGGCGCCCTTGGTATGCGACGGGCTCGCCGTCGCGGGTGAGCACGAAGAGCGGCTCGCCGAGCTCCGTGGCCAAGGTGTTCCACGCGAGAAAGCGCGCGGGCTCGGAGGTTCCATTGGTCAAGGTGACCGTGACGTCGGCGCCATCTTGCTTCGAGAGCGTGGCCCGCAAGGTGGCGTCGTCCGAGCTGGGCTCGGAGGTCGCGGAGCACGCCGCAAGAACGGGGAGAACGGCGAGGGCAATGGCCGACCTGAACCTGCGTGTTCGGGGATGTTCGTTCATGGAATCCTCCTCTTGGACCGACTCAGCGCGATGCATTGGAAGCGAGTTTCACCAGCTCGATGAGGAGATCCCGCACCTTGCGCGGCTTCTCCCCGTCGTTGTCGGCGAGGATCTTGGAGACGTCGTCGCCGGCTGCGTGGTAATCGGGGTTGAGGTCTCCGCCGCCCTCGGGGTTGCTCAGCCCCTCGAAGACGAACAGCACGTCCTCGCCCTTGTCGTAGAACGAAGCACCGTCCTGACGCCGCGCGTACTGCGCGATATCGTGGTTGATGCGTCCGAACGGCGCGGGCAGCTTGGCGTTCGCCTGCGTGAACAGCGACGAGAGGTAGCTGGTGGTGCCGTCCGACTTGGTGTCGATGATGCTCAGACGATTGGCGTCCCAGCGGGCCACCATGTCGAAGTTGATGACCCCGACGATCTCCGACAATCCAACGCCGGCGATGGGATGATCCACGAAGTACTTGGAGCCGATCAGCCCATCTTCCTCGGCCGCCGTCCACACGAAGAGCACCGAGCGATTCAGCTCGTCGTTGGCCTTCGCCTGCGCGAGCGCCGGCAAGCTGGCCACGAGGACCGCGCTGCCCGATGCATTGTCATCCGCACCGTTGCGCACCACGCCGCTCGACGTGGTCCCGATGTGATCGAGGTGGGCCATCACCACGATCACCTCGTTCTTCTTTGCGCCGGTGCCCTCCAGCCGCCCCAGCACATTGTGCGTATTGCCGGCGGCGGCCGCCGCGCCCTCGACATAGGAGCCCCGCTCGAACAACGTGGTGCCGAACGAGCCGGCGCCGTGCGCAGGGTGCGCATCATCGCCAGCCTGGTGCGCGTCGTCGCCGTGCGCGCTCGCCAGCCCAAGGCCCGCCGGCGCCAAGGTGCTTTGCGTGAACGTTTGCGCATAGGCGCCGTTGGGATCCCCGGAGTTGGGCCCCGTGAGCCCGTATTTGACGAGCCGGTCCGTCACGTACTTGGCGCATGAATCGAACTCCGGCGAGGGGCTGTTGCGCCCCTTCATGGAATCCGACGCAAAGTATCGAATGTGCTCCATCGGATCGGAGTCCGCATCGTCCGCGAGGATCACGGACGCCGGCGCGGGCTCGGCAGCCGCCCCCGTCGACTCGGCCGACCCCATCCGCCCCGAAGCGCCGGGATCCTCGGAGCGCCCCGCGCTGCAAGCCCATATGCCCGCCACGGCGAGCATCACCCATGAAAGCGCATGTCGTTTCATCATGCTACTGCGCTCCTCCAACCGCCGACCCGACCCCCACGGCGGCCCACGCATTGCTCACCGACGCGATCTCACCCGCCGAGTAGCCGAGCTCCCGCGCCGCTTGTTCGCTGGCCGAGCGCGCATTGGCATACGTCGCCGAGGAGGTGAGGATGGTCGTATTGGCGGTGTAGAAGACATGGGCGGCCTTCTCGATGCCAATCCCGTCGACCTTGACCTTGGTCTTCCCACGCGGGTGCGTTCCGCCTTGCGAGAGCAGGTAGAAGGCGAGGTTGGGCACCCCGGAGCTGAGATGCGGATTCATCCCCGAGGTGAAGTTGGGCGCATAATCGATCGACCGGCCGTCCTTGGCCGGATCGTTCATATAGCGAAGCGCATCGCCCGACTTGTTCGGCGTGTACACGTCCTCGCCCACCTGCCAGGTGCCCTCGGAGACCACCTTTCCGGCGTGGTACCACTCGACCACGGCGCCAAAGATATCCGACATCCCCTCGTTCAACCCGCCCGATTGACCGGAGTACCGGAGATCCGAGGTGGAGGTGGTCACGCCGTGCGTGAGCTCGTGCCCCGTCACGTCGATCGAATACGCCAGGTTCGAGAACGTCGTGCCGTCGCCGTCGCCGTAGCGCATCTGGGTGCCGTCCCATGACGCATTGTTCTTCGTCGCCCCCGACGAGGTCTGGATCAACGCGTGAACGGAGCTGATCAACGTGAGCCCGTTGCCGTCGAGCGAGTCGCGGTTGAACAGCGTTTTGTACGCGTCGTACGTGATCCCCAGGTTGTCGTAGCTGACATTCACCGTCGCATCGGAGACCTCCGCCTGGCCCTCGCTCCGTTCGAGGGTGCCGCGGCTGGTGGTCTGCCCCGCGTCGTAGATCTTGCGCGACTTGAGGGTCATGATCGTGGGAATGCGATCGACCACCGATCCATCGGTGGCATCGACGAGCACGGTGTCGACGATTTCGCCCTCGGCATCGACGCCCCGCACGGTCAGTCGGTGGACGAGCCGCAAGGCATCACCCTCCGGCTCGCGCCAATACGCCCGATCGCTCGTGGGATCGACCGACACCACGGCATCCTCCGGATACGCAGCGAGCGCATGGGCGGCCGCGGTCTCCACGGAAGCGGTGGCCACCGTAGGCGCCGGCAAATCGCTGCGGACATTTCCATTTGCCGCGTACACGAGCCCGCCCCGCACGTGCACGGCGAGCTCGCCGCCGAGCACCGCGAGACCATTCTTTCGTTGCGTATACCGATGATGAACGGCGCCCGACGCATCGGTCTGCGTGCTCTTCAAGGTAAAGTCGCCCTCGGCGTGCAACACGGCGGCGATCGACGGAAGCGCGCTCTGCGCATTCTGCGCCGTGAACGTACCGAGCTGGCCGCGCACGAACGTGGGGACGAGCGAGACGCGCTCGCGGGCAATCACGCTCACGCCCGCCGGTGCATCCTTGGCGGACTCCTCGCCCGGATCGCCCTCCGAGCTGCTCGAGCAAGCAGGGACGCACGCCAAAATCGGCAATGCCAAGAGCGCGGCCAAACGGCGATTCGAAAACAACACACCTGATTTCATGGCAAACCTCGTATCGAGACGGGGGTCGGGTTCGATGGATTTCGCTCGCCGAAACGTCCCGCAGAAGCGCGCGGCGCAAAGCTCGTGCACGCGCTGCCGGCGATGGTCATCGTCGGGAGACGGGTGATTCGAAAAGGCATGCGGTGGTGCGTGCGGATGCCCCGATGGGGCGATGTCCCGGAAGAAGGCGGAGACCCCGGACGAACCTCAAGGCGCAAACGTCACCCGCAAGCGTAGGTCGCAGCTCGTCGATGGGACGCCACTGCAAATCACTCGTCGGGACGGCGCTGAATATTGGCTACCATAATGGGTGACGCATACGTAAACAAATTATGAATTATGAGAATATTTCGATGGGTGCGGAGGATGCGGGCCAAGTAAGTCCAAGGTGGCGCGATGTGCGCCGCGCGCCGCGCCATTGGAGGCGCGCTGCCCTGCGGCAATCGGGGCCCAATGCGGCGCGGCATTTGACGCAACCAATGTTTCCGTTCTGTTGCGTGCACAATTATTTCTCGACGAAAGCGCGCGCGGACACATTTCGTTCGAAATTCGAGCGCACCGTCATAAAGGGTCGGCCGAGGCCGCACCAACGTTCCTGTGCAGAACCTTCGCAGTGGCGGCGCAAACGCGCGTGTGGAGTTCCGGCAGAATCTTCGTGCTCCTCGCACCAACGAGATGGGAGCGCTCACGGGCGCGGACCCCAAGAAAAATAAGCAAGACAGGAAGGAGGAGCTCCCCAAGTCGAGCCGCAAGGCGCGGGTGCGCTGGCGCGGGGTCATCCCCGCCGTCACCACCCCCTTCAACGCCGACTTGAGCGTCGACTACGGCGCGCTCGCCGATCAATGCCGATGGCTCGCCGAACGTGGCGTGTCGGGCATTGCACCCCTCGGCTCTCTCGGGGAAGGGGCCACCCTGACCCACTCCGAGAAGCGACAAATCCTGGAAACATGCGTTCGTGCTGTTGGCGACCGCGTGGCGGTCCTTCCTGGCGTGTTCGCCCTGAGCACCCCGGAGGCGGTCGCCTTGGCGCGGCATGCGCGGGCGGTCGGCTGCGGCGGTTTGATGATCCTGCCGCCGTTCATCTACGGCGCGGACGCGCGCGAGGTTCAGACGTATGTCGGCGTGGTCATGGCGGCCACGGATTTGCGGTGCATCCTCTACAACAACCCTCAGGCCTACCGTGTCGATTTCCTCCCCGAACAAGTCGCCCTCCTCGCCCGTGAGTTTCCGAATCTGGAGGCCGTCCGCGAATCGAGCCCCGATCCGCAACGGCTCACCGCCTTGCGCGCCGCGTTGGACAGCCGTGTCGAAATTTTGGGCGGCTCCGACTCGACCATCCTCGAAGCGTTCGCGGAAGGGGCTGTCGGCTGGTTATCGGGGTTGGTGAGCGCCTTCCCGGCCGAATGCCTCGCGCTGCATCGCCACGCGGTGGAGTCCAAGGTCGATCTCGATGCTTCGGGCGAGCACCCGATGCAAAAGCTGGCCGAGCTCCACCAGTGGTTTGCGCCGCTCATGCAATTGACCACCGGCCCCAAGGTGATTCAACACACCAAGTTGATTCAAGAGCGGGTGGGCCGGGGCCACTCCCGCGTGCGGGCGCCGCGCCTCGCGCTCGAGGGCGAAGAGCTCCGGCGCGCCCTGGAGATCATCGATCACGCGATCGCGACGCGCCCCAAGCTCGACGAGGCGCCGGCCACGGTCGCTTCGAAAGAGGCATGATTCGTCGATTTGCCAATCGCCGAATGCGATGATGCGGTGAGATTGTTCGGATATCACCGCGCGGATGTGCTAAATGCATGAGGGTCGTTCTGGATGAGCGGCGTTTGCAGCGGCGCGCGCCATGTGCGTGCTGATCGTGCGAATGCCCTTGCGGAGCACAACACCCGACGCGTCCCCACGCGTTCAACCCGTTTCGATAACGAGGTAACAACATGCATATCCGAACCGCTACGCGCAGGTCTGCGCTCGTCCTATCGCTCGTGATGGCCTCCACCACCGTGGTGGCCGTAGGCTGCAGCAGCAACGACGGCCCCGGCGCTGCAAATGAGGCGCCGAGCCGCCCCGAGGGCGACGAAACGAGCATCGCCGTGCAGGAGAAGGTGGCCACCGCGGTGCTCGACGTCCTGAAATCGGAGGACCGAACGCGGGTCATCGTCACCTTGCGCAATCAAGGCGACACCTCGGCCGCGGCGCGCGGGATCGAAAAGCTGGGCGAGGCCCTGCCGATCGAGGCGATTCGAAATCAGGTCCTCTCCAAGGTCGCGAGCCTCGGAAATGCGATCCACGTCTCCCGCACATGGAAGCACATTCCGGGATTTGCCGCGGATCTCGACGCGAGCGCCCTGCGCGCGCTGGCCGCCGATCCGAACGTGGAGCGCGTGGACATCGACGGCCGGATGCAAGCCAATCTGGCGCAGAGCCTCCCGCTGGTCAAAGCCGACAAAGCCCACGCCGCCGGCTACAAAGGCAAAGGTCAAAAGGTCGTCGTCATCGACACCGGCGTGGCCTCGAACCACCCGATGTTGAAGGGCAAGGTGGTCGACGAAGCCTGCTTCTGCGTGGACCAAGGCAACGGCTGCTGCCCGAACGGCCAAGAAACGCAGAGCGGCCCCGGAGCGTCGGCCGACGATCAAGGCCATGGAAGCCATGTCTCCGGCATCGTGGCGGGGGTCGCGCCCGAGGCGAGCCTGGTGGGGGTCAAGGTGTTGAGCGCGCGCGGGTGGGGCGACGATAGCAGCATCATCTCCGCCCTGGACTGGGCGCTCGAGCACCACCCCGACGCGGCCGCGATCAATATGAGCCTGGGGGATCCCAGCCAGCAATATGCGACCGACTGCGATAGCAGCCACAGGAGCTACGCGACGGTGATTGACAATTTGCGGGCCAAAGGCGTCATCACCGTGGCGGCATCGGGAAACGAGGCGAGCTCCACGGGCATCAGCGCACCGTCGTGCGTTGGCAATGCGTTTTCCGTCGGCGCCGTGTACGACGCCAATTTGGGCACCTTGCGGTGGCAGAATTGCACGGATCGCACCACCGCGGCGGACAAGATTACGTGCTTCTCCAACAGCGCGGCCAACTTGGATATTTTGGCGCCGGGCGCGATCATCACCTCCGCCAATTACCAAGGTGGCACCACGGACATGGGTGGCACGTCGCAGGCCACACCGCACGTGGCGGGCGCCGTGGCCGTCGTTCGCGGGGCAAATACCGCGCTTGCCCCCGCGGACATCGAGGGCATTCTCAAGACCACGGGTGTGGCGATTCGTGACTCGCGCAACAACGTGACACGCTCGCGAATCAATGTCGAGGCGGCCGCGAACGAGGCCGTGCGCCGCCGAAGCGCTCCTTAACGGAACCTTGATGTAAGCCGGGGTCGAAGCGGGAATGCGCTCCATCGAGCGCGCATTCCCCTTTCGATCCGCACCTCCTCGACCCGCATTGGGGGATATGACGCAGGGCCGGGCGACCCCGATTGGTCGAAATGGCACCTATCCTGCTTAGAGGGCCCGCTTCGAAGCGAATTGCAATTTTGCAATCGTTAAAAAGGAGCCCGCCGCCTTGGCAAGGGTGCACTCTCGCCCCAAGAGCGACCTTCCATCATGAGCCGTATCACCCAGCAGCGAAGTTCCATGCTGGCCTTTTCCCTTTTGGTCGCGCCCGTTACATGCCTCACCACCGCGTGCAGCAGTGACGGGCCGGGCAGCGCCGACGCCCACGTCACCCAGGGAAACCCTCTTTGCAATTCGCCGAATCGCGCGAAAAACGCAAAAAACGCGAAGGGTGCCAAGAACGCAAATGACGTCGAATCGGCGGGCCGCGCGCGTTACATCGTGACATTGCGCCCACCGAACGATCGTGCAACGCGCGCCGCGCGCGGGCTCGGGGAGTACGACGAATCTTTGGAGCTCGAGGCGATTCGAACCGATGTTCTCGCCAAGGCGAAGAGCCTGGGGGCCGAGCCGGAAATCGCGCATACGTGGAAGCACATACCGGTATTTGCCGCGGAGTTGGATCCGGCCGCGCTCGATACCTTGCGCGCCGATCCCCACGTGGCGCACATCGAGCCCGACGGGCAGGTGCAGGCCAGTCTCGCGGAGAGTTTGCCGCTCATTCACGCCGATGCGGCGAACGCGTCCGGGTACAAGGGAGCGGGGCAGAAGGTCGTCATTCTGGATACGGGCGCTGTGTCCAAGCACCCGATGCTCGCGGGAAAAATCGTCGACGAAGCGTGTTTCTGCATGGACGATTGCACGCCGTGCTGCCCCAACGGGCAATCGACCCAGACGGGACCCGGGGCCGCCGCCGACGACGAAGGCCATGGCAGCCACGTGGCCGGCATCGTGGCGGGGGTCGCGCCCGCGGCCACGTTGGTGGTGGTGAAGGTGCTGAGCGCGCGCGGAAAAGGGGAGGACAGCAGCACGATTTCGGCGCTCGATTGGGTGCTCGAGCACCACCCCGACGCGGCGGCCATCAATATGAGCTTCGGCGACTCGGGGCACCAGTACGCCGGCGATTGCGATGGATCGTTCGTCGGTTACGCGGCGGCCATCGATAAATTACGGAGCAGGGGCGTGCTGGCCGCGGCCGCGTCGGGCAACGATGCGAGCGTCAACGGGGTCAATCATCCTGCGTGCCTCAAAAACGTCGTCTCGGTGGGGGCCGTGTACGACGCCAACTTCGGTTGGCTCGAGTGGAAAAAGTGCAAAGATCCGCTGGCGAAGGCCGACCGGATCGTCTGCTATTCGAACAGCGGCAGCAACTTGGATATCTTGGCGCCAGGCTACAAAATCCGATCCGTCGACTTCGCCGGGGATGGAACGACCGAAATGGGCGGAACGTCGCAGGCCACGCCGCACGTGGCGGGGGCCGTGGCCGTGGTGCGCGCGGCCAATCCTCGGTTGGGGCCCGCGGCGATCGAAGAGATTCTGCAGAAGACCGGTGTGCCCATCAAGGACCCGCGGAACGACGTGACACGCTCCCGCATCGACGTGGATGCTGCCGTCAAAGAAGCCGTGCGCCGCGGCTCGCGTTGATGGCCTATCGTGGGTGAATGGCCTCGTCATGAGGGGTATTTCCCTCGTGCGCCCGAATAGGACCTTCGACGATGTTGCGGATAGGCCATCGAAGTCGTGATGGCATCCATCGTGCTATAGACCCGCGCTCCGAAACATCATCGAATCAACCCCGGAATCAACCGATACGGAGTGTGACGTGGGTCCTAAACGAACGATCGTATGGTGTGCCGCCGTGGGCGCACTCGCGGCAGTGGCATGTGGGAGCAGCTCGTCGGATGCGACGCCGAGCTCCGAGAACCCGAAGCCCGGTGGTCAGGATGGCTCGGGTTGGCCCGGCGCTGGGCCAAACGGTGACGGAGGGGAAGGTGGCAGCCCCACGCCCCCCGTGCAGGCCAAGCCGCCGGTGACCTCGTTCGCCGAATTGAAGGTCGTGCCCTTCGATGTCGATCGCGAGGATCTTTCGGGCCCGAAGAGCCACGATGCCCAGTATGGCAAGCTGCCCGAAATCGTCCCGGTCGCGGGCGGATCGTTCATCGATCTGGCGGTGCGCAACACGGATGAATCGGCGGGCGCCCAGGTCGCCGTCGTTCGGGTGGAGCCGGATGCTTCCGGCGCATGGCGGGTCACGCGCAACTACCAACTGCGATCGCTCGGCTGGCTCCTCGGCTTTGCGCGCGGCGCGGACGGTAGCTACTACTACGCCACGGGAACGAAGGATCCGGACGTCACCAAGACGTTCCCCGCGCCCAAGCAGTACAGGGCGAACGTGGTGCGCGCGCTTCGTTTCGACCCCGAGGGCAAGGCGCTCTTCGACATCGATGTCGACACCGCCCGTCCAGCGGCGGTCAAGGACTCGGAGCCCATCGTGCGCCCCGGCACCGCCTCGAGCTCGCGCCTGTCCGTCGGTGGCAATGTGCTCGGGCTCTTTCACGGGATCAACACGGAGCCCGACAGCAACGGCACGCGGCATCAGAAGGCCACGTCCACGTTCTTCGATGCGAGCTCCGGTGCGGTGCGCAAGGCGTCGAGCATCTGGGTCAGCCACTCGTTCGATCAGCGGCACCTCGTGGACGGCAACGACATTTACGAAGCCCACTTGGGCGACGCTTACCCGCGCGCTGTCGTCATGACTCGGGTGCGCGACGCGGCCGCCGGTCCGGCCCGCGAGGTCTTCCGTCCAAAGGGCGACACGGGTGCAAACAACACCTTTACGCGCCTTGGCAACCTGGCGCGCATCGACGCGGGGCCGGCTTCGGGGAGCTACCTGGCGTTGATCGCGACCGAGCGAACCACGACCACCGGTTCGCTCGTCTCGGGATCGCGCGATCTGGCGTTGGTTCGCCTCACGCCCAATTTTGCGACGGGCGCCGAGGCCGATGTGCTCGACCGCACCTTCGGCGCCGAGTCGCAGGTGACCTCGGGCGGCAAGGCGGTGACGAACCGCCTCCTCTATCTTACGGATTACGATACGACGGCACCGGGGAAGACCCACGCCGAGCGCCCCAAGCTCGTTTCGGTTGGGAACGGGGAATTCATCGTTCTCTGGGAGCAGTGGACCCTCGAGGGTGACAAACAAACGTTCAACGGCACCTTCGCCATGCGCATCGACGGCAACGGGAAGATCCTCGCCGCGGCAAAGAACGTGTCCCAACATCACCTCCCGCGCGGCGACGATGCCGTGGCCTATGGCGGCGGCGCAGCATGGGTCACGGGTGACAAGACCACGCGCGCCATCACCGTCCACAGGGTCGCGCCCAACCTGGACGTCACGGACCACACGATACCTTAACGCTCTTTTCGCAATTCCAGCACAGTCGAGACTTTCGCGGGAGCCCGGACGGTATTAACATGCGCGTGCATGCTCCCCTCCGTTTGGGCTTCTCCTCGCGTTCTCCTCGAAAAGCCGGCCGCTCTTGCCATTGGCACCATGAACTTCGGCAAGCGCACCCCCGCTGAAGAAGCGGAGCGCATCGTTCTGCGGGCCATCGAGCGCGGCCACACGTACTTCGACACGGCCAACGTTTACGAATCGGGCGAGTCCGAGCGCATCCTGGGCAGGGCGCTGGGGCACCGGCGGCCCGCCTGTTTGATCGCGTCAAAGGTCGGCCTGAATCGGCGCGATGGCAAGGTCGAAGGGCTCAAACGCGAGATCGTGGTGCAGTCGTGCGACGAGAGCCTGGACCGCCTGGGCACCGACTACATCGACGTGTACTACCTGCACGCGCCCGATCCGAAGACCCCCATCGAGTCGACCCTCGAGGGCATCCAGGAGCTCCTGGAGTCCAACAAAATCCGGCATTTCGGGATATCGAACTTCGCCTCGTGGCAAATCTTGGAGACGCGGCAGGCGTGCGATCACCTGGGCATTCCGCACCCGGTCATGTCGCAGCAGATTTACAATCTGCTCATCCGTCAGCTCGACATCGAGTACTTCAAATACGCCAAGCGCTACCCGCTCCACACCACCGTGTACAACGCGCTGGCGGGCGGGCTCCTGGCGCGCGAGCACAAGAAGGACGAGGTCACCGCCGGCTCGCGCTTCGATAAGAACACCATGTACCAGCGCCGCTACTGGTCCGACGCCATGTTTGCTTATGTCCGCGATCTTCGAAAGATCGCGGAGGAAGAAGGCCAGACCCTGGCCGCCTTCGCCTATTCATGGCTTGCCTACCGGCCGGGTGTCGATTCCATCCTGCTTGGCCCGGCCTCGGTGGAGCAGCTCGACTTTGCCATCGACGCGGTGGAGCGCGCGCCATCCCGGGAGGCTTGCGAGAAGGTGGACGCGCTTCACCAGGCGTTCACCGGCACCGATGCCACCTATGCTCGTTAACGCGCTCGTTAACGCGCTCGGCAACGTGCCCGAAGCGCTCGGTCGAGAAACGCTCGCTGCCGCGGTCGCACACTTTCACGAGCATGGGTACGCCAGCTTGGGCCGCATCGCCGACGAGGACACCGTGCGCGCCCTCGCCCGGCGCGCCGATGCGCTCATGTTGGGGGAGGTTCAGATCCCGGGGCTCTTCTTTCAGCTCGATTCGGCCACGGGAAATTACGACGATCTCACCTTCGGCCTCGGCTACCAGGGGCCGAGCCTCGAGTACCGCAAGCTGGAGAAGCTGGAGCTCGATCCGCTGTACCGCGCGTGGATCGAGAACCCCGTCTTCGAGCAAGTCGTGCGCGCCATCGTGGGGGACGACGTCGTCCTCTACCGCGCCATCCTCATGAACAAGAGCGCCAGCGGGGGCACGCCGCTCCCATGGCATCAAGACGGCGGCCGTTTCTGGGGCCTCGATCGCGAGCCGACCTTGCAAATCTGGACCGCGCTCGACGACGCGCCGATCGCATCGGGGTGCGTGGAGGTGCTGCCCGGAAGCCACCATGCGGGCTTGGTCACACCGCTGGGGGGCTTGGTGCAGCAGCCCTTCGTCGATGCACGCGGCGCCGATCGCGCGGCGGTGCCGCTGCCTGCGCGCGCGGGCGACGTGATCTTGCTGCACAATCACCTTTGGCATCGCTCGGGGCGCAACACCACGGGCAAGCCCCGGCGCGCGTTCAGCGTTTGCTACATGGACGCCGCCACCCGCTGCCTCCGAAAGAAGCGCGCCCCCCGCACCTTCACGCGCGTCTTCGCGTCATCCTCCTGAGCGCCGCCCGCCGCGCGGTGCGCCTTCGCAGAGGGGCGGCTGCCGCGCGCGGTGCGACTTCGGGCGGCTGCCGTGCGCGGTGCGACTTTTAGCGGCTGCTGTGCGCGGTGCGACTTCGGGCGGCTGCCGTGCGCGGTGCGACTTCGGGCGGCTGCCGTGCGCGGTGCGACTTCGGGCGGCTGCCGTGCGCGGTGCGACTTCGGGCGGCTGCCGTGCGCGGTGCGACTTCGGGCGGCTGCCGCGCGCGGTGCGACTTCGGGCGGCTGCCGCGCGCGGTGCGACTTCGGGCGGCTGCTGCGTGCGGTGCGACTTCGGGCGGCTGCCGTGCGCGGTGCGACTTCGGGCGGCTGCCGTGCGCGGTGCGACTTCGGGCGGCTGCCGTGCGCGGTGCGACTTTTAGCGGCTGCTGTGCGCGGTGCGAATTCGAAGATGGCCGTCTCGCGCGGCGAGCCGCGAGGGGGCGGCTCGCCGCGGGCGGCTTTGGGAGCGGGTCAGGGGATGTTGATCCCCGCACCCAGGCCAAAGCCGATGGTGTTCGTCCAGCTGCCGCCCTTGTCCGGCTCGTGGTTGATGCTGTTCGCGTAGAGCTGCGCCTTCAAGTCCACGAAGCCTGCGACCGTGTAGCCGCCCCCGAACCCGAGGCGGATGTCGCCTTTGTCTTCGTCGCCCACCACCAGCGGGTTGTGGCTGAAACGAACGCCGACGAGCGGACCGAAGAAGATGTCGCCCGACTGGAACCAGAGGTGGGCGGGGATGTCCACCGCGTAGATGGTCTTCTCGGCGAACTGAAACGGGATGTAGATGCCGGTGTCGATGCGCGCCAAGTTGGGAATGCGGACGCGCACGGGAACGCCGGGCACCCACGAGAAGTACGAGTCGTTGACCTCGAGCTTCTGCGTCGTCCCCGGTGTGGGCCCCGGCACGGTGGTCGACGTGTCGCTCGCGAGCGGGAGCACGAAGCGCGTATCGAGGCCGATGGCGACCATCTCGAGATCGAGCAACGTCCCGCGCAGGAACACCTCGGGGTTGGCAAAGGTGTCGGGCCCTTGGCCGACGGTCTGCTTGTCGAACAGACGACCGAACGCATCGGCACCGGACGCCTTGCCCCCATCTCCAAAGCGCGCGCCGGTGCGAACACCGACCTCACCCAAGATGGGAAGGCCCACAGCCGCCTCGAGGTTCGATCCCGAGCCCAGGCTGTGGTTGTAGGTACCATCCGAGTTGACGCCGTCCCGGTACTGAGCGAAGCCAAGGCCCACGTCGGCCGAGAGATGAAGCGGTGGAAGGGTCAGCGGCCGAGCAATCCAAGGATCCGCCGCGTAGGCGCTCTTCGCACATAGCGCGAGCGAGACAATCGATCCAAGCAGCGATCCCCCGATGATGTGTCGTCGGTTCATGCCGGCGACTTAAACAGGTTCGTCCGGAAGCCGGCAAGGATTTGGACGCGGACCAGAGCGCCGGTCTGCCGCGGCGCGTCCCGTGCGCTCGGGCTCGGCTTCGCCGGGTGGTCTCTTTCGCCTTCTCAGGCAAAATGACCAGGGGTTTCCGGGGGTTAACCCCCAGCTGGCCATGTAGACGACTGCTTTGGTCGTGTAGGTCGAATTGGGATACCGGTTTAGCCGAATCGCATTGAGCCAATTCTTTTTTCGCTTTTGTTTCAGGCTTCGTTTGACGCAAGGCGCCAACAGAGGTAACAATTCATTTGTGACGTTTAGCATCGTCCCCGCAGTCGGTTTGGAGACGCCTCGATTGGCGCCCGCTGCGGAGTGCTCTGAAGTTTCACAGGCGGGTTCGATGGCCGCTGCCGTCACCGTCGCGTTCACCTTCGCCTCTGTCGTTTTGGCCGTGTTGGCTGTGTCGGCCGGCTCGGGCGCGCTTGCGCTCGTAGGCCTCGTACTTCTTCCCGTGCTCCTTATTGGTGCCCTTCGGCTCATTACCATCGGGTGCGGGCCGCCGACATGAGGAGAGAGACTCCTGATTCGGCCCCCGCACCCAGAGAAGGTCGCGGGGGTTTTTTTTTGCTTGGTTTCGGTTCGAACGGTGGAGGCAAGAGGGGCATGCAAAGCAATACGTCGAAGAAAGGAGCCGCGCGTGCCCCCGCGCGGGCCACGGGGAAGGGGGCCCATTCCACGGTCGAAGACCCCGCCGCCGTCATGGCGTTTGCGCGCCTCGATGTCCCTTCGCAGATGCTTCGCGGTGGACCCATCGCGCCAGGCTGTTTCGAGGGTCGCGATGTCACCATTGGCGATGCGTTCGAGGCCGTGCGGTCCCATGCTGCCGGTCGTATGAGCCGCGCGCCATTCAAGATGTTGGAGGACAATGCCTGTCCGGGTGCGGGCGCGTGCGGAGCGCTCGTTCTCGATTGGATCCAAAAAGATCGTCGCCCGAGCGAGCATCTCGCCGGGCACGCGTTCGAAAATGCGTTAGCCTCCGTAGCTGCGACCGTCGGCTCCATTTATGGCGTGCTCCACCTGCTCGCCAATGCCCACGAGGCGGGGGTCGATGCGACGATCGATGACTTCGATCCCATTTGGGCACGCACACCGGTGCTCACCGATTTGAAACCCGGCGGGCGCTCCACGGCAGTCGATATGTACCGTGCAGGCGGAGTACGCCTTTTGACCGACGGACGCTCCCGCGGCGCCGCATTCGACATCGCCCCGCGCCGCATCGATGCCGACGCCGATCGGGCCGCACGCGCCAATCGGGCCGCGCGCGCCAAGGCCGAGGGCCTGCCGCGCCGTCAGGAGCGCGCTCGGCGCCGCGTGATTGCCAAATACGCCGCATTGATTTCCTCGGCCGCAGAAGGCGCCATCGCGCGTCCTTCCCCGCGGCCGAATCCAAATGAAAAATTCGAAGCTACCCACACGACGCACACGACCGACACGACGCAAATAAGCCAGACGCGAACGAAGCAAGCGGAGGAGTCATGACCGAGCCAGATAAGAAGAGCGGGGCCCAAGCTCACGAAAAGACACGCATCGCCGTTCTTGGGTACGGAACGGATGCGCGCGATCGAGCTGTCCGGCTCCGCCAAGCGGGGATCGACGTATCGGTGAGCATGCGACCCGGTGGCCTCAGCTGGGTACGTGCCAACGCCGACAAGTTCGCCCCCGCGCGCGCCGACGAGGCCGTGGCATCGGCGCAAGTGGTCGTCTTGCTCGTTCCCGACGAGGAACAACCGTCGGTCTACTGGCGCAGCATCGCGCCCCATATCTCACCAGGGACCTTGTTGGTGGTCGAGCGCGGACACGCGCTTCACGTCGGCGCCATCGACCCTCGTCGTGATGTCGACATCGTGCTGGTCACCGCGGCACCCAGCGGCGATCGGGTGGGCTGCCGCGTCGCCGTTTATCACGACGCCACCGGCAAGGCGCTCGAGCGTGCGATTGCCTACGCGCGCGCCGCCTTCGAGGAGGCGGCGACCAGCTTGGGCACGACCACGGTCACCGAGGAGTTCGAGGCCGATCTGGTCGCCCGCGAGACGCGCGCCGGCGGGCACGATGCGCTGATCGCCGAGCTCGATCAAATCCTGGTGCGCGGCACCCACGAGCCCGACGAAGCGAAGCTCGGGTACTACGAGCGCCTGCGCACCGCGGTCTCGGCCCGCCGCCCGGCCGACTCCACGCCATCGTCGGGTTCTCCCGGCTCCTCGCGCGGCGGTCCGCTCTCCTCGTCGAATGTCAACGACCCCAGCTCGGGCACGACCAAGGTCGTCGCGGCGGCCGCCTCGGCCAGCGATCTCGCGGCCCGCTACTGGACCCATATGCGAGGCGTGGCATGAGCGCGGACAACCGACGAACCGGCGCGCAGATCCTCTGGGAGGCGCTGGTGCGCGAAGGGGTGAAGGTCGTCTTCGGCTACCCCGGCGGCGCCATCATGCCGGCCTACGACGCGCTCCTTCAGTACCCCATCCATCACGTGCTGGTGCGCCACGAGCAGGGCGCCGCGCACATGGCCGATGGGTACGCGCGGGCCTCGGGCGAGGTCGGCGTGGCCGTCGCCACCTCGGGCCCGGGCGCCACCAACTTGGTGACCGGCATCGCCACCGCGTTCCTCGACTCGGTCCCCATGGTCTGCATCACGGGGCAGGTGAACTCGAAGCTCATTGGAAGCGACGCCTTCCAGGAGACCGACATCACCGGCGTGACCCTTCCAATCACGAAGCACAATTACGTCGTCAGCGACGTCGACAAGATCGCGTCGACCATCCGCGAGGCGTTCTACATCGCGCGCTCGGGCCGCCCGGGCCCCGTGTTGGTCGACATCACCAAGGACGCGCAGCAGGCCACCACCGTCCCCGTGTGGAGCGCGGATCCGGTGCGCCTTCCCGGCTATCGCCCCGATCACCGCGCGAGCGAAGAGGATCTCGATCGCGCGGTCGACATGATCGGATCCGCGCGCCGCCCGCTCATCCTGGCGGGGCACGGCATCGTGCGCGCGGAGGCGACGGGGCTCTTGCTCGAGCTGGTGGAGCGCACGGGCATTCCGGTCGCGTCGACCTTGCTCGGCCTCGGCGGGTTTCCGGCCACGCACCCCCAGAGCCTCGGCATGATGGGGATGCACGGCGAAGCGTGGGTCAACCAAGCCATCCAAGAGGCGGACCTCTTGCTCGCGCTCGGCATGCGCTTCGACGACCGCGTCACGGGAAATTTGAAGACGTACGCGGTTCACGCAAAGAAGATTCACTTCGAGCTGGATCCGGCGGAGATCAATAAAAACGTCCGCGTCGATCTCCGACTGGTCGGCGACGTGAAGGACACGCTTCGGGCGCTCTTGCCGCGGCTCAAGCCCCGCGACTGCAAACCGTGGATGGATCGGATCGGATCGCTCAAGGGCGATTCGGCGGTGCGCGACATTCAAAAGCTGCCGCACAACGGGAGGCTGTTCGCCGCGCACGTCCTCCACGATCTCTGGCGCATCACAGAAGGTAAGGCCTTGGTGGTCACCGACGTGGGGCAGCACCAAATGTGGGAAGCGCAGTATTACAAGCACGACCACCCGCGAAAGCTCGTCACCTCCGGCGGTCTGGGCACCATGGGCTTCGCGCTCCCGGCCGCCATCGGCGCCCGCTTCGCGCGCAAGGACGACGAGATCTGGGTGGTGGCCGGCGACGGCGGCTTCCAGATGACCGCCGCCGAGCTCTCCACGGCCGCGCAGGAGGGGATCAAGATCAACATCGCCATCATCAACAATGGCTATTTGGGAATGGTCCGGCAGTGGCAGCAGTTCTTTTACGAGGGCCGCTACTCCGCCACACCTTTGGTCAGCCCCGATTTCGTGAAGCTCGCCGAAGCGCACGGCCATACGGGATTGCGGGTCACCAAGCGCGAAGAGGTCGAAGAGGCGGTGGCGATCGCTCGGCGGACGCCGGGCACGGTCATCATCGATTTCCGAGTCGAGAAAGAGGACAGCGTCTACCCCATGGTCGCGGCGGGCGCCGATCTCCACGACATGATTCGCAGGCCCAATCCCATCGAGGAGACGGCCGATGACGAGTGAGAGGGTGCTCCTGCCGTGCACGTTCCCGAATTTTGGCGAGGGCGGGGAGCTCGGGAACGCGGGACGGGCACGTGTACGGGAACGGGTGAGATTTCTGGGGTGAGGTTCGGGGCGTGAGGTTCACGGAGAGAGGACGGAAAGAGTCATGGCAAAGCCAAGTTTGCGAACGTTCATTGCGTATGTGGAAGACTTGCCGGGTGTCTTGAATCGTGTGACGTCGCTCTTCCGGCGGCGGGGGTACAACATCGAGTCCCTCACGGTCGGACGGACGCAGCGTGAGCACGTATCGCGCATGACCATCGTCATGGAGGCCGACGATGATGCCGCGCACCGCATCGAGGCCAACCTTTACAAGCTGGTCAATGTCCTCCGCGTGGAGGACACGACCCACCAAGCGACCGTCAGCCGCGAGCTCGCCATGATCAAGGTGCACGCCGGCAAGGACACGCGCCCGCACATCATGCAGGTGTGCGAAGTGTTCCGCGCGCGCGTGATCGACGTCGGCGTCTCCGCCCTCATCTGTGAGATCACGGGCACCGGCGACAAGATCGACGGCCTCGTCGAAGTGCTTCGCCCCTTTGGCATTCTCGAAATGGTAAGAACGGGAGCCGTCGCCATGTTGCGCGGCGCCGACGCGCTCGAAGCTTTGGACGCAGACCCTTCGGGCGTGCACGAGCTCCCGCGCGACGCGGCGTGAGCGCTGCTGCCGAGACATGCCTGTCGAGACGTAGTCCGCGGTACTGCAAGAAGATGAGCGGCTTTCGCTAGTGAACGGAGAAAAGAGAAAATGGCCAAGATTTATTACGATAAGGATGCAGACCTCGGGCTTATCAAGAAGAAGAAGGTCGCCATCATCGGCTACGGGTCGCAGGGGCACGCGCACGCGCTGAACCTGAAAGACAGCGGGGTCGATGTGCGGATCGGTCTGCACGCCTCGAGCAAGAGCATCTCCAAAGCGAAGGCCGCCGGACTCGAGGTTTTGCCCGTCGCCGAGGCCGCCGCCTGGGCCGACGTGATCATGGTGCTGGTCCCCGATACGTCGCAAGCGAAGATTTACAACGAGGCGATCGCGCCGAACCTGTCCGCGGGCAAGACATTGATGTTCGCGCACGGCTTCAACATTCGCTTCAAGACGATCGAGCCGCGGCCCGACGTCGACGTCAGCATGGTGGCGCCCAAGGGCCCCGGCCACCGCGTTCGCGAGACGTTCGAGGCCAACGGCGGCGTGCCGGCGCTGATCGCGATTCACCAGGACGCGACGGGCAAGGCGCGCGACGTGGCGCTCTCGTACGCGGCCGGCATCGGGGCCTCGCGCGCGGGCGTCCTCGAGACCACCTTCGCCGAGGAGACGGAGACCGATTTGTTCGGCGAGCAAGCGGTGCTCTGTGGCGGCGCGAGCGAGCTCGTGAAGGCCGGCTTCCAGACGTTGGTGGACGCCGGGTACCAGCCCGAGATTGCCTACTTCGAGTGCCTCCACGAGCTCAAGTTGATCGTCGACCTCATGTACCGGGGCGGCCTCAATTACATGCGATACTCGATCAGCGACACCGCCGAATATGGCGATTACGTGTCGGGCCCGCGCGTGGTGAACTCCGAGACGCGCGAGACGATGAAGAAGATCCTGGAAGACATCCGCAACGGAACCTTCGCCAAAAAGTGGATCGAAGAGAACGCGACCGGCCGAAAGTGGTTCGAGGCCGAGCGTGAGAAGGAGCGCGATCAGAAGCTCGAAAAGGTGGGCGCCGAGCTGCGCTCCATGATGCCGTTTTTGGACCCGGTAACGATTAAACCTGGCGATTGACAGGACCGACAAAGGACAGGGCGATGGGAAACTACGTACGCATTTTCGATACGACGCTGCGGGATGGGGAACAGTCGCCGGGCGCGACCATGACATCGAGCGAAAAGCTCGAGATCGCGAAGGCACTTTCCCGTCTCGGCGTCGATGTGATCGAGGCCGGGTTTCCCGCTGCATCGCCCGACGACCTTGCGGCCGTACGCGCGATCGCCGAGCACGTGGGGCGTGAACCGATCGAGGGGCGGCCATCGTCCGAGCCGCCCACCATCGTCGGCCTCGCCCGCGCCACCAAGGGCGACATCGACGCCGCGTGGGAGGGGATCCGCCCTGCCAAGCACCCGTGCTTGCACACGTTCCTCTCCACGTCCGATCTGCACATGAAGCACAAGCTCCGCATGTCGCGGGAGCAGGTGCTGGCCCGCATCGCGGAGATGGTCGCGTACGCCAAGACGCTCTGCCCCGCCATCGAGTTCAGCCCCGAGGACGCAGGCCGCAGCGAGCCGGAGTTCTTGTACCAAGTGCTCGATACGGCCATTCGCGCGGGCGCCACCACCTTGAATATCCCCGACACGGTCGGGTACACCACGCCGGACGAGTTCGGCTCCCTCATCGCCGGCATCTTCGCCAATGTGCCCGGCATCGACGACGTGATCGTCTCCGTCCACTGCCACAACGACTTGGGCCTGGCGACGGCCAATACCCTGGCGGGTATCCGCGCGGGCGCGCGGCAGGCGGAGGTGACCATCAACGGCATCGGCGAGCGTGCAGGCAATACCTCGCTGGAAGAAGTGGTGATGGCGCTTCATACGCGGGCGCCGAAGTTCGGTCTGACCACCGGCATCGACACCACGCAGCTGGCGCGCGTGAGCCGCATGGTGAGCACCGCCACCGGCATCGTCGTGCAGCCGAACAAGGCCGTGGTCGGCGCCAACGCCTTTGCGCACGAGTCGGGCATCCACCAGGACGGCATGCTCAAGCACGAGGCGACATACGAGATCATGCGCCCCGAGACGGTGGGCGTGACGCAAACGAATTTGGTCCTGGGCAAGCACTCGGGGCGCGCGGCGCTCTCGGCGCGCCTCGTGTCCATGGGGTACTCGTTCGACGGGCCCGCGCTCGACCGCGTGTTCGCCCGCTTCAAGGCGCTGGCCGATCGGCGCAAGCAAGTGCACGACGCCGATCTCGAGGCGCTCGTCCACGACGAGGCGGCGCCCGACGTGGAGGCGTTCACCTTGGAGGGGCTCCTCGTGGGGTGCGGCACCATGGGGATGCCGACCGCCACCGTGCGCCTGCGTTGCCCGGACGGGAAGGTGAGGGTGCACGCGGCCGTGGGGACCGGCCCCGTCGACGCCGCCTACAAAGCCGTCGACGCCATCGTGCAAACCCGCGCCACCTTGCTGGAGTTCACGGTGCGCTCGGTCACCGAGGGCATCGACGCGCTCGGTGAGGTGGCGGTGCGCATCCGCGAGCTGCACGGGCACGAAGGCGTGCGGGCTCAGCACGACGGACCTCAAGCGCGCGTTTTTCACGGCAATGGCGCCGATACCGACATCATCGTGGCCAGCGTTAAGGCATATCTTCGTGCGCAGAACCGGTTGATGGCCGCCACCGGCGGCGTGTGGGATGCGCCCGTCTCGCGTCGCGATGGGGTGGTGCCCATGGAGGTCATCGACCTGCAGCTGGTGAATGGCGCCGAACCCTCCCGAGCATCCTGACTCTTCCTGGTCCTGCGAAGCACCTGACAGAAACGAAAATCCATGCCGCAAACGCTCTTCGAGAAGATCTGGAATGGGCATGTGGTGGCCGAGGCCGAAGGCCGCCCTGCGCTCATCTACATCGATTTGCACTTGATTCACGAGGTCACCTCCCCGCAGGCCTTTTCGGGTCTGCGGGCGCGGGGCCTCAAGGTCCGCCGCCCCGATCGCACGGTGGCGACCATGGATCATTCCACGCCAACCCTTCCGCGCGCCCTCGCGGTGGTGGACGAGCAAGCCGAGGCGCAGCTGCGCACCCTCGAGGTCAACTGCGCGGAGTTCGGGATCGCGCTGCACGGCCTGGATTCGTCCAAGCAGGGCATCGTGCACGTCATCGGACCCGAGCTGGGGGTGACGCAGCCCGGGCGCACCATCGTCTGCGGCGATAGCCACACCTCCACCCACGGCGCCTTTGGCGCGCTGGCCTTTGGCATCGGCACCAGCGAGGTGGAGCATGTGCTGGCCACGCAGTGTCTCCTTCAGCGCAAGCCCAAGACCCTGGAGGTGCGCGTCACCGGAAATCCGGGGCCGGGCACGTCGGCCAAGGACATCATCCTGGCGCTCATCGCCAAGATCGGTGTGGGCGGCGCGACGGGCCATGTGATCGAGTACACGGGCGACGCGATTCGCGCGCTCGACATGGAGGGGCGGATGACCGTCTGCAACATGTCGATCGAGGCGGGCGCCCGCGCGGGCATGATCGCGCCCGACGAGGTCACCTTTGCGTACTTGAAGGGCCGTGAGCACGCGCCATCCGGCGCCGCATGGGATGCGGCGGTCGCGCGCTGGCGCGAGCTGCACACGGACGAGGGCGCGGTGTTCGATCGCCAGGTGACCATCGACGCCTCGTCGCTCGAGCCGATGATCACGTACGGCACCAACCCAGGCATGGGCATCCCCATCACCGGCAAGGTGCCATCGCCCGACGAGGCGGCCGACGCCACGCAGCGCGCGGCGCTGGAGAAGGCGCTTCGCTACATGGATATCGCGCCGGGTGCGCCGCTGCTCGGAAAGAAGATCAACACGGTGTTCGTGGGCTCGTGCACCAACTCGCGCCTCGGCGATCTGCGCGCCGCGGCACAGGTCATGCGCGGGCGGCACGTGGCGGAGGGCGTGCGCGCGCTCATCGTGCCGGGCTCGAAGGCCATCAAGCGCGAGGCGGAGGCCGAAGGGCTCGACCGCATCTTCACCGAGGCCGGCGCCGAGTGGCGCGAGGCGGGGTGCTCGATGTGCATCGCCATGAACGGCGATCAGCTGGCGCGGGGCGAGTACGCGGTGAGCACCAGCAACCGCAACTTCGAAGGGCGCCAGGGGCCCGGCTCGCGCACGTTCTTGGCGTCGCCGCTCACGGCGGCGGCGGCGGCGGTCACCGGGTGCATCACCGATGTGCGCACGTTGCTCGGGGGAGGTGCATCGTGAGCGGCTTCGTCACGCTCTCCGCGCGGGCGGTGCGGCTCTTGGTCGACGACATCGACACGGACCAGATCATCCCCGCCCGCTTCCTCAAGGTGACGGACAAAAAGGGCCTCGGCGAAAAGCTGTTCGCCGACTGGCGCACGCGGCCCGACTTTCCGTTGAACCACCCCGACGCCAAAGGGTCGGAGATCCTCCTGGCCGGCATCAACTTCGGCTGCGGCTCCTCGCGCGAGCACGCGCCGTGGGCGCTCTGCGACTGGGGGATCCGCGCGGTCATCGCGCGCTCGTTCGCCGACATCTTCCGGCAGAACGCGCTCAAGAACGGGCTGCTCCCGGTGGCGCTCGACGAGGCCTCGCACGCGCAGGTGGTCGCGCTCACGGCCGCCGATCCCAAGGCCCAGCTCCGCATCGATCTGCCGAACCAGCGGGTCGAGCTTCCGGACGGCAGTGCGTTCGCGTTCCCCATCGACCCGTTCTCCAAGCACTGCCTCGAGAATGGCCTCGACGAATTGGGGTATATCCTCTCGCTTTCCGATCGGATTACCGCTTATGAAGCGGAGAAGACATTCTGAAGACCGAGGGCGCTCGCTCGCGGCGCCCGTTTCCTGAGCTCGGCGCGCCGCCCGCGGCGCCCGACTTTCAACGAGGAGCTCCCGCGTGACGACGAAAACGATCGTTCTTTTGCCCGGCGATGGCGTCGGGCCCGAGGTGGTGCGCGAGGCCCGCGGTGCGCTCGAGCGCGTGGCGGAGCTGTTTGGTCATTCGTTCGCGTTCAGCGAGCACGCCATCGGCGGCATCGCCATCGACGAGCACGACGATCCGCTCCCCCAGGCGACGCTCGACGCGTGCTCCAAGGCCGACGCGGTGCTCCTCGGGGCGGTGGGCGGCCCCAAGTGGGACGATCCCAAGCGCAAGGTGCGCCCCGAGCAAGGCTTGCTCGGCCTGCGCCGCGGCCTGGGCCTCTTCGCCAACCTGCGCCCGGTGCGCGTTCATCCGAAGCTCGCCGCGGCCTCGCCCCTGAAGACGGACAAGGTGGAGGGGGTCGACATTCTGTTCGTGCGCGAGCTCACCGGAGGCCTCTACTTCGGCCAGCCGCGGCTGCGCGAGAAGCTGGAGAGCGGCAAGGTGCGCGCGGTCGACACCCTCGAGTACACGGACGAAGAGGTCCGCCGCGTCGTTCACCTGGCCTTCCGCTTGGCGGAGCCGCGCAAGAAGCGCGTGACCTCGGTCGACAAGGCCAATGTGCTCGAGTCCTCGCGTCTCTGGCGCGAGGTGGCCACCGAGGTGGGCGCGGAGTTCAAACACGTTGCGCTCGAGCATCAGCTGGTCGACTCGTGCGCCATGCGCCTCATTACGGCGGCGCGCTCGTTCGACGTGGTGGTGACCGAGAACATGTTCGGCGACATCCTCACGGACGAAGCCGCCGTGCTCGCAGGCTCGCTTGGCTTGCTCCCCAGCGCATCGTTGGGCGAGGGGACCCGCGGCGTCTACGAGCCCATCCACGGCTCGGCGCCCGACATCGCGGGCAAGGACATCGCCAATCCCACGGGCACCATCCTGAGCGCGGCCATGCTGCTCCGTCACTCGCTCGGCCTCACGCGCGAGGCGGAGGCGGTCGAGCGCGCCGTGGACGAGGTTCTGTCCTCGGGCGCCCGCACCGCCGACATCCCCGGCGCGGGCGACGCGCTCTCCACGCGCGCCTTTGGCGAACGGGTGCGCGCCGCGATCCGGGCCTGATCGGCTCGTCGATTACCCGCACTTGCCGATGCGCGCGAGGGTGACACCCGCTCTCGCGCGCTCGCAGTCATTTCCGTAGGTCTTCCCGTCGCAGCCGCAAACGGGAGCGCTTTGTTTGGTGCAGGCGTCTGGCTTGGCCCGGCAAATACCGGGCGTGCTGCGCGCGGAGCAGGTGCCTGCGGGGATCTCGCAGAACTCATTGGGGTTGCTGCATGGCGTCTGCTGCGCGCCGCCGCATCCGCGCGGTGCATCGGCGGCGAGCGGCACGGCGCCCGGTGCGTCCTCGGAGGCCCATGCGGTACAGGCCATCGCCAGAATGGCTGCCGACAACAGTGTGCGACCCTTCATGTCTACCCTCCATTGGGATTAGGCTTCAGCCTACGTTGGATTCGTACTTCGTTTGTTTCCTACGAATCACCGTCGATCGTCAACCCGTGGGAACGGCCGCGATCCCTCGACGATACCTCATGCGGCTTTACGTGCCCGACGAGGACGGCCCCAAAAAGAGCCGGTAAACGGGGTTGTAGGTCTCGTGCCAGCGGCGGTAGCCGATGTCGTCGAGCAAATGGTGCAATTGCGATTCGCTCTCCGGAGGCACCTGAAATCCGACCAGAGCGCGTCCGTAGTCGGCGCCGTGGTTGCGATAGTGGAATAGGCTGATGTTCCAATCGCCGCGCAGCCGCTCGAGAAAATTCAAGAGCGCGCCGGGGCGCTCCGGGAATTCGAAGCGAAAGAGCTTCTCGTGGTTGGCCGGCGCGTGCCCTCCCACCAAATGCCGAAGGTGCAATTTGGCGAGCTCGTTGCCGCTCAAATCGAGGGCGGGGAGGCCCGCGTCCTCCAACGTCGCGAGCAGCAGATCGACCTCGCTCGCGCTCTGCACCTCCAGCCCCACGAAGACGTGCGCCTTCTTGGGATCCGCATAGCGGTAATTGAACTCGGTGACCGAGCGCCGCCCGATGAGCGCGCAGAACTCGCGAAAGCTGCCCGGCCGCTCGGGGATGGTCACCGCCAGCAGCGCCTCCCGCTTTTCGCCCAGGGCGGCCCGCTCGGCCACGTGGCGCAGGCGGTCGAAGTTCATATTGGCGCCCGAGGCGATGGCCACCAAGGTGCGCCCGTAGTTGCCCTCGCGCTCGGCCCACTGCTTCAAGCCGGCCACGGCCAGCGCGCCGGCCGGCTCCAGGATGGATCGCGTGTCCTCGAAGACGTCTTGAATGGCCGCGCAGATGGCGTCGCCATCGACCCGGAGCACTTCGTCCACGTATTTTCGGCACAGGTCGAAGGTGGCCTCGCCGACGCGTTTGACGGCGACGCCATCGGCAAAGAGCCCCACCTCCTCGAGGGTGACCCGCGTGCCTGCTTGGAGCGAGCGGTACATGGCATCGGCGTCGACCGGCTCCACGCCGATGACCTTCACCTCGGGCTTGAGCCACTTGATGTACGCGGCGATGCCGGCGATGAGCCCTCCGCCGCCGACCGGCACGAACACCGCGTGCAGATCGCGCGGCCGCTGGCGAAGCAGCTCCATGCCGATGGTGCCCTGGCCGGCGATCACATCGGGATCGTCGTAGGCGTGCACGAAGGTCGCGCCGTGCTCGCGCGCGAGGGCGAGCGCCCGCTCGTACGCTTCGCCGTACGAATCGCCGAAGAGCTCCACCTTGGCGCCGCGATCGGCCACCGCCCGCACCTTGATCTCCGGCGTGGTGGCCGGCATGACGATGCTGGCCCGGCATCCGAGCCTCTGCGCGGCCAGCGCCACCCCTTGCGCATGATTTCCGGCCGAGGCCGCGACCACCCCGCGATCGAGCTCCGCCCGATCGAGCCGGGCCATCTTCGTATAAGCCCCGCGCAGCTTGAAGGAGAACACCGGCTGCAAATCTTCGCGCTTGAGGAGGACCTGGTGCCCAAGGCGCCGCGAGAGGTTGGGCGCCGGATCGAGCGCGCTCTCGATCGCCACGTCGTAGACGGGGGCGGTGAGGATCGATTCCATCAGGGCGCGGGAGTCGTTCGGTCGGGTCATGTCATGGTCTCCGGAAGACCACGAACCTCCTTTTTTGGCCCGGGAACGAAGAAGCCCCGCAGCCTCTGGGAGGTGCGGGGCCGTATGATTCGTGGACTCTGGGAGTCTACGCCCGCACCTTGCCTCCAATAATAATCATCATTGAAGAAGAGGTGGGGCCGCTGCGCATTACCCAATTACCCTGAACTGTCTGGCGCATGGTGTCAAGCTCTCGCGCCGCCGCCCAAACACGCGATGCACCTTTCCCCTCGGGGGAAGGAGAGGCGGAGGGGGACCGCACCCCCTCCGTATCTCGAACCGCGGCGCTCAACGACCCGCGCGAACATCGACCAAGCGCGGCGGTACATTGGCTGCGCCCGTGCCCCACGTGGTCGCGTTTGGATCGTTGGTGAGCGCGAAGCGCACGGTGCGGGCGTGGAGCAGATCCTCGTGTGCGATCCAGCTCTTGCTCCAGGGGCGCCCGCCGATCCGCACGTTCGAGACGTATTGAAGGCTCGAGGCGCTCGCGTTCTTGGCCTCGATGCGCACGGTGCAACCCCCCTCGGGGCGGAGCTCCACCACCTCGAACATGGGCGCGCTCAGCACATACGCCCCGGAGCCCGGGGCGACCTCGAAGAAGCCGGCCATGCCGAACACCAGCCACGACGAGATGGTCCCGAGATCGTCGTTGCCCGGCATGCCGTATGGACCGTCGACGAACAAGGTGCGTGCAGCCCGGAGCACCGCCGAGGTCTTCCAAGGCGCCGCCGTCCACGCGTACATCCAGGGGGCGTGCAGATCGGGCTCGTTGTTGGGGTTGAAGGCGAAGTTGTTGTGGTACTCGTACGCGCCGCGCACCCACGAGTCCTTCGCCGCCTTGGCCGGATCCACGAGAAGGGTCGGCAGATCGAAGAACGTATCCAGCCGCTTTTGCGCGAGCTCGGCGCCGCCGATGCGCTCGAAGAGGGCCGGTGTGTCCTGCTGCGCGAGCCATTGGTACTGCCAGGCCGTACCCTCGTGGAAGCCGGTGGCCTTGGTGGGATTGTACGGCGCGGGGTCGACATACGATCCATCGGGCCGGCGCGTGCGCGGAAAGCCGGCGAAGCCCTTGGACTCCGCGGCCGGATCCCACTGCTGCTCGAAGTTGCGGCAGCGCGCTTCGAGCACCTTCGCCTTGTCGTCTTCTCCGAGCCCGCGCGCCATCAGCGCCAGCGAACAGTCGGCGAGGGCGTACTCCAAGGTCGCCGAGCCGGCCTGCCTCCGATCGCCGTAGGTGTAGCCCGGCGCGTTTTCGTAGCCGATGTAGCCATGGGCTCCATAGCTCGCGTTGCCATCGCGCCCGCGGAAAATCGAGGTGTCGCTCGGAACCTCGGTGGCATTTCGCCAGAGGGCCGCGAAGAGCTTCTTGGCCGTGTCGCGGTCGAGGATGCCGCGCCGGTAGAGCGTGACCACCCAAGGCGTGACCGGATCGCCGCTCATCACATTGGTCTCGCCGTTGCCGAGCGCCCAGCGCGGCACCCACCCGCCATCTTCGGCGATGCGGAGCACCGAGCGCGCCATATCGGCGGCGCGCTCCGGGTGCAGCAGCGCGACCAGCTGGTTCTGGGAGCGGTACGTATCCCAGAGGGAGAACATTTGATAATAGGGGTGCGATCCGCGGCGCACGGTATCGCGGAAATCGCGGTATTTTCCGTCGACGTCCGAGCCGATGCTCGGGTGCAAAAGCGAACGATAGAGCGCGCTGTAATAGGTGCGCTGATCGGCATACGTTCCGCCGGCGACCCGCATGCGCTGGAGCTCATCGCGCCAGACATCGTGCGCGCGCGCTCGGACCGACTCCAAGCTTTGGCCGGCGCTCTCCTTGGTGCGATTGCGCCGGGCGCCCTCCACCGAGGTATAGGAGAGGCCCACGGTCACCCCCACGTTTCGACCGCCTGCGGGGTCGAAGGTGAGCCATGCGCCCGCGCGTCCCGAGGCGCGCTTGGCTTGCCGCTCGTTCGGGCGCATTGTTCCACCGACCCAGGTGCCGAACGAGCTGGCCGCGCGATCGAATTTGGCGCTGAAGAAGATGCGGTAGCGCTCTTTCACGGTCTCCCAGCAGAAGTTGCCGCCGAGCAGCCAGCCCTCGACGGTGTCGTCGCCCACCACCTCGACCTGGCCGTCGAACACATAGCCGTTGCTCTCGCCGACCTCGACGAGCACGTTCTGCGCGGCCGCATCGGCGGGGAACGTGTAGCGATGCCACCCGGTGCGTTCGGTGGCACCGAGCGCCACATCGATGTTCGTGCTGTCGAGGTGCACGTCGTAGGCGCCGGGCGAGGCGCTCTCCTTGGTGTGCACGAAGCTCGCGCCGTACGCGGCCGGATCCGAGGAGCTCACCTGGCCGGTGGTGGGCATGAACCGGAAGTTCCCCATCGTTTGACAGCCGACGCCCGATAAATGCGTTTGGCTGAAGCCGAGGATCTTCGTGTCCTTGTAGTCGTACGAGGCATACCGATTGAGGCCCGTGTCGGGGCTGAGTTGCACCATGCCGAAGGGCATCGCCGCGCCGGGAAATGTCGTTCCGTCGCCGTTGTTGCCAATCGATGTGTTCACCAGCGCGGTGGGATCCTCCGCAAATGCGGGAAATGCAGGGAATGCGCCGGGGTCGCGCGCCTCACGGGGCGCACCCGCAAAGGGGTGCGTATCGGATGAGACCGAGGGGTCGATAAGGTCGTCGGCCCCGTTGCACATGCTCGCCGCACATCCAAGTATGGCGATGATGCCGATTTGGCGATTCATGCGGCGACTTCACGCGAGCGTGCGCATGCCGTCAACCCATTCCGATCCGACAGGCTGCACGAATGCGCAACATCGTGGGAAACCCGTATTAGGGCCCGTAGGGATTCGGCGGCGGCTTATCGGGGATGATGCGCGCAGGTGACTCCGCCGTAGCAGGCGAAGGCGGTGGTGGGGTCGTTCGCGGGCGGGCCCCGGTGCTCGCGCGCGATGGCTTTGCGCTCGCCGCCGGTGCGGCTGGCGTGCTCGACGCAGCCGGCGTCCCCGCTCCACGTGCGTGCTCCACGTGCGCGGGATCCGTTCGCGCAGGCTCGGTGCGCGCGTGCTCTGTGCGTGAAGGCTCTGTGCGCGAAGGCTCCATGCGCGAAGGCTCCGGCGGAGAGGCGGCCGGCGCGACGATGCCCGCGCCCACCGCCGGCTCCCACGTCTCCGCCGCGTGCGCGCCCACAGGTGCAAGCGGTGCGAGCGGCGCGCCGGGCGCTGCCGATGTGACGAGGGGCGCGGGCGCCATTTTGTCCGGTGCGGGCGCCGACAAATTCGTACGCGGAGGGGGCGGCGGCGGCGCAGGCGACGAGTGCACGGCCGACCGATGGGCCAGAAGGGCGCCGGTGGAGACGGCGGCAATGATGATGAGAAGCGAAAGGGGAATGGTGGCACTCAGCTTGGTGCGCGACGCCAGCACCGCGCTTTGCGTCATGCTCTGCGCGGGCGCCGATTGCGTAAACGATGGGACGTCGAGGCTCGGATGCACCTGCGACACGGGCGCCGTGGCGTCCGCGCCCCGCGCGCTGAACCGCTGGCGCCGTTCGTTGAGCTCCGCACCAAAAACGCCTTCGACGAGCGCCGCGACCTCGATGTGCGAGCCCACCAGGTTTCCCTCGCGCGCGTGCGCCTCCAGCTCGTACGCGAACTCGCCCACGCTCGAATAGCGATGATCGGGATGGCGCGCCAGCGCGCGCAAGATCGTCGAGTCGAGCACCTCGAGGTGCGGAAAGTACGCCGAGGGGTAGGGGATGTTCTGCGCGGCCACCCGCTTGAGGGTCTCCAGCTCGGTCGGGCCCTTGAACAAGCGCTCCCCGGTGACCATCTCCCAGGTCACCACCCCCAGCGAAAACAGATCGCTCCGCGCATCGACATAGTGCCGCTCGACGTATTCGGGGGCCATGTACGCGAGCTTGCCTTTGAGCACCCCGGTGGCCGTCTGCTCCACGCTGCGCTCCAAGGTCTTCGCCACGCCGAAGTCGGCGATGCGCGCGACCCCGTCGCGCCCGATGAGCACATTGCTCGGCGAGACGTCGCGATGAACCAGGTAGAGCGGCCGGCCCGACTCGTCGAAGGTGCGGTGCGCGGCGTCGAGCCCGGAGGCGGCGTCGAGCAAGATGCGCAGCATCTCGCGCGGGAAGCGGGCGGTGTCGAGCCGGCGCATCAGATCGGAGAGCGTGCAGCCCTCGACGTAATCGAGCACCAAAACGACATCTCCCCCGTCGTCGTGAATGTCGATGACGCCAACGACATTGGGGTGATGAATGCGCGCGGCCAGCCTTGCCTCGCGCTTCAATCCTTCGATGAGCTCGGGATCCGAGCGCACGTGCTCGTGGGCTCGTTTGAGCGCGACCAGCTGCGAGAGCCCCGTGTCGCCCAGCGCGCGGCCCACGAACACGGTGGCCATCCCGCCGGTCCCCAACCGGGCGAGCGTTTCGTAGCGCCCCACCCGCCCGTAGTCGCCGCCGCCCACGTGGACTCCACCGCTTGCAGTCGCTGCAGGGGTTGAGCCGGTCGCGGTCGCGAACGGAGAAGGCGGGGAGGAGCGATCATTCATCGAAAACGTCCGACGAGCAGCACCGAGCCAGGACCGACGGCGACGGAAAGAGGAGAGGACGTCTGCTTCGCCGCGGTGCTCTTTTGAGAATGACCAAAATCGGTGAGGGCCGCCACTACGATGGTCGTCGCCGCCAACGCACCGGTGATTCCCCACACGATGCGCGCACGTGTCTGCGCGGACTGCCCATCGTCTGCCGTCTGTTGGGAAGGGTTCGATACGAAGTCGTCATGACGCGACTTGGTCATGATCGTGAATACCGTGGCCGTGCCTGCCGCGACCGCAGTGGCTCCGAGCGCAGTCCAAAAGTACACCGGTGCAATACCCTTCGAGTGGTATTCCGGTAGGATTTCAGCGGGAGGCTGGACGACCGTCGGGGCCGTTTTCGGCGCCTCCGCGGCCTCGTTCTTGGTAGCCGGCGGCGCCAACTCGGCAGCCGATGCCGTCACATCGAAGGTCGCGCCGCCCGTCACCGTGACCTCGCGAAGAACGGGCGCGCGCTCGCTGCTGGTCGCGTCCGTCGCACGAATGTGCGCGGTATGTTTCCCAGGGGTCACCCATGCACCGCGACCGTGCTCCAGCTCGCCCTCGCGATTGTCGATGGTGGCGCGGCAGTGCACCTCGGACGGGCACACCAGCCGAATTTTTCCGGCGGAGCTCGCGAAGCGTTTGCGAAGGCGCTGGGCGAGCTCGGCCAACGTCCCATCCACGGCGCGGGCCTCGGCGCGCTCGACCAAGGCCATGGCGAGCAGCGGATCGGAGCCGGCGAGCGACGAGGCCATGGCAAGCTGCAGCGCGCGCGAATTGGGAATGCGCTCATCGGCGCGCGCGAAGTGCTTGGCAGCGGTAGCGTAGTCCTTTCGCTCGTAGGCGGCGGCGCCGAGGTCGTAATCGGCGCGCGCTTGCTTGGAAATATCGTCCGCGCGCGCCAGCGGTGACGCGAACAGCACGGTCGCCACAATCCCTGCGGCGACGATGGCGGAAACGGGACGGGGCAGAACCCTCGCGCGCGACTCGGGCAGGCTCACGAGCCTGGATTTTACACGGAGCCGCATGGTTGTCGTCGGCGCGGTGAAGTTCCCGTAACTGGTGAACATTTTAGCCGGAGTGAAAAGCTCATGCCTGCAAATGGCCGAGAAAACCGACAATTGTTGACACCGCTCACAATAGCTGACCCCGTCGGGCTAACTGAATGGTAGGGTCGGCTCTTTCAGGCTCAACCTTTATTTGCAGCGCGACCCGCAAGCGCGCTCGCAAGTCTTCACTCGGTTCCCGGGTCGGTTCGCGCGGCCCACCAACGACAGGATGTTGAAAACGATGAAGGGTAGATTCTTCGTCTTTGCGATCTTCGCATTCGTGCTCTGCACGGCGTGGACATCGGTGGCAGCAGCCGACACCTCGCTGGAGATCCTTCACGGCTGGAACTACAACAACGACTTCAATGGAGCGAAGGAGCGCACCGTTTATACGGTCAAGACATTCCAGCCTTGGACCTACGGGACGTTCTTTCTCTATTACGACATCACCGGGCCGTTTACGCCGCCCGATTCGAAGGTGCTCCCCAACGAGAAGGGCGGCTTCTTCGGCGGGCAAGCGTTCACGCTCTCGATGAAGCGAATCGGCGAGGCCATCTCCGGCTCGAAGTGGAATTGGGGCGCGCTCGGCGACGTCTCGCTCCGCTACGAAATGGAGCACGTCTCGAAGTTCGGTATGCTCAATTATTACGGCCTGCAGTGGGACATCAAAATCCCCGGGTTCGACTTCGTGGCCGTCACCACGGTCATCCGCGACGACTGGTCGCTCAAAGGCGTGGACCTGCAGCTCGGCGGCGCCTGGCAAATGACCATTCCGCTCGGGAAAATCACCGACTTCGTCTTCGCCGGGTTCATTCAGTGGGGCATGTTCGGCGAGGGCAGCGGCGTGATCAATTTCTGCAACGACAGCGTCGAGAAGTGTGCCACGGTGCAGCAAAAAGGCGCGCCCTTCGTCACGTCGCAGCCGCAGTTCCTGCTCGACGTGGGCAAGCTCGTACGCCTCACGGACCGGCACCTGTTCGCCGGCATCGAATACCAGATTGCGCTCAATCGTTATCTGCAGAAGGGCGTCAACGAGAACCTGGCGCAGGTCATGTTCAAGTGGGCGCTGTGAGCCGTACGGCGAGCTCCTAGCTCCGGCCGCAGCCTGCCGCGTTCGTGTTCAAAGCCTGGAGAGCGCGCGATGGTCGTCGTCGATCGTCGCCAATCGCGCGCAATGGGCCGAGAAGCGCACGATCACGTTTCCTGTTTTACCAATGTGGATATGCGCCGGATCGATGCTCCCGTGGATCATCCCGGCCCCATGCAGCGCCTGAAGCGCGCCGCGGAGCTCCGCGCGCTCCTTCGCGGAGAGGGGACGGTCGAGCGGGCGGCTGTCGGGTCGATCGAGCCAGATCTCGTGCGCTTTGCGGTCGACGCGAAGGACGGTCTGCAGCATCGGATGCACGGCGCGGGCAAACGCCGCGGCGCGTTCGAGCGTGGGCGGTTCGAGCGGGATGCGCTGAATGGGGCGGTCGAGCCATGTGTCGCGATCGGGGGCGCCGGAGGCGCCGGCCTGCACGCGGCAATCCGGTGAGGGCGGGCAGCCGGGGGATGCGCCGGCCGTGGGGGCGTCCTTGGCGTTTTTGGGGTGCGCGGCGCGCGTGTCGGGCCACGCGGGCCATGGCAGCGCGGTGAGCGCGCGGCGGGCTGCCCCGGCGTCCGTGGGGCGCTCGGCCGGGCTTGGGGCCGTGAGGGACGCGACCAGGGCATCGTGGCGGGGGTCGAGCTCGCGGTGCGCGCAGCTGGGCAAGGGATCGAGCCGCGGGGAGGTGCCCGCGCGCAGCCGTTCGCCCGTCAGCATTTCGAACAAGAGGGCGCCGACGCCATAGAGATCGCTGGCCACCGTGGCCGGCTCCCCGTTGCGCTGCTCGGGGCTCATATACGAAAAGGTTCCAATGACGCCGGCGGTGGCGGTGGCCGAAAGATCGCCCAGGTGCGCGGCGCCGAAGTCGGCCAAGCGCGCGGTGCCGGCCGCGTCGAACAAGACGTTGGAGGGCTTGATGTCGCGATGGAGCACGCCCACGCGGTGCGCCTCCGCGAGCGCGCCCAGCACCGCGCCCGCGATCTCCGCCGCGCGGGCGGGCGCGATGGGGCCGCGCTCGAGCATCTGCTCCAGGGTCCCGCCGGGCATGAACGCCAGCACCAGCGCGGGGCCGTCGGAGAAATAGTCGAGCATGGGCACGACATTGGGGTGGTCGATGGACGCGAGCACGTGCAGCTCGCGCTCGAAGCGCGCGAGCACGTCGCGCCCGGCGCCGCGCACGCCGTAGCCGGTGTAAACCTTGATGGCCACCGGCTCGCCGCGCACGGTGTCGATGCACTCGAGCACCCGGGAGCCGGCGGTGGAGGCGATCTCGCGCACCACCTCGTAGCGGCCGCCATAGATGAGCGCGCGCGCCGATTCGCCGCGGGGCGGTGCGATGGCCGGCGCGGCGGGGTGGGCGACCTTGCACGCGAGATCGCGGCGCGCGACGGCGGCGGCTTGGTCGAGGCCCAGCTGCTCCAGGGCTTGCACGAGCAAGGGCAGCGCGTCGTCGCGCTCGCTCGCGTCGGCGGGGATGGCTTGAAGCGCGCGGGCGGCCGCCTGCGTCTTGCCGTAACGAAGGAGCAAGTGGCCGAGGGCGAGGAAGTTCGGCCAGCGCGAGGGCTCCCGCCGGGTCGCCGCCTCGAGCAGCCGGGCCGCGCCCACCACATCGTGAAGTGCTTCGAGAAGCTCGGCGGCGCGCACGGAGTTGCCGGCGCGCTCCCACGCGCGGGAGGCCTCGGCCTTCTTGCCGATGGCCTCGAAGATGCGCGCGGCCCACGCGGGCTCGCCGCGCGCCTCGATCCAAGTGGCGGCGCGCTCGGCCCCCGGCGGGTCGCTGCCCAGGGCCGCGAGCACGCGCTCCGTCAGCTCGTCGTCGCGCGCGAGGACCGCGAGGCGCATGGCGCGGGCCGGATCGCACGCGACGAGGGCGCAGCGCGCCGCGCGTTCCCAGTCGCAGGCGCGCTCGTACAGATCGCAGGCGGCCCGCACATCCCCCCGATCGCACGCGAGCGCCGCGGCCTCGGCGATGCGCTCTTGCGCGACCAGCTTGGCGACGTCGTCATCCATGGCAGGATCTCCGTGCGGGGTGCACCCTGATTTAGTAACCCGTGTTGTCCACCGTGTCCGGGGTGTCGTCTTCGTCGTCCTCGTCGGGCGGCATTTGGGACGGGGCGTGCGGGGCGCGGGCGCGCAGCCAGGCGTCGACGTCGCCGAGCGGGTTGAAGGGCGGGGTAGGGCGCTCGCCGCGGGTGACGGCTTGGCTGTCGCTGCGCGCGGCCAGATCGCCCAGGATGCCGCGCTCGCGGTTTCGTCTCCCGGGGCCGCTTCGGTCGACCCAGAAGTAGCTGCGCTGCCGCACATCGACGTGCACGAACCCGCTCGACGGATACACGCCGATGCCCACGAAGCCGAGCTCGCGCGCGAACTTGGCGACCTCCTCGTCGGTGGCGCCCGGCACGATCATGTCGATGGCGCGCCCCAGGCCGTGGTTCGAGCGGCGATGCCGTCGCGGCGCTCGGTAGGCGGAGACCACGCGGATCTCCTGCGCGCGGAAGAAGCTTTGAATGCGGTAGGCGAGATCGAGCAGGCGCGGATCCATCGGGTGCTCGCACCCGCTGGCGGGCTCGCGCAGAACATGGGCCGCGCGGTCCAAGTCGCGGGCGGAGAAACCTCCGCGCTCGCCGGCGGCGGCCATCTCGATGCGCTCGTTGGTGTTGAGCGAGTAAATGGCGAGCATGGGCCGGCCTTCCTCGTCCACCGGCGCGAGCTTATTGGGCGTGGGCGCGTGCCAGCGGCGGACGCGGGCCAGCTGCTGGGTCGCGTTCACCCGCGCCTTGGGCTTTACCTTGCTGGACGCGGCCGGCGCGCCCACCTTCGAGCTCAGCGGCGCTGCCACCGCGACCGTGGACAGCAGCACACAACTCAGTACCGCAAGGCTCGCCCAACGTCCCAAGCGTCCTCGTAGTCCCCTAGCGGCGTGGCTGCGTGGCGAGATCCGAGGTCTGGCGCCGGAAGGAGGTAACGCGGGCAAAATCGAAGCGAAGAACGCCGGAGTCGATGCCCTTTGCGCGGAACGATTCGCGGTGCACCTTGTGAATGGCCAAGGTCCCTTCGTCGCCGGCGCCCGCATTCACGAAGACGCTGGGGGTCAGGGTCGCGCGCCCGCTGTCGCCGAACGTACAGCGCACGGTGGCCGCACCCGCAGGGCGGGCCGACACGTCGATGTAGAGCAGGTCGTCTTCGGCCGATGCATCGGGGGAGGGCGTCCAGGTCACGTCGACGGGATCGTTCGGCGCGAACACGACGGGCCCCGGATCGCGATGCTCGCGGTGGGCGATGGGCTGATCGGCCACGCGAACGTCGAGCGGTTCCCCTTTGGCCGTGGCCTCCACCGTGAACGGAGCGATGTCTTGCTCGGGCGCGCCCGCCGCGCGAAACACATAGCGGCCGCGCGGGGGAAACGCGTCGCCCTCGGCGCGCGCCGTGTAGACGACGCCGCTCACCACGTCCACGACGTCCGGCAAGTGGCGCGGCAGGAGCTTCGTCTGCGAATCGCGCCCGAGATCGGCCCGATCGCGATCGCCGGCAAAACCTGAGGAGCCTGGCGAGCCTGGGGACGGCGGTGAGAGCTCGACGGAGAGCGCACCCACATTGAGCAGCTCCACGCTGCGGCGCGCCATTTTGGCCGAAGGGCTGCCGGCCGCCGAGAGGCGCGCGCAGGTGCCTACCGCCGGAAGATCGATGGCCGCCCCCACGATGCGGAGGGCATCCTCGTCACCCGGGCGCGCGCGCACGAAGCGGGCGATGATGTCGCTGCGCGCGGCCTCCGAGCCGGGGGCTTCGGGGCGGCCGCCCGCCGAGGTGGAAAGCGCGGTTCGCTCGACGGTGACGACGGCGGTGACCGTGCTCGCTTCGGCGTCGGCCTGCTCGGAGGAGGCCGCCAAATTGGCGGAACACCCCATCGTTACGGCCCCGACGAAGGGGGCGGCGAGCAAGAACGTACGAGCGCGAGCCGACACGGCGATTAAGGGTAGACGGCTATGCACGCTCAGGCAACCTAAGATCACATGCTCATCCTTGCCGCATTTGCGCCGGAGCTCGCACCGTTCTCCGAACCGTACCGCCAAAGTGCACGCGCGGTGGGGATCGGCCTGGTGACCGCCGCGCACGCTACCGGCGCGCTCTTGGCCTCGCACCCCGCGTTCCGTTCGGACCATCCGCATCCTTCGTATCCTTCTCCGTCTTCTCCGCCGTCCGCGCCTTCTCGGCTTTCTCCGCAGAGTCTATCGGTTCTCTTGGTCGGAAGTTGCGGGGTTTATCCTGCGCGGCCTGCTGCGGATCCCGCGCGATCGCGGCCGGGCATCGGCTCGGTCATCGTGGCGGAGCGGGTCGTGCTCGTGGATTCCGCCTCGGTGCTGGGCCATGCCGCGGTGCCCGAACCCATGGGTGCGCGCGCGGAGGTCGATCGCACAGCGAGCACGCGCTTCGTGGAGCAGGGGTGCATCCCCGCGGTGGTGGGCAGCACCCTGGGGATCACCACCTCGGATTCGCTGGCGCACGCGTTGGCCGAGCGGGGCGGGGCCGACGTCGAGAACATGGAAGCCTATGCCGTCGCCGAAGCCTGCGCGGCCGCCGGCGTTTCCTGCACCGTGGTGCTCGGCGTCACCAATGTGGTGGGCAGCGAAGGCCGCGCGCAGTGGCGGCAGCACCATGTCGAGGTCGCGGCGAAGGTCGCGCAAATCGTCGAGCGTGTGCTGCGCCTCGACCTGCGGTGAGCGCGGGCGCATGCCGGCGTCGGGAGGGCCGCGGCCCTCGGGGTCGCCGCGAAGTCGGCGCTAGAACGTCCACCACAGCGCGCTGGAGGGCGTCAGGGCCACGCCGGTCACGGTCACGTTGTTGTCGTTGTACTGGCCGTTGATATGGTTGTACGCGCCCGATAGCTCCAACGCGACGTGCACGTGGCGAAAGCCCACCGCGAGCCCCAGCACGGCGCCCGCGTAAAAGCGATCCGCGGAGAGGGCCTTGCCCGACGTGTTGGGCGGGCCATCTTTCCGCTCGCTGGTCAGGTTCTCGATGGAGACGTGCTCCCAGCCGGCGCGCGGGCCCGCCCAGATCTTGTAGATCCCGCCCGAGCTCTCCCAGCCGACGAGCAGCGGAATGTCGGCGCCGTAGCCGCGCAGGTTGTCGAGGTTGACGTTGCTCAACGTGCCGCCTTGGTGCCGGCCGTAAAAGGGCACGGTGACCCCGGCGCCCACCGAGTAGCTCCACGCGCCATCGTCGAACGCCTTTCGAAGATCGAGGCGCGCGCTCCGGCCCGTGTATGTGATGCCGCCTTCGCCGCCGCCGCCGATCCCCACGCGCCCCGAAAAATAGGGCGCCAGGCCGGGGCCCATCGCCGCGGCCACCAGCGCGCCCTTGGCGTACGAAGGGTTCGTTCCCGGATCGCCCTGCGGCTGGGCGCGGGAGGCCGATTGCTCGCGCGCGTCGCGCAGATCTTCGGCCGCGGAGCCCACGGCGATTTGTCCGCTCAACCCGCCCGCCGCGCGAATCTCGCCGAGCGGAAGGGCGCGCGCGGGGTGCAGCAAAGGCGCACCCGCCCCGCAGCCGGCCAGCGCAGCGGACGAGAGCGCGACGAGCGCGATGGTTACCGAACGACGTCCGCCGACCCCCACGGCGTTACGAGGCAGGCGCCGCGAGCGACGCACCGCCGTAGGGCTCGACCTCACTTGCGAAAGCGCGAGGGGAACTCGTTTGCGGCGGCCTTCTTCTTCAACTCGTCATCGTCCGGGTGAAGGCGGAGGGCGCGCTGCAGCAGGAGGTTCTCGTCCTCTGCGTGGTTCGGATCGGGCAGGCAGCACTCCACGGGGCACACGGCCTGGCACGCCTCGTGGTCGTGGAAGCCCACGCACTCGGTGCACAGCTCCGGGTCGATCACGTAGATCTCGTCTCCCTCGCTGATCGCCTCGTTGGGGCACTCCGGTTCGCATGCGCCGCAATTGATGCAGTCTTCAGTGATGTACGTCGACATGATGTCCAGCGCTCCCGGCTTACCGTAGATGGTCCTTTGCGCTGCGCAACGTACGGGTCGATTTCCGTTGTGTCAAACAACTCTAGCGGGGTGCGTCGCCCCGGCATCCATGGCGAACGAGTCGACGAAAAAAGGCCGAAGGCGTCGGTTGCAATCCGGTTGCTGCTTTGGGGCGAGCCGACTAGTTTCGGCCCGGCTCATGCTTTTTCGACGCCAGCGTTCCGAGGGGACCCACGAAGGCCGTAGGTCGAATCGCCCCTTCTTTTTACTCTCCGCGCTTTCTTCGCCGCTTCTGGCTTTTTTTGCCCTCACTGCAACGGGATGCACCCCGTCCATCGGTGATTCCTGCCAGGTCTCGACGAATTGCTCCTCGTCGGGCGACCGCCTTTGCGATCTGTCGCAGCCGGGCGGTTACTGCACCGTCTTCAACTGCCAGCCAAACAGGTGTCCCGAAGAGGCTGCCTGCGTGATGTTCCACCCGAATGTGGCCGGGTGCTTCTACAACGACCGCGGCCAGCGGTCCGCCAAGAATTTCTGCGCCAAAAAGTGCGAATCGGACTCCGATTGCCGCTCCGATTACCGATGCTCCGACCCCAAGGAGCAACCGCTCTCGGCGATCGTCTTGGACGACAACCAAAACGTGCGCGTGTGCGTCCCCGTCCCGCGCCTGACCCAAGACGCGAGCGCCCCTCCGCTCCCGGATGGTGGCAGCCAGCCGCTGGTGTGCCTGCCGGGCTCCAAGACCAACCCCTCTGAAATCGACGGCTCCGTTGCGCCGCCCAATCCCCCCGACGCAGGGGCCAGCGATGCGGGCGACGCCGGCGAGGCGGGCGCTCCCTCCACCCCCGCCAAATCGAGCAACCCCGGACCCACCAGCCAAGCGGGCCCCGTGAGCTCCAAGAGCCGCGCGAGCGGTGCGTGACCGAGGGAAGCGCACGGGTTGACGGCCGCCGGCGCGGGGCGGATTTTCTTTGTATGGCGGCGTCGTGCCACCCCGAGTGACGGGGGAGGGAAGCGCACGGGTTGACGGCCGCCGGCGCGGGGCGGATTTTCTTTGTATGGCGGCGTCATGCCTCTCCGAGTGATGGGCGAGGGAAGCGCACGGGTTGACGGCCGCCGGCGCGGGGCGGATTTCCTTCGCATGGTGGCGTCGTGCCTCCCCGAGTGACGGGGGAGGGAAGCGCACGGGTTGACGGCCGCCGGCGCGGGGCGGATTTCCTTTATATGGCGGCGTCGTGCCTCCCCGAGTGACGGGGGAGGGAAGCGCACGGGTTGACGGCCGCCGGCGTCCTGCGGATTTCCTTTGTATGGCGGCGTTGCGCCATGTCGAGTTCCTTCGGTAGCTTTCGTCGTCGCGCCTTGCGCGGCTCGGAGCTCCTTGGAATCCTCGGTCCGTCAACCTGATCGGCGCCCAACGCGCGCGTTTCCATTTGCCCGCAGCCTCGCGGCGATGGCGTGGAGCACCGCCGAGGCGGCCCTGGTGCTCCTCGTTCTTGCCTCCCTCGTCTTCGTTGCGCTGCGCACGCTCCCGGGCGATCCGGCCGCGCTGATCCTCGGCGATCAGGCCAGCGCCGAGGAGCTCGCGGCGCTTCGGGCGCGGTTGGGGTTCGATCGGCCCCTTTACGTGCAGTATGCACATTTTTTGCGCGGCCTTCTGAGCCTCGACTTTGGCGACTCGCTGCGAAGGCCGGGGGTGCGCGCGGGCGCCCGGGTGCTGGAGGCGCTGGGGCCGACGGGGGAGCTGGCCGCGCTGGCCGTCGCCATGGGCTCGGTGTTGGGCGTGACGGGCGCCGTGCTCGCCGTGGGACCCTGGCTCGGCACGGCGCGGCGGTTCGTCGAGCGCGCGTTCGTCGCGGTTGCCGCCACGCCGCTCCTCGCATTTGCGCCGCTCCTCACGTACGTGCTCGCTGTGAAGTGGCGCCTGCTGCCGCTGCCGGGCGATCCGGACGCGGGCTTTCTCGGGCTCCTCTTCGCCAGCGGGCTCTTGGCGATCCCGCTCTCCGCGCACGTGGCGCGCATCGGCCGGGTGGCGCTCTTGGAGGTGAGCGGCGCGCCGTTTCTCACGGTGGTGCGCGCCAAGGGCGGGAGCTTCGCGCGAACGTGGTACCTGCACGGTCTGCCGGCCACCGCGGGGCCCATCGTGACCACCATCGGCACGCAGCTCGGGGCGCTGCTCGGGGGCGCCGTGGTGCTCGAGCGCCTCTTCGAGCGCCCCGGCCTCGGCACCTTGATCCTCGAGTCGTACGCCTCGCGGGATCTCCCCGTGCTCGAAGCGTCGGTGGTCGCCGCCGGGGCGCTGTTCGTGCTCACGCAGGCCATCGCCGGCGCCGTTCACGCGGCCATCGATCCGCGGGTGCGATCATGAGCGCAGCCCCCCCGCGCGCGCCCGAAGGCGGAACGGGACGATGGCTCGGAACGGGACGATGGAGCGGCCTGGGGTGGAGCCTGCTCCCGCTCGGGGCCATCTTTGCGGTGGCGGCTGCGGTCGCGCTTTTCGGCTCGCGCTCGCCAACCCGGCTCGATCCCGTCCTGGCGTGGACGAGCCCCAGCCTCGAGCGCCCCTTCGGCTCGGGCGAGGGCGGCGTCGATCTGCTGGCGCTGACGGCGCACGCGGAGCTGCGCGGCATGGTGCTCGCGGTCGCGGTGGCCCTCTTCGGCTTCGTCGTGGGCACACCGCTGGGGGCGGCGGCGGCGTTTGCGCGCGGGCGCTTCGAGCGGGGCGTGGCGCGCACGTGCGACTTGCTCCAGGCGTTTCCCACGTTTTTACTGGCCCTGGTGGTCCTTTCGGCGGTTCGGGCGCCGACCCGCTGGCACTTGGGGATCGTCTTTGCGCTCACGGCTTGGGCGCCGTTTGCTCGGCTTGCGCTCGCGCAGTCGCGGGTGCTGCGCGCGGCGGCCTTCATCGATGCGTCGATCGCGCTCGGGCAGAGCCCCGTGCGCGTGTTTTGGTACCATGTGCTGCCGAACCTGCTCGGCGTCGTCAAAGTCCAGCTGGGGTCCACCGCCGCGAGCCTGATCGTGAGCGAGGCGGCGCTCGCCTTCGTTGGCTTCGGGCCCCACGACGGCGTTTCGCTGGGCAATGTGCTCGATCAGGGCGTGGCGTCCATGCTGCGCGCCCCCCACGTGCTGGCCGTGGGCGCGCTCTCGGTGTTCGTGACGAGCGCGTCGATGCTCGTCGCCGCGCGCGCCCAAAAAAGGTAGAACGCAAGGGTAGACGATGCTGACGCCGCCCCTCGCCCGCAACCTGGAAGCCTCCGTGCGCGATCTCGAGTCCGAGCGCGCCGGGGTGCGCGCCGCCTCGATCGGCGATCTGGTGCGCCACGCCCAAGGAAGCACCGAGGTCCGCGCGCGCGCCATCCCGCTCCTCGAAAAAGCGCTGGGCTCCGATCCCGCCCCCGAGGTGCGCGCGGCCTCCGCCGTGGCGCTGGGCGATCTCGCGGCGCACGAAGCCCTCGGCGCCCTCCTCGTGGCCGTCGAGGACACGGACTTGAACGTGCGGCAGATGGCGCTCAATGCGCTCGGCGAAATTGGGGACGTGCGCGCCCTGCCGCGCCTTCGCCGCGCCCTCTCGGATACCCGCCCCGAGGTGCGCTACCAGGGGATCATCGCCTTTTGCCGCGTGGCCAACGAAGACGCCGACGTGCTCGAGGCCATCACGCGCGCCACCGGCGACGACGACGCGGCGGTTCGCTACATCGCCCTGCGCCTGGTCGAAGAGCGCACCGCGGACTCGCCCAGGCCCTGGGACAGCTTGGCCCCGCGGGTCGAAAAGCTGCTTCGCGATCCGGCGCGGCAGGTGGCGCTGGTGGCGGCCATCGTCCTCGCCAAGATGGGGGCCTCCTCCGGGCACGAGCTGATCGTCAAGGTGGTGCGCGGACAGGTTCGCGCCGACAAAGAAGACGAGCGCGAGGCCGTCGAGATGGCCGGCGAGATCGGCCGCCGCGATCTGGTCCCGCACCTGGAGCGGCGCGCGTGGGGCGCGGGCCGTTGGCTGCGCGACACCTGCGCCTTTCACGCGAAGATCGCGCTGGCCCGCCTCGATCACCCCCGCGCGGTGGCCGAGATCGCGCGCGATCTCGGCTCGCCCAAGCGCGATGTGTGCAGCGCCGCCGTGGTGGCCGCCGGCCGCGCCCTGCGCTTCGAGCTCCGCGCCGCCATCGAAGCGCTCCCCGAGGGCGCCGTCGACCCCGAGCTGCGGTCCGAGGCGATCGCGCGTCTCTCCTCCCCGCCAACGGAGCCCGCATGAGCCCGAGCCCCAGCCCCAGCTATGCCGGTGTGCGTTTCGACCCCGACGCGCCGCGCCCTCACGTCGAGAGCTACTTCCTCAAGGCCAATGATCCCGAGAGCCCGCGCGCGCTCTGGGTCCGGCACACCATTTACGCCGGACGGCACGACGCCTCGAAGGCCGTGGCCGAAGCGTGGGCCATCTTCTTCGATCGCGATCGCGGGCACGTGGCCGTGAAGTCGCAGGTCCCCCTCGACCGCGCGCACTTCGGCCGCGACGCCCTCGATATCCGCGTCGACGGCGTCACCCTCGATCCGCACCGCGCGCGCGGCCGCATCGAGACCGGCGACCGCGCCGTGGGATGGGATTTGGCGCTCACCGCCAACGGCCCGCCGCTGCTGCATTTTCCGCGCGCCTTCCTGTACGAAGGGCCGTTTCCCAGCTCCAAGCTCGTCTCGCTCCTCCCCGACGCGCGCGTCTCCGGGAGCATCGACGCCTTCGGCGAGAAGGTCACGGTCGACGGATGGCCTGCCCTGGTCGGCCACAACTGGGGAAAGCGCAACGCGCACACCTACGCGTGGGGCCACTGCAACGCTTGGGACGGCGGCGAGGACGTGATGTTCGAGGGCACCAGCGCCCGGGTCAAGCTCGGCCCCGTCCTCTCGCCGGTGAGCACCATTCTTTGCGTGCGCCATCGCGGTGTTCGATACGAGCTGAACGGTCTCGCGCAAATGGTGAAGAACCGCGGCTCGATCGGCCTGCGGCGCTGGAGTTTTCGCGGGGCAGGGGAGCTCGTACGCATCGAGGGAGAGCTCTGGGCGAGCGACGACGACTTCGTGGGCCTGCACTACCCAAACCCCGACGCGCCCATGACGTACTGCCTCAACACCAAGATCGCGCACGCGCGCATCGAGCTGGGGATTCAAAAGCGACCGCGCATGCTCCTCGAATCGACCCGCGCCGCCCTCGAGATCGGTACGCACGACGCGCACCACGGCATCAAGATGTACTTGTAGATGCGCCGGTCCGCGCGTACGTAAGCTCTCGCCCATGTCGCTCATTCACAGGATCGCCCGCGCGATCGCGCTTCTGGCCTGGGGGATCTGGCTCGGCGGGCTGGTGGCGCTGGGGGCCATCAGCGCCCCCCTGGTGTTTCGCAATGTCCCCGCGCCCTACAGCGCCGACGCCATGACCCTGGTGTTCCGCCGCTTCGATCTGGTGGCCATGGTGTGCGCGGCCATCGTGGTGGCTCGGGAGCTGGTGGCCCTCATGGGAACGGCCACCATCCGCAAGGTCGACACGGCGCGCATCGTCTCGGCCCTCGTGGCGGCCACGCTGGCGGTGGTCGAGGGCGTGTGGCTCTCCCCCGTGATCGAGGAGCTCCATCGCGCGGGCGCCGTGCGCGGGGTGGGCGAGCTCGGGGAGCGCCTGGCGGTCATGCACACGCGGGCGGAGGGGGTCTCGAAGGTCGAGCTTCTCTGCTTGATGGCCTTCATCGTGTTCGTCGTGTTCTCGGATCCCCCTGCGAAGACCGCGGCGGGGTAGTCGTTTTTTTCCCGGTCTGCCGTATACTCCGGGGTTCTTTGCATGGGAGTTGGAGGAGATTCATGAAGAAGACGTCTTACGGGTTCGTACTGGGCTCGCTCTTGGTCGCGACATTCACCGGATACGGATCCGGCTGCTCCAACGACGAGACGCAGGTCGGCTCGTGCAACATCGCGGACGCGAGCAAGGCCCCCGGCTACCTTCCCCCCGTCCGCGCCGCCTCCCAATGCACGGACCCGCAGCTCGCCGAGTTTCGGGACGCGTGCACCGGCCCGAAGGCTACCGAGACCGCGTGCAATGCGTTCTATGCCAAGAACACCTCCTGCCGGGAGTGCTTGTTCCCGCCCGAGAGCATCACCACCTACGAGGGCGCGTACCTGGGCTCGTTCCCCAACCAGCCGGGCTACCTCTCGCTCCTCGGGGCCTCCTCCGCTTGCGTGACCGCGTACCACAACGCCTTCGCGTGCAACATCGTGGCCTGTCAGTTTTGCGGCACCACCAAAGCATGCAACGACAAGGTGCTCGGCAAGGGCGGCCAGTGCGAGGCCAAGTACGCCGCCTTCCAGAGCGCATGCACCAGCGCCGAGGACAAGGCCGCGCTCCAAAAGACCGAGTCCGATCTGAGCGATCTGGTCGGTTTCCTCAAGGCCTTCTGCGGGGCGCCCCGCCCCGTCAACGATGGCGGAACCGATGGCAGCACCGACGCCAGCGACAGCGGCAGCTCGGACTCCGGCGACGCGGGCGACGCCTCCCTCGATGCCTCCACGGATGCCTGAGTCCACGCACCTTCCTCATCCTTTTCGCAAGGCACTCCTCGGCGCCATTCTCACCATCGCCGCCACGGGATGCGGAAATTGTGGTGGTGGCGCCGATGATCCGCGCGCCCTGATGCCGCGCTCCGAGACCCGCGCCATCCCCGCCCCCAAGTCGCAACCGCCGCCGTCCGATGCGTCCACCGATCGCTGATCCGTGTCCGCCCGCTCCGTTGCACGTTGCGGCGGTCGCGGTGCACGCGGCGCCGCTGCGGTGGAGCGCGAGCCAATCGGTGGCCGCCGAGGCGACCATTGAGCCGTCGCGGCGGGCGAGGGGAGCGGCGACGCAATGCATAACATTGCAACCTCCGCTTGCCGCACCAGGTCGACGGTGTGCATACGGTGTGCATGTTGGCGCGAATTTATTAGACTAAGCCGCGCTGTGCTTCGCTTTCCCTTCTCGGATCGCCGTCGGAGCTCGACGCGGGTCGCCGCCCGCGCGGTCGTGCTCGCGCTCGTGGGCGTTGCAGCCGGTGGCGCGTTTGGCCTTGGGACAGCGTGCACCGAGTCCCCGATGTACGCGGATTTGACGGCGCCTCCGATCCCCGACGGCGGCCGCAGGGATGGAAGCGCGGGCCCCGCCGATGGCGGTGCAAGCGCCTGCGCGCCCGCGAGCGTGGAGGACTTCCAGCCGAGGTGGGTGAAGTTCCAAGAATGGCGCCCGGGCGCCTGCTCGACCTCGCAGCTCGAGGCCTTCAAGGTGGCGTGCGAAGGCCCGGACGATCACCTCGCCAAGTACTCGGCCGCGTGCACGGAGTTTCGCAAGAACCGCGAGCACGCCAAGTGCGTCGCGTGCATCTTCGAGAGCGATCCGGACAAGGTCCAAGCGGCGCTGCTCGTCACGCGCTCCGGTCACTTCGTGCCCAATCGCCCGGCGTGCATCTGGAACACCACGGCCGGCTCCCCCCACGCCGAGTGTGCGTCGACCTACCATGCGCTCACCCAGTGCGAGGTCGAGGGGTGCACGACCAACTGCCCCCTCTCGGCGAGCAGCGGCGATCGGGAGTTCGTCTCCTGTGTCGACCGCGTCGCCCAGGGCGGCTGCCAGGACTACCGCGAGAAAGCCAACGGGTGCGACGCGACATTTCGCTCGGGCGACGGCGGCCCTCGAGCCCTTGCGTGCATCGAGGCGAGCGAGTTTGCGTTGGTCGACATGTTCTGTGGCAAGCGATCCCCCGACGGAGGATGATTCACCATGCACCCCAAGCTCGCCCCATCGCGCTCGTTGCATCGGTCGCGCTTCGCGCGCCTCGCGGGCTCCGTACGCGTCGCGCGCCCGCTTTTCGGGGTGCTGGCGTCCGTCTCGATCGCCGGCTCGGGCCTCTACGCCTGTTCCAGCTCCAGCGACGGCAACCCCGCGCCCGGCGCCGACGCGAGCCTCGACGCCCATGACGCGGGCTCGGATGACGCGCAAGGCCCCCGCGCCCGCTGCAGCGCCGTTCAAGGCCCCGCGTGCGATCTGGTGCTGCAGGATTGTGCACGCGGGAGCGAGTGCATCGTGATCGCCGGCGACGCGGGGCTGACCACCGCGTGCGTCCCATCGGGCACGGGCACCCGGCGCGCGGGCGCGGGGTGCTGCCCTGGCCAGGCCAACACGTGCAGCCCCGGCCTGGAGTGCATCGGCCCTCCGTGCTCGGGCGGCGCCGGCACCGCGCCCACCGGCCGCTGCACGCCGCATTGCTGCCCGGGCGATGATTCGCGGTGCGGCAGCAGCGAGCCGGAGGGCTTCCCCGGTAGCTGCGATCTGCAAGTGTTCGCCAACGCGGGCGGCGCCGCAAGCACACCGGTTTTCCACGTGTGCTCGTACCAACCCGTGTGCAAACCGTTCCGCATTCAACCTTGTCCGTCCGGCAGCACCTGCTTGCTCCAGAAGGATCGCACGAGCTACCGCTGCGGCCCCATCGAGCCCCCGCCCGGGCGCGGCATCGGCCAGCCTTGCACGGTCGCCAACGAGTGCAGCGACGGCCTCGGGTGCCTGGGCGCGGCCGGATCGGCCACCTGCCGCATGTTCTGCTACCGCCAGGGCGCGGGCACGCCGCCCTTCGACCCCTCGGCGGTCCGCGACGAGCCGGGCTACGGCGGCTGCCCCGCGGGGACCGCCTGCACCGGAACGGTCAACGGCTTTCCAGGCTATCTCGGCTTCTGCCGGTAGCGCCCGCGCAGATCGCTAGGACTTCGAGCGGGGGGCGCAGTAAAGTCCGCGCCCATGTCGGAGAGCGCGCAAAACGCCACGGGCATCGCGAGCACCACGACGGAGCCGAGCGCGGGGGCCGAGCCCGACGTGGGGCTCGTGCGCGTCCTTCGCGACGACGACGCGGCGGACTACGGCACGAGGACCCCCATCGACGCCCAGGTGCTCTTTCGCGCCTACCGGGAGATGCGCCGCCTTCGCGCCATCGACGCGCGCATGATCGTGCTGCAGCGCCAAGGGCGGGTCGGCTTTTATGGCGCGTGCACCGGTCAAGAGGCGGTGCCCATCGCGACGGGGCTCGCGCTCGAGAAGACGGACTGGGTCTTTCCCGCGCTGCGCGAGCAGAGCGTCATGCTGGTGCGCGGCTTTCCGCTGATCGCGTTCGTGGCCCAGGTCTTCGGCAACGCGGGCGACGTGCTCAAAGGGCGGCAGATGCCCAGCCACCACTCGGGGCGAAGCGTGAACCAGGTGAGCTGGTCCTCCAACATCGGCACCCAGATCCCGCAGGCGGTCGGCGCGGCGTGGGCCATGAAAATGAAGAAGGCGCCGCACATCGCGGTCGGCTTCATGGGCGACGGCGCCACCAGCGAGGCCGACTTCCACGCGGCCATGACCTTCGCCGCGCGCTACCGCGTCCCTGCCGTTCTCGTGTGCCAGAACAACCACTGGTCGATCAGCGTCCCCACCGAGCGCCAGACCGCCTCGCGCACCATCGCCATCAAGGGCCGCGCGTACGGCATCCCCGCCGTGCGCATCGACGGCAACGATTTGCTTGCGGTCTACACGGTCGTGCGCGAAGCCTCGGAGCGCGCGCGGGCAGGGGAGGGGCCCACCTTCATCGAAGCGCTCACCTACCGCATCGGCGCGCACTCCACGAGCGACGATCCCACGCGCTACCGCTCGGACGCGGAGGTCGAAGCGTGGAAGAAGAAGGATCCGCTCGACCGACTGCGCCGCCACTTGGTGCACTTGGGCGTGGTCGACGCGCGCATCGACGAGCAGCTCGACGCGGAATTTACTCATGAGATCGGTGAAGCGGTGCGCGACGTCGAGGCCATGCCCGCGCCCGCGCGCGCGACTTTGTTCGAGGATGTGTATGCCGTCCCCCCGTGGAACCTGGTCGAGCAGCGCGAGTCCACCTAGGGACTTCGTGGGGCTCTGGGCATGCGGGACCTCCTAGTTCGCCCCGTAAGCGTGTAAGAAGGACGGAAAAGCAGGAACGAGCAGCTGAAAGAGCTGAAAGAGTAGAAAAGAGCAGAAAGAAGGAGAAACTTCGATGGCGACGAGGACGGTGGATGCAGTCGTGATTGGCGCTGGAACGGGCGGTTACCCGTGCGCGATCCGCTTGGGACAGCTCAAACAGAAGGTCATCATCGTCGAGAAGGACGAGGTGGGCGGCGTGTGCCTCAACTGGGGATGCATCCCGTCGAAAGCGCTGATCTCCGCGAGCCATACCTACGAAAAGACGCAGGGCGCCAGCGCCATGGGCCTCGTGGTCGAGAACGTTCGCGTCGACGTCAACAAGCTGCAGGACTGGAAGGGCGGCATCGTCAAGAAGCTCACCGGCGGCGTTCGCTCGCTGCTCAAGACCAACAACGCCGAGCTCATCACCGGCACCGCGCGCATCACAGGCCCGAACACGGTCGAAGTCACCACGCGCGAAGGGCAAAAAGAGACCATCGAGACGCGCGCCATCGTGGTGGCCACCGGCGCGACGACCATCGAGATCCCGGGCTTCAAGTTCGACGGCAAGCAGATCATCGGCGCCAAGGAAGGCGTGAGCTTGCGCGAGATCCCCAAGCGCCTGCTCGTCATCGGCGGCGGTGTCATCGGCCTGGAGCTCGGCACCGTCTATCAAAAGTTCGGCTCGGAGCTCACGGTGGTCGAGGCCACCCCGACCCTGCTCCCGGGCACCGATCCCGATCTCACCGCGGTGGTGGAGCGCAAGCTCGTCAAGCACGGCGCCAAGATCTTCAAGAACGCCAAGGCCCTCGGCTACGAGCGCAACAAAGACGGCTCCTTGGCCGTCAAGGTCGATCTGGGCGAAGGCAAGCACGACACCATCGTCTGCGACACGGTGCTGGTGGCCGTGGGCATGAGGCCCAACAGCGCGGGCTTCGGCCTCGAGGAGCTGGGGGTGAAGATCGATCGCGGCTTCGTCCCGTCCGATCTCTCGGGCCGCACCAACGTCCCCTCCATCTACTCGGTGGGCGACGTGGCCGGGCAGCCGATGCTGGCGCACAAGGCGACCAAGGAGGGCGAGGTCGTGGCCGAGATCATCGCCGGCCACAAAGCCGCCAAGGACTGGGTCTCGATCCCGGGCGTCATCTTCACCGATCCGGAGATCGCCACCGCGGGCCTCAGCGAGGCGCAGGCCAAGGAGCGCGGCATCGACGTGCGCATCGGCAAGTTCCCGTTCTCGGCGCTGGGCCGCGCCATGGCCGTCATGGAGACCGACGGCTTCATCAAGGTCGTCGCCGACAAGAAGACGCACGAGCTCCTCGGCGTCCACATCGTCGGCCCCGAGGCGAGCAACTTGATCAGCGAGGGCGCGCTCGCGCTCGAGATGCACGCCTTCCTCGAGGACATCGGCCTCACGATCCACCCGCACCCGACCCTGGGCGAGGGCATGATGGAGGCCGCGCAGCACGGCCTCGGCCACGCGATTCACATCATGAACAAGTAGCGGCTCGCGTTGCTCGCGTCCTGCGCGCGCCGGCTCGATGCGAAGGTCGGGCCGAGCGCGCGCGATGGCGAGACCCGCCCGCGCGCGGCCGTTTTGAGCTAAAAGATCCGTCGTGACCCACGACGATGGCCAAGCCAAATCCGCGGCAGACACCTTCGATGCCCTGGGCGAGCGCTACGAAGAGGCGTTTCGCGGCCTGCCCGCGCAGCACGCGGCGCTCGAATGGCTCCGCGGCCGGCTCGCGCCGGGGGCGCGCGTGCTCGATTTGGGCTGCGGCACCGGGGTGCCCACGGCGTCCACCTTGGCCGGCGCTGGCTTTCACGTCACCGGCATCGACGTATCCCCCGCGATGATCGCCATCGCCCGGCGGCAGGTCCCGGGCGCCACGTTTCAGCAGGCGGATCTGCGGGAGTTCGAGAGCGCGGAGCGAAGCTGGGACGCCATATGCGCCTTCTTCCCCCTGATGCAAATGAGCCGGAACGAGATCCGCGCGTCGCTGCGGCGCATCACCCGTTGGCTGCGGCCCGGCGGCTCCTTCGTGTTCGCCACGGTGCCCGGAAACGACGAGAACGCGCCCGCCATCTTCATGGGCCAGCCGGTCATCTGCTCCAGCTACGACACCGAGGAGTTCCTGCGCGAAATCACCGACGCGGGCATGGACGTGCTCTTTCGAGCCACCTCGAGCTTCACGCCCAACGATCCCGAGGCGGTGCCCGAGCATCACCTGTTCGTCTACGCGCACCGGATCTGAGCGCGATACCCGCGCGCCCGGCGGCGAGCCTCGCGGTTCGCCCGGCAGCGGATCTCGCGGTGCGCGCCCGGCGGCCGGTCGTGCGGCTACCTCGCCGCGGGCCCTACCTTCGCCCTTTGAAGCCCATCATATTTTGCACGCGCGGTTCGCCCGGCGGCGGATCTCGCGGTTCGCCCGGCAGCGGACCTCGCGGTTCGCGCCCGGCGGCCGGTCGTGCGGCTACCTCGCCGCGGGCCCTACCTTCGCCCTTTGAAGCCCATCATATTTTGCACGACCGCTTCGCTCTGCTCGGCGACTTCCTCGGCCTCGCGCGCGCGATCCGCGCAGTCTTCGCACATTTTCTTGGTTTTGCCCCCGACCTTGACGCTTACGAGCTGGTCGACCTCGTCCTCACATACTTTGCACGTGGCCATGAAAACCTCCGTCTCAGGGACCGAGTGCTAATATTATCGTGGTGAACATGGAATCCGTCGTAATTTTCGAGCGGCGGTAGCGGGTGGTTGCGGAGGCGCGACGGCGACATAAGGTGAGCTCATGGGAATCTTCGACCGGATGGGAAAGGTCATCTCGAGCAACGTGAACAGTTTGCTCGACAAAGCGGAGGATGACCGCAAGCTCCTCGATCTCACGGTCGAGGAAATGGCCGAGCAGCTCAAACGCGGGCAGAAAGAGGTCATCTCGGCGGTTGCCAATGAGAAGCAGCTGAAAAAGAAGCGCGACGATTTGGTGGCCGAGGCCGAAAAGTGGGAGCGCCGCGCCGAGCTCGCCCTCAAGACCGGCGATGAAGCCCTCGCACGCGAAGCGTTGAAGCAGAAGAAGCGCGTCACCACCGAGGCGGACAACGTGGAGAAGGCTCGGGTCGAGCAGCGCAATCATGCGCTCGACTTGAAGGCCGAGTTCGAGCGCATGGAGCAAAAGCTCGAAGAGATCAAGATGAAGAAGTCGACCATCGCGGCCCGCGCGGAGCAGGCGCGCTCGGGCACCGAGGGCCTCGGCGCACGAGGCGGCTCGAACGCCTTCGAGAACTTCCGGCGCATGGAGGAGAAGATCGAAGGCCGCGAGGCGCAGAACAGCGCGATGGCCGAGGTGGAAGAGGCCCTCGGCGGCGGCGAGAAGGCGCGCGATCTCGAGGCCCGCTTTCGCGATCTTGAGCGCGGCACCGGTGGATCGGGCGCCAAGGAGAGCAGCGCGGGCGCGTCCGACATCGACGACGAGCTGGCCGCGCTGAAGAAGCGCATTCGGGTTTGATGACCGAAAAGATCGTCATCTGTTGTCGGATGTCGGCCGCAGGGGCCCGCGGGTACCTGGTGCGCGCCCGAGAGCTCATGCAGCGCGCCGAGGCCTTGGGCGCCACCCTCGTCTCGTGGTCCGCATTGAGCCTGGCGTTCGCGTGGGATTCCGACGCCATCGAGGAGGCGATCCACCTCGCCATCACCGCCGACGAGGACACACCGTCCGGGGACGAGCCCTGGGCATGCGGCATCGCGCAAGGAGAGATGGAGCCGCTCGCCACCACCGCGCAGCGCGCCGATCTCGCGTGGGGTGAGCCGCTGGTCGTGGCCTTGGGCCTCGCGCGCATGGCCCGCGGCGGAGAGGTGCTCCTGCACGCCAGCGTGAAGGCCGCGCTCGAGGGGCTGCTCAACACCTTGGCGCCCCGGGTCGATTCCGACGGCGGCGTGGAGGTGATCGGCGTTCCGCTCGACGTCGACCATCCCTGGAAGCGCGGAAGGGGCGGGCAAGTGCCGCCGTCGCGCAGCATGCGCGCCGTGCTCCCGGCTCCGCCCGCGGTCGTTCCCGTACCGCGTCCGCGCAAAGCGTCCGTGCTGGACGAGGCCAACGAGGCCAGCGAGGCCAGCGAGATTGACCCGGCGGACGCGGAGTCGTTGGCGGCGCGGCTGACACAGCTCGCGCGCGAGGCGCTCCTGAGCGGCGACGCGCAAGCGCTGGAGCGCTGGAGCGCAGGGCTCAAGGCCACGGGCGAGCGCGATTCGCTGGCGAACCGCATGCACGCCATGGCGCGCCTTTCGCGCGGCAAGGTGGGCGATGCGCTGCGCGCATTGAAGCAAGCGCGCCGCGACGTGGATGGCGGCCCCTCGTCGGCGCGCTGCCAAGCGGCGCTCGCGCTCGGCGTGGGCTTGTCGTTCGCAGGTCGCTACGACGACGCCTTGCTCGAGGGCCTCGATGCGCTGGCCCGCGCGCGCGAGGGCGGCGATGACGATGCGACACAGGCATGCCTGGCGTTTTTGGCGAAGCTGTTCGCGCGGGTGAACCGTGCAGAGGATGCCGCCGTCTTTCGCGACGCCGTACGCGCATCGCGCGCCTAGTCGAATCGAAAATAGCTAAATTAGTTAATAGTTAAGGGCCGGATCGCGCCAATCGTCCGGGGTGCGGGCTGCAAATCACGCCTGTGCCGTCCATCCGGGCGACGTTGCCGTAGAATGAAGCGCGTGTAAGTTGCCCATCTTGGGGAGGCGCCACGATGAAAACGGACAACCGGGTGGGTCGGCGAGGCGTGCGTCCGAGGCGGCGGCACGCTCGCGTCGAGGCGCTCGGCAGCCCTGCGACCGATACACTGTCGATCCGCCGCGGTGATGCTTCCTCCGCGCTGTCGTCCTCGTCCACGGGCAAGAGCGCCGCGCCGGGCGAAGGTTGGCGCGCGGATTCCACGCTCCCCTCGGCGGCGGAATCGGGGCTCGCGGCCCCAGCGCCAGGTCAGCGGTTCGGCGGCATCGACCGCGAGCGGTTCGAGCTCCTCGAGCGGCTGGGCGGCGGCGGCATGTCGGACGTGTTCCTCGCGCGCGACACGGTGCTCGACCGCAACGTGGCCATCAAGTTTTTGACCGATGGCGCGCTCGGCACCGAGCCCGCGCTTCGTCGCATCCAGCAAGAAGCGCAGGCGTGCGCCCGGCTCAATCACGAGAACATCGTGCGGCTCTTCGACATGGGCACCGATCGGGGCCTGCCCTTTCTCGTCATGGAGCACCTGGAGGGCGCCTCGCTGGACGCGCTCGTGCGCCGCGATGGCCGGATGGACACGCACGGCGCGGTTCGCATCCTGATCGATGTCGCCAAGGGCCTCTCCCAAGCGCACCGCGCGGGCATCGTGCACCGCGATCTCAAGCCGAGCAACGTGTTCATCACCAAGGGCGGCGCGGTGAAGATCCTCGACTTCGGGGTGGCGCGGATGACCGAGCAGCCCGCGGCCCTGGACGGCGGCCTCTCCGGGACACCCCAGTACATGTCGCCCGAGCAGTGGAAAGGGGAGGCGCAGGATTGCCGCACGGACATCTGGTCCGCGGGGATCATGCTGTTCGAGCTGCTCACGGGAGAGCGGCCGTTCCATGGTGCGGCCTTGGAGGAGCTGCGCCGGCTCATCGTCTCCACCGAGCCCGCGCCCTCGCTCACCCAGGAGCGCCCCGATCTGCCGGAGGAAGCGGAGCGGGTCGTGCAGCGCGCCCTCGCGAAGGAGCCGAGCGAACGCTTTGGCACGGCCGACGAGCTGCTCGACGCCTTGGTGGCGCTCGAGCTCTCGCTCGCACCGGCGGCCCGCGCCCCGCGTCGCTCGACCGTGTCGCCCCGGCCCGAGCGCCGCCAGACGACGGTGCTCTCGTGCTCGTTCCACGATTCGCTCGAGCTCCCGGGCGAGACGGGGCTCGACGAGCTGGGCGAGTCCTTCGCCGACGGCTTCGAGATCTGCGCCACCACCATCCGCGAGCTCGAGGGCACCTTGGTGTCGTCCTTGGGCCCGCGCATCGTGGCGTGTTTCGGCTATCCGGTCGCCCACGAGGACAGCGCCCCGCGCGCCGTTCGCGCCGCCCTGCGCATCGTCGCGGCCTTTCAGCGGCGCGCGCGGCGCGGCGGCGCGGGGACCGTGCGCATCGGGATCGCCACCAGCCACGCCCTCGTCACCCACTCCGACATTGCGAGCGCGCCCTTCATGCTCCAGGGCGACGCGCTGCACGTGGCGCACTGGCTCGAGCAGCGCGCGGGGGAGAACGCCATCCTCATCGGCCGCGCCACCCAAACCTTGGTGCGCGGACAGTTCGATCTCGAGCCGCTGGGCGAAGCCACGCCGGAGGGCGCCCAGAGCCCCATGGCCCTCTTCCGCGTGCTCCGGCCCAAGGACGTCGCCTCGCGCTTCGACCCCGTCGCGGCGGGCGGCGCGCTCACGCCCTTCGTCGGTCGCGCGCGCGAGCTCGAGGTGCTGCGAGGGCTCTGGAACGATGCCAAGGACGGCCACGGCCGATGCGTGCAGATCGCAGGCGAGGCCGGGATCGGCAAATCGCGGCTGCTCGAGCGCTTTCTTCAGTCGGTGGCGGCGGCGGATGCCGACGAGGAGGCGCGGAGCACGGACGATCTCCCCATCGTGGTGCGCTGCCAGTGCTGGCCCCATTTTCAGAACAGCGCCCTCCAACCCATCATCGAGGGGCTCGCGCGCCAGCTCGGGCTCCGCGCGCTCGACCCCGAGGGCGACCACCTGGCCCTCCTCGAGCAGGCGCTCACGGAGATCGATCCCGCGCTTCGGGAGCACGCCCCGCTCCTTTGCGCCTTCTGCGGCCTTCGAAACGAGGACGGCGAGCCGCCTCCGTCGCTCGGCCCGGACGCGTTCCGGCGCCGGCTGCTCGACGCGCTCTTGGCGATCTTCTCCGGCTTGGCCAGCGGGAGGCCCACCATCGTGATCGTGGAGGACGCGCACTGGAGCGATGGCGCGACCCTCGAGCTCCTGAACGTTTTGTGCACCAAGGCGGCGACGGCGCGGATGCTGGTGATCGTGACCGCCCGCACCGAGCTTCACGCGCCGTGGCAGGTGCCGCGGCTCGAGCTCACCCGGCTCTCGGCCGACGAGACCGCGTGGCTCATCGCGTCCGTGGCGCTCTCGAGCGAGGGGCGGCATTTGCCCCGGCCCGTCGTCGAGCGGCTCGTGCAGCGCGCGGACGGCGTGCCGCTCTTCGTCGAGGAGCTCACGCATTGGGTGGTCGAGGCGCTGGGCGCGATGGAGCCGGGCCATGGCTCGATGGCCCTCGACGCCTTCGTGTCGCACGCGATCCCCGCGACCCTCGAGGGCCTCTTGCGCGCGCGCCTCGATGCGCTGCCCCAAGACGGCCGGGACGTGGCGCACCTCATCGCCGTGCTGGGGCGCGACGTGCCCTTCGAGCTCGTCCGAGCCACCTCGGAGCTCGACGAGGAGGCGCTTCGCGTGGGGCTCCGGCAGCTCCTGGAGGCCGGCATCCTTCGCCAGCAGGGCGACGGCTCGGAGGTGCGCTACACCTTTGGCCATGCCTTGGTGAAAGAAGCGGCGTACCAGTCGCTGGTCAAGACCAAGCGCCAGCACCTGCACCGGCGCGCCGCCGAGGTGCTGCTCGAGCGCTTCCGCGACTTCGTGGAGCAGCACGCCGAGCTCTTGGCCGGGCACTTCATGGAGGCGGGGTGCCACGAGCGGGCCGTCGGCTACTTCGAAATGGCCGGCCAGCGCGCGCTGCAGCGGGCCATGAACGCCGACGCGGTGGCGCACTTCGAGCGCGCGCTCGCCGAGCTGCGCATGCTGCCCAAGAGCACATGGCGCGACGATCGCGAGCTGGAGCTGCTCATCCCGATCCGCGCGGCGCACGTCTTCGCGGGCAACCTCACCGGTGTTCCGGCGGACTTCACGCAGCGCTTCGCCACGCACGCCAACGGCTCCATCGATCCGGCCAAGAAGCTGCTCGCGCACGTGGCCTTCGCGGCCAGCTCGCTGATGGCCGGAAACCTGACCACGTCCTGCGAGCAAGGGCTCTCGGCGCTCGCCCTCTGCCACGCCGGCGAACGCGAGGATCCCGCGCCCACCTTCGAGGGCCTCGATCCGGTGGCCGTCAGCTCCCTGGGCCTCGTCTGGGCCTTCGGGCTCCTCGGCGAGTCGGAGCGCGCCCTCGAGCACGCGCGCGCGATGCTCCGGCGGTCGCAGCGCCATGGGCACCCACCGAGCCAAGTGGTCGCGCTCGCGCGCCTCGCCGCCTGGTACAACCATCGGGGCGACTTCGACGAGGGGCGGCGTCTGGTCGACCAAATGGCGCCCCTCTGCGCGCGCGATGGCTTCGAGGGGCCGCGGGCCATGACCAAGATCGTGCGCGGCTGGGCGCGCGTGGCCAAGGGCGATGGCGGCGGCGTGGCGGAGATCGAAGAGGGCATGGTCGATCGCCGCAAGTTCGGCGGCGAGGGGTGCCTGACTCTGTGCTGCGCGGTGCTCGCGTGGGCGCGCTGGCACGAAGGGGCGCTCGACGAAGCCATTCGCGCGCTCGACGAGGCCATGGATCTCGTCGAGCACCGGGGCGAACGCTTCTTCGAGCCCGAGCTTCACCGCTTGCGCGGCGAAGTTCTGTTCGCGCAAGGCGCCGATATGTCGCGGGTGGCGGAGTGCTTCGAGCGCGGGCTCACCGTGGCGCGCGAGCAAAAGGCGCGCACATGGGAGCAGCGGCTCGAAGAGAGCTATGCCCGCATCCGACCTTCGGGTGAAGCGCTCCGCGTCACCGGTGAGGTGCTCCCCATCGGCGAGCCACGGCAAAAATGTGGATGAGGTTTTTTGCAGCGCATCCGCCGATGAAACCCATGTGGTGCATGGCGAGGCGCGACCGCGGAATGTTGAAACGACACCGAGGGTACCAATTGCGCGCGCGGTCGACGTCGCTGATGCCTCCGTAGAATTGCACGTGTAACGTTGACATCGGACGATGCGCGTGGGGTACGCATTGCCGGAGAAGCTTCATGAAAACGGAGAACCGAGGGGCTTGGTCCGACGTAGGCCCGAGCCCGCGTCCGTCTCCTTCGACGTCGTTGCAGGCTGCTGAGGGGGTCACGGCCGAGAGCGAATCCATCCGGCACGGCGACGGCGCCGCCACGGCGTCCGGCGACACGCTCGACGTGCGGAGCGGAGGGAACGGATCCGACACGACGCTTCCCTCCGCCGAGGCTTCCGGCGCAGGAGCGCCCGCGCCGGGGCAGCGGTTTGGCGGTATCGATGGTGCGCGCTTCGAGCTGCTCGATCGGCTGGGCGGCGGCGGCATGTCGGACGTGTTCCTCGCGCGCGATACGGTGCTCGACCGCAGGGTCGCCATCAAGTTCCTCACCAACGGCGCCCTGAACACGGAGAAGTCCCTCCATCGCATTCGGCTCGAAGCGCAGGCCTGCGCGCGGCTCAATCACGAGAACATCGTGCGCCTGTTCGATATGGGCACCGACCGCGGGATGCCGTTCTTGGTCATGGAGTACTTGGAGGGCAGCCCGCTCGATACGCTCGTCCGCCAGGAGGGGAGGGTCGACGTCCGGCGCGCCGTTCGCATCTCCATCGCGGTGGCGAAGGGGCTCTCGCAGGCCCATCGCGCGGGCATCGTGCACCGCGATCTGAAGCCGAGCAACGTGTTCATCACCAAGGACGGCACGGTGAAGATCCTCGACTTCGGGGTGGCCACCATGACCGAGCGGGCGCCCAACGGGGGCGATGATAGCGTCTCGGGGACCCCGCGGTACATGTCGCCGGAGCAGTGGAGGGGAGAAGAGCAGGACGGGCGCACGGACATTTGGTCGTTGGGCGTCATGCTGTTCGAGCTGCTCGCCGGCAAACAACCCTTCCGCGGCGCGAACCTGGAGGCGCTGCGCAACATCATCGTGTCGCCCGATCCGCCGCCCTCGCTGCAAAAAGAGCGGCCCGATCTGCCGGAGGAGGCCGATCGGATCACCCAGCGCGCCATGACCAAGCGCGCCGCCGAGCGCTTTGGCACCGCCGACGAGCTGCTCGACGCCCTGGTGTCCCTCGAGCTCTCGCTCACCCAAGCCATGCGCGCCCGAAGGTTCGCCAGCGCGCAGCCGAAGCCCAGGCCCGAGCGCCGCCAGACCACCGTCTTATCGTGCTCGTTCCACGATCCCTCGGAGCTCCCCGGCGAGGCGGGGCTCGACGAGTTCGGCGAGTCGTTCGCCTTTGCCTTCGAGATCTGCGCGACCACCATCCGCCAGCTGGAGGGGACCTTGGTCTCGTCGCTCGGCCCCCGCATCGTCGCGTGCTTTGGCTACCCCATCGCCCACGAGGACAGCGCCCAGCGCGCCCTGCGCGCCGCCTCGCTCATCGTCGACTCCATCCCGCGGCACACGCACGAGGGCGGGCGGCCGTGCGCGGTGCGGATCGGGATCGGCACCAGCCACTCGCTGGTCAGCCAAACGGAGATCGCCACCGCGCCGCTCATGCTCCACGGCGACGCGCTCCACGTGGCGCAGTGGCTCGAGCAGCGCGCGCAGCCGGGCGAGATCCTGGTCGGGCGGGTCACGCAGATGCTGGCGCGGGGCCTCTTCGATCTCGAGCCGCTGGGCGAGGCCACCCCGGAGGGCACCACGCGCCCGCTCCGGCTCTACCGCGTGCTTCGATCGCGGGAGGCGCCCTCGCGCTTCGACCCGCGCGCGGCCGGCTCGCTCACCCCGTTCGTCGGTCGCCATCGCGAGCTCGACATCCTGCACGCCCTCTGGGAGGGCGCGCGGCGGGGCGGCGGCCGGTTCGTTCTGCTCACCGGCGAGGCCGGCATCGGCAAGTCGCGGCTGCTCGAGCAGAAGCTCGAACGCATCGCGAACGATCGCCACACGGTCGTGCGCTGCCAGTGCTGGCCGCACTTCCAGAACAGCGCGCTCTCCCCCATCGTCGAGGGCCTCACGCGCAAGCTCGGCCTCCGCGGCGACATCCCGGAGGCCGAGCGCATCGGCGTCCTGACGGCGGCGCTGGCGGCCCTCGATCCCGCGCTCCGCGAGCACGCCCCGCTCCTCGCGGCGTTCTGCGGGATCCCCACCGGCGAGGGCTCGCCCCAGGCCTCGCTCAGCCCGGACTTTCTCCGGAGGCGCATGCTCGACGCGCTGGTGGCCATCTTCGCGCGCATGGCCGAGCGGTGCCCCTCGATCGTGATCGTGGAGGACGCGCACTGGAGCGATGGCTCGACCGTCGAGTTCTTGGATCTCTTGCGGGCCAAGGTCGCGAGCGCGAACTTGCTGGTGATCGTCACCGCGCGGCCGGATTTCCAGGTGCCGTGGCAGGTGCAGACCCTCATGATCGGCAGGCTCTCGCCGGAGGAGAGCACCTCCTTCGTCGCGCTGGCCGCCGCCGCGAGCCACGGGCGCGAGCTGCCGCGGCCCATCGTGGATCAGCTGGTGCAGCGGACGGACGGCGTGCCGCTGTTCATCGAGGAGCTCACGCACTGGGTCGCCGACGCGATCCCGGATGCGGAGCAGCCGTCGGGCGCCGTGGCGCTCGACGCCTTCGTGTCGAGCGCCATCCCCGCCACCCTCGAGGGCCTCCTCCGCGCCCGCCTCGATGCGCTGCCGCAAGACGGCCGCGACGTGGCGCAGCTGGTGGCCGTGCTGGGTCGCGACGCCGCGTACGATCTCGTTCACCGCACCTCGGAGCTGCCCGTCGAGTCCCTCCGCGTCGGTCTGACGCAGCTGCTGGAGGCGGGGATCCTCCGCCAAGAGGGCCCTGGCGCGGCCGCGAGGTACACCTTCCGCCACGCCTTGGTGCGGGAGGCCGCGTACCAATCGCTGGTGAAGAGCAAGCGCGTGCGCCTCCACCGGCGCGCGGCCGAGGTGCTGGCCACCCATTTTCGCGACGTGGTCGAGCGGCACCCGGAGCTCTTGGCCGCGCACTTCGCCGAGGCGGAGTGCCACGATCAGGCCGTGCTCCACTTCGAGACGGCCGCGCAGCGCGCGCTCCAGCGTGCGGCCAACCCCGACGCCGCCACCCACTTCGGCCGCGCGATCGCCCAGCTGCGGATGCTGCCCGAGACCCCCGCGCGCGATCAGCGCGAGCTCGCGCTCCAGATCGCGCTCCGCGGCGCGCTCATTTACGCGGGCGAGCTCACGGTGCCCGCCGACTTCGCGCGAAGGTTCGCCGCGCAATCGGACGGCTCCATCGATCCGGCCATGATGCTCGTGGCGCAGGTCGCGCTCGCCGTCAGCTCCACCTTGGGGGGGAACTTTCCCGCCGCGCGCGATCACGCGCTCGCCGCGCGGCTCCTTTATGAAGCGCGCGGACGCCAAAATCATGCGCAGGTCTCCGAAGGGGTGGACCCCGGCTCGGTGAGCGGCCTATGCCTCGCCTGGTCGCTCCTGCAGCTCGGCGACACGGAGCGCGCGCGGGAGGCCGCGCGCAACGTGGTCGATCGGGCCGAGCGCGAGGGGTACCCCGCCAACTGCGTGCAGGCGCTCATCCATTTGAGTGCATGGTACAACCAGTGCGAAGCGTTCGACGTGGCGCGGCGCCTCGCGGACGACATGGCGCTCCTCTGCGGGGAGGACGGCTTCGAGGGCCCCTTCGCCATGGCGCAGTTCGTGCGCGGCTGGTCGCGGTTGGGCAAAGGCGATCGCCATGGCATCCGCGAGCTCGAAGAGGGCGTGAGCGGCCGGCGCAAGGCGGGCGACGAGAGCGGGATGAGCATGTGCCTGGCGGTGCTGGCGCGGGCCCGGCTTCAGCAAGGATCGCTCGACGAGGCCTTGCGCACGATGGACGAGGCCATGGCCATCGTCGAGAGCAAGGGCGAGCGCTTCTTCGAGGCGGAGCTTTACCGGTTGCGCGGCGAGGCCCTGTTCGCGAAGGGCGCCGACGCCTCGCGCGCCGAGGCGTGCTTCGAGCGCGGCCTCGCCATCGCGCGCCAGCAGCAGGCGCGCTTCTGGGAGCGGCGGCTGGAGGAGAGCTACGCGCGCCTCCGCCCCTCGCGGGTCACCGCCGTCTCGTTGGACGCGCTGGATTCGTCGGGTTCGCTGGATTCGTCGGATTCGCTGGATTCGCCGGGCTCGTCGGGGTCTCCGTCCGAGCGCGCACGATGACATCGGCCGCCGCCTCGTAGAGCGCCTCGGGGATCGCTTCGCCCACGGGCAGGCCCGAGAGCAAAATCGCCAAGCGCGCGTCCTCCACGACCGCGATCGCGTGCTCGCGGGCCGTTCGAACCACGTCCTCGGCGCGGCCGCCCTCGTCGCGGCCCAGCAGGATCGGCGCCCGATCGCCCTGGCGGTAGCGCAGCGCGCACGCCAGCTGCGGGCCGGTGACGACCACGGTGGCCTCGCGCACCCCGGCGCGCGTGATCTGCGCCATGCGCTCGAGGTGGGCGCGCGCGCGCGCGGCCTTCCACTCCGGATCGCCCTCGCTCTCTTTGCGCTCGCGCGCCACGTCTTCCTTCGACATGCGAAGGCGCCGGAGCCAGCCCCGGCGACGGATCCCGAGGTCCAGCGCGCCCAGCGCGAGCCCCACGATCGCCGCGTTGCGCGCGAGACGAAGCGCGATGGCGGCGCCCGCGGCCCCGATGGCCTCGGGTCGCTCCGCGAGCACGGCCATGTCGCCGGCGTGCGCGCGCAGCCCGAGGTACGTCAAATACGCGATGACCGCGGCCGAGAAAAAGGCGCGCGCCGCCGCGAAGAGGTGCTCGCCCGCGAGCAGCTGCCGGGCGCCATCGAACGGGTGCAGCCGCCGCAGATCGGCGGCGATGCGTCGCATCGTGAGCACGCCGCCCGTTTGCACCACCGTGGCCGCGACGGCCGTGATGCCGGCAGCCACGAGCACCGGCACCGAAAAGAGCAGCACCGGCCGCGCCAACGTCCACGCATCGACGTCGAGGGCCTGCGCGTCCGAGGCGCGCGCGATGGCGTCGCGGATGGCGCCGGCCGACCAATCCTTCAGCGCGTGGGCGGCGGCCGGGATCATCAGCACCGCGGCGAGGAATGCGAGGGACTGCGCGGCGTGGGTGCTCGCCCCGCTGTCCCCTTGGGCGCGCGCGCTCCGCAGCCTCCGCGGCGTCGCCTCCTCGGTCTTGCCGCTCACGTCCGCTCGGAGCCGCTCATGACTCTGCGGGCTCGTCCGCCTTGGTCTGCAGCTTGTGGAGGGCGATCACGATGTCGCGCACCCCTTCGCCCGTGGCGGCCGACACCGGGTAAAGCTCGAGGTTCTTCTTGCGAAAGTGCTCGCGGATCTCCGGAAACGCCTCGCGCACATGGGGCAGATCCATTTTGCTCATGGCCACCACCGCCGGCCGCTCGGCCAGCACCGGATCGAACTGGCGCAGCTCGTGGAGGAGCGCCTCGTAGTCGGAGATGGGGTCGCGGCCCTCGCCCGGCTCGACCGAAATGAGGTGCAGCAAGGCGCGCGTGCGCTCGACGTGCTTCAAGAAGCGAATCCCGAGCCCCGCGCCTTGGGCGGCGCCGGGAATGAGCCCCGGGATGTCGGCGATGACGAAGCTCGCCTCCTCGCCCACGGACACGACGCCCAGGTGGGGGGTCAAGGTCGTAAAGGGGTAATCGGACACCTTGGGCCGCGCGCGCGAGCACGCGCGGATGAAGGTGGACTTTCCCACATTGGGGAAGCCGAGCAGGCCCACGTCGGCCAGCACCTTGAGCTCGAGCCGCAGCTCCCGCTCCTCGCCCTCGCCCCCCGGCTCCGCGCGCCGCGGTGCGCGATCCTGCGAGCTGGCGAAGTGGATGTTTCCACGCCCGCCACGCCCGCCGCGCACCACCACGGTTCGCTCGTTCGGCCTGTCCAGATCGAAGAGGCGCTCGCCGGTGCTCTTGTCGAACACCTCGGTGCCGACCGGCACACGGCAGATGAGATCCTCGCCGCCCCGGCCATAGCAGTCCGATCCCATACCGTTCTGGCCATCCTGGGCCTTCAAGGTCCTCGCGTAGAGGAGGTCGAGCAAGGTCGACAGGCCGGGGTCCGTCACGAAGACGATGTCACCCCCTTTGCCGCCGTCACCCCCCGCGGGACCCCCAAAAGGGATGTACTTTTCCCGGCGAAATGCCACACACCCGTTCCCCCCGCGCCCGGCCACCACTTTGACTTCACAGCTGTCGACGAACTTCACGCGTATAAGGGTAGTCCATGAGTGCGGGAAAAACCCACAAGACTGAGCTTGTCCGCTTTGGCGTGGCGATGGAGGGCGCGCTCCTCGGCGAGCTCGATGCCCTGGTCGAAGCCCGCGGCGTCACCCGGTCCGAGGTTTTGCGGGATTTGGTGCGCGCGGAGGTCACGCGATCGCAGGCGCGAAGCAAATCGCCCGCGCTCGGTACGCTCACCCTGGTCTACGACCACCACGTGCGCGACTTGAGCGAACGCTTGACGGAAATGCAGCATGCCCTCGGGGATCGCGTGCGATCCACACTGCACGTGCACCTGGACGCGCATACCTGTCTGGAGGTGATCATCATGTTCGGCCAGGCTGACGAGCTCCAGGATATCGCGGACCGAGCTCTAGCGACCAAAGGGGTCAAGCAAGGCGGGCTCGAGCTTGTGCTCGATGCAGTTTGGAAGCATGATCACACACATAACCATACATCGACACCAAAGCGCCGGAGCTAACTTGGGCATACGGCTCAAGTGTAAGAAATCATTATGAAATAGCTGTAAGGTTGCTGCCGACCGATAGGGTTCAGTGGGCCGATGTGCAGCCGTGAACGTATCGAACTGAGCGAATAGCCCGTCTTTCTCTGGGGTGGGGTCTTTCTATTAAAAGACGCCACTATGACTATCGATGCCTTAGCAGCTTGGCTCATGACGGCCATGACCACGTGGAATCCCCCCGGCCAGCATCGCGAGGGGGAACAGGCGGCTACCGAACGCTACACCAGCATTGCGCACGACGTCGCGGAGGTGGCTCTCGATTCCAATGAACAACCGCTCTTCGAGGATGACGGGGGAGGGGTGCGGGCGCGGGCGCAAACCGCGTTGTTGTTGGCTGCGGTAGCATCGTACGAATCGGGTTTTCGGCGGGAGGTGGATCTGGGCACCATCCGCGGCGACAACGGGCGCAGTTGGTGCATTCTACAAGTGCAAGTCTTCGGCCGCACCGTCGAGCAATGGACCGGCAAAGATCTCATCGAGGATCGGCGGCGATGTGTTCGAGCCAGCCTGCACCGAATGCACGACTCCTTTGCGGCGTGCAAAAGCCTCCCGCAAGTGCAGCGCCTCTCGGGCTACACGCGCGGCCGTTGCGGCCCCGACCCCAAGGCCGAGTGGCGCATGCGCCGTGCCTTGAACTGGTGGAAGCTGCACCCCTTGGCCTTGGTCGACACGAAACTCGGAAAAGACACCACGGACGGCAAAGACGCAAAAGACGGCAAAGACGGCAAAGGCGCGACGGATACGAAGGACACCGTGAGGGAAGCGAATAAGAAGGAACTGTAATCGCAAAAGACTCGCCGCGATGAGGGCCCACGCCCCGCGCGCCGAGGCCCCAATCGGGTGCCGCACCAAGCTAGGCGCGGCACCAAACGAGGCGCCGCGCACCAAGCTGGGCGCGGCCCCCAAGCTCAATACACCGCCGCTGCTGCACCCCGCCATCGCCCGACGCTCCTGCGTTACGACACTGCAGCGCCACGCCGTCGCACGACACTACAGCGCTACGCCACCGCACGCCGCCGCTGCGCTACGACACTGCCGCGCTACGCCACCGCACGGCACCACTGCGTTTACGCCGCTGCCGCGCTACGCCACCGCGCGACGCCAGTGCGTTACGCCACTGCCGCGCTATGCCACCGCGCGACGCCGCTGCGCTATGACACTGCAGCGCCCCGCCGCCGCACGACACTGCTGCGTTACGACACTACAGCGCTGCGCCACCGCGCGACGCCGCTGCGCTACGCCACTGCCGCGCTACGCCACCGCACGTCGCTAGTGCGTTACGCCACTGCCGCGCTACGCCCCCGCACGTCGCTAGTGCGTTACGCCACTGCCGCGCTACGCCCCCGCGCGACGCCAGTGCGTTACGCCACTGCTGCGCTACGCCACCGCACAGCGACAAGCACCGCGCCCTAGTCCAGCTGAGATGAATTTGCAAGCACGCTTGAGCCAACAAACGCGAGTGTTATTTACTTAGCCTCCGGAACTTGCTAAAAAATAGCTGCTTCCTCCGTCGGCCGGCGCTTCGGAAGGGCGGGGAAAGACGAGGCGTGCTGAAGCGTCTGGAACCTTCGGTCAGACGGCCAACCCCTCGAGAACGCAGGCGGGACTGAAGATTCTGGTCCTCCGTAACCATTCGGCGCCCTCAGAGTCCCCAAGCCGCCTCACTCGGAGGTTATGCATGAAATCCGTACGGTTGTCGGGCGTGCCGCGCCCGACGTTCAACGCAGCGAAGAGCATGGCGTTGTCCTTGCTCACTGCCATGCTCGTTTTCGTCGTATCGCCTCTGGCGTTTGCAGCCCAGCCAGGGGCGACTCCATCCCAGCCGCATCATGGCGGCGGCGAAGCCAATTTGATTGTTCCGAGGCTGGATGACGCGAGCATCGTCTCCTTCTTCGGCTTGCCCGGCGCGAGCCTGCTCGCGGTCGGCGTGGGTGTATCCATCCTTGGGCTCGTATTCGGGCTAATCGTTTTTACGCAGCTCAAGAACGCCGATGTCCATATATCGATGAAGGATATCTCGGAGCTCATCTACGAGACGTGCAAGACGTACCTCATAACGCAGATGAAGTTCATCCTCATTCTGGAGGCCTTCATCGGCGCCATCATCGTCGTCTACTTCGGCGTGATGCAAAGCTATTTCGCCGACGGCAAGACATTGCAGGTCATCATTATCCTGCTCTTCTCACTGGTCGGTATTGCAGGTAGCTCCGCGGTGGCGTGGTTCGGCATTCGCGTCAATACATTCGCGAACTCGCGCACGGCCTTTGCCGCGCTGCGTGGTAAGCCATTTCCCTGCTACGCCATTCCGCTGAAGGCGGGAATGAGCATCGGCATGCTGCTCATCAGCGTCGAGCTCTTGATTATGCTCGGCATTCTTCTGGTGGTCCCGGGCGATTACGCCGGCCCCTGCTTCATTGGGTTTGCCATCGGCGAATCGCTGGGCGCCTCGGCATTGCGCATTGCGGGAGGCATTTTCACCAAGATTGCCGACATTGGCTCCGACCTCATGAAGATCGTCTTCAAAATCAAAGAGGACGACGCGCGCAACCCTGGCGTCATCGCCGACTGCACGGGCGACAACGCGGGCGACTCCGTGGGACCCAGCGCCGATGGCTTCGAGACCTACGGCGTGACCGGCGTCGCGCTCATTTCGTTCATTCTGCTCGCCGTCAAGGATCCGACCGGCCAGCATGCCAATATCCCGGTGCAGGTCCAGCTTCTGGTTTGGATCTTTGCCATGCGCGTCGTCATGGTCATCGCGAGCGTGCTCTCGTATTTCATCAACGACGCCATCGCCAAGGCGCGTTATGCCGCTGCCGACAAAATGAACTTCGAGCACCCGCTCACGATGCTGGTGTGGATCACCTCGCTGGTGAGTGTGCTTCTCACCTTCATCGTGTCGAAGACGCTCATCCCCGAGCTGGGCGATGGCACCCTCTGGTGGAAGCTGTCGATCATCATCACGTGTGGCACCCTGGCAGGCGCGATCATCCCCGAGTTCGTGAAGGTCTTCACGTCGACGGAATCGGGCCATGTGCGCGAGGTCGTCACGTCGTCGCGTGAGGGCGGCGCATCGCTCAATATTCTCGCGGGCCTCACCGCGGGCAACTTCAGCGCGTATTGGCTGGGGTTCGTTCTGGTCGCGCTGATGGGCACGGCCTGGTATGTGAGCCTGCAGGGCCTTGGCGCGCTGATGACCATTGGCGCGGTCGATGCGTCGGCCGTATTTGCGTTTGGCTTGGTGGCCTTTGGCTTCCTCGGCATGGGGCCGGTGACCATCGCCGTGGACTCGTACGGCCCGGTCACGGACAATGCGCAGTCGGTCTACGAGCTCTCGGTGATCGAGACGATCCCGAACATTCGCGAGGAGGTGAAGAAGAAGTTTGGATTCGACGTTCAGTTCGAGAAGGCCAAGCACTTCCTCGAGGAGAACGACGGCGCCGGAAACACCTTCAAGGCCACCGCCAAGCCGGTGCTCATCGGCACGGCCGTGGTCGGCGCCACGACGATGATCTTCTCGGTGGTCGTGGTCCTCACCACCAACGTGACCACGCAGGTCCCGCTGTCGGCGAACCTCGACAAGCTGTCGCTGCTGCACCCGCCGTTCCTTTTGGGCCTCATCGCCGGCGGCGCGATGATCTACTGGTTCACCGGAGCGTCCACCCAGGCCGTGAGCACGGGGGCGTACCGCGCGGTGGAGTTCATCAAGGCGAACATCAAGCTCGAGGGGGTCGAGAAGGCCTCGATCACCGACAGCAAAAAGGTGGTGGAGATCTGCACGCTCTACGCGCAGAAGGGCATGTTCAACATCTTCTTGACCGTGTTCTTCGGCACCCTGGCCTTCGCCTGCGCGGAGTCGTTCTTCTTCATCGGCTACCTCATCTCGATCGCCCTCTTCGGCCTCTTCCAAGCGCTCTTCATGGCCAACGCCGGCGGCGCTTGGGACAACGCCAAGAAGGTCGTCGAGGTGGAGCTGAAAGAAAAAGGCACACCGCTCCACGATGCCTGCGTCGTCGGCGACACCGTGGGCGATCCCTTCAAGGACACCAGCTCGGTGGCCATGAACCCCGTCATCAAGTTCACCACCCTCTTCGGCCTGCTGGCCGTGGAGCTGGCCGAACAAATCCCCTCGGCCTCCACCCGCCTCGCCATCGCGGCCGTCTTCTTCCTCATCTCCGTCGTCTTCGTGCACCGCTCCTTCTATGGCATGCGCATCAACGCGGCCATCCGTTCGGCCCCCACCGCCAAGGAGGCCCCCGCCGGCGCCGAATAACGCGCTCGGGTACCTCTTGAACGCGAAACCCCGGCTCGAAAGGCCGGGGTTTCGTCGTTTAAAAACATCGACGCGGTTCGCGTGATTACGGCACCGCCGTGAGGCGGATGGCTTCGCGGCGGGCGTAGCTGCCGAGGATTTTGACCATGGCGCAGTGGGCGCGCAGGTTTTCGAAGGCGCGCTGGACGTTAGGGTCCAGGCGGTGGCCGTCGAGATCGGCCAGAAAGACGTAGTCCCACGGCTTTTCTTGGCTCGGGCGCGACTCGAGGCGCGAGAGGTTCACGCCTTCGTCTTCGAAGGCCGAGAGGACCCGGCGCAGGGCGCCGCGCTCGTTGAGGACGGAGAAGGCGAGGGTGGTGCGGTCGTTGCCGGTGCGGGGGGCATCTTCGCGCCCCAGCACGATGAACCGGGTGGCGTTCTCTTTGCGGTCTTGGATGCGCTCGCGCACGATGGAGAGCCCGTGGATCTCGGCCGCCAAGGGGCTCGCGACGGCGGCGCCGGCCGGATCGGACAGGGCTTCGCGGGCGGCGGCGGTGGTGGAGGCGGTTTGAACGAGTTGCGCCGTGGGCAGGTTCTTGGTGAGCCACCCGCGGCACTGGGCGAGCGCTTGCGGGTGCGAGTACACGCGCTGCACGCTCGAGAAGGCCACCTTGTCGCGGGCGAGCAGCGCGTGCTCGATGAGCAGCACCAGCTCTTCGCGCACCGAGAGCTCACCGTCGATCAGCAGATCGGCGCTGAGGGTGACGCTCCCCTCGGTGGAGTTCTCGATGGCCACCACACCCAGCGCCGCAGCGCCCGTCCGAACGGCATCGAAGACACCTTCGATGGTGGCCGCCTCGCGGTACTGAGCCGACAGCCCGAAGAGATACCGGGCCGCCATCTGGGTGAAGGTGCCTTCGGGGCCCAGAAAGGCAACCTGCAGTGGTTGTTCGAGGGACAAACATCCGCTCATGATCTCGCGGAACACCGCGCGCACCGAGTCCCGGGGAAAATCGCCCTTGGCGAGGTTGGTCAGCCGCTCGAGCACCGCGCGCTCTCGCTCGGGATCGCGCATCAAGGCCGCCGGGCGATCGGGTGAGGCGGCGGCCTTTTTCGCGTGACCGATCGCAAGGGCCAGCTTGGCGCGCTCGTTGAGGAGGTCGAGGATCCGTTCATCCGTGGCATCAATCTGAGCGCGAAGCGATTCGATGGACATGTTCGAAAGCTACCGCAACCCCCGCTCGGACGCGTTGTCTGTTTGCGTCATGGTCGGCGGCGCTCGCCGGGTCCGGTTTGGCTCATTTTTGATCCTGGTACTGCATTGCCTTCTCGCGGTTTACGACCAGGGTTACTAGTACTACTGTCGCGTCGCTTCTTCGGACGCCGAAGACGGAGAGAAATGTGAGCACGACCCCAATCCAAGAACGTCCTTTCCCCTCTGCGAAGCTCTCACCCGACGTGCTCATCCGCATGCACGAGCTCATGTTGCGCTCGCGTTTGCTCGAAGAGCGTCTCATTCGCATGCAGAAACAAGGCGATGGCTATTTTTGGATCGGCGGGCCCGGGGAGGAAGCCTTCAACGTGGCCCTCGGACTGCTCGTCGACAAAGGCCAGGGCCTCGCTCACGACTACCTGCATCTGCACTACCGGTCGAGCGCCACGTTGGTGGCCATGGGGATCGACCCCGCCGATGCCATGCGCCAGATGAAGAACACGGCCACCGACCCGTATTCGGGCGGCCGAAACTTCGTGAGCCACTACTCGATCCGCGCGTGGAACGTGGTCCCCATTTCGTCCCCCATCGAAGTGCAATTTTCGATGGCGCCTGGAACGGCCATGGCCCAAAAGCGCTTCGGGGGCCGCGGCATCACCATCGTGCAAGGCGGCGACGCCGGCACCGCGGAAGGCGACTTCGCCAGCTGCCTGGTTTGGACCACCCGCCCGGCCAACGAGCTGCCGGTGCTGATGATCGTGACCAACAACGGCTACGGCATCTCCACCCCCGGCTCCGAGCAGCACGGCGAAAAGCGCATCGCCGACCGCGGAAAGGCCTTTGGCATGCAGACCGCGGTCATCGACGGCAACGATCCCGAGACCGCGTACTTCGGCATCAAGCAGGCCATGGACTACGTGCGCACCGAGCGCCGTCCGTTCCTGCTCGAGGCCAAGGTCTCCCGCCTGTATGGGCACTCCTCGTCGTCGGGTGCCAACTTCGTGAACGACGAGATGGACTGCCTGGCCCGTTTCGAGAAGCGCCTGGAGGAACGCTCCCTCCTGAGCCGCGCCAAGATGGACGAAATGCGCATCCGCGAGACGCAGGCCATGCTCGAAATGTCCAAGCGCGTGCGGGAGGAGCCGCAGCCGGACCCGCGCAGCATCTACGATCACGTGTTTGCCCCGACCGAAGCCGGGGGCGAGCCGCAAGCCCGCCGAATCGCGATGCGGGCCGTAAAGGGAGACGCATAGATATGGCGACCATGGTGCAAGCCATCCGAATGGCGCTTCACGTGGGTGAAGACCGCCTCGGGGTGATGGACATTTTCGGCCAAGATCTCGGCCCGCCCCTCGGGGGCGTGTTCACGCAATCGCAGGGCCTCAAAACGTCGTGGAACTCGCCCCTCGACGAGCGCGGCATCATCGGGTGCGCCATGGGCCTCGCCCTGGCGGGCTCGCGCACCGTCTGCGAAATCCAGTTTTGCGACTACGCGTACAACACCATCGACCTGCTGAAGCTCGTGGGCGGCATGTACTGGTCGACCAACGGCCAGTGGAACCTGCCGATGGTCATGATGACCCCCGTGGGCTCGGGCATTCACGGCAGCATCTACCACTCGCATTCCTTCGACGCGACGGCCACGCACATCCCCGGCTGGAAGATCGTGATGCCCTCGAACCCGCGCGACGCGTACGGGTTGATGCTCAGCGCCATCGTGGATCCCAACCCCGTCATGTTCCTCGCCCCCAAGGCGCTGCTGCGCACCAAGGCGCTGCCCGGCGAAGAAATTCCGGGCGAGCCCGATGAGCGCACCTTGAGCAAGATGATCGACGCCCCGCTCGGCGACCGTTCGCGCTGGGTGCCGAACTGGCCCGATACCCCGGATTTGTTCGTTCCGATTGGAAAGGCGCGCACCGTACGCGAGGGCCGCGATGTCACCCTTGTGGCCTATGGCCGCATGGTGCCGCTCTCCAAGAAGGTGGCCGACGAGCTGGCGGGCGAGGGGATCGAGGTCGAGGTCATCGACCTGATTAGCCTTTTCCCGTACGACTGGGAGCATGTGCGCGAGAGCATCCGCCGCACCGGCCGGGTGCTCTTCGTGAACGAGGACACCGAGGTCACGAACTTCGGCGAGCACCTCATTCGCCGCACGGTCGATGAGCTCTTCTACGAGCTCTATGCGCCGCCGCGCCTCTTGGCCGGCGCCTTCGTTCCCGGTGTGGGGCTCGCCGACAACCTGGAGCAGGCCAGCGTGCCGCAACGGGCAGGCATCGCCGAAGCCCTGCGCGAGCTCGCGAAGCATCAGCCTTAAACGAGCATTTGGCGCGTCATGTGGCAAACGTGTGGCGTAGCCGGAAGCGCGTGACGAAGTCACGGTTCGTGAGCGAAGCTCTCGGGCCGTGACTATGCTGGGTGGGATGCGACGATGCTGAAAGCCGGCGACACGTTCCATCGCTACCGCATCGACGGCAAGCTGGGCGAGGGCGGCATGGGGCTCGTGTACCGAGCGTACGACCCCCTGCTCCATCGCGAAATTGCGCTCAAAATCGTTCGGGCGGAGATCGCGCGCACCCCCTCGGGGCAGCTGACCGAGGCCGCGATCCGCTTGATGCGCGAGGGGCGGGCGGTGGCCTCCTTGAACCACCCGAACGCCATCGGCATCTTCGACGTGGGCGAGATCGACGGCACGCCGTACATCGCCATGGAGCTCGCGACCGGGCGGCTGCTCAGCACCTTCATCGGGGACAAGCGGGTCACCGTCCGCCAGCGGCTCGCGTGGCTCTCGCAAATTGCGCACGGCCTCGACGCGGCCCACAAGCAGGGCCTGGTGCACCGCGACGTGAAGCCCGAGAACATGATGGTGTGCGACACCGGCGAGGTGAAAATCCTCGACTTCGGGGTGGTCAAACGCATCGCGGGCCCCGTGGTCGATCCCGCGGAGGCGCCCCACTCGGAGCCCTTGCAAACCCGGGTCGGGGTGGTGATGGGAACACCTCTCTACATGGCGCCCGAGCAGGCCCTGGGCGAGCCCATCGATGGCCGCAGCGATCAGTTCTCGTGGGCCACCGTCGCCTACGAGCTTCTCAGCAGCGGTGTTCACCCGACGACATCGAACAATCCACGCAAGCTCCCCATCGCCTTTGCGCTGCTCTCGGGCGAGCCGAGGCCGCTGGCGGAGGTGGCCCCCGATCTTCCCCCGGGGGTCGACGCCGTGGTGATGCGGGCGCTCTCGAAGCTGCCGGCCGAACGCTTTGCCACCATGGAGGCCATTTTCGTCGAGCTGGACGCGATCTTGGAGGCCCTGGGCGAGCCTCCGTCGTCGTCCTCGGACGCGCACTCGTCGGTGACCACCGTGCGCCCGTGGAGCTCCGCGTCTTCGGCGTCTCCCAATTCGTCCGAATCGTCCAAGTCTCCCGAATCTGCCGAATTTTCGGGATCTTCCGAGCCGGAGTCCGAGGAGGAGGAGGCGCTCGACGAGCCGGCCCCCGAGGAGCCGGGGCCGCGAAGCGGATGGCCGGGGAGCGCGCGGCCTTGGCTGCTGGCGTTCGCGGCCCTGGTCCTTCTCGCGGCGGGGCTCGTGGGTTACCGATTCATGCTAAAATAACCCTATGCGTATGGCCTCCCGGATCCGCGAAAAGCTGAACGACACCTTGTCGCCCAGCCTGCTCGACGTCATCGACGAAAGCCGCATGCACAACGTCCCCAAGGACGCCGAGACCCACTTCAAGGTCGTGATCGTCGCGCAGGCGTTCGACGGGGTCGGCCGGGTGGAGCGGCACCAAATGGTGTACCGCGTCTTGAAAGACGAGCTCGCGCAAGGCGTGCACGCGCTCTCCATCGTGTCCAAGAGCCCCTCGGAGTGGGAGCACGAGGCGAATGTTCCCGCGTCCCCGCCGTGCCTTGGCGGGTCCAAGCGGTGAGGATCGGCAAGTACGAGCTCGGCGAGCGCATCGCGGTCGGAGGCATGGCCGAGGTGTACTTGGCGCGCCTTCCCCTGGGCGGCAACCGCATGGTGGCGCTCAAGGTCCTTCGCGACGAGCTGGCCGACGATCCCACCTATGTGACCATGTTCATCGACGAGGCCAAGCTCCTCGCCAAGCTGGCGCACCCCAGCACCGTGCAAATCTACGAGTCGGGCGAGGACCGCGGCCGCTACTTCCTGGCCATGGAGCTGCTCATCGGCGATTCGTTCCAGCGGGTGTGGGAGGCCTGCCAGGACCACGGCTACCGCATCCCGTACGGCGTCTCGGCTTGGATTGCCGCGCGCGTCGCCGAGGGGCTGCACCATGCGCACGAGCTCCGCGACGAGAAGGGAAAGCCGGAGAACGTGGTGCACCGCGACGTAAACCCGAGCAACATCCAGATGACGTTCGACGGACGCATCAAGATCATCGACTTCGGGCTGGCGCGCTCGGAGTCGCGCGCCTCCAAGACGGCGGCCGGGATCGTCAAGGGCAAGCTCGCGTACCTGTCGCCCGAACAGATCGACGGCGAGCCGCCCGATCGGCGCGCGGACATCTTTGCGCTGGGCACCACGCTCTGGGAGGTGACCGTCGACCGGCGGCTCTTCAAGCGCGAGAACGATCTCGATACGGTTCGCGCCATCCAGCGCTGCGTGGTGCCCGATCCGCGGACCTTGGTCCCCGACTACCCCGCGAGCCTCTGGACGATCGCCCGCCGCGCCCTTGCGCGCGATCCGCGGGAGCGGTACCAAACGGCGCTCGACATGGCCAAAGCGCTCGATGCCTGCGCCCCCACGTTGGGACCGGAGGTCTCGTCCGCGACCCTCTCGAAATTGATGGGACAAGTATGCACCTGGGCCAAGTAGCTGGGAAAAACGCGAGTCGCGCGATGGGCACCCGGAACGCGCCCGGCGGGGGACGAACATGACCCCGTACCTGGAGCTCTTGCGCCGGGCGCTGGAGGAAGGCGTGGCGCGGAGCGATCGCACCGGCACGGGGACCTTGGGCGTCTTTGGCCATCAGATGCGCTTTCGCCTGCAAGACGGCTTTCCGCTGCTGACGACCAAGAAGCTTCACATGAAGTCGATCATCGTGGAGCTCCTCTGGTTCCTCAGCGGCTCCACCCACGTCGCCCCGCTGCAAGAGCAAGGCGTCCGCATCTGGAACGAGTGGGCGACCGCCGAAGCGTGCGCGAAGTTCGGCCGGAAAGAAGGCGATCTCGGCCCCATTTACGGCCACCAGTGGCGCAATTTCGGGGCGACCAAGCTCGAGGATGGACGGTACGCGCAGGACGGCGTCGACCAGATCCGGCGGGTGCTGGAGGGCATCGCCAAGAACCCGACGAGCCGCCGGCTGATCGTGAGCGGCTGGAACCCCAAGGAGGCGGACGACGTGGCGCTCCCGCCCTGCCACACGCTCTTTCAGTTCCACGTCGCGGGTGGCGCGCTCTCGTGCCAGCTCTATCAACGCAGCGGCGACATCTTCCTCGGCGTGCCGTTCAACATCGCCAGCTACGCCCTGTTGACGATGATGATCGCGCACGTGAGCGGCCTTCGCCCGGGCGATTTCGTCCACACCTTGGGCGATGCGCACCTTTACATGAACCACCTGGACCAAGCGCGCGAGCAGCTGACGCGGGCGCCGCGGCCTTTGCCGCGCATGGTCTTGAACCCCGAGGTGCGCGATCTCTTCGCCTTCCGCTACGAGGACTTTCGGCTCGAGGGCTACGATCCACACCCGCACATCAAGGCCGAGGTCTCGGTGTGATGGCGGCGCTGGCGCTCATCGCGGCCGTGGCCCGCAACGGCATCATCGGCAAAGACGGCGGGCTCCCTTGGCGCATCCCCGAGGACCTGCGCCACTTCAAGCGGACCACCACGGGGCACGCGGTCATCATGGGGCGAAAGACCTATGACGAGGTGAAGAAGCCGCTCCCCAACCGGCGAAACCTGGTGGTGACCCGCCAGCCGCAGCTGGTGCTCGAGGGGTGCGAGGTCGTCTCCAGCTTGGACGAGGCCATCGCCCTGGCGCAGGCGGGCGATCCCGAGCCGTTCATCATCGGGGGAGGGGAGATCTACCGGCTGTCGCTGCCCAAGGTCACGCGCATGTATCTTACATACATCGACCGGGACGCCGAGGGCGACGTGCGGTTTCCGGAGTACGATCGGGCCGCGTTTCGCGAGGTGGATCGCAAGGTGGGGGAGACCCCGGGGGTCACATTCGTGACCTTGGAGCGCGTCTCGGGTTAGCCTTTTCCGATGCGCATCTTCGTCGGGACCAGCGGGTACAGTTACAAAGAGTGGCGCGGGGACTTCTACCCCGAGGACACCCCGGCGGACGGGTTTTTGCCCTACTACGCGACGCGGCTCCCGACGGTGGAGATCAACAACACGTTCTACCGCTTTCCCTCCACGAAGGCGCTCGAAGGCTGGGCCTCCCAGGTGCCCGAAGCGTTCACGTTCGCGCTGAAGGCGCCCGGCCGGATCACGCACCAAAAGCGCCTCAAAGACGTGGGCGATCTGGTGCGGGATCTGTTCGTCAACCTGGCGATCCTGGGCAAAAAGCTGGGGCCCGTCGATTTTCAGCTGCCGCCGAACTTCAAGAAGGACCTCCCGCGCCTGCGCGATTTCCTCGCCGCCGTGCCGCGCGACGCCAAGGTGGCCATGGAGTTTCGGCACCCGAGCTGGTTCGATGACGAGGTGTACGCGACCTTGAACGAGTACGGGGTGGCGCTGTGCATCGCCGAGTCGGACGAGCTGGAGGCCGCGGGCGCCGTCAAAGACGATCTGCAGGCGCCGCTGGTGGCGACGGCCCGCTGGGGGTATTTGCGCTTGCGCCGCTCCGACTACGGCGACGCGGAGCTGCGGGCGTGGGGGGAGCGGGTGAAGGCGCAGGCTTGGGAGCAGACGCACGTGTTCATCAAGCACGAGGCGGTGCAGTCGCCGCTCTTGGCGGTGCGGTTGGCGGAGTTGCTTTCGGGGTAGGGTGCGGGGGGTCGCTGGACGGCAAAGGCCGGCGTCGGCCGTACCTCGGCTCTCCGTTCCGCGGTCACCCCAATGCCGGCAATGTCTGCGTCGGTTCGAGGCACGGTGCGAGGAGATCGCCGTATTTGGCGATGCGATCGCGCAAGGTGCGCAAATTGAACGCTTTGGGATCGAGCTTGTCCGTCACTTCGTCCCAGCGGAGCGGGGCGGAGACGGGGGCGCGGTCGGCGGCGCGCAAGGTATAAGGCGAGACGATGGTGCGGCCGCCGCCGTTTTGCCCATAGTCGACATAGAGACGGCCGCGCCGCTTCTCCTTGATGCGCTCCACGGTGGCGATGGCCGGCATCACCTTGGCGACGGCGCGCGCGATTTGCTCGGCGAAGGCCACGGCGTCGTCGTGGGACGGGCCGCGCGCCAGCGGGACGATCACGTGAAGGCCGCGCTTTCCGCTGGTCTTCACCACGCTCACCAGCGCGAGCGCCTCCAGCAAGGTGCGCACGGCGTGCGCGATCTGAATCACCTCGTCCCAGCGGGTCGACTCGCCCGGATCGAGATCGATGACGACGTAATCCGCCTGCGCCAGCGCGCGGTGCACCTGGGTCGGCGTGGTCGCCTCGGGTGGAGCGTGGCTCGCCCATTGATGCAAGGTGAGCGCCGCCAAGTTGGCGAGCCACTGCAAGGTCTCCAGATTCTCCACCACGATGCGTTCCTTTACGGCGCCCTTCTCCGCCAGGCGGTACCAAGGCGCCTTGTCCTTGGAGAAGGGGATGCGCCGCACGTACTCCGGCGCCTTGGGCGGAAGGCGGTGCTGGAACCACTCCTCGTCGTCGATTCCATGCGGCCAGCGCTGCATGTGGATCGGCCGCCCGCGCAAATGCGGCAGCATCACCTCGGCGATGTCCGTGTAGTAGTCGTAAATGTCTTGCTTGGTGATGCCGTCGCGCGGATAGAGCACCTTGTCGGGGTTGCTCAAGGCCACCTTGCGCCCCGTCGCCCGCTCGCGCCGCGCGGTGCCCGCGCCTTCGTCGTCGCCCTCCGCGTCGCTGAACGATTCGGAGCGCGCCCCATCTTCGCGCAGGCACTCCTCGGGCGCCTTGTCCTCGCGCATCCCGATGAACCGTGGGAAGCGCATGATGCCATCGCGGGTCCACTCGCCCAGGGCCGCCTCGCACACCAGCCGAGGCTCGCAGAAGCGCGGCGAGGGCAGCTTGGGGACGTGCGCCATCTTGGGCGCCTTCACCCGCATCCCATCGAGCAGGTGCGCCAGGTGCGCGCGCGTGCGATCGTCGAAGCCGCTGCCCACGCGCCCCGCGTAGACGAGCGAGCCGCCCTTCTCGTCGTAGACACCGACCAAGAGCGCCCCCACCACCTCCGCGCCCTTGAGCGGCAGGTACCCCCCGATGACGCAATCCTGGCGGAGCTCGAATTTGAGCTTCACCCAGTTCGAGGTCGGCCCCGCCGTGTAGAGCGAGCCTTTGCGCTTGGCGATCAGCCCTTCGAGGCCCGCGTTCTTGGCCGCCGCGAGCAGCTCGTCCACCTTGCCGGTCATGGCCGACGAGAACGACAGCGGCGGCTTGGCGGTGGCGAGCAGCCCCTTCAAGAGCTCCCGGCGCTCTTCGATGGGGCGCTTTCGCAGATCGCGCCCGTCGAGCCAGAGCAGATCGAAGGCGGCGAACGCGATGTGCGCGTCGGGCTCGTCGCCGGCGAGCCAGCGCTGGAGCGCCTCGAACGAGGGCCGCCCTTGATCGTCGACCACGCACGCCTCGCCGTCGAGCACCAGCTCGCGGGCGGGCAGCCGCGCGATGGCCGCCGCGATGATGGAAAACTTATCGGTCCAATCGTTCGACTTGCGCGAGAAGAGGCGAACGTCGCTCCCCGTCTTGCCGGCGAGCAGCCGGTAGCCGTCGAACTTCACCTCGAACAAATAGTGCGAGCCATCGCCGACGATGGGTCCGTTCGTTGCCCTAGACACATCCCCCATGGCCAAAAGAAGCTCGCGCGGGCTTTGCCCGAGCGGCGAAGACGTCACCCGCCCCGGGCCGCGCGTGGCACTGCGCCCGCTCGCCACCGACTCGGGCCGGCTGGTGACGATGTCGAGCGCCGGATCCGCCGTTTCATCGTGCGCCTTGAAGAAGAGCCACTGTGGATGGTCCGCACGCGTTGCTTGCAGGCGGCCCTTGGTGCGCACCAAGTGCCAGCCGCCCTGGAGCTTCTCGCCCGCGAACCGCAGGTGAAAATGCCCCTTGTCGCGCATCGCCTCCAGCGAGGGCGCCTTCTTGTCGAGCACGGGCTCGTACGTGCCACGATCCCAGATGAGGACGTCGCCCGCGCCGTACTCGCCATCGGGGATGCGCCCCTCGAAGTCGTTGTACGACATCGGATGATCCTCCACCTGCACCGCCAGGCGCTTGGTCGCCGGATCATAGGAGGGGCCCTTGGGGATGGCCCAGCTCATCATCGTCCCGCCGAGCTCGAGCCGCAAATCGTAATGTAGACGCCGTGCGTCATGCTTCTGAATCACAAAGGCGAGACCGGTCCTCGGCGCGGGCTCGCCGTCGACCTCGGGCTCGACCTCGACCGCGACTTCGACCTCAGGCTCCGGCGAAGAGGCTGGCGCCTTATGCACCTTTGTAGATGGCTTCGATGTTTTCTTTACCCGCGACCGTGAGCGATGGGACGATGCGGTGTCAGGCTTGTCCTTGGGCCGGCCTGGCGCCGCTCGATCCGCTTTCGACGGCGTGTCCGGGCTTGGCTCCGGCGTGACGTCGAAGTTTCTCTTCTTGCGGTATCTTTCCAGCTTATCGAACGGCTTATCGCCCACAGCCTTATATTCCCTATGCCTGCCGGGGCCCCGCGAGCCTGCGGCTTCGATTTGGAGACGAACCCATGCGTGCGATGTGGTCGGGTGAAATTGCGTTTGGTCTCGTCACGATTCCCGCCAAACTGTACTCGGCGACCAAGGATTTGACCCCCAGTTTTCACCAGCTCCACACGGAGTGCGGGTCCCGCATTTCGATGGTCCGCCGCTGCCCGAAGTGCAACCGCGACATCGAGTGGGGTGAGATTGGCAAGGGGTACGAGGTCTCGAAAGGCGAATATGCTCTCTTTACCAAAGAAGAGCTCGCAAAAATGGATGGCGAGGATGGCCCCGGCGGCATCGACATCGTCGAGTTCATCGATCCCGAGCAGGTCGATAATGTTTATTTCAGCAAGAGCTATTGGGTAGGCCCCGGCGGCAAGAGCGCCCGAGGCTTCACCCTTTTGCGCGAAGCGCTCGAGTCGACCCAACGCGCCGCGTTATGCAAGGTGCGCATCCGCACGCGCACGCAGCTGGCGATGTTGCGCCCGCGCGGAAAGCTGTTCGCCCTCGACATGCTTCGCTTCGCCGATGAAATCGTCCCCGGCGACGAGATCGTGCTCCCCGATGCCAAGCCGGCGAGCGATCGCGAGCTGCAGCTCGCGCTCAACTTGGTGGAGCAATTGAGCAGCGAGGACTTCGACGCGAAGAAGCACCCCGACGAATACCGCGCTGCGGTGGAGGCTGCGGCCGCGGAAAAAGTGGAGCGCGACGAGCTGGCGCGCCCGGACACCGACGCGGGCGAAGAGCAGGTCGCGGCGGGCGGCTCTGGCGGCAAGGTGATCGATCTCGCGGACCTGCTTGCGCGCTCGCTCCGTGTCGCGCCCGCCAACATATCGGCGCCGGCCAAAGGTTTGAAAAAGACGGAGGCGCAGGTGCCGGTCGAGGAGCGCGAGGCGGAGAAGAAACCGAAGAAGCGCGCCGCCGGCAAGCGTTCGTAGCGGAGCATTCATGGTAGGCTGCCGCGCGCATGGCCAAGGACTCCATGTTCGCCCTGGAGATGAGCGGGCAGCCGCCGGCGGTCAACGACGCCATCACCCGCGTGCGCCGCGGCGGCGACGTGATCCTCTTCGGATGGAAGAGCGGCGATCCGATCCTCGAGGGCTTCGACCGGGCCATCGTCGACAATCCGACGAAGTTCGAAGAGCGCATCAGGACCCCAAGGTCGTCCTGCAGTTCCCCCACGACCGCTGAAAACGAAACGAGACCGAGGAGGGCGTGACGCCATGTACGGCAAGGCCAAAGAGATTTACGGCACGACGCTGAAGGAGATTCGCGAGGCGGGGCTCGAGAAGCGGGAGCGGCACATCCTTTCACCGCAGGCGGCCGAGATCCGCGTGGGGGAGAAGAGCGAGCCGGTGCTCAACTTCTGTGCGAACAACTACCTGGGGCTGTCGTCGCACCCGAAGGTGATCGCGGCGGCGCACGCGGCCATCGACACGTACGGCTTTGGCCTCTCCTCCGTGCGCTTCATCTGCGGAACGCAAGACGCGCACAAGACGCTGGAGCGCAAGGCCGCCGACTTCGTCGGGGCCGACGACGCCATCCTCTACTCCTCGTGCTTCGACGCCAACGGCGGCCTCTTCGAGACCTTGCTCGGCGAAGAAGACGCCATCATCAGCGACGCGCTGAACCACGCCTCGATCATCGACGGCATCCGTCTCTGCAAGGCCGAGCGCCATCGCTACCCCAACGGCGACATGGACGCGCTGGAAAAGGCGCTCGCCGCCACCCAAGGCAAGCGCCTGCGCCTCATCGCCACCGACGGTGCCTTCTCCATGGACGGCTACTTGGCGAAGCTCGATCGCATTTGCGAGCTCGGCGAGAAGTACCAAGCCATGGTCATGGTCGACGACAGCCACGCCACGGGCTTCATCGGCAAAACGGGCCGCGGCACCGCCGAGCACTTCGGCGTGCTCGGCAAGGTGGACATCATCACGTCGACCCTCGGCAAGGCCCTCGGCGGCGCCGCCGGCGGCTTCACGGCAGCCCGCCAGGAGATCGTCGATCTGCTGCGCCAGCGCTCGCGCCCGTACCTCTTCTCGAACACCTTGGCCCCCGCCATCGTGGGCGCATCGATCGCGGTGCTCGATCTCCTCGCGTCGACCACCGAGCTGCGCGACCGCCTGGCGGAGAACACGCGCTCCTTCCGCTCGAAGATCGCCGCCGCGGGCTTTGCGACCAAAGAAGGCGTGCACCCCATCGTCCCCATCATGCTGGGCGATGCGCGCCTTGCGCAGGAGGTGGCTGCCGCGATGTTGAACGAGGGTATTTACGTCATCGGGTTTTCGTACCCGGTCGTGCCCAAGGGCGAGGCGCGCATCCGCGTGCAGCTCTCGGCGGCGCATACGCCCGAGCAGGTCGACCGTGCCGTGGATGCGTTTGCGCGGGTTGGGAAGAAGCTTGGCGTTTTGAAGTAGCGGTTCGTCTGGCGCCCGGGACGTGGGGGTGTCCCGGGACAGGGGGGATTTCGTCTGGGACAGGGGCGGTGCGGGGGACCGCAGCGGTTTTTCTCGATGGAATCGAGGGGGCAGGGGCTGGCACTGGTCTCGCTCTATGCGGGCCATGGAACAGACCAGCCTAAACCGAGAAGCCAAGCGGGTGCTTCACGGTCTGTTGCTCAATCTCGAAGAGAAGCTCGATGCCGATGTTCTCGCGCTGATCGGACCAATCCTCGACGGCGTGGAGTACAAGGTTCGTCGGGTCGTCGAGCCGCTCACACCCAGACGAAGAAAGCTCGCCGTGGTGCTGCACACCGAGGGCGGTACGGTCGAAGTCGTCGAGCGAATGGTCAACATCCTTCGCAACTTTTATGACGAAGTGCTCTTCGTGGTGCCCAAGTTTGCCATGTCGGCCGGCACCATCTTTGCGATGTCTGGCGATGCCATCCTGATGGATTACGCCTCTTACTTGGGGCCGATCGATCCGCAGGTCGTTCGAGAGGGCAAGCTCATTCCCGCGCTGTCGTACCTTGCGCAGTACGAGCGTCTGATTGCAAAGTCGCAGAATGGCGTTTTGTCGGACGCCGAATTCGCCTTGCTCCAACGGCTCGATCTCGGAGAGCTCCACCAGATCGAGATGGCGCAGGAGCTGTCGAAGTCCCTTCTGGTGGGGTGGCTTGCCGTTTACAAGTTCAAGGACTGGACTGCGACGCAGTCCGCGAAGCGGCCCGTTGCGCGCCAGGAACGCGAGCAACGAGCGCGCGAGATCGCCGACGCACTCATGGACCACACCCGTTGGGGATCGCACGGGCGCGGCATCTCCATGAAAACGCTTCGTGAAACGCTGAAGCTGCAAATCGACGACTTTGGCGCGGACCCCACGCTGAGCTCAATCGTCCAACGGTACGCGAGTCTCGTGCTAGATTTCATGGATAAGAACGACATCTCACAGCTCGTTCACTCCAGGGAGGTCTTCTAATGGTGCGCCTCGAGCCCGAAGAAATCATTCGCCGCAATCCGAAACTCAATCGCGAGCGCATCGCGCGGTACCTCGAGATCATGAGGGTCAGCGAGCCTCCGCGCTATCGCCTCGACCCCCCGATTGGCAAGATCCGAACGCTCGAGGATCAGGAGGTCGACGACGGGTAGGGCGTTCGCGCTGAACGTCAACACGGTTTGACGGTGACCTGGATGATCTGCTCTTTCAGGTTCGTCAGCTCCTCGGACATCGCGTCCGGCGGTAGGGAAGCGAGGCGGATGGTGGCGACGGCGGCTTTGGCGCCGGCGAAGATGGTGTTGGTCATCTCCTCGACGTTGAGGCCGTATTTGCGAACGATGGCGAGTACGGACGCCAGGACGCCGACGCGGTCGTAGTGGCGGACGATGAGCTGGGCCTTGGCGGGCGACGCACGCTCGATGTTCACCGCGCTGAGGGGTTGGCCCAGTTGCACGAACTCACGGCAGATGCGGACGGCTTCGGCCGCGATGGCGTTCTGCGCTTGCTCGGTGCTGGCGCCGATGTGGTGCGTGCCCACGAAGCCCGGCAGCTTGCACAGCGGGTGATCGAAGGGACCGGCGCCGCCCTCGGGCTCGGGGTTGTAGACGTCGAGGCCCACGCGCAGATCGCGCTCGCGCATCGCCTTTTCCAGGGCGGCGGTGTCGTGCAGGCTTCCGCGGCTGGTGTTGACGAAGGTGGCGCCGTGCTTCATGCGCGAGAAGAAGGACTCGCCAAAGAGCCCGCGGTTCTCGGAGTTGCCGGGGATGTGCACCGATACGATGTCGCTTCGCTCGGCGAGCTCGAACAAGGTGGAGCAGGGAATGATGCCCAGCGATTGCGCGAGCTCCGGGTGGGGCGAGCGCGTATACCCGACCAGGTTCATCTCGAAGGCCGCCGCCCTTCGGGCGACCGCTTGCCCGATGGATCCAAGACCGACCAGGCCCAAGGTCTTGCCTTTGAGACCATCGGCCTTGCTGTACTCCTTCTTGTTCCAGCGCCCCTCGCGCAGCTCGGCGGTGTTCTGCGGAATGCGTCGATCGAGCGCCAGGATGAGACCCACCGTGAGCTCGGCCACGGCCACGCTGTTCTTGCCGGGGCAGTTGGTTACATAAATGCCGCGGGCGCTGGCGGCTTCCACGTCGATGGTGTCGATGCCCGCGCCGGCGCGAATCACCAGCTGCAGGCGGCTCGCGGCCTCGATGGTCTCCCGGGTGACCTTCGTGCTGCGGACCACGAGAATTTCCGCCTCGCGTGCGACGTTGGGCAGCTCGGAAGCCGAGGCGTCGGGGTGGTACTGGACCTCGAGTCCGAGCGAACGAAACTCGAGCAGGTAGTTCTCTGGAAATTTATCGGCAATGACCACGCGCATGGCGCGGATCATATCGGCTTACCGTGCAGGTCGCACGCGGACACATGCCCCCTTGGCCCGAAACTTGTGATGGAAAGACACCAGGGTCACCAAGTAGCATAGGCGCAATGCGCCCTTCGATTGGCTGTGTCCTTCTCCTCGGGATGGTCTCGTGCCAAGAGCCCCGTGCCCGAAAACCCCCGGCCGAAGTTCCGATTCAAGAGTATCGCGTCGAAGGTCCCGCGCCCGAAGTGGCGCCGGAGGCCACCAAGGACGATGGGGGAGGGTCCGCGACGGGAGCAGCCGCCAAGGCCAGCGAGAGCAAAGGTCCGGACACGGCGGCCGTGGGGCCCGCAAGCAAGTTGGACGCGAAAAATGGCTTTGCCGGTGTGCAGCTGGGGTCCTCGTTCAAATCGTTCCATGGCCTGAAGCAGACCGAAAAGAGCGGGGACCGCATCACGTATCGTGTAACGAGAGGGGCTCCGTCGTATGGCGGGGTAGCCCTCCGTGACGTGCTTTACACCTTCAACAAGGGAAAGCTCGATTCCATCACGTTCTCGGTGAAGTCGAACGGCGACTGCAAGGGGGTCAAGGAGTCCCTGGAGCGCGAGCTGGGCGCCCCGCAGGCCACCTCGAGCCAAGCCTCGGTCTGGAAGGGCGAGAAGGTCGGTATGCGCTTCGCGATTTCGCCGACCAGCTCCTGCGGCGGCATGGTGGTGAGCCGCGAGCTCGCCGACGCCATCACCTGGGGCGGCCTGCAGCCGTAGCCGCGCGAGCGGCGCTACATCGCGCGCCGCTCGAAGATCGTCAGCTCGCCGAGCATCTCGTGGTCGCGGGAGCCGATGCGGGTCATCTTGCATTTCTCGATGACCCGCAAGGAGGCGCGGTGCCATTGGAAGGTCGTGGCCTGCACGGCGCGGATGCCCGGCTGCACGAGCGCCCACTGCAGGCAGGTCTCGACCGCCTCGGTGGCGTAGCCGAGACCTTGCCACTCGTCTTCCACGCCGTAGCCCACCTCGGCGATGCCGTCGGGGCCCGGGCGGCCGTGGAAGATGACGCTCCCGACGATACGCCGAGCCTTGGTGCGCACGATCATCAAGCGATCGCCCCAGAGGCGCGTCTCCGGGTCTTTGCGGATCTCGCAGAGCGAGGCGGGGAAGGCGCGCTCGATCATCGCGCGGCCATGCCACCGCTTGGGGAGGGGGGCGTTGACGGCCTGTTCGATCTTGTCGCGGTCGCTCGCCATCATCGCCTCCACCAAAGGAAGCGTGAAAGGAACCAACTCGAGCCGTTCGGTGAGGAGCACGGACACGCGAACGATGATAGTTTCACCCGCGCGAAATGGGCCAGCTTGACCTTCTCTCTGCGCGCGTCGACGAGCCGCGGCGAATCGTTGTCGGTTCGTCCCGCGCCGAGCTCCGCATTGCAAGAGCCGTTTCGTGGCTTGCGTCACGCGGTCCTACGACGCGTCTCGTCATCGTGGGCCCCACGTTGGAGGTGGCCGCGGAGGTCGCGCGCGAAGCCGGAGCGCAAGTCCGCCGAACCTTCGGATGGGAGCGTACGACCCTTGCGCGCATGGCCGCTGCCCTGGCCGCGCCGGAGCTCGCGGCGCGAGGGCTCGTTCCGTCCGGGAGGCTCACCCTGGAGGCCCTTTCGACGCGCGTCGTTCATCGGCTGGCCGAAAAGGGCGAGCTCGGGCGCTTTGCGGCCGTGGCCGACCGGCCCGGCCTTCCGCGCGCGCTGGCCCGCACCTTCAACGAGCTGCGGATGGCCAAGACCGAGCCCCGCGCCTTGGGCGAGACCGATTTGCAACGATTGTGCGACGCCTTCGCCGCGGAGCTCGAGGCGGATCGGATCGCCGACCGCGCGCTGATCTTCGAGCTGGCGGTGACGGCGGCCCTCGATCGCACCACGTCGCATCCGTTTTTGGACGTGCCGATGCTTTTGGTCGACCTGCCGCTGCGCTCCGTGCTCGAGACCGAGCTCTTGACGGCTCTGGCGCTGCGCGCGGAGCAGGTGCTCGCCACGTTCCCCGAAGGCGACCAACGCACCGAGCAGCACCTCGGCGAAGCGCTCGCGGTGCGCGCCGTGCGCCTGACCGACCCCTCGCGCACCACCTTGTCGCGCCTCCAGCGCGGCTTGTTCTCGCCGACCACCGAGACGGGCGAGGTCGACGACGCCGTGGAGATGCTGTCGGCGCCGGGCGAGAGCCGCGAGTGCATCGAGATCGCCCGCCGCATCTTGCGGGAGGCCGCGCGCGGCGTCCCGTTCGACCGCATGGCCATCGTCTTGCGGGCCCCGGTCGCCTACCGCGCGCACCTGGTCGAGGCCCTGCGCCGTGCGGCCATTCCCGCCTATTTTGCACGTGGCACGGTGCGGCCGGACTCGGCGGGGCGCGCGTTTTTGGCGCTTTTGTGGTGCGCCATCGAGAAGCTCTCCGCCCGCCGTTTCTCCGAGTACCTCTCGCTGAGCGAGGTGCCGGGCGCCGATGAAGGCGGGAGGCCGCCGCCGCCCTTGGCCGGCACCGAGCGCTGGGTCGTCCCCGACGACGAGTTTCTCCCGAGCGCGCTGGAACGCACGGCCGAGGACGAGCCCCAAGAAGAAGAAGCCGCCGTGGTCTCGCATAGTCCATCGTCCTTGGCGGTGGTGGGGGGCACCTTGCGCGCGCCGTACCGGTGGGAGCGGCTCATCGTCGATGCTGCGGTCATCGGCGGGCGAAAGCGCTGGGAGTCGCGCCTGGGCGGCCGCGCCAAGAGCCTCGAGCGGGAGCTCGGCCTCTACCCCGAGGACAACGCGCGCGCGGTGGTGATCCGCCGCGAGCTCGCGGATCTGGCGAGCCTCCAGAGCTATGCGCTGCCCTTGCTCGACGATCTCGCCGCGCTGCCGCCTTCGGCCGATTGGGGCACGTACATCGATCGATTGGGCGCGCTCGCCACCCGCGCCTTGCGCCGCCCCAACCGCGTGCTCTCCGTGCTGGCGGAGCTGGAGCCGCTCCGGCGGGTGGGGCCCGTGTCGCTCTCGGAGGTGCGCCTGGTGCTCGAGCAGCGCCTCACGGAGCTCACCGTGCCCCCGCGCGGGCGCCGCTTCGGTTGCGTGTATATTGCATCCACCGAGGAGGTGCGCGGCCTCACCTTCGAGGTGGTGTTCGTCCCCGGCCTGGCCGAGCGCATCTTCCCGCAGAAGGTCATCGACGATCCCGTGCTGCCGGACCGGGTGCGGCTCGCGCACCCCCTCGACCTGGTGACCAACCGCGAACGCTCCGAGGAGGAGCGGCTCGCGCTGCGCATCGCCGCCGGCGCGGCCAACGCGCGCCTCGTTTTGTCGTACCCGCGCATCGACGTGGAGCAGTCGCGCCCGCGCACGCCCTCGTTCTACGGGCTGGAGGTCTTGCGCGCGGCCGAGGGGCGCCTTCCGGGCTTCGACGAGCTGGCCCGCCGCGCCGAGCGGGTGGGCGATGCGCGCATTGGCTGGCCGGCTCCGGCGCAAGCGCGCGACGCCGTGGACGCGGCGGAGCACGATCTGTCGCTCCTCGAATCGATCCTGAAGAAGCCCGAGGCCGAGACCATCGGCACGGCGCGCTACCTGCTCTCCACCAACCCGCACCTGGCGCGCGCCCTGCGGACGCGCGCGCGAAGGTGGCATCCGAACTGGTTCTCGGTGGACGGGCTCCTCGACGTCAAGGGCGAGGCCCGCGAGGCCCTCGACGCGCACCTGCTCTCGCGGCGCTCCTTCTCGCCCACCGCCCTGCAGAACTTCGCGGCGTGCCCGTACCGCTTCGTGCTGCAGGCCATTCACCGGCTCGGGCCGCGCGACGAACCGGCGCCCATCGAGGAGCTCGACCCGCTGGAGCGCGGATCGCTCGTGCACGACGTGGAGTACACCCTGTACGTCCGGCTCCGGGACAAGAACATGCTGCCCGTCACCCGCGAAAATCGGCGGGCGGTCGAGGCGGAGCTCGATCAGGCGCTCGCCGAGGTGGCCGCGCGCTACCAGGACGACTTGGCGCCGGCCATCGACCGGGTCTGGCAGGACGGCATCGAGGCCATCGCCGCCGATCTGCGCGAGATGCTCCGCCGCGACGCGGAGGACGACGAGTGGAGCCCCACGCACTTCGAGCTCTCGTTCGGCTTGCCCGACCGCGCGGGGCGCGATCCGGCAAGCATCGAGGAGCCGCTGAAGCTCGACGAGGGCATCCTCTTGCGCGGCTCGATCGACTGCGTCGAGCGGAGCGCGCGCGGCACCTTGCGCGCGACCGACTACAAGACCGGCAAGGTGCGCGCGACCGCCACCACCCGGATCGGCGGCGGGCAGACGCTCCAGCCGATTTTCTACGCGCTCGCGCTCGAAAAGCTCTTCGAGGGGCGCAGCGTGGAGGGCGGGCGCCTGTATTACTGCACCACCGCGGGCGAGTTCAAAGAGTACACCATCGGGCTCGACGAGGCGGCGCGCGCGGAGGCCAAGACGGTGGTCAACGTGGTCGGCAAGGCGCTGGAGGCGGGGGCGCTGCCGGCCGCGCCCGACGAAGGCGCGTGCCAGTACTGCGACTACCTCCGCGTGTGCGGCCCCTACGAAGAGATGCGGACGCGCAAGGTGAAGAACCAAGCGCCGCTGGCGCCGCTCATGGCCCTGCGGAGGCGCGCATGACGCTTCTTTTCGGCGCCCTCGACAAGCCGCTCGGCGACGCCAAGGCACGGCAGCGGATTCGCGAAGACCTCGATACGACTCTGGTGGTGGAGGCGGCGGCGGGGACGGGAAAGACGACGGAGCTCGTCGGCCGCGTGCTCTCGCTCGTGAAGAAGGGAAAGGCGCGGCTCTCGGCCATCGTGGCCGTCACCTTCACCGAGAAGGCCGCGGGGGAAATGAAGCTGCGGCTGCGCACCGAGATCGAGAAGGCGCGCAGCAGCGAGGTGGTCTCCGATCTCGAGCGCAAGAACCTCGACGCCTCGCTGGCCGAGCTCGAGGCCGCGCACATCGGCACCATTCACGGCTTCTGTGCCGACCTGCTGCGCGAAAGGCCCGTGGAGGCGTGCGTCGACCCGCTGTTCGAGGTGGCGGACGACGACGGCAAGCAGCGCATCTTGCACGACTGCTTCGAGCCATGGTTCGAGGCGCAGCTGGCCAAGCCGCTCCCACAGGTGGAGCGCGTGCTCCGCCGCCGCTCGCGCGATCGCGACGCGGTGGGGCCGCGGCACGTGCTCACCCAGGCGGTGTCGTCCCTCATCGAGCAGCGCGACTTCGACACCCCGTGGTCGCACACCCCTTTCGACCGGCGCGGGGCGGTCGATGACATCCTCGAGGATCTGCGCGCCTTGGGCGCTCTCGCACCGCGTGCAGACTACAAGGATTCCTGGCTCGCCAAGAGCTTTGCCGAGATCGCGCGCTACATCGGGGAGCTCGACCGGCGCGAGGCCGTCCGGGGCGGAGTGGCCGAGCGCGACTACGACGGCCTGGAGGCGGAGCTGCGCACGCTGTGCCGGCAGAAGCTCTGGGGCTGGAAGGGCAGCGGGCGGTACTACGGCAAGGGTCTCGACCGGCAAGGGGTCCTCGACGAGAAGGCGCGCGTCCACGAGAAGCTCAAAAAGGTGCTCGAGCAGGCCGACGCCGATCTCGCGGCCGGGCTCCGCGCGGAGCTATGGCCCCTGGTGGGCGAGTACGAGGCGCGCAAGCGCAGCGCCGGCAAGCTCGATTTTCTCGACCTGCTCCTCCTGACGCGGAACCTCCTCCGCGATCACGCCGACGTTCGCCGGGAGCTGCAGCAACGGTTCACGCATTTGCTGGTGGACGAATTTCAAGACACCGATCCCCTGCAAGCCGAGATCCTCCTGCTCCTCGCCGCCAGCGATCCCGCCGAATACGAGGCGATGCGCGCGTTCCCCGTGCCGGGGAAGCTCTTCGTGGTGGGCGATCCCAAGCAGTCGATCTACCGCTTTCGGCGCGCGGACGTGGCGCTGTACGAGAGCATCAAGCGCCACCTGGAGGCCACGGGCGCGGACGTGCTGCACCTGTCCACGAGCTTCCGCAGCCTCCCCGCGATTCAAAAGGCCGTCAACGCCGCGTTCGAGCCGCTGATGCAAGGCAACGCGCGCGGCTCGCAAGCGACCTATGTGCCGCTGCAGGCCTTTCGCGACGAGCCAAAGCATGCGCGCCCGTCGATCGTGGCGCTGCCGGTCCCGCGGCCGTGGGGCGATTTCGGCAAGATCGTCAACTTTCGCATCGACGACTCGTTCCCCGATGCGGTGGGCGCCTTCGTGCATTATCTCCTGTCGGAGAGCGGCTGGACCATCGCGGAGCGGGAGGGCGGGCGGATGGTGCCGCTCGAGGCGCGCCATGTGTGCTTGCTCTTCAAGCGCCTGCAGAACTTCGGCGCCGACGTGACCCGCCCGTACGTGCGCGCCCTGGAGGCGCGGCGCATTCCTCACGTGCTCGTGGGCGGGCGCTCGTACCACGCGCGCGAAGAGGTGGTGGCCATCGTCAATGCGCTCTCGGCCATCGAGTGGCCCGACGACGAGCTCTCCGTCTTCGCCACGCTTCGCGGGCCCTTTTTCTCGCTGGGCGACGACGCGCTCTTGGCGTTTCGGCACCGCACCAAGGGCGAGCTGAACCCGTTTCGAAGGCTCGATCCGGAGCTGCTCTCCGAGCTCACGCGCCCGGTGCGCGACGCCATGGCGCTCCTGGCCGAGCTGCACCGGCGGCGAAACCGCAGGCCCATCGCCGATACCATCGTGCACGTCCTGGAGGCGACGCGGGCCCATGCGGGCATCGCCATTTGGCCGACGGGCGAGCAGGCGCTCGCCAACGTGCTTCGCGTGCTCGACATCGCGCGGCGCTTCGAGTCGCGCGGGGCCACGTCGTTTCGGTCCTTCGTGGAGTACATGAAGGACGAAGCGCACCGCGGCGGCGTTTCGGAGGCGCCGGTGGTGGAAGAGGGCACCGACGGCGTTCGCATCATGACGGTGCACCGGGCCAAAGGGCTCGAATTTCCGGTCGTCATCCTGGCGGATCCGACGGCGAAGCCAACGTTGTCCGAGCCGTCGCGGTACGTGGATGCATCCCGGCGTTTGTGGGCCATGCCGCTCTGCGGCGCTTCACCGCGCGAGCTCCTCGAGCACCGCGACGATGTGCTGGAGCAAGATGGCGAAGAGGCGCTGCGCCTCCTCTATGTGGCGGCCACGCGGGCGCGCGAGCTGCTCGTGGTGCCTGCGCTGGGCGACGAGGTGTCGGGGGAGTTTTGGACCAGCGCGCTCAATCCCGTGATTTATCCGTACGACGACGCGCGGCGCGCGTCCGAGCGAGCCCCGGGGTGCCCGGAGTTTGGGCCCGACAGCGTGCGCGAGCGGCCCGAGGGGGTGCGCGCGGATGTGCACGACTCGGTGAAGCCGGGGCTGCACCGTCCGCGGGCGGGCGATCACCACGTGGTGTGGTGGGATCCGGCGGCCTTGGGGCTCGACAAGCACCATGACGTGGGGTTGCGGCAGCAGCGGATCCTCGAGGCGGACAAGGCAGGAACCGTCGCGGAAGCGGGGGAGAGGCTGCACGCGCTGTGGCGGAGGGAGAGGGACGAGGCGCTGGCGCATGGAGGGCGGCCGTCGCGGGTGATCCATACGGTGACGGAGGTGTCGCATCAGGCGGAGGTGGCGGCGGAACCCGGTGCGGGGGCGGAGCGGGGGGAGTTGGCGGAGTTGGCAGAGTTGGTTGCGCCGGTGGTGGAGATGATGGTGACGGATGCTCCGCGGGAGGGGCGGCCGCGGGGGAAGCGGTTTGGTACCTTGGTGCACGCGGCGCTGGCGGTGGTGGATTTGTTGGCGGTGCCGGACGCGGTTCGACGGGTGGTGAACGTGCAGGCGAGGCTCGTGGGCGCGAACGAGGAGGAGATCGAGGCGGCGGCGGCGGCGGTGGTGTCGGCGCTGCGGCATCCGATTTTCGAGCGGGCGCGTGACGCCAGTGAGTGCCGGCGCGAATCGCCGATTCTGTGTCAGATGGCGGATGGCTCGTTCTTGGAGGGCGTGCTCGACCTTGCGTTTCGCGAGCGCGACGGGCAGGGGTTCGTGTGGACGGTGGTCGACTACAAGACGGACGCCGGGCTTGGCTCCCACCTCGAGACCGTCCGGCAGTACGAGGCGCAGGTGGCGCTGTATCTACGTGCGGTTTCCGAATCGACGCACGAGCGGGCTCGCGGCGTGCTGCTCTCAGTGTAATCTCCAAGCCCGTGTCGGGCTTGCCTCGTCTTTTCTTAGCGCTCTTTCTTCTTTCGTCCCTCTTGATCGCGCGGCAGGGGCGCGCGGAGCCTTACTCGGCCTACGAGCGGGAGACGATTTCCCTCGTCTTGAAGGACCTCGCCAACGGGAAGCCGGCTGCGCCCAGCTTCGAAGCGAGCCCCGAGGGAAAGACCATCGAGCGCATCGACATCGTGCGCCTCGAGGTGTTCGAAAAGCGCGATCCCGCGCCGGGCTTCCTCAATGTGCTCCACACCCTGACCAAAGAGTCCATCGTGGGGCGCGAGGTGCTCTTGCGCGCGGGCGAGCCCTATCGCCAGGATCTGGCCGATGAAACGGCCCGCAACCTACGGCGGCTGCCGCAGCTGTCCTTGGTCATGGTGGTCCCGCTCCGGGGCAGTACGCCCGATCGCATGCGCCTCCTCGTCATCACCAAGGACGTGTGGTCGCTTCGCATGGGGTTCGACATCGGCCTGAGCTCGTCCGGTCTGGAGTCGCTCCTGCTCGAGCCCACCGAGTCCAACCTCGCGGGCAGCCATCAGCTCGTCCTCGGGCGATTCACCTACCGGCCCAACGCGTACTCGCTCGGCATGGCGTACCGCATTCCGCGCGTGCAGGGGCTATGGCTGGCGCTCAACACCGACGCCAATGTCATCGTGAACCGCACGCGCGGGAACCCCGAAGGCTCGTTTGGCATCGTCTCCGCGTCGCGCTTTTTGTATTCGAAGTACGCCGAGTGGGCGTGGAGCTCCCAGCTCGCATGGCGCGACGAGGTCTCGCGGCGCTATGTCGGCGTGAATGTGGCCCGCTTCAACGCGGAGGCCACACCGGAGAGCGACGCGATGCCCTATCAGTTTCGCTCACGGCGCTACACGTCGACGCACTCGCTCACCCGCTCGTTCGGGCGCGACATCAAGAACGATTTCACCATCGGCGCCGAGATGAACCTGCGGCGCTATCGGACCGCCTTCGACGCCGATCTTCCCGAGGGGGCGGCGGTGCCCAACTACAACCCGGTGGCCGTCGCCGAGTTCGAGCGGCGGGTGATGCCGAGGAGCGACACCCGGGTCGGCCCCTTTCTCCAGTGGCATGGCTACACCACGAACTTTCTCCGGGTGCACGACTTCGAGTCCTTGGCGCTCCAGGAGGACTACCGACTCGGTCACGATCTCTGGCTGCGCGTCTACCCCGTCGCCCACGCCTTTGGCTCCAGCCGCAGCTTTCTCGGCGTCTATGGGGCCGCGCAGTACACCTTGCAGCTCGGGAGCGATGGCCTCGTGCGCGGCTCGGTGGAGGCGACCAACGAGTTCGAGTCCGACCGCATGAGCGACGCCTCCTTGGAGCTCGATTTGCGCGTCTCCACGCCACGATTTGGCTTCGGGCGGCTCGTCTTCGACGCGGCGCTGCTCAATCGGTACCGCAATTACCTCAATCGAACGAGCTTCCTCGGCGGCGATGGGCGCTTGCGCGGCTATCCCAGCGGCTATTTCGCGGGCAAGGACGTGCTCGTCGGCAATGTCGAGTTTCGCACCCTGCCGCTCGCCATCTTCTCCGTCCAACTCTCCGGCGCCGCCTTCTACGACGTGGGAAACGCGGTCAACGGTTTGGACAAGGTGTTCACCCGCGACGCGGTGCGGCTGCACCACTCGGCGGGGGTTGGTTTCCGCGTGCTGTTCCCCCAAGTCGATCGCATCGTCTTCCGCGGCGATCTCGGCTTTCCGCTGGATCGCCCGGCCGGCGTGAACGGTGTGACCTTCTTTTTCACGTTCCAGCAGGCCTTTGGTCTATCCACGGTGGGCACGCTGGCCGGACAGGGGACCTCGGCGACCAGCGGCATGCTCGGTCAATGAACGTAGACCTGGGCCTCGTTTGGAAATCGGCGGTGCGCGCCGGCCAGCAGGCGCTTTGGTCCATTCATGGTGGGCACGCTGGCCGGACAGGGGACCTCGGCGACCAGCGGCATGCTCGGTCAATGAACGTAGGCCGGGGCCTCGTTTGGAAATCGGCGGTGCGCGCCGGCCAGCAGGCGCCTTGGTCTATCCGCGGTGGGCACGCTGGCGGGACAGGGACCTCGGCGAACCGCGGCATGCTCGGCCAATGAACGCGCAAATGTAGGCCGGGGCCTCGTTGGAAATCGGCGGTGCGCCGGCCGGCAGGTGTGGGGCTCGATGGAACGGGCGTGCTTAGACCGAACGGCGCCGGAAGAGCGGGGGGGCTGCGTGGCCGCTGCCGCCAGAACCCGGCTTCGGAACGGAGCGCGCTTGCGGGTTGCGGAAGCCCGCCTCGCCCGATGTCGCCTCGTCCTTTTCCGCATTTTCGGCCTCGGCGGCGGCTGCCGCTGCGGCTGCAGCTGCTTTGGCCGCGAGCTCAGCGGAGCGTGCTGCCTCGTCCGTGGGTAGGTGGCATTTCTTGTATTTGTTGCCGGAGCCGCAGTGGCAAGGGTCGTTTCTACCGATTTTAATGGCCGTCACGAGGGGTCTCTCTCTGGTCTCTCACGTCTGTGTACGATTCGCAGCGCCGGCGGTCAATGGTCGCATTGCGCGGGGACCGATTCGTGGGAAGCTTTCGTTCGTCAAGTCCATTTTCGGCGGCGCTCATTCCCGCATTCTGCGAACCGGCTGACGAAGGAGGGGCGCTGCACCACGTTTTCGACCGAGGTGGCGCATGGATCCGTATCTCAAGCTCCGAGCATGGGTCGACGAACATCGTGATGGCTGGCTCGACCTACTGCGTATTTACATGGGGGTGGCCCTGCTGCTGAAGGCGATATCCTTCATGCAGCACATGTCGGCATTCATCGAGACCATGCCGATCAAGTCGGGCGCCTTCGCACCTGCATTGCTTGCACATTACATTGTCATGGCGCACGCCGCCGGCGGAATCATGCTCATCTTCGGCATGCTCACCCGCGTGGCCGCCGCCGTGCAGGTCCCCATCCTCGCGGGCGCCGTCGTCTTCGTGCACTGGAACGAGGGCCTCTTCCAGCCCGCGCAGACCCTCGAGTTCGCGCTCCTCGTCCTCTTCATCCTGGTGCTGCTCACCGTGGCGGGTGGCGGCCGCTGGTCCATCGACGAGCACCTGCGCCATCAGCGGGAGGCCCTCCCGCTCCCTCGCCACGTGTAGCGCGTCACCTGCGGCGCCCGCGCGCTCCTGCGACGTATCCTCAAAAGCCGCAAAACCCCCGAATCGCATCCATCCCGCCCGTGAGCCCGCGCGTCGTGGCGCTGAAGTACACGGCCGGGATGGTGATCGGATCGGTGATTTTGTCGCTCTCGTCCTTCTTGACGCACCAAAGGAGGATATCCGACGCCGCCTCGCCCGTCTTCGTATCGAGGTTCAATGGGCCCGACGCGCCGTCGTAGTCGAACGAGCGACCCTCGGCCAAAATCTTGAATGCGTCGTTGATGTACGTCTGCCCGGCCCGCACGCTCGGCGCCGCCGCGATCTGCCGCTTGAAGCCCTCGGCGATGTTGCGACCCGTGAGCGGCCTGCCCTCGAGCGACACCATGGAGTACGTTAGCATGTAGAACGCATCGTACGCGTTGACCGCCCACGTGGCCTCGGGGGAGGTGCCGTCGAAGACGCGCGAACGGTACGCGCTCTTGAAGTCCTCGAAGTTCGGCCCCACCGTGCCCGGCTTGGTCCCGAGCATGCGCTGCCTCGTGCCCTCCGGCGCCTCCGCGAGGTACTGGGACATCTGCGGAACGGCGCTGCCATCGGTCATCAGGTAAAACGGGCGATACGGGAGCTCCGGCTTCCAATGTTTCTCCACCGCCACGATGACCGAGCGCACCGTCTCCGTCGTCCCGAAGAGGAAGATGACGTGGGGCGCGAAGTCGACGATCTCCTTCGCGCGCGCCGCGTAGTCGGGTATTTCGATGTCCGGATTACCGTATTCGATGCGGCGATAATAATTCGGCGCATTGGACGGGTCGGTGGCCTTCGCCCCGTTGAACGAGAGGATCGGCGTGAAGGCGTTGCCCAGGCCTCGCCCGTACGGATCGCCCTTGTGCAGGAGGGCGACCTTGAGCTTCGTGCCCGCCGGCAGCTTCGCCTTCATGTCGTCTTCGATCAACTTCATCAGCGCCGCGTGGGCGTCCGCTTGGATGACGTCCGACGGGCACGTGCGCCACACCAGGCCATCGTCTTGGAGGGTCGAGAGGGTGATGCTCGTGGAGGACGGCGAAATGAGGAGCGCGCCCGCCGGAATGGTGACCTGGGTCGCCACCGCCGTGGTCACGCCGCTGTAGGCCGCGCCGATGATCGCGGGCACGCCGACCTCCTCCGTCAAATGTCGGGCCGCGCGAATCGCCGTCGGCTCCTCGGCGCCGTCGTTGCACGCCACCAGGACCATGGGCCGCCGCTGCGTTTTTCCCGGCAGCGGCGGGAGCCACTGGTTCTGGAGGAAATCGCCGAACGCGAGCTCCACCCCGTTCTCGATGGGCGTCCCCGAGGTTTTGTCGCGCCCTTCGATGGGAAAGAGCGAGCCCACGATGATCGCGTCGTCGTTGGTGGGATCGCCCAGCACGCGCTTGCAATCGTCGGACACCAGGCTCACGCAGCGCTTGGTGGAGGCGCGGCAGATCCAGTTTGGCCCGCGCGCCCGCGTGCAGTCGCTGTGCGTGTTGCAGTAGACGCCCTGGGCGACGTGGTACCCGGATGCGTCCACCAGGTTGCTGCAGCCCGCCATATGGGCGGATACCACGAGCGCGACGAGGCCGGCGAACGCCGGGAAGATCGAAGAAGGTCGGGAGCGCATGACGTCAGAAACGCCCCTGCCACGTGATCGACGCGGGGCCGATCGACAGGGCGCTACCGGGCTTGGTGGTGGACGGCGGCTCGGTGAGCAGCAGGATCGCGCCGGCGGCGATCCCCACGCCGCCCACCACGAAGCCGACGGTGGAGATCACGCTCTGCGTCTCGAGCGCCGAGATGCGGCCGTTTTGGTCCGGCGGGCAGGCTTTGCCTGAATCGCACACGTCGTCGAGTTTGCCCTTGGTGTCGAGCGCCAGCAATCCGAAGATGCTCCCGACGATCACGGCGCCGCCGCCCACCCCGAGCGCCACGACGCCCGCCGTGCGGTGCAGGGTCCAAGGGCTCGGCTCTTTGCTGGCCGGAGGGAAATTCGGCTCCGGCTTCGGCGCCGCCGCCCCGCCGCGCGCGCTCGGCTCGCTCTCGTGGAGCTTGGGCGAAGAGGGCTCGATGGGCGGCGCCTCCGGGCGGGGCTCCGACGTCGGCGTCAGGCCCAGGTTGACCTCGGAGCGCTCGCCCTCGGCCAAGGTGACGGTGCTGGTGGCCATCGCGTAGCCCTCGGCGGCGGCGGTGATCGTGTGCGCGCCCGGATCGATGGGCCGATCGATGTCGAGCCACTCGGCCGAGAGCGGCTCGCCGTCCAAGGTGACGCGCGGCTTGGCGTCGGCCTTCGCCTCGACGTGCACGTGGAGCTTGGCGATGCGCGGCAGCACGTCGTCCAAGGTGCGTTTGGCGCGCGCTCGCGCGGTCACGAACGCCGCAGGCGCGGCGGCGGCCAGCGGCTCGCGCACCACGCGCTGCAGCTGCTCGCTGCCGAGCACCAACCGACCGAGCGCGATATGGCACTCACCGAGCCGCCCCAAGGTGGTCGGCGCATGGTGAAGGCGCTCGGCGCGTTCGAGCTTGGCGATGGCCTCCTGGCAATTGCCGGCGTCGGCCAGGCGCACGCCTTCCACGCCCAAGCTGCGCGCGGCCGCGATGGCCGAGGGATCGTAGGTCGGCGTGGGCGGCGCAGGCTGAGCGTGGACGCTTGCGGCGGTGAGGAGCAAGGTCGCGAAGACGAAGAAAGGTTTCATCAGTAACCGAGATCGGGCTCGCCTCCGTCGGCCGGTGCTTTGCCCGCCGTCACGCTTCGAGGTGGGCGCCGTCGCGTGGATCCATCGCTGCGGCTCGCGTCCCGCGGGTCGGCGGAGGGCGACTTGCCGTCGCCGCTCGGCTGCGCCGCTTTGTCTCCGCCGAGCGCACCGTGCGCGGGGTCGGCCGCGCCTTTTTCGGCGCGCGCGAGGTCGTCGGGCCCAGGCCCGCCGCGCGCGCTGCCCAGGTTCTCCGTCGGTCCCGGCTGCGTCGCCGGCGCGACATTGGCCGCGCGCTCGCTCTTCTGCGGTGCTTTGCGGCTGCCGAACGTGGCGACGCCGAGGGCCACGGCGGCGAGGAGCCCCGCGCCCGCGCCGAGGAGCAACATGGCCCGCGTGCGGTTCGCCGCCACCCGCGGCTGGCGCGCCAGCTCCGCACTCAGATCCGGCATGGTGGGCGCGTCGCGCGCGATGGGATCGCGCGAGACGGCGGGGATGGACGAGGCGGGGAGCGAAATGGCCGGCCCGGTCGAGGCGAGCGACGCCGGGGGCGCGGCCGGCGGATGGACCGACGTGGGCAGGCGCAAATCGATGTTCGACAGCCCCGACGAACGAATCACCGACACCGTTCGCTCGGCCGACACCCGCGAGCGCCGCGGCGCGAAGGGGAGCAGCGCGATCGCGAGCTCCGCCACGTTGGCGAAGCGCCGGTTCGGATCTTTCTCGAGGCAGCGCTCGATCACGGAGGCGAGACCGGCCGGCGAGTCGGGCCGCACCGTGTCGAGCCAGGGCGCTTTGCCCTTCAAAATGGCCTGCGTCACCTCGTGCACGCTGGCGCCGTCCCACGCGTAGTGGGCGGTGAGGAGCTCGTAGAGCACCACGCCGAGCGACCAGATGTCCGAGCGGCCGTCGATGGTCTCGAGCTGCTGCATCTGCTCGGGCGACATGTAATGGGGTGTTCCCATCATCCGCGACTCACGGATATTTCCGGGCAGGAAGTCTTGCGACTTGGGGGCCGGGATCGCCTTCGAGATACCGAAATCGAGCAGCTTGATCGAGCGCCAGCCCTCGGTGTGATTCACCATGTAGAGGTTCTCGGGCTTGATATCCCGGTGGACGATCCCGAGCGCGTGGGCCTGCGCCAGCGCCTCGCACGCTTGCACCACGTACTCGACGGCCTCCTCCACGGGGAGCGGGCCATTCTCGTGCAAGGCCGTTCCGAGATCGATGCCCTCGAGGTACTCCATCACCATGAAGGGCGTGCCGTCTTCGCGCATGCCCACGTCGTGCACGCGCGCCACATGCTCGCTCTTGATGCGCACGCAGGCCTTCGCCTCGCGCGAGAAGCGCTCGACGATCTCGCCGTCCGCAGCGATCTCGGGACGCAGCAGCTTGAGCGCGAATTGCTCGTCGAGCACCAGGTGCGTTGCAAGTACGACGACGCCCATGCCGCCTTGACCTAGAACGCGGTCGACCCGGAATTTGCCGGCGATGATCTCGCCTACGGCGACGGTTCCCCGCCCGACGTTGTCGAGTTTTTTCGCGCTCAAGGCGGTTCAGATTATCACGCAGAAGGAGAGACTGGCGGGGGGAATGCTTTGCGGTAGGCGGCAATCGTTTCCACTTCGTCGTACAGGTGACGAAATCCAGTCGCCTTGCGAAACGCGGTCGCATCGACGACCACGGGGTACTTGACATGACTGAGCGCGCCACGTGGCAGACGCGGCAAGCCCCATCTCCCGAGGGTTCGATCGATTAGGAATTCCGGAAGCGGTAGTCGTTTTCGACCGCTTTCGCGGACGATGACGGAAAACGGAACAGGAGGCGGTCCGGCCACATTGAAAATACCGCGTGCACGCTTTTCGAGCGCAAGCGCAATGGACGTCACGACGTCATCCTCATGCATGAACTGGAACAGAGGGTCGAACCCCATGAGGCTCGGAACGGTCGGTCCCTTGAGGTAGGTCGCCAAGGTCCCGTGCCCGCTTGGCCCAAGCGTGTAGGAGACCCGAAGCACGGTCGTGACGAGCTCGGAGAAGCGCCAGAGTGCGGTGGCGGCAAAAAGATCGGCCGCCACCAGATCGGCGAGCTCGGGAAAGGTGGAGAGGGCCATGGGCGGCTCGTCCTCTGTATGGAAGAGAGGAGAGTCGGGCGCGGCGCCGTAGAAGGTATGACGCCCCACGAAAATACAATGCTTTGCGCCATACGCGCGGCAATGGTCGAAAACGGCCCGCGTGCCACCCAGGTTGATGCGGTTGCGTTCTTCGCCCTTCATCATGAGCGACGTCACCGTCGCCATATGCACCACGGCCTCGGGCCGCACCCGACGAAACACGTCTTCGGCGGCGCGTTTTCGGATATCGACCCGGTGAAGGTCGATTTCTTTCGGCGCATCGAACCACGGACGAACGTCGATCCCCACCACGTCGTGGCCTTCGGCGAGGAGGTGCAATGCCAGCTTCTGCCCGACCCCCCCGGAGATGCCGGGAATGACGATTTTCATCGGGAATTGCGATCCTGGCCCGCCCCACGCGAACCGTGCGGACCCGAAATGCCGCCGTCGCCGAGCTGCAGAGAGCCCTTTGGCTCGCCGCGGCGCACGCGAAGCCCTCGATCGATGAGCTGCGCGATACTCGATTTCACCTCGTCGACATAGCCGGCAATCACCTCGTCCTCCTCGCTGCCCGTGCCCTGAAACACCAGCGGTGCTCCGTAATGGATCTCCAGCTTGACGGGGAGGGGAATGGGCGGCCAATACGCGACGATTGGAATGTACGGTACGCCCAGCTTCTTTCCGAGCTTGTACGAGTTGGCCACCGTGGGGAGCGCGTCGCCGCCGCCGAGGAAGCCGAACGGAATGATGGGCGTCTTCGTCTTCAGCGCCAGCCGCAGAAACCCGGTGCCGAAATCGACCAGGGAGTTTCGCTCCTTGAAAAGCTTGGCGGTGCCGCGCGCGCCCTCGGGAAAGACCATGAGCAAGCGGTCCTCCTCGAGCAGCCGCTCGGCGTGCTCGGGCAGCCCCGTGAACTGCCCGACCTTGCCCGACCACGACGAGGCGAACGGAAAGCGGATGATGAACTTCTCCGCCATACCCTGCGCCAGCCGCGGCGGCTCCATTTCGAAGAAGACCGAGCCCCACACCATGGTGGCGTCGATGGCAATCCCACCCGCATGATTGCCGACCAACATGGCGCGCCCGCGCCGCGGCACGTTCTCCAGCCCGTGCGTCTCGACCGAAAAGTAGTGGCGGTAGAAGAACTCCAGCGCGGTGTACGCACGCGTCAGGTGCTTCTTCGATACGCCATATGGGTCTACCCCCCAAGGGCTAAACGGAATTTGCAGCCGCTCCACACGCTCGGCGATCGACTCTTTCGGCAAAGCCCAGCCACGGTAGCATTGCGGGCCGAGAAACCGCTAGCAATCCGGCGCGCTACGGCGGCGGGGGTCCTTTTGGCGCGCGAGACGGTGGAGGCGGTGGGGCCGACGGGAGCGTAAAGCGAAAGGTCGTGCCGCGTCCGAGCGCGCTCTCGCACCAGATTTTGCCTCCGTGGGCGTGGACGATGGCCTTGGAGACGGTGAGCCCGAGCCCGTCGCCTTTGCGGCTCGGATCCTTCCAGCCCTCGCGAAAGAGATAGGGCCAAGCGCGCGGATCGATGCCGGAGCCCTGGTCCTGGACCGAAATGACGATTCCGTTGTCGATGACGCGCGCGTCAATGGTGACCTGACCGCCGCCCGCGCTCGCGGAGATGGCATTGGCAACCAAGTGCAGGAGCACCTTGAGGATGCGTTCCGGATCGCAAGGCGCCACCACGTCCTCGGGCACCGTGTTGCAAAGGCGCAGCGAGCGCCGCGTGGCTTCCTTGCCGAGGCGCGCGAACGCCACGTCGGCCAGGCCGCGCAGCGACTCGGGGCGGCGGGCCAGGGGGATGGCGCCGGCGCTCAAGCGCTCGGTCTCGTACACGTCGCGAAAGACGCGACTTACGTGGCCGACGGGTGTAATTCGGCCGCGCAGCTCCGGCTGCTTGTGTTGTACCCCTCGCCGTTCTCCCGCCCCAAACGGCTTCGAGCGAACGGCGCGTACCGCCGCGAGTGTTCTCTCGAGCATGTCTCGAGATTTACCTTGTGCGAAGAGTGCTGCGCCGCAAGGGTCATTCGTGCTTAGACTCGCGCTTCATGTCGAAGGTGCAAGCGGGCCGGCGGTATCGCGCTTCGAGGATCGGCCCGGTCCTCGCGGGCCTCGCCTTGGCGGGCAGTCTGGCGGGGCTCGGTTGCGATGGTTGCGGGGCCAAAAAGGCGAGCTTAGCCCAGGTCCACGAGGCGCCGAAGAAGCAGCAGGTGCTCGATCGCGCGCAGGCGCCGCAGCTCGACGTGCTCCAGTTCATCAAGGACTTCACGGACGACCCCGGAAACGCAAATGCCAAGTACACGGGGCAGCTTTTCAAAGTGGTGGGCACCGTCCACGAGCTCTCCGGCGAGCGCGTGGTTCTGCACGACCGATTGGGCGCGGTGTCCTGTCAACTCCCGCCCGATCAAGCCAGCCAGCTGACGGTCGGCCAGCCGTCGGCGGTGACCGGTTTCGCGACACCGGGTGGCGGGCATGTCGCAGTTCGCCTTCAAGCGTGTGAGCTCGTGCCGACGAATCCCTGAAATTCCGCGGGCTGTGCGCGCGCCGTCGAATTGTTCGGTGCCCTAACGCTCCGCTTGCTCTACTCTGCGTCCCTGGGCGATCTGGTGGTAGAGGAAAATCGTGCATACGGCCGGGCGGGGCGCATCGGCAAAGTCATTCGGGGCAAGTGGCGCATCGACGCGCGCCTCGGCGAGGGGGCCACGGCCACCGTCTACGCGGCCACGCATCGCAACGGGCACCGGGTGGCGCTCAAAGTACTGCACCCGCAGTTTTTGAGGGACGAGCAGATACGCACACGTTTCATGCGCGAGGCGTACGTAGGGAATGCCATTTCGCATCCCGGCGTGGTTCGGGTGATCGACGACGACGTGACGGAGGATGGCGCGGTCTTCCTGGTCATGGAGCTGCTCGAGGGCGAGTCGTTCGAAAAGCGGGCGGAGCGCCATGGCGGGAGGCTCCCGCTCGCCGAGGTGGTGTGGCTGCTCGATACCTTGCTCGATGTGCTCGCCGCGGCGCACGAGCGGAGCGTGGTTCACCGTGACGTCAAGCCGGAGAACCTCTTTCTCACCCGCGATGGGCGCATCAAGGTGCTCGATTTCGGCTTTGCGCGCATGAAGGAGCAGGCGGAGCGCGGAGGATCCACCGAGGCGGCGACGTCGCTCACCAAGACCGGGTTCATCCTCGGCACCCCGGACTTCATGTCGCCCGAGCAAGCCGGGGGCCGCAACAGCGCGGTCGATGGTCGCTCCGATTTGTGGTCGGCCGCCGCCACGGCGTTCTGCTTGATCTCGGGGCAGCGCGTGCACCCGGGGGCGGTGACCTTGCACCAGCATCTGCTGCAGACGGCGACGGCGCGGGCGCGCTCGCTCGGCTCGGTCGATCCGGGGTTGCCGGCCTCGCTGGTGGCGGTCATCGATCGGGCGCTGTCGCTCGAGCCCGAGCGGCGCTGGTCCGATGCCCATGCGATGCGGACGGCGCTGCGCGCGGCCGTCGGCTCCGTCGCCAAGCCGAAGACCATCTTCGATGACGCGCAACGGTTGGAGCAGCTGCAACGGATGGAGCTGGACTCCGAGCCGGACGAAACCCTCCGCTCCGATCTGGAGGCCACGGTGGTGGTCGACTCCTCGCGGCTGCCGCCGGTTCATGCGTTACCCTTCGATGCACGCCACGATGAGAGCGTGATCTTCGTGAGCACCCTCGAGCCGCAGTCCGGCTACGACATGGCGCCTGCCGCGAGCGGTGGAGCACGGGGCGCGATGTCACCCCCCGCGGGCGGCGCGCCACCGGACACCGAGCGGATGCTGCGCCACGACTCCGCGCCGGAGCCGCGGCATCCGCGCCCCGTCCACACGCCTCGGCCGGCGGGCCTCGGCATGGAAGGGCGGGCGCCGCAAGCGCTGGACCCGCGGCAAGCGGCGGACCTCGGCCCGGGAAATCGGCCGCCGCAAGCGGTGGACCCCCGAGCGCCCATGCCGAGCGAGTCGTCTCGTTCGGGCATCACCGCCCCGAGGATTCGTCCCTCGTCGTTCGATCGCTACTTCTCACGATGGATTTTTTTCCTCGTCATCGCGACCATCGCGGCGATCATTTACATCATTGGATTGCAGCGAAAGAGGCATATGAGCGCGCGGCGCTCCAATGCGGCGCAGGCGCAGCCCGTCGAGCGGGCCTATACGGTCCCGCCCGGGTCCGCTACCGCTTCTACCGCCACCTCCCAGGCGCCTCAAGCTCCGCAAGGGTCTCAAGCGGCTCCTCCTCCCCAAGCGACGACGCCGGCACAGCGAAGGTGACGGCAGGCGCGGGCGCGCGGTCCGGCGCTCCGTCGTGTGCTCGGGTCAGCAATGGGCTTTCCGGAGCGCGAGCCGTAAAGTACCCTGTTTTCCATGCCCAACGCATACATCTCCGGCACGGGGTTCTACGTTCCCCCGCGCGTCGTGACCAACGACGATCTGCGGACGCAATATGGAATCGATACGAACAACGAATGGATCGTCCAGCGGACTGGTATCACCGAGCGCCGCTTCGCCGATCCGGGGGTCGGCACGTCGGATCTGGCGGTCCCCGCCTCGCGTGCCGCGCTGGAGTCTGCGGGGATCGAGGCGCACGATCTGGACATGATCGTCTTCGCCACCCTCTCGCCCGAGTGCTGCTTTCCGGGTAGCGGGCTTTATTTGCAGCGAAAGCTGGGGTTGTGCGAAGGGCCCAAAGCGAAGTTCGTCCCCGCGTTGGACGTGCGCAATCAATGCGCGGGCTTCCTCTATTCGCTCGGCACCGCCACCTCGATGATCAAATCGGGCGCCGCCAAGCACGTGCTGGTGGTGGGCTCCGAAACGCATTCGGCTGCCCTCGATCTCTCGACCCGGGGCCGATCGGTGGCCTCGCTCTTCGGCGACGGCGCAGGCGCGGTGGTGGTGAGCGCCACCGAGGAGGATCGCGGCATCCGCAGCTGGCACCTGGGGGCCGACGGCCGTTACACCGAGGTGCTGTCGCAGAAGGTTTGGGACATCTCCAAGCGCCCGTTCATCCCGCAGAACGCGGAGGGCGTGGGGCAGGTGCAGCCCACCATGATGTGGGCGCAGATGGATGGAAAGGTCGTCTTCAAGAACGCCGTCGAGCGCATGATCGGCGCGCTCATGGAGATTTGCATCACCAACGGAGTGACGGGGAACGATATCGATCTGTTCGTGTTCCACCAGGCCAATTTGCGGATCAACGAATACATCGCCGACCATATGGGCATCCCCAAGGAGAAGCTGGTCAGCAACATTCAATATTATGGCAACACCACCGCGGCGACCATTCCCATCCTGCTCGCCGAGTCGGAGCGCAATGGCAAATTGAAGCGCGGGATGAAGGTGGCCCTGGTGGCCTTCGGCTCGGGGTTCACCTGGGGCTCCGCGCTCGTCGATTGGTGAGGATGGACGGCGTCGGAGAGCCCCCACCGGGGAGGCCGGGCGCCGCTTCGACCTCGTCCTCCTCGCGAAACTCGCTGCGAATCTTCCCGGCCACGAACAGGGCCGGGAACGAGAGGAACAGCCCCGCGAACCCGAACAAGTGCTCGAAGATCACCAGGCTGACGATGAGCACGAAGCCGGGCAGCGGCACATGGCGCGCGGTGAGGTGCGGGTTCAAATAGTACGACTCGATTTTGTGCAGCAGGAAGGTGAGCGAGATCATCAGCGACACGCCCACCCAGCGCTTCGCCTGGTAGGCAAAGAACACGAGCACCGCGCCCGACGCCAAGTTGCCGATGACCGGCACCAGCCCGCTCACGAAGATGAGCACCATGAGCATGGCCACGTGGGGAATGCCGATCAGGAGCAGCAAGGGCAGGGTGAGCAGGGTGTTGCAGGCGGCCACCACCAATTGAAGCTGGATGGTCAAGCTCACGGCGTCCGCCACGTTTCCGCACCAGCGAAGGAGGGTGCCCAGAAAGCTCCGCGGGGCGATGGCCTCGCGAAACGCCGCCAGGCGCTCGCGTTCCAGGTGAAACACGATGGCGAAGATGAAGCCGATGATCGTGTACGCCACGATGTGCCCCACCTGCGAGACGTAGTGCAGCGCGCTGCCCGCGTAGTGCTTCCCTTGTTCCACCAGGGCATCGGTGTCCGTCACCTGCTCGTGCAGGCGCTTGACCCACGGGTGCTCCCGGATCTCCCCGATGCGCTCCGGTAAATCCCGCGCCTCGCGCACCGCCCGCACCACCCTTCCGGCGCCCAGCGCGATGCCGCCGCCCACCGTCAGCAGAACGACGCCGGCCACCGTGAGCACCGCCGCCTTGCGCGGCAAGCGCGTTCGCCCCGCGAGGAACGCGGCCGCCGCGCCCAGACCGCGCTCGAACGCCACGAAGAAGACCAGCAGCGGCAAGAGCTGTCGAAAGAGCACGAGCAGGAGCAAGAACGCTGCGATCGTCAACGCGCGGCGCGGGGTTCGTTCCGCGAGGAAAGCTCCGACGCGATCCGTCATGGTCCGCGAGATTAGATCAAACCGCGGCGCATGACAGGGCCCATGGCCGCATCACATCGGCTTTCGGTACATGAACCGCAGCGCCGCGGGGAAGCGCCTTCGCCAGTGGCGCTCTCCGTGGCCGCCTTTGGGGTCGAGGACCAGTTTGAGCTTCTCGGGCCCATAGCCCCGCCCCGTGAGGTGCTCGGCCATGCGCGCGACCAAGGAGGCCATGTTGCCGCTGCCCTCTTGCAAGCCGCCGTCGAGGTAGATGCGGGAGAACGCCGGGTTTTCTTGCTTGGCCACGAACGAAAACAGCGCGCGCTGCCCGAACCAGAACGAGGGCGACATGGCGATGACGCCGCCAAACAGATCCGGCCTGCGAAAGTGCGCGTAGAGCGAGGCGAGGCCGCCCATCGAGGAGCCGCCGATGCACACGCCCACGGGCCCCTCCACGATGGAGTAGCGGCCGCGCACCTCGGGCAAGAGCGTGGCCCCGAGCCACTCGAGCAGCACGTCGGCCTTTCCGCCGCGGCCACCCGCGCGAAAAGGTCCGAGCTCGTCGATGCGTTGCTCGCCGCCGTGGTCGATGGCGACGATGATGGGGACGTTGTAGCCGGTCGGCCGCAACCGCTCCACGGCGGTGTGCACGTACCATCCCCCGGAGAACGAGGGCTCGTCGTCGAAGACGTTCTGCCCGTCGAACAGGACCAGCAGCGGCCGCGGCGCCACTCCGCGGCGGCGGGAGACCGGGCCGGGCGACCTGGAAGGCGCCGGCGCGGAAGACGGCACGTGCACCCGGACCAGCCGCTCCCCGTCCAACCCTGGAACCGTATACTGCCCGAAGATTTCAGGCATGGCCGGACCTTACGTGCCCACCCGAACCAACGAGAGCACCACGCGGCCTTCGTCGCGCGCGCGGTCCAGATCGACCTTGCACACGATGACCCAGTCGTCGTCGCCCTCGGGATCGAGCACCGTTTGCTGGATTTGCCAGTGGGTCTCGAGCTGGTCGATGCGGCAGAGGGCGGGGCGTCGCGCGTCGGGGTCGACGCGGATGCTGGCGTGCTCCTCGAAGTACGGCGCCCATTTTTCGCGGAGCTCCCCGGCGGAGACGGGGGCCAGCATGTCGGCCGCCACGTCGTAGTCCTTTTTGGCGAGCGCGCGCAGGAGGCGGTACATCTCGTTTCGCACCAGCACGGTGAAGGCGCGCTCGTCGCGGGTGATGTCGCGCGTGTCGGCGCGCTCGAGGATCTCCTCTTTGGCGCCGCCCTCGATGGCCGTCTGGATGCGCGAGGGATCGCGCATTTTTTCCCACTCGTCGAGCAAGCTCGAGTCGACCTGGCGCACGATGGCGCTGAAGTACGTCACGATGTCCTCGACCTCCTCCGTCTTGGCGTAACGGGGGACCGTCTCGACCAGCACTTTGTAGACGTCGGAGAGATATCGAAGCAAAAGGCCCTCGGCCCGCTCCAATCCATATTCGTTCACGTACTCGCGAAACGACATGTACGCCTCGTACATATCGCGCGCCACCGACTTGGGGCGGATATTGTCCTGTCCGACCCAGGGGTGCTTGGCGGAGAAGGCGTTGAACGTATCGTAGATGAAGTCGCGATTGGGCTTGGGGTATTCGAGCTTGGAGAGCTCCTCCATGCGATCGTCGTACTCCACGCCCGCGGCCTTCATTTCGGCCATTTTCTTGGTCTTGAGCGCGTCGAGCTGCTTCATGAGCACCACCTCGGGGTTCTCGAGGATCGACTCCACCAAGGTGAGCACGTCGAGCGCATACGTCTCCGAGTCGGGATCGATGCGGTCGAGGGTGTCGAGCAGATAGAGCGAGAGCGCGTGGTGCAGCGAGAAGTCCTCCTGCAAATCCGCGTTGACCACCACATGGCGCCCGTCGATTTCGATGACCCCGGAGTCCACCAGGGAGCGAAAGAGCATGGCGGTGGTCTTGCCGTGGATGCGCTTTTGCGCGCGGCGCTCGTGTGAGCGCCAAATGAGGCGGGCCATGGCGCGGCAGCCGCCATTTTCGCGCTCGAGCACCTGCATCAGCATGCCGTGCGACACCGAGAAGCGCGACACCAGGGGCTCGGGCGGCGACTCGATGAGGCGCGTGAAGACCCCTTTGTCCCAGTGCACATAGCCCTTCTCCGGCGGCTTCTTCTTCACCATCTTGCGCCGCTTGGCCGGATCGTTTCCGGCCTTGGCCTCCATGCGGAGGTTCTCAATCACGTGCTCGGGCGCCTGCACCACCACGCTGCCGCGGTCGTCGAACCCTTTGCGCCCGGCGCGGCCGCTGATCTGCTGAAAATCGCGCACGCTGAGGATGGCGGTCTTCTCGCCGTCGAACTTGCACAGCTTGGTGAAGACCACGGTGCGAATGGGGATGTTGACGCCGACCCCCAAGGTGTCGGTGCCGCAGATGACCTTGAGGAGCCCTTTTTGCGCCAAGGTCTCCACCAGCAATCGGTATTTGGGCAACAACCCCGCGTGGTGCACGCCGATGCCATGGCGAATGTACTTTTGAATGTCCTTGCCGTACGGCGAGTCGAAGCGCGCGCCGGCGATGGCGGCGGCGATGGCGCGTTTTTCGTCTTTGGTGCAGATGTCCACGCTCATCAGGTTTTGCGCTTCTTCGGCGCAGGCGCGCTGCGTGAAGTGCACCAGATAGAGCGGGATTTTTCCGGCCGCGACCAGCTTGGCCACCGTCTCGTGAAGCGGGATTTCCGAGTATTCGAAGTCGAGGGGGACCGGGCGATCTTTCCCGATGACCACCGCCGTTTCGATCCCGGTGAGATCGTCGAGGTAGCGCTCGAAGGGCGCGGTGTCGCCGAAGGTGGCCGACATCAAGAGGAACTTGGCCTGGGGCAGGGCGAGCAAGGGCAATTGCCAGGCGACCCCGCGGTCTTTGTCGGAGTAGTAGTGGAACTCGTCCATGATGACGTAGTCCACGTCGGCCTGATCGCCGTGGCGCAGCGCCAAGTTGGCGAGGATCTCTTGGGTGCAGCAGATGATGGGGGCGTCGCGGTTGACGGCGGCGTCGCCGGTCATCATCCCGACCCGGTCGGGGCCGAACTCGCGGCACAAGGCGAAGAATTTCTCGCTGACCAGCGCCTTGATGGGGCACGTGTAGAACGAGCGCCGCCCCTCGGCGGTGGCCAGGAAGTGCATGGCGGTGGCGACCAGCGACTTCCCCGAGCCGGTGGGCGTGTTGAGGATGACGTTCTTGCCCGAGAAGAGCTCGAGGATGGCCTCTTCCTGCGCGGGGTAGAGGGTCAGCCCGATTTCGGTGGTGTAGTCGATGAACGAATCGAGGAGCTTTTGCGGATCGACGTCGTCGTCGGGGTGGGGGAGGCGGCGCCCGAGCCGGGTTTCGGCTCGTTCGAGGCGCGAGGTTTGCTCGAACGACATGTCATCGCTTTGCATGGGTTGCCTTGGGATCGCCGGGCTCGCCGGGATGGCCAGGATTGCCGGTTCCGGGGGGCGCGGCCTCGGGCTTGGCCTGGCCGTCGGTTTCGGGGTCGACGCGGTGGGAGGGCTCGTCGTCGAAGATGAAGCGCCAGACCGCGTCGGCCCAGATTTCGCCCCCGCGGTCGGTGGGGTGGATATGGTCGGTCTGCCGCTCGAGGACCAGCCGGCTCGTGTCGAAGAATTTGCAGGGTGCAATGTTTTCCGCGATCACGCGTCGTACACCTTTGTCCCGTTTGACGGCTTTGATGGGCAGGGGAGGACCCAGCCAATAGCACGCGGCGGGCTGCATCTTCTTGACGATCGAGCGAATGTTGGCGGCGAGCGCTTCGGGGTTGGGGTTGAGGACGTTGTTGCTCCCCAGGTTCAAGATGACGATGTCCGGCTTCGCCTTTCGAACCAGCTTCGTGAGGCGCTCGTCCTCGTCGAAGGTGCGGATTTGCGCGCTGGTCCACGAGTTCGAATAGAACTTGGCGCCGGCGCTTTTGAAGCGCGTCTCGAGCGCCATCGTGAGACCACGGCGGAAGCCGACCATGGAGTCGCCCAGGTGGAGGACGGTGTGGACGCGGTCGGGGGTTAGGCGCGGTGCGGCGGGGTCGGGTGCGGGTACGGGGTCGGGCGCGGGGCTAGGGTTGCTGGCGCTGGGGGCAGCAGGGCTGGCGCTGGGAGCAGCGGGGCTGGCGCTGGGAGCAGCGGGGGAATCGCTCTTGGGCGAGGTGGGGTCGCTTCCGCACCCGAGGGTTGCGACCATGGCGAAGGAGACGAGGGCCCGCGATGTTCTCAAGTCCCCAAAATACGTCGTGGGGCGTTGGGATGCCTACTTTTTCTCGAGCTTGAGCGACGCGGAGTTGATGCAGTACCGCAATCCGGTGGGCCCCGGACCGTCGGGGAAGACGTGCCCCAAATGGGCGCCGCATGCCTGGCAGGTCACCTCGGTGCGGGTCATGAAGTGGGAGTGATCCGCGTGTTCCTCGATGGCGGCTTCGGCCACGGGGGAGGTGAAGCTCGGCCAGCCGGAGCCGGAGTCGTATTTGGTGTCGGAGGAAAAGAGCGCTTCCCCGCAGCAGACGCAGCGGTAAGTGCCGGAGTCGTGGCAATCGTAATATTCACCGGTAAAGGCGCGCTCGGTTCCTTTGCGGCGCGTGACGGCGAATTGTTCGGGCGTAAGCTCCTTGTACCACTGGGCTTCGGACTTCTCGATCTTGGCCATCGTGCGCTCCAACGTAAATCACCTGACCGGCGCCTACCAGAGGATGTCCTGATCCTCGGTGACCCCCGCCAGATCCTCGATGGCGTAGCTGCGCCCGAGCGCCCGCAAAGTTCCTGAAAAATGGCCGACGGGCTGAACGAAATGGCTTCGCACGATGCCCAAATTGCGCCGCTCGCGGTGCGCGCCAAAGGGCTGGAAGCCGAGATCGACGGCGCCATCGGCTCCTTCTTCCGTCGTCAAGCGCCAGGGGGCGAGCACATCGTCTCGGTTCCACGTAAAGCGCGCGCGTCCGAGGGGGACCAGCTCGCTGCCGATGAAGAGCGCGTTCTCGCTCACCCCCGGCGCATCGTTGAAGCCCGAGACCAGGTTGAGGCCCACCCGCTCCCCCGTCGGAAGGGTGCCGCACGCAAAGGCCCAGCGCCATGCCGTGCGACGCGCCAAGTAGCCGTTCGTATAGTCGATGCCGCCCACGCCGCCGTTCAAATCGAAGGAGCGCCCCCCGACCTCCAGCATGCCGCGCGACCTTAGCGCCGCCCACTTTTGCGTCACATTGACCCTTCGGCCGTCCTCGGACACGGGCGCAATCACGGTGATGGCCGGAGGGCCTTTGGCGGCCGAGAGCTCGCCCAGCCAGAGCAGATCGTCCACCTGCGCGCGCTGGTGGTACTCGTCGGCGCCCGATGAAAACGACGCGCCCAGGCGCACGCCCGGGAGCCGGAAGCTCGCGCCGCGCTGCGATGTCGGCGCGTTCGCGGGAGCCCCGGCGGGAAAGTCGCTCACGCGCACGAAGGGCCGCGGCAGGCCCGTGAACCCGCGGTCGAAGAGCACCGACTTGGAGGCGCGATCGGCCACCAGGACGAACGCGTTGGACGCGTAGCCCAAGTCGACGATGGCGTAGAGCGCGATCACCTCGCGCGTGGCCACGAAGGTGTAGAGCCACCGCTTGTGCGAGGCCAGGCGGGTGAGCCTCCCTGCGCGCGGCAGAACCACCTGCCCCAGCGCGCCGCGGTACGTTCCGAAGCGTGCGGCGCCCTCGCCATCGACGACGCTCTCGGGGACCTCGGGCAACGCGTTCACGTGGCTCGCGTGGCTACTCTGGTTCACGTGGCTCATGTGCCCCTCAGCGCGTGCTCGACGGCCGCCTTGGGATCCACCACCCCCCAGCCCTGGCGGTCGACCTCCAGGTTGGGCAAGCGCTTGGCCGTCTTCAATAAAATACGTTTGATTTCGAGGGGTTTCAGCCGAGGGTTGGCCTCGAGCATCTGCGCGATCACGCTGGTGACGATGGGCGCCGCGAAGCTGGTGCCGTCGACCATTTTGTAGTGCTCGTTGATCACCAGCTCGTCGCGCAGGCCTGCTTCGATGACCTGGCGAATCAAATACAGCGGGCTGCCCTTGGCCTCGTCGAGCGAGGGGATCACGCCGGGGTATTTGGCGAGGGTGGCCTCGAGCTCGCCGTCGGCGGTTTTATGCAGCTTGGCGAGCAACGCAATCTGCGACGCGGTGAGCGTGCCCGGGAGAATGGGCGCGGCGATCCAATTGGCCACCGTGACGACCTCGGGTTTTTGCAGCCCGTCGATGGTGGGCCCGTACGACGAGCGATATCCCGTTACTTGGCCGAAGTGCGGATTGCCGCGATCGTCGATCCCGCCGACGGAGATCACCGCCGGCACGCTGGCGGGCGGCACCACGTAGCCGGGGCGATGGCCCTGATTGCCCACGGCGGCCACCACCACGATGCCGGCGCGGATCGCCGCCTCTGCGAAACGCGACATCACATCGTCGAGATAGGATGCTTCGTAGTCGCCGCCGGCGGAAATATTGAGGATACGGATGTCGTAGCGGCCGCGGTTGACGAGGACCCATTCGATGCCGCGCGCAATGTCGTCGTGGTGTACGCGCGACAGCGTCCCCACTTTGACGAGGACCAGGCCCAGATCGGGGGCGACCGAGCGGAATCGTCCGTTCGAGAGCGCGCCATTTCCGGCGGCCACCACGGTGGACATCATGCCGTGCCACGAGGAGCCATCGCCGCTGTTCAGCAGCTCGACCCCGTCTTTTTTTTCATGAATGAGATCGTGGTACGCGTGGATGCGGGAGTGCGGCGTGGTCAGATCGGGATGCGCGTAGAAGCCGCTGTCCAAAAATGCAGCCACGATTCCACGGCCGCTGAAACGTGTATCCGCACCGATGCGTTCGCCAATGGGAAGCGGGGCGCGGGCGCGGGGATCGTGCGATTCACGCTCGCCCCGAAGCGGCGCGGCCGGGATGCGCACCGAGATTGGATTCTTTTTCCCTTCGGATATCGCAACGTCGGGGGCCGATGCGGCATCGTTCCTAGTTTCGGGCGTTTCGGGCACATGTCCCGCCATGGCCGTTGCATGGGCATGCGAGGTCGGGGGCGAGGAGGATTCGTCGGGCTGCCGATCGTTTTTCATACCGCGAGCGGGCGTTCTTACTACAATATGGGTTGTTGATGCTTAGCTCTGCACCGCCTCTCCGCGTTTGCCTCGTCGACATGAACAACGGTGTCGCCAATCAGGCGACACGCTGCTTCCGTCGGTTGTTCGACGCATTTCAGAAGCGCGTCAAGGAGCAGAATCCGCACGCGGAGCTGCATTTCCGGCACGTTCAGCCGCGAAACCTGGGCGAGCTCCCGGACGACGACGTCGACATCGTGCTCTCGTCCGGTGGTCCCGGATCCCCCTTCGATGGGTACGAGGATCCATGGGGCGTGGGCTTCCGAAAGCTCATGGACCGCGTGGTCGAAGCGAACCTGAGGGACGCGGATCGCGCCCCGAGGATGTTCGCGGTTTGCTACTCGTTCGAGCTGGCCGTGCTCCACTTTGGCGTGGCGGAAATGTCCAAGCGCGACACGCTCAAGTTCGGCGTCATGCCCGCCTATGTCACCGACGAGGGGCAGGAGAGCGACTATTACAGCCCCTTCGGCTACCGGCTCTTCTCGTGGGAGCACCGAAGCTGGGAGGCCATCAACCTGAACGCCGCGAAGCTCGCCTCCATCGGCGGCAAGGTTACGGCGGTCGAGTCGCACGCCGGGAGCAAGGTCAACACGGGCGACGCCATCCTCGGCTTCGATTTCGCGCCCGGCATTCAAGGCACGCAGTTTCACCCCGAGGCCGACAGGGCCGGGGTCATGGCGTGGATCGAAAAGCCGGAGCACACCGTGCAGGTGGAGGCCGCGTACGGTCGCATCCTCTACGAAAAGATGCTCAAGAGCCTCGCCGATCCGGACCGTCTGGCCCGCACCTTTGCGCTGCTCATCCCCGGTTGGTTGACCTACCGATTCAACGAGCTCGCCCCGGCCCGCGGCTGGAAGCCCCTGGCCGCACCGGAGTTCGATATTCAGCAATTCGATATTGCCGTCTAAGACGTACAAGATACGTAATCGGCATACTGATTCGTCCGGCAGCTTTCGTTTGGATGTCCAAACGAGCTACGGAGCGGCAATGAGGATGGAACGACCTACTTCATCGGGAGGTTCTCCATGCATAAGACCCTCGTTGCCCGCCTTTCCATGATTGCACTCACCACCGTCGCCGGCAGCGCACTTGCTGCGGACAGCGCCTTCGTTGGCCACTGGACCTTCCAGTCGGGGAGCAAGGCCACGACCCCTTGCAGCGCAGGCTACCTGGACGAAACGGGCAAAGCCTTCGACCTGACGCCGGGCTCGGCGCCCGGTGAATTCCTATCGAGCTTCGATGGCTGTACGCTCACCATGGTGGAGTCGGATGCGAGCCATGCGCGCTTGAAGAACGCCACGTCGTGCACGCTCTCGGATGGGAGCACCAGCTACAACGTGACCTTCACGTCCTCCACCTTGGTGCTCGACGGCAGCGGCGTTCTATCCGTCGAGCTCAATGGCAACAGCGGCATTTGTGCGCTGACCGTCAAAGGAACGGCCATCCGGTAACGGCGCGCGCGGGCGGTGCGCTCGGGTGCGGAGCTTTGGCGCGCCCTGAGCACACCGTTGGGGTGGCGACGAAGGTGCTGGCTATGGGATCGACCAGGTAACGCGCGCATGGTGCGCTCATTCGCTGGGCGGAGCTGGGGCGCGCCCGGAGTGCACCGTTGGGGTGGCGACGAAGATGCCGGCTATGGGATCGACCAGGTAACGCGCGCACGATGCGCTCATTCGCTGGGGGGCGCTGGGGGGCGGAGCTGGGGCGCGCCCCGAGCACACCGTGGGGTGGCGACGAAGGTGCTGGCTATGGGATCGACCAGGTAACGCGCGCATGGTGCGCTCATTCGCTGGGGGCGGAGCTTTGGCGCGCCCCGAGCACACCGTTGGGGTGGCGACGAAGGTGCTGGCTATGGGATCGACCAGGTAACGCGCGCACGGTGCGCTCATTCGCTGGGGGGCGGAGCGGCGGCGCGTCCGGAGTGCACCGTTGCGGATGCGACGAAGATGCGGGCCATGTGATCGACCAAGCGGGTGCGCGAGACGGGCAACGAGCCCGAGAGCCACTCGTGCAGAAGCTCGACATAGCCGGCGGCGAAGGTGATGGTCGTGAGGCGCGCGTCGGTGGGGGTCACGCGATCGGCGCCGTAGAAGTCGCGCGTGAGCTTGCTCATGACGGTGGCGACTTGGACGAGCTGCTCGCGGCGGCGGCGCTGAAGCGATTCGGGACCGGAGCCGGAGATGAGCAAGAGCTTGGCCTTGCGGTGATCGTCGGTGATGACATGGATGGCGGCTTCGAGGCCGGCGTGCGCGCGCGCGAGCGCATCCCAAGGTGCTTGGGCTACGGCGTCGAGGGTCGCGCCGGTGACCTCGTCGGCGACGCGATCGAAGAGCGCGACCAGGAGCTCGTCGAGATCGCGAAAGCTCTCGTAGAAATAGCGGCTCGTCAACCCCGCGCGGGCGCACACGGAGCGCAGGCTGAGCCCTTTCAGGCCTCCTTCTCCGATGGCATCCAGCGCGGCTTCGAGCAATCGTTGGCGCCGTCGTTCGCGGCGTTCCAGGCGGGGAAGACCTCCATAGACCCGTTCGGTTGTCATGCAGAAGTGCATCCTACTCCGTTGTGACGTTTCAGTGTCCTTGACGCGGACAGTCGCCGCGCGCATCATCTGGATACGATCGTATTCAGATTGACCCTTGCGTGGCGGGGGCTTTGCCGGAGCGAAGACGATGGACCTCGAGGCCATGTTCGAACGGTGCAAGCGCGACCAGTGGGCCATCTCCGACCTGGACTGGTCCGGAACGCCGAGGCCCATGGCCAAGGCGGATGAGATGGCAATCGTTCAGTATTTTACGGATATGGCGGGCATCGAGCGGCTGGCGAAGGCCCTGTTCGCGCAGCAGGCTAAAAACGCGCGCGATCCGGTGCTTCGCGACATCTTTCGCACCTTCGTGGCGGACGAGGAGCGGCACGCGGTGGTCGCCGAGCGGCTGGCCGTTTACTACGATGTTCATCGTTACCAAAAATATGAAATGAGCCGTGCGCTCCAGCGATTCGCGCCATCGTTCGTGCACCTGGTGCAGAACGTGCCGCCGGACATCGCAAATGTGTATGTCACCGGCGGCGAGATTGCGCTCGATATGGCGCTTTTGCGTTCCATCGACGACTACGTGAACGATGCCATGAGCCAAGCCGCCATGGATCGCATCAACCGCGATGAATCGCGGCACCTGGCCATCGACTACCATATGACGGAGTACTACGCGTCCGCGGAGTACGCGGCCCTCGTCGCGAACGAGCCCCCGGCGTCTTGGACGAAGCGCGCGCGCTCGGCGATGGCGCTCGCGCGGGTCGTCTATTCCGCGGCGCCCTTCTTTCGTGCGGTGTTCTTCGATCCGATGCAGCGGGTCGATCCCGATGGAAAGCGTCTTCGCGAGGCGTTCAAGCGGCTGCAGCTCCTCGGGGAAAAGAACCGGGAGCGGGCGAGCACCTTGGTGCGGGTGCTCTGCGGGGTGCAAGCGCTGTACAATGAATCGAGCTTGTTTCGAAGGGTTTTCGGCCGGGCGGCCGCTCGGATCTGCGGCATTCCGGTGCAGTTGATGGATCGTTTTTACACGCAGGAGGAAGCGCGGCGGGCGGCGAAGATGTCGTACGACGATCTGGCGAACGAGGCGCTGGCGGCGGACTCGTTCAGCTCGTTCAGCTGGGATCGCCCCACACCGCGGCCGCGATCCGCCACGTGTCCTTGACGCGGAGCAAGGCGATGTGATCGACGTAGCGCCGTCCGTGCGCGACGACATCGAGCTTGGCGAAGGCGATTTTGCCGGACGCCTTCGAGGCGAGGACGCGCCATTGGGCTTGGCGGCCGTCCTCTCCGCGCTCGCGCCGGGCGGCATAGCGGGCGGCCCACTCGGAGACGCTGGCGCGCGCGTACGGTACACCGGCGACGTGAACGGCGCTGTAGATGCACTCGTCCAAGTGCGAGCTCGCGAGCAGCGCGGGATCGTTGTCGAGGGCGGCGCGGATCTTTTGCTCGAGGGCGCTGCGTACGCCCGGCTCGTCGGACCACGGGGGCGGCGCCTCCTCGGGCTTCAGCATGTCGTAGACTTTGTCCACCACCCGCCACCCGTCGGGCGTGTCGACGACGAGCAGCAGATCGTGGAAGCGGTGGGTCGCGTAGCGTGCGTACGACGCGACGATGGCCATCGGGCCTTCGCGATCGAGGACTGTGAGCGTTCGCTCCAGGGCGGGGACGCAGGGCTTGGGCGCGTCGATGGCGAGCCACCAGGCGAGCATGGTCTTCGACTGCACGGCGCCTGCGTCGTCGACCCGCACCAGGTGCGACGCCGGGTGAAATGCGGTGCGCAGCGGGGTGCTCGTGCAGCGATCGCTCGCGTCGATGTAGGCGCGGGCCGGGCCCTCGGGCGAGGTGTGGCGTGGTGCGGCCGGCGCGGCCGGGGTGGATCGCGCGGTGGTCGGAGAGGGGGCGGCTGGCGCGGACTGCGCCGTCGTGGTGGATGGCGCGGGCAAGGTGGAGGCCGCGGGGGCACAGGAGGCGGCGAGCGCGAGGAGCAGGTAGCGCATTGCGTGCAAGGTGCGCGGGATCGGGGGGATGGGTCCAATTGATTCTTTTGCGCCCGGTCCATAGAATTCCTCGATGGATACGGATCTCCCTTTTCTCGCGACATTCACCACCGTGTACGAGGTCGGCAATGTCACGAGGGCGGCCGCGAGCCTGGGCCGCACGCAGCCGACGGTGAGCTACCAGCTTCGCCGGCTGGAGGAGGAGCTCGGCCAGCCGCTGTTCGTGCGCCGCGCGGCGCGGGTGGTCGCGACGCCGCTGGCCGACGAGCTGTATCGGTTGGTGCGCGGGTTTGCGCGCGACGTCGCGACCCTTCGCAAGGGGGAGGGGCTCGCGCCGGCCGGCTTGGACTTGGCGGCGGTGTCGGCCTTCGGGCGCTATGTTTTGTTTCCGATCCTGCTCGGCAAGGCGTTCGAGCGGCGGCCGGTGACCTTGCGCTTTCCCGAGCTCGACGAGGTGCTGCGCCGCGTGCGAGGCGGCCAGGTCGACGCGGGGTTCGTCTACCGCGCGCCGGTCGATGCGCACCTGAGCGTGGAGCCGGTGTACGAGGAGACGCTCGACCTTCTAGCCGGCCCCACGTGGGCGCGCCGCCTCCGCAGCATCGACGCTTTTCAAGACATTCCGCTCATCACGTACGACGACGGCGATTACGTCGTCGGCCGTTGGTTCGGACATCATTTCGGCCGGCGCGCGCCGCGCTGGTCGAGCGTGAGCCACTTCGAGGAGGTCGAGGAGGTGGTCGCGTCGGTGGCCAAAGGCCGCGGCGTCGCCATCCTTCCTGGGTTTTGCGCGCGCGCGATGCCGGGGAAGGTGCGCATCGTGCGCTGGGGGCGGCCTCCTTTGCGCAACACGGTGTTTGCCGTGCGGCGCGCGGGGGCGCCCGATCATCCGGGCTTGGTCGAGCTGCTCGCGGCCCTGCGGGCGCTCCCGCCCGAGGCGGGGCCGTCGCGCGGGAAGGCGGGTTGAAGGTCGGGGTTCGGCCCGGGGCGAAGGGCCGGTCGAAGGACGGAGGCCCGCCCCGATCGAAGGCTGGTGCGCGCGTTAATCGTCGCGGCGCTCGGGTGGTGCGAGGCGCCAGGCGAGCCATGTGATGCCCAAGATTTGCCCCGCGTTGGGGTTCGCCAGGGGCCGCGCGGCGCGAAGCTTGACCACCGGGTACAGGGAGAACGTGTTGCGCATCCGCTGCGCCGTGACCGGGTCGATGGGGCCCGCGAGGATCAGCCGCGCTTTTCCAGCGTCTTTGACGGCGCGCACCGTTCCGTGGGGGACGTTCCGCGCGATGTCCCGCAGATCCTCGAGGTAGCCGATCGGGATCCGTCCGCGGACCACCAGCACCCGTCCCCGGCGAATCGAGACGCGAAAGTACTCGTTCTGCCGCGCAAGGTGCCACCCGAAGACCGCGAGCACGACCGCGATCGCGATAAGCCCGGTGCCATCCATGGGCTCAAGGCGCCTTGCGCGTGTAGCGGTGCTTGACCCCCACCGGGAACCAGGCGGGATCGCCTGCGGGCGCGAGCACCACCTGGGGCCTTTGCCGCTCGGGCGGGACGTAGTTGGCAAACTCGCTGCTCCGCAGGCGAAGCGCGAGCACCACGGACTCGGCGATGGCTGGGGCCATGTCGTTCGTTTCGGTGACCCCGGGCGCGAGCTCGACGACGAGCCGCAGCTGCCGATCGCGCGCCTCGTCCTCCTCGGCCATCAGCACGAACTTTCCGGTGACCCACGCGTGAATCGGCGCTCGTTCGAGCGCCACCGTGACATTCTCCGGAAAGACATTGGCGCCAAAGAACGAGACGGTGAAGTGCGATCGCCCGAAGACCCATACGAAGGGGAGCGGGCGGATGCCGCGCCCGCCCTCGAGAGCGGGCGGCATCACGAAGCCGCCGGAGCGCGCAAAATCGAGGAACGCGTCGTGGGACGCGATGCCGCCCGTATCGGCGATGTGGTAGCGCACCAGGGGTACGCCGCCATCGGCCGTGAAGAGGAGCGTCCCGTCGTTCTCCTCGAAGTAGCGCGCGCGCGGATCGTATTGCGCGAGGGTGGGCAAGCGCTCCTCGCCGAAGCGCTCGCGGGCTAGGTCCGGGTGCGCCGCGAAGAAGCGCCGCAGCGCGATGGAAAGCGGCGTCTCGTTGGCGAGGACGCCGGCATCGGCCGTTCCGTACAGCGACGCGGAGTCGTAGAAGACGTTCTCCTGTCCGAGCCGCTCGGCGAGCAAGGTGCGCCACTCCTCGCTGACGACCTCGCCCGCGAGCACCAGCTTGGGGCGGGCGCGCGGTAGGTCGATGCCGCGGGCTCGGGCGGTGTCGACCACGTCCTTCAAGAAGGGCGGGTACCCGAGGAGGACCGTCTGCTCGAACGAGCCGGAGAGCGCGGTGAAGACGCGCAGGATCTCGTCCTTGTTGTTGCCGGGGGTGACCACCGTCACCTTGTGCCCCTTGGCGCGGAGCGCGCGGCAGCCGGCGGTGGTGTACATGCCGCCGACCCACGTTCCGAGCGGGAAACAGATGATGGCGAGGGTGGTCCGCTCATCGGCCCGAAACGAGTCGTGGAACACGTGCTCGAACCGCTCGGCCACGAGCGCCTCGTCGTGCTCATTGCGCGGCCAAAACGCGGGCTCCCCGGTCGATCCCGACGAGACGGCGACCATCTCCGCGCTGGCGAGGGCGCCGTGGCGGCAGCGCGCATCCAGCGGGAAGCGGTGAAAATAGTCTTCCTTCGTCATCAAGGGCAGGCGCCGGAACGACGCCTCGTCGCGCACCTCGTCCGGCGCGATGCCGTGCTGCTCGAGAAAGGTGCGGTACGCCGGCACGCTCGCGTAGGTGGCGTGGAACACCTCGAGCGCGCGGTCGATGGGGGCTCTCATACGCTCAGCGTATCAGCTCGCCCGCCGGGTCACGGAGTAAGCCGAGCGCGTCGAGGGCGCGGGCGAAATCCTCCGGGAGAGGTGCGGTGACGGCGATGCGGGCGGCCGTGATGGGGTGGGCGAAGACGAGGCTCGCGGCGTGCAGCGCCAGGCGGTGAAGGGCATAGTGGGCGCGGTAGTGGCGGTTGATTTCGCCGGAGCCGTAGTTGACGTCGCCGATGAGCGGATGGTGGATGTGGCGAAGGTGGCGTCGGATTTGATGGAGGCGCCCCGTCTCGGGCCACGCTTCGACGAGGGAGCAGCGGTCCACCGGCGAACGCGCGATGCGGCGGTAACGCGTCTGCGCGGGGACGCGGGGGCCACCTTCGCTCTTGGGGATGGGATGATCGATCCGTCCGGACTCCGGCGGCGTACCGCGAACCAGGGCGAGGTAGCGCTTCTCCACCTCACCCGCCTCGAAGGCGCGCGCCAGCGATGCGGCCGCCTCGCGCGTGCGCGCAAAGAGGAGCGCGCCGCTGGTGCCGCGATCGAGGCGGTGGATGGGGTGGACGCGCGCCCCGAGCGCGTCGCGCACCCGAAAGAGCGCGACGTCGTCGTCGTCGTCCCAGCCGCGATGCACGAGGAGACCCGAGGGCTTGTTGGCCACGGCGACGTGCTCGTCGACGTGGAGGAGCTCGATGGGAAGATGCGACGACGACGAGGACGAGGACGAAAACAAGGGCACAGCTCACGGATACAGGCGCGGCGGGCCCATGTCCTTCAAAAAGCCCGATGCGAGAAAGCGCTTCGACGAGGCACGGATGGCGGCGATCTGAAGCTCGTCGAGGAAGACGTCGCCGCCGCTGCGCGAATAGCTCATGAGGTTGTCGGTGACCGGGCTGTGCGCGTTGCCGAAGAAGTGGCCGAGCTCGTGCGCCAGAACGGTGGGGGGCGCATACGCGGCCACGATGAGGTAGCGCTTTTTCCAACACACGCCCCTTCGCGGTCGTCCGGGCTCGTCCACATCCTCCAGCGACTCCACGATGAAGATGGGAATGGTCGTGCGGTCCACGATGGCGTTCGCGAGCGCGTCGCGGTCTTTTCGCGTGTGCATCTCGGTGTGCTCGGCGGCGAGCCGTGTCTCGATGGTCCAGCGAAAGCCAACCTGCGCCGGCGCAAAGAGGCGATTGGCCTCCTCGATCTGCGCTCGGATCCACGAATCGTCCCGAACCGGTTTTCCATCGCGCGAGGCCACGGCGATCGCCAGCCCGAACGTGACATCGGCGGCACGCGCTGGCCTTGCCCATGCGAAAGAGGCGAGGGAGGCGAGGGCGAAGGCGGCGAGCATCGGCCATGCAGCGGGCAGCCGGAAGCGGCGGGGACGATCCATTCGCACCCATAGTTACCCCGCACCGCGAAAATCCGCCGCATCTTTGCGGGGCCGCGAATTTCCTGCGCCTTGGCTGGCGTTCGCCGCTGCTCGTCAGGCAGGTGCGCGCGCGCCTCGTGTGAGCCCTTGCCGCGGCACCGACCGCGAAAGTGCGTCGAGCAGCGCGGCCGTCGCCGGCGGATCGGGGGGCTGACCGTAGGTGGCGGCCAGCACCGAGCGCACCGCGCCCGGGAGCGGCAGGGCGACGATGCCGGCGTGCCGCACCGAGAGCAGCGCCAGCTCCGGCAAGGTCGTGACGCCCAGATCGGCGGCCACCAGCGCTTGCACGGCCACGTAGTCGTCGGTGGTGAACGCGATTTTGGGCGTGAACCCCGCGCGGGCGCACTGCGCGAGCAGATGGCGGCGGCAGCGATCGCAGCCGGCGATCCAGCGCTCGTCGGCGTAGGCGGCCAGGTTCTTGCGGCGCCGCTTTCCCTTGGGCACCACCAAATGGACCGGCTCGGTCAAGAGGTGCGTGAGCCGCACGCCGTCATCATCCGGGGGCGGCGGCAGCCCGTTGTCCGCCGCGAACTCGTGCGCAAAGACCACCGCCACGTCGATTTCGCCCGCCCGCAACTGTTGCAGCGCCTCGGGGGGCTCGGCCTCCCGAAGCCGCAAATCCAGGTTCGGGAACTTCTCCGCGAGCAGCGCCGCGGCCTTGGGTACGAAGGTGCCGAGCGCGGAAGGAAACGCGGCCAAGCGCACCCGCCCTTGCCGCAGGCCCGTGTGCGCCGAGAGCTCGGCCTCCGCGGCCCCGAGGCGGCCCAGGATCTCCGCGGCCCGCTCGGCCAGCATGCGTCCGGCATCGGTCAAACGAATGCCGCGCCCGACGCGCTGCACCAACTTGGCCCCGGTCTCCTCCTCGAGCCGCGCCAGATGGTGGCTCACCGAGGGCTGCGCATAGTGGAGCGCTTGCGCGGCGGCGGTCACCGAGCCATGTTTGGCCACCTCCGCGAGCACCCGCAGGCGCGTCAGATCGAGCATGACGCAATTATAGACGGCATCTATGCATTGTGCCCAACATTGGCATTGGACGTATGTACGAACCATTGCCAGGGTGAACTCATGCGCATCCCGACCTTCACCGACGCGCTGCAAGCTCGCCGCGTCCTTCACGATCGCCTTACCCCCACGCCCATGTGGTCTTATCCCGGGCTCGACGCCGTGCTGGGCGCCAATGTCCACGTGAAGCACGAGAACGTGCAGCCCGTCGGTGCGTTCAAGGTTCGCGGCGGCATTACGTTGCTCTCGTCGATGAGCGAGGAGCACCGCCGGCGCGGCGTGGTCTCGTACTCCACGGGCAACCACGCGCAATCGGTCGCCTATGCCGCGCGCATCTTCGGCGTGCCGTGCTGCATCGTCATGCCCGAGCGCGCCAACCCCGAGAAGGTCCGCGCGGTGCGCGCGCTCGGGTCCGACGTGGTCCTCGAGGGGGCCACCGTGGACGAGTGCTCGTCCGTGGCCGTTCGGGTGGCGGGGGAGCGGGGCATGCGCCTGGTGCAGCCGGACGAGCCCGAGCTCATCGCCGGCGTGAGCACTTGCTACATGGAAATCTTCGAGCGGGTGCCCGATCTCGACGCCGTGGTGGTGCCCGTGGGGAGCGGCACCGGCGCGGCGGCCGCGTGCCTCATGGCGGCCGCGATGGCGCCTCGGTGCCGGGTCATCGCCGTGCAGTCCGAGGCGTCGCCGGCCGGGCACGAGTCCTTCCGGCAGGGCAAATGCGTGAGCCACTCGAACCGCACGGTGGCCGAGGGGCTGGCCACCGGCCGCGGCTTCGTGCTGCCGCAGGAGATCGTGCGCGGCAAGCTCTCCGACTTTTTGCTCGTGAGCGATGCGGCCATCCGCTCGGCGCAGCGTCTGATGATGACCCACGCCCACACCATGGCCGAGGGCGCGGGCGCGGCGGCGGTGGCCGCGGTGCTCGCGCGGCCCGATCTCTTCGCCGACCGAAAAATCGCCGTGGTCTGCTCGGGCGGCAACGCCAGCGCCGCCGAGATGGCCGAGGTGCTCGTGGCCCCGTCGCCGGCCGAATCAGCGAAAAAGCGCGCTGTAGCCGTTGAGGGCGGGCTGTCCGCCGAGATGCGCGTAGAGCACGCGTGAGCCTTTGCCGATCCCGCCTCTGCGCACGAGGTCGATCAAGCCGGCCATCGACTTTCCCTCGTAGACGGGATCGGTGATCATCCCATCCATGCGGGCGGCGAGCTTCATGGCGTCGAGGGTCCGCGCGTCGGGGATGCCGTACGTGCCCCCGTGGTAGTCGTCGAGCAGCACGATCTCGCGGTCCTCCAGATCGCGGCCGAGCTCCACCCGCTCGGCCGTGCTCCGGGCGATGCGCGCGATCTGCGCGTGCGTCTCCGCGGGCTTGGCCGACGCGTCGATGCCGAGCACCTGACGCCGCCGCTCCTGCGCGCCGAACCCCACGATCATGCCGGCCTGGGTGCTACCGGTGACCGAGCAAACGACGATGGTGTCGAAGAAGATGCCGAGCGCGCGCTCCTGCTCCGCCACCTCCATGGCCCAATTCACGAACCCCAGGCCGCCCAGCGGGTGATCCGAGGCCCCGGCGGGGATCGCGTACGGCTTGCCGCCGGAGGCCACGACGTCGGCCAAGGTTCGCTCCCAGCTCTCTTTGAAGCCGATGCCAAACTCCGCCTGCACTAGCTCGATGCGCGCACCCAAGAGCCGGCTCAAGAGGATGTTGCCCACCCGGTCGTAGGCCGAGTCGGGCCAATCGACCCAGCTCTCTTGCACCAGCCGACAGCGAAGCCCCGTCGCAGCCGCAGCCGCCGCGACCTGCCGCGTGTGGTTCGACTGCACGCCGCCGATGGATACGAGCGTATCGCACCCTTGGGCGATGGCGTCGGCCACCAGGTACTCGAGCTTGCGCGTCTTGTTGCCGCCGAAGGCGAGCCCGGAGTTGACGTCCTCCCGCTTGGCCCAAATCTCCACTTGGCCTCCGAGGTGCTCGGTGAGCCTTGGGAGCGGGTGGATCGGCGAAGGTCCGAAGAGCAGCGGCTTTCGAGGAAATGCGTTCAGCTTCATGTCGTTCTCTCTCAGGGGGTTTGGAGTTCGGCGAGCGCGCGGTCGATGAGGTGACCGAGCGTGGACCAGTTTTGGACGGTCAAAAGAGCCGCCGCCTCGGGGTCGCGGGCGGCGCACGCGCGAATGATGCGCGCATGAACCTTCACGGAGCCCCGCCCGGGCAGTGATCCGAACCGAAGGCGCTCGAGCCTCCGGATGAGGGGCGTGTAGCGCTCGATGGTGGCCGCGATGGCCCGATTCCCCGACACGCGGACGAACACCTCGTGAAACGCGTCGTCTGCCTGGAGCGCGCGCTCGACGTCGGCCGCGTCGAGGGCCTCGGTGAAGCGCGCGTTGGCGTCCGTGAGCTCGTGAATGTCGGTCTCCGTCATTTTGGGCACCGCCGTTCGGACCGCCAGCTCGTGCAGGGTGAGCACCACCACGTGCGCATCCATCACATCGCGCCGTGAGAGCGGCGTAACCCGCGTAAACGATCCCGGTTTCGACTCCACGAGCCCCTCGTCCGAGAGCCTCGCCAGCGCCTCGCGGACCGGCGTGCGTGACAACCCGAGCCGCTCGGCCAGCTCCCCGTCCCGAATGGCCTCACCGGGCGCCAAGGTGCCATCGATGATGGCGTCCCGAATCCGCCCATACGCTTCATCCCGCAAAAGCCGGCGCGGCACCGCCGCCAAGGGTCCCGTATGCGACATGCAATATATTGGATGCCATATACACGGACGAAGTCAAGGCGCGCGATGCGCGACGTGACGGTGCGACGCTTGCGACGCGACGGAGGTCCAACGGCACTACCGCCGGCGCGGCAGGGTGCGCTACTCAGCTCTGTACGAGACCATGAAGCCGACCCGTCCCCGCGAATGCCCCTGTTACTCCGGTGCACGTTATTCCGCGTGCTGCGAGCCCTTTCACGCGGGAAGAGCCGAGGCGCCCACGCCCGAGGCGCTGATGCGATCGCGCTATGCGGCATTTGCGCTCGGGCTTGGTGGCTACCTGCTGGAGACGCTCTCCGCCGGGCACCCGGACAGGGATTTGCCGCCCGACGACTATGTGCGCCAGCTCTCGCGGGCGCGTGAGAAGCAGCGGTTCATGGGGCTCACGATCCTCGAGGCGTCGGAGGACGGAGATCGAGGGGAGGTGCGCTTCCACGCGCGCATCTTCGAGCGGGGGCAAGACCGCTCGTTTACGGAGCGCTCGGCGTTCGTGCGGGAAGATGGCGCGTGGCGCTACGATTCGGGGGAGGTGGACATGTAAGATAGGCGCCCTTTTCCACCTTCACGATATCGCTCCAGCTACGCCGGCGAACGCACGTGACGCGCTGGGCGCCATCCGGAGGGCCCGGCGCCCTAGAAAAAGCCTGCGGGGGACGGCCCGTCCGTGAAATGAGGATTCCCATCGCCGAAAAGACATCCGGGATGCTTGGCAAGGGCCGCTTGAGTCGGTGTAAAGTCACATAGCTGTATGACAGAACGCATTGGATTGGTTGTCGGTTACGAGGACACTTTCCCCCCGGCCTTCATCGCGAAGGTCAACGAAACCCCTGGATTTCGAGCGGAACTCGCCAAGTTCGGAGGGACGCCGGAGCGATACCAATCGCCCTACCGGGTGTTGGTCGATCGTTTGAGCCACGAGGTGCCGTATTATCGGTTTCACCTCAAGGCGGCGATGCTTGCGGGTACATACGTCGTCAACGACCCTTTTTGGTGGAGCGCCGATGACAAGTTCTTCGGTTTCTCGCTCGCCTCCAAGATCGGTGTGACGGTTCCGCGGACGGTGATGCTCCCCTCGAAGAGCTACGCGCCGTCCATCGACCCCAGTCGGTCGCTGCGCAATCTCGAGTATCCGCTCGATTGGGGGAAGATTGCCGACTACGTGAAGTTCCCGGCCATCCTGAAGCCGGCGGACGGCGGCGGCTGGAAGAACGTGTCGCGCGTCAACAACATGGATGAGCTCTTGCGCGATTACAATGACAGCAACCAGCTGGTCATGACCTTGCAGGAGTTCATCGAGTTCGACGAGTACGTGCGCTGCATTTGCATTGGCAAGAAGTTCATTCTGCCAATCAAGTACGATCCGCGCCGGCGCTGTTACGTCGAGGCCGATAATTTTCTGCCGAAGGCGTTGGAGCAGAAAATATTGGACGGGGCCTGGGCGCTCAACCACGCGCTCGGCTACGATATGAACTCGGTGGAGTTCGCGTGCAAAGATGGTGTGCCGTACGCCATCGACTTCACCAACCCTGCGCCCGACATGTGCGTGCGATCCATCCTCCCCCGGTACTTCCACATGGTGGTCGACGAGATGGCGCGATTCACCATCGAGCTGGCCCGCGAGGGGAGGAAGAACGCGAGCGTGCACGCGTTCCAAAAATTCCTGGAGAGTCCGATACCGCGACCCGAAACGACCTAAAAACTTCAAACGTAGACGAGGGGTAGATGATCGACGGGCAATTTACGCTCGGTGTAGAAGAAGAATATCAGATCGTTCACCCCGAAACGCGTGAGCTCAGAAGCTACATCTCACGCATTTTGGAAGACGGTAAGAGCGTGCTCCGCGAGCGGGTGCGCACCGAAATGCATCAATCGATGGTGGAGGTGGGCACCTCGGTCTGCGCGGACGTGAACAGCGTCCGCTCGGAGCTGGTGGAGATGCGCGGGGAGCTCGACCGCCTCGCGCGCAAAGGGGGGCTGCGCATCGTAGCCGCGTCCACGCACCCGTTCAGCGATTGGCGGGCGCAGGACATCACCGACAACGATCGCTACCACACGCTCGTGCACGACATGCAGGACGTGGCGCGCGAGAACTTGATCTTCGGGCTCCACATCCACGTGGGCATCAAGGACAAGTCCGTCGCCATCGCGCTCACCAACCAGCTGCGGTATTTCCTGCCGCACATCCTGGCGCTCACCTGTTCTTCGCCGCTCTGGCTCGGTCGCAAGACGGGGCTCATGAGCACGCGCTCGCAGATCTTCCGGCGCTTTCCGCGCACGGGCATCCCGGACGAGTTCGAGAGCCCGCAGCAGCTCCAGAATTTCACCGATCTGCTCATCAAGACGAACTGCATCGACAACGGCAAGAAGATCTGGTGGGACGTGCGCCCGCATTATCTTTACGACACGGTCGAAGTTCGTATTTGCGACATGCCCACCAACATGCGCGACACCGTGGCCGTGGTGGCCCTGGTGCAGGCGCTCATGGCCAAGCTCTATCTCATGTACCGCAAGAACACCGCGTGGCGAAGCTACCCGCGGAGCTTGATCGAAGAGAACAAGTGGCGCGCGGTGCGCTTCGGCACCGACGCGCGCCTCATCGACTTCGGCCAGCAAGCCGAGCGCCCATTCTACGAGCTGGCGCTCGAAATGGTCGACTTGGTGCAAGAGGCGACCGACATCTTCAAGACGCACGATCACATGGAGCGCATCCTCCAGATCGCCAAAAATGGCTCGAGCGCGCGGCGGCAGATCGAGGTGTTCGACCGAACCAAGGGGGAGGCGAAGCACGTGGTCGATTGGCTCATGGCCGAGACCATGAATGGAATTTGATCGTTTTTGAGTGCAGTTCGTGCCCCCGTTCTCGTTCGAGGATGGGGGCTTCGTGCTTTTGTGCGCGTTCGGGAGGGGCGCGTTTTTCGGACCAAACCGTGAATCGCACATGAAGGGGGCGCGCGCGCGATCCATCGGCAATACCTGTCCGTCTTTCCCGATGGCGACTCGCGGCAGCGGGTCCTCTGGAGCTTGGCGCGCGCGCGCGAGGGATCGAGCGCGCACGACGACGCGCTCTGGCGGCGCCGCGGGCTTCTTGCCGCCAAGGACACGCGCCTCGTTTGGGGGATGGAGGATCCGGCCTTCCCGCCGCGGATGCTCGACCGATGGAAAAGGCGCTGCCAAAGGCGACGATCGCGGCGCTGGACGCGGCAGGGCACTGGCCGCACGAAGAGGAGCCGCACGCGGTCGCCGCCGCGCTGAAGCGCTTTCTGGCCGCTTCGAGCATTTTCCATGACGTCGAGGGCGCGCGAGCTCGAGTACGTTGTGCCCCCCATTCACAATCGGCTGCTCGATGGAGGCGTCATGGGTGCGTCGTTCGAGGTTGGGCGAGATCAGCGCAGATCGAGAACGACGTTGTCGTAGCGGGCGCGCCAGGCGAAGCCGGGGTATTTGACGTCGGGGAGGCCGAGGGCCAGCTCGACGGGCTCGGGGGCCCACGCTTTGTGGAGGGGTTGATCCACGACCTTGATACCGTCGAGCTGTGCGGTGAGGCGATTGTCTGCGATGCGCACCTCCACGCGGGACCACTTTCCGGTCTCCATGTGGCGCCCGCCCAGGAAGGGGTAATCGAACCATTGCGCGTTGGGCTCGAGCCCGAAGACCTCTTCGATGTGCGCGCTGCCCGCGTTGAAGTGAAAGAGCAGCGCGTGCTCGTTGGGCGTGTCGAATTGGGAGATGATCTCGAAGACGCGGGCCTCTTGCGCGTTGGAGCCCGCGAGCTCGATGCGCATGTCGAACGCGAGGGTGATGTCCTTCGGCTTGATCCCATCGAAGTACCGGTACATGAGCGCGTGTGGATCCTGAACGCTGGCCGGTATGTCGACGACCAGGGCGCGCGGTGGTGAGAGGGCTTCGTTGGTCGCCGCCAGGATGGTGGCTCCGCTGGCGGCAGCGATATTGAAATCGGCGCTGAAGATTCGTCCGTCGTCGAAGTCGCGGCAGAAGGTGACCGTCTTCGTCGACGCCAAGGTTGCGCAATAGCTGTTGGGGCGGACGGCTCCATCCCCTGGATCGCCGATGCCCCCGTCGTCTTGCGGTGCGCCATCGCCCGGGAGCCCGCCGTCGTAGGCGTTGCCCTTTTCGAGGCGCGTGCCCTCGGGGATCTCTCCGAGCAGCGTCGAACATGCCGCGCATGCCGCGCTGCCCATCACCAGAGCCGCAAATGATACGATGGCACGAGCTCTCCCACGCGCCGCGCACATGGGAAAAGAGGATAGCCATCGAGCGGATAAAGCAAAGCGGCGCATGATCGAAACGGTGTGTGTGAAACATGCATGCCAATGCGCCAAAGGCCGAAATGACATCCGTGGGATATCCGCACCATCGAAGGAATATTGCGATGCGATTCCAATCGAGCGAAGCTCGTGCGGTCGAGTTCCATTCGTGTCGGAGCTCGCCATGTGCAATGTCGCGGGATAAACTGCCGGCCGTGGGCGTCATTGCGAAGGACGTCGTCGTCGCCGAGCGCTTCCGCTTGGTGCGACCCATTGGAAAAGGCGGAATGGGGGTCGTTTGGGAGGCCCTCCATATTCCGCTCGATATCCCATGTGCGGTGAAGTTCATCGATCATCGGGCGGCCACCGAACCCCATTTGGCGGCGCTGCAGCGATTCGAGCGCGAGGCCCGCGCGGCCGCGCGCATCGGCGGCCGCCATGTCGTTCGAATCCTCGATCACGGTGTATGGGATGGCCTTGCGTACATCGTGATGGAGCTGCTGCGCGGCGAGAGCCTGCGGGCGCGGCTCGAACGGGTCGGCCGGCTCTCGCCCCCGGAGCTGATGCCCATCGTCCGGCACGTGGGGCGCGCGCTCCGCAAGGCGCAGGAGAGCGGGATTGTTCACCGCGATCTCAAGCCCGATAACATCTTTCTAACGCACGAAGATGACGGCGAAATCGCGAAGGTGTTGGACTTCGGCATCGCCAAGCTGGTGACGGACGTGCCGCTGGCCGAGCAGACGCGCACGGGGGATCTTTTGGGCACGCCCGTCTACATGAGCCCTGAACAAGTTCAGGGCACGCGGGCCATCGACGGGCGCAGCGATCTCTGGTCGCTGGCCGTCATCGTGTTTCGATGTGTCACGGGTGAGCTTCCTTTTGGCGCGCAAACGTTTGCCGAGTTGGTGATCGAGATTTGCATGCGCCCGCGGGTGATTCCCTCGAGTGTCGCCGTGGTGCCCGAGGGCTTCGATTCCTGGTGGGCCAAGGCCGCGGCGCGCGATCCGGACGATCGCTTCCAAACCGCCCATGCGTTCGTCGATGCGCTCGAGTTGGCGCTCGGGATGGTGCCCCCGGTGGATCCCGTAAGCTCCGGGCGCCTGGTGTCCGTGCACTCCATACGGGGTGAGCTCGACTCCGTGCCCACCGCGGCGGGAGCATCGGGGGTGAACCTGGCGAAGTTCACGGGGGCGCCGGGTGAGGACACCACGGGGCGCGCGGTCGCGAGCGGTCGCGGACGTCTCGATCGACGGTGGCAAGGGACGATGGTCATGGGGATCGTGGCGGGGGTCTCGGCGATGATTCTGCTGGCGGTGGTGTACGGGCGCGCGGGTTCGGCGCCGCGCGCTGCGCCGTCTGCGGCGCCGGCGTTCATGGCGTCGTCGGCCGCCGATCCGGGTGTGCTGGTGCCGACTGCGGCGGCGCCATCGTCGGAGCCCGTCGCCGTCGTTCCTGGTGCGGATGCGGATATGAGCGCGGTGCCGAATGGCGGCGCGGCCCCGAGAGGCGGCGCGGCCGATGCGAATGCGACCGACGCGAGCGTCTCCCGGGCCGCCGCGCCCGGGCCGCGCCGCCCAAAGGTGCGGGAGCCCGATCCATCGCCGGTCACGGGCCGGACGGGGTTTTAGCGTGAAGGCGAAGCTTTGGCGGACAGCGGTGGCGATGGCGTGCGTATGCGCGAGCGCGCCGGCGGCACACGCCCAGTCGCAGGCCGACAAGGCGCAGGCGCGCGAGCTCGGCGAGCGCGGGTACAGCGCCCTCGATCGCGGCGATTGGACCGCCGCGCAGGACCTGTTTCGCCGCGCCGAAGCGTTGTACCACGCGCCCACGTTGCTCTTTGGGCTGGCGCACGCGGAGGTGCGGCTCGGGCACTTCGTGGAGGCGACGGAGCACTACCAGCGCATGATCCTCGAGGGCCCGCCGCCGGGCGCGAGCGCCGTCATGCGCAAGGCCATCGAGGAGGCCAAGCGCGCGATCGAGGGCGTGAAGAAGCGGCGCGCGCGCATCACCGTGACCGTTCGCTTCGAGGGCGCCCGCCCGCGCGATCCCGCGACGGATGCCCTCTCCGTCACCCTCGACGACGCGAAGCTGGCGAACGATGCGCTGGGCAGCGAGCGGCATGTCAACCCCGGCAGCCATCGCATCGAGGCGCGCGCGCCGGGGTACACCGATGCGATCCAAAGCGTGAGTCTGGCCGAGGGCGAGCACACCGCCGTGGCGCTGACCTTGGAGCCGGCGCCCGTGCCGCCTGCGTCGCCGACACCGCACGGAGCGTCGCTCGGGCGAAACTCCGGCGCGGTCGTGGATGCATCGCAAGGGTCGGCGGGGCGAACGCTCGCGTACGTGGCCTTGGGCGTCTCGGGCGCGGCGCTCGCGACCTCCGCGATCTTCGGTGTGGTGGCCCTCCGCGCAAAGGGTTCGGTATCCGACAGCCCTTGCGCCGCCGGACCGTGCGAGGACGGCGCGCTCGATGCCTACCGCGACGATCGCGCCCGTTACTACACGGCGGGCGCCGTTTCGACCGCGGGCTTTGCCGTCTTTGCCGCGGCGGGCATCGCCGGCGGCGTCCTCCTTTTGACCGCACCCTCGGCGACCGCGCGCCCGGCGATGGGCACGACCGGGTCGATCGCCCCCTACGTCGGCGCTGGAAACGCAGGCGTGGTGGGACGATTTTAGCGGCGGGCCCCGCCTCGATCGCGTTCGCCGCGTCGGTGCATTCGCCGCGTCGGTGCGTTCGCCGCGTCGGTGCATTCGCCGCGTCAACGCGTCAACACGTCAACGCGACCGAGGCGCCGCCGTGCTCTCGCGCACCACCAGCCGCGTCGAGAGGTGCACCACGCGAATTTCCGAGCCCTTTGGGAGCCGCGCCAGCGCCAGCGCCTGCGCCCCCATTTCCACCATGGGGACGCGCACGGTGGTGAGCGGGGGCCAGAGATCCGGGGCGAGCGGGATATCGTCGAAGCCGCAGAGGGAGACGTCTTCCGGGATGCGCAGACCGCGGCTGCGCAAAATGCTGAGCGCGCCGATGGCCATCACGTCGTTGAGGGCGAAGATGGCGGTCAGGCCGGGCACCCGGTCGAGGAGCGTGGTGGCACCGGAGGCGCCGGCCTCGCGGGTGAAGTCGCCGCCGGCGATGATGTGCTGCTCGGGCAGCGCGATGCCCGCTTCTTCGAGCACGCCGCGGAAGCCCGCCAGGCGATCGTGGGTGGCGGTCAGCCGCTCCGGCCCTGCGATGACCCCGATGGTCCGATGCCCCAGCTGCACCAGGTGCTCGGCCAGGGCGCGCGCGCCGCCCAGGTTGTCGGCCATGACCACGTCGCCCGGCGCGTAGTGGCGGCCGATCAACGCGGTGCGGCCGCCGGCCGCCTCGAAGTCGAGGATCTGCCGGGTCATGAGGGCGCCGAAGTCGCGATCCTCCATGCCGCTGCCGGCGATGATGAGCGCGCCCGTGCGGCGGGCGCGGAAGCTGGCCATGTAGGCGAGCTCGCGCTCCCGATCGCGGTAGGTGTTGGCGATGAGCACCATCTGCCCGGCGTCGGACGTGGCTTGCAGGATGCCGCGCACGATCTCCGAGAAATACGGATCGCTCACGTCGTGCACGATGACCCCGATGGTCGTGTCGTGGGCGCGTGCGAGCGCGCGCGCATGCGGGTTGGGCGCGTAGCCCAGCTCGCGCGCGGCGGCAAGCACTTGCGACTGCAGATGCGCCGCCACGGGCCGCGTACGATTCAAGGTGCGCGAGGCCGTTGCGATCGAGACACCCGCGAGGCGGGCTACGTCTGCAATCGTGGGTGTTTTGGACGATGCCGGCGCGAGCTCCTCTTGCTCCTCGTGCGCGTCCTCGGTTGCGGATGTCGAATCTTCTTCCCCCATCAAGAAATCGCTTTCCAACCGAGGATAACCCAGGGCTGCCTTGACCACCAACGGAGCCGGTTCTAGGCTCGCAACTCCTTATAGAGTAAGCGCTTTTCTGGGGGAGGTGCAGCGCGCGATGTCGGCATTGGCGAGTGAGGAGCAGCCTTCGCACCCCGTGTCCTCGAGCACGGTGGGGTCGGGCGCAAGGGCAGCTGAGCCACATGCTCTCCTGGAGATGCGGGGGATCCGTAAGAGCTTTTACGGGGTCGAGGTCCTCAAAGGAGTCGATCTCGTCTGCCCGCGCGGTCAGGTGCACGCCATCGTCGGCGAGAACGGCGCTGGCAAATCGACCCTCATGAAGGTGCTCTCCGGCGTCCACGCGGCCGATGCAGGAACCATCCGCATCGCGGGCCGCACCGTGCATTTTCGGCATCCGCGGGCGGCGCAGCAGGCGGGGGTGAGCATCATTTTCCAGGAGTTCCGGCTTTTGCCCGAGCGGAGCGTGGCCGAGAACATTTTCCTCGGGCGCGAGCCGGGCCGGCGGGGGCTGGTGGACGCGGGCGCGCTCGATGCGGCGGCCGCCGAGCTGCTCGCGCGGCTTCGGGTCGAGCACGCGATCACGCCGCGCACCTTGGTGCGGGAGCTCTCGGTGGCCCAGCAGCAGATGGTGGAGATCGCGAAGGCGCTGTCGTTCGACGCGCGCATCGTGGTGATGGACGAGCCGACGGCGGCGCTCTCGCCGAACGAAGCCTCCGCGCTGTTCGAGTGCGTGAACGAGCTCCAGGCCGCGGGCCTCGCCATCGTCTATGTGTCGCACCGCTTGGACGAGGTGTTTCGGCTGGCGCAGCGCATCACGGTGCTCAAGGACGGCGCCACGGTGGGCGAGGTTCGAACCTCCGAGGTGACGCACCGCGATCTGATCGCGATGATGGTCGGCCGGCCGCTGGAGTCGGGCTTTCGCCTGCGCACGCCGGGGCACCTCGCGGGCAAGGCGGGGCGGGTGCGGCTGCGGGTGCGCGGCGGGGGGAACGCGCGGCTCTCGGGCATCGATGTGGAGCTTCGCGCGGGGGAGATCCTGGGGGTAGCCGGCCTCGCGGGCTCGGGTCGCACGGAGCTTGCGCGCGCGCTGTTCGGGGTGGAGCCGTTTACATCGGGCGCGATGGAGCTCGATGGGCGGCCGGTGGCGATGTCCTCGCCTGCGGTGGCCATCGCGGCGGGGATGGGCTTTTTGACGGAGGACCGCAAGGCCGAAGGTCTCTTGCTGCGGGAGTCGGTGCTCGACAACGCGCGTCTTTCGCTGCGTTCGCTGCGGCCGTCGCTGCGGCGCGCGCGCAAGGTCCCGGCGGCGGCGGCGGCCGTCGAGGGGCTTTTGTCGGCGCTCGATCTGCGCTCGGCGCATCGTCCGTGGAACACGCCGGTGCAATACCTCAGCGGCGGCAACCAGCAGAAGGTGGTGCTCGCCAAGTGGCTGGCCACGCGCCCGGAGGTGCTGCTCTTCGACGAGCCGACGCGCGGGGTCGATGTTGGCGGCAAGGCGGCCATCCACGAGCACATCCGCGATCTGGCGCGCAAAGGTGCGGCCATTTTGATGATCTCGTCCGAGCTGTCGGAGGTGATCGCGATGAGCGATCGCGTCCTGGTGATGCACCAAGGCTGCATCGCGGGCGAGCTCGATCTGCGCGAGCGCGACGTCCTCGAGTCGGACATCATGTTGCTCGCCACGGGCGCGCACGCGTCAGCGCCGGCCCCCGAGGCGGGCGATCCGACCGCGTCGCAGACATCCGAGTCGCAACACGCGCCCGAGTCGCAACAAACGCCTGCATGGCGGCAAACGCCTGAATCGCAACAAACGCCTGCATGGCGGCACGCGCCCGAATCGCAACAAACGCCAGCATCACGGGACGCGGCCGAGTCGCAACAAACGCCAGCATCACGGCACGCGCCCGAGTCGCAACAAACGCCAGCATCACGGCACGCGCCCAAATCGCGACAAATGCCTGCATCGCAGCAAGCGCCCGAGTCGCAGCACGCGCCTGCATCGCGGCAGACTCCTGCATCGCAACAAACGCCAGCATCACGGCACGCGGCCGAATCGCAACAAACGCCAGCATCACGGCACGCGGCCGAATCGCAACAAACGCCAGCATCGCAGCGCGCGCCCGAGTCGCAACAAACGCCAGCATCGCAGCGCGCGCCCGAGTCGCAACAAACGCCTGCATCGCAGCACGCGCCCGAGTCGCAACAAACGCCTGCATCGCGGCAAGCGCCCGCATCGCAGCGAACGCCTGCATCGCGGCAAGCGCCCGCATCCTCCCGGTGGGCGAGGGGAGCGGCCACGCCGATTTGGGTGGTGTTCGCGATTTTGTTCGCCGTGGCGTCGGTGGCCGTTTCGGCGCGCGGGCAGCCGTTTTTTAGCGTGGACAACGTTCGCAATATGTTGGTTCGCTCGGTGGCGCTGGGCCTCGTCGCGGTGGGGCAGAGCGTGGTCGTCCTCGGCGGATCCATCGATCTCTCCGTCGCGTATTTGATCAGCGTGGCCGCCGTTTTGGCGTCGCACATCATGCAGGGGCAACCGGCGAATGTGGCGCCGGCGATCTTGCTCGTGCTGGCGATGGGCGCGGCGGTGGGGCTCGTCAATGGGCTCCTGGTGACGCGCATGCGGGTCAACGCGTTCATGGCGACCTTGGGCATGGGCCTGCTCATGCGCGGCGTCCTCGAAAACAGCTTTGCGCATGGGACGGGATCGGTGCCGCCCGTCTTTCAGAGCCTTGGGTACAGCGGCATCGGACCCGTGCCGTATGCGGTGTTGCTCTTGGGCGCCATGGCGGCGGGCGCGTGGCTGCTCGTACGGCGGACGCGCTTTGGCTACCATTTGATGGCCGTCGGCGGCGACGAGGAGACCACCCGCGTCTCGGGCGTTCGCTCGGATCGGGTCATCGTGCTCGCGCACGTGCTCTGCAGCCTCGCGGCCGTGATTTCCGGCCTCTTCTTGGTCAGCCGCGTGGGCTCGGCCGCGCCCTGGATCGGCCCCGACGGGCGCTACGATCTGGACTCCATCGCGGCGGTGGTCCTCGGCGGAACGGCCCTCACCGGAGGCCGCGGGAGCGTGCTCGGCACCGTCGGCGGGGTGCTCGTTCTCGCGGTGGTCGACAATGCGCTGAACCAGTTCGGCGTGAACACCTTCGTTCAAGACGTCGTTCGCGGCGTGATCCTCGTGTCGGCCGTGGCCGCGTACACCCTGCGAAGGCGGCGCGCATCATGAGCACCATCCACGCGATGCATGGCGCGAGCGCGCTTGGGGCGATCCGCGCGATCCGCGAACGGCTTCGGCAGGGCTCACTGCTTCGCGGCGCGGTGCGGGCGATGCCCGTGTTTGGTGTGCTGATCGCCGTGCTCGTCTGGACGGCGATCCTCAACCCGAACTTCACCCGGCCGCCCGTGTTCTTGGCGCTGGTGCGCTTTGCGGTGCCGCTCATGCTGCTGGCGGTGGGGCAGCTCTTCGTCATCGTGGCGGGGGAGTTCGACCTCTCCGTCGGCTCGCTGGTGACCGCGGTGGTGGCCCTGGCCGCGGGCCTCGGCGATGGCGATCCAAGCCGGACGTGGTGGCTCGTTCCCATGCTCGTGGCGCTGGGCGCCGCCGTCGGCCTGATCAACGGCCTGGTGACGGCCAAGCTCGGGGTCCCATCGTTCATCGCGACGTTGGGCATGATGCTCGTGCTCTCCGGCGCGGTGCTCTATTGGACGGGCGGGGCGATGCTCGGCTATGTGCCGGACAATTTGCGCGCGGTGGGGCGCGGCAACCTGACGGGCATCCCATGGATCGAGCGGTTGCCGTATGCGGTGATCGTGATGGTCGTCGTTCTCGGAGGGGCCGCGTGGCTCCGCCATGGCACCGACTTCGGGCATCGCTTGGTCGCGGTCGGGTCGAGCGCCCGCGTGGCCGCGCTCTCCGGTGTGAATGTGGCGCGTGTGCGAATCACCGCGTTCGTCGTGTCGTCGGTCCTCGCGGTCATCGCGGGGATCGTGCTCGGCGGTATCGTGGGGGTCTCGCCGCACGCGGGGCTCGGGTACGAGTTTCAGGCGATCAGCGCGGCCGTTCTGGGTGGCGCGGTGCTCGGTGGAGGGCGAGGTGCGGTGGTGCCGGTGGCCGCGGGGGCGCTCGCGCTTCAGGCGATATTCTCGCTACTTAACTTGCTCGGCGTCGCCGATCCGGTGCGTCATGCATTTCAAGGAGCGATCCTCATCGGCGCGGTCGCCTTGTCGTCGTACGGCATACGGCGGCGAGGCTCGTGAAGCAGTTCATGAAGCGGTTCGCGAAGAGAGCGCATGCACGTGAAGGGGAGGCGGCCATGAAGACAGAACATCGAATGCGGTTCACCTCGATCGCCTTGCTCCTGCTGGTGGCCGCGGCCCCGGGCTGCAGCAAGAAGGCCAACGGCGGCGCGGGCAACGCGGAAGGAGCCGGGCCGGCGTCCTCGGTGGGCACGACCAGCGGCCAAGCGCGCGCGGCGCTTCCCCTGTCGACGTGGTTCGATGCGGCGCTCTACGCCAAGCAGCTCGAGCAAGCGAAGGTTCAGCCCGTGGGCGATCCCGCCGCGCCTTGGACGCAGGCCATCGAGCCGTCCTATGTGGACACCGCCAAGTACAAGAAGACCGCGCCGTGGCACGTGTGCTTCTCCAACGCGTCGCTCACCAACCCCTGGCGCACGGCCGGCTTTGCGACGATGCAGGCCGAGGTGAAGCTGCACCCGCAAATTGCCAAGTTCACGGCGGTCGACGCGGGCGGCAAAGACGAAAAGCAAATCGCCGATATCTCCGATCTGCTCACGCAAAATTGCAGCGTGTTGATCGTGGCGCCGAACACCACCGGGCCGCTCACCACCATCGTCAACGAGGCGTGCAAGAAGATCCCCGTCATCGGCTTCGACCGCGGCGTGAGCACCGAGTGTCCGGTCACCTTCATCCACCCCATCGGCGGCTTTCTCTTCGGGGCCACCTCCGCCAAGTTCCTCACGTCGCACGTCCCCAAGGGCGGCAAGGTGCTGGCGCTGCGCATTTTGCCGGGGGTGGACGTGCTCGAGCACCGCTGGGCCGGCGCGCAGCATGTCTTCAACGAGGCGGGCATCCACGTGGTGGGCATGGAGTTCACGGGCAGCGATCCGGCGAAGACCAAGCAGATCGTGACCGACTACATCCAGCGCTACCACGCCATCGACGGCGTATGGATGGACGCGGGCGACACCACCGCGGCAGCCGCCGAAGCCTTTCAAGATGCCGGCGCCGAGGTCCCGCCCATCACGGGCGAGGACAACAACGCGTGGCTTCAGGCCTGGCAAAAGAACAAATGGACGGCCACCGCGCCGACCTACCCGGTCTACCAGTGGCGCACGGCCATTTTGGCGGCGGTCGACATCCTCTCCGGGCAAAAGGTGCCGAAGGAGTGGATCCTGCCGCAGCCCGAGATCACCCGCGACACCGTGGGTCTCTACGCCGCGTCCAACCTGCCGCCGACGTTCTACGCCATGTGCGGCTGCCAGAAGATGCCCGGCTTCCCCGCGCTGTGGGGCGGTAAATGAGGGCCGCGCAGGTCGAGGCTTACGGCAAGCCCTTGCGCCTCACCAAGGTCCCCGATCCGAAGATCGACGATCCGCACGACGTGATCGTGCGCGTGGCCGGCGCGGGCGTGTGCCGCACCGACCTTCACATCTTGGAAGGGCGGTTGGAGAAGGCCTTCGCCCCCGCGCTCCCCTACACCCCGGGCCACGAGAACGCCGGGTGGGTGCACGAGGTGGGCAAGGCGGTGACCCACTTGAAGCGCGGCGATCCGGTCATCGTGCACCCGGCCATCTCGTGCGGCCACTGCGACGCGTGCCGCGCCGGCAACGACATGCACTGCACGAGCTTTCTCTTGCCGGGCATCCACGGCATCGACGGCGGCTACGCCGAGCTGCTCAAGACCAGCGCCCGCGCCTTGGTCAAGCTCGCCGACGGCACCGATCCCACGCGCCTCGCGCCCTACTCCGACGCGGGGCTCACCGCCATCCACGCCGTCAAACGCCTCGCTCCGTTCACGCACGCCGGGAGCACGGTGATCGTCATCGGCTCGGGTGGCCTCGGGCACATCGCCGTGCAGCTGCTGCGGGTGCTCACCGATGCCCGCGTGGTGGTGCTGGTGCCCGATGGCGCGCGCTACGCCTTCATGGAGCAGTTCGGCCCCGACGCCATCTACATGACGGGCGACGATGGCGGCGTGCAGGCCATCGCCGAGGACACCAAGGGCAAGGGCGCGCACGTGGTGCTCGATCTGGTGGGCGAGGGCCGCGTTCCGTCCGATGCCATGCGCATGCTGCGCAAGGGCGGCCTCTATTCCATCGTCGGCTACGGCGGCAATGTGACCATCGAGCACCTCGATATGATCAACCGCGAGCTGACCATCCAGGGGAACCAGATCGGCACCTACACGGAGCTCTGCGAGCTGATGGAGCTCGATCACCGCGGGAGCGTCCGCATCGAGTCCAAGGTGTTCCCGCTCGACCGCGCGGTCGATGCGCTCGAAGAGCTCCGCGCCGGCCGCATCCTCGGCCGGGCGGTGCTCGTTCCGTAGTTGCTCGCATCGTAACGCCCATCGCATCGACGGCGCGAGCGGCCCGCGCGTCGGGCGGTGCGCGCCCTCCGCGCTAGGCTGGCCGTGTGTGGCGATGGCGCCGAAGGATCAGCGCTCCAAAATGATGCGCACCATGCGGCGGAGCGGCTCGGCGGCGTCGTAACGCCCATCGCATCGACGGCGCGAGCAGCCCGCGCGTCGGGCGGTGCGCGCCCTCCGCGCTAGGCTGGCCGTGTGTGGCGATGGCGCCGAAGGATCAGCGCTCCAAAATGATGCGCACCATGCGGCGGAGCGGCTCGGCGGCGCCCCAGAGGAGTTGGTCGCCGACGGTGAAGGCCGAGAGGTACTCGGGGCCCATCTTCATCTTGCGAATGCGGCCGATGGGGACGCGCAAGGAGCCCGAGACGAACGCCGGGGAGAGCTTGCGAATGCTCTCCTCTTTGGTGTTCGGCACCACCTGGACCCAGTCGTTGGATTGACCGATCGCGTTCTCGACATCGGCCAGGGGGATGTCGCGCTTCAATTTGATGGTCAGCCCCGCGCTGTGGCAACGCATCGCCCCGATGCGCACGCAGTTGCCGTCGACGGGGACGGCTGGATGGAGATCGAGGATCTTGTTCGTCTCCACGTGGCCCTTCCACTCTTCGCGCGACTGCCCATCCTCGACGGGCTTGTCGATCCACGGAATGAGGCTGGCCGCGAGCGGTACGCTGAACTCGGTGACCGGGAAGCTCGGATCGCGCAGGGTGGTGGTGACCGCGCGATCGATGTCCAAAATGGCGGACGCCGGATTGTCCAAGAGGCTCGCGGCCGCGTTGCCGACGGCGCGCATCTGGGCCACCAGCTCCCGCATTTGCTTGGCGCCGGCGCCCGATGCCGCCTGGTAGGTCATGGTGCTGACCCACTCCACCCAGCCTTGCTGGAAGAGGCCCGCGATGGCCATGAGCATCAAGCTCGTCGTACAGTTGCCGCCGATGAAATCGCGGACGCCCGCGTCGAGCGCCTTGTCGATGACCGCGCGGTTGACGGGATCGAGCACGATGATCGCGTCCTTCTCCATGCGAAGCGTGGAGGCCGCGTCGATCCAGTAGCCTTTCCAACCAGCTTGCCGCAGGGCAGGGAACACCTGCGTCGTGTAGTCGCCGCCTTGGCAGCTCACGATGATGTCGAGCTTCTTGAGCGATTCGATGTCGTTGGCGTTGCCGACGGGCTCCGTCTCGCGGCCGATGTCGGGGGCCTTGCCGCCTGCCTGGGACGTGGAGAAGAACTTGGGCTCGAAGAACTTGAAGTCCTTCTCCGCGTTCATACGCTCCATCAAGACGGAGCCGACCATCCCTCGAAACCCGACGATTCCAACATTTTTCATCGCAGCCATGCCAGCACCGTAGCGCTATTTTTGGCGATGCTCATGGAGAAAGTCGGGTTGCGTCATCGGGAAGGATGTAGCGAGGGCGGCAGCAGTTGGCGTGCCGTCGTGCCCGACGCCGTGAACACGAGCGCATCGTAGTCGCGGGCGAGCACCGTCCGGGGGGCCTCCCAGTCGCGGGGGCGGTCGTCGTCGTAGAATCCGTCGAATTGCCGCAGGATTTGGTACGCCCGGAACCAATGTGCGGCCGCGCTGCCCTCGGGGAGCGGGTGCAGGCCCACCAGGGCGAGCGGCGCGCCGGCGGCGGTGAGGGCGTCCTCGAGGGAGCCGGCCGGGGCGGGGAGGACCGTGAAATCGCGCGGGCGACGGGTCTCGGGGTCGATGGCTTGGTAGGAGCCGTAACCGAGGACGCTCCCGAACGCGCGATAGCCGGCGCCGAGCCGCCGGCGCAGGTGAACGCCCATCATGGGCGGTTCGGCTTCAGGGTTGCCAGCGATGTGCGCGTTGTGGGCCCAGACGACGGCGCGCGCGTTCGGGCCGTGGTGCGCGAGGGCGTCAAAGGCGTTTTCGGCCATGGATCGCTCGCGGATGTGCACGCGGGAGGCGCTGCTCTCGGCGGCGAGCCAGTCGAGGAGCTGCACGAGCATGTGCGCCTGCGTGGAGGCCCGCCAGAACGGCTCGGCGCCGGACTGCGCGATGTACTGCGGGCGATGGCTTTCGAAATGGGCGGCGAGCGTGCGCGCCTGCGTCGATAGGGCGGTGAGCTCCGGCTTCGAACGGCGAACGATGTCCTTGTACGTGCGGGGGTCGGCCATGGAGGCGAGGGCGCGTGCGGCGGGGGATTCCAGCGCGGGGCGGTCGATGCGGGCGAGGTAGGCGAGGGCCTCCTTGGCTGCGAGGGAGCCCTTTCGCATGTCCAAGCCGTGAAAGTGGACTTTGCGCGGGTGCGCGCGGTTCCATGTGCGCATCCAGCGCACGAGATCGCGGAGCTCCTCGGTTTGCCAGAGCGCAACGGACAAGGTCGCGAGCAGCTGCTCGGGATCGCCGGGGCCGCCGAGCACGTAGTCTTCGATGGCGAACGACTCGGGTAGGTTCCACTCGATGGCGAACACCGTAAAGCCCATTTCGGCGACGAGGTACTCGAGCAAGCGGTGTTTGACTTGGAAGATCTCGCGCGTTCCATGTGTCGCCTCGCCGAGGCCGACCATGCGCGCTTCGCCGATGAGGGCGCGCAGCGGTGCCAGATCGGCGAAGCCGTGTTCGGGTTCGACCGTCGCGAGGCGGATCGCGTTGGCCTTTATCCAATCGATCACGGCCGGTGGGGGTGGACCGGGTTGGCCTACGGGGTCGAGCAAGAAGTCGACGGTGTCGCGGCCGGTGGGGAGCGCTCTTCGGGCGGCCGCCGCGCGGGGGCCGCAGGTGGCGTCGGCGTGGTAGTCTCCGTCGGGGACGGAGGTGTGGAAGGTGCCGGTGGCGTCGCTTTCGACCAGGAAGACGTCGCCGTTTTCGCCGAGGCCGCGTGCAAGGCGAACTTCGGCGCCGCCGCACGGGCGGCCGTCGCGATCGCGGACACGGCCCGACAAGCGCCGTCCGCCGCGGCCAAGCTGCAATTGCAACGCGGTGGTTCCTGGTGCGACGTCGCCGATCCACGCGGCGGTGCCGTCGGGCGCGGTCGCCGTGACGCCGTAGCGATGTCCGGCGCTCGCCGGGAGGCGGAAGCTACCATCCGCGCCACTGGCGACGTGCACGAAGTGCGCTCCCGACGGATCGAACAAGCCGAGGGGAACCCGCGCGACCGTGGCGCCACGCACCCCGCGCCCCGCCGGATCGACGATGCGACCCACGATGGCAGCGTCGCCTGCACCGGCGGTGTCGTCCGCACCCGCAGTGCCGCCCGCGCTGGCGGTGCCGCCCGCGCTGGGTTCCACCGCGGCCGGCGCACCACGATCGCGCGGGGAATGCGCCGCCGGACACCCCACGAGCATCGCCAGCACCGGGATCCCGTAGCGTGCGCCGCGCAGGACGGCTCGGTGCGTCTTCGACGAGGACGTCGCGCCAATCCGCGGAGCACCCGGCGAGGCCGTTGCGCCAATCCGGGGAGCTCGCGGCGAGGCCGTCGCGCCAATCCGCGGAGCGCCCGGCGAGGCCGTTGCGTCAATCCGGGGAGCTCGCGGCGAGGCCGTCGCGCCAATCCGCGGAGCTCGCGGCGAGGTCGTTGCGCCAATCCGCGGAGCACCCGGCGAGGCCGTTGTGCCAATCCGCGGAGCGCGCAGCGAGGACGTCGCGTCAATCCGCGGAGCTCGCGGCGAGGCCGTTGCGTCAATCCGCGGAGCACCCGGCGATGCCGTTGCGCCAATCCGCGGAGCACCCGGCGAGGTCGTTGCGCCAATCCGCGGAGCACCCGGCGAGGCCGTTGCGCCAATCCGCGGAGCGCGCAGCGAGGGCGTTGCGTCAATCCGCGGAGCGCCCGGCGAGGCCGTTGCGCCAATCCGCGGAGCGCGCAGCGAGGACGTCGCGCCAATCCGCGGAGCGCCCGGCGAGGCCGTTGCGCCGACCCGATGATCCCCCGACGAAGACATGGTACCCATCGAAGAGAACTACGAAGGTGGCGGCCCCTCGGAGTAGTCGTCCTCGAGCGAAATCGACCGGGGTGCGTCCCCGCGCACCTGCTCCATGCGCGCGCGCCCGACCCGTTCGAAGACGGTCAGCGCCCCGTTGGCCAAGGACGCGAGGCACGCCATGGTCATGTCGAAGTGGTCCTCGAGGGTGTCGTAGAGATCGTCCAGATCGATGCGCAGAAGGACGAGATCTTCCGCCGCGCACGCGTCGAACCAGCGCGGCCGCTGGGCGAGGATTTCGATCAGGCCGAGCGGCGCCAGCCGGCCAAGGTGGAAGTGGAGCGCGTCGCCCCCGGGCCGGATGCGGGTGCTCGTGACCGCGCCCGAGATGATCACGCCGCCCCATGAGGCCTCGTCGCCCGCCTTCCAGAGATCGGCGCCGGCGGGGATGCGGACGAGGGTCGTCGTTCGGCCGAGGGCCGCCAAGCCATCGATGCTCGCCTGGGTGAAGATGATCACCTGCCGCAAGATGAGCATCTGCTCCACCGGATCGGGGTCGGTCGGCAGCTGGGGCGGGTTGGGCGGCGACGCCAGATCCTGAAGGAGCTCGTCGAAGGGGTACGAGTGGATGAAGTTCAGAAGAACGCGGGTGAGCCCGCGGAAGATGTGGACCACGACATCGAAGTCGTCTTCGAGGATGCCGTGCAAGACCCCGGTCGGGATCTCGAGCATCACGGTGTCGCGCGTGGTGCGCACCGACTGCCGCGAGGCCCCGGCGAAGAACTCGAAGGCGCCGAGCACCGCGTGGCGCGGTAGCTTCCAGGTCTCCCCCGTGGCGACGAAGCCCTCGGCCTCGCCCTCGACGATGATGCGAAGGTGTTCGATGGTTTCGCCGTCGTGTTGGAACACCGTTCCCGCCGGGAAGAACACCTCCGTCATGTGCTCGGAGAACGTGGCGAGGCGCTCCTGCGGCAAGGTGCCCAAGAGGGGCACCTTGCGGAGAAAGAGGAAACGGTCGATCGGATCGACGAACCGCATGATCCCTACGAGAGCACGGCGGCGCCTCGTTTGGCGGCATAATGACCGGCCACGGCGCGCACAGTCCGAACGGTGCCGCGAAACATCAGCCCAGCGCCGCACGAAGAGCCGAGGGATCGTGCGCATCACGCTCGGCCGCGACCCGGACCGTATGAGCGGGCTCGAGCAATTCGTTCATCTATGAGAGCACGGCGGCGCCCATCTTGGCGGCATAATGACCGGCCACGGCGCGCACAGTCCGAACGGTGCCGCGAAACATCGGCCCAGCGCCGCACGAAGAGCCGAGGGATCGCGCGCACCACGCTCGGCCGCGACCCGGACCGTGCGAGCGGGCTCGAGCAGCTCGTTCATCCTACGAGAGCACGGCGCCGCCCATTTTGGCGGCATAATGACCGGCCACGGCGCGCACGGTCCGAACGGTGCCGCGAAACATCGGCCCAGCGCCGCACGAAGAGCCGAGGGATCGTGCGCACCACGCTCGGCCGCGACCCCGACCGTACGAGCGGGCTCGAGCAGCTCGTTCATCCTACGAGAGCACGGCGCCGCCCATTTTGGCGGCATAATGACCGGCCACGGCGCGGACGGTTCGATCGGAGCCCCGGAGCATCGGCTCCAGCGCCGCGCGAAGATTCGAGGGATCGTGCGCGTCGCGCTCGGCGGCGACCCGGATCGTGCGGGCGGGCTCGAGCACTTTGTTCATCTCGTCGAGGAGCACGGCGAGCCTTCGCCCCAATGGCCCGCTGACCGCGTTCTCCAGGAGCTCGCGGCCGCTGTCGCGCAGGCGGGCGTTCTTGCTCTTGAGCGCCGCCGCGATCTGCTCCCAATCCTCGCCGGGGTGGGTGAGCCCGATGAGGCGGAGGACCCGCTCGAGCGCGTGCGCGAGCTGATCGGCGAGCAGCGATGCGAGCAGGTCGTGCACGGGGCGGAGCTCGGCGCGGGTGGGCACCGCCATGAGCCTCTCGTACCACGACAGGATTTCGTGCGCCTGCTCCAGGTTGCGATCGAAGAGCGGCATCAGGTGGGCGATGTCGACGTCGACCTTGGCCCCGTTGGCGACCAGGCGCCCCAGCCCGCGCAGCGCTTTGTAGCGCACCGTTCCATCGGGGTGCGTTTGCAAGAGGCGGAGCAGAATGGGCGCCGCGAGCTCCGGCGCGAAGCGGCTGATCGAGCGCGGCAAGTGCACGAGCACCCCGCGCGGCGCGGTGTCGATGGCCGAGGTGAGCGCGGTGAGGGCCGCGCCCCCGATGCGGACCAGCGCGCGCCGCGCGGGCTCGCGCGTTCGGTAATGTTCGAGCATCGCGATGAGCTCGGGGAGCGCCTCCGGCGCGGGATCGATTTGAAGGGCGCGCGCGATGGCGGCCCTCACCTCCAGATCCCCGTGCTCGGCCAGGGGGAGGGCGGCGAGGAGCAAGGTGTGCGCGCGGGTGGTGGCGAGCGCCGCCAGGACCGCACGTTGCGCGCGCGGATCGCCCTCGGGCCCGAAGATGCTCGCGATGCGGGCGATGTCCTCCGGCTTTTGCAGCCCCCGCGCCCAGAGCTCGACCATCGCGGTGGCGCGAACACCGGTGTCGGGATCGTCGAGGCAGGCGCGCACGCGATCGCGGTCGAAGGCGAGGGTGGCGGCGGCATGCACGGCGCGCACGCGCACATCGGCGTTCTCGTGCGCGACCAGCCGCCAGGCGAACACCCCTGCGTCGCGGCGCTTGGCGTGGACGAAGAGCTCGAGGGCGCGGATCACCACGCGCGCGCTCGGGTGGTACAGGATGAGCGTGGGGATCAGCTGCACCTTGCCGCGGTCCACCAGGACCTCCATGGCGGCGATGACCTCGTCGTCCTTGGGGCTGCTGAGGGCGCCCACCAGGACCTCGAGGCTGGTCAGGTCCAGGGTGGGCAGCGCCGCTTGCGTGTTGAAGGCGCCCTCTTCCACCATGGTGCGAAAGAGCTCCACGTGCGGCCCGCGCAAGCGCCGGACCAGGACCAGCCACGCGGCCGATCCCACGGCCAACACCGCGGTGAGCACGCGCAGCGGCACATGGGCGGGGGTGAGCAGGATCGCCACCGAGGCCAGCGCCTGCCCGCCGCGCTGGGTCATCACGTCGATCAAGGTCTTGGCCCGGCTTCGGATCGAATCGGCGACCGGCACGAAGAGGAGCTCGACCGAGGTGCGGTGGAGCGAGAAGCGCAAGGTGCCGTCGACCAGGCGCATGGCCACCGCCAAGGCCACCACCGGCCCCAAGGTGCCCGCCATGGCGCCTACCAGCAGCAGCGCCGGAAGGACGCTGAGCGATCCCACCGCGCCGTGCACCCGAATCATCCGCGGCACCACCACGGTCTGGCTCGCGGCGCTGAAAAAGTTGGTCGCCAGCGCCACCGTCGCCAACGTGGCGCCCAGGCTCTCCGGCGCCACGCGCGCGACCAGCGCCCGCTTGAACACATAGTCGAGCAAGGTCAATGTCACGGTCGACGCCAGGGCCATCGCGCCGATACGTTGAATATACATGTTTCCGAACGCCTCGCGGAACGACGCCGGGCTCGCGCCGCCGCCCTCGCTGCGCCGCGAGGGCTCGCCCGGATCCGCGTCGGTCGCCTGCAAGCGGTGCGCGCCGCACCGTCCGAGCCAGAACGACAGGAGCCCCGCCAGGCCGAAGCCCGCGGCCGAGAGCACGATGAGCGCGCGCGCCGGCGCCACCAGGAAGAGCCCGCGCGCGAGCGCTGCGCCGGCCACCCCGCCGAGGATGGCGCCCAGCCCGATGCGCGCATACACGCGCTTGGCCTCGCCCAAGGTAAAAATGCGCGCCATGGTCGACCAAAACTGCGCGACGGCGTTGGCGCCGACCAGGCCGGACCAGAGGTACAGCGCATAGTAGAACCTGCGATCCTCGCCCGTCGCCACCAGCGCAAACGCCACGGTCCCCAGCGCGGCGATCCCCAGGCCCGCGCCGAGGCGCGCGGGCGTGGTGGCGGGCGAGCGGCCTTTCCCCATCCTCGCGGGGAGCATCACCGTGATGGCGGAGATGCCCGCGATGGCCAAGTACATCCACGGCAGGTGCTCGAGCGGCACCTTCTCGAGAAACAGCGCGTCGCGCGCGGTCTCCAGCATCGTATGCGCGGCGAGCAGCGCGCCGATGGTCAGCGAAGCGCGGTGAACGAGCCGTTCGATGTCGCCGAGCGTGGAGGCCACGATGGTGCGAACCTATCGCGCGCGCTCCGGGCGTGCCAACAAGTTGTGTTCACGCCGCCGTCACATCGCGCGGCGCGCGATGGTGCCGCGGAAGTCGATTGGGAGCGGCACGGCGGAGGGGACGATGGTCGACGCGGCCTCGCTCGCGAGCTCGATGCGGTATCGGGTGGTCGCGAGGTACGCGAAGAGGGCGAGCTGGATGGTCCCGAGCTGCGCGCCGATGCACGCGGTGGGGGACCACCCGAAGGGCACGTAGCGGCCCGCGTGGTCGGCCTCGTTCGACCAGCGGTCGGGATCGAAGGTGTCGGGATCGTTCCAGTGCTTGGGATCGCGGTGAACGATGTACGGGCTCACTTGAAAGGCCTGCCCGGGCTCGAGGTGAAAGGCGCCCACATCGATGGGCGCCCGGGCGACGCGCGTGAGGATCGCCGGCGCGCTCCACATGCGCAGCGCCTCTTTGACGAACCGATGGGTGACGGGCGCGGTGCGCGCGGGCGCGGCATAAAACGCGGAGGGCGCCAAGGGAGCGAGCTCCGCCTGGAGTCGCGCGGCCCACGTTGGGTGGTGCGCGATCGCGTGCAGGAGGCACGCGGCCACGGCACCCGGCGGACCCGACACGGCGGTGAGCACGGTGGTGATGGCGTAGGCCGCGCGGTCCATGCCCAGCACAGGGAGCATGTCCACCATCGGATCGGTCAAATCGAGCTGCCGCGGGCTCTTGCCGCGGGCGCGTCGGGCGAGCTCGCGCCGCACGATCCGGCCCGCGCGGACCTGCACGAGGACGCGCTGCATGGATCGCCACGCGGACTCGGGCTCGGCCCGCAGCGCGAGCAGCCGCTCCAATTTCATGGCCTGATCGCGCTGGACGCGGGCTCGTTCATCGCGGGAGAGCCCGGCGATCACGGTGGGGAGCAGCGCGTACGTGGCCACCTCCTGCGCGGCCCAGACGAGATCGAGCTCGCGGCCGAGGCGCGCGTCCAGGAGCGCCTCCATGCGCTGGGCGAGCTGGGCGATGCTGGGGGGCTCGGAGAGTCGCCGCAGCTGCGGATACCACGCGGCGCGAACGTCTCGCCACGATACGCGGGGGCTCCTTCGTCCGCGCACGAGATCGACGAGGCGATCGGGCAAGGTCAGATCGCGAAAGTTGGTGGTGTTGGCCGTCTGGGCGGCGGAGGGATCGAAGACGGCGAGCTCGCCTCGCGGCGTCCAGAAAAGGCCGCCTTCGGCGTGGCTCCGATCCCGCAGATCGCGCACCGTCGTATCCATTCGTTCGTGCGAGCTCGTCATGGGGCCTCGCGAAAGAAAAGGCGGCGGGCGAGCCGGGCCCGCCCGCCGCGGGTTGCTAAATGTGGTGGTACAGGTACCAGAAGTTGTGGATGCCTCCGTAGCCGCCCGCGCGGTACCGCACGTTGAGGGCTGCCAGGGTGGCATGGGCGATTTTGCGTATCATTCCGAGTTCACCTCCTTTCGACGGGAGCGATGTGCTCCTCGTTTCATCGCGGCCCCGACCTTCGTCGAAGGTGGAGCGCGAAGCGCGGCGGGGCGAGGGCCGGGCCGATGTGCGGCCGAGGGTCGATCGTCTCCGCGGTGAGCGCATAGTCGCCCGCGAGGATCCGCAGAATGTCCTCGACCAACTGCATGGATAGCGACCCTGCCGCGCAGGCGTGGGGCCCGAATCCAAACGGCATGAAGGCGCGCTTGGTCTCGGGCGACGCCCAGCGTTGGGGCCGAAATCGTCGGGGCTCGTCCCAATATTTTGGATTGCGGTGCACGAGGTAGGGGCAGACGACGACGTAATCCTTCGGCGTGACCCGAACGCCCAGCACGTCGTGCGTTCGTGCGGGGCGGCGCGCCAACATCCACGCCACCGGCCAGAGTCGCAGCGCCTCGCGAACGATCCATGCCGGCTCGGCGCGCACGTCGGGGTGCGTGCCGAGCAGGTACACCGACCAGCCGAGGGTGAACCCCACCGAGCCGGCGATGGCGAAGACGAACGAGAGGTACACCTCGACCAAATCCGAAATGGCCGCATCCGGCGGCGCGCCGCGCGCGACGACGTCGAGCAAATCGGCCGGCTCTCCGGTGCCCTTGCGGCTCTCTTCGAGGGCGCGCCCGAGCTCCATCGCCACGCGAAACCGGAGCACCGCGCGCCCGAGCCGCGATTGCCGCTCGCGCGCCCCGGCGAGAACGGCGCGCGCCACCACGTCGTCGAGGGTTCGTCGCAGGGGCGAGGGGGGTGAGCTCGAACGCGCGGGCGCATTCGAACGCCCGCGCGAGCTCCAACGCGAACGCGAGCCCGAGCGCGCAGGCGAAAGCAGCGCCTCCGCCAGGTGCGCGTAGACGAGGCGATTGCCGGCATCCGGCCATTCGCTCACCGGTGCGAGCATGCGCACGGCATCGCCGAGCCGCCCTGCGTGCGCCGTTCGATGCGCGGTGAGCAGCGCCCGCGCCGACCCCCCGATGGCGACTTGCGCCGCGCGCGGCCCGAACGTTCCGCGGCGCGTTCGAAAGAAGTCCGAGTGCTCTTCGTACGCGCCCTCGGCGTTGGCCAAGATGGCACGCGCCGCGTCGGCGTTGGCGATGCAAAGCTTTTGGCCCGGCAACCAAATCGCCTCCCCGGCGCTTGGAAAGACGCGATCCAAGAACGACAGCGGCTCGTGCGCCGTCGCGCGGCCGGCGGCGCCGTCGCGCCCAGCCCGCGCGGCCACGGAGTCCGTTTCAATCCTCCCCGTGCCGGTCGCACTCTTCGATGCCGTCATCGCGCTCACCTCGTTCCGCACGCTCCGCACATTCCGCACGTTCCGCGCGTTGCATGCCGTATTCAGCACGTGGCGTGCCGCACGCGAACCTCAGGAAGCGCGCCGATCCCGCACCTTCGTCTCACCCGCCTTGCTGCGCCGCTGCAACACGCGATGTCGCACGTCGCAATGGGCGCGCGTTCGGGCGGAGATCGGCTCGTGCGCAGGGCCGTACCCGCCGCTCATCCCCCCGCGCCAAAGGCAATCCCCTTCGCCTCTTTCCCCGCGGCGGCCAACACGGCGAGCAGCACCAGCGCCGGCACCACGGTCACGGAGAGCGCAAAGGGATACCCGTGCTCGCGCGCCACGTACTCCTGAAGGGGCAGATTGAACGCCGCGATGCAGTTGCCGAGCTGGTACGTCACCCCGGGGTAGAAGCCGCGAATGGCGTCGGGCGACATTTCGGTGAGGTGCGCGGGAACCACGCCCCACGCGCCCTGCACGGCAATTTGCATGAGAAACGCCCCGAGGCCGAGCAGGCCCGCTCTCGTGGAGTACGCGAACAACGGCACGATGGGGAGCGCCAGCGAGGCGCAGAGCACGATGGTCCGTCGCCGCCCGAGATGCTCCGAGAGCCCGCCGAAGACGAACCCGCCGATCATCGCGCCGATGTTGTAGACCACCGCGATCCACGTGGCGGTGCTGGCCGAGAGCCCCGCGCCCGACTGCGTCGTGGCCCGCAGGAACGTGGGGTACACGTCTTGGGTGCCGTGACTCATCCAGGCGAAGAGGGTCATCAGCGCCACCAGATAGACGAACCTTCGCAGGACGGCGCGGTCGAAGATCACCTCGCGCAGGGGCGTGTTGGTCGCGCGCAGCTCGTCGCGGGTGCTCGCCCACGCCTCCGACTCGCTCACCTTGGCGCGGATCAGGAGGCTGATGAGCGCCGGAAAGATGCTCAAGCCAAATAGCCACCGCCAGTTCAAATGCAAGAGCGTGTGCAGCAGCAAGAAGGCGAGGGAGGCCAGCAGATAGCCCATCGAATAGCCCTGCTGCAGCACCCCCGAGAAGAACCCGCGCCGCGAGGCGGGAATTTTCTCCATCGCCAGCGCCGCGCCCAGGCCCCACTCGCCCCCCATGCCGATGCCATAGAGCAACCGCAGCACCAGCAGCACCGTGTAGTTCGGCGCAAAGGCGCAGAGAAACCCCACCACGGAGTAGAAGGCGACATCGACCATGAGCGGGATGCGGCGCCCCACGCGATCGGCCCAGAGCCCGAAGAGAAAGGCGCCCACCGGGCGCATGGCCAAGGTCACGGTGGTGAGAAACGCCATCGTCGGCAAGGAGACCCTGAGCTCCTCGCCGATGTCGGCGTAGACCAACACCACCAGAAAATAGTCGAACGAATCCATCGCCCAGCCCAGAAGGGCCGCGGTGAAGGCGTGGCGCTGATCGGGGGTGAGCCGCTCGCGCGCCGGCGCTCGTTCACCGCCGAGCGCGTTCATGGTTCGCTAGCGGGCGCCCCGCGGATCCTGCCGGCAAATGGAGCCGCGGTGCATCACCGGCGCGAGCAAGTCGGCCTGGACCGGCGCGCTCTCGACCGGGATGGCCGCCCGCCCGTAAAAGCCAATCCGGCGCTGGATCTCCGGGTGCAAGAAATACGCGCCGGCGACGATCTCGGCCAGCGCCGCGAAGGCGAGCGGATGTTGCTCACGCAACCATTGAGCTGCGCGGGCCGGGTGGTCGATGGCCGCCGAGCACGCGAGCGCCTCCCGCAGCGGCGGCGCGAGATCGGGCCGCGCCGCGAGCACGGCATCGACCCCTGCGCCGGCGATGTCGGTGGCGCTGGCGGCGGGCATCTCGCCGTCTGCCGGGATCAAGGCGTCGGCGAGCGCCTCGAGCCATGCGCGCGCGCTGCGATCGAGCCACGCGTACGCTGTGCGATCGAGCGGGCCAGCGGAAGCCGGCGCGGTCGGCACAGTCGCCGAAGCCGGCGAGGTCGGCGAAGCTGGTGAAGTCGGTGAAGCCGGCGGGACGAGCGGGACGAGCGGCATCATGCGGGCACCCTTTGTGTGCGACGTTCCGAGATCATATGCTCCGTGCAGCGCAGCGCCAGCGCGCAGATGGTGGCCGTCGGGTTCATGCCCGAGGAGGTCGGCCAGATGCTGCCATCCATGATGTACAGATTGGGTACGTCGTGGGCGCGGCCCCAGGGATCGACCACCGACGTGGTTCGGTCCATCCCCATTCGGGCGGTGCCGAGCTGGTGCCAGCCGGTCTCCCGGATCTGCGGGGCCACGAACGTTTTGTAGGCGCCCGCGGCCTCCAGCGATTCGCGGGCGCGCGCCACGTGAAAGTCCATCAAGCGGGTCGAGTTCTCGCTCACGCGGTACAGAATCTTCGGGGCGGGGATGCCATCCGTGTCGGTCAAGGTCGGGTCGAGCACCACCCGGTTCGACTCCTCGGGCAGATCTTCGGCCACGATGCCCCACATGGCCGAGTGCCCGAGCCGCGCGCGCACGTTTTCGTGAAAGCTCGGACCCCACACGGGGTTGGCGTGCCCCCATGGCCAATCGCGGGTGGCGCTGACGGGACCGCCGGTGGGCTGCAATCCCCACTTGGCGCCGCGCACGAAGCCGCGGCGCGCGTCGGTCTCGTAGAACTGCAAGGTGTAGATGTGCTGCCCCCACGGCCCTTGGGTGCTCTGCATGTTCTCCGAGAACAAGCCGGTCACCACGCCGAAGGGGTGGAGCATCAGCCGCCGCCCCACCATGCCCGACGCATTGGCGAGGCCCTCGCCGTGGCCGCGGGTGGCCGAGAGCAGCAAGAGGCGCGGCGTGCCGATGCCGTTGGCCGCCAGGATGATCACGTCCGCCCGGGTGATGTGCTCGCGCCCCTCGCGATCGATCCACACCGCGCCGTCGGCGAGGCCGCGCGCGTCGACCGCGATCTGCCGCACCCGCGCGCCCGTGATCAAGCGCACCCCCAGCTCCACCGCGCGCGGCCAGTGCGTGCGATCCGCGCTGCCCTTGGCGCCGTCGGCGCAGCCCCAGAGGCACGTCCCGCGCTGCACGCACGGCTTGAGCGCGCCGTAGGGGCGGGTGGCGATGGCGTTCGAGCCGGGCCACCAGTGCCACCCCAGCGCGTTGTGCGCGGCCGCGACCCTGCGGCCGATGCGGCCCATGGGAACGGGGGGCAGCGGCGGGCCCTCGCCCGGCGGAAAGGCCGGATCGCCGGCGAGCCCGGAGATGCCGAAGGCGCGCTCGACGCGCTCGTAGTACGGGCGCAGATCCTCGTAGGCGATGGGCCAATCGTCGGCCACGCCGTCGAGGGTGCGCACGCAAAAATCCGAGGGGAGGTTGCGGTGCCACTGCGCCGCGAAGATGACGGTGCCCCCGCCCACGGCGTTGTACTGCACCACGTCGATGTCCGACTCGGTGCCGTTGATCGGATAATCGGCGGGGAGCTTTCGCGTATTGGGGTTCCACCCCCAGTCCGCGCCGGCGTTGATCTCGAAGTCGGCGTGCGCCCCGCGCGCTTTGCGGTAGTCGGGCCAGTCCCCTTGCTCGAGCACCACCACCCGAAACCCCTCCTCGGCGAGGCGGGTCGCGGCCACGGCGCCCGCGGGGCCGGCCCCAATGATGCAAATGTCGGCGCGCTCTTGGTTCGTAGGCATCGTCCTCACGATCGAATCGTCATTCGTTCATTGGCAATCAATGCAAATCAACGCAAATTCATGCGCATCGATGCCGATCAATAGGGATATGCGACCGGCGTGCGCTGCACGCCAATCCACCTTCGCTCCGTGAACTCGTCCAGATTGGCGGCGCCGCCCGAGCGGCCGCCCATGCCGGAGGCGCCGGTGCCGCCGAAGGGCACGTGCGCCTCGTCGAGGCAGGTCGCGTCGTTGACGTGCACCATGCCCGAGCGGACCTGCTCGGCGAACGCCAAGCCGCGCATGACGTCGCCCGTGAAGACCGCGTTGGTGAGCCCGTAGCGGGTGCCGTTGGTGAGCGCGAGCGCCTCCGCCTCCGTGTCCACCACCACGACGGGCGCCACCGGACCGAACACCTCCTCGGTGTAGATCGGCATGGTGGGGGTGACCCCCGTGAGCACGGTGGGCCGCACGAAGAGGCCATCGTACGTCCCGCCCTCGGCGATGGTCGCGCCTTGCACCACCGACTCGGCCACCAGCTTCAGCGCGCGATCGCGCTGCACCTCGTTGATCATCGGCCCGAGCCCCACCTTGTCCGAGGAGGAGGGATCGCCCACCGCGATCGCCCGCGTGCGCGCCACCAGCGCCGCGGTGTAAGGTTCGGCCACCGCGCGCATCACGATATGCCGTCCGGCGGTGATGCACGTCTGCCCCTGATAGTGAAACGACGACCACGCGCCCACGGCGCTGGCAAGATCGACGTCGGCGTCGTCGAGCACCACGAAGGCGTTGTTGCCTCCGAGCTCCAGCGCGATCTTCTTGAGGAGCCCGCCGGCTACGCTGCCGATCCGCTGCCCCACGTCGTTCGAGCCGGTGAAGTGGATCATCGGCACGTCCGGGTGACGAACGAGCGCGTCGCCGATCTCCTCGCCCAGGCCCGGCAGCACCTGCAGCACGCCCGCGGGCAGCCCCGCGTCCTCGAAGAGCTCGGCCAGCAGATAACCGCCGGTGATGGGCGTGAGCTCCGCGGGCTTGAGGAGCACCGCGTTTCCGAGCGCCACCGCCGGCGCGACCGCGCGGAGCGCGAGCAGGAGCGGGAAGTTCCACGGCGTGATGATCCCCACCAACCCCACCGGCACCCGCTCCACGATGCTCAACTTGCCCGTGTTGCGCGAGGGCAAGACCTCCGCGCGCGGCGCGCTGCAGAGCGCCGCGGCCTCCTGGAGCTCATGGAGGCTCGCGTGGATTTCATGGTGCGCTTTGCCGCGGATCGAGCCCGTCTCGCGCACGATCCAATCGGCGAACTCCGAGGTGCGCTCCTCGAGCAGCCGCGCCACCCGGCGCAGCACGGCGGCGCGCACGTCGTATGCGGCGGCCGCCCATTTTCGTTGTGCACCATTTGCGAAGGACACCGCCGCGGCGAGATCGCGATCGGTCGCGAGGGCCTGCTGGCCGAGCTCGCGCTGCGTCGCCTTTTCGTAGGAGGCGAGCGTTTGATGGGAGCTCGCGGGGCGCCATTCGCCGCCGACGTAGAGCCTTCCGTTCCATCGCGTGGAGCTCATTGGCTTCCTCCTGACTGGGTCGAGCATGCCTTTGGGCACGCGATATAGGTAAGCGTTTACCCAGTACTGTCATTGCGATAGAACTGTCAAGCATGCTCGAAAAGGGCTGCGCTTGACCTGCAATCCTTCGCCGAATACGTTTTGAACCGGAAAGCGTTTTCCGGGAAATCGAAAGGGAAATGCGATGTCCACTGCGGTCCTGCGCGTTTTGATGAATGGAGTCACCGGCCGGATGGGCTACCGGCAACACCTGGTGCGTTCGGTGCTGGCCATCCGCGACCAAGGCGGGGTGCAGCTCGCCGATGGTTCGCGCGTTCGGCTCGAGCCCGTGCTCATCGGCCGCGACGCACGCAAGCTGCGCGCGATGGCCGAGCGCCACGGCATCGAGCGCTGGACGACGGATCCGAGCGAAGCCCTCGCCGCCTCGCGCGGTGCGATTTACTTCGATGGCCAGGTCACGCCGGCGCGCGAAGCCTCGATCCGCGCGGCCATCGCGGCGGGGATGCACATCTACACGGAGAAGCCGTCGGCCGATACGGCGGCGGGGGCGATGGCGCTCGCGCGGCTCGCGCGGGACGCCGGGGTGAAGAGCGGGGTGGTGCACGATAAGCTTTTCCTGCCGGGGCTCATCAAGCTGAAGCGGCTGGTGGACGGGGGCTTTTTCGGGCGCGTGCTCAGCCTGCGCGGCGAGTTCGGCTATTGGGTATTCGAAGGTGATTGGCAATCGGCGCAGCGCCCTAGTTGGAATTACCGGGCGGCCGAGGGCGGCGGGATCGTGTCCGACATGTTCTGCCATTGGTGCTACGTGCTCGAGCACCTCTTCGGGCCGGTGCGGGCGGTCATGGCCAAGGCGGTGACCCATATCCCGCACCGCTGGGACGAGCAGGGCCGCCCGTACGATGCCACGGCGCACGACGCGGCGTATGCCATCTTCGAGCTGGGCGGGGGCGCCATCGCGCAGATCAACTCGTCGTGGTGCGTGCGCGTGCACCGCGACGAGCTCCTGGAGCTGCAGGTCGACGGCACCGAGGGGAGCGCGGTGGCCGGGCTGCGCAGCTGCCGGGTGCAGCACCGCGCGACCACGCCGCGGCCCGTGTGGAACCCCGATGTGCCGGCGGCCGAGAAATTTCGCGAGGGCTGGCAAGAGGTGCCGGACAACGCGGAGTTCGACAACGCGTTCAAGGCGCAGTGGGAGCTCTTCGTGCGGCACGTGGTCGAGGACGCGCCGTATGCCTTCGATCTGTTCGCCGGCGCGCGCGGGGTGGCGCTCGCGGAGCTGGCCCTGCGCGCGTCGGCCGAGGGGCGGCGCATCGAGGTGCCCAACGAATCCCCCCCGACCCGGCCTTCGCTCGGATGGGACAGCGGCCGATGGCCCTCGCGCTGAACCTCCCGGCGGAGGACGGCGCGCGCGAGCGCTACGTGCTGCGCGAGCCCGTGGAGTGGCCCGTTCCATCGCGCCCGGCGCGCGCGCGGATCGCCTACGCGGCCGCCCATGTGGTGGCCGATCCCCGGGGCGACAACGCGCCGGGCGCGCCGGCGGCCATCGACTGGGATGCGACCTCGGCGTTCCGGCGCCACCTTTGGTCGTATGGATTGCGCGTCGCCGAGGCGATGGACACCGCCCAGCGCAACATGGGCCTCGGGTGGCCCCAGGCGCGCGATTTGATCCGGCGCAGCACCGCGGAGGCGCGCGCCCTGGGCGATCCGTACGAGCTCCTGGCGTGCGGGGCGGGGACGGACCAAGCCGCCGCGGATCTCGCGGATCGCGGCGCCGTCCTCCGTGCGTACATCGAACAAGTCGCGGTGGTGGAGGAGGCGGGCGCCCGCGTGATCCTGATGGCGAGCCGGCAGCTGGCGCGGCTCGCCCGAGGGCCGGACGACTACCACGCGGTGTACGGGGAGCTCCTGCGGCAGGCGCGGCGCCCGGTGATCCTGCACTGGCTGGGGGACATGTTCGATCCGGCGCTCGCGGGCTACTGGGGCTCGCGCGATCGCGGCCGCGCCACCGAGTCGTTTCTGGCGCTGGTTCGCGACCATGCGCCCAAGGTCGATGGCGTCAAGGTGTCGCTGCTCGACCGCGAGCACGAGGTGGCGCTCCGAGGTCGTTTGCCGGCCGGTGTGCGGCTCTACACGGGCGACGACTTTCACTACCCCGACTTGATCCGCGGCGACGAGGCGGGCCACAGCGATGCGCTCTTGGGCATCTTCGATGCGATCGCGCCGGCCGCCGCCGCGGCCTTGGCGGCGCTCGATGCGGGCGACGCCGAAGGTTACGCGGCCGCCTTCGGGCCCACGGTGCCGCTCGCGCGCCGCATCTTCGAGGCGCCGACGTACCACTACAAGACGGGGCTCGTGTTTCTCGCGTGGCTCTCCGGCCGCCAAGACGCCTTCGTCATGCTCCACGGTGCAGAGCGCGCGCGCTCGGCGCTGCACCTCGCGTCCGTCTTCCGCCTGGCCGACGCAGCGGGCCTCTTGCCCGATCCCGCGCTGGCCGCCCATCGCATGCGCGCCTTTCTGGCGACGTGCGGGGTGCCCGCGTGAGCGTCATGCACCCGACGCACCCCATGCACCCGACGCACCCCATGCACCCGACGCACCCCATGCACCCGACGCGCCCCATGCACGATGCACCGAGCGGCCGCCCCGCATCCATCGCGACGCCATCGCCAGGCGATCCGCGCATCGCCGACCTCTCGCTGAACCAATGGACGACGCGCCACTGGACGATGCCCGAGGCCATCGAAGGCTGCGCGCGCGCCGGAATCCCCGCCATCGGCGTATGGCGCGAGCCGTTGCAAGCGCACGGCGTTGCCGCCACCGCCAAGCATGTGCGCGACGCGGGCTTGCGCGTCTCGTCTTTGTGCCGGGGCGGCTTCTTCACGGCGCAGGAGGCCGCGCAACGCGCCGATGCGATGGCCGACAACCGCCGCGCGATCGACGAAGCCGCCGCGCTGGGCGCGCCTTGCCTGGTGCTCGTGGTGGGCGGCCTTCCGCCCGAGAGCCGCGATCTCGTCGCCGCCCGCCGCCGCGTCTCGGCCGCCCTGGCCGAGCTCGTGCCTTACGCGGCCGCCGCGGGTGTCCGCTTGGCGCTCGAGCCGCTCCACCCGATGTACTGCGCCGATCGCGCGGTGCTCTCGACCTTGGCGCAAGCCCTCGACATGGCCGAGTCGTTCCCCGCGGCGCACGTGGGCGTCGTGATCGACGCGTTCCACGTCTGGTGGGATCCGGAGCTCGCCGCCCACGTCGCGCGCGCGGGCGCTCGCATCGCCTCGTTTCAGGTCTGCGACTGGCTCGTGCCCGTGCCCTCCGACCTCTTGCTCGCCCGCGGCATGATGGGCGACGGCGTCATCGACCTTCGAGCGCTCCGCGCCGCGGTCATGGCCGCGGGCTACCGCGGCGACACGGAGGTCGAGATCTTCAACGCCGCGCTCTGGGCAACGCCGGGCGACGACGTCGTGGCCACGGTCGCGCGCCGCTACGTGGAGCACGTCGTGTAGCCCGCTCATCCTCGATCGCGCAGGGCCCTTCGCACCGTCTTGCGCAGCCAGGCGTGCGCCGGATCGCCGTCGAATCGGGGGTGCCAGGCTTGCGCGATGTTCACGGGATCGAGCACCAGCGGGATCTCGAGGATGCGCAGCTTCAAGATGGGGGCGACGTGCTTGGCGAGCACCCACGGGACCGGGACGATGTAGTCGCTCTCGGCGGCGACCCACGCGCCCGCGAGGAAGGCCGGGACCACGAGCTGCACCGTTCGCGTGAGGCCGAGCTCCTTCAAGCGCGCATCGATGGGGCCCGTGGTGAGCCCGCGGCGCGAGATGGCGACGTGCCCGGCGCCGGTCGCAAAGCGACGGGGCGTGAGGCGCTTGCTGGCCAGGGGGTGCCCTTCGCGGACGACGGCCACCATGCGGTCGTGGTACACGGTCTGCACCCGCAAATCGGCGTGCAGCTTGGTGTGGACGCCGACGTCGAGGTCGATCTCTCCGGAGCGCAGCATCTCCTCCCGGACGTAGTTGGGCCCTTCGGCGACGATGCGCAAGGTCACGTGCGGTGCCTGCGCGCGCACCAGCGCGTCGAGCGACCGCCCGAGGAGGACCGCCGAGTAGTCGTTCGCGTGGAGGGTGAAGATCCGAACGAGCGTCCCGAGGTCGAGCCGCTCGTTCGGGCGCAGGATGCTGCGGACCTCTTCGGCTGCGAGCCTCACCCGCTCGCGGAGCTCGAGGGCGCGGGGGGTCGGGAGCATCCGGTGGCCCGCGCGGACGAAGAGCGCATCGCCCGTCGCTTTGCGGAGGCGCGCGAGCGTGCGGCTCATGGCCGGCGCGCTGACATTCATCCGGCGCGCGGCGCCGAAGACGCTCTCCTCCCGGAGCAACGCGTCGAGGGACAAAACGAGGTTGGCGTCCACCAATTGCATGGTGTGCACTTTTAACATGAGCCAAATGCATTCGACGCATTTGGGGCGGGACCCTAGGTTTTCACCGCCATGACGACACCTTCGATGGCGGTGACGGCCGGAGATCCGGCCGCCGCGCCGCGCTCGCTCTTGCGCGCGCTTCTTCCGCTCTGCGCGTTCTTGTTCCTCTGCTATTCGACCATCGCCATCCCGCTACCGCTCCTCCCGGGGCAGGTCCACGACGTGCTCGGCTTCGACGCCTTGATGGTCGCGGTGGTCATCGGCATTCAATCCCTCGCCACCTTGGCCACGCGGCACACGGTGGGGACCCTCACCGATCGGCGCGGTCCTGCCTGGGCCGTGGTCGCCGGCGCCGCGACGTCCTCGCTCGCGGGGCTCGTCTACCTGGCGTCGGTTCCCTTCGCGGCCGGCGCCCCCACGGTGAGCCTGCTCGTGCTGATCCTGGGGCGCCTCGTGCTCGGGCTCGGGGAGAGCCTGGCCATGACGGGCGTGCTCGTGTGGGGCATCGGCCTCGTGGGGAAAGAGCGCGCCGGCCGCGCGATGGCGTGGATCGGCATCTCCATGTACGGGGCGTTCGCGGTGAACGCGCCGCTGGGCGCATTCCTCGGAAAAACGTACGGCTTCGGCGGTGCGGCGCTCCTCGCTGTGGTCGCGCCCATCGTGGCGCTGGGGGCGGTGTTCGCCACGCCCAAGCTCGATGCGTCGCGCGCGGCCGCGGTGCGCGTGCCGTTCCATCGGGTCATCGGGATCATCTGGCGCCAGGGGCTCGGCCTCGCCTTCGCGACCTTGGGGTTCGGCGCGCTCTCCGCGTTCGGGCCGCTCTACTACCAGGCCCACGGCTGGCCCGACGCGGCCTTTGCCCTGAGCGCCTTCGGGGCGGCGTACATCCTGGCGCGCCTCTTCTTTGCCACCTTGCCGGATCGCTTTGGCGGCGCGCGCACCGCCGTCGTCTTCTTGAGCATCGAGATCGTCGGGCAGCTCGTGCTCTGGCGCGCCAGCTCCCCGTCGTGGGCCGCGCTCGGCGCCACCTTGACGGGCTTCGGCTTCTCCCTCGTGTTCCCTTCGCTCGGCGTGGAAGCCGTACGCCGCGCACCCCCGGAGAGTCGCGGGGTCGTCCTCGGCGGGTACGTGGCGTTCTTCGACGTATCCATCGGCTTGCTCGTTCCCCTGGCGGGCGTTTTGGTCCGCGCCATGGGGTTCTCGTTCGCCTTCGTCCTCGGCGCCGCGAGCGCCGCCTTGGCGCTCGCGCTGACGTGGATGGCGTCCGCCCGCGCTCGGACGGGCGCCGGCCCCTAAAGCTTCTGCAAGAAGCTCTGAACGTTGGGCGCCTGGCGGGTGCGGTAGGCGGCGCACAGCTTGATGGCCTCCGTGGTCTGCGCCAGGATGCGCGGCCCGCCGAGGTAGCGCGGGGCGCGGTCGCGGAAGAAGCTCTCGAGATCGGCGCGGTGCGCCTCGTCGCAGAAGGCGGAGCCGGATTGCGCCAGGCGGGCGATGTCGTCGCGCGGGATGCGCGCGGCGAGCGCGTCGAAGTTTTGCTTCACGAAGTCGTAGGCGAGCTGGCGGGTGGCGGGGGCAGCCAGGGCGCCCCAGCGCAAGGTCGACGACTCGCGCGGATCGAACTCCTCCGACAGGAGCAGCGGCAAGCTCGCCCGCACGATCTCCGGATCGCGGAACTGCCCCAGCGCGTACAGGATCTGCGTGCGCTCGTGCCGGTCTTGGGCCTTGCGCGCCGCCGCCAAGGTTTGGTCGAACAGCGCGCGATCGCCCGTGCGCGTGGCGATGCCCAGCACCGCATCGACCATGTCCGCGTCGACCCCTTTGCGCTCGCCGAGCCAGCGCTGCGCGAGCTTCTTCGCCTCGGCCGCCAGCGCCCGATCCTCGCCTTGATCGGCCACCAACGACACCAGCGATTGACGGAGCAGCCGCGTGTCGTCGCTCTCGCCCGCGCGGGGCACGAAGCCCAGCTTGCGCGCGCGGGGCCCGTACGTGTCGCGGATGAAGCGCGCGTACTTCGGCCGAAGCGCCGCCGGGAACATCTCCGTGTCGCGCAGACCCGACACCAGCTCGATCGTGGCCGCCACCACCGCGCCCGACGGATCGTTCGCCAGCTTCGGCACCACCGCCAGCGCGTCCGCGTACGAGACCTTGCCGTTTTGCACCAGCGCCGACAGATCGGAGAGCAGCGCCGTCTTCTCCGCTGCGGAGAAGCTCTTGGACCCGCTGTCCAGGAGCTTGCGCAGCAGATCGCCCTCGTAGTGCACGCGGTAGTAGCCGCGCGCGTCGGCGTTGGCCTCCACCCACGCCGGGCACGACGCGGCCTCGGGGAGCGCCACCTCGCTCTTCGCCTCGGTGAGCAAGGTGCACGCGAGCGCATCGCCTTTCTTGCCCGGGTAGCGCGCGCACACGGGGATTTGCCACCTGGCGTCCGTGCTGCCCTCGGAGCCGAGCGGCAGATAGCGCGCTTGCGAGAGGGCGAGCTTGGGCGGCTGCCCCGCGTCGCACCGCAACGAGGCGGTGACCAGCGGTACGCCGGGTTGATTCAGGAACGAGCCGAACGCGCCGATGAGCGGCGCTTGGTTCCCCTCGAACACGGCGGAGAGGAATTGATCGGCGGTGGCCGTCCCGTGCGCGTACTTGGCCAGGTAGCGCTGGACGCCTGCGCGAAAGACCTCGGGGCTGGCCCATGTCTCGAACATGCGGATGACGGCGGCGCCCTTGCGGTAGGTGATGTCGTCGAACGCGTTCTTGACGTCGTCCTTGCCGAGGATCGGCTGGCGGATGCGGCGCGCGCTCACCAAGCTGTCGTTGCGCATCGCCCGGTCCGTGTGAAGGACGCGGCTCGCGCCCTCGTTCCACTCGGGCTTCCACCGCTCCAGGGTGCGGCTGGTCATCCAGGTGGCGAAGGCTTCGTTGAGCCAGATATCGTCCCACCACGCGGTGGTCACCAGGTCCCCGAACCACTGGTGCGCGAACTCGTGCGTCGCCACCGAGGTGTAGGCATGGCGAAAGCGCGTGGTCTCCCGCTCCGGGCGCGAGAGAATGAGCCTCTGGTGGAAGGTGATGAGCCCGGGGTTCTCCATGGCCCCGCCCCCCATCGGCACATCGATGCAGTCGAGCTTTTCGTACGGGTAGGGGATACCGAAGTACGCCTCGAGCTCGTTGAGTACCTGGGGGGATACTTCCTTTGCAAAGCGCGCCTCGGCCGCTCGGCCATGCGGCACGATGATGCGAATGGGGGTGCGATTTTTTCCTGCGGTGCCGGCGTCGACCACGTCGAACGGGCCCACGCCGAGGGCCACGAGGTAGCTCGGCAGCGGCTTGGTCTCCGCGAACTGAACGATCTTGTAATCGCCCTCGATCTTCTCCGAAACGGAAGGCGTATTGGCGAACGCCTGCTGGTCGCGTTTGACCTTGAGGCGGATCTTCCAAGGCGTCTTGAACCCGGGCTCGTCGAAGCACGGAAACGCCCGGCGCGCATCCATCGATTCGAAGTGGGTGAAGACGTACCACTGGTCGCCTTCTTTTTGCTTGAAGAGGCCGTGTGAGTTCTTGCGCGAGAGCTCACCCGAGTAATCGAGCACCAAGGTGGCTTTTCCGGCGGCGAGCGGCTGCGCGACCTGGATGCCCACGAAGTCCTCGCCGCCCGGGATCACCTTGGCCGGCGCGCCGTTCACCGTGGCCGTGCGAACCTCGATGCCCGAAGCATTGAGCCACACCACATCCGAGGGCGCCATGAGCTCGACGCCAATGGTGATATGGCCGTCGAAGCGCTCCTCCGTGGGCACCACCGTCAAGGTGGCGTCGTAGGCCGTGGGCTTGATCGACTCGGGCAGGCGCAAGGCCGGCGGCTTTGGCGCGGCAGCTCCGGGGGCGGAGGCCACGGGGGCCGGGCCCGACGCGGCCGGTGCAACGGGTGCGGCCTTTGCGGGCTCCGTGGCGTCGTGCGCTTGGCAGCCTGCGAGCGCCAAGAAAATAGCGAATAGGGAGGTGCATCCAATCTGGCGCATGGTCTTTCCTCCATATCGCGCCTTGGATGCCCAGGCGATACCGATTTTCGAACGATTGAAAAGGATTGAAGAAGACGGAGGACGAAACTTTTCTATGTGGCGAGCCGATAAAGCTTTTCCCCAGCGTGGTGAACCACCAGGACTCCCTCGTCCTCGCGCCCTTCGAAGGCCTGCACATCGAGGGTGCGCGGGTCGCAATAGCCGAGGCCGATGCGGTGGCATCGCTCTTCGGAAATGCCGGTCGCCAGGGTGACGCGAATGCGCGGATGTTCGGCTTCTTGCGCTGCGTCATACGTTCCGGCGCCGCGGACGTGGGTGCTGTGCGCCAAGATGGCCCACGGCAAATCGCGAAAGCGCTCCCACTGCGCAACGAAGTAGTCGCGCACGTGGTAGCCCACACGGTCGATCCAGGCGCCGTGTGTGTACGACACTTCTCGAAGATGAGGCGCGTACACGATCACCTCGCCGCCGTCCGCCAGGATCGGCTCGGTCTTGTAGACGGCCTTGGCGGCGGTCCAGAGATCGTCGTAGCGCGCGGCCGGCATCGACAGCACGGTGCGAAACGGGCGCGGAACGCGGACGATGTTCAGCTCCCGCGAGAGCTCCGCCGCCGCCCGAAAGGCCTCTTGGTGGGCGCCGAGCCACATGCCGTGCAGCCGGTCGCCCTCGAGCACCATGGTCAGGCAGAGCACCTCGCAGGGGACGAAATCGGCCGCGCGATGGATCACCCGCCGCACCGGTGTATCGCGCACGCCGATGGTCTCCATGCTGGTGCAGAGCGCGCCCAGCCAGTGCGTAAAGTCGATGATCTCGGGCCCGGCCACCCCCGGAAAGAGGTACTTGGCCCCGCCGGAGAAGCCCGCCACCTCGTGCGGAAAGACGGGGCCGCAGAGCAGCACCACGTCGTACTCGGCGACGAGACGATTCAGGCGCACGGGGATCGCGCGGCTCAAAAGGCCGTCGCTGAGCGTGTGGGTCTCGGACTCCGAGATGACGCCGAAGGTTCGGAGCGCATCGTCATCGTCGTAGCGATGGTTGAGCACCCGAACCCCCGGGTAGCGCGCCGCCCGCTCCTCGGCGCCCATGCCCACCAGCCGCGCGATGGCCGGCTCCGGCATGGGCGGGTGGGTGCCGAGCGCGATCAAGTAGCCGAGCTCGCGCACCCGCGGCGCGAGCTGGTCGCAGAGGATCCGAAAGAGCAGGGGAACGGGCGCGGTGCGCGTGCCATCGGGCACGATGACGAGCACGCGCTTGCCGTCGAGCGGGCGCTCGGCGAGCGCGCCGGCGAGGAGGTCCTCCACCTCGGCATCGCGCAAGGTGGTGCTGGCGGAGCCCCGCCCTCGAAGCGCAGGCTCGCTCACGATCGGCGCTCCATCGTCATAGGGTGGGCCCGCGCATCCACGGCGCGAACTCCGCCTCGCCCAGGCCGAGCTGCTCGCTCTTGGTCGGCTTGCCCGAGGCGACGGCCAGCACCTCGTCGAGGATGCGCTCCCCCACGTCTTGGGGCGACGCTCCATCGAGGATGACGCCGCAGTCGATATCCATATCGTCCTCCATGCGCCGGTAGAGCGCCGAGTTGCTCGCCAGCTTGAGCGAGGGCACCGGCTTGCAGCCAAAGACGGAGCCCCGCCCGGTGGTAAAGCACACCAGGTTCGCGCCGCCCGCGACCAGGCCGGTGACCGACACCGGATCGTAGCCCGGCGTGTCCATGTACACGAACCCCTTCGCCGTGATGGGCTCCGCGTACCCGACCACGTCCGTGAGCGCGGTGGTCCCGGCCTTGGCGATGCCGCCGAGCGACTTCTCGGCGATGGTGGTGATGCCGCCCGCGAGGTTTCCCGGCGAGGGGTTGCTGGTGACGTCGGCCCCGTGCGCGGCGAGGTAGGTCCTCCACCAATCGACCCGTTCCGCGAGCTTCCTGGCGACGGCGTCGTTCGTGGCGCGGGCCATGAGGAGGTGCTCGGCCCCGAAGATCTCCGGCGTCTCCGCCAGCACGCCCGTTCCGCCCAAGCGCACCAGCTCGTCGACCGCCGCGCCCAGCGCCGGGTTGGCGGTGATGCCGGAGTATCCATCGGAGCCCCCGCAGTTGGTCGCCAGGATCAAATCGCTGGCGGGCCGCTTGGTGCGCCGCGCCTCATTGGCGAAGGGCAAGAGCCGCGATACGGCGGCGACCGCGGCCTCGATGGCCTTGCGCGTACCGCCTTCGTACTGAATGCCAATGATGGGGGGCGCGCGGTTCGTCGCCAACAGCGACAGGCGATGCCGCTCCACCATGGGGCCCGCCTGCGCCACCTCGCACCCCAGCCCGATCACGATGTACGCCGCGATGTTCGGGTGGTGCGCGTACCCCGCGAAGACGCGCTCCAGGGTGTCATGATCGTCGCCGCCCGCCACATGACCGCAGCCGCCTTTGTGGGTGAGCGCAATCACGCCATCGACGTTCGGATAATCGCGCGCCACGTCGCGAAAGCGGTCGCGCATTAGGTGGCTCACCGACGCCGAGCAATTGACCGTCGAGAAGACCGCCACGTAGTTGCGCGTTCCCACCCGCCCATCGGCCCGGAGATACCCCTCGAAGTACCGCATCGCCTCCGCCGCGGACGGTCCGGAGCTCCCCGCGCCGCCTCTTTGGCGCTCGGGGGGAGCCGCCAACGGGAAGCGCCGCCCCCCCATCTCACCGCCTCCCGCGGCCCCCACGCCCACGGCGCGCAGATTGTGAACGTGCACATGCTCCCCCGGCTCGATCCGCGCCGTGCACACGCCAATCACTTGTCCGTACCGATGCACCGGCTCCCCGATGGCGCGCGCCCGGATGGCCACCTTGTGCCCCGCACCAATCGTATGGGCGAGCGGGACCGGCCCGTCGTCCGTCTCGATCACGGTGCCCCGTGCCAAGGGCTCCTTGGCGATGACCACATCGTCGCGCGGGTGGAGTTTAATCATCGAGCTTGTACGCGCGCCTCGCTAGGTTGTAGGCCAAATCGACGGCCAGCTCCGCCGCCTCGTCCTCGTCCAAACGATGATCGGCGACCCATTTGGCCAAAAATCCGCAATCGACCCGGCGGGCCACGTCGTGCCGCGCAGGAATCGATAGAAACGCCCGCGTATCATCGTTGAAGCCCGCGGTATTGGAGAAGCCGGCCGTCTCGGTCACCGTCTCGCGGTAGCGCCGCATACCCTCGGGGCTATCGAAGAACCACCACGCCGGCCCCAGCTTCAACGCCGGATAGTGCCCCGCCAGCGGCGCGAGCTCGCGCGCATACGTGGACTCGTCGAGCGTAAACAGAATGAGGGTCAGCCGCCGATCGTTGCCGAAGCGATCGAGCAGCGGCTTGAGCCCGCGCACGTAGTCGGTGCGCGTGGGGATGTCCGCCCCTTTGTCCTTGCCGAAGTCACGAAAGATCTCCGGGTTGTGATCGCGGCATGCGCCGGGGTGAAGCTGCATGACCAGCCCGTCGTCGACGCTCATGCGCGCCATCTCGAGGAGCATCTGGCCGCGGAACCGCTCCGCGTCCTCGGGGGCGAGGGGACCCTCGAGGGCCCGCTGAAACAGCGCCTCGCACTCGCCCGGCGAGTGATCGAAGGTGGCGGCCGTGGGGTGCCCGTGATCGGTCGAGGTGGCGCCGAGCGATGCAAAGTACTGACGGCGGTTGGCGAGCGCCTTCAAATAGCCGGACCATGTCGCGGTGTTTTCCCGCGTGATCTCCCCCAGCGCCGCCACATTGGCGCGAAAGCCCTCGTAGTCGGGGTCGACCACCGGATCGGGGCGAAACGCCGTAATGACCCTCCCAGACCACCCCGAGCTTCGGATCTTCCGGTGGTGAACGAGCGGATCCAGCGGCGACTCGGTGGTCGCCAGGACCTCGATGTTGAACCGCTCGAACAGCGCCCGCGGACGAAACTCGGGCTGCCGCAAGCACCCGTCGATGCGGTCGTAAATGCGATCGGCCGATCCCGCCGTCAGCCGCTCGCGAACGCCGAACGTCTCGCTCAAGGCGTGGGTGAGCCACATGCGGGAGGGGGTGCCGCGAAAGAGGTGCCAATGCTCGGCGAAGAGGCGCCAGATTTTGCGCCCGTCGCGCTCCACCGGTTTGCCGTCGCGCCGGGGGACGCCGAGCGACTCGAGCGGGATACCCTGGCTGTAGAGCATCCGAAAGACGTAGTGATCCGGCACGATCAGCAGGGCCGCGGGATCGGGGAACGCTTCGTTCTCGGCGAACCAGGCCGGATCGGTGTGGCCGTGCGGGCTCACGATGGGCAGCGCGCGCACGTGCGCGTAGAGGCGGCGCGCGATGGCGCGCTCGGTGGGGTCCGGGGGGAAGAGGCGGTCGTCGGAGAGGAGCGCGGGGGATGTCATCGTCGGGACCTCGTGGCGGCGGCCAGGGATTCGCTCTTCTTGAGCGCATCCCAGCCGCGGCTGAACTCGCGATCCACGCGATCCAAATGCTGCCGCATCGCAGCGCGCGCGCCGCGCGAATCGGCGGCCTCCAGCGCCTCCAGGATGGCGCGGTGATCGCGGAAGGTGGCGGTGCGCAGCTCGGGCGTTCGAAAGTGATGCTCCATGCGCTGCCAAATGACGCCGCGCCCGCGGTCCCAAAGATCCTGCACCACCGGCAAGAGGGCGCTGTTGTGCGTGGCGCGCGCGATCCCCAGGTGAAAGGCGCGATCCACCGACTCGGTATCCCGGGAGCGGCGGATGAGGGCCTGCATCTCCGCCACCGCGGCGCGAATGGGCTCCAAGTCCTCGGGCCTCGCGTTCTTCGCGGCCTCCGCGGCAATCTCGCCCTCGAGGAGCCAGCGCGCGCGCAGGTGCTCGAAGGGGCCGGGCGCCTCGCCCGCGTCCTCCACCACGGCCACCGGTCGCGGCGCGGCCACGAAGATGCCGGCCCCGACACGGACTTCGACCTTTCCTTCGATCTCCAGCGCGATCAGCGCCTCGCGCACCGAAGGGCGCGATACGCCCAGTTGGACGGCCAAATCGCGTTCGGAGGGCAGGCGGCTGCCTCGTTCGAACTCACCCGATTCGATGAGGGCGGAGAGCTGATCGGCAATCTGGCGATAAAGGCGTTGATTCTCGACGGTTCGTATCGGCATGGCGTGCGCCAAGTATAGGCCGCCTCCGCTGAATGTCTGGACACCACCGGTTACTTGGGTGTAACGCTATCGAAGCATGGTCAGGCTGTCAAGTGGCCTTACCACTTGGTAGCTGGGCCCGCTGGGGCAAAGAAGCAATGAAACGTAGGGTTTCGGGGGCTATGAATCGGGGGGCGATGGATCAGGGAGCGATGGATCAGGGGACATCCGGTGCGGGGTTTGGTGGATTGCGCCTCGACGGGCGCGTGGCGGTGGTGCTGGGCGGGACCACGGGCATCGGTCGCGCGCTGAGCCTGGGGCTCGCGGACGCGGGGGCCGACGTGGTGGCCTCGGCCCGAAGGCGCGAGCCGCTCGAGCAGGTGGCCTCGGCCATCGAGCAAAAGAACCGCCGAACCTTGCGCATCGCCTCCGACGTGGCCGACCGCGGATCGCTCGTGCACCTCCTGAACGAGGTGGTGAGCGCCCTCGGCAAGGTCGACATCCTCGTCAACTGCGCGGGCAAGACGAAGCGCACGCCCACCCTCGACGTGGGCGAAGACGAGTGGCACGACATCCTCGAGACGAACCTCACGGGCACCTGGCGCGCCTGTCAGGTCTTCGGGCGGCACATGCTCGAGCGGGGGTATGGACGCATCATCAACATCGCGTCGCTCTCCACCTTCGTCTCTTTGTACGAGACGGCCGCCTACAATGCGAGCAAGGCGGCGGTGGGCTCGCTCACCAAGACCTTGGCGGTGGAGTGGGGATCGCGCGGTGTGTTGGTCAATGCCATCGCGCCTGGCGTGTTTCGGACGGATCTCAATCAGGGCTTGCTCGATGGAACGGAGCGGGGGCGCGAATTTCTTCTGCGCACGCCCGTAAAACGATTCGGGCGGGTGGAGGAGCTCGCGGGCGCCGCGGTCTTTCTCGCATCCGACGCGGCCAGCTTCATCAACGGCGAAATACTCGTTGTCGACGGAGGATTTTTGGCGAGTGGTGTCAATCAGTAGCTTGAACGCGATTGTCGCGAATTAAGGGCGCTGCGCCTCGATAGGAAACCGGTTTCCTACCCGGTGCCGCAATGTGTCTTTCGTTCTCACCCCGAGCGCTTTGCTCGCACAAGGAGCACGAATATGCCGATACGTTCCCTTCGAGTATCGGTCATGGCATTTGCCGTGGCCACGATTTTCCCATGGGCCGCGCGCGCGCAAACGCCACCGACATCACCTTGGCCACTGCCACCGACCGCTCCTTCGGACACGCCATCACCTTCCGCGCCGCCGCCCTCCGCCGCGCCATCGACCCCTCCGCCCTCCGCCCCACAACAGGCCCCTGCCGCCCCGCCCGCGCCGCCACCCGCCGAGGCCCCGCCGCCTCAGGCCGCGCCGCGCCCTGTCCCAATCACCGCGCCGCCGCCAACGGCCGTTTCCCCGGCATCCGCACCGCCCGCATCGGCGCCGCCCGCGCCCGCTTCCGCACCTGCGGCACCCGCAGCGGCGGCGGCACCCGCCGCGCCGCGGGGCCCCTTGCCGATGGACTACGCCATGAAGCGCGGTCTCACCTCGACCACGGAATTTGCGCGCGCGCCCTATACGGTGAAGATTGGTGACGACAAATCGCCGTGGAAGATCAGCATTTACGGCTTTGCCGAGTTCGACGTGATGAACGACTCCACGCGGAGCTACTCCGATGTGGCGCAATCCAACGTCATCGCCCGCGACGAGACCTTGGCCGGGCAAAAGGGGCGCACGCAATTCACGGCGCGCAACAGCCGCTTCGGCTTCAAGATGGAGTCCCCGGCCTATGCCGGCATCACGGCGCTGGCCGTGATCGAGGGCGACTTCATGGGCAACCAGCCCCCGGGAGTGTCCGAATATGCCTTCTTCGTCAATGGAACGTTTCGTCTGCGGCATGCGTACGTCAAACTCCTCTCCGACGTCGTCGACGTCACGGCGGGCGAGAGCTATGTGCTCTTTGCGCAGCAGCCCTTTTTCTTTCCCTGTTCGGTGCAGTTCCTCCCGGTGCCGAACCAGGTGCTCCACCGCTCGACGCAGTTTCGCCTCTCGCACACCTTCAAGACCGATCCCGTCAACATCGACGTCGGCGTGGCCGCCGTGCGACCCATTCAACGCGACTCGTCCCTGCCCGAGGGGCAAGCCGCGCTGCGGCTGCAGATCAACGATTGGAAGGCGCTGCACACCCCGGGCTCGCTGGGGACCACGGCGGACGGCGCGGCCATCGGCGTGTCCGGCCTCGTTCGCGGCTTCAAGGTCGACGAGTTTTCGGCGCAGCCCAAGGGCACGCAGACCGAGACCGGGATGGGCTTTTCGGTCGACGCCCTCGTCCCCATCATCCCCGTTCCCAACCCCGATACCCGCGCCAACGCGCTGACCGTCACCGGCTCCTTCGTGGTGGGCCGCGCCATCGGCGATCTCTTCGGCATGCAGTCGGGCATCACGAACCCACCGCTCCCCAACCCCACCAACGCGCCCAACCCGCCGGCCTTTCCATCGAACGTGGACAACGGCATGGTCATTTACGACGCGTCTGGCCATTTGCACACCATCGATTGGCGCGCATTCGTGGTAGGACTGCAGTACTACCTGCCTCCATCGGGGCGCGTCTTCGTGGCCGCCAATTACTCGCAGGGCGAATCGCCGAACGTCGCCCAGATCCTCGACCGTTCTCTGGCCACCAGGGTCTACAAGCGCCAGCGCTATTTCGACGCCAACCTCTTCGTCGACATCACACCGGCGGCGCGCGTGGCCATTTCCTATCAGCTGACCACCCAGACCTTCGTGGACGACGCCACCGCGCGGAATCACCGATACATGCTGGGTATATATTACCTCTTTTGATCGCGGAGCACATCATCATGGGTTTGACGATACGACCAAAGACGGAATGCCGATTCGATCTCGTGGCGCTGGGCGAGGTCATGCTTCGCCTGGACCCGGGCGAGGGGCGCATTCACACCACCCGCACCTTTCGCGCATGGGAAGGGGGCGGCGAGTACAACGTGGCGCGCGGCCTCCGCCGTTGTTTTCGATTGGACACGGCCATCGTGACCGCGCTGGTGGACAACCCCGTGGGCCGCCTGGTGGAGGATTTGATGCTCCAGGGCGGCGTCGATCTATCGCACGTGCGCTGGGTGCCGTACGACGGGGTGGGGCGCTCCGTGCGCAATGGATTGAACTTCACGGAGCGCGGCTTTGGTTTGCGCGGCGGCGTCGGCTGCTCGGACCGCGGCAACACGGCGGTGAGCCAGCTCGGGCCGGGCGACGTCGACTGGGACCGCATCTTCGGCCGCGAGGGCGCCCGCTGGTTCCACACCGGCGGCATCTTCGCGGCCCTGTCCGAGTCGTGCGCCGCGCTGGCCGAGGAGGCCATGATCGCCGCGCACCGCCACGGCGTGATCGTCTCGTACGATTTGAACTACCGCGACTCGCTCTGGAAGGGCATCGGCGGGCGCGAGCGGGCGCAAAAGGTGAATCGGGCCCTGGCGCGTTACGTGGACGTGATGATCGGCAACGAGGAGGATTTCACGGCGGCGCTGGGCTTCGAGGTCGACCACGTCGACGAGCGCTACTCCACCTTGGAGGTCGCGTCGTTCGAGCGCATGATCGCCAAGGTCTCGGCGGTGTATCCGAACTTCTCCGTGGTCGCGACCACCTTGCGGCAAGCCAAGTCGGCCTCGCGCAACGACTGGAGCGCCGTCTGTTTCTCCGACGGACGCCTGCACGTGGCGCCGCAGCGCGCGGAGCTCGAGATTTACGATCGCATCGGGGGAGGCGACTCGTTTGCCTCTGGCATGATTTACGGCTTCCTCCACGGCAAGGGCCCCCAGTGGGCGGTGGAGTGCGGAGCGGCGCACGGCGCGCTGGCGATGAGCACGCCGGGCGATACGTCCATGGCCACCTTGGCCGAGGTGGAGAAGGCGATGAAGGGCTTGGGAACGCGGGTCGAAAGGTGAAATCTCCGATGCAAGCAGTCGATCGAATCGTGAATCTGGGTATCGTCCCGGTCATCCGGGCACCCTCGGCCGAGCTGGCGCAGCGGGCCATCGACGCGGTGCGCGCAGGCGGAATCGACGTCATCGAGGTGACGATGACGGTCCCGGGTGCCGTGCCGCTCATCGAGTCGCTGGTGCGCCGGTATGGCAGCGACATGCTCATCGGCGCGGGCACCGTCCTGGACGCCGAGACGGCCCGCGCCTGCACCTTGGCCGGCGCCGCGTTCGTCGTAAGCCCCATCCTCGACGAGCCGACCATCGCCTCGTGCCGTTCGTACGGGGTGCCGGTGCTGCCGGGCGCGCTCACGCCCACGGAGATCGTGCGCGCGGTGCGGGCAGGGGCCGACATGGTCAAGGTGTTTCCGTGCGGGGCCATGGGCGGCGCGAGCTACATCAAGTCGCTCAAGGCGCCGCTGCCCCAGGTGCACCTGGTGCCGACCGGCGGCGTCTCCGAGAAGACCGCCGGCGACTTCATTCGCGCCGGCGCCAGCGCCATCGGCGTGGGCGCGGACTTGATCGACGTCGAAAAACTCCGCGCCGGCGACACCGATTCCATCGTGGCGAGCGCGCGCCGCTATGTGAACGCGGTGCAATCGGCGAGGGCCGCGATGGGTTGACGGGACGCTCGCGCTTGCGGCCGGTCGTGGGCCGGGGCTAAGGCAAGGGGATGAACCTTCTTTCGGTCGCGGGTTGCTCGCTTGGCTTGGCGCTGATCGGCTGCAAGGGCCCGCAGCGCTCGGTGGTGTGCGGCCCCGCCGATCCGCGCGCCGCCCCGGTCTTCGGCGTGAGCGCGCTGGGCCACTACGATATCAAATCGGCGGAGCTCCCGCCGGTGCACGAGGACTCGACGGAGAACGCACCCAACGTCATCCCGCGCCCGGCGGGCGCATCGCTGATCCTGCCCGAGGGCTTTTCGGCGGCACCGTTTGCCGAAGGTCTCTTCAAGCGGCCGCGTTGGCTCGCCGTGGCACCGAACGGCGACGTCTTCGTGGCCGACGCCGACGCGGACAGCATCCTGGTGCTCCGCGACACGGACGGCGACGGGCGCGCCGACGCCCACTTCGTCTTTGCCACCGATCAGAAGAAGCCCTTTGGCATGGCCTTTCACGAAGGGTGGCTCTACGTCGGCCACACGGACAAGGTCGTGCGCTTTCGCTACGCGCCCGGCCAAACGGCCGCGAGCGGTCCCCCGGAAAAAATCACCGAGCTCCCCGGCCGCGGCTACCGCGAGCACTGGACGCGCAACGTCGCCATCCATAACGGCAAGCTGTACGTCACCATCGGCTCCAAATCGAACGCGGAAGAAGAGCCCGCGCCGCGCGCATCGGTCCTCGAGATGAACCTCGACGGAAGCGATCGGCGCACCTTCGTGTCGGGCACGCGCAACCCCATCGGCCTGGCCTTCCACCCCGAGACGCACGCCCTGTGGGCCGTCGTGCAAGAGCGCGATCACCGCGGCGAAGACCTGGTCCCCGACTACGTCACCGAGCTAAAGCCGGGCGCCTTCTACGGCTGGCCCTACGGCTACATCGGCCGCCGCCAAGACCCCGCGCACCAAAACGAGCACACCGAGGAAGTTCGGACCATGGCCGATCCCGACGTCCTCCTGCAAGCCCACTCCGCCGCCATGGGCCTCGTCTTCTACCAAGGCTCGATGTTCCCCGAGGAGTACAAAAACGACGCCTTCGTCGCCCTCCACGGCTCCTGGAATCGCGTCAAGCGCACCGGCTACAAAATCGTGCGCATCCGCATGAAGCAAGGCCGCCCCATCGGCGGCTACGACGACTTCGCCGTCGGCTGGATGCTGGGGGAAGACCGCTGCGACGTCTGGGGCCGCCCCGTCGGCCTCGCCGTGGCCAAAGACGGCGCCCTCCTCGTGGCCGACGACGGCGGTCATTTGATTTGGAGTATTCGATACGCTTCGAAGAAAGATTGAACCGCCACCGTTCGATCGAAGGAGCCACGCGCGGCGCGCGCGAAGCTCGGATACTCCGAAGCCATGATCCCGCAGTTGCTTTACACGGACGTTCTCAACCCCGATCGGGTACGCGAGTTACGAGCTTACGAACCCCACGCGAGCGGCCCATATCGCACGAGGCGCGAGGCGCACGCGGTCCCGAAAGGGCGCCATTTTGCGCAAAGGGCCCGCACATGGGTGACAACTTCCGTCAGCGCCATCGTGGTGTCGCTCGTGGCAGCTCAGAACGCGCGGTTGACGAAAACAATGCGTTGGTTGCAACCCATCGGGGCTCGTCGGGAGACCTCTTCCCACATTGGGCAGGAACGATGGATTCGTTCGTCCTGGCGTGCGCACACTTCGTCTCCGCGACCAGGGGCGTGAAGCTTACGGCGCCCGCTTTGGCGCGATAGGCTGCATAGGTGAGGCTTCGCGTGACATGGATTGTCTCGCAAGATCACCTCCAATGAAAACGTGATTTACGTGGGCTATCGGGATATTCTCTCGAAACATGTGACGCGGTCGGGTGGCGTGTGAATCGTCTCGACGTCAAACGTCCTACGTGGCACGCTCGTGTCGATGCAATTGGCATGGGGACCCGAAGGAGCCATTCGCCGCGCGTGGGAAGAATTGAAGCGTTCGTGGCGCCCCATCGTGGGCGCGTGCGTGGTCCTGGGTGCCGCAACGAAGGTGCCCGGTATCGTCATGGACGTGTTCGTCGGCACCGGCATGGTCGATCCGAATTCGGGGACCGCGTCGGCCATGGGCGCCCTCACGCTGATCATAACCTGGCTCGCCGACGCGTTCTTCACCATCGGCATCATCCGGCTGTCGCTCGCCATCGTGCGCCAGCAGCCGGCCCCCTTTCGCCTCGTCATTTCGGGCGCCGACCGAATGTTGCCATTCCTCACCCTCACGATCGTGCAGGGCATCGTGGTCGGGCTCGGCTTTCTCCTTCTGTTCCTGCCGGGCGTGCTTCTCTCGCTCGGTCTGATGCTCGCGCCATTCTATGTGGTGGATCGCGGAATGGGACCCATCGCGGCCATGAAGGCCAGTTGGGCCGCGACGGAAGGGCAAAAGACACAATTGGCCATCCTGTACGTTAGCGTATTCTTCGTGCTCGCCGGCGTCGGCCTGTTCGCGTGCCTGGTGTGGAGCGTCGTTCCGTTCGTTGCACCGGCGCTCTGGGCGCTCATCACCGCCATCGTCTACACGCGCCTGGTCGGCCAAAGCAGCGCGCAACAGGACCATCCCGAGTATCCGCTGAACCCCCTTTTGCCGTCGCAACCGTGCTTACCGCAAGAACCCCCTGCGCCGCCAAAGCCTCCGCCCCCAAATGGCCCGTGGGGGCCCGATTGGCCTTGATTCACCGCCGTTGCCGTCCAGACCTGCTTGACGACCGATCGGCGCAGCAACCATAGCCGCACACGAAGTTAGGGTCGCCAAGAGGGATGAAAAAAAGAAATCATCTCTGCATCCTAAAAGCTTGGCGCTCCTAGCGCCCTGGCGGTTTTCCTCGGATTCAGCGCATCACCGGTGTGCGCGGTATTCGAGCCCATTGTAATCCGCCATCGACGAAATGAAGTCGATCTGCACCGAAGCCTCCTCCCGCATGAGCAGGAAAACGCCGCTTCAGGCTCGTCGTACCCGATGACGTCGCGGTCCATGCACGGATCGCCGGGCCGTCATTGAAGGTTGTTTCGCACGTCGGACGGGGTCCGAGGCGCGATCGACCGATTCGACCAAACAAACGTCATAAAATTCATGGCGATCAACAATACAGATCGAGCAGGAAAATAATTTCTTCCTGCTCGATGCCTCGACGACAACTCGCCATCTTACATTTCAGTAATAAATCCAGCAATCATGAATGTCGATAACCCCGCTCCCGGTGCGATCGTCAAGCCCCGCGAGGTGCCTGTACCGCTCGACCTGTCGGACTTTCTGTACGAGGCTATCGACGCCACGTCGTTCCTGGACATGAGCGACTGGGCGACATTTTATGATGAGATACCCGTCGATCCGTATATCCAAGAAGGTTACCGCTACAAAGCCATCGGGTGGTTCCGGATCAAGCACGCGATGGCGGCCGCCATCGAAGGGATCGATGCGCACATCGCCGAAGTGAACCGGCTGAGCGGTATGAACGACGAAGAAAGCAGCCAGTACCTGAGCAGCAGCCGACCCGACTGGCAAGACGAGGCGACCGGCTATTGCTGCTGGCAGTTGCCGCAATACGCCATGCAGCAGTCCATCAAATACAATCCCGTGCACGGCGATATGCGCAGGGAATATCCCCGCATCAATGAGCACATCACCCGATCCCGGGATTTTCATCGCCTGCTCCTACATTACGCCGCATACTTTGGCTGGAGCGATGCGATCGTCTTGGTGCAGTTTCAGCGCGTCGATTGCTACAGCGACCGTAAGGGATTGCCGGCCGTGGAAGGCTTTCACCAGGATGGCAACCCGCATGTGGGCATGCTCATCGTCAACCGGGACAATATCGCCGACGATTCGGGCGTGAGTCAGTACATGATGGACGACAACGGCAAGAGAACAGACATTCTGATCTTCGATACGACCATACCTGCCGGCCAGTTGATCTACTGGAACGATAAGCGACTTTGGCACTACGGCACTGAAATAAGAACGGCAAATGAGAACGTGAACGGCGGCAGAGGCGTTCGTGACATCATTATACTCAGCGCAAAAACCCCGCCTGCCAATATGCCCATCGGCCCAATCCCTGCGGTTTTTCGTTGAGTGTATCGCTCAGCGCAAAAACGACGCCCCGCCAATATGCCGATCGGCCCCGTCCCTGCGGTTTTTTGTTGAGTGTATTGCTTAGCGCAAAAACGACGCCTGCCAACATGCCGATCGGCCCAATCCCTGCGGTTTTTCGTTGAGTGTATCGCTCAGCGCAAAAACGACGCCCCGCCAATATGCCGATCGGCCCCGTCCCTGCGACCTTTCGTCGATGTAATATCTGCGCGCGTAGGGCGCACGCCCGAACGCCATCGAAGTACGACGTGCGATCCATAGACGATGCCGCCCGGCACGCGGATCTTGGGCGGCGAGCGCTCGACGCATCGAACCCTTCCTGAGCAGCACGGGACGGACGAGGAAAAGGAACCACGAGGATCGTCACTCGACCCGCGAACGTCGCCCACGGCCTTGCTCTCCCGGCCGGAGGCGCCTGGGAGCGAGTCCCACACGCAGGGCCGGGGAGCCGGCTCGAGGTCGCGAAGCTCAGAAAGCGCCCGGGTACAGACCGAGATCGCCGTTGGGATTGTCGCCTTTGACGTCGCCGAAGTAGAGGGTGATGAGCGCCTTGTAGCGATCGAGGGCGGTGCGGTCGCTCAGGAAGCGGGGCAGGCCAAGGGGGTCGAGGTTCGGATAGTCCCAGATGGACTTGTAGCCGGAGGGGGGTGCCACGTCCGAGCGGGCGCTCCATGTGTGGATGTCGTTTTCCTGGGTCGTTTTGGCGAGAGCCCAGCTCAGATAGAGCTTGGCCGCTGCTTTGTGCGGGGCGTCTTTCAAGATGGCTCCGGTCTGCGCCCAGGCGACCCAAGGGCTGGTCTTCGGAATCGTAAATCGACTGATGGCGCCCGGCTGCGCGATGAGCGCGCCGCCCACGCCGAAGCTCGCCACGTATTTGCCGTTGCCGACCGCGTCCCCCGCGTCTTGGGTGCCGCGAATGAATTTCGGATTTTGGGCGAGGAGCTTGTGCAAGAACTCCGAGCCGTATTTGTCGGTGAGCTGCTTGAAGTAAAAGAGGACCGCGTCGTCGTCGTTGGGATAGGTGAAGATGAGCTTGTCCTTGAACTCGGGCTTTAGAAAATCCTTGGCCTCGACCGGAGCATTCCGGCCGAGCGAGGTGGCGGTGACATTGGCGAACGCGTAGAACCACAGTCCGGTGAAGTAACCGTCCTTGTCCTTGATCGGGTCGAAGACCTTGTTCCAGCCGACCGGTTTGTACTTGAGCAGCGAGCCCTCGCGCTTCCAGCGGGGAAAGTCGTCGTACGTTTGAAATTGGACGACGTCGGCCAGCACGCGGTGCTCGGCGATTTGGTTGTCGACGCGCGCGTCGTGAACCTTGCTGAAATCGACGATGTCTTTGACTTTGATGCGCGGGAATCGCTTCGTAAATGCGTTCCGGATGTCGTCCTGCTGCGTGGGCTTGTCTCCGCCGGCATAGATGGTCAGCTCGCCGCCCTCGGCGATCGCCTGCTCGTAGAGCTGCTGGAGCTGGGCGTCCTCGCTGGCGGAGCTCACTTCTTGCGTGTCTTCCGACGCCGGAACGGCAAGCAGGGCGCCGGAGCTCTCTTCCGATGACGGTGATGCCGACGTGCACCCCGCCACCGCGAGCACGAGAAATAGTTTCATAAAAGGCTTATTTGCGTTCATTGCAGTCTCCTTTTTCGTTGCAACGACACTTGCCCGCGTGCAGAGCCACGGTTTGCTCCTTCGGTTCGGATGCTGCGCTTCGCGTTCGCGCTGTGGAAGGTCGGGCGCGGCAGACGCGTCCCTCCCGGCGACGGTATGTCTCGTTCTCGAACGCCGCGCAAGGCGTCTGCGAGCAAGATGTAAACGAAGCATCGAGAAACGAAAGATTTGCGACAGCGCGACTCCACGCGCGTCGCGTCGATGGAGCATGGTGCTTGGCCACCGAGCATGGTGCGGCCAGCGGTCTCCCCGCGTCCGCCCGCGTCGGACGTTCGCGAAATATACGAGATAAATTGACTATCTCTGTCTTGTCGCGATTATCAATCTGCGGGTCATTTTAATTGCGCGATGCGGATGTCGCCCGCTCGATGGCGCCCGATTCCGAAGTGTGCTTCCGGGTGGGACGCTCAGCGTCTCATCCATGCTCCGGTGACCGCGCCATCCGAGTAGTTGGCCGGCGGCGGCCTCGCATCCGCGGGAACGCATTCCTCGTCGGGCTCGGGGGCGTCCGCCATCGCGCTCAAGCACTCAAGCACTCAAGCACTCGAATAAGCGCGGCCCGTCGCGACGATTGGCGAGCGGCGCTTACTCCACGAAGCGCCCATCGCGATCCCATATCGCAATTGCGTAGGGCATGTACGCATCATCACGATGTGGGCGAACGCCGGGTGCCGTCGCCAGGTGCGTCTCGCCTCACGCCCTTTTCGCAAATAGGTCGAAGCACACCTGCCGCAGCCAACGGTGGCCAGGGTCGCGGTGGTAGCGCTCGTGCCAATATTGTGCGACCGCAATGGGCGGCATGGCGATGGGCGGCCGGAAGCTCGCGAGCTGCAAGCGCTCGCCGATGGCGAGGACGAGGTTGGCCGGCAAGGTCGCGATGCCGTCCGTTTCGGCTGCGACCAGCGCTGCGGCCACGAAGCTCGGCAGCCGCAGCAGCACGCGGTCGGACGCGATCGCCGATTCGATGGCCTGCTGCGCCATGGCGTGGGCCGCGTGGCCGGTCTCCGAGGCGGTGATGAGGATATGCTGCGCCGCGCAGAACTCGGGCAGCCGCGCGACCCGCCGGCGCCGCGGATGGCCGCGGCGGACCACGCTGAGATATCCGTCGGTGTACAAGTGTTGACGGCGTAGGTCGCACGGCGCCTTGGCGTAGGCTCCCAGAGCGAGATCCGCTTCGCCGCTGGCGAGCTTGGCCTCGAAGCTTCGCGCGTCGAGCGACCGCGCCTCCAGCTCGAGACGTGGCCCCAGCTCGGCCAGCCGCGCCATCAACGGCGGCAGGAAACGGAGCATGCCGACGTCGCTGATCAGGAGGCGAAACTGGCGGTGCGAGGAGCGCGGATCGAACGGCGCGGCTTGCGGATCGGCCAGGCTGTCGGCGGCGCGGAGCAGGTTGCGGAGCGGCGTCAGGATGGCGGCGCCCTTCGGCGTTGGCCGCATGATTTGGCCGTCGCGCACCAGCAGCGGATCGTCGAAATGTGCGCGCAGCCGCGCCAAGGCCTTGCTCAAGGTCGGCTGGGTGGTGTCGAGCAGCGCGGCGGCCCGCGTCAGCGAACCCTCGCTCAGCATCACTTGCAGCATGCGCAGATCGCGCAGCTCGAGCTCGACGTCATTCTCGGTGGGCATGCGGGTCATTCCAATGCCGGCATCGCCAAAGGATGCGACCCGCCATAGGGTCACGTCAAGGCGGAGAGAGCGGCATTGGGACGATCATCCTCGGGAGGCACACATGGCCAAGTTCAAGATCGAAGCGCATTTCCGGCTGCAGGAGTGGGTGGCTGAAGAGAAAGGGTATTTTCGCGACGAGGGGCTCGACTACGAGTTTCAGGAGCTCATTCGCTCGTCGGGCGGTGCACATCACGTGACGGAGGGCGCAAGCGGCGCGTTCCAGAGCATCGAAAGGGGCCGCGAGGCGAACATCACCTGCGCCTGCCACTGGACCGCGAATGTCGCCGCCTCGCGCGGCCACACCAAGCTGTTCGCGGACGCTTATTCGGTGGCGCCCGCGGGCATCTTCGTGCGCGCGGACTCCCCCATCGAAGCACCCGCCGATCTCGCGAACGTGCCGATCTCCGTCGGCTTCCAGTCCGGCAGCCACTACGCCACCATCCAGGCATTGGAGTCCTATCTGCCGAGGGACGCGATCTCCTTGTCGTTCGACGAGGGCATGCTGTTCAGCCGCATGGATGCATTCTTCGGCGGCAAGTCGCAGGCCGCGACCCTGTTTGGCGGTCCCTATTACTTCGCCGAGCAGCTCGGCTACCGCAAGTTGATGGACACCACCTTCATGGTGGGCGCCATGCTCAACGGCGATCCCGACATGGAGGACGTGGCCAAATATTTCACGGCGCTGCGCCGCGCCCAACGCGACATCGATCTGCGGCCGGAGCTCTACACCCATTACTACAAGATGGAATTCCCCGAGCGCTTCCATGTGGCGATGGACACGCGGCGCTGGGGCCCGGGCGAGCGCATCGTGTTCGAACCCTACAGCCGCGATGTGTTCGAGCAGTCGTTCGACTGGATCGCGAAACACGAAATCTTCGAGAGCGGCTGCATGGGTTCCGGCAGTTACGACGACGCCACGGTCTCGATGGCGCCGGCGTGTGCCGTGGGCACCTCGATGACGTGAAGGATCTCGCGGCGCGCGCGGCGGACCGTCGGCGGGCGTTTGCTCGGGCAAGATCGTCTGCGGTGACCTCGGGTATACCGAGGTCGCTGCTGCAGCATGTCAAAGGCCAACGGTGCCTGGGCGCGCCCGAGACGCCGTGCTTCGCGCCGGCGCTCGGGGCCACGAATGGGCCCTCAGCCGGCGGGGCGGAATGGCGAATTGAGGAGCTGCAAAGCGGGCGTCGATCCGTTGTTCGTGAAGTAGGCGGAGACGCCCACGAAGAAGATCTGCCGGAAAAACGGCACGGCGTCCGTGCCGGACGTTTGAATCGTCGAGTAGCGGACGTCGTAGCCCGCGCTGATGCCGATGCCCTTGGCGAGCGGGTAGCGGCCCTCGAGCGAGATGCCGACCGCGTTGATATGGGTCGACGCGGAGCCCGCCGCTTGAAGGCTCGTGTGGGTGGCCGTGGCCTGCGCGGTCATCGTCAAGTTTCGGAGCTTGCCCGTCGGGTACGGGGTGCCGACCAGAGATCCTTGCAAGCCCAACGTGGGGCCGGAGCCGAGGCGGGGGGTCACGCTGCCGTACGAAAAATGGGTCGCGCCCATCAGGGACCAGCGTTCGTTCGTGAAGTAAACCTCCTCGGAAAAGACGGGCAGAATGACGGGGTCGTTGTCGTCGCTGAAGTTCGATGGGGTCGAGATGCTCGCGCCCACGCGCACGAGGTTCCGCCAATCGGGCGTGAAGAAATGCGAGAGCCCCGCGTCGGGGATCACTTGGTGAATGCGCTGGGGTCCTGCGACGCGCGGCGGCGACGAGGTGAAATCGATGGAGTACGGGGAATACGTGTAACGATAGGTGACCGACACATCGCCCGTATCGCGCGGGGTGAGATCGCGGAGCAGGCTCACCATGCCGTAGGGTTGGACGCCGTCCAGGCCGCGTCGATCGAGCTCTTGCCCGCCGGCCAGGGCAAAGGGGGACGCTGAAACCGTGCTGGTGAAGAGCACCCCCGCGCCCTCGCGCACGCGCCATCGCGGCGAGAGCTCGTGGACGAGGCTCAAGGCCCCTTGGCTCAAACTGAATGTCGACTGCGTGGTGCTCGGATCGATGGTGAAAAGAAGGGTCCCATCGCCGACCCGCGCCGAGGTCAGTGCGGTGAGGGTGCCGGAGGCCGAGATCGTGAGGGTCGAAAACCTACCGATGGAGATCGAGCTCGCATACAACGCTTGGAGCGTTCCGTCCGGATCGTCCGTGTGAAAGCCGTCGAGCGACTGATAATACTGGCCGCGCAGCCGAAATCGGAGGCCATGAACGTCGTTATCGGGCTCGATGACGCGGAAGGAGAGGGTCGCCTCCAGGCCGGTGAACGCCGCCGGGTGCCGATCGATGACGCCGCGGTCGTCCGTCGTTTGAATGACGTTGTCGTTGACCCCTTGAACGATGGCCGCCGTCGCCGCGACGTCGCTGGTGTTGCCGGCGGCGTAGATCGGGAGGGCGAACATGCGTAAGAGGGCACCGCGCGGGGAAGGCGAGAAAAAGGAGGGAAGGGCGGACTATGCGATCGATGCTGCATCCGGCCCCGCGGTCACGCGCAATGGCGCAAAAACGAACCCGCGCAGCGGCCGTCGATGTCATAGCGACCTGCGTTGAGGGTCGGAGGTCCCTCTTACGGCCGTAAGAGCCAAAGGACATAAGCCAAGCACCAAACGATCTCCGTTGCGCGCCCCACGAGCGCCCGAATCTCCGGCCATGTCGAGCCCTCGGCCCAGATGCCGAGGAACCCTAGCCCATGGCGCGGGCCAGACGGGGCGGTGGCGGAGGAACCCGCGGGCTTCGAAGGGCGGGAAGACCCGCCGTTCCAAGTAGACGATGCGACGTGACCGATCATCGCCTCCAGCTCGAGGCGGGGCGAGTTTGCGCGCCGGGGCTATCGCAAAACGAACGCGTGCGTACTTCGTAGATGACGGCATCTTCGTACCATTGGGGATCTCGGCTCCGAGACCCGAGGGAGAATCGTTGGCACCTGCCGATGCACGTCTCCTCCCTGGGAATAATCGATGCGTTCGTCGAAATTCCCAAATGAGCGCGCGCTCCTCGATATCTTCTCGCGTACAATGCAATGCATGCTGAACAAACGATTTACTGCAAAGTTGCAAAAGGGTGACAACAAAGGCGCTTGGACCTATGTCGTCATGCCCGATTCCGTAGCGTACTTTGGAACGAGAGGTCTCGTGAAAGTTCGGGGCACCATCGATGGTCACCCATTCCGTAGCTCGTTCATGGCCATGGGCGACGGCACGCACAAGCTGCCCGTCAAGGCGGATGTCCGCAAGGCGATCGGCAAAGACGCGGGCGACACGGTGATCGTCGTCTTGAAAGAGCGAATAACCGAGTAGCATGTTCGCGAAACCACGTTCGGGCCGGCGGTCTGCCCCCACCGCGACCGGCACGTGATGTGCGCTCGCGCAGCAGGGGCAGTGCACGACGACGTTACCGCATCACCGAATAGGCGCGGTACTCGAACTCATTGTAATCCACCGCCGATGAAAGGAAATCGATCCGCACGCGCAAGGAAGAGCGATTCACCGTCGCCGACGGCGGAAGGTAGATCTCGTCCTCGAGCCAGGGATGGCTGGGATTCGCGCCGGGCGTATACCAATCGGTCACGATTTGGCCGTCGATCGACACGCGGGCGCGCTGCCGGCCGATGCCTTGGTCGAGCAGCCGCCGCAGCACCACCCCGCGGTTGTTCGGATCGATGGCGAGCGTAAACTCGCTCGTTCCCTTGTGCGCGCGCCCGCTGGCGGCGACGGCGACCGTGTCGTTTTCGCCTTCGAAGGTGAAGGTGCGCGAGCCCTGCCACGTCGGCTGGGAAACGGTGTAGCCGTGAGTCGACTCGCTCCCGGCATCGCCAATCGACAAGGTATCGCTCAGACGAAGGCGCGCCGCCGGCTGATGGTAGTAGTACGCGAGGGTCCACGCCTCGACGGAGACATCGTTGACCGGGCCGTGCTCGATGCTCAATCGGACGTTCTTGTCGAAGGCGATGGGGTCGGACACGAAGAAGCGGAACATCGCGCGGGCGTGGCGATCGCCGTCGCCCGTGCCGGCGACGTAGCCGTGGGTCGGCTGGCTGAAAAAGCCCCACTCGAAGTACCAACCGCCGTTGAAGAAGTCCTCGGTGCCCGTTCCTTGCACGGACGGGGTGCGTCGATCGTCGATGCGCACGCGCTCGTCGCCCTCGAGGAAGAGGCTGTTGCCGTCGCGGCGCTCGGATTCGACCACCCCCACGATGCGCCCGGCGCCCTCCGTCTCCGCGAACAGCAGATCTTTGCCGTTGGTGCTGGGCTGCGCGGTGTTGAACGCCGTGCGGAAGGTGCCCACGTCGTCGAACGACCCCGTAAAGGGCGCGTGCTTGGCGTCGAACCAAATGTCCGAGACCCGCGCGCTCCCGCGGTTGACCAGCTCGACCTTCGCGTGCCGGGCAAAGGGCATGGGAAAGAACATGTACATGGTGCCGTCGGCGTTCATACCCGCGGCCAGGCCGGTGGAGAGCCCGGGGCCCAATTGACCTTGCGCGAAGAACGAGCCGAGCGGCGCGAAGACGGCCGGCTGCGATTCGCCGTTCCAGGTGATGCGGATCCAGACGTCGTTCAGCGGGCGGGCGAAGGTGGAGGCGCTGGGGTACGAGAAGGTTCGCGTCCCTCGCCAGGTTTGTCCCTCGATGGCGTAGGCGTGCTCCGACTCCGAGGAGTCCGTGCCCACGTCGACGGTGTCGGTCAGCTTTTCGGCGCCGCCCACCCGGCTGTAGATCCAGTAGAAGAACTCGTTGTAGTCGTTGGCGCTGCTCTTGAATCGAACGCGCACGTCGATGGCGCTCTTTCCTTGCGTGAGCGCCCGCGGCACCTGGAAGAAATTGTCGCGCCAGGAGGTCGTTTGGTCTTCGCCGCGGTCGCTCCAGGTCCCGGCCAGGGTGCCATCGATGTAAACGTCCGCCACTTGGTTGGGCACGTGCAGATCGAGCCGGCGCTGGAGCACCACGCCATCATTGGCCGGATCGAGCTTCACCGTGAAGGTGCTCGCGCCTTTGTGCGCGCGGCCCGCGTCTTGGTAGCTCCCGGGGTAGGGGACGGGGACCACCCCTGCGATGCTCGCCCCCAGCCGCGTGATCTGCCGGGGACCGTCGATGTCGAGCAAGGTCCGCGCTTCGCCGGCGCCGAGATCGAAGGTGGCCGTTTCGGTTACGGTGCCCGGAGCGGGCGCCTTGGGATCGGAGCCGGAGCGGCTCCACAGGGCGCGCGCCGCGCTGCTGTCCTCGTTGCCGGTGAAGCTGGTGACCGGCTGCGAAGCCTCGAAGAGGTGGTAATCGAAGTTGTAATACGGATCGCGGTCGCCGCCGCTGATCGTCACGCGGAGCGCCTCCGCAAAAGGCATGGGGAGGTAGCTGATGAAGCCTCCGCTGGACTCGAATTTGTCTTGGACGAGCGGCGCCAAAAACGGCGCCTTGGTGCCGCTGAAGAGCTCGCCGAACGTCATATCGACCCGAGGGGTGGTCTCGCCGTCGAAGTAGAAATGAATGCGCTGATTGGGATCTTGCCCGGTGAACCACGTGCGGTAGACGCAGCCGGGGCCCACCGCGTCGAGGACCACTTTGTCGCCGTGGGAATCTCTGTAGAGGAAATGGTTCCCCTTGGACCAATCGTCATTTCCGCCGCTGCGGTCGAAGCTCGATTCGTGGTGGGCGTGCGCGCCGGCGCGCAAATACGGCAGATCGGAGAACGCCGTCAGCGCCGGGAGGCCGATGGGGCCCGTGGCGCCCATCGCGAGCGCCGCGGTGTCGGCGCCCAGCGCATCGTTCGGTCCTCCTCCCGGATTCATCCCTCCTCCCTGACAGGCGACGAGCCCCGCGATCGTCGCGATGCCCACGGTCATCGATGTAAAATGCATGCGCATGCCGTACCTCCCTCAATGGATAAAAAAAGCCCTCCCCTTGCGGGGAGGGCGCGAAGCAAGACTATGGTAAGACGGAATAAGCTCGATATTCGAACTCATTGTAGTCCACGGCGGACGACACGAACTCGATGGTCACCCGAATGCTCGATCGATTCGCGGTGACCTCTGCGGGGAGGTAAATCTCGTCCTCCAGCCACTCGTGGGTCGGGTTCCCGCCCGGCGTATACCAATCGGTGACCCGCGCGCCGTCCACGGACACGTGCGCGAGCTGCCGGCCGATGTGCTGCGCGAGCAGGCGCCGGAGCACCACGCCGCGGTTGTTCGGGTCGATGGCCAAGGTGAACGCGCTCGTCCCTTTGTGGGCGCGGCCGCTCGCGAAGAGCGGCGTGGTGTCCTCGCCCTCGAAGGTGAACGCGCGGGACCCCTGCCAACTTTGCTGCGTGATCGCGTAGCCGTGGCCCGACTCGCTGGCGTCGTCGCCGATGGCGAGCGTGTCGCTCCATCGAAGGCGCGGCTCGGGCTGCCAATAATAATAGGTGAGGGTCCACGCTTCGACCGGGATCTCGTCGGTGCCGCCGTGCTCGATCGTCAACCGGACGTGTTTGTCGAAGGAGATGGAATCGGACGTGAAGAAGCGGTACATCGCGCGCGTATTGGGGTTCGTGCCGGTCAAATCTCCGGCCACGAACCCATGCGTGGGCAGGCTGAAAAAGCCCTGGTCGAAGTACCAGCCGCCGTTGAAGAAGTCCTCGGTGCCCGTGCCATGAAGGGACGGCGTGCGCCGATCGTCGATGTGCGCGCGCTCGTCGCCCTCCAGGAAGAAGCTGGGCAGGTGGGGCTCGGGATCGATCGTCTTTTGCCCGCGCACCGACTCGACCACGCCCACGATGCGCCCGGCGCCCTCCGTGTCGAGGAAGACGAGATCCTTGCCCTGGGTGCTGGGGCGCGCCGTGTTGTAGGCCGCGCGGAAGGTGCCCACGTCGTCGAAGGAGCCGGTGAAGGGCGCGTGCTTCACGTCGAACCAAACGTCGTCGATGCGCGCGGTGCCCTGGTTGACCAGCTCGATCGTCGCGTGCGCCGCGAAGGGCATGGGAAAGAACATGTACATGGTGCCGTCGGCGTTCATGCCCGCCGCTAGCCCGGTGGAGAGCCCGGGCCCGAGCTGGCCTTGCGCGAAGAAGGAGCCGAGCGGCGCAAAGACGGCGGGTCGCGCTTCGCCGTTCCAGGTGATCCGGATCCAGAGATCGTTGAGCGGCCCCGCGAATTTCACGCCCTTGGGGTACTGGAAGGTGCGATCGCCCAGCCACGTCTGGCCGAGGATCGCATAATCGTGGGCCGACTCGGAGGCGGCGGTCCCCACGTCGAGGACGTCGGTGAGCAAATCCGCGCCGTCGACCCGGCTGTAAACCCAATAGAAGAACTCGTTGTAGTCGTTGGCGCTGCTCTTGAATTGGACGCGAACGTCGATGGCGCGCTTGCCCTCCGTGAGCGCCTTTGGCAGCTGGAAGAACGCGTCGCGCCAGGAGGTCGTCGCGTCCTCGCCGCGAACGAGCCAGGTCCCTGCCAGCGTATCGTCGACATAGACGTCCGCCGCTTGGTCTTTGACGTGGTAATCGAGCCTTCGCTGCAGCACCACCCCCTCGTTGGCCGGATCGATGGCCACCGTGAACCGGCTCGCGCCTTTGTGCGCGCGGCCCGAGTCGCGGTAGTCGCCGGGGTATGGCACGGGGGCCACGCCGGCGATGCTGGCGTGGATGCGCGTGATTTGGCGGGGGCCGTCCACGTCGAGCAAGGTTCGGCTCTCGCCGGGCGAAAGGCCGAAGGTGGCGTCGACCTCCGCGGCGCCGTCCGCGGTGCTCTTGGGATCGGCGCCGGAGCGGCTCCAGAGGGCGCGCGCCGCGCTGCCGTCCTCGTCGCCCGTGAAGGTCGTGACGGGCTCCGAGGCGTCGTAAAGATGGTAATCGAAGTTGAAATACGGATCGCGGCCCTCGCTGCCGGGGCTGAGCGTGATGCGGAGCGACTTCGCGAACGGGAGCGGGACGTAGCTGATGAAGCCCCCGCTCGAGTCGAACCGGTCGCGGACGAGCGGCGCCAAGAACGGCGCGCGGGTGCCGCTGAAGAGGTCGCCCAGCGCCATATCGACGCGCGGTGTGCGCTCTCCGTCGAAGTAGAAGTGAATGCGCTGATCGGGACTCTGCCCCGTAAACCAAGTACGGTAAACGCAGCCGGGCCCCACGGCGTCGAGGAGCACCTTGTCGCCGTGTTCATCGGTGTAGAAGAAATGGTTTCCCTTGGACCAATCGTCGTTGCCGCCGGTGCGATCGAAGCTCGAGGCGTGCTGCGAATGGTGGCCGTAGGGCAGGCGGGCGAGATCGGAGAACGCCGTCATCGCAGGAAAGCCAATCGCGCCGGCGCCGCCCTCGGCACCGTTCGGCGCGCCGTGTTTCGCAGCGATCGCAGCACCCTGCTGCTCGGTTCTCGATCGGGTGTCGAGCTTTTCGTCCGTTCCCCCGTCCCCCTGACAGGCCGTAAGCCAGAGCGTCGCGATGGCGACGGTAACCGATGCAGAATACATGCGCATGGCCGTTCCTCCTTATTCGATGGAAAGCTCCTTGATTACGGGATTTCTTGGCCGCCGGCGGCGACGTTGTCGCGCGTGAAGACGCGGGTCGGGAGGACGATCTTCTTGGGGACGTTCTCGCCTGCGAGCGCCTTGAGGGTCGTGGCCACGGCCTCGGCGCCGCCGGTGGGGTATTGGAACGTCACGCTCAAAATGCCGTCTTTGACGTATTGAACGCCCTCGTGCGGGAGGGCGTCGATGCCCACGAACTTCATCGACTTCTCGCGCCCCACTTGTTTGGCCGCGAGGTAGGCCCCGTGCGCGCCGGGATCGTTGTGCGCGTACACGACGTCGATCTTGGGCTGCGTAGCCAGCGCCGACTCCATCTCCTTGCGCGCGTTGGGCTCCAGCCACTGCATGTCCGCCTCGAACACCACCTTGATGCCCGGGTGCGCCTTCGTATCGAGCCCCTCGATGAAGCCCCGGTGGCGGTCCTGGCCCGGCACGGAGGTCATGAGCCCTTTGAGCTCCACCACCGTCCCCTTGCCGCCGAGGGTCTCGGCCACCCATTTGCCCGCCTCGCGGCCGATCTTCACGTTGTCGGCGCCGATGAAGGTCGTGTAGTCCTCCTTCAGCAAGGCGCGGTCGAGGACGATGACCGGGATGCCCGTGCGGAACGCCTTGGCGACCGGCTCCGTGAGCGGGGCGGCCTCCTTGGGGCTGATGAGGATGGCGTCGACCCCCTGATTGACGAACTCCTCGAGCTGCCCGCGCTGCACCAGCGAGTCGTTCTGCGCGTCCTTGAAGACGATCTTGAGGTTCGGATGTTTTTCGGCCGCCTTGCGCACGTCGTCGTTCATCTGCACGCGCCAGGGCTCGCCGAGGTTGCATTGGCTCATGCCCACCACGAACGGATCCTCGGGTGTTCCTTTGTGCTTCGCCGCGCCCTTGGCCGCGGGCGACGCGGCGCTCACCGACGCGGCGCTCCCCGTGGCTTGTGCCGAGCTCCCGCCGGGCGCGGGCGGCTCGTTCTTACAATGCACCAGCGCGCCCCCCGCGAGCGCCATCCATGCAAGGGGCGCGAGGGTCCACGCGGGCCGCCGGCGCCATCGCGGCGCGGGCGTTTGGGTCGTTTCGAAGGTTGCGAGGTTCGGATGATTGTTCATGATGTCACCTTCTCGTTCCTCTCGTTTCACGGTTGATGGACGTGGACGGTCACGCGCGCGCGCGGCGCCTGGCGCGTCAGGATTGGCGCTGGAGAAAGACGGCGCACACGATGATGGCGCCCGTGAGCATCAACCGGCTCGACTCGCCGACGGCGTTGATGCTGAGGATCTTCTGCAGGTACCCGATGGTGAGGGCGCCCACGAAGGTGAGGCCCATGCCGCCGCGGCCACCGGCGAGGTTGGTGCCGCCGATGACCACGATGGCGATGGCCGACAGCTCGTAGCCCATCCCCGTTTCGGGATCGCCTTGCTGCTCTTGCGCCGCCTGGCAGATGCCCGCGACGGCCGCGAAGAAGCCCGAGATCGCGTAGGCGAGGACCAAGGTGCGCACCACCGGAACACCGGAGAGCCGCGCCGCCTCGAGGTTGCCGCCGGTGGCGTACAGGTAGCGACCAAACCGGGTGCGGCGGAGGAGGAAGGCGGAGGCCGCGACGCAGACGCCGAAGATGACGGTGACGATGGCGAGGTTGTCGCCCAGGATGCGGGCGTCGATCCGCTCGAAGATGTCGGGCAGGGGAACGCTGCGATCCGAGGCCGCGATGTAGGTGGAGATCTTTTGCCCGCCCGATAGATGTTTGGCCAGCCCACGAAGGAGCACCATCGCGGCCAAGGTGACGACGAACGGCTGGATCTTGAAGCGCCCCACCAAGGTGCCGGAGACCGCGCCCATGCCCGCGCCGCCCAGCAAGACCAGCGCGATGGCGAGCCAGGGGTTCATCTCCTGGTGGATGGTGAGGAGCGAGAAGCCGACGGCGCACGCGGCCAGCACGCTGGAGACCGCGAGATCGATGCCGCCGGTCACGATGACCAAGGTCATCCCGCAGCCGAGGATGCCGTAGACCGAGAGCTGCCGGAGCATGTCCCGGTGCGTCGTCCAGCGGAAGAACGCGCCGTCGGCGTGGAACACCGAGCCGAGGATCAACATGCCGGCGAGCGCGAGCACCGCCCGCGCGATGGGCGACTTGAGGACGTGGGAGAGCGCAACAGGCTTCATGGATCACCCCGGAGTGAAAAATCAGGTGCGGCTCCGAAGGCCGCGTGCAGGACCTTCTCCTGCGTCGCTTCGGCGCGGGAGAACTCGGCGGTGGCGCGCCCGCGGTGGAGCACGAGGATGCGATCGGACAAGCGAAGCAGCTCGGGGAGCTCGGAGGTGACGAGGACGATGCCCATCCCTTCGCGCGCCCACTTGGCCAAGAGATCGTAGATCTCCGCCTTGGCGCCGACGTCGACGCCGCGCGTGGGCTCGTCGAGGAGCAGGATCTCCGGCGCCGTCAAGAGGCACTTGGCGAGGACGATCTTCTGCTGGTTTCCGCCCGAGAGCAGCCGCACGGGCGCGTTCGTGCGGCCGCGCACCCCGAGCTGGGCGAAGACGCGCTCGGTGGCCGCCGCCTCCAGCCGGTCGCGCACGATGCCGCCCGGCGAGTAGCGCACGAGGCTCGCCAAGGACGCGTTCTCCCGCGCGTCCATGTGGAGCACCAGGCCCTTGCCCTTGCGGTCGTTGGTGAGGAGCATGATGCCGCGGTCGATGGCCTCCACCGGCGACGTGAGGGCGCGCGCCAGATCGATGCGCTCCCCGCGGCCGTTCGCGTCCTTGCGCCCGTGCAGGGTCACGAGGCCCCGCGCGCGGCCCCGGCGATCGCCGAACAGCGCGTGCAGGACGTCGCTCGCGCCGGAGCCTCGGAGCCCGGCGAACCCCAGGATCTCACCGGCGCGCAGCTCGAACGAAAGATCGTCGACATCGGGCCGCGCGTCCGCACCGTGCGCCTCGCCGCCGCCGTCGCGCGCCCCGCCCGAAACGCCCGAGCCGCTCGAGGCGCTGGAAACGGAGAGCCCCTCGACCGAGAGCAGCACGTCGGCGGCGGCGGCGCTCGCGTGCTCGCCCGACGGCAAATGACGCCCCAGCATCCAGGCGACCAGATCGTGCGCCGGGAGCTCCGACGCGGCCCGCGTCCCGACCCAGGCACCGTCGCGGAGCACGGTGATGCGATCGGCCAGGCGGTAGATCTCGTCCATCTTGTGCGACACGTAGACGATGCCTTTGCCCTGCCGCTTGAGCGCCTCGATGCGATCGAAGAGGCGCAGCGCCTCCGGCTCCCGCAGCGCGCTGGTGGGCTCGTCCAAGAGGAGCACGTTCGCCTTGGCCGCCAGCGCCTTGGCGATCTCCACCAGCTGCTGCGTGGAAATGGGGAGGCTCTCGACCGCGTCGTCCTCGTGCACCTCGGAGCGATCCAGATCGAGCCCGTCCAAGAGCGCGCGCGCCTCGCGCGCCTGGCGCCGCGCATCGACGATGCCGAGCGGCCCCGTGATCTCGCTCCCGAGGAACAAATTGTCGGTCACGCTGAGCGGCCCGATGAGCGACAGCTCTTGATGCACCGTCGCCACCCCGGCCCGCACGGCGTCGCGCGGGTGGCGGAATCGCTGCAGCGCGCCCCCCACCCGGATCTCGCCCTCGTATTCCGTGTGCGTCCCCGCCAGGATGCCGAGCAGGGTGCTCTTGCCCGCCCCATTTTCGCCGGCGAGCACATGCACCTCGCCCGGCCGCACGTCGAAGGACACGTCGCGCAGCACGGGGTTGGGGCCGAACGACTTCGAGACATGCCGTGCCTCGAGGAGGGGTTCGCCCGCGACTCGGGCAGGCTCGCGGGCGCTCTCGTTCATGGCATGACGCTCCTCACCCAAGGATCGCTCGATGGACAACCGCACGAGCGGCGCAGACGAAGCTCCGTCGGAAGGACCAGCTCACGCCCGTGCAGCGCGGGCTCCGCCTTGACGGCCTTCGCCGTCTTCGTCGCCGCCTTGTCCCCGTGGGCGGCGCGCGACTTGGACTGCCGCTCGAGCCGCTCGAGGACGAACCGCCCCGCCTCGTGCCCCATGGTGATGGCCGCCTGCGCCGCCACGCTCATGAACGGCCAAACGTCGGCCACGTGGGGGACGTCCTCGAAGGTGACCAGCGCCACGTCGCCCGGCACCGAGAGCCCGCGCTCGCGCATGGTCAGCATGGCGCCCAGCGCGAGCTGGTTGTTCGCCGCGAACAGCGCCGTGGGCGCGTCCTTCCGCGCGAGCAACTCGGCCGCCTGCGCGCGCCCGCTCGCCACCGAGAACTGCCCCTCGCGCTCCAAGCGCGGATCGCGCGCGAGCCCCGCGGCCTGGAGCGCCGCGCGGTAACCGGTCAAGCGATCGGCGGCGGTGGACAAGGTGAGGGGACCATTGAGGATGCCGATCCGTCGGTGGCCGTGCTCGATCACGTGCGCGACCAGCTGCTCCGCCGCCTGCAAGCTCTCGCCGCGCACCACATCGATGCCCGTCTCGTGAAAGTCGAGCCCCGCCACGGAGCGGTCGACCAGGCAAACGGGCCCGCTGCGCCGAGCCCACTCGATGATGGGCCGCGGATCCGTGTGCGAAGGCGTGAGCACCAAACCGTCGACCCGGCGGCGCGCCAGGATCTCCAGGTACGCGCGCTGCTTCTTGGGATCGTCGTCGCTGTTGCAAAGGATGACGGAGTAGCCGGCGGCGGTGGCCACGTCCTCGAGGCCGCGCGCCAGCAAGGTGAAGAACGGGTTCGACACATCGCCCACCACCAGCCCGAGCGTGCGCGTGGATGCGCTCTTGAGGCTCTGCGCCAGCGCGTTCGGCACGTAGTCGAGCTCGCGCATGGCCGCCTCCACCTTGGTGCGCGTCTCCTCGCTCACCGACGCGTGCTGGTTGAGCACGCGCGAGACGGTAATGCTAGCGACCCCAGCGCGCCGCGCCACCTCGTGAATCGTCGACCCTTTGGAGGATGGTATCGATACCATGACGTAATGGTATCGATACCATTTGCTCGAGCCGAAGACAACCGTGGCTATTTAGCGAACGGTTGGCAGGCGTGTTAGGGACTTGAATCCTCGGGCGATCAGCGCGGCCAGATGCCTACGGTCCCGCCGACCCAGGTCAGGTTTTTGTTGAAGTCGACCCCGAGCATCTTGCCGCGCGAGGTGCGCACCAGAAAGAGCAGGGGGGTGAGCGGGCGCGGGCCCTCGAGCGAATCGCGCAGGAGCATCACGCGCACCTCGGCCTTGACCCCGTTGCCGTCGGGCATGCGGATGACGGGCGCGTAGTCGACCTTCTCCTGCAAGATGAAGTTCGATCGCTCGGCCTCGCTCAGCCGCGCGAGCACCTCGGGGGTGACATCGATGACGACCCCGGCGCCGGCGAAGGAGAAGAGCGGCTTGAGGACGTAGCGGGAGAGATCGTGCGGCAGCTTGGTCGCGTCGGGCACGTCGGACACGAACCGGGTGTGCGGCACCGCCGGATGATCCAAGAAGGGGAGCGCATACTTGGACCATGTCCAGTACCAATTCGGGTGCGAGCACCAGGTGATGTCCAGCTCCTCGCGCCAATCGAACGGGGGCTCGACCCCTTTGACCGCCAGCTCGTCGAACACCAGGCGGTTGTACAATCGCCGGACGGGGATCTTGCGCCCGCCCGACTCGCGGTAAAGGCGGCGGCCCTCTTTGATCAACTTGGTGACGCAGATGCTGTTCACGTCGAACAGGCGCTTGGTGGCCACGAAGTCGGGCGACGTCTTTTGCTTCTCCGGCTCGTGATCGACCAGCACCACCTCCTCGGGTGGATAGTCGGCCACGATCATGCGCCGGATGCGCTCGATGTTCTCCCTCCAGTCGCCCTGAACGAAGCACGTCCAGTCGCGCTCGAGCCCCGGGAGCGGGGAGAGCACGTGGTTCCAGGCCTCGGCCTCCAGGGTCTCCAGCGCATAGAGCGAGGGGAACGCCTGGAGCTCCACGACCTTGCCCTCGATGCGGCCGCTTTCGCCCTCCACCAGGGCGAAGTCCACCTGCACGCAATCGGGCAGGGCGTCCATCCCCGGCGCGTCGTACTTGGCCGGGATGGCCTTCTTCAACTGCGCCAAGGTCTCCGGCCGCGCCAGCGAGCCGACGATCTCCTCGGCCGCGCGCGCCAGCCGATCGCGCAGATCGTGGGAGACGAAGAGCGGCGTCTCCGCCAGGCGAAAGGGGAAGGGACCGACGGCCGTCTCGAGCCAGCGGTGGTAGCGCGCGAAGAGCTCGTCGCTGAATGCTGCGTTGAAGGCGGTGCGGTACGGACGGTCCATGTCAGTGACCCGGTTCCTTGGGGGCGGGAAGAACGGCGTTGAAGTCGCGGGCGAAGCGCTCTTTGTAGCTCTCGAGCAGGCTCTCCACCTTGTGGTGATCGCTCGAGCGGATCACCAGGCCCGCGTGGTTCGCCTCCGGCGCGCGGTAGACGATCTCCGGATCCGAATAGCCGGACCAGTCGGGGTGCTCCTGCTTCGCCAGGGTGATGATCAACCCGGCATAGTCGTTTCGAACGGGCGGGAGCACGTACGCGTCGCGGTCGATCTCGATGTTGGCCCACTCGGCCCACAGGTTGATGCCGCTCGCCGCCTCGATGCACTCGGCGATGTGCGCGCCGCCCACCCGCGCGCCCGACTCGAGAAAGTAAAACTTCCGATCGTGGCGCCCCAGGATGAACTCGGTGTGCGCGGCCCCGTATTGGAGCCCCAGCGCGGCCAGCACCTTTTCGTTCAGCTCACGGAGCTCCTTGGCGTCGGCCGAGTCACGGTCGAGCGTTTGCGTCGAGAAGATGCCCCCGCCGTGCGCCACGTCGAAGGGGGGCGCGCCGCAGCGGTGGGCCAGGGAGAAGATCACCTTGCCGCCCACGACCAGCGAGTCCACGTGGTAGACGTCGCCGGGCAAATATTGCTCGAGCACATGGTACGACTGCGCGTCGCCCTGCTCGTTCACCAGGCGCCACAAATGCTCCTCGGAGGTGACCTTGGTGATCCCCACGGCGGACGCTTGCGAGCGCGGCTTGTTCATCCACGGCGGCGGAACGCGCGCGGCGAAGGCCCGCACGTCCTCGTGGTGAAAGACGCCCGTGAACTCGGGGACGGGGAGGCCGAAGTCCTTGGCGCGCTGGCGCATCGCCAGCTTGTCGCGGAAGAAGCGGGCGCCCGTGTCGCCCATGCCGGGGAAGCGAAAGTGCTCGCGCAGGGACGCGGCGATCTCCACGTCGAAGTCGTCGAGGGCCACCACGCCGTCGAACTTGATGTTGCGCGCCAAGTAGCTCACCGCGCGCACCGTCTCGTCCAGGCTCCCCCGGCCGGGCAGCGCGAAGACGTCGGCCAGCGCCTCGCGCGGCCACTTGTCGCCGAGGAGCTTCTCCAGGGTCAAAAGATAGAGGCGCGCCCCGCGGGCGTGCGCCTGGAGCATGAAGCGCTCTCCTTTGAAATAGCTTGCGAGCAAGAGAAGGGTCGGCTTGGGCATGGCGTTCCTCGCGTGGGCGGGCGAAATCGATGAATCGACGAATCGACGAGAAGAAAAGCGCTAAATCGGAAGGAGCTCGTGCCAGCGCGGGCGCATGGCGCGCGGGGTTCGGGCGGCCTCGATCACGAGGTCGGCCATCTTTTCGACGGTCCACTGAAAGTGGGATTCGCCGAGCGACGTGATATCGAAGTCGGGCGCGGAGTTCATGAAGTCGATGGCGTACGGGACGCCGTCCGCGATCGCGAACTCCACGGTGTTCATGTCGTAGCCGAGGGCGCGGGTCAGCTTGAGGGCGTCGTGCACCACCCGCTGCTCGAGCTGGGGCTCCAGGGCGGGCATCGAGCGGTGGGCGTGCCGGTAGCGCTCGAAGTGCGAGAGCCTCGGATCCCAGAGCGCGGGCAGCACGCTCTTTCCGCCGATGACGATGCAGCGGACGTACTGCGTCCACACGATCTCCTCTTGGAGGATCATGGTGAAGCGCCCGCTGTGATCGTAGGCCGAGTGGAGCTCGGCCATCGAGGTCACGCGCCGCACCGCGCGCCATCCGCCGCCCCAGTGGGGCTTGATGTACATGGGGAAGCCGAGCTCGCCTTCGATGGCGCCCCAGTCGACCAGCGCCATGTTGTGCCGCAGCGACTCCGAGTCGATGTCGCTCTCGTAGTCCTTCGACGGTAGGAGCACCGTCTTGGGCGCGGCCACCCCCAGGGTGCTCGCGAGGGCCACGTCGAAGAATTTGTCGTCGGCGATGCGAAAGAATGGATCGTTGATGGTGCGCACCCCCCGCAGCTTGGCCGCCTTGAGGAAGGGCTGGTAACAGGGCACCTCGTGGGAAATGCGGTCGACCAGGACCTCGTACTCCGGGCTCACCGTGGCGCGCGGCGCATCGAAGCGCGCGTACACCACCTCGACCCCGAGGTTGCGCTTGGCCACCTCCGCCATCAAGGCCTCGGGGAACGATCGCTCCCGGCCCACCAACAATCCGACCCGTCGTATCGCGCGATCCATCAGGTACGTCTCCTCACCAGCCGAGCCTCTCGCCGACATAGTGGTTCAGCATTTTGCGCCAGGTGGGCCAGTCGTGGGGCATATCGTGCCCCCACAGATCGAGGTTGTTCCAGATGCCCGAGTCCCACAGCGCCTTGGAGAAGTCTTTGGACTGCTGCGGGTGCTCCCACTCGCCCTGGCCGGTCAGAATGTGAATTTGGCTTCGGGAAATGAGATCGCGGGTGCGTGCATCATGCAAGTTTCGCACGTACCACATGGGGTTGTTGAAATAGACGTTGTCGTCCGTGTAGCCGTGCAGCCAGCTGGGCCAGAGCTCGTAGAAGCCGCTCATCGCAATCAGCGTATCGAACAGATCCGGGCGGCGGAAGAACGAATTGGCGGCGTGGTAGGCGCCGAAGCTGGCCCCGGTGACCCCGATGCGCGCGGTGGGATCGCCCACAGCACGCCGGATGTGGGGCACCACCTCTTCCTCGACGTATTTGGCATAGAGGGATTGGCGGCGGGCCTTCTCTTTCGGTCCGATGTCGCGATTCATCCACGACAGATCGTTGATGGTGTTGATGGCAAAGATGCTCAACTTGCCATTCTGCATGTGATGCTCGAGCGCCTTGATCAGATAAAAGCGCTCGGCGTCGTAAAGATCGCTCTGGGCGGTGGGAAAGAGAAGGAGCGCGCGGCCGTAGTGGCCATAGCGCACGATGGGCATTTCCAAGCCGAGGTTGGGGCTTCGCCAGCCGAAGACCTCTTTGTGCAACGTGGGGTCGATGTACATGATGTACATCGACCCATACACCTATTTTGCGTCGTTGGTGTTGCCCGCGACGGGCTGAATGTAACGAGGCCGTCCGGCCACCCATTCTTTCAATCGCGGCGGGTCGGTCCCCAGGAGCGGACGGACCCCCGCGGCGCGCGCGCCACCGGGGCGGGCGATCAACCAGGCGCGTTGGAGCGACGCGTCGTTGGCGGGGGTGAGGGCCACGTCGGCCTCGGCGATCCCCAGCTCCGTGGGGGGAGGCGAGGCGGTGGTGGGCACCATCGACGGTGAGTGCTCCTGCCAGTTGTAAGGCCGGGTGCCGGTGGCGACGTTCACCACGTCGGGGAGACCAATCAGCTTGGAGGCGACGGAGGCCGCGAACAAATCCGACGTGCGGCAATACACGAAGCCCAAGGTGGTGGGCTTGGGCGTGCGCACCGGCACCTCGTTCTGCCAATACCAGTTGGCCGGCGCCGCGCCCCACCCGACATACCCCGACGATCCGGTGCGCCAGATCACCCATGCGCCCGCATACCGCCGGCCCGGGACCCACGCCCAGCCGCGCGCGCCCGAGTACATCCAGCGGCCATAGTGAAAGGTCACCCAGCCCCAGGGAAGGGTGGAGACCCAGACGTACTCGCGCTGCCCGTACGTCCAGCGGCCATGGGTGGCGTAGGGGGTGAACTCGGGGCCGACTTCGTCGCGCGAGGGGTACCACACGGTTCCGAGCCGCGGATCGTCGACCCATGATCCATGCGGCTCCAGCTCCGTGCGGAATTGATCGAGGGCGCTCGGATCCGTATCCGAGTACTGCTCCGCGAAAATATCCGTTTCGCTTGGAACGTACCCGACGCTGTGGTGAACCTCGCCCACGGGGCTCTCGATATCCGGCAGGGTCGACGCGCAACCCAATGCTCCGGCCAACGAGAGCCCTGCTGCGCTCATGAGGACGAGACGTTGCATCTTCATACCCGCATCCACGAGGTTAGCGCGGTGCGCGCCGTCCGGCCATGGTGGCGCGCACTCCGGGTGCAGGAGGAGCGCGCGCCGGGCCGAAACGAAGGAGTAAGGCGGTGTAGGGCGGCCTATTTCGCGCGTTGGGGCTGCGTGTACAAGGTTCGCGACTCCGCTTCTGTCTTCACATCGTCGTGCGTAAACGACACCGGGGCATTTTTGTTGCGCCGCCAAAGCTCGGCCTCATCGCGGAAGTGCGGGTTGTCGTCGCGGTTGTCCCAGATGGCGCCACCCGGCAGCGCGTTGCGCGCCTTCGGCCCCGCGGGATCCATGTCGATGACGAAGCGTTGGGTGGGCCCGTGCGAATACGAGAACGAGACGTCCTTCCATTCTTGGACCTGGATCCGGTAAGCGGCCACGTCGACATTGTAGCCATCGCCGTGGCGCGGAAAGCCATTGGGAAAGACCGGATCCCCGGAGGGCGGGATGGAGAGGCGCCCCCACAACGGTACCAGGGCGTCGAAGCTCACGGTGTGGAGCGCGCCCCAGCGCCACTTGGTGCGGTCGCCGCCCAGCCTTCCGTTCAAATAATCGATGGCGTCCAGGAGCGAAAAGACGATGCGCTCGTCGCGCGTCTCCACCTTCGCGGTGGTGCCGAGGTCGTCGAACAGCGCTTCCTTGGTCGCGAGGGTGCTGGGATCGGCGGTCATGAGGTCGACCAGGAGCTTCCGGAGATCGTACGGCGCGCGGGTGACCCCCATGGCAGCGAACTCGTCCCCGAAGGTCGCGCGGATCATGCGCACGAGCCAGGCGTTGAAGATGACGGTGGCCTTGCTGGCCAGCGCCTCCTTGGCGTTGTCCACCGGCTGATTGTTCTCGGGGCTCATGCCCGAGGCGGCGTCGTAGTTGGTCTCGGTGCCCCAGCGGGTGAGCACATCGCGGATCTCGTCGAAAAGCGCCGGCGGCCGTCCGGCCACCAAGGCGGCGAGCTCGGGGTTCGTGGTGGAGGTTGCTTCGCGCGCCCGCTGGAGGGCCTCGAGGATCTTGGAGGTGAGCGCTGCGCCGACGGCCGAGCGCGCGTCGCTTTGAATCGACGCCATCTCGTCGAGGGTCATCCGATTGCCGACGTCCTCGATGCGCTTTTTGATGCGCGCGTGGCGGTAGCCGGCATCGTAGCCGAGGCCGTTGAGGTAAACGGGATCGCCGTTGGGGAGCCGTTTGTTGGTCGGGTTGTTGTCGAAGGTGATGCCGACTTGGTCGTTGTTGGCGGTGGCCACGAAGTCGCCGGGCGGGTTTTTGGCGTGGGGGATGTACGCCTCGTCGAGGAACCCCGTCCACTCGGCGCTGCCGTCGCCCGGCAAAACGAAGGCCGGAATGGCGCCCGTGAACGTGCTCGGGTTCCACCCGGTGAAGGCGCGCACATCGCGCTTCGGGACCTTCGATTGCGACGAATAAAAGATATTGCCATCGGTGTCGGCGAAGACCCAATTCTGCGCGCCCACTTCGAAATTGCGCATGGCCACGCGCGCGTCGTCCACGTTCTTGGCGCGCATGAAGCCCAGGACGGCCGCGAACTCGTTGGTGGGCTGCATGCCCGTCCATTTGATGCTGATCGCGCCCTTGGCCGGATCGGGGGCCTTGGGGCGATGGTCGGCGATCTGGGGCATGAGGGGGCCGTGGTGCGGCACATTCAAGATGTCGTATTCCACGGCGTCGCCGCCGCCGACCTTGATGGTCTCGCGGATTTTTTCGATGGGCACGGATTGCCCTTTGAACTTCACGGCGGTGAGATCGGGGGTGAGCTCCTCGCTGTAGACGTCGGTCACGTCGTAGTTGGCGACGGTCGCGCCCCACGCGACGTGGTCGTTGTGGCCGAGGATGATGCCCGGGATGCCGGGGAAGGCGAGGCCCGAGGCGTTGAGGTTCTTCGATTTGTCGCCCTGCGCGTCGGTGACATTGAGGTGCACCATGTAAAAGACGGCGGGGGCGCTCAAGGTCAGATGCGGATCGCTGGCCAGCATGGCGTGGCCGGTGGTGGTGCGGGCTCCGCGCACGACCCAGTTGTTGGATCCGGTGAACGGGCGCTCGCCCAAGATGGATCGCTGTTTGCGCTCGGCGTCGATGAACGCGTCCGCGCCCGCAAAGGCCGAGAGGGGGACATGGACGGCGGGGCCCGGCTTCGTGTGGGCAGCCGCCAAGGGCAGGGTGTGCGATCCCGATTGCGTATGGGCGCCGTCGTTTGGAAATCCGGAGAGGATCTTCGAGGCCTCGAGGGGGGCGAAGCGAATCAAATCGACGAGGATGCCGGCGCGCGGATTGGTGGGCGGGGTGCCGAACGCGGCGAGCGCTTTGGCGTTGAACTCCGATTGGGCGATCTCTTCGGTGCCGGTGAAGGAGAGGTTCTCCGATTGCAATCGCGCCACGGCCAGGATATCGGCGCCGTCCCAGGGCTGGAAGGCCTCGGCGGGGAGGGCCACCATGGCGGAGCTCAATTTTTCGTCGCCGGTCACCAGCCGCGCGTTGCACTGGGAGATGCCGTCGGCGTACGCATCGAGGATGGCCTTCTCCTCGCTGCCCTCGGGGAGCGCCGCGTACATCTTTTTTGCCACGCGGTGCAAGCCGATGGTGCGGGCGACGATATCGCTGTCAATCTGGCCGCGATCGAAGCTGCCGAACAGCTCGGCCATGCGGCCCTCGGCCACGCGGCGGAGAAGCTCGAGCTGCGCGGTGCGATCGCGCGAGCTGGTAGCCTTGCACCCTCACGGCGTCGGTGAGGCTGGTAGCATAAATATGCACCATGCCGCGACGATCGCGGAGGACGTCGACCGGGCCGCTCAGGCGATCGAGGTCGATCCGGTGGGTGATCGGCGGGGTGTGTCCGAAGGGGCCGGGGGCCTGGGGGGGCTGCAGGGTCGAATCATCGGAGCTGCACGCCACGTGGGTTAGGCACGCCACCGGGCCTAGGGAAAGGGATAAAACGAAATTTCGCCATCGCATAGGCGCAGAATACACGCTTCAAGGGTGCATTCTGCGCCAATCGATGGGATCGATGCGCATAGGGCGCCGGTCGATGGGACCGATGCGCATAGGGCGTCGGTCGATGGGACCGATACGCATATGGGCGTCGGTCGATGGGACCGATGCGCATATGGGCGTCGGTCGATGGGACCGATGCGCATATTGGCGTCGGTCGTGGCGGGTGTGCGCCAATCGATGATTGCCGCTACGCGTGTGGCGGTAGGCCATGGGCAGGCCCGCGCCAATCGAAGAACGCGGCTACGTGTGTGGCGGTAGGCCGTGGGCAGGCCCGCGCCAATCGAAGAACGCGGCTACGCGTGTGGCGGTAGGCCATGGGCAGGCCCGCGCCAATCGAAGAACGCGGCTACGTGTGTGGCGGTAGGCCATGGGCAGGCCCGCGCCAATCGAAGAACGCGGCTACGTGTGTGGCGGTAGGCCGTGGGCAGGCCCGCGCCAATTCGACGCACCGGCGCGCTTCGAGGGGGGGCTATTTCAGGAAATTGCTCACGGCGTTTTTTACGGTGTCGACCGCGTTGTCGACCCTGTCGCCGGTGAGTGCGGCCTCGACGGGGCCGCGTAATGTGTCCGGGAGCTTGGAGCCGATGAAATTGCGCACCACGTCAGCGACCTTTTGGGCCTGCGCGTCATTGAGATCTGCTTGCGCAACGAGCGCCTGGATGAGGGCTTTCATGTCGTCGTTCCTCCGTTCCTGTTCGATCGCATGGGATCGCGTTTGCTCGCGTTCTCGTTGGATTCGTCGATCGCGTCGTTTGCGTTGTTCTCGTTTCTTGCCGTTTTACGGATTCGTCGTTTTGTCTTCGTCGCCGGGCGAGCGGCGGCGAGTCTATCACCCGACCCGCCGGCGGCTAGCGGATGCGCACTCGAGCTCGTGTCAATGGATCACCGCCGTGATTCGATATTCGAAATTCGAGCCAAGTTGCTCATGCATACTTGTCGAAATGCCTTGTCCGGCGTACGAAGCGAACTTATGAAAAAGATCGCCTCAGCAGCTATTTCGATGATGGTGCTCTCAGGAGTCGGTTGTGCAGCGGATGGCGAGGGTTTCGATTCCGAAGGTCGGGTATCGCAAGCGGCGCAGCCGGAGCAAGCAAACCAAACCGAAACATCCGAACGAGCGGCAACCCCAGCCCTCGTGTTCTCTTCCGGCCTCGCCCGTTACGATGCCGCGTACGCCAAGGCGGTGAGCGTGATTTCGTCCGACGTCGTCGATGGGAAGTTCATCGCGGGCGAAAGCTGGGCTCAGGTATGGACCCGTGACACGTCCTACTCCATCGATCTGGGCGCCGGCCTGCTCTACCCGGCCGTGGCGAAACAAACCTTGCTCGGCATGATCGAGAACGTGGCCGGCATCGGCGAGGTGTGGGTTCAGGATCGCGCGGGCCACTTCGGCGGTTGGCCCAACCTGACCGACTCGATCGTGGGCGCACAAGGCGCGTGGTCCCTCTATTCGACCACCGGGGACCAGGGCCTGCTCGAATGGAGTTACGGCATCACCGTCAACACCTTGGCGCGGGCCGAGCGCGACGTCTACCTGGCCGACGCGGGGCTCTTCGGCGGCTGTTCGAGCTTCATGGAGTCCAACAGCGGATATCCCATCAAATACATGAATACGAAGACGTTGCTGGCGAAGACGAAAGCGCTGAGCACCAATCTCCTCTATTACCGCGGCTACGACGTGGCGGCCAAAATGGGAAAGCTGCTCGGCAAAGACGTGCGCGCCTTGGAGGCCAAGGCCGCGCGCCTGAAGGACGCCATCAACCTCCACCTCTGGCAGGAAGACCGCGGCTACTACGCTTACTTCGAGGACGAAAACGGAGTCAAAGAGACCCGCATGGAAGGGACCGGCGAATCGTTCGCCATCCTCTGGGGCGTGGCCGACCGCCGGAAGACGCGCGCCATCCTGGCGAGCACGCCCTCCACCCCGTCGGGCATTCCCTCGCTCTGGCCCCAATACGCCGAGTGGATGGACTACACCAAGGGCGACGCCGACTATTACCACAACGGGATGGTATGGCCCTTCGTTCAAGGCTATTGGGGCTGGGCCGCGACCAAGGGCAAATCCGCATCCCGCGTCGCGCACGAGCTCGATCGCATCCGTTACCTCTCCGAAAAGAACGATACGTTCCAAGAGTTTTACCAACCCGAAACCGGCACCCCCGACGGCTCCCGCCGCCAGCTCTGGAGCGCATCGGGCTACCTCTCGATGGTCTACCACGGCCTCATGGGAATGAGCTTCGATCCCGACGGCATCACCTTCGCCCCCGTCGTCCCCTCCATCTTCGAACGGGTGACCCTCGACTCCATCCCCTACCGCAACATGACCCTGAACATCCGGGTCACGGGCTCCGGCATCCACGTCGCCAAATTCTACCTCGACGGCCGCCGCCGCGACGATCACCGCGTCCCGGCGCACCTCACCGGCACCCATCGCGTCTCGATTCGAATGGCGAACCGATCGCTCGCGGAGGACGACGGCGTAGAGCCTTGACGTAGGGCGTGTCCTCCCGAGGTTGCCGTAGGTCGAACACGGTACGGCGACATCGGCGCGCCCCGGGAGGGTGAGCTCAGCGAGGCTCAAATGGCGGCACGTGGTGGATGCAGCAACGAGGAGATTCGTCGGATCAACGCCTGGTGTGCCGATCCTGCGTGCCCGAGGCTCGGCAGCAAGAGTCGGGGTCTCAAGTTCTGCAACTACGAGCCTGCCCACAATCGGTGCTTCTATGAATGTGACTGCGTTGGTCAAGATCCGGGAGCGACCTACGCGGCCTGCTTCCGGTGAATCTCCCGCTAACGACGCCAGCGGGCCCCATGGCAAATCGGTAGTCGCCTTGCCCACGGCGAAGCAAGCCGAGTGACACCATGACGTCTTGGCGGCGCGTGCGGGGATTTGGGGAGGCGCGCCGCCAGGATGGCAAAGGGACGGTGGGGCGGAATAGGGGGCGCGCGGTCCGAGTCTTTGCATCGAAATGCAGGGAGTTCGTCGGCTCGTCCCGGTCGCGGGGGTTTCGTGGATGGTGCTCGCCTCCGTGCTCGGAATGAGCGGGGTGGCGTTCGGGGGCGATCCGCCGTCCAAGCCGGATAAACCAGACAAGCCGGATAAGCCCGATAAGCCGAATTTCGAGGTCAAACCAAAGCCCCCGGGCGAAAAGATCACGTTGCAGCTCGAAGATGCCGAGATCACGGAGCTCGTCCGGGTGGTCAGCGGGATTACGGGGAAGCGTTTCGTCATCGCCAACGCCAAGATCAAGTCGCTTCGGGCGACGGTGGTGTCGTCGCAGCCCATTACGGTGGCCGAGGCTTATCAGGCATTCTTGTCGGTGCTCCAGAGCAATGGGCTCACCGTCCTCGACCGGGGCACGTTTTATCAGATCATCGAGTCGAAGGACGTCGAGCGGCAGACGACCCAAATCGTGCACACCGGCGCGGTCACGGCCGAGGATCGATACGTGACGCAGATTCATCGGCTCCAGAACGTGCGCGCCGAGGACATCGTGGAGAACCTGCTGACGAAGTTTCAGTCGCGGGATGGCACCATCGTGCCCTATGTGCCAGGCAATCTGCTCATCATGACCGATACGGGCGCAAACTTGCGCCGGTTGATGCAGCTCCTGGAGGAGATCGACGTTCCGACCACCTCCCAGGATAAACTCTACTTCGAGCCCATTCATTATGCGGCCGCCGCCGACGTCGAAAAACGACTGACGGAGATCTTCGATCTCAAGAAGAAGAGCGCGCCCAGCGGCGAGCTGCACGTGACCAAGATCGTGCCCATCGAGCGGCCAAACGCGCTCGCCATCGTGGCCACCCCCGAGTCCTACAAGCGGCTCTTGGCCATCGTACGGCTCTTGGACCAGCCGCTGACCAACGATGGGCAGGTCAATGTCATCCCGCTCCAGCATGCCGACGCCAAGAAGCTGGTGGGGCCCTTGAACGAGGCGCTCACAGGGGCGGCGCCGGCAGGGGGTGCTGCGTCTGCGCCGGGCGCGTCGTCCGGCGGCGGTGGTGGTGGCGGTGCGCCGCGTGCGCCGCTGACGGTGCTCGAATCGGCGGTCAAAATCAGCGCCGAGGAGACGAGCAATTCCATCTTGGTGACGTCGTCGCCGCGCGATTTTGCGGCCATCAAGGCGGTGCTCGACCGGCTCGATCGGCCGAAGCGGCAGGTTTACATCGAGGCGGTGGTCATGGAAATTTCGGCGACCAACGATCTCAATCTCGGCGTCTCCTGGCATGGTGGCGGTACCAACGGCGACAGTTTTCTCTTTGGCGGCTTCAATGCGAAGGGGTCGGCGCTGCCCCCCGATCCGAATACGTTGCAGGCCTTTGCGCTCGGTATTCGCGGGCCCGAAATCCCATTGCCGTTCAGCATCCCCACGGGGACGAGCAGCAGCATTTCATCCATTCCCAGCCTGGGTGCCTTCATCACGGCCTCCGCGGTCACCAAAGGGGCGGACGTTCTGTCGACCCCGAGCATCGTGGCGAGCGACAACACGGCCGCAGAGCTCAAGGTCCAGCTCAATACGCCGCTGAACCCCAATGCACCCCCGTCGCCCATCATCGCGGGGGGTGTGCAGGTGGGATCGCAGGCGCCGGCCGCCAACCTTCAGAAGATCGGTCCGCGCATCAAAATCACGCCGCATCTCAACGACTCCGACGAAATTCGCCTGGACGTCGACGAGCAAATCAGCGACATCGACAGCCGGCCCGATCCGAGCAATCCCTATGGATCGGTGACATTCCTCGAGCGCGCGGCCACCACCACCGTCACCGTGAAGGACGAAGAGACGGTGGTCATCGCGGGCCTCGTGCGCAACGCGCGCACCCGCACGGAGACGAAGATCCCGCTCCTCGGCGACATTCCGGTGCTCGGTGCGCTCTTTCGAAGCACGTCGGAAGGGACGGAGAAGCGCAACTTGGTGCTGGTCCTCACGCCCCACATCATGCGCGACAAGGCCGATCGCGTGCGCATCTTCGAGCAAAAGATGGAAGAGCGCCAGCGCATGGTCGACGAAGCAGCCCTCTTCGGCCGCGAAAAATGGGAGCCGCCGAAGAACTACGCGCACGCGCGCGGCATCCTGCACCTGATCCACAACGAGTATGCGAAGGTCGAACAGCAGCGGGCGCTGGATCGGCAGCGCAACGCGCGCGAAACGTTGGAGCATGAGCCCCGGGCGCCCGTGGAATCTCCGGTGCCGATCCAGACCTGGGGTGCACCCGATTCGTCGCCGTCGTCGCGACCTTCGCCCTCGGTCAAATAGCGAGCCGCTCGGCGGCGGGCGCTGGATCGGCAGCGCAACGCGCGCGAAACGTTGGAGCATGAGCCCCGGGCGCCCGTGGAATCTCCGGTGCCGATCCAGACCTGGGGTGCACCCGATTCGTCGCCGTCGTCGCGACCTTCGCCCTCGGTCAAATAGCGAGCCGCTCGGCGGCGGGCGCTGGATCGGCAGCGCAACGCGCGCGAAACGTTGGAGCATGAGCCCCGGGCGCCCGTGGAATCTCCGGTGCCGATCCAGACCTGGGGTGCACCCGATTCGTCGCCGTCGTCGCGACCTTCGCCCTCGGTCAAATAGCGAGCCGCTCGGCCACCGCGCCTTCGGTCAAGGGGCGAGCCTCGCGGCCACCGCGACCAGCCCCGTGTCGTCGTTGGTGCCCGGGCCATCGGGCGCCAGATCACGGTCGAACGCTTCGCACGCGTTCAGGAATGCCGCGATGGCGTCCGGATCGGCCGCCTCGAAGAGGGCGTCCACGTACGCGTCGCCACAAAGGTGCGCGAGGGTGCCGATGCCCGCCGCGCGGTGCACGAAAAATCCGTTCTCTTCGAGCCTCGTGCGCAGCTCCGCGGCCGTAAAGGCGCGCAATCCGTCGCGCTTTTTTCCGTCGCGCCGCGCGGAGACGTCGACCCACGCGCGGTGCGCGGCCGAGACCATCACGGTGCGTTTGGCGACGCGGCAGGTCTCGCGGAGCACGTCCTCGGCGTGGGGGCCGGACGCGGAGATCGGACCGTCCATGTTCAGCACCACGTCGAACGAGCGATCGGCGAAGGCGCCCAGATCGATCGCGTTGCCCTCGACGAATCGAATGTTCGCGAGGCCCTCCGCCTTGCGCCGCGCGAGGGCCAACATGGCCGGGGAGAGATCGACGTGGGTCACGTCGAAGCCTCGGCGGGCGAGGGGAATCGAGAACGCGCCGGTGGCGCCTCCGACGTCGAGGATGGTGCGCACGTTCTGCAGGTGCGGCTCGAGGAGCCTCCAGCGTAGCTCGCGGTTGACCGAGGGGGATTGGCTCCACCTTTCCTCACCCTCGGCGCTTGCGTCCCATTTCTGCCGGATGGCCTCGAAGTCGACGGATGCCATACCGCAGGTATGCGGGCGCCATCTCAGCGCGACAAGCTCTGATGCGCAACATGGTTGCGAAAGGAGATGGCGAGCTCGCCCCACCAGCGGCCCATGCTGTCGGTGAACGCTTGCCCCGGAAGGCCATGGCGAACGGGATGATCGGGCCGCAAAGTGCTGAAGCCGCGGTGCTCCAGAGTCACCTGGGTGCCATCGTTCATCGACTCGAAGCGGACCTCCACCTCGGTGATTTCGCCGGGCGCGAAGGTGATGCCGCGCCACTCGAAGACCAGGCGCGCGCCGGGATCCCAGACGAGCACGCGGCCGACCTCGAACGTGCCGCGCTCCTCGCCTCCGAACGACTCGACCAGGCGGCCGCCGAGGGTGCCCTCGAAGCGAAGCACCCCTTGTCCTCCGAATCGAAAGCGACGGCCGCGCTTCCACCAGAGGTCGATCTCCTGGGTGAACACCTCGAAGGCATCGCCGGGGGAGACGGCCACGAAGGTGGTGACCCGCGCGCGATCGGCGGGCTTCATCGGGGCGCCTTGTTCCCGCGGGTGCGCTCGGCGTGCGCTTTGAACGCATCGAGCTGCCCGCCCCAGAACGTCTCCACCTCGTCGAGCCAGTCGCGCAGCCTGGCGAAGGGCTCGGGGCGCAAGCGGTAGACGCGGACGCGCGCATCGTCCTCGAGCTCGTCCTCGGCCACCAGCCCCGTCTTGCGGAGCACGCGAAGGTGCCGGCTCATGGCCGGCGGGCTCATATCGAAGGCGGCAGCCAGCTCGCCCGCGCGCTGCGGGCGCCGGCGCAGAAGATCGACCACCCCGCGGCGCGTGGGATCGGCCAGCGCGGCGAGGGTGCGATCGAGATCGACGGCCGCCGCCGCCATCAGGCGCCCTTGACCGATCCGCGCAGGCGCTGCGCGAAGTACCAGAGGTGCCCTTCGCAATCGAGCGCCGAGTAGCCGCGGTCGACGTGGTACTCATCGCCGTAGTTCGTGGTCGCGGGCTCGGTGACGATGGTCGCCCCCGCGGCGCGCGCGCGCTGGCAGTGCGCCTCCACGTCGTCGACGTACATGAACAGCGACTGCGTGTTGACGCCTTCGAGCGCGCGCGGGCTCTTTCGCGTGGGCCCGCAGCGCGAGGAGGAGGAGGCCATGATGACGCCCTCGCGGTACTCGAGCTCGGAGTGGACGATGCTCCCGTCGTCGCCCTCGATCTTGAGCCGAACCTGAAAGCCGAACGCGCGGCAGAGCCAATCGATGGCCCCGGGGCCGTCGTCGTAGAAAAGCGAAGCGGAGATGCGGGGCCAACCCTCGGGGAGCTCTTTGGACATGATTCACCTTGTCGTTGCGGTCGCGCTTGATTGTCGCGAATGGTTAATAGTTAACGATAGGGTGAAATATTGTCAAGGCACTCATCCGGCGCACCGAGCCGCACGAGGCGATCGGCGCGCCACGGGCCGTGGACTGTGGTGTCGGCTTCGTTGCGGTGGATCCGTTCCGGTGGAGCCGTTACGACGGCCCGTTCCGGTGAAACTGTTCCGACGGCTCCTTCCGGAGGAACTGTTACGGCAGCTCGCTCGGAGGAACCGTTACGACAGCTTGTTCCGGAGGATCTGTTTACGACAGCTCGTTCCGGAGGAACCGTCACGACGGCCCGTTCCGGAGGATCTGTTTACGACAGTTCGTTCCCGAGGAACTGTTCCGACGGCTCGTTCCGGAGGATTGTTACGATGGCTCGTTGCGGCGGATCCGTTCCGACAGCTCGTTCCGGAGGATCGTTCCGACAGCCCGTTCCGGAGGAACCGTTCCGACAGCTTGTTCCGGAGGATTTGTTTACGACAGTTCGTTCCGGAGGACCGTTCCGACAGCCCGTTCCGGAGGAACCGTTCCGACAGCTCGTTGCGGCGGATCCGTACGACGGCCCGTTCCGACAGCCCGTTCCGGAGGACCGTTCCGACAGCTCGTTCCGGAGGAACCCTTACGGCGAGCTCGGGCAGAGCGTGCTCCACTCGTCGGGGCACTCGAAGGAGCGCAGCCAGCCGTTGGCGAGCGCCTCGATCGCGTCGGCCTTCGAGGGGGCGTGCCACTTCAATGTCTGGAGGAGATCCTCCATGCGGGCGGCCTCGCCGCGATGGCGCGCATAGAAGTGCGCGAGCGCGCGATCGAGGCGGTCCTCGCCGATGAGCTCTGCCACCTTGCGATAGAAGTATGCGCCTTTGTAGTAGGGCACGCCCGACCAGAGCGGGTGGTGCAACAAGTCGATCTGGTTGCAGGTGGTGTCGGGGAGCGCGATCGTGTTGGGGGTGGAGGCCTGGTCGGCGTCGCAGCGCGCCTTCAGCCGGCACTCGTAGGACGGCCATACGTCGACGCCTTGCTTCTTCAGCGCGTGCGCGGCCAAGTACGTGGTGGTGCCCTCCGAGAGCACGAAGTCTTCCCAACAGGCGACGCGCACACCATTGCCAAACCAGCCGTGCGCGGCCTCGTGGGCGTGCGTCTCCTCGTTGTACATCGAGCCTTTGGCCACGTGCCAATATGGATGGTGCTCCATGCCGCCGTAGTCGCCCGGTCCCCAATTGGCCGATACGCTGCCGACGACCTTTCCAAAGGTGTAACGGCCATACGTCCTCTCGTAAAAGTCGAACACGTTCCGCAAGTGCGCGGTGCCTCGCGCGGTGTCCGCCTCTTGGCCGGGCAGGTGCCACGCCTTCACGCGCGTGCCGAAGAGGGTGCTCCCCAGGTCGATTTCGGTGAAATCGCCCACGGCGATCGCCGGCATGTACGAGGGCGCGTCGCCCGGAACGTTCGTCGGGTAAATGGCCTTCGAGCCCTCCGGAGCCCCCGTGACGTGCAGGCGAAAGCGGACGCCGTCCGATGGGGAGGATTTGCACGGAAATAGATTGCCGCAGAAGTAGGGCCACAAAAAGCTGACACCTGCGCTCGGATCCCAGCCGTCGAATTGATTGTGCCCCTTGAACGTATATTCGACTTCGATGCGAACCGGCCGATACGAGCGCCCGATCGCGACATGCAATTTGCCATTGGCGGCCGTGTACGCGAGCGGTCCGTGTTTTCCGGTGACGCTGTGGATCGTGAGATCGCCGATTTCGAACGATGCGGAGCTCCGTCCGGGCGCTGCGATCGCGAGGGCCGCCTTTCCGCGCAAATTCGCCACGTCGAGCTCCAGATCCGTCTCCAGAAGGTCGTACGACCAGCTCTCGGCGGGCGTGTCCTTCGCGGTATCGACGGTGCCCTCGGTGTCATCGATTGTCGCCAGCGCACCTTCGGCAGGACTCGCCGTCGCCAGTGCACCCGTGGCGCCCTTCGCTGTTGCGCGCGCGTCATTCGTCGACGCGAGCGCCTCGTGAACGCGAGAGCCCTCCGGCTCCAGCGGTGCGCTGTCACACGCTGCAAGAGGGGCCACGAGCAGAACGAGTGCCGAGGTTCGAAGCAAAATGCGCATGGGTAACTCCGAGCGAAAGGATCGCGAGCCAAAACGGACGCCGGCGGCTCCGTTGAACGGTCGTGCTTCGTTACCGGCACCCGTCCGGGGCGTCAAGGTTACACTCGCCCCCATGGCCGCGCCCCGGGTTCCTTGGATCGATCGCGCCGTGGTGGCCATTGGACTGGCGAGTCTCTTTTCGGATGTGGGGCATGAAATGGCCACGGCGGCCATGCCGGCGCTCCTCGCGTCCTTTGGGGCATCGTCGGCGGTGCTCGGGTGGATCGAAGGGCTGTCCGATGCGGTATCGAGCTTCGCCAAGCTCGTATCGGGGCTGTACAGCGATCGCCTCGCGCGCCGCAAACCGCTCGCCGTCGTGGGTTATTTTCTGACCGCCGCGGGCATGGCGAGCTTCGCGTTCGCGACCCAAAGCTGGCACGTGCTCGTGGGGCGGGTGGCCGGCTGGCTGGGGCGGGGAGCGCGCAGCCCCGTGCGCAATGTGCTGCTCACCGAGGCAACGACCCCCGAGACCTACGGCCGCGCGTTTGGATTCGAGCGCTCCATGGATAGCGCCGGCGCCATCGTGGGCCCCCTGGTGGCGCTGCTTCTCGTGGCCACCGCCGGCGTGCGCGCGACGTTTTTGCTCACCGTGGTGCCCGGGCTCATCGCCGCGCTCTTGATTGTCTTCCTCGTAAAGGAAAAGCCCCACGCGCCGCGCCCCAAAGCCTCGCTCCTCGGTGGATTTTCGCGCTTGCCGCCGCGCTTTCGACGCTTTTTGCTGGGCGTCGGCTTGGCCGGCCTGGGCGACTTTTCGAATACGCTCCTGATCCTATGGGCCACGCAAGCCTGGACACCGCGCTTCGGTCTGGAGCGCGCGGCCACCCTCGCCGTGGGGTTCTATGTCGGCTACAACGTGGTCTACACGCTATCTTGTTCGGTGTGCGGCATGCTCGCGGACCGCTTCGACAAGCGTTATGTGCTGGCGGGCGGATATGCCCTGGCGGTCTTTCCGGCCGCCGCGCTGCTCGTCCCCGGCGACTCGTTCGTGAAGTTCGCCATCGTCTTCGGTGCCTCCGGTGCCTATATGGGGGCCTGGGAGACGGTGGAGAGCTCCACGGCCGCGAGCTACCTCCCCGCCGAGGTTCGAGGTACCGGCTTTGGCATCCTCGCGACGGTCAACGGCCTGGGCGATCTGCTCTCGAGCGTCTTGGTTGGAAGCCTCTGGGCCGTCTCCCCCACATCCGCCATGCTCTATGTGATCGTGATGTCGCTCGGCGGCGCAGCCGTTCTCGCGCTCACACCGGCCGAGGCCTGAGGTCGAGCGCGAGGCCTGAGGTCGAGCGCGAGGCCTGAGGTTCGGCCGCCGATAGAAAATTAGCGGTTCCCTCGAAAAAAAAGAATCGCCGGAGGGTGCCTGCTTTCGATCCGCGGCGGTTACATCAAGGGAGAGCGACCAAGGGGCACCTCATGAGGTGCTGCGTTTGTGCTCTTGGCTAGGAGGTAGCATGAGGTTTGGGCATAGGATGAATGCGTTCACTTCGTCGACTCCCGTTGGGCATGAGGTAGCCCTCACGTGGCGCTAGGCGAAACGGTGTTGTGGCAGCTCGGCAAGGCGCACGGGTGGCTCGAGGCGATGGCCCACAATGTCCTCATCGTGCTCGAGGCGCGCGGCGTGCCCATCACGGTCGAGATGCGCAATCGGGTGTTTGGGTGCACCGAGCTCGATCAGCTGGAGATCTGGCTCGTTCGCGCGGCCACCGCCCGGAGCCCCAGCGATGTCATGTGCGATGACGAGGACCTCGACCTGGAAGCCTGTCCCGCGACGCAGCGGGAAGGTTTCCTCGCCCACGTGGTCCCGTTTCGCGATCGCAATTAGACCGCGATTAAGACGTGATTAGACCGCGATTAGACCGCGGCCGGCGCGAGCCGTTTCGTTTCACCGATGGGAAAGATCCAGAGGCGCTCGGGATCGTGCTGGCGTTCCTGCCAGAACGCCCGGAGGCGCTGGGGCGGCTCGCCCATGGGCTCGTCGGTGAGACGGAAGGTTCCCCAGTGCATGGCCACCAGGGTGCGCGCATTCAGGATCTCCCATGCGCGCCCTGCTTCCTCGGGCCCCATGTGTTGCGCTTGCATGAACCACGTCGGATCGTAGGCCCCGATGGGCAAGAGCGCGTAGTCGATCGCCGGGAACCGCCCGGCGATCTGCGCGAACACCTCCTCTTTGAAGGCGGTGTCCCCCGCGTGGTACGCCGTCCCGTCCTGGCTCTCGTAGACGAAACCGCCCCATAGCCGCCGGTTGCGATCCCATGGAAGCCGCGCCGACCAGTGTTGCGCAGGCACCAAGGTGATGGCCACGTCGCCCTCGCGGTGGGTCTCCCACCAACCGAGCTCGATGATGCGCGGCAGACCGGCGCGGCGAAGGACCTCGCCCACGTCTTTTGGCACGATGTAGAGCGCATCGGGGCCGATGCGGCGCAAGGTTGGGATGTCCAGGTGATCGTAGTGCGAGTGCGATATGGTGACGATGTCGGGCACCGGGATACGCTCGAGCGCGACCCCGGGAGGGCACGTGCGCTTGATGTGCCCCACCCGCGTCGACCAAATGGGATCCGTTGCAATGAGCTCTCCGCCCAGCCGCATCAGCCAGGTGGCGTGGCCGACCCATGTCAACGATGGCGCGGAGGACGCGATGAGCGCGCCATCGTTCTCCATGCGCGGGGGCAGGAAGCCGCGCTCGGGGCGCGGGCGGTTCCAGTTCCACTTGAGAAGCTCGCCGAGGCCTTTGTCGGGGGTGGTTCCATCCAGATTCGTGTAGAGGGGCACCCCCTGCACTTAATCCCCGCCCAAAGCACGGTCCAGGCCCCCGGCGGCGCCTTCACCAAACTTCACGTACCGCCGGCGAGGCACCGCGAAGGTTCACCCGGCGAAAGGATCCACACCTGGTGGATGGCACGCGTCAGCGCAACATGCAGCATGCGCCGGTGCAGCGGGGTATCTGGATAGCTCGGGGCATTCGCGTCCGGCACGATCACGTAATCGAACTCCAGCCCTTTGACCTGCGCCACCTCGGTGATCTCCACCCCCGGCGCAAAGGCAAAATCGCCATCGAGGACGAGCCGGGCGGGCAGGGCGCGCGCCACCACGTCGTGAACGGCCCGCGCCGTGGCCGCGTCGTGCGCGATGACCGCCACCATCGCGCGCGGCTCGGTGCGCGCGAGGCCGCGCAGCGCCTCGGCCACGAACACCGCGGCGTGGCCTTCGTTCGGCAGCACCGTGTGCAAGACGGGGCCGCCGTCCCGCACGGCCGCGGGCTTGGCGGCGGCCGCCTCGGGGCCCAGGATCGCGTACGCCGCGTCCAGAATGGGCCGCGGACAGCGGTACGACGTCTTCAAGTAGCTCGCCGTGGTGCGCACGCCCAATGCGGAGAGGGTATCGTCCCACGACGTGAAATAACCGTCACCATCGATGACTTGCGCCTCGTCTCCGGCGATGGTCGCGTTGCCGTGCAGGGCATGTCCGAGCACCCGCAGCTCGATCGAGGTCAGGCTCTGCGCCTCGTCGACCACCAGGTGGCGCGCGCGCCGCAGCTTGCCCGCGCGCGTCTGCGTACGCCCCGTCTTTCGCCAGAGGAGCTCGAACAGAACGGCGTAGTCCTCGATGTCCACCGTTCCGGCCACCGCGTCGGGGGTGCCATCGTCGAGCGAGCGCCCGTCGAGGGTCACCAGCCGATCGGCGTCCACATGGGCAAATCGAATTTCGCTCGGCTCATCGAGCTGCCGCCGCGTGTGCTCCGCCGTTTGCTCGACCCCCGCGCGCGTGAGATCGCCGCCCGAATCGCGAACGGCGTGCGCGAGCAGCGCGCGATCGCCGACCAGCGCGTAGAGATCCTCGCGCACGTCCTCGAGCTTTCGAAGCTCTTCGCGAAAGGCCTCTTCGAGGAGCGGACGTTGCTTGGGGCTGGCCGCCGCGAGCACCTCCACCGCGCCGCGCTCGAGCCTTTTCTCCAGGATGGGCTCACGGCGCGCTTCGAGGGCGCGCTGAATCGCCCCCCGGCCCGCGTGCACGCGGTCGATGCGGGCCGCGAGCTCCCGGGTGCGCTGGTCCAGGAGCGCGTCGATGGCCGAAAAAAGGGCGGGGTGGCGCTTGATCCGGCGCGCGCCGAGCGGGGTCTCCGGCGCTTCGCGGGCGGGCAGCCATGGAAAGATGCGGCGCGCCTCCGCGCGGATCCAATCGTCGAAGGTGCGCACGGCCACCGCGTCGAGCCCCAGATCGCGCAGCATCCGCTCCGCCAGGTGGCGGAGCCCCGCCTCGGGCACGATCACGAGCGCCTTCTTCGGGTCGAAGTCGCCTTTGCGCGCGCGCGCGATGCTCGCCACCCGGTGGATGGCGACCGTCGTCTTCCCCGAGCCGGCCGCGCCCAGCACCAGCACCGTCTCATTGGGATCGCGCTCGAGGAGCGCCGTCTGGTCGGAGCTCAAGAGCGCGGCCATGTTGCGCTGAAAATCCGGACCGCGGCCGAACAGATCGACGGCCAGCGGCTGCCCCGGCGCGCGCGAAAAGGTGGGCAGGAGCACGCCGGTTTCGAAGCGCCAGGTGCCGTCCACCTGCCGCAAGGCTCCGTTGGGGACGGTGATGGCCGAAGGTTCGTCCTCTTCGAAGGTGACCAAATGGCGCCGCTCGAGGATCCCGGTCACGGTGCGGCCGTTTACCTCGATTTCGTACTCGTCGCCCGGCTCGCACGCAAAAAAGACCTCGGCAATCGGCGCGCGCCGGTAGTCGACCACGGTGATACCCCCTTCGGCCGATGTATCGATGTGCGAGTCCAGCCCGAGGAGCACATCGCGCGCCCGCCCCGCGGAGCAGATCCGCATATGTGCGAAATACGGAGGAGCGCCTGCCTTTCCTCGTCGCGCAGCTTCACGCGCCGCAGCCGCCAGCCGTTTCTGCTCGGCGACGATGATCCATTCCCCGGCCGTCAACTCGCGCACAGCGCGGGCTTGCGACCGTACCCCGATGTTTTCCGCTGCCATGGGGGCGAAAGCTAGGAATCGCGCCGCATCCGTTCAAGAATGTTGAAAAATTCGCGAATTTAGTATTATTAATGCTGGGACGAGGGCGCGTTTTCGCTCCCCGAACTCCCTGAAGAAGCGCTGAGCAGCTCGCCCGACGTCACCCGGCGCTGCGCGATCGCCGACGCCAAGGTGAAAATGAGCGCGACGGCGCGGCAGGATTCCCCGACCGTCTTGCGCAGCAGGGGGCTCACGGGGAACACGCTGGTGGCCGCCATGAACCCGTCGTAGACAAGCCAGCCTAGAAAGCTGGCGGTCAGCATGATCCACGGCCACGCCAGCCGGCCGCCACGAAGCGCGAGCGCCGTGGGGAGCACCGGTGCGATCAGGCACAAGCCGATCAGATCGCCCACTTGCGACGCAATGCTCACGAACGCCGCCGGATCGCCTTGAACGGCGGCGCGCACGTGGATGGCGAGCGAGCCGCATCCGAAGAGCACCGCCAAGCCGCCCGCCGCGAGGTACGCGCGAAGCCGGCTTCGGTCGGTGTCGGGGAGCTCGGCCACGGCCCATGCGCGGCCGAATCGCCAACAGCTCGCCACGCCAAACGCGTTGGCGGCGGCCGCGAGCAGCGCGCGCACGAGGTGGATATCGCGGGCGGTGTCGAACCCGGGGATCAAGGTGGTGTCGCGCACCAGCAAGCACGCGAAGCACGCGCCCTGGTAGAACCAGCCGCGCCGCAGGTAATCGCCGGGTTGGAAGGCGAACGCGGCGAGCAGGCACCCGGACACGGCCAGCACCTTGAGCGACTCGTTGCTTATGCGAAAGAACGCCGGGAGCACATAGGCCGGTAGCAAGGCCGCCCCCAGCACGAGCACGAAGACCCAAGCGGGCACGAGCAAGGTAAGCCGGCGCAGACTGGGGTCTCGAAGACCAAATTGGGGACTACGAGCGTCCGCATTTCTCGGCGGCGGTATGCTCATAGGCCAAGCTCTTTTCCTATCTGCCCCAACAGCACCTCCGCGTACGCGCGGCCCACGAAGGTGCGGAGCATGGGGCGAAGCGCCGCTTGAAGCTGCGGCACGTCCTCGAGCTTGAGCGTCTCAGGACCACGGCCGAGCGCCTTGATCGTGAAGGTCTTCACGGCCACGCGACTCGTGTTGGGGCCGAGATACGCGGCGAGTTTCTCCGCGATGCGCTCGGCGATGGGATTGCCCAGGGGATCCATCCGTAAGGGAGCCTATCACCCCTCAGCGTACGGCGCCTCGTGGGGCTTTGCGGCAAAAAAAGTGTAAATCACTGGTAGGACGAATAGCGTCAAAAGAGTAGCAGTCGCGAGCCCTCCGATCACCACCGTCGCCAGTGGTCGCTGAACTTCGGCCCCCGGCTGCGTCGAGAGGGCCATCGGAAGGAACCCCAGCGAGGCCACCAGCGCGGTCATCATGACCGGGCGCAGGCGCTCCTCGGCCGCCTCGCGCATGGCCACCACCCGCTCCTTGCCCTGCTCCTCCAGGTGCTTGGCGAATGATACCAGTACGAGACCATTTAGGACCGCCACCCCGAAAAGGGCGATGAACCCGATGCCCGCCGAGATCGAGAAGGGGATGCTCCGGGCCCAGAGCAAGACCACCCCGCCGACCACGGCGAAGGGGACGTTGAGGAAGATGACCAACCCCAATCGCACGGAACGAAAGGCGAGCCAGAGCAAGAAGAGAATGAGCGCCAGCGAGAGCGGCACCACAATCGCGAGTTTGCCCTTGGCCTCCTGGTAGTGCAAAAATTGACCGCCCCACTCCACACGGTAGCCGGTCGGTAGTACGACATCGCGGCCGACCATGGCTTGCGCGTCGCGCACCACCGAGATCAGATCCCGACCGCGCACGTTGAACTCCACGCTGATGCGGCGCGACTGGTTTTCGCGGTTGATGGCGGCGGGGCCGTCCACGAACGCCAGATCCGCCACGTCGCCCAGGGGGACGATCTGTCCACTGACCGAACGAAGCGGTAGCGCACGGAAGGACTCGAGCTCCCCGCCGGTCGCAAGCTGGACCTTCACCACGATGTCGAAGCGCCGTTCGCCTTCGAGGACGTCGCCCGCCTTGTGCCCCACGGCCATGGTCTCGGCGGCTTGGTTGACATCGTCGACCGTGAGCCCGTAGCGTGCGAGCTTGGCCCGATCCGGTTCGATGCGCAGGTACTTGAGCCCCGCCGTTTGCTCCACCCGTACATCGACCGCCCCATCGACGCGCCGGATGGACGCGGCGGCCCGCTCGGCCAAACGTCGGAGCTCGTCGAGATCGCGTCCGTAGACCAGGAGCGCCACGTCGGAGCGCACCCCCGCCACCAGCTCGTTGGTGCGCATTTGAATCGGCTGTGAAATGGCGGCTGCGATCTCGGGCACGTCGGCCGCCAATCGCTCTTCCAGCTCGCTCGCCAGCGCCTCCTTGGATAAGCCTCTTCGCCACCTCTCGCGCGGCTTCAGGCCGAGGTAGACGTCCGATTGCTCGATGCCCATCGGATCGGTGGCCACCTCGGGCGCGCCCGTGCGCGTGACCACGTGATCGATCTCCGGTATTTCGCGCGCGACCCGCTCGAGCCGCGTGGCCGTGGCGTTGGACTCGGTGAGCGAGATGCCCGGCAGGCGCCGCGCCTCGATCAGCAAATCGCCCTCGTCGAGCTGCGGTACGAACTCGGCGCCGACCCGGCCCGCGAGCCCGATGGCCACCGCGAGGCCGGCCACCGCGGCCCCCACCGTCCAGAGCCGATGGCGCATGCATGCACGAAGCGCAGGGACATAGCGCTCGTGCACCTTGCGCACGATCCATGTTTCGCCCTCGTGGGGGCGCACGAAATAGCTCGCCAGGACGGGCACCAAGGTGAGCGAGAGCAGGAAGGCGCCGAGGAGGGCGAGGAGCACGGTGATGGCCATGGGCCGGAACATTTTCCCCTCGATGGACGACAACGTGAGGATCGGCAAATAGACGATGGCGATGATGGTCTCGCCAAAGACGCTGGCCGAGCGCACCTCCAGGGTCGCGGCCTCCACCACGTCGCGGCGCTCGTCGGGCGAGAGCGCCCGGTCCATGGCGCGCTGGCGCTCGGTGAGCCGGCGCACGGCGTTCTCCACGATGATGACCGCGCCGTCGACGATGAGCCCAAAGTCGATGGCGCCGAGGCTCATCAGGTTCCCCGAGAGCCCGAGCGCGTTCATGGCGATGATCGCAAAGAGCAGCGCCAGCGGGATGGTCACCGCGACCACCAGGCCCGATCGCACGTCGCCCAGCAGCAAGAGGAGCACCACGATGACCAGCGCCGCGCCCTCGGCCAAGTTCTTTCCGACCGTCTTGATGGTGCGCAAGACCAAGGTGGAGCGGTCGTAGAACGGTTCGATGCGCGTGCCCGGCGGGAGCGAGGCCTGGATGGCCGCGAGCTTCTCCTTTACGGCCTCGGTGACGGTGCGCGAATTTTCCCCCAGGAGCATCAGGGCCACGCCGATGACGACCTCGCCCTCGCCGTTCATGGTGGCCGCGCCCCGCCGCAGGCGCCCGCCGAACTCCACGTCCCCCACGGTGGCCACCGTAATGGGCACCCCCTGCGGGGTGGACCCGATGACGACCTTGCCGAGATCGTCGAGGTTCTTCACCAGGCCGCGGGTGCCGATGACGAACTGCTCGCGATCGCGCTCGATGTAACCGCCGCCGGCGTTGGCGTTGGATTTTTCGAGGGCGGTCACCACTTGCGCGATGGACACCCCGGCGGCCTGCATGCGCTTGGGGTCGAGGCGCACTTGGTATTGCCGATCCTGACCGCCGAAGCTGTTGACCTCGACGATGCCGGGCACGATCCGCAGCTGCGGGGCAATTTGCCAATCGAGGACCTCCTCCAGCTCCATGAGCGAGAGGCGCTCGTTGCGCACGGTGAATTGATAAATCTCGCCCAGCCCCGAGGTGATGGGCCCCATCGAAGGCTTGCCGTAGCGATCGGGCACATTGTCTTGCGCTTCGCGCAGCCGCTCGCCGATTTGCTGGCGCGCAAAGTAGATATCGGTGCCGTCGCGAAAGACGATGGTCACCACGGAGAGCCCGTACTTCGATATCGAGCGAATCTCGGTGGCGCGCGGGACGCCGGCCATGGCGCGCTCCACCGGCACGCTGATGTACTGTTCGACCTCCACCGGCGCGAGCGCGGGGGCGGAGGTGATCACCTGGACTTGCACGTTGGTGACGTCGGGCACGGCGTCGATGGGCAAGCGCAGCGCCTCGTAGATGCCGGCGGCCACGAGGAGCAAGGTCCCGAGCACCACGATGGCGCGGTTGTGCAGCGAGAAGCGGACGACCGCGGAGAGGAAGGCCAGCATTACTCGGCCTCCGCCAGGGTGCCGCGCAAGACGGCGCTCTTGAGGGTGAACGCGCCGCGCACGACCACCGGCTCGTTCTCGCGAAGGCCGGAGACGACCTCCACCTCGCCCAGCGCCCCTTCGCCGAGCACCACCTCGTGCAGCTCGAAGTCGCCGTCGGCCTCGCGCACGAACACGATCTTCTTGTCGAAGGCGTCGATCACCGCCGTGCGGGGCACCACCAGCGCCGCGGTGCGCGGGGTGCCGCTGGTGATTTCGACCTTGGCGACCCCGAAGAGCCCGATGCGCAGGCGGTCCTCCTCGTTGGTGAGGCGGACCCGCGCCGTGAGGGTGCGCGCCACCGGGTCGATCTCGCGCCCGATGTACTCGAGCTTTCCGGCGAAGGGCTGATCGGGAAAGGCGTTGAGCCGCACCTCGGTGGCCGAGCCAACCCGGAGCCTCCCGAGATCTTTCTCGAAGACGCGCCCGAGGAACCAAGCCTCCGACAGGTTGGCGATGGTGGCGATGGTGGCCTCGGTGCTCACCGGCTGCCCCACCACCGCGTCGCGCCGGGTGACCACCCCGGCGATGGGCGCGCGGAGCACGATGCGCGAGCTGACCGCGTCGCCCGGCGATCCCATGGCGCGCACCAGCTCACCGGCGGCCTTGGCCTGGGCGTCGAGGGCGTCGGCCTCGGCGCGCGCGGAGCGGACCTCTTGATCGGCGGCGAGGCCCTTGGAGGCGAGCTCCGTCAAGCGATCGGCGTTGAGCTTCGCGGCTTGTGCGCGCGCGACGCTGCCGGCGAGATCGGCCTTGGCGCGCGCAAAATCCGGCACGCGGACGGCGGCCAGCACTTCGCCTTTCTGGACGGTGCTCCCTTCGCGGAAGCTCACCTGCTCCAGGCGTCCGGCGACGGGCGACGCGATCTTGGCGATGCGATCCGGATCGGCGGCGATCTCGCCGGGGAGCTCGAGCACGTTGGCGAGCACTTTGCGCGCGGCGGGCGCGGTTTCGATTTTGGCGTCGGCCACCGCGCGCGGGGTGAGCTTGACCCGCTTCGGGAGCTCTTCGTGCTCGGGTTCGTCGGAGTGCTCGGGGTGGTCGGTGGGCGCTTTCGCGGGTTTCGCGGCGGCGGGCGCTTTGGCGGCGGGCTTTTCCTCCGCGGCCTTCGTCTTGGAGCACGCGGGGAAGAACGTGATGAGCGCGGCGCATGCGGCGAGGCGCGCGGCGCGGGTGGCGAGGCGCGCGGCGCATGCGGCGAGGCGCGCGGCGGGCGGGGCGAGCGTGGTGCGGTTCATCGGGCGCTCCCTTCCAAGGCGACGCCCGTCACGCGGGCGAGCTCCACCGAGGCGAGGCAAAGCTTTCGCCGGGCCTCCACCGAACCAAAGAGCAAATCGATGAGCGAGCGTTGCATGATGAGCGCGTCGCGCAAGGCGAGCTTTTGCGCGGCGACTTCGTCGGCGATGGCGCCGAGGGCGATCTCCGCCTTGCGCACGGCCTCCGGATCGAACTGCTCGGCGGCGCGCTTGCGCCGGGAGAAGGCCTCGACGGCTTGCACCACCTGCACCGCCGTCTCGCGCCGCAGCTGCTCGGCGCCGGCCTCGGCGCGCTCGGCGAGGGCGTTCGCCTCCGCGATCTCGCCGGCGTTCGTTCGTCCGACCGGGGAGGGCAGGGGAATCGGGAACGACAGACCGACTCCGAAGCCGCGCTCCTCGGGCCAATCGCGGCGAAGGAAGATCGACACGGTGGGGTTGGGAATGCGCATGCGCCGGAGCACCCGCGCGCGCGCTTCTTCCGCGCGGCGCTCGGCCACGGCGGCGGCGATCTCGGGTTTTCCCGCCAACGCCGTCGCCGTCAGCGCGGCCGTCGGTGCTTCGCGCACCGCCACCGGCGTCAAGCTCCCCATGGCGCGCGCACGCTGGGAGGCAGGATCGCCCCCGACCAACATGGTCAGCAAGGTCGCGGTCTCCACCCTCCGCTGCTCCGCCTCCAGCGCCAAGGTGGTGAGCTGCGTCGCCTCCGACTCGGCGAGGACGGCGTCCACCGGCGCCGCCAGCCCAATTTGCGCGCGCGCCGAGGCGTACCCTTTGAGCGCCCTGGCGAGCTTGGTGAGCTGCTCGGCGATGCGTTCGCCCTCCACCGCCGCGAGCTGATCGAAATAGGCCGACAGCGCCGCCGCCGCCACATCGCGCCGCGCCGCCACCAGGCGATGGCGTTGCGCGCTTTGCTGCGCCTCCGCCTGCTCCACCCGCGCCCCGCGCTGCCCTGCGATCTCCAGCTCCTGCGAGAGGGTGGCGCTATAGAGCGTATTCGCCTGCCGCATCGGAAGATCCGTCGGCGTGCCCAAGGTGAGCGACAGCGAAGGATTCGATGGCAAAACGACGGACGCCGCCTCCCGCCTTCCTTCGCCCGCGCGCACGCCGCGCTCCTCCGCGCGCACCGTCATGCTGCGGGCGAGCGCGCACGCCACCACCGTCTCCCGCGTGACATCCGTGCACTGCGCCCGCGCCTCACGCGCGAGCGCGACCGATGCAGCAAACCCTGCCACCTTCGCAAACAAAACCCAACGATTCATAAAAGACCCCTGCGTTACCGCGACATCCGCCAAAGGGCGCGCCACGGCTCCCCGCATCGAGCCTGCCCGAGTGCTCTGCGCGCGTGAACGCGAAACGCTGCGCATCCATACGCGCGGCACACGGGTTGAGGCTCGAGCGATGGACCTTGCCCGAGGCCACGCCCAACCCATTCATCTTTCGAGCTCGCGAGCTTGACCAGCCCGACCCGCTTGATCCGCTCGACGTGCTCGAACGAAGCGCCCGAAGGCGCTTTAGGCTCGAGGTGGGCGGTAGACGGATCGCGGGGGTGGCGAGCGCGGAATATCCGCCTCGTAGGGCGTTATCGTTCCGCGGCTCAAGGTGGGAAGCCGATCCATCGCCATGGCTTCCGTCCTTGGTACCACCGGCACACCGGCATGGGTGCAATGGCAGGTCGGACAGCCCGTGGGGCAATCGCAGCCACCGCGCTCGTCGCCGCCGCAGTCGCCGCACAAGTCGGGGGTTACTTCACCCTGGACCATTCCAACCACGAGCGGCACCACCCCGGAGAGCGGCACCGTTCCGACCACCACCAGCACCCGCGCCACCGCAAAAAACAACGCGATCCCCCATCGGGACAATCGTTGCGCGCGGTAGCTGCGGCCCATGCGGATCACGGTCTCGTGGGAAACCTAGCACGCCCGCCGATCTTCGGTACCGCGGACCATCGAAATACCGTGTCCCGCCCGGTCGAGCGATGCACGGCATTCGAACCGACCGGTGCTCTCCGAGCCACCGCCCACGGCGGAACACCGCACGATCGCCGGCGACGACGCGACCGAGCCGTGCCGCCGGAGTCCACGCAGAACCTCGAGCAAACGAAGATCGATACGATGCCTGCACATACCTGCCGCGCAGGGTAGCCTCATCGAACGTGCCATGACGGGTTCGAGCGAGGCCGATCGTCGAAGCGAGGGGTGGATTCTTCGAGGATCCTTCGACGATGTGCTGTTGGTTCGACCCGGCCACGAAGGGGATCGCGCCTCGTGGACGCGCGAGCGGCCGGCGCCCTGGGATATCGAGCGATGGCTGGAGGATCCGTTCGCGCGTTCGACCTTGCTCGACGTGTACGAGGCCCTTACCGGGCGTTCACAGTGCGGCGGGGCGGGCCTTTCGGTACCGTATGCCGGGGCCGGCGATCCCGCGATCGACGGCGCGGTCGTCCGCGCGATCGTGGACGCCCTCGACATGGGCGAGCTGGTCGCGCGGATCGCACCTGCGCCGAGCTTGTTCGCGCGCCATGTCGAACCGGAGCCGCCGCCGCCCCGCCCCGTCCCCACGGAGGATTGGATCGTGATCCGGCTCGTGGGCGAGGATCGGCGCCCGATCGCCGGGCAAACGTACCGGGTTACGCTCCCGGGTGGCGCCATCATCGAGGGTGTCCTCGGGTCGAACGGCGAAGCGCGCATCGACGGAATTGCTTCGGGCCACTGCAAGGTCGAATTTCCCGATCTCCATCCGAACGAATGGGCCCCCGGCACATCGCAATAGTCGTTGTCGACTCGCACTTCGCGGCGCCCCGGGCGCTACGGGCGTCGCCGCAGCTCCCGAAGATCGAGTGCTCGGGGGTTGCCCGTTCCGCGTTGGACGTCCCATACGCCGAACACGTCCCGGTCCGTCTCGGTTATTAAGTTTGGACCGATGAACAAGATGGATATCACCGCGCCGAGATCTTCCGGCGAGCGAATTTCGTGCACCAACTTACCGTCCTTCAGGTCGAAGATTCGAACCAGCCCGGCCCGATCCAGAACCACGAAGCGCCCCTGTTCCGGCGCCCAAAGCACGCGCAGGGTCGGATTGGGGCACGCAAGGATCGCGATGCGCTTACCCGAGCGCAAATCCCATAAGAACAATCGAACGACGTGCTCCGGCTCGGTTCCCTGGGAGAGCGCGCGGTCGCCGCCGGGCGAGAGGATCTCGTAGGGCTGCGTCCAACCGCGCACGTACTTTTCGTGCGTGAAAGGGAGATGGAGGACGGTTTTTCCCGTGGCCGCCTCGTGGACATCCACGTCGCCTCGGCCATCGTTCGTGGGCGCAAGGAGGTATTTGCCATCGGGTCCCCAGTCGACGCTTTCCGCGAGCGGCGGCCCCAAGACGATGGCTCTTCCCGTTTCCGAATTCACGAGCTCCGAAGGGCGATGTCCCAGCCAATCGACGCTCAAGAGCTTACCCCGCGGCTGCCAAAGGACCCGATGAACCCCATGAAGTGGAAACGTCGATTCCATGGGCTCCGCGTCTCGCGTACGGAGGACATGCAGGTCATGATTCGAAATCATGGCGATGGCCTCGCAGTCGCGCCGCACGCCCCAGTCGGAGAGCGGTGCCGTCTCTCCCGCCGGATTCGAGAAGCGTCGAACGAACCGCGGCGGCTCACTCTCCCATTCTTCGATGGCCGATGGTGTGCGAAGGAAGACCTCTCTTCGTCCGCTCCCGATCCCTGGCTTCACCTCCCGCTCGCAGTACCGCACGCCCTCGATCGTTCCGGAGGTCGGTCCGATTTCTCCGCGTCGATTCCCGTCGACCGACCAAAGTGGCATGACGTCGTCGTGCGGTTCGCCGATGAAGCCGGCCGTCCCGAGCGGGGTCGGAAAATCGGCCCACTCGTCCGCGAGCGCCGAAGTCGCCGTCACCCTTCCCGATGCGGGCTCCCATAGCCACACGTGATCCTCGCCGGTCCCCACCAGGACGATTCGCTCGTTGTAGGTGAGGATCCCATGCCGCCGGCCGCGATGATGGCCTGCATCGTCCGCCGCGGGCGAGGCTACGGAGGAGACAGCCGGCGCCGCGGCATCGGTGGAAGCTCGTCGCCCGTCGTTGCGCGATGGATGGCATGCGCACGAGCACGCGGCGATGGTGCAAATAGCCCACGCCCGGCGGGCTCGATGCACGGCACCGCCTCGGTGCTCAGGGATCATCGTGGCGCGTGACCTGGTGCATGAAGTTTGGTGGCCATATTTCGAAGCCCGCGTCCTTGGCGTCGGCCCCGCCCGGGAGAACCGTGAAGCGTGGCTCGGTCCGGGTGCCCGCCGTTGCCAGTGCCGTCCAGCTCGCGTTGATGAGCTGGATCTTCTCGTTGTTCTCGTCGCGCAGCGGCCTCCCATCGGGGCCGGGGACATCGTCCAGTTCTTTGACTTCCACGACCCCGGACACGTCGGCTTCCCACGCAATATGCGCGTAGACCACGACCGAATGCGGTGCATCCTTGCTGATCGCGGCGAGCGCCGTGCGAAACTTCATGCTCCCATCGATCCTGCGAATGCTGGCATCCTTGTGTCCCGGATGCTTCAGGGGGAACGACAAGGTCCTTGGTGAGTCGAAAAATTGCACGACGAACTCGTTGCCCCAGCGCTCGATCGTGATGGCATTCGTATTCGTCGCCTTCGGAAAATGCTGGAGCGGATCATCGACGTCCCGGTCGTCGGTATCGACCACCGGGACCTTGGGCAGATGCTCCCGCGATTGCTTCGTCACGAGCGCGTCGTTCACGTAAGTCGCCGTTACATCGGTTCCCGTGCCGTTGCTGAGCATGTTCAACGCGACGGAATCGATGCCCAGCCGATGGTCAAACGAGATACCGCCCCCGACGAGCCGGACATCGAGCATCGATGCCCAACCATGGTTGGGCGCGGCGCCGCTCACGACCTGGATTGCCCCGGAACCAAGTCGAGAGGCGGACCCCGAATACCCGCTCCCCGGATTCGCGTGTATCTTGCTGCGCGGCCTGAGCACCTGCACAGCGACGAAAACGACATTCCACACGATGGGCGGCGACCCATCGGTACCCGTTGCCTGCACCGAAAAGGTACCTTGCTGCGTCGTCTTCAGCACGGCTTTGCGCCCGCCGTCGATGGGATCGAGCGCCGGTGGCGAGGCCGTATTGTCATTCGCCATGACCGACCAGGTGACGGGCTGGTTCGCCTTGTCCGTCTCCGCCTCGAGAAGCACGTTGATCATTCCCAGCAGCAGGACGACGGGCGGATTGGCCCTCAAATCGGCGCTCGTCGACGCGCTGCTCGCGAGCTGCTGGAACCCCGGAACCGCGGTCACCGCGCTGCCGTCCGCGTGACCCGTCACGGGGGCGAACCCCAGGATCTTCGTCACCTTGACCTTGGAGGTCAGGACGAATTCGTGCTTTTGCCCCGTCGGCACGGTCACGGTTTTTGGGTCGCCCATGCGTGCCCCACGGTATCATTGCGCTCGCCGCCCGAGGTGGGCGGTCCCGCGGCTCAGGTCGAGGACCGCAGCTTTCCGAGCCACGGTCCGCGGTAGAACACCACCACGTTGCCCGAGATCACCAGCAGGAGCCCCAGCAGCGACGCGGGCGTCCACACATAGCCCTCCGCGCGGGCGGAGATGTTGAGCGCCACGATGGGAAAGAGCACCGCGCAATACGCCGCGCGCTCGGCGCCCAGGCGGCCCACCAGGGTGAGGTACGTGTGGAACGCGACGATCGAGCCGAAGAGGGTCAGGTACACCAAGGTGCCCACATAGACGGGCGATGCATCGAAGCGAAGCCGCTGGCGGCTGGCCAGCGCGTAGAGCGATATGACCACCGCGCCCACCAGCATGCCCCATGGATTGGTCTGCGCGGGGGTCTGACCTTTTTGCTGCAAGAGGCTCGACGCCGAATTCCCTACGGAGAAGCAATAGGTGCCCGCGAAGGCCAGGCCCATGCCCCAAAACGTCTCCGTTCGCCAGAGGTTCTTCGACACCTCGGTGCCGAACAACACCAGGAGCCCGGCCACGCCCAAGGCGCTCCCCGCGAGCACGCGCGGCGCCAGGGGTGTGCGCCGAAAGAGGCGGGCGTTGAAGGCGTTCCACAAGGGGGCGGTGGAGAAGCACACGGCCACCAGACCGCTCGCGATCCATCGGCTCGCGTTCAGCATGCACACGAAGTTGAGGCAGAAGAGACACAAGCCCTGCACGGCCACCAGCGGCCAGAGCGCGCGCGGGGGCAGCTCCAGGCGGCGGTGGCGCACGAAGCTCCAAGCGAGCAGCACGGCAGCGGCCAGCCAGAAACGGTAGGCGATGGACCAGGCGATGGGGACCACGCCCAGCTGCAGCTTCAGCGCAAACCAGGTGGTGCCCCAGATCAGCACGGTCGTAACGTAAAGCAATGCCGTGGACATAACGGAAATCTGCCGCGGCGCGCGCGCCCGGGGTGGCAGGAACTTGCGCATTTGTAGGTGGCGGGCGCGCGCGGCACGCGGGCAGCTCGATTAGAATGAGCGCCATGGATGCCCCGCTGGCCAACCGCTTTCCCCTGTTTGCCGATTTGCTGCGCTCACGCGCGACACCGCTGCGATCCACCGCGGTGGGGCGAGACGGCACGTGGTTGGTGCATTGGCACAACGCCGATACGGAGACCGTCTATTCGCACCCCGGGCACCACACGCTCTCCTGCTACCTGCGTGGAGGCCACGGCGTGCGCTGCGTCCAGGCGCCCGAAGCCCGCGGCGAGCCGGGGGTCATGTGCAGCATACCGCCCGAGCACGAGTCCAAGTGGTATGTTCGAGGCTCGCTCGAGCTGCTCCACGTGTACTTGCCGCGGCTGTCGCTCGAGCAGGCGGCGGAGCGTTGGTTCGACTTGGATCCCCGCGCCGCCGAGCTCGTGGATCGGGTCCTCTTTCACGACGCGCAGCTGGCCAGTTCGTGCGCCCGATTGGCGGCCGAAGACTGGACGCACCCCGATGCCCCGCTGCGGCTGCAGCACCTGGTGCTGGAGGTGCAAGCCCGCCTCCTGACCCAGCACGCCGAACGCCGTCGCGCGCCGCTGCCCACCTTGCGCGGCGGTCTGTCCCCGGCCGCGCGCCGCCGCGTGCTGGAGTGGATCGAGACCGCGCTCTCCGAGGGCGGCGCGTCGCTCGATCTCGCCGACTTGGCCCAGATCGCGTGCCTGTCCGAGTTCCACTTTGCGCGCATGTTCAAGGCGAGCTTTGGCATGAGCCCCCACGTGTGGATCATGCAGCGCCGCTTGCACCGGGCGCGCGCGCTGCTGCACGAAGGTCGCTTGAGCTTCGAGGCTGTCGCACATCGCTGTGGCTATGCGCACCTGCAGCATCTCAACGCGGCCTTGCGCCGCGCCGGGTTTGGCTCGGCCTCGCGCTACCGCGCAAGCGTGGGCGCCCGTCGAGCTTGATGAGCCACCCTGCGCGAACCGCAGGGGATGGCGTATGACGCGTCGCTTCCAATCCAATGATGGCACAAGGTTGTTGGATTGACTCCCGCCGTCCCGTACTATGGGCGAGACATCGGATGTTTTGGCCGATGGCCCGTATTTCAGGGAATGACAACGTTATCGGGACGAAGGGAGCGACCGCGATGAAGCAAGGAATCGTGCTGGGGTTGTCGGCCGTTTGCGTACTCGCGGGATGCAAATCGGGTAAGGAGACCGATTCGGCGCCCGCGGCTGCTACCGGTGACAAGAACGTCGCGGCGGTCGCGGAGGCCAAGCCCAAATCGGGAAAGCGCACCATCGCCTATATTCAAAAGCAGGGGGATCAACAGTACTTCGTCGATCAGGCGGCGGGGGCCCGGGAGGCGGCGGCGAAGCTCGGGGTCGAGGTGAAGGTCTCGAACGTGGCGCTCGACTCCAATCTGGCCGTGAGCACGCTCGAGACGATGATCGCGCAAAACGTCGATGGAATCGCGGTCGTGGTGCCCGATCAGCGGATTGGCCCGCAGGTGATCGATCGGGCCAAGCAAGCCGGCATTCCGCTGGTGGCCTCCGACGATGGCATCAGCGACGCCGCAGGCAACGCGGCGCCGTTCGTGGGCTTCGACGGTGGGGCCATGGGGCGCGAGGTCGGCCTCAAGGCGGGGGCGCTCTACAAGGCGAGCGGCTGGAAAGCGGCCGATACGCGCATCATCAGCTCCTCCAAGCAGGATCTCAGCGTCTGTCAGGACCGGGTCAACGGCGCGAAGAAGGCCTTCATCGAGGCCTCGGGCGAGTCGGGGGTGAAGGTGGTGGATCTCGGCACCGACAACACGCCCATCGATGCACAAAACCGCACGGCGGCGCTCATCACGGCCAACCGAGGGGTCAAGCACTGGGTGGTGTGGGGCTGTAACGACGAGAACGTGAGCGGGGTGGTCACCGCGCTCGCCAACGCCAATGTCGAGGCGAAGGACGTCATCGGCGTCGGCCTGGGCGCATACCTGGCGTGCAAGGATTGGAAGGCGGGCAAGCAGACCGGCATGAAGGCGGCCCTCTTCATCGACGGACGCGATGTGGGCGCCGCGGCCGTGCGCGTGCTCTCGGAGTCGATTCAAAACAAGACGCCGCTCCCTGCCAAGACCATCGCCGAGACCCATATGGTCGACGCGACGAACTGGCAAAACGCCGGGGTCAAGTGTGAGTAGCCGCGTGATGCCATGAACGACGCAGCCACGACCGCGCTCACCCTCGAGGGCGTGAGCAAGGGATTTTCTGGCGTCCAGGCGCTCTCCGGGGTGACCCTCGCGTGCCGCGCCGGCGAGGTGCTCGCGCTCATGGGCGAGAACGGGGCCGGCAAGTCGACATTGCTCAAAGTGCTGAGCGGCGACCACCAGCCCGATGCAGGCCGCATCCTCGTGGAGGGCACGCCGCGCGTCTTCCGTACGCCCGCGGAGGCCCACCGCGCCGGCGTGCGGGTCATCTATCAAGAGCCCGAGATCATCCCGCACGTCTCCGTGGCCGAGAACGTGTACGTGGGCGCGCTGCCGCATCGCTTTCATTGGTTCGATCGCCGCGGGCTCCTCCGGCGCTTTCACGAGGACCTCGAGCGCTTCGGCTTCTCGGGCATGCTCGACCCCGAGCTGCGCGGGAACCAGCTGTCGGCCGCGCATCGGCAGCTGGTGGAGATCCTGCGCGCGCTGGTGGGCGACGTGCGCATCCTCGCCTTCGACGAGCCCACGTCGTCCTTGGCCGAGGGGGAGACCGACGTCCTCTTTGCGCTCATCGAGCGGCTGCGCGCGAGCGGGGTGGCCATCATCTACGTCTCGCACCGCATGCAGGAGATCTTCCGCATCGCCGACCGGGTGGCGGTGCTGCGCGACGGCCGCTACGTGGGCGATCGCCCGGTGCGCGCGGGGCGCGGAGAGCCCGCGGAGCTCACCGAGGACGAGGTGGTGCGGATGATGGTCGGGCGCGATCTCTCGGCCATGTACGTGCGGGAGCCGCACGCGCCCGGGCACGTCGTGCTCTCGCTCGATCGGGTGACCAACGCCGACGTCCACGGCGTCAGCTTCGAGGTGCGCGCCGGCGAGATCGTGGGGTTGGCCGGCTTGGTGGGCGCCGGCCGCACCGAGCTGGCGCGCGCCATCTTCGGCGATGTGCCCATCGACTCCGGCCGCATCCTCTGGGGCGGCGACGATCCTCCGCCCGGCGGCGATGCTCCACCCGGCGGCGCGCGCCCTCTTCGCGAGCTGCATTTGCAGAGCCCGCGCGACGCGATCCGGGCGGGCATCGGCCTGGCGCCCGAGGAGCGAAAGACGGAGGCGCTCCTGATGAAGCGCTCCGTGCGCGACAACACCTCCTTGGCGGTGCTCGATCAGCTGCGCCGATTTCGGTTCATCCGCGGCGACCTCGAGCGCGATCTGGTGCGTGAGTACGCGAGCAAGCTGCGCGTGCGTACGCCCTCGCTCGAGCGCGAGGTGCGCACCTTGTCGGGCGGTAACCAGCAGAAGGTGGTCCTCGCGCGGTGGCTCGCCCGCCGGCCCAAGCTGCTCATCTTGGACGAGCCCACCCGCGGGGTCGACGTGGGGGTCAAAGCCGAAATCTACGCCATCATCGCGGAGCTGGCGCGCGAGGGCATCGCCGTCTTGGTCATCTCCTCCGATCTGCCGGAGGTGATCGGCCTCTCCGATCGCATCGTGGTGATGCACTGCGGCCGGGTGACCGGCGAAGTGCATCGCTCGGAGGCCACCGAGGAACGTATCATGGCCCTCGCGATGGCCGACTACCTCAAGGTCCCCGCGGCCTCCGTGTCCGCGCGGGCGCAACAAGAAGGTGCATCGTGAGCCTAGCTGCCGCCAAATCCATGCCGATTCGCGACGAACGCTCCCTGCCGCGCCGGGTGCTCGACGCCGTGGGCGCGCAGAACCTCAGCCTGCTCATGGCGCTCGCGGTGGTGGTGACCATCATCGGCGTGCAAGACGCGAACTTCTTCTCGCCGCGCAACATGGTGGCCATCGGCACCACGGTGGCCATCGCCGGGCTGCTCGCGTCGGTGCAGACGGTGGTGGTCATCCTGGGGGCGCTCGATATCTCGGTGGGCTCCATCACCGGGCTGACGTCGGTGGCCTGTGCCATGGTGTTCACCTCCACCCGCAGCGCGTCGCTCGGCGTGGTGGCCGCGCTGGTCATCGGCCTTTGCTGCGGCTTGGTCAACGGCGCCACCATCGTCTACGGGCGGGTAAACCCGGTCATCGCGACCCTGGCCACCCTCGCCACCTTCAAGGGCCTGGCGCAGCTCGTCTCCGGCGGCCGCGCGCAAGGCTACACGGGCGGCGACGACGTCTTCATCTTCCTCGCGCGCGGCAGCTTCGCCGGCATCCCCACGTTGATCTGGGTGCTGGTGGCCATCGCCGCCGCCCTCCACGTGCTGCTCAAGTACACGGATATCGGGCGAAACGTCTACGCGGTGGGCGGCAACGACACCGCCGCGCGCCTGGCCGGTATTGCCATCAACAAATACGTGATTGGCGCATATGCGCTCTCGGGCGCCATCGCGGGGATCGCCGGCGTGCTCTTGACCGCCCGCACGGGCTCGGGGCAACCCGTCTCCGGGAGCGAAGGTCTGGAGCTGGAGTCCATCACCGCCGCGGCGCTCGGCGGGTGCGATTTGCGGGGAGGGAAGGGCGCCGTACCCAGCACCTTGCTGGCCGTTCTTTTGCTCGGCGTTCTGAGCAATGGGATGACCGTGCTCGGTGTGAATCCCTTCTGGCAAAACGTGGCAAAAGGGACTTTGCTGGCGGTCGCCGTCATCATCCAACAAAAGCGCAGCGGCGAGCGCGCGGTCGGTCTTCCGCGCTAGCATTGCGATAACCACGAAGGTCCGATCTCATGCGATTGTTCGTTACGGGTGGCGCGGGGTACATCGGGAGCGTGGTGGCGGCGAAGCTCCTCGAGGCGGGCCATCGGGTCACGGTCTTCGATGATCTCTCGACCGGTCACCGCGAGCTCGTCCCCCGAGGCGCCCGCTTCGTGCAGGGGGATCTCCTCGACCGCGCAGCCCTCTGGAGCGCCCTGTCGGAGGGCTTCGACGCCATCTTGCACTTTGCCGCCAAGTCGCTCGTGGGCGAGTCGGCCGAGAAACCCATCTTCTACTTCGGGACCAACATCGGCGGCGCCGTCCATCTCCTGGACGCCATGCGCGAGGCATCCATCGCGACCATCGTCTTTTCGTCGACGGCCGCGGTTTATGGCGAGCCCGAGTCGGTTCCCATCCCCGAAGAGGCGGCGGCGCGCCCCGGAAACCCCTACGGCGCCTCGAAGCTCGCGATCGATCAGCTGCTCGGCTTTGCCGCGCGCGCCCACGGATCGACGGCGGTGAGCTTGCGCTACTTCAATGTCGGGGGAGCCTACGGCGCACAAGGCGAGCGCCATATGCCCGAGACGCATTTGATCCCGCGGGTGCTCCTGGCCGCGAGCCGCGACGAGGCCATCGACGTCTATGGCACGGACTACGAGACCCCCGATGGAACCGCCATTCGCGACTACGTGCACGTGGCCGATCTCGCCGACGCACACCTCCTCGCGCTCGAGGGCGGCAAGCCCGGGGAGCACCGCATCTACAACCTAGGAAACGGCGAGGGCTTCTCCGTGCGCGAGGTGCTGGCCGTGGCGCGGCGGGTCACGAAGAAGCCGATACCGGAGAACCCGCGCCCGCGGCGGGCCGGCGATCCCGCCCGCCTGGTGGCCGCCAGCGAAAAGGCGCGCCGCGAGCTCGGTTGGAGGCCGCGGCGCTCGGAGCTCGAGCGCATCGTGAGGGACGCGTGGGCCTTCATGACGAACGGGGTTGCGCGATGAGCGGGCCGTCGAACGCGGAGCTCCTCGAAACGCTGCGCGCGGAGCTTCAGGCCCTGACCGGGCACGCGCCGGAGGGCTTCTGGCGCGCGCCCGGGCGGGTCAATTTGATCGGCGAGCACACCGACTACAACGACGGTTACGTCTTTCCGCTGGCCATCGACCGGCACGTGGTCATCGCCGCATCGCCGCGCCGCGACGGCATTCTTCGGGTGCGCTCCGTCGAGAAGCGCGAAACCGTGGAGGTGCCGCTCGCCGATCTGAGACCGGGTCCCACGTGGAGAGGCGCCTGGGCGGCCTATGTGGCCGGCACGGCGTGGGCGCTCATCGAGGCGGGGCACGCCATCGGCGGGGCGGATCTGGTCATCGGCAGCACGCTCCCGGCGGGGGCCGGCCTCTCGTCGAGCGCCGCGCTGGAGTGCGGAACCGCGCGCGCCCTGCTCGATCTCCACGGCGCCGCGATGCCGGACTTGGCCCTCGCGCGAGCTGCACAGCGGGCGGAGAACGTCTTCGTGGGCATGCCGTGCGGCTTGATGGACCAACTCTCGTCGACCTTCGGCCTCCGGGGCCATGTGCTCTTCATCGACGTGCGCGCGCTCCACGTCGCGCCGCACCCCTTCGACCTCGAGGCGGCGGGTCTTTCGTTGTTGGTCATCGATACCCGCGCCCACCACGCGCTGGTCGACGGCGGCTACGCCGATCGGCGCGCGGCCTGCGAGCGCTCGGCGACCAAGCTGGGCGTGCCCGCGCTGCGCGACGTGTCCCTCGCCCAGCTTCCGCGCGCCCTCGAGACCTTGGCGGACCCGCTCCTCGCGCGGCGCACGCGCCACATCGTCACCGAGAACGACCGCGTCGTGCGGGTGGCCGATCTCCTCCGCGAGGGCCGCGTGGCCGAAATCGGCCCGCTGCTCGACGCGTCGCACGTCTCGCTCCGCGACGATTTCCAAATCTCGTGCGCAGAGCTCGACCTGGCCGTCGAAACGGCGCGAGCCTCGGGCGCGCTGGGGGCGCGGATGACGGGCGGTGGCTTCGGTGGATCGGCCATCGCCCTCGTTCCCGAGGAGAAGGCGGCCGCGCTCGAAGAGGCCACCCTCCGCGCCTTCGCCGCGCGCGGTTTCACCCGTCCCTGGATCTTCCGAGCCGTTGCCGCCGACGGCGTACACCGAGTCCACCCGTGACCATCCCCACGAACAAGACCCGCACGGTTCTCTCCGACGGCCGCGAGCTCATTTACTTCGACGATCGGCCGGGCATCCCACGAACCGCCCCCGATCTCCGCAACCTCGCGCCGCACCGTCCGCAGTCGGAAATCCGCTACGATCCCGTCCTCGACGACTGGGTCATCGTGGCGGCCCACCGCCAAACGCGCACCAATCTCCCTGCCGCCAGCGAGTGCCCGCTCTGCCCCACCCGCGGCGCCTCCCTCTCCGAAATCCCGGCGGACGACTACCACGTCGTCACCTTCGAAAATCGCTTTCCATCCTTGGGAGGGGCCTACGAGGGGCGAGGGGACATCGCGGGCGGGGGCGTGCGGGGTGCCCCGGGTGGTCTCGCGGACGACGGCGCGCCATCCGCCGCCTTTCAGCCCATCGAGCCAGGCGTGGGTCGGTGCGAGGTCGTCTGCTTTACGAGCGATCACACCTCGTCCTTCGTTCGTCTCTCCCCGGAGCGACTGCACACGGTCGCGGCGGCCTGGGTGGACCGCACCCTTCACCTCTCCCAGGTCCCCGGCGTGGAGCAAGTCTTCATCTTCGAGAACCGAGGCGCCGAAATCGGCGCCACCCTCGATCATCCCCACGGCCAAATCTACGGCTACCCCTTCGTCACCTCGCGCACCTCCCGGGCCCTGGCATCGGCCGCGCGCTGGCGTGATGGTCACGGCAGCACCAGCTGCCTCTTTTGCGCCATCATCGCCGACGAACGCGAAAAACGCCTCCGCATCGTCGAAGAGACGCCCTCCTTCATCGCCTTCGTCCCCGCCGCCCCTCGTTTCCCCTACGAGCTCCACGTCTACCCGCGCCGCCACGTCCCCGACTTGCCGTCGCTCACCGCCCCCGAGCTCACCGAGCTCATGTCCCTCCAAGTCGATCTCCTCCGCCGCTACGAGCGCCTCTTCGACAAGCCGATCCCCTACATGGCTTGCTGGCACCAAGCCCCCGTCCGCGTCGGTCGCGACTTGAGCCACCTCTCGCTTCAACTCATGAGCCCCCAGCGCGCGCCCAACGTCCTCAAATTCTTCGCCTCCAGCGAATCCGGCATGCACGCCTACACCATGGACGTCCTCCCGGAGACGATTGCCGCTCGCTTTCGCGACGTAAAATAAACACCGGCCCTCACCACGAGAGCTCGCCCGGCGTCGGATATCGACTCCCAACGCGTTCGCGCGGATGAGAGGTCGTCGGGACCGCGCTCATGGAACGACGGTCCAGACGACATTGTCATGGCGAAACCGCCATGTGAACGTGGTCTTCTTCTTTTCTGAGCAGTTCCACGTCGTCGACGAGTAGCCGAAATGTTTGCGTGTGCCACTGAACATGCAACGAGATGTTGACCCATTGGCCTCCTGCTTCACGAGCCGCAACGACACGCGCTTCGCCATTCTCGAGGAGCGCATTGCACGCGGTGAGGCCGACGGCGATGGATGCGATGGTGAGGCCCTCGGCAAGTCGAAGGCGCGACTTCTGTGTAGAACGCATCGATTTCGTACCCTTTGGCTCCGTATATGTCATGTGCGTCGATCTCGATATCGGAGTCTGCGGGCAGCACCTCGCTTGTGTATTTCGGGTGCTCGCGATGGATGGCACCGCATCCTTCGGTCAGGCGCGCTTGGCGACGAGGGCACAATATTCATGCGTCACCGGGACCTCCCCGCCGCGTCTGCGCTCGTCGTCCACGGCGATGGCGAGCTCGCGGATGATCCGATCGGCCATGGCCGGGTCGAGGGCGTCGATAAAGCCGGCCGCCGCTCCCGATTTGACCACGTACTCTGCCACGTCCACACCGCGCATGCACGGCACGGACACCGCACCGTCCCAAGAGTCGATCGCGACGAGCCCTCGCTTGCACAAGGTTCGGACGAGGTGCGACGCGTCTTTCGGGAGATCGATGGCGATGTTCTTGACGATGGCGTCTGGATTTCGAACGAGTACCCTTCGAAAGAGATCGGACACCTTTTTGAGCGACGTGCTTTTGTTCTCGATGATCCCCAAAAAGCCGTTGGGGCGCAGGATGCGCTGCACCTCGATGCAAAACTCGGCGTGATCCAGGTAGCAGATCCCCCAGCCGCAGACGATTCCATTCAGGGACTCGGCGCGGGTCACGCGCAGCACGCCCATCGCGTCGGACTGGACGAAGCGAATGTTCTCGAGGGCGCGCGCCTGGGCGCCGCGACGATTGCGCTCGAGCATTCCGCCCGAGATGTCGACCGCCGTGAGCCGCCCATGCGGACCAATGGCCGCCGCCAGGCGATGGGAGAAGAAGCCGGTTCCGCAGGCCAAATCGAGAATTTTGTCCCCCTGGCGAACCGGGAGCTTGTCCAGGAGGACCTGCGCGCTCGGCCCGAGGTATTTCGAATAGTACTCGTCGTAGGTGGCGGCGGCCTTATCGTAATCGCTCGTGGGATCGGAGTTCTTGCGCTGAAGCTTGAAAGCTACCGTGCGACACGCAAGCTTGAGCGCGTTTAGGGGCATCATCATGGAGCTACTCCTTTGCTCCGTAAGCGGGCCAGCGCCTCGCCCGTGGCGTCGACGGTATGACGAATCTGTTCGATCGTGTGATCCGCGGCGATGAAGAAGCGGAGGCGCGCGGAGTCCTTCGCCACCGCCGGATAGACAATCGGCTGCACGTTGATCCCCTTCTCCGCGAGCGCATCCGCGAGCTTCACCGCGATCACGGAGTCACCGGTGATCACTGGGACGATCGCGGTGTCCAAGGAGATGCCGGTGTCGAGCCCGCGCGCCTTCGCGAGCTCCAAGAAAAGGCGGCCGCGCTCATGCAACGTGTGGACCCGCTCCGGTTGGCGCACCAGGATGCGGAGCGCGGCGAGCGCCGCCGCCGTGGTGGCCGGCGGCATCCCCACCGAGAAGACGAAGGCGGGCGAGGTGTATTTCAAGTACCCGATGAGCTCCTTGTCTCCGGCGATGTATCCGCCGCAGCTCCCCAGCGCTTTGCTCAACGTCCCCATCCAGAGATCAACGTCGGCCCGATCGACCGCGAAGTGCTCACCGATCCCTCGACCCCGCTCTCCGAGAACGCCCAGAGAGTGTGCCTCGTCGACCATGAGAAATGCGTTGTACCGCTTCTTCAACTCGATGAAGCGGGGCAGATCGGCGATATCGCCGTCCACGCTGTAGACCCCCTCGAGCACGATGAGGGCGTGACGGTACGTGCCGCGATGGGCGTCGATGAGACGGTTTGCCTCGCGCGCGTCGTTGTGGGGAAATGCGATGCGTTGCGCGCCGGACAGCTTGCAGCCTTCGATGACGCTGTTATGAATGAAGCTGTCATGAAAAATGATATCTCGATGGTCGAAGAGATGGCCGATGGTACCGACGTTCGTCGCGTGTCCACTGACGTGGAGCAGGCAGTCCGGAACCCCTAGAAACTCGGACAATTCACGCTCGAGGTCCTGGTGGAGCGCGATCTCGCCGGAGGCAACGCGGCTCGCGGAGACGGACGTACCGAAGCGATCGATCGCACTTTTGGCGTAGGCCGATGTCTCTGGATCGCCGGAGAGCGCGAGATAATTGTAACTTGCAAAATTGATGAGCTCTCGCCCTTCGATCACCGTGGTGTTATTGCTCGCCCCCTCGTGCACCAGGAAATAGGGGAGGGTAAGCCCCGACCGGGAGAGCTGCTCTTGCACATGTTTGAGGTGCAGATACTTCGGCTCCGTGCGGAGCGCGGAGGCTATCGACGCATTTTTATGCACGGGGGTGGTCATGGCCTCTCCAATTGAGTCGTTGACGACGGCGGTGGCCGCCGCCGACTTCCATATGTCTTGCATGCGTAACTCCTACGTGTAATGAATTTGCTAGTACCATTCGTGACTGCCCCAGACGTGGCAGTCGTATCGGACGATGCGCGCTCCTTTCAGGGCGCCATCCAGGCCCTATTCAAGCCGATAATCGAGCCACGCTTGGCACGGCTACGCGCTCCTGCCCCCGGCAGACGTTGCGTCAATGAAGGCTTCGATCGCTTTGACCGAGCGGAAATTCTCCGGCGTTAGCTCGACCTCGTCCTCCGCGAGCCCAAAGGATTCTTCCAGCCAGCTGAACACCTTGAGCAGTCCAAGGCTATCGATGACACCGCCGGCAAGCAGATCGTAGTCGGCCGCGAGCTCGCGGGCTGGGAGGTCGGGGAGGAACTCCTCCACGATGAACTGGGTGATGCGTTCAACGTTCTGGGTGCGCGCCGTCTGGGTCTCGGAGGCAATGCGCCGCCGGTCGATCTGGCCGGTGGTGCTCCTCGGGAGTGGTTCGTCGACCAGCTGGATCGTCGACGGCATCGCGGATCCGGGCAGCCGGTCGGCGCAGTACTGTCGGAGCTCCACGCCGTTCAGGGTCGATTGAGGTTTGCGGCGGACAATCGCATGCAGAAGGTGTCCGGCCATTGCATCGGGGAGCGCGATCACGACGGCCTCCGCCACCTGACCGTGTTCCCCGAGCGCGGCCTCGACCACCTGCGTGTCGACCCGGGTCCCCCGGACCTTCACGACGAAGTCGTTTCGACTTTCGCGGGTGAGCGTCCCGTCCCGATCACGCCGGATGATGTCGCCGCTGCGGAAGAACCGCGCTGGGCCGCCGTCGATGGGGTGCGGCGCGAACTTCTCAGCCTCGTCTCCACCGAGGTAGTTACGGGCTTGAAAAGGCGTCGACACGTAGATCTCGCCGACGCCCGCGCCCGTGACGATCCGGGCGTCCTCGTCGACCAGCAGATAATCGACACCGGGCAGCGGCTCACCCAATGGGACGGACACGTGTCGAGGCGCCTCGGGGGCGAGCTCGTACAGGAAGCTCGCGTTGGTCTCCGTGCACCCATACACGTTGTAATATCGTGCACGCGGAAAGAGTCGGCCCAGCTCGTCCAGGCAGCGGGCGGGCATCGCGTCCCCGGTAAACAGCACCCGCTCGACGCTCTCGAAACGCTGGCCGCCACCTGCCGTGGCGTCGGCGAGCAGCTGGTACAGCATGGGCACGGCCTGCACGAGGTGCACCTCGGAGGACTTGAGGAGCTCGACGAGGTGGCGCGGCTGGGTGGCCTTGACCGGATCGACCAGGACGGCGCAGCCGCCGAAGCGCAGCGTGGTCCAGATATCGAGCAGGCAAAGGTGGAAGTGGAGCGGGGCGTAGTTGAGCACGCGCGTCTGGGGACCGATCGCGAAACGGGCGCCGGCCCAGGACGTGAACCGGTCGATCGCCTCTCCCGTGATCGGTACAATCTTCGGCACCCCGGCCAAACACGATGTGGTGAGCATGAACGAGACGGCATCGGAAGCCCTCGTCTCCGCGAGGGCTGGCCCGGTGAACGTGGTCAGTTCGGGGGTGAGGACGTGACGGCAGCCACCCCGCGAAAACAGTGTGCGCAGTGTCGTCTCGCCCAGATCGGGAGACGGAAGCAGGAACCGGCGGCGGGCCAGAAGGCAGCCGAGAATCAACGCGATGGATTCAGGTGATTTGGGGGCCAGTACCCCGATGGGGGCCGTTGCAGGGATTTCCAGGTTTTCGATTCGGCGATGGACGTAACGTGCCAGCTCGTACAGCTGGCCGTACGTCGTTCTCCTTCCATGCCAGGTCAGCGCGGGTTTATCGGGCCGCTGGATCGCATGCTCGATAAAAGAATCCAATAATGTATCCGTTGCCATCGATTCTCCTCGTGTGCATGCCGGTTTCTCGTGTAGGCCGGTGCAGTAATGCCAAACCTGCACCAGCAGACCCTTATCCGTGTGAATGCGAAGCTACGAGCATCATGCTCCGCCTCACCGTCTCACCATTTCGAGAGACAGGGGGAGCTGGCGAAGGTCGCGCAAAAGAATCAAAGAAGGCTTGATAGACTGATGTGTAGCTCGCTGCGTACCAGCGCCAGAGCGCTCTCCAGCCGCGAGCGCGAACAACGCAGTCGCTCCATCAGCAGCTCACGGGTCATGGTGACGAGACGCTCGCGCGCCTGCAGCAGCCAGCGCGACGCCGTCGCGCGGTGTACATGGTAGTGGCTGCCGAGATCGTCGATGGTCCACCCGTCGATAAAGGACTGCCGCAAGAGGAGTCGTTCCCGGGGGGTCAGGCGGGCTGCAGCGTCTCGCAACGCGCGATCGAACTCCGCGCGATAGAGCGTGCGAAAATAGGCGAGCTCCAGATCATCGGGCGCCGGAAAGCGTTCCCAAGACCTGTCGGACATAGGGAGCCCGCGCTCGGGCCGGTCCACGAGATTCAGCGCCGTGCGCACGGCCACCACGCGAAGCCAGCGTCGCAGCGCGCCGCGTCCCCGGTATTCGGCGAGCTTGGGCCCAGCGCCTTCGCTGCCAACCAGGATACGCTGCCGCACTTCTTGCTTTAACCCCAGTGCTCACCTGGGTCGATCAAGCGTCTTGCTCTTTGGCTCGAGGCATGATCTGGTCGCGGCATGGCGGAAGCGCACCCTCTTGAATTGAGAGCCAGGGTCGTCGAGGCGTACGAAGCTGGCGACGGAAGCTATGCGGTAATTGCCGCTCGATTTCGTATCGGTGAGGCGAGCGTCAAGCGGTGGGTTCGTCGAGGGCGTCGTGGCGTGCCGCTCGGCGCCGACCCGAAGCGAGGCGGAACGCCGTCCCCGATCGGCCAGGGCGACGTTGATGCGCTTGTTGCGAAGCTGCGCGATGCGACCGCTAACGAGATTACGGCGGAGTTCAATCGGCTTCGCCCGCGGGGCGCGCGAGTTCATGTGTCCAGCATGAAGCGCGCGCTGCATCGGTATGGGTACGTCATCAAAAAAAACGCCGACGGCCGTTGGAGTGTCAGCGACCCGACGTCATAGCCAAGCGCCGCTCCTTCCGACGGAGGATCCTCCGGATTCCCGTGGAAAAGCTGGTTTTTCTCGACGAATCGGGCCTAAACCTGGCCATGAGTCGGAGCCACGCCTGGGTGAAGCGAGGTCGCGAATTCATCGATCGCATTCCTATGAACTGGGGCACGAACCTCACACTTCTTGGGGCGATGCGCCTATCGGGATGGGTCGTCCTCAGCACGATGTTCAAAACGGCCAACCGTCCCCGCTTCCTGGCTTGGCTGAAACGCAAGCTGCTCCCTCGACTGTACCCCGGAGACGTCCTGGTGATGGACAACCTCCCCGCCCACCGCGACCCGCGTGTCGTAGCCGCCTGCAAGGCGCGCGGCGTTCGTGTCGTCTACTTGCCCCCATACTCGCCCGACCTCAATCCAATTGAATCCGGCTGGGCCCTCCAAAAGCAATACGTGCGACGCCACGCTCCCCGCCACCCCAAAGCGCTTCGGCTCATCGCCAGACGAGCGCGCTTTCGAGTCACCGAGACGCACGCGAGCAACTGGTTCGTTCACGCCGGTTATCGGGCTCCACTCAGGTGATCTCTGGGGTTAGATCCTCGAACGTGTGCACCGCATGATGAATCCGCCGCAGCGGACCATCGACCTGCGATAGGTAATTGGTTTCTAGCAGCGATAGTGCCGTTCGTTCGCCGGTGATGCACGCATAGGCGAGAAACAAATCCTCACAGTTCAGCTCTTCCAGTGCTTGCCGCACATCGACCACTCCGTCCAATCGTTCGGCGACATACTGGATGTAGCTTTCGTCATCGATGTCCAGAAGTGGCCAAGGCGCGCGCGAACGCTGAACGAACGCGCGCAGAAGTGAAAGCAACTTATCGACCGATGTCCAAGCGGCACGCCGCTCAGGGGCGAGCGCCACCAAGAAAGGCTGCGCGAGGGAATCCGGAGCCATGGGTCGTCACCTCGTCCGTGAAGTATGATCGCTCCACCTAGGGAAGCAACCACGCAATGCGCGATACACGAGGATTTCGCGCCTTATTCGAAGGTAAGCTGGCCATTGCTTTGCAAGCTTTCATCGAGGCGCGTTTGGCCGAATGCGCCGCCTGCGAGAAGGCTCGCTTTGGGGTTGCGCTTGCACATCCTCTCTCGGTCGCGTTTTCTGTGCGGGTCGCGTTTCCGCGCGCGTGATGTATTTCAACTTCGATACGGGCGTCTTGCGTACGACAGATAATCTGGTCGCGGTGGGCGGTCCACCGAGAGCCGTCGAGACCGCGCTATTCCATGCGCAGAACGCTTGAACTCTCGCACACGCCCACGATGATCGATGATGAGCCTTGGTCAGCGTCCACAACCGCTCACAGGCCGCGAAGTATCCGCACCATTATGCAGTGTGATGAGTCGAGACTACTGCATATGTCTATTCGAAACACTGCACAATCGGATTGCGGACCTGAAGGTGTCCACCTCCCGAGCGCACGATGAAAGCGGCGCACGATGGTTCGGGCCGCGTGACATCGAACGTCCCATTGCTTGACAGCGTAGAACCCGTTCACTACCATTTTGCGTAGAGTGGTGACCTGTTGTTCTTTATCTATCTTGTGACTCGCGACCGGGAGAGGGAGCTGGCTGGCTCGATGCCAGGCTGACTGAGTTCTCGCGCGTGGGGTATCCGTTCGAGAATCGACGGATTGAGCGCGAGAGCTTCCGGCGTCATGGTCGTCACCTCGTCGGCGAAGTACGAGCACCGCACAAGGAGCAGCCATGCAATGCCCGACACACGAGGATTTTGCCGCCTTACTCGAAGGCCATCTGGCGATTGCATCGCAGGCTCTCATCGAGGCGCACTTGGCCGAATGTACCGTCTGCGACGAGGCGTGGGGGCTACTCGTTCGTGAGAGCATGAAGAGCGATCCACTCGCGCCACGCTCCCCGCCTTTGAAACCGACGATGTCGGATCCCTCGTTGCCCGCACCCTCGGCGTCGAAAGGAGAATTGAGGGCGGGGACGTACGTGGGGCGTTATCTCGTGATCGATGTCATCGGCGTAGGTGGAATGGGCAGCGTCTACCGTGCCTACGATGCAAAGCTCAATCGCAACGTCGCGGTGAAGCTCATACACGTCGAGCCCAGGCTCGTGGGCGAAGCGTCGTCACGATCGAGGCTCTTGCGGGAGGCGCAGGCGCTGGCACAAATGGATCACCCGCATATCGTTAGCGTATTCGACGTCGGTGAGTTTCGCGAGCAGGTGTTCTTCGCCATGGAACTCATCGAGGGCAGCAGCTTCCGCGATGTCTTGCGCCGCCGAGAGCATGACCGGCGCAGCTTGCTGCGGCTGTTGGAGCAGGCGGGCTGCGGTCTTGCCGCGGCGCACGCCGCCGGTTTGGTGCATCGCGACTTCAAGCCCGAAAATGTGCTGATCGATGCCAACCAGCACGCCAAAGTCGTCGACTTCGGGCTGGCACGCGCCGTCGAGACGTACGAAGCCGAAGACCTCGTGACGGTGTCCCCTGAGGCGTCGATATCGCTTTTGGAGCGGCGTATCACCGAGACCGGCGTACGTATCGGGACGCCAGCTTACATGGCGCCGGAGCAGTACCTGGGGTCCCGCATCGATGCACGTGCCGATCAATTCAGTTTCTCCATCGTCGCCTACGAAGCGCTATTTGGGCGACATCCATTCTCCCATGATAACGGGCGGCTCTCCATGGTGGCGCTCTGTGCCGGAAAAATCTCGGTGCCGAGCCGGCCCTTGGACCGCGGCTATCTACGCGTGCTAGCTCGCGGCCTGTCGAGCGATCCCGCGGGTCGCTATCCGTCGCTTCAATGCCTCCTCGATGAATTGGTCCAGGTTCCACGACGGCGGCGGCGGCGCGGCGTTGCCATCGCAGTGGTCGTGTGCGCCGCTGCGGGGCTCATCGGAGGACCGGCGATCCAAGAACATCGCGCGCAGCGTTGTGACGCGGCCGCGACCCAGGCGCTCGCCGGGATCTGGGACCCGCCGCGGCGGATGCAGGTCGAGAGCGCGTTCGCCGGGGATGGCAAGGTATTCGGCCGTGACATCTGGAACAGAGTCGCCGCCACGCTCGATGGCTATGCGGACCAATGGAAGCGCACAAGCATTGATCTCTGCCGGAACGTGGAGTGGTGGCGTGCCGAAGAGAACGCGATCCAGAGGCGCTCCTACTCATGCCTCGATGAGCGGCGCCGGGAGCTTCGCGCGGTCACGGATGTCTTCTCGGGCGGCGATCCGAACGTGCGTCTCTACGCTCCCGACGCCCTCATTCAGCTTGGCTCACTGTCGACCTGCACCAATTCCGCGGCGCTCGCGTTGACCCCGCTGCGTGCGCATGACATCGGGACGTCCAGCACCGTCGAGCGTATTCGCGACCTTCTCGCGAAAAGCCGGGCGCTCCGTGATGCACACGAAGTGGCCGCGGCCAAGGAAGCGGCACGGCAAGCGCTCGAGCTGGCGCGCACGCAGCAGGATCGAGGGCTCATCGCCGAAGCGCATTACCGTCTCGGCGTCGCGCAGGTCTTTGCCAGTGAGTACGCCGCGTCGGAGTCGAGCCTCGTTCAGGCCCTTGCCGACGCCGAAGCCAGTGGCCACGAACGGTTGCTGCCGCTCGTCTGGATTGAGCTGCTCACGGTCATCGTGGGAGGTAGCCAAACGGAGCGCTTCAGCGACATCGAGTGTCTGGTTCCGTTCATCGAGGCCACGGTGGAGCGCTTCGATCCGCACGGGCCAGCTTCCATCAGGCTCTCGTACGCCCTGGGTCTCCTCGACGAGCACCGCGGTAAGGACGATCTGGCGATCGCCCGGTTCAATGCGGCGCTGAACATGGCACGAACCGCATACGGCGAGAATGACATGCGACGTCTCGAGATCTACGATGTCCTCGTCAATTCAGAGAGGAACGTCAATCAGCTCGACAAAGGGATTGCACACGCGCGCTTGGCTTTGGCGGAGGCCGAAGCACTGTTCGGCAAAGACCATCCTCAGCTCATAAAAATGCTATCGCGGCTGGCACGCATGCTGACCCGACAAGGTGACGCCGCCGACGCGCAAACTGTACGAGAACGTGCCCTTCGCATGGTCGAGCAGTTATCTCCTTCCGAGATTCCAGCCATCGATCTGGGATTGTCACTATTCGAACTAGGATACGCTTACTTGGAGGACGACCAGCCTGCGGCCGCCCTGTCCATCTTTCGTCGATCGCTCGACATTCACAAAGCGAACAAGGAAGAGTGGGCCGAAGCAGGTACGATTGCGGCGATCGCTCGTGCTGAGGCGGCGCTAGGGCAGCTCGACGTGGCGCGCACCATGTTCGAGGAAGCTCTCGCACGCTTTACGGGATTGCTGGGGGCCGGCCATCCGGAATCCATCAAGGCTGGCGTCAAGCTGGGACATACTTTGCTCACCCTGCGTCGTGGGCGCGACGCACTGCAGCTCTGTACGCAATTGCTCGATGCCGGCACGCGTGCGCTCGGACCCCACCATGTTTTGGTCGCCTGGGAGCTTTCGTGTGTCGGCGAGGCAAGCGAGCAGCTCGGTCGGCTCCCGGAGGCGCTGGCAGCATTGGAACGAGCCGAGAAGCTTCTCGAAGAAGGGACCACGAAGCCGTGGCCCGAGTACCGCGCGGGCATCCGTTTCGCCCTCGCACGGGTGCTGTGGCGGACCGGCGGTGATCGCGCGCGCGCCCGACGCCTCGCCGACGAAGCGCTGAACCTCTACCAGCACGGTCCCCGCGCCTTTGCCAAGGACGGTGTTGCCGTTCAGACCTGGCTGTCCAAGATCTCCGCACGGCAACGATAAATATGCGCGCGCGGAGCCAAGCCGTCGATACCGAGCGCCGTCCGCACGGCGGTGGCGCGGTGGCCGGCGTCGAGCCTCGGATCATTCCCTCGGTGCGGTGCCGGCCACGTCCCTGCCAACCCGGAGTGTTCCAACTGGGGTTTCAGAATGGAACGTACTCAGTGGCATCCATTCTTGTTGCCCCAGGCGTCCCACAGCGCGTTTCGGTGGCCATCGTCGTCCTTGGAATAGATGACGAGGTTCCCGTCGAACTGGAGTACCAGCTCCGCGTGCCGAAGGTTGTCACAGCCCCAGGTGTTGGATGCCCATCGCGGATTGTTGTCCCGTCGTAGATCACCACGTTGCCGTCGGTCTGCAACGCCAGATGCCAGTTCTGGCGATTCGGGCCCCAGGTGCCCGAGGCCCAGTAGGGTCGCGTGTGGCCGCTGCCTTCGTACAGCACCGCGTTGCCGTCCGCCTGGAACTCGAAGTGCAGCGGGTCGCTGGTTGGCGGGTTTGAATAGGTAAAGTCGAGGACGTCGCCAGCGAACATGCAGGGTATTGCCGAAGTCGACGTGCATGCCGTCGCTCAACGGTAGAATGATTCCGTCTTCGTATCGGACGCGGTAGTTGCATGGCGGGGCGCTCGCGGATGTGGTCGGCGAGGCGCTCGCCGAAGCGGAGCGGGTATCCCAACGTGCATTGCGGTCGCGGTCAGGGTCACGACGAGAGAGAGCAAACGTCGTGTGCGCATGGCATTCCTTTTCGCAGAAGGTTCACTGTTTCAATGAGAAGCTCGGGCGTCCGCCAGGGACGCTTCTCTTTGCACAGAAGACGTCAGCGTCCCGGAAAGGATTCGAAATGGTCAGAATCTACGGCGGTTCGTCGATTGGCCCCTCGATCGTGCACCGTTTCGAACGGTACACAACGGTACGGTGATACGTGCGTTCGGTACACTTGGTGATCCATGTGTTTCGCTCGTCGGACGGCGCTATGCACGAAAGCGCGCTACGACCGTGCGAAAGTGAGCCGCATTGGCGCCAACGATCCAGCTATTGCTGGCGTGACTCGCTCGATTAGGACGCGGCCGGGTAGGCTGCCGCCGCATCCTCGAAATATTCGTCGAACCGACGATCCGCGTCCTCGCCGAAGAGGATGCTGCATGCCTCCCGCAGCCCCGGCGCCGTGCGCAGGACGTCCTTTCGAATGACCAGCGCGATCTTGGAGCGACGGCGCAAAAAATCGTCCAGCTTGACGATCATCTCGCGCCGCGCGGCCTGCGCGATTTCACAGCGAAGGTACTCGGCCCCCTCGACCAGCACTTCGGCCATCGCAGGATCGGCGCGGATGTCTTCGAGGAGGCCCAGCGCCTCGGCCCCGTAGCGCCGCCAGAGGCGCGACGTCAGCACCTCCGACGAGCTGGGCGAGGTCATCGCGTCCAGGTTCATCAAGCGCGCTTGGTGCAGAAACTCGCGGTGTGTCTCCTCCGGCGATTCGCCATACCAGCGCGCCTCGGGGAAGGGGAGATCGATGCCGAGCCCGCGCACGAACTCGGCCACCTCTTCGCCCACGTTGAGGCAGTCGGTCAGCTTGCCGCCGAAGATGCTGATGTGCTTTCGCGACGCGTCCACCTCGATGGCGTGCTTGCGCGAGAGCTGCGTCCAGTCGGTGTTCCCATTGCCCCCTCCGCTGATGGCGAGGGGACGGACGCCGCAGCGCTCGGCGATGACGTCGGCCTCGGTCAGCGGCTTCTTCAGGCGCAGGCGCTTGTTGATGTTGTCGAGCACGAAGCGCCGGTCCTCGTCGGTGACCTCGCTCTCGGGGCGGTCGACGCGCGTGTCGGTCGTGCCGATGCACGAGCGCGGCCCCATCGGCACCACGAAGAAGGGCCGCCCGTCGTCGGCGAACAAAGTGATGACCCGTCGATGCGGCGTGATGCGATCGACGATCAGGTGAATGCCCTTCGAGAAGACGTGCCGGTGCGACGTGGTCTCGCCCGCCTTGGAGTTCATGGCGTCCACGTACGGACCGCACGCGTTGATGATGACGCGCGAGCGAATGGTCCACTCGCGCCCGTCGCCCGCGGCGCCGTTCACGTCGCGCGCCCGCGTCGCCCATAGTCCATCTTCGTAGCGCGACCCCAGCGACTCGACATAGTTGGCGGCCACGCAGCCGTAGTTGAGGGCGCCGCGCACGAAGTTGAAGACGAAGCGCGCGTCGTTGTCGTGCAGGTAAGCGTCGGAGTACTCGAAGCCCCCGTCGCTCACGTTCAAATCGATGACGGGCTCCTCGCGCTCGATGGCCTTCCTCGGCAAGAGGCGCGGCTTCTTGGTGAAGAGGCTCCCGATGAACCAATAGAGCCACGCTCCCACGAACAGCTTGAGCAGGCTGTGGCGGAAGCCGCGCGGGTGCGCCGCGAAGAAGCGGATTTCCTGCACCGTCGAGGGGTAGCTGCGGATCAGATGGTTGCGCGAGACGCAGAGCTTGCGGACCAGGCCGAACTCCAACGTCTCCATGTACTTGATGCCGCCCCACGCCAGGTTCGACGATTGCTGGCTGGTGAACCCCGCGAAGTCCCCCTTGTCGATCAGCGCGACCTTCGCGCCGCGCGCCGCGAGACAGGCCGCCGAGACGGCGCCGTTGATTCCGCCTCCGACCACGAGAACATCGAAGACCTCTTCACCGAGACGGCGGACATTGGCAACACGCAGATTGGACATATTGGGTCACGACGGAAGGACTGGACGGAGATCCGGGCTTTCAGACCGGTATTTAGGACCCCTTCGTCGCATCTTTAAGCAGCGAGATCGACTCCAAAAGGGGGGACCCGCCCAGGTCCACATGAGCCCGTCGGCGCGGAAGGTGCATTCGCCGAGTAAATCCTGCGCGGGGCATGCTAAAAGAGCTCGCTAGATGGCACTCGGCTGACGCGTATCCGTCACCGGTCACAGCTACGGGGCTTACGCATGCGTCTTCGTCGATCCACCGTGCTCTTCTCGATCCCGGCTGCCCTTGCGGCGGCAAGCATCCCGCTCGCCGTCTCGTGCTCGGACGAATCGACCTTGGTGGCCAACCCCTCCGACGCATCGATCGACCGCGCCCCGCCATCGACCTCCGATTCCACGGCGCCCGTCAAAGTCCAAATCTTGGGCTTCAACGACTTCCACGGAAACCTCGAGGAGCCGACGGGGAACAACGCCAACGTGCTCGCCGAGGGCAACGATCCCGCGATTGGCGATGCGGGCGTCCCCCTCGACGGTTCGACGAAGAAGAACGTGCCGGCCGGCGGCGTGGTGTTCTTGGCCGCGCACATCGCCAAGCTCCGGGCCCAGAACCCGAACACCGCCGTGGTCTCCTCCGGCGATATGACCGGCGCCAGCCCGCTCGTATCGGCCATCTTCAGCGACGAGCCCACGGTGCTCGCGATGAACGCCATCGGCCTCGATTTCAATGGTGTGGGCAACCACGAGTTCGATCATGGCGTGGGCGAGCTTCTGCGCTTGCAATATGGCGGCTGTCACCCGACCAAGGGCTGCCCGCCCGACATCGCCGACTTTCCGGGGGCCAAATACCGCTACCTCGCGGCCAATGTCGACGTGGCCAAGGACCGCACCATCTTTCCCGCGTATGGCATCAAGGAGCTCGGCGGACAAAAGGTCGCGTTCATCGGGATGACCCTCAAGGACACGCCGTCGGTCACCGTGCCGTCGGCCGTCGCCGGGCTCAAGTTCGATGATGAGGTGGCCACAGTCAACGAGCTGATTCCCAAGATCAAAGGCGAGGGGGCGAGCGCCATCGTGGTGCTCCTGCACCAAGGGAACATCCCGCTCCCGGGCACGGTGTACAGCGACTGCGGGGTCGAGAGCGGCACCATCGTCGACATCGCGAAGAAGCTCGATCCGGCGGTGAGCGTCGTCTTTAGCGCGCACACGCACCAAGCGTACAATTGCAAAGTGCGCGACGGTGCCGGCGGCGAGAAGCTGGTGACCAGCGCGGCGTCGTTCGGGCGTGTCGTCACGCAGGTCGAGCTGACGATCGACCCCGTTCAGCACAAGGTGACGGAGAAGAGCGCGAAGAACCACATCGTCACGCGCGACATCGCGCCCGATCCGGCCGTGAAGCAGATCCTCGACACGTACAAGACCCTCGCCGGCCCCGTGGGCAACGAGCCCATCGGGCGCATCACCGGAGCCCTCACCAAGGACACCACCAGCGCCTCGGGCGAGTGGATCATCGGTGATGTCATCGCCGATGCCATGCTCGCGGGCATGCAAGACCCCAAAAAGCCCGGGTACGACGCGGTCATCGCGCTCATGAACGCCGGCGGCGTGCGCGCCAGCGTTCCTTGCGACGGGTGCAGCGAGGCCAGCCCGGGCACCATGACCTACGCGCAAGCCTTTACGGTGCAGCCCTTTACGAACTACCTCGTCACGGTGAGCTTGACCGGCGCCCAGATCGAAACCTTGCTCAACCAGCAGGGCAAGGGCATCCTCCAGATCGCGGGCTTGAAGTACGCGTACAAGCGGCCCGGTGGCGGCGCCCCCGTGGTCGAGCCAAACACCATTCAGGTTCGCGAAGCCGGCGGTTACGTTGCGCTCGACCCCGCCAAGACCTACCGGGTGGTGACGAACAACTTCCTCGCCACAGGCGGCGATGGATTCGATGAGTTCAAGAAGGCGACCAACCCGACCAACGGTCCGATCGACCTCGACGCGCTCATCGCATACATGAAGGCCAACAACCCGCTCAAGCCGCCCGCGCTCGATCGCATCACGCGCTTGCCGTGATCGATCGCGCCGCGCGCGCGGATCGGATGAACGCGGGCAGCGCGAACGCGCAGCGTGCATACGTCGCTCGAACGTCAGCGTGACACAAGCGTCACAGAGCTGACATTCAAGTACGGTAATTTTCGCTCCCAATAGCAAGTGGCTACTTCAGCACGCTTTGGTAAGTATCGCTTCGTTGCAACCCTCGGACGCGGAGGGATGGCGGATGTCTACCTGGCGCTCCAGAGCGGTCCCCAGGGCTTTCGCAAGCTCGTCGTCGTCAAAAAGCTGCGCGCCGATGTCGCGGAGGAGGATACCTACCGCGCCATGCTGCTCGACGAAGCGCGTCTGGCCGCGCGGCTTCGTCACCCCAACGTGGTGCAGACGCTCGAGGTGGGCGCCCACGATGGAGAGAACTTCATCGCGATGGAGTACCTCGAGGGGCAACCGCTCGGGCGCATCGCCACCGCCGCCTTTCGCGCGAACCGACCGATCGAGGCGCCGTTGGCGGTGCAGATCGTCATCGATGCGCTGAGCGGCCTTCACTACGCCCACGAGCTTCACGACTTCGACGGCATGCCCCTCGGCATCGTGCACCGCGACGTGAGCCCTCAGAACATCTTCGTGACGTACGACGGCGAGGTGAAGCTGGTCGACTTCGGCATCGCGCGCACCGTTCTCAGCAACACGGCCACCGCCGTGGGCACCTTCAAAGGCAAGCCCTCGTACACGGCGCCCGAGCAAGTGCGCGGCGATCCCATCGACCGGCGCGTCGACGTCTTCGCCACCGGCATCGTGCTCTGGGAGCTGCTCGCGCAACGCCGCCTCTTTCGAGCCGACACGCCCATGGAGGCGATGCACAAGCTCCTGCTCGAAGAGATCCCGCGCCTCTCCACGGTCGTGCACCACATCCACCCCCTGCTCGACGCCATCTGCGCCCGCGCCCTCGAAAAAGACGCGAGCGCCCGCTTCGAGACCGCCCTCGAGATGCGCACCGCGCTCGAAGCGTACTTCGACGAGGTGGGCGTGCGCCCCCTCGGCCGCGACAAACTGGGCGCGTGGGTCGCGACCCTGTTCGAGAAAGAGCGCTCCACCGTGCGCGCGCGCATCAGCGAGTGCATCCGCGCACAAGACGGCGAGCGCAGCATCGAATCGGTGCCCACCTTGGTCGTCGCGCCGGGCGCTTCGGGCTCCACGCCGCAGTCGACCAGCCATCCGATTTATTCCACGTTGCACCCGCCCAAGGTGCCTGCGTCCGAGGCCAAAGGGCGCCGCGGCACCTTGATCATGGCCGGCGTGGCCGTCGCCGCGGTCGCAGGGATCGCGGGGTTGTTCGTCTCCAACGGCCTCCGGAAGAAGGCCGCCATCGCGCCCGGATCGCAGGAGGCCGTGGCCGCCCTCGCCGATGCCGGCGGCGAGCGGGTGCTCAGGCTCTGCGGCTCCAACACCATCGGCGCCGAGCTCGCGCCGGCGCTGGTCGAGGCGTACTTCAAGAAGAAGGGGATCACCACCACGTCGCGCACGCCGGGGAAGAAGCCGGCGTCCGTCGATATCCGCGCCGGCAGGCCGGACGAGCGCGTTCAAATCGTCTCCATCGAGGCCGAGGGGACGGCCACCGCCTTCCAGGGCCTCGCGAATGGAACGTGCGACGTGGGCATGGCCTCGCGCGCCGTTCACGACGACGAGAACGCGCTGCTCGCGCAAAAAGGGCTCGGGGAGATGCGCTCGCCCGCCAACGAGCACGTGATCGCGCTCGACGGCATCGCGGTGGTCGTGCACCCGAACAGCAAGGTGCGCGCGCTCGACGCCGATCAGCTCCGCCGCGTCTTCACGGGCGCCGTGAAGGATTGGTCGGAGGTCGGGGGCGCCCAAGGCCCCATCAGCGTCTTCGCGCGCGACGACGCCTCGGGCACGTACGATACGTTCAAGCATTTCATCCTGGGGAAAGAGAAGTTGAGCCCCGCGGCCAAGCGCTTCGCCGACAGCGACGCGCTCTCCGACGCCGTCGCCAACGATCCGGGGGGCATCGGCTTCATCGGCCTCGCGTACATCCGCTCGGCCACCGCGCTCGCGGTCTCCGATCGCGGGGCGCCCCCGATGTTCCCTTCGCCCTTCACGGTCACCACCGAGGGTTACATGCTCTCGCGCCGCCTCTACTTCTACACGGGCTCGCGCCCGACCAGCCCTCTCACCCGCGAGCTCGTCACCTTCGCGCTCTCGCCCGAGGGGCAGGCCGCGGTGCGGGCCTCGGGGTTCGTCGATTTGAGCGTTCGCGTGCACGACGCCGACGCGTGCACCGGCCGCTGCTCCGCGCGCTACCTCGGGACCATCAAAAAAGCGCGCCGCCTCTCGCTCGATTTTCGCTTCCGCACCGGCAAAAATGAGCTCGACAGCCGCGGCACGCGCGATCTCGACCGCGTCGTGTCCTTCCTCAATGGCCAGCCGGGCGCCCGCGTCCTTTTGCTGGGGTTCTCCGACGGCACCGGCGACGCCACCCAGAACCTGCGCCTCTCGCGCGAGCGCGCCAAAGCCGTCGGCGACGAGCTCTCCGCCCGCGGCGTTCATCCGGCCACGGTCGACGGCTTCGGCTCCGAGATGGCCGTCGCCTCCAACATCGACGAGTCCGGTCGCGAACGCAACCGGCGCGTCGAGGTCTGGCTGGCGCCGGAGTAGCGCTCCCGCAGGCTATTTCGGGGCCGGCGCGGCGGGGGAGGGCGGGGTCGGCGAGCTGCCGCTCCCGCTCTCCGCCTTGTCCTCGGCGAGCAGGTCCTTGAGCCGCTTTTGGCGCGTGTTCTCGTCGAGCCCCACGCCGAGCTTCGCGGCGTCGAAGGTGAGCATCGGCAGCTGCCCGGCGCCGTTGAAGGTGGGCAGCTTCCCATCCCAATGCTCGAGCGCGCGGTACTGAAGGATCGCGGGGCTGGTGGACAACCGAATGATCTCGTTGGCCCGCGCCTCCGAGCGCGCACGGATCAAGAGCGCATCGGCGTCGCCTTGCGCCTTTTGCCGGGCGGCTTCGGCCGCGCCGTGCGCTTGCGTGATCGCTTGGTCCGCCTCGGCCTTCACCTGGCGCACCTTGTTCTCGCTCTGGATCGCGTTTTGGGTGGCCTCCATCGCGCGGTTGATGGCGTCGGCCACGTTCTGCGGCAGGCGCAGGGCACCGTTGATGGTCAATTGGTCGATGACGAAGCCGTCCTTGTCCAGCACCTCCCGGCATTTGGCGGTGACGTCGGAGAGCATCTTCGATTTACCGGAGCCGTACACGTCTTGGACGGGCAGCTTCGAGGCCACGTCGTTGAAGGCCTCGCGCACCGTGTTGCGCACGTATCCATCGGCGAGCACGTTCAAGTTGTTCTGCCGAAACCGCCCATACAGCCGCGGCACCAAGGTGGGCTCGATGTGGAACGAGAGGCCGATGTCGGCGTTGACGTTCACGCCCTCGCTCGACGAGAACGTAATCGACTCGTCGATCTGACGGCCCTCGTGGGCGGCCTGCGTCCACACCACGTTTTGCACGCTGGTGGGAAACTCGATGATCTGCTCCGTCAGCGGATTGAAAAAGACGTAGCCGGTGACCACCGGCGCGTCTTGCACACCGCGCTCGCTCCCCGCGAGCTTCACCCGCACCCCGACGTGCCCCGCGTCGATGCGCTGCGTGGTGGCGCACCCCACGAACACAAGCACCAACAACACGGCGACCGACGAAATGATTCGGAACACCGTTTTCCCATCCGCGCTCGGGGGATTCAACTTGATCGCCATCGCCCTTCACCTTTCGCCGATTCAATCCGCTCTTCGTCCATGCCCGAAAGCGCTGAGCGCCGCCGCGATCCCTAGCGCCACGAGGATCGCCACCGCGCCCCAAAACCGAACGTCGCTGGGCGCGTTGAGCCAGGGCTGCAGCGCGAACAGCGCGATCAGCTCCAGGGCGATCAGGAGCGCCGTCACCCAGGGGCGCCTCCACCTCGGCCGCCTCGGGCGCTGCGCCCCGAGCTCCGCGCGAAGGCGCTCGTTCTCCGCGCGGAGCGACTCGACCTCGTTCCGATAAGGCGGTGCCATGGCGCTTCCTCGCTCTCCTTCGTCCGGTCAGCTGGCCGCGCGAGCTGCGCTGGCCGCCGTCGCGTCATCGACCAAGGTCACGGTGCGCGTCTCACCCGGCTCGAAGCGCACGGCCGTTCCTGCGGGGACGTCGAGGTGCTTTCCCTCGGCGAGCGCCCGGTCGAACTCGAGCGCCGCGTTCGTTCTCGAAAAGGGATAATGACTCCCCACTTGAATCGGCCGATCCCCGCGGCTGGTCACCGTCAAGGTCGTGCGGCGCCGCCCCGCGTAGAGCTCCACCTCGCCCGGTGCGACGGAGATGGCGCCGGCGGGCGACGCCTCCACCTCGGACGTCGCGCCGAAGACCGCGGGATCGGGCACCGGTAGAAAGCTGCCGTACAGCGCCAAGGACAGATCGCCGTCCTCGCGCACGATGGGATCGTGCACCGTGACCAGCTTGGTACCATCGTCGAACGTACCCTCGACCTGCACTTCGTGGAGCATTTCGGGTACGTTGGGGAGCACCTGCCTTCGCCCGAGGACCCGCCGGCCGAGATCCATCAACTCCGCCACGGAGCGCCCGTCCCGGATCCACTCGAGCAGCTGGGTGGCGAGCAGCGCAACCGCCTCCGGGTAATTCAAGCGAACGCCGCGTGCGAGGCGCTTCTGCGCGAGAAATCCGGCTTGATGCAGGACGAGCTTATCGATGTCGCGCGGCGAAAGATGCATGCCTCCATCATGGACTCGCCACGCTGCGTTGCAAGAGCGCCTGGAGCGGTGCTTCTCCGACGCGGACCCACCGCGACCGAGGCGGTGGACCCGACCCGGACGAGACCTAGGACGAGGCGCCGGACAAGACCAGCATGCACCTCCGGACGTCCAGGTTAAGGTGACCGCCCTTGCGGCGCCGCTTCGGACAGAACATGATGGGGCGTTCCCTTCATGCGCACCGCAGTTCCGCCCGGCGAGCATACCAAAGTACAGACGTTCGAGCCTCGGGCCAAAGCCGCGCCCTGTCCCCATTTGATGTGGCGCGACCTTCGGGGGCACCACAAAGTGAAGCTCGCGCTGCGCTCCACGCTCCTGGGCTCCGCCAGCGGCGTGAGCGTTGTGATCACGGACACCACCGTCTCCCGGCTCCACGCCGAGATCGAGCTGCGCGAGGACGGCGTGTGGATCCGCGATCTGGGCAGCCGAAACGGCACCTTCGTCGAAGGCGTCCTGGTATCGAGCGCGCGCGTGGCCGACGGCAGCAAGGTCAAGCTCGGGGTGACCGAGCTCACGGTGGTCTACGATGGCGAGCAGCAGCCACCCGAGCTCTGGCCCGAGGAGAGCTTCGGACCGCTCGTCGGCCGAACGCCGGTCATGCGCGCCCTCTTCGCCTATTTGGCCAACATCGCCAAGGCCGACTCCCCGGTGCTCATTCAAGGCGAAACGGGCACGGGGAAAGAGCTGGTCGCGCAAGCCATCCACGAAGCTTCACCGCGCGTCGACAGGCCCTTCGTCATCGTGGACTGCGCGGCGCTCCCCGAGAGCCTCATCGAGAGCGAGCTGTTCGGCCACGCCAAGGGCGCGTTCACCGGCGCCACCACCGCGCGCACCGGCGCCATCGAGGCGGCCGACGGCGGCACCGTCTTCCTCGACGAGATTGGCGATCTGCCCATGTCGGTCCAGCCGCGTCTCTTGCGCGCGCTCGAGTCGAGCACCATCCGCCGGGTCGGCGAGACCTCGCGCCGCAAGGTCAACGTCCGTTTCCTCTCGGCGACCCACCGGGACATCCGCACCATGGTCAACGCCGGCGCCTTCCGCGAAGACCTTTATTTCCGCCTCGCGGTCCTACCGGTGACCGTCCCCCCCTTGCGCGAGCACCTCGACGACGTCCCCTTGCTGGTCGAGCGCTTCTTACCGCGCGGCGTCGCCGCCAGCCCCGAGCTCGTGTCCCAGCTCACCAAGCGCCCGTGGCTCGGCAACGTCCGCGCCCTTCGCAACTTCGTGCACCGCGCTGCCGTCATGGGCGCCAAAGAGGCCCTCTCCTTCAGCGACACCGCCGCGGAAGGCCGCCCCATTCCCTCTTCGCGCACGGCGCCACCCCCGAGCCTCGTCCCCACGGCCGGCGGCCCCGCGCCCATTCCTCCCAGCGACTTCGAGTCCTCCGCCTTCGACGCCGACTTCAAACGCTTCCGCGAAACCTGGATCGACGCCGGCGAACGCGAATACGTCCGCCGCCTCCTGGCCCGCCACGACCGCAACGTCTCCAACGCCGCCCGCGAAGCCGGCGTCGACCGCACCTACCTCTATCGCCTCATCCGCAAACACCTGCTCTAAGCCCCGTCGTCCGACCCAATCTTCGACGAGAAGCCGTTCCCGCACCGTCTCGAACCTTCGTAGAAGAAGTCGCTTTTCGAGGCGGCTCCTTCGTAAAAAAAACGCTTTCGAGGCGTCTCGAACCTTCGTAGAAAAAGTCGTTCCGAGGCGCATTCGAGAAGAAGTCGTTCCGAGGCGCATTCGAGAAGAAGTCGTTCCGAGGCGCATCCGAGAAGAAGTCGTTCCGAGGCGCATTCGAGAAGAAGTCGTTCCGAGGCGCATTCGAGAAGAAGTCGTTCCCGAGGCGCATCCGAGAAGAAGTCGTTCCCGAGGCGCCCCGGAGAACAAAGGCGCCCCGAAGAACCATAAACGTCAAAGCTTGTTCATATACGCAATCATCGGCCCATAGTCCTCTACGGGCAAATGCGGAATCCCCGGCACCCCCACGCCAATCAAAAACTCATACGCGGCGGTGTAGTGCTTCATCATATCTTCCATGGTAGCCGCACTGTTGTCGTGGAAGTACGGCGCCGTGTAACGAATACCCCGCAGCTGCGGAATGTCGAACGAGTTGAAATCGTCGATCTTCCCCGTGATCAACGCGATCCCCGGATCCGTGCTCGGACAAGGCTCGGCCTTCCGCGTCAACGGACAAACCGCCATGCTGCCATCCGGATTCGTAAAGATATAAGGCCGAACCGGCAACGTGCTCGGCTCGAACCCAAACGGAACCTTCGGCGGCCGCGGCCCCGACACGAAAATATTCTGCGCCTGCCCAAACCCAATGTTGGACCCCGTCTGCGTCGGCCCACTATGGCAAAGCGAAGAACACTTCGCCTCGAACAGCGCCTTGCCCTGCTTCTCGTACGCCGAGAGCGGCGGATCGACGTTGGGCAGCGGATTCTGCCCGCGCTCGATCGCGTTCGCGAGCACGAACGTCCCCAGCGACGAGAAGAGCACCTTCTGGAAGTTCGACACATCCTCGAGCGCCCGACTCGCCGGCTCCCGCTGAATCAACGCGTGATCGTGGAGCGCCCCCAGCGCCTGCGACTCCAAATTCGGCTGCCGCCCATCCTGCTGGTACGGCGCCGTGAGCGCCGCATTGAGCACCGTGGGCACCGCGCGCAGCACCGTCACGGTGGTGGCGGCCGGATCGTCGGCCAGCTTCACGTTCGGCGGCAGCTTCAGGGTGACCCGCACCAACCCCTTCGTGCGAAGGCTCGTATAGTCGTTCTTGCCGTCGTCGGCGTCGATGGACTTGAAGAGCGGATCGCGCCCCTTGCTCGAGCGATAGAGCCTCTCCGCCGTCGCCGGCGAAAGCGCAAAGCCGTCCTCCGGACGGTGGCACGTGGCGCACGTTCGCCCGTTTCCTTTGACCCCCGGGAACTCGAAGAAGAACAGCTTCGCACCCCGAAGCACGCTCGAACCGCGCCCCGAACAATACGCCGACGTGCCCACGGCATCCGTCAAAGCCGCTTCCGACATCTCCTCGGAGTCGCCGCCATTGCCCGAGCCCGAGTCGTCCCTCGACTCCGCGCCGCTGCACCCCATGCCGCTCCACCCCAGAATGAGCGCCCCGAAGATGCCCCCGATCAGCGTTGTCGTCTTCAATCGCCACCTCATTGTCGAAAGGTCGTTCCACATGGCTCCCTCGGCCTTCGCGGGTGAGAGCCACCGCCATCGCCACCGCAACGGCCCCTACTGCAATGCAGATACCGCCGCTCGGGCCGGCTCCCGCACCTCGTTCACCCGAGAAAATCCCGGGTTATCCCCAATCTGACCGTGGTGCACCGGTGCACTTGTCGACCACCAGTCCACAAAAGTGGCCGAGCATGCACCACGACCCCGGGCGACCCCGCGCCACCACCCGCGCCCTTGACGGGAGCCCCGCGCGCGCTAAACTCAACTAAAAGGTTGAATGACGTGCAGGCCCCCCTCGATCGCGCATTTGCTGCTCTCGCCGACCCCACCCGCCGCGCCATCATCGACCGGCTCGCCCGCGGTCCAAGCCGGGTCACCGACATGGCGGAGCCCTTTGCCATGTCCCTCAACGCCGTCTCGAAGCACATCAAAGTGCTCGAACAAGCCGGGCTTCTACGCCGGGTTCGCATTGGCCGGGAGCATCATCTGACCTTGGAGGCCGCCCCCTTGCGCGAGGTGGTGCAGTGGACCTCCCAGTACGAGCGCTTCTGGAACGACCGTCTCGATCGACTCGAGGCTTTCCTGACCACCCCACCTCAAACCGCCCCCGCGGCACCCAACAAGAAGGACCGATGAACCATGTCCTCCGCCTCGTACCCGAAAGCCCCTCAGGATCTCTTTGGCCTCACCGTCTCCCGCCGCATCCAAGCGCCGCCGGAGGCTGTCTTCGCCGCATGGACCGATCCCGAGAAGTTCCGCAAATGGTTTGACACGACCCAGCTCGTGCTCGAGGCGGAACCCGGCAAGCTTTACTTTTTGGAGGTCGCCTACGACAACAAGCTCTGGGCCCACTACGGCCGCTACCTCCGCGTCGAGCGCCCGCGCCTGGTCGAGTTCACGTGGATGTCCGAGGGCACCGAGGGCAAGGAGTCGATCGTCAAAGTCGAGCTGACCCCCATCGGCGAAGCCACGGATCTCCGCATCGTCCACTCCGGCCTACCTACCGAAAAATGGCGTAAGAGCCACCTCGATGGCTGGACGGACATCGCTGCCGCCATCGCCGCCTTCGTCGAGCCGAAGTAGATCACCCCTGCTGGACCCGTGCAGCCGCGCGAGCTCCACGACGAGCTCGCGCCGCGCGCAGGGGAGGTGAGCGCGTCCACCGAGGTCCACGCACTGCCAGGACATGAGTCCTGGTAATTGCGTCGACCAGGAAGCGCCCGAACCCCCGCGCGGGTGCATCCTCTTTAATGAGAGCGAGGTCCGCGAATGAGCGCGCGCCCGCGAATGAGCGCGAGCGCCTGCGAATGAGCGCGCGCCCGCGGATCGCTCCATTCCATCCGACCGCGTCTCCGTCTTCCCGTCGTCCCGCCAGCACGTTCCATTCGTTACGTCTTCCCGCCGTCCCTCGTCACGCCATCACGTCGCATCGTCCATCACGTGCCTTCGATCGCACACCGCTGAGCGATATCGACCATCGCCCGCGATCCCGAAGGTCGCCGCGACACACGTCGCGACGGAGACCGTTACATGACGATCGCTCACCTCGCGTGACGATCGCGAACGTCACGTCGCGCACAGTTCACCGTCAAGGTTCGCACGCGCACCGCCCGCGCGATCACACGTCCCCGCCATGCGCAGGGCGCGCCTTGCGCACTGGGACCGCGCGTCCATCGACGAAGATAACGTTGTCACGCGCGCAGATTCGCAACAAAGCCCCCACCGAGGCGCGAAGCACGTCGCCGCGCAGGCGACAAGCTGAAGTTCGCATGGCGTTTGCGATCACGACAATGGCTGCCATTCCTCGTCGTTCTCCGATGGACGTGGACGTCATGGAAGGCGTAACGATAGGATCGGGTGCTGGTGAGCATCGCTCGAAGAAGCGCGCAAGCAGCCGATGAATGTCGGCGGAGCGAGAAAGAAGACGAAGAGGAAGAAGAAGAAGGGAGGCGGGGAAGGAAGGTGAAGAAGAAGCAGGGATGTCCAAGAGACGACTCTTGACCTTGGTGAAACTGGACGTAGCCTCAACCGTAAGATTGTCGTAGAAGAGTTTCCCTCTTCGCAAACGATCCAAGTTCTTCTAACTCTTCAGTTTGTCGTCTGATCAAGGGGCATCCTACTTTGGGAATGCGTGTGAAAATACAACGAGGGGCCGCGTGAGCGCGGGAGGAATCATGGGGGCGGGCCGAATGAGACTTTTTGCGAAGGTGCTGGTGGCAAGCGCGCCCCTGGCGGTCGCATGCTCGGTCGAATTTTCGCCGCGGGAGTGTAAGGTCGACAGCGATTGTGGGACCAGTTTGGTCTGCGTCCCCGCGGGTCAAGCCGGAAACGCGAGCCTTTCCCAAGCGTCTTGCGTCTCGCCGGACAAGGCTCCTCTGCGCATCGGCATCTCCGCGCCGGCCACTGGACCGAACCAGGACCTGGGCAACCAGATGAGCGAAGGCATCCAGCTTGCGTTCAAAGAGCAGAACGACAAGGGCGGCGTTCGCGGTCGCCAATTGGAGCTCGTGTTCAAGGACGATGGCTATGTGCCGGCGTCCGCCCAGAGCAATGCCGGCGAGTTGCTCGATGTGCGCGCGGCGACCAGCCTCCCGCCGCGATGCCCGTCCACCAAGGACACACCGCCCACGGAGCCCCCGGTGTCCACCACCCGCCTCGAACGCGGGCCCGGCTCCGTCCTCGCCATTCTCGGGAACGTGGGGACGCCCACCATGGTGCGCTTTGCGCCGATCGCGGTGGAGACCGAGACCTTGTTCTTCGGCGCGTTCACCGGCGCGACATTGATGCTTCGCGACGACCTTGCGGGGCCGTGCAAACGATTCATCTTCAATGTACGGGCGAGCTACGCGCAGGAAGCGCGCGCCACGCTCGAGTACTTTCTCTACCCGCGGTGCGAGGGTGGAGGGTGCCACGTCACGGACTACCAGCACCTCATCAGCTTCGATCAGAAAGATACCTACGGACAGGCCGGCTACACGGGCCTCGTGAACGCGTACAAGGCCCTGTCCCAGCAGGCCTCGCGCAAACTACCGCAGCTCCCCGACGACACGGCCATCCCACGATTCCAATACGAACGCAATATCATTGGGGCTGGTCGAGACGCGGGGCGGAATGCGATTACGCATATCCAAAACAATATCCTCAAAGGAAATACGGCCACGCACTACGTCGGCGTCTTGATGACGGACACCTACAGTGCGGGCGCGGACTTCATCAAAGAGATTCAAGACTGGCGCGCTCAGCTCCCCGCCGAGGACGCGAAGCGGCTCATCGTCTTCTTCAGCAACGTGTCGTTCGTCGGACCGAACTCGCTCGCCACCTTGTTGGCCTCAGCTGGTTCGCGATACACGGAGAACGTCTTCGTCTCGCAGGTCGTGCCGAATTATGCGCAGGACGAGTCGGCCATCGTGAGGGACTACCAACGAATGGTCCCGGATGCGTCGCGACGAAACTATACGTCGTTCGAGGGCTATATCACCGCCCACGTCTTCGTGGAGGGGCTCCTCGCTCAGAATGGTTCGTACACGGCGGACAATCTCATCAATACCTTCGAGAACCTGCGCGATGTCTCGCTCGGTCTCGGGGCAGGCTCGGGCTTCTCGCCCGCGCGGGGTGGCCAGCCGGCGGATCACAATTACACGAAGAGCGTATGGGGCACCGCCATTCAGCCGAACGGGAGCTTCAAGAACGTCTACTTCTGGCAAGAGGGGATTGAAATACAGGTTTACTAAGCCCGTGGCGTGAGTGATGCTAAAAGATCATCGTGAAAGAGCACTGCGGCTCGTCGAGGTAGAGGGAGGAAGTGCGATGTCAGAAAGCACGGCCTCCGAGCACGTGATCGGTAAGTACCAACTAATCGCCGATCTCGAGCAAGGGGGGATGGGGAATGTCTACATCGCTATGGCCCAAGGGCCCGGCAGCTTCAGCAAGCTGGTGGTGCTGAAGGAGCTGAAGCCCGAATTCGCGCGCGACCCGGACTTTTTGGCGATGTTTTACGAGGAAGCGCGGGTCGCTTCCCGGCTGCATCATCCGAATATCGTTCATACGTACGAGGTCGGAAGCGAGGGAGACCGTCATTTCATCGCCATGGAGTACCTGAGCGGCCAGTCCCTGGCGCGGGTGCTCTCGGCGCGGCACTTGGGCTTCCCGCTCGAGATGTACTTGAGGGTGCTCTGTGAAGTGCTCCGTGCGCTGGAATATGCGCATGCGCTGACCGACTTCGATGGAAGCCCCATGGGGCTGGTTCACCGCGACGTGAACCCGGAGAACGTGTTCGTCACCTATGACGGGCAGGTCAAGCTCCTCGACTTCGGCATCGCCAAAGCCAAGAACTCGCGGGTCAAGACGCGGGTCGGCGTGTTCAAGGGAAAGCCCTGGTACATGGCGCCGGAGCAGCTCACGGGCGATATCACCGTGCGCACCGACTTCTTCGCCATCGGCGTGATGATCTGGGAAGCGGTCGCGGGCTCGCCCATGTGGCACCAGAAATCCGACGCCGAGGTCCTGTCGCTCCTATCGCAAGGGACCATCCCCTCGCTCGGCAAGGAAGTGCCCGGCGCGCACCCCGAGCTGGTGCGCATCTGCGACAAGGCCCGCGCCGTCGCGCCCGAGGATCGCTACGCCAGCGCCGTCGAGTTCCTGGGCGATATCGAAGCCTACCTTCGCGAGGCCAAAGAAGCCGTATCCGTGCGTGACGTCTCCGCACGTGTGGCCGATATGTTCGCGAGCGAACGCAACGAGCGACGCGAGACCTTGGAGACGTACCTCGGTGCGATCCGCGCGACCAGCGTGCCGAACATCTCGGCCATCACCCCGCGCCTCGCCCCCGGTGAGAGCATCGGCGGCAGCCGTCCCCGGCTGCGCATCCGGCAGACGCCCAGCGGCACGGCCAAGACCGAGGTCGCTCCCTCCGAGTCGCGCGCTCGTTGGCCATGGTTCGTGGGGCTCGCCGCGCTTGCCCTGGTCGTCGCGGGCCTCGCCGTCGTGCGCCCGCGCTTCACCGTGGCCATTCAGCCCGAGGTGCCGGGGTTCCGCTCCACCGAGCACCCGACCCCCGCCGCGCCGCCCGAGCCGGCTGCAACGCAGGCGACTCCTCCGGCAGGGGCGACACCGCCGGCGTCCGCTGCCGCACCCGTTGCATCTGGCGCACCGGCCGCACCGGCCGCACCGGCCGCAAGTAATGCGAGCCCAAGCCCGAACCCGGCCGTGCCCGTCGTGGCCCCCACGCCGCCCGTTGCCTCCAGCTCCGCGCGCTTCCCATTCCGGCCGCCCGCGCGCCCCGGCCAGCCGACCAAGGCTGCGCCGCGATCGTCGGCGTCCGCGCAGCCCAGCGCGGCACCTCCCGCACCCTCCAGCGCACCGTCGTGCGATCCTCCCTTCTATTACGAAGGGACCAAGAAGCTGTACAAACCCGGCTGCATTTAGACAGGTCCACCGTCATGATTCGATCTTCGATGGCTCGCCGCGCGGCAGCTCCGTTCGCCGCGTCCGTAACGCGACTATCCGTTTGCGTATCTTCTGCGGCCTTGGCCGCCGCCGTCTTCTCGAGCGCTCCCGCCTCCGCGCAGCAGCGCGAACCGATGACGAAGGATCAATGCCTCGAGGCGCACAGCCGCGGCCAGACCCTGCGCGACAGCGGCAAGCTCTCGCAGGCGCGCGAGGTGTTCTTCAAGTGCGCGCAGAGCTCGTGCCCGGCGCTCATCCAGGGCGACTGTGCGCGATTCGCCGACGAGATGACCCGCACGGTGCCGAGCGTGAGCTTCGTCGCGCGCGACGCGCGGGGAAATGACGTGGTCGACACCATCGTCTTCGTGGACGATCTGCAGGTGGCCGATCGCCTCGATCGCGGCAAGAGCATCGACGTCGATCCGGGGGAGCACACCGTGAGGTTTCTCCACGGCGATAAAAAGGTGGAGCAGAAGATCGTCGTGCACCAAGGCGAGCGCGAACGCCTCGTGGTGGGAACGTTCCCCGATCTGGGCGCCCCGCCCGCCGCGGCGCCCGGCGCACAGGCCTCGGTCGAGCCCTCGGACCTCGAAGGGCAGGGCAAGTCGAACACCGCCATCGGCCCCATCGTCGTCATGGGCGCGGGCGCCGCTGCCTTGATCGGCGGCGGCGTGGTCGTCGCCCTGGGGTTCGGCAAGATCCCGAGCCAGTGCAGCTACTCGTCCAAAGACTGCGCCGCGCCCCCCGGCGATCCGGCCCTCGCCGACGCCAAGAGCGGCGCCCAGATGGTGAACGCCGGCTTCATCGTGGGCGGCGTGGGCCTCGCCGCCATCGGCGGCGGCTTGCTCTGGTATTTCCTGCGCAAGCCCGACACCACCGAGAAGGTCGAGAAGAAGGAGACCGCCGGCATCACGCCTTGGTTCGATCACCGCTCCGGCGGCGTCGCCTGGAGCGGCTCGTTCTAATCTCGGATCGAGGGCGCCGCCTCCGCGCGCGGCGCCCCGCCCAGCGCGCGCCCTCGCGCCCTAAAATGCAAGGTCGAGCGCGACCTCGCCGGTGATCCCGACTTGGTACGCGGACACCCGCCGCTCGAAGAAGTTCGTCACCTCCTGCACGTCCTGCAGCGCCATGAACGAGAAGGGGTTCTTCGTCCGGTAGCGCGGCGCGAGCCCCAAGGTCGCCAGCCGCTGATCGGCGCAGAACTCCAGGTAACGGCGCACGTCCTGCACCGAGAGCCCGGCGATGCCGCCCTCCAGCAGATCCTCGGCGAACTGCGTCTCGCAGTCGATGGCCTCGTCGAGCATCGCGTGGACTTCGCGCACCAGCGCGTCGTCCCACAGCTCCGGCTCCTCCTCGCGCACCGTCTTGACCACCTCGAACGCAAACGCCATATGCGCGCTCTCGTCGCGGAAGACCCAGTTGGTCCCCGCGGCCAGCCCGTGCAGGAGCCCGCGCGACCGCAAGAAGTACACATAGGCAAAGGCGCCGAAGAAGAAGAGCCCCTCGGTGCACGCGGCGAAGGCGATGAGGTTGAGCAGAAACGCCTGCCGCTCCCCGCGCGTCCGCAGCTGCGGGAGCTCCTGCACGCCATCGAGCCAGCGCATGCAAAACTCCGCCTTCTTGCGGATGCTCGGGATGTTCTCGACCGCCGCGAACGCCCGATGTCGCTCCTCGGGATCGGGCACGTACGTATCGAGCAACGTGAGATAGAATTGCACGTGCAGCGCTTCTTCATAAAGCTGGCGCGAGAGGTACATGCGCGCCTCGGGCGCGTTGATGTGCTTGTACAAATTGAGCACCAAGTTGTTCGCCACGATGGAGTCGCCCGTGGCGAAGAACGCGATGAGCCGCTGCACCAGGTGCCGCTCCGCGTCGCTCATCTTCTTCTGCAGATCGCCCGTGTCCGTGGAGAAGTCGACCTCCTCCACCGTCCACGTGTTCTTGATGGCGTCCCGGTACATCTCGAAAAAATTCGGGTACACCATGGGCCGCAAGGTGAGGCAAAGCCCCGGATCGAGGATGCGCGCCGGCCGCTCCACCGACGACGGCACGTGCCGCCCGCTCATTGGCACGCCTCGCAGCTCTCCGGGTTCTCGAGCGAGCAAACCACCGCCGCCGTAGCTCTCTCGGCCGCCGCGCGCTCCCCCGCCGCGCTGCCCGAGGCGCCCAGCGCGCCCGCCGCGTCCGAGCGATCGACGGTGGCCTTGGCGATGCGCGTGGCCGGCCGCGAGCGCAGGTAGTACGTCGTCTTGAGCCCCTTCTTCCACGCGTAGAAGTACATGCTCGAGAGCTGGCCGATGTTTGGCGACGCGCTGAACAAGTTGAGCGACTGGCTCTGATCGATGAACGCCCCCCGATCGGCGGCCATGTCGATGAGCGACCGCATCGGGATCTCCCACGCCGTGCGGAAGAGCGCGCGAAGCGCCTCCGGCAGCTCCTCGAAGCCCTGCACCGAGCCCTCCGCCATCTTCAGCCGCGAGCGCATCGACTCCGTCCAGAGCCCGAGCTCCTTCAACGTCGCCACCAGGTAGCGATTCACCTGAATGAAGTCGCCCGACAAGGTCTCGCGCTTGAACAAATTCGAGACCTGCGGCTCGATGCACTCGTAGCACCCGGCGATGGACGCGATGGTCGCCGTGGGCGCGATCGCCACCAGGAGCGAGTTGCGCAGCCCCTCGGCTCGAACGCGCGCGCGCAGCGCCTCCCAGCGCGGCCCGTCCGGCACGATGCCCCACGCATCGAACTGCAGCTCCCCGCGCGCCGCCCGCGTCTCCTCGAAGCTCGGGTGACGGCCCCGCTCGCGCGCCAGATCGGCCGACGTGGCCAGCGCGTGGTAGTAGACCTCCTCGGAGATGCGCTTGGAGATGGCCCGCGCCTCCGGGGCGTCGAACGGCAGACGCATCTGGAAAAAGACGTCCTGCAGGCCCATCAGCCCCAGCCCCACCGGCCGCCAGCGCAGGTTGGAGCGCCGGGTCGACTCGATGGGGTAGAAGTTGAGATCGATGACCCGATCGAGCTGCCGCACCGCCGTGCGAACCGTGTGCGCGAGCTTCGCGTAGTCGAACGACACCGCGCCCTCGGCATCGACGATCGTGTGGCGCGCCAAGTTGATGGAGCCGAGGTTGCACACCGCGCTCTCGTCGTTCGACGTGACCTCCAGGATCTCGGTGCACAGGTTCGAGAGGTGCACGGTCTTGCCCGGCAACGCCGTTTGGTTGCACGCCAAGTTCGACTTGTCCTTGAACGTCATCCAGCCATTGCCGGTCTGCGCCAAGGTGCGCATCATGCGGGAGTAGAGCTCGCGCGCCTTGATGGTCTTGCTCGCCAAGCCCGCCTCCTCGGCCTCGACGTACCTTCGCTCGAACGCCTCGCCGTACAGATCCGGCAGCTCGGGCACCGCCTTGGGGTCGAAGAGGCTCCAGGTTCCGTCGGCCTCCACCCGCTTCATGAACAGATCCGGGATCCAGTTCGCCAGGTTCAAGTTGTGCGTGCGGCTGGCGATGTCGCCCGTGTTGTCGCGCAGCTCCAAGAACTCCTCGATGTCGGCGTGCCAGGGCTCGAGGTACACGCAGCACGCCCCCTTGCGCTTGCCGCCTTGGTTCACGGCGGCGACCGACGCATCCAGCGTCTTCAGCCAGGGGACGATGCCGTTGGAGTGCCCGTTGGTGCTCTCGATGAGCGAGCCGCGCGCGCGCACCCGGTGGTACGCGAGCCCGATGCCGCCCGAGAACTTCGAGAGCAGCGCCACGTCCGTGTAGCGCTTGTAGATCTCCTCCAGATGATCGCCCGGCGAGTCGAGCAAGAAGCAGCTGGAGAGCTGCTCGTGGCGCGTGCCCGCGTTGAAGAGGGTGGGGGAGCTCGGCAAGTACTCCAACGACGAGAAGAGCTGATAGAGCTCGATGGCCTCCGCCGCCGTCTCCGAGAGCGCGCACGCGATGCGCAGGAAAAATTGCTGCGGCGTCTCCAGCACCAAGCGGGTGCTCGGGTGCTTCAGCAAATAGCGATCGTAGACCGTGCGGAGCCCGAAGTACTCGAAGTTCCGATCCCGCGCGGGCTCGATGGCGTCGTTCAGCTTTCGCGCGTTCAACGAGACGAAATCGAACAGGCGCTGCCCGATCAACCCGAGCTTGTGGGCGGCCGCGATCGACTGCGAAAATGCATGAATCTCTTGATTGCGAACTTCCTTGTCGATGTACGTCCCCAGCAGCCTGGCCGCCAGCCGCGCATATTGCGGCTCGGACGCGATGAGCGCCGCCGCCGTTTGAATCGAGAGCTGATCGAGCTCGCGCGTGGTCGCCCCATCGTACAAGCCGCTGATGGTCTTGGTGGCCACCCGCAGCGCGTCCACGTCCACCAGACCGACGCAGCACCGGCTCACGGCGCGCACGATCTTGTTGACGTCGACCAACTCCGTCGACCCGTTGCGCTTCTTGACCCTCATGCCCGACGGCGCATACACCTCTTCGGCCGACCGTGCCCGCGCGGGCGCGACGTACTCGCTCAACATGGACGTCTCCTCGTCGATGGACCGAGCCCCGAAAAGAAATGGAGGCTCGCTCGCTGTTGTGTCCCAAACGCAACGGAACGTGACAAACGCAACCCACCCCAACCCCAGCTCTACGTGGTGCCGCTAGTCCGCTCGTAAACAGACAGGGTGAGGCAAGGTGGGGGCGTCAACTCCCTGAGCAGAATTCACCTGCGCTGCTCGAAGGTTCAGGGAGCCAAACAGGAGGTACAACATATGGGGCTCACTGTACACGTGTCAACCTAGATGCGGTATTCGAGCGCGGAGGACGGAGATCCCGGGGATCTTGGCCCAGTTGTCCGAGGGTTTTCTGGGCGTTGGTACTTTTGAACAATTGTCCCTTGCGTAAACTTTGAAAGCATGCCTGACGCAACCCTGGACCTCGCGACCGAGCCCACCATTTCCCACACCTCGCCACCCGTTTCCCAACCGCTTCCGCCGATCGTCCCGCTGGGCGAGGAGGCTCTCCCGGAGGCCTTGACCCTCCTCGAGGGCACCTATTGGAACGAGGGCATCGCCCCGGAGGCCGTGGGGCGTGCGATCCTCGCGTCCACCGTGTGGGTCGGCGCGCGCGAGCCTTCCGGCGCCCTGGTGGCGATGGCGCGCGTGCTGAGCGACACGGTGAAGGTCGCGTGGATCTTCGACGTGATCGTGCGGCCGGACTGGCGCGGCAAAGGTCTTGCGCAGGCCTTGATGCGCGCCATGCTCGAGCACCCTGCGGTGCGCCACGTGCGGAAGGTGCGCCTGGGAACCCGCGACGCCCATGGCCTCTACGCGAAGTTTGGGTTCCGCAGCACCACCCAAGCTTTGCACGTCGTCGAGATGGTCTTGGAGCGCGCTTCGCTCTAAGAAGGAGCCGTGACCATCGAAATCAGGCAGCTCACCGCCGACGACTCGGGCGATTTCGTCCGCCCCATCCACACCGCCTTCGGCCGCCCGTTGTCGCCGGAGATCATCGAGCGATTGCGCGCGCTGCCCGAGCTCGACCTGCGCTTCGGCGCCTACGACCAAGGCAGCATCGTGGGCGGCGCGGGCGCGTTCACCTTCGGCATGACGGTCCCCGGGGGCGTGTCGGTGGAGACGGCGGGGCTCACGGGCGTGGGCGTGCTGCCCACCCACCGCCGGCGCGGGATCCTGACGCAGTTGATGCGCAGCATCTTCGAGGAGAGCCACCGGCGGGGGCAGGTGCTCTCGGCGCTCTTCTGCACCGAGCCCGCGATCTACGGCCGCTACGGCTATGGAATGGCGAGCCTCGGGGGCGATATGGAGCTCTCCACGCACCGCGCGTCCTTCGCCGATCCCTCGCTCCCGGATGCGCGGGTGCGCTTCGTCACCGAGGAGGAGGGCGCGTCGCTCTTTCCGCCCATCTGGGATCGCGTGCGCAGGGTCACCCCGGGCATGCTGACCCGCTCCGAGATCTGGTGGCGCTCGCGCCGGCTCAACGATCCCGACTGGGTGCGCGCCGGCCGTTCACCGCTCGCGCGCGTGCTGCTGGAGCTGGGCGGCCGCCCCGCAGGCTATGCGCTTTACCGGATCACCACGGGGACCGACCGCTACCTGATGACGGGCTCCGTCGATATCCGCGAAGCCATCGCCGACTCGGTGCCCGCGACCCGCGCGCTCTGGCGCTACCTCTTGGATCTCGACTTGGTGCAGGTCGCTCACATGGCCCTGATGCCCATGGATCACCCGCTCTTTTTCCTATTGACCGAGCCCCGCGCGATGCGTCTCTCGATTCACGACGTCATCTTCGTGCGCCTCCTCGACGTCCCCGCCGCGCTCTCCCAGCGCCACTACGAGGCCGGCCCGCCGCTGGTCTTCGAGGTCACCGACGCCTTCTGTCCCTGGAACGCGGGCCGTTACCTCCTCGCCGACGGCATCGCCAAACGAACCGACCAGGCCCCCGATCTCTCCCTCGATGTCACGGCCCTCGGCTCCGCCTACCTGGGTGCGTTTCGCTTCACGCAGCTGGCCTTGGGCGGCAGGGTGGTCGAGCACACCCCCGGCTCCTTGCGCAACGCCGACATCGTCTTCAGCGCGGACCGCGCCCCCTGGTGCCCCGAGATCTTCTGACGGCTCACGTCGATTGGATCAGCAGCCGTTCACCGGAAGCTCACCCCGAGCTCACCGTAAGAACTCGTACAGCGCGTCGCCATCGGCGACGCGCGCCTTGACCCCTCCGAGCTGCAACGTGTCCCCCGGCTCGAGCACCACGGGGTGTTGCGGCTCGAGGATCACGTGGTTGACCCGGGTGCCGTTGCTGGAGCCGAGGTCGACCACCCGCAAAGGCCCCGGGGCGCCGGCGCGAAAATCGTGGAAGTGGGCGTGCAGCTTGGAGACGGACGCGTCGCGGAAGACGATATCGCAGTTGGTGGCGCGGCCGATGGAGACGCGATCGGGGTAGGGGTTGTGCGGCGCCTTGGCGATGGGGACGATGTCGAAGGTGGCGGGGGGCGCCCCCTCGGATTTGCGCGCGCTGGCCACGCTCATGGCCACCGTGCGGTATCCAATGTTCAGCGACTCGGGGTTGGGGGTGACGACCAAATAATATCCGGGGTAGTCGCGCACGAACTGCTCGCGCGTCAAGGCACCTGCGCGAACTCGAAGGGTGCTGACATCGAGGGCGCGGTTGCTAGCGATCTGCATGTCGTTTCTAGCTCCATGAACCGCGGAGCCGTTCGGCTTTCTGGAGCCAGCCAAGGGCCCCCGCGGCGGTCAGATACTTCTGTGCTAGCGCAAGCAAGGCGCACGCGCCGCCCGGGTGGGTGCCCGCGCGCCGCTCGGCCAAGGTGAGCAAGGTGATGCCGTGCTGAAGAACATTGCCCGAGCCCTCGGCCACCTCGCGCGCGATCTCCAGCTCCCGATCGCCCGCGCTCCCGTGCACCAAATCCGCGATGGCACGGCGCGCCAGGATCTCGTCGAAGGGGTTGGCATGGAGCGGGGCGGTGGCCCGGGCCAGCGCGAGCTCCGCCGCCTCCCGCGCCGCGGCCAGATCCCCCCGCAGGCGCTCGAGGCGTGACAAGTAGACGAGCGCGTACGTCTCCATCCGGAAATCGCGCGCGTGCGCCTCGCGGATGGCGTGGGTCAGCGCCGTGTGGGCGAGGTCGTACTCGCGCCGGAGCACCAGCAGGCAACCGCGGTAGACGGCCACGTACAGCTTCAGCCATGCGTCACCGGGCAACACGTTCTCGCTGATGTGAATTCCCCGCTGCACGATGGCCGTGGCCAGATCGATCTCGCCCCGCTCCAGGTAGTAGGGCGGCGTATAGATGGCCAGGTTCCGCTCGGGGAGGGAGGGGCTGCCCAGGCGCCGCATCCAGTCGTTCATCTCGCTGTAGTGCGGCGCGAACGAGCTCTGATCGCCGATGAAGGAGGCGCGTACCAGCTTGGAAAAGACATGGTAAATCCTGAGCTCGATGAACCCGAGTTCGGCCGCGATGGACATTCCATCGTCCGTGGCGCGCGGCTCCATCTCTTTCCCCATCAGGGCCAAGTTCATATTCAGGAAGTAACTCCCCATGGCCAGCGCCCAGGAAAGCCGTGCGGGTGCTCCGATTTTTTCCGCGTGGAACGCGCGCAGCACCTCCAAGTGGCCCTGGAGCTCGTCCACGATCCCCGCAAAGTGCCCCGTATGGGCCGTCAGTCCGCCTTTTGCAATGTAGGCCGCCGCTCGGAAAGGCGAGTCCGAGTCGCCATCGAGGTCGGCCTTCTCGAGCACCTTCTGGAACTCCGCCGTGCGCCCCATGATGGCCAGCGCGATGCTTTGCAAAATGCGGTACTCGGCGCGCTTGAGAAACGCCTCCTCCGCGCTCATGTTGGCGCGCACCGGGATCTCCCGATACAGGTTCTTCTCGCCCTTGCGCCGGTGCACGATGGCGCGACCCGCATCCATGTCGACCGCCGTGCTCCAATAGGAGAAGAGCTTCTCGGCAAAGAAGAACGAGGCGGGTGTGTCGCTGCTGTAGCCGACCTCGATGAGCTTCCCCCACGCCGCCACTTGGAGCTCGGTCCGATTGGGGTAATCGGGGTGCGCCTCCAAGAGGGACTCCGCCTCTTTCAAGATCCGATACCCCGCCAGCATGCCGCTGTGCGCGAGCAAATGTTGCGACGCAAAGAGCAGCGGCGCGATGGCCCGCGCCGGCTCGTGCGAGCGCGCAAAGTGGTAGCCGATGGCGCGCGCCCCCTCGGGCGTTCGCCCCGCGGAGCGCTCCAGGTGCTCGGCGATGCGCCCGTGGTGGCGGCGCCGGTTCGCCTCGGGGGTCGCGTCGTAGATGGTCTTGTGCACCGTATCGTGCGTAAAGTGGTATTGCCCGGCCGAGTACTGCAAGAACTGCCGCTCCACCGCCTCGTCCAGCGAGGAGAAGAGCTTCTCGTCGCTCTCCGGCTCCGCGGCCGCGCGCAGCAACGTCATGTCCAGCACCCGGCCGGCCGGGGCCGTGCGCTGGAGAAAGTCGAGGTGCTCGGGCGAGAGCGTCGCCAGGCGCAGGCCGATGGCCTCGCCGATGCTGCCCGGCAACGCCACCTTGGCCAGATCACCATGGGCGAACCAGCTCCCGTGCACCCGCCGCAGCGCGCCCTGCTCGACCAGCGCGCGCAAACACTCGGTGGCGAAGAAGACATTGCCGTGGGTGGCCGCGTGCAGGTTCAGCACGAAAGCCTCCGGCGCCTCGAAGCCGGGGAGGGCGAGGGCCACCAGCTCGCGCAGGTGCTCGCGCGAGAGCGGCAAGAGCTCCAAAATCTCCGCCGCCCCCGCGTACACCGTTTGGTACAGCGGTGAGAGGCGGGTGAGCTCGCCTACGCGGAAGGTGCCGCAGACGAGCCCGCGCGTCCCTTGCAGCGCCCGGATGATGACATTCAGGTGCTCCACCGTGGCGTCGTCGGCCCAGTGCAGATCCTCGAAGCAAAGGACGAACGGGCGCAGCTTGGCGAGCTCCGTGAGCCAGAGCGAGAGCGCCTCGAACACGATCCACTTCTCTTCCGCGGGCGTGCGGACGATGCGGCGCCGGCTCGGGGCGGGTTCGGCCGGCGCGCCGCGCGCGTCGGTGTCGAACACGGGCCGCGCGGAGCCCCGCACCTCCGGGCTCGCATACTCCGGCGGCAAGAGCAGCGCGAGCGGCTCGCGAATGCGCTCCACCAAATCCGCCGGTGTGACCGGCAGCAGCAAGCGCAGCGCGCGCCGGAGCGGGGCAAGCGGCGCGAGGCCCTCGGCGTGGCATTGCCCGAAGGCGAACGCCACGTCCGACAGCTTGGCGTAGAGCTCCAGCTCCGAGAGCAGCCGCGACTTTCCCGTGCCGGCCGGCGCCCCGATCAGCAGCGCGCGCGCCTCGCCGCGCTCGGCCCGAACCAGCGCCTCCTCCAGCCGCGCCGCCTCGTTCTTGCGGCCCACCACGGTGGCCACGTGCAGGTAGCTGGCGCGCGCGGCGAGCGGCTCCTCCGACGGAATCATGTCGCTCACCGCGCCCAGCGCCGCCACCAAGTCATTGGCGGTCTGAAAGCGATCGGCCGGATCTTTGGCGAGCAGCCGCAAGAGCACGCGCGTGAGCTCCGGGTGCAGCGGCGCGGGCGCGAGCGACGAAGGCAAGGGCGGCGGCATGATCCGGTGCGCGCGCAAGAGCTCCTGCACGGTGGCCGCGTGAAACGGGTGCTGCCCCGTCACGGCAAAGAACCCCAGCACCCCCAGCGAGTACAGATCGGCCCGCCCATCGATGGCCGCGCCGCCCACCCACTCCGGCGCGATGTACGCGGCCGTTCCCCAGAGCCGGCCCATGGTGGGCGTGCCGAGTTGGTGCATCAGCCCGAAGTCCATCAGCTTGATGCTCCCGTCGGGCAGCAGCCGAACGTTGTCGGCCTTGATATCGCAATGCACGAACAGCCGCGCGTGGATGAACGCCAGGATCTGCGCCATGCGCATGAGCAGATCGAACGCCTCGGCGGAGTCGAGCGGCCGCTCGCGCACCCGGGCCCGCAAGTCGACCCCTTCCACCCGCTCCATGGTGATGTAGCGGTTGCCGGAAGGCAGAAGCCCGCAGTCGTAGACCTTCACCGTGAACGGGTGCTGAAGGCGCTTCATCGCAAAGAACTCGCGCCGGAACATCAGCGCGCTCTCTTCTTCCTCGTCCGGCACCGAGGCCGGCATCACCTCGATCTCCTTCAGCGCCACATGGCGGTCCTCGACCGCGTCGCGCGCGAGCCACACGCGGGCCGTTCCCCCGGTCCCCAGGAGCTCTTCGATGCGATAACGCCCCTCGATCTCGTCCCCGAGCTCGAGAAAAGCCGGGGTCGAGGCCTCGCGGGCGCGGGTGGCGCTTTCCGCGCTGGCGGTGATCGTCTCCAAAAGTTGCGTCGCCAGATCGCTCATCGGCAAGGGGGGAAGCCTGGTGGATGTTCCGAGGACACTGTCCTTTTTCGAGCTTACGCGCCTGAAGGGGGCTCCGAGGTCAGCATTATGCGCTTGGCTGAAAGGTAGAGCCCCTTTTTCCTCATTGCAGTGCTAGCGTAACCCAACCCGCGTGCTGCAACGATTTTTTGCCACCAAATCCATCGAGCAGATCCGAGCCAACTGTGAGGAATCGGAGCAGACAGGCCATGGCTTACGCCGCGCCCTGTCCGCTTGGGACCTGATGCTCCTCGGTGTCGGAGCCATCATTGGTGCGGGCATCTTGTCCGCGCTAGGAACCGGCCTCGCAGGCGGCTTCGACATCAACTTCGGCGTCACCCGACCGGCCGCTGGTCCCGCGCTGATCGTCTCGTTCATTCTCACGGCGATAGCCTGTGCCTTCACGGGTCTGTGTTACGCCGAGCTGGCGAGCATGATCCCCGCATCGGGCTCCGCGTACACGTATGCGTACGCGACGCTTGGCGAGCTGATGGCCTGGATCATCGGCTGGGACCTTCTGCTCGAGTACGCCGTCTCCAACGTGGCGATCGCCATCTCGTGGGGAAGCTACGCCGCCTCGCTCCTCGAGAGCATGGGCCTACGCTTACCCGGGTGGCTCACCCTCGACTCGCGCACGATGCTGCAGCCCGCGAGCGACTACGTCACCGCGCACCCCGGCCTCGGCTTGTCCGCGCAGCTCTCCTTGTTCGAGCAAGCGCACGCGGGCACCATCGATGGCGCGAAGGTCTTCGCGCACTGGGACGCGCTGAGCGGCGCGCCCGTCATCTTTGGCGTCCCCCTCGGCATGAACGTGCTGGCGATGGTCATCACCATCATCATCACCGCGCTCTGCATCGTGGGCGTGCGGGAGTCGGTGCGCGCCAACAGCATCCTCGTGGCCATCAAGGTGGTCTTGCTGCTCGGGGTCGTCGCGGTGGGCGCGTTCTATGTGAAGCCCGAGAACTTCCACCCCTTCATGCCGAACGGCTGGCGGGGCGTTCAGGCGGGCGCCGCCATCATCTTCTTTGCCTTCATCGGCTTCGACGCGGTCAGCACCACGGCCGAGGAGTGCAAGCAGCCCGAGAAGGATCTCCCGCGGGGCATCTTGGGGAGCCTCGTCATCTGCACGGTGATCTACATCGCGGTCTGTGCGGTCATCGCCGGCATGCTTCGCTATGGCGAGTACTCGGGCGTGGCCGACCCCATCGCGCACGCCTTCTCCGCCGTGGGCCTCGGTTGGGTGGCCGGGGTGGTCAGCGTGGCGGCTATCATCGCGCTCGCCAGCGCGCTCCTCGTCTACCAAGTGGCCCAGCCCCGCATCTTCATGGTCATGAGCCGCGACCGGCTCCTGCCGCCGTGGTTTGGCGTGGTGAACCCCAAGACCCGCACCCCCGTCAATTCCACGCTCCTCACCGGCGTCCTGGTCCTTCTGCCGGCCGGCTTCATGAACATCGACGAGATCGTGGAGCTCGCGAACATCGGTACGCTCTTCGCGTTCGTGCTCGTGTGCCTCGGCGTCATGGTCCTGCGCGTTCGCCGGCCCGATGCGGTCCGCAAGTTTCGCGCGCCCGTCATTTGGGCCACCGCGCCCCTGGGCATTGGATTTTGCCTGTGGCTGGCGTTGGGCCTTCCCACGCACACGTGGGAGCGCTTCTGGATCTGGCTAGCGGTCGGTCTGGTCTTCTACTTCCTGTACGGCGCCCGAACCCCGCGAAACGCGCAATAAGCGCGGGGTTCGAGCGCGCTCCGTCGAAGAATTTGCATGGAGCGTATATGTTCCATGCAAATTCTGTATAGCCCTGATTCGCCGCCATGCAGTGGCCATTGATGCGCTGCGCTCTAAATTGAAATCAGAGAATCGAGCTAGGAGGCTCCCCATGATTTCAATTCGTAATGCATCCCTCATTGCAGCCCTCGGGCTCGGCTTGATGGGTTGTGTGAGCGAAGGGAGGGCGCAACCCCAGACATCTGCGAGTGCGAACGCCGACCCTTCGAGTGTGTATCAACCGTCGCCGAACTACCGGCCGCTCGCCGTAAGGCCGCCTGTCGCGGTCACCGGTGAGCCGGGCCCGAGCGTGGATCCGACCTGCAATTCCGCAGGCGCGGCCATCACCAGCCCGAACCTGCGCGCGTGCCCCTGATTCGAGGAGACGATATCGTCCTCGTGCTTTGCTGAATTGGGATTAGCGCTTTCCCGCTGGGATTGGCGCCACCATCGCGACGGAGCGTTCCCGTCGGGGCTCACGTTTTCCCCGCCGCAAATTGGTGTTTTCGGTCAGGATTGACGCTCTCCCGTTTGGATTAGCGCTTTCCCGCCGCGAATTTGCGTTTTCGGTTGGGATCGACGCTTCCCGTTGGGATTCGTATTTCCCCGTTACGTATTCGTGTCGAAATCAAGTCGAGTCGGCGTCTTCGGGCGGCGGTGCCATTGCCTGCCAAGCCCGCATTGCGCACTCGGCAATGCTCAATAGCACTTCACGCGAGGCGCCGTCGCGGGCTCGGATCGCCATCCCTTGTTGGACGGTGACGTAAAAGCTCGCGATGGCGTCCGTGTCGATATTTCGAGCGAGCTCACCCCGCTCGATGCCTTGCTCGAGGCACTCGCGAAAGCGATCGATGCTGAGCGCGCGCAGGCGCCGGAGCTCGGGCTCCAGGCTGTCGCCGTCTCCATCTTTCCCATTTTTTGCATTTTTTCCGTCGTTCCCATCGCGAGGGACCTCGAGGGTAATGAGGCAGCCGCGCGGCCGATCGGGCCGGCTAAAGGACTCGGCCGTGGCTCGAAGCACCGTCTCGACGCCCGCCCGCGCGCTGGGCGCCGTGGCCAGCCCGCCCCAGATGGGCGTCCCCTCCGTCTCGGCGAAGAGCGCGATCGCCTCGCGGAAGAGCGCCTCCTTGCAGCCGAAGGCCGCGTAGAGGCTGGGCGAGTTGATGCCCATGGCCGCGGTGAGGTCGGCCATCGAGGCACCTGCATAACCTTTCTCCCAGAAGACCCGCATCGCCCGCTCCAGCGCGGCCTGCCGATCGAAGCTTCGTGGACGACCTCGTTCCGCCATGGCTGTTCTTCTCATGTCCTGATTCTGTAATGATCAACAAATAAATCTCTTGACGGCTCGGCGCAAGGTTGCCATGTATTCTGTATCGATCGACACAGATTCGAGCGAAAGGAATGCAAATGTCGAGTTTGAAAGGGAAAGTAGCGCTGGTAACAGGGGGTAGCCGGGGCATGGGGGCCGCGATCGCCAAACGGTTGGCCGACGAAGGTGCGGACGTCGCGCTCACCTACGTGGGCCGCGAAGCGCAGGCGAACCAGGTGGCGGAGGCCATCCGGGCCAAGGGTCGCCGCGCGCTGGTGGTTCAGGCCGACAACGCCGATTCCAAGGCCATCGCCGCGGCGGTCGAGCAGACGGTGAGCGCGCTCGGCCGGATCGACATTCTGGTGAACAACGCGGGCATCTTCCTCGCGGGCCACACCACCGAGGCCACCTTGGCCGACTTCGATCAAACGGTGGCCGTCAACGTGCGCGCCGTCTTCTTCGCGTCGCAAGCCGCAGCCCGCCACATGGGCGAGGGGAGCCGCATCATTACCCTCGGCAGCAACGTGGCCGACCGCGTCCACTCGCCCGGCATGGCCCTCTACGCCATGAGCAAATCGGCCCTCATCGGCCTTACCAAGGGCATGGCGCGCGATCTCGGCGCCAAGGGCATCAGCGTCAGCCTGATCTCCCCCGGCGCGACCGACACCGACATGAACCCGGCCGGGGGCGAAAAGGCCGATTTCCAGCGCGGCCTGATGGCCATTCCGCGCTACGGCAGCGCGGAGAACATCGCGGCGTTGGTCGCGTTCGTGGCCAGCGAGGCGGGCCGCTCGGTGAACGGCACCCAGTTCGTCGTCGACGGCGGTACCAATGCCTGATGCGACCCGGCGCGGGGCGGCCGATCGCATGGCCGTCCTCGCGTCGGTGTGTTTGGCGGGGCTGATGATGCCACTGAGCTTCACCGGTCCGTCGGTGGCCATGGCCGAAATGGCGCGCGACCTTCACGCCGAGCCGATGACCCTGGGGTGGGTCGTCAACGCGTTCGTGCTCGGCTTCGGCAGCTGCGTCATGGCGGCGGGGGCGCTCGCGGATCGCTTTGGGCGAAAGCGCATCTTCACCTTGGGCGTCGCGCTCTTTGCGTTGCTCTCGCTGGTCATGGGCCGGGCGCCCGACGTGTACTGGCTCATCGCGCTGCGGGCGATGCTGGGCATCGTGGCGGCCATGGCCATGTCGGCCGGCTCCGCGTCCTTGGCGCAGGAGTTCGAGGGCCCGGCGCGAACGCGCGCCTACGGTATGCTGGGCACCTCGTTCGGGGTTGGGCTCGCGTTCGGGCCCATCGGCGCGGGGTTCTTGATCGAGACGTTCGGCTGGCGCTCCCTCTTTCTCACGGGCACCGTCATCGGCGTGTTGGTCCTGGTGCTGGGCGTGCCGCGCATGCGCGAGACGTCCGATCCGGAGGCCACCGGGGTCGATGGGTGGGGCACCGTCACCTTTACGCTGGCCCTGCTGTCGCTCACCATGGGCGTGGTTCAAGTGCCGGAGCATGGTTGGTCGAGCCCCTGGGTTTTGGGCCTCCTCGGCGGCTCGGTGCTGCTCCTCGGGGCCTTCGTGCTCGCCGAGCGGCTGCAGCGGCGGCCCATGCTGGATCTGAGCCTCTTTCGCTACCCGCGCTTCGTCGGCGCGCAGCTCCTGCCGCTCGCCACCGGCTTTGGCTTCGTGGTGTCGCTCGTGCTCCTGCCGATTCGGTTCGTGGGCATCGAGGGGCGTGGTGCGTTTACGGCGGGCATGATGATGATCCCGCTGTCGGCGCCCATGCTGGTGGTGCCGCTCCTGGCGTCGTTTCTCACCCGGTGGATCTCGGCCGCGACCTTGTCGGGCATCGGCCTCGCCGTCTCGGCGGCGGGTCTCTTCTGGCTCGCCACCATCGCGCCGGGCGCCAGCGCGGGGTCGTTTGCCGCGCCCATGCTGGTCATCGGCCTGGGGACCGGCGCGCCCTGGGGCCTCATGGACGACCTGGCCGTCTCCGTCGTGCCGCGCGAGCGGGCAGGGATGGCGACCGGGATTTTTTCGACCATGCGGGTCGCCGGGGAAGGGGTGGCCATCGCCATCACCTCGGCGCTCCTCTCGACGCAACTGGCGCGCAAGAGCGCGGCGGGGCTCGGGCCGAGCCAGACCTATGCGCAGGCGTTTCAAACGACGTTTCAGGTGCTGGCTTGCATCGTGGTCTTTGCCGCCATCCTGTCGTGGGTGACCTTGCGGCGGCCCGCCTTGCGCACCGAGGCGCTCGGCGAAATGGCGTAGCGCGCAGCCGCCCGTTGCAGGTGCCGTCCGTTGCAGGCGCCGTCAGTTGCAGGTGCCGGTATCGAGGTTGCCGTAGATGAGGACGAGGCCCGAGTAGCGATGCTCCTCCTGGAGCTTCCTGGCGATACGCTTCGGTTCGCACTCGGGCAGCGCCTCGTTCTCGGCGACGGTGAAATTGCCGCCGAGCTCCCGGAGCTCCCCGAGCGTGTCGACCTTCTCGAGCCGCTTGTTCTTGGTGACGGTGAGCGAGCCGTCGATCGTCCGAAGGCCGCCCAGCCCCGTTAGATCGGCGAGGCCGGTGTTTTCGACGTGGAGGGCGCCCTTGATGGCGGCCACGTTCTTCATCTCGACCCGCACCAGCTTGGGGTTCTCCGCCAGGGTCACGCTGCCTTGAACCGCGGTCACTTGCCCGAACCCCACGTGCACGAGCTCGTTGTTCGCCTCGATCTGCAGCCCCCCGAGGCGGCGCACATTCCCGAAGCCGGGCACCCCTTGGAGGGCGCCGTTGTACTGGAAGCTCGCCTTGCCGCGGATCGTGGTCAGGGCGGGCATGTCCTCCCAGAGCACCAGCGCACCATCGAACAACACCTGCAGATCGCCGCCGATCTCCACGAGCGCCGGGAACCCCGCGACCCGCCGCAGCTTCGATTCGTTTTGAAGGGTGAGGCCCCCCACGTACGCCAGGGCGCTCGGACCCACCCACTCCGTGAGCGCGTTGTCCGCCAGGTGGACCATGCCTTCCACCCTCTGAAGCTTGCCGAGGGCGTCGAGCCGCGCGAGCTGGGGGTTGTCGCGCACCGACATTTCGCCGCCGATGGCCGTGAGCGCCTCCAACCCGTGCAGGGAGGTCAACGTGTTGTTGTTCGCGATGGACAGGCCGCCGCCCACCCGCTCCAAACGCTGGAGCGGCGCCAGATCGACGGCGTCGGTCCCGAAGATGGAGAGCGAGCCGGTGATGGTTCGGCAGCGCGACAACGCCTGCAGCTGCGCACGGGTCGCCACGGCGAAGTCCCCGGTGCACTCGCGGCCCACATAGGTGACCGCGACGATCTCGCTGGCCGTGTACTTCTTCTTGCACGTGAGCGCATGAATGGTCGTATCGGCGGTGAAGGTTGGAATCGTGCCCTTCTCGGGGAACGTCAGCGGGCTTCCGCAGTCCGGGTAGGTGCCGTCGAGCGTGTAGTGAATCACGCCCTGGCGGGTGGTGGTGGCGATCGTCACGGGCACGGGCCTGTCCGGATCGAAGCTCTCCGGCGTGGGGCCAAAGGTGGGGGTCGCGCCCGTGAGCGTATAGGCGATGCGCGTCTCCTCCGACGCGGGCATCCCCTTTTTGCACGCCAACGCCCGAAGGGCGGTGCCCGTCTCCACGATGGAAATGGGCGCCCCGTCGTAGGCGATCGAGCCCTTGGCGCACCGCGCGTCGTCCTCGCACCCGGGGGTCACTCCATCGACCGTGTAGCAAAGGGTCGCCCCCGCCGTGGTGCTCGCGAGGCGCACCGCGACATCGTTCGTCTGCTCTTCGATCGGCGGGTCGAACCGAACCGGCGCGACCGTTCCGGCGGGATCGTCACCGGGCTGCCCGGAAGGATCGCCCGTCCGAGGGCCGGAGTCGCCGCCACATCCCGCGATGCTTGCCATGGCGCTGGTGACGAGGACGGTGCTGGTGACGGTGACCGCGATGGCGCGCGAAGCGAACCTCACGCCTCGCGTGAATGGTGCGAAGCGCGCAGGTGCCCGCCATTCCGTCGTTGGCGCAGCCTTGTGCCGAGTGAAGTTAAGCCAAGCCATGTCGTACCTCCGGTGCGATACGCGATAAGAGCTGCAATAAGCCGCGCGGATCCCTACCACCGCTAGTCGGCCGCAACGCGCGCTTTCATCACGAAAATCGACATGCCCCGCAAGGTTTCGAGCGCGGGGCGGGTACGTCGGCCACACGGCCGCGAAGGTTGCGAAGATTCGTTACTCCTCGGGCCACTCGTCCGGCACGATCGCGGCGTTCCACGATGCGTAAGCCGCATCATCGGCGACGGGACATGGACGACCAAACGCCTCTTTGAAGTAATTGCCCCAGTGCGGCTTTCGCCCGTCCACGTCCACCAGGCCGTACGCGTCGCCGAGGTCCCATGAGCTGACGACCCGCCCGTTCCACTGGTGCACCTTGGGATCGGCCGCCAGCGCGGCGATGGCGCGTCCCACGTAGTAAGGCGTCTCCGACGCGATGAAGTGCTTCTCCACCTTGACCCCATCGCGCCAGTTGGCCTCCGTCACCCCAAAGTGCTCGAGCATCTCCTCGGAGCGTAGAAAGCCGGGGGTCACCGCCAGCGCCGTCACCGGATGCCGTCGCAGCTCGCGCGCCATGGCGAACGCGAGACGAAGGACGGACATCTTCACCAGATCGTAAAAGAGGTTGCCGCGGTATCCGAAGTGGTTGCCGTCGGTCACCTCGATGATGAGCCCCCGCTCGCGTTTCGGCGATGCCGTCGCGTGCTTGGCCGCCTCGAGCCCCGCCAGCATGAGGGGTACCGCATGCCGGCTGGTCAAGATGTGCGTCACGATCCCTTGTTCGAGCATCCGACGGCCCTTGTCCGAGTCGAGCTTCCAGAACGGCAGCCCAAACTCGGTCAGCTTCTCGCCGCCCCAGATGTCGTTGACCAAGATATCCAGCCCACCTTGCTCCTCCTGGATGCGCGCGCAGAGCGCCTGCACTTCGGATTCCACCGTGTGATCCACCCGCACGGCGATTCCGCGTCCGCGCGCGCCCGACCGCGCATCGACCAACTCCGCGGTCTCGTCGATCGTCTCCGGGCGCGTACCGCTCGCGGGCCTTCCGCGGGCGCTTCGTCCCGTGCAGTAAACCGTGGCGCCTGCTTCTCCCAGGCTTACGGCGATGGCTCGGCCCGCGCCGCGGGTTGCACCGGCCACCAAGGCGACCTTTCCAAGAAGAGGAGTCTTTGCGTCGTGTGCGCTCATAGCCCCCAGCGTACGAGCGCCTTCGGACAGCCGGTTGTCAGCTTTTGTCCGTCGCCTTGACACCTTGCCTGAGCTCTGAGAAATGGTGAGGAAAATGAATTGCAAATTCAACTTCACTTCTTGGACCTTGGTTGCCGCGGCTTTTTGTGCGGCCTGCTCCAGCAGCAGCGATGGAAAGACCGAGGGGGGCCCCCGATTCGAGCACGCGTACGCGTTCGTAACGCAAGCGTTGGCCCCGGGAGCCTCGGCCTCCACGACCTATGTGAACGTGGTCGACTCGCTGGACATCGCCGGTCTCGATCGCACCCAGGCCCGCGAAGTGCCCGGCCTGGGTAGCGCTTCTGCCATCGACGGCAAGCTGTTCGTGGCCAATGGCGAGCGCCCTGCGATCATGCGCTTCGATGTGACCAACGCCGCCCACTGGACGAACGAGGGCCAGATCGACTTCTCCGGTCAGGGGCTCACGGCCACGGCCGGGTTCTTCCAGAACATCACCACCGGCCCGCAAAAAGCCTACATGGCCCGCAATGTCGTGGACCGCATCGTGTGGAACCCCAGCACCCTGACCATCCAGGGCACGGTGAGCGGCGACGCCAGCATCCAGCTCCAGCGCGATGGCTTCAACGTCGCGCAAGGCTACGAACAAGCCGTCCACCGCAACCGCGCCTTTCAGCCGTTCTACTGGGCCTCGAGCAACTTCATCCACTTTGCGCCCTACTCGCAAATCGCCGTCTACGACACCGACACGGACAAGCAGCGCGCGCTGCTCGACGCGCCCTGCCCACACCTGCACCGGGCGGCCAAAGACGAAGAGGGGAATGTCTACTTCAGCAACGGCTCCGGCAGCGCCACCGAGTGGCTCTTCGACCCCAAGGCCCCGCGCAACTGCATGGTCCGCATCAAGGCCGGCCAAGAGACCATCGACCAGGACTTCACCATCCGCTTCGCCGGGCTCACGGGCGGCCTGGAAGCGGCCGCCTTTCAATACTTCGGGGGCGACAAAGGCCTCTTGGCCGTCTTCGATCACACCAAGGTCACCATCGAGCCCAACGCCACCGACGACGAGCGGATCGCGGTCAACCAGAGCGCCAACTGGCATGTCTGGGTCCTCGACGTCAAAACGCGAACGGCCAAGCCGCTGGAGGGGCTCGATGGATTTTCGGGTCAGTTCTTCACCATCCCCATCGACGGCCGCACCTTCGTGCTTCTCCCCGGCGCCAACTACGGCTCCACGAAGGTCTACGAAATCGTGGCGGACGGCACCGCGAAGAAGCGCTTCGCGACCGAGGGGTGGATCTACGAAATGTTCAAGGTGCGGTGAGCGCGGTCGGGAGAGCTCCTCCTGCACGAGCCGTGTTCGAGGTACGGTGAGGTGAGGTTTTTGTTGTCGCGGTAGCTATCCAGCGTGGATGATTTCGTTGCCTGAGATGGGGAGTGACACCGGTGGCAATTCGGTGTTTCCTTTCTGGCTCGGATGTCCGATGGCCATACGACCAGCCGGTAATTTTAGATGCGTTCGGTTGCACGCATGGCATTAATGAGGACACCTTCGGCCGTACGAACTCGCAAACGAAATGTCGGTGGGGACCTTGGAGGCTTGATGCGACGCATTGGTATTCTTTTCATGGGGATTTCCTTGGCCGGGTGGATCCACCTCGCGGGGTGCGGCGACTCGGGCTCGGGGTTCGACGACGGCAAAGATCCGAACAGCAAGCCGGACGGCTCGGATCCCGGCGGTGACTTCCCCGGCGGGGGAGGGCGCGATGCTTCGATCGGCGGCGGCAACCTTGCGGCTTGTGCGACGGGGGAGTCGGGGACGGCGCGCGCGCCGATCTACATGGACATCGTGCTCGACGGTTCGCAGAGCATGGATGGTCATGGTGAGCCGTCCACGGCGGTGCCGTGCGATCCGCCGGTCAATCCCGTTCCGAAGACGTGCTACCTGAAGGACCGCCGTGAGACCGATCCCGAGTTTACGAGCCGTCAGACCGGGAAAAAGTGGATTGCCGCCCGAGGTGCGCTCAAGGCGTATTTCAATGGCATCACGCCGGGCCCCAAGTTGGGCGTGGGGCTTTATCTCTTTTCGAGCACCGTCGCGAACGACAAACGAAACGTTCCGATCGCCAGCGTGACGCCCACGCAGCGGGATGCGCTGTGGGGGACCATCAAGCCGGAAATATGGCCGGATAATGGAACGCCGCTGCTCCGGAGCGTCAACGCCGGCATCTCGAACCTCGAGAACTTCAACCCTGCAAGCGCTTCGCTCGAGGGCGGAGGCAAGCGCGTGCTCCTGCTGATGACGGACGGTATTCCGCAGCCGGACGATCCCCCGGCCAGCGAAAAGGAACAGCAGGACGTCATCACCGCGGTCGACAACGCATACAAGACGAAGAACATTACGACATTCGTCGTCGGCATCGGCGATCCCACCGATCGTCCGCTGGTTTACAACGAGACGTTCTTGAGCAAGGTCGCGAGCGTCGGCGGCGCAGCTCCTCCGGGCTGCACGCCGGAGTGGGATGGCGCCAATCCGGGGGCGACGAAGTCTTGCCACTACCAAGTAACGCCCGGGACGAAATCCGCGGACCAGATCCAGGGGGAGCTGACCTCGCAAATCAACGACATCGCGCAGAGGGTGCAAAGCTGCGAGCTCCAACTCACCATGAAGGACGCGAAGAACCTCAATCCGAACTTGGTGAACGTCCTCTACAAACCCAGCGCTGGCCAGGAGACGCAGCTCCCCAAAGACAACGCCAACGGTTGGTCGCTCGACACTCCCCCGTCGAAGGTGACGCTCAACGGCAACGCATGCGCGAACCTCAAAGCCGATCCGAAAGCAACGGTTCGCGTCATCATCGGCTGCAACACGGGCGACATCGTCATCAAGTGACGTTGGGGCATCCGCGGCTCGCGACGGCGCAGTCGTGAGCTGCACCGGCACCCGCAGCCGCAAGCTGGACCGCATTTCCGCGCGAGCATCGACGTGCGCTCGCGCGGCGGCGGCCCGCGCCATGGGTGGGCTACCTTTTTGCGCTAGCCCATGGCGTGGATCTTTGCCCGTCCTGACGTAAACTTAGAGTATGGCTGCAGGGGCCCCGCCGATCCGCGTTCCGTACGAACGGGCGTTGGCCGCGGAGCAGCGACTCATCGTCTACGGCGTCCCTTATGCGCGCTACGTGGCCATTCGGGAGCTCCTGGAGGAGCAAGGCCTACGGGTGGCCTATTGCGAGGGCGCGATGGAGCTGATGAGCCCATCCGTCGATCATGAGCGTCTGAAGGCGACGATCAGCCGTTTCCTGGAGCTATTTGCGCTGGAGCGCGGCATCGCCATCTTCCCCTTGGGCTCCATGACCTTCCGCTCCGAGGCCAAATCCCGCGGGGCCGAGCCCGACGAATGCTACTTCGTCGGCACCGATCACGACGAAGTCCTCCGCCCTTTTCCGGATATCGCCATCGAGGTCAGCATCGCCCCTGGCGGTCTCGATAAACTCGATATCTACGACGGCCTGGGTGTCCGCGAAGTGTGGCTCTTCTGGGAGGACGACCACGACATCTACGTTCGCCGCCCGGAGGGTGGGTACGTCCGCTCCGCCAAGAGCGAGCTCCTCCCCGCGCTCGACATGGACCTCCTCGCGCGCTTCGCCCGCCGCTCGGACCGACATGCAGCACTGCTGGAGTTCCGCGACGCGATCCGCCTTCCTTTGGCGCTCAGGTCGCCCGATGCGCGGGAGCGTTAGCGGGCAGCTACGCCCTTACGACGTCGATCCGTTCTCCCGAATCATCGTTGAAGGCGCCGCGCCGCCGGGCGCCTATGGCTTGACCGCCACGTCGATGCCCGTCGCGTCGTCCTGGACGACCTCCTTGACCACCCGAGGATCGTGCCCGACGGTGACCTCGCGACCCTGGGCGAAGGATTGGGCGCGTACGAGGCCCACGTAGGCGCGGTTCAAGGCGAGGGCGCGCTCGCGGGAGGGGACGATCAGGGTGGCGATGTCGCGCGAGAGCTTTTGTGCGGCGGCGGGGTCGAGGGAGCGATCGGCACGGAAGAAGCGGGACTCGACCTCGTCGTTGGTGCGGTAGTCGTCGCCGCCGCCGACTTGGGTGAGGTAGTGCGCGTATTCGCCTTTGCCGTCTTTGCGGCGGGGCTCGTGGATGCCGGCGAGGCCGCGGTCGCGCCAGTGGTACCAGCCTTGGCGAAAGCTCGCGGCGCCGAGTTTGCGCGCGAAGGCGAAGGTGCTGTCGGTGGTGGCGCCGATGCCGCCGTGGCATCCGATGCAGGAGACGGTTTCTTCGTAGGATTGCGGGCGGAGATGGCCGTCGCGGTCTTCGATGTAGCCCAGGAGCACCCAGCCCACGCCGTTTCCGACGCCGCGCTCGGCGTCGCCGTGGAGCCTTTTGAGCTTGTCGGGTGATTTCTCCTTTTCGCGCGCCTCTTCTCCGGCGGCGAGCTGCAAATCGGAATAGGTGAGCCACCGCTTCTTTCGCATGTAGCGCACTTCCTTCATGCGCTCGGCCATCACCACATTTCCGCCAGGGTCGATATCCAAATAGCGGAGCGTATGCAAAAACTCGGTCCCCGGTGGGTAGAGCCCGGCCGCGATGCGGCCTTCGCTCGTCGGATCGAGCGTCTTGGCTCTTCCGACGTACCTCGGTGCGAAGCCGTCGCGCAGAGGCCAGCGAAAGGCGACGCGGCGCGCCGTGGTCAAATGGCCATCGCCATCCAAATCGGCGCCCAGGGTGCGCTCGTCGGTGGGCGGGATGGGAATGTCTTTTTCTTGGATATACGCTTCGAGCAGCGCAAAGTTCAAACGGTAGATGGCGCGGTCGTCCTCGCCGCGCTCGTTCTGCCGAAAGGCTTCCGGAAGGCGAATGAGCACGTCGCCCGCGGAGCCGTTGGTCGGCCAGAACATCCCCGGAAAGGGGGTGTAGGCGAAGGCGCGCCAGCCCGTCGTATGCCCGTCGGGCGCATGGTCGAATCCATCTTCGTCGAAATGAAAATAAGCGTCGGCCGCGTAGCCGCCGTGGTCGCGTGCGTACTTCGATTTGGCCTCGTCGACCTCGTAGTTGCGCGTGCGCACCCAGGCGAGCAATGCTGCGTCGTCGAGGGTCGCCGGCGCGGGCCGATGAAGGAAATTCTGCCAATGGTTCTCGGTGGCGAATCGCGCAAAGGAGAGCGTCGTTTGCACGTCCTCGTCATCCACGTAGTTCGGCGGGCGCGATTCGTGGTGGCATGTGAAGCAGCCATTGTGCACCGTCGTTCGCGGGCGCGCGTTCGGCGCGGCTCCGTCGCGTGCGTCGCGTGCGTCCCGCGCGTCTCGAGCTTCCCGCGTTTGCGCATAGCACTGCGGCGGAATATAAGCGGCCAGGTTGACGAGCGCAGGCTGCCCCGGCCCGCTCGCCGAGACCGCGGGTGGCGGCGCAGGCGAGGGGGGCGGGGCGCTGGCCCCTTCGGCCGGGGACTGGGCGAGCGCGTGCCACGCAAAACCTGCGAGCAGCGCACCGCCCAGGAGCCCCGGGATGAAAAGGTGCTTCGATTTCATGTGCTGCATACAACCCGGGCTAGCGCGTCAGCGCGGGGAACGGACCGATGTAGCCCGTGTACGACTCGCGCTCCGGCGATTTGGCCGGCACTTTGTCCTCGTCCGACTCGCCGTAAGGATGCTGGATTTGCATCTTCAGATACCCGTGGCCATTGATGTTCGGGAACCAATAAGCGCCGGTGGTCTCCGAGCCATACGGGGTCGAGAAGATACGGGTCAGCTGCTTGGTGGCCGTGTTGTAGGCCCAGGCCGCGTCGTTTTGGTGCCCGCTGCCCGTGTCCTCGCCGATGATCAAGGTGTTGTAGCCCGGGAGGAATGTCAGGTTGTCGGGGCTGGCGATTCCATTGATCGAGCAGGTGTTCCCGTAATACGGGCTGCCCGCGGGGTAGGCCGCCGCGCCGGTGAGGGGAGTGCCCTCGACCAGGGCCGCCGCCGAGCGCACGACATAGTCGCTGTGCAGGGTCGAGTCGGCGCCGACGTCGAACGCGAACACCGCGCCGCAGTCGTTCTTGGCGAGCTTGATGTGATCGGGCCCGCCCTTGTCGGCCGTGGCATGGCCCGACTCCGTGCCGTTGGAGAGGGAGCTGTGCGCCACGAAGAGGGTGTGCGTGTCGGGATCGTAGGTGATGCCCTCGTTCTTCTGGAACTCCGAGGTCGCGCCCTTGTAGGCCGCATAGCGCCGCGTTTCGAAGCGCGACGCGAGCCGCTCCATGCCCGGCTTGAGCTTGAGGCACTCTTGCTTGCCCGAGTCGGTGTTCACGCTGGTGAACCCCGCGTCGCAGAACGGTGCTGCGGCCTTGGGCGCCGCCGCCTCGAAGATGTCCGCGAACTTGGTGGTGGCGATCTTGTCCGCCAGCTCCGCGTCGGTGGCGTGACCGAGATCGATCCAGGAGATGGTCGCGGTCCCGTGGGGAGCGCCCGCCGCGCTGGTCTGGTTCCACTTGGCCGCGTAGAGGGTCCCGGCGCCGAGGTCGCCCGGATTGTCGGCGACGAACATCGAAAAGATATCGTTGGTGCCGTCGTCCGTCAGATACACGGTCTTTTTATCCGGCATCACGTACGCGAGCTCGAGGGCGCGGCGCCCCATCGCCGGGTGCTTCTTCACCGTCGTTTTTCCGGCTTCGTCGACGCTGATCTCCACCGCGTAGCCGTAGTTGTACGGCTTGAAGACCTTGCGCGCCTCGTCGGCGGTGGCCGTGGTCGCGTCCACCTTCCAGTAGCGGAGCATGTCCCGGATCGAGCTGCTGAACTTCTTGGCCTCGGTGATGCTCGGATCCTGGAATGCCTTGTCGTCGGGCGGGTACTCTTCGCTCCCGAGGTGCGTGCCCCACGGGGTCACCGAGCCCGCGCACGGGGTCCAGAGACCGTCGACGCCCGCGAAGTCGATGGGCTTGGTGCTCACCGGGGTGAGGTAGCCGTCGTAGTCCTGTTTGAGCTCCGTGAGGTACATCGCGGCGGGCGTGGTCTCGAAGTGGGTGATCTCCCAGATCTTTCCGCCCACGGGGAGGAGCGATGAAAAGTCGTTCGACGGCGAGACCACCTCCGAGCCGTCGCCCGGATCGGTGAGGGGGGTGCCGTCTTTGGCGACGAGGCGCCCGAAGACGCCGGGGGCGAGCGACGCGCGCGAGCGAAGCTCCGTCTGGTATCCGACATTGAACTCGTTGCCGTCGATGCGGGCTGTCGCGAACGAGAGCACCGCGCGCTTGTCCGCGTCGGTCGACACCGCGCCGATGGGCGAGAAGGCGAACGTGTGCCCGGGCTTGCCCGCGTCGTCCTTGCCCCCGCCTTTGCCACCGTCGGGGCTCTCGCCCGGCGGTCCTTTGTCCCCTGGTGCTCCTGGAGCTCCCGGGGCGCCCGGAGATCCCGGCGCCCCATTGGACCCGTCCTTTCCATCGTCGCTGCAGGCAGCGACCAACAACGCGGCACTGAAAAGCGTGACACCGAGCGTGCGCGAGCGCGCTCTACGCGTCGAATGATTCACCATGAAGCTCCCTTGTAAGCGGCGAGCCCAGCTCGCCGGTGCATCCACGTCCAGGTCGGTCTGGACGCGCGCACGTTAAAAGAAGCTCGTGACGAATCTGCGAAGCCTAGGTGTCTTCGGGATACCAAGGCATTGAAAAACGCGGTTTACGCGACGGCCGCTGTATTGCCTTCGGTCGCCGCCATGCCCGGCCGCTGCCGCTTCTCGGCAGACTCGTTCATCTTGACGCTCACCAGCCGCGAGACGCCCGACTCCTGCATGGTCACGCCGTAGAGCACGTCGACCATTTGCATCGTTCGTTTGATGTGCGTGATCAAGATGAACTGCGAACGATCCGTCATGTTGCGGATCATTTCGTTGTATCTTGCAACATTTGCCTCGTCGAGCGGGGCGTCGACCTCGTCCAGGATGCAGAAGGGGGAGGGCTTGATCTGGAAGATGGCGAAGATGAGGGAGACGGCGGTGAGCGCTTTTTCGCCGCCGCTCATCAGCTCGATGCTCGAGACCTTCTTGCCCGGCGGCTGCGCGATGATGTCGATGCCCGTCTCGAGCATGTCCTCCGGGTTGGTGAGCCGGAGCGAGGCGCGGCCGCCGCGGAACATCACGGGGAACGTGGCCTCGAACTTCTCTTTGACCGCCTGGAACGTGTCGGCGAAGAGGCGCTTGGACTCTTTGTTCATCTGCTGGATGGCCAGCTGCAAGTCCGACAGCGCCTTCTCCAGGTCGGCCTTCTGCGTCGAGTAGAACTCGAAGCGCTTCTCGGCCTCGGCGTGCTCGCGCACCGCGTCGAGGTTGACGCTGCCCATGCGCTCGATGAGCGTGACCAGCTCCGAGATGCGGTTGTGCGTCTCCTCGTCCGGCGGCGGCCGCATATGGTAGTCGCCGACCACCCGCCCCAGCTCGAGCCCGCGGAACTTCTCCGACACGCCATCGAGGAGGTGCGTCATGGCCAGGCGCCGCTCGCGCAAGCCCATTTCGTGCCGCCCGAGCTCCTCGCGCGCCAGATCCGCGGCGGCGCGGAGATCCTTCAGCAGCCCCTCGAGCTCGCCGAACACCACGCGCAACGACTCGACCTCGGCGCGGTTGCGCGCCAGCTCCTCGGCGGCCGCCCGCACGATCTCCTGCGCGGCGTCAAATTTTTCGCGGTGCGCGACCAACACGGCGCCCGTCTCGCCCGCGGCCCTGGCGCACTCCTGGATCTCCGCCTGCAGACGCACCCGGCGCTCCTCGAGCTCCTGCGCGCTTCGCTCGAGCCGGCTCAACGTCGCGCGCGCGGCCGTCAGCTTTTCGCGCGCCCCCGCGAGCTGCACCTTCTTCTCGGTGAGCACCTGCCGCTGCATGTCGACCCGCTCGCGCCACGACTCGGCCAGCGCCTCGGACTCGCCCAGCTGCGCGTTGCCCTCCTCGTGAAGGGTGTTCGCCTCGTCGAGCAGGCGCTGCGTCTCGCTTCGTTCGTCGTCGGCTTCGGACAGCGCCGAGCCCAGGTCGGAGACCTCGATCGCCAGCGCCTCCAGCCGCCGCTCGATGGTCTCGAGCTGCCCCTCGAGCGCGCGCAGATCCTTCTCCGCGCGCACCAGCGACAGCTCGTCTTGGTGCGCGCGATGGCGGGCGCTGTCGAGCGCGCCTTGCGTCTCGCCCAAGGCGATGCGGAGCGCTTGGTGCTCCTCCACCAGCTCCGCCACGCGTGCTTCGAGCCGCGGCACCTCCTCGGCGAGCTCGCGCGTCTCGCGCTTGGTGTCGAGCATGCCCGCGGCCACGTCCTCGCCCGTGCCTCCGGCGATGCGGCCATCGGGGAAGAACACCGTGCCGCCCAAGGTCACGATGGCGACGGGGGCTTCGCCCAGCGCCTCGCGCATGCGGAGCGCCTCGGCGATGTCGCTCGCCACCAAGGTGTCGCCAAAGAGCGAGCGCACCAGCGCTTCATCCTCGGCGGCGTAGCGCAGACCCTCGACCAAGCGGCGGAAGCCGTTCAGCGCGCCCTCGGCGCCGCCCGCGCCGTTCGCCGTCGAAGCGGCTGCGCGCCGCGGCGCCCGCGGGACGATGACCGCGCGCCCCTTCTTCTGCGCGGCGAGATCGCCGAGCAGCTCGAGCCCGCGATCCGCATCCTCGACCACCACGTCGTGCAGCCGCCCGCCGAGCCACCCGGCCACCGCCAAGGTGAGCTCCGCCGGCGCCTCCACCCGATCGGCCACCAGCCCGCACAGGGCCGGATCTTTGGTGGCGACCAGCGCCTTCACGCCCGCGCCCACCCCTTCGAGCCGCGCCAACATGTCCTCGAGCGCGTGGAGCCGCGACCGTTTGCGCGCGAGCTCGTTCTTCGCTTCCTCCAGCGACCGCTCGCCCGACGCGATCTGCGCCTTGAGCTCTTCGAGCCGCGCCTCGAGCTGCACCTGCTCCTCGGCGCCGAGCTCCTTGCCCTGCCGGTGATCGGCGATCTCCTGCTCCAGCCGCGACGTGCGCGACCCTTGCTCCAGGCGCTCGCCCTCCAGCCGTTCGCGCTCGGCCACCACCTTGTCGAGCCGCGTTTGCATCTCGGACTTGCGCCGCTCGGTGCCGGCGAGCTTCGCCTCGGCGCTGGCGATGTTCGCTTGCGCCTGCGAGACCCGCTGCCGCAGCGACTTGACGGCCTGCTCCGCCTCGTTGTGGCTCGCGACCAGCTCCGCCAGTTGGTCCTCTTCGCCGCCGACCAGCGACGCGTGCGTCTCCTCGATGCCCTCGGACTCCGCCACCTCCTGGGTGACCGTCTCGCGCTCGGAGACCACGCGCTGCCACTGCGCCTCGACCTCGCGCTCCTCGGCCGACGCCTTCTCGTCGCGCTGGCGGAGCCCCTCGAGCTTGTCCTGCGCGCGCGCGATCGCGGCCTCTTCGGCGCGCGCTTCGTTCTCGGCGCCGAAGTTCTTGTTCTGCGCGCGCTCGAGCTCCTCCTCCGCGGTGTGCATCTGCACGCGGAAGGTCTCGAGCTCCGCTTCGCGCGCGGCGAGGGCGACCCGCGCCTCCTCGCTGTCCTTGAGGAAGCGCTCCACCTCGCCCGCCTCGAGCTTGATCCAGCCCGTGAGCTCCAGGTAGCGGTGCGACGCCTCGTAGAGCTGCAGATCCTCGACCTCGCGCCGGTAGGCGATGAAGCGCTCGGCCTTGGCGGCTTGGCGCTTGAGGGAGCCGAGGTTGCGCTCGATCTCGGCCACGATGTCGCCGACGCGCAGCAGGTTTTGCTGCGTCATCTCCATCTTGCGCTCGGCCTGCTTCTTCTTCGACTTGTACTTGGTGATCCCGGCGGCCTCCTCGATCAAGAGGCGGCGGTCCTCGGGCTTCGCGCTCACGATGAGGCCGATCTTGCCCTGCTCGATGATCGAGTACGCCTTGGTGCCGACGCCGGTGCCGAGGAAGAGATCCGTCACGTCCTTCAGGCGGACGTCGGTCTTGTTGATCATGTAGTCGCTGTCGCCGTTTCGGTGCAGGCGGCGCGTGACGGCGATCTCGGGGAAGTCCTTGTACTCGAGCGGGACATCGCCGGTGTCGTTCTCGAAGGTGAGGGTCACCTCGGCGAACTCGTTGGCCGGGCGGGACTCGGAGCCGCTGAAGATGACGTCCTCCATGGCCTTGCCGCGAAGGTGCTTCGCCGACTGCTCGCCCATGCACCAACGGATGGCGTCGACGATGTTCGACTTGCCGCAGCCGTTCGGGCCGACGATGCCCATCACGTCATGGTCGAAATGAACGACGGTCCGATCGACGAACGACTTGAACCCGACCATCTCGAGCTTCTTGATCTTCATTTCCGCTCCCAGAGCGAGGCCAGCTCGCTCCACGTCCCCGAGGGTGACCACATGCCAAACGTATGGTCACTTCACATAAGGTCACTGGAAGCTACGAAATGTTCGACTTTCCGGCAAGAAGAAACTGGCGGGCCCCTGGATCGGGTGTCTAATGTTTGTGGCTCTTTCAGGCGCCTCATCCAAGGCGGCTTGACAGAGGGCTCGCGCATCCATATCTCGCGCCGTAGACATCATGCCGACCTACGAGTACGCCTGCTCGAATTGCCAGAACCAGTGGGAGGAGCTTCAGAAGATCTCGGAGCCAGCCTCCACAGTGTGCCCGAAGTGCCACCAATCCACCGCGCGGAGGCAGATCAGCGCGGGCAACTTCATCCTCAAAGGGGGCGGATGGTACGCCGATCTGTACTCGTCCACGAAACCGTCCGGGAAATCCAACGGCAGCTCGTCCGAATCGAGCTCGAGCAGCTCGGGCAGCTCGAATGGCGGCGGCGCGGCCAAGTCCGACACGTCGTCCAGCTCCAGCAGCTCGGGGGGCTCCGGCAGCTCGTCGGGCGCTTCCAGTTCTTCCGGCTCCTCGGGCAGTGGTGGCGGGGCGAGCAAGGGCGGAAGCTCGTAGCCAACGCGCATCATGCGTGATCCGGAAGGCGACGACTTCGACGACGACGCGGAGAGCGCGAAGACACGCGTCACGCATCCCCGAGGCCAGAAGGTGCTCGGCTCGGTCTTGGCGCAAGGGGGTTGCTTGGTGGTCATCTACACCAGCGATCCCACGCAGCTCGGCAAGCGCTTCGTGCTGGTGAACCCCACGCGCATCGGGCGCGGGGAGGAGAACCAGATCGTGCTCGAGGGCGACAGCGTCTCGCGCCGCCACTGCGTCATCGAAGAACGCAACGACACCTGGTGGTGCGCCGATCAGCGCTCCACCAACGGCACGTACGTCAACGACGAGCGCGTGGTGTCCGAGCGAAAGCTGGAGAACGGCGACCGGATGAAGATCGGGTCGAACATCCTGAAGTACTTCGCGGGCGACGACGTCGAGGCGCTCTACCACGAAGAGATCTACCGGATGACCATCATCGACGCGCTCACCGGCGCCTACTTGAAGCGCTACCTGCTCGAGCACCTCGAGAAGGAGATGGGCCGCGCGCGCCGGCACGAGCGCGATCTCTCGCTGATGATGTTCGACCTCGATCACTTCAAGCGCATCAACGACGAGCGCGGACACGTCACCGGCGATCACGTGCTCAAAGAGGTGGCGCGCCTGGTCCTCGGCCGCCTGCGCCCCAGCGACGTGCTCGCCCGCTACGGCGGCGAAGAGTTCGCGGTGGTGCTCCCCGAAACGAGCCTCGAGGCCGCCCGCACCGTCGCCGAAGGCCTCCGCGCCTCCATCGAGTCCGCGTCCTTCGAGTTCCAAGGCGAGCGCATCCCCGTCACCATCTCCTGCGGCCTCACGCTCTTCACGAAGACCGACAAATCCGCCCCCGACATGATCCAACGCGCCGACGAGCGCCTCTACGCCGCCAAGCGCGGCGGCCGCAACCGGGTCGAATAGGAGCGGAGCTCCCTCCTCCCAAGGGAGGAGGGTCGGGGGAGCCCATCAATCTTTTCCCATCCGCATCACGTGCCGCTGCGCGATCCCCGCCGACCACGTGAACAAGCTGCCCAACGTCCGGAACACCTCGACCAAGGTGCGCTTGGTCACGTCGTCCCCATTGGCGCCGTCGGCGATGGCCACCGCCCCATCGAACGAAAGCCACGCGATGAGCGACGCCGCCAAGAGGCTCCACGGCCACGCCAGCTTCCCGCCCCGCAAGGCGATGGCCGTCGGCAGCACCGGCGCGAGCAGGCAAAGCGAGCCAATGTCGCCGAGCTCCGAGCAAATGTTCGTGAGCGCCTCCCGATCCCCCGACGCCAGCACGCAGCCCACGTCCTTCACCAGAGGACCGCCGGCGAGCGCCAGGGCCACCACCGCCGCCGCGATGTAAGCACGGCGCCGCGTGCGCGCCGCATCGGGTAGATCGGCCTCGCCCCAGGCGCGCCCGAAGCGCCATGCGCCCACGATGGCGCTCCCGTTGGCGATCATCGAGAGCACGGTGCGCAAGGTCCCCGTCGGGTCGATCTGCCCCACCGCAGGAAACCTCGTCAAGTCCGAGAAAAAGAGGAAGAAGAAGCAGGCCGCCTGCAGGGCCCACGCGGTGCGCAGGTAGTCCCCCCGATCGAACGCGCGGGCGGCGAGCGCGCTGCCGATGAAGGCCACGGCCTCGACGAACGAGACCTCCACCCGAAAGACCATCAGCACCGTGGGGGAGGGGACCGCGATCCCAGTCGCGACCACCAGCAGCGCGCCCGCGAACGGGATGAACCAGAGGAGCGACAGCGCCCGCACGTTGGTCGTGGACTCGGTGCCGCCCGAGAGGCTCGGCTTGGACGAACGCGACGATGGCGGCGCAGAGAGCGTCATGGTGCGAGACCCCCCACCTCGCGTCCGCACCGCCTCTCCCGGCGGTTCGGTCCGAAGACGAGGAGGCGCACGTCGCGCGCCGAGAGCCCCATCTCCAGGCCCGCGCGCTCGAAGATCAGCTGCGAGAGACGGCCGCGCGGCGGGTTGGCGAGGGCGGGAAGATCGTGTTCCCAGGTGCGCGCATCGCTCGGAAACGGAAGCGAGGGGAGCGCGTCCGCGAACGCGGCGATGACCTCGGCGCCGATGGCTTTTCGCCCGCCGAGCCAGCGCTTGGCCGCCAGCGCCCCACGGGCGAGCCGATGAAAGGTCACGCACGCGACCATCCAAGGCTCGACCCCGTTTGCCGCATCGAGCACATCCTCGCCCGCGCGCGCGCCCTCGGCACGATGCGTCGCGTTCTGTGCGCTCTGCCGGTTCTCGATGCTTTGCCGGTTCTCGATGCTCTGCTTCGCGACGCTCCGCGCATCTTGCTCATTCGGCGCGTCCCCGCAGATGCGCTCAAGCGCGGCAAGGCGACCCTCGAGGACCTCGAGCGGAAAGTCGTCGAGCTCGCGAAGCACACCGGGAAAGGTGGACGCCAGTCGTGCCATGGCCGCGCGCGGATCGGGTGCGCTGGGATCCGGACGACGCAGGCGAAGCATCTCAGCGTATTTGTTCGCCAGGTCCGTGAGATCCGCGCGGGAGAGCGTCACTGCGTGATGATACTCCAATGTCGCAGGCCCGCCCGCCCTGAAACGATCCGCGGAGATATAACGGGCTCTTCAATGTAAAATTCCCGTGCTACGGCCTGAACACGGCGAAGGGCTCGAAAAAGCAGCCTGCACGATTTCGAATTATCGATTTTGACGACTTCGAAAAATCGAAACAGCGCGATATTCAAACCGACTGGTCGATGAATGTTTGTAGGCGCACGGATGGATGTCGCTTCGGGGCATGCCGGCGCAGGATTCTCGCGGCGGCGTGAGAATAATTTATTCCTTGGCCGCATGTGGGCCGGTACATAAAGTCATTCGCTTTAGCGATATGATCCCTCGATGTAGACGATCGATCGCGAAAACGTCTGCATGACCGGGCCGAAGAACATGGTGATTTGCCGGTTACGCCATCGTCTTCGACGCTCCCGGAAACCTTCGCCCAGGAGCGCGGATCGCCGTGGATCCACGTCGTCCTCTCATTGCAATTGAGCCTCCCGGCTTTCTTTTCCGAAATCGAGAAAGGCAGAGACTCTATGTCGTATCTGGAATTCCGAAGCTATATCCTCGGACGGTTACCGGCGGTGCTCGTCGATAACCTGAGAGCTCATTTCGATCATCTCGAGCCCGATGTCGTCGATTACAAGAACAACGGCTTTCATTCCCGGAGCCGCCGCTTCGGAGCGTTCGCGTTCACCGGTGAGCGCTTCGAGCACGATCCTGCGCTGCTCGAGCATTTCAACAAGCCCAAGAAGTTCCACGCGCAGACGGTCGCGAGGCATCCGGCGCCGCTCACGGAGGCCTCGCTCGCGAGCGGCGTCTGCGACGAGCTGCTCCAGACGGTGCTCGCCTTCTCGCCGCTGAAGTGGGGGCGGGAATATTTCTTCGGTATCAACTTCGTTCGCGTGCGGGCCAATGACCAATTCATGGGCGCCCCGGCGCCGGGGTTCCACCAAGACGGATACGACTATTCGTGTCACATCAACGTGGCGCGGCAGAACGTCTCGGGGGGGACCAGCATCCTGGCCGAGGAGCCGAGCCCGGACGCCATCGCCGTGGAGTGCGATTTGAAGCCGGGCGAGTTCGTCTTTTTCAATGATCGAACCATGTATCATACGGCATCGCCCGTTACGCCGCGCTGTGGCGGGCACGAAACCTGGCGCGACATGATCATCGTCGACATCGTCGCGAAGCCGCTGCGCGGATTGGTCCGCACGATCCCCGCGGCCCCCGAGCTCTTCGACGTGGCCGAGGCCGTATAACGTGCGGGTCGCGCTCCTGAAAGCCGATTACGTCAATGCAGACTTGATTGGCGCGCACGGTGATTTGCCCGATATGTTTCGAAGGTTTCTCGGGGGCGACGTCGCCATCGACGTGTACGAGGTCCGCTTCGGCGCGCTGCCCGATCCCCGCCGCTACGACGCTTGCCTGATCACGGGCAGCCGGCACTCGGTCGACGACGACTGCGATTGGATTCGCGCGCTGCTGGCGTTCTTGCGCAAAGCCGCAGATTCGGGAGCACGGTTGATCGGGTTTTGCTTTGGCCACCAAGCCCTGGCCAAGGCGCTCGGCGGCCGGGTTGGAAAAGGGCCCTCGGGCTGGAACGTCGGGCTCTGGCCAGTGGCGATCCAGGAGCACCCGGCGTGGATGCGCGAGGCCGCGGGCGCGGGCGCCGGGGAGGCCGCCGGCGATCGGCCGGGCTCGGTTCGACCCGAAATATTTTCGCTGTTCAACCATCGGGAACAGGTGCTCGCCTTACCCTCGGAGGCGCGTATCATCGCCAGCACGGAGCGCTGCCCCGTGCAGGCGTTCGTTTTGGACGATCAAACGAGACAGGTGTTGGGCATCCAGTTTCATCCCGAGTACACGTTGTCTTACCAGGAGGCGATCATGGCCGTACCCAAGACGATGCCGCGGACGGTGTTCGACGACGCCATCCAGCGCAATCGAACGCTCACACGCACGGATGGTATCGTCCGCGAGTGGGTCCTGCGCTTTGCGGGCGCGCCGCGCGTGCGGGAGATCCCGAGCGCGGTGCCGATGCGAGGTAGCCGATGATACGGGCCATCATCTCGGACTTCGACGGAACCCTGTGCGATACGCAGCGGGCGATCTCCACCGTGCTGGCGGAGACCTTCCGTGCCCGCGGCCAGACCGCACCGAGCGCGGATGCCATCGACGCCACCTTGGCCCGCGGCATCACCCTCGAGGAGACCATCGCCGCCCTGGCGCCGGAGATCGCGCCCGCATCGGACGAGTGCCGCGAGTGGGTGACGGTCTATCGCCAGATCTACAACGGCGGCCTGGGGGTCCACGCCACGGCGGCGTTTCCGGGAGTCCGCGAGGCGCTCGCGTCGCTGGCCGAGGCCGGCGTGCCCCTCGTCATCGTCTCGAACAAAGGGGAGGTGGCGGTGCAGAACACCTTGCGCCACCTGGAGCTCGAGGCCTACGTCCACACGGTCATCGCGGCCAAGGGCGATCTGGCGACCAAGCCCGATCCAAAGAGCTTCGAGCAGCGCATCGCGCCGGTCTTTCCCGACGTCGAGCCCGCCGATTTTCTGGTGGTGGGCGATACCCCGACCGACATTCGTTACGCGCGCGCCATCGGAGCGCAATCGGCGTGGGTCTCCTTTGGTTATGGCGCGCCGGACGCGTGCCGTGCGCTCGGCCCCGACTACACCGTCGCGCGCTGGTCGGATTTGGCCCGGCTCATCGAGCAAGCCCGCGAGGCCCTCCCGCCCGTCGCGCAAACCGCGCAGCTATGCGTGCTGGACAAGATGGATCGCGAGGGCCCACCCTCGCGCCTCTCCACTTATTTAAGGGCGTTCTGCCAAGCCGACATCCCCCGCCACAAGGCGCAGCAGATGATCTCCAGCATGACCCGCCATCTTTTGACCTCGCCCCACGCCGAGCTCGCACGTCCGGAGCTCTTGGTGCCGATTGCCCGCGCCGGTATGGCGATGTGGCCAATCGCCAATTCGCATTTCGGCGGGCCGCCAAGTTGCTTTGCCATTGGCAAAAAGGAAAAGGGCTCGAACAAAGTGGACGTTCAGACATCCACCGGTTTGCGCGCAGATACCCGTCATGTGCTCGTTCTCGATACGGTGAGCGCGACGGGGGACACGGTGGTGGCCACCGCCGCCGCGCTTCGCGAGCGCCTCCCGGGCGCGCGCATCGAAGCGGCCATCTGCTATGCCGCGCCCGAGGCGGTGGAGACGATCCTCGCCTCCAACGCGGTCGATCGCCTGGTGGTGGGGGTGCGGGCGACCGGGTGCGACGCGGGCTGGCTGGTCCCTCGGATCCAGGGGGATGCGGGGGAGAAGCTGTTTGGTCACGTGGAGCGTCACGTCGAGCATCACGCCGAGCGGGCAGCATGAGCGCGCATCTCGAGAGGGGGCTCGCGGACCTTTGCCAGCGCGTGGTGGAGCACACGGCGCACGATCCGCATCAACCTGTCTTCGTGCCGTTCGCGGTCTCCGGCGAGGCGGCGGTGCCTTTGAGCCGCGAGGCGCTTTGCCAGCGCGCGCTGGTCTTGGCGGCTGCGTTCGTGCGCCGCGGCTTGGATGCCTCGCGGGTGGCGCTGGCCGTGAACGCCGGGCCCGAGGCCGCCTGCCTCTATCTGGCGTGCCAGTTCGCGGGCATCGCGCCGGCCATGGTGCCGGTCCCCGCGCAGCCGCACGAGGTCCGTGATTTTGCGACCATCGTGGCGCCGCTGGTGGCGGCGTTCGAGCCGGAGGTGGTGCTCTTCGACGGCGCGACGTTCGAGCTCCTGCGCGACGCAGGGCAGCTCGACGTCTGGCGCGGCGCGGCCCGGGCGGCGGCGTACACCGAGGGCGAGCTCGCCGAGGCCCGCGACGCGGGCGATGCGCTGGAGCACCCGGTGGAGCGCCCGCTGGAGGCGCCGCAGCACTTCCTCTTTACGTCGGGGACCACGGGCCGCTCCAAGGTGGTGCGGCTGTCGCGCGCGGCGGTGGCGTTCAACTCGCTCTATGTGGCCGAGCGCTGGGGGTACGCGGCGGGCGATCGCTTGCCGGTCCTGGGCGCGCCGTATCACTCCGCGGGGCTGATGGTCGGCCTGATCATGCCGATTTACATGGGCGCGTGCGGTGTGTTCATGGCCCGCGGCGCGGGGGCGCGCGCGCACGAAATGCTGAGCGTGGAGCAGCCCGCGGCGTGGCTGCGTTACTTGTCCGAGTCGCAGTGCACGCACTTGGCGTGCGGCGATGGCCTCTTGCGCGCGCTCGTGCAGCCGCGCCCGAATCCCGACGTCGAGGACCTGCGGTATCCGGCGTTGAGGGCCATCATCATCGGCGGCGAGCCCCTGGCGCGCAGCACCTACGAGCTGGTCGAGCGCCACTTCGAGCCGCGCGCCTCCCGCGACTTTTGCATCTTCACGGCGTACGGCATGACGGAGGCCGCGGGCCTCATCGCGACCTCGACCAAGCGGCGGCCCACGCAGCTGCAGCTGCAGATCTCGGAGCTCGATCGCGGCCGGGTGAAGCTGGCAGGGCGCCTGGACAACGACATCGCCGTGATCAGCTGCGGCACCCCCAGCCATGGCGTCACCGTGCGCGTGGTCGACGAGCATGGAAAGTCGCTGCCGGACAAGACCCTCGGGCGGGTCGAGTTCCAGAGCGACTCCCTGTTCGATGGGTACGTGACCGATCCCAAGGACGCATTTTCGCGCGAGCTCGGGCCCGTCGATGGATCGTCCGGCGCGTCGGGCGCTCCGTTCTTTCCAACGGGGGATATCGGCTTTCTGAAGGATGGCGAAATCTTCATTCGCGGCCGCGTGAAGGAGGCGGTGCCCATCGGCTGCGCGCTGGTGCCTGCGGAGCGCATCGAGTCGGTGATGCGGTGCGCGTGCGGTCCGCGCGCGGGCGAGCACAATGTCGCCACCCGCCCGCTCGAGCACCCCGAGCCGTGCGGCGCGCAGCCCGCGGTGGAGCTCCTGGCGCTGCAAGAGCTGGCGGGCGACGGCGGCGAGCCGGCCTCGTGGGACAAGGTGGCGCGCGCGATGGCCGAGGCGCTCTTCGGCGTGTTCCCGCTCGCGACGGTGCGGGTCGTTCTCGTGGCTTCCGGAGCGCTCCCGCGGCTGCGGACCAGCGCCAAGAAGGTGCGCATTCCGGCGGCGGCGGCGCTCGAGCGCGGCGAGCTCCCCGCGCTGTTCGATCGCGTGTTCGCGCGCGAGGCGACGGCGATCACGCGCCAGACGGTGGCGCGGTCTCCGAACCAAGTGGACATCGCGTGGAGCGCGGCGGATCTCGAGGCCGACCGGCGCTGGCTCTTCGAGCTCACCGCGCGCGAGCACGACGCGCTCGCGAACTGCTTGGCGGCGCGAAGCAGCGCGGCGGAGCTCCTCTCGAGCATCGATCGGCGCATCGAGCGCGCGCTGCTGGAGACGCGCGACGGGGTGGGCTTCGCGGTGCTCCGCGGGTTCCCGGTCGAGGCCTCGGTGGTGGATCTCGAGCACATGCTGGGCGCCGTCGGCTCCGCGCTCGGCCGGCTCATGCCGCAGAACGAGGCGGGCGAGCGATTGACCCACGTGTGCCACCGCGCGCAGCCTGGCGCCCGCGGCTACCTCTCCAACGAGGCGCTGGACTTCCACAGCGACACCGCCGACATGCTGGCGCTGTTCTGCGTGCGGAACGCCCGCTGCGGCGGGGAGACGGCGCTCGTCAGCTCCCTGCGCATCTTCAACGAGCTCGCGGCCTCGAACGCGCCCGACGTGCGCGAGGCCATGGAGGTTCTGCGCCAAGGTTTCGTGTACGCGTACCCCGATCAAGCGGGACAAGGCGGGCAAGCGGGGCAAACGGGACAAGCCGGCGACCCGCCGTTTGCGGCGTCCGATGCCCTACCCGAGCGCATCCCCGTCTTCAGCGACTGCAGCGGCCGCGTGAGCTGCCGCTACTTGCGGGCGTTCATCGAGCTCGCCGAGCAGCGCTTTGGCGTTCGCCTCTCGGAGCGCGAACGGCGGGCGCTCGACCGCTTCGATCAGGTGGCGGCCCATTCGGATCTTCAACTGCGTTTGCGGTTGGAGCCCGGCGATATCCTTCTCGTGAACAATTACACGGTTCTCCATTCGCGAACCGCGTTCGATGATCCCGGGGCCGAGAGCGGAAAGCGTTTGCTCCTGCGATTGTGGATCAACGTCCCGTCGTTCCGCCCGATTGTCCCGGCCCTGAAAAAGCTTTCGGAGCGCTTTCAAAAGCAGCCCAACCAGGTGGTTGGTGGGTCGTTCCGGGTCGCAGAAGTGAATACCCACTTTCGCTGAAGGATGGATAAAAAAACGGCGCGTGCCGCTTCCTCGTCGAAGCACGCGCCGTCTCCGATTCAGCGGCTAGACGGCAATGGCGCCCTTGGGAATGCGCTCGGCCGTGATGCTGGTCGCGAGGCGCACCCAGGTACCGTCGGAGAGCTGCAGGCGTTCCCACAGGAGGTAGCCGGGTTCGACTTGATACCGCCCCAAGGACTGGCCTTCCGTTTTGAGCACGATGGGTTTTTCCAGCGCGTGCCGGTGGGCAAATGAGAGAAAACGTCGCTCGGCCTCCACGATATCGGTGGGCGCATCTTGGAGGAGCGGGCGGTTGAACATGTCGTGTCGGTCGGTGCCCCACTCGGTGTAGCGGGCTGGCGAGGCAATCAACAATTTGTGCGTGATATCGCAAATGGCGTGGACGCGCTCATTCGAGCTCTCGACCAAACGCGCCAGCCATGTATCCCGTACGGCGCTGGGCTTGGCGCCGAGTATTTCGATGATTTGCCCGTGCTGCTCGGCGCTCGGTGCCGCCGTTCCGTTCTCCCACTTGGAAACTGCGCTTTGCGAAACACGGAAGAGCTGCGCCAAGTGCGCCTGTTTCATCCCCCGCAAGATACGAAAGCGACGGAGCATGTCGCTGAGTTGAAATGGATCCTCGTCAAGCATCGTCATCGGCTCGACCCCTCGGGTTTTTTGCCCCCCCTGTCGTACGGATGGACGGAGTATCCGTTCCTGGCACAAATACCGAGTTCGGCAAGTCCGTAGTTGAAATAGTGGGGCGATTTAAATGGAAAGGATGTCCGTCAAACGGAAGCTCGTCCGCAGCGCATCGAGATGGATGTTTGATGTCATCTCGTCATCTGCATGGTCGGCGGTTCGTCTTTTATAGATAGAGAGAGGCACACGCACACGGCATTGGGGGAGCGCAACGTCATCGCGGGCGGTCTCTCATGCACCCTAAACCATCTTGCGCGCGCAGGTCTTCCTGGAGTTGCCCGGTTTGTTCCAGGTTTCTTCTTCGTTTCTTCCCGGTCGTGTCCTGTTCGGGCCCTGATCGCACCTGGTTCCTTTCGTTCTCGCTCGGCCGCGACGGATGGGGGCGCGGCATGACTTCGAGTGCACTCTCGGCGCGAGGTGCACGTAGGCGTGCGTGGGAAGGAGCGGGGCGTATGGACAGAGAGCACCTCGTCGCTTAACTTGTACGCTTGTGAGCGATCGCAAACGCGCGGGTGTGGAGCTCTTGCAACAAATCGCCAAACTCGACGTTCAGATTTTGGCAGCGCTCGATCATCGAGCTCGGCTTTCCCGCAAGCTGCGGGAGATTCGGGCCGACGAGGTCCCGCAGCTTCGGAGCGAGCGGGAGAGCCTTCAGGAGCTGGTGGCGCACGGGCACGGCGACATGCCCGCCGAGAGCGTCGAGGCCATCTTTCGGGAGATCTTCTCGGCGTGCTTGGCCCTCGAGCTCCCGGTCAAGGTCGTGTACGCCGGCCCCGAGTCCAGCCCTGCGCACGGCGCCGCGCGCGCGCGCTTTGGAAAGACGGCCGACTTGGTCGCCGTCGAAGGAACGGCGGCCGCCCTCGACGAGGTCACCCGCCGGCGCGCCGAGTTTGCCGTGGTGCCCATGGAGACCAAGCTCGAGGGGGTCGTGCAGGCCACGGTGCTGGCCTTGCTCGCCACCGACTTGAAGATCGTGTCCGCCGTGGAATCACCCAAGGACGAGACGAGCGAGCGTGTTCGCTATGCCGTGGTGGGCCGGCGCCCATCGAGCCGGACGGGCGAGGACGTGACCGCGCTCGTCTTCAACGTGTCCGACACACCGGGGGCGCTGCTGGAGGTGCTCCGGCAATTTGCCGAGCGCGGGGTCAACCTCTTACGCATCCAGTCCCAGCCGGCCCCGGGCTACCGCTCCTCCACGTCCACGGTAGGGGCGCCCCCGGCAACGGCCGGCGCCGCCGGATCGCAGGGCGGATCGGGGTGGGACTACCTCTTTTTCGTCGAGGTCGCGGGCCACACCACGGACCGTCCGCTGGTGACGGCGTTCGAGGAGGCCAGGCGCCTGACGAAGTTTTTCAAGGTCCTCGGCTCTTATTCAGTATGAAGGACGTATGAACCGAGTCTTCGAGGTAGACGACGACCGCAAGGTCGGAGTGAACGTCCTGCTTTCGGTCTTTTCGCGCTTGTCACGCTTGTCACGCTTGTCACGCTTGTCACGTTCGGCACGGTTGCCGCATCTGCTGCTTTGCTCGGCGCTTGCGCTGGGCCCGTCCTTGCTCCCGGCCTGTGGAGGCGCGTCGCAGGACAGCGTGACCGCGCGCTCGGCGTCCGATATGACGGCCGAGCAGATCGACGCCGATCCCATCGCGCTGCTCCCGGCGTCGCCCATCGCGGTCACCAACGTGGACGCACGGGCCTTTTACGCGAGCGGCACCTTGGGGCCGCAGATCGGGCGGCTGACGGAGCGGCTCATTCCCATCGGCGAGGAGGCGGGTTTCCGCGCCTCGCGCGACGTCGATCGCGTCTTGGTCGGCAGCTACAGCATGCAAGGGGTCGACGTGGCGGCGGTCGTGGTCGGCCGCTTCGACGAGAAGAAGATCGCGGAGCTCGCGCGCAAGCACACAGCGTCGAGCGGCGCGGGCGGCGCAGGTGGAGCGGGCGGCGCCGTCGGGCAGCCGCAGGGCGCGGGCGGGCAGCTGGTGGAGTCGACGTACGCGGGGCGCACGATCTTTACGTTGAACAACGTGGGCATCTGCGTTCTGACCGCGCGCACGGTGCTGGCGGGGACCGAGACGGGCATCCGCCGGGCGCTGGATCGCATCAAGGAGGGCAGGGCGAAGCGGGCAATCCCCGACTGGATGCTCGCCACCTTGGAGACGCCGGGGGCAGCCACCGCCCTGGCGGCCGATCTGTCGACGCAGAACTTGGCGAACGTGAGCGCGGGCGCGTTGAAGCTCGATTGGCTCCGCGGGCTGCAGAAGGTGCGGATCCTGGGGAACTTCAAGGAGCCGGGCATGGAGGTCTCGGGAAACCTCACCTACGACACCCCGGAGGGAGCCCAGACGGGGGCGCGCGGCATCGAGAGCGCCAACCGCCTGGCCAATGTGCTGGCGGTCACCGGCCTGGTTCCTCGGATTCAAAACCTCGACATCCAGGTGGCGAGCGCGAGCGTGCAATGGAAGTTCGGGGTGGATGACCAAGCCTTGCGCAATTTGCTGGGCGCCGTGGAGAAGTACGCGTTTTAAGGTGCGGTCGCGCTCTCCGCGGGGCGCGAGAGTCGAGCTCTCTCCGCAATGCGCCCGGACCGGATACCTCGCGGGAGGCTTGCGCGCGGGCGGCGGGCGGCTCACTGTTCCAAGATGGCGTTCGGAAATTCTCCTGGGGGTGGCCTCCAGCGCGCGGCCCGCGTCCTGGCCACGGCGGATGCGGTCGCGCACGCGGCGTTGTTTACGCTCTTCGTGTGGCGGACCATCACGGGGTCGGGGTTCCGCCTCGTTCAGAGCATTTTCGCGCTGCTCGCCGGGTTGGGGTTTGGCGCGGGGTTCGTGGGAAGCATGCTGATCCGCTACGGCGGCCGCACGAAAGCCCGCACCTTGGGTCTTTATTGCATTGCGGCGTCGACGGCGCTCGCCGGAGCCCTGCTGGTGATGGCAAATTGGTCGGGTGACTGACCTTACGATCCATCCCATTGGTGAACGCGCGCTGACCGGCAGTGTCCCGGTCCCCTCGGACAAGAGCATCGGCCATCGGGCGCTCTTGTTTTCCGCCCTCTGCAACGGCAAGAGCCGCGTGTCGGGCTTTTCCTTCTCCGCCGACAACGTCTCCACGGCCGACGCGCTGCGCGCCATGGGCGTGCGCATCGAGACCACCGGCAAGAGCGAGCTGACGGTCGAGGGCGTCGGCCTCCACGGCCTGCGCGCCCCCGACAAGGTGCTCGACTGCGGCAACTCGGGCACCACCATGCGCCTGATCACCGGCATCCTCGCGGCCCAGCCGTTCGCCTCCAAGCTGGTGGGCGATCACTCGCTGATGAAGCGCCCCATGATGCGGATCGTCGGTCCTCTGCGGGCGCGCGGCGCGCGCATCGAGGGCGCGCCGCACCCCACCCGCGCGAACGACATCACCGCGCCGCTCGAAATCGCCGGGCTCCGCGAGGACGAGTACCTCGGCCCGCTCGAATACGAGAGCCCCGTGTCGAGCGCGCAGATCAAGAGCGCCATTTTGCTCTCGGGCCTCTTTGCGCACGGCGCCACGCACTTCAAGGAGCCGAGCTTGTCGCGCGACCACACCGAGCGCCTGCTCTCGGCCCTGGGGGTCCCGCTTCGCACGGTGGGGACCATGGTGGAGCTCGACCCCGCGGGGTGGGGCGGGCAGATGCCGGCGCTCGACATCGAGATCGTGGGCGATATTTCGGCCGCCGCCTTCTTGCTCGTGGCCGCGCAGATCGTCCCGGGCTCGCGCGTGGTGACGCGGGCCGTGGGCACCAACCCGACCCGCACGGGCCTGCTCGAAATCCTGCGCGACATGGGGGCGGGGATCTCGGTGGAGGCGCAAGGCGAGCGCGCGGGCGAGCCCATCGCCGACATCCACGCGTGGACGCAGCCCCTGCGCGCCGGGAGCATCGGCGGCGAGACGGTGGCGCGCGCCATCGACGAGATCCCCATCGCCTGTGCCCTGGCGGCGCGCGCCTCGGGGACCACCACCATCCGCGACGCCGAGGAGCTTCGCGTGAAGGAGAGCGACCGCATCGCCACCATGGCCACGGTGCTGCGCGCGTTCGGGGTGCGCTGCGAGGAGCTCCCCGACGGCCTGACCATCGAAGGAAAAGAGGGCCCTCTCGAGCCGGCCGACATCGACAGCCGCGGCGATCATCGCATCGCCATGACCGCCACCGTCCTTGGTTTGCTGGGCCGCGCGCCCACCAAGGTGCGGGACGTCGACTGCATTTCGACCAGCTTTCCGCGCTTCGTGGGCACGCTCCGAGGCCTCGGGGCGACCTTGGACGTGACATGACGGCGCGCAACCCAGGCGACGGGTGCTAGGGTCGGGGTATGTCTTTGCGGGTACGGCCCATCGTTGCCATTGACGGTCCGGCGGGGGCGGGGAAGAGCAGCGTGGCGCGGCGGCTGGCGGAGCGGCTCGGTTTCGTGCTGGTGGACACCGGCGCCCTCTACCGAACCGTGGCGCTCGCCGCCGAGCGCGCGGCGGTCCCGTTCGACGATGGGGAAGCGCTCGCGCAGCTGGCGCGTTCGTTGGTGGAGAGCAATGCCATCGTCTTCGAGCGCTCCTCCGGCGGGCCCAAGGTGAAACTCTTCGGCGAAGATGTCTCCGACGCCATCCGCACCCCCGAGATGGGCCTGGGTGCCAGCACCGTATCCGCCCACGGCGGGGTGCGCGCCGCGCTGCTCGATCTGCAGCGGCAAATGGGCGCATCGGGCGGCGTGGTGCTCGAGGGCCGCGACATCGGCACCGTGGTCTTCCCGGATGCCGAGGTGAAATTCTTCCTCACCGCCTCCCCCGAAATCCGCGCCGGCCGGCGCTACAAAGAGCTCACGGACAAGGGGCAAGTCGTGACCTTCGAGCGCATCCTCGAAGAGGTCAAACAACGCGACGCCAACGATATGAACCGCGCCCACGCCCCCCTCCGGCAGGCGGAGACCGCGATCCTCATCGACTCCTCCGGCTCCACCGTCGACATCACCGTCTCCAAAATGGCCGCCATCGTCCTGGCCAAAATCGCCGCCCCATGACCCCCCGTCCGGCCAGCCCGAAGACGGGTACCGCCGTCCGCTCCCTCTTCCCCACGAAACCACGCACCGCCCTCGTTCGAGCTGCCGCGCTTTCTGCTCTTTCTGCTCTTTCCGCTCTTTCGGCGTTCTTCACCCTCTCCCTTGGCGCCTGCGCCTCCAACCCCCCCGAGGCCCACCTCGCCGCGTGCGCCCCCGACGATACGAATTGGGTCCGCGACATCGTCGACCCCTCGCACGATCTGACGGTCGCGCTCCTACCCAACACGCTGACGCACGATCCCATCTACGGACCTCTGGTGCGCAAGGCGAGCCGGATGGCCGCCGGCGAGAGCCGCGCCTCGTATTTGGGGAGCACCACCTTGCAGGCCATCCAACAATCCGAGGAGCTGCTCTTGGCGGTGCGCTCCTCGAAGCCGCTCGATGCGGTGCTCATCGTATCGGGCGTGCCCGCGAGCATCGACGTCGAGAAGGTCCTGGACGACACGGGCGAGTCGCCCTGGAGAGCGTCGTCGCACACGCCCAACGGCCTGCTCGCGCTGGAGTCGCGCGAGTCGGATCCACCGGGAACGCTGTATGTCGTGGGCGAGCGCACGTGGGTGCTGGGGGTCGGCGCCGGCGCCGAACGGGTGCGCGAGCGCTTGGTGGAGCGGGCCGGCCGGGTGACCCCGCGACCGCCGGCGAGCCTCTGGACTGCGCCCTCGGGCTCCGAAGCCTCGCCGCTTTCCATCCGCCTTCAGGGTGAGCTGCTCGAGCGCCTGCGCGGCGTGGCCCGCAGCGGGCTGCGGCCCATTTTCGATCGTCTGCTCGATGTGCGTTTGGTCCTGAGGTCGGGGCAGCAAGGAAATGTGGTTGCCATCCTCGACTACGACGAGGACAAGGCCGCCGAGCGCGCGGGTGGAAGAGCGGAAGAGCTCATCGCCTACGTGCCGGAGAAGATCTCGCCGCGCCTCGCGTTCCTGCGAAGCGCCACCGTCCAGCGCGCCGGGCGTTCCGTGCATGTTACAGCTAAATTGCCGCCCGATGTTCTTCGGAGTTTTGCGAACGCCGAGAACGATTAGCGACTGAGGCGCGGGCGAACGCGCGCAAAGCGATGGAAGAAAAGGCGGAAGTCCGCTCGCGCGCGAAAGCCCGCGTGGTACCTTAGTCCTGCCAATTCCGCGAGGGGACGGGACGCATGACGATGGTGTCGGAGACGGATGGAGTACCCGAGCCGGGCACAGTCCTCCTCAAGAAGTACCGCGTCGAACGTGTGCTGGGTCAAGGCGGTATGGGCGTCGTCGTGGCGGCATGGCACGAGGCGCTCGAGCAGCGGGTGGCGCTCAAGTTCCTCGTCGGCGACGCCGTTCACCAGCGCGAGGCGGTGGAGCGGTTTCTGCGCGAGGCGCGCGCCGCGGTGAAGCTGCACAGTGAGCACGTGGCCAAGGTCACGGACGTCGGCGTGCTCGACTCGGGCTCGCCGTACATGGTCATGGAGTTCCTCGACGGCCGCGATCTGGGCGACGTGATCGACGAGGGCCACGAGCTGCCGCTCAGCACCTTGGTCGACTACGTGCTGCAGGCCATCGACGCCATCGCCGAAGCGCACTCGCGCGGCATCGTGCACCGCGATCTGAAGCCGTCGAACCTGTTCCTCGCGCGCCGCGACGATGGCGGCGAGATCGTCAAGGTGCTCGACTTCGGCATCTCCAAGGCCGAGTCGTTCTCGGAGTCGCTCGAGAAGATGGCGCTCACGCGCACGAGCACCGTCATGGGCTCGCCGCTCTACATGTCGCCCGAGCAGTTCCGCTCGTCCAAGAAGGTCGACTGGCGCACGGACATCTGGGCGCTCGGCATCATTTTGTACGAGCTCTTGACCCACGTCACGCCCTTCAAAGGCGACACCGTCGGCGAGGTGTTCGAAGCCGTTCTGCAGACCGAGCCGCCCAGCATCCGCACCCGGCGCCCCGACGTCCCCCCGGAGCTCGAGGCGGTGATCCTGCGCTGTCTCGGCAAGCGCCCCGACGACCGCTTCGCCGACGCCGGCGAGCTGGCGCAGGCGCTCGCCCCCTTCGGCACCAGCGAGGCGGAGCGCTGGGTGACCCGGGCGCGCCGGCTGCTCACGGGCAAATCGCTCGCGCGGCTGATGACCGAGGGACCGCCCTCGAGCCGGAGCGCCATGGTCGTCGGCGAGAGCAAGCCGCACAGGCGCATCCTCTCGCTGCCGTACTTGCGCGTCAGCGGGGGCGGGTGGGGGACGTCCAGCTCCGAGCTCTCGATGCGCCGATCGCGCTGGCAGCTGGTCACCGGCTTGGGCGCCGCCGTGCTGCTCTTCATCGGCGGCATCACCGTGGTGAAGATCGTCGACAAGACCAGCGATCAGCGCACGGCCAGCGCGATCCCCATGGCGCCCGAGGCCCCCGTGGTGGCCGAAAAGGTGCCGTCGCCGGCCCAGAAGCCGGCCGAAAAGTCGCCCGCGCCCGTAGAAAAGGCGCCCGCGCCGGCCGAAAAGTCGCCGGCCGAAAAAGCGCAGGCCGAAAAGCCCGCCACGGTGGCCCTGGCGAATCCCGCCTTGCCCAAGGCGGGGGGCTCGGCGTTGCCGCAAGGCGAGCCCGTCGCCCCGGCCGCGAACGCCGCCCCGGCCGCGAACGCCGCCCCGGGGGCGATCCCCGCCCCGGCCGCGAACGCCGATGCAGGCGCGGGGCGCGCACCCCGCAAAGCCGGATCGAAGCCGGCGAAGGCCGCGAGCGCCAACCCCTCGACCCAACCGGCGGAGGACGTTCTCGACGAGCGCCACTGAGCGCTCGCCGCGCAGCATCGATCCCGGCACGCGCGCCCGGCACGCGCGCCCGCGAAACGCAGCAGAACACCAAAGGACGCAAGAAGGGCGGGGTGGCAGCAGATGGTGACGTATCGAGTCGTGGCGTGTCTCGTGGCGGTGCTCGCAGTGGCACCCGACGCATCGGCGCAGTCGTCCCCACCGCAAAAACCACCGTCCACCTCCACGCCCCAGACCCCCGCGCCCCGCGGCGCACAAAAAGGCGGCGACGATCTGGCGATTGCCGAGTCCCTCTTTCGCGAGGGCAAGGCCGCCATGCGCGAGAAGCGCTACGACGAGGCCTGCTCCAAGTTCGCCGAGAGCAACCGCCTCGATCCGCAGACGGGCACCTTGTTGAACCTCGCAGCCTGCCACGAGGCCGCGGGAAAGACCGCCAGCGCGTGGGGCGAGTTCAACGAAGTGATCGCGCAAGCCGCGCGCGCCGGCCAGCACTCGCGCGTCGACTTCGCGAAACAGCACGCCAGCGCCGTCGAGGCGAAGCTCTCGCGCATCAAGCTCACCGCCGCCGATCCCTCTGCCGCCTCCGGCGCCACCCTCAAGGTCGACGGCAAGATCGTCGGCGCCGCGTCCATCGGCGCATCGATCCCCATGGACCCGGGCCCGCACCGTCTGGAGGTGAGCGCGCCCGGAAAGCGAACGCGCGAGACCCCGTTCACCGTGCCCGAGGGCCCGAGCACCACGGAGATCCCCGTGCCCTCCCTCGAGGATCCTTCCGGCACCCCCGAGAAGACCGAGACGGCCGGCGGCGGCGGCGAAGAGGAGACCCCCGCGAAAAAAGACAAGGCTGGCGCCGGCTCCGGAAAGCGCACCCTCGGCTTCGTCGTCGGCGGGATCGGTGTGGCTGGGCTGGCGGTCGGCGCGATTTTTGGCGCCTCGTACCTGGGCAAGCAGAGCGACTACAACAAGTGCACGGGCTTCTGCGGCGGCAGCGAGGCCGCCGACCGCGATCAAAAAAGCTCTGCACAAACGACGGGTTGGATTGCCACGGCCGGCTTTGGCGTGGGCATCGCCGGGCTCGTGGCCGGCGCGATTCTGATTGCGACGGCGAAGCCAACCGAGAAGTCAGCTGCAGCGGTCCGCGTCGTGCCCGCTTTCGGCCCGAAGGAGTCCGGCCTGTCTTTGCAAGGGAACTTCTAAGGGCTCCTCGAAGACGTCCTTTGACAGGCGCCAGTATGCAAGGTAGATACCCCGGCCGGTTATTGGGTTGTCCTAAGAAGGATCTCCCAATCCGAGCATCTGAGCTACGAACGGAACGGGTCCGCTCTCGGCTCTATTCCTTTTTTTCATCACGCTCCAACGTGAAGCAAGGCAACCCACACTCCACATGACCACCGAACCCCAAGCCCTGTCCTCGGCAGGGAAAAAGACCGAGCTAGCGGCCGGCCCCGCGGCCGACACGTTCGCCGCCCTCTTTGAAGAGAGTCTTCAAACTGGCGAATTCGCCAAAGAGGGAGAAATCGTCCAAGGCACCGTTGTCGCCGTCCAGCGCGACAATGTCGTCATCGACATCGGCGGAAAAAGCGAGGGGATCATCCCCGCGAGCGAGTTTACCGACGCCTCGGGCACCTTGACCGTCAAGGCGGGCGATCGCGTCGACGTGTACATCGAGAGCCGCGAGAACGACGACGGCTTGGTCACGCTTTCGAAGGAGAAAGCGGACAAGATGAAGGTGTGGGATGAGATCTCGAGCGCGTGCGAGCGCGATGAGCTCATCGAAGGCACCATCAGCCAGCGCGTGAAGGGCGGTCTTTCGGTCACCATTCGCGGCGGCGTCAAGGCATTCCTTCCGGGATCGCAGGTCGATCTCCGCCCCATCCGCAACTTGGACAAGCTGATCGGGCAGACGTACCAATTCAAGGTCATCAAGTTCAACAAGAAGCGCGGCAACATCGTGCTCTCGCGCCGGGTCCTTCTCGAGAAGGAGCGCGATCAAATCAAGACGCAGACCTTGCAGACCCTCGAGGAGGGCAAGATCGTCCGCGGCGTCATCAAGAACATCACCGAGTACGGCGCGTTCGTCGATCTCGGTGGCATCGACGGTCTGCTCCACATCACCGACATGAGCTGGGGCAGGGTCAACCACCCGAGCGAAGTGTTCCAGGTGGGCGACGAGGTCACCGTCAAGGTCCTCAAGTACAACGCGGAGACGGAGCGCGTTTCGCTCGGCCTCAAGCAGACGCAGGAAGACCCGTGGAACCACGCCGAAGAGGCGTACCCGCCGGGCAAGCGCGTCCACGGCAAGGTCATGTCGATCACCGATTACGGCGCCTTCGTGGAGCTGGAGCCGGGCGTCGAAGGCCTCATCCACGTCAGCGAGATGAGCTGGACCAAGAAGGTCAAGCACCCGAGCAAGCTCCTCGAGATCGGCCAGGCCCTCGACTGCCAGGTGCTCGAGGTCGACGCCAAGGCCAAGCGCATCTCCCTCGGCCTCAAGCAGCTCGAGCCCGATCCGTGGACCCTCTTCACCGAGAAGTACCACCCGGGCGACAAGATCGGCGGCAAGGTTCGTTCGCTCACCGATTACGGTGTCTTCATCGGGATCGAAGAGGGCGTCGACGGCATGGTCCACAAGAGCGATCTCTCGTGGACGGCCAAGGTCAACAACCCGGCCGACCTCTACCACAAGGGCGACGATGTCGAGGCCATCATCCTCAGCATCAACCACGACGAGAAGAAGGTCTCGCTCGGCATCAAGCAGCTGTTCGATGATCCGTGGCCGACCATCTTCACGGAGTTCCCGCCGGGCCGCCAGGTCGACGCGAAGGTCATCTCGGTCGTCGATTACGGTATCTTCGTCCGCGTACGCGACGGCGTCGAAGGCCACGTCCCCCAGAACGAGATCGTGGAGCCCAAGGAAGAATCGGGCGAAGCGCGCGCGCTCAAGGTGGGAGACGCCATCCAGGCCGAAATCGCCAACATCGACACGCAGGATCGCCGTCTGACCCTCAGCATGCGCATCGGCGAGGGTGTGGCCGCCGCGACCAAGCCGACGGAGAAGCGCGCCTCGGTTGCCCCGAAGAAGGGCTCCGAGGAGGCCAAGACCGGCGGCACCATCGGCGAGCTGATCAAGCAGAAGCTCGGCGAGAAGTTCGCGCTCGAGAGCAAGAAGGAAGACAAGGGCGACGAATAATCCGCTCGCGGAGCGGTATGCTCCCGTCTCCACGTCCCGCTCCCGCTCCACTTTTCGTGGAGTTCGGGAGCGGGTAGCGGAGCGGGATCGTGTAAATGGTCGCCCCTGTGTCTAGCTTGCGCTGGCAACGCCCAGTCTTTCTTGCCGTAACAGCCATCCTCGTCGCGTCGGTCTTCTGGCTGGCGCGCGAGGTGATGCTGCCGATCGTCCTGGGGACGATCATCGCGTACGTGCTGATGCCCCTCGTGGAGTGGGTGGAGAAGCTCGGCCGCTCACCGGTGCACCCCAAACGGCGCCCGGTTCCGAGAGCGGCGGCCATCATCCTCGTCTACGTGGTGGTGCTCGGGACCTTGGGGATCTTCCTTCGCACCGTGGCGCCCCGCATCGGGCACGAGATGGCGAAGTTCGGTCGCGAGGTGCCCTCGCTCACCGCCCGTTTCAAGAACGAGTGGGTCCCTGCGCTGCAGAGCAAGCTGCACGACTTCACCGGCGTGCCTTCGCCCGGCTCCTCCGACGAAGGCGAGGTCGATGAACCCGCGGCCGTCGTTCGCCCGCAGCCGGATGGCTCGTACGCCCTCGACCTCCAAGGCGGCTTCTCCGTGCGCAGCGCGCGCGGCGGCTACTTGATCCAGCCGAACAACCGCCCCACGCCCTTCGACGCCGATCGCTTCATCGCCGAGTCGGTGCAGGGGAGCATCGCGTACGTGCAGCACAATGCGCTGGAGCTCGCGCGCATCGGCAGCGGCATCGTGTTCGGCATCGGCCGGTTCTTCTTCGTCTTCGGGCTCACCCTGATGATCGCCGCGTACTTGATGCTCACGCGCGAGCGGGTCTTGGGCTTCTTCGCGTCCCTCTTGCGGCCCTCGTCGCGGCCGGCCTTCGATCGGTTGATGGCGCGCATCGATCGCGGTCTCTCGGGCGTGGTGCGCGGGCAGATCATCATCTGCCTCATCAACGGCGTGCTCAGCGCCATCGGCCTGGCCATCGTCGGGCTCAAGTACTGGCCCATCCTGGCCATCATCGCCACGGTCTTCTCGCTCATCCCCATCTTCGGCTCGATCATCAGCTCGGTGCCCGCCGTGGCCTTGGGGCTCACGCAGTCGTTCGGCACCGGGGTGTTCGTGCTGCTCTGGATCATCGGGATCCACCAGCTCGAAGCGAACTTTTTGAACCCCAAGATCATGGGCGACGCGGCCAAGATTCACCCCGTGCTCGTGATCTTTTCGCTCCTCGTGGGAGAACACTTCTTCCACGTGACGGGGGCGCTGCTCGCCGTGCCGTGCATGTCGATCGCGCAGAGCGTATTCATTCATTTCCGGCAAATCGTCCAACAGACCGATCCCGAGCTCTCGAGCGAGCCCGTCGCCTCGGTGCCGGACGTGGCCGCGCGGTTCCTGCAAGACGGAGACAAGAGGTAAGAGTCATGGCCGAAGAGATCGAAAACAACGCGCCGGCGTCTCCGGGTGGCAGGCCTTCCAGCGGCGGACCCCCGGAAAAGACGAAGAAAAAGAAGCAAAGCGCCGCCGATCTCCAGAAGGCGCTGCGCGCGAGCCAGGGCGAAGGCCCCGCCAAGGCCCCGGTCGACTTCAAGAAGATCTTCGGGCGGGTCGGCCTCGTTCTTCTGGTCGTCTGGATCATCGCGTTCATCATCCCGACCTGGATCCCCAAGGCCGTGGCCGGCGCGCTCACCGCGGCCGCCGTGGGCTTCGGCATCTGGTTCGTGCGCTACATCAAGAAGAGCGAGGCCCTCGGCGACCTTTTGCGCGGCGCGTCGACCGCCGAAGGCCGCAAGGAGGCGCTGGAGAAGCTCGATAAGGACTTCAAGAAGGGCGACACCCAGGCCGTCCTCGCCCGCGCGCAGCTCGAGATGCAAGAAGATCCGCGCAAGGCGCTGACCACCTTGGAGACTATCCAGCTCGACAAGGTGATGACCCCCATCGCCGACCAGGTTCGCTCGATGCGCGGCATGCTGCACCTCACCTTGGGCGAGGCCAACGAGGCGCGCGCCCTCGTCGACAAGATCGATCTGAGCAAGGCCCAAGACCGAAAGAGCCGCGCCATGTTCGCCACCGTGTCCGCCGAGGCCTGGGCGCGCACGGGCCAGAGCAAGAAAGCCATCGAAACCCTGGAGCTTTTCAGCCCCGACGACCCCGAGCTCGGCGAAATGCGCGTGCAAATGCTCCGCGCCCGCGCCTTCGCCTACGCGCACGCCAACGACGTCAAAGCCCTCGCCCGCGCCCTGCGCCGCCTGGCCGAGACCAGCCCGCAACTGCTCGGCATGTTCGTGGGCGCCAAAAAGACGCACCCGCTGCTCGAGCGCGAGGCCCGCAAAATCCTCATGAGCTCGGGCGCCGTGCCCAAGAAGATGGTGCGCCAGAAGATGTGAGTCGCGAGGGCATCGGACGATGGGTGTGGATCAACCGCCAGGGCGCAAGGAGCGCCAAAGGGGTTCGCCAGGGATTTTTTGATTTTCTGCAGCGAGGGGGTTTCCGCGTTGGCGGCCCTCGCGCCCTGGCGGTTCCCAGAAATCCTACCCGATGCCTGCCAAGGTCGCGCGGGCCACGGGCCGAAGGGTCACCTCCGGCAGCAGCTCGGCGAAGCTGACGACGGAGAGCTCCGGCAGCTCGTGCTCGACCAGCTTGCGCACGAAGCGGCGGATGTCGGGTTGCGTCAGGATGATCGTGGCCGGGCCGGCGCCGGGGGCCTCCTCGGTTCCCTCGGCCAGGGCGCGGCGGATGGCGGCGATGAGATCGCGCGCCTGCGCGGGGGGCAGGGCGAGGAACGCGCCTTCGGGGGTGCGCGAGATGGCGCGGCGCACCGTGTCTTCGATCATGGAGTCGAGCAGGCACACCTCGAGGTGGGGCGCGCCGCGCGTCAGGCGGTAGGTGATGGCGCGCCGCAGCTGCGTGCGCGTGAACTCCGAGAGCTGCAAGGGATCGCTCTCGGTGGTGGCGGCGCTCGAGAGGCACTCCAAGATGGCGCGCAGATCGCGGATGGAGATGCCCTCCTCCAGCAGCCGCCGTAGAATGTCCGCCAAGAGCGGCAACGACACGGGCTTTGGCACGACATTGCGCACCGTGGCGGGCGCGAACTGTTCCAGCTCGTCGAGCAGCCGCTGCGTCTCCGCCAAGCCGAGAAAGTCGGCCGCACGCGGGCGCAGAAGGGTCAACGCTTCGCGCGCCACCACCATCGACGCCTCGCGCTCGTCGAGCCCCTCGGGGATCGAGAGCGCCCGCGCCGGAACCTCGTGCAGCGACAGGATGACGTGGCGCGCGGGCAGGGTCGGCTCCACCCGGATGCGCGGCACGGGGAGCGGAACCCCCAGCTCTGCGAACAACGTTTCGCGCAAGGCCAGCACCCGGGTGCGGATGCGCGCGCCGTCCTCCTCGGGATCGGAGGTCCCTCGTTCCAGGCGTCCGACTTGCAACGCCGACGTGGCATCCTCCAGCAGCGATTCCAGATCCGAGCTCACCTCCACGCTCCAGGGAATGACCATGGGCACGAAGGGACGCTCATCCTTGGTCGGCCCTGCGCCGGCGGCCGCCTCACGCAGAAGCCGTGCCTTTCGCGTTTGGGCCAAAAAAAAGAGCCCGGCCGCCAAAATCGCAAAGGGGAACGCGGGGAGCCCTGGGATGAGCGCCAGCACCAGCACGAACCCACTGGCCACGAAGAGCGCCCGCGGCGCCCCGAAAAGCTGCCGCCACAGTTCCTCACCAAGCGGGGTATCGGGCTCCTCGCTGGCAACTCGGGTTACCAGAACACCGGCGCCGGTCGACAGGACCAAGGCTGGAATTTGGGACACCAATCCGTCGCCAATGGTGAGCAGGCCATAACGCTTCAGCGCCATGGTGACGGGCAGCCCGTGCTGCAGCACGCCGATGGCAAGTCCGCCCAGGATGTTGACCAGTGCAATGACCAGGGAAGCGATGACGTCGCCCTTCACGAACTTCATCGCCCCATCCATCGCCCCGTAAAATTGGCTCTCCCGCGAGAGGTCGCGGCGCCTTCGGCGGGCCTCGTTTCCGTCGATGGCGCCGCTCCGGAGCTCGAGGTCGATGGCCATCTGTTTGCCTGGCATGGCGTCGAGCACGAACCGTGCACCAACTTCCGCTACCCGTTCGGCACCTTTGGCGATGACAACAAATTGAATGATGGTCAGGATGAGAAAAACCACCCCACCGACGACGTAGTTGCCGCGGACGACGAAATAGCCAAACGCATGAATGACCTCGCCCGCATTGGCCTGGAGCAGGATAAGCCGCGCCGACGAGACGTTCAGTGCCAGACGAAAGAGGGTCGTGAGCAGCAGAATGGTCGGGAAGGTCGCGATTCGAAGCGCATCCGGAACATAGAGCACCACCAGCAGAATCGCGACGGAAGCCGAAAGATTTGCACTCAGCAAGATGTCGAGCAGCCACGTGGGAAGCGGGACAATCATCATTGCCACCACCGCCACGACCAGCAGCGCGAGCCCCGCTTCCGGCCCGCCTGCGCCACCCGCCCGGCCTTTCCGCCCTGCCCGCCCTGCCCATGATGGCCCCAAACCAGCCCGCATCCGTCGCGTCATTCGCGGTGCAGCTTACACAAAAAAAACGTTTCCCCTCCCTCAGGTCGTTGCGCAAGCACAGCCATGAGGGGATATAGTGAGAAGTTGGACGGTCGATGAGCGCTGCACGTAAGACCCGCCGAGAGAGGGTGAGTTGGGGGGTGTCCGACGTCGGGCGGAAGCGAAAGACGAACGAGGACGCCCTCTTCGTCGACGACGATTTGGGCCTCTACATGGTGGCCGATGGCATGGGCGGTCACGCCGCCGGTGAGATCGCGAGCCGCGAGGCCACGTCCACCATCTACGGGATGATCAAGCAGGCGCTCCGCGACTTCGGCGAGCTTCGCGGCCCGCTGAGCGAGGCGCGATCGCGCGCGGCCTGTCAGCTCATGGAGAGCGCGATCCAGGCGGCCACGTCGATCATCTACTCGATGGCGGAGCTCGATCGGCAAAAGGCGGGGATGGGCACCACCATCAGCGCGCTGCTCCTCTTGGGCGACTACGGCATCATCGGCCACGTGGGCGACAGCCGCATCTATCGCGTGGTGGGCGAGAGCTTCGAGCAGATGACCGAAGACCACTCGCTCATCGCGTGGCAGCTCAAACAGGGTCTCATCAGCGAGGAAGAGGCCATGGTCTCCCCGTACCGCAACGTGATCACGCGCGCCGTCGGCAACCGCGATCACGTCGAGGTCGACACCACCGTCTTCCCCGTCGAGAAGAACGCGCGTTTTCTTTTGTGCAGCGATGGTCTGCACGGCTACCTGCGCTCGGGCGACATCGTCCCCACCGTCAAAATCGGCGGCGAGACCGCGGTGCGCCAGTTCGTGGATCTCGCCAACCAGCGCGGCGGCAAGGACAACATCACCGTCATCCTGGTCGAGCTGAACTGACGGCGCTCTCTGCGCCGAAGTTCTTCCGTATCGCTCCCATTCCGCAAACCTCATCCCGTACACGTTCCCGATCGTTTCGACCGACGGTCCGCGCTGCGCGGGTACGCCGCCGCGGTCTCTCGACGAACCGTGGAGAGGGCATGGGGAGTGAGACGAAGAACGGGAAACGCGCGCGGGAGTCTCTGCAGGAGACGCACGACGGTCGGCAGGCCGGAGTGTCACGGATGCGGGGTTTATGTAGCGTACCGAAGCGTACGGCGGCTACCGATCGAGCATTTGTTATGCTAGACGCAGGTTCCGGTATCGTGGACATGAACCTCGAACGCGGACGCCTGTCTCACCTGGAGCAACTCGAAGCCGAGAGCATTCACATCCTGCGGGAGGTGGTGGCGGAGTTCGAGCGCCCCGTGATGCTTTATTCGATTGGCAAGGACTCATCGGTTCTGGTGCGGCTGGCGCAAAAAGCATTTGCGCCGGGGCCGCTGCCATTTCCGCTTTTGCACATCGACACCACCTGGAAGTTCCGGGAGATGATCGCGTTTCGCGATCGGTTCACCCGCGAGAACGGCCTCGAACTGCGCGTCCACACCAATCGTCGGGCCCTGGCCGAGGGCGCCAACCCCTTCACCTGGGGCAGCAACAAATACACGCAGGTGATGAAGACCCACGCGCTGCTCGATGCGCTGCGGGAGGGCGGCTACGACGCGGCCTTCGGCGGCGCGCGGCGCGACGAGGAGCGCTCGCGCGCGAAGGAGCGCGTGCTCTCGTTCCGCGACAAATACGGACAATGGGATCCGAAGAACCAGCGCCCGGAACTTTGGAATCTCTACAATGGCAAAATTCGTAAAGGGGAGAGCATACGTGCTTTTCCAATGTCGAATTGGACGGAGCTGGATGTCTGGCAATACATCTGGCAGGAGGATATCCCCATCGTCCCCTTGTACTTCGCCGCGCCCCGGCCGGTGGTCGAGCGCGAGGGCACCTTGCTGATGGTCGACGACGAGCGCTTGCCGCTCCAGCCAGGCGAGCAGCCGCGCACCGAGGTCGTGCGCTTCCGCACCTTGGGCTGTTATCCGCTCACCGGCGCCGTGCGCAGCAGCGCCGCGAGCTTGCCGGAGATCCTGCGCGAAATGGTGGAGGCGACGACCTCGGAGCGCCAGGGGCGCCTCATCGATCACGACGAGGCAGGTTCGATGGAAACGAAGAAGCGAGAGGGCTACTTCTGACATGGTCGCGAGCGACATTTCCGCCTGGCTGCGCGCGCAGGAGCAAAAAGACCTCCTCCGGTTCGTCACCATCGGCTCGGTGGACGACGGCAAATCGACCCTCATCGGCCGGCTCCTGCACGACGCGCACGGCCTCTACGAAGACCAGCTGCACGCCGTGCGCCGCGCCTCCGTGCGCGGCTCCACGCGCGGCGAAGGGTCGACCTCGGAGATCGACTTTTCGCTCTTCACCGACGGGCTGCAGGCCGAGCGCGAACAAGGGATCACCATCGACGTCGCCTATCGGTATTTCACCACCGAGCGCCGCAAATTCATCATCGCGGACACCCCCGGCCATGTGCAGTATACACGCAATATGGCCACCGGGGCCTCCACCGCCGACGTGGCCTTGATCCTGGTGGACGCGCGCCTCGGCGTGCTGCCGCAGACGCGGCGGCACGCTCAAATCGCCGCGCTCTTGGGCATCTCGCACGTGGTCGTGTGCGTGAACAAGATGGACCTGGTGGGCTTCGATCGCGCCATCTTCGACTCCATCTCCGGGGCGCTGCGGGAGATCGGCGAGAAGCTCGGGTTGCGCGACATTCACGCCATTCCGGTGAGCGCGCTGGCGGGCGACAACGTGGTGAGCAAGAGCTCGCGCACCCCGTGGTGGAACGGCACCACCGTGCTCGAGCACCTGGAGACGGTGCAGGTGGTCCGCCAAGGGAGCGAGGGCTCGTTTCGTCTGCCGGTGCAGCTGGTGCTCCGGCCGGGCATTGGCTACCGCGGATTCGCCGGGCAAATCGTCTCCGGCACCGTCCGGCCCGGCGATGAGCTGGTGGCGCTTCCATCGGGGAAGCGGGCGCGCGTGGCGGGGGTCGACGTGGGTGGAAAGCCCGTGAACGCGGCGTTCGCGCCCATGAGCGTGGCCATTCGACTGAGCTCGGAGATCGACGTGAGCCGCGGCGACGTGCTGGCGCGCGCGGACGAGCCGCTCACCATCGGCACCGAATTCCAAGCCGACTTGGTGTGGATGAGCGAGCGCCCGCTGGACCGCGCCAAATCGTATTTGCTCAAGCACACCACGCGGCTCGTGCGCGCCGAGATCGACACCATCGTCCATGGCACCGACGCGGAGACGCTCTCGCCGGTGCCGAAGGAGACGCTCTCGCTCAACGACATTGCGCGCGTCCAAGTGCGCTGTCATGCGCCCATTTTCTTCGATCCGTACGCGGTGCACCGCGCCACGGGCGCCTTCATTCTGATCGATTCGGTCACCAACGATACGGTGGCCGCCGGCATGATCACCGCTGCTACCCGCGCGCACGCCCGCGAGGAGCGCTCCGGCGCGCACACCCAGGTGAGCCCCGACGAGCGGCGCACCCGCCTGGGGCAAACCGGGGCGGTCATCCGCATCACGGCGCCCTCGGACGAAGAGGCGCTCGGCGCCGCCTATGCGCTCGAGCGCGAGCTCTTCGATCAAGGCCGGGTCGCCACCGTGGTGCAAGGCAGCCGCGAGCCGCTGGACGCCGCCGCCGCGTGCGCCCGCGCCGGGATTTTTGCCGTGGTCGCGGGGCAAGGGACGGCTTGGGCCGCGGAGATCCGCGGCCCGCATTTGGAAGCGGCCGACCTGGAGCCGCGCCTGGAGGCGGCGGATCGCGATGGCCTGGTGCGCGCCATCGCGGGCGCGCTACTCGTGCAAACGTAGGCCTTTGAAGGCCTTGTCGGCGATGCCCCGCGGGCCGTAGATGGCGATGCCCGCGAGGCGAAGCTGCTTGGGATCGGCGCTGCGTACGGCGGCGCGGTTGTCGACGTCGTTGTTGGTCACGAACATCTCGTCCGTGTAGATGGCCGCGGACAGCCCGCGCTCCAAGGCCCGCGCGTGGGCGGACGAGAGCGCTTCGTAGGAGCCGGCGTAGACCAGCACCGGCTGCCGAAACAGGGCCAAATAGCGGCGACCGGCGGCGTCTTCGTACGGCTCGCCGGCGACTTCGTCGATGCCGATGGCCACCCCGCTCGCCAAAAAGGCCGTGACATTCAGCTTTTGCCAAGCGGCCAGATCGTCGCGCACCGCGATGGCAATCTTCGTATCGTATTTCATGGCGCACAGGGATGCGGCCCCGGGCATCCCGCGTCTTGAACGCTGGTGCGCGCGCAGGACCTCGGTCATCGCTAGAATGGTCTCCTACGACCGTGCAGCCGATGGAAACGAAGCGCGACGACTGGGTTCGCTATTTTCGGGCCGAGAATCAGCCCATCGAGGCGATGCACGCCTATTTTCGGACCCATCGCTACCACCCGCACAGCCACGACACGTACTCCTTCGGGGTGACCGAACGGGGCGTGCAGGCGTTTCGATGCCGCGGCGCGGAGCGGGCCAGCGTGTCGGGGATGGTCATCGCGTTCAACCCCGACGATCCGCACGACGGGCACGCGGGCGATGCGCCCGGGTTCGTCTACCGCATCGTGCACGTCGGCCCCGCGTTCGTCGCGCGCATCTTCGGCGACGCGCTGCAGGGCGGCTCACGCCAGGGTCTCCCGCTCTTTCGCGATCCGGTGTTCTCCGATGCGCGCGCCGAGCAGGCGCTCTCGCGCATGTTCGCGTGTCTCTTCGACGGCGGGACCGAGCTCGAGCGCGATGAGCGCCTGGCCGACGCGATCCTGGCGCTGTCGCAGAGGGCAGGGGTGACGCGCGAGCTGCGCACGGTGCGCGAGTCGTCCGCCGCCCGGGTTGCCCGGGCCGTGCGCGCGGAGCTCGAGGACCGCTTTGCGAGCGATATCGATCTCGAGGCGCTCGCACAATCCGTGGGGTGCAGCCGCTACGCCATGTACCGCGCCTTCGTCGCGCGATACGGCATGGCGCCCAGCGACTATCAACGGCAATGCCGATTGCGCGCTGCGCGCCGGCTCCTTCGCGAGGGCGGCTCGCTCGCGCAAGCGGCCGTGCAATCGGGCTTTGCCGATCAAAGCCATTTGACGCGATGGTTCGCGCGCTACTTTGGAATCACGCCGGGCATGTATCGACGCTCCGGGGAGCGATGATGGCCGTCCGCTCGCCACGTCGCGGCGGTCGCCGCGATCGTCGCGAGGGGCCAATGAGCGGTCGCCGCGAGGGCCGAATGGGCGAAGGCGGAGCGCACAGCCGCAGCGAAAAATTGACCCGGATACGGGGACGTCGCGCGCCGTTGGTCACGGGCGGGCTCAGCTCGCCGTCGCGACTTTGTTGACCAAATGCCTCTCCGCTTGGTACGTGCGGGGTTCGCGTAGATTGCCAAGGCGTTCCTGTCATCTCCTCTTTTCTCCCTTCGCTCCCTTCGGTCCTTTCACTTGCTGCGCGCCGCGCGTTTCGCTCGGCTCCCACAGCTTGTGGCTCCTGGGACACGCGCCGCGGACAGGCCAGCTCCAGACACCGTGCGATATCTGCGGCTGTATGACCTGGAAGGACCTGAGATGACATGAGGCCCGAGAGTTGCTCACCCCCAACGACGGAGAAACCAATGTCAAAACGTGTCGGAATTCTGATGGGGGGCTTGAGCCGTGAGCGCGAGGTATCCCTGCGAACGGGTGAAGGCGTGGCGGCGGCGCTGGAGGCGCGCGGGCACGACATCGTTCGTATCGTGATCGGCCCCGACACGGCGCCGGTCGACGAGCTCGTTCGCCAAGCCCGCATCGACGTGGCGTTCCTCGCGCTCCACGGGCGCGGCGGCGAAGATGGCTGCATGCAGGGCCTCTTGGAGTGGATGGGGATCCCGTACACCGGGTCGAGCGTCATCGGCTCCGCGCTGGCCATGGACAAGCTCAAAGCCAAAGAGCTTTTCCGCCTGCACAATGTCCCCACGCCCCCGTATTACGTGGCCACCGCGCGCGATCTGCCGGACTTGGAGGAGCTCCATGGGAGCTTCGGTTTCCCCGTGGTGGTCAAGCCGCGCGGCGAGGGCTCGTCCTTGGGCGTGCAGAAGGTGGGCTCGATGGCGGAGCTCGAGGCCGCGGTGCGCGGCGCGCTGGAGCTCGACGAGATGGTGCTGGTCGAGCGCTTCGTGCGCGCCATGGAGGTTCACGTCGGGGTGCTCGATGGGCGGGTGCTCGGGGCCATCGAGATCGTGCCGAAGAGCGGCGTTTACGATTACCACGCCAAGTACACGGCCGACGCCACCGACTACATTTGCCCGCCGCGCCTGGGCGGCACGCGCATCCGCGGGGTGCTCAACTTGGCCGAACGCGCGGTGCGCGCGCTCGGGTGCACGGGCGCCGTGCGCGTCGATTTGCTGGTGACCGAGGGCGAGAACGAGTACGTGCTGGAGGTCAATACGCTCCCCGGCATGACCCCCACCTCGCTGCTCCCCAAGATCGCCGGCGCCGCGGGGCTCGACTATGGCTCGCTGTGCGAGGCCATCCTCGACACGGCGCGTCTGCATGCGTCCATTCCGCACGCCAAGCGCCGTCCCACCCGCCTCGAGGTCCCCGAGGTCGCGCGCGAGTCCCGCGCCGGTCTGCGCCGCGTCGGCTGACGGAGCGCGGGCGCGCCGGGGGCAGGGGCGCGCGCCGGCCTCGTTCAATCCATGAGCAGGATGGCGCGCAGCTCGGCGAGCCGGGCTTCCTCCTCGTCGTCGCGGGCAGCGCCCTTGGCCACGAGGGCGCGCAGCTCGCCGTCGAGAAGGGTAAATTCCGCGGCGGTCAGAATCGGCCTTTGGCGTGCGAAGTACTGGTGGCGTTCGCGGTAATCGAGAAAGCGCTTGTGCGTTTGGGGGTCCACCAGCAGACGATGTGTCATGCTACCGTCACCCAGTGCAAGCTCTTCGGGTGGCCGGCCTGCGCAAAGACTACGGGGGCACGACCGCCGTAAGCGGGGTCGACGTGTCGTTCGAGACCGGAGAGGTCCACGCCGTCGTCGGTGAGAACGGCGCGGGCAAGAGCACGCTCCTGCGCATGGCGGCGGGCATCGTTCGGCCCGACGCGGGCGCCGTGTACATCGAGGATCGGCGCCTCGATCCCCATACGCCGGGGGAGGCGATCCGGCGCGGTGTCGGCATGGTGCAGCAGCACTTTGCGCTCATCCCGGTCTTCACCGTGCTCGAGAACATGGTGCTCGGCGCCGAGCCGGTGGCCTCGCTCGGCCGGCTCGATCTCGCCCGCGCCCGCGCCCGCGCCAAAAAGCTCCTGGAGGAGCTCGGATCGACCCTCTCGCTGGACGCTCCCGTCGAGAGCTTGGGGGTAGGGGACCGGCAGCGGATCGAGATCGCGCGCATCCTCTACCGAAAGGCGCGCATCCTCGTCCTCGACGAGCCCACCGCGGTGCTCACCCCGAGCGAGGCCGACGCGCTCTATGCGTCCTTGCGCCGCTTGGCCGCCGGGGGCGCCGCGGTCATCGTGGTCACGCACAAGATCGACGAGGTGGTGGCGTACGCCGACACGGTGACGGTGATGCGCCGCGGAACGTGGATCGAGACGCGCCCCGTCGTGCGCGAGCCGTCCGAGCGCGCGGCGGAGGTGAGCCGCTTGGCGCGCGCGATCATGGGGAGCGATCCCTCGCCCTGGGATCCCCGCTCGCAGCGCGCGCTCGGCGGGCCCGCGCTGGTGCTCAAGGGGGTGAGCCTCGGGCGCGTGCTGCGCGACGTCGGCTTGGAGGTTCGTTCGGCGGAGATCGTGGGCATCGCAGGGGTGGAGGGCAGCGGGCAGCGCGAGCTCCTGCAGGTGATCACCGGCGCCGTGCGCCCCGACCAGGGCACCGTGTGGAGCAAGACCAAGGTGGCGGTCGTGCACGAGGATCGCCACCGCGAAGGGCTGGTCCTCGACGCCGACGTGCGCGAAAATCTGCTCCTCGGCGAGCTGCGTCGCTTCAGCATCCTCGGCTGGCTGCGCCAGCGTGCCCTCGACCTCGAGGCGCGCGCCCGCAGCTCGCGCACCCGCATCGAGCCCTCCCGCATCGATGTTCCGGCGCGCGCCCTCTCCGGCGGGAACCAGCAAAAGATCGTCACCTCGCGCGCCCTGGTGCGGCTGACGCAAGGCTCCTCGGTGCTGGTGCTCGCGCACCCCACGCGCGGGGTCGACATCGCGTCCGCGCGCTCCATCCACGAGCAAATCGTGGACGTCGCCACCCGGAGGCGCGCGGCGGTGCTGATCATCAGCTCCGACCTGCAGGAGCTGCGCGCGCTCGCGGGCCGCATCTTGGTGATGGCGCGCGGACGCATCACCGCCGATCTCCCGCCGGGCGCGACGGACGCCGAGCTGGGCGAGCGTATGCTGGCGGCGCCCGTGGAGATGTCCGCGTGAGCTCGGGCGCGCGAAAGGCGATCTTCTCCACCGCGGCCGCGCTCCTGGGCGCGTGGATCGCGTTCGATCTTCTGGTCCTTGCGTACGGCGAATCGCCCGTTCGGCTTTTGACGTTGCTCGTCCAAGGAACGTGGGGGAGCCCGTACGGCATCGGCCAAGTCCTGTTCAAGGCCACGCCGCTGCTCTTTGCGGGCTTGGCGGTGCACGTGGGGCTGCGCGCGGGGCTCTTCAATATCGGCGCCGAGGGGCAGATCACGGTGGCGAGCTTGGGGGTCGCCGTCCTCGCCGCCAAGCTCCCTCCGCAGATGCCCGCGGCGCTCGCCGTGGGGTGTTCGCTGGTGGCGGCGGCCGGCTTCGGGGCCGCGTGGGCCTACCTGCCGGCGATCTTGCGCGCGCACTACGGCGCGCACGAGGTCATCTCGACCATCATGATGAACCGGCTGGCGGAGGCCTGCGCCGGCCTTGGCTTCGCGTACGGCCTCTCGCGCCCCGACACGATCCGCACGCCGGACATCGCCCCGGCGGCGCGCATTCCTCGCCTGGAGTCGGCGATTCCGGCGCTCGCCGGGAGCGCCGCGTCGATGGCGCTCGTGCTCGCGGTGGCGATGACCGCGCTGGTGGTGTGGGCCGGCCGCCGCACGTACCTCGGCCGCGAGATGGCGCTCCTCGCGCAGAACCCCGTGGCTTGCGCGGCCGAGCGCATCCCGGTGCAGCGCCGGCTGGTCCAAGCGCTGGCCGTCTCGGGCGCTATCGCCGCGCTGGTGAGCAGCGGCACGGTGCTCGGTTACAAAGGCTACTACGAGCGCGGCCTGGGCGCGGGCGCGGGCTTTACGGGGCTCGCAGTGGCGCTCCTCGGCCGCGAGAGCGCGATCGGGCTGGTGCTGGCGGCCTTGCTCTTCGGCACCTTGGCGCAGGGCGGCCTCGCGCTCAACGCCTATGTGCCCATGGAGGTCATGGACGTGATTCAGGCCGTGGTCATCGTCGCGGTGGCCCTGGCCGATGTGCGCATTCGCAGCCTCATCGCCGGCTCGTTGCGCGTGGCGGTCGCGCGATGACCCTCCTCCTCGCCGTCTTCTCCCTGAGCATGCTGGGGCAAACCTTGCGCACCACCGTGCCGTACGTGTGCGCCGCGCTCGGGGGGCTCTGGAGCGAGCGAAGCGGCGTCGTGAACATCGCCCTCGAGGGGCTGCTCTTGGTGTCGGGCATGGCCTCGGTCATGGTGCATCACGCGACCGGCAGCGCGTGGGCCGGTGTGCTCGCGGGCGCGGGCGCCGCGGCGCTGTTTGCCCTGGTGCACGCGCTGCTCGTGGTCTACGGTCGCATCGACGCCATCGTCAGCGGGATCGCGCTGAACCTCTTGGCCGCGGGCACCACCCGCTTCCTCCTGCGCGCGCTCTACGACTCGTCGTCGAACTCGCCCTCGGTGACCGGCTTTCGCATCCCGGCGCTCGATGGGGCGTCGGGCATCCTCTGCTTGGCCCGCACGTTGATCGATCCTCTGACCGTGCTGGCCGTGCTCGCGGGGGCCCTCACGTGGTTTTATTTGTATCGTACACGCTTTGGGCTTCGGGTCCGGGCGGCCGGCGAGGATCCGGACGCGGCGGCGAGCGTGGGGGTGCGCGTGTCGCGCCTGCGCGTGGTGGTGGTCACGTTGGGCGGTGCCATCTGCGGGCTGGGCGGGGTGGCGCTGGCGTACGATCAGCACCAGTTCCAGGCGGGGATGAGCGGAGGCCGCGGCTTCATCGCGGTGGCGGTGGTGGTGCTCTCGGGCTGGCGGCCGGTGCACGTGGTGGTGGCGTGCACCGCCTTTGCGGCGCTCGAGGCGCTGCAGGTGGTGCTGCAGGGGCGCACCCACGTGCCGTCGGACTTGGTGCAGATGCTCCCCTATGTCTTCACCTTGGGCGCGCTCTTCTTCGTGGCGCGCCGCCGGAGCATCGGCGGACGCGCGCCCGCCGGGCTCGGGAAGATGGAGAGCTCATAGCGAAAGGCGGCCGAAGATGGGCGCGCCGTCGCGCAGCACCAGGCGGGTGCGCGGGGTGCCCCAGGGCTGGACGATCGCGTGCTCGTGCGGGAGATCCCACACGACCAGATCGGCCTGGGCGCCTCGTCGAAGGGCGCCGCGCTGGGGGAGGTCGAGCGAGCGCGCCGCCCAGCGCGTGGCGCCCAGGATCGCCTCCTCGGGCGTGAGATCGTAGTTGCGCACGCCCAGGGCGAGCGCCAGGGGGAGGCTCTCGGTGGGCGCCGTTCCGGGGTTGGCGTCGCTCGCCACCACCAGCGGCACCCCCGCCGCGCGAAGCTTGGCGACCGGGGGCGGCGCCTGCTTCAAGGTGAAGCTGGCGATCGGCAAGAGCACCGCGTGCGTTCCTGCGCGCGCGAGCGCCGCGATGCCGGCGCCGCTGACCTGCTCCAGGTGGTCGACCGAGTGCGCCCCGAGCTCGGCCGCGAGCTCGGCGCCGCCGATGTCCGCGAACTGCCCCACGTGAAGGCGCAAATGAAAGCCGAGCGCGCGCGCCTTCTCGCCCAGCGCGCGCCCCTCGTCGATCTGGAACGCGCTGGCGTCGAGGTAGGCGTCGACGAAGGCGGCGAGGTTCTCCTCGCGCACCCGCGGAAGGAGCTCCTCCACCACGCGCCGCACGTACCCGCCCCGATCGGCGCGCGCCTCGGGCGGGAGCGCGTGCAGGGCGAGGAATGTCGGCACCACCGCCGGCAGCTCCGGTCGATTCGTGCACGCGGCGATGGCGCGCAGCTGTTTCAGCTCGTGCTCCGGCAGGAGCCCGTAGCCGCTCTTGACCTCGCACGTGGTGACCCCGAGCTGCGCGGCGCGCAAGAGCCGGGCGCGTAAGAGCTCGACCAACGCCTCGGGCGATGTATCGGCCACCGCGCGAAAGGTGGACACGATGCCGCCGCCCGCCTTGGCGATCGCTTCGTAGTCGCCTCCGGCCATGCGCACGGCGTACTCACCGTGCCGCGAGCCGGCCCACGCCAGGTGCGTGTGCGCGTCGATCAGGCCCGGGGTCACCACCGCGCCGCCCACGTCGGTCACCGGCACATTGGGATCGCGCGCCTCCGGCGGACCGATCCACGCGATCTTGCCGTCTGCGATGGTGACCGCCCCCGGCTCCAGCGCGCCCAGCGCATTGCCGGCGGTCGCCCGCGATTCGTCGCACGTCACCACGCGCGCCGCCACCAACGTGAACGGCGATGCGCCCGGCGGCGTGCGGACCGACGGCGCGCTCACGACGTTTGTCCCCGGGCCGCGAGCTCCGCGAGCTCCTCCAGTTCGTTGCGAACGCCCCGCGATTTTTCTCCGCCCACGATTTGCACGAGCTTCTCCCTTTCCCGTTCCGGCCGCATGGGAAGCGCGCGAAGAACGGCTACGCGCGCCTGCGCCTCCTCGCAGCGCAAACGAAATGTGCTGCGCGCCTCGGCGCGGCGCACCAGCGCTTCGTGGGCGCGCGCCTGCGCCTCTTCGTTCGCGCAAATGAGGAGCAGATCGCACCCGGCCTCGACGGCGTCGACCGCGAGCGCATCGATGGGGGCGAGCGCGGCCACCGCCTTCATCTCCAGATCGTCGGAGAGGAGCGCGCCGCGAAAGCCGAGCTGGTTGCGAAGAATGTCCGTGCAGATGACCTTCGACAAGGTGGCCGGCTTGTCATCGAGGGCCGGATAGACCACGTGCGCCGTCATGAGCGCCGCGATGCCCGCGCGGGCCGCGGCCGCGAAGGGGGCGAGCTCCACCCGCTCCAGCCGCGCGCGATCCCCGTGCACGGTCGGTCGATCGAAATGCGAATCTTTCTCGGTATCGCCGTGCCCCGGGTAGTGCTTTCCGCAGGCGAACAGCCCCGCCTTTTGCAGCCCGCGCGCAAAGGCGAGGGCCATCGCGGTCACCGTCTCGGGCGTGCGGCCAAAGGCGCGATCGCCGATGACGGGGTTGTCCGGATGCGTATGAATGTCCAGCACGGGCGCGAACGAGGTGGTGAACCCCAACGCCATGAGCTCGCTGCCTTGCGCTTCGGCCACCCGCTCCACGAACGCCTCGTTCAAGGTGGCGCCCAACCGCGCCGCGGGCGGGAGCGTGAGCACCGGCGGTCCAAGCCGCGCCACCCGTCCGCCTTCTTGGTCCACCGCCACGATGGGCGAGCCGGTCGCATTCGGCGAGGCCGCGGCGCGGATGCTCGCGGTGAGCTCGCTGACGGCGAGAACGTCTTGCGTCACATTGCGCCGGAAGAGGATCGCGCCCGCGCGCTCACCGGCCGCGAGCGCACGCGCATAGCTCGAGGGAAGGCTCGTCCCCGCGAACCCACCTAGGATCATCTGCCCGCACGTCTCCGCGAGTGTCATTTCCCGTCTCCGCCGCAACGTACCGCGCCCACTAGCTTTTCCTCGTCATGGAAGGTACGGCCTATCCTAAGTTATCCATGCGCATGCTGGGCAAAGTGAATCTTCTGGGGCCGACCTGGCTCCTGCCCTCGTTCTTCGTTCTTGCTTGCACGGGCAGCGGTCCCGCCACCGCGTCGCGCACGGGGGCGCCCGCGACGGTCGCAACGGTCGCACATGCTCCCGATGGGGCGAAGGCACCCGTCACGTTCGGCGCGGCGTTCACCGAGAGCAGCCTCGCAGCAGGCGGAAAGCCGGCGGCGAAGAAGCTCCTCACGGTGCCCGAAGCGCGAAGGTACATGCTGGCGCTCATCAACCGCGACCGCGCTACGCAGAAGCTCCCGCCCGTCGAGCTCGATGAGGGCGCCGCCCAAACGGCGGGGCAGCGGCACGCCGAGGACATGGCCAAGCATGGCTTTCTCGGCCATTGGGGCACCGATGGGTCGGTGCCGGAGCAGCGCTACACGGAGGCGGGCGGCGCGGACTTCGTGCAGGAGAACGCGCTCTGCTTCACCGATCAAAAAGGACGCACGCTCGATGCGCGCCCGCTCATCGACTCCGAGGCGCTCGACAAGAGCGAGGCCATGTTCTTCAACGAGGTGCCGCCCAACGATGGCCACCGCAAGAACATCCTGAAGCCGTACCACAAGAAGGTCGGCATCGGCGTCGCGCAGCCGCGCGGCACGGACGTGGAGCTCCCCGTCCCCTGTTTTGCGCAGGAGTTCATCGACTCCTACGGCCAATACGCGCCCTTGCCCAAGAAGGCCAAGCTGGGCGGGACCGTTCGCATCGAGGGGACCATGCACGCCCCCGCCACCTTCGGCGGCATCGGGGTAGCCCGCGCGGCCACCCCGCGCCCCATTCCCGTGGCGGAGCTCAACACGCGCCGGAGCTACCCGGTTCCCAACCCGTACCAGATGTATTGGCCCCCCGGCTTCCGCACGCCCATTCCCATTCAGGTGAATGGCAAGAACTTCGCGCTCGACCTGCCGCTCTCGGACGGCGGCAAGGCGGGCATGTACGAGGTCAGCATCTGGGCGCGCGTGCCGGGGTCTCCGGATTTCGTGATGGTCAGCTTGCGCACGTTGCGCGTGGAGTAGCGCGCATCACTCCCACTTGGACTTCATCTGCGGCGGCGTGTAGTTCGCGATTTGCGTGACCAGCTTGTCGGCGTCGGAGTCGACCAGGACCATGTGCCGGTGCTCCTCCTTGAGGAACCCTTCGCTGGCCATGCGATCGATGGCCGCCATCAGCGCATCGTAGTAGCCGGCCACGTTGAGCCAAGCGCACGCCTTCTTGTGGAAGCCGAGGACGCCCCATGTCCACACCTCGAAGGCCTCCTCCAAGGTGCCGGTGCCGCCCGGGAGCGACACGAAGCCGTTCGAGAGCTCGGCCATCAACGCTTTGCGCTCGTGCATCGACTCGACCACGCGCAGATCGGTCAGGCCCTTGTGCGCGATCTCACGATCCACCAGCGCGCGCGGGATCACGCCGATGACCTCCCCGCCGGCGGCGAGCGCCGCGTCGGCGACCGCGCCCATCATGCCCACGCTCGCACCACCGTAAACGAGGCCGATCCCGCGCGTGGCCAGCAAATGACCGAACGCGCGCGCGGCCTCCATGTAGTCCGGGCGCTTGCCCGCACTCGACCCACAGAAGACACATATTCTCATCGTTCGTTCACCATAGTCGATCAGCGTCCGGGTGCCACTCGGCCCGGGGCGCCGAGCTCGCGCGCGCGGGCGATGGCGCGCGCACCCTCGTTGCGCCATGACGTCTTTTCGTCAGCCGACGCGAGGAAGCTCGGTCCGAAGGCGGAGAGGAACTCGCCGTAACGAAGCCACATTTCCGGATCGGTGGGGCGCTCGCGGGTGCCGCGTTCGAGGTAGTGGCGCGCCATGTGCGCGTCGCGCTCGGTGGTGCCCGGGTGATGGAACAGGATGAACGAAGGTCCGTAACGATAGACGGGCGCGTGATCGGGCTCGAGGGCCAAAATGGAGTCGAGGTAGCGCGTCAGATGCACGAAGGGGCGCCGTTCGGCCAGGTGCGTTCCGTACTCCACCGTGACCTTCGACCAGAGGATGTCCGCGGCCGCGGCCCGGTAGCCAAGGGTGGCTGCGCGCAGAACGCCGGGGGAGGGGAGCGCATAACGATCCTCGCGTTCGCCGATGGCGTGCACCGTGCGCGCGAGCCGGGGCTGCACCGCGAAGATGCCTGCCACCAGCGCCGCCACCCACGACGCGGCGAGGAGGCGCTTCACTCCAGTTCCGATTGCACGAACATGCCCGGCTCGATTTTCACGCCGATGACCTGGCCGCCTTGGCCGCCGCTGCTCTCGGTCACCCCGCGGATCTCGAAGGTGCTGGTGACGGTGTCGCCGTCGAAGTCGGCGTGGGCATGGGCGACGAAGCGGCTCTCGCTCGGGCCCGGCTCGGAGTCGAAGCCAAAGGAGAACGCGTGCGCCACGCCCTCGTCGACGGCGCGAAAGCCGAGGGCCTTCCAGGTTGGCGTGTCCCACGCGCCCACCGGATCGGGCTCGCGTTTCCCGCGCGGTACGGTGGGCGGGGTGAGGGGCGCGCTCGGCGGAAAGGCGTCGGGGATGGCGCGGTCGCGCGCATACTGCGATGCCCCGTTGGCGATGGCGGCCAGGCCGTCGATGGGCTCGGCGAAGCGCGATGCGTGAAGCTCCTTCACGAAGGCGGGGATGGCGACCGCAAACAACGAACCGAAGATGGCGATGCCCACCGCCACCTCCACGGGCGACACGCCACGCTCGGAGGTGCGCCGCGTGCACCGCGTCCGCCGCGTGAGGATGCGTGCGCGGTCGGGGCTCGTCTCGCTTCTCGTCACCACCACTACTCCTCTGGGTTTTGGCGCTCCATGACGGGCGACACCTTGGCATGCAGCGTCTCGTCGGGCGCTACCGTGATCGAGTACCGGGACATGATCCCGTCGCCGTCGAGATCCCCTTGCGCGATGGCGGTGGCCTTCGCCTGGGGGCCGCTCCCTTGCGATTCGAAGGAGTACGCATAAAACTGCGCCTGCGGCAATGAAAAATGCAGCTCCGCCCATGGCGAGGCGGACCAATCGGCGAGCGCGCTCTGGTAGCGCCGGCCCCGGACATCGGTCAGATTCGGCGGCACGCTGGCGCGCGAGCTCGGCGGGAAATGCCGCATGGCCTTGGCGGATTCGGGCTGCGTCCCCGCCGGCTGGTTCGCGTCCGACGTGTCGTAGTAGTTGGCCGCGGCGGCGGCCATGGCGTTGAGCGAGCCGACGGCCTCCGCCGTTTTGGCGTGGCGGAGGTAGCGGGCCACGAAGTACATGGCGATGGCCACGATGATGCTCGTGAGGGCGAGCGCGTTCACGACCTCGATGAGGGTAAACCCACGTTTCGTCGCCACCGCCCGCTGCACCGGCCGGAACATACCGCGAACGCGCCTGAGGTGCTCTTTTCTTTTGCCGGTTACGGTTTCTTGAAGCGCAACGTCATGCGGTCGCTCTCTCCGATGGCGAGGTATTTTTCGCGATCGGTTGCGCCGAGCTCCAAGGTGGGCGGCAAGGTCCACACCCCCTTGGGATAATCCTTGGTGTCCTTGGGGTTGGCGTTGATTTCGGATTTGGCGTCGAGGACGAAACCGGCCGCCTTCGCGAGCTGGATGACCGTCTCCTCGGGCACGTACCCGGTATCGGCCGACTTCTTCGCGTCGGTGCCGGGGGCCGCGCGATGCTCCTCCACGCCCAGGACGCCGCCGCGCTTGAGGACCTGGAAGGCCGCCGCGAACACCTTGTCGGCGAAGCCGTCGCCCATCCAGTTGTGGATGTTTCGGAAGGTGACCACCACGTCGGCGGAGCCATCGGGGCCGAGCGAAAGGTAGCTGGGCGGGTTGATGATCTTGACGTCGACCTGGTCATAAATCCCCGGCGCACCGCGGAGCTTGGCCGCAAACTTCTGCGCGTTCTCGCGCTGCTCGCCGTTGGGGCCCACGGGGGCGAAGTTGGTGACCGTGAGCTTTCCCCGATCGCGAAGCACGGGCGCGAGCACCGCCGTGTACCAGCCGCCGCCCGGCCAGAGCTCGACGACCTTCATCTCCGGCTTGATCCCGAAGAACGCGAGGGTCTCCTGGGGGTGCCGGTAGCGGTCGCGCGCGCGCTCCTTCTCCGTGCGGTGCTGGCCGGCGAGGGCCCAACGAATGCGCCCCTCGGGGTCCGCCGGGGCGGGCGTGCTGCTGACGATGGTTCCAGGCCCTTCGGATCCGGGCGCCGGGGTGACGGTGGTGTTGGCCGCGGGGGCGACGGCGGTGGTGGTCTTCGGCGGCTCCGAGGCGGCGGGCGCCGAGCCACTACAGGCAAGAACCGTGGTGCAGAGAATCGCAAGGCAGCCGAGGGAGCGCATGTGCATGGAACACGCTTATACGGCGCTCGCAGCGCGTGGCAAGAGACGACGGTGGGCATCGCGACCCGCCGGGGGCGGGCGAGGGTGACGCGAAGTTCCGAGGGTGACGCGCCGCTTCGGGGATGACGGGACGTCGCGTGCCTGAAGCCTGAGTCCGAGGCGGGGGGCGGCCGCGCGACTTCGGCGGACACCCGAGGCGGGCGGCCGCGTGTCTTTGGCCCAAAATGCGGAAAGCCGGCGAAAGGTGGAGCTTCCGAGAGCGACTTTTTTGCCTTCATTTCGGGCGCGCAGTACCACCGGTTCGCGCCCGATGTTCCCCAAGATCCGGGATTTTCTCCACTATCCGCTCATCACCATCTCCGGCGGGGACATTACGCCCGGCTCGGTCATCGTCGGCGTGGTCGTCGTTTTTCTGTCGGCCATCCTGGCGAGCATCGCATCGCGCTGGCTTCGCACCTTGCTGGGCGCGCGGGGCCTATCGCACGGGGCGCAGTTCGCGGCGTCCAAGATCCTTCGCTACAGCGTCGTTCTTTTGGGGGTGCTCGTCGGTTTGAGCTCGATGGGCATCAAGCTGGACGCGCTCATCGCGGCCTCCACGGTGCTGGCCGTCGGTATCGGTTTCGGTCTGCAGAACGTCGTTCAGAACTTCATTTCGGGGTTGGTGCTGCTCATCGAGCAGCCGGTCAGCAAAGGGGACTTCGTCAAGGTCGGCAATGCGTACGGGGTCATCGAGGACATCGGGCTTCGCGCCACGCAGATCATCACGCGCGACGAGGTGACCATCATCGTCCCCAACAGCGAGCTGATCGCGTCGGCCGTCATCAACCACTCGCGGCCCACGACCAACTTGCGCATCCAAGTCACGGTCGACGTCTCCGCCAAATGCGATACGGCGTTGGTGCGCGATACCTTGCTCGAGGTCGGCGCCAAGCACCCCGAGGTCATCACCACCCTGGGGGTCGAGGTCCGCCTGGACGCCTGCAACGAGCCCGCGTTCCTCTTCGTGCTCCTCGTCTGGATCCCCGATCCGCGCGAAGATCTCCGCATCGCCTCCGATCTGCGGTTCGCCATCGAGGCCGCGTTCAAGGAGAAGGGCATCGAGGGGCCCATCCCGGAGCGCATCAACTACCACCGCGCGGGCTTGCCGCGCGCGCTGCGGGAGAATTAGGTGAAGCTGCTTCTGCCCTCTGCCAACGGGAACGGGCCGAGGAGATCGGGCGCAAGATGAGGGCACTTATTTCGTAACTTATTTGGCCCGGAGCCACGACCCTGTCTAAAGGCGTCGTGTGAGGAGAGTCCGATGGCGGCGATGACCGAGAGCTGCAGCATCTGCACCCGACGTTTCGACGTACAGTTTCGATATCAGATGGAGGAGCGGGAAGGCGGCTTTTCCTTCTTTTGCTCGCAGGCGTGCCACGACAAGCAAATGCGCGGTGAGGCCGCCGGCGGTGTCGTCTGCAAGGCGTGCGGCAAACGATTTTCGGTGGAGCTGGTATCTCAAGTTTTGCGCGTGCGCGGCGAGCGCACCTACGCCTGCTCCGAGCCGTGCCGGACGCAGCTCCTCGCGGAGGCCAACGGCGTGAGGCTCGGCGCGATGGCCGCCGCCGAAGCCGCAGCGGCCGCCGCCGCCGTCGAGACCGCGAAGGCGGAGGCCGCAGCAAAGGCCGCCGAGGCCGCGAAGACCACCGAGCCGGCGAAGAGCCCCACCCGCGAGAAGCCCGCGGCCAGCGCCCCCAAGAAGCCAATGCGAGGCCCGCGCCGCTTGGCGATCTTCAACCACAAAGGCGGAACGGGGAAGACCACCACCAGCGTGAGCATCGCCGCCGGCCTCGCCGCGCGCGGGCTGCGCGTGCTCTTGGTCGACACCGACTCGCAGGGCAATGTCGGCGTCTCGCTGAATGTCAAGGCCACGACGTCGCTCTACCACGTGTTGGTCATGGGCATTCGCGCGTCGGACGCCGCGGTCAATGTGCGGCCCAACCTGGACGTGCTCATCTCCAACGAGACCTTGGCGGCCGCGGAGCTGTACTTGGCGGGCCGGCAAAACCGCGACCGCATTTTGCGCGAGCGGCTCATGGCCGTCGAGGACGGCTACGACGTGGTGATGCTCGACTGCTCGCCGTCGCTGTCGCTCCTCAACCAGAACGCGCTGGTGTTCGCCGACGGCATTCTGGTGCCCGTCGCCTGCGACTACCTCTCGCTGGTGGGCGTGCGGCAGGTGCTCAAGACGGTGAAGAACGTCAACTCGCTGCTCCGCCACCCGGTGCAAATCTTCGGTGTGCTCCCGACCTTCTACGACGCGCGCGCGCGCATCTGCCGCGACGCGGTGGAGACCTTGAAGGAGCACTTCGGCGAGCGGTGCCTGCCGCCCATCCGCCAGACCATCAAGATCAAAGAGGCGCCGGCCCAAGGCCGCACCATCTACGAGTACGCGCCCGACTCGAACGCGGCCGACGACTACAAGCGCATCGTCGACATCATCGTGGACGGCGCCGACGCGCGCCGCGGCTCGTCCACGGAGGCGGCGGACGACGGTGAGCTCATGGCCACGGCCTGAGCCTGACCCGCGCGAGGCCGCGGATCGCATCGCGATCACCCCGCCGCGGGCTGGCCCATGCGCCCGATGTGCCCGATGTGCCGATCGACACCGGCATCATCACGATGAACGTTCAAGGATATGTGAGCAAAAGTAGCAGAGGATCCAGCAAGGAGAGACACCATGGCAGCGCGGGATGAAGGTATGGCGACAGCGCGCGTGCTCGACGCGGACGAAGTACAAGGAGTCCTTTCGGGCCGCTTTTATGCACCGGCGGACGCCGCCCCCGCGCGCGCGCCGTCGCGTGCATCGTTGGAGAAGCCGACGCACTACAAAGTGATCTGCATCTCCATGTACACCAAGGATCTGGACCGCCTCGATCAGCTCGTGGACGAGCTGAAGTCGAGGGGGATGACCAAAGCGAACCGCAGCGCCTTGATCCGCGCGGCGCTCGATCAGCTCGATTTGGACAAGGTCCCGCGCGGAATGTAAAGCGGTCCGGCTTGCCGCGCCGCTCGGGTGACCCCAAACCGGCACGTGGCCGCACGTCGATCCGTGCGCGCCGGAGCGAGTGAATACCCATGCTGCCCGCCACCTTGTCCGCGCTATCGTCGTTTCCCGATACCCTCGAGCGATTCTTCGACGAGGTCCCCGAGCGCTTCTTGAACTGGGCCCCTCCCTCGTGGGAGGGCGTGCCGAGCGAGAGCTTGACGGTGCTCGAGCAAGTGTGCCACGTGCGCGACATCGAGATCGACGGCTACCAAGTCCGTCTGCGCCGCATGCTCACCGAGCCGAACCCGGTCCTCGTCTCCCTCGACGGCTACGAGCTCGCCGCCTCGCGCCACTACACCACCGCGAACCCCGACGAAGCCCTCGCATCTTTCCGCGTCGCCCGCCTCCAAACCGTCGCCGCCATCGCCGAGCTCTCCGAAGCCCAGTGGTCGCGCCGCGGCTCGTTCGAAGGCCATGAGCTCACCGTCAAGGGCCTCGTCCACTTGCTCTGCAGCCACGACCAGCAGCACCTGGCGGGCATCCAGTGGCTACTGGCGCGCATCGAGGGCGAGGCTCGCTGAGCCTCGTTGAACGCCGGAGCCGAGATCCGGTCAGCGTTCGCTTGGCGTCTTGGTCGACGCGATCGCGATGACGACGCGTTCGGCCTGTATCTCCTACGCGATCATCCGATAGCTCGGACCCGGCTCCGTCGATGTCGTCCGCGAGCTCGCGAAGCGCAGCCGCATAGGCATGGCCGCTGCGCGAATCGGTTCTACCGCGCCCGGCCCGCCTTGCGCCCCACCAACTCGGCGTCGAAGGCGCTCGGGCAGATGTCGTTCACGGGGCATGCCTCGCAGTCGGGCTTGATCGCCTTGCACACGCGGCGGCCGTGGAAGATGAGGACGTGGCTCGCGTGGTCCCACTCGCTCTTGGGCAGCAGGGCGCAGAGATCTTGCTCGATGGTGATCGGCTCGTCGTTCTTCGTCCAGCCGAGGCGCTGGGAGATGCGCTGCACGTGCGTGTCGACGACCACGCCCTCGGGGGTGCCGAAGGCGACGCCGAGGACGACGTTGGCGGTCTTGCGGCCCACGCCGCGCAATTTGGTGAGCTCCTCCAAGGTGCGGGGGACCTCGCCGCCATGGTTGGTGACGATGCCCTCCGCCAGCGCCAGGAGGCTCTTGGTCTTCTGCCGGTACATGCCGATGCGGCTGATCAGCGCCTCGATGTCCTCCGGTTTGGCCTTCGCCATGTCCGCCGCAGTGGGGTAGCGCTCGAACAGCGCCGGGGTGAGCTTGTTCACCGCCACGTCCGTGCTCTGCGCGCTCAGGACCGTCGCGCACAGAAGCTCGAACGCGTTCCTGTGATCGAGCTCGCAGTGCGCGTCCGAGTGGTACTCCGCCAAGCGCCGAAACATCTCGAGCCGCTCGGGCTTGGAGGGCACGGCGGACTTCTTCGGCGCCGCCGGCTTTGCGGCCGCAGCCTTCTTTGGCGCGGCCGGCTTTGCAGCGGCGGACTTGGCCGCAGCCGCCTTTGCCGGCTTTGCTTTCGCGCTCGAACCCTTCTTGATGACGGCCTTGGCCGCCTTCGTCGTGGCGGTGACCATGGCGTCAGTTCAAGGTCGACGGGGGGCCGCCGTCGCTGCTCGGTGGGGTGCCTTCGCCGTCCGGCGGGGGCGGGAGCATGCTGCCGCCGGCCGATTCGGCGCCCTCTTCGGAGCTCTCCTCGAGGCGCTCGAGGGCGACCACGCGCTCTTCGTCCTCGACGGTCATGATCTTCACGCCTTGGGCGTTGCGGCCCGTCTCGCGGATTTCGTCGGTGCGGGTGCGGAGCATCTGGCCGCGATCGGTGATCAGCATGACCTCGTCGCCGTCTTTGACGAGGACGACGTCGACCACCGGGCCATTGCGCTCGCTGGCGTCGATGAGGATGATGCCCTTGCCGCCGCGGTTCTGCGAGCGGAACTCGTCGAGGAGGGTGCGCTTGCCGTAGCCCTTTTCACAGAGGGCGAGCACGTAGGGGCGGTCGGGCTGCGTGACGCCCATGCCCACCACCGCGTCGTCGTCGCCCAGCTCGATGGCCTTCACGCCCATGGTGGCGCGCCCGGTGGCGCGCACCTGCTTCTCGTCGAAGCGGATGGACATGCCCTGCTTGGTCGCGATGATGAACTCGCGCTCGCCGTCGGTGAGCGCCGCCGCCAAGAGCTGATCGTCGCCCTCGATCTTGACGCCGATGATGCCTTTTTCGCGGAAATTCTCGAAGTCCGTGAGCTCGCTCTTCTTGATTTGCCCCCGGCGCGTGAGCGTGACCACGAACTTGCCCGCCTCGATCTTCGGCACCTCCACGATGGCCGCCACCTTTTCGCCCGGCTCCATGCCGACGAAGTTGACGATGGCGCGGCCCTTGGCGTTGCGGGCGGCGAGGGGGATCTCGTACACCTTTTTGACGTAGACCTTCCCCTTGTCGGAGAAGAAGAAGACGTAGGCGTGGGTCGAGGCGGCGAAGAGCTGGGTGACCCAGTCCTCGTCGCGCGCCTCCATGCCGATTTTGCCCTTCCCGCCGCGGCGCTGCGCACGGTACGCGCTGGGGCTCGTGCGCTTGATGTAGCCGTTGTGGGAGATGGTGACGACCATGTCCTCTTCTTGGATCAGGTCCTCGTCCTGGATGTCGGCTTCGCTGGCGATGATTTCCGTGCGGCGCTTGTCCGCGTACTTGCTCCGGATCTCCTCCAGCTCCGCGACGATGACGTCGAAGAGGAGCCGCTCGTCGGCCAGAATCGCCTGCAGGCGCGCGATGGTCTCCGAGAGCGCGCCGTACTCCGCCGCCAGCTTCTCCATCTCGAGGCCCGTGAGGCGCGACAAGCGCATCTCGAGGATGGCCTTCGCCTGGCGCTCCGACAGGTAGTACTCGCCGCGCTTCTTGGCCGCCTCGATCTCGGAGGCCGGGCGCCCGGCGCGCATGACGAAGCTCTCGAGGCCCACCAGCGGCAGCTTGAGCAGATCGGCCTTGGCCTGATCGGAGTCGCGGGCGGCGCGGATGGTCTTGATGACCTTGTCCACGTCGGTCACCGCCATGCCGAGGCCCTCGACGATCTCGCGCGCCGCCTCCGCCTGGTTCAACTCGAACCGGGTGCGGCGGGTGACCACGTCGCGGCGGTGCTCGACGAAGACGGCCAACGTCTCGCGCAGGTTGAGCACGGCCGGGCGGCCGCCCACGATGGCGAGGTTGATCACGCCGAACGACGTTTGCAGCTCCGTCTGCCGGTAAAGCTGGTTGATCATGACCTGAGGGACGACGTCCTTCTTCAGCTCGATGACCAGGCGGATGCCCTCGCGATCGGACTCGTCGCGGACCTCGCTGATGCCCTCGATCTTCTTCTCGCGAATCAGCTCGCCGATCTTGGCGTGCACCCGCGCCTTGTTGACCTGGTACGGGATCTCGCTCACCACGATGAGCTCGCGCTCGCCCTTGCCGGGCGCCTTCTCCACGTCCATGCGGGCGCGCATCACGATGCTGCCGCGGCCCGTGCGCTGCGCGGCCTCGATGCCGGTGCGCCCGTAAATGAAGCCGCCGGTGGGGAAGTCGGGGCCCGGGATCAGGCGCATCAAGTCTTCGATGGGCGCCTCTGGGTTGCGGATCAAGTGGATGGTCGCGTCGATGACCTCGCCCAAATTGTGCGGCGGGACATTGGTGGCCATGCCGACGGCGATGCCGCCCGACCCGTTGATGAGCAGGTTGGGGACGCGCGCCGGCAGGACGGTGGGCTCCTCCAGCCGATCGTCGAAGTTGGGCGCGAAATCGACGCACTCTTTCTCGAGATCGTTGAGCAGCTCCATCGCCATGCGCGACAGGCGTGCTTCCGTATAACGGTAGGCGGCCGGGGGATCGCCGTCGACCGAGCCGAAGTTTCCTTGGCCGTCGACCAGCATGTAGCGCATGGAAAAATCCTGCGCGAGACGCACCATGGCGTCGTAAACGCTCATGTCGCCGTGCGGGTGGTACTTACCGAGCACGTCCCCGACGACCGTGGCGCTCTTTCGATGGCCGCTGCCGGGCAGAATCTTCTGCTCGTACATCGAGTAGAGGATGCGGCGGTGCACGGGCTTCAAGCCGTCGCGAGCATCGGGGATGGCGCGCCCGATGATGACGCTCATCGCGTAGTCGAGGTAGCTCGTGCGCATCTCGTCCTGGATCGAGACCGGGACGCGCTGATTCATGTTGGTCGTCGGGATGTCGTCGTTCGACATTGGGAGTGTGTTCCTACTATTTTCTGCGCCGTTTCTCTACCCACCGCGGGGTGCGCGTGCATGTAGCACGAACCCACCCCGCGCCTGCGGGCTCGGTAGCCTCGGCAAGACGCGAGGGGGCAGGTTTTAGCACGCACCCATGAGGTCGGCGTATCGAGAAAATAGCGGCGAGCCCTCCCTCGGCCCCGGCGCTCGCGCGTGCGGCGCGCCGCGCCTTCGCCTAGGCTAGGCGCCGAGCCGCTGCGATTCGAGGAAGTCGCGAACCTTCTGCGGCGCGCGGCCCGTGAGCTCCTCGAAGGCGTTCGTGACCGCGGCGAATTCGCCCTTGGCGATGGCGATGTCGAAGGTCACCAGCATCTCGGCCACATAGGGCGGCAGCTTGTGCTCCACGAGCGCCGCCCGCAGCACCTCCGGCGGCGCCGAAACGTGCGCCAGCGGCTTTTGCGCGAGCTCGCTCACGATGGCGGCGACCTCGGCGCTGGAGAGCGGCTCCGAGCCCGTGATCTCCAGGGTGCGGCGGCCCGAGAAGGGGGCAGTCAGGGCCGCGGCCGCGACGCGCGCGCAATCCTCGCGGGTAATGAAGGCCGTTTTTCCGTCGCCGCGCGCGTTCACCAGCTTCCCAGTGGCCAGGGCGTTGGGGAGCCCGAGCAGGAGCAGGTCGATGTAAAGATTGTTGCGCAAAATCGTGAACCCCAGGCTCGATGCCGCCAGCGCTTCCTCGGTCTTGCGGTGATCGGGGGCGATGCTCACCGGCGATCCGGGGTGCGGATTGGTGAGGGAGGTGTACACGACGTGCTGGACACCCGCCGCCTCCAGCGCTTTGACGGCGGCCAGGTGCTGCCGGAGGCGACCGTCCGGTTCGGGGGTGGGCTCGGTGCTGATCAGCAGCGCACGATCCGCGCCCGAGAACGCTTGGCTCAGGTCTCCCAGGTCTCCCAGGTCTTTCAGGTCTTTATGGCTCGAATCGCCGCCGGCGAAGTCGGCGCGGCGGACCTCGACCCCCTTGGCCGCGTACTCTTTCAAGTGGTCCGGGTTGCGTGTGGTCGCGATGATGGGGCCCGCGTTCTCGGCGAGAAGAAAATCGAGCACGCTCCGCCCGAGTTTGCCCGAGGCGCCGGTGACGAGGAGACGGGAACCCGAAGAATGCGCGATGGATGACATGGTCGGCCTCACTGCTGGGTGCTGCGTTCGATGCACGCTTGGTGTGCGCCTAGATCTGCGTCCGTTCCCCTCATGGCACAATTGGCTGAAATCTGCTTTCTGTGGTGCGAAACGGGAACAATCGAAAAACCATGCGATCCATCGATTTGAACTTGGTGCGCGCCTTCGTGGCCGTGCACGAGACCGGGAGCTTCTCCGGCGCGGCCTCGCGGCTCGGCACACCGCGCTCCACCGTGAGCCGCGCCATCTCTGCGCTGGAGACGTCGTTGGGCGCGACGCTCTTTCATCGAACCACCCGGCACGTCTCGAGCAGCTCGGCCGGCTCCGCGCTCTACGAGCGCATCGGGCCGCAGCTTCACAAGCTCGAGTCCTCGCTCGCGGACGTACCCGAGCGCGAGGAGGTTCCGTCCGGCACCTTGCGCATCACGTCCACCGTCGATCTCGGCACCATGGTGCTGGCCGACGCGGTGGCCCGCTTCAACCTGCGCTACCCGGGCACGCGGGTCGACGTGCACCTCACGGGCTCCTTGGTGGATCTCGTGCGCGATGGCTTCGACTTGGCCTTGCGCATCAACAAGCCGAGCACGCGAAGGGACTCGTCCTTGGTGGCGCAAAGGGTAGGGACGGTCGTGATCGGGCTCTACGCCGCGCCGGGGTATCTGGCGCGCCGGGGTAGCCCGCGCGCGCCCGTCGATCTCGCCGAGCACGATTGGGTCGCGTACCGGAGCGGCAAGTACTTCGGGCTCTCCGCGTCGGGCGAGCTGCTCCTTTCGGAGGCGGAGTCGAACAGCCGAATCACCCCGGAGCCCCGGGTCGTGTGCGACGACATGTTCTTCATGCGCGAGGCGTTGCGCGCGGGCGCCGGCATCGGCGCCATCCCCTCGTTTCTGGGCGATCCCGATGTGGCCAGCGGCTCCTTGGTCCGTCTGATCCCGCGCTGGGTGGAGCATATCGGCCAGGTCTATGTGGTCCACCCCGGTCGCAAGAACCTGCCGCGAAAGGTCACCGCCTTTCGCGATCTGCTGGTGGAGCAGCTGCGCCAGCGGCCCCTGTCGACCGAGGTAAGCCGTCCTTGACGGCCTCTTACTTCTTGCGCTGGTACGGCACGTACTGCTCGCGCGCCTGGGCGACCGAGGGGCGATCGCTCATGCGCGCATGCCAGGCGACGAGGTTCTTCGGAGGTGTCTCGGAGACGCCCTCCTCGAGCGACTTGGCCACCGCCGCGTAGAGCTGAATGTCGGCGATGCTGAACTCCTCCGCAAAGTACGTTCGCTCGCCCAGCACCGCACCGAGGACCTCGGCGACCCACTGCGCGCGTTTGCGCAGCTCGGCGATGCGCGGAAGATTGCGCTGGGGCTCCGGTTTGTAGAGCTCGCCGAACAGCCCTTGTCCGCCGGTGGTGGGCGCCACCAGCGCGGCCTCCAGCGCCATCGCTTGAAACATGAGCGCGCGCCGATTGGGCTCCTTCGGCATCAACGCGCCATGCTTCTCGGCCAGGTGGTAGGCAATGGCACCGGACTCGGCGAGCCGCAGCGGGCCGTCTTCGAGGGCGGGCGACTGCCCGGTCGGAAACTTGGCGCGGTAGTCGGGCCCGCGAACGGTGGCTGCATCCACGTTGCGCTGCTCGTAGGGGATTCCAAGCTCGTTCAGGAGGATTTTGGTCTTGAGACAGTTCGGTGAAGTGTTCCAGTCGTAATAGACGATCATGGGCGTGCTCCCTTCGGCTCCTAAGACGAAGGGCGCCGCCCGCGGGATACGTCCGCCGGCGCGTATCTTTCGTTCTCCCGGCGCGCATCTTTCGTTCGGCGGCGCGTATCTTTTGGGGCGGCTCGATCGTCTCAGGGATTGGAAGGGCGAAATCGTGAACGAAGAGCGCAGTCCCATCGAGGTGCCCATGCCGTCCGCCGTGGAGGCCGTCGCCGCGGAGGCCGCCGAGGCCCGGCGCCGTTTCGACATGGCGTGCGCGCAGCTGCGGCCCGAGCTCCATCGCTTCTGCACGCGCATGACCGGCAGCCCATGCGACGGCGAGGACGTCTTGCAGGACGCGCTCGTCCTGGCCTTTTACCGGCTCTCGGAGCTTCGTGAGGGCGGCGCCCTTCGCTCCTGGCTCTTTCGCATCGCCCACAACAAGTGCATCGACTTTCTGCGCGCCCGCGGACGCTTCGAGCCCATCGACCCCGAGCGCCCCGCGGACGAGGAGCGGACCATGGACGAGGAGCTCGAGCACAAGCAACGCGCCCAGCGCGCGCTGGCGAACATCGTCACCGCGCTACCGCCCCGGGAGCGCGCCTGCGTCCTCTTGAAGGACGTCCTCGACTGTTCGCTGGAGGAGACGGCGGCCATCGTGGGCTCCAACGCCATCGCCGTGCGGGCCGCGCTTCACCGCGGCCGCGCGAAGCTGGAACGGGCCGAGGGCCTCGAGCCCCCGCTGCGCCCTTTGGAGGCGCAGCACCGCGCGCAGATCGAGCGCTACCTGTCGGCGTTCAACGACCGCGACTGGGATGGCGTTCGCGCGCTCCTCACGGACGATGCGCGCCTCGACGTGGTCCATCGAAGCGAGGGCTCCTTTGCCGACGCGTGCTACCTCGTCAACTACGCGCGTCTCACCTGGCGGTGGAAGCTCGAGCTGGCGTGGGTGGACGGCGTCGAGTCGATCGTTCACTTTCGCGAGGAGGGCGGCGTGTGGGTCCCTCACGCCCTGGTCCAGCTTCGGGTTTCCGGCGATCGGATCAGCGCCATTCGCGACTACGTTCACGTCGACTACATGCTCCGTCACTGTGCGGTCACGCCCTCGAGCACGGAGCCCGCTCCGGCCCTTCCTTTCGGCCACTAGCGGCGTTCGCACACCCCCAGGCCGCCTCGATGAACCTGGCAGTCGCCGAGCGCGCCTTTGCACGTGAGCTGGGCGGGGCCGCCCTGGCAATCGAGCGCGCACGACCTCGATCCGTCGTCCGTGCGGGCGCTCATTTCTTCATCTTCATGACGGTGCCGTTGGTGCTGGTCCAATACACGTGGGTCGCATCGACGGCGATGCCCGTCACGATGGCGTCGCGTCTTCGCAGGTACACCCGCTTCGTGGCCACGCCGCCGCGCTTCGGCGCCCGGAAAATCGCCCATTCGTCTGCCCAATAAACCCGGGCGCGAGGCGCGGCCCCAAACCGACCACGCCTTGAACGCCGATGCCTTGGAAAAAATGAGCGGAGCGCGTCTCTTTCGCCGAAGACGACCCCTCCTCGACGAAATCGCGCCCCTACACCGAGCCCGGAGGAGCGGCGACTCGGGGCGCCGCGGGCGGCGGCCGCACGGCATCCGCGCCGGCCCGATGGCCGCCCAGCAATCCGCTGCCCGCGGCCTTAGAAGAAGTTTCCGATCGTGAACTCGAACACGTAGTTCTCTTCGTACGGCAAACGCTGGAGCGGGAAGCCCCACTCGAAGCGCAGCGGCCCGAGCGGCGAGAACCAGCGGACGCCGAAGCCGGTGCTGGTGCGGAGCTTGATGAGGCTCGAGGCGTCGAAGCACGGGCTCACGACATCGCTGAACTGCGGGGAAGGGGTGGTCCGGCAGAATTGATCTTCCGTGTTCCACGCGTTGCCCATGTCGTAGAAGACGACGCCGCGAATACCCACTTTGTCGATGATGGGGAATTCGAGCTCCAAGTTCGAATACGCCTGGAGGTTACCGCCGATGTTCGCGCCGTTGTTGATGGGCGCCGAGTTGGGGTCGAGCGCCGCGTTGAGCGGGAGGCGCGTGCCGATGGTGCGCAGACGGTAGCCGCGCATATCGAGGATGCCGCCGAGGAAGAAGCGCTGGTAGATGGGGACGCCGGCGGAGCTGGGGCTGGTGATGTAACCGAGCTCCGTGCGCAGCTTGAGGACGAACCCCGAGCCGGGCTGCCCGGTGCTGCCGCCGAGCGGGTAATAGAAGTTGCCGGAGAAGCGATGGCGCAGATACTCGATCTCGCTGCCGATGCCCTCGGTCGCCCACTCCGTCGAGAGGTTGAGGTAGATGCCGGAGGTGGGAAAGAGGCGGTTGTCGCGCGTGTCGTAGACGAGCGCGGGGCGCAGCGAGATCGTGCGGCCGTCGTTGAACAGGTTGGCCAGGGGCAGGCGCGGGAACGTGTTCACCACGCTCGACGTGCTCCCGAAGAAGGTCGTGGTGTTGCTGGTGCTGACCTTGTCCTGCTGCACCGTGCCCGTGAGCGAGAGCCGCAGCCACGGCTGCACCAGCGCATACCCGTAGGTGACCGATGCGCCCAGCGAGCTTCGTGAGAAGTCGCTGTACACATAGAGCTGCTGGAACACCTCCGTGCTCATCGACCAATCGGAGTTGAGGAAGTACGGCTCGAAGAAGCGGACGCTGATGATCTGCCGCAAGCTCGAGACCTGCGCCTGCAGCGCCAAGGACTGCCCGTTTCCGAACAAGTTGGCCTGCTGGATCTGCGCGGTGGCGATGAAGTTCTCGACCGAGCTGAACCCGGCGCCCACCTGGAACGTGCCGGTCGCGCGCTCCGCGATTTCGAAGTACAGGGTCACCCGGTCCGGCGCGGAGCCGATTTCGGGGGTCACGTCGACCCGCTCGAAGTAGCCGAGCGCGTTGATGCGCTTGCGCGACGTCTCGACCTTGGTCTCCGAGTAGAGCGCGCCCTCCTCGATCTCCATCTCGCGGCGGATCACCTTGTCGCGCGTCTTGGTGTTCCCCTTGATTTCGATGCGCTCGATGCGGGTGAGCGGGCCGCGCTTGATGGGGATGACGATGTCGACCTCGCGTCGCACGCTGTCGATCTCCGGCTCGGGATCGGCCTCCACGCTGTAGTAGCCGGCGTCCTTGTAGAGCGTGCGCACCGCCTGGAGGTCTTTGACCACCTCGGAGCGGTTGAACCAATCGCCGTTGTGCGCGCGGATCATCTGGCGGAGCGCGCGGCGGCCGCCCAGAGGCTCGATCTCGTTGCCGTTCTCGTCGCGCTCGAAGACCTTGAGCTGCCGGATCTTGAAGCGGGGGCCCTCGTGGATCACCAGGGTGATCTCGATGCCCTCGCGATCGGGGGTGAGCATGACGCGCGGGGTGCCGATCTGCACGTTCATGTACCCGCGGTCGTAATAGAGCGAGCTCATCATGAGCACGTCCCGCTCGAACATGTCCTGCCGGTATGGCCCGCCCGATCCGAACGAGAGCAGGGAGCCTTGGCCGGTCATCATCGTCTCGCGCAGCTCGCTCTCGGGGATGTGATCGTTCCCGATGAAGCTGACCCGCCGCACCGTCACCTGCTGGTGCTCGACGATCTTGAACTTGACGATCACCTCGTTGTCGCGCTGCGAATCGATGGTGTACGAGACCTCGGCGAGGAAGTAGCCCTTCTCTTGATACTGATCCTTGATCTTCTGCACGCTCCGGTTGATCGCCGGGATGCTCAGGATCGTATTGGGTTTGACCTCGATGGCCTCCGAGAGCTTGTCGTTCTCGATCTCTTCGTTTCCGCTGAACTCGATGGCCTTCACATTGGGCCGCTCGCGCACCAAAAAGCGCAAGGTGACGCCGCGATCGCCGCGGGTCATGTCGACTTCGACGTCGTCGAAGAAGCCGGCGTCCCAGAGCGCGCGCACGTCCCCGGTGAGCGTCTCCATCTTGAACGCTTGGCCGATCTTCTCGCGCAAATACGACTGGACTTCTTCCTTGGTCGTTTTGCGATTGCCGCTCACTTCGATGGCAACAATCGTATAGCCCTCGGCTTTTTCACCCTCCGTCTGCGGAATGCGAATCGTCGGCCCCGCGACCTCGGGCGCCGGCGCGCTCGGCGCCGGCGCGCTCGGCGCCGGCGCGCTCGGCGCCGGCGCGCTCGGCGCCGGCGCGTTGGGCGAAGCGGCGGGCGCGCCGGCAGGAGGCGCGCTCGAAGCGGGGGACGCCGGCGGCGGCGTGGTTTGTGGCGCGGGGGCGGCGGGCGCTCGGGGCCGGGTTGGTTGTTGCGCCCACGCAGCCGTCCACACGAGGACCATTGCCAACGCCAACAGGAACGTGGTGAAGGCGACGAAGACGATGCGGCCCACACGCCGCGGCGGCGCACCAACGGAACGGGCGGAGATGGAGCGCTTCAAGGGGGTGCGAGCAGGGGCAAAATGGGAGGGGGGAGGGAGAAGGGGATGCCGATGCGCGGAGTGTGCGAGCCAGCGTGAAGGCTCGTAGCGCAGCAAACCCTAGGAGGTCAACCGCGCGTATCGGTCCACAACGCCTTTTGCCTCAACCCGAGTTTGTTCCCCTCTTTACGAACTCGTCACCTCGCCCGCCCTCCTTTACCGTTGGGCGGTGGTTCCGCCCACCCCGAGCTTGGACCGGCGCTCGGCCAGCTGCGCGCGGAGTCGGTCGTAGCCTTCGCGGAGCGAGAGCGTGCTGGCGAAGGCTAGCGCTTCGTCCAAGGTCTTGCGCTCGGTGTCCGGGTCTTTTTTGGCGGCGGCGATATCGGCCTTGAGCTGATAAAGCCGCAGCTTGCGCGCGCCGTAGGCCTTGCCGATGGCGCGCGACATCGCGTCCAGCGCCTCGTCGTAGCGCTTCAACTCGAAATACGTGCGCCCGAGGCGGGCCGGCGGGTTGTAGTCCTCGGGAAAATCGTGCTCGCTCTGCGTGAACATCGGAATCGCGCGCGCGGGATCGCCGAGCTCGACATAAGCGAGCATCCGGTGTGCATCGAAGACGGCGCGCCCTTTCGCGTCCGGGGCGCGCTGGGCCTCGCCCTCCAGGAACGCCGCCCACTCGGAGGCCATCTGCTTGGCCACGTCCTTTTTGCCGTCGGCTTTGAGCGCGGAGACGAGCATTTCGAAGGCGGCCGAGCGATCGTCGGCCAGGATGGGCCGGCCCGGCAGGTGCACGATGTCCGTGAGCTCTTTGAGGAGCGGTGCCAGGTAGCCGCGCGCGACCGAGCCCTTCGGCTGCTCCTCCACGCACCCCGTGCCCACCGACGCGATCGTCACCCGGTACGATGACATGGGCAGCGCCGTTCCCTCGCGCAGCGCGACCTCCCCGCATCGCTCCGGCTGCTTGGCCCACGCCAGCGCGGCCACGTACGACGTCAGCGCCTCGGGCCTTCGCGCCCAGCCGCGGGGCGCGGCCGCCAGCACCTTTTCGAGGGCGCGAACGGCGCCGGGGGCATCTTTGTGCACGTCGATGCGCGAGGCCTCCGCAAAGGCAGTATCGAGGTCGCCGGTGGTGTGCGCCTTCGTATCGGCCAGGTCATCGAGCACCTTGGCCAGCTCCGGCGCGGTCACCGTGCCCACCAGCTTCCACGAGACCTTCTCCGTCTGCGGATCGATCACCCAGATGGTCGGCAGCGCATCCAGCCCGTACTTGGCAAAGTAGGCGCCGTTCTTTTCCTTCTCGCTGTCGAGCGCGAGCCACACGAACTTATCGGCTTCGGCGCGCAGCTGGGGGGTGTCGAGCACATAGCTCTTCAAACTCAGGCACGAATGGCACCACGGCGCCCAGCCATCGACGAACAGCGGCTTGTTCTTCGCTTTGGCCTCGGCGAGCGCGCGACCGTAATCATCCTCGATGAAGGGCAGGGGGCGCGCGGCCTTGCTCGCCCCAGAGGCTCCCTCGGAGGATGTCGTCGATGCGGCGGTGGTCTGCCCGGCTGCCGGCTTGCCTGACGCGGCAGGTGCGCACGCCGACGTGGCCAGCAGCGCCAGTGATCCGAGTGACAGGGCCGTGAAGCCAAAGAAGCCGAGCTGTCGCATGAAGTTCTCCCGCCCGCCACTGTACGCGAGCACGAAGCGGAGTCAATTTGGTACAAGGCTTCCTTTTCGCGGGTTTACGTCTTCATGCGTCGTAGCCGGCTCAGGTCCTGGCGCGCTCGGGTTGCGTGCTCTTCGAAGACTTGGGCACGAACCAGATGATCGCGCCGATGGCGAACCCGACCGGGACAGCGAACATGGCCGCGCGCATGGGGATGTAGGCGGAGAGCGCACCGATCAGCGGAGGTGACCAGAGGTCGCCAAAGAGGTGGATGACGAAGATGCTGAGCGCCATGGCGCTGGCCCGCCGCTCCTCGGGCACGCTCCGCAGGATGGCCGCGTTGATGGGCGACGAGGCCACGAAGAGCGCGACCTGGCAGGGGACCGAGAACGCAAAGAACGACCCCGATGTATCGGCCACGAAGCAGAGCGCGGCCAGCGGGGCCCCGATGGCCGAGGCCAACGCGCAGGTGGCCAGGTAGCCCAGCGAGCGATTGTGCTCCGGATCCGACTCGCCACGGTCCTTCTTCGCGGCCGCGTCGCCCAGGAACCCTCCCAGCACGGTGCCGATCGCCCCCGCGATGACGGTGATCCCGCCGAAGTACAAGTTCGCCGATTTCAAATCGAGACGATAAGTCTCGTAAATAAAGGTCGGCGCCCAGAAGGCGAAGCCGCCGATGGCAAAGGTGTACGCGGCGTAACCCAGCACCGTGCGCCGGTAGATGCGCAGGGGCCAGAGCAGCTTGGCGGCGGCGAGCAGCGATTCGCGCGTGGTGGCCGCCCGGCGCGGCGGCTCCACGATGAGCAAGCAGAGAAGGGCGAGGACGAGCCCCGGCCCGCCGGCCACGTAAAATGCGGCGCGCCAGCCGTGCTGCGCCTGCACCAGGCCGCCGGTGAAGAACCCGAGCGCCGAGCCAATGGGCATGGCGGCATAAAACACGGCGAGCCAGCGCGTGCGGCGCTCGGGCGGCGCCAGATCGTCGATGACGGTGGGGGCGATGGTGGCGTAGCTGGCCTCGCCGATGCCCACCAGCGCGCGCGAGGCGAGCAGGGACCATTTGCCGGCCGCGAGGCCCGACCACAGGGTGGCGAGGCTCCAAACCGCGACCCCGAGCGCGATGAGGCGGGTGCGCCGTCCCCGGTCGCCGAGCACGCCGAACATGGGGCTGGTGGCAAAATAGCCGACGAGAAACACGGTGGCGGCGGTGCCCTCGACCAGCTTGGAGAGCCCGAGGTCCGCCTCGATCCTCGGCAGCACGGCCGAGAGCACGTAGCGGTCCAGATAGTTCAGGAGATTCAGACCCGTGAGCAGAATGAGAATGGCGAGCGGATGACGGATCACGGCGCCAGCCTAACGCGTCCTTTTGCCCGCCCGCTTGACATTTGTTCAACCCACGAGCTACGTCCCCACGGCAATGCCGAAGAGAGCCTCCAAAGCCGCCGCGCCGGAAGAACGGGCCACGCCGGAAGAGAGCCCGGTCTCGGACGAGACCTCCCCCCCGAGCCGCCCCGCTCGAAGAGCCACCGCGGAAGCGATGGCCTCGCGCCAGCGCGAAATTTCGGTGAGCGAGTTCTTTACGAAGAATCGGCATTTGCTCGGCTTCGACAACCCGGCCAAAGCGCTGCTGACCACCGTGAAAGAGGCGGTCGACAACTCGCTCGACGCCTGCGAGGAAGCGGGCATCCTGCCGGAGCTCATCGTCGAGGTGAAAGAGGTGGGGAGCTCCTCGGGGCCCTCCGGCGCCTCGCGCTTTCGCGTATCCATCGAGGACAACGGTCCGGGCATCGTCAAGCCGCAGATCGCCAAGATCTTCGCCAAGCTTTTGTACGGGTCCAAGTTCCACCGCCTCAAGCAGTCGCGCGGGCAGCAGGGCATCGGCATCAGCGCGGCGGGCTTGTACGGGCAGCTCACCACGGGAAAGCCCGTGGTCATCGTCTCCAAGATCGGCAAAGGCCGGCCCGCGCACCGCATCGAGCTTCGCATCGACACCAAGCGCAATCACCCCGACGTGCTCAAAGACGAGATCGTCGATTGGGACAAAGAGCACGGCACCCGCGTGGAGATCGAGCTGGTGGCGGCCTACCGCGGCGGACGCACCGGGGTGGAGGCGTACCTCGAGCAAACGGTGGTGGCCAACCCGCACCTGGGGCTGACCTTTCATCCGCCCAAGGGCGAGGTCATCTCTTTTCCGCGCGTGGCCAACGAGCTCCCGCGCGAGGCGGAGGAGATCAAGCCGCACCCGCACGGGGTGGAGCTGGGGATGCTCCTGCGCATGCTGCACGACTCGCCCGGCAAGTCCGTGAAGCAGGTGCTGATGGATGACTTTTCGCGCATCAGCGCGGCGCTGGCGGAGCAGGTGTGCGTGCTCGCCAAGGTGAACCCGAAGACCCCGGCGGCCACCATCGTGGGCGACGACGTGGATCGTCTGCACAAGGCGTTGGCCGAGGTCAAGGTCAAGGCGCCCTCCGCGTCGTGCGTCGTGCCCATCGGGGAAGAGCTGCTCATCGAGGGCCTCAAACGGCGCTTCAAGGAAGCCTTCTACGTGTCCACCACGCGCCCGCCCGCCGTCTACCGCGGCAACCCGTTCGTGGTCGAGGTGGGGCTGGCCTACGGCGGACCCGATCTCCCGCCGGACGATCCGGCCGACGTGATGCGCTTCGCCAACCGGGTGCCGTTGCAATACCAGCCCAAGGCGTGCGCCATCAGCGAGGCCATTTACGAGACGAACTGGCGCTCGTACGAGCTGCAGCAGCCGCGCGGGTCCTTGCCCGTGGGTCCTCTGGCGGTGGTCGTGCACCTGGCGAGCGTATGGGTTCCGTTCACCAGCGAGGCGAAAGAGGCCGTCGCCCACTACGACGAGCTTTTGCGCGAGATGCGGCTGGCCGTTCAAGAGTGCGGCCGCAAGCTGGGTGCCCATTTGCGGGCGCGCGAGCGCGCCCAGAGCGAGCAAAAGCGTTTGAGCTTGTTCCAGCGCTACATTCCGGAGGTCGCGGAGGCCATTGGGGCCATCCTCGCGAAGCCGAAGGACAACGTGCAGCAGACCTTCTACTCGGCGCTCCCCAGCTTCGTTCGCATCGTCGAAGAAAAGCCGGAGGTGAAAGCGGAAGATCCCTCCGCCGCCGCGCCCAGCGTCCCCCCACCGCCGCCCAGCGACTCGGGCGAGCCTCCGGCGCCAGTCGCCGCACGGGCGAAGAAAGGTGCGGCACCTTCGCCCAAGGCCGCAGCGAAGAAGGGCGCGCCCGCACCGGCGAAGGGCGAGTCGGACGTGAAAGCTGCGCCTGCGGCGAAGAAGGGCGCGCCTGCACCGGCGAAGGGCGAGTCGGACGTGAAAGCTGCGCCTGCGGCGAAGAAGGGGGCGGCTGCCGCGAAGGGCGAGTTGGACGTGAAGGCTGCGCCTGCGGCGAAGAAGGGCGCGCCTGCACCGGCGAAGGGCGAGTCGGACGTGAAAGCTGCGCCTGCGGCGAAGAAGGGGGCGGCTGCGGCGAAGGGCGAGTCGGACGTGAAGGCTGCGCCTGCGGCGAAGAAGGGGGCGGCTGCGGCGAAGGGCGAGTCGGATGGGAAGGCTGCGCCTGCGGCGAAGGGCGCACCGGTCGCGAAGACGGCGCCCGCCGCGAAGGTGACAGTGGAGTCCACACCGGCCGCGAAGGCGGCGGCTGTTGCGAAGGCGGCACCGGCGAAATCCGCGCCTGCCGCGAAGGCGGCACCGGCGAAATCCGCGCCCGCCGCGAAGGCGGCACCGCCCGCGAAGGCCACGGCCAAGTCCGCGCCCGCCGCGAAGGCGACACCGGCGAAGGCTGCACCGACGAAGACGGCGCCCGCCGCGAAGCCCGCGCCCGCCGCGAAGCCCGCGCCCGCCGCGAAGGCGGCACCGCCCGCAAAAACCGCCAGCAAGGCTCCCGCAAAGGCCAAACCCACCGCGGGCAAGCCCACCGCACCCGCCAAACCCCCGCACCCCAAAAAACGCGGCCCCGTGGCGCTGCAACCCTGAATTTCATCGCGTTAGCGTTAGCTAAGGAGATCCCCCATGGCGGCCAAGAAAGCACCCAGCAGGGCCAAGGCAACCGACAAGGACGTTCGCACGCTCGAGAAGATCGAGAAGCTCGCCCAGTCGGCCCTGCGCACCGTCGAGAAGAAGGAGAACCCTGCGCTCTCGATCCGCATGCGCGCCCTCTCCAACGTCTCGTTCAACGAGAAGAAGCGCATCATCGAGCTGGGCGGAAAGACCCAGTCGCGCGAGTTCTTCAACACGGCCATGGCGCGCAAGTTCATGCAGACGTTCCTCGTCGCGCGCGGCTGCAAGACCCTCATCGACGAGGGCAAGACGGTCAGCATCCGTCAGATGTTCTACATGACCAAGCACACCCTCCAGGGCACCTCGGAGAACACCTTCGAGGACCAGAGCGAGAGCGATCCGATCATCGAAGATCTGGAGGTCACCATCGACGCCCTGCGCGAAGAGCTGCACCTCTTCGCCAACAAGCGCGGTCTGGTGGTCGGCGCCCTCACCGTGAACGACGCGGGCGACGAGATCGACCTCACCCGCATGGGCCGCGGCGGCTGGGGTATCCCCAGCATCTGCGAGGACGATCAGCTCAAGTTCGTGCGCAACAAGGCCGAGTTCATCTTGTGCGTCGAGAAGCAAGCCGTCTGGCACCGCCTCAACGAGGACCGCTTCTGGGAAAAGCACAAGTGCATCCTGATGACCACCGAGGGCCAAGCGGCCCGCGGCTCCCGGCGCTTGCTGCAGCGCATGGCCAGCGAGCTCAAACTCCCCATTTACGTATTGGTCGATAATGACCCGTGGGGGCTCTACATCTACTCGGTGCTCAAGCAAGGCTCGATCAACCTGGCCTACGAGTCGATGCGCATGGCGGTGCCGGGTGTTCGCTTCTTGGGAATGAGCTCGTTCGACTACAAAAAGTTCACATTGCCAAAAGCGGTGGAAATCAAGCTCTCGAAAGAGGACATCGCCCGCGCCGAGCAGATGAAGGCGTATCCCTGGTTCAAGGACAAGAAGTGGCAGCTCGAGATCCAGGAGCTGCTCAAGAACGGCTTCAAGATGGAGGTCGACGCCCTGCTCACCAAGAGCATCTCCTTCATCACGGAGGAGTACATCCCCAAGAAGCTGCGCGACAAAGACTACCTCCAGTAGCGATCGCTTTTTGCGCAGCGGGAAGTCCACCGCCCGGGCGCGGCTTGGACCATAATGGGCCCCCAAAGGAGGTCCCTATGGTGTCGGCGTTCGTCTTCATCTCCGCGGTGCCCGAGCAGCAAGCCGGGTTGTTGCACACCATTTCCGAGCGACCCGAGGTGATCGAAGGCTACCGTCTTGCCTCGGGCGAATGGGTCGTGCGCCTCGTTTGTCCCGAGCTCTCGGGCGTGCACCAGTTCGTGGCCGATCAACTCCGCAACGAGGGCGTGGAGATCCGCATCGAGCGGGTCGACGCCACCCTCAAAGCCGCGCCGCCGACCGACAAAGGCGCGCAGCCGCCCCCGCCGCCCCCGCGCACGGGCTCCAGCCGCTTCGTGGAGCGCGAAAGCAGCGGCACCCGCGAAGCCCTCGAGGAAGGCGCCCTCCCCGCCGACGACGCGGTCTACGCCGCCGACGAGGACGCGCCCGCCGCGCTCGATGCGCCGGCCCCGCCGAGCGTCGTTCCGCCAAGCCGCTCCAGCGGATCGCACGCCCGCCCGCTCACCAACCGCGAGCGCGACGTGATCCGCGCCCTGGCCGCCGTCGTCTGGGTCGACGGGCACGCCGATCCGTCCGAGCTGCAGATCGTCGATCAGGTCATCGCCGGCTACGCCGTGAACGCGGAGCAGCGCAAAGAGCTGCGGGACTTCGTGCGCGAAGAGCGCGCGCTCGATAGCGATATGGCGCTCGAGCGGCTGAGCGCCGAGGATCGCGAGCTGCTCCTGACGAATGCGGCCATCATCACCCACGCCGATGGCGTGCAGCTCCCCTCCGAGAAGACGATCCTGTCGCGGCTCGGCAAGTTGCTCGGTTACTCCGAGGAGCAGGCCACGGTGATCGTAAAATCGGCCGTGGAGGAGGGCGCCATCAGCTTGTCGAGCCGGGTGCTCGAAGAAGAGCCCGAATAACGCCGCGTTCGCTGCCGCCCGAAGGCGCCCGGGGCGATTTAGATTGCGACTGGTCTCTATCTGGCTACCCTCAACGAGGAGCGAGGAGGAGATTGGCCCATGAGCGCTGCGTTCGACGTCATCATCCGGGGTGGTCGATGGTTCGACGGGACGGGGGCACCGTCCGCCGTGCGTCACCTTGGGATTCGCGGAGGGTGCGTGGCGGCGGTCTCGGAGGATCCTCTCCCCGAGGACGGCTGTCCCTCCGTCATCGACGCCCGTGGCAAATGGGTGTTACCGGGATTCGTTGACATTCACACCCATTACGACGCGGAGATCCTGGCGGCGCCGGGGCTTCGCGAGTCGGTGCGGCATGGGGTGACCAGCGTCTTCGTCGGGAGCTGCTCGATCTCCACCGTGCACTCCACGCCGCTCGACTGCGCGGACTTTTTCAGCCGGGTGGAGGCGGTGCCGCGCGAGCACGTGCTCGCCCTGCTCGAGCGCCACAAGACATGGGACAGCGCGGGCGGGTACGTGCGCTTTCTCGAGTCGCTGCCGCTCGGCCCCAATGTGGCGGCCTTTCTGGGCCACTCGGATCTGCGCACCTCGGTGATGGGCCTGGGGCGCGCGGTCGATTCCGCGGAGCTCCCCACGGACGCCGAAATGCGCCGCATGGAGGCGCTGCTCGACGACGCGTTGGGCGAAGGCTTTTTGGGCCTGTCGACCATGACCAACCCCTGGGACAAGCTCGACGGCGATCGGTACCGCTCCAAGTCGCTCCCGTCCACGTTCGCCGGGTGGGCCGAGTACAAGCGCTTCAACCGCATCTTGCGGCGCACGGGGCGGGTTCTGCAGAGCGCCCCCAACATCACCACCAAGGTCAACGCCGTTCGCTTCTTCTGGGAGAGCATGGCGCTGTTCGGCCGCAAGAAGCTGAAGACCACCTTGCTCACCGCCGCCGACGCCAAGTCGACTCCCTTTCTGGCGCGCGCGCTGTGCGCGGTGGCGCGGTTCTTCAATCGCTTTACGGGCGCGGATTTTCGCTGGCAGCATCTGCCGGTTCCCTTCGAGGTCTACGCCGACGGCATCGATCTCGTCGTGTTCGAGGAGTTCGGGGCAGGGCGGGCGGCCTTGCACCTCAAAGACGGCGTGGAGCGCGACGCGCTCCTTTCCGATACCAGCTACCGCCGCGCGTTCCGGCGCGACTACGAGAAGCGCTTCTCGCCGCGCGTCTGGCATCGGGATTTCTTCGATGCGCACATCGTGGCGTGCCCGGATCCGTCGGTGGTGGGCAAGTCGTTCGGGCAGGTGGCCGAGGAGCGAGGCATCCACCCGGTGGACGCGTTCCTCGATCTGGTGGTCGCGCATGGAACGCGCGTCCGCTGGAAGACCACCATCGCCAACCACCGACCCGAGGTGCTCGACCTCCTGAGCGCCGATCCGGCCATTCAAATGGGCTTCGCCGACTCCGGCGCCCACCTTCGGAACATGGCCTTCTACAATTTTCCCATTCGCTTGCTCCGGCGCGTGAAAGACGCCGAGCAGCGCGGGCGGCCCTTCATGTCGCTCGAGCGGGCGGTGCACCGGCTCACGGGGGAGCTGGGCGCTTGGTACGGGATCCACGCGGGCACCTTGCGAAGAGGCGATCGCGCCGACGTCGTGGTGATCGATCCCGAGGGCCTCGACGCCAAGGTCGATGGCTATTACGAAGAGCCCGTGCCCGAGTACGGCGGCCTTTCCCGCATGGTGAACCGCAGCGATGCCGCGGTGCTGGCGACCTTGGTGGGCGGCCGCCTCGTGTACGCGGGTGGGAAATTCGTCCCCGGCTACGGCGAGACCTTGCGAACCGGTTCGTTCTTGCGCGTGGGGGAGGGGCCGCCGCCCTCCGCCGCGTCGGACGAAAAGCCGGCCGCGAGCGGTGCGCGCGAGCGCGGGGGGCAGGGGCACGCGGCGCGGGAGCACGCCGCGTGAGCGAGTCCCGATCGGACGAACCGCGCCCGAGCCGCCCGGCGCCGCCATCGAGCGCCGAGAAGACGCGCCGGAGCCAGCGCGAACGCCGTGAGAACACCATGGCGAAGCTGGTGGAGGCGACCATCGATTCCCTCCGCGAGGTGGGCTACGCGGCCACGTCCGTCAAAGAGGTGTGCCGGCGCTCGGGCATCTCCCACGGCGGGCTCTTTCGCCATTACCCCGCCATGCTCGATTTGATCATCGCGGCGGCGGAAGAAGTGGCGCACCGGCAAATCGCCGAGTTCGAAAAGCGCTTTTGGGGCGGCGGCGGCGCGGAGCCCACCCTCGCCGAGGCCATGCGAAAGCTGCGCGACGCGTGCCGCTCGCCCGTGAACGCGGTCTGGTACGAGCTCTTGGTGGCGGCCCGCACCGACGAGCCGCTCCGCCGCGCCCTCGAAGCGCCGCTCTTGCGCTACTACAACGCCATCCGCGATACGGCGTTGCGCGTTCCGGGGATCGAGGCCATTCCACCGGAGCTGTTCGAGACGATGCTCTTCACCTTGGTGCACGTCTTCGACGGCGAATCCCTGGTTCGAACGGTGCGGCCGCACCGGGAGCTCGAGGAGCGGCGCATGGACTTGCTCCTCGGCTTGATCGCACTGTTGCTGTCCCCGCGCGCCTGATAAGGAACGCGCATGTCCGTGCTCTTCGACAAAGTCCTCATCGCCAACCGCGGTGAGATTGCGCGACGCGTCATCCGCACCTGCCGCCGGCTCGGCATTCGCACGGTGGCGGTCTACTCCGAGGCCGATGCCTCCGCACCGCACGTGCACGAGGCCGACGAGGCGGTGCTCTTGGGGCCGCCGCCGCCCAAAGATTCGTATTTGAATCGCGAGGCGCTCCTCGAGGCCATCGAGAAAACGGGCGCACGCGCCGTGCACCCCGGCTACGGTTTCCTCAGCGAAAACTCCATCTTCGCGCGCCGCGTGGCCGAGCGCGGGGTCACGTTCATCGGCCCTTCGCCCGATGTGCTCGACGCCTTCGGCGACAAGATGAAGGCACGCCACGTGGCGCTCAAGGCCGGAACGCGCCCCGTCCCCGGCACCGATGAGCCCATCGCCATCGACACCCCGGAAGGCGTGGAGGCGGCCAAGCTGGTGGCGGCGAAGGTCGGCTACCCGGTCATCGTCAAAGCCGTCGGCGGTGGCGGCGGCATCGGCATGCAAATCGTCCGCGAAGAGGCCGGCATGGAGCGCGCGCTCAAGTCGTGCTCGGACCGCGGCAAGGCATCCTTCGCCGACGCCCGCGTGTACCTCGAGCGCTATGTCAGCGAGCCGCGCCACATCGAAGTCCAAGTCTTTTGCGACGCGCACGGCAACGCCTACGCGCTGGGCGAGCGCGAGTGCAGCATGCAGCGCCGCCATCAAAAGATCCTCGAAGAGTCGCCCTCGCCCGCGTCCTTCTTCCAAGGCGAAGCCGGCGAAAAGCGCCGCGCCGATCTCTTCGAGGCCGCGCTCCGCGTGGTGAAGAGCGTGGGCTACGTGGGCGCCGGCACGTGCGAGTTCATCGCCGACGCGTCGGGCGATCTCTTCTTCCTCGAGGTGAACGCGCGCTTGCAAGTGGAGCACCCGGTGACCGAAATGGTGACGGGCCTCGACCTGGTCGAGCTCCAACTCCGCGTCGCCGCCGGCGAGGCGCTGCCGGATCTCTCCCGCATCCGCCCCGAGGGTCACGCCATCGAGGTCCGCGTCTACGCCGAAGATCCGAAGAAGGGCTTCATCCCCAAGCCGGGCGCGATCGACGAGCTCGTATGGGCCGGCGGCGCCGGCGACGCCCAAACGCGCACGCTGCGCATCGAATCCGGCGTATCGGCCGGCTCCAAGGTGACCCCCTTCTACGATCCCATGGTGGCCAAAGTCGTCGCCTGGGGCAAAGACCGCGACGCCTCCATCGCCGAGCTTGGCCGCGCCCTCGCCAGCACGACCATCGCCCCCTGCGTGACGAACCTGGGCTTTTTGCAGAGCGCCCTCGAGAGCCCCGAGTTCCGCTCGGGCCGATACGACACATCGTTCGCCGAGATTTTGGCGAAGCGGGGGTGAGCGAGCGGCTAGGGTGGGAGGCCTACCTTGCTCAGAATTGGAACGGAGTCCCAGTGTGTGACGATGGCTTCGCGCATGACCGCAGGCACGTCGTCACGCACATGGGACCATGCATCGCGCGCGCGTTGAATTCCCGCCATCGTTTCCTCCTCGGCCCAGGATTGGCCCGACTTTTTCGCGAGCGTTGCGAGGGCGAGCGTGTCGATGTGAGCGAAACGATCCTCGCCTCCCATGCGCAAAGCGAGCTTGGGGCCTCCGCGGCGCTGCCATCCAAGTCTCTCCCAAGCGATCGTTACAACTAGGTCGTAGCAAGGTGTAAGGGTGGGCCTCGTCGCGTCGCCCCAGAGAAGGCTCCAGTTCTTGAGGTGTGCATCGCCGTTGCCGGACGCGATCACAAACCCCATACGCTGTGCCATCTCCCGTCCCTCGGCCTCGCCGCAAACGTCGGTCACGAGGCGGAGTGCGCCGTCGAACGTTACTTTGGGGGAGATATCGCCATATTTGTTGCCGGGAAGAAGATCGAGCGCTTGGCACAAGTCTTCCTGATGGATTTTGCTCCCGTCATCGCGGCGATCGAATCGCTTTACCGCGAATGCATGCGTCGCCCCTTCGGTCCAACCCAGCGGGATCCCGTCGAGTCGTTCGATGGGCAAGGCAAAATGCGTAGGCACACCGAAACCGGCGAGCTTGGCCCACGTCATCGTCGCCTGTTCGACGTATGGCAGTTCCGCGAACTCTGACCCCGGGAGCTTGACGATCCAGAGGCCGCCTTGGCCGCGCGCTGGAATGGCGAGCCGGTCGTTCACCATCGACATCGAAAATTTGAGCTGCATTCCGGCGAGCAGAGAAAGTCGGCCTTCCACGATCAGAGACTTTGTCTCCGGGGCTTCGTCGTCCGCCGCCGATGCTTCATGGATGGCACCCGCTTCTGTCGAGTCCGCTCGTGCTTCAAGGGCGCCGGAGAGGTCGTGGCCCATGGCACTCAATAGTGCGAACGACTGGCCGATGCGAAGACCGTGGGCTGCGCAGAGCCTCCTACGAAGTGCGCTATCGACCTCCGGCAACAAATTTTCGAACCATGCCGGAAGCCCGGTACCCGCGTGTCTTGGACCCGGTACACGGAGAAATTCCGTTCCGAGTCGCGGATGTTGCCCAGCGCGCTCCCATGCGGCGTCGGGGATCCATCGCGTAAGGCCGCTGCGATCCTGGAGCAAATCACCGACATGGCAGCCCGGAAGGTGGATACGGACCTTTCTCTCCCTCACGAGTGCTCCAATTTCGTCGTATCCGCGCGTGGATCCATGTCATCGGTTTCGTAATAGCTTTCTGCAGGGAAGAGCCTAGGTTCATCCAAGCCCACGCGTTGGGACAAAAATTTGGAGACCTCCGTTCGCACGCGAGCTCCTCGATGCCGGAGAAAAGCGGCAGGATCGTCGTGCAACATCTTGAATCCGGTTTCGTCGATGAGATGGCTCTCCAGCGCGTCGCGGTCGTCTTCCCACTTCCACCTGCGAAACTCCACGCTGAGACCTGTATGGCGGGCATCGAGTAGAGCACGGTTCGCCGCTGTGCGAGCGAGTCGTTGAGATTCCGGCTCCCAACCATGCCACGCGCTGCTTCGGATGATTTCGCGGGCGACGCGCTTACCACCAGAGATGAGTGCACGCCACGAGACCGGGCCGAAACGATCGCGCGGTCCACGTGAAAGCAACGCCAAGAGCTCGACGCGGCTCGCAGCGTGGCTTGCATGAAACGGGTCGAGCGTGGACCATTCGATTTTGACGTCGACGGGCACTCTCGATTGAAGCTTGCGCAGCGAGTCTTCCATCGTGCCGGTGATCGCTCGGATTTGATATCGCATCGCGGACACTTCTGCCCGCTGATGAACTCCTGTCACGACAGCACGCCACAGCCAACGGGAGAGTTCCTTGCGCGTCGTGGCATCGGGTTCCGGAAAGAGATGGAACCAGCGTGCCAGCAAAATGAAGACCACCGGGTATGGAACGAAATCATACGCTGGGATGCCGGCGCCGGGGTCGGCGGCATCCATGGATGTTTGAAGAAAGGCGACCGTTCGCTGCAGAGCCTCGCTCGCCTCGCTCGCGCTCACCAACTCCGTGGCTACGTGCTCGCCCAAATCTTCCAGGCGCTTCGTTGGATCTAGCCCACTCATGGCCAAAAGCGCCTTCAGTACTTCGCCGCGAGGAGGCTGTCCGAAATTGTCGAGATCGCACGCTTGCTGGAGCGCGACGAGATCGATGGATCGAGATGGCGAACGCTCTCCGGGGGTGCCGGTCCCGAGAAGTGCTTGAAACACCTCATCCGCACGCATGCGAGCGCCCGTGCTGTTCAGTCGTGCGAAAATCCCCCGCAGTGCTTCGGCGTCGTCGCTCTCCACGAGATAGGCGGGCACTTCGTAGTCGAGAAGGCGCTGCTGGACTTCTTCGACGCGATTCTGTTCTTCATCGCTCAGATCACATTCTCGGAACCATTTGCCAAGGCGTCGGATGTCTCCAAGGACGGAGAGTGGAACATGCCGCCTTTGATCGGAAGGTTCCGCCGGCCCCGAGAGGAATGAGCTGGACGTCGGATCGAACCTAGCGGTCCATCGACGGTCGCCACCGTGGTCGAGATCGAGGAGGGCCGCGGCGAGGGCCGTGATGCGCTGCTGCCCGTCGACGATGTACCAGCCATCCGGCACTGCCGGGGCATCGATGCGTGCGTTGCCGATACGCAATGCCGGATCAGGCGCAAACACATGCTTCCAAAACAGGAGCGATCCGACCGGATAACCTTTGAGGATACTATCGAAGAGCTTGAGGACATCGGGAGCCGTCCAACGAAGCGGTCGTTGGAACGTTGGTACCCGAATCTCGCCGGCCTGAACGCGATTCAGAATTTTTCGAACGGTGAGCGTGAACGCCGACGGCGGCTTGTCGAGAGGCGTATGAAGTGCACTACCTCGCGAAGGATTGGCGACCGTCGGTCCAATGCTGTTTTGCCCCACCCCACCAATATGCCAGACTTCACGGTGCGCCCAAAGCAACCGGTCCACTCGGGTAAAAGAGTCTCCGAGCTCGTGGAGGCCCGGGTGGGCCTTCGTGCTACATGGATGGGACCCCTCCGGCCCCCTGTCACGGACCGCTCAATCCCGATCGAACGGCACCACGTCGTGCGCCGCCAAGTTGGGAATCGCGTCGCGCACTTTGTCGAAGATCTCCGAGGCGGTGCCGACGATGCTGATGAGGAGATCGCTCGCGTTCAGGCGGTTCTTCAGGGCGCCGTTGGCCTCTTCGAGGGTGATGGCCTCCACGCGGGTGACGTGGGACGAGTAGTAGTCCTTCGGGAGGCCCAAGAGCTCCACGTCGAGGGCCTGGTGCAGGCGCTTGTTGGCGGTGTCGATTTCGAAGGCGTAGGAGCGGGCGAGGTAGCGCTTGATGAAGGCGAGCTCGCGGGCGGTGATGCCGTTGTCGAGCAAATCGGTGAGCAGCTCCAGCTCGAGGGCGATGCACGCCGGGGCGTCGGTGGCCGCGGGGAAGGTGACCATCGAGAAGGAGTGCCGCTGCCGATCGACGCCGAGGCGGGAGGAGGCGCCGTAGGACCAGCCGCGCTTCGAGCGCACCTCGCGCATCAAGCGCGAGGTGAAGGTGCCGCCGAAGACGGAGTTGGCCACCGTGAGCGCTACGTGATCGGGATCGTGCGGCGAGGTGCCGAGGCGGCCGATGATGATCTGCGTCTGCGTCCGCTCCGGTTTGTCGACGAACACCAGGCGCCGGCCCTCCACGGGGGAAGGGGGAGGGACGGGATCCTCGAGGCGCGGGCCGTCGGGGAGAGCCTGGATCAGGCGGCGCGCGTAGCGTTCGGCGGCCTCGCGCGTGATGTCGCCCGAGAAGCCGATGACCACGTTGCCTTTGACGAAGTGCTTGCGGTAGTTGGCGCGCACGTCGTCGGTGGTGAGCGACTCCACGCCGGGGATGGTGCCGGCGCTGGAGCGCGAATACGGGTGATCGCGGAAGAGGCCGCGGCGGAAGGCGCGCTGGGCTAGGGCGCGATCGTTGTCGCGCGCGCCGATGAGATCGGCCACGATTTCGCGTTTGAGGCGGCCGAATTCGTCCTCGGGGAAGGTCGGCGACTCGAGCAAGGTCGCGAACAGCTCGATGAAGGGCTCGAGGTTGCGCTCGATGACCTGGCCGAACACGGTGGCGACCGACGCGTTGACGTCGATGGATACCTCGCTCCCGAGCCGGTCGATGGCGTCTTCGATCTGGCGCGCGGTGTAGTCGCGGGCGCCGCGGCGGAGCATGCCGAAGGTGGTGCGAAAGAGGCCTTGCTTGTCCTGCGCGTCGTGGGCCGCGCCGCTCCGCAGGGAGACCACCACGTCCACCAGCGGGATCGTGTGGCTCGACTCCACGAAGAGCACCGCGCCCCCGTCGAGCTCGATCTTCTCGATCTTGTCATGCGCGCTGCTCACGAAGCCACCTCCGGCAGAACGTGGATGACGGTGCGCGTGCGGTCGACCACATAGCGACGGGCCGCGCGCAGAACGTCCCCCGGCTGGGTGCGCCGGTATTCTTCGAGCCGGCGGAAGCTCGCCGCCGCATCGCCCAGGACCGTCTCGTTCAATCCGATTTGCTCCGCCTTGCCGCTGATTGTCTCCATCGACTGCAACGTCGACAGCTCGAGGCGCGCCTTGGCGCGCTGCAGCTCGTCGTCCGATACGGGCTCCGTGCGCACGCGCTCGAGCTCCCGCGCGAGCAGCTCCTCGATGGCCGCCGCCGTCTTCCCCGGGCGCGCCGTAAAGTGCATTTCGTAGAGGCCCGGATCGCGGAACGTGGCCACCCAGCCCCGCAGATCGCTCACGATTTCATTGTCGATCACCAGCGCGCGGTAAAGCCGCGATGCCCGGCCGCCGAAGAGGATCTCGTTGAGGACCGTCAGGTGCGAATGGTCCGCGTCGCCCCAGGCGGGGCCGTGAAAGCCGATGTAGAGCTTCTCGGTGGGCGTCGGCTTCTTGAGCGAGACGCGGCGCTCTTCCAGCTGCGGGGGCTCGGGCTGCGTATCCTCCAGCGGGATCTGCGAGCTCGGAATGCCGCCGTATGCTTTTTGGATTTTGGCGAGCGTATCGCGCTCCTTCAAATCGCCGCAGATGACCACGAGCGCGTTGTTCGGCGCGTAATACGTTCGATAGAACGAGGCGCAATCATCGGGCGTAAAGCCGTGGATGTCCTCCATCCAGCCGATGGTCGGCCAATGGTAGGGGTGCACCGTGTAGGCGGTTTTGTAGAGCAGCTCGTTGGCCAATCCTTCGATATCGTCTTCCACGCGGAAGCGGCGCTCGTTGGCCACCACCTCCTTTTCGCTGGCCACTTGCGGCTCGCGCAAAACCAGGTGGGCCATGCGATCGCTCTCGAGCTGAACGGCCAGGCTCAGGCGGTCGGCGGGGAGGCTCTCGTAGTAGTATGTCCAATCGACCCAGGTGGCGGCGTTCGACTCCGCGCCGTTTTCCTCGAGCTTGCGATCGAACTCGCCGGCCTTCAGCGACTCCGTCTCGTTGAACATCAAGTGTTCGAACAGGTGCGCGAGGCCCGTTTTGCCGGGCTTTTCATGCCGCGAGCCCACGCCGAACCAGGTGAAATAGCTCACCACCGGCGCGCTTCGGTCGACCAGGAGCCGCACCCGCAGCCCATTTTGCAGCCGGTAGCGCAAGACCTCGCTGCCCCCGAAGGGAACGGATCCCTCGAATGCTATTTTGGCCCCGTCGCCCGCGCTCGCGTTGAGCGCCTCGATCCACTTCGCTCGTGCTGTGCTCACAGGCCGTGTCTAGCACGGCGTACCCCTTTGCTCCGAGGTATTCTCCCCCCGTTGTACGGGCGGGCAGGGTTGCTCAGGGTTCCAGGTCGGTCCTCAGACGCCGGGCGCGGGTGGGGAGCCGCAGTTTGCGCAAGGCTTGCGTCTCGATTTGGCGGATGCGCTCGCGGGTGAGCGAGAACGACTCGCCAATTTCGCTGAGCGTGCGCTCGTTGCCATCGTCGAGGCCGAAGCGCATGCGAAGAACGCGCTCCTCCCGGGGGGTGAGCTCGTTCAAGAGCTCGCGCGTCTCCTCGACGAAGCGCTTGCGGGCCAGCACCTCCACGGGCGCCGGGTTGTGCGTGTCCTCCACGAAGTCGCCGAGGCGCGCGTCGCCGTCGTCGCCCACGGGGGCCTCGAGTGAAACGGGGGTGCGGGCCGCGTTGAGCGCCGTCATGACCTTCTTCACCGGGAGGGCGAGCTCCTCGGCCAGCTCCTCGGGCGATGGCTCGCGGCCGTGAATCTGCTCGAGCTGCCTGCGCGCGCGCGCGATCTTTTGGCCCGTCTCCACCATATGAACGGGGGTGCGGATGGTGCGGCCCTGATCGGCGATGGCGCGCGCGATCGATTGCCGGATCCACCACATGGCGTAGGTGCTGAACTTGTAGCCGCGCCGGTAGTCGAACTTTTCGGCGGCGCGCATCAGCCCGATGTTGCCCTCCTGAATCAAGTCGAGCAGCCCCAGCGGCGAGTTCTTCCGGCGCTTTACGATCGAAACGACCAGGCGAAGGTTGGCCTCCACCAGCGCGGACTTGGCCACATCGGCCGTTCGTTCGCCCTCCCGGATCATCGAAACGGTGCGCTCCAGTGCGTCAATCTTGGCCGCGCTCTCCGCGTCATTGTCGTTGTCCGGGACCAGACGCGCTCGAAGCCGGGCCGTTACCCGGTCCAGCACGCCACGCGTCAACCGAATCTCCTCCAGCGCCCGCCGCGCCCGCTCCCGCGCGATCTTCAGCGGCGACTCGGGGGCTTTGATGGCGGTGGTGCCTTTGCCCTTCTTGAGCTTTGGCGCGGATTTCGTTGAATTCGTCGAGCCCGTCAGCGAGGTGCCGCTCTTTCGGGAAGACGGCGGCGGAATGGAGGTGCTCTTTCGGGACGAAGGAGCAGAAGACGACGGCGGGGGCGGAATGGAGGCGCGGGCCTTTCCGCGCAGCTCCAGCGCCAGCTTGCGTACGGCGTCGAACTGCTCGAGCACCCGAACCGTGGCCACTTGCTCATCGGTCGGGCTTTCGGACTCGACGGAGTTGCGCGTGAGATCCCGAAGACGCATCTTGCCTTCAGCGAGCTCGTCCGCGATGGCCACCAGCTCGCGCACGGCGAACGGCGAGGACACCAGCGCGCTCAAGATCATCAGCTCGCCCTGCTCGATCTTTTGAGCCAGCTCGACCTCACCCTCGCGCGTGAGCAACGGAACGCGTGCAAGGCGGTGGAAATAGGCCTGAACGGAATCTTCCCCGTCGAGCGCACTGCTCGCCGGCGCACCGGTCGCGCCCGATCCGCCGCCGGAAGCTCCGGACGATGTGCGCGCCGATGCTCGCACGGATGTCCGAGCGGCTGCGCGAGCGCCCGCTGACGACGCCGAGGACTGCGATGATGCGGAAGACGGACTTTTCACCTGATGAACTCTTTCCTGAAACGCCATGAATCAAACATCCCCCAGTGACACCTATTCCGTTCTCGAACGAGCCGTGCCCTACAAAGATCTCCCAATCGACGCGAAAGCTCCATACATGCGAGACATGCGAGCGCTTGGGAGCCTGGAAAACCGTGGGAATTCGCGGTGCGGCAGCATGGTTGGAGCTCGTTTGAGCTTTGACGGGTTCTTCGATACGAGCGGCAAAGATTCACCGCGACAGAAACGTCGGACGATACGTGTGTATGGCGTGGCAAAGTTGCAAGTCTGTGCGAGTCGATAGCGAGAGCGTCTCTCGTGCTGTACTCTGCCGCGGGGTAGAGCACAGTGCCACATCGATTAGACACCTTACGCGTCACGATCTTGGTTCGATCGGGCGCAACGAAGAGGGCTGAGCGTGCATGGTAATAGGGTGATGCTCCCGACTCGCGATGGGTCGTCGTTGGCGCAGGTCAAATCGCAGCTCGTGCGGACGGTCGCGCATGCTCTGCCGTCGAACCTGTTGTTCATGCGAGGACGCGCAGATGAGAAGGAAAATCGGAAGCGCGTGGCCCTCACGTTCGATGACGGGCCGGACGAAATGACACCACGCTATTTGCGCACTCTGGACCAGCTCCACGTGCGCGCAACCTTTTTTCTCCTCGGAATGAACGCGGAAAGGCGGCCCGAGCTGGTTCGATCCATCGTGGCGTCCGGGCACGAGGTGGCGAGCCATGGTTACTCGCACCGGGCCTTCCCGTCGCTCGATGGGTGCGCTCTCGTGGACGAGCTGGTCCACACCGCCGACATCTTGCCGCCGAGCCCCACGCCCAGGCCGTTCGTGCGCCCGCCCCGCGGTGAGCTCACGCCCGCGACCCTCGCACGCGTGGCGCTGGCGGGCTACACCACCGTGCTCTGGTCGCTCGACTCGGACGATTGCCGCACCACGGACTCCGTGTGCGTCGAGGACCGCGTGTCGCGCGTTCGCCCGGGGGATGTGGTGTTGCTGCACGAGGGCCAGTCGTGGACCCTGTCGGCCTTGCCGACCATCGTGGGACGTTTGCGCCGCGCGGGCTTCGAGCTTGTGACCGTCGGCGAGCTGCTCTATTCCTAGCTTTTATCGGAATTTTGCACCCGGCTTGCACCCGTTGGAGGGGGCGAGGGCATGGCTCGCACACGTTTTTCGAAGTTGCTCGATGAAACCGGCGCCCTGGCGTTCGTTTTACGCCTGCGGGGGAGGGCGGCGAGCCCCTGGCTCACGGTGCTCACGTACCATCGGGTGGCCGATCCCGCGACCGCCGAGAACGTCGATGCCAATGTGGTCGATGCGCGGCCGGAGCACTTCGAGGAGCAGGTCGCGTTTCTCAAGCGCTACTGCCACCTGATTGGCCTCGACGATGTGCTGGCCTTTCGCCGCGGGGCCCCGCTTCCGCACAACCCCGTGCTCCTGACCTTCGACGACGGCTACCTCGACAACTACGAGACCGTGCTGCCCATCTTGGTGCGCCACGGTGTGCCGGCCGTGTTCTTCATCGCCACCCGGTTCATCGAGGAGCGGCGCCTGTTTTGGTGGGACCGCGTGAGCTACCTGGTGAAGCACTCGCGGCGCGAGGCCATGACCTTGACCTATCCGCGCGCGGAGACCTTGGTCCTCGGCACCAGCCGCGCCGAGCGGCTCGCCGCCGCGCGCCGCGCCATGGTGGCCATCAAGAGCCACTTCGATCTGGATCTGGAGCGCTACCTGGAAGAGCTGGAGCGCGCCAGCGACGTGACCATCTCCCGCGAGCACGAACGCGAAATGGTCGATGGGCTGCTCATGAACTGGGACCAAATCCGCTTGCTGCGCAAGGCGGGCATGAGCGTCCAGTCGCATACGCGCAATCATCGTGTACTCTACACGCTTTCCGAGGCCGGTCTTCGCAACGAGCTGGAGGGCTCGAAGCGCGATCTGGAGGACGTGCTCGGCGAGCGGATCGGCGCCGTCGCGTACCCCGTGGGCAAGGCCTTGAACCGCGCGCCCCACGCCCGCAACGCCATCCGCGCCGCGGGCTACGAGCTCGGCTTCACCAACGGCACCGGCACCAACCCCGTCTGGCGCTTCGATCCCATGGATGTGCGCCGTCTCTCCCTCGAGGTCGATGTGGAGCCCTCGTATTTTCGGGGCATGGTGGCGCTGCCGTATTTTGCGTACGAGCCGCACACCATGGCGCGCAACGAGTGGTAGCCGTGGTTTCGCGGGGGCGTGCCGCGCGCGAAGCGGCCGGCTAAGGCGCCTCGACGATGACCGTGCGGCGCTTTCCCTCTTTGGTGAGGGGGATCTCCGGGGCCATCTCGATCTTGAGCGGCAGCTCTTTGAGCAGCTTGGCGCAGCCGCGGCGGATGTCCTCGAGGGAGCCGTCGTTCAAGCCGTCGCCGGGGACGATGCGCAAGGTGACGGAGCGATCGGGGTGCTGCACCACTTGGAACTGGCGGGCGGCGTTGGCGAGCCCGGTGAACAGAATGTGGAACGCCAGGCCGCTGACGAAGGTGCCGTCGGCGCCGCGCAGGAGATCGGCGGCGCGGCCTTCGACCTTGGCGATGCGCGTGAGGTTGCGGCCGCAAGGGCAGCGATCTTTGGGGCCCGCCGTGGCCAGATCGCCGTTTTTGTAGCGGATGAAGGGCATGCCCAGGTTGTGCAGATCGGTGAGGACCACCTCGCCCGTTTCGCCCTCGTTGGCGGGGCGCTGGGTTCCGTCGGGCTCGGTCACCAGGATCTCCACGAGGATGTTCTCCATCGAGACATGGAGCCCTTCGTGCGCCTCGCACTCGCTGGCGATGAGCATGACCTCGCGGCAGCCGTACGTCTCGAAGACCGCGCGGCCGAAGGCGCGCTCGAGGGCGAGCCGGTCGGCGGGAAAGAGGCGCTCGGCCCCGCAGAGGACGGGGATGGTGCCCCACGTTCGCAGCTGGCGCTCGTTGATGAAGCGCGCGAGCTCGGCCCCCGCTTGCGTGTAGCAAACGATGACCTTGGGCGAGCTCTTCTGGATGAGGCTGACCACATGCCGCATGTCGCGCTCATCCATCACCGTGCACGGCACGTGAATTTCGCGGCGCATGGCGCGATCCAGCAGGATTTTGGCGCGCGTCTTCGAGAACGGCGACTCTTTGCTGGGCGAGCCCCAGAAGTAGAGCGCGCGATCGCCCGGCTGATACCCCGCCCAGCCATAACCGCGCAGCTTGATGGCCTGGCGCCAATACTCGCTGTCGGCGTCGTAGCCGAACAGAAGCGGCTGCCCGGTGGTGCCACCCGTGTTCTTGCGGATGGTCGGAAAGGGGTGGGTCATCGACTCGCGCTCGCTCGGGCGTTCGCGCGCGTCCTCCCGCGTGAGCACGGGGATTTTGTGCAAATCCTCCGGCCCTTGGATGTCCGCGTCGGTGAGGCCCGCCTCGCGGAACCGCTGGCGGTAGAGCGGGACCTGCGTGTACGCGTGACGAATGAGCCGCCTCAGCGCCCCCGTCTGCATGGCGTTGAGCTCATCGAGGGAACGCCACTGCGTTCGCTCGAGAAACTCGTAGCGCGCCATGGTGGGTCGCCGCCGAATTCGCGACTCCCAGGTGGGCCATAGAATCGACCGAAAGAGCTGGCCATAGAGATCCACGCGGATGTTGGATGAGGCAGGAGCGGATTCGGTCGCGCGCAACATGGGTGTCCCGGTCGTTTTTTCGGCGCCCGGCGGCCCGTGATCCCAGCCCCCATGGCCGGATCGGCCGCAGGGTCCAATCCGCATCCTTCGGTGCAGAGCTTCGCGGCATCATTCGATGCGAAGCTGCACCCCGACGCCCGCGCCCACGTTGGTGGCGCCGCGATCGTTGTCGACCGCCGGCCAGAAGATTTGCGTCTTGAGGTCGACCCACGAGGCGAACTGATAACCCAGCCCAAAGCCCACGCCAAAATCGGAGGCGGGCTCGGGCTCCGCGCGGTGCTTGAATTGAAAGAGCGGGCCGAGCCAAAGTCGGTTGGTCACCTGGAACCAGATATCGAAGGGGATGCTGAAGTAGATCTCCGTGGGATCGTACACGCGCAGGGGCACGTAGACGCCCGTATCCATGCGCACCACGCGGCCGATGTGAATGCCGAGCGGCAAGCCGAAGACCGCGGTGAAGCGGCTCCGGTCCTCGAGGGGGATATAGGCGCGTCCTTCCAGCGCGAGCTCGAACACTTGGGTGTCGACCAGCTGCCCGCGCACGCGAAACTCGGGGTTCGCAAAGGCGTCGGGGCGCACGGGGAAGAAGCGGCTCCCGGGCTCGGGGTAGCCTGCGCCGTTCGAGCCCCACGTTTGACGATCGTAGAGGCGTCCGAATTCGTCGGGGTGGGTGACGCGCGACTTGGTGAGGCGTACGCCGGTGCGGAAGCCCAGCTCGAGATGACGAATCGGCGCGACCGCGAGCTCGAAGTCGAGTCCGAGCTCGGTGTCGTCGATGTCGCGGCCGTAGTCGTAGTGCCCTACGCCCATCCCGAGATCGAACGCCCAATCGTGGCGCGGCAAGGTGAGTCGGCGGCGCGCCCACGGCGGTGCGGCCGACGCGGAGGTGGGGATGGCGATGACGGCGAAGAGGACGAGTGCGACGAAGTACCTTAAGCGCATCAACGAGGCAGCTTGGTCGATCGCTCCGCGATGGTCCAGCGAAGATACGCGGGGGTTCGTGCGTATGCGCGATCCATGGATCGAGGGATCCACGCGGCGAATGCGCGGTGCGCGAAGCCGAATTTTTACACTACCGATCCGAGTCGACGGCGCGCACGGTGTCGGCGATGGATTGCTTGGCGCGGAAGCCCAAGATCTCGCGCGCGCGCCGATCGTCGACCATGCACACGTGGCGGATGTGATCGAGCTCGGGGGCGGGGAAGGTGGTGAGGCGCAAGGACCATAGGCGCTTGAGGACCGAGCGGCCCAGCGAGTACGGCACGGGGATGCTCGGGCGATCGAGGATCTTGATGATGCGCGAGAGCGGAAGAGGCTCGGGGCCCGCCACATTGAACACGCCGCGCACCCCGGGCACCACGGCCAGGCGAATGGCCTCCACCACGTCGCGCTCGTGGATGACTTGGACCATGGGATCGTAGCCGAGCAAGGTGGGGATGGTGGGCAGGCGCAGGAAGTTCGAGGGCGCGTTGCGCACGGAGCCCAGGATGTGCACGGGGCGCAGGATCACGGTCTCCGTGTCGGGGTGCTTCCAGAAGAAGCTCTGCGCGAGCATGTCGACCTCGATGAGGTCGCGGATCTCGCCGAACTTGGCGCCGCCGAGCAGCGGGGCTTCTTCGCTCAAGAACTGCGGGTTCTCGGGCTGCGGCCCGTAGACGTTGGCGCTCGAGAGCACGACCAATTTGCCGATGCGAAAGTGGGCGACGTACTCGAGCAGCTTGGCGAAGCCGGCCACGTTCCACGAGTGGTGCTCGGTGGAGGAGGCGCGCGGGTTGTGCATGATGCCGAGGTGCACGACCGCCGAGATGGCGTGGCCGCGGAAGACGTCTTTGAGCTTCTTCCTGCGGATGTCGACCTGCTGGTGGATGACGTCCTTGGGCTTGTCGGGGAAGGCGCGGCGGTCGACGCCGATGACCTGGCGGTGGCGATGCAGCACGCGCGCGAGGCGCTTGCCGAGGCGGCCGCAGATGCCGGTGATGAGGACCGCGCCCTCTTCCCCCTTGGGCGGGTGCAAGACGAACGAGCCAGACGGTGTCTTATCGCGCGATTCCACGGATCACCAAAAGACGCTGCGGCGCGCTTTGATGCCGCGGTTGAGCATGGATTGAATGGTCGCCTTTACCAGCCACACCTTCTCTTCGATCACCGAGTCGTCGTCGTCGTGGTCGCCCGTGAAGCGCATCGGCTCGCCGAAGTAGATGCGGTACTTGGTGGGCAAGGGGAGCTGGCCTCCGGGGAAGAGCATCTGGGGGATGACCGGGAACGATGGCATGCGCAACAGGCGTGCAATCGTATCCAAGTTGCCAACGGAGATGTATTGCTCTTCGCCGCCGATGACGGCGATGGGCACGATGGGGGTGTTCGTCTCGATGGCCAGGCGCATGAAGCCGAGGCCGAAGTCGGTGAGCTGGTAGCGGCGGTCGAAGGTCTTGGAGATGCCGCGGGCGCCCTCGGGGAAGACGAGCAGCGCCTCGTCTTGCTCGAGCAGCCTGCGCGCGTTCTCCGGGACGCCGACCACGGAGCCGACGCGCGGGAAGAAGGTGGAGACGAAGGGCAAGGTCTGCGACCACTTCTCGACCATGGCCCGGATGAAGCGCGGGGGCTCCACATCCATGAACATGGAGGCGCCGAGGACCATGCCGTCGAAGGGGACCTGGCCCGAGTGGTTCGCGATCAAGAGGACGCGTCCGCCCGGCACGTTCTTGGCGCCGAAGACCTCGGTCCGGAAGTAGTTGCGATGCAGAAAGGCCGCCGCGGCCACCGCGTATTTGGCCCACGCGGGATCGAGCCCGAAGGGGTCGACGCCCCCCGCGCCGAGCGCGATGGGCACCCGTTCGAGGCGCGCCGCGAAGTCTTCGCCGAGGAGAGAGGTCATCCACGATTCGAGCGTGTCCTCGGCGAGCGCGCGGGCCCGCTGCGCCCACGGCCACGCGCGGCGCGCAGCCGATCCGATGCGTACGAGGGCAGAAGAAGTGCTCTTGGAGTTCGCCGTCACGTCCATCAAGTAACAAAGATTGCGCGCGAGAGGGAGACACCAGCTACGTTGCGGCATGCGTTTCACCCTGCCCGCGCCCGTTTTGCGCGGGGATTTGATTGCCGTCGCCGCGCCCTCGAGCGGCTTCGATCCCGCCGAGTTCGAGCGCGGGTACCAATGGCTGGCCGAGCGCTACCGCATCCGCAGCTCCCCGACCATCTTCGCGCGCCGCGGTTACTTGGCCGGCGACGATGCGCGACGGCGCGACGAGCTGGGGGCCGCCCTCGCCGATCCCGAGGTAAAGGCCATCATCATGGCGCGGGGCGGTTACGGCGCCATGCGCATCGTCGATGGGCTGCCCTGGGATGCGTTTGCCGCGCACCCCAAGTGGCTCGTAGGTTTCAGCGACATTACGACGTTCCACGTGGAGGCGATGAAGCGCGGGATTGCCTCGCTCCACGCGCCGCACGTGACCGCCCTCGGTCGCATGGATGGCGATGCGCTGGGCGCGTACGAGGCGGCGCTCGCGCACCCTGGCAAGGAGCTTCGCTTTGCGTCGCTGCAGGCGAGGGTTCCGGGGGACGCTTCGGGGGTGCTCGTGGGGGGGAATTTGGCGCTGTTGCAGGCGCTGGCCGCGAGCGGGCGGCTCGCTCTTCCGTCCGGTTGCATCCTTGCATTGGAGGACGTGACGGAGGCGCCGTACCGGATCGATCGCTTGTTGACGTCGCTGCGGCTGGGCGGGCACCTCGCGCGCGCCGCGGGCATCGTGCTCGGGGAGTTCGTCGACTGTCCCACGGGGCCCGATGGGGTGACCCCGATGGATGCCATCGAAAATTGCGTGCGCGATCTGGGGGTGCCGGTTTATGCCGGCGCGCCGTTCGGGCACGGTGCGATCAATACGCCGTTCGTTCTCGGGGTGCGGGCGGTGCTGCGCGCGGGGGAGCTCGTCACTCAGCTCGTGGAGTGACCGTGGCCGCGGTTGGGTTCGACCTCGGTGGCGTCGTCCGTGAGGTCGACCTCTTCGAGATCGCCGTCGTCGTCGACTGCGATTTCGACCTCGCCGGAGATGGGGCGGCGTGCCAGCTCCTCTTCGAGGAAGTCGAAGCCCGAGGGGTGCTCGATCAAGTCGCGGGCGTTGAGCTCGACGAAGCCGTCTGCGTCGGCTTCGAGCTCGGCGCTGGTGACGTCGGGTGAGTCGGGTGAATCGGGTGAGTCGGGGGCGACGCCGTCGCTCGGGGTGTAGTCGGCGGCGATGAATTGATCGATGGGCACCCGCGGGGTGGGCCGGGCGGCGGGGATGGTGCCGGGCGAGGGGGAGGCGTCGAGGTTCGTGGGGGGCCCCGCGGCGTAGCCGGCGATGGGGGACTCTTGCGTCGTGGCGAACGATATGGCCGCCGCTTCGCTGCTGCCGTTCGCGTGGTTCGCGTGCGGCGCCTGGCTCGCGTAGTTTGCCGGGGGCGCGTAGCTGGCGTGGTTGCTGCGGCTGGCGTAGAGCGCCTGGTCCACCGGGGTGTCGGAGCCGGGCGGCGGAGGGGGCAAGCTATTGCTGCTGCGGCCGCTCACCGGCGGGATGGAGATGTGCGGGATCGACAGCTGCCGGGGCGGCGCATAGGCGTCGATGCCGGCCGCGGGATCCGGCTTTTTGAGCATGTTCGCCTTGGCGCGCTCGAGGCCCTCCGTCGCCTCGGGATCGTGCGCCTTCATGCGCAGCACGCGGCGCCAGGCGTCGGCGGTCTCGCGCGGATCCTGCAGCTGCTCTTCCCACATGCGCGCGACCCTTCGCGCGAGCTCGGCGCGGACGCTCATGTCCTTGCCGCGCAGGATCAAGTCCTCGTACAGGTGCACGATGGCGCGGTAGTCGCCGAGCTCGTGCAAGATGGCCGACAGCTGCTCGAGGACGCTGCGGCTGGTGGGCGAGAGATCGTGCAGCTTCTTCAGATCGGCGGCCGCGCCCACGAGATCCCCGAGGTCCTCGCAACGAAGGCGCGCGCGGCGGCCCAGGAGCAAACGCACCAGCGGGCCGTCGAAGACCTCGGACAGCGCGCGCGTGAACACCGCGTCGCTGCGCGAAGGGCTGCCGACCTCGCGGCCCAGCGCCTCGACGAAGTCGAGGGTGGTGTCGTCGACTTGGGCGATCAGGGCGTCGCCGAGGAGCGAGAACGCCAGGTCGACGTCGCCGAGCTCCTCTTTCGCGAGCTGCGCCGAGCGCCGAAGCAAGGCGGCGCGCGTTCGTCCGCCGTCGCGGGCGCTGGTGCCGGCGCGCGAGAGCGCGTGGATCAAGGCGCGACGGAGCTTGTCGCCGCCGGTGGTGCGATCGCCAGCCACGGCGCAGTCGATGACCACCGTCAGGGTGTCGCTGCTGGGGACGCCGGACAGCGCGAGCTCCAGGAAACCTTGCGCGCGTTCCAGCTGCTTCTTGGACGCGGCCACCTGCGCGGCGCGGGCGAGCGCGCGCACGCGGTCGGGCGGGGTGCGGGTGCGCGCCACTTGGCGCTCGTAGACCTCGATGACGTCGTCGGCGGCTTCGGCCAAGGCGGCCAGGCGCTCGACCAAGGGCGCGGTGTCGTCGAGCGGGAGATCGACCAGCCCCGGCTCGCTCAGGTGGATGGCCTCCGCGTGCGGGACGCCCGCGCGCACCAGGATCTCGGCCTGGCGGACCAGCTCGGCCGCCCTCGCGTAGCCCGTGAGATCGCGGCCGAGCAGCTCGTGCGCGGTCTGCAGCGCCTCGAGATCGGCCGTCTTGACCGCCAGCTTCTCCAGCTGCGCGGCGAGCTCCCGATCGGCGCCCTTGCTGCGCACGAGCTCCACGGCCACGCGCATGGCGTCTTGGTCGCGCTCGAGGGCGGCGAAGCGATCGAAGGCCCCGCGCAGCGCTTCGTTGCGCTCGGGGCAGTGGCGGGCGCCGAACCACCACTCCACCAGCTTGGTCGCCACGATCCCTTGCCACCCGAGCGAGTCGCCGAGCTCCACGTAGGTGCGGCGAAGATCCTCGTCGCCTTGGTCGCAGAGCTCCGTGAGCACGGCCAGCGCCTCCTGGCCGCGATCGAGCCTCTTGGCCAAGATGGTGGCCAGCTTCTTCGTCATGGCGGCGATCTCGCCCGAGTCGCCCTCGGCCTCGATGCGCTGGGCCAGGAGATCGGCCACCCGGGCCCAATCCTCGGTGCGCTCGCACAGGGCGCACAGGCGGTGGAGGGCGTCGAAGTCCTCGGGATCGGCCTCGCGCAAGATGTCGAGCGCGCGGATGGCGTTCTTCGAGTCCTCGAGCTTCTCGTACAGGCGGGCCAGGCGCGCGGCGATGGCGCCGCGATCGCCGGGGCCCGAGCCGATGGGGCCGAGGCCGACCAGGGCGAGCTCGCGTTCGAGCGCCACGGTGGCCGCGACCAAGTTGTCGCGGCCCTCTTCGAGATCGGCGATGGCGGCCAGCGCCTGGCGGCAGCCCGGATCGCGCTCTTGCAGGATCGACTCGTAGCGCACGATGGCGGTGTCGATGTCGCCGACCCCTTCGGCCAAAATTTCGGCCTCGCGCAGCGCCACGCGCGTTCGCTCCTCGCGCCCCTCGACGACGTTGCCGAGGCGGCGCAGCAAGGTGGCCGCCTCGGTGTGATCCTCGCCCTCGATGGCCAGATCGATGAGCTTCTCGAGGGCCTCGCGGTCGTCGCCGTCCTCGAGCACCTTGAGCCACTGCTCGCGCGCGAGATCTTTCTCCGAGAGGCGGGTGCCGTAGAGGTTGGCCGCCTGCCTTCGGAGCGCGATCCGCTTGCCCCGATCGGCGACCCGCCCGCCGCGGCGGGCGAGGAAGGTGACCAGCTTGGTCCAGTTCTCGCGCGCCTGATAGTGCTCGGTGAGGGTGTCGGCGTACTCGTCGCTGCTCGGATCGAGCTCGGAGGCTTGCTCGTAGCGCGAGATGGCCCCCGCCTCGTCGCGAGCACGGGTCAGGTACTGCGCCGCCCGCGCCAGGTGCCCGGCGTTGGCCTTGGGCTCGGTGGCGAGCAAGGCGCGTTGATCGGCGACGCCCGCGGCCTCGAACCAGCGCTCCACGCCCACGAAGCAGCGCTCGGACTGCTCCCAGAGGCGCGCGCTGCGATGCAGCTCGGCGGCGTTGGCGTACGCTTCGCCGGCGCCGAACGCGTGCCCGAGCTTTTCGCGCAGCTCGCCGAGCTTCTCGAAGAGCGCGCCCTTGGTGCCGGGATCCTGCACGGCGCGCACGTTATCCATGATGGCTTGCGTGGCGGCTGAGGGGCGCTCCGCCTTTTCGAACAGCTTGACCGCCGTCGAGATGGATCGATCGTCGCCGGGGGTGAGCTGCGCGATGCGGCACCACGCCTCGGCGGCGCTGGCGAAGTCCTGCCTCTTGTGCTCGTGCAGGCTCGCGAGCTTCTTCTCCAGGACGATCTTGTCCGCGATCTCGCGGGCGGCGGTGGCCTCTTGCTCGAGGACGTTGGCCATGTCGTCCCAGCGCTGCGTGCGCTCCAAGAGGCGCATGAGCGACTGGCGCGCGTTCTCGTCCGTGCGATCGATGGCCAGGAGCTGCTTGTACGCGGCCACCGCGCCGTCGATGTCGCGCAGGTTTCCTTCGCACAGGCCGGCCACCTCGCGCAGACGCGCCTTGCGGCTCTCCATCACCTCCGGCAAGGACGTGAGCGAGCCGAGCGCGCGCACGCTGGCGAGCAGCACGTCGCGAAGCTGCGCGTAGTCGCGCTGGGTGCGAAGGTAGTCCTCGACCCACGCCAGCGCCTCGGCGTGCGCGGGGTCGATCTCGAGCGCCTCCTTGTACTTGGCGAGGGCCTCGGTCTTCTTGCCGGCCAGGGTGAGCGTCTTGGCGCTCGCCAGCGCCTCTTGCAGCCGGACCTCGTCGGAGATGCGCGCGGGGGCGCCCGACGCGACAGGTGCGATGGGCGCGCCCGATGCGACGCCGTTGCGCGGGACCTCGGAGCGGGTCGCGGGCTGCTCCCGGATCGCCGTTTTGTCCTCCGCGGGATCGATCACGCGCCGCGGTGCGACCACGGGTGCAGGGGCGGTGGCGGCGTGCGCCCGCGCCTCGGCGGCCATGGCGCCGTCGGGGTTCACCTGGAGGTACGCGGCGAAGCGCGCGGGGATCTCCGCGTCGCGCTGGAGCGACTGCGCGTAATAGACGAAGAGCTGCAGCGCGCGATCGTGCGCCGGGTTGATGTCGAGCGCGCCGCCGGCGTAGGCGAGGCCGTGCTCGCCGTTGTAGGACTCCGCGAGGTTGACGAGCAGCTCCAACGCCAGCGCGCGCTGGTCTTCGGCCACCGATTCGCCGGCTTGGATGCGGTCGATGACCGACGCGGCGAACTCGTGCGAGAGCTCCGGATTTTCTTCGTCGAAGACGCGGGCTCGCCCGAGCGCGCGGGTGGCGCCTGCTCGGTCGCCGGCGCGCTGGCGGGTCTCGGCCTCGTCGCGCAAGAGGGCGACCTTGCGCGCGATGTCGTCGACCAGCGCCAGCTCCATATCGTAGAGCGGGTAGGCGTCGTCCCACTGCTCTTGCGCTTTGCAGAGCTCGCGGGTGCAATAGATGGCGTAGGCGTTGGTGGGATCGAGCTCGATGGCCTTGCGGAAGCTCTCGATGGCCTTCTTCGGCTGCGCGAGCGCCGCGTCGCTCCAGAGGTGGCCGAGCTCCTCGTGCATGTGCGCCAGCTCGGGGACGAGATCGCCGAACTCCGGATCCGACGCGACCAGTTGGCCGACGGCCTTGGAGCGCCGATCGAGCAAGGCGGCGAGCCCGCGCACGTTGCCCTTGTCGCGATACAGCTGCGCGAGCCGTTCGGCGGCCACCGACTGCGTGGGATCGGAGTCGACGGCGGCCATGAGGACGCGCGCCGCGCGATGCGCATCGCCCAACGTCTGCAGCCAGACGTTGGCGGCCTCGCTCAACCAGTGGCTCTTGATGGCGGGTTCGTTCGTGAGGCTCCCGACCTTTTCCAGCATGAGCGCATAGGATTTGGGATCGTTCTCGCCCGAGTCGTGCGCGTAGGCGAGCGCCTCTTCGTCGTGTGGGTTTTCCACGAGCCGCTGAACGAGCGCCTCGATTTCGCTGGGATCCATTTGAAGCACGGCTATGCTAACAAGTTTTGCCCGTTTTCCAAACGCCGAGCCTCTTATCGCGACACCCGCGTTGCATGCCGAGCGCCGCTTGCGTCGTCCGGTGCCCGCTTGCGGCAGCGGGTTCCGGTGTCAGTCGAAAACATCATCCGGTGTCAGTCGAAAACACCATAACGAGGGCTCGCGCTCGGTGCTTGCGCAGCGCTCTTGGCTGTTGCCGGAACAGTGCCCGGGCGCGGCGGTCGTCGCTCCGCTGCCGTGCGGGCAGGACCTTGAGGCACCATCGGCGTGGTCGGAATCGGGGTGGCGACGCGTCTCTGCCCCGCCTCGTCCTCCGCCGAAGCGGGGGCGCTCTCCTTGTCCGCGTGCGGTGACGACGGAGCATTCGTCGCGCTGCCGCTCGTGGAAGAAGCGGAAGAAGGAGCGGCGGCGGCCGAGGGCATCGCCGAAGGTGCGGGCGGTGAGGACGACGCGCTGGAGGCGGAGGGATCGGGCGTGCCCGAGGCCGTCGTGTCGGAGCGTTGCGCCGAGCGCGCGCGCACGAACATGACGATGCCGAGGATGGCGAGGGTGAGCACCGCCACGAGCGCTCCGATGATGCGTCCGCGGCCGATGGTGCGCGCGCGCGACGAGCTCACGCCGGCGAGCTCCAAGCTGTCGTCGGTGGGCGGGCTCACCGTAGGCACGGAGATGCTGGCGAGCGATACATGCTGCACGCCGCTCGTGCCCGCGGCGGGCATCATCTCGAGGGCGCGCAAAAGCTCGTTGGCCATGGCGTCGGCCGTCGGAGGCCTCTCGGCGGGGTTCTTGGCGAGCACGCGCATGACCGCGGCCTCGACCTCGACCGGGATGTTGGCCTCGGGCGCGACCTCGCGCAGAGGGCGCGGCGCCGTCTTGATGTGGCGGGCCATCACGATGATCGCGTCGTCGTCGGTGAACGGCGGGCGGCCCGTGAGCATGTGATACAGCAGCACGCCCAGCGAATAGAGATCGCTGCGCGCGTCGAGCGGCTTGGCCTGCGCCTGCTCGGGCGACATGTACCGGGGGGTGCCGAACACCGTGCCGGCCTGCGTCTCGATGGCGTTGATGGGGCCCATGCCCTCGCCGAGCATCTTGGCGATGCCGAAGTCCACCACCTTGACGATCTCCTCGTCGGCGTGGCCTTGCATCACCTTGGCGTAGAAGAGATTGTCCGGCTTGAGATCGCGGTGCACGATCCCCTTGGCGTGCGCCTCCGCGAGGGAGCGCAGGGCCTGTTTGGCCGTGTCGAGCGCGAACACCACCGGCAGCCGCTTGACGCGCGTGAGCCTCTGCCCGAGCGACTCGCCCTCGAGCAGCTCCATGGCGAGAAAGAGCTCACCGCTCGACGCCTGCCCGAAGTCGAACACCGTGACCGTGTGCGGTGAGACCAGCGCGCTGTTGGCGCGCGCCTCGCGCAGGAAGCGGGCCTTGCTCGCCTCGTCCACCGCGCGATCGCTGCGCAGGATCTTGATGGCGACGTCGCGCTCCATGCCGTGCTGGCGGGCGCGGTACACGGTGCCCATGGATCCGGCGCCCAGGCGCGCGAGCATGGTGAAGCGGCCATCGAGCGTGCGGCCCACCATCGGATCGTTCTGCGACTCGAGCCACGTGCGCGCGGCGATCAGCGGGGTGCGGTCTTGCGGGCAGTGTGATGGAATGACATCCGTCGCGTTCTCGGGGAAGGTAATCCGGCACAGAGGGCAGAGGTATCCCGTAACGGAGCGGAGCGAGGTTGCCGCGGAGGGCCGGTCATCGGGCTGGCGGGGCTTTCGGGATGAGGACGACACCTGAGACCAATCGTCGCGCGGAGATAGGTTGCGCGCAAGCTCGGTGGAACGATGTTTGGTAAGGCTCACGCGGAAATTCGAGGTTACTTGAGGGTCACGTCTCACGAAAGAGCGTGAAAACACGTGAAAGGTACGCTGGCGCCCCGCGCGTACGGTCGGCGGGGCGTGGGCTAGGGGCGCCGGAAGCCTGCGGCGCAACCCGCAACGATGGTCAGCTCGAAGGCATCGCCGCCGCTCCAATATTTGTCGATGGCGCTCTGCGCGTAGATGAGCGGTTTGGTCAGGGCGATGCCGAGGTTCTGCTCGAGCTCCGGAAAGACGAGCAGTCGCATGGCCGCGTCGTCGAACATGGCTTGGCCGCTGGGGAAGGCGAGCGAGGTCGTCTTGGTGGTGACGGTGACCTGCTCGAAGCCGGCGCGCGAGAGCTCGAGGGCGAGCCCTTCGGCACCGGGCCGGAGCGAGGTGGCTCCGGTGACGGCCGCTTCCACGTCGGGGGCGTCGTGTTTCAGTGCGTACTCACGGAGCAGATCCCCGAGCTCCGTGAACGATCCGCGCAGGGGGATGGCGAGGACGATCTGCCCGCCGGGTGCGAGCAGCCTGCGGTACTCGGCGAGCAGGCGGGCGCGATCGCCGATGTTGCCCGCGGGGTGGATGGTGACGCCGTGCGAGAACCAGCCATCGTCGAAGGGGCTGGGGATGGATGCCACCACGCGGTAGTCGCAGTCGCCAGGGAGCACGCCGCGCGCGGCGCGGGACTCGGAGGTGGCGCTTGCGCACGCGACGGCGTCGGGCGAGGGATCGGTGCCGAAGAGTTGCGCGCCGGGCAGGGCGCGGAGCACGGCATCGTCGTAGTACCCGGTGCGCGCATAGAGATGGGCGACGCGCGCGCGCCTGGCGGGCTCGCTGGTGTCGGCCAAGCGGCGCGTGAAAGATGGACGGTGCTCGAGGTGCTCGAGCGCCAGCTGCGCGAAGGGCGCGAGGTACCCTGGGGCGACGAAGCGATCGAACTCCGCGACCTGCTCCGCGGAGAAGCCATGATCGATCCGACGCGGGCCCATCGCCTTCGGCGGGTCGATCATGGCGTTCATCGCCCCTTGGGCCTGCCCCCGGGCGCGCCAGCATTTCCGCCATCGGGGCCGGCGGACTTGGGGATCTGGCGGAGGAGATCGCGGGCCTCCGACGCGAGCTCGCCGAGGGTGATGCGGCCCTCCTCGCCCGTTTCGTCCTCGAGCTGCACGGTGCGCGTGTCCTTGGTGAGCGGCGCGAGGAGGCTCACGCTGGCGGGATCGCCGAACTCGACCAGCGCTTCGACGGCGGCGGCCACGGCGTCCGGATCGGGGTGCACGAGGAAGCGTCCGAGCAGCTTGAGCACGCCCGGCTCCGGCACCTCGGCCAGCAAGTAGGGGAGCTCCGAGAGCGCCGGATCGCCGGGCTTCATGCGCTCGAGGGCGCGCTCGACACCGAGGGCCACCTCCTTGAACCGATCGTAGGCGTGCTCTTGCAACGCTTCCCCGGCGGCGTGGCGCGGCTCGGGCTCGTCGCAGCCGAGGATGCGGATCAGGAGATCGACGGTTTGCGCGCCCTCGAGGTCGCTGAGGAGCTCGGCGGCGCGGGTGAGTCGGAGCTGCAGCTCGTTGCGATCCGCGAGCCCGAAGGCTTCGTCGACGGCGGCCGCGATGGCGGCGACGAGCGCACCGTGATCGTGCTCGACGAGCGAGGCATGGGTCTGGCGAACGACACGCTCGGCATCGAAGAGCTCTCCGAGGAGCTTTTCTATGGTCCTTTCACTTTTTTGCACGCTCCCTCATAACACAAGGATGCACGGGGAGGGCACCGTGCACGCGCAGGAGTAACCCGTCGGTGACATCGCCGTGCCGCTACACCCCGATATGAAATTTGCAATTGCCGCGCTTTTTGTCGTGGTAACGACATCCCTGGGTGCAGCCTCACGCCCGCTGCCACCGTTGCGATGGAGCATCACGGATTCGTCACGCGCCGCGCGCGACGCGGTGGAGGCCGCCTGTCCGGAGGGCATGCTCCCCGACGGCGACGCATGCGTACACATTCCGGCCACCGACGAAGCCGAAGATTCGGTGGTCTCCACCAACGCGCACCGCGAGCGCAGCGGGCGCTGGGCCCTCTACGATCAGATCCCGCGCCGTCCCGATCGGCCGGCCGACTACGAGCTATACCGCTACCCGGCGCCGGCCGCGCTCCCGGGCGGCAGGACCGTGGTGAGCGGCTACGATCTCGACCGCCCCAACGAATCCCAGCGCCGCGGTATGTCGTTGCGCGCCGTCGGCCATGGGGGTGTGGACATCCCCGGTCCGCGCGGGACGGAAATCAAGCTGGTGGCGCTCGAGCACCAACAAGGCGACGCCACCATCGTGCACGTGGGGCCTCTCTTCGGCACCAGCGTGGTGACCCGCCACACGATCCGCGAGGCGGGCCAGCTGCGCGACTACCTCCTTCTCTACGGCCACCTTGCGTCCGCGGCCCCCGGTCTCGCCGTCGGCGCCACCGCGCGGGAAGGCGATCTTCTCGGCTTCATGGGCGACACGGGCTCGCCGGAGCTCGTGCACTTGCACCTCGAGGTGCGGCGCATGCGCGAAGGCGTCGACGTATCGAGCAAAATTGGCGCGCAGCTGATGGAGAGCAGCGTCAGTATCGTGTGCGATCCGCGCAATGTGTTGCCGTTGAAGTAGGGGATGGCTCCTCCAACGGGGAGCGGCGGATGGGCGACGAGGCGCTGCAGCGTGACAGCCCTACTGTAGAGGCATTCGTGATAGCAAGGGACGGGCATGGCGACCCTGCGGATCAGGAACTTCGCTCACCTGGCCGATGTGTCCATCGACCTTGGCGATCTCACGATTCTCGTCGGGCCTCAGGGCACGGGCAAGAGCTTGGCGCTCCAGTGGCTCAAGGTCGCGCTCGACGGCAAGCAAATCGTATCGGCCCTTCGAGATGCTGGGCAAAACGTGAGCACACCGGGGTTCCTCATCGACTTGATTTTCGGCGTTGGGATGGGCCCCGCGTGGAACGGTTCAACGTCTGTTTCGTTCGATAAGACGCGGATCCGCCCGCAAAGCATCGGCAAGCTGGGGAGGGGGAAGGAAAAGGTGTTCTTCATCCCGGCGCACCGGGCCATGCTCATCAGCGATGGGTGGGCAGCTCCGTTCCAGAAGTTGACGGCAGAGACCCCCGTCGTGGCGCGTCTCTTCAGTCAGAACCTCTTCGATCGTTTCAGTGCGCGAGGTGGTAACGAGCTCTTTCCGCTCAATCGCGTGCTGAAAGAAGGGTACCGCAAGCTGATCGACGATGCGGTTTTTCATGGTGGGAAAGTTGGTGTCGAGGAGGATTCACAGCACGCCAAGCGATTGCGTCTGACCCATGCGAGCACGCACGGGCCCATGCAGCTCCCGTTCATGACCTGGACGGCGGGGCAGCGTGAATTTACGCCGCTTTTGCTCGGCCTCTATCATCTTCTGCCATCGCGACGGATGCTGAAGCAGTCCGACATCCAATATGTCGTCATCGAGGAGCCCGAAATGGGGCTGCATCCTCAGGCCGTGACGGTCTTCATGCTCCTCGTGCTCGACCTTCTCTGGCGAGGGTACAAAGTGGTTCTCTCCACGCACTCTCCCATCGTGCTGACCGTAGGATGGATGTTGCGGCGGATGCGCGAGACCAGGGCCCGCTGGCAGCTCGTTTGCGATGCGTTCGAAGTCGAAAAACGCGGCGATCTGAAGAAGGTCGCCGAGGCTGCGCTGACCAAAACGGTGCGGACGCACTTTCTGAAATTCGAGTCGGATGGCCGCGTTTACTCAAAGGACGTATCCACCCTCGATCCCGACTCCGAGGACGAGGACATTTCGGGATGGGGAGGGCTCACGGGGTTCACCTCGCGCTTCGGGGAGGCCGTTCGACGGGCAGCCAACGAGGAGCCCTCCAAGTGAGTAGCCCGATTCGTGCCGCCCTGAACTCCAGGAGCCATCTGCGCGGCGCCGTTGGAAACGGTCTCTCGGCGATGAAGAAAGTCGATCGTGCGTTCATCGCAGAGGCGGTTCGCGCGGCGTTCGAGGACAGCATCGACTTGGACGATGCCATCGAGAAGGGGCACGAGCGAGAGCCCCGATGGGACTATTTGCTGGGTCATCGCGAGACCACGAAGATCGTGGGGCTCGAGCCTCATTCCGCAGAAACGAGTGAAATCTCGACCGTCATTCGCAAACGTAAGCATGCTCGCGAGCAGCTCGCGGAGCATTTCAGGCCGGGGGTGGAGGTTGCCGAATGGTTCTGGGTGGCTTCGGGAAGGGTGAGCTTTCTTGCCCACGAGAAGGCGACGCTGAGCCTCGCTCAAAACGGCATCACCTTTGTGGGGACGAAGCTTCTCGCGAAGCACTTGGCACCCCTCGAGGCCCGTAAGAAGAAGTAATTCTTCTACTTCTTCATCGGCGGGTAGGCGTCGCGGATGACGGCGGCGACTTGGTGGAGGGCCAGGGTGAGGGGGGAGCGTTTGCGCCAGACCAGGGCGATGGTTCGGCCGGGGGCGGGGGCGGTGAAGGGGCGGATGTGGAGGTGGGCGCGTTGGGTTTCGGTGGGGATCGAGAGGGCGGGGAGGAGGGTGATGCCGGCGCCGCCGGCGACCATTTGGACGAGGGTGGGGAGGCTGGTGGCGCGGAACTCCAGCTCGCGGGCGTTGGCGCGGGAGCAGACGTCGAGGGCCTGCGTGCGAAGGCAATGGCCGTCGTCCAAGAGGAGGATGTCGGCGTCGTGGAGATCGGCGCGGCTGGCGGGGGACGACTTCTTCGCGAGCGGATGGTCGGTGGGGGTGACGAGGTAGAAAGGGTCGCGGGCGATGACGTCGTGCTCGACGTCGCCGAGATCGGCCTCCAGGGCGAGCAAGGCGGCGTCGAGGGTGCCCGAGCCGAGGTTCTTCACGAGGACGTCGGTTTTGTCCTCCCGCCATGCCACGCCGAGGCGCTCGAATTTGCGGCGAAGGCGCGGGGTTACGCGCGGGAGCAAATAGGGCGAAATGGTGGGCAGGACGCCGATGCGCAAGGTCCCCACCAGGGGATCGGAGACGCGCTTGGCTGCCTCGACCAGATCGTCGGCCTCGAGCAGGACCCGGCGGGCGCGCTCGACCAGCACTTGGCCGGCGGCGGTGGGGAGCACGCGGCGGCGATCGCGTTCGAAGAGCTGGACGCCGAGGGCCTCTTCGAGCAGCGCGAGCTGGGCGCTGAGCGAGGGCTGTGAAACGTGGCACTTTTCGGCCGCTCTTCGGAACGAGAGCTCCTCGGCCACCGCCACGGCATATTGAAGTTGTCGAAGGGAGAAGCTGTGCGGGGCGGCCGTCATGATAGGCAGGAGCTATCACGCTGAGTCGGAGGATGTCTTGGAATGAATCGGTGGCGCGGCGCATCTTGAGCGCTGTAGAAGATGCGCTCCCAAGGAGAAGAGCCCATGTACAAGAGCCCCAGCCACCTGTCCGAGGAAGTTCGAACCCAGATCTCCGAGACGCTCAACGCCCGCTTGGCGGACGGCCTCGACCTGCACAGCCAGATCAAAGTGGCGCACTGGAACATCAAAGGGCCGCAATTCGCGGCGCTCCACCCGCTCTTCGAGACGTTCGCCACGGGCCTCGCGAACTTCAACGACAGCCTCGCCGAGCGCGCCGTGACCCTGGGCGGCCGCGCCTACGGAACCGTCCGTCACGTGTCGAAGGCCTCGCGGCTGCCCGAGTACCCGCAAGAGACCACGCGCGATCTCGATCACGTGCGCCTGCTCGCCGAGCGCTTCGAGACGTTCCTCGAAGGCGTCCGCGAGTCGCGCTCCAAAGGTGAGAAGCTGGGCGACACGGACACCGTGGACTTGCTCACCCAAGTCGTCACGGAGTTCGAGAAGCACGCGTGGTTCTTGAGGGCGTCGCTGGAAGGGTGAACGAGCCGCTCGCCCCTTCATGCCGCGATGCCGTCGGTTTCGGGTGACCGACTAGGGGCGAGAACGACGCTTCGCCTCGAGCCTGTAAATGTACGACCCTCGCCCGCGAGGGAGGGTCGTGGTTCGTTCGGTGCAGTCGTTCGGTGCAACGGTCATTCTAAGGGCGTCGCTGGAGGGGTGAGCGGGCCGTTCGCCCCATGGCGCAAATGCCGGGAGGGCGTCGGTTTCGGGTGAGCGACTACGGGCGAGAACGACGCTTCGTCTCAAGGTCGTAGATGCACGACCCTCGGCCGCGCGGGGAGGGTCGTGGTTTGTTCCGTGCGGTTGTTGCTCGAGCTTTTACTTGCAGTAGCCGTCGATGCAGACGTTGGGCGAGAGGCACGGCTTGGTGGTGTCGCACTCGGTGCCCGGGTTCGATGTGGCGCTGCAGACGTTGTAGGTGCCCGTGGTGGCGGTGACGGCCTTGCAAATGTTGTAGCGGTCGGCGCCCTTGCACGCCTTGGGATCGGAGGGCGAGCAGTTGAGGTAGCAGTTGTGGTGCAGGCAGATGCTGCCGGCGAGGCAGGTGTCCTGCTCCCCGTCGCGGGTGCACTGGGGAGGCGGTCCGGCGTCGGGGACGGAGGCGTCCGGGGCGGGGCCCGCGTCGATGGGCGAGCCGCCATCGAGCGAGACGCATTCGGGTTTGCCCCCGGAGAGCCGGCACGTGCCGCCGTTCGGGCAGCCGTTGCGGGTGCAGTCGCCGGGGCGGCATTGGTTGTCTTTGCCGCAGCTTTGACCCGAGGGGCAGTCCGACGGCTTGTTGCAGTTCCCGGGGCCGCCGCTCACGCAAAGATTGGCTTGGCAGGAATACCCGGACGGGCAGTCGTAGTTGGACCCGCACTGGTAGGGGACGCACTCGTCCGTGTAGTACGGGTTCGGGCAGTCGTAACAGGACTGGCTACCCTTGCCAAACTCGCACACGCGGTGGCCGTTGTCCCCATCATAGACGGGACAGCCGGCCAAAATGGCCGCTGCGGCGACGCCCAGCGTTGCCATCGCGATCGCCGACCTGCGGTCTGTGAAAAGACCGAACCATCGCTTCATGAATTAAGCCTCCGGCGCGTCTGCATGCCAAACCAAGCATAGCAACGCGTGTGCCCCCTACAAGCGTTCGCAGATGCAGCGCAAATACGAAAAAAAATGAACAGGGAAAGGTGGGGTGTGCACGATGGTTCACGGGGCGTGTGGACCACGCGTCATGTCGTAGGTCGCAAACGGTGGACCGCGGGCTCGTGGGCCAGGCGCTCGCAGGTCATGCGCTCGTAGGCCAGGCGTGAGGGCGTGCTACATGCACGGGCCCCCAACCCGTATCGTCGGCCTTGGCGAGTTTCTCGAGACGCGAGGCAGCACATTCCCCTAAGGATGCGTAAAAAGGACTTGCTTCCCCAATGTACGTCCAGTGTGAGCGCTGCCAAACCGAGTACGATTTCGATGACGCGCTCGTCAGCGAGAGGGGGACGACCGTCAAATGCACGAGCTGCGGGCATCAGTTTCGGGTGCGCCGCAGCCCCGGGGCCGCCGAAGAAGACCGGTGGATGATTTCGACCGGCGAAGGCAGCACCCTCGTCTTTACATCGCTACGGGAGCTGCAGCGGGCCATCGCAGGTCAGCTGGTGGGCCGCGACGATGTGCTCGCACGCGGTAGTGCGCCTCCGCGCCGGCTCGGCTCCATCGCCGAGTTGGAGCCGTTTTTCTTGCCCAAGGTAAGCGGTGTCCCCGCGGAAGCTGTGCCGTCGCCGGCGGGCGAGCCGCCGCCGGGTGCGCCGCCGCCGTTCGCACCGGCGGCTGCGGGTGCGCCGCCGCCGTTCGGGTTGCCGCCTGGCGTAGCGCCGCCCGGCGTAGCGCCGCCTGGCGCACCGGCGCCCGGCGTAGCGCCGCCTGGTGTCGCGCCGCCGAACGTTTCGCCGGCGGCCGTTTCGCCGGCGGGGGCGCGGCCGCAGGGAAAGTCGACGCTGATCGGTACCGGCATCCCCGTCGTGGAGCAGCTGGATCCGCAGACGCCGCCGCCTGCGCCACCGATGGAGCCGCCGTTGCCGGGCGCCGGGGCGGTGGGGTCGGAGGGGGTGGCTGCGCCATTGCCGGTGGGGTCCGACGCGGTGAACGTCGCGCGCGCCATGTGGCAGACCCGCATCGGCATAGGGCCCGAAGGGGGTGTTCCGGCCGATGGGGCGCTCGCGCCGACGGTGCGTGTGCCCGTGGTGACGGACGAGCGGATCCGCGAAAATGCCGCGGCCTCCGCGCTTCCCGGAGCCTCGGCGTTGCCAGCATCCGCGCTTCCCGGAGCCTCGGCGTTGCCAGCATCGGCGCTTCCCGGAGCATCCGCGCTTCCCGGCGCTTCGGTGCCGCCCGCCACCGAGTCATCGCGCGTGGAGCCGGCCATGACGTACGCCGAGGCGCGGTTTCCCACGCCTTCGAGCGACATCGCGTCATCGCTCCCGAGCCCGCCCTTTCAGGGCCCGGCGCCCACCGTGCCCGTGCGGCGCCCGGAGCGGTACGATGGGTTCGACGGCGACGATGAAGACGACAGCGATGTGCGCCGACGGCGCCCGCTCTCCTCGATGGTCGAGCCTCTGCCCAGCCGAAGCCGCGGCGGCTGGCTTCTCTTGGTGGTCGTTCTCTTTGCCGCGGGCGCCACCGTGGTGCTCTTTGGGCGCCCTTACCTCGATCGCTTCATCAAGCCGCCGCCCGCGACCCCGCCCGCCGCGGAGCCCGATCCGCGGCTCGCGACCTTCCTCAAAGACGGCGAGGCCGCGCTCGATCAAGGGCAGCTCGACACGGCCAAGGAAAACTTCGACAAAGCCGCCGCGCTGGCCGAGAAGGATCCGCGCGTCCTCCTCGATCGGGCGCGCCTCGAGGTCGTGCAGGCGGACATTCCCTGGTTGCATCAGCGCCTTCTGGCGAACGAGGGCCGAAGCCGCGACGAGGCCAAGACCGTTCAGGCGGAGCTCGATCAGCGGGCACCCCTGGCCAAAAAGGCCGCCGACGCCGCCGTGGCTGGCGCGCCGAACGAGCCCGGCGCGCAGCGCGTGAAGGTGGACGCCTTGCGCATCGCCGGCGAGAAGGACGCGGCGCGCGCGCTGGTGGGCAGCGCGGGCCTCAACGCCGCGCAGCCCGAGGCCGCGTACGTGCTGGGGGCGCTGGATCTCGCGGAGCCCGAGCCCCCGTTTCCCACCGTGATCGAGCGCCTGCGCACCGCTGTGGCGGGAAGCGACAGTCCCTCCGGACGCGCGCGCGCGTTGCTCGTGTATGCGCTGGCGCGCTCGGGGGATGCCGCGGGCGCGAAACAGGAGCTGGAGCGGCTCGCGACCTTGCCGCGCCCGCACCCGCTGCTGGCCGCGCTTCGGGCATACGTCGAGCGCGGGGCCTCGGCCGTCGATGCGGGGGCCTCCGCCGCCGAGGCGCCCGACGCAGGGGCGCCCGGTGCGGGGACGCCCGGTGCGGGGACGCCGAGCACCTCGACCTCCGCGGCACCCCCGGAACCGCGCGGTAAGGCGGGCAAGGGAGCGCCGCCGCGCGCTGCGGCGCCCGTGAACAGCGAGGGGCGGGCGGAGCTGCAGCAGGCGGACGCCGCGAAGAATCGAAACGATTTGGCGCGGGCCAAGACGCTTTACCAGACCGTGCTCGCGCGCAACCCGCGCAACACGGAGGCGCTCTCGGGCATGGGCGACGTGGCGCGCGGGCAGCGCGATCTCCAAGGGGCGCGGGATTATTACAAGCGGGCCCTGGCCGAGAACGATTCGTACATGCCGGCCCTGATCGGGCTCGCCGATGTGCAATGGGAGATGGGGGATCGCGCTGGCGCCGTACGCACTTACAAGGATATCGTCGAGCGGATGCCCGAAGGCTCGTACCCGCACCGGGTCAAACAACGAATCGAAAGTCTGAGCGTGCCCACGCCGGCGCAAGGCTCTCCGAGCCCGGAGCAACCATGACGCATCGTCGAAATGCAAGGTGGGTGCGGCGTGCGCCGTGGCTCTCGGCCGTCGTCGCCGCGGGCGTGCTTTGCGCGGGCGCCGGCTGCAAGGGCCGGGCGCGCACGTCGTCGGGATCGGCCGCCGCGGAGAAGGAGCCGCGCACGGGCCCCGCGGTGGGCGTCATCGATGTCACCCAGGGGCTGCCCGAGCAGAGCACCGGCGGCATGTTGGGCCTGGGCGGGCGAAAGCACACCTTCGACGAAGTGCTCCGCGCGGTCGACCGGGCGCACAAGGACACGGACATCAAAGGGCTCTTCGTGCGCTTCGGCGGGACCACCTTCGGCACCGCGCGGGCGGAGGAGCTCGGCGCGGCGCTGGAGAAGGTGCGCAAGGACAAGCCCATCTTCTGCCACGGCGACGGCTACACCAACCAGACGATGCTGGCCGCCGCCCGCGGCTGCTCGAAAATCTTCGTGTCGCCGGCCGGCGAGGTCGAGACCGTGGGGATCGCCGCGCAGATCGTCTACATGCGCAAGCTTTTGGCCGACGAGCTTCATCTGACGATCGACTTTTTGCAGGTCGGCAAATTCAAAGGCGCCGAGGAGCCGCTCACGCGCGATGGGCCCAGCCCCGAGGCGCGCGCGTCGCTCGAATCGGTGCTCGCCGATATTCGCTCGACGTGGCTGACCGGCATCGGCGAGGGGCGCGGCCGCGATGGAAAGGTCCGCACCGAGGTGGTGGAGGCGGCCGAGGATGGGCCGTTCCCGGCGAAGAAGGCCAAGGAGCGCGGCTTGATCGACGAGGTGGGCTACCTCGACGAGGCCCGCGAGGCGGCGAAGAAAGAGATGGGCGCCGTGCGCGACGAGCTTCGCTTCGGCGCGGGCTCGGGCGACGACGATGGCGCGGGCGACCTCGGCGGGCTCGTTCGCGCGCTCGGGGGCGAGGGCAGGGGCCGCGCGCCGATCGCGCTGGTGCGCGCGACGGGGAGCATCTCCATGAGCTCTGGCGGCGGGATCCTCGGCGGGCAAGAGGGGATCACCGAGAAAGATCTGGGGAAGCTCGTGGCCCGGATCGAGAAGAACGACGCCGTGAAGGCGCTGGTGCTTCGCATCGATTCACCGGGCGGGAGCGCGCTGGCGAGCGACTTGCTCTGGCATCGCCTGATGCGGGTGCGGGCGAAAAAGCCCATCGTGGTGAGCGTGGGCGATATGGCGGCGAGCGGCGGGTATTACCTGGCGTCCACCGCGAATGTCATTTTTGCCGATGCGACCAGCATCGTGGGCTCCATCGGTGTGGTCGGCGGTAAGATTGCCATCGGCGGCGCGTTGGAGTCGGTTGGGGTGCACGCCGAGACCTTTCCGGCCAAGGCGGGGGACGCCAAGGCGGGAGCGCGCGCGGGGTACTCGTCGCCCTTCGTCGCGTGGGATGGGCCGACCCGGGAGCGGGTGCTCGACTCCATGACGGGCATTTACGACCTGTTTCTGGCGCGGGTGGCCGAGGGCCGGAACATCCCCGTGGAAAAGGTGGCCGCGTCGGCCGAAGGGCGGATTTTCAGCGGTCGCGAGGCGAAGAACCGCGGGCTCGTCGATGAAATTGGCGGGCTCACGGCGGCCATCGCCAAGGCGCGCGAGCTGGCGAAATTGGACGGCGATGCGGCCGTTGCCGTGATCGACAACACGCCCAAGTTCCTCGAGGCCCTCGGCGGAGGTTCCGGAATGGACGAAGCCGGCGAGGAAGAGCACGCGACGGCGGAGAAGGTCGCCGGGGCTCTGCCGCAGCTGCCCGCGTCCGCGCCGGGTTCGCTGCCGATTTCGCTGCCGGGGGTGGGCGCTTGGGTCGAGCACGTCGCCCCCGACATGCTGCCGTTCGTCTCGGCCCTGGCCCCGCTCGCCGCGCAAGAGCACCAGGTGGTCGCCCTGCCGTACGTCCTCGTCGTTCACTGAAAAACGCGAAACATGGCCGGCATTCGCTACGATGGTGCCGTGGATAAGCTCGACAATGCCATCGCTCGCGCGACCTTGCCGCCGCCCGAGTGGACCGCGCCCGCCGCCGAGGCAACGCGGAAGCGAAACTCCACGGCGCCGCCGCCCGCCCCCCAAAGGCGAACCGGCGAGCGCGCGGAGGAGGCGAGCTTGCGCGCGCGTCTGTCGGACGCGAAGCGTTCGGGCGATCGCGTCTCCGAGGCCGCGGCGGCCGTGGAGCTTGCGCGCTGGCTCGCGCGGCGCGATCGCGATCTCGACGAGGCTGCGCAGCTGGCGCTTCGCGCGCTGCGCGTGGCGGAGGATCCCGAGCTGCGCCGGGAGCTGGCCTCGTGGCTCGAGAGCTTGGGGGAGGCGGGGCTCGCGGCGGCCGTTCTTCGTGCGGTCATCGAGGACGAGGACGACGAAGACGAAGAAAACGAGGCTGGCGACGAGGGGGATACGGCGCTCGCGGGATCGCCCGGGGCGACGCTCGACGCCGAGGATCGGGCCGCCGTGCTGGTGCGCGTGGGGGTGCTGCATGCGCGGGCCGGGGATCCGGGCGGTGCGAGCGAGGCGTTCGAGGACGCGGCGCGCGTGGATGCGAAGAGCGCGCTGGCGCTCGAGCTGCGCGGCACGCTCGGATCGTGGGCGCCTGAGGTCGTAAGCCTGCAAGCGGCCTCGCAAGCGTACGTCGATGCGGCGACCCGGCGGAGGGCCGCGGGCGAAGACGCCATGGAGGATATTCTGCGCGCCTTCGAGGCGGATCCCGCGAACGACGCGGCCGCCCACGCGCTGGTGGAGGCGCTCATCGAGCGCGGCAAGGTCGCCGCCAGCGACGAAATCTGGCGCGAGCACGCCCGGGCGCTGGCGATCACCGCTCCCGCGAAGGCCAAGGCGATTCACGCGCGTCGCCGCAAGGAAGCGCTAGCCAACGGTGACACCACGCGCGCCTTGGCGGCCGCCTTCGACGAGGGGCTCGATGCATGGCACATGCAAATCGGCGAACCGGCGGCCGACCCGCCGTACGAGCCGACCGCGTCGAGCGCGCAAGGCGACGCGGAAGACCCGCACGCACGGTACGCCGCGAACGAGTCGGGCGCGCAGGACTCGCAGCCCGACGCGGAAGACCCGCACGCGCAAGGCGACGCGAACAAGTCGCGCGCGCACAGCGATGTGAACGAGTCGCACGCACCCGACCACCCCAAAGCCCCAACCGAGCAACGCACCCCCAAGGCGCCGCAGGCGCAAGGTGAATACGAAGGGACCGCCGCGGCAGCCTTCGACGAGCTCCTCTTGCGCACGGGCCTCTTCGAGATGCTCGCCGTGCGCGTGGAGGCGCGCGCCCAGATCGAAGCCCCGCGCCGTCCCCAACGAGGCGCCCAGGAGTACGCGACGTTGGCGCACCTCGCGGCCGGGCAGCTCGACGATCCGGAGCGGGCCGCGGAGGCGTACGCCGAGGTCCATGTGCTCGATCCGGCCTCGGAAGAGGCGCGCGAGGCCCTTCGCGCCCACGCCGTTCGGTTCGATCTCACGGAGGTGATCGAGGCGCTCGACCTCGGCGATCCGGAGCGGGTCCGAAGCGAGCTTCGAAAGACGATGGCGGAGTCACCCCGCCGCACCGCGCGCCTCGAGTGGGTGAAGGCGCTCTCCAACCGCGATCCCATCACCGCCGCGCGCGCCTTGGAGCAGCTGGCGACCGACGCCGCACCGCCCATCCGCGGCGTGCTCCACGCCGTGGCCTCGGAGCGCCTCTTGATGGCGGCGCGCGCCCTGAGCGGCTCGAGCGCCATGCGCACCCCAGGCGGCGCGAATTTTACGAACGCCCTGAGCGGCGCCAACGGCCCGACCGCCATCCGTGAAGACGCCGCCGCAACCCTCAATCCCGCCGCCACCGAGGCCCTCGCCGCCGCGCGCCTCTTGGGCGAGTACGCGTGCCAAGCCGATCCGACCTCACCGCGCGTCATCGGCGCCATGGCGGAGGCCTGCATCGGAGGCGAAGATTGGACCAGCGCGTCCGCGCTCGAGCGGGTCATCAAGGTCGTCTGCCCGCGCGGTCGCTTCTGCAAGGCGCTCGCCGAGGCGCTGGAGAAGCTCGACGAGGGCGGTTACGCCGTAGCCTGGACGCAGCAATACGTGGCGCTGCGCCCCGGCGATCGCACGGCCACGCAGTGGTTGATCGAGCGCGTGGTGCGCGCGCAAGAAGCCCCGCGCCTGGGGGACGCGCTCATGTGGGTCCTCTCGCAACCCCAGCCCGCCGGACCGCTCGCCGATCTGGTGGGCCAAGGGATCCGCGAGCTCTCGCAGCTCGACGCCGCGCGCGCGGTCATCGTGGCGCGGCGGGCGCTCGACGTCTTTGGCCCCCGCAAGGCCCAGCTGCGCGCCGCCTTGCTCGACGCGGCGGAGCGGGCCGGCGACAACGATCTCGCGGGGGCCATCATCGAGCGATGGATCGCCTCCGGCGCCACGGCCGAAGAGCGGCGCGAGCTGTTCATCGCCCTCGCGCAGCGGCGCATGGCCACGGGCGATCACGATGGCGAGGCGCGGGCCATCGTGCGCGCGCTCCGTCTCGGTGCGCCGGCGAGCGCGCTCGCGGAGCGTATCCTCGCGCTCACGGAGGCGGTTCTCTCGGAGGACGGCAGCCTGGCGTGGCTGGAGGCGCGGGCGCTCCTGGCAGGCGAAGGCGAGGATCCGGGGGCGGCGGCGAGCGCGTTTCGCGAGCTCGGCGCGGCGCTGTGGGATCTGGCCGGCGATCGGCATGGCGCGGTGGAGGCTTGGCTGCGCGCCGCGAAGCTCGCGCCCTACCGCGGGTACTTCACCTTGGCCGTCGACATCTCCCGCTTCGGCGATCCGCGCTTTGCGTTCGAGTGCCTCTCGGAGCTGATGGAGCAAGAGACCGATCGCACCGCCTCCGGCACCATCGCCGCCGAGGCCGCGCGCGCCGCGCTGCTGGTCGGCGAGCCCCACTGCGCGTTCGATCTGGCGACCGTCGCGCTGGAGCGCGATCCGGAGCACGCCGAGGCGCTGGAGATCGCCGAGGAGAGCGCGCGCAAGAGCGACCGCCTGGTGGACCTCTCGGCCCTCTACGACGCGATGGGCGATCGCGCGCTCGGCCGCTTTGGAAGACGCGCCGCGCACTACCGCGGGGCGCGCTTCTTCGAGCAGCACGGGGACGCGGCGCGGGCGCTCAAGCACGCGAGCGACGCCTTCGTGGCGGTCCCCTCGGAGGGGGCCGCGCTGGTGCTCCTCGAACGGGTCGCCGATCGGGCGGGCAATCGAACCTTCGCCGTCCGCACCCTGGAGCAGGTGGCGGAGCTCTCGCCAAGGCCCGCCGTTCGGGCCGGGTGGCTCCTGCGCGCCGCGTCCCTGGCCGACGGCGACGATGCCGGCCTGCGCCAGCGGGTCGACTGCCTCTTGCGCGCGGCGCTCCTCGTCCCCGACGTGGGGACCCTGTCGTTGCTCGCCGACGCCGCGCGCGAGCTCTTGCGGATCTTGCCCCAGGAGCGCGGCGGGCTCGCCTTGAGCATCTCCACCGCGACGCAGACCCTCACCGAGAAGCTCGAAGGGCCCGAGGGCGCGCGCACCGCCCTTCGCCTCGCGCAGCTGATCGTGCGCCTGTTCGACGACGCCGAGGGCGCCGCCTCCGCGCTCGCCAGCGCCTTCGACACCAACGCCGACATCGACGAGTACGCCGGGCTCTTGGAGTACGCCGGCGCCCTCTCGCGCGCCTCACGCGCCGGAGCCTTCATGGAGCGCGCGGTCGCGACCTTGGAGCTGCCGTACGCCCACGTGGGGGCCGCTGCCTTGAAGCTCCTCGCCGCCATGGCGCTCCACCGCGGGGACGAGGCCCTCGGCGACCGGCTCACCCTGCAGGCCGCCATCCGCGATCCCGAGGATCCGGAGCTCGTGCGCAAGGCCGACGAGGCCGCGCGCCGCCTGGGCGACACCGACCTGTTCGCGCGCTTCGACAAGAGCGTCCCGCCTGGCGAGCGCGCCGAAGTGTTCCGCGCGTACGCGCGCGATCGCGCCATGTCCGGCGAGTACGACGAGGCCATCGACGCCATGGAGCGGGCGCGCATCCTCTTCGGCCCCGAGGAGCGCTCCGGGGTCGAGGCGGAGATCCGGACCCTCTACGGCTCGGCGGGCCGCACCTCCGATCTGGAGCGGCGCACCCTGGCGCGGGCCGAGGACGAATCGTTTCAGCCCCGCGAGCGCGCCGATCGCTACACGGAGGTGGCCCAGCGCTGCGAGGAGCGCGGCGAGCTCGGAAGCGCCGCGTCCCTCCTTCGCAAGGCGGCGGAGCTGGATCCCGCGCCCCTGGCCCGCTGGAGCGCCCTGGAGCGCGCGGCCGAGCTGGCGCGCAGGACCGATGTCCGCATCATGGCCCTGCGCGAGATCGAAAAGCGGGTCGACGCCGACGCCCGGCCCGCCGTGCTCCGCCGGCTCGCGCGCGCGCTGGAGGACGCCGGCCAGGGCGACATGGCCATCTCCGCGCTCGAGGAGGTCCTCGACGCGCACCCCGAGGACGAGGTGTCGGACCAAACCGTGGAGGCGATGATCGTCGCCACCGGGGACTACGAGCGCCTCGCCGAGCACCTCGCGGGCCGCATCGCGCGGCTCCTGCCGCAGACCCACCGGCGCGACGCGCTGCGGGCGGTGCGCTTGCGGCGCGTGGCCATCCTCGAGCAGCGCCTGGGACGGGTGGAGGAGGCGTGCGGCGAGCTGGAGGAGCTTTTGCGCGAGTGGCCCGAGAACGACGGAGCCCTCCGCTACCTGGCCGATCTGTACGAGCGCACCGGGCAGACGCACCGCGCGGCGCCCTTGTGGAAGCACCTCTCGGCCCTGGCCCAAGGCGCGGAGACGCAGATCGAGCTGGAGCTGCGCGCCATCACCGCCACCCGCGACGCGGGCGATCTCCGCGGCGCGCTCGCCTTGGTCAACCAGCTCCTCGAGCGCGAGCCGCTGCTCATCGAGGCCATGGTCCATCGCGTGGACCTGGCGCGCTCTCTGGAAGACGACACGGAGCTCGGCGCCGCCCTGGAGGCCGCCGCGCTCTACGGCGGTGCCGACGAGGAGACGCGCGCCGATCTCTGGGTCGACGCCGCCCAAGCCGCCGCGCGCATGGGCGACCAAGTGCGCTCGCTCGAACGCGCACGCAAGGCCGCGGACGCCGCGCCGCATCGCGCATCGACCCAGCTGTTCGCCCGCGGCCTCGAGTACCGCTTGCGCGGCGCCGGCACGGAGCTCGAGGCCAAGGCCACCTTGGCGGAGCTCGCGAAGGTGAACGAGGAGCTCGAGCCAGAGGACGTGGCGCTGTCGACCTTCCTCGCCGTGGAGGCGCTCACGGCGCTCGGCCGCGTGGACGAGGCGGCGCTGCGGCTCTTGCAAGCCCACGGCGAGGTGGGGCCGCAGCCGCTGCTCGCCCTGGCCATGGCCGAGCGCAGCATGCTCATCTCCGACTTCGAGTCGGCGCACTCGTTCTACGAGGCCGCCCTGGAGGGCAACCTGCTCGGCTTTCGCTCGCGCGGGACGGTGGCCCTCGCCGCCGCCTCCGCCGCCCTTCGCGCCGATCGCCTCGAGGCCGCGCTCAATTGGCTCGACGAAGCCGCCTTTCATCCGGAGTCGCGCTTCGAGGCGCTCAAGAAGACCGCGCAGGTGGCCGCCGCACGCGGCGATCTCTCGCGGGCGCGGACGGTGCTGCGCGAGCTGGTTCGCGCGACCACCGGCGAGGAGCGCACCGTGACCTTGGCGCAGCTCGGGCGGCTGCTCCTCACCTCGGCGAGCCAGGACGACTTCGTCGAGGGCGAGCAGGTGTTCGTGGAGGCGATGGCCAACGCGCCCGAGGGCAGCGTGCTCTCGGCGCAGCTCTCGGCCGAGCTCGAGGCCCTCCGCCAAAGGCGCTCGATCCCCAGCCGCGCCCCGGAGCAGCAAGCGGGCGAGGCGGAGGTGCAGAAGGTGCTCTCGGCGCTCGATCCCGACGCAGAGCCGCACGACGTGCCCCCGCTCGCCGCGCAGCGCGAGCAGCCGGGGACCCTGACCCTGATCACGCGGGTGGGGCACCCCGCCATCCGCGAGGTCCTCTCGCTCCTCTGGGAGAGCGCGCCCGAGGTCTTCGTCCGCGAGCCTCCGACCCCGCCGGGCATCAAGGTGGTCAAGGGCGCCGAAGGTCCCGGGGTGCCGCTCTTGCTTTCGCTCCTGCAAACGGCGACCAAGCTCCTCGGCTTGCCCAAGGTGGCGCTCCATGCGCAGCACGAGGAGGGCCGCCGGGTCTCGGCGAGCGTGCTCGTGGCATCGCCCCCGGCGGTCGTCCTCTCGGGCGACCTGGGGAGCGACTCCCCGGAGCTGCGCTACGCGCTTGGGCAAGGGCTCGCGCGCGCGCTGCCGCAGAATATCCTGGTCGCGGCGCTGCCCGAGGCCGAGGGGGCGCTCATGTGGCGCGCGATGCTCGGCGCGTTCGGGCCGCCCGAGTACGGGCGCCAGCTCGATCCCAAGAGCGGCCGGCTCGCCGAGTCGTTTTGGCACACGGTGCCACCGCGCACCCAGCGGCGCATGCAAGAACTCTTGGGCGCCGCGCCGAGGACCCGCTACGATGACGTGGTCGGCATGGTTCGTCAGAGCGGGCGTCGCCTCGGTCTCTTCTTGGCAGGGGATTTTGCGGTGGCGGCGCGCGCCTTTTTGGCCGAACGCGCCCTCGGCGAAGGCGGCCTTCGGGCGCGGGGTGGGGTGGAGGCTTTGTCCCAACGGTTTCCCGAGTTCTCGGATCTGGTCGAGCTAGCGACGTCGGCCGAGTACGCGGCGGCGCGCCTGCGCACCGGCGGAGGGCGTGACTCGGGGGAGCCGCGGTATTCGCCGCCGCCGGGCGATGGGGCCTCGGGCGCGAAATGATCGGGCTCGCGGACGAAACCTCGGCTGCGAAGCTTCGTCGGACGGTCCGGCGTCGGCGGAGGGCGCGGTTCATCGCCGCCGGGATGGGGCTCGTCGGCGCGGGGCTCCTCGGCGCGTGCATCGTCGCCGATCCATTGCCCGAGCAACGAAGTCTCCCCGCGCGGCGGCCATCGATCGAGGGGACGAATCCCCCCGCCACGAAGGTGCTCACCCAGCTCACGAATACGACGCTCAGCGTTCGCGTGAGGCTCTACAACCCCGCCTTGTCCTTTCAATGGCGCGTCTTCGTCGACTGGGATCCCGTGCTGAACCCGCAGCAGATCGTCGCATTTGGCCCCTCGGGTGCACGCTCGTTCGCGGATCTCCAGATCGTCGAGTTCGAAATGCCTCGCGACACCGTCGATCTCAACGTTTGCCACACCATCGAGTTCGTCACGGCCATCGAGTTCCACCCGACTTCGGCTCATGCCGCCGTCGACGGCCGAGGGGCCTCGTCCATCTCCTGGACGTACGTGCCGATGGGCGACTATTCGAAGTGCTCCGGCTATGATGGCGGCGCGACGGACGGAGGCTTCTTCGACGCGGGCAGCGATGCGTCGAGCGATGCCATGACGCCATGAGGGTGCGCTCTCGGACGGCCCGAGGGATGGCGCTGCTCGTGCCGTGCGCGTTCGCCGTCCTGCACTGCGAAAAGCTGCTCGAGACCCCGCCGCTGGCGCCGAAGAACGACTGCCGCGAGCACGCGTGCGAAACGTTCGTGCCGCCTGCCCGGTGCTCGCCGCAGGCGGGCTATTGCACGTCGTCGGAGAGTCTCTCGTACTTCCTGCTCGTCCGTGTGCCGAGCGGGGCGCCGACGGCGGCCGATTCGACCTTCATGGTGACGTCGGACGAGCTCCGAGGCGCGTCGAGCGCGGGCTGCCCGGTCGGTGAGCTGTGCTTGCAGGTGCCAAAGCTCGGGAGGGCTTTGGGGACGTACGAGGTCACCCCGGCCATGGCCAACACCGTGGGCCGCAACTTGGGTAACCCCGCGGGCACCACGACCCTCCCCGCGCACACCGTCTTTTATCCGTTGCGGCCAGGGGTCGCGCCTACACCCCTGCGGGAGCCCCGCCCTCCGCTCGCCATCGATTTCGGCTTCCCGAACCTTCCCCAGATGGGTACCCGGATCTCGCCCGCGCCCGTGTCGACGGGCCTGGGCCCCTTCGGGACACCCTCGCTCGCGTGGTCGGTGACGCTCCCTCCTGGATTCTATTGGCGCGTGGTCATGCCCGATCCGCCCTTCCACGATGCGTTTCCGCCGAGGGAAGACTTGGTCAAGGTCGATGCCAATGTCGACAAGTTCGAATTGTTTACGCTCACTGCGCTCGACGACCCGGACGGGCGCCGCTTCACGATTGGGTCCGCGAACGGTGCGCTCGATCTGAAAGGATTCACCGCCGTCCTGCAGAACAGCATCACGCAGCGGGCGATCTCGCCCGTGGTCACGCTCGGATCGGGCACCAACCAGGTCAAGCTCTCCACCACGGGCGTCGAGACGCTGCAAGACAAGCCCGTGGAGCTGGTGGTCGCACCCCCGCCGGGCAGGGAAGGAATTCCATCGCTCATCGGCCAGGGGCCGCCGACCCCGTCGCTGACGCAGACCTATCCCCGGTTCAAGCTCCCCGTCGATGCGGCGGGCATCGTCCGCGGTCTGGGGCAGCCGGTGCAAGCCACGGTGGTCATCCGGAGTGCATTCATCGACACGGATCCGCCCAACGTGGTCCTTCGATATGCCACCACGGTCCGAACGGATGCCAATGGAATGTTCCGGACCAAACTTCCGCCGGGCCGCTACGATGTGGCCATCTTCCCCGAGAACGACTCGACGTTCGCGCTGTGGGCGACGTCTTCGGCATCTATGGCGGGAGTGGATGCGGGGACCGGAGTAGGATCGGATGGGACGCCGGAGGGCGCGTGGATCGTTCGCGACACCCCGCAGGCGCCGAAGACGTTCGCTCTTGCACCCAAGGCTACCCTGTCGGGCCAGGCGGTGCTCGGCGACGGGACCCCGCTGGCGGAGGCCGACGTCGAAGCTCACGCGGCGGCGGAGCCCTCGAGCGCGCCCCCGGGCGTGCCGCCCCCGTATTCGCTTCCGCCGTTCGTTCGCTCCATGCGAACCGTGCAGACGCGAACCGATACGGAGGGCGGGTTTGCTTTGGCGCTGGATCCGGGGGAGTACGACATCGTCGTCCGTCCCAAGGATGGGACGCGCTTTCCTTGGATCGTGTCGACCTCGCGCAAGATGGGGAACAAGGATGTGACGTTGCAGCCCCTGATCGTGCACGCGCCCATCGGGCTCTCGCGCATGCTGCTCGCCGATACGTCCTCCGGCGCCGTGCCCGTGCCCGAAGCTTGGGTCCGCGCGTTCGCCGTACCGCCGGGGAAACGCATCGCCGTGGAAATTGGTCGGACATTCACCGGGACGGACGGAAAACTGGAGCTCTTTCTGGCCGTCCCACGGAACTGAAAGCTGGTAATCTCGTTGTCAATGTCGAGCGAAGAGAAAATTCACCTGCTCGCGAGGATTGCGCGCATGAAGGGGCGCGAGGCGGAGGAACCCGCCAGCAGTCGAACGCTGACGGGTGCCACCGGGTCCATTCTTACGCTGGCGGCAGCTTCGTACGGAGCGAAGCCGGCGGATGACGCGACCGTGCCCACCGGCTTCGATCCGGTGGCGGTGGCGCTGTTCGAGTCCATCGTCGAAGGCGCCTATTTGGTCGCCTCGGCCGACGGGGTGGTCGATGACGAAGAACGTCGCACCTTGGAACGGGTCGTCACCGCAGCCTGCGGCGGCGCCGTGGCGCCGAAGCACGTGGCGGAGCTGATTCACGAGCTGCAAGCGTGGCTCCAAGAGGAGGGGCTCGAGCGGCGCATCGCCGCGGTGGCCACGCAAATCACCCGCAAGAGCCACGCGCGCGAGGTGCTTCGCATCGCCGCGCTCTTGGGGCAAGCCAGCCACGCCGTGAGCGACGTCGAACGCGACGTGCTCCTGCGCCTCGCCAAAGCCTGCGGCCTCCACCCGAACGACGTCGACGTCGCCCTGCGCGAGGTCGCCGACTCCCTCGCCGGCGCATCGTCTTAGCGCCGCGAACCCCCGTCGCCCTGCGCGAAGCTACTCGAGCGCCGCGCGCGCGCTGGCGAAGAGCTGGGACTCGAGCGCCTGCCCGCGCGCCTGCGCATCGGCCTCGAGCCGCCCGAGCACCTCGCGCTGCTTCGGGATCAGCACCACGCGGCGCTCGGGGCTCGCGTCCTCGAGCCGCGCGCTGAGCAGCGCAAAGAGCTCGTGGCTCCGGCCGAGGCGAAGCAGGCGCTCCACCAGCTCGTCCACCACGTCATCGCGCGTGGGATCGCCCTGCAGCTGACGCGTGAGCTCCTCGACCCGCGCCTCGTCGCGCGCCGCCTGCTCGGCGGTCTCCTCCTCGGGCGAAGATTCCAGATCGAACACCGACAGCGGCGACGCCGGCAGGAGCGCGACCGACTCCTCCATGTTCGCAAATTCGTCGGCCGAGAAGCCCCCGGACGACCCCACCTCGGCGGACGACGTGGCGGCCGGGGTCAAGAAGGGGAGCGCCGTCGCCAGCGGCACCGACGCAAACGGCGGCGGCGCGATCCCCGCGATCTCCGCGCCCACCGCGCGGTACGCGGACGAAATCGCCGGATCGTTGGGGCAGAGCCTCAGCGCCGCGGCCAAGTGGCGCTGCGCCGCCAGCGAGTCGCGCAGCACCTCGCGCTCGAAGATGGCCGCCTCGAGCAGGAGCGCCGCCGTCGGCTCGTGCGCCTGGCGATCGCCGGCCGGCAACGTCTCGGCGTGATCGCGCAGCCGCGCGTAGGCGAGGGAAGCGCCGGCCATGTCGCCGAGCTCCGAGCGCCAGCGGCCCTCGAGCGCCCGCGCCTCCGCGGTCTCGTGCACCCCGCGCGGCACGTCGCGCACGTGGGCGATGGCGGCGGGTCGATCGTCCAGCTTTTCGGCCAGCGCGCGCGCCAGATCGACGTGCAGCCCCGCCGTGTTCTCGGCGGCGGCCTCGCAGAGGTCGATGGCGCGCGTGAGCAGCGCCACGCCGCGCGCCGTTTTTCCGCGGGCGATGAGCGCGCGCCCCAAGCCGGAGAGCGCCTGCGCATCGTCGGGGACGAAGCGGAGGGCGCGCTCGAAGAGCGGCGCGGCGTCCGCCACCAGCCCTTGATGCTGCCACGCGGCGCCCGCGCGCCACCACACCTCGTAGCGCGCGCGGGGGCCGGTGGCCTGCGCCTCGAGGTGCTCGGTGTCCGCCCGCGCATCTTGCGTGCGCCCCAGCGCAAGACGCCGCGCGATCCGCGCCCACCGAAGGCGCGCGACGGCCGGCGCCCGCGCGATGGCGCGATCGAGCCACCGCGACGCCTCCAGCGGATCGCGGGTCAGCTCCGCCGCCCGCTCGAACGCGCGCGCCGAGAGCACGGGGATGGGCTCGTCCTCGGCCGCCCGCTCGAAGGCCGCGATGGCCCCGCGCACATCGCCCGTCTCCGCCAAGAGCTCCGCGCGCAAAAAGTCGAGGTGCGCGGCGGCGCGATCGCCGTTCGCCTCGCGCGTGGTCTCCGCGATGGTCGCCAGCGCGGCCTCCGCCCGGCCGCCCACGAAGGCGTCGATCTCCGCGATGCGCCCCGCGAGCTCCGGGTGGCGCGGCGCGCGCTCCAGCGCCATCAAGTCGAGATCGCGCGCCCGCTCGTACTCTTTCGCGACCCGCGCATCATCGGCGGCGCGCGCCACGGCCAAGGCCTCCATGGCCCGCGTGGCCGCCTCCGTCGGCTCGGCCGAAACGGGGTGCGCCGATGCATGCAAAATCCACGCATCTTGCGCGGCCGCCACGGAGGTGATGCTCACGCCGGCCGTCCCCGGGGCCCGCACCCCCGCCTCGGGCAAGAGCGTACGGACCATCTTGGTGATCGCCCGCTCGACGATGAACCGCCCGCCCTCACGGCGCGCCAGATCCCCCAGGAGCGCATCGAGCGCAAAGATGGCCATGGCGGTGGCCGGCGCCGGGAGCCCGGTGCCGCGCGCCCGGCCCACCATGAGCGAGACGTTCTCGCCCTCGACCCGCACGGTGACGGAGAAGCCCAGGATGGCGATGCGCCCATCGTCCTTCGACGACACGGCCACGATCGCCCCCGACTTTTCGACCCCGATCCACACGTCGCAGCTGCCCGTGCCGATGAGGCCGCGAAGCCGCGCCGCCGCCCACCGAACGAGCCTCTGCGCGTGAAGCTCGACGTGGATGCGATCCAGGTTTCCGCGCCGGTGCCGAAACCGGGAGACGCCGCCCGACACGTCGAGGGGAAAGCGCACCGTTGGGAGCGCCACCACCAGCTCCAGGATCTCCAGCACCCCCAGGGACACGGGGCGACCGAGCTCCAACCCAAGTCCCCCCTTGCCGATGGCCAGCCGCAGCTCGATGCTCTCCTGCGGCTTTTTCGCCTTCGCCGCGGGTATCGGAGAAGCCGCCGGGATCGCGTCTTGCGGGGTGGATGCGGACGAGCCCGTGTCCTCCAAGGCCGGCGGGCGCACGGTGGCGCCGTCCGGGGTGGGGACGGGTGCACGCTCGGCGTTGGGCGGCCTCTGGGATCGCAAGGTTTTTCTATGGTAGCAAGCACTCCGCGAGGAGCGCGAATCGATGGTGCAGGTACGCGATGTGATGGGGCCCGGCTCGGCCCTCAGCCGGGCGCTCGGGGGCTACGAGGCCCGCGAAGGGCAGCTTCGGATGGCCACCGCCGTCGAATCGGCGCTGGCCTCCGAGCATCCGCTCTTCGTGGAGGCGGGCACCGGGACGGGCAAGACGCTCGCCTACCTCATTCCCGCCGCCCTGAGCGGAAAAAAGGTCGTCATTTCGACGGGGACCCGCGCCCTGCAGGATCAAATCGTCGGCAAGGACCTTCCGCTCGTGGCCCAAGTGCTGGCGCCGCACGGGATCCGATTTCGCTCGGCGATGATGAAGGGGTTATCGAATTACCTATGCAAGCGCCGCTTCGAGGAGCTGCGTCAGACTGACGCCGACCGCTTCGTCCTCGACACCGATCTGGTGCACATCGAGCGCTGGGTGCCCACGAGCCCCACCGGTGACCGGGTGGAGCTCTCGATGCTCCCCGACGACTCGCGCGCGTGGTACGCGGTGCAGTCGTCGACCGATACGCGCATCGGAAAAGGTTGCGCCTACAACGATACCTGTTTCGTCACCCAGATGAAGCGGGAGGCGGAGGAGGCGGATCTGGTGATCGTGAACCACCACCTCTTCTTCGCCGATCTGGCGCTCCGGCGCGGTCTCGGGCGAGGACCGGGGGGGCGGCGACCCGATATGGCCAGCGTCATCCCCGCCTACGACGCGGTGATCTTCGACGAAGCGCACCAGCTCGAGGATGTAGCCACGACATTCTTCGGCATTCGCGCGTCGAGCGCGCGCATCGACGCGCTGGTCCGCGACGCCTACCGCACCTTGGCCGCCGCCGGACGCGGCGAAGCACGCGGCATGCTCGACCGCATCGAGCACGCCTCCGACGCGTTCTTTCGGGCGCTGGTCAAACGCGCGGGCACGGGCGCCGCCGAAACCCGCCGTCCGCTCGCCCACGCGGATCTCGATGGTCCGACCTACGAGCTCTTCGGAAAGCTGCTCGCCCACGTCGACGCCCTGGCGACCTACGCCGATGCCTTCGCGCGCGAGGGCGAGCCCATCGCCCTGATTGCGCGCCGCGCGGCCGATCTCAAGCGCGATTTGACGCAAATCGTCGAAGGCGCACGCGCCGCGGGCGGCAAACGCAACTCGGCGGACGACCCGCGCGCGCGGTTCACCGAGGAGGGCGGGGCGGCCTCACGCGCGCGGTTCACCGAGGAGGAAGCGCACAGCTCCCACGCGCCGTTTTCCGACGAGCAGGACCCCGACGCCCTCGACGAAGAGCCCGACGACGAAGAACCCCCGATGAATGTCGCGTGGGTGGAGGCCCGCGACAAGTCGGTCGTGATCGGCTCGAGCCCCGTGCACGTGGGCGGAACGCTCCGCGGGGCGCTCTTCGACCGGGTCTCCGCCGTGGTGTGCACCAGCGCCACCTTGGCGACCGCCGGCGGCTTTCACTTCGCCAAGGCGCGTCTGGGGGCCACGGCAAACGCCCAGGAGCTCATCGTGGCCTCCCCGTTCGACTACGCCGCGCGCGCCGGGTTTTACGTGGCGAAGGATCTGCCGGATCCGTCCCAGCCGGGCTTCGAGGCGGCGGCGGCCGAGCGCATCCTCGAGCTGGTCGAGATGACGAAGGGCGGCGCGTTCGTGCTGGCCACCTCGAACCGCGCCATGCGCAACCTTTGTGCGATCCTCCGCAGCCGGCTGCGCGAGCCCGTGCTCCTTCAGGGCGAGGCGCCGAAGCACCTGCTCCTCGAGCGCTTTCGCCAGCTTGGAAACGCGGTGCTGGTGGCGACCATGAGCTTTTGGGAGGGGGTCGACGTGCCCGGGCATGCGCTCCGCCTCGTCATCCTCGACAAGATCCCGTTTGCCGTTCCAACCGACCCTTTGGTGGCGTCGCGCTCGGCGGAGGTCGAGCGGCAAGGGGGAAATCCGTTCGCGCAATATTCCGTTCCGGCCGCCGCCATTTTGCTCAAGCAAGGATTTGGTCGGCTCTTGCGCACGCGAAAGGATGGTGGGGTCATTGCGCTGCTCGACCGGCGTGCAACCACACGCGGTTATGGACGCATGCTCCTCGCGAGCCTGCCGCCCGCGAAACGTTTAGGAAACATGGATGACGTCCGCGCATTTTGGCGCGAGCTCGGCCTCGACCTTGGAACCCTGGTGTAGGCGCGCAGGCCGTGCTACTCCCCGGTTTTCCACGACTTTCCCACGGGTCCAACATGAGCGAAATTTCAGCAGTTTTCGCGCGAGAAATCCTCGATTCGCGCGGCAATCCCACGGTTGAAGTCGAAGTCCAAACGGAGAGCGGCCGAGGTCGGGCCGCGGTTCCGAGCGGCGCTTCCACCGGTGAGCACGAAGCCATCGAGCTTCGCGACGGCGACAAGCAGCGCTACCTCGGCAAGGGCGTTTTGCAGGCCGTCCGCAATGTCAATCAAACGCTTGGCCCCGCAATCATCGGCCTCGACTCGCTCGATCAGCCGGCCATCGACAAGGTGCTCCTGCAGGCCGACGGGACCGACAACAAATCCAAGCTCGGCGCCAACGCCATCCTGGGCGTCTCCATGGCGGTGGCGCGCGCCGCGGCGGACGTCGTCGGGCTCCCGCTCTGGCGTTACCTCGGTGGGGTCAACGCCCGGGTGCTGCCGACCCCGCTCATGAACATCCTCAACGGCGGCCAGCACGCCGACAACGGGCTCGAGATCCAGGAGTTCATGATCGTCCCCGCCGGCCTCCCGTCCTTCGACGAAGCGCTGCGCGCCGGGACCGAGGTGTTCCACACGCTCAAGGGCATCCTCAAGAAGCGCAATTTGACGGTCGCCGTCGGCGACGAAGGTGGATTCGCCCCGCGCCTCGAGTCGAACGAGGAGGCCATCGGCGTCATCGTGTCGGCCATCGAGGGCGCCGGCTATACGCCCGGCAAGGACATTTTCCTGGCCCTCGACTGTGCGGCCAGCGAGTTCTTCGACAAGAAGAGCGGCAAGTACACCTTCGACAAAAAGGTCGTCTCGTCGGACGAGCTCATTGGCATCTACGAGAAGCTCACCAAGGCTTACCCCATCGTCTCCATCGAGGACGGCCTCGCCGAAGACGATTGGGACGCGTGGAAGAAGCTCACCGAGAAGGTGGGCGCGCGCGTGCAGCTGGTAGGCGACGATCTCTTCGTCACCAACGTCGAGCGCCTTCGCCGCGGCATCGACGGCGGCTACGCCAATGCCATTTTGATCAAGCTGAATCAAATCGGCACCCTGACCGAAACGCTCGACACCATCCGCATGGCCACGGCCGCCAATTACCGCTCCATCATCAGCCACCGCTCCGGCGAGACGGAAGATACCTTCATCGCGGATCTCGCGGTGGCGACCAACGCGGGCCAGATCAAGACCGGCAGCTTGTCGCGCTCGGATCGTATCGCAAAATACAATCAATTGTTGCGCATCGGGTTCGAGCTCGGCGCGGGCGCCGCCTATGTCGGGCGCGACGCATTCCGCAAAGCCGTCTGAGTCGTCGCTTTCGAGTCGGGGAAGGGGAGCGCGAGGAAATATGGCCAAGGCAAAGGTAGCCGTTCTCAAGAGCAAGCCGCAGACGATCCTCCGAGACGTGGAGCGCCTCTGCGAGCTCGCGGGGATGAAGCAGGCCCTCGGCGCGGGCCGCACGACCATCCTCAAGGACAATATCTCTTGGCACTATCCCTTCCCCGGGGCCAACACCACGCCCTGGCAGCTGGAGGGGACCATCCTCGCGCTCAAGAACGCAGGCTTCGCCGATATCTCCTGCGTGCAGAACAAAACGGTGGTGACGAACGCCTTCAAAGGGGAGGACCTGAATCACTACGTCCCCCTCTTCGAGAAGTACGGGATACCGGTGCTCTACAACTTCCGCGAGAGCGACATGAAGTGGTTGGAGTACCGGCCCAAGGCCCGTATGCACGTGCTCCACAAAATCTTTCCGGAGGGGATTCAAATCCCCGATTACTTCCTCGGAAAGAACATCGTGCACCTCCCGACGGTGAAGTGCCACATCTACACGACCACCACCGGCGCGATGAAGAACGCCTTCGGCGGCCTTTTGGCCACCAAGCGCCATTACACGCACTCCTGGATTCACCGCACCCTGGTCGATCTCCTGGCCATCCAAAAAGAGATCCACTCCGGCCTCTTCGCCATCATGGACGGCACCACCGCCGGCAACGGCCCCGGCCCGCGCACCATGATCCCGGTCGTCAAAGACTACATGCTGGCCTCGGCCGACCAAGTGGCCATCGACGCCGTCGCCGCCAAAATGATGGGCTTCGACCCGCTCTCCCTGGAGTTCATCAAGGTCGCCCACGACGACGGCCTGGGAGTGGGCGATCCGCGCGACATCGAGATCGTGGGCGACGATGTGTCGCGGGAGAGCTGGGGCTTCACCGTCGGCGACAACGGCGCCAGCATCGTGGGCGACTTCATGTGGTTCGGCCCCATGAAGCGCTTTCAAAAAATCTTCTTCCACACCCCCCTCGTGAACGTCTTCATCTTCGGCAGCGAGGCCTACCACGACTACTACCGCTGGCCGCTGAAGGACCGCAAAACCTTCGAAACGTGGCAGCGCGACACCGCGTGGGGCCGCCTCTTCGAAGCCTACGCCCGCGGCGAGGGCGCCCCACCGCTCCAGGCGCAGCACGGCGACGACGCCACGGCGTAGGCGTTCGAGACGGGCGCCGGGCATCGTCGGTGCTACATGAACAGGATGAGAACGGCGGAACTTCGGAGCCTCGCGTACCACAAGGCCGTAGCGGAGCGCCTTCGACGCGAGCCCGAGCTTCTCGACACCGCTCGGCGGAACGTCGAGGCGTGGTTGGCGAGTGGAGGCCGGTCGCGCCCGTATGCCGAGGAATGGCTTCGCATCCTCGATGGTGGCCTCTCCACCGTTCTCGCAACGCTCGAAGATCCTTCCGAGCATTCCATCGATCTGAGACACGCTTCACCCTTCGCGGGGATCGTTCCCGCAAGGGAGCGATGGCGTCTATGGAGGGAAGCTCGCCATGACGCGCGTGCAACTTGAGCACATCTTGCGCGCTGCCGGGGATATCGCGGATGACATCGAGATCATCGTGATTGGGAGTCAGGCCATTCTCGGGAGATATCCAAACGCACCCGATGCGCTTTTGGTTTCCGTGGAAGCCGACGTGTATCCCAAGAACGTTCCCGCACGCTGGGAGCTCATCGACGGATGCATTGGAGAGGGATCTCCATTTCACGAGACGTTTGGCTATTACGCGCAGGGCGTGGAGGAGGGCACGGCGATTCTGCCCGACGGCTGGAAAGCGCGACTCGTTCCAGTGAAAAATGCCAATACGCGAGGCATCACGGGTTGGTGCCTCGAGCCGCACGACTTGGTGCTTTCGAAGTACGTCGCCGGTCGAGACAAGGATCGTCGCTTTGCTCGGGACGCCTTGCGTTTCGGATTGGTTCAGAGGGAAGAGCTCGAGCTCCGACTCGGGACGTTGCCCGTCGAGCCCGGGCGGATCGAGCAAATCCGCGAGAGGATCCGGGTCGACGCGAGCTCTTGATTTCGACGCGGGGTCCAGGCTCTAGCGGCTACTCCGCCGCGTGAATGTCGTACGCCTGATCGTCGTAGACGAAGAAGACGCAGTCGGCGGCGGGGGCGCATTGGCCCCAGTGGATGGCGCGGCTCGGGTAGTAGAGGTAGTCGCCGGCGCCGACGTCGTGAGGGCCGGTGCCTTCGACGTTCCAGATCATGGTGCCGGAGATGCCGACGACGTGTTCGGGGCTGGTGTGCCAGTGCTTGGCGAAGACGGTGCCGGCTTTGAAGCGGAAGAGCGTTTCGGCGGCGCCGGTTTTGGGATCGCCGCGGGTGACCCACCCTTCGCACCCGGGTAAGCCCTCGCACGGTGTGCCGCTCTCCGCTTGGATGGAGCGGTAGACCACGGGATCGGGGCCGGGGGCCGGGGATGCGCTCTCGTCGGAGCACCCGAGGAGGGCCATGGCGATGGCGAGCAGGAAAAAATACGATGCGCGCGAGAAGGGGTAGCAAAGGGAGGGCATGGGGATCCTTCGTGAAAGTCCCCTGCATGTAACGTTCATTTCACGCTTGCGACAGATGCGCCGGAGCATCACATTGTTGCTATAGAGGAACAATGGAATGATCGCCGTCGACGAGCTCCCGTCGCTTGCCCTCTTCGCGAGGGTCGTCCACCACCGCTCGTTCTCGGCCGCCGCCGAGGAGACGGGCCTCGCCAAGTCGGTGGTGAGCCGGCGGGTCGCGCGGCTCGAGAAGGCGCTGGGGGTGCGCCTCTTGAGGCGCTCGACGCGCACCCTCTCGGTGACGGACGAAGGGCTGCGCGTGTACGAGCACGCCGCCGCGTTGGTGGCCGCGGCGACGGCGGCGGAGCAGTCCGTCGGTCCTACGGTGAAGCGGGTGCAAGGGGTGCTTCGGGTCAATGCACCCGTGACCTTTGCGCAGATGCACCTCGCGGACGCCGCGGCCGCGTTCCTCGCCGCGTACCCGGAGGTGGAGCTGCACCTGTCGACCGACAACCGCGCCGTCGACGTGGTGGAGGATGGCTTCGACGTGGTCGTGCGCATCGGGCAGCTCCGCGACTCGGGCCTCGCCGCGCGCAAGCTCGCGAGCGACCGGCTCGTGGTGTGCGGCGCGCCCGAGTACCTCGCGCGCGCCGGTGAGCCAAAGACGCCCGACGAGCTCCTGCAGCACAATTGCATGCACTACGAGGTCGTCGCGCACGCGGCCGAGTGGCGCTTTCGCGGCCCGGGCGGCGCCGTGATCGTCCCCGCGCGCGGCAACTTCGCGACCACCGATGGCACGGTGCTCTGCAGGGCCGCGCGCGCGGGGCTCGGCTTGGCGGTCGCGCCATCGTTCATGGTCGCGCGCGATGTGGCGGAGGGGCGCTTGCGCACCGTGCTCCAGGATTATCCGTGCAGCGATATCGGCATTTATGCGCTGGTGGCGCATCGAACGTACTTGCCGCCGCGCGTGCGCGCGTTCATCGATTTTCTCGCCCGAAGGTTCGCGCGCGTTCGCTGGAGCGACGCTTCGTAGCCGGCGCGATCTCGGCGCCCGTGAGGCGGACTAACGAGGGACGCCCGCGGCCGCCTTCAGATCCTCGAAGCTGCCCGTCCGGCCATGAACGCCGGCGATCGTTCCAACGTCGATATGCTGCGCCGCGATGGCGTCGTACAGCTCGCGCGTCCAGGTGTTTTTGTACGGCGGGTAGGGCGGGCTAAAGAGATCCGCTTCGAAGAGGACGCGCTCCCTCGGCAGATGCACCGCGATCATGTCGGCGGCGTGGGTGTTCGCGATCGGGTAGAGCACCAGCGGGCGCACGGCATCGGGCAAGGTGAGGGGCGCGTTCGACGGGACGGTCAAGAACTTCGCCTTGACGGGGGCCGAGCTCATGACGTCGGGCACGATGGTCGACGGCGCCGCGAAGATGCGCTCGAAGAAGTCGCGCGTGGTCTCGGACACCACGATGGTGGCACCGAGCGCCGCAAAACGGCGCAGCCCCCCGGCATGGTCTTCGTGCCAGTGGGTCGCGATCACGTGCGTAATGGGCTTTCCGGGGTGCTTCGTGCGCACATAGCGAAGGAGCGCCTCGCTGCGCTGCTCGTAGAGGGGAGCCTCGCCGAGGACGAGCCCGTTCGCGCGCTCGATGAGCATCGTATTGTGCGTATTGCCCGTGAGGAGCGTGGCGCCCGGCGCGACGGCGACCTCCCCGATTTCCTCCTGCACGCCGTCCCCCTCATTTCGAAATCCAAAGGACGCATACTGCTGATGCGTTTGATGGCTGCGGACGGCGCGCTCGGCCGCCGCGGCGTCGTAGGCGGGGGGATCGCCCGGGAGGTCGAAGAGCGATCCGGGGAGCGCGACATTGGCTTCCAGCTTCGTCCTCTTCTCCTGGTGCACGACGGCGCCATCCTCGAGCATGCGCACCTCGGCCGGGATGCGAAATCCGCCCACGGTCTTCCAGCCTGCGAAGGTGATCTCCAGGCCGATATCCCGCGTCAGGTGGTTGTTCTCCTTGGTGCTCAAGGAGACGAGCTCGTGATCGCGCAGCCGGATATGAAACGAAATGGGGTGCACCGCATCGTCGAGCGCGAGATCGACGAACACCTCGCCGTGCTCGATGCTCGCGCCCCGCAGCTTCACCGTTTTTCCTTCGCGCCGGGCGTCGCGCACGAGGAGGTGCGGGTGAAGGAGCCGCTGCTCGCGGCGCGCGGCCGCCGAGCCGTCGGAGGGCAAATTGCCGGGGGGCTGGCCCACGCCCTCGTCTCCGGTGATGCGGCCGAGCGGGCCCACCAGGATCAGCGAAAAGGCCTGCGGCGGCATCGCGCCGAGCGCGGTGAGCTGGCGCGAAACATCGAGCCGGCTGCGGTCGCCCGTGACGTCCCACTGCCCCGTGGCGGTGAAGTCGTTCACGTGGAGCGGCCGCTGATTCGGCAAGAGGGCCTCGGTCGGAAAGTAGCGCGAGCCTTTGGTCTCGTAGCGAAAGCTCGTCAGCGCCGCGAGCGGTCGATCCGTCAAGGTGCTCTCGAGCAGCCGCCACGCGGCCGCGCTATCGCGGAGCGCTTCGACGCTCGCCGCGGGGACGCCTGGATCGGGCGCCGCGCCGTTCGAGCTGCACGCCGGGATGGCGGCGGAGAGGGATAGAAGGAACGAAGAACGAACGAAATGCGCGCAAATGTGACGCATGCAGTACCTCCCTGCAGGGTGAAAGCGCGGGTGTAGCGCTGCTCACCGCCGAGCGGGAGGCCCAGGGCAGACACCATACTGTTGCCCCAGAGGAACAATCGACGCCTCGGACGCGCATCCTCCGATGGGGCGGGACCCGCGCACCGGCCCTGCCGCCGCTCAATCTTCGAACGGCTTCTTCTCGAACGTATGCTGCAACGGAGGGAGCGCATCGGACGGAGCGTCGCCCGCAGACGGGGGAACGAACGGCAGCATCGGCACGGGCGTGGGCTCCGGCGGGGCGGCCAGCTCGGCGGCGGCGAGATCGGCCGCCGAGCGCTCCAGGGCCCCGCGGTTCAGCGCCTCGGGCGCCGCGGGGCGCTTGGTACGGCGCTTCGATTTACCCGATCCGGCGGCGCTCGGATCCGACGCGCCCGACGAGGTGTCCGACAAGGCCACGGTGTCCGGGAAGGCGCCCTCTTTGGTGACCACCACCGGGGTGCTCTTGGTGCGGCCCCCCACGCGCAAGGTCACCTCGTGCTGGCTCCCCAGCTCGCCCACGACATCGACATAGCCGCTGGTCGTGACGTTGACCCGACGCCCATCGACCGTGACGCCGTCCGCCGTGGGTGGCTGCACGCGCACCCACACGGTTCGCGCGGTGGTGGTGTCGTCGACCTTCGCGGGCGCCTTGACCGCCTCCATCGCGGTTTGCGCCTGCGCCGCGGCTTGGTCCGCCCCCTCGAGCGCGGCCCGCGTGCGCGAACGCCACACGCCCGTAATGGCCACCAGGGCGAGCGCCGTGGCAAAGGCGCCCAAGAACGCCGTGCCCAGCGCGCCCTTTTTCGGCCGCAGGCGCGCGGCGACATCGGAGCTGGAGCCCGAGCCGGGACCCCATCCCCGCAGCGAGAGCGACACCGCATCGTCCGTGTTGAGAAGGTTCAGACGGCGTCCGGAGCCCGGCGCCAACGGCGCACGGGCCGCCCGCACCTCGGGCGAGAGCGGCACCAGATCGCCGGGCACGATGCGCAGATCGCCCACCAGCGACGCGATGGCGTGCGCCATTTCGCCGGCGGAGTGAAAGCGGCGGGCGGGCGCCAGCGCCATGGCGCGTGCGACGATGGCGGCCATCTCCGCGGGAACCCAGGGGGCGACTTCGTTGACGGGGCGCGCGGGCTCCGAACAGATCGCGTACATCAGCCGCACCAGGGTGTCGGCGGACGGGTGCGAGGTCTGGCCGGAGAGGAGCTTGTACAGAACGGCGCCGAGCGAGAACAGATCGCTGCGGTGATCCAGGGTGGGGAGGCCCTGCGCCTGCTCCGGGGACATGTAGTGCGGCGAGCCGACGATGGGCTCCGCGTCGGGATCGGCCGCGGGATCGGCCTCGCCGTCGAGCTCTTTGACCTTGGCGATGCCGAAATCGAGCACCTTGACCACGATTTCATCGGCCTCGACGGAGAGGAAAACGTTGGCCGGCTTGACGTCGCGGTGGATCACCCCGGCGGCGTGCGCCTTGGCCAGGCCGAGGGCCGCCTGGCCCACGATGCGCATGGCCAGATCACAAGGCAAAGGTCCTAGGCGCTTGATGACTTCGTGCAAGCTTTCGCCGTGCAGGAGCTGCATCACCAGGTAACGGCGGCGCGTATCGCGATCGGTGCCCGCGTCGAAGACTTGCACGATGTGCTCGGCGTCGAGCGAGCCCGCCGCATAGGCCTCGTGACGAAAACGGTCGCTGGCCGCGGCTTCGCGGGCGGGGAGCTGCCGGTAAAGCAGCTTCACCGCCACCGCGCGCCCCGTCACCAGGTGGCGGGCCTCGAACACCTCGCCCATGCCACCGGTGCCGATGGAGCGTTCGAGACGGTACTTTTCACCAATGATCGTGCCGAGCATGGCTCCGGGGATCGGCTGCAGCCCATCGTGCGTTGAACGTCCTACGCAGGTGGGCTTTCCGACATCCCCCATGGTGCCGCATTCGTGGCCGAAGCGCTACGATCTACTTTTGCTGAATTATTTTCGCAGGTAGTCGCGGCCTTCGCGTTCCAAATATTCGTCGTAGGTGCCGCCGAATTCCACCACCTTGGCCGCCTCGCGCTTCTCGCCGGTGCCGCCCTCGCCGGGCTGCAATTCGAGGACGCGGTTGGTCGATTCGGCCACGAAATGCCGGTCGTGGCTGACGACGACCACCGTTCCGGGGAACGGCTTCAGGCCGTCCAAGAGGCCCTCGATCGATTCGATGTCCAGGTGGTTGGTCGGTTCGTCCAGGACCAGGACATTGTGTTTGCAGAGCAAAAGCTTCGCGAGCAGCAGGCGCGCCGACTCGCCGCCGGAGAGGGCCTCGATCTTCTTGAGGGCGGCCTCGCCCGAGAACAGGAGGCGCCCCAGGATGGAGCGGATTTGCTCCTGGGTCGCGGTCTTGTCGAAGGAGTAGAGCCACTCGTAGGCCGTGAGACCCTTGGCGGTCTCCCCCAGGGCCTCGTGGTGGTCCTGCGCGAAGTAGCCGACGCTCACATCGTGGCCCCAGCGGATTTCGCCCGATTCGGGCGCCAGGGTGTCCTTCTTGGTGTCGGCATCGAGGCCGTTGAAGGCGCCGACGATCAACTTCAGCAAGGTCGATTTGCCGATGCCGTTCGGGCCGATGACGGCCATCTTGTCGCCGCGGTTCAAATTGAGGCTCAGGCCCTGGAAGATCTTCTTCTCGGGGCCGAAAGCCTTCGTCACCTCGCTGACGCGGAGCACATCGCGCCCGCTCGGCTTGTCCATCTCGAAGCGCACGAAGGGGCGGATCAGGCTCGATCGTTTCAGCTCCTTCACCTCGAGCTTTTCGATTTGCTTTACGCGCGATTGCGCCTGCTTGCTCTTCGAGGCGTGCGATCCGAAGCGATCGACGAAGGACTGGAGCTCGGCGATCTTCTTCTTCGCGGCGGCGTTCTGGGCCTGCGCGCGCTGGCGCGTCTCGTACTTTTCTTCGACGAATTCGCTATAATTGCCGGTGTAGACGGTGATCGTTTGGTAGTCGATGTCCGCGATGTGGGTGGCGACCGCGTTCAGGAAGTGACGGTCGTGGGAGACGATCACCAGGGTGCCTTTGTAGTCGACCAGGAATTGCTCCAGCCAGCGGATGGAGTCGAGGTCGAGGTGGTTGGTCGGCTCGTCGAGCAGGAGCACGTCGGGGCGGAGGAAGAGCACCTGCGCCAGGAGCACCCGCAGCTTGTAGCCGGCGGGGAGGGTGCTCATGGGGTCGGTGTGCTTCGGCGTGGGAATGCCCAGGCCGACCAGGAGCTCCGCCGCCTCGCTCTCGGCGACATAGCCGTTTTCTTCCGCGATGACCCCTTCGAGCTCGCCCAGACGAATACCGATCTCGTCCGTCACTTCTCCTGCAAGGAGTTGCTCCTTCTCGGCCATTGCATCCCAGAGCGCTTTGTTGCCCATGAGAACGGCGTCGAGAATGCGCTCCTTATCGTACGCAAAGTGATTTTGCTTGAGCACTCCGAGCCGCAGCGACGACGGGATACTGATGGATCCCATGTCGGATTCTTCCGTTCCCGCGAGCATCTTGAGCAAGGTGGACTTGCCGGCGCCGTTCGCTCCGACCAGGCCGTATCGCTTGCCCGGGTCGAACTGCATCGAGACGTTCTCGAACAGAATTTTGGGACCGAACCGTTTGGTGAGGCTTTCGAGGAGAATCACGGGCCCCTTCCTACCAAAGAAGCCCAACGCGTCGAGCGAAAAGGAGCGAAAAGAAAGACCGCGGGTCGCGCGCCGCGACCATCCAACAGGAAAAGCATGGCAGTTTTCCGTACGACATCGGATGATGAGTAAATCGCCGTGAAAGGACCGTGGACCTATGTCAGCGGCCTGCTCGATCTCCCGCGGATGAACGATCCCGCGGAGCGCCGCGCCTCCTGGCGCCAGGCCATGGCCACCCTCGCCCGCGTCAGCGCGGAAAATGGGCCCAGTCCGCTCGACGGGCTGCACCCCGACGCCCTGGTGCGGGTGGTGAAGGTCGCGCTCGGTGACGATTTGCTGGACGATCTGGACTGGCTCGCGCCCTCCGCCTCGGGGGCGGCGCTCTATGCGCTGGCGGCCGCGTTGCCGCCGGGGCCCGAGCAGCGGGAGGTGGGCCGGCGCGTTCTCGCCCGGTTGAACACGGCCAACGCCGAGACGTTCGTTGCCATGGCAACGCGCATGGCCCTCGGCTCGGGCAAAGGGCTGGGGACGTCGGCCGTTCGGGCCCGGGTGGGGCTGGTGCTGGAGCTTCCGCTGGCCTTGGGGGTCCGCGACGGTCCCTTGGCCCACGGGCTCTGTTCCTCGCGGGAGCTAATGCGCGAGTGGATCGTGATCCCCTCCACCGGCTCCTTGCACGCGCGGCGGATGGCGGCGCGTCTGCTCGAGCGGGCCGCGCGGGAGGCGGCCACGCGGGCCCAGCAAGGCGACGATCATGCGCTGCGCGTCTTTCACGCGAGCGGCCTGCAAGAGGCGTGGCGGCGGCTGCTCGGGGATCGCGAGTCGCTCGTATGGCGGTCCATCGCGGTGGCGCGCGGCCTTTTGTCGCCGTTTTTCCCCGAGTTGAAGAAGGAAGTGATGGTCGCGCTGACGCCGGAGTACACCCCCACCGAATGGCGCCGCGGTGCGACGTCGTTGGCGGCGATGGTGGCGGTGCAGCCGGAGCCCGCGCTGCGCTCGGCGGGCAAGGTCATTGCCAGCGGGGTGCTGGAGCGCGATCCGGGGGTGGCGGCCGCCTTTGCGTGGGGGCTCGCGCGCGCGGCCGAGGCGGAGCCCGAGGCGGCCCGCACCCTGCTCGACCGGCTCGTGGCCGAGGCAGGCTTCGACTCGGCGGAGGCGGTGGCCGAGCTTTTGGGCGAATACGGCAAGGTGTCGTTCGTGGAGCGCGCCGCGGCCAAGGCCATTTCCGCGCTGGCGCGCATCAGCAGCCCCGATTACCTCTCGCGCGACGACAGCGCCGAGGCGCTCGCCCGCGAAATTGCACGCGATTTGAAGCGCGAGACGCGGGCCGATCCCTCGCTGCGCGAGCAATTGGCGTATGCGCTGGAGCTCTTCGTCTCCCAAGGTGCGCGGCAAGCTTACGCGGCCGCGCGGGAGGTGCTCGCGGGGGCCAGCGCGGCGCTCGATACGCTCGACGCGCTGGCGCAAGACGAAGACGAGGCGGCGAAAGGTCGCGGCGGCACCACGGCCCGTCGCACCTCGTTGGCGGTGGTGCGCGACTTGGATATCACCTTGCTCGAGCGTCACACCTTGTCCGATCTGCTCAAGCTGGGCGGCTCCGATGCGGCGCGGCACGAGGTGCAGCTCGACACCGTGCGCGAGCGCATTGCGTCGTGGATCCTGGCGCGCGAGACCGGGCCTGGCGCGCACGAGACCTTGCGCCTTCGAAGGCTGCGGGCGCTGATTCACTTGGTCGACAGCGACGTGGGCTCGCAGGACGATCCGGTGCGGGCCGCGAACCTCCGCAAGCGCTGGTGCCGCATCGCCGCCTCGCTCATCGAGCGGTTCGAGTCGGGGCCGCCGCCGGAGCTGGTGCGCACGTTGTCGGCGGCGCTGGCGCGCGCGCTCGATGCGCTGGTGCGGGCCGAGGCCATCGAGGCGGTGGACGCGCTCTTGGTGGGGGTGGCCGTCGGCGACGATCTCGCGCAAATCGCGCTGGACGACGCGGTCTCCGGGCACGACGCGCACCTGCGCACCTTGGCCGAGGCCTCGATGGACCCGGACTTGAAGCACATGTTCGAGCGCTACGAGCGCTTCGTGGCCGCCTGCGAGCCCATGGAGCTCCACGCGCAGCTCGGCGCCTTGGAGGAGCTCGCGCGCGAGCTCTTTCTCCATCCCTCCAAGCGGGGCGAGGTGTTTCGCAAGGCGCTGGTCGGTCTGCACGCGGCGCTGGTGGCCATCGAGGAGGCGCCCACGCTCTCGGCGCTGATCGATGTGGGCGGGGAGCAGGGGCCCATCGGCGCGCTGGAGACGCACCTGGCCACCATTCAGCAGCTCACACGCTTTGCGCGCGGCCGGGTGGAGCTCGATCGCCGGGCGTCGTTCTCCGTCTTGGAGACGGCGACCGAGCGCCACTCGAAGCTCTCGCTGGTGGACGAATCGACCCCCGAGATCCTCGAGGAGGGGCTGCGGGTGCTGGTGGCGCGCGTGGTGTCGGGCGCCGAGCAAAAGCTGACGCGCGAGGCCGTCGCCGGGTGCGAGGCGGAGCTGCGAAAGGGCGTGCCGCCCTCGATTTTCCGGGTGGTCTCGGCGGTGCTGGTCTCGCTCCACGCGGCGCCGGTGGACAGCGAGGTGGTGGATACGCCGCACATCCGCGGGTCGACGGGGCGGGGACCGCAGTCGGCGCGCCTGCGCTCGAGCCCCGATCCGCTGCCCGCGTGGGTGCCGCCGCGCCGGACCATCGGCGGCTTCTTCATCGTCAAGGCGCTGGGCTCGGGGGGCTCCGGCAGCGTCTTCGTGGTCAACCGGGTCGAGGATCGGCACGATCCGAACGCGGAGCGATTTGCGCTCAAGGTGCCCGACTATTCGGCCACCGCCGCGCGCACCCTCTCCGAGCAGGCCTTCCTCGAGCTCTTTCGGGCCGAGGCCTCCGCGCTGATCGCGCTCCCGACGCACAAGAACCTCGCGCGCTTCGTGACGTTCGACTTGGCGGCGCGGCCCAAGCCCATCTTGGTGATGGAGCTGGTCGAAGGCGTCTCCTTCGCCAACGTGATCGACTCGCGTGCGCTCGACATGCAGCGCTGTTTTGCCGTGCTCGACGACGTCTTGCGCGGCTTGGAGGCGATGCACCGCGTGGGCGTGGGGCACCTCGATCTCACGCCGTCGAACGTGGTGCTGCGGCAGGGGCAAGACGGTGTGCTGGTGGACTTCGGCCTGGCGGGCCGGCACATTCGCCCGGGCTGCGCCACCGGGCCTTATGGTGCGCCCGAGGTGTGGGGCGCGGGGGGCGAAAATCAGCCTCCGACCCCGCAGGCGGCCGACGTGTATGCCTTTGGGTGCCTGGCCTTCGAAGCGCTCACGGGCGTCCCGCTCTTTCAAGCGCCCAGCGAGATGGCGCTGATCTCGGCGCACATCAGCCACGATGGTCTGCCGCCGCGGCTGCGCGCGCTCGCCACCCGGGTGGGCTTGGCGCCGCTGGGGGAGGCCATCTTCTGGACCTTGCGGCGCGATCCCGCGCAGAGGCCGCCCGTGGCCCAGGTGCGGAGCAATTTTGCGCAGGTCGCTTCGCGCTTGTCGGGCTTGAAGTGGCCTCTCTCGATCTAGATACGAGATGCGCTAGATACCGACTCGAAGATGCCCACACCCGTCACAGGAGAGCCCGATCCGAACGGCGGCGATTGCGTCGGCTGCGGGCGGTGCTGCCATCATCCATCGCACACCGTCCACTTTTTGGAGAGCGACGAGCACCGCATGGGCAAGCGGCTCTTGGAGCTGTACACGGAGGAGTACACGCAGCCGCCGGGGTTTCGCTTCATGAAGAACGTACCCACGGCCGCGGGCGACGAGACGCACTGCGCGGGGCTCGACGTGTCGGTGCCCGGCCAATATCCGTGCGCGATTTACGAGCACCGTCCCGACGATTGCCGCATCGTCGAGCCGGGATCGCCGGCGTGCCTGGAGGCGAGGCGGCTCGGGCACTTGGGGAGCTCGGTCGAGTTTCATCGGCCGAGGTGACCTTTGGCGCGGCGCGGCGCTGGCGCGGCCGCGCCGCTCAGTCCACGCCGATGACCTCCTCGATGCCTTGGGTGCCCCTATCGAACGCGCCCATGGCGAGGAGCACCGACGGTCGCGTGTCCTCGGGGTGATGGCCGCTCCCGGCGCGCGCGAGGGCGGTGAGGAACCCGATGCGCGGATAACGCTCGACGAGCTTCTTCAAGGTGCCCGGCTCGATGCGATGAACGTAAGCGCCTAGGATGTCGCAGGTCGCGCCCATGGCCGTCAAGGCGCTCTCGGCCGGGTATTGCGAGGGGGGCACGAAGAGGTTCAGGTGCGTCGAGATGGCATCGGCGATGCGGGAGACCACCGGATCGGGGTGACCGTCGGCGCCCAATCGCTCGCGTGCAATGCGCCCGCTCGCGTGGGCGAAACAGCACGCCGATAGGGGGCCCGCGACGGCGGTCAACCCCGCGTCGTGGCAGATGGCGGCGGCGTAGAACACCTCGCGATCGAACGCGATGCCGTCGTGCGCGGCCACCAGCGCGCCCAAATAGTAGGTGCGCAAGCAGTGGGTGAGCACGCTCTCGTCGTAGATCTCGAGGCCGAACGCCTCGGCGTCGCGCACCAAGCGCGTATCGGGCGGTGCCAATGTGTCGAGATCGACCGCGGCCGGCCGCAGCAAGCCCAGTCGGTGCCGCATTTCGTCGAAGCACATTTCGGCTTTTAGCGACGCGACATATCGCGCCAATTCGATTTTCTCCGTGGTGCTCATCCGGTCGCCCGTGCGCTGGCACCACTCCATCGTGCCCAATAGGGGTTCGCTCATTGCGTCTCTCTCGTATGCGCGCTAGCCGCACGCGCGATTTCGTACGCCTTCCGGCGCGGTCGTTTCCATTTTCTTCGCGCGTTCGAGTGCGTTCGAGCGCGCGTGCGCGGGTGGATTTCTTTCGCTATCGCACGAAAATACGATGTGTCAATTATTTCCAACGAGTCCGCACGAAACGGTCGATAACGCCCGATTGTCCAATGCCGGTCGTGGAGCGAAGCCGGATTGGTGAGCCGAGCGGGTGAGATGGGTGTGCCGAGGCGGCGGATTCGCGCGCGGAGGCGGGCGAAATCGGGAGGAACCCGCGCTTCCCGGGTGGGAAACATCCTTTCCGCCGTTCGCAACATCGCCTTCGAACAGGGTATTCCGGGTCCAAACAAATGCCGCTGAATGTCAATCGATGATGCGGCCGAGTTCTTGCTGAGCACCGCGGCATGGGACATATGCCGCCAATGTCATGGAGCATCCTGGTGCTCCTGACCCTCGCCTCCGCGTGCAGCGGGGCAAAGGAGCAATCGCCTCCATCGAGCGACGATCGGGTGCAAATGGACGCGTCGCAGGACACGCGTTCCCAGCTGGGGGTCGCGACGTGGGGACTTCGCGTTCGCGAAGACCGCTCCACCGTCATGCGCGGCTACGATGCATCGCAGGCCCCGGTCATCGAGCTCGAGTCCCGAGCGAGCGCCGGCTCGGACGCGACCTTCGAGTCCGCGGTCCGCGGGGCGCGGGGCTCGGCGCGCATGAAGCTCCGGGCGGGCGCGCAGCGAACGCAGGCCGACGTGCTCGAGAACACCTTCGCGACGGACGTCGAAGCGCTCCGGATCGTGGCGCGGATCGTCGCCGATCTCGCGACGCAGCGCCCGCGTGAAACGGGCGCCGGCGGGGGCAAGCACCCGAGCGCCAACGCGCTCGCCATCACGGCGGACGCGGGCACGCCGCTCGTCGACGGCGCGCGCAGTTTGTACTCGAGCTGCTCGTCGTCGCTCCTCCAATCGGGCAACGCGGCGGCCAACACCACCGCCGCGTGCGCGACGGGCTCGTGCAGCGCGGACACCGTACGTTCGGCCTCGCAAGCGCAGGGCCTCGCCGGCAGCGAGTGCGTGCAGAGCCTGCGCGAGGACCAAGGGGCGAAGGTGACCAAAGACCATCCCGAGGTGGGGCGGATGGTCATCAACGGCGCTCACTGCACGGCGACCCTGGTGGGCAAGCGCACCATCCTCACCGCCGCGCACTGCCTCGCCTACAAAACGGGCAAGGCCGAAGGGGAAGCCTGGTTCTACCCGGGCAAATCCGGCTCTTCGGAGGTGGTCGCCGACAGCAGCAACACCCGCCGCCTTCGCATCGAGGAGCTCAAGAGCTACGCCAGCGCGGGCGGGACGCGCGACGTCGGGGTGGCGAAGTTGGAGCGCGAGGCCGACGTGGTCCCGGCGGGCATCTCGGACGCGGAGCCGTTCGACCAATGGTGCCCCGTGTGCGGCGAGAACAAGGCGTCGGTCGTTTACGGCTTCGGTATTCACGCGGACTGCAGCAACAACGGCCAATGGTCGGGAAAGTCCGATAACCACCGGCGCGAGTTTTCATTTACATGGGGCAACGACACGGAGGTCCTCTGCGGCGGCGACTCCGGCGGCCCCGTGTTCTGGCAGGCTCGGAACGCGATCGTCGCCGTGAACTCCATGGGCGGGCCCGGCGCCACCGATACCTTTGGAAAGGTCACCAAAAAGAACGAAGATATCTACAACGACGTGCAGGACCGAATCAAAGAGTGGGGCGGGCGCTGATGCCGCCGCGCACCGAGGCGTGCCCGCGGGCTCCCGCGCGGCGCCAAAAAAATGGGGGGACGATGCGCGATACGGGCGCGTAGCCCCTCGGGGTCCCTCGCCGTGATGGGGCCGACCGACGACGAGCGCGCAACCTTGCGCGCGCGGGCCGCGGGTGCGCAAACCTGGAATCGCGCGACGATCAGTCGCCCGTGGGGTGGAGCCGTCGCCAGAGCGCGAGGGACTCGAACGGAGGCTCGGCCGCTCCGTCGCGTGCGGGGGCGGCGGTCGCGGGCGGGATGGGAACGTCCATCCAGCGGGCGAGGTGGGCCAGGGCTTCGGTTCGTTGCGGCGCGGGGAGGGCGCTGATGTTGGAGCCGTGGTTTCCGTCGGGGACGAAGTAGCGGAAGCTGTCGTTCTCGCGGCGCACCTGGAATGCGCCCGAGGACCATGGATCGTTCTCGCCGTAGATGAAGAGCATGCGCGTCATGGAGAAGTGCACCCAGCTCGTGACCAGCGGCATGCTGGTAGGCCGGAAGCGCTTGGCGACGCCGAGCGGGGGGAGCGCCTGGGGGAGATCGCGGAAGTTTGGTGTGAGCAGGCTGCGGATATGCGAATAGGTGTAGCCGGGGCCTCCGAGCTCGGTGGAGGCTTGATAATAATAAGGAGCGAAGTACGTGAGGGAGCGGTCTCCAATGGCGCCGACCATGGATCCGTAAATGACGCGGAGATAGGCGTACAGCTCGTCCGTGGTGGCCGTCGACCTCGGAATGTCGGCGCAGAAGCTTCGCTCGCCGTATTGCCAGAAGGTGAAGGGGGCTTCGGTGACCGCATAGTCCAGCGCCAGATGGATACCGCCCGCGAGCTCGTAACCGTCACCGGCGGCCGCGGCCTCGGCGGCCATGCGGGACTCGATCTCCCCGCGGCGGCGAAGGACCTCGACTTGAAAGGTCTTCAACTTGGCGCGGCAATCGGGATCGCCCACGCGCTCGAGGAATGTGATGTAGCGGGGATCGCTCCGTCCGAAGCTGCTGGGGGCCACATAGGGGACCGTGGCGAAGACGTCGTCGGGGTAGAAGAAGCGGTGGTAAATGGCGGTCATGCCGCCTTTGCTGCCGCCGGTCGAGAGCCACTTCTTTGGAAAGAGCGGCTTGAACGCGCGAACGATGCGATGCTCGTCCGTGGCCATTTGAAAGATATCGAGCTTGCTCCAATCCACGGTGCTTGGGCTCGGGATCGATGGGGTGAAGTAGCGGTGCTCCACCAGCAGCTGATTGGCTTGCAACAGAAACGCCGGCTCGGACCGGGTGGCCCGCGAGGTGGTGATGCCGTAGCCGGTGGTGGCGAGGACCATCGGCGCCTCGCGCGCGCGAAAGAGCAGGGCGGCGCGCTGCGTGAATTTGCCGCCCTGGGGGGCAAAGTGGTCGGCCGGCTGCTCGAAACCAAGAATGAAAAAGCGGGTGCCGGGGTACCGCGACGGCGCCTCGCGAACCTCGACGATGCCGCGCACCTTCTGCAATGCGACGAGGATATCGTCTTCGGCCCGTGACCCTTCGTCCTCGGCCGGCGATAATTCATCCTCTTCGGCCAGCGGCGCTGCGTTCGAGGGCGACGGCGGGGTTGCAGCCTCGTCGACGGTCTCCGCGAGCTGGCTTTGCGCGCGATCGGCGGGCTCGTTCCAGGGATCGGACGAGCACGCGCTCGCGATGAACGCGAGCGCGGCGGTGGCGAGCGCGGTGGATGGAGCGACTCGAAGCAGGCGCCGTGCGAGCAGCATGACACCTACTTTAGGCTACGAGCCTCCGAGCCGCGCGCTTTTCTTCATTGTTTCATTACTATTTAATAATGTCGACGCAGAGGCCATTGATGCAAGGGACGTTGTTGCAACATCCGATGCCGTTTCCACACGCTTGTCCATAAAGGGCGCAGGTGTTGGTGCCTCCATCGGGCACGGTGGTGGCGCCGCAGGTGCCGCTCACGGAGCCGGGCGGGGTGGTGCAGCTGAGGCCCGAGCAGCAATCGGCGTTGACCGAGCAGGCGCCGCCGGATGCGCTGCACTTCGTGGTCGGCGGTGCGCAGCGGAGGGTGCCGCTCGCGTCGGGGACGCAGAGGGCCCCGTTGCAGCAGTTGCCGGAGAAGGCGCAGGTTTCACCCGTTTGGCGGCAGGCCAAGCCGCCGTCGGAGCCGACCGCATGGCAGCGCGGGACGCCCACCGGATCGAGCTCGCAGTTGGTCTTCGAGCCGAGGTGCCCGCAGCAGTCGTTTCGGGACGAGGAGCCGCCGCACACGTAGTCCTTGAAGTGGCATACGTTGCCTTCGGGGTTGCAGCTCCTGGGGTTGCGGCAGACGCCCACGGCGGCACCCGGCTCTTTGTCGCACACGACGTTTCCATCACCGGGCAATCCGCTGCCGGCCGCGCCGCAGCAATCTTTGTCCGCGCGGCAAAGGTCGCCGTTGACGTGGCAGCCGTTGGCCGGCCGGCAGATCTTCACGCCGGAGGCGCCGTAGGGCGCGCACAAGCGGCTGCAGCAGGATCCGCAGCCATCGCACACGGTGCCGTCGACGCCGCCGTTGCAGTTGGTGGCCCCGGTGGGGGGAGGGCTGCAGGTGCCCAGGCTGGCGCCCGACGCGATGTTGCACATGCCGCCGCAGCAATCCTCGGAGCGCGCGCAGGCGTCGCCCGTTTGAATGCAGTACGACGAGGCGAGCGCGCACGTTCCACCTTGGCACAGCTTCGAGCAGCACTGATCATTGCCCGAGCAGCTATTTCCAGCCGTCTTGCACGTGGTGTTGAGGGCCGCGCATTTACCGGTTCCGGTATCGCATTTTCCGCTGCAGCAGGTGGTGCCGCCGGTGCACGCTTCTCCATCGGAGACGCAGGCGGAGGCTCCGCACTTGCCACCGACGCAATTGAGGTTGCAGCAATCGGTAGCATTTCCGCAGGTCGCACCTGCACTTCCGCAGGTACCCACGCCGCCGGTACAGCGCTGGGTGGTCGGGTCGCAGGTGCCGGTGCAGCACTGATCTCCGGACGTGCACGCCTTTCCGGAGGCGCGGCAGAGAGGCGGTATACCGCCGCCAGGATCTCCGCCCTGGCCGGTGTCGGGGCCCGCGTCGCCGCCGGGGAAGCCCACGGCAGCGTTGTCGCTGCTTCCGCACGCGAAGGCGACGGCGGCGATAAGGACGAGGAAGAGAGCCGTTCGGCGTATTGACATGCCCCCCCAGTGGTCCGAGCTGGCGCGGACCAGGCAGCGCTAATTCGATTTCTTCGATTCTCTCGGTCGCGGTCGATTTAAATATTGGGCATCAGGGACGAACGCACATGAGCCGCTCGGGATCGCAAATGAATTGCTCACTCGGGCAATGCGATGAGTTTACGCAGTGCACGCATCGGCCGGTGATCTTCTCGCAATGGGAGCGCCCGGGCGGGCAAGGTCCGTCGTCGAGGCATTCGATGCACCGGCCCGTATTCGGTTCGCAGATCCGGTCGTTGCCTGCATTATTACAGTCGGCATTTACTTGGCAGTCTTTGCATAGATGGCTTTGCGCGTGGCAGGTCGCATTGCCTGGACATTTGCCGGCGTCGTCGCATGCGGTGATGCAGACGTGCTGCTCGCACGCCCTTCCGGCCGGGCAATCCGCGCTCGTGGTGCACGCGACGCAGCGGTGCTCGGTCGGGTTGCAGCGCGGTAGGGGATCTTTGCAGTCGGAGTCGGCGAGGCACGCGACGCAGTTGCCCGACGCGGTGTCGCAGCGCAAGGTGGGCAAGGGGCAGGTGCCGCCGTTCGTGCGGCAATCCATGGGCAGTGCGCTCGCGTCGAGGCCGGCGTCCATGCCGGAGGTGCCTCCGTCGTCGGGGTCGCTGAACGAGAGCTGACCGTGGCACGCGGCCGCGAAAAGGCCGAGCCCAAACCAAAATTTGCGCATCGGCTCAGTCCCCGCGTTCGATGAGCGCGCGGGCGTCGCGGCGTGCAAACCCGTTTGGGTAGTGGTTCAAATAGTCCTTTGCGGCGGCGCGGCCCAGGGCGCGGTCGACGCGCGCGAGCAGTCGCCAGCGCTCGACGGTGGCGCTTTCGGAGAGGGCGCTCTGGGGATAACGCGATAGGAACGTTTCGAAGGTGGCAATGGCGCCTTGGAGATCGCCGGTTCGCTTTTGATCGGCGGCGCGGGCGAAGAGATCGTTTTGTGCGGCGAGCTCCGAGGGGGCGGGCGCAGGGGTCGGGCGTGAAGAGGTGCGGGGGTGGGGGGCGGTGGTGCGATCCGGGTTGGGCGCGGGGGCGAGGGCCGGTGCGGGGCTGGGGGAAGCGAGCTTGGAGGAAGCGGGATTCGTGCTGGGGGCGGTGCGATCCGGGTCGGGTGCGGGGCTCTTTGGGGGTGCGGGATTGGTGGCGGGGGCGGGGCTGGAATCGGAGAGGGCGGCCGGATAGCAGGTGCGGGGCCACTCTTGGCCGGCGGTGATTTGGTTTTCGGTGCCGGCGTGGCGGACGGTGACGGTGCCTTCGTCGACGCGGACGCGGGTGGTGGAGCCGTTGGCGCAGGCGAGGTCGGGTTTGACGGTGGTGACGTGGAATTGTGTGCCGCGGACTTCGACCTCGGTGTCGGGGGTGCGTACGATGAAGCGGGTGCCCTGTTTCAGCTTGGCCACGTGCGCCTTCATCGAGCCGGCGGCCAGCCAGTAAATTTGGTTTCGGTCCTGGGAGACGACCGAAAGATCGCCGCGCGACTCCAGTGCGATGCGCGTTCCGGTCGCGAGCGCGAGCTCGACGTGGGAGCCTTCGCCGGCCACCACGTGATCGCCCGAGCGGATGGGGGTGCCCGATGCGAGCGCTTCGCGTGCGCCGTCTCGTTCGATTTGCACGGGGCCTTGCGCGCCTTCGGCCATGGCGTCGATGGGCGTGTGCTGCGCGCGCACCACCAGCGCAATGGCGGCGGCGGCGGCGGCCAAGGTGGAGGCGATGGCGACGCGCTTTTGCGTCTTTTTGCGGGCGCGCTGGCGGATGGCGTCCCGGATGGCGTCGATGCGTTGGGTGCGGGCTTCGGCGTCGTTCGGGGGATCGCGAGGGGCCTCTCCGGCGCGGAGGGCCTTGGCGGCCAGGCTCGCGTACTTGGGGAGCATGCTCATGGCTCCGCCCCCGGAAGTTGCGTGAGCAGATCGGCCAGCTCCGGATCTTCGGCGATGCGCTCGTGCAGCTCGCAGCGGCCGCGCACCAAGCGCGTTTGGGCCGCGGCCACGCTGGCGCCCGTGATGGTGGCGATTTCGCGCAGATCGTAGCCGCACACGTCGTGGAGCAGGAAGGTCCACGCTTTGTCGGGGTGGATATCGGCGAGGTGCTGCCGTACGCGCTCCATGGCGTTGCGCGCAAAGAGGGTCCGCGCCAAGTTGGTGGGCCCCGCGTCCAGATCCTCGAAGCCCGCGCCGCTGAAGATCGAGCGCTCGCGCTTTCGCCGGCGCAAATGGTTGTAGACGGCGCGCGACGCGATGGTCGAAGCCCACGACTCGAGGGAGCACTCGCCCCGGTAGCGATCGAACGACTGAATGAGCTCGATCATGCTGAGCTGAACGAGATCTTCGCAGTCCACGTCCCGCGCGCCCAAGAGCCTTTGGATGGTCCGGTGGACGCACGGGTACAGCCGATCATGGAACGCGGTGGCCGCCAGCGCGTCGTTGGCGCGGAGCGACGCGATGAGCTGCGCGTCGTCCAACGAGGGCGCGCGCACCGGCGCGGGCGAGGGCGCCGCGCTCGGTGCAACGAGACGGAGTTTGGGGTTGCGCGCAGTTGCCACGTTTCCCCCCCAAAGTAACCCGACCCCCCGCCGACCAGGCAGCCGACGTCAAAAGTGCACCCGTATACCTAGCTCGGCCACGCCATGGTAAGGCGACAAGGTGGTCACCGTGCGACCATTGACGACAACGTCGGTGCTGCCAAAGTCGATGTGCGCCCCGAGCCCCGCCACCAAGGCCACCCGCGGCGCGACGAACCATGCGCCGCCGAGTTGCACATGCGCCCCCGGGACCCAGCGTCCTTCGTGTTGCGTCTCCTGCAGCGCATTGCTCGTTCGGGAAAGCGTTTCCCAGGAGCTGACCCACTCGCCCAAGAGCGCAACCTCGTAGCCGCGATCCTCGCCCGCGCCCGCGGCGGCAGCTGCACCTCCGGCCGCGCCCGCGCCGCCGGCGCCCGACGAGCTGGAAAAGATGCGCACGCGAAGCCCCGCGGCCAGCGAGAAGGCGCGCAGCTGCCCCGAGGTCTCGCCCACCGAGCCGGTGCGAAAGCCGGCGGCCCCCGTGAGCGAGAGCAGCGGCACCACGCGAAATGCACCGCGCAGCACCCCGCCCAAGGTCGTGGCATGCGCGGCGACGTCGACCAGCGCCCGCGCCTCCATCGAAAAACGCCCGGCGCGCGGGCCGCGGGCGGGGGCCGCTTCGGATTTTTCGGGCGCCTTGACCGCGGCCGGCGAGGGGGCACGGGCCGGCGGCGCGCGCGAGGGGAACTCGGTCTGCACCATCGAGGCGAGCGTAAAGCCGATGGTGCGCCCTCGTTCCTCGGCGAGGTCGCCCTCGTTGAAGGCGAAGTACCGGTCCGTCCAACCGGCTTGTCCGGCCCAGTGCGCGTGCAGGGCCACGCGGCCGCCATCGAGCCACCGCAAGGTCACGACGCCGCTCGCGTGCAGCCGGTCCCCGAGGGCCACCGCGTCTTCATCGGGCACGGGGGCCACGGGATCCACCAGCACGCGTGCGTCGGCGCCGAGCGAGCGGCCGGCGGCGCTCACGATGCCCGAGACCAGCGGGGCCTGCATTTCGCCGGGCGGAACCAGCAGCAAAATGATCAAGCCCGCGCTCATGGGCGGCTCAATTTTCTCCGAAGAGAGCCTTTTTTAGCTTGCCCGACACGTTGAAATCCACCAGCTCGTTGTAGCCGCCGACGGCGTTGCCCGCGACGAACACGATGGGCAGATCGTCCTCTTTGCAGCGCGCTTCGCGCACGACGAAGGCCTTGGTGGCCTCGTCGCCGGAGACGTCGAGCTTGGTGAAGGCGATGGATTCGCTGCCGAGGAACTCTTCGATCCGGCCGAGGAGCCGCGCGTTGCGGTCTTTCTCGAAGTAGACCATGACCGGGGCCTGTTCGCGGGCCACGCTTTTGCGGGTCTTGGTGGCGCGGAGCTGGGCCAATCGCTCCTTGGCCTCCTGGCGCTTTACGAGCTCCTCTTTGGAACAGAGGGGCTGACCGAAGGTTACGTTGACACGCCGGAGAAGGTCCTTCGGAATGCGGATGGGGGCCAGCCCATCGCCCCACGGCGACGTGATGGCACGGTGAAGGGTGGCGCGGAGGGTGCCTTTGACCATGAAATCCTCATACCATGGCTCGCACATGCGTGAGATAGCCTGCGAGAGCCGAATCCTGAACGTGGACGTGTTTGCGCGCGGCGCGGTGGTCACGCGCGAGGTGCTCTTCCCATCGGACCTGCCCTCCGATGAGGTCAGCCTGGTCCTGGAGGGCATCACCGCGCTGGCGCAGCCGGGGACCGCGCGGGCCCGCATCGCCGGCGAGCGGCCCATCGTCTATGTGCGCTCGCGCGCGGTGGTGCCGCGGGAGGTCCCCGTGCCGGGCGAGGTGCTCGCGCGCCTGCGCGATCTGGAGCGGCAGTGGGAGAAGCTCGACCTCGAGGGCCGGCACCTGCAGATGCGACGCGCTGCGCTGGGCGCCATTCGGCCGGAGCCCAAGCTGGATGTGCGCTGGCGCCGCGTCGATCCGGCGGCGCGCGTGTCGGACGCGCTGGCGGCCCTTTCGCTGGCGGACGAGCTGACCTTGGAGCTCGATCGGCGGCTCGCCTCCTTGGACGAGGCGCGCGCCGAGCTGGAAAAGCGCCTGGAGCGCGCCCGCTTGGAGGCGGCGCAAGCCGGGAGCGCCGAGCTCCTCGGCGAGGGAAGGGAGACGAGCGCCATCGTCGTGCGCCTGGGCGCGGGCGCGAAGCCCGACGCGCTCCACGTCTCGTACGCGGTGCCTGCCGCGCGCTGGTGGCCCGTGTATTCTGCACGCTTTACCTCGCCCGAGGAGGGCGCGCGCGACGCGGCGACCCATGCGCTCTGGACGCTCGAGGCCTTCGTGGCGCAGGCCAGCGGTGAGGATTGGCGCGGGGTTCGTCTGAGTCTCTCGACGGCGGCGCTGGTGCGCAATGCGCAGCTCCCCGAGCTCCTCTCCTACCGCCTGGGGCGCAAGCAGCCGCCCCCGCGCCGCGGCTACCGCCCGCTCCCCGAGGGGCTGAGCGAAATGTTCGCCGGCTACGACGAGGCGCTGTTGCGCTCTCCTCCGCCGCCACCACCTCCTCCTCCTTTGCCGCATCTTTCATCTCCGCCCTCGCCGCGCACGACCCCCGCTGCGCGCATGGCGCGGGTGCGCGCAAACAGCCGCTTGCCCGCGCCTGCCGCCGCGTATGCCGCGCACCAAGCGGAGAATGGCGACGGTGAGGGTGGGTTCTCCGCGCACTTCACCGACGATCTGGCGAAGGCCGAGCCCGTGGCGTTCTTGGGGGCGATGGCGGAGGAATCTGCGTCGGCCCCGGGTGGAGGAGGCGCGTCCGGAGCGCGGCCCCCGCCGCCGCCCGCGCCCGCGGCAAGGGAGCCCATGCCGCAGGCGATGATGGCGCCGTCGCCCATGGCTTACGGTGCGGCGGATGGGGATGGCGGCGCGCCGCTGGCGCAGGATCGTCAACGCAAGATGCTCCCGCGGCCCAAGGCGACGCGATCCATGGCGCGCGCGCGCATGCCGTTCATGGCGTCGGCCATGGAGGACGCGCCGACGGTGGTGGGCTACCCGGAGCTGTCCGAGATCGCGCCGGCCGATGCATGGCTCGACTTCGATGCGCTGGTCCTCGCCCCCATGGACGATCGCAGCGCGCGCGGGCGCCTGGTCAAGGAGCCCTCGCCCGTGTGGCGCGGCGACGACCCGACGCATCACATCGAGCAAATCCCGCTGCCGCGCTATGCGTCCGATCCGGCGGAGGCGGTGGGCATGCACGCGGCGCATGGGGGCCACGGGCCAAATGGGATGAACGCGGCGAGCGCGGCGAACGCGATCGACAAACGAGGACGGCAGGTCCGCTACGGCGCCGACGCGCCGGTGGAGATCGCGTCGGACGCCCTTCCGCACCGCGTTTTGGTCACGACGGGGAGCGGCCCCGCGGCGCGGACCTTGGTGGTCCTCCCGCGCGAGTCCACCGACGTGTACCGTGAGGCGGCCGCGCGAAATCCCTTTGCGGTCGCCCTTCTTCCGGGCCCCGCCGACGTCTTCCTCGATGGCGCGCTGCTCACCACCTCGGCCCTGGAGCTCACGGGCGAAGGTGGCACCGTGCGCCTGGGGCTCGGCGTGGAGGACCGCATCCGCGTGGTGCGCAACGTGCGGGTGCAAGAGGAGAGCGCCGGCTTTCTCGGCGGAAAGACCGCGGTGCAGCACGACGTCGCCATCGAGCTCTCGTCGTCGCTCGGTTATCCGGTCATGGTTCGCGTCTACGATCGGGTGCCGGTGACCGAGGACAAAGACGTGGAGATCGAGCTGCTCTCCACCCGGCCCAAGCCCGACAAATACGATCAAGCCGAGCGCGGGGCGCCCATTCGCGGCGGGCTCGTATGGGAGATCACCTTGGGCGCAGGCGCCCGCGAGCGGGTCGACTTTTCGTACCGCATCGTGTTCCCGGGCAAGAGCGAGCTCGAGGGAGGAAACCGTCGTGAGTAACGAAGCGCACATTTCCGAGGTTCATGCGACGATCGCCCGCACCGTCACGTTCTTCGAGGATCGCGCCGAGATCGTGCGCACCGCGCACGCCACCTTGAGGCCCGGGGCCGCGTGGATCGTCTTCTCCGGGGTGACCCCGTTCATCGACGAGCGCTCGGTGCAGGTGCGCCTCTTGGAGGGCGAGGGGCGGGTGCTGGCCGCGCGGGTCAAGCGCCGCGTGCACCACGAGGAGACGTTGGGCCGCGAGGAGCTCGACGCGCTGGAGGCCGAGCTGCGCCAAGCCGATCGCCGTCTGGCCGAGGCCAACGAGGGCATCGAGCGGGCGCGCGCGCGCGGGGAAATGACGCGCGAGCTCTTGGAGCGATGGGCGGCGGGGCTCTCGGGCGTGCCGCGCGGACTTCGCGAAAATGGCCAGGGGCGCGCGGTGGTGGACGCGTGGCGCGGCGCCTACGACACCTTGGTGCGCGCCGAGGCCGACGTGCTCGCCGCCGCCGATGCCGCGTGGTCGCTCAAGCTGCGCGCGGAGGACGAGGTGGCGCACGCCGCGTCCCGTCTGCAAAACGGCTCCGAGCGGCACGTGCGCCACGAGGCGCTGGTGCAGGTGCGGGTGGAGGCCTCGTCGGCCGGGCCCGCGCTCTTCGAGATCACCTACCGCACCCCGGGGGCGCTCTGGCGGCCGGAGCACGTGGCGCGCTTCGGCCATGGCCAGGGCGATGCGCGCGAGGGCAGCCTCGATCTGCTCACCTGGGCCACCGTCTGGCAGCGCACGGGCGAAGATTGGCGCAGCGTGGAGGTTCGCCTCTCGACGGCGCGCCCGGCGCAGCACGCGGTGCCTCCGCTCCTCGACGACGATCGCATCGCCACCCGCCGCAAGTCCGACGCGGAGCGCAAGCGCACGGTGGTGGAGGGGCGCGAGCAGGAAATTCTATCGGCGGCCATCGCCGGAGGGCGCACCGACGTCGATCAAATGCCGGGGGTCGACGACGGCGGGCTTCCCTTGGTCTACGAAGCGCGCTCGCGCGCCGACCTCTACTCCGACGGCCGCCCCGCGCGCCTCGAGATCGCGCAAGTCCGTCTGCCGGCGCGGGTGGAGCTCGTGGCCTACCCGGAGCTCGCCGAGGTCGCACACCTCCGCGCCACCGCCACCTTGAGCGAAGGCGGGCCGCTGCTCGCGGGGCCCGTGCACGTCCACTACGAGGGCACGGCCGCGGGCCGCGCGCGCACGCGCTTCGTCGGCAAGGGCGAGGCGTTCGAGCTGGGCCTCGGCACCGACGACGCCGTGCGCGTCCGCCGCGAGGTCGAAAAGGACGACGACACCAGCGCCATCCTGGGCACCCAAAAGCGCAAACGCACCGTGAACGTATGGCTGTCGAACCTCGGTCGCGATCCCAAGCGGGTGCGGGTCACCGAGCGGGTACCGGTGAGCGAAATCGAGGGGCTCGAAATCGACGTCGCGACGGGGCAGGGGTGGCACATCGATCCGCGCGATGGCTTTGCCACCTACGATCTCGAGCTCGCGGGCGACGCCACGCGGAAGCTCACGTTGGTGTACGAGCTCCGGGCGAGCTCGAAGATCGTGCTCCCGGATCTTTGAGTCGCAGGTTCCAGGAGAGAACGACGTTCCTTCGGGCCTGGAGCCTGGAGTCTCCTAGCTTCACGAGGGAACGCCGCGCCTCCCGGAGCCTGCACTTCGGAGCCTATGCTTCCTTTCGTCCGTCGCCTATAGACTCGTGCATCCTCGGAGCCCGGGGCGGCTCATTTTACGCTTCATCAATTGTGCAATTGTGTCGCGTTTGGAATCCAGTTGATCCGAGGCGCGGCCGCGCGTACGACTGAAAGTCAGCTCGATGCGCGACGCAAGACCCACATGGAGGCCGGAGCGGGCGACGATGCGGCGCATTCCGGTCACCATCCTCGCGGGCTTTCTCGGCGCCGGCAAGACCACCTTGCTCAACCGCATCCTGCGCGAGGGCCGCGGCCAGCGCATCGCCGTGATCGAGAACGAGTTCGGCGAGATCGGCATCGACGATCGGCTGGTGGAGGCGGCGGCGCCCTCCCGCGAGGCCATCTTCACCATGAGCGCCGGGTGCATCTGCTGCACCGTGCGCGGGGATCTGGTGCGCGTCCTCGGCGATCTCCCGTGCGAGCGCTTCGACCGGGTGCTGGTCGAGACCACCGGGCTGGCCGATCCGGCGCGCGTGGTTCGCTCGTTCATCCTGAACGAGGACATCGCCGCCAAGATGTACATCGACGCGGTGGTCACCACCGTCGACGCCGAGCACGTTCACCTGCACTTGGACGAGATCCGGGAGTGCGCGCGACAGGTCGCGTTCGCCGACTTGATCCTCCTCAACAAAATCGACCTGGTCTCGCCGGCCGACGTCGACAACCTGGAGATGCGGATCCGCGGGATCAACCCCGTGGCACGGCTGCGCCGCACCCTGCACGGCGACGTGGAGACGGGCCTCCTGCTCGACCTTCGCGCGTTCGATCTGCGGCGCGCGCTCGCGCGCGATCCGACCTTCCTCGACGGCGACCCCGGGTCGGACGACGGCGCGCGCGCCGGGCGTCCGTTCCGTGGGCCTTCGCGTGACGCTTCCCGTGATCCTTCCCGTGAGCATTCCCGTCATGGCGATGGCGTGGTCTCCGTGGGGATCGAGCTCCGCGGCGATCTCGATGGGGACAAGTTTCAGCGGTGGGTCAAGGACCTTCTGCAGAGCCGGGGCCGGGATATTTTTCGAATGAAGGGTATCCTCGATATGAAGGGGGCGTCGCGCCCGTTTATCTTACAAGGCGTTCATATGCGGCTCGACTGCGTGCAAGAGCGGGCGCCGAACGCGCGGACCGCATCGAGCACGTCCAACGCGCCGGCCGCCTCGAACGTACCGGCCGCGCCGAACGCGTCGAGCGCGCGCCTCGTAACGGGCCCAGGCCGGCGGGAGCGCGGAAACAAGCTGGTGCTCATCGGACGCAACCTCGACCGCGACGCGATTCAGGGAGGCCTGCGGGCATGCCTGGCGTGAGCAGCCGGCGCACGGACGGCGACCTTTTTTCCGCGCAGGATGGCTTCTTGCGCGCCATCGCGATACCGTTGATGACACGTCACGAGAAAATAAGGTTCAGAGCATGGCGATGATGAAGCAGCCCCTGAGTGAACCCCACGATGCCACCTGCGTTCCCAACGAGCACGCGCTGCGGACCATTCGTCGCAAGCCGGTGGTGTCCGACGAAGCCTTCGAGCGCGCGGCCTCCCTCTTCCGAACGGCGGCCGACGTATCGCGTCTCAAGCTCCTCGAGCGCCTCGCCGACGGCGAATGGTGCGTGACCGAGCTCGCCGAGGCCGCGGGCAGCGCGCTGTCCACCGTCTCCCAGCAGCTGCGCATGCTGCGCGCCGAGCGCATCGTCTCCCGCCGCCGCGCCGGCAAGCACGTGTTCTACTCGCTGGCCGACCGCCACGTGATCGACATGGTGCACAACGCCCTGGAGCACGCGGCCGAGCGCAGCCACGTCGTGGACGACAGCGGCGAAGACTGACGCGCCATCACGGCAAGCCGTCGCCACGAGCCATCGCGGCCAGCTGTCACCGCCAGCCATCACCCCAAGCCCGTTACCGCAAACGGCGCGAGAGCGCACGGAGCTCGTTGCGCACGAGCTCGAGCCGGGCCACGGCGTTGGCGTCGGAGAGCTCGTAGCCCGCGCGGCACGCCATGCTGGGGGGCACGCGGCGCGCCTTGGATTTGAGCGCCTTTCCCTCGGCCGTGAGGTGAACGTGCACCACGCGCTCGTCCTCGGCGCTGCGGCGGCGGGCGACGATGCCCTGTTGCTCCAGGCGCTTGAGCACCGGGGTCAGGGTGCCCGAGTCGAGCTCCAGGCGCTCTCCGAGGCGTTTGACGGTGGCGCCGTCTTCCTCCCAGAGCACCAGGAGCACGAGGTACTGCGGATAGGTGAGACCGAGCGGCTCGAGGAGATCCGCGTACGCGCGCGTGAGGGCGCGCGAGGCAGAGTACAACGCGAAGCAGAGTTGCTCATCGAGCCGCAGAAGGTCGTCGGGTGAAGGCATGCGGGCTTACCCGAGGCGGATGGCCACCTCGATGTTACCGCGCGTCGCGTTCGAATAGGGGCACACTTGGTGCGCCGCCTCGAGGAGCGCCTGCGCCTGATCGCGCGCGAGCTCGGGGATCGCGGCCACGAGCTCGGCCGACAGCCCGAAGCCCGCGCCCACCGGCCCGATGTTGACGGTGGCCGTGATCGTCACGGGGCCCGTCTTGATGCCCTTCGCCTTGGCGACGTGCGCGAGCGCGCTGCCAAAGCAAGCCGAGTAGCCGGCCGCAAAGAGCTGCTCGGGGTTGGTTCCGGACCCGCCGGGACCGCCGAGGCCCTTGGGGACGCTCAGCTGGACGTCCAAGTTTCCATCGCTGCTGCTGACCCGTCCCTCCCGGTTCACGGCGGACGCGGTGGCTGTGTAGAGGACCTTCTCGAGTTTCGCGGGATTGCTCATGCCCAAAGACGTAACGCGCGATTCGATTGTGCGCAATTAAAATTGACACAACCAAATGGTCGAGCGCGGCTCAGGCCTTGGGCCGGCGGGCGCCGTTGGTGGTCAGATGGATCGCGTAGACGGAGCTGGTGGCGCAGATGAAGAGCACGTTGCCTTTGGGGCCGCCGAAGACGAGGTTGGCCACCGGCTCGGGGAGGTGAAGCCGACCGAGGAGGGGGCCGTCGGGCGCGTAGCAGTGCACACCGGGACCGGCGGCGGCCCAGACGCGGCCTTGATCGTCGAGGCGAATGCCGTCGAAGACGCCGACGGTGTTCGTGGTGAAGACCTGGCCGCCGGTCAGCGCGCCGCCCTCGGCCACGTCGAAGCGCCGGATATGGTTTCGGCGGGTGTCGGCGATGTAGAGCGTTTGCTCGTCGCGCGAGAAGGCCAAGCCGTTGGGGCGCTCGAAATCGCCGGCGACCTGGTCCACCCGACCCGAAACGGGATCGATGCGGTAGACGTGGCAGCCGTCCATCTCGCTCGCGGCTTGGTGCCCTTCGTAGTTGGTGTCGATGCCGTACGACGGATCGGTGAACCAGATGGAGCCGTCGGAGCGGACCACCACGTCGTTGGGGCTGTTGAAGCGCTTGCCCTCCCACCTTTCGGCCAGCACCGTGATGGATCCATCGTGCTCGGTGCGGGTGACCCGGCGATTTCCCTGCTCGCAGCTCAAAAGACGCCCCTGGGGATCGAGCGTATGCCCATTGGCGTAGCCCGCCGGCTGCCGAAAGACCCCCACATGCCCCGTGGCCTCGTCCCACCGCATCATGCGGTCATTGGGGATGTCGCTCCAAACCAAGCAGCGCCAAGCCGGCACATACACGGGCCCCTCGGCCCAGCGAAAACCGGTGGCCAGGCGAAGGACCCGTCGATCCCCGCGCACGTCGAACCGGTCGTCGAGCTTCTCGAACTTCGTCTCGATGGTGTCCATCATGCAGACACCGTATAATTTTGGATGGTGTATTGTAAATATGCTTAATAGCAGGATACCATCCTGTCGTGGACCAAGTTGACCGAATGATACTCGCCGAGCTGCAGCGGGATGCCACCCAGCCGTACGCGGCGCTAGCGCAAATCGTCGGCCTCTCGCCCGGGGCGGTGCACGAGCGGGTGCGCAAGCTGCGCGAGCGCGGGGTCATCGTGCGCACCACCGTGGACGTGGATCCGGCGGCCGTGGGGCGCGGTGTCCTCGCGTATGTGCTCATCAACGCGGGGGCATGGATGGGGGGCGAGGAGACGGCCGAGGCGCTGGAGGCCATCCCCTCCATCGAGGAGGCGCACGTGGTCGCGGGCGCCGCCACCTTGCTCGTCAAGGTGCGCACGCAGACCACCGAGGAGCTCCAGGCCACGCTCAAGAAGCTGTTCGACGTCCCCGGGGTCACCGGCACGCAGACCATCGTGGCGCTCGAGACGTTCTTCGAGCGCCCCATCGATGTGGTCGCGCGCCCGGTCAGAGGAACTTCAAAAGGTGCTCGATGACGTGCGCGGGGTTCTCCTCGGCGAGCCAGTGCGCGGACTCGGGGACGATGACGGAGGTCACGTCGGTCGCCACCTCGCGCATCATCTCGCCGATCAGGGGCCCGCTGGTGCTGTGGGCTCCGCCCATGGCCAGCACCGGCATGGCCAAGGGGGTGCGCATCGACTCCTGGTTGTCGCGCGCGTCCTGGGGAAAGGCCCGGTAAAGCTCGAAGCCCGCGCGCATGGCGCCCGGCGCCGTGTAGGCGCGCACGAACTCGTCGATGTCGGCCACGGTGAAGGCCGCAGGGTTGTAGATGCGGGCGTCGTAGAAGAGCGACAGGTACTCGCGCTCCTTGCCGGCGACCAAGAGCTCCGGCACGTCGCGCGTACCATGGAAGGCAAAGTGCCAGACCCGCGGATCGACGCGGATCCGCTCCCACACGTTGGTGCCCGGCAGGGGCGCGTCCATGACCACCAGCTTCGTGGTCGCCTCGCGGTAGGCGGCCGCGTACGCATAGGCGACCATCAAGCCAATGTCGTGACCGACGATGGCCGCCCGATCGAACCCCAGGTGGCGGACCAGCTGCCGGATATCCTCCGCCATGGTGCGCTTGTCGTAGCCGTCGACCGGGCGGCTCGAGTGGCCGGCGCCGCGGTAGTCGGGGGCGATGACCGTAAAGCGCTCCGCCAGCGCCGGGATGATGGCGCGCCACTCGTACCAGGTCTGCGGAAAGCCGTGGAGAAGGACCACCGGATCGCCGCGCCCTGCCACGACGTAATGAAGCCGGACGCCGTTGACGTCGGCTTTGTGATGCCGGAACGTATGCTCGCTTGCGTTCATGATTGCTCCTCGTGCTGGCCAGTCGTGTTGGCTCATGGTCACCCCGGACTTAGTGTGCGGCGCTTCCTTGACAACCGAAACGCGGAATCTATCGTTCGCGACACATGATCGATTTCGATGACCTCCCCAAGCGGGCCCCGCGCAGGCCCAAGACGAGCGAGCTCGAAATCGTGGTGGCCATCGCCCGCGCGGGCTCGCTGGGCGGCGCGGCGGCCGCGCTCGGGTGCACGCAATCGCGGGTGAGCCATGCCCTGGGGGAGCTCGAGGGCGCCCTGGGCGTTCGCCTGTTTCAGCGCTCGCGGGTGGGCACCTCCCCGACCGAGGCCGGCGCCAAGGTGGTCGCCAAGGCGGGCGAGGCGCTCGCGCTCTTGGACGCCATCGCCGCGCCGCGCGATCGTTGCGCGGGGACGGTGCGCATCGCGGCCTACCGCAGCGTGGCCACGCACCTCCTCACGCCGCTCGCGCAGCGGATGGCCACCAAGCACCCCGAGCTTCGCCTCGAGATCGACGATGGGTGCGCCGATCGGGAAGACGTGGATCGCATGGTCCGCGAGGGCCGCGCCGATCTGGGGATCTCCCAATTGCCGGTGGGCGAGGGGTTCGCCGTCACCCCCTTTGCGCAAGACGATTACGTGCTCGTGGTTCCCATTCGCCATCGGCCCGCGCGCGCGTCGTTCTGGTCGGATTTGAGCCACCTGCCGTTCTTCGAGCTGCGCTGCTCGGGCACGCGCGCGGCCATCGCCGCCTGCCGCGAAAACGGCATGATGAACCGCACCGCGTCGGCCTTTTCGTCGGACTCCACCATCGTGGCCCAAGTGACCGCGCGGCGCGGCTTCTCCATCCTGGCGCGGTTGGCCGCCGAGCCGCTTCCACCGGAGCTGATGGCGATCCCGCTCCCCATCGCGGCCTTTCGCTCCCTCGTCTTGATCCGGCGACGAGACCGGCGGAGCCCCGCGCTCCTGGGCGTCACCAAGGCGCTTCGGAACCATTTGCGCCACCCGGGGCCGGCGGGCTTGGTCGCGCAAAAATGGCTTCGGACGACCGAGGCGTGCGATACAGTCGCCCCGTGATTCGTCATGGGATGAAGGCGCGTGCGCGGGCGCGCGGGTGGAAGCTGATGATGTCGTTCGCTCTCCTTACGGGGTGCTTGCGCGCGCCCAAGATGGAGGTCCCGACGGAGAACCTCCAGGTGGAGGAGATCGATAAACATCGCCATTCCGTTTCGGGAGGGGGTGGCCCGACGTGCGAATTCACCATCGACGAGCTCGAGCACCCCTGCGGTCTGACCCACACCATTCAATGGGAGTATCTTTCACCGGGCGATTGGGTGGTGACCTTGCGCGACAACCGCGACCGCGCGATCGTCGAACGCACGGAGTGGATCCTGGGAACGGATGGCACGTCGCTGCATCTGCACGCGCTTCCCATCGAAGGAAAACGGCGTCGCGGCGACCGACACTTCGTGCGCGAGCGCTGCGGGATCTTGCTCGGAACGTGGTACCCCGTCGCCTATCCCTTGCGCGAGCCCGCGCAAGTGGAGGGAGAGAAGCTCCACTGCGGCTGAATCGCGACGACCCGCTCGATCAACGCGGAAAGAGGCTCATATCGGCGCGATAGACGAGCGTCTCCGACGTCATGCCCGCAAAGGCTTTGACCTTCGCGCCGTGCTCCAGGGCGCGAATGTCTCGAAAAATCGATTCGGATTTTCCGTACTCTTCTTGGCTGCCAAAGCCGAGGAGCAGCTGCACCTGATTGGCGTCCCCGCCATCCACCAGGCGGTAGACGAGAAAGCTCGTGAGCCCCTGCTTATCCTGCGTATCCTGCTTATTCTGGTATTGCGCACGCAATCGCGCGAGCACCTGGGTGGCGCCCTCGGTATCGAGCACCGATAACGTGATGAGCCGCACCAGCTTCGAGGTGAGGCCGCCGGTCTGGCCGATGCTCAGCTCCGGCACCAGGGCGATCTTGTAAATGGTTTGAACGTCGCCGAACGGCACGGTGTGGAGCCCGTTGTCGGCGCGATCCTCGGCGGGGTTGACGGCTTTGTCGAAATCGGACCACGCGTGATCGAAGGTGGCGTCGATGAATTGGCCATAACGGGGACCGGAGACGACATACCAGCCGTACCAGCTCCAGGTGTCCCCGTTCGTTTTGTGCCACTGCAGGTGTTGCTTGTAGCCGTTCTCGAAGTGCTGCTCCTGCCCGCTCTTCGGTCTCCAAACCGCCACCTGCGCCACCGTGCTGCGCGCAGGCCGGCTGGCGGTGGTCTGCGCACGTGCCGTACCGGTCATCGGGCCTCCACAAGCCGATAAAAGAAAGGTCGCTGCCAAAATGGCGACGGTCGTATGCCTCATCGTCCCGCCGAGCATGGCGTTCGCGGGCCCAAAAATCGAATCGAAAGTGCGCGCGGCGCCTCATAAAGAATTTCGATGGATGGGCGCTTTGACGCGACGGCGCGATGGGCGCTTCGGGGCGACGGTGCGCTTCGGCCGCGACTGGCGCGGCGGCCCGGTTACGGCGCCGTTTTGGAGGCGCCGGTCTGCAGCATGTACGCGGCGATCGCGCGGAGCTTCGGATCGCCCAGCGACGCAAAGGCGGGCATCTGCGGATAGTCGACCCGCTTCTTCCCCGGGGCGCGCGCCCAGGTGACGATGCCGTCGGGGTTGTCGGCATAGATGCGCGCGATCTCGGTGAGCGGGGGACCGACCACGCGCCGATCGACCCCATGGCACGCGCTGCACGTGCTCTGAAACAGCGCTTGGCCCTGCGTAACCCCCTGCGCCGCCCGCTCGCGGCCGAGGGTCTGCTCGTAGGCCGCTTGGGCGGACTCCTCGGCCCAGCGTTCGGTGGCGAGGCGCATCGCCTGGCGGTGCTCGGCCAGGGCCACACCGCGGTAGACGTGGCGGCCGGTGGCCATGCAGAGCACGGTGAGCGACAAGCATCCGGCGATGAAGGGCAGGCGCTTGCCGTCGGGCTCCGGGAGCGACAAATCTTTCCACATCATCCAAATGGCCGGAATGGCCAATAGCGCGCCCATGGCGATGGCCGAAAGCACCGCGCCGCTCAGCCCTTTGGACGGAAGGGTAAACAGCACCAGCGGCCCGACGATGAATTGCGCCAACGAAACGCCGAACGCCACCGTGTAGAACGCGCGCCGGATCTGGGGCCGGGTGAGCGCTTGGAACGTCTCCTCCACGGGGTATTTCGCGCGGCCAAAGTAGCCGACCCCAAAGAGGCTCGTCAGAATGAGCGAGGCGCAAAGAAAGTGGAAATAACGCGGGAACACGTTGGGCAACACCAGCGCGCTCAAAAAGCCGCGAACGTTGGTCCAGTGCTCCGGGAACATCATGAGGTTGACATTGGTGAGGAAGACCAGCGGGATGAAGAGAAAGAGCACCACCGCCATGGCCTGGATGCCGATGTGGAGCCATTTGAGATCGCGAAGGCGGTCCCACGTGTATTTGTGCAAATAGAGCAGCAGGAAGGTGGTGGCGATGGTCGGGATCAGCAGGATCCACGCGGTGCCGGTGAGGGTGTTCGCCGTGTAGAAATGAATGGTGTAGAGCAGGTTGAGGAGCAAAAGCGGCGCCACGCCCAGCACCACCGCGAGGCTTTTGTTGACGGTGACGGTGGAGGCCAATGCGCGGGCCAGGCGGTCGTAATCGGGATTCTTCGCGCCCCGGATCTCGAACGCCAAAACGAGGATGGACCCGCCGACCATCAAATTGACGAATAGAATGTGCGCGATGAAGGCGGCGATGAGCAAAAGCTCCAGCGCGTGCCCGTTCACGGGGAGGGGAAGGGGAATGTCGCGCGGAACGGGGGTGGGATCGGGGCTCATCGTTCCACCCGCACGCCGGTGACTTGGGCGCCTTCGAGGGGCTCGCGATGGTCCTGCAAATGCACCAGGTACGCCGCGAGGGCGCGCTTTTCGAGCTCACTTCCCGGGAAGGGCGGCATGAACGGGCGGGTCGTGTGCATGGCGCCGACATAGGCGCCGATGGCGTCGCGGTCCCACGGTTTGTCGGGGCCGTACAGGGTGGTCAGCACGTCGCGGATGCCGTTGACCCCGTCCGTGGTGTGGCACCGCGTGCAGGCAAGGGCGAAGACTTCGCGCCCGGCGTCGACCTCGTTCTCGGGGGTGATGCGCCGGACGCTGGTGTAGGTGGCGTGCGCGAGCAAGCCGTCGCGCTGGAGCATGGGGTAATCGTCTTTGCGAATGCCGTTCGCGTACATGTAGCCGGCGATCGTGTACGGCTTGCGTATGAACTCGCGCACCCGCTCGAAGGTGCCGATCAAGAGCACCGCCAGAAACGCGGGCGCGATCAGGGCCCATGTGTGAACCTCGTTGGGGCGGACGGCGCCCCAGAGCGCAAGGAGCGCGATGGCGGCCGACACGGCGGCGAGCACCCCCAGCGCCGTGCGCGACCAGCCCTCGAGCGCCTGCGTGAGCAGCGCGACGGCCAAGTTCGACGCCATGGCCGAGGGGACCGCGTGCGCGTACCAGATGCCGCCGGCGGCGCAGGGCAGGATCCAGGCGAGGATCCAGCGCGACAGGGTGCGCACGGCGTTCGTGCGAAGCTCGGTGCCGGCATCCGTGGCGCCCACCGCGATGGCCAGGCCGAAGGCGCCGGCCATCACCATGGCCAGCGGCGTGCGAAACGCCAGCTGCGGCAGGTAGACGGGGTTGAACATGCCGCTGAAGAGCGTGCGGTTCGACTGCCAGGAGCCCGGATCCATCATGAAGCTCAAGATGGAAACGATGAGCGCCATGGTCGCCCACGAGGCGATGGAGAGCACCACGCCCATGCGCGCGTGCGCCCGTTTGCGCGGGCCCGTCCATTTTTTCCACGTGAGGTAGTACGCCAGGATGAGGACCACCTCCGTCACGAAGACCAGCCACTCGGTGAACCACGTCCAGAAGAACACGCGGAGCAGGCTGCCCATCGCGTACGGGTTGACCAGCGAGGTGGAGAACCAAATGCCGACCCCCGTGAGCGCGCCCACCGTGGTGGTGATGACGAAGAAGACGGTCAAGAGGCGGAACGCGAGCTTGTCCCACGCGTCATCGCCCGTGCGAACGCCCCTCCGCTCCAGGTACGAGACCAGCGGGATGCCGCCCACCGCCATGGCGTGGTTGATGACCACGTGCAGCACCGCGATGATGGCGATGAGCATGCGGTTGTTGAGAACGTCGAGATGAAAGACCGGCAGATCCATGCCGCGGGAAGTAGCGCCCGCGCCGGCCCCGGTCAGCGTGACCTTGTGTCGCGTGACACTTGGCCGCAGGGCCGAATCCGTCTTCTCCGAGTCCGTCTTCTCCGAACCGACGGCGCGCCGCGAGGACGGCGTGGCGTGCTGCGCGCGATCACGCGTCCAATCGGCGGAGCTCGTCCTCGAGGCGATCGTCGTACTCGTCGCGTGCGGCGGTCGTAGCGGCGGCGGCGGCGGGGCGCGGGCCGAAGGGGAGCTTGCCGCCTGGCTGGCGCCGCGTCCATCCGCGAACGAGCCACAGCACGCCGATGGCGCTCACCAACATGACGAGGCTGCCGCCGATGGAGATGGCGGCCCGCGGATCGCGACCGGTCTTGGGGACGGCGCGAATGCGCTCGCCGAAGCGGGCCGCGAGATCGTCCTCGATGGCCTCCGAGAGCTCGCCGCGGCCGAGGCGCTCTCGGATCTCGGCGCGGAGCTCGGTGGCGAGCGGGGACTCGTGCATGTCGAGGGTTTGCGTCCAGCAGCACGGTGCGATCAACCGGCCCTCGAGGATGGCCTCACCAGGGGCGGCGTGCGCGTGGGGATCGCCGGTGGCGGTATGCGCGTGGGGCTCGCCGCTCGATTCTTGGGCGAAGGCCGGCGCCGCGGCCCCCGCGATCGCAAGGCTCGCGCCGAGCAGCGCGGTGAGCCACCGCTTCAGGGTGCCGCGGTTCGAGGATCGGGCGATGGCGGTGGGCGACATCCGCTCATGCCTAGTGGAGAATTTTCAGCCGACCAGTGCGTCACGTCGTCGCACCCGCCGAGGGGCGCCGTTTCTACCTCGGGGATCGGCGCGCCACCAGCTTCTCGAAGAGCCGATCCAAGGCGGCCTCGGGCGCGTCGGTCAGGCCCGTATGCGGGGGCGACATCTGCAGGATGGTGCTGCGCGGCGCCACCAGCCAATGCCATCGCTCGCGCAGCGGCAGCTCCCCGATGGGACCCCCCTTGGGACCCCCCGCGCAAATGCTGGGAATGGCCTCGAGATGACGGCGCACGATGTCGGGCTCCGCCGCGGGCGACAGGGTCAGCAGCAGATGCTCGTCCAGGTCGATGCGGGCGCTCAGAAAATGGCGCTCGGCGCAAAAGAGGAGCACGCCCGCGTTGATGAACTCCTGGCGCTCGACCCGCGGCACCACCCGCACGACGGCGTAGTCAAACGAACAGCGCTCGGCCATTCTTCGCCTCCTCGAGCAGCGCGGGGATGTTTTGCACGCGGGCCTGGAGCCACGCGGCGTAGGCCGCGCGGTGCGTTGGCTGGTCGGGGAACCCATGCTCCTCGCCGAGCCAATCGTTGGGGATGCGCGCCACGATCTCCGCGATGAGCGATCCCGTGATCGTGGCCTGGAGGTGCGCGGCGGCCGGCTCCAACGCCGACGCCCAGCGCAGAAGCACGTGCTGGCGCACCTCGGCAAAGGGATCGGAGGCGCCGTCCAAGACGTCGGCCGGGCTCCAGCCGTGGTGAAAGTAGAGCGACGCACCGTGGTCGATGAGCCAAAGGCGCGCGTGCCACGCGAGCAAGTTCGGATTGCGCGGCGTGCGATCGACGTTGGCCACGAACGCATCGAACAGGACCACCCGCGAGGCGATGGTGGCATCGGGCCGAGGGCCCGCGACCGGATCGAAGGTGATGCTGCCCGGCAGGTAGTCGAGGCCCAGGTTCAAGCCGGCGCTCGCCTCCAGCGGACGGCAGATCTCCGGATCGGGCTCGCTCGACGCCAGCGCGCGATCCAGCTCGACGAGCACCAGCTCCGGGACGTGAAGCCCCAAGGCGCGGGCGAGCTCGCCGGCGATCAGCTCGGCGACGAGCACCTTGGTGCCCTGGCTGGCGCCGCGGAGCTTGACCACATAAAGCCCCAGATCATCGCCCTCGATCAGGGCGGGAACGGACCCGCCCTCCCGGAACGGTAAGACGTAACGAATGGCTCGAACGGTGCGCACGATGGCCTCGTTTCCTCGTCCACACCATAGCAATTCCCCCGGCGATGCGCGCGCGCGACGTTACTCCACCCTCGCGGAGGCATGCGCGGGCCCGCCCCCGGCGGCATGGGCCAGCTCCGTCGCCACGAACAGGACCGCCCGATTGGCCACCTGGCTCACGCCGATGTTGGTCACGGCGGCGTCGAAGGTGGCCGGTCCCGGGGGCAGCACGGCGAGGACGGATGCAGGAATGCCTCCCGATGTCTCGGAGGCTGCAAATCTGCAGGTCGCCGTGACCAGGGGGTTGGCATTCGAGGTCTTCTCCGACGAGGTGATGATCACCACCCGATCGAGCGGCTCGGCGGACCATTGGAGCGGCAAGGGCGCGGAGCGCGAAATGGGGAGCGCGTCCTCCGGGGGAATGGCCGGGGCCATGAGCGTAAAGGTCCCGGGGGCCGGCACCGATACCTCGAAGGATGGAATCTCGTCGCCGCCGCCCCGGGCGATCAGCATTTGCCCCGGCTCCCAGGGCTTGATGGAGCCGACGTCCACATAGGCATGATCGGAGTCGGGCTCGACCTCGATCCCCGGGGTGCCAAAGAGCCCGCCGCCGATGGTGAGCTTTCCGGCTGGCTTCGCTCGAAACGGCGCGGTGCGGTTGTCCGTGCACGCCTGGATCGTGCAGTGGGCCTCCTCCCGGTAGGTGCACTCCACGTCCGACGTGCTCTCGTAGTGGTCCGAGAAGGCCGCCTGGACGACGTAGAAAGAGGTGCCGGCCGGGGTGCTGGGCACATGGGTGATGTTGATGATGCCCAAGGTTTCGAGCCCCGTCGTGGTATCGAGGCCCGCGCCCCCCTGGCCGTGGTCGCGGTTTTTGCCCCCGCACGCGGGGAGCGCCAGGGCGAGGCCGAACGAGCATGCGAGGGAAAACCGGGACGCAATCATGGGCTGTATGACGTTAGGACGCACTCTCCTCCGGTTTGGCGCGCAAAAAGGTAACACGCCAGCATGAAAAAAGCGGCCGAGTCCGGGTAGGCTCCCGCCGTGGCTTTTTGGTTCGTCTATGTCGCGCGCTGCGCCGACCGAACGCTGTACATCGGAATCGCGCGCGACGTGGCCGCGCGCATCGCCGCCCACGACGCCGGGACGGGGGCTCGCTACACGCGCGGGCGTGGACCGCTCGAGGTGCTGGCCACGCGCCGGTGCGCGAGCCATGGTAATGCGCTTCGGCTGGAGCTCGCGTTGAAGGCGCTCCCGCGCGACCGCAAGCTCGAGCTCATCGCATCGCCACCCAAGCTGGCGTCCTTCGCGCGCGCGTGCACCCGGGCGCAGCGGCGCTTGCGACGCGCCCCGTGATGCATATCGATTTAGCGGTCCATCCATCCATGGTTCGTGATTTGAATTGATCGCCCCCGCTCAGTCGGGAGGCACGTACTGCGGTGGCGCTTGGGTTCATTCTATTGACTCCCACCGTGTCCGTTGCTCTCCTGATGGATGATCATGTCGCGCGCCGCCACGTCGCTCGGTGCCGCATCACTCGACGAGCTGCTGGCGCGGATCTCGGTGAAGGCGTTCGTACCCGGGCGCATTCGTTTTCGTCTCGACTTCAAAGGCGACGCGTTCCTGCGCGACGCCATCCGCCGCGAGCTCCAGCGCATCGCGTCCGTGCGCCTCGCCAGCTACAGCTCGCGCACCCGCACGGCGCTGGTCTTCTACAACCCGTCGCGCGCCGACAAGGTCGAGGTGGCCGAGGCCATTTGCCGCGGGGTGCGGGAGTTCTGGCGGGTGCACGGCGAGTGCGATCTGGGCGATCACCGGCACGCGATCGCGGGGCACATCCACGACGGCAACGGGCACGATCCCGCGCACGATGCGCACCGCGATCATGGGCACGCTCACGATCACGACGACGAGCATGGCCACGCGCACCCGCACCTCGGCAGCGACGAAGGCGTGCGCAAAGAGACGCTGCGGCTCAGCGCCGTGGGGGCGGTCCTGGCCTGGCTGGTCTCGCGCCGGCTGCGCGGGGTGCCCGTGTTGGGGAGCGGGCGCGGGGGCCCCCTGACCGATCTGGGCATGCTGCTCACCATCGTGAGCGGTTATCCCATCTTCAAGAGCGGCGCCAAATCGGCCGCGCGCGGCAAGCCCACCGACGATACGCTCATCGCCATCGCCGTCGCGGCCACCTTGCTTTTGCGCGAGAGCCTCACGGGGCTCAGCGTCATATGGTTGATCCAGCTCGGGCGGCTCCTGGAGGAGATCACACTTCGCCGCTCGCGCCTGGCCATCGCCGATTTCATGGATCTGGCGCCGCCCGAGGCCTGGAGGCTCTCGCCCGCGAGCTCGCCCGGGAAAAAGCCGGCCCTCCGGCAGGTGCCGGTGGAGGCGCTCGAGAAGGGCGACGTGGTCCGCATTTTCCACTTCGAGAAGGTGCCGCTCGACGGAAAGATCGTGGCCGGGCAAGCGCTGGTGCAGGAGAGCTTCCTCACGGGCGAGGCGCTCCCCAAGGAGAAGCGCGCGGGCGACACCGTCTACGCCGGATCCATCGTGGAGTCCGGGGAGCTCGACGTGGAGGTGACGAGCCTGGTGCACGAGACGCTCATCGCCCGCATGGTCGCGGCGGTGCAGGATCTGCAGGAGAAGCGCGCGCCCATCGAGGCCATCGGCAACCGCTTTGCGTCGCGCTTCGTTCCGATTTCACTTGGGCTCGCGGGGCTCACCTTGCTGATCACCCGCAACTGGACGAAGGCCATCACCATGCTGGTCATCGCCTGTCCTTGCGCGGCGGGGCTGGCCACGCCCACGGCGGTCTTTGCGAGCATTGGCGGCGCCGCCAAGCGCGGTATTCTCATTAAAGGAGGCGTGCACCTGGAGGGCGCGGCCCACGTGGATGCGCTGGTGCTCGACAAGACGGGGACCCTCACCGTCGGTGCACCATCCATGACGGCGCTCACCTTGTCGGAGATCGGGAGGGCGCGCGGGGAGAGCGAGTGCATCCGCCTGGCCGCGGCCGTGGAGCGTCACGCGACGCACCCGCTGGCGCTGGCCATCGTCAAGGAGGCGCGCAAGCGCGGCCTTACGCCGGGGCACGTGGTCGACTATCGGCCGCACCCGGGCTTTGGCGTGGAGGGCATGGTCGATGGGGTGCGGGTGCAGATTGGAAGCCGCGCCTTCCTCGAGCGGGCAGGGGTGGCGATGCCGGCGATCGATGCGCAGCCGGATCCGGCCATTCAAGCGGCGCAGTCGCTGGTGCACCTGGCGCTCGATGGCCATGATGCGGCCACGTTCGGGGTGGCCGATGCGGTGCGGCCGGAGGCGCTGGCCGCGATCGAGCTGGTGCGAAAATTAGGTGTAAAGCGCATCCTTTTGGCCACCGGCGATCGCGCGGCGCCGGCCCAGTACGTGGCGGCGGAGCTCGGGATCGAGGAGGTGCACGCCGAGATGCTCCCGCAGGACAAGTTCGGGCTCATCGACCGGCTGCGGGCCGAGGGCTACCGGGTGGCCATGGTGGGCGACGGCATCAACGACGCGCAGGCGCTGGCCCACGCCGATGTGAGCATCGCCATGGGCGAAGGGCGCTGCGATCTGGCCATCGAGACGGCCGACGTGACCCTGGCGCGCAACGATTTGTTCCTGGTGCCCGAGGCGCTGGGCATCGCCAAAAATGCGCTTCGCACCATCCACGAGAACTTCGGCGCCTCGATCGGGGTGAACCTGGTCGGGCTGGGGTTCGGGGCGCTGGGCCGCCTCTCGCCGTTCACGGCGGCCATCGTGCACAATTTGAGCACGATCGCCGTCGTCCTCAACTCGTTCGCGCTGCAAAAGAAAACGGCCGGCGCGTCGCGCACCGACCTTGGACTTGGAGATGCGTGATGGGGAAAAAGAAAAAGAAGAAGCGAAACGGGTCCAAGGGCGCGAACGGCGCCGCCAACGCGGATGCCGAGTCCATCGCGCTGGGGACCAAGCTCCAATACGTGGGCGTGGGCGTGGTCCTCGGGGTGGTGGCGGCGCCCGCCATCCGCAAGTGGTTGGAGCGCGCGCGGCCCGAGGTGGACAAGTTGCTCGAGCGGCTCACCGCCCAGGCGGAGGAGCTGGCCGAGAACGCCGGGGACTGGATGGCCACCGCGCGCGGCCGCATCTCCGTCAAGGACGAAGACGGGCCCTCGGGGCGCGCGCATTAGTGCATTTCCCGTACGCCTATGCGCAGCGACCAATCGGCGATGGCCTCGGGGGAGAGCGCGGCGAGGAGGGCGGGGGAGAGCGGCTTTCCCTCCGCCTCGAAGCGGGCGACGATGCCGCGCTGGACGCTCGCGTGGATGGTGCCAAAAGCGACGTCGTCGATGCCGATGGCCGCTCGATTGAGCCAGATCCACGAGAGGGCGGCGCCGTCGCACTGCAGCTCGGTCCAGGCGCGCTCCTCGAAGGGGCCGTGGTTGTGGAAGTGCGACCAGTCGTGCAGCCCCCAGAACAGGGCGTTGAGGTTGTCGGCGGCGAGCCATAAGACGTCGCGCGGGCGGACGTTGTACGTGAAGAGCTCGTCGGTGGCGTCGTCGATGGCGTAGGGCGCGAGCGCCCACTCCTCCTCGAGGCCCAGGCCAAACGCGTGGAGCTTGGCGAGCTCGCGCGGAAGAAAATCGACCGGGCGGCGAAAGACGAAGACCATGCGCGCGGGATCGGAGCCATCCAGCGGGGTGGTCGCATCGAAGGCGCGCCCGCTCGGCCGCGACCACTCGAGGGTGTCGCTCGTGCACCAGCCAAAGGCGTCGAAGACGCCCTCCGGCGTCAATCGTGGCACGGGAGGGGTGGCGAGAAGGGAGGTGATTCGCATGCCGTCCTTCGCCGATCGTGGGAGCGTCGCGTTGGAAAAACAAGCCGATGGCCAGCCGGAGCGAGGATGCGCTATCGTGCCGCTGTGTTGCGCCTTCGTCACCGCCCCGTGCGTTTTTCGTCGCTTCTTCTTACACTCCTTGCAGGACTCGCCGGGTGCGGCGGCGCCGATGCCCCGCCCGCGCAGACGGCGCCGGTGGCCACGGACGCGCCCCCTGCGCCGCCGCCCGCGCCCCCTGCGCCCGTCGCGCCCGCCCCGGCGGCGCACTCCATCGACCTCGAGGCCATGGATCGGTCCGTAAGACCCGGCGCGGACTTTTTCCTGTTCGCCAATGGCAGCTGGTACGCCAAAACGGAAATTCCGCCCGATCGCAATACGACGGGGACCTCCCTTCGCGTGACGCAAGAAGTGGAGCAGCGCACCCGCGCCCTGCTCGAAGAGGCGGCCCACGCGGGCGCACCGGCTGGATCCATCGCGCAGCGCATCGGCGATCATTACGCGAGCTACCTGGACGAGGTGACCATCGAGTCGCGCGGCGTCGCGCCGCTCGCGCCCCTCCTGGAGCGGGTGGCCAAGATCAAGGACGCGCGCGCCCTGGCGAGCTACCTCGGCGCCTCCTTGCGGGCCGACGTCGATCCGCTCAACAACACCAATTTGCACACGGATCATCTGCTCGGGCTCTTCGTCGAGCAGGACTTGAACGATCCCTCCCGCTACGCGCCGTACCTCCTTCAAGGCGGCCTGGGGATGCCCGATCGAAGCTATTACCTGGACGAGACCCCGCGCATGCAAGCGGCGCGGCTGGCCTATGTGCGCTACCTCGCGACCATCCTCCGGCTGGCCGGGGTCAAAGGCCCCGACGCCAAGGCCGCGCGCGCGTTCGAGCTCGAAAAGAAGCTCGCCTCCGTGCACGCCACGCGCACGGAGTCCGGCGATGTCTCCAAGGGAAACAACCCCTGGACGCGCGCCGACTTCGCCGCCAAGGCCAAGGGCCTCGACTGGAACGCCTTCTTTGCCGCGGCGGGGCTGGAGGCGCCGGCGGGCTTCATCGTTTGGCATCCGCGCGCGGTGAGCGGCATCGCCGCGCTGGCCAAGAGCGAGCCCCTGGATGTGTGGCGGGATTACCTCACGGCCCGCGCCATCGATCACGTCACGCGCTTCTTGCCCAAGGCGTTCGTGGAGGCCAACTTCGGCTTTTACGGCAAGGAGCTGCGCGGCTCGCAGGCGCTTCCCCCGCGCGCCCGGGTGGCGGCCGATCTGACGACCAAGTGGCTCCCCGACTCGGTGGGCAAGGTGTACGTCGAGCGCCATTTCCCGCCGGAGACGAAGCAAGCGGTGATGGCCATGGTGAACGAGATCGTGGGCGCCTTCGGGCGCCGGATCGACTCGCTCACGTGGATGACGCCGGCGACCAAGGTCAAGGCCAAGGAAAAGCTCGCGACCTTGAAGGTCGGCATCGGCTACCCCGACGTCTGGCGCGACGAGTCCGGGTTCAACGTGGTGCGTGGGGACGCGCTGGGGAACTTCGAGCGGGCGGAGCTCTTCGAGTACAAGCGCAACCTGCAGAAGCTCGGCAAGCCCGTGGATCGCGGGGAGTGGGCGATGCCGGTGAACATCGTCAACGCCGTGAACCTGCCGGTGCGCAACGCGCTCAACATTCCGGCGGCGTCCCTGGGCCCGCCCTACTTCGATCCCAAGGCCACGGCCGCCGCCAACTATGGAGCGGTCGGCTTGACCTTCGGGCACGAGATCAGCCACTCCTTCGACAACGAGGGCTCGAAGTTCGACGCCAAGGGCCGCTTCGTCGACTGGTGGACCCCGGCCGATCGCGCGCAGTTCGACGCGGCCGCCGCCGCGCTGGCCGCGCAGTTCAGCACCTACAAGCCTTTCCCCGACGCGGCGGTCGATGGAAAGCTCACCTTGAGCGAAAACATCGCCGATCTGGCGGGGCTCTCGGCCGCCTTCGACGGCTGGCGCGCCTCGCTGGGCGGCGCGCCCGCGCCCGTCTCCGGCGGGCTCTCGGGCGAGCAGCAGTTCTTCCTCGCCTTCGCGCAGAAGTGGCAGACCAAGATGCGCGAGCCGCTCCTTCGCATGATCCTCACCACCGACGGGCACGCCCCCGCGCGCTACCGCACCCTCACCGTCCGCAACTTGGACGCTTGGTACTCGGCCTTCGACGTGGCACCCTCCGATCCGCTCTTCCTCGCGCCCAACGCGCGGGTCCGCGTCTGGTGAGCCTCGGCCAGGATCCACGCGCGCACCACCCCGGCGTGACGGCTGATGGGCCGGGTGCGCGCCAGGAGCCAGTAGCCATAGGCCACGGGCACGGGCGGTGACCGGGTGGCGCGCGCGAGCCGTCCATCGCGCAAGAGCGGCTCGATCAGGGCCAGCCGGCCCAGCGCCACCCCATGCCCCGCCAGCGCGGCGTGCACGACTTGGTCGTACTGGTTGAAGCGCAGAACCCGCCCCGGGCCCAGCTTCTTGACGGGACCGAGGCCCCGCGCCGACAGCCAGCGGGACCACGAGAGCTCGGGGTGCGAAGGATCGTCGAACTCGAGCAGCACCTGCTTGCCGAGCTGGTCGCGCTCCTCCAGCTCCTCGATGCGCAGCGAAGGGTGCGCCGCGGGCACCAGCTCCTCGCCAAAGAGGCGGACGGCCGACGGCGGCGGCTCCGCGTCCGCGTGGTAGCGGATGGCCAGATCGATGGGCTCGCGCTCGAGATCGACCAGGCGCGTGGCGGTGACCAAGCGGAGCTCCACATCGGGGTGCGCGGCCTGGAAGGCGCCGATGCGCGGGAGGATCCAGAGCGACATGACCCCGATGGTGGTGGTGAGCGCCACCGCGTGCTCCCCGCGCGCGGGCCGAAGCGCGGCCACCGCGTCGCCCAGCTGCTCGAGCCCGATGTCGGCCGTGCGAAAGAACCGCTGGCCCTCCTCGGTGAAGGCGATGCTGCGGTGGCCGCGCACGAACAGCGGGCAGCCTAGAAACTCCTCGAGCGCGCGCACCTGACGGCTCACCGCCGATTGCGTCACGCAGAGCTCCTCGGCCGCGAGGGTGATGCTCATGCACCGCCCGACGGCGACGAAGCTCCGGACCAGATCGAGCGGCGGCAGATCGAGCAGGCGTCCTGACATTCCGTATTGGTATGCGAACCCCTCGAAAAGATCGATTGAAACGATGGCTGCAAGGCGCAGATTGCAACCATGACGCGAAGTTCAGTTGGGCGCCCCGACACCGAGGGCGTCGTCAGTTACCTCCTTCCGACATCGGAGCGTCCCGTCGAATACCTTTACCCACCGCCCGAGGGCGCGGTCCTCTCGCGGCACGCGTACGAGCCACGTACGATCGCCGTGCGCGACGCGCGGTGCCTGCCGCCGTCCGAGCTCTCCATCGACCGCAACGGCTTCGAGCTCCGGAGCGCGCCCACCGCCGTGCGCGATTTTCTCGACGACGAGGAGGTCCGGCGGGTGGCGTACCCCGAAATGGCGGCCGTGGCCTTGGCGGTCACCGGCGCCCGGGAGGTGCACGTCTTCGATCACGTGGTGCGCAAGCGCGAGCCGGACCGTCCACCGTTGCTCTTTGGCGTGCGCGAGGGCCTGAAGTACCCGAGCGCCACGGGCCGGGTGCACAACGACTACACGGAGACGTCGGGCCAAAGGCGCCTGGGGATGGTGCTGCAAGACCCGGAAAAAGAAGCGGCGGTGAAGCGCTACGCCATCGTCAACCTATGGCGCTCGATCGCGCAGCACCCGGTGCTCGACACGCCGCTCGCCCTCTGCGATCCGCGCACGGTGGCGCCAACGGACCTGGTCCCCACCGAGCTTCGCTACCGCAAGCGAACCGGCGAAATCTACACCGCCGTGCACAGCGCCGAGCACCGGTGGTGGTATTTTCCAGCCATGCAGCGCGACGAGATCCTGGTCTTCAAGCAATACGACTCCGAGGCGGGCGAGGTGGCGCGCTTCACGCCGCACGCGGCCTTCGATCACCCGGAGACGCCGCCCGACCATCCGCCGCGCGAGAGCATGGAGGTGCGCTGCCTTTTGGTGTACGCATGATCGACTTCTGGTTCGAGCTCGGAAGCAACTACAGCTATTTGAGCGTGATGCGCATCGAGGAGCTCGCCCGCCGCGCGGGGGTGGCCATTCGGTGGCAGCCCTTTCTTCTGGGCCCCATCTTCGCGTCGTTCGGCTGGGAGACCTCGCCGTTCGTGCTGCAAAAGGAAAAAGGCGCCTACGTCTGGAAGGACATGGTTCGGCAATGCAAAAAGTACGGCCTCGCCTGGAAGCAGCCCACGGTGTTCCCGCGGCGCGCGGTGCTGCCCACGCGGGTGGCGCTCTATGCGGCCGAAAAGCCTTGGATCGGGGCCTTCTGCAAGGCCGTCATGCTGAAGAACTTCGCGGCCGATGACGACATCGACGCGGAGGAGTCGGTCCGCGCGGTGCTCGATGCGCTGCAGCTGCCCGCGGCCGAGATTCTGCGCGAGGCCCAGAGCGCCGAGCAGCGATCGCAGCTCAGGGCGCAGACCGAGAAGGCCAAGGCGCTGGGCATTTTCGGGGCGCCGATGTTCTTTGTGAAACAAGAGATGTACTGGGGCAACGATCGCTTGGAGGATGCGCTCGCCTCGCTCGGGGAAGCGTAGCGCGCGCGCCAAGCATCTTGACCCATATGGTTCGCGCGTTAGATAGATGAGAGCGTGTCTGCAGCATCGCGAAGCCATCATCACGCCTCCGAGGAGCGCGTCGCTCGGGCGCTGGAGCGCTTCCGCGAAGTGCTTTATGCCCGCGATCTCCGTATGACCGCGGTTCGCGAGGCCATCGTCAGGGCCGTTCTCGAATATGATGGCCACTTTCATGTTCAAGAGCTCGCGCGTGTTCTGCAAGAGCACGGGGTGCGCGACGCGGCGCTGGCAACCGTTTACAGAGCGATGCCGTTGCTCGTGGAAGCCGGCATCGCCCAGCCTGCGCTGATGTCCTCGGGCGATGAACAACGCTACGAGGCGGCGTTCGAGCGCCCGCACCACGACCATCTCGTCTGCACCAAGTGCGGCGACGTGATCGAGTTCCACTACGAGGCGCTCGAGGCGCTTCAACGCGACATCGCCCAACAATACGGTTACGAGCTCACCGGCCACGTCCACGAGCTCCTCGGGCGCTGCCCCAAATGCCGTAAAAAGTCCGGCGGCAAGTGATCGGTCCGTCGTCGGGTGCGGCCGGCGCGCCTCATTCGTGGCGGCATTCGCGCCGGGGTGTGCTCCAAACGCTTGCGTCGATGCGAGGACGGCGCAGGCGCGATTTTCGGAGGAGGAGCGTGCTCGCGGTTCGGATGTACCTCGTGGTCATCGGTACGGTGGAAAACGAGCGGGCAAGAGCCCTTGGCTGCGGCGGAGGTGACGGTGCGGTAGGGAGCGCTCCTCCTGGCGGCTCGCGCGCTCGGCGGAGGCGGTGACCGCGGTCGAAATGCGGCGGAGCAACGAGTAAATGGCGGACATGGGGCGGTGCTGGTGCGAACGCAAGGCATCTCCATCCGCCGGGATGGGGCTGGGCATCGCGCCGCCCTCCGCGCCTTCGCCATGGGCTTCGATAAGGAGCTGCAGAGCACTCTGCTGGAGCCGGGGCCATTCGAGCCGCTCGATGTGAACCGCTACACCATGGGAATCGGCGGCGCGATTGGCGTTCGCGTAGCGGATTGGGTTTACGCCAGTACCGCGCAACGATGTGACATTGCAGGGCTCCCTGGACATAACGGGTCGACGCTTTCCCAATGGAAGATGGAGCATCGATCGCGACCTCCCCGGCATCCCGGCGGTGCCGATTGCGGGCATCGCGCGAATGGGCGCGCAAGCGCTTCTTCGATATCGATGGCCGCGCCTTTTGGTTTGCTCCAAACGAGGCGATCCCTCGAACCAATCGATGAAATCACGGGCGGGCAGGGGAGGTGGGTTCACCATTGCGGGCTTCGGGCGCGGCTCCCAAAGATTCGTCGACGTCATTTCCGAGATCGAGCGAACAGCTGATGCGCGCATGCACGGGCGTCGTCCAAGGGGACGACATGCGTGCTCGTTCGGACGCCCCATGATGGGAATCTGGGGGGACGCGCCGTATCCGTAAGTCGGACGCACCCCCACGCGCAATCCGCGACGAACCGAAAGGGGTGCATGCGATGACGAACGACGATGTGCAGAAGCTCATTCAGGGCATCTACGACAGCATTTTCAGCTCGGTTACGAGCGCGGAGCCGGGCGGCAAGCCGGTCATGAGCGCGTCGTCGACCGTCCTATCGCTGATGAAGCCGGGTCTGGCCATCAACTCGAAGGACTACCGAAACCCCTGGACCCCCGGGAACACCGCGGGGAGCCAAGAGGCCGCGGTCAACACCGCCGCCCTGGCCGACGTCGCCCCCCGCATGGCGTCCCTCTACACCTTGAGCAATGTGACGATCAGCCAGGTTTACAAACAGATCCTGGACGGCGTGAGCATCCCGGCCGAGAAGCCGAACCCGCAGATCGAAAAGCAACTGGCCGATGCCGACGCGGTCCTCTACCGCACCGTCGACACCATCGATCCCGACACCGGCGCGACCACCCCCAAGCGCATCGAGTCCCAATTGTACCGCGACTTCCTCGATAACGTGGCCGCGTACAATGCAGCGCGCGTCGCGTATGTCGGGGCGTATCTCGAAGCGCAGAAGACCGCCGCCGGCAAGAACACCTGGCCGCTCATCGCCACCTCGCTGCAGCTCCCGGTGAAGCAGGCCTACGATCGCTGGCGCTCGGCCGGCGCCGACAAGGTCGAGCAGGCGATGGCCATCATCAATACGTCCACGCAAAATGCCCTGCAAAAGGCCTGGGATCAGGCCAAAAAGACGTTCGAAGGCTACGGCGTGGCGCTCGACGACTCGGGCACCGGCATGTCGACCCCCGTTCAACGCAGCGCGCTGCTCCCCACCAACTGGCACAGCACCAGCTCCACCGGGTGGACCTCCTACGACTCCGCATCGGGGAGCGTGGCGACCAGCAACACCTCCGACTACAAGTCGTTCGGCGGCTCGGCGGGGTTCAGCCTCGGTATCTTCAGCATCGGGGGCTCGGCCGGTCACTCGACGCAGCATCAACATGCGAGCTCGGAGACCGACAGTTTGCGGATCAGTTTCAGCTACACCCTGGTGACCATTCGCCGGCCGTGGCTGACATTCAATCTGCTCGGCACCAAAGGCTGGAGCCTCGGCAACCTGTACGCCAAAGGGCGCGTCTCCAATGGGGCCAAGGCCGGTCAGAACGAGTCGGTCCTGCCCTTGATCCCCACCTCGTTCGTGGTGGTGAAGGACGTGGTCATCTCCGCCAATTGGTCCAAATCCGATTACGATTTGATCAAGAGCAAGACCACCGGCGGCGGCGGCTTCTCCATCGGTCCGTTCTCCATCGGCGGCACCTACGCGAGCTCCAAGTCCAAGGAGACCTACGCGGCCGCCTTCGCGGGCGGGAAAATCACCGTTCCGGGCGTTCAGATCATCGGCGTCATCAGCCAAGTCGTCCCCTACTGCCCGGGGGCCTGACGGCGATCCGCGTCGCGGCGGCGCCGCCGTCTCGGAGCGCCGCCGCGCGCCACCTGCTTTGCATGCTCTCTACGAAGGACGAGGAAGGCCCCCATGGCGAACACCACGGATTTCATCACGGCAGTTTACGACGAGCTGGCCAAAATCCTGAACGCCGAGACCAGCGCGACGAGCTATTTGCAAATGGCGTGGCCAGGATATGCGCTGAGCCCCGCGGACTTCAAGCGCGCGGATTCGCCGAATGGCCCTTACGATCCGGAGGTGGCCAAGGAGTCGTTCTCGCAATTGGCGAACATCGAACCATCGTTCAACAAATTGCGCTTCGAGAACTCGGGATTCGACGTCGACGATCTCTACGAAATCGTCCTCACCAGCGCCATCCCCATGGGCGCGACCGTCGAGACCGTGGCGGCCAACCCCATCTACCGTCTCTTCTCCGACGCGAAGTTCGAGCTCACCCAAGCCCGCCGCGGCCTCCACGACGATCCCAACGGCTTCTACTATCCCTGCAGCGCCACCCCGAGCAATTGGTACGACGAGGCCGCGGCGGCGGGGTGGGCCAGCGTGACCTTGACCCAGTCGGACGTAAAGCCGGCGCCCCCCACGTCCCCCTTCGTGAAGGCGGGGGGGCTCGAGCTGGCCAAGACGAGCACCTGGCGCATGAAGCCGGCCGCCGCCGACGTGCCCGTGCTCAAGTCGAAGCTGCAAACCGCGACCAAGGGGGCGGTGCTCAAGCCGGGGATCGCGGCTGCGCCGGTGGTGGCTGCGCCGGTGGTGGCTGCGCCGGTGGTCGCGAAGCCGGTTACCGCATCGGTGGCGGCGCCGGTGGCCATGTCGATGGCGACCCCCGTCGCCTCGTCGTCCGCGGCGACGGCGGCATCGCTCCATGTTGCGACCCCGATGGCCACGGGTGCGATCGGGTCGAAGGTGGGCACCGCCGGCGTGCCGGTGACCTCCGTGCCGGCGAAGAAATTGTTCGTGCGTGCGGCGCCGCCCACCAGCGTGCTGGCGCGCGCGGCCCTCGACGTCAACCGCATCGACCCCATCAAGACGGATCTCGGCGTCAAAAATCTGGCGCAGCGCTACGCGCTCAAGACGACCCTCGACAAGCAATTGGTGGCCAAGCCGCCATCCCCGACCACCGACGGCTTCCACATCTCGTTCAAGTTCTGCCGCGTGACCATCGAGCGCCCTTGGTTCAAGCTGGCGCTGCTCAACACGAAAAATTGGTGGATGTTCGACACCCCGGGCGGGGAGTACTCGACCGGCGCAGCGGAAGCCAACCCGGGGATGTTCCCGCTGATCACCACCTCGTTCATCGTGATCCGCGATCTCAAAATCACCGCCAACTGGTCCCAAGAAGACCGCCAAAACCTCGCCAACGCCGCTTCCTTCGCTTTCTTCGACCTGCGGGGCGGCACCTTGAACAACAACACCTTCGAGGTGAAGGGGCTCCAGGTCATCGCCTGGCTCTCGCGGTTGATGCCGAAGCTGCCCCCCTTGTCGCCACCACCGTGATCGCGCCGCCGCGAGCTCGCCGTGATCGCGCCGCGCGAGGCGCCGTTCCGTCTTCCGGAGCGGCGCCGCGCCAGTCGCGCCGATGTACGCTTCCGGGAGCCAACGACGGGTAGCGCTCTCTAAACGAACTGTCACACCCCGGCGCCCATCTCGCACATCGCGAGGTGGGCGTTTTCCTTTTTAAGCCCACAACGCTTACCGATCGGCGCCCGATGGAAAAACAGATGCCCTCAAACTCCGAGCGACAACATGCCGTCTCGACAACATGCAGCAATGTCGTATAGAATGGGGGATTTTGCCTTGTGAAAATTATCCACCTATGAGAATGGACGGGCCGCCACGCGCTTTCTTCGCGTCGCTTAGCGTTGCACATCTGGTCACCACATCGGGTAACAGGCGAGTGCAACGCAGGTTCTGCTTTGGTGGGGATAGAGTGATGTCTCGATTGGCTTGTGCGGTAGATGCCGCATTCTTGTTGTTCTCACATCTTGTTGCCTCTCTGAGAATATCGATTCCCGCGAATCGTGACCGGCGCGGTGGACGCGCAGGGCCGCTCCGATTCTTGTGTGTGGGATTGCTTCTCCTTGTTGCTCTTTGCGCGTGCGGTTCTCGTCGCGATACCGAGCAAACCGGCATCGAAACATGCGATGCCTACATTACGGCATACGAAAATTGTTTAAAGAAAACGCAAATGCCCGCGGACCAAATCGCGAGCAACCTCGCAGCGGCGAGAAATTCGATGCTTCGATCCGCCAAAGCCGGAGAAGCCTCACGTGAAACCTTAAAGGCAAGGTGCGTTGAAGCCACACAACAAATGGAGCGATCATGCCGATAGCGTCCTTTCGGGACGAGGCACCCGGATCCCATAAGCGGTGGATGCCGATCCCCCTTTCATGGCTCGGGCTCGTTGCCCTCTTCCTCCTTATTCCGTTTGTCGCTGGCGCCGATCAAGTCATCGTCCCGTCAAACAGCGGTGGTACGGGTACGTTCGGTGACGCCGCCCGCGGCTGGGCCGACCCAACCGGCGCCGCCCAAGCTTCCTATACGTTCAACCTCCCGTCGGCCAGAGGAAAGGCCCAGCCTCTGCTAAGGTTGACCTACACCTCTACAGCAGCCGTGGGCGACGTGCGCGAAGCTGGCGTTGGCTGGGGATTCGATATCCCGTCGATCGAATCGAGGGCGCTGCAAGGCGGAGACCCTACTAAAGGCACGCGGGAGTACTTCCAAGGAAAGCCTCTCGTCTTTGTCGGCCAGGTAGCCTCTCCGACTATGACCATGCTCGACGGTACGGTCGAGCAGCTTCCGTCCTGGGCAATGGGTTCATCCTATTATCGCCTTCAAGATGACTCAAGTCATTTGCGGTTCTTCGGCCGCACCGCGCAAGCAACGGATGGACGCACGCTTAAATTTCATTCCTCCTTCGCGGGGCGTCACAGATTAACTGAAGAATCAGACAATCATTGCGAATCTGGATCATGTAACAAAGTTACATATCAGTACACGCCGTTACCCAAGGACGGGGAGGTGCCCGTACTCACGGACATATTCGATACGCCCAGCCTCAGCGCTCCCGGTGACTACGGCAAGTACGCCCACCACACGCGCATCATCTACGAACCGAACGACCCTGGTGCACTCGACCCGGCAAAGCTGCCCTACGCGCCCGCATGGAAGCGAAAGCCCGCCATGCGCATCAAGCGCATCGACGTCGCCAGTAACGGCCACAATGGCGCAAAGCCACGGGCCATCGTTCGTCGCTATCACTTCACGTATGAAACTCGTCTGCGCCATTCCTACCTCACGTCAATACAGGAAGAAGGTGCGTGCACGTTGGCCGAGGAGAGCCCAGCCGCACCATACGAAGCGCCCCCAACGAATTGCCCTAGGCTACCACCTACGACCTTTGAGTACGGCGACTCTACGCCATTCTTTGGACCATCACATATGGTCGGCCCAGGATACGACACCCCGCCAACCTCGGGACCACTTTTTCCATCGCTCCAAAATGTCGGTTTCGCTGATGTCAACCGAGATGGATCGTTAGACATCGTCCAGCAGCCTGCCCCGGGGCAAGGCGGCAATGGGAAAGTATTCGTTACCAGCACACTGCTGAACGGAAATACGTTCATCGACGAGCAGCCGCTACACACGCCGAATCCGAAGGTCCTGGCAACGTCGGGCGACCTCACAATTCTCCAGCCCACGGACCTTACTAATCTAACGACTTTGCACTGGGCCCAATGGCAGCAAACGCCACAACCAGGGTACCAGGTCAACCGCATGCGGCTCATCCCCTTCCAGATTTCGGGAGACCCTCGCCAGCGGTGGAGTTTGTCGACTTCGTCGCCTCCCACGACGCTTCCCAATTCAATCGTAACAATCGGCGACGTCGACAGTAATGGGACTCCGGACGCCTACGAGTACTCGCTCGTCAGCGTCATCGATCCCGCGACCGGTGAGGCACGCGAGGTTCCCGAGGCCAAAGTACGTCTATTCGACCGCTTCAAAAGCCCGCAAGATCCTGATGAGATGCCGGCGAGCAACGCGATCAAAACGAATAACATCGCACTGAACTACAATCCGCAAGTTCCGTTCTATACCTTCGCGGACATGAACGGCGATGGTGTCACCGACTTCGTGACGATTCGCGCGCAGGTCACACAACTCCGCGGCGTCGATCCCAACACCCCTTCACCAAATACGTTCATCTACTTCCCGGGGGACGCCACTGGAAAGTTTGCCTGCAACCCCGCGGCTGAAGGGTGCAAGACGACAATCCCCCAATGCTACAACGGTGGCGGCAGCGTCCCCACATGTCCGAGCCCCTGGATTGAGCTCACCTCTGCCCCTCTCTTCACGGGAGTGCCGGAAAGGCCCACCCTGATCGAAGACGTCGACATGGATGGTCTTGCCGACATCATGCAGGTCGAGCAGCATCCACCGTTCACCTACCTCAGAATTTGGAGAAACGACGACGGCCGAAGCTTCCACGAGGTCGACCCCGACGTGGCTCCGTTCACCGGCTTTGTCCGCGTCGCGCTTGGAGACATCAACGGCAGCGGAACGACCGATGCGATCTTCATCGAGCCGGGCGATGCAGCAGGTCACCGCGCCGTCGATATGGTCGAACACTACCAGCAGTACCCCGGCCTTCTGACGACGATCAAAAACGGCGTCGGGGGGATCACTGAATTTACCTACCAAAGCGTGCAACAGCTCGACGCTCAAGCGAAGAAGGATTCGAAGCCCTGGAATTCGCATTCGCCTGTCCCCATGCACGTGGTGACGAAGGTTGTCCAGCAACAAACCGGCGGCGGCGTATCTCCCGGCGACACCACCGAGACCAAATATTCCTATCGCGATCCAGCTTATGATGCCTGGGAAGCAAGACTACTTGGCTTTCGCGAAGTGAAGGTTCACGAAGTACCGAATCTTACTATTCTCACGAAATACTATTTCGGCCGGTGCCAACCCAATGCAGGCGCTTGCCGCGAAACAAGCGACGCAGATTTCGAGAAACCCCTTACCGGAGCGCCGTATCAAGTCGATGTCTATTGGGGCGCGGATCGCCCACACTCGACAACAACAACACATTACAAAGTTGCGCGTCTCTATAAAGAACCGACTTCGGAACGAGACATCAGTTTCGCTTATCCAGATCGAGTCGATACCTTTTTGTATGACGCGACGAATTATCAGCCACATGCTGTATCATTCGACGCGGAGCTCGTCGCGGATGTTCGGGTGCCAAAGGTTGGTATCACGCTTTCGTCGGAGGTCGGACGGCAACACCTGCTTGTGGAGCAGGATCAAGACAACTATGGAAACGTCGTCGCCACGCGCGATCGCGGCCGGGTCAAGGACGACTATTCGCCGATCGATCCGGTGATCGAAACGATATATGCGGGTATGGGATTCGTTGGCAACCCTGACCTTTACGTCTTCGGGCCGAGCTCGAAGACGACTAAGGGATTTGGCAACCGGCCGGGCCTGCCTGCCGATCCTGGCCGGACGATATCGTTTACCTACAACACTATGGGCGAGGTAACCGATGTGAAGGGGACTCTTTCGGGGACGTTGCCGTTGAAGCGCTTTCACGAGAGCGACGCGCGTATCGCACCCGATCCGCCGAATGCGTCCGTGGATGGCCAAGTCCTCCTGACCCACATTCACTACGATTCGCTGGGCAACGTGGGCCAGATGTATAGTGCAGCCAACACAGCTTGTACTACGCAAAAGTATGACAAGGACTATGGGCATCTTCCGGATACGACGACGCGGTACATAAAGGGGTGCAGCGGTGCGTCCCTGAGCGACACGACGATCCACGATGTCCGGTTTGACCGTCCGCATCTGCTGCATCACGCGGATGGCACGCGATCGCAAATCGACTACGACAGCTTTGGACGCGTCGCGACGACTATCGATCCAGATCCCGACAACGTGGGAATGCTTTCGACCGCAGCGTCGATCTTCTCCTACAGCGTACCGTCCGGGGGAAGCGTCTCGGGCGTATCCGTCAAGGTCCCAACCGGGAATGGTCAATGGATGACGGCTTGGCAGTACGTCGATGGCTTCGGCAAGACCATCGCATCGATAGTCCAGGCGGACCCGGAAGCGGGAGATGCTGCCCCATGGATTGTCCAAGGTGCAACGAAATATCTGTTCGGAAGACCGTCACATGGGTGGCGCCCCTACCCGCGTTCCGACGACCCTGCGCAGCTAAGCTTCTCGTATCCAACTCGCGCTCGGGACGTGGGTGCGACCATCGACGGCATCGGTCGAGTCCACGACGCTGATGACCGGGGCCGGAGCATTTGGAATTCTTTCTATGCACTTTCCGTCGACATTTGGGACACCGAGGACCGTACCCCGAGCAGCCCTCATCAAAGTACGCCTCGAACGGTCCAGTACGATGGCCACGGTCGTATCGTCGCGGTGATGGACCGCGTCAACACGCCCAATGGGCTTGATATGGTCAGCACGAGCTACGACTACAACGCCGTCGGTCAAGTTGTGCGCATGCGAAAGAGCCACTCCCTCGGCAGCGAGAGCGTTGTTCGCTGGATGCAATACGACTCGCTCGGACGTCTCGTTCTGAACGCCGAGCCGAACACGACGAAGAACTTCACGGCGAATGCTCATGATACCGCGGCCGTGGCGGCAATGGGAGCGTGGCGTTACGCTTACGATGACGCCGGACGAATCGTAGGCACCAGCGACGCAAGAGGATGCGGCAAGAACACTTTCTATGATGGTTTGGGGCGGACGCTCGCGGAAGATTACTCCCCGTGCCTCTCTCACCATGAAAAGTATACCCCGGTTCGCCTCAGCACGGGTGAGGGCGCGGAAGTCCTCTATCAATACGATGTGCCCGGCTATTTGGATTCACCCACCTACAAGGGCAAGCTCACGGCCGTTGCCGATCGTGGTGCGATCACTCATTTCAGCTACGACGGCCGCGGTCGGGTGAAGGAAATCGCGCGCAAGGTCACACGTCCGGCGTCAAGCGGCGGTTCCTTCGATCGTGACTTCGGAGGATTGGACGAGCTCGGAATCTCCCTCGAGGTCGACGAAGCCTCAGCCACCGACGATGACGACCGTGCTTTGGCGCCCAGCCGGTATACGTCACACGTCTATCGGAAAACGTTCAGCTACGACCTTGCCGATCGTCCCATTCGCGAAGGTACGGGCGCCGACGTTGACGAACTCCTCGAGAACGGCCAGAGCAACATTCTCTACGCATACAGTGCGCGCGGTTTTCTTCGTTCGGTCGGAAGCAGCTACGGACCGATTGTCGCGTCCATGACGTACAACGTCGACGGCACACCGAGTGCGGTCACCTATGCCGATGCGGCAAAGACTGTCGCCCAGACGACATATGGCGATCACGACGTGAAGAGCTATACCATTTCGCGGCCTCCACCCTCGCTTTGGTCGGCCGACGTTCCGCCGAAGTATCTGGGCAAAGAAGCCAGTGCTCCACTTACGTTTCAACCAGTACTCGCGAACCTGTCCTTTACCTACGATGGCGTCGGCAACCCGCTTTCGATCGTCGACGGCCGCAACCCCGATGAATGGCCGGCAGGCGCGCGACCGAAGTCGCAAACAATGGCCTATGACGACCTCTACCGACTTACCTCGGAAACGGTTAAGTACGGTGCGCCAAACGATGTTGATGTCCAGATATCTCCGTTTGCCTACGAGGAAGACGATTCGCGTTCTACAATTGCACCGCGGCTCAGCCGCGACAAGCGCGTGACAGGACTCAACGTTTCGTACGACTTCTCGGGTAACACAACGTCAATCAACGACAACGACTCGACAGTATTTGACCGTTCTTCGCTCGGCACCATCACGAATGGCAAGTTGGGCGCTCATCCAGATCGGCTCACATCATCCTCGCTGGGGGTTCAAGTAGCCTATGATGATGCAGGGAACGTTGTTGAGATGTTCGTCCCACGGACCGGCGAATGTCATGCCGAGCACGACAAGTGCTCGCACCACTTCGTGTACGATTGGGATGAGCTTGGCCAACTGGCGCGCGCGAGACGTTGGGATTATCATGAAATGCCCGCAGACGAGCCACGCTACCCGGACATCCCGGGGCAAAGGCCCGATGTTGCCACGCGCTATGCGTACAGCCAAGGCCAACGGGTGGTGCGGTCGGTGGAAGGAAGGCTTTCCGCTGAACGCCATTCCGTCGAAGTCTTTGGCACTCTGCGCTTAGACAGCGCGCCATTCACTGATGACTACTCGGTAAACGCTGCGACGGAGAGCGTCTACCTCGGCGGCTTCGCTCACGTGATGATGACCGACGATGGGCTGCCCGAGAACCCGATGTCGGGCTTCAAACGCCACGTGTTTCTTACCGTGGGGGACAAGCTCGGCTCCACCAACGTGGTCATTGAGCGCGACACGGGCGAGCTTGCTGAAAACATTCAATACCATCCTTACGGCACCGTCGACTCGGACTATCGTCCCGAGCGTTGGGGCGCTCATCGCGAGCCGTATCAGTTCACCGGAAAGGAATCGGACACCGCGGTCGGTTTGACGTACTTCGGCGCAAGGTACTACAGCCCCGCGCTCGCGCGATGGATGAGCGCTGACCCGTTGACGGTCCATGCGGCCATGGGGGACATGAATCCGTACGCGTACGTTGGCGGCTCGCCACTCGACCGCACCGATCCCGTGGGGCTGTGCGACGAGAACTACTGGTGGTGCGGCTTCAACCCGCTGCCCGGCATTATCGGTGGCGGTGGTGGTGGTGGCGGCGGCGGAGGGAACGGCGGCAGCGATGGCGGGAATGGGGGCGGCTCTGGCTACAGAGCAGGGCGCACCTATGTGCCGCGACAGCCGACGTCCGGCCCCGCGGGTGGGACGTGGCTTGGGATCGAGCCGTCCTGGTTTGGCGGCTCCACGAGAACGGGCTATGCGGCGCAAGTCGCGGACGAATTCAACTCTGGTGTAAACAAACACTCGACAGTTATTGCGGCAACTGGTGTTCTAGCCGTCGCTCAGAGCACTGTCGTCGCAGCAACGGCGACGACCGGATTCTTCTCGACGGTCGCTCAAACCGCAGCGCGCGGTTGGGCCTGGGCGGGCAACTCTTGGACGTCCATTGCCCAGTGGGGTGCATCAAAAGCACCGTGGACGGTAGGCGCGGGCGGCACGATCACCAAAGTCGCCGCAAGCCTCAATAACAACCCGCTAGAATCAGTACTGGGTGGATTGTGCTTCACTGCGGGAACTCTTGTCACTACCTGCAATGACGGGCAGCAGCCGATCGAGGTAACCGTACGGCGAACGGCCTGAACGGGGTTCCGTTCGATCCGCGATGGTCTAAGGGTCGAAGAACGTCGAGGGTGATGCGATCGCGTGTGGTTTCCAGCGATCGGGCAGGAGGTTCGAGAGATTGTCGTCGGCGGTCTTGTCGATGCGTTCGAGGACGTCCGCGATGTACTCAACGGGATTGATGGCAACGCGTGTGCACGAGACGACCAGTGAGTAGAGCAGAGCGAGTTCCTTACCGGCGTCCTCGCTGTGGACAAATAGAAAATTTTTCCGGCCAAGAGCGACGAGCCTAAGGGCATTTTCTGCCAAGTTATTGTCCAGGCGGATGCGCGGATCGCGGAGAAAACGGCCGAGCGGGCGCAGGTTGCGCCATACATAGTGCGCGGCACGACCGAGCAACGTCTTCGGTCCGTGTGCACGACGAAGTTCGCGAGAAAGCAGAAGTAATCGGACAAATAGAGGCCGTGCATAGGTGCGCCGCAGCGCGAGATGCTCGGCCGTGCCAAGGAACGCGCGATGCTCTGCCTCGTGCTCGACACCGTACATTCCGGCGATGAGGTCGAGTGCTTCCTTCGCTTCGGGCACCTCCCCGGCCTCGAAAAATTTCCGACGAACGTGAGCGAGACAGCCACATCGCTGACGGAGTCCTCGCTTCTCGAGCGGGTCATATCCACGATAATCGTCGCACAGAAATGCGCCAGGCGAATCACCGAGGACCTCGAGTGGAGCATCGCCACCACGCGTGAGCTCAAAGCGATATCCCGTGAGGCGCTTGCCAACAAAGGCCCAGATAAACGCCTTCGAGGTTTGCTTCGTCAGCGTAAACGACGTCTCGTCGACATGGACGAGGAAGTCCTTCTTGATGACGTCGAAGAGCGGGGCTCGGAGGGGCTCGAGCTTTTGCGCCGCACGCCGGAACAAGTCATTCATCGTGCTTCGTGCGATGGGCATACCGAGCCGCGCGAACGACTGCTCGAGACGATAAAGCGGCGTGACGACAAGGCACTTCGAGACGACGAGGTGCGCAACGAAGCTCGAATCGTACCGCGTCTTGTCCGACCAACGCTCCGGCGGCGGCGCGGTAATGACGCATCCACCGCATCGACACGCGACGACCTCGCGCGTGTGCACAACACGTCGGAAGTAGCCCGGGACGTACGAGTAAACCTCGGATGGCTTGCCGGTGCCGACGCTGCGAAAATTCGTGCCGCCGCAAAGATGACACTTCTTCAGCGTCTCGGGCACGGGCTCCGTCTTCTCTTCTGTGACGATGTGTTCCGCGCGAAGCAAAGCCTGCTCCGTGCGGCGCTCGGCGATCTCCGCTGGCGTCCTCGGTGGCCGCGCGATCTTGGGCATCTTGCCCATCTTCTCGGTACGCCTGGCGAAGGCGCGTTTGAGCACCTCGAGCTCGGCCTGCATGATATCCATTCGAGCTTGCGCCCGCGCACCCTCCTGTTCGAGGTACTGCGCGTACTCGCGCCAAGCGCAGGAACCGTGTTCGTCGTTGTCGGGAGGAGGGACCAATAAACAGCTTTGATCATGCACTCCGCCGAATGTCGATCCCCTTTTTCGCTTCGGCGGTCGTCTTCGCGGGTTTCCACATCGGTGTGCGTCGAACGAGACGAAGATCGACACCATCGAGCAGCATGGTGAGCGACGTCGCGTCGAGGTCGATGCATGAGGCCCCTTCAGGGATCCGCGGCAGCGTGAAGCGCCCAGATTCGAGCCTTTTGTAATAGACAACGAAGCCGCCCGCGCTGAAGAAGAGGATCTTCACGCGATCCATGCGGCGACCAAGAAACACGAAGAGGGTGCCACTGTACGGGTCGGCCTTCCACAAAGACTGCACGAGCGTCACGAGGCCATCGTGTCCGCGCCGAAGGTCGACGGGCGCACTCGCGAGGACGATCTCGATGCCGGGCCCGAGACTCAACACGCGCGCGCCGCGGCGGCCACCAGCGCCGCAAGATGCTCGGCCGTAATCGCTCCACGCATCGTGATGCGTGCCGGTCCGGCTTCGACGACAAGCTCGATATCGCGCTCCACCGTCGCAGGTCGTGTCACGACGACGGGCAGCAGGCGCGTGGGGCCTGCTGTGCGCGCGCGCCGCTCAAGCTCGGATCGCCACCAGATCAACGTCCGCTCCCTGACGCTGTGTCGGCGGGCGATCCCCGCCGCGTCGCCGCTTTGCGCCAGCTCCTTGATCCGCTCAGCCCACCAGTTCGCATCATGTCTCGCCATGCGCGCAATGAACATCAAACGCGACCGCCCCGCACGGCGTCTTTGCCCGTACGGTTACCGATCGAGACGATTCGCGAGGGCGATTCGGTGCTCTCGTGGAATGAGAAAACCGACGTCATCGAATGTCGACCGGTTAACCGAACGTTCGTAAACACCTCCAATGAGCTGGCGGATCTGGACGTATCCACTCCCGACGGCATCAGCGAGACTGTACATACTACGCTCGGCCACCCCTTCTGGATTGAGGGCAAAGGATGGACGCAAACGCACGATCTCGTTGCGGGCGACCGCGCGAGGAGTGCGAATGGGTCGCTGATCGTCGTTCGAGGGTGGAGGGACAAAGAGGGAAGGTCCACCGTCTACAACTTCGAAGTTGACGAGAATCATTCGTACTTCGTGGGTCCGCTAAAGCTTCTGGTTCACAATACATCGTCCATATCAGCATCGTCGAAGATACTTGCTGCCGCGCTCAGCAAGGCGGGATTCGTACGAGGGACCGGTGAAGCTGCACACCACATCGTTGCTGGGGGCGCGAAAGCCGCGGCGCCCGCGCGGCAAGTGCTACAAAACTTCGGGATCGGCATCAACGAAGCTGCGAACGGGGTGTTCTTGCCGGGGAACATGTCGTCGGCGAATCCTGCGGCCATGGCCGTTCATGCAAAAATTCATTCTGGCGATTACTATCGGGCCGTGAACGCCGCTCTGAGTGGCGCGACATCGAAGCAAGAAGCTCTTGAAATCTTGCAGGGCATCCGACAAGCTCTGATTGATGGAGGTTTTCCGTGAGCGGGTCGACAAAATGTTACAAGCTGAGGGCGCCAGAGGGATTCGAATGGCTTCTTCCAGTGGACGAAAGCGATTTTGACCTTCTTCGTTTCAATGGTCGCCCGCGCGCTGAAGACTGGAGACCTGTCAACATGACTCGCTTGAAAGTCTGGGATGATGGGCGAAGGCTGAAGCCATCTGACTTCCCGTCGTGCTCGGGAGGAGACATGATGATTCTTAGCCAAAACGCTAAGGAAGTGCTCGGCTCGTACTTGGCGCAGTATGGCGAGCTACTTCCACTCGCGTGCAATGACGGCGAATTTTGGACGCTCAACGTGACAACGTTCGTCGATGCGCTCGACGAAGAAGCGACGCAAGCCGTGCGAGCTTCTGACAGTGGTCGAATCTTGCTAATTCGTAAGCACGCCTTCAATTCCGCCGCCCTTAGAGACGCTGGACTGTTCAAGCTGCCCCAAACCCCCCGCGGCCTGATCTATGCCACGGAATCGTTCGCTCAAGAGCTGCGGCGGCACTCGCTTTTGGGGCTCGAACTCGAGCCGATTTGGGCGCCAAATTGAAGAAATGAAAACGAGCCTGCCTCTTTGGCCGCGGGTGGACCTCTAGCCGGGTTGAAACGTGACATGCACCGGCGAGCTCACTCGTTCCAAGGGCAGGTTCGTCTTTCAAATGACCTTGCTCACTAGGCTCGCTCAGAACTCCGAGCTCTGGGCTGGTCAGCTCCCGCTCGGAGGAGGCGTCATAAGGCGTGCTCGGATCGCGCTTCTCGTCGCGCGCCCGACGACGCCATCAGCTACCAACCCCGCCGCCCTCTGGAACGGGTTGGACGACTTGGCCAAGCGGGCCACGGCGCGGGCGAGTCCACGCCTGGACATCAACGGCGCCGAGACTGTCCAGCGCCGCGTGGATCTCCTCGAGGCCAGAAGTCGGTCATGAGCGAGAATCGCGCGGCACGGATTCCGAAAGGATCCTCCGAGAAGCGCTCGATCTACGTCGGCATCGAAGGCGCCCTCGAGCGGGAGCCCAACCGCGCTCCGGAACTTCTGGATAGCCGCAAGCGTTCGCGGGCCCACGATGCCGTCCGTCTTGATCGGAGCGGTGCCCGAAACCTCGTTCAGCCGCTCTTGACGAACCGCGTTCAGAGATGCCATCGCCACGCCGTAAGGATGCAGAGCAAGACCGCGCTCGGCCGCGCGTCGCACGTCCGCCACATCGACCCATCCTTTGCGGCCGTACGGAGGATCGCACAAGCAACCGTCGAATGAGTTGTCCGGAACTTGCTTGAGAACGCGAAGGACCGAGCCGCGAACGAGCCCGTAGTTGGCCATACTAGGTATGTAGTAGGCGCGGGGGTACATTTCGCTTTGTGCCTACTACATATCTAAGGTGAGCCCCGACCTTCGCCGCGCGCTGCACGATGCTCTCGACCTCGTCCTCGACGCCGTAGCGAAGGAGGAGAACAGTTCCAAGCCTGGCCGACATCGACCGGACCGCATCAAGCACGTTCCCGTCGACCCCCAGGTGGACGAGACCACGAAGCGCAGGGTGGAAGATGCGATGCGAGTCCGCGGCTGGCGGTGATGGCAATGGCATGACCATCGCAGTAGGCGACCGCCATGCAAACGAAAACAACGTCGGGTACACCGACGACACCGTGGAAGACGACGAAGATGCGACCCTCGGTTACGGGCCCCTTGGCCAACGGAAAATACTGGGTACGAGAACCGAAACGCGCGAATGGATCCCGTCCGTCGCTCGGGACGTTCAAGACGAAAGAGGAGGCGAACGCCTTCGCCGATCAATGGGACTACGTGGCGGTGACGAAGGACCTCACACCGCACCCGGTGATCCAGAAAGACTCGTTTGTGCTGTTCGGTCAGCGCGTGCTTGATGAACGAGAGAAGGACGATGTTCGCGGGATCAAACAGGAGCGGAACCGCGTCAAGACGCATCTGGCCACCGCTTTTTTCGCGAACGAGCGCGTCGAGTCGATCACATCACAGATGATCGCGCGTTGGCTGCGAGAGCTCGGACGCAAGCAGGTGCAGGGGCGAAGCGCCAAGAAACGGCCGCGAAAGATTTCGATCGCAACGATCAAGCGATGCCTGGCACTGGCGTCGGCGATCTTCGACGAAGCGATCCAACATGATCCGCCGTTGATTCTGGTAAACCCGTGCGCGGGACTGAAAATAAAGCGGAAGAGGGCGGGCCAAGAGGCCACCAAGGAAAAGTGGGGCTACCTCTTCCTCGAAGAGCAGCGTCAGATCGCCACGTGCGAGGATGTGCCCTACGAGGACCGACTCGCGATCCGCTTCGCGGTCGGTACAGGACTGCGCCAAGGGGAACAATTCAACTTGCACTTGGAGGACGTCATCGTGGACGGTCCCGAACCCGAGGTAGTCGTGCGTTACGGGTCGAAGGGGATGCCCCCTAATGTTAGCGGGCGCCCCGAAGCGGGGAATTTCGAGCAGGCCGGTCTCGTGCGCGTCAAGCTTGATCGCCGGATGGTGGGGCCACCGTTGGACGCTGGAGGAGGTGCGAGATCTACTCGGCCACAGCTCGGTCGCGGTTACCGAAATTTATGCGCACCTGGGCGAGACGGGCGTGAAGTCGGCCGCTGCTAAAACTCGCGGCATTTTGGCTCAAGGTTATGAGCCGGGTTACGAGCCCCTCCGAAGCAGGGGCCGAGGCCGCCTGATTCCGTAATGATTTCAATGATGTGGGCTGAGAGGGACTCGAACCCTCGACCTACGGATTAAAAGTCCGCAGCTCTACCGACTGAGCTATCAGCCCTTCACGCGCTCGCGTGGGGCCCTCTAATAGCCGCGCCGGAGCAGAAACACCACCTCATTCCGCATGCGCCAGCAGGATCGTGACCTCGTTCGCCACCGCGAGGGGCGCTTTCACCCGGTCGCCCATGCGCCGAGCGAGTCCGGAGCGTTCGTGGTTGCGTGAGCACATCGTCTCGTGGTAGCCGCGAACGAGGTCAGTTCCTGCTGCGTTGAAACGGCGCGGCGCCGCCGGAGACGTTTTGTTTGCAACATGGACGAATCACCCGTCCCGAGGCGCAGGGTCATTCCCCGTTCCAACTCGCCAGAACGCGCAGCTTGGTCCACGGGATATGCGCCAGTGAATCCTCGCTGCCGTCCAGGCCGACATTGCTGACGACGCCACAGTTCGGACCAACGGGGGAGCAGCCGCGGGGGCCGCGCATACCGTTGCCGGGGGTTTGCCACGGGGCGCGGGCGGGATCGGTGAGGTCGTCGCCAGCCATGCCGATGCCGCTGATGGGGCCGGGGCCTCCGCTGTCGAGCACGTAGCCGCCGTATTTTTGCATGGCGAGGCAGATCATTCGCTCGCCTTTGGAGGCACCGCGCAAGCGGCGGCAATTGACGGAGGGATCGAGCTGCAAGCGGGCGCCCATGGGCATGCAGTCGCGGCCCATGCCGTTGCCGTCGGATTTGCCGGCGGGTTTGCGGAAGGTGCGGCAGGATCGGGTGGCGGTGAAGTACAGCGCGTGATCGATGCTGCCGGCTTGCAGCTCGCTGTATTGGATGAAGCCGAAGCCCGCTTGCACGTCCGAGCCGGTTCCAAGGCCCGCGAGCTTGCTCTCGGCCGCGCCGTTGCCGCTCAATTTGAAGGAGCCGCCGCACGAGCCATTCCAACCCGTGGGGTCTTTTTTTGCCACCCAAATACCCTTCACCGTGTCGTCGTCTTTGTTGGCCACGATGACCCAGGCGTCGCCGTCCCCCGGTACTTCGCGGGTGGCGTAATCGGGTATGTGAATGCCCTCGTCGCCCACCGAACATCCCCAATCCGGGGCGTGCTCGAGGACGGGATGGTAGAGGGGATCGCTGTTCTTCGTCATGTAAAAGGGCATTTGCCATTCGGGGCCGTTCAGGCGGGGGCGGGTGCACCCCATGCTGGCGATGATGGCGTCGGAGTTCGGGTCGAGCTTGGGGTTCGGCGGGATCACGGAGCGTAGGTAGTTGGGTGAGCCATCGGTCGCCGGGAAAAGCTCGTTGGGGCCAGGCTGGCGCGGATCCCAGCCCACCAGCGGGTTGGCGGTGAGCGCCGCGGCGGGGGCCGAGGAGGTCTCGGAGTCGTGATTGACGGGATTGCAGGCGATGAACATCAGCCATGTGGCGACGGCCGAATGCCGGACGGTGCTCCTTCCGGGAATGCGGATTCGATCGGTTCGTTCGAGAACGACTGCGCGCGTTTTCATGAGCGTTGTCCTTCTGCAAGGGGTGGCGCCTTCGCAGGCTCGGGGCCACGCGCGCAAACCTTGGATCCCTTCGGGAGACGCGGCAAGCGGTTCCTTTGTCGCCTATGTGCGAATCGATCGCTGCGCCCGGAGGCGCGAATCAGCTGTCGTATGAGACCATCGAATGTCGATGGGTGCAGCCTTCAGGTAATCCGTATTCGATTCATCGCGTGGCGCGAAACGTACGGTGCGCGCACATCGCTTCATTTCGCCAGGGCTCGCGCGGCCTGGTCGACGAACTCCGTCGTGTAGGTCTTGGAGAGGTCGATGCTCTCTTTTTTGCCGCGGACATTGGCGGAGCATCGACCGAGCACCTCGAGCACGTCCTGGGCACCGTCGGGCGGCATGCGGCCGTCGCGGTTGAACATGGTCTTCGAATCGTGAATGGCCTCGATGTAGAGCGCGGGGTTGCCGGCGGCGAAGTCTTTCGGCATCTTCGAGGCGATATCGGCCGCGGAGTGATCGGCGATATACCGCAAGGATTTGACGAGGGCGTTGGCTAGCTTCTGCACGGTGTTCCCGTAGCGGGCGACGTAATCGCAGTTCATGTAGAGGGAGCTCGAGGGGTACGAGCCTCCGAGCGCGGCGCGCGTTCCTTCCTCGGTGCGCATGTCCACGAGCACCTTGGCCTTGCCCGCGCGCAGCAGCTGGGCCACCGTGGGATCGGTGGTCATCCCCGCGTCGATGCTCCCCTGATCGATGGCGGCGATGAAGGTGGACCCGGCGCCCGCTTTGACGCCCGTGTAGTCCGCGGAGGAAATGCCATGTTGGATGGCCAAGTATTGCGTGAGAAAATCGGTCGACGAGCCGGGGCTCGTGTATCCGAGCTTTTTGCCGCGGAAATCGGCCGGGCCCTTGATGATGTTTGCCATTTTGGTGCTCACGACCTCGACCTCGCCCGGGATGTTCGCCATTTGCACCACGCTTTGGATGCATTTTCCCTTGGTCTGCAGATCGATGGTATGATCGTAAAAGCCGACGACGCCTTGGGCGTCGCCCGAGATCAACGAGATTTCGGCCGTCGATCCGCCTTGTTCGGAGAGGAGGCGGACCTTGAGTCCTTCGTCCGCGAAGTAGCCGAGTTGCTCGCTCAGTTTGGCGGGGAGGTAAATGACTTTGTCGATTCCTCCGACGATGATGGTGATGGTGCCATCCGCCGGGGCATCGTGGTGGCGGGAGTCGCGGCAGCCGCCGAGGGGGATGGCGGCGGCCACGGCGGGGGCGAGGAGGGCGAGGATGAATCGGCGGGGGCGCGGGAACATGGGGTCGAGCTCAAACCGGTTTATCGGTGTTGGTCGCCGGAGGGCGCCATTTCAAGAGGCGCTTTTCGAGGGCCGTGAGCAGCGATTCGGCTACGAGCGCGAGCACGGTGATGACGATCATCCCCGCATAGATGCCCGCCGAATCGAAGTTGCCTTGGGCGCGGTTGATCAACAAGCCGAGGCCTTTGTCGGCGCCGACGACTTCGCCGACCACCGCGCCGATCAAGGCGAAGCCGAAGGCCGAGTGCAAGGACGCGAGGATCCACGAGGTGGCGCTGGGGACCACGATGGTGAGCAGGATTTGAAGGGGGCTGGCGCCGAGGATGCGTGCGTTGTTCACCAGGTTGCGGTCGACCTCGCGGGCGCCTTGGAAGGCATTGAAAAATACGGCAAAGAACACCAGCACGAAGGCGGTAGCGATCTTCGACGCCGGGCCGATGAGGCCGAACCAAATCACGAACAGCGACGCCAGCACGATGCGCGGAACCGCGTTGGCCGCCTTGATGAAGGGGGCACAAATTTCGGCCAGCAGCGGGCTTCGGCCCAGCAGAATGCCGAGCACCACGCCTGCGAGGGAGCCCAGGACGAATCCAACCACGGCCTCCTCGAGGGTGACGGCGATTTGCACGCCAATCGAGCCTTGGCTGGTTCCTTGCGCGAACCACTCGACGAGGCGCGCGGCGACCAGGCTCGGCTTCGAATAGAAAAAGGGGTCGATCCAATAGGTCGCCGCGAGCTCCCAGCTCGCAAGCCATGCGACGACCAGCACGATGCGGACCAATGCAATTTTCACGGCGCACCCCACCTAGCGCGCATGGGCGCCTCGTCGACGTTGCGCTTCACGAGGCCCCCGCGCCGAGCGCATGGGCGCCTTGTCGACATCGTGCTTCGCGAGGCCCTCCACGCATCGCGGACGGGCGCTTCGTCGACGTTGCGCTTCATGATGCCCCCGCGCCGCGGATGGGCGCCTCGTCGACGTTGCGCTTCACGAGGCCCCCCGCGCCCGCGGATGGGCGTCTCGTCGACGTTGCGCTTCACGGTGCACCCCGCGCCGCGCGGATGGGCGCCTCGTCGACGTTGCGCTTCACGAGGCCCCCGCGCCGAGCGCATGGGCGCCTTGTCGACATCGTGCTTCGCGAGGCCCTCCACGCATCGCGCATGGGCGTCTCGTCGACGTTGCGCTTCACGGTGCACCCCGTGCCGCGCGCGTGCGTGCCTCGTCGACTTCGTCGCGGAGTGATTTCCAGATTTCGCGGTAGATGTCCAAAAATGAAGGCGTGAGCCGGATTTCTTCCACGCGGCGTGGGCGGTGGAGGGGGACGGGGAAGGAGCCTTTGACGGTGGCAGGGCCGGCGGTCATCACGATGACCCGATCGGCGAGCACGATGGCCTCCTCCAGATCGTGGGTCACGAAGATGACGGCGGCGCCGGAGCCGGACCATAAGCGTAAGAGCTCGTCGTGCATGAGCGCGCGCGTTTGGACGTCGAGGGCGCTGAACGGCTCGTCCATCAGCAATATGGATGGCTCGTTGACGAGCGTTTGCGCCAAAGCTACCCGCTTGCGCATGCCCCCCGAGAGCTGATGCGGATAGTAATCGTCGAATCCGCTCAAACCGACTTTGTCGAGCCAGACACGCGCCCGCTCGCGGGCTGCCGCTTTGGTCGTACCGCGGTAACGCAGGCCGATGGCGACATTGTCGAGGACCGTTCGCCATGGAAGTACGGCGTCCGTTTGAAATACGTAGCCCACGCCGTCGGGGATCCCATCGACCAACGCGCCGCGCACCCGGGTCTCGCCCTCCGAGGCGCGCTCCAAGCCGGACACGAGCGAGAGGGTCGTCGATTTGCCGCACCCGGTGGGCCCGACGACGGCGACGAACTCGCCGCACGCCACCGTCAACGTGAGATCGCGAACGGCGGTGTGAATGCCCCCCGAGCCATGTCGAAACCGCTTGGTCGCGCCCCGGAGCTCGATGAGCGGCGACCCAGGTGCTCCGGAATCGCGAAGAGGTTCGGAAGGATGGGCCATGGCCGCAGCTTACGGCAAGCTGCGGAGCCATTCCCGAAATCGGTTCGTTCGCGAGCTCGCACGCCGGCTCGTTCGCGCGTCCTCGCTCGTTCGCGAGCCCGCCGCACCCCCGCTCGTTCGCGCGCGAGCCCGCACGTCCGCGTACCCGTTCGTTCGCGCGCGAGCCCGCACGCCCGCTCGAGCGCCAGGGTTGCGTCAGGTGCCTAGTTGGCGACGTGTGCGGAGCCCGCACGGCCAGGCGGTCCTTCGAGCCGCGCCATCGCGTTGAGCGCGCTCGCGGACAAGGTGCGAAGGTCCATGCCCGCCCGATGCTGAGCGACCCAGCGGATGAGCGACGGCGGATCGGGGTGGTGCTCCGGGCGATAGCCGCGCCCCAAATACGGCCGCATCGTGGGCGGAAATTCACGCGACCACGTGAGCAGGAGCTTGCCCATGCGGCGCACGCTGTGGCGATCGGTTCGCTCGTCGACCTTCATCATGTACCAGGCCAGGCTGAAGATGTCCGAGAGGGTCTCGGAGACCGCCGAGGCAAAGCCGCGCACCCGCGTGACGTAGCCCTCGTCCACCCGTTGGAGCACATCGAAGGCCACGGTTTTGTGCTCGATTTCTTCGGCCGCATGCCACGCGAACATGGCGAGCACATTGGGATCGGCGCCCGCGAACCAGCGCTCGGGTCGGGAGAACAAGTAGGCCAAGAAGTGAAAGGTGAGCGCCTCGAAGCCAGCCGTGTAGGCGAGGCGGGTGGAGAGTGGGTCCTTGCGCCGGCTCGCGTCGAGGCGCAGGCGGATGCGCTCCTCGCGCGCGGGCAGCTCGGGGTAGCGCCGGGCCAGGATTTGATTGTAGCGGCGGTGCTGCTGCGCGTGCCGCACCTCCTGGCCGATGAAGGCCTTGGCGTCGTCGTTCAGCTGGGCGCCGTCGATCGTCTTCGCCGCCTCGCGGACGTTGTGGATGAAATAGGGCTCCAGCCACGGCAGCAAGATGAAAATGGCATTGGCCAATACGCTGAACTCGTAATCGTTGCACCAATGCGGCGATGTCTCGTCCGTGAGGTTGAATTTGATGTCGCGAACGGTGATCATGCGGACCTCGGAAGGGTGAAATCGTGGATGCGCGGGGGGTCGTGCGCGGGATCGCCCGGCGCGGGCGCGGCATCGCGCGCGAGCAGCGGCACCAGGTGGGCCGCGACGTTTCGCGCCCACTCGGCGTAGCCGCGTTCGGAGGGGTGGAAGCCGTCGCGCGACACGAAGCGCGGATCGGCCTCGAAGTGCACGGGCGCGTAGCTGGTGCCGGGCAGGGTGGAGGCCACGTCGCGCAGCACGGCGTCCAGGAGCTTGGCGCGCGTGCCCATCACCGCGCGGAGCGGGTGCGGGAGCGACGGAAACCGATGGATGGGCGGCAGCCCCGAGAACACCACGCGCCGCGCGCCGCCCTCGCGCAAGCGGGTGGCCAGCGCGCGCGCCCCGCCCGCCCACGCGCGCGACCGCGTCATCTGGATCGTATCGTTGACGCCGACGAGCACCACCACCGCGTCGGCGTGCGGCTCGACCTGCTGCGGCGCGTGCTTTTGCACCTTGGCCAGGGTGGCCCCGTGCCGTCCGATGACCGACCAGCGCACCGGGCGGCGCAGGCGCTCGCTCACCAGGCACGCCAGATGGTGCGGAAGGCCCTCCGTGTGCGCCTCCACCCCCACGCCGGCCGCGCTGGACTCGCCGATCACGGCGATCGAGAGCGTCCGCCCCGCCGAGGACGATCCCACGAGGCCCGTGCGCGCGCCGCCCGCCTCCGGGAGCCGTGGAATGTTCTGGCGAAGGCGGCGCCCCTGGAGGGCCACCAGCGGCAGCAGCGCCGTGCATCCAAGCCACAAGACTCGGTATTTGGTGATATCGTATTTGGTGATCTCGGATAACGCGTTGACCATGGGTGCTTCCTTTGCTGCGCGTATGCGTCCGCCGCGCGTCATGCGCGGGCCGTCGCTCGATCGGGTGAGGCGAATGGGGCTCGCTGGCCTCGTTCGCTCGGGTTGGCGTGCTCGTAAAACCAGTCGGTCACCAGACCGCCGACGATTTCCTTCGCCTCGAGGTGCGGGAAATGCCCGGCGCCCTGGACCAGCACCGACGCGTAGGGTGCGGAGAAGAGGCTCTCTTGGCCCGCGGCCGTCTCCGGCAGCACGCACGGATCGACGGCGCCTTGCAGGTGCAAGGTCGGGACGCGGATGGGATCGGCCGAGCCCGCGAGGACCGAGCGAATCAACCACCCGAGATCCGCGAGCATCGCCCGGTAATAACGAATGGGCGCGGGGAGGCTCTGGCGCAAGCAGTCTTTGATCGCGCGCATGTATTCGGGATTGGGCGTATAGCCGGGTGCCCAATCGCGCCAGAGGCGATCGACGAAGGCAAAGTCGTCCCGGATGACCCGCTTTTGCGCCACGATCGGCAGGCTCAAAAAGAGCATGTAAAGGTTGCTGCGTATTTGCGCGAAGGTCAGGTTGCGCACGTAGGTGCGCCGGTGCGGCACGGCCATGGTCACGGCCGCGTGGAACCGGTGCGGCCAATGCTCGATGGCCTCGTAGGCGGCGACGGCGCCCCAATTGTGACCGATCAAACGAATCGGCTGCGCGGGCGACAAGTGATCGGCGATGGCCACCAGATCGCGCGCGATGCTGCGCGCATCATAAGGACCCGCCAAGGTCGAAGGAAAATAGCCGCGCAGCCAGGGCGCGACCACCCGATACCCGGCGCGCACGAGCACCGACGCGAGCGACTCGAAGGTGCTCGGGTGATCGGGGAAGCCGTGCGCGCAGAGCACGAGCGGACGAGCGGGATCTCCTAGGTGCAACGTGCTGAATACATTTCCGTCGACTTCGATATCCAGACGGTTCATGGCAAACTCCCAGGGGCCGAGGGTGTGTCGAAGGGAATCGCGTACACTGGCTCATTGGTTCCTCCGTGCGCCTGAGAAGACGGGGCCGTAGCGGCCGAATCGAACGATGGAAATGCGGGTGTGAACGACGGGATCGTGTCGCCGCGGTCCTCTTCCACCGCGGGCACGAGCAGCTTGTAGAGGACGGGGGTGACGATCCGCGCGAGGATGGTCGAGCTCACGAGACCGCCCAAGATCACCAGGGCCAGCGGCGAATAGAAGCTCGAGTGCTCCAAAATGAGCGGGATCAGGCCGCCGATGGCGGTCAGGGTCGTGAGCAGAATGGGGATGAAGCGCGCCTCGCCGCCCCGCTGGATGGCCTCGTCGACGCCCAATCCGCGCTCGCGCAGCTGGCCGATGACGTCGACCAGCAGGATCGAGTTCTTCACCTCGATGCCCATGAGCGCCACGAAGCCGATGGTGGCGGTGAACGAGAGCGTATTTCCGGAGAGGTACAGGGCGAGCAGCCCTCCGATCACGCCCAGCGGGATGACCGATGCGACGATGAGGGTGCTCTTGAGCGTTCGAAACTCCAAGACGAGGATGGCCAAAATGCCGAACGCCGCCACGAGCACGGCCACGCCCACGCCGCCAAAGCTCTCCTGGCTGGTCTCGGCTTCGCCCGCGAGCTTCAAATGAATCCCGGGGGGCAGCGGGAGCTCGGTGAGCTGCGACCAGACGGCTTGGGTGAGCCGCTCGGTGTTGTACCCCTCGCGCACGTCGGCCGAGACGGTGGCCACCCGCTCGCGGTTGTAGTGCCGGATGTTGGTCGGCGAGGGCTCGAGCTCGAGCCGCGCCACCTCCGAGAGCGGAACGGCGCGCGCGTGGGCGCTCCCCACGTACGTTTGATCGAGCACGTCCAGACCGGGAAAGGCGCCGGTCCGCGCGCGCTGCACATCGGTGCGCGGCAGCGCCAGGCGGATGTCGTACGCTTCGTCGGCCGAGTCCTCGCGGTAGGAGCCCGCCACGATGCCGCCCACCGCGAGCCGGATGGCGCGGTCCACGTCGGGGGAAGCGACGGCCAGGAGCGCGGCCTTGTCCCGGTCGACCCGAACGCGCACATCGCTGCGGCGCTCCTTGCTCGGGTTGCGCACGTCGCGCGTGCCTTGGGTCGCGCGCAGGATCGTCTCGACGCGCGAGGCGACGGAGAGCAGCGCCTCTTCGTCGTCGCCCAGCACGCGCACCGCGATGGGCGCGTCGATGGGCGGGCCATTTTCGAGCTCTTTCAGCTCCAGCTTGGCGCCCGCGTCATTTGCGAGCTCGCCCCGCAAGGCGGCGTAGAGCGCGGCGCGTGCGGCCGGGGAGGGGACGTCGGCCTCGGCGAAGACGTCGGCCACATTGGCGCGCGTGTTCCGGGGGAACACATTGTAGAAGATCTGCGGGTGGCCTTTTCCCACCACGGTGGCGACGTGGCGCACCTCGCGGCGGCGCGCGAGCACCTGCTCGACGAAGCGGGCCGCGCGATCGGTCTCGGCCAGGTTCGCGTCGTTGGCGGTCTCGATCTGCACCATGAACTGCGGGGTGCCCGCCTTGGGAAAGAGGCTGAAGCCAATCTTCGGCACCAAGGTCATGGTGGCGGCGATGAGCGCAAAGGCGCCCAGCACGGTGAGCTTGGGGTAGGCCAGCGCCCGCTCGAGGATCGGCCGGTACGACGTCTCGATCATCCCGTGGAGCGCGCGCAAAAAGACATTGCCGTGCTTGCCCGAGGGCGTGAGGAGCACGCTGGCGAGAAAGGGGACCACGGTGAACGAGACCACGAGCGAGGCCACCACGGTGCTGATGACCGCGACCGGCAGGGACCGAATGAACGCGCCCGCGTCACCCGGGAGCGCCAGCAGCGGGATGAAGGCGAACACCAAGGTCGCCGTGCACCCGAGCACGCTCGCCGCGATCTCGCGCGTGGCATGGATGGCGGCTCGCCGCGGCGGCACGCCCCATCGCAGATGGCGGGTGATGTTCTCCACCACGACCACGGAGTCGTCGACCAGAAGGCCGAGCGCGATCACGAAGCCCACCACGCTGAGCTGGTTGATGGTGAACCCAAAGAGCTGGAGCAGCACCAAGCCCAGCGCGAGGCTCAGTGGGATGGAGGCCATCACCACCAAGGACGCGCGCACGCCCAGCGGCAAGAGGGTGACCAGCACCAGCACGATGGCCAGCCCGAAGTCGCGCACGAAGCCGCCGAGGCGATGCCCCACGTTGCGCGCCTGGTCGAAGCCTCGGACCACGTGGATCGAGCGCGGCAAGGTGCGGGCGAAGGCGTCGAGCTCGCGGTCGATGCCCTTGGCCACGTCGAAGACGTTCGCGCCGTCTTTTTGCGAGGCGGCGACGAGGATGGCGCGCCGGCCATCGAAGCGCGCGAGCTCGGCGCCATCGACGGGTGCGAGCTCCACCTGGGCCACGTCGCGCACGCGCACCGTGCCCCGGGCGCTGCCGCTGGCGCGCACGAGCGAGTCGCGGATCTCGTCCAGCGAGGTGTAGTCGCCGCTGGTCTTCACGCTGAAGCGCCGCGTGTCCACGTCGACGCTGCCGGCGGGGACATTGGCGCTGTCCTTGGCGATCGTGTCGTACACTTCGTGCGGCGCGATGCCGAGGACGACCATGCGCGGCAAATCGAGGGTGATCCGCACCTCTTGCTTGGGCAGGCCCGCGAGATCCACCCCGCGCACCCCGGGCACGTTTTGGAGGCGGCGTTTGAGCGAGCGCGCTTGCACGTCGAGCGCGCGGTAGCTCGCGTCCTCGGAGATCAGCGCCACCTCGCGGATGTTCACGTTGGCGGTGTCGACTTGGCGGAGCTCGAGGGAGGTGAGCTCGGCCGGGAGCTTGGGGCGCAAGGTGGAGAGCTCGCGCAGGATTTCGTCGCGCTTCTTGTCGGGATCGGACGAGGTTTGAAAGTCGATGTCGACGACCCCCACGCTCTCTTCCACCCGCGCGGCGACCTTCTTGACATCCTTCAGGGACCAGAGCGCGGCCTCCAGAGGGTCGATCACCAGGCGCTCGAGATCCTTGGGCGCCGAGCCGGGGAGCAGGGCGATCACATAGAACGAGGGGCGGGGGAAGCTGGGATCCTCGGCCTTGGGGATGGTGACGAGCGCATGGGCGCCGAGCGCAATGAGCCCGATGAACACGACCAAGGTGAACTGCCAGCGCCGAACCGAGAAGTCCGCCAGCATGGCCGTCCCCTATGGAAGGACGCGCACGGGGGCGCCGTCGCGGAGGTCCGAGATCCCTGCCTTGACCACGAGCTCCTGGTGCTCGAGGCCCGACGCGAGCACCGCTCGATCGCCCGCGATCGAGCGGATGGTCACCGGGACCCGCTTGGCCTTGCCGGCTTCGACCACATAGGCGCTGGCCTGCAGGGCGTCGCCGTCGAGCAGCGCACCGACGGGAACCACGGCGCTCGCGGGCTCGAGCTGCTCCGTCTCGACTTTGGCGGTGAGCCCGGAGAGAAGGTACGGCGGCGGCTCGGCCAGCGCGAGCTCCACCTCGTAGCCACCGGTTCCGGGCGAGGCGGCGGCCGCGATCTGCGAGACCCGGGCCACCAAGGGCGCTTCGGGCGCGACGTCCAGCACCACCCGCGCCGGATCGCCCACGCGCATGCGGACGACGTCGCGCGAGGCATAAGGCGCCCGCACCACCGCGCCTTGCGAGGAGCCGCTCACGTGAAAGGCGGGGGAGCCGGGCGCCACCACCTCGCCGACATCGACATGGCGTTGATCGACCACGCCGGCCTCCGGTGCGACCAGGGTGGCATGGCGGGCATGGAACTGCGCGCCTCGAGCGGCCGCGCGCGCGAGGGCCACGTTGGTCTGCGCGTTCTCCAGCTCGATGGCCGGCACCGCGCCGGACGCGTGAAGGACACGGACCCGCGCGAGATCGCGCTCGGCCTTGCGCGCACCCTCGACGGCCTCCGTTCGCCGTGCGTCCACTGCGGTGGGATCCAAGGTCGCCAGGACTTGCCCTTTGCGCACGCGATCCCCCTCGTGCACGGTGACCTTGGTGACGATGCCGCCCACCAGAAAGGCGAGGTTCACCTCGCTCTTCCTATGCACGACACCCGCCACCCGCAGGTGCCGCGTGTAAGGTCCGTGCTCCACCGGCGCCATGCGCACGGCGATGGCGCCGTCGCCCTCGGACTCGCGCGCCTCCACGGGCGCGGGGCGTGAGCAACCCCCGATGAGGAAGAGGAAGGTGCCCATCCCCATTCCGAGGCCAAGGAGCGAGACGGCGCGGCGCCGGTTCAATGTGCGGCCGCTCCCGTACCGTTGGTCACCGGGGCGCCGGGCCACGCGGCCGATGGTGCTGGCGGCGCGGCTTGCTCCGACGGCGCCAGCGGCGGGCGGAGCACGGGGAGCGAGCCGTCCAGCGCGCGTTCGATGGCGCGATGGAACTCCGCGATGGTGACCTCGTTGCCGCCCAGGTTCAGCGGCACCCCGGAGCGGGCGCGCGCGCCCAGCTGGATCGTCTCGGAGACCTGGATGTCCTCGCCGATGGTGCGCCAGTAGTTCCCGTAGAACGCAGCCGCGAAGTCCTGCGCCGCGCGGCTGGTGGCGGTGGGGCGCTCGAGGCGGGCGCCTTGCATGATCGATGTCCCCACGTCTTGGGGAAAGGCGGAGATGACCTGCACGCCGTCGCCGGCCCAGAGCGCCAAGGTGTTCGGGAAGATGAAGTACACGAGGTCGGCGTAGTCGAGCAGGCTCCAGTCGGCTCGATCCTCGGGCAGCGGGCTGCGTCCGGCGCTCGAGTGAACGAGCACGCTGCGCGTGTGCGGGAAGTCGAGATCGAGCAGGGAGCACTGATCGCGGTAGCGCCGGCCGGCGGTGCGTCCGTGGAGAAAGTTGATGTGGTACGACTCCTGGTTCGCCTCGATCATGAGCTTCCAGTTGATGCGTCCGGGGACGTTCTTGGCGTTGCTCACGTAGTATCCATCGAGCCCGTAGGAGCCCAAGTCGGCCCCGAACGCGCCCAGGTAGGCGTCGATGTCGAAGGGCTCGCCCGGGGTGGTGATGACGAAGATCATCCCGTGCCGTTCGGCGGCCGGGAGCTCGATGAGCTTGACCGCGTCGGTCTTCAAGTTGGGAAAGCAGCGCTTCTCGGGCAAGCTATGCAGCTTCCCATCGAGATCGTACGACCACGCGTGGTACGGGCAGACGAAGCGCCGGCAGTTGCCCTGCGGCTGCTGCGCGACCTTCACCCCGCGGTGGCGGCAGACGTTGAGGAACGCGCGCACCTCGCCGCCCGCATCGCGCACCATGAGGACGGGCGCGCCGGTGAAGTCGTTGGTGATGAAGTCGCCCGGCGCGGGGATCTGCGAGGAGAAGCCGAGCACCAGCGGGTACTTTCGGAACAGGGTCTCGCGCTCGGCCTCGAACCGTTCGCGGTTCTCGTAGATGGAGGGCGAGAAGGGCTGGGGTTGCTCCGCGATGTCCGTGGTGCCGCCCTGGACGTGGTGCAGGATTCGCTCGATGAGCGCGATCTGGGTCTCTCGTTTCACGGGCTCGCTCCTTTCGGACCTTTCATCCGACCTTGCGCGCTTCTTGCGCCCAGTACGTCTCGCGCAGGGCGGTCTTCTTGATCTTGCCGATGGCCGTTCGCGGCAGCGCGTCCACGATGTCGAGGCTCGAGGGCACCTTGAAGCTCGCCAGCTTGCCGCGGCAGAACGTGCGCATGTCGCGCAAGTCGAGCTCCGCGCCCGGCTCGAGGGACACCACCACCTTGATGGCCTCGCCCCACTCGGGGTGCGGGACACCGATCACCGCCACCTCGCGGATGGCCGGGTGCGCGCTGAGCACGCGCTCGATCTCGGCCGGGTAGACGTTCTCCCCGGCGCTGCAGATCATGTCCTTGATGCGATCGGAGATGTAGATGTACCCATCCGCGTCGAGGTAGCCGGCGTCGCCGGTGTGGATCCACCCGTCGCGGAGCGTTTGCCGGGTGGCCTCTTCGTCGTTCCAATAGCCGAGCATGGCGGCCGGGCTGCGGATGCAAATCTCACCGGTCTGCATGGGCCCGAGCCGGTCGCCTTGCGGGTCGATGATCTTCACCTCCACCCCGGGGTAAGGCTTGCCGGCGGCGAGCAGGCGCTCGGGGTGGTTTTTGTGATCGTCGGGGGTGAGCCAGACGGCCATGTTGCCGGTCTCGGTCAAGCCGTACACTTGCAAGACGTCGCAGCCAAAGGCCTTCATGGCGGCTTGGATCAGCGCGGGCGATGCGGGCGAGCCGCCGTACCCCGCGTTTCGCAAGGAGCGGAACTTCTCGGGCGAGGCGTCCGGCTCCGCGAGCATCATGGCGATCATGGCCGGGACGAAGGCCGTCATGGTGATCCGGTGGCGGGCGATGGCCTCGATGGCCTTCCACCCGACGAACTGCGGGAGCAGCACATTGGTGGCGCCCGACGCGAGCCCGCGCACCAGCCACCAGACCCCGCCGATGTGAAAGAGCGGGACGGCGCAGAGGCTCACGTCGTCCTCGGTCCAGCCGAGCCAGCGCTCCTTGCGCTCCCAGAACTCGCGCGCGATCGCGAAGAAGCTTCGGTGCGCCAGCTGAACACCTTTGGGGTACCCGGTGGTGCCGCCCGTGTAGATTTGAATGGCCGCGTCGTTCGTGTCGATGGCCGGAAAGCCGACGACCCTCGGCGCGTCGTGCGCGCGCGCCTCGAGCGGCACCACCGGGCACGAGCGCCCCGCATCGGCGGCGAGGGCCGCGAGCTCGGACGATACGAAGATGGCGCGGCAGCTCGCCTTCTCGACGATGTACGTTACCTCGGCCGGCTGAAGGCGCCAGTTGATGGGCACGAAGATGGCGCCGAGCAGGGCGCACCCGAACAGGAGCTCCACCGAGGCGATCCCGTCCTTCGCGAGCAAGGCGACCCGATCGCCCTTGGAGACCGAGAGGGCGGCGAGCTGCGCGGCCCGCTCCAAGCTTCGCTCGGCGAGCTCCGCGTACGTGATGCGCTGCTCTTCGCAGACGATGGCGATGCGGTCCGGCCGCTCCCGCGCTTGGGTGCGGATCAAGCTGGCCAAGGTCGTAACGTTGGGATCGTAGATCATGGGTTCACGCGGCGGGTTGGGATTGAAGGAAGGTTTCCTCGCGCTGGGCGAGGAGCTCGAGCAGCCGTTCGGCGATGGGATCGGGGTGTTCGACGTGCACGTGATGGGTGCCGGGGAGCGCATGGATCGCGCCCCGCGGGAGCGCTTCGCAGAGCTTCTCGGCGTCCGCGCGCGTGCGGTACGGGCTCTCGGCGCCGACGAACACGTGCACGGGCGCGTGCAGGTGCGCGAGCCATCCGAGGAGCTCCGAGGCGTGCGTGAAGAGCGCGCCGTAGCGATCGAACTCGCGCAGCGCCGGATCCCATGTCCAGCGATGACCTCGCGGGCTCGTGGCGAGGACCCTTCGCGTCAGCCGTTCGCACGCGGCGCGCGAGAGGGCGGGGTACTCGTGCTGCGTGAGCTCGATGGCCGTCTCGAGCTCCGCCATCACCGGGTGCGCGGGCACCCTCTGCGGCGCGCGCACCACGTCGATGGCGCTCCGGAGGAGCGCGACGTCGACCGGCGGCTGGTAGAGGAGCGGGATCACCGGCTCGGCGAGCACCAGGCCGCGCACCCGGTTCGGTGAGAGGGCCGCGTACAGGACGGCGATGCTGCAGCCGAAGGAGTGCGCGCCGAGGACCACGGGTTCGTCGCCGCGGCCTCCGAGGAGCGCCTCGAGATCGCGGAGCATGTCCATCACGTCGAGGAAGTGTCCGGGGGCGGCGTGCTCCGAGCGACCGTGGCCGCGCATGTCGGGCGCGATGACGTCGTGCCCGCGGGTGTGCACGCGGTGGGCGACCTGTTCCCAGACGCCTGCGTGCGAACGAATGCCGTGGAGGAGCACGGTGCGCGCCGTCTCGGCGCTGCCCCAGCGAAGGCCGCCCAGCCGGATCTGGTGGCCTTGCCACGTTTGTTCGTGGCCTCCTTGGTCGACGGTTTCGTCGGACGCGGGGGCCGGTTCCGAGGTGGCGTTTGGCGCGGGGGGGCTCTCTGCGGGGTTGCTCGGCGTGGGGGTGGTCTGCGCGGGGGTGGGTGAGGCGGAATCGGTGCGCAGGGTGTCCCAGGCGATCGGCTGCTCCAGGAGCGCCTTGGCGAGCGCGCCGATGGAGACTTGGTCCAGCTCCAGTCGTCGCGGGAGCTTGATCTTCAGGACGCGCGCGAGGCGGTTGGTGAGATCGACGGCGCCGAGCGAGTCGAGCCCGAGCTGCGCGAGCGAGGCGTTTGGGTCCAGCTTTTTGTCGGGCGCCTCGCCCAGGGCGCGCAGGACCTCGAGGTCGAGGAAGGCGCGGAGGGCCTGGGGGCGGTCCTCGGGGCTCGTCTCTGCGAGCGCGCGCAGGGCGGGCGAGTCGAGGGATGCGTTGGCCGAGCGGGAGCTCAAGCCGCTTCCGGAGGCGCGCTGTCCGGGGAGAAGCCACTGCTCGGCGGCGACGTCCCATGCGATGTCCGCCACGAGCACGTGCGCGGGGGTGTCGCCGAACAGGAGCGCTTCGAAGGCGTCGAGGGCGGTTTGGGGCGAAAGGTAGCGCAGGCCCGCGCGCTGCATGCGCGTCCTCTGCTCGAGGTCGAGCTGCGCGGCCATGCCGATGTCGGCCCACGGTCCCCACTGGATGGACAACCCCGGCAGGCCCTGGCGGCGCCGGAGCGCGACGAGGCCGTCGCAGAACGCGTTCGCGGCCGCGTAGCACGTCTGCGCAGGGGAGCCAAAGGCGGCGCCGATCGAGGAGAACAAGACGAAGAAGCGCAGATCGAAGGCGCGCGCGTGCTCGTGAAGGAGGAGCGCGCCGCGCGCTTTGGGGTCGAACACATCGTCCAAGGCGATGTCGTCCTGGGTGTGCAGCAGGCCATCGTGGAGTCGGCCTGCGAGGTGCACGATGCCTTGGAGCTTCGAGGGCGATGCTGCGAGGTTGGCAAAGAGGCGGGCCACGTCCGAGGGTTGGGCGACATCGATCCGCGCGAGCGTGATCTCGGTGCCCAGCCCGGTGAAGCGCTCGACCGCCGCCAGCGCCTCCGCCGTCGGCGTCGATCGATGGGCGAGCACGAGGTGGCGCGCGCCGAGCCGGATCAAGCGTTCGGCGCAGGCGAGGCCCAGCGCGCCCAGGCCCCCCGTGATCAGGTACGAGGCGGCGGCGGAGATGGCGCGCGCGGGATCGGCTTGTGGGGCAGGGAGCGCGCGCCAGCGGGGTTCGAGGCGCTCGCCATGGGTGAGCCAGACTTCATGGGCGCTGCGGTCGCTCGCGAGGTCGCGGCCCAAAGACGCGATGTTCGCCTCCGGCACGGGGGCGCGCGATCCGGCGCCGTCGAGCGCGATGAGGCGGCCCGTCAGCTGCGGGAGCTCGCGGGCGGCCGAGTCGACCCAGGCGCGAAGGGCGGCCGATCCGGCGGGATCGTCTGCGCCGCTGACGATGCTCAGGCGAATGTCGCGGCCGGCGCTCTTGGACGTGAGCTCGACGAGCAGGTCGCGCAGGGCGCGAAGGTGGGCGGCCGTGGCGTTGGCCGCCTCGGCGAGATTTGGCGCGGAGGCTGCGAGGTAGACGACTTGGATCGCGCCGGGTACGTCGGGGATGCCGTTTGCAGCTCTTTGGACGGCGTCGGCGAGGGGCGCGGTTGGGTCGAGGGGGAGTACGTCGCTCCCGGCATACACAGCGCGAATTTGGGCGTCGACCTGGTCTCGAAAGGGCGATGGCGGGGCGACGAGCAGCCAAGGAACGGAGTCCCTCGCGGCAGACGCCTCCGCGGTGACCGGCGCGGCAGACGCCTCTGCACCCGCAGTGCCCGGCGCGGCAGACGCCTCCGTGGTGCCCCTCGCGGCAGACGCCTCCGCGGTGATCGGCGCGGCAGACGCCTCCGTGGTGCCCCTCGCGGCAGACGCCTCCGCGGTGACCGGCGCGGCAGACGCCTCCGCGGCGACCGGCGCGGCAGACGCCTCCGCAGTGCCCGGCGCGGCAGACGCCTCCGTGGTGCCCGGCGCGGCAGACGCCTCTGCGGTGACCGGCGCAGCCGGCGTCTCCATGCGCGACGTGGTTACGAGGTCGCGCGCATAGAACACCTGCGGGACCGCCGCGCCCAAGGTTCGTCGCATGGCCTCGCGGGTGGTGCGCCGCGCGGTGACGCCTTGGGCCTCGGCGAGGAGCGTGCCGTCTTCGGCATAGAGGGCGAGCGCGATGCGGTACACCGCGTCGCCAACGCGCTCTTCCAGCACCACCTCGCAGATGCCGCCTGCGGCGCCGGGGTGGTGCACCCGCAGGGTGTCGATGCCCACCGGCAGGATCAAGTCGGCGGCGTCCTCCGTGAGGCACATGGCCACCTGGAAGCATCCATCGAGGAGCACCGGGTGGATCCGATGCGCCGCCGCTTGCTCGCGGAGATCGGCGTGGAGCTCCAGCCTCCCCACGGCGCGCCGGTCCTCGCGCACGGCGTGCACGAGCGCCCAAAAGCGGTCGCGGTGCTCGAGCCCCTTTCGCGCGTTGAGCGCGCGAAGCGCGGCGATGTCGACCGAGGTCCCGGTGAGCGCCGGGAGCTCCTTGCGCACCGGGCTGGCCGGCTTGCGCGCGTCCGCCGGCTCGCTTGTCGACGCGTGCACCTGCCCGCGGCAGAGCAGCACCCACTCGATGCCGCCATCCTGCGATACCGGTGTGAGCACTTGGCACTGCGCTGCGCCCTCGGCGCCGCCGAAGACGACTTGGAACCGGCTTGGCTCGTCGTCGGCGATGCGCAGCGGCCGCTCGATCTCGAGCGCCGTGAGCGCCGGGCTCGCGAGCCCCGCCGCGCACCCCGCCTCGAGCAGCAGCTCCGCGTAGCCGGTCGCCGGAAAGATGGCCTGCTCGAAGACGCGGTGATCGGAGAGGTAGGGCGAGCCCACGGGATCGAGCGCCCCCTCGTGCACGATGGTGCTCCCGAGCGCCGGCGTCTCCAGCCGGGTGCCCAGCAGCGGGTGCTCGCTCGCGCGGCCCGAGGCGATGACCGGGCCCGCCTCCGGCAGCCAATAGACGCTGCGCTCGAACGCGTACTTCGGGAGCTCCACCCGCGGCACCGGCGCGCCCGCGTGGACCTTCGACCAGGCGACGCCGAGCCGCTCGACCCACAGCGTGGCCAGGCATCGCTCCAGCGCCTCCAGCTCGCCCCCGCCGCGCGCGCTCGCCGCCCAGGCCACGTCGGCGCGCGGTACATTGTGCCGCCCCAGACCGCTCAGCACCGGGGCGGGCCCGATCTCCAGGAACACGCGGCAGCCTTTGCGATCGAGCGTCTGCATGCTGCGCGCGAACTGCACGGTGGCCATCACGTGGTCGCGCCAGTAGCGCGCGCTCGCCACCGCGCGGTCCGCCACCTCGCCCGTCACATTGGAGACGAGCGGAAAGCGCGGCGCGCGGTACGTGATCTGGTTCGCCACGCGCTCGAACGCGTCGAGCATGGGCCGCATCCGGGGCGAGTGGAACGCGTGCGAGACGCGCATCCACGTGTGGCGCACGCCGCGCGACTCCAGCACCTTCGCCACCCGCTCGAGCGCTTCGCCGTCGCCCGAGAGCACCACCTGCTCGGGCGCATTGATGGCGGCGACCGAAATGCCGCGCGCGTGCTCCGCGACCTGATCGCTCACCACGTCGAGCGCCGCCTGCACCGCCAGCATCTTGCCGCCGCCCGGGAGCGCTTGCATCAGCGCCCCGCGCGCGGCGATGAGGCGCAGCCCGTCCTCGACGGAGAAGACGTCCGCCACGCACGCCGCCGCCAGCTCGCCCACGCTGTGGCCGGCCACGTAGTCCGGCGTGAGGCCCCAGTCGAGCCACTGCTGCGCGAGCGACCACTCGTAGGCAAACAGCGCGGGCTGCGCGTTCGCGGTCTGGTGGATGGCCTCCGGCGGCGCCGCGCCGAACAGGATCGCAGGGAGGTCCACGCCCGCGTTCCCCCGCAGCCACTCCGCGCAGCGATCGAGCGCGCTTCGAAACACGGGCAGCCTCGCGTACAGCGCCTCGCCCATGCGCGCGCGCTGCGCCCCTTGGCCGCTGAAGAGCCACGCCATCGCGGGCCGCGCAGGCCCCTCCGTCCGCGGCCGAACCAGCCCTTCGCCCGAGCGCAGCATCTCCGAGAGGCGCGCCCGATCGGCCCCGATCGCGCACATACGTTCTTGCATGGCCTCGCGCCCGCGTTGTGCGCTGGCGCATAGGTCCGCGGGCGCCTCGTGGGTCGCGCCCGCGAAGTCCGCGTACCGCTCGCGCATCCGCTCGAGCGCCGCGCCCGTTCGCGCGCTGATGGGCAAAATATGCGGGATCCAAGCCTGGGGCGCGGGCGCGGGCGCGTCCGCGTCGGTGGTCGAGCAAAGGACCGCGTGCCCGTTGGTGCCGCTGAAGCCGAACGAGTTGACCCCCCCGTAGAGCACCTCGCCGCCGGCGCCCCAGGGCGCGCCCGCGTGCGGCACCCGAACCGGCAGATCGCTCCAAGGGATGCGCGCGTTGAGCGGACCGAAGGACGGCGCCGGCGGGATCTGCCGCCGCACCAGCTGCTCGACCAGCTTGATGAGGCTCCCCACCCCGGCCGCCGCCTCCATGTGCCCGACGTTCGCCTTGATCGACCCGAGGGTCAGCGGCCGGCTCGCATCGTGGGTCGCACGAAACACGGACGCGATGGCGTTGACCTCGATGACATCGCCGAGCGGCGTGCCCGTGCCGTGCGCCTCGATGTACGAGACGTCGCGCGCATCGAGGCCTCCGCTGGCGAGCGCCGCGCGGATGACCTCTTGCTGCGCGGGCCCGCTCGGCACCGTGAGCCCACCGGCGGCCCCGTCTTGATTGAGCGCCGTGCCGCGCACCCAGGCGAGCGGCGCGCGGCCGCTCGGGGCCAGCACGTCCCGTCGCTCCAAAATGAGCACACCCACGCCCTCGGCCCTCGAATAGCCGTCGGCGGCGTGGCTGAAGGTCTTGCAGCGCCCATCGGGCGAGAGCATGCCCGCCTGCGAGAACGCGATATGCCCCGAGGGCTCCAGGATCAAGTTCACGCCCGCCACGATCGCGCGCTCGCACTCTTCGCGCCGCAAGCTCTGGACGGCCACGTGCAGCGCCACCAGCGACGACGAGCACGCGGTGTCGACCGCGAAGGCCGGCCCTTTGAGCCCCAACACGTACGAGATGCGGCCGGCCGACGGGCTGCGGCCCATGCCGGTGCCCGCGTAGCCGGTCAGCTTGTCGAGCGGCAGCCGCAGGGCCAGCGCGTTGTAGTCGCTGCTGCAGATGCCGACGAACACGCCCGTGGCCGTGCCGCGCAGCTGCGAGGGCGGAAGGAGCGCATCTTCCAGCGCCTCCCAGGTGACCTCCAGGAGCATCCGCTGCTGCGGATCGAGCTCGCGCGCCTCCCGGGCGGAGATGCCGAAGAAGCCCGCGTCGAACTCGCGCACCCGGTGCACGAAGCCGCCGCGGCGGGTGATGCTCTTGCCGGGGGTGATGCCCGAGCTCGCGTGGTACGCGCGCCCGTTCCAGCGATCGGCAGGGGTCTCCTCCGTGGCGTCGCCGCCGCGGGCCAAAAGATCCCACAAGGCCGCGGGGCTGGTGCAGCCGCCCGGAAAGCGAAGGGCGCGCCCCGTGATCGCGATCGGGCTTCGCTCGCGCGCCCGCATGCGTTCGAGCTTGGCGGAGCTGGCGTTCACGAGCTCCAGCGCCTTGGCCAGCATGGCGTTTTCGTGTTGGTTCGAGGTGGTCACCGGCCGAGCTCCCGCTCCAGAGACGACAGCCCCAGCTCCAGCTCCGCCAAGAGCGCCGCCGCATCCATGGTGGCCGCCGTGCGTCCGCGCACCTCGCCCTGCGGTGCCGTGGGCGGCGCGGCGATCCCCGGCGGCGGCGCCACCCCCGGTGGTGCGGCGACCACCGGCGCGTACGCCGCAGAGAAGCCGGTCTCCGCGCGGGATCGCGGCACCTCGAGGTGGTCGTACAGCAAGTGGTCGCGCAAGGTCGCGAGGGTCGGGTAGTCGAAGACGGCCGACGGCGCGAGCGACACCGCCAGATCGCGCTCGATGCGGGCGCGGATGGACACGGCTTGGAGCGAGTCGAGGCCCAGCTCGAAGAAGGAGTCGTGCTCCGAGAGCGCGTGGCTCCCGCTGGCGGCGAGCACCCGCTCGCGGATGTACTCGTCCACCCGCCGCACCACGAGCTCGGGCCGCTCGCTCCCGAGCGCGCGCAGCTCCGCGCGCAGGGCGCCGGCCTCGGCGATGCTCTCGTCGGGCTGCGCGCCCAGCGGGAGCAGCGCCCGCAGCCGTGGATCCAAGAGCTCGCGCGCGTACGTGGTCCAGTTCATCTTGGCCACCAGCACCACCCCCGCGGGCGGCTGGTGAAGGACGGACGCCATCTGGCCGACCGCGCCATCCAGCGGGATCGCCTCGACCCCGAGCCGGGCGAGCCGCTCCGTGTTGCCCGCGTGCTGCGCGGCCATGCCCACCTCCGCCCAAGGTCCCCACTGCAGGCTCGTGGCGGGGAGGCCCGCGCGCTGGCGCGCCTCGACCAGCGCGTCGATGAAGGCGTTGCCGCCCGCATAGCACGCCTGGCCCGGGCTCCCGAGCGCCGCGGCGAGGGACGAAAAACCCACGAAGAAGTCGAGCTCGAGATCCGACGTGAGCTCGTGGAGGTTCCACGTTCCATCGATCTTGGGCGCGAACGCACGGGTGAGATCCGCCGGGGTGATGGCCTCGACGGTGCGATCGGCCAGCACGCCCGCCAGGTGCACGATGCCTCGAAGCGGCGGGCCGGACGCGCGCAGGCGCTCGATGTGCGCCTCGAGGGCGCGGCGATCCGACACGTCCACCTCCCAGAGGGTGATCGCGGTCCCCAAGGACGCCATGCGCGCGCCCAAGCCTTCGAGCTCGTTCGGCCGGCGGCTCGCGAGGACGATGTGGCCGGCGCCCGCCACCGCGAGCTGCTCGGCCACGATGCGCCCCAGCGCGCCCGAGCCGCCCGTGACCACGTAGCTCGCGTCGCGCTTCAACTCCGGCTTGGCCGGCGGGCGCGCCGGCACGATGGCCTGCGCCCCGATGCGCGGTGCCTGCCGCGTGCCGTCCACGTAACGAACCTGCGCATCGCGCCGGTTGCGGCGGAACTCCGAGGCCAGGAGCTCGCACGCCGCCTCGACCGTGATGCCCGCGTCGACGTCGAGCAAGGTGCACGACAGCGACGGGAGCTCCTGCTGAAGCGACCGCCCGAAGCCCCACACGGACGCCCGGCTGAGGGCTCGGAAGGCCTGCGGGGCGGTGGCTGCGGTGGAGAACACGCCGCTCGTCACGATCCAGAGGCACGTCCGACCGCGCGGCGCGCTCCCGCCAGGCGCGGTCGCGACGGAGCGCAGCAGCGGCAAGGCCGCCTCGAGGAAGCTCGGTCCCGAGAGCCGGTAGTTCGCCAGCACCACATGGTGCACCACGTCGTCATCGAGGTCGCGCGCGCGCGCATCGAGCGCGTCCGTCGCGTCGAGCGCATACGAGCGCGCGTCGATCTTGTGCACCTGCCGCAGCACGCTGCACAGCTTCTCCGAGACGTGGAGATCGTCGGCCACCACGTGGAACTTGGTGGGCCCCGCGTGCGCATCGAGCGGAAGCTCGCGCGCGGTCCACGCGAACGGCAGCGCGCGCAGGGCGCTCACGTCCTCGGCCGCCGCGCGATCGCGGGCCGTGAGCGCGAGCCCGCTCACGGTGGCCACCGGACGATGCGCCGCATCGAAGACCTCGACGTCGACCCTCACCTCGTCGGGCGTGCCGTTCGGGAGCAGCCGCACGGACGCGCGCACCTCGCGCGGCGGCGGGCCGTAAAAGACCGCGCGCGCGCACCCGGACGGCAGCCGCGGGATCCGATCGCCGCTCGCGTGGAGGAGCGCCGCCGAGGCGATGAAGCACGCATCGACGCCAATCGGCCCCCACGCTTCCTCCCGCTCCGAAGGAACGCTCACCTCGACCTCGGCCCGATCCGCCGCACCGCGCGGCACGAGAAGCTGCGCCATCGCACGAAACGCCGGCCCATGGCGCACGCCCGCCTGCTCGAGCTGCGCATAGAGCTCCTCGAGCGGAAACGCCTCCGCCGCCTCGGGCTCGGCGCGCGCGGGGACCCGTGGCGCCGCGTCCGCGAGCGCCGCAGCAGGAACGATGCGCGCGCGCGCGTGCCGGGAGAAGCGCGCAGGTGCATCCGGCCGCGCGGAGCTGATCTCCAGCTCGAACCCGCCCCCGGAACCCCGCGGCGCCGGCCGCGCCAGCACCTGCAAGTCTTGGCGCCGCTCGCTCACCCGAATGGCCCGCTCGAGCCGGAGATCCTCGATCCCGACCACCTCGCCCTCGAGCAAGGTTCGGCCCACCCGGCGCAGCACCTCGAGCACCCCCGCCGCCGGGAGCACCGGAACGCTCTCCACCACGTGATCGCGAAGCCACGGCAGACGCCGCGGATCCAGCTCGATCCGGAACACCCGCTCCCCGGCGACAAAGGCGGGGCTGTACAGCTCCGACGTCATCGGCGCCGCCTCGGGCTCTTCGCCCAGCCGGCGGGCGGCGCCATCGAGCGGCCGCCAGAACGCCGTCTTGCGAAACGGGTAGGTGGGCAGATCGAGCACCCGCCCGCGCGCCGGCGGCCGCACCGTGTCCCAATGCAAATCGTAGCCTTCTTCGAACAACGTGGAGACCAATCTCCCCCGCGCCTCGTGGCCCTCCGACAGCCAGAGGGCGCCCGGCAAGAGCTCACGCCGGCCGTACCCCACGGCCAACACCCGATGAATCTCCGCGTTCGCGAGCTCGTCGCGCGTGCCCTCCGACAACGCCAGCACCGGCGAGGGCGCGAGCGCGCCACCAAACCCAATGGCGGCCACCGCGCGATCGAGCGACGTGCCCGTGAGCACATGGGCGGCGAAAGCCCCCATGCCCTCGCCGACCCAGCGCTCCGGCGCGAGCCCGAGCGCCACCAGCGCATCCCCCAACGCGCACGCCGCCGCCAGCCCGCGAAGCTCCGCCTGCCTCGGCGATCCCGAGCCCGTGCGCAGCGACACCCCGGCGACCGCCTCGATGGCGCGCGTCCGCCCCTCGAGCGCCGCGGCCAGCGCCGGCCAACCCTCGCGGTGCGACGACGCCAGGCGCTCGAGCGCGGCCGCGTCGCCCGTCAGCGCAATGGCCACCGGTCCGCGCTCTTTGCGCTGCGCCCGGCCATGGTCTTTGCGGCCCTGAATCGCGGTCGCCAGCGCCTGGGGCCTCGCCGCCCGAAACGCGCGCCGGTACGGCAGCTGCGATCGGCCCGTATTCGAGGCCCGGCACGCCGCGTCCACATCGCCCTCGCTTCGGCCCGCGAGCCACGCCGACCAGCGCGCCACCAGATCGTCCAGCGCCTCCGGCTCCGCGGCCGACAACGTCAGCACCGGCCACCACCCGGCGGGCGGCTCCTTCGCCTCGTTCACGTCGTTCGCGCCGATCGCTGCGTTCGTTTCGATCGCCGCGTTCGTTTCGTTCACGTCGTTCGCGCCGATCGCTGCGTTCGTTTCGATCGCCGCGTTCGTTTCGTTCACGTCGTTCGCGCCGATCGCTGCGTTCGCGCCGATCGCCGCGTTCGCGCCGATCGCCGCGTTCGCAGCATTTGCCGAGGCCAACACCACATGCGCATTGGTCCCCGTGAAGCCAAACGAGCTCACCCCCGCGAGCACCTCCGTCTCGTTCGATTGGTTCGATTGGCTCGATCCGTCATGCGACCACGCCCGCGGCTCGCTGTTCGGCAGCACGTTCAAGCCCTCCCAATCCACATACGGATTGAGCTCGCCCTTGCAGTGCAAGGTGGCCGGCAGGCTCCGATGCCGCATGGCCAAGAGCACCTTGAGCACCCCCGCGAGCCCCGCGGCCGGCTCGAGGTGCCCGATCTGGCTCTTCACCGACCCAATGCGCAGCGGCTCCTGGCGCATCGGTGCCCCGAGCGCCTCGCTCAGCGCTTGGACCTCGATGGGATCCCCCAGCTCGGTGCCGGTGCCATGGCACTCCACGTAGCTGATCTCCTCCGGGTTTACCCGCGCATCGTCGAGCGCCCGCCGGATGACCTCCTGCTGCGCGGTGCCGCTGGGGACCGTGAGCCCGCTGGTCATTCCATCTTGGTTGACCGCGCTGCCGCGGATCACCCCCAGCACCGGATCGCCCTCGGCGAGCGCATCGCGCAAGCGCCGCAGCACCACCACGGCGCACCCCTCCGAGCGCACGTACCCATCGGCGCGGGCGGAGAATGCCTTGCAGCGCCCATCGGGCGCCAGCATCTTCGCGGCGTGCGTGGCGCGGCTCGCGAAGCCCGATACCAGCAGGTTCACCCCTGCGGCGATGGCGCGGGCGCAGTCCCCCCGGCGCAGCTCCTGCACGGCATAATGAAGTGCGACCAACGAGCCCGAGCACGCCGTGTCGAGCGTAACGGCCGCGCCGCGAAAACCGAATCCATGCGCCAGCCGCCCCGCGAGGCTCGCGACCGAAGCCCCCGTACCATGGTAGGCGGGATCCGCCTCCTCCAACGTCTCCTCGTGGTACTCGGTGCCGCGCGTCGCGACGAACACCGCCACGTCCCGGCGCGCCCCCAGCCGCGGCGCCATGCACGCGTTCTCCATCGCCTCCCAGCAGACCTGCATGAGCACGCGCTGCTGCGGATCGATGTCGACCGCTTCCTTCGGCGAAATCCCGAACAGCCGCGCATCGAACGCATCGATCTCCGAGATCAGCCCCCCAAACGGCGGAAAGGTATCGAGCAGCGCCGTGACCCGCTTGCGCGGCCCGAGCTTGGCCGGATCGAACGTCTCGATGGCGTCGCGCCCCTCGGAGAGGAGCCTCCAGTACGCCTCCAGGCTGTCGGCACCCCCGGGAAATCGGCACGAGGCCCCCACGATGGCGATCGGCTCCGACGCAAAATCATCGCGCATCATCGGTGCCGGCGCATCGGCGGGGGCTACGGCCGGCGCTGCATCCTCCAGCCGCTCGTACAGATGGTCGCAAAGCGCGTTGGGCGTCGGATGATCGAACAGCAGCGTGCTGCGCAGCTTCAGCCCCAGATCGCGCTCGAGCTGCTGCTTCATTTCGACCGCTTTGAGCGAGTCGCTGCTCAAATCCATGAAACGATGGTCCCCGTCGATCGAGTCCTGCTCGTCCACGATGGCGCTCAAAATATCCAACACGTACCGCCGAAGATGGCGCTTTCGCGCCGCCCCGGAATGAGACTTCAACTGCTCGAGCACACTTTGCTGGGCCATGAACCATACTCCTGAAATGCTCCAGCACCGCTCCCGAGCGACGCTGCGCAAAACGAAGCAAACAAAGAGAGAGAGCCGGCCGAAGAACGAGCGAATCCGGCCAGAATAGAACCGGCCAGAACGACCGGCCAAAACGAACGAATCCCGCCTAAACGAGCGCCGCGAACTCGATATCGCCGTCCGCGAGGCCGCCGGCCGGATCCGAGAAGACCGCCGTGGTCTGCGTGTGAATGAATTTGCTCGACAGCTTCCGCATACGCACGATCGTGCCTTTTCCTTGGAAGCTGACGGCGTTGATGGGCTTTCGAAAGCGGCTATGCAGGCGGGTGATCAACATGGCCGGGAGCTGCTTCTGCTTGAAGGTGTCCACGCTCCACGCGTGCATGGCCGGCAATGCCTTGCGCCGCACGCCGTCGGCGCAGGCCAGGTAGAACATTTGGTTCAAGCAAATGTTGAACTCCACCGCATTGAAGTGCCCCGTGGAGTCGATGTAGCACGACTCGGGGATGGAGAAATCGGCATAAATGGATACACCGGCCTCGCTGATCTCCGTGACGGCCGACTTCAGGTACACGCACCCCTTGTTCACATAGGGCCTCAGAATTTGCTCGATGAACTCCGGCTCGACCGGATATTCGGCGGCATTCGTCGCCTTAGTTGCCAGCATGGACGGCATGGCGCTCCTCGGGCGTCCCCGCCCGGCTGGGATGGGTCGCGTTGACATAGAAGGGGAGGCCGTCGTAGACCCCGATGCGGTAGCTGCGATTCGGCTCGTTGGGATCGCCGTGGGCGGCTTTGTGGATCAGCACGCGGTTGTCCCACAGCAGAATTTCGCCGCCGCGCCACGTCTTTTGATGAACGTGCTCCTCGCGCTCCACGAACTCCACGAGCTCCGCCAGCCAGCGCTTTCCCTCCTCGTAGGAGACACCCTCGAAGCCGGTGGTGAAGCCGGAGCTGATGTAGAGGATCCGCTTCTTGGTGACCGGGTGGACGATGACGGCGGGATGCGGAACCGGCGGCGCGATCTTCTCGAGCTCGTCGAGAATGTCGATGATGGCGCGATCGGTGTCGCTCGGTTGAACCTTGTAACGCCATTTCCCTTCGTGAATCGCGTTGTGCGTGTCCACGAAGGCACGCAGCCGCTTGGGCAACGCGTCATAGACGCTCTGCATATCGATGTAGAGCGTCCCGCGCGAGCTCTTTGGGATCACCCGCGGCGTGACCATGGTGAAGGGCAGCGGGTCGGGCAAAAATGCACAGTCGGTGTGCCAATAGCGCCCCGTGCCCTTGACCCCCCACTTTTCCCCGTTCGGCCCGGGAATGTTCGTCGATACGAAAATTTCGGGCCACTGGGGGTGGTGGTAGTTGGCTTGCGGATAGACCTGCGGCACCCCGAGCACGCGGGAGAAGGCGACGTACTCCGTCTCGTCGAACTCCTGATCCTTCAGGATCACCATTTTGTGCTCGTGCACGAGCGATACCAGCTTCTTGGCATCGTCGGCCGACACCTTTTGAATGGGGAGCTCGCTGACCTGGACCCCCAAATTGTCACTCGATTCGATTTTCACAGTACGTTCCTCCTCGTTGACTCCAGACCCACCGATCGACGTGAGGCGGGCGCGCGGGACGGCGGCACTTCGTTTACGCGGCGGGCCATGTAGGCGATCACGTCGGCGACGGTACGAAATGTGTTTGCCAACCTCTCGTCGACCGTGGTCGCGAATTTCTCCTCCAGCTCCAAAAGCAGCTCGATGACGTCGAACGAGTCGGCGCGAAGATCTTCGCGCAAGCGCGCCTCGTGGGTGACCGAGGTCTTCGCGCAACCGAGATGCTCGGCAATAACGAAACGGACTTTCTCGCCGATCGCGTCGGACGCATCGAATGACATGGTTCCTCCGTAAATCGCTCGTTCAACTGAGCGCAAAACGATCTTTCGCGGGCAACTGGGAAGTGCGCTGCGTGCGCCGCTCGACCCGCATGCGCACCGGCGGGCGCGCCCGCAAGGTGAACGAGGGCCATGGGTCGGACATTTTGCCAGATGGCGCGATGAGCTTGCAGCGTTGCCAGAGGCGCGCCAGCACCAACTGGCCTTCCATCAATGCAAAATGGTTGCCGGCGCAGACGCGCGGCCCCTCTCCAAATGGAAGATACGCCCCGCGCGGCAGTTGCTTTTCACCGTCGCCCAAAAATCGTTCGGGCCGGAACACGTCTGGATCGGGGTAGACCTCCGGGCGGCGGTGGGTCCCGTAAATGTTCAAGAAGATGAGGGTGCCCGCCGGAATGGCATACCGATCCAGCTGCGTGTCGACCATGGGCTCGCGTCCATTGAGGTAGACCGGCGGGTACATGCGAAGCGTCTCTTTGAAGACGGCCAACGTATAAGGCAGCTTTGGCACGTCGGCGAAGGTGGGGGTGCGATCGCCCAGCACCATGTCCACTTCTTGGGTGAGCCGCGCTTGCACCACCGGATCGGTGGCGATCACCTGAATCGCCCAGGTGAGGGCGCTGGCCGTGGTCTCGTGGCCGGCGAGCATGAGGGCCATCACCTCGTCGCGAAGCTCCTCGTCGTCGAGCCCTTCGCCCGCCTCGTCGCGCGCCCCCATGAGCATGCTCAAGATGTCGCCCTCGTCTCGTCCGCTGGCCCGCCGTTCGCGGATGATGCGGTAGACCACCCGGTCCAAATCACGCCGCGCGGAGCGAAGCTTCAATCCATGCTTGGTCGGGTATGTCGGGGGCAGGGGAATGGCTTGCCCGATCAGCCCGTTCATGGCCTGCAACGCCCGGGTGAGCGCGTCTTCGATGGCCGGAACGTCGGACGCAACGCTCGTGTGAAACAATGTTTCGGCCACGACACGAAGTGTGATTTCGTGCATTTCCGAATCGATGCTCACCTCCGAACCAAAGCGGAGCAACATCGCGTCGACTTCGTTGACGATGGCGTCGGCATAGCGGCCCACCACATTGGCTTTGAACGCCGGCGCCACGAAGCCGCGGCGTTTTTTATAACGGGTGCCATGGCTGCTGAAGACGCTCTGGCCAATCAGCCCTCGCGCGAAGATTGCAATTGCGCGGCTCTTCTTGTGATCCTCGTGCCGCTCGACCAAGACCTCGTGCATCAAACGCGGTGAGGACACGACCACCGCGCGCGTGGGACCGAGCCGCATGCGGCACAAATCGGCCCGATCTTGGGCGAGGCGAAGGAACTCCACCGGGTTTTTGCGTATCAAATGAAGATGCCCGAGCAAGCGCCGCGACGGCACCTGCGGTATCTGCTCGAACGGCAACGCGAAAGTCATGAAAGGGCTCGTCTCCGCCTCGGCCAGGAGGAGTGCTTGGGTGACCGGGCAACAGGTGCCAGATGACAGGGTGCCAGATGACAGCTGCCAGCTAACTGTTAACGGATGACGGATGACAGATGACAGATGACAAATGCCCGATTTCGGGAGCTTGGAATCGAGTCCAGATGGACCACGAGGCGCAACGTGTGCGCGAGGGCGTACTCCCCGTGTGCGGGTCTTCCAATTGTGGCGCTCCAATGCGCATGTGTTGCTAAAAGAACCTTCACGGTTCACTAAGAAGTTCCTAAGCGCGCGACGGCATATGCAGTCCTACGCATGGCTGCCATACAAAGTTCGTATCCCCGCGCGATCGAACGCGAACGAAATCATTAAATTTGCAAATATGGGAGAAAATGGAGTGGAGCAAAAATTCGTGTCACGTTGGTTGCCATGCTTGCGGCCTCGAGCGAACAAGCTCTTTACGTTGGTATGCGTGCCGCACGCGGGCGGCGGCGCATCGAGCTTTCATCCTTGGCAACGCCATCTGCCCGCGCGCGTGGAGCTGCGCGTCGTGCAGTTGCCCGGGCGGGAGGAGCGCTGGCGCGAGCCCCTCGTGCGAAGGCTGGAGCCCGCGTGCGACGCGCTCGCGCACGCCATCGAGGCGGAGATCGACGGTCCGTATGCCATTTTCGGACACAGCATGGGCGCGCTCGTGGCCTACGAGTTGGTGCGCACGCTTCGCCGTCGCGCGCAGCCTCTGCCCATGCGACTCTTCGTCTCGGCGCGCGCGGCGCCGCACGCGCCCATCGTCACCCGCGCGCACACCCTCCCGGACGACGAGCTGCGCGCGACCATCGTTCATCACGGCGGTACGGCGCACGCCATCTTGGAGGACGACGCCTTTGGCGCTGCGCTTCTACGCGTGATTCGCGCCGACTTCGAGCTCAGCGAAACATACGCCCACGCGCCCGAGGCGCCGCTCGATATCCCGCTCTCGGTCTATGGCGCCACCCTCGATCGACTGGTGCCGCCGGGACGCCTCGACGGTTGGCGCCAGCACGCGCGCGATTTCTCGCTTCGCATCTTCGAAGGCGATCATTTCTATGTGCGCACGCAGGGTACGTCGGTCGTTCACTCCATTTTGCAGGAGCTCGCGGCCGACTCCCGCGCAGCCGCGCGCTCGGCCTGACGAGGCGCGCAGGACGACCTTTGCCCGAAGACCCGAGCTCGTGCACGGGCTCCCGCGGTCGACCACAACCGCGGGCCGGTCACGGCGAAGCCCTTGCCATCCGTTTGTTGTCTTGGATAATGAAGTCATATCTTTGATATCGAAATAACGCAGATATCCGTCAATCCAAACGGAGACGAACGAAAATGCCGACCGACCCGAATCACGAGATTCGCGAGCAGCAGCAGAAGCAGCAGCAAGAACCGAGCGATGGAGCGACCGTCGTGCGCGACGGGGCCGTGATCGCGGTGCTTTGGTGCGGCATGCCCCATGCGTCGGATCATGCAGCCCTCGCGCGCGAGCTTGCGGCCATCGAGCCGGGTGCTCGTTCGGCCGTGCTGCTGGTCTCAACGGGCTCGATGGGCATGCCCACCGAGGAGCAACGCGTGGTCATGCGCGCGTTGCGCGGCCTGACGAACGGACGCGATCTGGCGCTCTTCGCGGTTCTTCTGGCCAAGGGCATCGCCGCCACCGTTCTTCGCGCCCTGCTCCCTCGAAATGGCGAGTTGAAGTTGCCCGACGGCTCGGGTCGATCGATGCATGTCTACAAGACGGCGGAGGCCGCGCTCGAGGCCATGGATCAGTCGGGCTTTGACTCGCCGCGTATTCGCGATGCCGTCCTCGCTTGGTCGGCCGCATCGCGCGGACGAAGGCGCACCGTATCGTGATTGCGCGAATCGAGCCGGTTGCTCCCCTGGCGGCGCGGCGGGCGCCTAAAATCGTTGGCATGAGGAATCGAAACGATGCGCGGGTGACATCGCGACAACGGCGCCGAGCCGGTCGATGCGCGCATGGTCTTCCATGACCGCATCGCCACGGCGGCACGCGTATCGGCCGGCATCGCTAGGGCGCTCGGCCTCGTGGGCACGCCGAGCCGGTTGCTCCCCTGGCGGCGCGGCGGGCGCCTAAAATCGTTGGCATGAGGAATCGAAACGATGCGCGGGTGACATCGCGACAACGGCGCCGAGCCGGTCGATGCGCGCATGGTCTTCCATGACCGCATCGCCACGGCGGCACGCGTATCGGCCGGCATCGCTAGGGCGCTCGGCCTCGTGGGCACGCGTAGGGGATGCGGCGGCGCAGATCGTCCAGCTTACCTTGGAGTACGATCCTGCGCCGCCGTTTCAGTCGGGATCGCCCCGCTCGGCCCCGCCCGAGAACGTGGCCGCCGTGACGAGGCGTGCGCTTCGTGCGGCGGCCAGGCTGGGCGAGCCAAACAAGCCAAACAAGACAGACAAGGCAAATAAGACAGACAAGGCAGACAAGGCAGACAAGACCCCAGACGACGCGGACACGTCGGGCTCGGACGAAACATGGTGGAAACGTGGCGTCGAAGTGGGGGAATCAGCCTTCGGAACTCTTGGTGACCAGGCGGAGATCGCAATCCGCCTCGAATCGAAATTTCCCCCGTGACTCGGGAACGATGCGGATATCGGAGCATCGCTCGCCGAGGCGTTTGCGAAGTAGAATCAGCCGGCTTTCGAGGTTATCTTTGACGGCGGGAAGCCCCAGCGCAATATCCAGCCGGAGCTCGCGGTTCGTGAACTCGGTGCGACGCTCCTCCACATACGAGCGGAGGAGCTTCCAGAGGATGCGCCCGGGCACATTGCGAATCAAGTACTGATCGTCGACGAAGATGCAATCGTCGTTTCGATACCAAGAGAAGGTTCGTGTCGCGCGGATCGCCGAACTTGGTTTCGAGCCATGCCGCGCGCGCACCAGCTCGATCATGCCTGCAACTTGATGGCCAACGATGTCGAATGCGGCCTCGTGCCACTCATCGAACCCCGCGGGATCGCGGCTCTCGGCCAGGATCATTCCCACGAGCTGGCCGTCCGAGATCAGCGGCACCACCACGCGGCTGGCCGCGTCGGCAATGCCTCCCCACGAGGGGAGCTCCCCGTCGATTTCGCGCGAAACGCGGAGTGTTCGCTTGGATTGCGCGACTTTTCCAAACAAACCCCGACCAATCACCAGCTCGGCGGGAAGGCAGGTGCCTGCGGCATGCCCGAGGCTCTCGGGCACGCCCAGGGTTGCCGCCATCTCGCTCGTCAGAAGCACGGTCGCATGCTCGACACCAAACATGTCGCGCAAGCTCGCCAGAAGGGACTTCAAAAGATCGCGCAAATCGCGGGCATGATTGAGCTCCGCGGTCAGCGCCTGCAGCTTGCGCAACCCAGTGCGCAACGACGGGGGACCAAACGACGACGCCGTCATGACCGATACCGCAGCGTGAGATATCGACCATGCCTACGCCAGCAAGAGCAGGAAGAGGCGGAGGCGGTAAACATCTCGGTTGAATGTTGCGGCCATGAAGATGTCATATCAACACCTTGCCAGGGTGACCCTAACCGGCAAGGCAGTTGCCGTACGCTTTTCGAAAAGCGTTTCGAATCGAATCGGGAATGGGTTTTCGGCATGTGAAATTACGGATGTATTTTTGACACACAGTGTTGCAGCTATATGAACTACGGAAGTGAGGAGGCATGGATTTCCAAGGATCCATAAGCATCTGAATACGACCGTTATCAGATTTGATTCTAGCTAAGGCAGCAACTCACTCGAGAGGCATAAGCCCGATGTGGCGCCGAGATCCGTGCCGAGCGCTCGGGCAACTTGAGGTGGCAGCAATTGCCGGATCCTTCTCGATGAGAAGGATGCACATTCATCCACCATGATGGAGAGTGTTAATGATATTTCACCAGCTGCGACACATTAAATTCGCAGTCGGCAGCACGAATATTGCGTACGCGACGGGTTGACGCACGGTTTATTTTATGTAAACCCCATATGTCCTCCGAACGAGCTACGTGCGCCACACCTCGGGGTGCGCCATCTCGAGAAGCTCGCTCCGTGGCCCATCGCGTGCACGAGCGTGCACCTCGACCGACCCCCCGACATGGACGGCGCGCGTGCCATGCGCGCGTGCTCGCGAAACGCACTGCCATGCGCGTGCGCGCGTGCGCGCGTTCGCGCGATCCAGGGCGATGCACGCCAGGTGTGGGGCAGAATGCACCGCCCGCGACGTCGCGCGATCCCGAGCGATGCATGCGATGTCCGGGCGGTGGCGCGCCGAGCGGCCACGTCTCGTATCGTACGATCAGGCCGTGGCCGCGAGCTCCGTCGCTTGGCGAATCGCGCGCTTGGCGTCGAGCTCCGCGGCCACGTCGGCGCCGCCAATCAACCGCACGCGCGCGCCCTTGCGCTCCAATTGCGCGTGGAGATCGCGCAGCGGCTCTTGGCCCGCGCAGATCACGACATGGTCGACCTCGAGCAGCCGAGGCTTCCCGCGCGCGGTGATGTGGAGCCCGCGATCGTCGACGCGCTCGTAGGTGACGCCCGCGATCATCTCGACGTTTTTGCCCTTGAGGGTGGCGCGATGCACCCAGCCGCTGGTCCGGCCCAGGTGCTTGCCCAAGGGCTCGTTCTTGCGCTGGAGCAAATACACCTTGCGCGCGGGTGGCGCGGCTTGCCGGATCACGCCCTCGACCCCGCCGGGCGCTCGAACTTCGCTATCGACGCCCCACTCCGCCAACCACGTTTTGGCGTCCAAGCTGGAAGAGTGCGCGTGGGTCAAATACGTGGCCACGTCGAAGCCAATGCCGCCGGCGCCCACGATGGCCACCGCCTTTCCCACCGGCTCTTCGTGGAGCAGCACATCGACATACGAGAGGACCTTCGGGTGGTCGATATTGGGAATACCCGGTACGCGCGGCTTGACCCCGGTGGCCAATACCACTTCGTCGAACCCCAGCAGATCGTCGACGGTCGCGCGGGTGCCCAGCTTCAAGGAGACCCCGGCCAGGTCGAGCTGGCGGCGGAAATAGCGCAAGGTCTCGGCGAACTCCTCTTTGCCGGGGATGCGCTTGGCCATGTTGAACTGCCCGCCGATCTCGCTTGCGGCTTCGAACAAGGTGACGGCGTGCCCGCGCCGCGCGGACTCCACCGAAAACGCGAGCCCCGCCGGGCCGGCGCCGACCACCGCCACCCGCCGGGGGCGCCGCGCGGGGGAGAAGACCAGCTCCGTCTCCCGGCAGGCGCGCGGGTTGACCAGGCACGAGGCGGTCTTGAGTGAAAAAGTATGATCCAGGCATGCCTGGTTGCAGGCGATGCACGTGTTGATCTCGTCGGCCCTCCCCGACGCGGCCTTGGCGACGAACTCGGGATCGGCGAGCAGCGGGCGTGCCATGGAGACCATATCGCAGACCCCGCGCTGGAGGAGCTCCTCGGCCACCTCGGGGCGGTTGATGCGGTTGGTGGCCACGACCGGGATGCTCACCTCTTTTCGGAGGCGCTCCGTCACGAAGGTGAAGGCCGCGCGCGGCACCGAGGTGAGGATGGTGGGCACCCGCGCCTCGTGCCAACCGATACCGGTGTTGATGAGGGTGGCGCCGGCCTTTTCCACCGCGCGCGCTTGGTACACCACCTCGTCCCAGGTGTTTCCGCCCTCCACCAGATCGAGCATCGAGAGCCGGTAGATCACGATGAAGTCCGGCCCGACCGCCTTGCGCACCCGCTCCAGGATCTCCACCGGCAAACGGGTGCGGTTCTCCACCGATCCACCCCAGGCATCGGAGCGCCGGTTGGTGCGCCGGCAGGTGAATTGATTGATGAAGTACCCCTCGGAGCCCATGATCTCGACCCCGTCGTAGCCGGCCTCGCGCGCGAGGGCGGCCGCGTGGGCGAAATCGTCGATTTGCCTTCGAATGCCGCGCTCGGACAGGGCGCGCGGCTTGAAGGGGTTGATGGGCGATTGGATGGCGCTCGCGGAGACCGAGAGCGGGTGGTAGCTGTATCGCCCCGCGTGCAGCAGCTGCAGGCAAATCTTTCCGCCCTCGGCGTGCACGGCCAGGGGGATCACGCGATGCGCGTCCGCCTCCGCGCGCGTGGAGAGCTTGCCCGAAAAGGGATAAAACCACCCCTCGCGGTTGGGCGAGAATCCGCCCGTGACCATGATGCCGACCCCACCGCGCGCCCTCGCGGCAAAGTACGCGGCCAGTCGATCGAAGCGCGCATGGCGATCCTCGAACCCCACGTGCATCGATCCCATGAGCACGCGGTTCTTGATGGTGGTGAACCCGAGGTTCAGCGGCTCCAGCAAATGCGGAAAGTGCAGAGGGCGCGAAGCGGGCGTCGAAACCGGCGGAACGGGGGAGGGCTGCATCCGGCGATCCTAAATTAGGGTAGACGATTGTGCACAATATTGGGCGGGGTGCCGTCGCGAAAGAAGGCGACGGCATTTTCGGCGGCGGTCTCCGCCATGGCGGTGCGGGTGCTCCGATCCGCGCTGGCGATGTGCGGTGTGAAGACGACATTGTCCTGCGCCAGGAGCTCCTGGTCGATATGCACCGACGACGTGCTCTCGCGTGCGAAGACGTCGAGCGCGGCGGCCCCCAGCGGACCCTCGCGCAGCGCGTTGGCCAGGGCCGCCTCGTCGACGCACGCCCCGCGCGCCGTGTTGATCAAGATGGAGCCGGGCTTCATGGTGGCGAGGAGCTCGGCCGAAACGAGACCGCGCGTCTCGTTGGTGAGCGGGCAGTGGAGCGAGACGGCGTCGGAGCGCTTGAACAGCTCGTCCATGGTCACGTACGCGGCGCCGAGGGCAGCCTCGAGCCGGGGGATGAGTGGAGTTCGTTGGGTGTAAAGTACATGCATTCCGAAGCCGCGCGCTCTCCGCGCCATGGCTTGCCCGATGCGGCCGAAGCCCACGATGCCCAGGGTGGCCCCGTGAACGCGCGCGCCGACCAAGGTGTCGAAGCGGAAACCATGAAAGCCGCCGGCGCGGACCATGCGGTCGCCCTCGGCGATGCGCCGGGAGGCGGCGAGCAAGAGGCCGAAGGCGAGGTCCGCCGTGGCCTCGGTGAGGACACCGGGCGTATTGGTCACGATCACGCCACGCTCCGCGCAGGCGGCGACATCGATGTTGTCGACCCCCACCGCCACATTGGCCACCAAGCGAAGCGCGGGCAGGCGCTCGAGCAGCGCGCGATCCACCGCATCGGTGAGGTAGGTGACGAGCGCCTCGAACGAGGCCGCGTGCGCGAGAAAATCCGGGCTTCGAACGCCGACACCGGGCTCACCGAGCGTAACGTCTCCGATGGCGCGCAGCCACTCCATGGCGCGACCGGGGAGGGGACCACTGACGAAAATGCGCGGGTGAGATTTCATGCCGAGCACAGTACGGTATGATTCTCCGAGGAAGAACCCGGATGGCCATGCAAGTCCCCATCGAGCCGTTTCCGGAAGGCACCGTCCTTCTCGGAAAATATCGGGTCGAGCGGCTTCTCGGCCGCGGCGGGATGGGCATGGTGGTGGCCGCGCTCAACGTCGACCTCGACCAGCGGGTCGCCCTCAAGTTCGTGAACGCCGAGTCCCTCCACCGCGAGGCGCTGGCCCTCCGCTTCGTGCGCGAGGCGCGCGCCGCCAGCAAGCTGCGAAGCGAGCACGTGGCCAAGGTGATCGACGTGGGCAAGCTCGAGACCGGGCTGCCCTACATGGTCCTGGAGCTGCTCGAGGGGTGCGATCTGCGCGCGGTGGTGGCCGAGCGAGGCGCCCTGCCGGTCCCGGTGGCGGTCGACTTCGTGCTGCAAGCCATCGACGCGGTGGCGGAGGCGCACCAGCTGGGCATCGTTCACCGCGACTTGAAGCCGGCGAACCTGTTTCTCGCGCAACGCGGGGACGGCGAGCGGATCATCAAGCTGCTCGACTTTGGGATCTCCAAAGTGCAAGAAGGATTGGACGAGTCGGGCGAGCGGGAGGCGACGCTCACGTCCACCACGGCTTTTCTGGGCTCCCCGGCCTATGCATCGCCCGAGCAGTGCCGCTCACCCAAAGACGTGGATGGCCGGACGGACATCTGGTCGCTGGGCGCCATCCTGTACGAGCTCTTGACCGGGCGAAGACCCTTCGATGCGCGCTCGCAGGCCGAGCTGCTCGCCGCCGTTTTTCTGCTCGAGCCGCTCCCGATCCGGGTGGCCATGCCGCAGGTGCCGGCCGAGCTGGAGGCGGCCATCTTTCGTTGCTTGCGCAAGAATCCCGCCGAGCGCTTTGCGAGCGCGGCCGAGCTGGCGGTGGCGATCGCGCCCTTTGGCTCGGGGCAATGGAACCGCTGCATGGACCGGGCCGTTCGTCTGGCCGGGTATACGGTGCCGCCGCCGGGGCTGCCGGCCCAAGGGGCGGTGGCGCCAGCGTATGCCGCGGGCACGGTGACGGGGGTGCACGCGAAGCGTGTGGCGACCTCGGTCATCATCGCCGTTCTGGTGGGCGTGCTTGCGGCGGTCGCGGTCGCGGGCGGGGCGGTGTTGTGGGCGGTGCGGAGGCATGAGGCGAAGGAGGTCGCGCCGGCGGCCGTGGTTTCGTTGTCGGCGCCGGCATCCTCGGTGTCTGCACCGGTACGCGAGGTGCCGTCGGCGGCAGAAGCGCGAAGTGCTGCGCCATCGGCGAGCGCCGCGCCATCGGCGAGCGCCGCGCCATCGGCGGGCGCCGCGCCATCGGCGAGCGCCGCGCCCGAGCCGAAACGGGAAGCCCCGCGCCCCCCGCCGCGCGATCGCAAAAAGAGCCTGCTCGAAACGCGTCAGTAGCCGCCCAGTTCGAAGCGTCCGCGCGCGACGAGCCCGGCGCTTCCCGTTCGCACATCCCCCGCCGGCACCAGATGCAGCGCCGCGCCGGATGGCCGCGCGGGCGCCGAGAACCAAAGCACCCCCGCGCCTGCGAGGGCCACACCGCCCACGATGAACGCCACGGTGGCCATGTTCGCATCGGTCTTGGCGTCGCTCCCCATGTCGATGCTGTCGCGCGGGCAGCCATCGGGCTGGCACTTGTCCTTGGCGTCCGACCAGCGCGAGCCAGCCGTCAGCCCAAAGTACGTACCGAGCCCAATCCCCACGACCCCCACGCCCGCGGAGACGACGGCCAGCGTCTTTTGCGTCGACCAGCCGCCCGATCCCGCGGCGGTCCGCGGTGCCGGCGCCGCCGTTTGCGCCTGCGCCGCCGCTTCGACCGGCTTCGCCCCCGGCGCCGGCAGCGGCCCGTATCCCCGCCACGGGGCCGCCGGATCGGGCGGCGGCGCCCATTCGTTCGAGGGCGCCACCACGATCTCGCCTTGCGCGCCCTGCGCCAAGTGGATCCGCTTCGACCACACCGGCTTGTCCCGCACCACCACCACCACCGCGTGCTCGCCCGGATCGACGGGCACCGCCGTCCCCAGCACGGCCACGTCGATCGCGACCCCGTCGCGCTCGATCACGGCGTCGGCCGGGATCCCTCGCGCCTTCACCGTCAGACGCGGAAGCTTCGGCGCGAGCGCTCGAACGCGCTCCCGCGCATACTTCTCGCGCTCCCGCTGATTCTCGCGCGCGGCGAGCTCCGAGGCTTCCACGTACCGTGCCCAGGCGCTCGCCGTCTGTCCGTTTTCCTCGTAGCAGTTGGCCAAGTTGAGCACCGTTCCCGGCCTGGGATCGATGCGATGGCTGCTCTCGAACTTCACGCACGCCTCGGCGTAGCGGCGCGACTTCATCAGCGCTTGCCCTTCGTCGAAGAGCGCCTGCGCCGTGACCGAATCGTGGCCCGATTGCGCCCGGGCAGCCGGCGTCGTTCCGAGCGCTCCGAGCGTGAGCAGAAGGAGCGAAGCCCCGATGGGCGCGAGCCTCATCGGCCGATCGTCAACGGTGGATGATGACGTTGTCAATGCTCCATCCCGCGTTGGGGACGGTGCTGCTGCCATCGTTGCCCCATCGCCATCGAAGCGCGATGCTCTTTCCGGGCAGGTTCGGGGGCAAGTTGACGACGGTGGTCACATAGCCGCCCGACTTTCCGGTCCAAGCGCTGCGGCCCATGAGCGGCGGTCGATTGAGCGTGCCAATCACCCCCGTGTACCCCGCGGAGGAGAACGTGCCCCCCGCGGCTACGATATCGACGAAGGGCCCACCCTGGATTTGAATCTCCAGCACCCCGCCGTCGTAGAGCGCCTCCGACTCGTACGCGTGGCGAAAGCGTATTTGCGCCTGATTGCTCAAGATCAAGACCTGCGGGCTCACCAGCGCGGTGTCCAGCGTATTGGCGGATCCGCGCACGCGCGCGCAGTTCGGGGACGAATCGGCGTTGTCCTGGGATACGTACCAGAGCGTGCTCCCGGACGCGGTCAGGATGGCCACCTTCCAGCCCACGGGCAGATCGGGCGCGTCGTCGAAGCTCTCCAGAAAGGAGTCGAGGCACCAGATGGGGACGCGAACGTCCGCCGTATCCATCACGCCGGATCCGGTGGCCACCAGACAGCGCTGGGTCGGCGGCTGCGTCGCCACGGTGACCGTGTACGGCTGCCCCCTTCGCGAGGGCGCAAAGGAGTGCACGCCGTTCTCGCGTACGAGCAGGGTGTCGGAGCCATTCGCGAGGGTCAACGAGCCCACCAGCCCGCTCACATCGGCGTTGACCGTGTACCCGAGCGTCGTACAGACGACGACGACGTTGGTGACATCGTCGTCGCCGTCGCGGAGCGTGCCCACCGAGTTGGCGACCACGCAGTCTTGCACCGGTGAGTGCGGCGACGACTTCACCGACACCGTGTAGCTTTGTCCTTTTCCAATCCCGATTTCGAACGACGTGGCCCCCGGCTCGACCGTCACGTCGTTGTTCGGTCCACTGGTCAGCACCAGCCCTTTTCCGGCGAGCCCGGAGACCGTGCCGCGAATTTTTCGCCCCGCGTTCAGGCCGTCCGCCCCTTGGGTCGCCGTGGGATCCCACGACATGACGCACGCACCGCATGTCATCGTCGTGAGTGCGAGCACGATGGAGCGGATGAAGGGCCTTCGCAATGGGACTTGCCCGAGCGTTCCCATGTTCTTCCCCCTTTCGATGCGCACGCGAGCAAATGGCTTTTAGGCTCGCGTGAGCCTCGCCATCGGACCCTAGCTCCATGATTCCACGGTTCCAAGAGACGACAGCGCGTGAGCTTCGCTTTCGAATTTCGAGCGTGCATCGGCGCGCGCAAAGGTGAGCGCGCGCGTGTGAGCACCCGTGGGGGAACCGATGCTTCTATCGCGAGAGCGGCGAGCTATTGCGCGGCGGTACCTTGACTCGACCATCGCCGTCGGCATCCACGTAGACGAGCCCCGTGAAGCCAATGGCGCGCGCGTCGGGGTTGGGGAGCACGTCACCGAGCGGCGTGCGGGCCTCGGCCCACGCCAAGATCGCCGCGTCGGCATCGACCTTCAACGGCACGTCGCGCTCGAAGCGCACGCCATCGCGCGCGGGCCCCGCCTCGAAGCGCGCGGCGATGTCGTCGTTCACCCAGATCTCGACGGTCTCCACCGGCACCCACGCCGGCGCGAGCACCCGCACGTGCGCGAGCACCTCGCCCTTGCCCGCCGCAGAAGGCTTGCTGCCCGCCGCGCTCCGCGGCCGCACCACCGAGCCGGGCCACTTGCCGTCCACGGTGAGGGTCACCAGCGGCCCGGAGCTCACGGTGGTATCGCCCGATCGCAGCGCTTCGATGGCGCGCGCGGCGCGGTCGCTCGGGGAGCCCGCGGGTGTGTGCACGAAGGTCCGAGGATAGCCCGCCTCCTCGTACAAAAGCCGGTGCGAGTCGCTGTTGCCGGTGGCGATGGGCCTCCTCCCGCGCCGCGCGAGGGCGACCAGATCGCGCGCGCCCTCCCGCACCTTCTCCGGGGTCTCGATCCAGAGCCCGTTGTAGGCCTCGAGCGCGTCGAAGTCGTCGGCGAACTCGGGATCGGCGGCGCCGGTGGCGGGATCGAGGTGCGTCAAATCGAAATAGCCGATTTGCGGCGGCATGCGCGCGTGATTGACCTGCACCACGCGCGCGCCCGCGTCGCGCGCACGGGCGAAGAGCTCGGCCGGCGGGATATCGTAATAGGGAGGCACGGCCTCCTCGGCCGCGCGGGTCGGCGCCGGCAGCGGAAAGGCGTTGAAATGACCCCATAAGCGCGATCCGGCCGAGGTGATTTCATCCCCGCGCACCGTGGCCAGCTGCGACAATTTCAGCTCGCGCGCAAGAGGCTCGTAGTCGGTGACGTGATTGTGATCGGTGGCCACCGCCAAATCGATCCCCTCCGAGACCAAGCTCGCCAATCGCGCCTCCAGCGACACCGACGAGTCCGGGCTCGGCGCGGCGTGCAAATGAAAATCGGCCGTCGTCCACTCGTGGGTATCGATCACGGCCGCCAAGGAGTCCGAAATGGATTGCACCCCGCCCGCGGCGATATCGACCTCGCGGCGCGAGACCGCGTGCATCGGTCCATGGGTCGCCGTGACCGCATACCGCCCGGGCGCCAGATGCACGGTCGCCGCGCCGTCGAGGAGGTACACCGAGCGGCCGCCCGGGTACGCGCGCCCCGATTTCTCCATCTCGGGCGCCGGATCGGGCGTGCCCGCGAGGCCGCGAAGGAGAACGTGGGCGGCGATGGGCCCGCCGCGTCCGTCCGTGAACCGCAAATCGAGCTGGCCCGACGGGACCGCGACCAACCTCGGTCCGCCGGGCTCACCCGAGGAGGCCGAGACCGGCACCCGCTCCGGGGCGGGCACGCCATGGGCATCGCGCACCCGAAACGACTCGCCGAGCCCCTCGGGCAGCCGCACGGTGCGCGCAGGCCCTGGCGGAAGAACGCCCTTCACCAGCGCCTGCCCGGCCGCATTGCACAGCGCGAGGTGCCCGCCGCGCCCATCGGCGAGGCCGACCGCCGCTTTGCGGGTGGAGAAGGGAAGGGCCGCGAGCGCATCGAACGCATCGCCGCGCACCACGTGCACGGTGCGCGTCGCCTCGGCCCCCTCGTAGAGCACCGCGATGGGCGCCGGAAAAATCTCGCCCGCGATGCGGATCCGCTTGCTGCGCGCGCGCATCGCAGGCGCCTCGATGGCCACCCCGATGCCGTAGCCGCTCAGCACCAAGAACCGGGTGGCGCTGTCGCCCTCCCACTCGGCGCCCAGCTGATCGATGGCCACGTCCACGATCCCGGTGTTCAAATCGTCGGCCAGCACCGCGTTGGGCGGGAGCCCCGTGGCCACCGTTCGCACCCGATAGCGTCCATCGGCGAGCGCGCAAAGATCGGTCGCGAGGTGAACCCCATCCACGTCCCCCTCGATGCGCACGCCCTCCTGGCCGATGCCCGGCTCCGCGCACCGCGATGCGCTCACGGCGCTGGCCACGAGCGGGTGCAGCTTCTGCCCGGCGTCGACCCACCCCGCGCGCCACCAGAGCAGCGGATCGGAGCCCTTCGCGCCGTCGATGCCCACATCGACGATGGCCCCGCGCAGCGGGCGATGCCCCGGCAGATCCGGGGCCGCCGCCACGGTCAGCGAGGTGCCCGAGCTCCCGTGCAAAATCAAATCACCGCGCCGCGCATAGGCGCGGGGGGCGGTGGGCGCCATGTCCAAGGTGGTGACCCGCGCATCGATGCGCTCCGTTTTGGGCGGGCTCGCTCCGCGGCACGCGGCCAGCGAAACGGCTCCTGCGGCCGTGGACAGAACGAGAGCGGCGACCCACCGGTGGCGCATGCGCATGGCGCGCCGATCCTAGCGCCCGAGCGCCCGAGGATCATGACAAGCGTGCAGCGCAGCCGTGTCATCGCGGTGACGGTGCGCGCTTCGGTCAGGAAGAAAAAAACCGCCAGGGCCCCAGGGACGCCATAGAACCTGGAGCCCTGGCGGTTTTGCGTGTCGACTACGCGCGCCGGCGCATCACTTGCCGAGGATCGAATGGACCGGCAGCAGCGGGAGCACGTTCTTCAGCGCGCCCTGCACCACCGTGAGCAGCTCCGTGATCACCTTGGCCTGATCGAGGCCCAGCCCCAGCGCGGTGAGCTCCGGAATTTTCAAGTCCAGCCCCTGCGCGAAGTCGGCAAACGCCTTGACCACGGCCTGCAAGGTCGCGTCGAGGTTGCCCGCCGCCAAGCCGTCGAGATTGAGCTTGCTCACCGCGCCCAGCGCCGCCGCGAGCTTCCCATCGAGCTGCCCGTTCAACTGCGTCGACGTCTTGAGCAGCCCCTCCAGGGTTGCTTGCACATTGCCGCCGAGGTTCCCCAAAACAGCGCCCAGATCGCCCGAAATGGCCCCGCGGATGGCCGCCTCGAAGTCCGCGCGCGCGCTGGCGATGTCGCCCACGTTGGTCGCGGCCGAGATGGAGCTGGTGAGCTGCGCCGTCGCATCGAGCGCCGCCTGCAGCGCGTTGCCACCCTTCAGGATCTCGGCGACCGCCTTGGCCGTCTGGTGCGCTTCCACATTGGCCGCGGCCTTGAGCGACGCAAAGCCGAGGGCCTCCGCGCCGGGGATCCCCGCCAGGGAGCCTTCGAGCGCGGTGCGGAACGTGAGGTTGGCCGCCGCGTGGGCCAGCGCGGTCAGCTCGGCGGAGAGCGAGCCGGAGGCGGCTGCCTTCAACGCCGCGTCGAGATCGGCCGAGAACTGCGCGGTGGCGTTGGTCGCCACGTTCAAGGAGGCCTTGCCGTCGAGCACCGCGTTGAGCGCCTGCGAGGCCTTGGCTTCGAGCTCGGCGAAGGCGTTCAAATCCAGCTTGGCGCCGCCGTTGGCGATGGCGAGGGCTTGCGTGTGCGTGGCGACCAAGGTGGCCTTCGCGAGCGCATGAACGATGGCCTTGGCGTCGGCGCCGGCCGAGATGGCGGCGGAGACCGCGCCCGCGAGATCCGCGTCGATCAGCGAACGGAGCGTGGCCGTGAGGCTCGCGTCGATGGAGCCATTGGCCGACAGGGCCGAGGTGAGCGTGCCCGCGATGTCGAGGAGCGTCTGCGCCTCGATCGACGACTCCGTCGAGATGGGCGCGGCCACCGAGATTTGGCCCGCGACGCGGCCCGCGGCCTCCAGGATCGAGGAGCCTACGATCTTGCCGGAGACGTCGAGCGCCTGCACCACCAGCAGCTTCGCGTCGATGGGGACCTTGGCCGAGAAGGCGCCTGCCCCGTCGAGGGTCGTCTCCACCAGCGCGGTGAGCTGGCCGGTGGCGCCGAGCGCCGAGATGGTCACCGTCTTGGCCAGATCGAGCGCCGCCGAGCCGGCGAGCCCCAGGTCGGCCCTGCCCGAGCCTTGGTTCGTCACATGTCCGTTTACAATCGAGAGCGCGGCGGAGCCGGACTTCGACGTGTCGCTTCCGCCCGTTTTTCCATCGTCCTGCCCCGAGGCGCAACCGGCAGCCACCGACACACCGAGGACCAATGCCAACATGCTCCAAGCCGGAGAAATTTTCTTCATGAGTTCGCTCCCTTGATTGGGCGGCATGCGCCTCGGCAGCATTGGGAATACCGCCGATTGCCAATACCGATTATCCCTGCCGCATCACCCCCCCGACGCCCGCCTTCTGCCGAGCAGCGAGGACCCGATGTGTGATGATTCCGCACGCAGAAGCATTGCGTGAGCCGTACATCATCGAACTCCGCTTCACGCGTGATTTTCCAGGGATCACCGCTCCAGCCGCGCCGCCGCGGCATATCGAACTAAGAAATGCCGAGGGGCTCCGCGCCTTGGACTCCGCGGATTTCGCGCTCGGGAGCCGATCGCCCGCGCCACGCCTCGAGGCGCGCGCCCTCGCGCGAGGGCGAAAACAAAAAAGCGAACGGCCGAACCCCCGGGTGAGGCATACCCGGGGATTCGGCCGATTCGTGGCAACTGGTCTGGAAACTACGATTGCTGCACTACTGCATTACTCCACTACTTCAGAACGGGGGTGGTCGGAACGGGGGTGAACTTCGGGTCCCCACCGCCGCCGCCGGGGCACTTCGTGCTCACCTTCACGTATGCGTCCACCACCGCGCTGGCGCTGGCTTCGATCTGGGCCTTCGCGTCGACCGTGAGCTTGCCCTGGCTGAGGGCCACGCCGAGCTTCGCGAGCGCGTCGAGCTTCGCCTTGAGATCCACGCCCACGTGGGCGTCGACCTGGAGGCAGATCTGGACGGCGGCTTCGATGCTGGCCTGGATGTTCAGCACCAGGTCGAGGACCGCGCCGATCGGGCCCAGGTTGGCCTTGAGCTCCGCGCGCAACTTGGCGATGAACTTCGCGCGGGCTTCGACGACCGCCTCGACGCTCGCGGAGGCGTCGATGTCGATCTTCAACTCGGCGGCAGCCTTGACGACGGCTTCGACGAGGGCCTTGGGGGCCTTCTTCTCGGCGAGGACCTTGAGGACCGCGTCGAGGGTGGCGTCCGCCTCGATCTTGGCGGCAGCCTGCACCGCGACCTGGACGTCGACCTTGGCCTTCGCCTTGACGTTGACGTCGGCGCACGCGTCGATGGCGGCCTTCAGGGTGGCGTTGATGGCGGCGTTGAAGGCCAGCGAGGCGGCGGCCTTGGCCTGGGCGTGAACGTCGGCCGAGACGGAGGCCTTGATGGCTGCGTCGACGGCGGCGGAGAAGTCGAGACCGGCCTTGAGCGCGATGTCCGCGGAGGCCTTCGCGTCGACGTTGACGTTCGCGTCGAGGTGCGCGTTGAGCTTGGCGGTCGCCTCGATCTGCGCCTTGATGAGCGCCTCGACGTCGACATTGACGCCGGCCTTGACGATGGCCGTCGCCTGGGAGATCTGCGCCACCAGGGCGGCGTTCGCGACGCCGTGGATGACGGCGTTGACGTCGACGCCGGCGTTGATGGCGGCCGCGACCTGCGCGGACACGTTCACGTCGACGAGGGCGTGGAGATGAGCCGCGACCTGCAGCGCGACGTCCACCGAGATGCCGGCGTTCACGCAGAGATCGATGAGCGCCTTGGCTTCGATCGAGGTCTTGGTGGTGATGGGCGCTGCGACCGTGATATTGCCAGCCACGTTCGCATTTGCGCCGAGCTCGAGGATCGACGAACCAATCACCTTACCGGAGGCATCGAGCGCCTCGACGATGGCGAGCTTCGCGTTGAAGTCGATCGGGAGTTTGATGTTGAAGGCGCCGTTTACGTCGATATTCGCCTTCGCGACGACCGAGATTTTGCCGTCCACGATCGCAGAGATTTGCACGGACTTCGCGACCGCCAGGGTGCCTTGACCCGCGAGCCCGACATTCACACTACCGGCGCCTTGCGCCGTCACGTGACCACTTACGAGCGCCGAGTTATCCGTGCCGGGGCTGGGGTTGCCGCCGTCGTCGCTGGATGAGCAACCCATCGCAACCGACGAACCGAGAATCAACGCAACCAAACCCAATTTCGCAGCAATCTTCCTCATGGGAGGGCTCCTTGTGTAGTAGTGGGCCGCACAGCGCGCGCTCGTTATGTCGAGCGCACCCTCGCAGTCGCGTCCAAATGCTTCCTATACGGGACACGACCGAACGCGAGGTCTATGCGAGCACGGGGGGTAGCCACGCGCTTGATGCCGGCGAGCACTAGTGAACGTCCGGCCTTCAAACATGTGAATGGCCAACCCGCGCGCCCCTCACAAAGAAAACGACCTCGCTGCGTAACTTTCTCCACGGCGGAAAGATTTCGCGCGATCGCACATCCGTATTTCACGGGTGCACATCCGCGAATACCAACCACCGACATGGCCTCTTACAAGGGTCATACCTGCCTACGAAATCGAGCTGCGTTTCAGAAACGCAATCGGAAATGGAGCGATTTGGGGCGGGTGAGTTGATCGTAGCCAAGCGCGCTCAAGCTATGCCCGCGTCCCGAATTCTTCGTACCGATCCACGGGAGCCCTGGATCGAGCGCGTCACAGCGATTCATGTAGACCGTGCCGTAATCCAGCTTTCGTGAGAGCTTTTCGGCGCGCTCCCGATCGCTCGTCCAAATGCTGGCGGTGAGCCCCAACTCCGAATCATTCATTTTGGCGAGCGCCTCGTCATCGGAGTCCACCGGCGCAATCGGTAGAATGGGACCAAAGGACTCACGCTTCATGAGCTTCGCCGTCTGCGGCACATCGGCAATCAGCGTTGCTTGAAAAAATCTGCCTTTGCCGTCTACGCTCGCGGTGCGTCCACCCCGTACGACACGCGCGCCCGAATCGCGCGCATCGCCCACGAAGCCCTCGAGCTCCGCGGGATGATTCGGTTGGGCGATAGGGCCCAACGTGGTTTGCGCGGCCGTCGGATCGCCCAGGACGTAAGCGCTCACGAGCGCGTCGCAAGCCTCGACGAAGCGCGCATAAAGCGAGCGGTGCACGTACACGCGCTCGACGGCGCAGCAGCTCTGTCCTGCATTGTAAATCGCGCCATCGACAATCGACTCCACCGCCTTGTCGAAATCACAATCAGCGGCGATGTAGGCGGGATCATTTCCACCGAGCTCGTACCCCACCTGCATGAATTTTCCGGCCGCGGCCTGGGAGATGCGGTGTCCACCGAAGATGGATCCCGTGAACACCACGTGATCGACCCGGGGATCGCCAACGATGCGCTCGCTGGTCGGGTGATCGCAGTCGAGCGCTTGCACCACGTGGGCAGGGGCGCCGGCGTCGGCGAAGGCCTTGGCGAAGTGGCCGCCCGAGAGCGGCGTGCGCGGCGAGTGCTTCACGATGACCGCGTTGCCTGCGAGCACGGCAGGAACGACCACGTTCACCGCGGTGAGCAGGGGATAGTTCCAGGCCGGCAGGTCGAACACCACGCCCAGCGGCTCCTTGGCGATGCGGCGCTCGAAGCCCTCCTTGGGCGGCAAGACGATGTCGGCCAGCGACGCCTCGGCGATTTCGATCATGTGGCGCGCGCGCTCGGCCATTCCGCGCACCTCGCCCCTGGACTGCGCGAGCGGTTTGCCCATCATCCGGGTGATGTCGAGCGCGATCGACTCCGCGTCCCTTTCCATGGCGGCCATGGCGCGCTCGGCGAGGGCGATGCGCTCGGAGAGCGGGCTCTCCTTCCAGGCGCGGGCGGCGGCGCGGGCCTTGTCGAGGGTGTCGTTGACGCGCGATTCGTCGGCCAGCGGGACCTTGCAGGCCGATTCGAGGGTGTACGGGTTGTCGACGTCGAGGATGGTCATGGGCGGCATGATAGAGGAACCGGTCCGGGCGGCTAGGGGAACGGAACCCTATGAAATCGAGGGGGATCACGCGGATTTAGGGACGAACCGGAGGACGAGGAGCCGATGCGATACACAGCCGACTACTGGATGCACCACTTGCAGCTCGCGCCGCACCCGGAGGGCGGCGCGTTTCGCCAGACGTATGTCGCCCCGCTCACCCTGCGCCGCGAGGCCTTGCCGGCGACGTTCTCCGGCGATCGCGCGGCCGCGACGCATATTTATTTCCTACTTCGCAATGGCGACTATTCGGCATTCCACAGGTTGGCCGCCGATGAGATATGGCACTTCTATTCCGGCGATAACGTGTTGATCCACGAGATCCGCGAAGACGGGGCCCTCCACACGCACCGGCTCGGCGCCGCCCCCGAGGCGGGCGCCGACTTTCACGCGGTGGTCACCGCCGGCAGCTGGTTCGGCGCCGAGGTCGCTCCCGGGGGCGCGTACGCCTTGGTCGGGTGCACCATGGCCCCTGGCTTCGACTTCGCCGACTTCGAGCTCGCGCACCGCGGATCGCTCGCGCGCCGGTTTCCCGAGCACCTCGAGCTCATCGCGCGGCTCACCCCGGCGCCCGCTACTTGAAGCCCGTCAGGTGCACGACGTACCACTCGCCGCGCCAGGAGATCATGGAGCTGATGCGGAAGGAGCGCTCTTTGCCATCGGGCGCGGTCCAGAAAATCTGTGCACCATACACGCGATAATAGCCGATGCGGTTGTACTCCTCTTGGGGCTCCACCCAGCGCGCTTGATTCGGCACCGAGACCCGCACGAAGCGGGCGTCGGGGACGTCTTTCACGTTTGCTGCGAGGGCGTGAATATCGCGTGCATAGTTTGCAACGAGGCGGCGCTTCCAATCGACCTCGGGGTGGGCCACCGCTTTGACTTGTTGGTAGGCCGCCACCGGAAAGAAGAACGGCATGGCGCGCTCGGGATCGTCGTGGACGATGCCGTCGAAGAGGGCGCGTGCGCGCGCTTCGAAGGCGGCCGTATCGGCGGCCGGCTTGTCGCGCGTTTGCGGCAGGCTCGCGCCGTCGGTCGCGCCGGCATCGGTCGCCGCGGGCGGGCTCGACCCTGCGTCGCCCGCGCCGGCGCGGTTCGAGCCCGCGCTGCTCGACGCCGCGGCGGGTGTGGCGGGTGCGGGTGCGGCGCGGGCGGTGCTCGATGCGCGGGGCGGGGGCGGTGCGATCGTGAGCGGTGCGGCGCTGGAGACGCCGAGGGTTGGCGGCTCGCCCTTTTGGCAAGCACAAGCAAAAAGAGCGACGGCGGCGGTGAGTCCGACCCATCCGTGGTGTTTCTCGTGAAGATTGACCAACGCGTGCAGCAACGGTTACCTAGTGCCTCCATTCGCGGAGGACTTTCATGAAGGCTTTGGGAACTCTCGGTGCCGTCGCCATTTGCCTCGTCGTCGTGGCAGCGTGCAAGAAGGAAGACGATTCACAGCAGGCGGTCGCCCCGCAGGGCCAGTATCCGCAGGGTCAATACCCGCAGGGCCAGTATCCGCAAGGCCAGTACCCCCAAGGGCAATATCCGCAGGGCCAATACCCGCAAGGGCAGTACCCGCAGCAGCCCGCCCCCACCGGCGCCAACCCCACGCCCCCGGCACCTGCTCCGGCCGGTCAAATGGCCACCCCGGGGCCCCTCGCATTTCCGTGTCAGAACGATCAGGCTTGCGGCCTCGCGCGCTGCAACACGCAGTATCAAAAGTGCGCGTTCCCCTGCCAGAGCGCCGTGGATTGCATCCAAGGCGCCCAGTGCAACCCGACCACCGGCTTTTGCTTGCCCGGCGGCCAATAGCCATTCCCATTGCCGTCCCCATCCCCGTCCCGGATCCCCATCCAAAGACGCGGGGGAGGTGGCACTCCGGCCTACGCCCGTCGCGCGTCTCTTCGAGGGGGAGAGCCCCACGAGACGGACGCTCGATGGGCCCACACGAAGTCTGGGGCTAGCTCTCGGGCTTTTCGAGCCCGAAGGCGGAGCTACTTGGCTTTGAAGGAGGGCTTTCGCTTTGCCGTGTAGGCCGAGAGCCCTTCGCGTGCATCGCCGGTGGCAAAGAGCTCCGCTTGGAGCTCGCGTTCGAAGGCGAGCCCTTCGAGGAGGCTCATCTCGAGGCCACTCTGCACGCTTCGCTTGATGCGGCCCACGGCGAGGGCGGCTTTGTGGGGCGGGGTGAACTCGTGCGCGTACTCGTCGACCTTGCGGCGGAAGTCGTCGATTTTCGTGCACTCCCAGTATTTGTTGATGATCCCGAGCCGCACGCCCTCTTCGAAGGGCACGTTCTGGCCCTCGGCGATCATCTCGATGGCGCGCGAGCGGCCGATGAGACGCGCCAGGCGCTGGGTGCCGCCGGTGCCGGGGAGCACGCCGAGGTTGACCTCCGGCAAGCCCACCAAGAAGGGACCGGTGCGGGCGACGCGCAAATCGCACGCGAGCGCCACCTCGAGCCCGCCGCCCACGGTGTGACCGTTGAGCGCGGCGATGACCAGCTTCGGGGTTTGCTCGAGCCGGCACAGCGTCTCGTTGGCGTGCAGGCAGAAGTAATATTTGAAGCTCTCGTCGGCCTCACGAAGCATGTTGATGTTGGCCCCGGCGCAGAAATATTTCTCGCCGTGACCGGTGAGGACGATCACGTGAACGTCGTCGTCGAAGCGCGCTTCGAGGATCGCCGCGTCGAGCTCCTTGAACATTTCGAAGGTGTAAGCGTTGACCGGGGGATCGGTGAGCGTCAGAAACGCAACCCCTTTGTCCGTGGCATATTGGACCAGTGTGCCCATCCGCTGAAGCTAACCCGGTAGCCGGGCGCCGCGTATGGAAAACACGCGACGCCGCCCGAAGACCGCCGCGCCCGCAAAATGGCCCGACCGGACCCGCCCGGGTGGCGTGAGGACCGATCTCCTCCTATGATCCGAACATGGGGATGTTTCAGCCTTCGGGTGTCCCTTGGCGTCGTGTGGTATTGGCGCTCGCTCCTTGGCTCCTCGCCTCGGCCTGTGTTGCGCTGACCATCGATGGGGTGGCGTTTCGTCATCCTTCGGGAAATGACGGCGATCCCATGTTCGGCCCCGGCGGTCCTGTTCCCGTCGAGCATGCACCTGCGCCCAAATCGCAGGAGCGCACCATCGACCCTTCCGAACGGATCCCCGTGTAAACGCAGCCGCAAACCCGCGGCGCAAAAGGTGGCTCCTGCGTGCGCGGCGAGACGTGCAAATTGCGGCGCGCGGGATCGCGGCGCGCGACGCGGGTCGATCCGCGGTAGTTTCCGCGGGCATGTCGCGCTATGCTCGGGCCGAAGCATGGCAGAGTCGACTATTCGTTTGCAATTGAAACAGCTTATCGTGCGCGAGCTCAACCTGGAGGGGAAGGACCCCATGACCATCGACGACGAGTCGCCGCTCTTCGGGGAAGGGTTGGGGCTCGACTCGCTCGACGCGTTGCAGCTTGCCATGAGCATCGAAGAGAGCTTTGGCGTTCGCGTGCCCGAGGGCGACGAAGCACGTCCCATCTTCCGGTCCGTGGCGGCGCTCGCCGATTACATCGCGGGCGCGCTCGTTCCCGCGGCGGCAGCCCCCGGGCGAGCCTCCTGACGGGGTCCGCGTTGACCGGACCGATCTCCATCACCGGCATCGGTCTGATCACCTCCGTGGGTGAGACGCGCGATGCCACGTGGTCCGCGCTCATGCGGGGCGAACGCGGTATCTTTCCCATCGATCTTTTCGATACGACGGGACAGCGCGCCGTGCTCGGGGGCGCCGTGCGCCACCTCACGATGGACGCGGCGCCCAAGGATCAGCAGGGCGGCGCGTGGTCCCGCTCGACCTTGCTCGCGCTGCTCGCGGCGCGCGAAGCGATGGATCAGGCGCGCATCGATCCCAAACGGACGAGGGTCGGTCTGGTGGTGGGCGCCACCACCGGGGGCATGTTCGAGACCGAGGCGCGGTTGGCCGAGCTCCACGTCGATCCGGGCGCGCAAGAGGCGCTGCTGGAGATGCTCGCACATCCGCTCACGTCGACCGGCGATTGCTTGGACGAGGCCATCGGCCCCTTCTGGCAAATTCGCACCTTGTCGAGCGCGTGCTCGAGCGGGGCCAACGCGCTGGTGGTCGCCGCGCACTGGCTGCTCTCGGGGAGGGTCGACGCGGTGGTGGCCGGAGGCACCGACGGTCTTTGCCGTCTGACCTTGAGCGGCTTCAACGCCCTCGCGGCCATCGATCCCGAGCCATGCCGGCCGTTCGACCGGCGCCGCCGCGGCCTCAATTTGGGCGAGGGAGCCGGGTTTCTGGTGCTGGAGCGCACACCCCGGGCCCTCGGCCGCGGCGCGGTGCCCATCGCGGAGCTCGCGGGCTGGTCGCTCGGCGCCGAGGCGCACCACATCACCAACCCCGAGCCCTCGGGCCTGGCCGCAGGGCGCATCATCGCCGAGGCCTTGCGCGACGCCGGCGTGGATCCGGCGCTCATCGACTACGTCAACGCGCACGGCACCGGCACGCCGCTGAACGATCCCATGGAGTCGGCCGCGCTGGGCCAGGCCTTGGGCGCGGAGCTCGCGCGCATCCCGGTGTCGACGTGCAAGGGGCAGATCGGTCATACGTTGGCCGCCGCCGGCGCCATTGAGGCCGGCATCACGGCGCTGGCCGTGCAGAAGCAGGCGGTGGTGCCCACGGCGGGGCTCGAGGAGCCGGATCCGGCGTGCCCGCTGGTGCACGTCGCGGGGGTGGGGCGGCCCATGCGGGTGCGCGCGGCCATCTCCAACTCGTTTGGCTTCGGCGGCATGGATAGCGCGCTCGTGATCGTGCAGCCGGGCCTCGTTCCGGCGCGCGCGCGCCGCGGCCGCAAGGTGGTCGTCACGGGGGCATCCACCTTGACCCCCCAAGGGCTGCGCGGCACCGCGGACGCGAGCGACGTGCTGGGCGAAAAAGAGGCGGAGCCGGCGCGCGCGGTGACCTTCGATCTCGCGTCGCGCTTGAACCTCGCGCGCGCGCGCAGGCTCGACCGCGCCTCGCGGATGATGGCGCTGGTGACCGAGCGCGCGCTGGGCGACTCGGGCGCGCTCGAGCGCAGCGTGCGCGAGCGGATGGGCGTGGTGGTGGGGAGCTCGTTCGGCACCATCTCGGCCTCGGCCGCCTTCATGCACCGCCTGTTCGAGAAGGGGCCCCGCTTCGCGAGCCCGGCGGACTTTCCCAACTTGGTCCCCAGCTCGCCCGTGGGGCACGTCTCGATTTACTTGGGCGTCGGAGGGCCTGTGCTGGCCACCGCCGATCTGGCGGCGAGCGGGGAGAGCGCGTGGGCGCAGGCCATCGAGCTGATCGAGGGCGGCGAGGCCGATGTGATGGCCGCCGGCGGCTACGAAGAGGCGAGCAGCATCGTGGAGCGCAGGCTGGCGGTCCTCTTTCAACGCGCCACGCCGGGCGAGCCGCGCATCCGCGCGCGCTCCGAGGGCGCCGCGGCCGTGATCGTCGAGGAGCGCGAGCACGCGCGCGCACGCGGGGCGCGCGTCTTGGGCGAGGTGGCGCAGCTGCTCACGTGGCGCGCGCACGATCGCAGCCCGCTGGTGCCGCTCGAGCCGCCGCGCACGCCCGAGCGCGCGCGGGTGGTGGTGCCGCGCGCCGATCCGGACGTCGATGCGCTGCTCGCGGGCTCGTCCTGGCGCAACGTCGCCCAACAGGTGTGCGATCGCGCGGGGGGCGAGCACGATGCGCTGGGGGCCATGGCGCTGGCGGCAGCGGCCGCGGAGCTCGGCGAGGGGCGCACCTCCGACGCGCTCGTCATCGGCGTGACCCAAGGGCGCGGCTATGCGCTGCGCTTGGTCGCACCGTGAGGCGGACCGCGGCGGCCCTCGCCGCGCTGGTCCTCGCGGCCAACGCGGGGTGCTCGAGGAAGCCCGTGCCGGTGGTGCCCGTCTCCCAGGCCGACTGGACCCACGCGCGCGCCGAGCTCGCGAAGATGCGCAGCGACACGCCGCGCGAGCCGTACGTGGAGCTGATTCGCGTGGCGCTCCGCGAGCCGCGCACCGGCAAGGTGATCGAAGGCCGCGGCGCGGTGGCCGTCGATCCGCGCCGGGCGATGCGTCTGGTGCTGATCGGCCCGGGCGGTCGAACGGCGCTCGATGTGTGGGTCACGCACGATGCCTGGCGTTTCTCGGTCCCGGCGCTCGATCTCACGCGCCGCGGCGATGACGGCAAGCGGACGTACGACGTGCCCGTGGGCTTCTTCCGCTGGTGGTTCCTCGAGCCGCTCGATGGGCGCCTGCTCTCCATCGCCCCCGATCGCCGCGGCGGTCGCGTGTTCGTGCTGCGCGACGGCCGCGCCACCGTGACCTTGCACGACCTTCCGCACCGCGCGGCGCGCGCGTCGGGGCCCAGCACGGCGCGGCACTTCGTGGCGGTCCGGCGCGAGGCGATCGATGCCGGCGATGCGTCCGGCGAGATGGACGTCGACCGGCTCGAGTGGGTGGCGCGCGCCGTGAGGCCGGGGGCAGGGGATCGTGCATTCTACACGCAACGATCCACGGGGTTGCAGATCGAGATCCAAGTGGAAGCGCTGTCGGATCAGTCCCCCGATCCGGCGGCGTTCGTGGATCCCGACGCGCGGGGTCTCGCCCTGTGAGCACCGGCGAACGCGCGCGCGGCGCGGCCATCGTGGCCTACGGTGCCGTCTCGTCGCTCGGCGAAGGGGCCGAGGCGTGCGGGGTGGGCGGTCCCGGCGAGCGGGCGCGGCTCGGGATCGCCCCCGACGAGCACCTGCGGCGCGCCGGCTTTGCGCGACCTTTCGCGGCGCGCGCCGTGTGCGGTTCGGGCGATCCCGGCGCTTCGGGTGATCCCGGCGCTTCGGGGGACGCCTCCGCTTCGGAGGAGCTTGGCGTCGCGCACGCCGAGCGGCTGCTCCGCAAGGCGTTTGCGTCGTGCGCGGCGGAGCTCGATCGCGTGCTCCCGGGGTGGCGCAGCTTGCGGGTGGGCCTTGCGCTCGCCACGTCCAGCGGCGGCATGCGCGGCGCGGAGCGCTTCTTTGCGACCTTGCGGGCGGGGGCGACGCCGTCGCGCGAAGAGGCCGCCGCTGCCACGTACTTCGCGCCCATGGTGGCGGCGTTCTCGGGCGACGCCCCGCCGCCATTTTCCCCCGCGACCCTGCTGGTGACGGCGTGCTGCGCCTCCACGGTGGCCATCGGCCTCTCCCTCCGCTGGCTCGAGTCGGGCGCATGCGACATCGCCCTGGCGGGCGGCTTCGACGCCATCAGCGTCTTCGTCGCCTCGGGCTTCGAAGTGCTGCGCGCCACCACCGCGACCCTTCCACCGCGCCCGTTCTGCGTCGGCCGCGACGGCATGGCCCTCGGCGAGGGCGCCGCGTTGCTCGCCCTCGTGCCGGCCGCCCGCGCGCAGCTCGGCCCCGCCCCGCAGGCCGGACGAACCTCACCGCCCCAGCCCATCGCCTTCGTCTCCGGCTTTGGCGCCTCCAGCGACGCCGTGCACATCACGGCCCCCGATCGCACCGGCGGCGGCATGGCCCGCGCCGCGCAGGCCGCCTTCGACGACGCGCTCCTCGCGCCCGAGTTCATCGATCTGGTGAGCGCCCACGCCACCGCGACCCCCTTCAACGACGCCGCCGAATGGCACGCGATGCAGAGGGTCCTGCCCGGCCAAGCCCCCGTCGTTCACCCGGCCAAAGCCCAGCTCGGGCACGCCCTGGGCGCGGCGGGTGCGCTCGAAACCTTGGCGTGCGTCGAGGCCCTCCGCCGCGGCATCCTGCCGGCGACCGCCGAGGCGAACGGCATCGACCCCGCGCTGGGCGTGCGCCTCTTGGAGCGCGCCGAAGAAGGCCGGATCGAGGCCGCGCTCAAGCTCTCGGCCGCCTTTGGCGGCGCGAACGCGTCGCTCGTGCTCACCCGCACCCCGACCTTCGGACCGCCGCGCCGCGCCCGCGACGTGTACCTCACGCGCGCCGTTCACATCGAGACGATCCCCGAGTTGCCCGAGCTCGCGGCCCTCGCGCGCTACCCGGCCGACAAATTGGCACGCGCCGACGGCCTCGTACGATTTGCGGTCGCCGCGCTGGCCGCCTTGCGCGAGCGGGACGAGGTCGGCCACCTCGGCGGCGCCGGCATCGTCGTGGGCCATTTTCTGGCGACCCTCGAGACCAACGCCACCTACGATGCGCGCCTGCGCGAGCGCGGCGTCGCGGCGGCCGAACCTCGCCGGTTCCCGTACACGTCGCCCAACGCGGTGGCCGGCGAATGCGGCGTGGTCTTTGGATTGACGGGCCCCGGGCTCGCCGTGGCCAGCGGAATTCACGGCGGCGTGGAAGCGCTGGCCGTCGCCGTCGAGCTCGTGCGGGCCGGCGACCTCGATCGCATGCTGGTGGTGGCCGTCGATGAAATTGACACTGTGTCCAAGGCGCTCGCCTCGGCCGCGGGCTATCCAATCCCGGGCACCGGTGCGGTGGCGCTCCTCGTCACGGCCGCGAAGACCTCGTACGCCCGCGTGGATCGCGCGCAGACCGCGTTTGCCCCGGGAAATAGGCTTGGACCGCCGGGTCATCATGCGCTCCGCGCGCTCGCGCGCCCCATTCCGCCTGACGAAGTGTCAAGCGCTTCACCTTGGGGTTTTGCGAAGTTGACCCTCGTGCGCCAAGGAGTTTAACTACGAGACGGTCCACTCGGAATCCGCCGCGCCCGTCAAAGGTTCCCATCCGTCATGTCAAGGTTCAAAGGTCTCACCTCCGCTCTGCTGCTCACGTTCCCGCTCGCGCTGGGCGCCTTCGGTTGTTCGAAGTCGTACATCCCGAACACCGATGTCGAGGACACGGGCGAGAACCGCAAGGTCATCAAGTTTTGCGAGGAGTATCGCCACGCCGTGGAGGAGCGGAATGTCGGGCGGCTGCTCTCCATGGTCAGCCCGCAGTACCACGAGGACGGCGGCAACACGATCGGCGACGACGATCTCGACTTCGACGGCTACAAAGACTTCATGACGACGGTGTTCCAGCAGACCGTCAACATCCGCTACGAGATTCGATATCGGCGCGTGACCTTCACCGAGACCCACAAAGTGTTCGTCGATTACACGTATGCCGCGAGCTTCCGCATCCCCGGGGTGAAAGCGCAGGAGTGGAAGCACACGGTGGCGGACAACCGGCTCGAGCTCGTACCCGAGGGCGAGGGCTTCAAGATCCTCGCCGGCATGTGAAAGGCTCGTTCGTCCTCGCGCACGTCTCGGATCTGCACGTGTCGACCTTCGGGGACACGTTCCACGATCGCGCGCGCATCGTCAAACGCAGCGTTCACCTGGCCGACGCCGATGCCTCCCGCTACGAGGAGAAGTGGGCGGAGGCCGGCTGGCGCGTGCTCCATCAACGCGGCGGAAGGCCCGGGCGCCTCGCCCTGGTCGATCCCGAGGGCTACGCCCACGCGGTGCCCTCCGCGCGCGAGTCGGGCGGCATCCACGATCCGGTGGAGCGCGCGGCCGCCAAGGCGTGCCGGCTGGAGGCCCGCCGCGCGAACACCTTGGCGCAGGCGGTCCCCAGCGATGGTGCGCTCCGCACCTTGCAGCTGGCCACGCCCAAGAACTCCAACGTGCGCCTGCTCCGCGCGGTCCGCTATGTCGAGGAGAGCGAGGTCGACGCCGTCATCATCACCGGCGACATCACGGACGACGGCGATGGCTACGAGCTCGTGGAGGCCGCGTTCCAGCGCTACAAGGACAAGGGCTGCTTGCTCGCCATCCCTGGCAACCACGACCTGTACCTCTTTCCGCTGGCGGGCAGCGGCCGTCCCCGGCCCACCGCCGAGACCAAGCGCGCCGCGTGGCGCGCGTTCGCCCGCCGCATCGGTCTTCACATCGAGCCCTGCGGCGCGTGGTTCAAGGTGCTCGCCCACGGCGACGTGGCCGTGGTCGGCCTCGACTCGTGCATCCGCCCGCAGCGCCGCTTCTTTCGCCACAACGGCGGCATCGGCGGCGAACAAATCGCCTACTTGCGCAGCATGGCCGAGACCAAGGAGTGGCAGGGCGCGCGCCATCGCCTGGTGGCCCTTCACCACCACGTGGTGCCGCTCCCGCACGGCGTCGGCCGCCGCGCCCCCTCCGAAATCGGCATGCGCCTGGACGACGCCCGCACCGTGGCCGAGGTCTTCAACGAGATCGGCGCCACCGTGGTCATGCACGGCCACCGCCACATCAGCGAAGAACGCCAGCCGGCGGGTTGCGACTTCCGCCTCCTGGCATCCCCCTCGCTGACCCTGGGTTGCCGAAGCGGCGACGCGCCCTCCTTCTGGCGGGTCGAGCTCGGAAAGAACGTCCACGCGGCCCGCGTCCGTCTCCCGATCGAAGCCGTCGAACAAGAGAACGATCCGGGCACCGAAGAGGCGACCGACGAAGGGTGACGGGCGTGGCGGACGATTGTTCGCCCGCCGATCCCGCGCGGCCCTTGGCACCCTGGCGGTCGATTCAGAGCGCGCACATGTATGCGACCAGGTCCTGCTTCTCGTCATCCCCCAGCCGGAGCCCGAGCACCAGGTTGAAGAACTCGACCGTGTCGTCGAGGGTCAGCAGACGGCCATCGTGGAAGTACGGCGGCGTATCTTTGACGCCGCGCAAGGTGAAGGTCTTGATCGGGCCGTCGTCCTTGGTCTGCTGACCGTTGATCAAACGGTGGCGGAAGAACCGCTCCACCTGCAAGTCGTGCAAGGTGCCGTCGGTGAACGCCACGCCCGAGTGGCACGTCGCGCACTGGGCCTTGCCGAAGAAGAGGCCCTCGCCGCGAAGCTCGCTCTCCGTGGCCCGGCTGCGATCGAGCTTGCCCAGCGGATCCAGCTTCGACGGCGGAAAGTCGAGGATCTTTTGCATCTCGGCCATGTTGTGCACTTGGCTTCCGCGCTCCAGCGGGTTGAGCCCCTTTCGGGTCGCGGCCTCCGGATCGCCATCGAAATAGGCCGCGCGCTGCTCGAACTCGGTAAAGTCTTCCACGCTCGCGAGCCCGCGCTGCGAGCCGAAGATCGGTTGCATGGCCACCCCGCGGAGCGACGTCGTATCGATGCGGTTGCGCATGGCCTGCGGCCGAATGTCGCCCACTTGGTGCGTGGCGCCGTTGGTGGAGCCGTTGATGTGGCAATCGAAACATGCCACCCCGAGGCTCGGGCGCGCGGAGTTGCGATCGCTGGTCAAGTTGAACTGCTGCTGCGGAAAGGGCGTGAGCAAGAGGCGCAGCCCGTCGAGCTGCTTCGGGTTCAAAATGTCCTTGAACAGCGCCCAGAAGTTCTCGGTGGTGACGAGCTGACCTCGCGACACATCGCCCAGATCCTTGCGGGTTGTGAGAAAGATCGCCGGCGGGAACTCGGGCAGCAAGTGCTCGGGGAGATCGAAGTCGAGATCGAACCGCGTCAGATCGCGCCCCGTCTGGCGCTTGATGCCGTCGATGCTCGAGACCGGAAAGACCATGCCGCCCACCGGGTGGTTCGGGTGGGGAAGGGGAAGGAACCCGGCTGGAAACGCGTCGGCGTCCTTGATGGCCGCGGGCGTCATCCCCGCGAGCTCCCGAAATCCGAGCCCGGGCGGCGTCTTCACGCGCACCCCCGTTTGAACGGGCTTTCCACGCGACGTTTTGCAGCTCGCCGGCCCGCCCTCCGCGCGGTTCGCGAGATCGTAGCGCAGCTGGAGCAAGGCCATCTGGCGCTGCATGATCTCGGGCTTCAGGGCGGCAGCCTTGGCCATGAACGCGGCGAAGTCGCCATCGAAGTCACCCAAGGTCGGCGGTGGCGACGTCGGGTTTGGAAAGACGCGGTCGGCGCCGGTGCTCTGCGCGGCGGTGCCCGTTCCGCCGCCTTCGCCGCACGCGGCCAGGCCGGCTGCAACGAGCAGCGACGCCCCCAAGCACTTGACCCATGTCGCGCAGCTCGAGCGCGAATGCGAATGCGAACGAAGCAGCAAACGTTTCATGGGGCCCGCGTTCCGCAAGAACGAGGCCGCTCCGCGTTCGTTCCATCGCGTGCTCCTCCCACGATCGCCCGCACCCGCCCTCGCCGCGCCGGGCGATCGCGCCGCCACACCGCCCACCCTCGGTAGGTGCGAAGGGCCTCGAAATGCCCTACAAAACCATCGCGACACAGTGATGCGATCTGCACGTCAAGCGTGCGCAGGTCGCGACAGACCGTGACGGGCCGCCGCGGCGACCCGCCTTCACCGCTTACTTGGCGCCGTCGGAGCCCGCATCCCGTTGCGGATCGACGGTGGGACCGAGCCACGAGCACGCGGCCGTGTTCTCGGGGTGGGCGACGGTGTTGCAGTCACCACCTCGGATGGCGTCGATGCACGCGTCCACTTGGACCGCGCCCGGATCGCCCACCGTCAGCCCGTGCAAGCACGCATCGCGGTACCAGAGAATGCACGACTCCACCTTGTCGCCGGTGCCGCTGCCGTTGGGAACGGGGCGGTTCAAATCGATGCCGGCCGTGTCGGGGCACTCGGGGGCCTTGCGGCAGCGCGCTTCTTCGATGCGGCGGCATGACTCCACCCCCGATGGATCGGTGCCGCACGCGGCGACGACAACGAGGCCGACCACGCTTGCGGCGACCGCTGCCCACGTGGCAGTACGTCGCACGTAACATGTCCGATGCGTGGAACGAGACGAACCCGTCGAACCAGGCAGACCAGGCAAACGAGACAAACCAGGCAAGCGGGGCCATCGCACGGGGGCCGACATGCCTCAGCGTCTACTATTCAATCGCCTTTCTTGCCAAAAATTCCATGCTCGCGGCGATGATTCTTGCGGTCATCCAAAGCCCATAGGTGTATCTGAAGCGGACGCATGTACATTTCACGAGCAGAGTGGGAACAGGGGCTCGCCGTGTGGTGGTCCTGGGGGGTCGTGAGCGACGAAGATTGGGAGCACGCCTTCAACGACATGCGCGCGTTGGTGGTTCATGCCGTGCGCCTGCCTTTTCGTTGCGCCGTCCTCCTCTACCTCGACACGGACCGGCCCGATGCCGTCCGTCGCAAGCAGCTCGCCGAGCTGGCCGATCATCCGAACTACAACCCGTACATCGCCTGCGTCACCCGCGATCCCCATTTGCGCGGTGCCCAAGTGGCGATGCGCTGGGTCGGTAGGCACCCGACCTACGAGAAGAACTTGTTCGACACCGTCGATCAAGGCATCGCGTGGCTCGAGGAGAAGCGAGGCACCGCCCTGCCCGCATTGCGGCTGATGGCCACCAACGTGCGCCGCATCGCCAAGCAAATGGACGCGGCGAGCGCCGGCAAGACGTAGAGCGCCGCCAGACGTCGCGCGCCGGCAAGACGTCGCGCGCCGCCAGACGTCGCGCGTCGCCAGACGTCGAGCCTGCCGAACGGGCGCTCGATCGTGCGCCGTTCGGCCGATTTTCGTGCGATCGCGCGATGCGGCCCTTGTCGGTGCTAATTACGGACACATATTATCTGTAATCGAGGCGCGCGGAAAAACATCACCTCGCCGCGCACGAAAAGGAGCTGCTGCCGTGTCTACGTCCCGTCTTTCCTTCACCGAACAGTCCAAAGTCGCCGTCCGAAAGTTGTTCGACCTGAGCGCCGCCGCCGGCAAAGAGTCCATCGAGAAGTCGCTGATCAACCTCATCGAGATCCGCGCGTCGCAGATCAACGGTTGCGCGTTTTGCCTCGATATGCACGTCAAGCAGGCCACCATCGACGGCGAGCGCACCTTGCGTCTTCTGCACGTGCCGACGTGGCGGGAATCGCCGCTGTTCTCGGAGCGCGAGAAGATGGCGCTCGAGTGGACGGAGGCGATCACCAACATCGCCGGTGGCGTCTCCGATTCGCTTTACGAGCGCGCGCGCAAGGTGTTCTCGGAGAAGGAGCTCTCGGATCTCACCGTGCTTGTCGGCGCGATCAACATGTGGAATCGTTTGAATGTACCTTTCCAATCCGTCCCCGGATCCATGGACGGACAGCTCGGCATCGCCAAGAGCGGTTTGAGCTGACGCCGCCCCCGAACCGCGATGCCCGAACGAAGCGCGCCATGATCCTTCGCAATCAAGTCGAGTGGGCGCTTCATTGCATGGGGATCCTGGCTTCGCTCCCCGAGGGGAAATACCTGTCGGCGCACGTGCTCTCGGAGTTTCATCGCGTGCCCAAGGAGTACCTCTCCAAGGCGCTGCAGGAGCTCGCCAAGGCGGGGCTCATCGAGGGCCGGCTCGGCCCAAAAGGTGGCTACCGCCTTGCGCGCACGCCCGATCGGATCACCGTGCTGGATGTGGTGGAGGCAGTCCAAGGCAGCGAGGGCTCCTTCCACTGCACCGAGATCCGCCGCAATCTCCCGGGCCTTTCGCCGAGCGATACCTTCACCCCCGTCTGCGTGATCGCCGACGTCATGTACCGCGCCGATCATGCGTGGCGCGAGGCGCTGCGCCAAACCACCATCGCGGACATCGGAGCGCGGGTGGAGAACGAGGTCTCGCCGAACCTGCTTCGCAAGACCCGGGCATGGCTCTTGAAACAGATCGACTGAAGTTTCAGCTCTCTCTCTCCTGCTCGTGCGCTCGTGCGCTCGCGCGCCCTGGTCGTGCGCTCATCCGCTCGTACAGGAGAGGGCTCCCAACGAGGGTGGCGCTTCGATGTCTGAATGTCATCCTAGGTTTATGATTCTCGGTCATGCCCTGTACGCTTCCGAACTGGCGTTCACGTGGCTCTGGTCGCTCGGCGAGGTCGGGGCAGCTTTTTTGCGCTTCGACGAGCTATCGCCGGATCCGGCCCTCGACCGCATCGTGGAGGACATCCAACGGCGCGGGTTCTATGTGGATGTGCCGGAGCGGCCCGTGCTTCGGGGTGTCGATGGAGACGGAATCGCACCGCGCACCATCACCGGCGAGAACCCGTATGTGCACATCGGCAAGCGGCGAAGGCCCGTCCATCGCGTCATCGCGCACTTGGTGCCGGCGCGCGCGGTACGTCGGGCGCGCCGGCTGCTCGTGGTGCACCACTGTTATGGCGTCCCTTCGCCGCGTGCCATGGCGGCGCTCTTCGGGCTCGACGATCTGGCCGAGACCGACGTGGCCTACTCCATCATGAACCACCACCAGCGCAGCACGTACCCGCTCTGGCCAGGGACCGGCATGGTGAGCCTGAGCCCCGCGTGCATGCTGGAGAACCTGCGCGCCGCCATCACGGGCGCGCGGACCTTGGTGCGCGGACTGCGCGAGGCGCGCGACTACGAGCATGTGTCCGTCCTCGGCTACTCCATCGGCGGACAACTCAGCTTGCATATCGCGAACACCGAGCGCGTGGACCGCGCCATTCTCTATTGCCCCGTGGTGAGCATGGAGCGCATGTCCCTCGAGCTGGGGCTCTTGCCCCGGCTCCACCCGTGGATCACCCGCTTGGCCCAGCGCCGCGATCCCCGCTACACCGCGCAGGTGCTGCGCCTGGCCGATCCGCTGCGGCACCCGCTGGCCATTCCGCAGGAGAGCATCGACGTCTTCGCCCAGCGCTACGATGCCATGACCCCGCCGCACCACCTGGAGGCCATCCGCACCAAGTACCCGCGTGTCCGCTGGCACGAGGCCGACGGAACGCACCTGGTGCCCATCGGCCGTCAGCGCATCCGAGCCATCGTGGCGGCGCACCGGCCGTGAGCGCGCACCGTCACGGAAAGAGCGCGCGCTTCTCCGCCTGAATGGCCAGGGTGCCTCCGCGGCGAAGGGTGACATGGATGGTGGTGCCTTCGGCCACGCGGGTGAGCGGCTCGAGGAGGTAGCTGTTCGGACCGACCACGTCGTAGCCGTCCACGGAGACGATTTCGTCGCCGGTGACGAGGCCGGCTTTGGCGGCGGGGCCGCCGGGGGTGACCCCGCCGACGACATTCGGGGCGGGCGGGGCCGAGTCGGAGCCGGGGAGCATGCCGCGCGGTTGAAAGCCGATGTCGGCCGGAATGCCCTTCACCCGGGAGCGCACCACGCGGATGGGCAAAGGCTCGTTCGTCTTTCCCGCTTCGAGCGTGAGCGGCACCATGACCGATGCATGGTCGCCCTCGAACATCTTCGAAAAACCATGCAGGTACACGCGACCCGACGGCGCGTGCTCGATCTCGAACCACCCCGCCGCGTCGCTCATCCGCTTGGCGTCGCGGCCCTTGAGCGAGAACGAGGACCCCATGGAAAAGCCCTCCTCCGCGGGCGAGATGGTGGCGATCATGCCCGCGACGGGCTCCCCGGTCTCCAGCGCGACGAACCGCCCGCGCACGCTCGCCTGGCCCGCGAGCGTCAGGCGCACGCCTTGGCGCTTCTCGCCCTGCGCCAAGGTGACCTTGCCCGTGGCGCGTCCCTCGGCGGTGTCGACCGAGATATCGAAGGTCCCCGCCGGCACGTCGTGCAAGGTCCATGTGCCGCCGGTGCGGAAGAACCCCTCGCTTCGCATGAAGTGCACCTTGGGATCGCTCACCCCGATGACGAAGCGCTCCGGGGAGCCACCGCTCGCCGTGGCCACCACCCCCGAGATGGACCCCGTCGCCCGCATCGTGATCGTGACCTTGGCGCCCAGCGGCACATGCGGGGTCACCGCTTCCACACCGTACTCGCGGTACGCGCGCACGCTGTACGAGCCCGGCGGGAGGCTCCCCAACGTGAAACGACCCTCGAGATCCGTTCGTGCTGGCCCGCGCCCCGGCCCGTCCCCAACCACGAAGCGCAGATCGGGCCCGGCCCCCGGCGGCGCGTTCTCCGCTTTGTCCATTTCGCGCGCGGCCTCGACGAAGAGATCGGACAGCGGCTCGCCCGCTTCGCCCACCACGCGGCCCTGGATCGTCCCTTGATGGCGCGGTGCCACCAGCTTCACCTTGGCCGTCTCGCCGGCGCGCACGGTCACGCGCACCCGGCGCGGATCGCGCGCGTCCTCCTTGGCGCCGGGTGCCCGCGGCGCGCCATCGAAACCTCCCGCGACCGTCACGGCGTACTCCGCGGGGTCGAGGCCGTCCAGGGTGAAGGTCCCGTCGTCGCGGGTGCTGCCTTGCCCGTAGCGGAGCGGCCGATTCGACTCGGGCTGGAGCGGCTCGGCGGTCACCTCGACGGCGGAGACGGGCGCGCCGCGGGCATCGACGACCGTGCCCTCGATGCGGCTCGGCGGGGCCAGCGCGATACGCACGCCGTCCACATCGCGCTCGACCTTGACCTCCACCGGATCCTTCGTCCGCGATGCCCCTTTGCCGTCCGCCTCGAGGAAATAGGTGCCCGCCACCAGGCCGGCCATCCGAAAGGTCCCGTCCGGGCGAGCTTCCGCCGCGCCGGGAGAGCTCGTGAACCCTGCGCCTTCTTTGGGCCGCGCCAAGATGCGCGTCCCACCCGCCGGCTGCCCGGCCGAATCGACCACCTGCCCGCGCACGGTGAGGCCCGTCTTCACCTTCCAGACCAGCCCGGACACGCTCTGGGTCCCAATCTTCAACGGCTCGTACGCGTCCTCGCTCAACCCCTGGAAGAAGCAATTCACGTCCACCTCGTACGTGCCGGGCGACAGCCCCTCGATGCGCACGGATCCATCGGGCGCGGTTCGTCCGCTTCGACTCTGTTGTGTGGCGGGATCCTCCAGGCGCACGGAGCCGTCGGAGCAGCCGCGCCCATCGGGGAACTGCACGCGACCGCTCACCGAAAAGGCCGGGGAGACCTCGATCCGCACCTGCTCGGTCTCGCCCACGCCTACGAATACGCTCTCGCGCGCCACGCCCCAATGGCGCGCGCTGGTGGCGAGCGGCTTGTAGCGGCCGGACCGAAGGCCAGGGATCCGAAAGCGGCCCTCCGCGTTGGTAAAGGCCATGCCTTCGCCCTCGCCGTCCGACCCCTCCAAGACGCCTTGCGGATTGCTCCCCGCGTGCACCCGCACCCCGGAGACCGGCGTCTCCGTCCCCGCTTCGACCACGCGCCCTTCCAACACCGCCTCCGGCTCGAGCACCACCTCGATGAACGTGCCGGGCGCGACCCCCGACGCATCGCCCCGCGCATACCCGACCGCCGTCGCACGAACATAGACGTTCCCCGACGGGATGGTCGCCTGCCACTCGCCCTGCGCGTTGCTCTGCACCACGGCGCCGCCGCTCTCCTCGCTGCCGCCCGGCTGGACCATCACCGTCGCCCCCACGACGATCCCTCCGCCCACGTCCTTGACCCGCCCGCGCACCCGCACGCCGCCCGGTGAGAGCGCCAGATCGATCCCCTCGCGCGCGGCGCCCGCCTCGAGCTGCACGAACATCGCATCGTGCGCGTCATCGCGCCATCGCGCCGGTTGGTGCTCCGGCGCCGAAGCGTCCACGGTGTAGCTCGCCGGTGCGAGCGCGTCGAAGCGGTAGCGCCCATCCTCGCCCGCGGCCGTGCACCGCGGAGCGATCGGGCTCGGAAGGTTCGGTCGCGCCAAGGGCGATGCGATGCACACCGTTGCGAAGGCGAGGGGGCGCGCCGAAAGGTCCGTGATTCGGCCCGCGATGCTACCCTGTGGCAGCCCCTCGCGAACCGTCCCTTCCTCCACCGCCGGGCCGCCGTTCGAAAGGGCAGGGGCGTCCTGCGCGCCCGCCGCTGGCGCCTCGGCCGCTCGGTAGCGCCATCGGAGCGCGCCGAAGACCACCAGCGCACAGAGGGCGCCAAGCAGAATGGCGCGCGCAAACCGACCTTGCATGGGGGCGTGAACGCGTCACGCAAATCCCTATTCCGCGCTCCCATGCACGTAAAAATGATTTCGAATTTTTGAATCGAGGGCGCGACAGGAAAGTCCAACCCGCCGCGGGTCCCTACGCACCCCGCGCGCGGTGCACTCCCGCGCGCCCATCGCCCGGCGTAAGCCGCGCAGGCGGCCTACAGCACGGGCCACGCCGACCGGGTCATCGCGCCGGACAAGCCCGCGCGCCGGTACACCTGGGCGGCGCGCGCGTTGGCCTCGGCCAGGATCTCCGCCTCGTTCATGCTGCGAAGCACGCCACCCGACACCACGATCCGCCCATCGACCACCACCGTGTCCACATCGCCGCCGGTGGCCGCGTAGACCAAGGTCGAGACGGGCCGAAACGCCGGCACCGTGTGCGCCCGATGGAGATCCACCACCGCGAAATCGGCGCGCTTTCCCACCTCGAGCGAGCCAATTTCCCGTTCGAGCCCGAGCGCGCGGGCCCCGCCCAGGGTGGCCATTTCGAGCATCGTCTCCGCGGGCAGCACGGTTGCGTTCCGCGATACCGCCTTTTGCACCAGGGAGCCAAACTTCATTTCGCGGATCAAGTCGTAGTCGTTGTTGGCCGGTGCGCCGTCGCACCCGAGCGCCACATTGACCCCGCGGTCCAGCAGCCGCTGCACGTCGCAGACACCGGAGCCGAGCTTCGCGTTGGAGGAGGGGTTGTACGAGACGTGCGTACCCGTTTGCGCGAGCAGCGCCACATCGCCGTCGTCGAGCCAGATCATGTGCACCAGCACGCTCCGCGGGCCCAAGAGCCCCACGCGCTCCGCATAACGCACGGGCGAGAGGCCGTATTCGCTCTGGAGGAAGGTGCGATCGGCCTCCACCTCCGCCAGGTGCATGGTGATGCCCATGTTGCGCTCGCGGGCGATGGCGCTCATCTCGCGATAGAGCTCCGGGGTGACACCGCCCGGTGTTCGTGGCCCGAACCACACGTGGATGCGGCCATCGGCGCGGCCATGCCATTTGTCGTGCATGGCCACCACCCCGCGCAAGCTCTCGCGCGACTCGATCATGCCGGGGTGCATGGCGGCCGTCTGCGTGGCATAGGTGCCGACATCCATGACGATGCCGCCGAGGCAGGCGCGGATCCCGCTCTCCTCGACCGCCTGCGCGATACCATCGAAGCCATAGCGGTGGGCGAGCATCGCCTCCAGGAACGTGGTGGTCCCCGACTTGAGCATCTCCGCGATGCAGAGTCGCGCGCTGGCGTAGCCGTCGGCCTCCGTGTAATTGCCCTGCAGCACCCAAATGCGCTCGCACAGCCACGGAATCAACGTGAGCTCGTCGGCCGAGCCGCGGAGCATGGCCTGCGCCAGATGAACATGGGTGTCGACCAGCCCGGGGATCACCAGCTTCCCACCGAGGTCGATCGTTTGCTCCTCGGGATACGACCCGCGCAGATCCTTGGATTTGCCCACCTGGACGATGCGCGGGCCTTCGACGGCGATCGCACCGTCGGTGACGATGTCGCGCGTGGGGTTCATGGTGACGAGGGTGGCGTTGGTAAAGAGCATGGCGTTGCCAAAGAGCATGTTCACTCGGCGTTGCTGGGGTCTGCGGCCAAGGCTCGGGTTTCCATCGCGGCCGGTTTGACGCCATTCAAGAAGAGGTTCAGGACGATGGCCGCGATGCTGCCGGCGGTGATGCCGCTATGCAGGATCAGCTGGAGCCAGGACGGGAATTTATCGTAGAAATGCGGATTTCCCAGCGGGATTAGTCCAAATCCAAGGCTCAGCGCAATCACCATCAGGTTGTGCCCCGAGCGAAAATCCACTTTGACGAGCATCTGAATCCCGCTCGCGCCCACCATTCCAAACAGCGCGAGCCCAGCTCCACCGAGCACCGGTGTGGGGATGGCCGCCACCACCGCGGCGAGCTTGGGAAAGAGCCCCAACACCATCAAAATGACACCGGCCGCCGACACCGCAAAGCGGCTCTTCACGCCGGTCAAACCCAGTAGTCCAATGTTCTGCGAGAATGCCGTGTAGGGAAATGCATTGAGGATCCCCCCGATCACCGTCGAAAAGCCATCGGCCCGCAGCCCTCGGGTCAAATCGTCTTTGGAGACGGGCTTTCCCACGATCTCGCCGGCGGCCAGCATGGAGCCGGTGGTCTCGGTCATCGTGATCAGCATCACCAGGAGCATCGATAGAATGGCGCTCACCTGGAAGGTGGGCCAACCGTACTTGAAGGGCGTGGTGATGCCGAGCCAGCCCGCGTCGGCCACCTTTGCAAAGTGGGTAAAGCCGAGCGGGATCGAGACGAGGGTGCCGAACACGAGCCCCAGCATCACCGCGATGTTCGCGATGAACCCCGACGCAAACCGGTAGATGAGCAAGATGAAGACGAGCACCACGAACGCCAGCACGGCGTAGCGGGGATCGCCGTAGTCGGGTGCGTGCGGGTTGCCTCCGGCGGCCCAGTTCACGGCGACGGGGAGGAGGGAGACGCCCACGATGGTGATGATCGTCCCGCTCACCACCGGCGGAAAGAACGCCAGGAGCTTTCCCATGTACGGGCTGAGAAAGACGGTGGCCGTCCCCGCCACCAGGATGGAGCCGTAAATGGCGGGCAGGCCGTGCTCTTTGCCGATGAGGATCATCGGGGTCACGGCCACGAAGGTGCACCCCTGGATGAGCGGGATCTTCATGCCGATGGGGAGCTTCCAGAGCCCCAAGGTTTGGATCAACGTGGCGATCCCGCACGTGAACAGGTCGGCGTTGATCAGGTAGATCGTTTGCTCGTGGGTGAGCCCGATCGCGTTCGATAAAATGAGCGGAACCGCTACAGCCCCCGCGTACATCGCCAGCACGTGCTGCAACCCGTAGAGGAAGAGCGCTCCGAAGGGGAGCATTTCGTCCACGGGGTGCAGTACGCGCGCGTCGTGTGCCTGCATAACGGGCAGACTACGCGAAAGGCGCTTTTGCGAAAGAGGCTAGGCCACGAGCCCGGCACGCGAGAGGGGGAGCTCCCGGATGCGCTTGCCGGTGAGCGCGAATACCGCATTGGCGATGGCGGGTGCGACGGGGGGGACGCCCGGCTCGCCAACCCCGCCGGGTAGGCCGTCGCTGGGGAGGACCTCGACATGAATTTGGCGCGGTATCTCCCCGATGCGCGCAATTTGGTAGTCGCGGAAGTTGGATTGTTCGACGGCGCCCTCGCGCATGGTGATGGCGCCGTGCAGGGCGATGCTCATCCCGAAGACCACCGCGCCTTCCAGCTGCGATTTGACCCGATCGAGGTTGACGATGGTGCCGGGATCCGCCACGAGCCACACCTCGTCGACCCGGATTTTGCCGGCGGAGTCCTTCACGACCGCTGCAACTACGGCGACGTAGGTGACGAAGCTGCGGTGTGCGGCGAGCCCCAGCGCGCGCGTTGGGGTGCCCGACTTGGTTCGATGTTCCGACCACTTCGAGAGCTCGGTGACCCGCTCGACCACCCGGCGAAGGCGACCGCTGTCGACCGGGTGCCGCTCGAGCGACTCGCCGTAGTTGCGGAGCTTCTCGGTCCCCAGCTCTTTGAGGCCCATGCGGCGGGGGGGGCCGATCACCTCGAGCAGGACGTCGCGCGGATCCTGGCCGCGTTGGTGCGCGATCTCGTCGATGAAGCTGCTCATCGCAAAGGCGTGGTTGATGTTGTGCACGGAGCGCATCCACCCGATGCGCACGTGCGCGCGCGCCTCGCACACTTCGGCGCGAACGTTGGGGATGTCGAGCGGCCAATCGAGCACGCCCTGCGCGAGCTCGCCCGCGGAGCCGTGCGTCCTGTTCGGCTCGAAGGTGGCCTCGATCGAGGGGAAGGCGGTGCGATGGAGCCAGCCGATGACCTTGCCCTTCTCGTCGAGCCCCGCGGTGATGCGCTGGGTGCACGTGGAGTGGAAGTAGCCATGGCGAATGTCGTCTTCGCGCGCCCAGATCAGGCGCACGGGCACGCCGGCCGCGCGCGCGAGGAGGGCCGCCTCGACGATGAAGTCCGGCTTGGATTTGCGGCCGAACCCGCCGCCGAGGAAGGTGACGTGGATGGTCACGCGCTTGGGATCCAAGCCGAGCGCGGTGGCCACCTCGGTGCGCGCCGTCTGCGGATCTTGCGTGCACGCCCACACCTCGCAGCCGTTGGCGTCGACCTTGGCCACCGCCGCCGGCGGCTCCATCGGCGCCTGCGAGAGGTGCGGGACGTGGTACTCCGCCTCGATCTTCTTGGCGGCCTTGGCCAGCGCGAGGTCGACGTCGCCCACCTTGCGAACGGGCTTGCCGGGCGCGCGCACCGACGCGAGCAATGTGTCGCGGTAGCGGGTGGAGTCGTACGAGGCGTTTTCGCCCGCGGTCCAGGTGATGTCGAGCGCCGCGCGGCCGCGCAGGGCGGACCAGGTGTTGTCGGCCACCACCGCCACCCCGCCCAAGGGGTGGAAGCCCGGCGGCCCCGCGGGCAGCGCCGGCATGTCGAGGATGCGCTTCACGCCGGGGGTGGCCTTGGCGCGCGCGGCGTCGTAGCGCGCCACCTTGCCGCCCACCACCGGGGGCCGCGCGATCACCGCGGTGAGCATGCCCGGGAGGCGCACGTCGGCGCCGAAGACGGCGCGCCCGGTGACGATGTCCGGCCCGTCGATGAGCGGCAGCGGGCCGCCCACGCGGCGGAGCTCGGACTTGGGGCGGAGCACGATCTCCTTGGCCTTGGGCGCCGGCAGCTTGGCCGCCAGCGCAGCTAGCTCGCCAAAGCCCAAGGTGCGCTTGCTGGCCTTGTGCACCACCGCGTGATCGCGGGCCTCGCACCCGGCGGCCGGCACGTTCCACTTCTTGGCGGCGGCGGCGATCAGCAGCATGCGCGCGGCGGCGCCGACCTGGCGCATGTCATCGTAGGCCCCGCGCACGCTGCGCGAGCCGTCGGTGTTCTGATCGCCGTAGAGATCTTCGGCGCCATCGCCCTGGACGATCTTCACCTTGGCCATGTCGGCGCCCAGCTCGTCGGCGATGAGCACCGGCAGGGAGCTTCGGATGCCTTGGCCCATCTCGGAGCGGTGGCAAACCACGGTCACCGTGCCATCCGGCGCGACATGCACGAACACGTTGGGCGTGATGCCGCCGTCGCCCTTCGGCAGCTGCGGCGCCACGCCGGGCGGCACGGCCGGGAGCTCGGCCCGCGCCTCGGAGGGGGCGAGCCCGACGGCGAGCGTTCCCACCGCCAAACCCAGCGCGGCGAGGAACGATCGCCGCGGAATGACCACCATTTGCATCGGACTGCGCTCTCGTTCGGTGTTCATCGCGCTCACGGGTTCCCTGCCGCCTTGCGAACGGCGGCGCGGATGCGGGTATAGGTTCCGCAGCGGCACAAATTGCCGGCCAGCGATTCATCGATCTCCGCGTCGGTCGGGCGCGGCTTCTTCGCCAGCAGCGCCGCGGCGCTCATGATCTGCCCCGCCTGGCAGAACCCGCACTGCGGCACCCCCAGCTCCACCCAGGCGCGCTGCAGCGGGTGGTTCCCGTCGGGCGAGAGCCCCTCGATGGTGACGACCGCGCCCCCGGCCGCGCGCCGCACCGGGGTGACGCACGCGCGCACGGGCTCGCCGTTCAAGTGAACGACGCACGCGCCGCAGAGCGCTTGCCCGCAGCCGTACTTGGTGCCCGTGAGGCCGATCACGTCGCGAAGAGCCCAGAGCAGGGGCATCTCGGGATCGACGTCGAGCTTTTGCTCCGTACCATTGACCCGTACGACCAACTCCGTCATCGCGTTGCCTCCTCTTTTGGACACACGGCGCCCGTCTCGATCCATGCGCTGACGAGCGCTCCAAACTTCGCCTGCGATCCCGGCGCGGGGGCGCGATCCGCGCCGGGCGCCCAACCCCACGCCACCAAGGGATCGTGCGCCGCGTGGTCGGCGATCGCTTGCAGGCTCTTGCCCCCGTTGCGCGCGCGATCCTTCACCTGCTCGCAAATGGCGCCGAGCGAGCGGCCCTCCCACGCCATGCTCTTGGGCGCCAGGTGCCAGTTCGGTGCCCCCGGCACCCGCGCCAGCTCGGGGTTCTTGTCCTGGTGGCACGAGCCGCACGCCATGCCCACCACGCCCTGATCGGCGGGGCCGCGCGTGACCGGAGGATCGTGCAGGAGCATCGCGTCGCGCTGGTGCGGCGAATCGCCCGCGGGGTGGCAGTTGACGCATCGTGGGTGAAGGAGCACGCGGCCCGCCTCGGCGAAGAGCGCGCGCGAGCGGTCCTCGCGATCGGAGATGCCGGCGAAGGCCTCCGGCGGACGGAGCCCGTCGGCCGGGGCCGCGGTCAGGGGAACGGAGGGCGTCGCCGCCGGCTCCTGCGACGAACCTCCGCACCCGGCGGACGAAGCCGCGAGAGCTGCGAGAACGCCAAAGGTGCCGAAGGTGCAGATCGCGGCGAGCCGCAACTCGGGTCGCCCGCGCCCTGCGAGCAGCCCTCTGAGCATGGTAGCGCGTCGGGAAAACATCCGGCCGATTGGAGCATTTTCCGATGCTCCGCGATCCGAAAATGCTACGAAAATATCGACTTTAGAGGGCGCTCGAACTTCACCTCGGTGGTCGTTCCAGGCCGCATTGGAGCGCGTACAATCGACGCCAAACGCTCCGAACGCCAACGCTAAGGCGCAAACGATTCGAGGGTGCCATGGCCGCCCGCGAAGGTGATGGCCGGCGGATTGACGCGCACGCCCCGCACACCGCGGTGCGCAACCTTGAATGGAATTTCGGTCGCGCCCTGCTGCGCGATCCGGAATGCATGGCTAAGCCCGGTCGCATCGTCCCCGACCACCAACGCCGCGTCCGTGCCCAGCTCGAACGCTTGCGCGAAGGTCAGCGCCGTGGGGAGCTTGGCCGCGTCCCACACCACGGCCTTGCAGTTGGCGGTGCACCCCAGATCGATCAGCCGGGTAGGGGCTCCGTTCGCCGCGGCCGGGGTGCTCGCATCCGCCGGGGCGAGCCCGCCGCCGAGCACGATGCGCGCGCCATCGAGCGCCGCCGCGGCCGCACCCCGCACGGCGTCGGCGGGGTAGGGAAGGGCCGTGGTCGCCGTGGCCCCCGCCGCCAAGAGCTCGATGCCCGCGCCGGCCTCGCTCCCGCCGGCCACGACCAGGCCGCGCCCGGGGGCCCAGACCGCCGCGGCGCCCGCGCGCGCCGTGATCAACGACGCAAAGGCCATCGATCCATCGGCTCCAATCTTGAGCACGCGCGCCGTCGGCGCGCCGGTGCGCGTGCCCCCGACGATGTAGAGAGATCCATCGGGCGCCCGCACGGTCGCGCCCCCGGACACCTCGGCGAAGGTCCCGCCCTCGGGCGCCGTCAGATCGCGCGAGGCCGAATCGGCCAGCGAAAACTCGGTCGCCCCGGCATCGTCGACGAGGAGCAGCGACGCGCCGCGCGCCGCGAGGCTCTTGGGCGCGCGCGGCAAGGTGGGCGGCTTCTCCAGCGGCGCCAGGCTGGCGAAATCGTAGATCTGCGTCTTGGTGGCGTTCGCAGGGTTCGCGCCGCCGGCCACGATGAGGTAACGGTCCGACACGGAGGCCAAGAGGGGCGCCTCGCGCGTGTCGTCGAGCGGCGCGGGCATGCGGGCGAGCTCGGAGGTGCGCTGCACGAAGATGGGCAACGTGCGCCCTTCGAGCGCCCCGAGCTGCACGGCCACCGACGTCCCCGTCACCAGCACCCGCCCGGCCGCGTCGACGGCGTTGGCGCGCACGCGAATCAGCGGCGTGGTGTTTTGGTCGCCCAGATCGACGTTCGATGCGGGCAGGGCGACGGTGGTCAGGTTGGTCACGGCCCCGGTGGACACGTCGATGGCGTCGACCACGAGCTTCGCGGGCGCCGGCTCGCGGGAGAACACCTCCGACTCACCGCCGGTGGAGAGCGCAAGGGTGACCTCCTCCTTGGAGCTGCACGCCGCCACCGCGCCCAGCGCGAGAGCAACGGGGACGGCAAACGCAGAGAACGAGGCGCGAGGAATCACACCCGCGGGTGTAGCAGAAAAATTGGCCCAAATGAGAAGGCAGCGCTACCGAAGGGAAGAACCAGGAAAGCATGGAGCCGGGATCGCATCCATCCACCACGAACGCCGACGGACGCGACGGCGAGCACCACGAAGGCTCCGATCCGGCGCCGGAGGAGAAGACCCCCCTCGGCATCACCCTGACCTTCTTGGCGCTGGGCGGCGCGTGCATCGTCTTCGCCGTCGCGGCGCTCTCGGGTCGCAAGTCGAGCGCGCCCACCTATGTCGATCCCCTGGGCGATCTGGTGGCGCAGCATGCGCGCGCAGCCAACTCGGGCGCGCCCTACACCGCCAAGCCGACCGATCTCGGCTCGCACGAGGTCACATTTCCCGGCATCCTCAGCGACAAGGATCGCCCCACCACCGCCCTCGCCGCCGTGCGCGGCAACAGCGCGCGCTTCGTCGCCGGTGCGCAGGATGCGCGCGACGCAGGCGCGCCGATGGCGTCCCTTCCCGCGGGCCCCATGCCCGGCGTGTCGCTTCCGGCGCAAGCCGTGCTCGAGGCTTCGCCGGTGGTGACGCGCCCCCGCGATGCGCTGACCCGGGTGGCCAGCGAATCGGGCCAGATCGGTCAGCCGGCGGCGCCATCGGTACCGGTCGGACGCGAGGGGGGATACCAGCTGCAGATCAGCTCTTTTCGCGCCCGCGACGAGGCTGCGCGGTTCGCCGACCAGCTGCGGGCGCGCGGCCACAAGGCTTACGTCCGCGAGGCGCACGTGCCGGGTCGGGGCACCTGGTATCGGGTCCGCGTCGGCCCGTTTGGGAGCCAGCAAGCGGCAGCGCAGTATCGTTCCCGCTTCGAGGCGAAAGAGCACGTCGTGCCATTCGTGATGAAGCCCCAAGAGGCCGACGCCGAGTGACCGTCACGCGCCTTGCCGCGTCCGACGTTCATTGGACGGCCGTGCACGCCACCGCGCGCGCGTCGGTTTCGTAGGTTCTCGGTTTCGCCGTTTGCCGGCAGTTTTCGATTTTTCCTTACGCGTTCGGAATTTCGACATGAAACCCGCAACGTGACGGTCCGATGTCGCCTCACGCAACTTCTGCGCGCTCGGTCGATAGGCTTGCGCCATGACGCCTCGCCTGCGATCCGGCCATGATCGAAGCGGGAGGCATGCAGCACATTGACGGTGCCGATAGAGAGAGCATGATGCCGGATATGCCGTTGCCGTTATGGGCAGTCGGGCTTGTGCTTGCAGCGGTCTCGCCGTGGTGCGTGCGAGCCGCGGGGAGGGAAATGGAACGAAGAGCCCAACGTCGCACCCGTCGCACAATCGACACTCTTGCGCGGTCTTCCACGCACAGCCGCCACGGTCAAAGCTTGCCGACGCAACCGGCCAGCCTCCGGGGTTCGCACAGCGTTGGTTCAAAGAGCGTCGAAACCTCCGGTGAGGTTGGAAGCACACGTTCGGCGGGTTGATCGAAATCGTGAAAAGGATGGCTCGAAGCACGAACCACCCAATGAGACCCCGTGAGAACCGGGCCTCGAACCCGATCGAGAACCAGCCCGATGCGAAGGCGACTCGCCTAGGGCATAAACTGGTACGGAGAGTGCACCTCTACGTTGCTGTTCGTTTTTGGCACTATACGAATTATCGTTTGCGGAACCCTTCGACGTGTCGGCATCTCGCGCCGCCGCGGCGCGTTGGGTTCAACCCTTTACGTTCCTTGCAGATGACGTTGCGCGGCCAAACGCCCCCAGTGAGGCCGTCATCGGCCTTCGCACCACGCGAAGTGCACGACGACGTTTCAAATCTGCAACCCGCATTTCGGGAGAGGAACGTCGCCTCATGTCCCACCTTTTCTCAATGAAAAGTAGCGCGGGCGTGGGGGCACTACGTAAGGTCTAAGAGGGGGAAACCGGTTCACGTACTGGCAGGAGAAAGAGAGACCCCCATGGCAAGGCTGTTCGGACTCATCGGCAATCGCGCGGATCTCGCCGCACGCGTTCTCGCCTCCGAGGCAGACGCCCTGCGCGTGCATGCCCGCGCCACGCCGGACATGCCGGGGCGTGCCCATGTGCCCCTCGGCTGGGGCATGGGCTTTTACCAAGGCGGTGAGGTGCTCATTCGCCGCCGCCCCATCGACGATCGCCCCGAGATCGATGTGGCCAAGAACGCGCACGATGTCCGGGCCGACATCCTGATCGGTCAGGTACGGCAAGCGACCGTCGGATCGCTCCGCACGGAAAACACGCATCCCTTTCGCTACCGCCAGTGGCTCTTTGCCCAGACCGGCACCGTATCGCGCTTCGACGGCATCAAAGAGCGCCTCGCCGCCAGCGTGCCCGATTTCTTGCGCGGCGGCATCCGCGGGGAGACCGACGCGGAGATCGTCTTCCACGTGTTCCTTTCCTTTCTGCACGACGCCGGCCGCCTCGAGGATTTGAGCATCGACGAATCCGTGGTGCGCGACGCGTTGCGGTCCACGCTCTCGGTGGTCGACGGGATGACGGCCGAGATCGGGGCCGAGCCGGGCGCACTCAACATCGTGGTCACCAACGGCGATGTGATTGTGGCTCTGCACCGCAACGATGCCATGGCCTACCGGCAGTTCGCCGGCAAAGCCGACGCGGACGCGCTCATCGGTGACGATCTGCAGCTTCGTCGCCGCGCCCCCGAGCTTGCCCAGATGCACTTCGTCCTCCTCGCCAGCGACATGGACGATTTGGTTGCCCCGAGCAGCTCGCTCGGTGGAAAACCGCTGCTGTCAGGTCCCGAGTCGACCAAGGCCAGCTTGGTACGCTGGAAGAAGATCCCCGAACGTGCCATCGTCACCCTTACGCGTGGGGACGAGCCGAAAATCGAGACCCTCTGACATTGCTGTCGCGGCGTTAGGCGTTTCGCTGGGGCTTCTGGTTTTTCTGGTGGCGGCGGGGGCGGGCTGCCGGTCGGTCCCCGTCACAGCCGTAACGGGGCCGGAGGCCCAGCCCGCGCCACGAAGGCCCGATGGGGTGGTGCTCGATCCACCGGCCGCGATCCCGCTGGCCGTGGATCGGGTCGCCGCCCGCGGGGTGGTGGCGCTGCGCGAGCCGTTGGGCGACGAGGCGCTCTTCGACGTGGTGCGCACGTATGTGACGGCGTTTCAGCACGAGGACGTCGACGGCCTGATCCAACTGCTCGCCTTCGACGCCGTCGCCCTCGACGCCAAGGGCCCGCGTTCGCGCTCCGCCATCGTGGACGCATGGCGCGCCCGCTTCCGCAACCTCGACTACGCAAAGCTGGTCGGCACCGAGGTGATCGACTTCGACGCCATCGAGCGCTACACGGCACAGAACCTCGGAAGCGCCGGAAGCTCGAGCAGCTCGAGCAGCTCGAGCAGCTTCGGCGTACCGGCGCGTCCGGCCGAGATGCGCGACGCCGATGTTCTCCTGCGCATCCCGGTTGCGGCTGCGCGCGTGGCCGGCGAGCGATACTTCGGCGATGTGATCCTGATGCTGCTGCGCCGCGATGGCGAGCGATACCGCATCGCGGGTCTCGCCGAAGAAGACGCGCCGTAGGCTCGAAAATCAGCGGGTATGTCCAACGGCTCGGAGGCTCGACCCGAAGGGTTTCGAAGGGCGGAGCCCGCGACCGTCCGAAAGACATGAAGACGCCCTACGACGTCGGCGTCCTTCAGCGGTACTTCTCGTGATCGATGTTGTACTTCTTGAGCCAGCGATGCACCTGCATGCGCTCCTTTCCGAGCTCCCGCCCGACCGCTGCGATGTTTCCGCGGTGGCGCGTGAGCAGCTCGCGCAGCTCGTCCTCGGTGGGCGCACCCCGGCGGCTTGGTAGCGCCTGGCTGATGGGCTGACTCGAGAACGGCGGCGGAGGGCCACCGTGCGAGAGCGGCCCGAGCGAATCGATGGAGGTGCGCGCGCCGTAGCCCTTCATGAACTCGGCGATGGCGTCGGGGAGCTGTGGGGCGTCGAGCACCGAGCCGCCGCAGAGCGCGATGCCCCGCTTGATGCAGCTCTCCAGCTCGCGCACGTTGAAGGGCCAGTTGTAGTGCATCAGCGCCACCAGGACGCTGAAGGTGAACGAGAGCCGCGGTGCCCCGTAGCGGGTCGCGAAGCTTCGGGCCAGGAGCAGCACGTCCTCTTTGCGCTCGCGAAGGGGCGGCAAGCGGACCGCGTGCTCGTTGAGCCGCGCGAAGAGATCGCCGCGAAAGCGGCCGTCGCGCACCAAGGTGTACAGATCGCGGTGCGTGGCGCAAACCACGCGGATGTCGACTTTGTCGGCCGTCGTTCCGCCCAGCGGAAAGACCTCGCGCATCTGCAGCACGCGCAGCAGCTTGGCCTGCGCCTCCAGCGGCATGTCGCCGATCTCGTCGAGGAACAAGGTTCCGCCGTCGGCCAGCTTCACCAAGCCCGGCTTATCGCGATCGGCGCCGGAGAACGCGCCGCGCCGGTATCCGAACAGTTCGCTCTCGAGCAGGTTGTGCGGGATGGCCGCGCAGTTGATCGCTTGAAACGAGCCCCGCCGACCGGAGAGCCGGTGGATGCCGCGCGCGACCACTTCTTTTCCGGTGCCCGTCTCACCCAGCACCATGCACGAGAGCTCGGTGGGGGCGATGCGCTCGACGTCGCCGGCGATGAAGTCCATCTGGCAGCCGCCCACCAGCTCGGCGAGGTGGTGCGCGCGCCTCTCACCAAAGATGGCGCCGTCGATCCGGTGGCGCACGTAGTGCTCCGCGCCGCCGGCCACGAACTTGAAGATGGCGTCGCCCACCCGGATCTCGTCGAGGTGCCCCAGCGCATGCTCGCCCACGAAGCGCCCGCCGACCATGGTGCCGTTGCGGCTCCCCAGATCGGAGAGGATCCAGCGCCCATCCAGGTACGAGATGCGCGCATGCTGCCGGCTCACGGCTTGCTCGGGGACACAGATGGGGTTCGTGGCATCGCGCCCGATGATCAGCTCGGGCACCGTGAACACATACGCGGGGTGGAATTGTTCGAAGTTCGGGGCGTAGAGCAGCACCAATCCGGGGTGTGTCGTTCCCGTGGTCTCCCCCGCCGCCCGTTCCGGTGCCCCTTCGCCATGGTACGAAGAGGAGACGCCGGTCATGTGCTTGTTCAGAGGACCGCCACCGCTCATTTTCCTCCAAAGCCTATCACCTTGGCACGCCGTCTTCTCGGTTCGGTATGCATGGTCCCCGCAAACTAGGATGGCCGCCCCGGATCGGGCGTGGCATTGGCCAAATTCGGCGAGATGCCGTAACGCGCGCCATCGATGCCCGCGCGTGCACAGATTGTGGCGAACACTCGGTCGGTATCGCCGTTCAACTCGTCGAGGGTCCCCGTGTTGTGGATAACGAAGTCGGCCACCGCGACTTTTGCCTCCAGCGGCATCTGCGCTGCGAGCCGAAGCCGCACCTGCTCCGCGCTCTCCCCATCGCGCGCCACCGCGCGCGCGAGCTGCAACGAGGGCGTTGCCGCCACCACCACCAGCGGACGAAATGCATCCGCGAGCCCATTCTCGACCAGCAGCGCGGCCTCGTAGCAAGCGAGCGGCTCGCCTTGCTCCTCCAGCGCCCGCGCGCGCTCGGCCGTGAGCGCCCCGATGCGCGGGTGCACGATGCCGTTCAAGACGCGCCGTTTTTCGGGGTCGGAGAACACGATGCCCGCCACCTTGGGACGGTCGAGCGCTCCTTCGGCGGTGAGCACCTCGGGCCCGAAGGCTCGCACGATGGCCGCGAGCCCCGAGGAGCCCGGGGCCACCACGTCGCGCGCGAGCGCATCGGCGTCGATGACGGGGAGTCGGTGGGCGCGCAGTCTCGCGGCGACCGCGCTCTTGCCCGAGGCGAGACCACCGGTCAGGCCAAAAAGGATCACTCTTGCGGTATCGCAGGGAGCGCGACGAAGCGCAAGACAAGAGCAAGACAAGGGGAGCGGCTTTGTCCAGTGTCCTTGTAGGCGGACAATGTCCCGATGCGCTCTAATGGTCTGGTGAATCGACGTCGGTTCCTTCTCCAACTGGGCGTCGTCGGTGGCGCCCTTCTCGCCACCGGCTCGGTGGTGGCGTTCTTCCGCACACGCGGTTATGCGATCGCGCCCGAGCGAGAACGCTCGCTTCTCTCCCTCTCCGCCTGGCAGCTCATCGTGGTGGAGCAAGCGGCTCGACGTATGGCCGCATCCGACGAAAGCGCTGATGTCGTTCCCACGACCGACGAAACGGATGTGGCCGGTTTCATCGACGCGTACGGCGCCAAGCTACCCGAGGACATGCGCCGGGATCTCTTCCGCTTTTTCGCCTACCTGGAGCATTTGGCGCCACTTTGTCTCCAGCTGGGCTCGCGCTTTTCGCGCTTGGCCCCGGCCGACCAGGATCGCGTGCTCGCCTCGCTCGAGACCTCGGACATGCCCCTCTTGCGCGCCGGCTTCCAGGGGCTCAAGGCGTTGGTCTTCATGGGGTACTACCGCGATCCCCGCACCTGGCGGATCGCGGGCTACCCGGGGCCATGGTTGAATCGTCCGGAGGGCGCGGGGAAGGAAAGGGACGGAGGGTGATGGTGCGCGGGGTGGAGCTCCGGCTGGCGGAAAAATCCTTCGTCACGCGCGGCCGCGATCTGCGCGCCGATCTCGCGCTCGACGCCGGCGCGGTGGTGGTCGGGATGGGCGCAGGAGGCTCCATCGCGCTGCGCGAGCTGGCGCGCGCCGGCGTCGATGTGGTGGGCCTCGAGGAGGGCGGCTACCACACGGCGGCGGACTTCAACCAGCGCGAGGAGCAGATGCTCGCGCTCCTCTTTCAAGAGATGGGCGGGCGCACCACCGAGGACATGGCCATCCGCGTTCTGCAAGGGCGCGGCGTGGGCGGCAGCACCATCCACAACACGAACCTCTGCAAGCGCATCCCCGATCCCATTTTGAACGCGTGGAGCGAGCGGCTCGGTCTTCACGATCTGCGGCCCGAGGCGCTCGCGCCGGTGTTTGCGCAGATCGAGTCGGAGCTCGGCGTAAGCACCATGGGCCCCTCCGATCGCAACGCGAACAACGAGGTGCTGCGCATCGGGATCGAGAAGCTCGGCTGGCGCGGCGGTCCGCTGCAGCACAATCGCATCGGCTGCCAGCGCAGCGGGTTCTGCGAGCTGGGGTGCAGCTACGACGCCAAGCAAAACGCGCTCAAGGTCGTTCTGCCCCAGGCCGCAGCCGCCGGCGCGCATGTCTATGCCGACATCAAGGTCACGGAGATCCAGGTCGACGGCGGCGCGGTCACCGGGGTGGAGGGCGTCGCCCTCGACGAACGGGGCGCGATGATCGCCCACGTCCGCATTCGCACGCGGGTGGTGGTGCTCGCGGGGAGCGCCACCGGCTCGGCGGCGTTGGCCCTCGCCAGCGGGCTGCCCGATCCGCACGATCAGCTGGGGCGCGGGCTGCATCTGCACCCGGCGGCGCTCGTCGCCGGAGTCTTCGACCGGGAGCTCGACGGCTTCGACGGCATCCCCCAGTCGTACGAGTGCACGGAGCACCTCTCGTTCGAGCCGGGCAGCGATCGCCGCGTCTGGATCGTTCCAGCCTTCGGGCACCCCATCGCCACCGCCGCGCTGCTCCCTGGCTTTGGCGCCGCGCACATGCGGGCCATGCGCGCGTACCGCAAGCTGGCGGTGCTCACGGCCATGGTCCACGACGAGAGCGAGGGGCGCGTGCTTCTGCGCGACGGGCGCAACGGCGGCCGCCCGCAGCTTCGCTACGAGCTCGGCGAGTCGGACCGGGTGCAGCTCGCGAAGGGCATCGTCGCGTGCGGCCGCATCCTCTTTGCCGCCGGCGCGAAGGAGGTCGTCGTCCCCGCCGTCTTCCCCTTGCGCACCCGCGATGCGCGCGAGCTCGACCGCGTCGACATGGCGTTCGTGCGGCCGCACCATCTCCCGCTCAGCGCGGTGCACCCCATGGGCAGCATGCGCCTGGGCACCGACCCCGCGCGAAGCGTGGTGGGGCCCACCGGCGAGCACCACCAGGTTCGGGGGTTGTTCGTGGCCGATGGCTCGCTCTTTCCAACGAGCATCGGCGGTCCGCCGCAAATCGGGATTTACGCGCTCGCGCTGCACCTGTCGCGGCACATGGTGGCGCGGGCGAAGGGGTGATTCGAGCCGCCCGGGGAACGCTGTTTTTAGCCGCCAGGTCGCGAGCGGGAACGCTTTTTCAAAGAATCAATCCCGCCCCGCGTCCTTCGGCTCTGCGCAAGGATCCCCCGAGACCGGCGGAATCGGGGCCGCCACGTCCTTGGGCAGCGCGATTTGCTTGGCGGTAAAGCCGATGCCCACGGAAATCCCGTTGCATGCCGTGTCCGGGCGGTTCGACCCGTCGGAGAGGATGTCGGAGGTGGCGCGAATGCGATCGGCGACGGTAGCAAGGGCGCCGCAGCCATTGAAGCCGGCGAGCACCGGCTTGAGGGCGTCGATGAACTCCTCCGTGTCGATCACGCCGGCGATGATGCCGTTGGTCGCTTCGCCCGGGGCGCTGTGCTCGAAGGTGACGATGGCCCGCTGGATGCGGATCGCCAATTTTCCTTGCGCGATCGAGAGGGACAAGATCACGTCCCCCGCGCCCCCGTTCACCCACACGCCCCCGTTGATGTACCCGTCGGAAAACTGCACCTTGGGGCTGTTCACGTCCCCGTTGTGAACGGACTCGTAGAGCACCGGCCAGTTGTCGCTGGGGCCAAAGGTTGGCGTGCCCGAGAACTTCGCCCCGCCGTACAACTTGGCGCTCACACCCGTGGCGGTCTGCTTGGGATCGTTGGTCAGCCCCTTTACATCGAGCAGGGCCGTGAAGGAGCCGTCGGTGATGGCCCCGTTGATGTCCGTCTCGGCGCTGGAGAGGACCAAGCGCAAAAGCGGCAGCACATTTTTTCCGAAGGAGTTGTCCACACCCCCCGGACCGTCTTCTTGAATGCCCTTGTCCCCGACCACCTTGCACACATCGGTCGACGTCTTGGTGGTGATTTTGTCGTCCAGATCGTAGCCGTGCTTTTGCCACGCGATCGGGTTCGTCGCACCGGAGGGGTCGGTGTGCCCGAGGAACAATTTTTGAAGCGCGAAATTTCGCTCTTCGGTCGACGCAGACGAAGAGGCGCCGCTCGGACGAGCGGGCGGGTGGACCTTGCCATCCCCACCGGAGGGCGGAGATTTGCTGTCGTCGCTGCTGCACCCACCGAAAAGCAACGTCCCTGCAAGCCCGGCCACCAAGGATGCAAGGCCCAGAACCCTGAACGTGCGCGTGTGCTTCATGTCGAATGCCTCCACCGCCCACCTGGCCACAAAGTCGGCGAACTCTACCCTTCGATGCATCGGCGGGGCAAACCGCCCGCTCCTCGTCCGTAAATTGCTAGCTGTGACCGACGGTGCCGGCCGTGCTACGTGCGGTGGCGATGGCCGACGAGTTTGTTCACCTTCACGTCCACACCCAGTACTCGATGCTGGACGGCGCCGTGAAGGTGAAAGACCTGGTAAAGCGCGTGGTTGGGGCGGGGATGAAGGCCGTGGCCGTCACCGACCACGCCAACATGTTCGGCGCGATTTCCTTTTACAAGGCGGCCAAGGAGGCGGGGGTCGCCGCCATCCTGGGGTGTGAGATCGATGTCACCGACGGGCGCCACAGCCGGCACCTGCCGCTCTTGGCGGCCTCGCCCGAGGGGTACAAGAACCTGGTCTGGCTCGTCTCGCGCGGCCATGTCGATCCCGATCCGGCCGGCCCCCCCGGGCACACGTGCGTTCGCCTCTCGGACATCGCCGATCACTCGAAGGGGCTGATCGCGCTCACCGGCTGCATGGGCGGCCTGGTCCCGCAGCGGGTCCTCGAAGAGGGGCCGGCGGCCGGCCTCGAGTCCCTGGCCAAGCTGCGCGACATCTTCGAGCCGGGGAGCCTGTTCGTGGAGCTGCAGGATCACGGTTTGATCGAGCAGCCCGTTCTCAACGAAATCATGATTGAGAACGCGCGCAAGCTCGACCTGCCGCTGGTGGCCACCAACGACGTCCACTACGCCTCGCGCGACGACGCCGAGGCGCACCTCTATCTCTCGTGCATCAAGTCGGGGCGCTCGTACGCGGAGGCCAAGGAGCGCCACCACGGCTCGAGCGAGATGTACCTGAAGTCGCCGGCCGAGATGGCCGCGCAGTTCTCCGCCTGGCCGGAGGCCATCCGCAACACCTTGCAGATCGCGGAGCGGGCGGCCATCAAGTTGAAGCTCGGCGAGCCGATGCTCCCGAGCTTCCAGGTGCCCGAGGGCTTCGACACCGAGGGCTACTTCCGCCACGTGGCCCGCGAGGGGCTGGGGACGCGCTTCCGCGAGCTCGAAGCCCTGGGCAAGACGCCCGATCGCGAGGCCTATCGGGCGCGCCTCGAGCTCGAGCTGGACGTCATCAGCAAGATGAAGTTCCCGGGCTACTTCCTCATCGTCTGGGACTTCATCCGCTACGCCAAGGAGAACGGCATCCCGGTTGGGCCTGGCCGCGGCTCGGGCGCGGGGTCGATCGTGGCCTACGCCATGCGCATCACCGACCTCGATCCCATCCCGTACAACCTGCTGTTCGAGCGCTTCCTGAACCCCGAGCGCGTCAGCATGCCCGACTTCGACGTCGACTTCTGCATGGACCGGCGCGACCAGGTCATCGCCTACGTGCAGAAGCGCTACGGCGAGACCAGCGTGGGCCAGATCGCGACGTTCGCCGAGCTCAAGGCCAAGAGCGTCATCAAGGACGTGGCGCGCGCCATGGCCATCACGCCCATCGAGGCGCAGGCCCTGGCCAACCTGATCCCGCGCAAATCCCCGGCCGAGACGTACACCATCGCCGAGAGCCTCGAGGTCGAGCCCAAGCTCAAAGCGCGCTACGAGACGGAGGCCACCACCAAAGAGCTGGTCGACCAGTCGCGCAAGCTCGAGGGCCTCACGCGGCACGCGGGCAAGCACGCGGCGGGCATCGTCATCAGCGAGGGCCCGCTCTGGGACCACGTGCCGGTCTTCCGCGACGAGAAGACGGGCGCCTATGTCACGCAGTATTACAAGGACGACGTCGAGCAGGCGGGCCTGGTCAAGTTCGACTTCCTCGGCCTCAAGACCCTCACCGTCATCGACATCGCCACGAAGCTGATCAACGCGCGCCCGGACATCAAGCGGCAGAACAAGGTGTTCGATCCGTCCACCGTGCCCCTCGACGACAAGGCCACCTACGCGCTCTTGGGATCGGGCGAAACCAAGGGCGTGTTCCAGCTCGAGTCGAGCGGCATGCAGCAGCTCTTCAAGGACCTCAAGGCCGACTCGTTCGAAGACATCGTCGCCGCCGTGGCCCTCTACCGTCCCGGTCCGCTCGGCACGGGCATGGTGCAGGACTTCGTCAACCGCAAGCACGGCCGCGCCCCCATCGGGACCATGCACGAGCTGGTCGACGAGCTGCTCAAGCCGACCTACGGCGTCATCGTCTACCAGGAGCAGGTCATGCAGATCGCGCAGGCGCTGGCGGGCTACAGCCTCGGCGGCGCCGACCTGCTCCGCCGCGCCATGGGCAAGAAGAAGCCCGAGGAGATGGCCAAGCAAAAGGGCATCTTCGTCGAGGGCGCGCTGAAAAAGGGCGTTCTGCAGGAGGACGCCGAGCGCATCTTCGGGCTGCTCGAGTACTTCGCGGGCTACGGCTTCAACAAGTCGCACAGCGCGGCCTACGCGCTCATCACGTACCAAACGGCTTACCTGAAAGCGCATTACCCGGCCGAGCTCCTTTGCGCGATCATGACCAGCGACAAAGAGCGCATCGAGAAGGTGGTGCGCACCATCGCCGACGCGCGCTCCTTGGACGTGACCGTTCTGTCGCCCGACATCAACGAGAGCGACACCGACTTCAAGGTCGTCTACACGCACCCCGAGGGGAACAAAAAGCTCTCGTCGCGCGACAAGGTCCGCGATCCGCTGGGGCCGCAGATCCGCTTCGGGCTGGGCGCGGTGCGCGGGGTCGGCGGCGCCGCGCTGGAGACCTTGTTCGAGGCGCGCGCGGCCGGCGGTCCCTTCGCCGACCTGTTCGACTTCGGCGCCCGGGTCGACGCGAAGAAGATCAACCGCAGCGTGCTCGAGGCGCTGGTGCAGTGCGGGGCGTTCGACACCTCCCTCAAGACCTTGGGCATCTCCCGGGCCCGCGCCTTTGCCTCCATCGACATCGCGCTGGAGCGTTCGCGCGCCGCCAGCCGCGATCGCGAGCGGGGCCAGACGAACCTCTTCGGCCTCTTCGACGCGGCGCCGCGCGCGGCCACCAACGGCTCCAACGGGCACGGCACCGCGCGCTCCTCGCAGAGCGCGGGCGACTACGTGGACGCGGCCGCGTGGGACCAGAAGGAAATGCTGGTCCGCGAGCGCCAATCCTTGGGCTTCTACGTGTCGGGGCACCCGGTCGAGCGCTATTTGCGCGACAAGGCGGCCTACGGGCGCCACGAGCTCAATCTCTGCGCCGACTGCGCCGGCATGGATGACTGGGCCAAGGTGCGCCTCTGCGGCATGGTCGAGGGCTACCGCGAGAAGATCTTGCGCGACAAAAACGGCGGCAAGCCCTCGGCGGGTGCCGCCAAAATCGCCTTCTTCGAGCTGGAAGACCCCTCGGGCCGGGTCAATGTCAAGGTGCGCGGCCGCGAGATCGAGTCCTACGCGCAGCTCCTCACCGGCGGCGAGCCCTTGGTCGTCACCGGCAAGGTGAGCTTCCCGCGCCGCGACGACGACGCCCCCGAGGAAGACGACGACGCCAACCGCGAGCCGACCATCTTCCTCAACGAGGTCGAGCCCCTCTCCAAGGTCGTGTCGAGCCACACCGAGCGCATGACCATCCGCCTGCGCGCCGAGCGCACCCGGCCCTCCGACCTCGACGAAATGAAGCGCCTCTTCACCGAAAGCCAAGGCGCGTGCCCCGTCACCGTCGTTCTAACCCTCCCCGACGGCGCCGAAGCCGTCCTCTCCCTCCGCGACTACCGGGTCGACGTGAGCGATCCGCTGCTGTCGGGGTTGGAGCGGGTTTTTGGCGAGCAGGTCGCGGAGATTTAGCCGCCTTGCGCGACGCTTTCCTATAGCCTCGCGTCGACCGTCTGCACCACGCCGGCATCGAGAAGCACCTGGTCTGCTGTCATCAGCGCGGCCCCGAGCGAGCAAGCGGTTGCCACGATGAGACGATCCGCGGGGTCGCGATGCGCGAACGCGAGCGCGACCGCCTCGATGGCGATGACGCCGTCCACCGGCTTCTCGATGAACCCCACGTTCATCGCGTGGTCGCGAAAATCCCGCGCGGTGATCTCGAGAGCGACGCGCCCTCTTTTCGCGAGAGCCGCGATCTCACAGAACGAGATGGCGCTGACCAAAGCGCTCCGCCCGATATTTCGATCGATGATGCGCGTGGCGCCCTTGCCGAGCTGCGGATTGCCGAGCAGAAACCAGACGAGCGTGTGCGTGTCGAGCACGATCATTTGACGTTGTCGGCGTCGAACGTCCACTCCTCTTCCGTGAGGATGGGGCCAACGATGTCGCCCAGGATCTTCCCTTTGACCGAGCCGAACGCGCTCTCCTTCTTCGCTTCGAGGGGAGCGAGACGGGCGATGGGGCGGCCATGCTTCGTAATGACGATGTCTTCACCGGTGCGCTCGACCGTATCGAGGAGCTCGAGGCACTGGCTCTGGAACTGCGAAGCCGAGAGGATGTTGGCGGCCATCGAAGAAATATGGCCACCTGACGACCCGTGGTCAACTTCTCACGATTTCCCCAACTTCGCCTCCACCTTGACCCGATCCTCCTCGTGCTTGAGCAGCGCCCCCAACGTCGCGCGCGCGAGCTCCGGATCGAGCGCGCTCGCGCCCAGGAGCACCAGCGCGCGCGCCCAGTCGATGGTCTCCGCGATGCTCGGCGCCTTGCGCAAATCCATCTTGCGCACCTCGCCGGCGATCCGCGCGAGCTCCGACGCGAGGGCCTTGGAGATACCGGGCACGCGCAGCTCCAAGATGGCCAGCTCGCGCGACGGGGGAGGGTAGTCGACGAACGCGTGAAGGCAGCGCCTTCGAAGGGCGTCGGTCATGTCGCGGGTGGCGTTGGTCGTCAGGAGGACCAGGGGCGCGTGCTTGGCGCGGATGGTGCCGAGCTCGGGGATCGTCACCTGGCGCTCGGCCAGGATTTCGAGGAGGAAAGCCTCGAACTCGGGATCGGCGCGGTCGACTTCGTCGATGAGGAGCACCGCGGGATGCTCGCTGGTGAGCGCGCGCAAAAGCGGGCGGGCGATGAGAAAACGTGGGCTGAAAAACGCATCGTCGCCCGCCGCCAGGCGGTCGACGGCCTCGCCCAAGGAGCCCGCATGCTCCGTCTGGCGCGAGACCGCGTCGCGAAGGAGCTGCGTGTAGAGCATTTGCTTCGCGTAGTCCCACTCGTAGAGCGCCTTGCCCTCGTCCAGGCCCTCGTAGCACTGCAGACGCACCAAAGGACGGCCGAGGCCTTCGCTCAACGCGCGCGCGAGATCCGTCTTGCCGACCCCCGCCGGGCCCTCGAGCATCAGCGGCTTGTCGAGCGAGAGCGCCAGCCACACGGTCAGCGCGAGCCGTGCATCGGGAAGGTAGCCCGCGCGCCGAAGCACCTGCTCGAGCTCCGTCGCGTTCTTCACGCGCTCCGCACCCAGGCGGGCCGACGCCGGCGCCGAGGTGGATGCCTGCGTGGTGGACGTCGGCCCCGTAGGCAAGATGGGCGCAAAAGGTGAGGAGGGCGAGGCAGGCGAGGGAGGCCGCGGGGCAACGGGGGGCGCCGGGTGCGCGGGTTCGTCCGTCGCGGTCGGTGCCACAAAAGGGGCATTTTTGTCGGGATTTTTCACGGTCGAGGACGCTTTTGTCGGGGAGGACGGCTCAAAGTTCACACACTTCGCGTGTCCTTGGTTATCCTCACGAAAAAATGTCGGATCGTGAAGATCTGCTCCGCGTCGATGTGACGGGAACGGTTCATCCCGTTGGCCGCACCGCAAGCCAGCAGCTCCGCTCGCGCGCCGGCGAATGGCGAGCGTTGCCAAGCCCAAAGAACCTCATCGTGATGCGCAGCGAAGAGGACAACGCTCCCGTCCTCAAGCTCGCAGGGGAGATCCGGACGCCGGGAGCGCTCTGCGATGTGGTCGCGCTCATCGCCCAATCCAGCTGGCGCGGTGAGCTCCAGGTCCTCGAGGACGAAGGCTGGCGATCGCTCTCGTTCGACGCTGGAAAGCTCGTCAGTGCTGCAAGTACCGTGCCGTCTGAGCGGTTGGGAGAGACGCTCTACCGCTTTGGTGTTTTGACGCGGGAGGACCTGGAACGGGTGATTTTGGTTTCCAACGCATCCGGAAAGCGACTAGGTGAAGCAGCCATCGAGCTTGACTTCGTTACCGCGGAAGAGCTTTACCCAATGATGTCGCGCCAAGCTGAAGAAATCTTCTATGGTGCACTTCGGGTCGGAGAGGGGATGTTCTATTTTTACGACCGGTACGACGAGAAAAGCCTGCTCCGGCGCAGCAACCTCCATACAGCCAGCTTGCTGATGGAAGGCGCCCGTCGCATGGATGAGATGCGCTTCTTTCGTGAGAAGATCCCGAATGATTCCTACGTCCCGGTGCGTTCTGGGTACCTCTCGTCCGGTGTGTCCAGCGTGTCTAGCAATGGCTCCAATGTCGTAAATGGTGGGTCTAGCTCACTTGGATTATCCGGTCGCGATTTTTCCATAAACTCCGCCACCTCGATGCACTCACTCGGCTCACCTAGTTCATCCAGTGCACCTAGCTCGCCTGGCGCACCGAGCTCGAACAGCAGCGTCAATATGGCGAGCTCGAGCTATCTGCCCCATGTTTCTCCCGAGATCGCTCCCGACATGTCTCCACACATATCTGCACAGTGGGGGGGACATTCAGGCGTCCGGTCGATAAGCGAGGTTCCAGAAAACCTCGCTGAGGTGTATGCGCTTTGTGATGGAAAGCTCTCCGTTGCGGAAATAGGCCGCCGTATCGGCCAACTCGAGTTTGAGGTCACTCGTCTCGTCTTTCAACTGATGAGCGGTGGCTTTGTTCAAGTGATCGCACCGCGCCCTCGTGGACCGGAAGCGATCGTCGAAGCATTCAACCCAGGGATCATGGAAATTCATCGGATCGTAGACGAAGTCGACGCAGATGGCGCAAGGCGCGGGCAGGAGTTCCGCGATGGCCTTGCGCGCTTCGCGACCGGTGGAGGTGTCTATGACGCGCTCTTTCAAGGGGCAGGTCCTCTGCCCGACGGGTCGTTTCGACCCGAGCGCGTTGCCCGCAATCTGGTGAAGATTGCCGGCGATGATCCGGACGCGTGGCTCATGCAGCTGTTGCACGAGTATGTTGGTTTTGCCCTCTTCCACGCAGGCTCGCTCCTACCGCGGGAGGTCGAAGCGGGTCTGGTCAACGCGGTTACCGAGCTGCTCAAGCCGGTCCGAACCCACGAAAACCCCCCGCAGGCAGCCCTCCAGCCGTGACCCAGAGTGCACCGAATTCGACCAGTCGCCGCGATTTGATCCTCGAAGCCGCCACACGCCTCTTCGCCGAAAGAGGCTACGAAGGCGCGAGCATGGCCGATCTGGCGGAAAGCGTCGGCCTTAGAAAGGCCTCGCTCTTCCACCATTTCGCCAGCAAAGACGCCCTCTACAACGCGGTCTTCGAGCGCCTCGTGACCAACTTGGGTGGTCTCATCATCGAGGCCTCCTCCTCGACGGAGGGCTCCTTCGTCGAGCGGCTCGATCGAATGACCGATTCCTTCGTATCCGCCCTCGGGGTGCAAGTCGCCGCCTCGCGGCTGATTCTCCGTGAGCTGATGGACTGGGGCCCCTTCGTCCGAGTGCGCTTCGGCGAGACGTGGCTCCCGGTCCTCAAGGCCGCCGAGCGCTTCTTCGAGGAAGGCCAGCGTGAAGGGACGTTTCTCGCTGAACTGTCGCCGCGCCACATCATCTTGAGCGGCCTCTCGCTCTACATGACCACCTTCGCCATCGGCGGGGTGGTGGAGCAGTTCGCAGGAATCGACCCCTTCGAGCCGGCGTTCGTCGAAGAGCGGAAGGCCCAGTTGCGCGTGCAGCTCCACGCGATGCTGCTGCGGAAGCAGCCGGGCAACTCTTCGCCGTCGTAGTGTTCGCGTTCGACGTTCGATCCTCCGATCGAGCGCGAGACGCAAAGAGCGGCGCTCCTCGGGCGCCGCTCTCGTCGCGGGCGCCGCCCGCCATGGCGGCGCGCGTCACATGCCGCGACGGCGCCCGAGCATCCGCGAACCGCGAAACGTCAGATGCCGTGACGGCGTGTGATCTCGTAGAGCGCGATGGCCGCGGCCACCGACGCGTTGAGCGAGTCGACCGCGCCAGGCTTCATCGGCAGGCGCACCAAGCGCCGGCACGCCTGCTTGACCGGCTTGCGCAAACCTTTGCCCTCGGCGCCCACCACCAGGACCAGCGGAAGCTCCAAGGTCGCCTCCTGGAGCAGCTCGTCGCCGTGCGCATCGAGCCCCACCACGTCGAGGCCGCGCGCGGCGAGCTCCTCGAGCGCCGTGGGCAGGCTTTGCACCCGGCATAGGGTGGCGTGCTCGACGGCGCCTGCGGAGGCGCGAAAGGTCGCGGGGCTAAGGGGCGCGGAGCTGTGCTCGGGCCAGAGGACCGCCGTCGTTCCCAAGGCCACGGCCGAGCGAAGCACCGCGCCAAAGTTTTGCGGATCCTGCAGCTCGTCGAGGGCGAGGGCCAGCGCGCGCGGACCCAAGGTGAGCTCTTCGAGGGTGACGATGGGGAGCTCGGGGGCGATGGCCGCCACACCTTGATGGTGCGCGCCGCGCGTGTGCCAATCGATGTCGGCGCGCGAAACCCGCTCGACGGGGATCCCGCGATCGTGCGCAAAGCGAGCCAGCGCATCGAGCTGCGGCGAGCCGCGATCGTCGACCAGGATCTTGGCGGGCGGCTTTCGCCCGCGCTCCTCGGAGCGAATGGCCTCGCGCACCGGTTGAATGCCGATGATGAGTCGCATCCCGTCCGGAATGGGTGGGGCGGGTTTTGCGGGTTTGTGTTTGAGGTAGGGGACCTTCACGTGCGAATGGCCTCGGCCTCGGCCAGGGCGTCGCGCACCGTGCGATCGATCTGCTCGGCGGCCGCCTTTGGATCGGCGGCATCGCGAATGGGTCGGCCCACCACGACATAGTCGGCCCCGCGCAAAATGGCTTCCCGCGCGGTGGCGATGCGCTTTTGATCGTCCTTGCCGCCGCCGCCGCTGCTGCTGGCACCTGCGGCTGGCGCCCGGGTCGCGGCTTGGGCCGCACGAACGCCGGGGGTGATGAGGGTGGCCTTCGGCCCGAGCTCCGCGCGCAAGGTGGCGACTTCTTCGGGCGAGCACACGAAGGCGCGCACGCCCTGATCGAACGCGAGGCGCGCGAGCCTTCGCGCTTGGGTCCCCGCGTCGCTGTCCACGCCCAGATCGGCCAGATCGCCGTCGTCGAGGGAGGTGAGCACGGTGACCGCCACGATGGTGCACGTGTCGCCCGCGGCCTCGGCGCAGCGCACGGCGCGGAGCAGCATTTCTTTGCCGCCGGCGGCGTGCACGGTGAGCATGCGCGCGCCCAAGGCGATGGCGCGATCGACGGCCCGCTCCACGGTGGCCGGGATGTCGTGCAGCTTCAAATCGAGAAAGATGGGCAGCCCCGCCTCGCGCGCCCAAGACAGCGCCGAGGGACCTGCCCCCACGAAGAGCTCCAGCCCGATCTTCACCAGCCCGAGGTGCGGCTGCAGCGCCAAGGTGGCACGCCGCGCCTCGTCCACGTCGGCAAAGTCGGCGGCGAAAATGAGGCGGCTGGAGAGCCGCCCATCGGGAAATCGGGATGACGGAGGAGAAATCACAGGCTTACAAGCATGTGCAGAGCGGATCGCCGGGCTTGCAATCGCACTTTTTGTCCGGGGCGGGGCTGGTGCTGCCCGCACCGGTGTTGCTGTTGTTCGCCGGACGGGTCGGGCCGCGTTTCACGGTTTGGGGCGGCGCGGTGGGGTTGTCCTTGAGCTCCTTCATCTGCGCCTGCTTCTCGGCGATCTGGCGTTCGAGCTCCGCCCGCTCCTCGGGGCTGGTGGCGTTTTTCAGCTTGCTCTTGAGGGACTCGCTCTCCTGGTTGATCGCGGTGAGGGCTGCCTCGAGCTCCGCCTGCTTATCGAGGGAGCTCTTGATGGCCATGCCGCCGAAGATGAGGACCAGCACCAGGAACGCACCCGACCCGATGGCGATGTAGAGCAGCTTCTTTTTGCTCCGATCCTGCGACAGGGCCGCGATGCGCTCCGCGTGCTCTTGCTGGTTACGCATCTGCTGGATGCGGGCGGCGTTCTCCGCCTCGAGCCGTGCGCGCTCGATCTCGGCATGGCGGATGGCTTCGAGCCGGGCAGCCTCTTCGCGTTGCCGCTGCTCCTCCGCGAGGCGCTCGTCCTCGACGGCGCGGATGCGCGCCTCCTCTTCCTCGCGCGCGCGACGTTCCAACTCGAGGCGCGCTTGCACCGCTTCTTCTTCCTGGCGACGGCGCTCAGCTTCTTCCTGCCTGATTCGGTCTTCCTCGAGGCTCATGAGCTCTTTGAGGGAAAAGAGGACCGAACTCTCTTTCTGTTCCGCCATGGGTCTATGTTCCTGTCATGACAAAAGTTACCGGTTTTAGATCGGCTACGCAACCGCACGCTCGCGCGTTGGACGTCTCCTGACGAGAGCTGCGCAGGATCGCGCGCGTACGGTCCAGTTCATGGTGGGTTCCGAAACAAAGCCGACTAAGATAGTGTACCGCTCACCCATGGCGACCCAAGTCACTGCACACATCACCGGTACCGTTTGGAAGATCGAGGTCAACGTAGGGGAGCGAGTCAGCGAGGGGCAAACGTGTGTGATCCTCGAGTCGATGAAAATGGAGATGCCGGTCGAGGCTCCAGAGGGGGGCGTGGTGCAAAAAATCGAAGTCACCGAGGGTCAAGCGGTCTCCGAGGGAGACGTTCTCATCACGCTCGACTAAACGTTGGAATCGCCTGGGGGCTTGGCCTTTGGGCGCTTCTCGTGCCGTTGTTTCCGCTGGTAGTGGCTTCGTGCAGCGAGAACAAACTCGCCGGCCCCGGCGGCGATTGTTTTCAGGCAACCGATTGTGAGGACGGCCTTGTATGCGTCCCCAGCGGCAATCGCAAGGTCTGCAGCAATGACATCACCGGCCTACAGACCCCGCCCGCAAAAGACGCATCCCTGAACGACGCCGCGCGCGCCGACGCCCCCGTCCCCAACGACGCATACCGCCCGCCCGACACCAGCGTGCCCGATACGCGCCCACCCGTGGACACGGGCGTGGTCGATACCGGCACCGACTGACGCTCGCGGAGCGTGAGATTCGTTAATCCGCCCGCGCGCCAGGCTCGCGATCCGCAGAAAGCACGATCCCCACGACGCGTGCACCCCCGCGACGCGAACCCGCCGTCACGCTCCCTTCCTCCAGGAGAGGCTTGGGGCGGGGAGTGCACCCGATGGATCACTCGCGCCACAAAAACTTCCAAGGGTTGTGCTTCAGGTCGCGCACCATCTCCTGCACGTCGTCGTAGACCTCTTCATCCATCATCAACGCGCCCACGGTGCCTTCGCCCTTCTTCACGTGGGCCACGATGGCCTGCGCATCGGCGGCGGCGGCGTTGGCGCGCGACGCCAATTCGGCCACGTCGTTCAGGGTCTTCTTCAACTTGGCCTGCGCCTCCGGCTCGCCCACCGTGGCCGACGCGCGGTTGATGTTGGCCAGCGCCTCGCGCGCGTCTTTGAGCATGGGGCCCGAGTCGCGCTGGAGATCGGTGGAGAGCTTGTCGATGTTGTCGATGGTGCGCTTGATCTTCGGATCGTTGATGGTCTTGTGCGCGTCCACGGCCAGGGAGTTGGCCTCGGCCGAGAGCTTCTCCAGGTTCTCCATGGTGCGGTTGACGCGCTCGCGGTTGTCGCTGATGGCCATGTTGAGGCCCTTGAGCACGCCCAAGGTGTTCACGGCGATGTCGCCGATGAGCTCGCGGTTGTTGCGGATGCCGGTGACCGCGGTGTCGAGCAGCTCGTAGGCCTTGGCCAGAAACAGATCGAGGCGGGGCGGGTCGATGCCCTTGACCGTGGCGCCCTCGCGCAGCGCCGGGCGGGTGGGGGTCCCGGGCTCGATTTGCAAGAACTGCTCACCGAGCACGCCTTGGGTGGTGACATAGAAGTCCGCGTCCTCGTGGATGGTGTCCTTCACGCGCGTCTCGATCTTGAGCTTGGCGCGCACCAGCACCCGGCGCCCGCTCTGCGGATCGATGGTGCCACCCATGAAGCGCAGCTCGTCGACCGAGCCCACCTTGACCCCGGCGATGCGCACCGCCGCGCCGGCCTGCAGGCCGCCTGGATTGTCGAAGTCGACGAAGAGGGGATAGGTCCTTTGAAAGGACAAGCCGCCCATCACCAGAATGAACGCCGCCAGGATCCCCAACGAGACCAAAATGAGGACACCGACTTTGACTTCGATCGATCGTTCCTTAAGCATGACGCACCGTTCTTCTCTCTGTCAGGTCCTGCTACTGCTGCTGCTGCGGCCGATCAAAGATCCATCGGTCCTTGTGCGCGCCCGTGAATGAATTGCTGAACCACTTCGTCGTTCGATTGTTTGAAGTCGTCCGGTGTGCCCAATAAACGCACTCTTCCTTTATAGAGCATGACGATGCGGTCCGCGATGTTGAAGATGCTGACCAAATCGTGGCTCACCACGATGGACGTGACCCCCAGCTTGTCGGAGAGCTCGCGAATCAGCTTGTCGACCCGCCGCGCGCTCACCGGATCGAGCGAGGTGGTGGGCTCGTCGAACAAGACGAACTCCGGATCCAGGGTGAGCGCGCGCGCGATGGCCACGCGCTTGCGCATTCCATCGCCGAGCTCCGCGGGGTAGCGATCGCCGAACTCGCCCATGTGCACGATCTCGAGCCTCCGCCCCGCCTCGAGGAGCGCCTCCTTCGAGGAGAGGCCCTTGTGCTTTCGCAGCGGCAGCGCAACGTTTTCCGCGCACGTCATGGAGTCGAAGAGGGTCGAGTGCTGGAAGACCATCGCGCACTTCTTTCGCACGGGGTACATGCCCCGCTCGTCGAGCTGGCTGATCTCCTGACCATCGAGCCAGATCTCACCGCCGTCCGGATAGAGCAGCCCGACGAGGTGCTTGATCAGCACACTCTTTCCGACCCCGGATGCGCCGATGATGAAGAACACTTCGCCGCGACGGACCGCGAAGCTCACATCGTCGAGCACCTGCTTTTCGCCAAAGGACTTGGCAATATTCTTGAATTCGATCATGGGACGATCATGGGAGGATCATGTGGGGACCAATGCGATGGCCATGCCGATGCGCCGCTCAGAAGATCAGGAACCCGGCGCCCGAGATGAAAAAGTCCAGGACGATGATGGCCAGTGAGGAATTGACTACCGCCCGCGTGGTCGCCCAACCGACACCCTCGGAGCCGCCGAAGGTGGATAGACCGCAATACCCGCTCACCACGGGAATGGCCGCGCCGTAGACGATGCATTTGGTCACCCCAGTGACCACGTCTCCGGTGTCGACCAAACTGGTGTTGAAGAACGTCTGAAACGATAAGTCGTAAGCAAAATAGGCGGTGAGGGCCCCCGTGAAATACGCCACCGTGCTCGCCCAAACGATGAGCGCCGCGGTCATGACCAGACCCGCCAGAAAGCGGGGCACGACGAGGAAATCGATGGGATCGGCGGCGCACATGCGGAGCGCGTCGACCTGCTCGGTGACCACCATGGATCCGATTTCGGCGGCGATGCCGGCGCCGACCCGGGTGGTGAGGATGAGCGACGCGATGGAGGGGCCGAGATCGCGCACCAAGAGCTCGATGTAGGTGGCCCCCAACATGGTGAAATCGGGGATCACCCGGCGGAGTTGGAGCCCCGATTGATAGACCAGGATCATCCCGATGAAGCCCATCGTGATGGATACGAAAAAGACGGAGCGGTTTCCGATTTCGTACATCTGCTTCACGAGCGCACCCCGCTCGCGGCGCCCGCGAAACACGTAGTAGAGGGTGCGAACGAAGACGGAATAGAGCTCGAGCCCGGCGCGCAGAAAATCGAGGGCGGTGGCGCCGAGCCCGGCGATGGGGCGCACCAGGGCCGACGATTCGCCGGCGGCGGCGAGCTCCGCGTGGGAAGGATCGCTCGTGGGGTGCTCTTGCGACGGGGCGGTCATGATCTATCCCAGGATGAAGCTGACCAGGTAATCGATGATGAACACGCCCGCCGCGCTGGCGACGACGGTGGCGGTGACGGAGCGTCCGACGCCGGGGGCGCCGCCGGTGGTGGAGAGGCCGAAGTGGCAGCTCGATAACGCGATGACCAAGCCGAATACGAAGCTCTTGCAAAGGCCATTGGCCACGTCGCCGAACCCGAGCAGCCCGCCGACCAAGCCATTGTAAAAGCTCTGGGGCGAGACCGTGAGCAGCGCTTCCCCCGTGAACGCCGCGCCGAAGAGGGCGAGGATGTCGGCGTAGAGGGTCATCATGAAGAGGGTGAGGGTGATGCCGATGAAGCGCGGCAGGATGAGGAACGAGATGGGGTCGATGGCGAGGGTGCGGAGCGCGTCGACCTGCTCGGTCACCACCATGGTCCCCAGCTCCGCGGTGTTGTTGGCGCCCACGCGGCCGCTGATCATGAGGGCCGTGAGCAAAGGCGCGATCTCCCGCAAGGTTCCGAAGCCGGCTCCCCAGCCGAGCAAGCCCTCGGCGCCGTAGCGCTTCACGATGGGCGCGGCCTGGATGACCATGATGGCGCCCGTGAAGAGCGCGGTCACCGCCACGATGGGCAGCGACTTGACGGACATCTTGTAGAGGTTTCGCCACAGCTCCGTCTTGTCGATGCGTGGCGGAAAGAGGCGCGCGATGATTTGGCCGAGCAGAACACCCATGCCCCCGGCGGTGGCCGCAATGTAGAGAAAGCTCTTTCCAACGTTGCCCGCGAATGAATCGAGCTTCGAGGTTCCCGTCCCACGAGACGGTCCGCGCGGATTCGGATTGCGAGCGGGCGCCGTTGCTGCAGCCATGACGCAAAGGTTAGCTGAATTGCGACAGAATGTAGTCGAGCAACGCGAGGAATCCGAAATTGATGGCGAGCACTCCGGCGCTGTAGAGGATGCCGGTGAGGATTCCCACGACGCTCCGGCGCGTCCTCCAGAAGTGCACGGGCAGGCAAAAAGGCCCGAAAGCCACCGCGGATGCGAGCCTCGTGGAGGCGGGCCAAGCGCGCTCGAGCCGCTCGGGTGAGAGGCGCCGCTCGTCCCACCATACGATGATGAACACCATCGCCGATGTCCCGAAAAGCGAAAAAACGACGCCGGCGATATCGACGAGATCCTGCGCCATCGTGCGAGCTCGCGCTCCTAGAGCGGACCCTCCGTCAGCCCGTGCACGAATTGGCGGACTCGGGGTTCCATCGTTTGGCGCGCCTCCTCGGTGGTGCCATCGAAGATGAGGCGCCCGCGGTAGAGCATGCCCACGCGATCGGTGACCGTGAGCAGGCGATCGAGATCGCTGGAGACCATGATGACGGTGGCCCCCGAGGCGCGCTGCTCGCTCCGGAGCAGGTCGAAGATCTTCTGCGAGGTGACCGGATCGAGCCCGGCGGCCGGCTCGTCGTACAAGACGATGGGCGCGCGGCTGACGGTGGCGCGGGCCACGCCCACGCGCTTCTTTTGGCCGCCGGAGAGGCCCGAGGGCATGCGATCTTCGAAGCCTTTGAGGGCCACGCACGCGAGCCGCTCGGCCACGCGCTGGGCGACTTCTTCGTCGGAGAGGGAAAAGAGGCGGCGCAGGGGGAATGCGATGTTGTCGGCCACCGACAGATGATCGAAGAGCGCGTTGTTTTGAAAGAGCATCCCGAACTTCAAACGCACCGCCTGCAGCTGCAGCTCCGACATCTGGGTGATGTCCTCGTCCTCCACCCGAATCTCGCCCCCGTCGGCCCGTAAAAGGCCTACGATGAGCTTCATGAGCACGCTCTTCCCCGCCGCGCCTGGCCCGATCAGGCCGTAGAGGCAGCCCTTCGGCACCTCCAGGTTCACGTCGTTCAGGATCGGCGCCATGCCCGGCTGGCGCCCGTGTTTGGTGAGGCCGCGAATTCGAATCATCGCCGATCCTTGCCCGGCTTGGTGACCGCCGAGTCCAGCTCCGCGCGAAGGCGCGTAAAGCGTGTAAAATACACGAACCAGGAGAACGCAAAGGCAAGCGCGAGCACCATGGGGATGGCCACCTCGAGCAGGCGCACCGATCCCCGCGACAAGACGAACGGGCCCACGTGCGTGAGCATGCTCCCTGCGGGCGAGGCAGGCGCGGGCCGGGCGATCATGACCACGGCCACATCGCCCGGCGCGAGCCCCGGCGCACCTCCTGCCACCAAGCGCTGCACCGCGATGTCGCTGATGGGCGCCGTGGGGCCGCGGTAGGACAGGAGCACGCTGGCCGACGCGCGCGGAAACGGGGGAGAGGTGTCGCGGTACGACGGGAGCCCCTCGGAGGCCGCGAGGGAGGGGAGATTCAGGTGCACCCGCGCCGACAGAACGCCCTCGACCCCCTCGAGGGTGCGCTGAAGATCGCCCGAGAGACCCGCCACCAGCTGCGCGTGCTCGGCCGCTTGACTCGGCACCAGGGCGTTCTTATCCATCGCATCGAGCACCCCCGGATGGCGGGGGCGAGGGAGCTCCTCGTCGCGCAAGGTGGAGAGGGCGCGGCCCGATTCTTCACGGGCCACCAGCACCCGGTATTTGCCTTCCGCGCCAGGGTCGGCCTCCTTGGTGGCTTCGATCGACGCACGCTCGAGCGCCACCACGATCCGATTGGCGTCTTCCTCGTCGAGGGAGACCGCCACGGGTGACGTGCAGCCTGCGAGCACGAGGCCGAGTGCGGCGGTGGAAGCGAGAAGGAACGGGCGCGCCACCGAGGTAGCCAAGCGCGACACCGATGCGAAAGAGCGAGCGTTCATGAAGGAGTTTCAACCTCGAGAGGCCAGGTGGCGCCGTCGATTCGCGGCGCCGCGGCGCTCGAGGAGCGGCTGCAGCGTCTGCGCGAGAGTGGGAAATACGTAGCCGATCGTGGCCAGAACACCCGAAAAAGCCGGGAGGCTGATCTCGGGCTTGCCGCTCTGGATGCACGCGAGGACCGCGTCGGCGACTTGGTCGGGGCTCACCATGGGTTGCGACAGGACAATATCCGGTACGTGATTCAGATCGCCCAGAAACTCGGTGTCGACCGGGCCAGGGCAAACGGTGGACACACGGACACCGACAGACGAAAGCTCCATCCCGAGCGCCCGCCCGAAGGCGCGCAAGCCCGCCTTCGATGCGCAGTAGGCCGCTTCGTCTTTGACGGGCACCTTGCCCGCGAGGCTCGCCACGTTGACGATGGACCCTCCGCCGTGCTGCGCCAAGTGCTCGGCGACCACGCGGGTGAGAAAGATGGGCGCGGCGAGGTTGGTCGTGATGATGGCCGCGAGCGTATCGGGGGATATGCCGAGCGCGGGGCCACGGTGGTTGAGCCCGGCGTTGTTCACCAGGATGTCCAGACGTCCGAAGCGTTCGACCGTGTGCTTCGGTAGCTCCCGCACACTCTCGAAGTGCGACACGTCGGCGACGTACGGCAGCGCGCGCTCCAGACCGATGCGCTGGGCTACTGCGTCGAGCTTTTCGCGGCCGCGGGCGACCAGCACCACCTTCGCTCCCGCTTCAGCGAGCTTGCAAGCAACCGAGTGACCAATACCTGCGGATGCACCGGTAACAATCGCGACTTTATTACGTGCCCATTGGTATGATTCGGACTCCACGGCATCTCCCTCGTGTTAAAGACAGCGCTGCGGCCAAGGTGGAGACGTACCGTCCCCGATGAAAAACGAGCGTAGCGTGTGCAAGTTGGTCGTTGCCACCGTCTAAAACCGGTGCTACGCGTAAAACCGCGGACGTCGCAAAGCGGCTGCGCGCTCTGCCCTCGTTGTTACCCAAGAGGGTTCTCGCGTTGCGCTCTCTCTCCTTTGTCTCGCTCTTGCGGGCCGCCCCAGTTGAAGGACCGCTACTTTTTTTCCCGGGCATGCGGTCGGCCCCTCGCAGGTTTGTGGTCGGTCCCTGTTTTCTTGGGAGGCGGCCATAAGATGGTGAAACGCTCGCTTCTTTGCTCTGTGCATTTGCGAGCAGCAATTGAAATTGACAAAACGGCCCGTTCCACCCCGTCCTCCCTGGCTTCTCTGTTTTTTTCTCTGCCCATCCATTCCATGGGGTGCGTGGGACGCGGCCGATACTGACGACGAATAAAGAAAGGGCGCGCTCGTTTGTCCTGCGCGCATGGCGGGTCTTGTCGAGTCCCTTCACGGAAGCGATATCCACGCTCAACGATCGTGCACTCCGGAGGCTACTGGGGGCGCGTGCATTTCTTCGCGGTTACGATTACGTCCGGCGGAACGCCGTGGGCGAAATCGCCATCCAAGACTCGTCCGCCAAAGGGGAGGTCCGTGGCACCGAGGCCGAGCCCTACCGTGTCCAGCTGGATCTAACGCCGGGCGGCTTTACATCCACTTGCAGTTGCCCCGCCTTTCCGAAGGTCAACGGCCATTGCAAACACGTGGCTGCGCTGCTCATCGCGCTTCGGGACCAATCCCGCGGGGGCAGCCGTGCCTTTGCGGACGACGATCCGGACCTTTCGCAGCCGTACATGGCGTCATCTTCTCATTCTCATTCGTCCCAGCCTTTCTCGGATCTCGCGTCGGCTTCGCCGCCACCGTCGTCTTCGTCTCCTTCGTCTTCTTCGTCCGGCGTGCCGTCGGGCTCGGGCTTGCTCGCCGGCCAGGTGTCCGCGACCGGTGCCGGTCCGCACCCGTCCTTCTCGTCTTCCTCGTCTTCTCAGACTTTTGCGCCAGGCGCTCCTTCTACGGTTACGTCCGGCGCACGCTCAACATTTTCTCTTTCCCGCGATCGTGGAGATTTTTCGATGCAACCCCCTGGTGGGCCCATGGGGCCCAAACCGCCCTCGTATCAAACCAATGGCCATGGACCCGCATACAACGGAGGGGGCGGAGCGGTTCCGGGGGCGGGCGAGGCCGGAATGAGCGGCGGCGGTCGGCGCGGACGGCGGCGTAGGGCCAAGCTGGCCGCGGCCGCGAGCGCCGGACTTCAGGGCGCGCGTGTGGTGCCTGTGACAGCACCGATCGGTCCCCGCGCCCCGGGCATCGTATCCACCGGCGTCGACGCGTGGCTTCCGGAGCCGATGGCGGCGCTCCCCAAGGTGATCGAGTTCCGCATGCAGGTGCGGCCCTTGTCGCTCACGATCACGCTCATCGACCCCAACGCGCGCACCGCGCTCCTTCCGAGCACGCTCCTCCCGCTCTTGGCGCAGACGCCCACGCCCGATCGCGATCCGATCCGCTTGCTGGCGCGCTTCGAGGCCGAGGGCCCGCGCAGGGTCGGCATCGAGGTGCGCGGCGAGGACGTGAGCGATCTGCTCTCCGTGCTCAAAGGGCGCCGCGTCATCGTGGAGCCGCAAATGATGGAGCTGCGCTTCGGCGACGAGCCGCTGCGCCCCCGCTTCGATCTGGAGCTCAGCGCCGATGGCGCCCAGGTCCTGGTCAAATCGAACTTTCAGCGCCCCGGCGATCCGCGCAAATTCACGGTGGCGCAGGGCGCGTGGTTCGAGGGGAGCCCGGGCTGGTACGTCGATGCGCAAGAAGGCGTCGCGCGCCCCATCGACCGGCGCGTCTCGCCGTCGAGCATCCGGCGCTTGGTGCGCGCGCCCTTCATCCACGAGCCCATCGATCGACTGCCGGCGCTCATCGCGCAAGGCCTGCCGCGCGTGGCGTTGGAGGTGGGCGCCGAGCTCCCGGAGCTCTCCCAAGTGGCGGACGTTCGCGACATCGTCCCCACCTTCCGCATGCGCGCCGGCGGCACCCTGACCGAGGCCCGCGTCGCCTTGCGCGCCGCCTACGAAGACGTGGAGATCGACGTCCGCGCCGATGGAATGACCCCGCCGGTCATCGTCAAGGCGCCGCAGAGCGCGAACAAGCGCGCCACCTGTATTCGCTGTGACATCGCCGCCCAGCAAGAAGCGGCCAACAAGCTGCGCGAGCTCGGGCTCGATCCCGACGAAGAGGGCAGCAGCTTCGTGGCGCGCGGCGACGACGCCATCCAGTTCTGGACCGAGGGCATCGGCGAGCTGCCCGACCAGTGGGATCTCTTCGTTCCCGACGACTTGGTCGATGTGCAAGTGCGCGGCGAGAGCCTGACGGCCAACGCGCGCGTCTCGAGCGGCGTCGATTGGCTCTCGCTCCGCCTCTCGTTCGAGAGCGAGGGCGTGGCGGTCACGCAGGAGGAGCTGGCGCGGTGCTTGGCCGAGGGCCGAAGGTACGTGCGCCTGGCCGACGGCTCGTTCTCGCGGCTCGACTCGGAGAAGGTCAAGGCCGTGCTCCTGCGCCAGGCGGAGATCCTGGCCACCGGCGGAGGGCAGGGCGGAAGGCTGCCGCTCTCGCAGGCGGGGCGCGTTCAGGAGCTCTTGCAGCAGGTGGGGCGCGCGGCCGTCAGCGAGGGCGCGAAGGATCTGTTCCACAAGCTGCGCGACATCGACGAGATCAAGGGCGCGCGCAAGCCGCGCAACCTCAAGGCCTCGCTGCGCCCGTACCAGGAGCAGGGCTTCCACTGGCTCTGGTTCCTGCACGAAATCGGCTCCGGCGGCGTCCTGGCCGACGACATGGGCCTCGGCAAAACGGTGCAGACCCTGGCGCTGCTCCTCGCCGTGAAGGCGGCGGACGAGAAGGCGGGCATCCCGTTCAAGGCCCTCATCGTGGCGCCCACCAGCGTGGTCACCAACTGGCTGCGCGAGATGGATAAGTTCGCGCCGTCGCTGAAGCACGCCCTCTGGCACGGCATCGACCGCAAAGAGCGCATCGAGGATCTCGAGGACGCCGACGTGGTCGTCACCAGCTACGCGCTGCTGCGCAGGGACGAAGAGCTCCTCTCGAAACTGAAGCTCCGATATGCGATTTTGGACGAGGCGCAGCAAATCAAGAATCCCATGTCGGCCACCGCCCGCGCGGCAAAACGGCTGCAAGCGGCGCGGCGCCTGGCCCTCTCCGGCACGCCCATCGAAAATCGGCTATCGGAGATCTGGTCGATCTTCGACTTCGTGAGCCCGGGCCTCCTCGGCCCGCTCGACAAGTTCGAAGAGCGCTACTCGCGCCCCATCGACAACGGCGACGCCAAGGCCGCGGGCCGTCTGCGCGCGACCATTCACCCCTTCATCCTGCGGCGCACCAAGGCCGAGGTGGCGCGCGATCTGCCCGAGAAGATCGAGTCCGATCAGATCTGCGAGCTCACGGGCGAGCAAGCTTCGCTCTACTCCCAGGTGCTCAAAGAGGTGCGGGCGCAGGTCATGGGCGAGGTGGAGCGCCAGGGCATGGCGCGCAGCCACATCCAGATCCTGGCGGGGCTCACGCGCCTGCGTCAGGCCGCGTGCGATCCGCGCTTGCTCGGGCTGCCGCGCGAGTTCGGCGACGTCGACTCCGGCAAGCTGGTGGCGCTGCGCGATCTCATCGAGACCAGCATCGCCGGCGGGCACCGGGTGCTGGTGTTCAGCCAGTTCGTCTCGATGCTCAGCATCATCCGCCGCGCCATGGACGAAGACGGCGTGTCCTACGAGTACCTCGACGGCTCGACCCGCGATCGCCAAGCGGTGGTGGAGCGGTTCCAGGCCGAAGACGGCCCGCCCGTGTTCCTCATCTCGCTCAAGGCCGGAGGCAGCGGCTTGAACCTCACGGCCGCCGACACCGTCATCCACTTCGACCCCTGGTGGAACCCGGCCGTCGAAGACCAGGCGACCGATCGCGCGCACCGCATCGGCCAGACCAAGGTCGTCACCACCTACCGCCTCATCGCCAAGGGCACCATCGAGGAGAAGATCCTCGAGCTCGGCGCCAAGAAGCGCGAGCTGGTGGGCGCCGTGCTGAGCGAGGACGTCGGCGGCGCCAAGAAGCTCACCAAGACGGATCTCGAGGATCTGTTCCGCTTCGACGACTGAGGCCCTCGGCGCGCTCGGGCAGGTTCGGTCGGCGCCGCTTCGAGAGCGTCCGGCGCCGGGCTCGGGCAGGTAGGTCGCACCGCGCTGGAAACGGGGTGAGCCATGGCCAATGGCACACGCCGTTTCCACTGGATTGGCTCGATGGTCACGCGCTGCGTCGGCCCTAGGTTTCGTGCATGAAACGAAGCACGAAAGTTGGTCCATGGAGTGACATGGGACTGGGGTCCGGCTCGCAGAGCGTGTGCTGGGGTGAGGCGCTCTCCGAGGATATTTATGCGCGCCATGCGCGCTGCCGAGCGAAGAGTTTTCTCGAGTCGCTGCGCGCGTTGCTCGAAGGTACGAGCCGCTAACCGGTAGCTGCTGGCCGCCGCGGCGGATGGAGTGCGCGCGCCGCGTGGCGCGTTCGAAAGAGGAGAGGCTCGTGCGGTTGCGCCGCCTATCGTGTGGTCGCGGGCGCGCGAGGCTCGTCCCCACGGTTTGGAGGCGCCATGCGCCGGATGCTTCTGGTGCATGGTGCGCCTCCAGGTGGGCCACCGGATCGCCGTCTTCCGGCCATGGAGCCGTCGAAGGCGCAAAAGACGTGTCGCTCTGCCGGGACCGAGCGCAAGCGAAAGTGGAATTTTGCTTGTAGACGCGTAAGATCCATATGGAAAATGATCCCCTGGCTATCCAACTCCACGATCTCGCGCCTTCGTGATCAACTGCGGTTGCGCGGTCAGAGGCCGTCCTTGGTCCTTCCGGAGAACGTCACGCCGGACATCGCGGAGACCTTGCGCCTGCTCGACGAGTACGGCCCCCTCTGCGACGCCATGTACATGATGATGTCGGCCGATGGCGCCGTGACCAACAACGAGCGCGAGGTGCTCACGGGTGCGCTGCGCAATTTGTCGGGCGACACCCTCCGATCGATTCACATCGAAGCGATGTTGGAGGCGGCGGCCAAGAAAACGGCAGAAGATGGGCGGGAGAAGCGAATGCAGGATATCATCGCCACCCTGTCGGAGGATACGACACGCGGGGAAGTTGCCTTCGTGCTCGCAGCCGCCATAGCCTTCGCCGACAACGCGATTGCCGATCAGGAAAACGAGGTCTTGAACCAATTTGCCGAGGGGCTGGGCATCGACGAAGACCGAGCGAACGAGCTTTTGGATAGTGTGGAAGAGGACTTACGCGCGATGGGTGGTTAGGGTTTGGCTTTGAAAGCAGACGATCGTCCCCCCGAGACGGTGGGCAATTTCCGAGTGATCCGGCGCCTCACCAGCGGCGGCACCAGCGACGTGCTGCTCGCGCGTCCCATCAAGCCGGCGGGCGACCATCGCCCGGTCGTGCTCAAGATGCTGCTGCCGCAGTACCAGGACGACCCGGCGTACGAGCGCATGCTCGCCAAGGAGGCGGAGGCCTACGGGCGCCTGCACCACCCGTTCATCGTGCAGCTCTTCGAGGTCTTCGCCGTCCGCGACAAGCTCGTGATCGTGCTCGAGTACGTCGACGGGCTGGCGCTCAACCGCCTGCGCGCGCAGCTGCAAGGGCAGGGGCAATGGCTCGACGACCGCGCCAGCGCCTACCTCGTATGGTGCATTTTTTCAGCGCTATCGGCCGCGCACAACGCGCGCGATCCCGAGACGGGGATCGCGGCGCCGGTGATTCACCGCGACATCAACCCGTCGAACGTGCTCATCCCGTGGGATGGGCGGGTGAAGATCGCCGACTTCAGCATCGCCAAGGTCATTGGCGTGACGGGCGACACCAAGGCCGGCATCACCAAGGGCACCTTCGGCTACATGGCGCCGGAGCAGGTCCGCGGCGAAAAGATCACCGAGCGGGTCGACATTTACACCGCCACCTTGTTGCTTTGGGAGCAGTTCGCGCGCCGCAAAGCCATTCAATATTCCGCGTTGCCCGAAATCGAAGTGATGCGGGCCATGGCCTATCCGCACCTCGTGTCGCTGGACGTGCTGCGCCCCGATCTGCCCGAGACCATCCGCCGCGCGGTGGCCACGGGGCTGGAGGCCGATCCGGCGAAGCGCGAGCTCTCGGCCGACGATATGGTGGCCATTTTGCGCGACTTCGTGTCCCCCGACGAGGGGCGGCGGCTGCTCCAAGACACCCTGTACCGGCTGCGGGAGGGCGAGGAAGAATCGACGTCTGCGGACCGCTCGTGGGCCAAAATGACCCCCATCTCGAGCCCCGACGCATCGTATAACGGTGGCACGCCTCCGGGTTCGGTGGCACGGGGGGAGGACAGCTTGCCCGCATTTCCATTGGAGTCGCTGGAGTCGCCGAGCGAAGGGGGCGCAACCGTCAGGCCGAGCTTCGAGCCGCGCGACGCGCGCGCATCGGACTCGGAGGTCGACCGCGAGACATTGCCCACATCGAGCTTTGCGTTGGGTGCCCTGATGGCGCCGCCCAACGAGGGCTCCGATTCCATCCCCGTCGACACGGAGATGCGGGGCTCGGCGTCGTCCGTCTCGTTCAGCGAGCTGCTGCTTCCGCGCTCGGCGGAGCCCATGACCACGAAGGCCGAGAGCACCACCACGACATCGTCGGTGCCGCCCCCCGATCCGCATCAAGCGACCTTGCTGGGCGGCATCGAGGTGCGGGCGAGCGGCGCTCCGGTGATTCAAGAGGCGGCCGCCGCGCCACCGGCCGGGCCGTTCATTACGCAGGTGGACGAGCACGAGGCGCCGACGTCGCGGCCTCCGCCCGTCGAGGAGACATTGGTGTCGCCGGCGCCTCCGGGCATTCCCACGCCGTCGTCGAAGTCGGTGCCCGTGTCGCTCTCGGGCGAAGAGTCGCCGATGCGGATCCCGGTGCCGGATCTCATGGGGCAGACCATCCCCACGGATCCTCTCATCCCGCCGGCCGTGGGCGGGACGAGCAACGCGCTCGCGGCCACCGTTCCGGCGATTCCGTCGCAGCTGCTTCCGCAGATGATGGCGGACAAGATGAAGGCGGAGCAGGCCAGCGCCGAGAACAAGGCCGATGTGGCCCCCGCGTCGGCGGGCGGCTCCAAGCCCGGCACCATGCCGTGGCAGCCGGAGGCCGCGGCGAGCCCCGCGTCGGGCCCGGGCGCCGAGCCGCAAAAGTCGAAGGTGGCGTGGTGGATCGGCGGCGCCGTGGCGCTGTTTGCTGTGGGGGTGGGCGCCGCGTCGCTGTTCGTTCGGCAGCAAGAGCCGCCGTCGGCCGCACCGGTGACGCAAGCCGGGTCGTCCGCGGAAGCACCTGGCGCGCCCGGCGAGGCACCTGGCGCGCCCGGTGCACCCGCGGCCGCGCCGCTTCCATCGGGGGCCGCGGCGGCTCCTTCCGAGCCGGCGAAGCCCGAGGCGCCCAAGGCGGAGCCGGCCAAGCCGGAGCCGGCAAAGGCGGAACCTGCGAAACCGGAGTCGGCCAAGCCGGAGCCGGCGAAGCCCGAGCATGCCAAGCCGGAGCCGGCGAAACCGGAGCCCCCGAAGGCCGAGGTCAAAGAGCCGGCCGCGCCGGCACCGGCCAAGGGCGACGACAAGACGGGCACCTTGGTGGTGGAACGCGGCGGCGGCCACCGCATTTTCCTCGATGGCAAGGTGGTAGGGCAGGGCGCGGGCAGTCACACCGTGCCGTGCGGCCGTCACACCATCAAAGTGGGGAGCGACGGCGCGCCCCAGGAGCTCACGATCCCGTGCGGGGGCACGGTCAACGCGAAGTGAGGGGAGCCTCTTCGCCGCGGTAAAAGTCCCAGAAGAGGCCCGCCCACGTCTCGCCGCCCTTGTCGGTGGGGTGGATGCCATCGACCCGTCGCTGAATCTTCATCAGGCTCGAGTCGAAGAATTTGCACGGCGCCGCGTTCTGTCGAATCACCTCGACGATGCCCGTGTCCTTCTTCCAGGTGGGGGGCCCGATCCAGTAGCACTCGCGCCCCTCGGTGCGCTTGGCGATGCTGGCCACGTGGTGCGCGAACCCCTGGGGCGAGGGGATGAACACGTCGTTGGTGCCCAACGTGATGAGGATCAAGTCCGGGTTGTGGCGGGCGATCAGCTTCTTGAACTTGTCGGAGTGGTCGAACGTTACGATCGAGGCGCTGGTCCACACATCGTGCACATAGTGGGCGCCTTCGGCCTTGAAGCGGGCCTCGAGCGCCCGCGAAAGGCCGCCGTAGTAGCCGACGGTGGAGTCCCCGACGTGCAGCACCGTCTGCGGGATCCGCTTCTCGGCCCGTACCGCCGCCCCCGCGTCTCCGCCGGCGTTTGCGGCCAAGGTACCGGGTGCGCCCGATGCGCCGGGCGTGGCCTGTGGGGCGGCAGCATCGGCAACGTTGTGCGCGACGTCGTTCGTCGCCGTGGCGTCGGCGACTGTGTCGGTCGCCTTGTTGGCCGCGGCGCCGGACGACGAGGAGGCGCACCCCCCGTGCAGAAGAATGGCGCCAACGAGGGGAGCGATCGCCACCAGCGGTGCCCAGAGGAGCAGCTCTTGGGCGGAGGCGCCTCGCGCGCGTACGCGTGTGCGACTACGGCGCCACGTCCGCGCAGCAGCGGAAGCCGGTCGAGTAGTCGTGGTACCAAATTTCGTGCGCCTTGGTCTTGTAGGTGCAGCCATCGCCATTTTGTTGCGTGTCGAGGTAGTAACCGCCTCGGAATGTTCCAGCTGGGTCCGCCACCCACTCGTGCAGGTTACCCACCATATCGTAGACGCCGTACCCGTTGGTGCACCCTTCGTGATCGGCGGTCTTCGCCAAGGTGCCCTCGACCTGGTTCAGCATGGGGTTGTTCATGCGGTCCATCGACCAGAAGGTGCGGTCGCCGGGGGCGCCGAATCCATAGAGCGCACCCATGGCGCTTCGACCATGATCGTTGCAGCGGCGCGTCTCGCGGGTGGCGCCATAGCCAAAGGTCGTTTTTTCAGGCCCCATGCAGGCAGTTTGCCACTCGGCCGGCTTGCAGAGGCGCTTTCCGGACCGCGCGCACGCACCTGCCGCGTCCGTCCCGCTGATGTATGCCTGCGGAACCACGTGGGGGGCGCTGATGGCCCGAACGGTCTGCCCGTCCACCGTGGAGTAAGGGGAGAAGCCGCGCTCCTCGCCGTTGGGGAGCACCTCGACCAGCGACGCCTCGTACTTATCGACGCAGAAGCGGTCGTCGATGCTGGCCATATCGGGCGGGCAAAGCCCACCGGCGACCGGCCGGTCCTCTTCCGGAAGCAGTTCCTCGAGCAGCGAGGACGGCCCGCCGTTGCTCGGCCGCGCCCCCGCCATATCCTGCCCCTGCTCGCGCCCGCCCAGCGCAAAGCCCACGCGCCCTGCGATGCGCGCCCGCCCCTCACTGTGCCGCCGTGCCTTGGCCGCCGCGCCCATCGCGCGACCGACACTTGCCTGCACGACCGTCGCCGACCCACCTTTGCCCCCCTCGAGGCCAGCCACCCCCTTGGCACATCCCCCCGCGAGTCCCATGAGAACTCCCACCAACATCGCGGCCAGTGCGACAGACCGCTTCGAGAACTCCTTCGTCGGGGGACCTTGCAACCTGCACCTCCTGGAACAACTCCAGCCAATGGCCGGAGACGCGCCAAAACGGCCGCGACCGAACCGTCTTAGAACGGCGGCGCTTTTCCTTGGAACCCTTAATCGACCCGGGTGCGAAAAATAGGTGACACCTCGGATGAGGTGTATCCAACCGACAACAGCATTTTGCTGCGACGAAATTTAGATAAATTTCGATTGGTTACCCATCGATCTCGAACCTAAAACCTCTAAGGTTTCGGATCGCATCTCTGGCGGGCTCATCACGAAACGCCTGCGGCGCGTTTCGCATCCGCCACCAAGGCGTCGAACATGTTGGCGGTCAGCCTTCCAGTCTGGGTGTTCTGCTGACTCACATGGAAGCTTCCCAGGAGCAGAGGTGCCCCCTCGATCTGCGCGCGTGCGCCATGACCGAACTTGGGCCGCGGCCGAGGAACGGCGAACCCTTGCCGCTCGAAGTGCCGGAGCGTGGCATCCCACCCGATGGCGCCCAGGGCGACGAGCACCCTCCGGTTTCGAAGGAGCGCCAGTTCCTCGTCCAGGAAACGCTGGCACTGCACGATCTCCTCGGGCGAGGGTTGGTTGTCGGGCGGCGCGCACCGCACGGTGGCGACGATGAAGACGTTCGAGAGCGAAAGGCCGTCGTCGCGGGAGACGCTGGTGGGCTGGTTGGCCAGCCCGGCGCGGTGAAGCGCGGCGAAGAGAAAGTCGCCCGAGCGGTCCCCGGTAAACATCCGTCCCGTTCGGTTGGCCCCATGCGCCGCGGGGGCCAGCCCCACGAGCACGATGCGAGCGTCGGGATCGCCAAAGCCCGGGACCGGTTTGCCCCAATAGGTCCAATCCCGGTACATTCGCCGCTTTTCATGCGCCACCTTCGAGCACCACTGGACGAGGCGCGGGCAAGCTCGGCATCCGACGATGGCTTCCCGCAGGCGTGAAAGTTCGGCAGAACCGGAAGAGGTCGAAGAAGAACGCGACGGCGCGGAAGAAGAAGAGGAAGGGCGGGGCGGAGGAGTCGGCATGGAGGAGCAGCGCGAGATTTCTCGCATCTACTTTACCCCGGGGATGTTTGGATTCGGGCGGCTTGGCCCGTATAGCTACTTTTCGCACCTCGAGAAGGCCATCGAGAAGCACTTCGCGGCCGCCGGGCGCGAGGCGCAGACGTTCATCCTCGATGTTCCTCCCACGGCCTCCATCCGCCGGCGCGCGGGGCGTTTGGCGGAGCTGATCGCCAACACCTGCGAGGAAGACGGCGTCCTTGGCCCCATCCATCTCGTGGGCCACTCCACGGGCGGCTTGGATGCGCGTCTGGTGGCGTCCCCCAGCGCGGTGTTGCCCGTCGAACCCGACGCGATGCGGTGGTTGCCGCGCCTTGCGAGCGTCACCACCATGAACACCCCCCACTTCGGGACACCGCTCGCGAGCTTCTTCGCCACCGTCAGCGGACAGCGGATGCTCTATGCCGTGAGCGCCCTCACCGTGATTGCCCTGGGCCTTGGCGCTCCTCCGCTCGCGGCGGCCAGCGCCCTGGTGATCGCCGTGGGCCGGCTCGATCGGGCCCTGGGGGTCGAGCTCGGCATGCTGGACCGCGCCACCGACGCCCTGATGCGCGTCCTCGACGACGCCCGACGCCGCGAGGTGCGCCTGTACCTGGAGGCCATCCGCGAGGACCAGGGCTCCATCATCCAAGTGACCCCCGAGGCCATGGACCTCTTTCAATGCGGCGTGGAGAACCGGCCCGGCCTCCGCTACCAGTCGACCGCTTCCATGGCGCCGCCCCCCACGCCGACCCAGTGGATGCGCACCCTCGGCGGCCCGTGGAGCGTCATCAGCGCGCCTCTCTTCGCCAGCCTTTACAGCCTCACGGCGCGCTGGGACGAGCGCTACCCCTGCGCCGCCCCCAGCGCGGGGCCCGAGACCGAGGCCATGCTCGCCCGAGCGTTTCAGCGATCGCCCGGCGCCCGCGCCAACGATGGCGTGGTCCCTATCCGCTCGCAGCTATGGGGCAAGCTCGTCTGGTGCGGCTACGGCGATCACCTCGACGTCCTCGGCCACTTTCGTGACGCGCATGGTGTGGCGAGCCATGTCGACTGGCTGGCCAGCGGCGCCGAGTTTCAACGCAGCGGCTTCGAGGCGCTCACCCGCGCCGTGGCCCGGGGCATGCTCGAAGGCGAGGGCGCGCCCGCGTCGCTTCTTTAAGAACGAGAGCGCGCCCGCGTCGCTTCCTTAACGAGGGCGCCTCGCGCTCTCCTTTAAAGGACGAGCTCCCGGTACACGGCACCGTACCCGCGGCACATCGATTCAATCGAACATCGCTCCACCACGAACCGCCGCGCGGTCTCGCCGATGGCGAGCATCCGGTCGCGGTGTTTGACGGCGTCGTGCATCCGCAGGCTCAGCGCGGGCACGCTTCGATCGTGGGCCAGAAACCCCGTGATCCCCTCCTGCACGATCTCGGGCACGCCCCCCACGGGGGATGCGACCACCGGGCGGCCCATGGACATCGCCTCCAGGTTGGCGATGCCCAACCCTTCCTCGCGCGACGAGCACAGCGCCGCGTGCGCCTGGAGCAACACCGGGCGCGGATCGTCCAGCATCCCGTGGAAGCGCACGCGGGCCTCCAAGGCGTGCTCGCGGACCAGGGACTCCAGGCTCGTGCGCTCGGTGCCATCGCCCACGATCTCCAGGCGCGCCTCGGGGACGTGGCGCAGGGCTTCGATGGCGCGATCCACGCCTTTGCGGCGCTCGAGGCGGCCCACCAAGGCGAACGTGAACGGGCCGCTGCGGGGCGGGGGCGCGCCCGTGAAGTGCGCGGTGTCGACGCCGTTGTGGATGACCCGCGCCCGCGGAAACATCTTCGGATCTTTGGCCATGGCCGTGCGGCGCACGTGCTCGCTCACGAACACCGCCGAGTGCGCGCGCCGGAGCGACCAGCGCGAAAAGGGCCAGCAGCTCGGATCGTCGTACACGCGCGTCGAGTGCTCGGTGCGCACCACCGGCAGCCCCAGACGCAGCGCGGCGCGGGTGCCCGTGACCTGCGAGCCAAAGGTGTGCAGCTGCACGATGTTCGCGCGCTCGGCGCGGGCCACCTCCACAAGCCACGCCACGTCGCGCGGGCCGAGGGCGCTCCAGAGGAAGGCGAGGGCGCTCTCGCGCGAGCGGCCTCGATCGCACACGCGGAGCCCCGCGCGCTCGAAGAGGGCGGCGAGGGCGGTGTTGGGGGTGATGAGCGCGATGGCGTGCGCGGCGCCGCTCTCGTCGGGGCGCGAGGCCAAATCGCACAGCATGCGCTCGGCGCCGCCGACTTCCCCTGCGATCACCACGTGAAGGACGCGTATCTCCATGCCTCGGGCCACCTCCCGCACGCTACGTGAGAGCTTGCACCGCGACGGCGCGCTGGGCGCGCTCGATCTTGGCCTCGAACCGAAACCAAAACACGATGGCGATGGCGAGCTGCACGCACGACGTGGAGAGCGCGATGCCCTCGAGCCCCATCACGTTCATGAGCACCACGTTGAAGCCGGCGTTCAGCCCGGCGTTCAGGGCGCCCATGCCCAGCATGATGCCGCTGTTCTTCATGGAGACATGCGCGCGCGCGAGCACCAACAAGACGCCGAAGGGCGCGAGGCCCACGAGGTGGTACGGCAGGAGGTGCGCCATCAAATCGACCTTCGCGGCGGTCATTTCGCCGTGCAAAAACACCAAGCGCAGAAGCGGCGTGCGAACCAAGAAGAGAAGAATCGAGATGCCCACCAGGAGCGCCGCCACGATGAGGACCGCGCGGCCCACCGTGGCGCGCAGCTTGCGGAGGTGCTCGAGCGTACCGCCCGCGAAGTCGTCGGATAAGTGGGAAAGCAAAACGGGGAGCAGCGCGGCCTGGAGGAGCGAGGTGGGAAGGGATGCCACGTCCCCCGAGTTGCGCAGCAACGTGAGCGCGCCCTCGACCCCGACGAACCCCGCCATCAACTGGTCCACCACCGGGTTGATGCGGGTCACGGCGCTCCCGCCCACCTCCGCCGCGACCAGCCGCGCAAAGCGAAGGGCCGGCTCGGGGCGCTCCAGGGTCAGGTGGATCTTCAGCCGGACCCACTTGAAGGCGATGACGAGCAGCACCGCGATGGCCAAGAGCTCGCCCGCCAAGGTCCCCATGGCGATGGTGAGCACCCCGAACCGATGGCGAAGGGTCGCGATCACGGTGAGCTGCGCGATCACGCCCATCGAGCTGGCGAGCGGCTGCGCCACGTAGTGGTGGTCGGCGTTGAGCACCGCGTAAAAGAACGTCTTGATGGCCATGGCCACCAGCACCACGCAAAACAGCGGCACCATGTGCATGGAGAGGGTCCACGCCTCGCCCTGGTAGTGCACGGAGAAGAAGGCCATCGCCAGGAGCCCCACCACCAGCGAGAGCGCGCTGCCGATGACCCCCGTGTGCGCCAGGATGGAGCCGAGCACGGTGGGGATGCTCTCTTTGCGGGTCAACTTCACCTCGGCGAGGATGGGCACCAGCGCCGAGTCCTGGAAAATGCTGAAGACCAAGGAGCCGGCAAAGTTGAAGACCGCCCAGGTGAATTGATACACGTCGGTGTCTTGCTTGGCGCCGAACCAGATGGCCACGAACAGCGGCAAGAGCGCCTCGCCGCCGCGAAAGACGATCTGCATCGGGAGCAAGAACAGGGTGGTGCGAACGATGGCCCGTCCACTCACGATGCGCCGTGCCCCCGCGCGGCCTCGGTTCCCCGCGCCGCCGCGGGCGCGTTCGGGCTTGGAAAGAGCGCTGCGGTGTCCGAGAGCCCGATGACCCGGATCCCCTCGGCGCGCGCAAAGGCGAGCAGGCCCTCCAGGCGCGAAAGAATGGCCCGGGCCTCGCGCTCGTTCTTCGCGTACGGGCTGGCGTCGGGGATGATCTCCACGTTGTGGAACATGGCGTTGAGCACCACGGGCCTGCCGGGGACCGCGGCGTTGGCGCTGCGGATTTCCTCCTGCGCCAGCCGGATCATGGCCTCGCTGCTCGTGCGGGTCGGGCGCAGCCAGCGCGGCTCGAGCCGGGTGCCGACCACGGGCAGCCTTCCGAGCGGGTGCGGGCGGATGGTGAGCGGCACCTCCAGGATGGGGCTCGAGCCGGGCCTCCCTGGGTGGACGGGATCGGGATGGTAAGGCTGCGTGGGCGCATCGAGAAAGGCGAGGCCGGGGGCGCCGTTGGGGGCCCAATCCATGTGCGGGGTGACGCTGGACTCGACCGCGTACCCGAGCTCCTCGAGGATGGGGATGGAGTGCGGGCCGATGCCAAAGCGCCCGGCGCGGAAGCTCGTGGGCTGGCGGCCAAAGGTGCGCGCGAAGAGCTCGGTGAGGTAGCGAAGCTTGGCCGCCTCCACGTCCCGCGGGTAGTCGCGCTGGAAGGCGTCGGTCACCTCGGGCTCGAAGGCGCCCGGCTCGGCGAACTCGCCGTGCAGGTGGGTGCCGAGCTCGTGATCGCCCTTCAAGTGCGCGAGCGCATCGGCGCTGCGTTCATCGCGGATGACCTCGGCCGAAAGCAAATACGTGGGCTTGGCGCCGTAGCGGGAAAAGAGCGGCTGCAGACGGCCCGCGATGCCCTCCAGCACCCCGGCGAAGGCGAGGGGCCGCTGCGAGCGCCACTTTGGGCCCTTGTCGCACTCGCAATCGATCGTGACGAGAAGATAGCTGGCCATCGTTGCTGCGGAAGCCTCGCGTGCCGGGAGGAAGAAGGACGAAGAAAGCGGAAGAGGGAGGGGAAAAGAGCGAGAAGGAGGTAAAAGATACGAGAAGCCACCTCGCCTTGCTGGGTGGCGAGCGGATACCTAGCATGCCGGCGCAGCCCGAAACCGAGCAACCTTCCTCGCCGAGAACGCTTCGCGCGCGCCGCACCGATCCCGACGCGACCCGCTTCGACCCGCTGTTTTTCGAAAAAGATCCGCTCTTTTGGCCCATCGCCGCCGCGGCGGCCGTCTTTCGCGGCTACCTCGATTGGCCGCCGGTCGAGGACTATGCGCGCGCCTTTCGCGGCGCCCCGTTGCCCATTTCGTTCGAGCCCGCGCGTCCAAAGCCCAGGCGCTCCCGGCGGCGGGCGGCGGGCGAGCCGGAGGCCGCGGTCGACCTTGGGGCGCTGTACGACGGCCGCATCACATTGACCCGCTCCGTGCCCACCCGGCCGCGCTCCTGGCACGACTTTCTGAACGCGCTCATCTGGGCCACCTTTCCCGCCGCCAAATCCGCGCTTCACGCCCGCCAGTACGCCGCCATGTCCACCCACGTGCCCGCGTCGGCCATCCGCCTTCCGAATGCGCGCACCCGCGAGCTCGACGCCCTGGCCATGCTCGACGAAGGCGGCGTGATCGTGGCCGCCCGCGAAGCCTCGGGCCCCGCCGACGCGCGCGATGCGCTCATCTTCGGCCACGCCTTGTACGAGGGCTTGGTGCTCGGCGGCCGCGCCATGATCGCGCGCTACCTGGCGATTTCCGAGGGCCTTCCCGAGGGGGCTTCGGATGGAACGATGTTCGGGCCGGGCGACTTGGGTGACGTGGATGATGCGCTCGCGGCGCGGTTGGCCGATGCCGCGAGGCCCATCCTGCCGGAGTCGCTGCCGCGGGTAGCGCTCCAGTCGCTTCGCATCCCCTCTGCACAGTTGGGGATATAACGCGACAATCGTTCGGCGCGCGAGCACACCTACTGGTCGTGCGAAGCGGTTGTGGTAGCGTCCCACATTTAATGGACCGCCTTCTTTCCGCGTCACGATCCGCTCTACCCGCCTTGGTGCTCCTCCTGTCGAGCGCCGGGTGCTTCAATCGCGCTACGTTCGAGGGGGACTTCCAAAACGCGCCGCTCGCCCAGAACCCCTTCGTGGCCGGGCCCGAGCACGCGCAAGCACCGCCCACCGCGAGCACGCGCCAGGGTGACTCGTTTCGCATCACGCTTGCCGATAGCAAAGAGGTCTGCGTGAGCGGGCAAACGTCGGACGACGCGGCCCGCGTCCGGGTGGCCACCTTTGTCTTGGAGTCCTACAACTCGCCGGACGAACAGGGGAAGGTGGCGTCGGTCAAGAGCAAGCGGGTGAAGATCATCCAGGACACGGAGCGCTCGACCAACCGCGGGGTGGTGGAGCCGGTCACCGTGTTCGAAGCGTGCTTCGACAACAAGCACGTGTTCACGGCGGAGACCGCGTACCTCACCTTGCAGCCCGAGGCGCAGCACGTGGCGAACAAGCTCTTCGTCGCGTGGCACTTTACGAAGGATCCGGTCGTCCGTGAAAAGCACGCGCTGGACCTGCCCCAGCTGCTCCCCGGCCGCGACGAGGTTCGCATGCACAGCAGCGTGCCCCGAAGGCCCCGCGAGCTCGAGCGCTTCGAAGAGCACGGCGGGTCCGCGAACTAAAGGAAGGCGACGCCCGGTCGTCGGGCGTCCTTTCGGACCGGTCTCGTGGGCTTGGCCCTCGAAAATCTCTCGTTTACCTCTCGTTTCGAGCCTCGCCGAGGCAGGTGTCTTCGCGGGCCATTTCGTTGCTCGAGACGGTAACGGAGTGCGAAAAGCCCTGCTATAGGACCTGCCATCTTGATAAGGCGCAAGGTCCGGGTTCTTTTTATCAATGACACGGCGCGTAACGGTGGTCCGGGACGCAGTCTCTTCTATATCTTGAAGTTTCTGGACCCGGCGGTGGTTCATCGCGCCGTCGTTCTTCCGCGGCCCGGGGTCATCGGGGAGCTTTACGCGAAGGGGGGCGTGGTCGACGATTTGTTCTTCGAGCAAAACCTCGTCGAGAACCCCATCGAGCCCTGGGACCGTCCCATGCAGCGCGAGGACTTCGACGCGGCCATGCCGCTCAAGGGAGTCCGTCTCGTCGGCAATGTGGTGCGCGGGGCCCGCGCCATCGCACGACTGACCGCGCTCGCGCGCCGCGGCCGTTACGACTTGCTCTACTGCAACGGCACCAACGCGGACTTCGCCGGCGGCGCGCTGGCGCGAACCTCGGGTGTGCCGGCGCTGTGGCACGTGCGCTACACCTCGATCCAACCTGTGCTCGCGCCGCTACACGATCGGCTGGCCGCGAGCCGTGGCGTGCGCCGCATCATCTGCGTGTCGCGCGCGGCGGCGGCGCTCTTCCCGCACTGCCCGGAGAAGGTGAGCGTGATCCACAACGCCCTCGACGTGGACGAGTTCAACACCGCCCACGTTCGGCCCAGCTTGCGGGCCGAGCTCGGGGTGGGGCCCGAGGTGACGATTTTCGGAAGCCAGGGAAGGATCCTGCGGCGCAAAGGCTATATCGAGATGGTTCGTGCAGCGGGGCTCGCCCTCTCCACCCTCTCGGCCGCCGAACGTGAGCGCGTGCGCTTCGTCGTCATCGGCGATACGCCTCAGGATTTCCGGCCCGATCACGTGGCCGAGTGCCGGGCGCTGGCCGAGAGCCTGGGCATCTCGAAATCCGTGCATTTTCTGGGCTTTCGCGAGGACGTCAAACCCTACGTGGCCGATTTCGACGTGGCGGTGGTGCCCAGCGTGTACCCCGATCCGCTCCCGCGCGCGGTCATCGAATCGATGGCCATGGGCAAGCCGGTCATCGCGTTCGACGTCGGCGGCGTGGCCGAGATGCTCGCGGACGGCGTCACGGGCACCCTCGTCCACCTGGGGGAGGCGGGCGCCGAGAACGGTCACGCCACGAAGCATCCGGATCGCGGTGTGCAAGGACTGGCCAACCAGTTCGTGCGCTACGCCCGCGATCCCGGGCTGCGTCTCGAGCAGGGAAGGGTCGCGCGGATGCGCATCGAGAAAGAGTTCAGCGGTGAGCGGCAGGCGATGAAGATCCAGCACGAGATTTTGCGGGCGGCCGGCTTCGTCGAGGGTGGCGAGGGCAACGAAGAGCTCGAGGCGGCTCCTTGATCCAGCGCATCGTTTCCAAGGTCGTCGACTGGAGTGGTCGCAACGCGCTCATCGTCTTGATGGTGGCCCTCGCCGCCATCGTGGCGAGCTGGAGCTACGCATCGCACCTTCAACTGAGGGCCGATCTCCTCGAGCTCCTTCCGCGCGACAGCCCCGGTTTCAAGGCGTTCGAGCATCAGCTCGGGCGGGTCGGCGGCGGCGCGGATCTCATCGTGGTGGTCGAGTCGCCCGAGCGGGCCGCGAACGAGCGCTTCATCGACGCGCTCGCGGGCAAGCTCGAGGCGAAGATCGCCGAGCACAAAGAGTGCGTCGCCGTCTGCAAGGACGATCAAGCGTGCCGCGCGACCAAGTGCGGCCCCGATCTGATCTCGTACCTGGAGACGGGGACGAAAGAGGTCCGCAAGTTCTTCCAGGACAACAAGTGGCTCTACGCCGACGTGAAGGATCTCGAGGAGGCCGACAATACGCTCGACCACCAGATCGCCTTCGCCACCGGCTCGGTGACCGATCTCTCCTCCGAGGAGCCCGCGCCGGCCTCGAGCGCCGCGCCCGCGAAACCGAAGGCCCCCAAGGCGCCCGCGGCAAAGGGAGCGGCGGCCAAGGACACCGCAAAGGGCGAGCCGGCACCCGCCGCGGCGGAGAACGCGGAGAAGCGAAAGCCCGCGCTCGGCCTCGACCAGTACCGCGACCGGTGGCAGCAAAAGGCGAACAAGAGCGACGATTTCCCCACCGGCTACTTTGCGACGCCCGACGGGAAAATGCTGGGGTTGCGCATCATCTCCAAGACGGCCGGCATGGGCGACGCGAACGGCGACGCCTTGATGCACATGGTCGAGCAGATGGTCGCCGACATGAACCCGCGCTCCTTTCACCCGGAGATGCAGGCGGGGCTGGCGGGCAACATCGCCAACGTGATGGAGGAGAAGGCGTCGATCGTGAGCGACGCGGCCTGGGCGACCGGCGCGGCGTTCGTGCTGATCGTCGCGGGCTTGGTCGTGTTCTTTCGGTCGCCGTGGTCTTTGGTGGTCATCATCGTGCCGGCCATCATCGGGGTGGGGTGCGCCTACGCCTTTGCGATGGTGACCTACGGCTATGTGAACACCTCGGGCGCGTTCCTGGGCGCCATCATCCTGGGCAACGGCATCAACTACCCCATCGTGCTCCTGTCGCGCTACCGCGAGTTCCGGGCGCGCGGCCTCTCCGCCGAGCAAGCGCGTCGCGACGCGGTGTGGAACGCGTTTCGCGCGGAGCTGGTGGGCGCCAGCGTGGGCGGGATCGCCTATGGATCGCTGGTCATCACCAACTTCCGCGGCTTCAGCCAGTTCGGGCTGATTGGCTTCGTCGGCATGCTCTTGGTGTGGGTCTCGATGATCCCGGTGGTGCCGGCGCTGGTGGTCATCATCGAGTGGATTCAAGCGCGGCTGCCGCCGTGGCTGCGCGATCCGGCGCCCAAGATCGAGAAGGACGGGAGCAAGGGGGTGATCATCAAGCAGATCGCCCTGATGACCGAGCGCCGTCCGTGGCTCTTCGTGGGCGCGGCCGTGGTGCTCAGCCTCGTGACGGCGTGGAAGCTGCCGGGCTACCTGCACGATCCCTGGGAGTACAACTTCGATCGGCTGGGATCGCGGGGCTCGAAGTCCTCGGGCGCCGGCGCGTGGTCGACCAAGGCGGAGCATGTCTTCGGCGGCAAGATGAACATCGCGGGGGCGCTCATGCTGGCGGACACGCCGGAGCAGGTCCCGCTGGTCAAGGCGCAAATCTTCAAGAACGACGCCGCCGATCCACAAGGTCAGCTCATCGCCGACGTGACGACCATCGCCGATCTCCTCCCGGGCACGCCGGAGGAGCAGCAAAAGAAGCTCGAGGTGCTCGATCGCATCCGCGACCGTCTCAGCCCCGCGGTGCTCGCGTCGATCGATCCGGCGGAGCGCACGCGGGTGGAAGAAATGAGGCCGCCCGAGAGCCTGCGGGAGCTCGCCGGCAAGGATCTACCGGGCCTCTTGCGGCGAAGGTTCGAGGAGGCCAACGGCACCATCGGCACCGTCTTCTATGTGAAGCCGCGCGAAATCTCGCTCTCCGACGGCTACATCGCGCTGCGCATCGCCAAGACCACCGACAACGTTCGCTTGCCCGACAACGTGGTCGTACAGACCGCGAGCCGCTCGACCATCTTCGCCGAGATCATCCGCTCGATGGAGCGCGACGGCCCGCTGGCCACCGGCGCATCGTTCCTCGCGGTGTGCGTGGTGGTGCTGGTGGCGACGGCCAGCCTTCGCGGCTTCCTGGTCGTCATCGGTTCCCTGGTGATGGGCGTTCTCTGGATGATCGGCGGCGCGGCGCTCATCGACATGAAGCTCAATTTCCTGAACTTCATCGCGCTCCCCATCACCTTCGGCATCGGCTCCGAATACCCCTTCAACGTCTTCGACCGCTCCCGTCTCCTCGGCGGCGACGTCACCGGCGCCCTCAAGCGCACGGGCGGCGCCGTGGCCCTCTGCAGCTACACGACCACCATCGGCTACGGCGCGCTCCTCTTCAACGACAACCAGGCGCTCCAATCCTTCGGCAAGCTGGCCATGTCGGGCGAGATCCTCTGCCTCGCCGCCGCGCTGCTGGTCCTTCCATCCATCCTGCACCTCTGGCCGCAAAAGAAGAACCAAGAGGTGACGGCCCGGGATAGCAGCGCGCCGGCGGAGTAAGGCGCGAAGGGGGACTGGCGCGGGGGGTGGTTCGGGGTTAGCCTGGCGTTATGCGTGCTCGAAAATTACTCGGTGAAGTGCTCGAGCTACCCGAGGAGCAGCGGGACGAGGTCACGCGCGAGCTCATCGCTTCTGGCTCCCCGCCCAAGCCGGAAGAAGGTGCGGAAGAGGCATGGGGTCGCGAGATCGAACGCCGAGCCATCCGCGCGTTGAAGCCGGACTGGACTGGGCGCGACGCGGCCGATGTCCTCGCTGATGCCGAGGTGGCCATCCGCCGCGTGCGATGAAGGTCGTGCGGGTGGATCCCGCTGCGGACGAAGAGCTCATCGACGCTGCCGTTTACTACGAGACCCAAAAAGCTGGGCTCGGCGCGGACTTTCTTCGCGCCATTCGCGAGCGCCTCGCTGCGCTTCGCACCGACTCGATGGAGAGCAGCCGGCCGCCTGGCGTCTCGCCGGAGCTCCCCGTACGGCGCGTCTTCGTGCGACGTTTTCCGTACGTCATCGTATTCGTCGAGACGTTCGACGAGGTGCGGGTGATCGCGATCGCACACAGCCATCGCAAGCCGGGGTACTGGGCGAAGCGCCTTTAGCCATTCGCGCGCGGCGCGGGGCTTTAGACCAAGTCGGTGGCGCGGGGGGCGGTGTTGCCCTCGGCCCAGTCGAGGAGGCGGCCGACCTCGTGGCGGAGGAGGCGGAAGCGCATGTCGGCGGGGTGGATGGCGATGCGGGCGGGGACGGGGATGCGCGGGGGGAAGGTGGCGCGGGCCAGGCGGCAGAAGGCGACGCTGGAGATGAGACGGCTGGGGGTGCGGCTCGCGTAATTGAGGACGAGGCTCGGCTTTTTGCGGCGGGTGGTCGGGGCGTACATGTAGAGGTGATCTTCGGTGTACGGGATGCCGCGGTCTTGGAGGAGGCCCAGCATCCAGTGCGGCATCGACCACGCCGGGGGGATGAAGCCGTCGATGCGCAAGCCCGCGCCGGTGAGGATCCGTTCGCCCTCGGTGAGGCGCGCCTTGGCCTCCTCGGGGGAGACGTCGCTGAACTCGGCCTCGCCGCCCGAGACGACGCGCTGGGCGAAGAAGCGCGAGGCGCGGCTACCGGGGCGCGCGTCGTCGCACAGACGGGGGGCATCGGCGAGGTGGAAGAAGCCGTGGAGGAAAATTTCGTGGCCGCCCGCTTGGAGGGTGCGGAGCCAATCGCAGAACGAGGCGTCGGCCTCCAGCGGGTGCTCGCCGTGGAAGTTGGGCACCACCAAGAGCGCGGGTTTGCATCCGCGCGCGTGCGCCATTTCCAGCGCGAGCTCGATTTCACTGCGGAATGCGGGTGCGACGTCGTGAATCGATACGTGAACGCTCACTGGGTTTTTCCTTTTTCGAGAGCTCCTCGTACATCGAATAGAGCCGCCGGAAGTGATCTTCTTCGCTCGGTACCCGCTCGGCCGCCCGCCGCGCATAATCGGTCACCTCCGCCCGATCGCGCGAAAGGAGGCGCTCGCACGCGTGCATGCAGGCCATGGCGTCGCCCGACGGATAGATCTCGGAGCCGCCCGGGAGCGCTTGCTCGGCGGCGCCCCCCTCGTCGGGCACCACGATGGGCAGCGCGCAGGACACCGCCTCCGCGATGCCCAGCCCGAAGGTCTCGAAGGGGCAGCCGTGGATGAGCAGATCGGCGCTGGCCATGATGCTCGCCAGCCGCCCGCGGTCCTTGTCGAAGCCGAAGAACAGCACATCGTCGCGCCCGGCCACCCGGGCCTTGAGCTTGTCGCGCTCGGGCCCGTCGCCGAAGATGGCCAAGGTCACGCCCTTCATGTTCGGACGCTGGCTCAAGGCGAAGAACGCATCGAGCACCACGTCCCAGCGCTTCTCGACCGCAAAGCGCCCGATGGCCACCAGAAGAGGCCCCGAGCGGGCGCCCAAGAGCTCGCGCTTCAGCGATTCGCTGCGGGCGTCGGGGTTGAACACCCCCTTGTCGACGCCAAAGGGCAGGTAGGAAACCCTTCGCACCCCGTGCGCCACCAGCTTCTCGGCCTGCCACCTGGATGCTGCGAACGTCGCGTCGCATGCGTCGGCGATGCGCCGGATCCACGCCCAGAGCGGCTCCACCACCAGGTCCACGGTCTGGGTCGATAGCCTTCGGGTCAGCGGTCCGCGCAGGTACGTGTCGATGAAGTCCGCGTGCCATACGAAGGTGCGGATGCCAAAATTTTTCCGGGGCAGCGAGAGGCAGCTCGCCGCGGCGACATAGGGCGAATGAATCTCCACCACATCGGGCCGCTCTTGACGTACCAGACGGTGTACCGCATCGACCCGCCAGAGAAGATGATAGGTGGGGTCGTAAGGTAGCGCAGGTCCACCTACATGTAGTACTCTGCTCTGGCCGGTAGAAGTGTGTGCTTCCCCGGCTACCTGCAGCGTGGTTTTTTCACCGGGCGCGACCACCCAGTGGTCATGGCCCAGCTGGCACGAAATATGACCTTTGGCAGTGAGATGGCTTCGAACCCCGCCTCCCCTTTTCGAGTAGAACTCGGTCACGTCGACGACCTTCATGCCCGGGACTCCGCAAATGGAGGACCCGCCTCTTCCCCGCACCAAACACGCGCGCAGGGAGAGGCGAGCTCTGGGAATGGTACGAACGGCACGCCCAACGCGACCGTCCTGCGCCTCGCTTCGAGCGGGGCCGCCTCGAAATCAAACAACTCCGCGAAAAAACACGATGAATCGGTCTCGTTTGGACTGGAGGAGCTCCCTCCGTTTGCTCGTTTGGCAGCACGACAGGGGCGTCCTTTGCGGGTAGCCATTCTCAGTGACTTCACGCGGATACCGTATGCCAACGGTGCAGCATTTCAGACACGCTTTCTGTATCAGGAATTGCGTCGGTGTGGTCATGAAGTCACAGTCATCGGTCCACACGATCCGGATGCCAGGCCGGAGGATCTCGCACCAGGTACCGTATCGCTACCCAGCCTCCCACTGAAGACGTACCCCGGGGTGCACATCCCACTTCCTCTTGCCTCATGGGTGTACGACGCCGACCGATGGAACTTCGACATCGTGTTTGCGCAAACGACATCCTTGCTGGTCGAGTTCGGGCTCTGGCTGCGCCGCATGAAGGGCATCCCGCTCCTCATCGTGAACACCACGCACCTGGCGGCCGCGTACGACGTTCTGTTGCCGGAGAAGCTCTCCAAGATCGAAGCGGTGCACGGCGGCCTGGAGATGTTTTTGCGCGGGCCGTACGAGCAGCTCTTCGCGAGCATCTACAACGAGAGCGACGGTCTGGTGGTCCTGTCCGAGGGCCTGCGCCGCTACTGGCGCGAGCGCGGTGTCACCGCGCCGATTCACGTGATCCCGCGGGCGGTCCAGCCGGAGCTGTTCGATCGGCCGCTCGGCGCCGATCCGTACGCGCACTTGGGCGGCGGCCGGCTTTCGCGGGGCGCGCGGCTCCTCTGCGCGGGGCGCCATACGCGGGAGAAGTCGCAAGACCGGCTGATTCGCATCTTCGCGCGCCACATCGCGAAGGCGGAGCCGGATGCCACCTTGACCCTCCTCGGCGAGGGGCCCGACACGTCGTACTACAAGCGGGTGGCGGTGGAGGAAGGCGTCGCGGATCGGGTCTTTTTCCCGGGTGAGGTGCCGTTCTCGCAGATGGCCGACTTCTACGCGTACGCGGACATCTTCGTTCACGCGTCGCTCAGCGAGACGTACGGCAACGTCATGGGCGAGGCCCTCTGGTGCGGCACGCCGACCGTGGCCTTCGCCGACGGCATGGGCGTGAGCTCGCAGATCCAAGACGGCGTCAATGGCGTGCTGCTCGCCCCGGGCAACCGCGGCGGCGGTCGCGATGAGGCGGATGTCGCCTTTGCGCGCGCGGTCCTCAGCCTGGTCCGCGATCCCAAGCGCCGCGGCCGAATCGGCCAAGCGGCGGCCAAGATCGCCCGCGAGCGCGCGCATCCCCGCGTCGTCGAGGAGCGCATCGCCGACGCATTCCAGCACGCGCAGGACCACGCCGCCGCCTGCGGCCTCCGGCCCGTCGCCGACCGCCCCAAGGCGCTCCAGTGGTACACCACCTTCCGCTACTTCCGGCCGTGGACCACGTTCATGGGCGGCATCTACCTCTTCGGCCACCTGCGGCCGGCCAAAGAAGAGAAGCGCAAGCAGATCAAGCACCCGCAGATCAGCAGCTGACCCTTCGGGCAACGGCCCGGCGGGCGAGCGAATCGACCACCAGGGCCGGAAGCCGGATGGGGATCAACCGCCAGGGCGCCGCGAGAATTCGACCGTCATGGCGCTGCGAGAATTCAACCGCCAGGGCGCCACGAGCGCCAAGAGAAACTCAAAAGGTTCTCTTGGCGCTCGTGGTGTCCTGGCGGTTGCCTTTTTTGGGACCTCGCAGCTAGCTCGGAAGTCGTGCCGGCGCGATTCAGAGCGCCGTGCGGTACAACCACCAGCCGCCGCGGTGATCGGCCAGGCGGAGGTTCTGCGGGATGATGGGCGCAGAGGCTTCGGGGCGGGTGCGGATGAGAACGTAGTTCCAGTCTTCGAGCTTGAACGTGGACCAATCCACACCGTGCAGATCGCTCTCCGTGTAGGTCGGCGGAAGGCGCAGGGCGGGGTTTTCCTTCGTCGGATAGAGCGCGGAGCCCTGGTGGAACCAGATGTCGCTGACGACGGCGGGGCGCTCGGTCAAGAGCAGCTTGTCGTAGTGGATGAAGGGGTGCGCCGTGAAAATGTCGCTGTTCGGATCGAGCGGCACGTTCAGGAGGCTCGACTCGGCCGGGACGCTCGCCAGCACCTCGTGGTAGCCGCGCGCCTCGTGCTGAAAACGGTACGAGGCCACCAGCGCAATCGTCGCCATGCCCGACGCCAGCGCCGGGGCGGCCCGGTCGAGCAAGCTCGCGAGCCATCGATGGAGCGCCGGACGGCGGATGGCCATCAAGCAGAGGAACAAGAACAGCGGTACCAGCCGGCCATCGACGAAGCCAAACCAGCCGATGGTGTGCGGTAAAACGAGGAACATCACCCCAACGGCCACCGCACCCGCCAGGAGCGCCCGCGTGTGCGCCTCGCTCGCCGTGGTGGCAGTGGCAGTGGCAGGGGCGAGCGCGCGGCCCGTCGTGCCCTCGGGGCGGAGCTTTCGCACGGTGGCCACGGTGCACGACACCACGATGAGCCAAACGACGCAGCCGATGAAGAAGTCGATGCCCGTTCGCGTCATCAACGTGGGCGTGATGAGCAAGGTGAACTTGTCGTAGGGCCCTTGAAAGTGTGGCTCGAGGTTGCCTGCGCTCACGCTCACCGAACCCGGCGGTGTCGTTCCCGCCCGCTCGAGCCAGGCCACGTACCCCGCCAGGAGCAGCGCCGGGATCAGGGCGCGCAGCCGCAAAAGACGCTCGAAGCGATTGCCGGTCGACAACGTCGCGATGCCGGCCACGAACAGGAACAGCAAGAACGCATGTCCGTGCGCGATGAAGAGCATCGGCGCGGCGATCGCCATCACCAGCTCTTTCTTGGCGGTGCCCTCGCCCTCGCCCGCCGCGCCGGTCGCGCCGGTCGCGCCGGTCGCATTGGTTGCACCCGACGAGACGCTCGCATCGGCGGCGACGAGGAGCTCCAGCCAGAGGGCCAGGCAGACCAACATCACCGCAAGGCCGAGCAGGTAGCTCGCAAAGCCCAGGAGGGTCATCATCCCAAACGAGAGGACCAGCCCCATGAAGCCCATGGTGGGGGAGGGATCCCCGTGCAGCCGCTTGCGCGCGAACAGCAGGGCGGCGGGGGTCGCGAGCATCGGCAAGGTGGCGAGCGCTCGGACCGCCCCCACCGGACCCACCACCGCCGCGAAGTGCTCCCCGAGGAAACGGAAGAGCGAGTACGGGCCGACGTGGGGTGCCAGCACGAAAAAGCGTTGGTCGAACGTCGACTCCGCAAAGCGATGACGCAACGCAATGAGGCCCGCGTGGGCGGGAAGATCCTGGAAAGGCAGCGCGTCGAAGATCCAGAAAACGAGCACGCTTGCGATCCCGACCACCCCCAGCCCCAGCCAGGCCCAGCGCGTGCGCGATGTCACTTCGGCGGAGCCCGGGCTCCCGACGTTGACACTGGAATCCAAGCTCGCGCCGGCGAGATCGGGTTCGGGCGCGCCGGAAACGCCTGAAACCTGGGAAACCGGAGAAGGCTGTCGGGTGGCGTGCGTCGTCATCGGTTCAACGCGGCGGCGGCGGAGAAAGGGTCAGTCGGATCGGTCGGGTGCGGGAGCGAGCTCACGTCTGCGAACGTGGCTTTGCAGCGCTCTCCAACGCCGAGCGTAGAGCAAAGAGTGTGCGCGTGTGCGGGTTTTTCGGCTTCAATCTTCCTGTGCGTGGGCGCTGACATCCCGTACGGAGGTGTCTCGGTGCTTGCTGTCTTTGGCTTCGACCGCCTGACCGAAAAGGTGCAGGTACTGCGCAGCGCTGGCAACGGAAAAGACAAGCGAAAGGTAGACAAGCATACGCCCCACGTGAACGAGGTCGACGACGCCGAGATCGATCCCGAGGTACGAGAGATGATAGGGGTAACCCAGCACGAGGGCGATGATCCCAATCATTTGGAGCGCTGTTTTGGTCTTGCCCTCCCGCCCTGCCGAGATGACCACGCCGGAGTTGGCCGCCACGCTGCGCAGTCCGGTGACGCTGATCTCGCGTCCGAGGAGCACCACCACCACCCACGCGGGGATGCGTCCCATGGGGACCATCCAGACCAGGCCGGCCATGACGATGAGCTTGTCGGCCAGCGGATCGAGGAACTTCCCGAGCACGCTGACCACGCCCATGCGGCGCGCGAGGTAGCCGTCGAGCGCGTCGGTGAGCGCGGCCAAGGTGTAAACCAAGGCGGCCCAGAAACAGGCGACGGGGGTCTGCCGATCGAGCAGCACCAGAAAGACCGGGATCATCACGATGCGGAACATCGTGAGGAGGTTGGGGAGGTTGACCGCGTCCTGCGCGAGGGTGCGGCGGTGTTCTTTGCGATCCTGGGCGGTGCGCGACGGCGCCTTCGGGGGGAGATCTTGGGTCATCGTCCGGCGACCAACACGGTTCCTGCACCCACGAAGTTGATGAGGCCACGCTGCCCGCCGGGGGCTTCACCCGGTGGAACGGCGGTGGGAACGAGGTGCCCCGTCCACCCGAGGACCGATGGAGCGCGCACGGTGGCGGCTTGGTCGGGGGTCACCTCCAAGGTGGCGAGCGGCTCGATGTACTCGATCGCCAGAGGGCCGGGGCCGCGCAGATGGACGACGAAGATGGGCTCGTCGTCGCCGCGCGCGAGCCGTCCGTTCTCGAAGGTCATGGAGAGGTCGAAGGCGAGGATGGCGTCCTCGCGCAAAAAAAGAACGTCGTCCTCGCCCAGGGCGGACGCGACCGCCGACCGCCCGGGGCGCGGGGAGAGCACGACGACGCCGTTGCCCGTCGCATGCACCACGGTGCTCGAGATGCCCCCGAACGAGTCGCCGTGGCCGCGTCCGCGTCGCTCGAGGACTTGCGTCGTCAAGGAGCCCGTGTAGCTTCGCAGGGCATCGAAACGCAGCGCGACATTGCGCGATTCGCGGTGCATCCCAGGGCTGCGCAGGTGCACGACGATCTGGCCGGCGGCGGTCGTGGACAGCGCTTCGTCGGGTGCCGGGGTGACGCGGGCCGCGCGCAGAAGGTGCTGCAGCGCGACGGGGGCGGCTGGCGAACGCGGAGCGTGGGCAGGAGCAGGAGCGGACACGGGGACGTGGGCGTTGGCGGCGGGCGATCCGGAGATGGCGCGAGGGTGCGGTGTGTGCGCAAATGGCGGGGCCGCGGACAGGGGGGCCGAGCGCGGCGCGTCGGACGGGAGCTTGATGGCCTCGCCGATTTCGACGGGGTGCCACATTTCGGGTTCCGGTCTGTGGGTCTCGGCTTGGGCGAGAACGAACGAGAGCTCGCCGGAGTCCAGCTCTTCGAATGGCTCGGCGGCGGCACGCACCTCGCTCGTCTCCGGGACGAGGCGCGCAAAGGGCGGTTCCCCCTCGCGCGCTTCGTGGGCGGCGGCAAAGGGCAATTCGGCCTCGCGCCCTTCGCTCGCGCCATTGGGGATGGCGGTGGTGTTCGTGGCCTGCCTAGCTTGCGAGACCTGCGTGGCTTGCGACGCCTGCGAGGACCGCGACGCCTGCGGGATGGATGCAACGTGCGCGGCGCGCGCGCTCGGCGCCGTCTGCGCGCCGTTTGCGTCTCGAGGCCCGCCCGAATCGGGCGCCTCGCGCCCCTCACGCACCTCTTCGAGGTCGCGCGAGAGCGGCGCAAGATCCGACGAGACGATGGATGGGCGCCCGCCGCGGCGCTCCGTCATGCGACGGGCCATGGCGGTGTGGCCACCCCGCTCGAACGCAAGCTCGGCTTTGTCGTAGTCGCCCAGCCGCTCGTAGGCGAGGCCCAGGTAGCCCCACGCGCGGCGGTGCTCGGGCGAGACGGTCACCACCTCTTCCAGCTCCTCGCGCGCCCGCTGCGCCTGGCCGGTCTTGAGGTAGCAAAGCGCCAAATTCAGGCTGAGCGAGGTGCGACCCGGGTGATCGTGCTTGAGCTGCTCGTAGATCTGGATCGCCCTTGGGTAATGCCCGATGCGAAAGTACACCACGGCGAGCAGGTCCTGCCCTTTGGGATCGCGCGGCTGCAGTTGGAGGGCTTGCTCCAGCTCTTCCTTCGCCTCGTGCACGCGGCTGTCTTGCAGAAGCTCGCTGCCTCGAAACAGATGAAAGAGGAACTCTTCGCCCGCCGGATCCCGCGAGCGGTCCGATCGCGGCAACGTGGACGCCCGGCGCTCCGGCGAGAGCGATCGAGGGCTGCGCCGTCCGACGTTGTCATCCATGATTCGGGTGATCTCCTGGTTCGGTGGTGGTGAGCCGGCGCACGGGTCGTGCGCATCGCGCAAGCCGGCGGATGGATCCTACTCTTACCAGAGTGCCTGCGCCCAGCTTCCTTGTGCGATGCGAACATCGAAAACGGCGCCGTGCGTTACGGTGGCCATCAGATAATGAAACGTGGCATGGGCCCCCCAGGCCATCCATGCGCCCCGGTCCTTCATCCACAACGCCGCATACCCCACGCCGAGCAAGCCCGCCAACACCGTCTCGAGCGGCGCGCCGCCCTGGGAGCCCCACGATGCCGCCGCGGCAACCAAGCCACATATGACGAGCTGAGCCGCGCGGGTGAGCGTGCCGCGAAGCGCATGCAGGATCACCCCCCGCAAGAGCAACTCGTCGCGCACGGCCACCAAGGTCGCCACGAGCAGGCCGTTCACCAAGGCGAGGATGCCGAGTTGCGGCGCCATGTGAAGCGAGGCCGCGCGCGCGAGGAGCGCGACGACCAAGAGAACCACCGCCAGGGCCGCGGCAAACGCCGCGCCGCGAAGCGCGCGCCGGGCAATGGCGCTGCTGCTCGGGGCGGGGGCATGCGGATCGGACCACATGACGCCGATGCGACCCGCCCCAAACTCCGTGATCGCCGCCTGAATGGCCGCGGCGCCGACGGCGTTCTTCTGGAAGTACACCCCCACGAGCAGGATGCCTGCTTGGAGCGCGAGGCCCGACCCCAGCGTCTTCGCCACCTGCGCGAGGGGCTTCATCCGAGGCCCCCGTCGTTCCGAGGCCCGCCGCGGCTAGAGGTCAAAGAACGCCCTCGAAGTTCGGGCCTTGCGCCAGAAGACCGGGCAAGCCGCCCGTGTGGAGGAACAGCACCCGTGCGCCGCGGGGGATGGCGCCGCGCGCGACCGCTTGCGCGAGGCCGAACATGGCCTTGCCGGTGTACGAAGGGTCGAGCAAGATGCCGCTCGTCCGGGCCACGCGCACCAAAAAGGCGCGCTGCTCTTCGCTCATGACGGCGTAGGCCGGGCCCTTGGCGCCGTCGTCGACCACCAGGCGCGCCTCGCGGGTCAAGCTGGGGTCGAGCGCGCGCGCCTCGTCGATGATCCGGGCGATGATTTGCTCGAAGTGGTGGCGGTTGTCGCTGACGGCAAAGGACCACACCTGCGCGGCCACGTCCGACTCGCCCGCGCCCAGCACGGTGCCGGCCGCCGTTCCTCCCGAGCCGCACGCGTGCGCGATCACGTCGAAGGCGATCCCGCCGCCGGCGATGCCATGATCGAGCTGCAAGCGCGTCTCGCGCATGGCCTCCACATAGCCGAGGGCGCCCAGGCCATTCGAGCCGCCCTCTTGAATCAAGTAGGGGCGCTCGCCCGCGTCCTCGAGGGCATGCGCGGCGTCGGTCATGATGCGCGTGCGATCGCGGTACTCTTGGGCCGTGGTCGGCCGAATCTCGGCGCCGACCAGGCGATCGAGCAGCATGTTGCCGATGTGCTCGGGGCGGCCTTCGGCGTCGCCCATGCGCAAGAAGAGGATGCAGCGCAGGCCCAAGCCCGCGGCGGCGATGGCGGTGGCGCGCGCGTGGTTCGACTGGGTGCCGCCGCAGGTGATGACGCAGGTGGCCCTTCGGTCGATGGCGTCGCCCAGGAGGAACTCGAGCTTGCGCAGCTTGTTGCCGGCTTCGGCCCCGCCGGTGGTGTCGTCGCGTTTGATGTAGAGCTCGACCCCGAGCATCGACGAGAGCGCCTTCGAGCGCACGATGGGCGTGGGGCCGTGGATCAGCGGGATGCGGGCTCTCACGCGAACGTAACCAGTTTGGCGTTGGCTTCCACGGCGGCGCCCGTGTCGGCGTGCACCTCGGCGACCGTACCTGGCGCTTTGGCGCGCAGCTCGTTCTCCATCTTCATGGCCTCGATGATGAGGAGAGGTTGCCCCGCGGCCACCTCATCGCCCTTCTTGACGAAGACCTTCACGACGCGCCCCGGCATCGGCGACTTGACGACCTTCTCCCCGGCGCGTCCTGCGCCCTTCGTGGCCGCATCGGCGGCGCGCTGCCGCTCGCTGACCACGCGGACGTACGAGCGGTGGCCGCTGGCGATGACGCCGACATCGGGCGGGGAGCCTTCGGTGGTCAGATCGACCAGGTGCCCTTCCACCCGCACGGACAGCGCTCCGGAGCTGGGGATGGACACATGGTCGACGTCGACGAGCTCGCCGGAGACCCGCACCTGGAGCTCGCCGCTCGGAAGTTCCGTGACGTCGACCTCCACGGGCGCGGCGGGCCTGTTCGAGGTGGACGAGGAGTCGGAAGCAGGCTCGCCCCCGGTCTTGGGAGCATCGAGGGTGACGTAATAGCGCATCGGGCGAACGGACGTTAGCCGAAGCAGTCTTTGTCGGCCAGCCCAGAGCTATTTCACACACCGCCGGCACGTGGCTGCGCTATGGGGCTACTATGTCCGCCGTCCTCGTTGGCAAGCCGTTTTCTCTTCAGGATCTCGAAGATGTAGCCCTCCGCGGTCGCGCCGTGGAATTCGATCCGGGCGCCCGCGCCAAGGTGATCGCCTCCCGCGCGGCCATCGACCGCATCGCCGAAGGCGGCGATCGGTCGCCCCGCGTCTACGGGGTCAACACCGGCTTCGGCGCGCTCAGCGAGACGCGCATCGGGGCCGCCGACATCCGCGCGCTCCAGCGCAACCTCGTCCGCTCCCACGCCACCGGCACCGGCCCCGATCTGTCGATCGCCGAGGTGCGCGGGATGATGCTTCTGCGCGCGCAGGTGTTGGCCATCGGCCACTCGGGGGTGCGCCCGATTTTGGTCGAGCAGCTCCTGGCGATGCTCAACGCGGGGGTGCACCCGCGCATCCCGTCGCAAGGGTCGGTCGGGGCATCGGGCGATCTCGCGCCGCTGGCCCACCTGGCGCTGGCCATGATCGGGGAGGGCGAAGCGTCGGTCGAGGCCTCGGTGCGCGCCGGCGCCAATCCGCACGCGGGGTATCGACCCGTCCACATTTCCGGTGGCGATGCGCTGCGGATGGTGGGGATCGCTCCGGTGGAGCTGGAGGCGAAGGAGGGTCTTTCCCTCATCAACGGCACGCAGTTCATGGCGTCGCTCGGGACGATGATGCTGCTCGAGGCGGAGCGTCTCTGCACGGTGTCGGACATCGCGGGGGCGATGAGCCTGGAGGCGCTGAAGGGAACGAGCCGTCCCTTCGATCCGCGTCTGCAAGCGGCCCGTCCGCACCCGGGGCAGGAGCAAACGGCGTCGAACCTGCGGGCGCTCTTGACCGAGAGCGAGATCATGGAGAGCCATCGCGACTGCGGCAAAGTGCAGGACGCCTACAGCCTGCGATGTATGCCGCAGGTCCATGGCGCGACGCGCGATGCGCTCGGGTGGGTGCGCACGGTGCTCGAGCGCGAGGTGAACAGCGTGACGGACAATCCGAGCGTGTTCCTCGATGCGAGCGGTGACAAAACGGGAGAGATGGACATCATCAGCGGGGGGAACTTCCACGGGCAGCCGCTGGCCTTGGCGCTGGACTTGGCGGCCATGGCGGTGGCGGAGCTGGCGAACATCAGCGAGCGGCGGGTGGAGCAGCTGGTCAATCCGGCGTTTTCGACGGGCCTCACGCCGTTTTTGGCGCCCGGGAGCGGGCTGCACTCGGGGTTCATGATCGCGCAGGTGGCGTCGGCGTCGCTGGTGAGCGAAAACAAGGTGCTTTGCCACCCGGCGAGCGTGGACTCGATCCCGTCGTCGGCGGGCAAAGAGGACCATGTGAGCATGGGGAGCATCAGCGCGCGCAAGCTTCGGGAGGTCGTCGCCAACGTGCGGAACGCCGTTGCGATCGAGGTGATGACGGCGGCAGCGGGGCTGGATCAGCGCAAGCCGCTCGCGCCGAGCAAGGGCGTTCGCGCGGCCTACGCGAAGGTTCGGGAGCTGGTGGCGCCGCTGACCGAGGACAGGCCGCTTTACAAGGATATCGCGGCGGTGTCGGCGTTGATTGCGTCCGGGGAGCTTACCCGTGCGGTCGAGGCCGAAATCGGCGCGTTGCGCTGAGCTGGAACTCGGTTTAAAAGGCCGAGTGGGCCCCTTGGCGGAAAGGCATACGCAGTGAATTTAAAATTCACGGCTCGAAAGGGCGTGCGGGTTCGAATCCCGCAGGGGCCACCGCGTTGAGCGGCGGCCGGTCTCGGGGAGACCGGCTGCCGGTTCGCACATCGGAGTTGGCGCTCGCGGTTGCCGTTGGCACGTACCGCGCGGGGGCGCTCGCCCCCTCCGCGCTGCGATTCGAGCCTCCCGGTTCGGGCGGAGAGGTGGCAGCTTGGGGGGATGATGACGGACGGGGATGCGGAGCTGTATCGGGGGTGGGGCGGTGAGCTCGTGGCGTCGTGTTACGACGAGGGCACGGGGGCGTTCATGTTCATTTGTGTCCATTCGACGGTGAGGGGGCCGGCGGCCGGGGGGATTCGGCTGAAGGCTTATGATTCGCCGGGGGATGGCTTGCGGGATGGGATGCGGCTGTCGCGTGCCATGTCGCTCAAGATGGCGATTTGTGGTGCGCCGTTGGGCGGTGGGAAGGCGGTGATCGCGCTCGATTCGGCGCGGGGTGATGTGTCGACGGGCCAGCGCGGGCCGCTGTTGGAGCGGTTTGCGGCGTTGCTCGCTTCGTTGAAGGGCACGTATTACGGGGCGCCGGATATGAATACGGGTCCGGCGGATATGGACTTCATTCACGCGCGGAGTCCGTATGTGTTTTGCCGCACGGAGGAGCGCGGCGGGTCGGGTAGTACGACGCAGCACACGGCGTTGGGTGTATTTTGCAGCATTCTGGCGAGCGCGGAGTTCGCGTTTGGATCGCGGAGTTTGGCGGGGAAATCGGTCGTGGTTCAAGGTGTGGGCGAGGTCGGTGCCGCGTTGGTCGGGAGGTTGGTGAGGGCGGGGGCGCGCGTGACCATCAGTGATGTCGCGGAGGACCGGGTCGCGAAGCTCGCTGCGGAGTTCGGGGTCGCCTCGGTCGCGCCGGAGGCGGCGGCGGCAACGGATTGCGATATCTTCGCGCCGTGCGCCACGGGCGGCGTGCTCAATGCGCGCAGCATTCCCGAGTTGCGATGCGCCGTGGTCGCGGGTGCCGCCAACAATCAACTCGCGACACCCGAGGATGACGCGCGCTTGCATGAGCGCGGCATTCTGTACGCGCCGGACTTCGTCGCCAGCGCCGGCGGCGTGCTGCACGGCGTGGGGCTCGAGCTTTGGCGCTGGAGCGAAGCCCAAGTCGATCGCGCCGTGGAGCAATTGGGCGATACCTTGCTGGAGGTGTTTGCGAAGGCCCGCGCCGAACGAATTGGAACGCACGCGGCGGCCGAGAAGCTGGCGCGCGCCAAGTTGGCCGTTCCGCGCGCGTGAGGCTGCGCGCGCGCTTCAGCGCATGCGCGTTTCAACGCGAGCGCGCGGCGCGCTCCAGAAATTGCGCCATGGCCGACGAGAGCTCGCTGTACGCCGGGGACTCGAGCGGGGCGTGGGCGCCGTTGGAGAGGACGATGAGCTCCTTGCTCGTGGGGATGCGTTCGTAGATGGGCATGCTCATCGCGACGGGCGTCCATGTGTCGGCGCCGGGGTGGATGAGGAGGAGCGGACACGGAAGGGCGAAATCGTGACGGGGTGGAGCGTAGGTGTGGAGGCTGCGAAAGAAGTGGACGGGAACGCGGCGGCGGCCGATGAGCGGATCGTTGCAGAGTGCACGGGATAGCGTGGGATCTGTGGTGAGCGTTTCGATGGGGGTGAACCAGGTCATGGGGAGGGCGAGCGCGCCCGCGAGGTGTGGCGCGAAACGGAAGGCGGCGAGGGCGAGATGGCCCAGCCAGGGGGCGCGCGCGGCGCGGACGAAGGTGTCGCGGTCGCGCAGATCGATGAGGGTGGTCGCGAGGACGCCGGCGACGGTGGGGGCTTTTTGAGCGGCCCAGAGCGCGGTCACGCCGCCGACGCTCAGGCCAGCGAGGACGACGGGCCCGAGCGAGGACGCTTCGCGGGCGAGATCGGCGATGAGATCGACCCACGTAGCGTAGTCGAGGCGCGTGCCGTGCGGTACGCGGGTGAGGCCGTATCCGGGGAGATCGGGCGCGCGAACGGCGAAGCCGGCATCGAGGGCGGGGAGGGCGAAGGGGGCGAGCAGACGGCCGTGGCCCCCCGCGCCGTGCACGAGGATGACGGTGCCTCGGGCGGGGCCCTCGGGCGACCAGTCGTCGACGTGGACGTGGTGGCCCCGCCAGGGGTGCCATGCCTCGACGGGCGCTCGGTGGAAGCCGATGCCGAAGGCGCTCGCCACGCGGGCGCGGTAGTCGGAGGTCGCTGCGGAGTCGTCGTAGGTCGGGAGCTCGGCCCGTGCTTGCGTGTCGCGCATGCCGATGAATGTTGAGCTTTTGCTCGGGTTCATCTACTCGGGTTCATCGGAGGTGCGAGCATGGCCGCCGCGCGCAAGAAAGCCCCACGACGAAAGCCGATTCAGACGCGATCGCAGGAGACGGTCCGCGCCATCGTGGACGCGGCTGCTCGGGTCCTCGCGCGACGCGGGTACGCGGCGACCACCACCAACCACGTGGCGGCGCGCGCCGGGGTGTCCATCGGATCGTTCTACGAGTACTTTCGCGACAAGGACGCCGTGGTCCGCGCGGTGCTCGAGAGGCACCTCGCGGCGGGCGAGGCGCTGTTCGCGGAGCGCGCGGCCGCGTTGGGCGCGGGGCAGGGGACGTTGCGGGAGCTCCTGGGCGCCCTCGTGCAGGCGTTCATCGACTTTCATGCCGATGATCCGCGGCTTCATCGGGTGCTCTCGCACGAGGTGCCGCACTCGGCGGCCACCGTGCGGCGCGTGCTGGAGCTCGAACGTCGCATCGTCGCCATCATCGCGGGGATCTTGGCCGCGCACCCCGAGGCCCGCGTTCGCGATCCCCGCCTGGCCGCGCAGCTGTGCGTCGAGACGGTCGATGCCCTCGCGCACCGCTGGATCGTCGACGAGGGCGGCGAACCGATCGCGGCCGAGGCCCTCGCCCATGAATTGACGGAGCTGCTCGTGGCGTACGTTGCGCGAGGCACCTCGCCGCGCCCGCGCGGGACCTCCGCGTGAGCGCGCGCGATGCTACCGTCGAACCGATGAGCCGCTCGCTTCATGTTCGCGCCAATGGCCTGTTGCACCACGTCCTCGAGTGGACACCGGACACCCCGAAGCACGCGAGCCGCGATCGCGGGCTCACCGGCCACGCCGACCACGCCAGCCCCGCGCCGGGCGCGAACGTGCCCACCGTGCTCCTCGTGCACGGCTTCATGGACGTCGGCGGCTCGTGGGACCTGGTGGCGCCCCACTTGGCCCGGGCCGGATTTCGCGTGCTGGCGCCGGACTTGCGCGGCTTTGGCGATACGGAGCGCGCGCCCGAGGGGAGCTACTACCACTTCGCCGATTACGTGGCCGACGTCGCCGCCCTGGTCGATGCCCTCTGCGGCGAGGCGCCATTCGACTTGGTCGGTCACTCCATGGGCGGCACCGTGACCACCCTCTACGCGGGGGCACACCCCGAGCGCCTGGCGCATTTGGCCCTGCTCGAGGGCTTCGGCCCGCCCGACAACTCCGCCACCGTGGCACCGGCCCGCATGCGTCGCTGGCTCGACGATCTGCGAAAGCACCGCGCCGCGTCGTCGTCGCCCGGGTACGAGCGCGCGCGTTCCTTTGCGACCTTGGACGAAGCCCTGGTGCGCCTCCAGTGGAACCATCCCGCCGTGCCCGATGCCGTGCTTCGCTCGCGCCTCGTCCACATGGTCAAGCCGGTGGAGGGCGGCCGGTTCGCCTGGCGGTTCGACGAGCTCCATCGCACCACCTCGCCGACTCCCTTCCGCGCCGATACCCACCGCGCCTTCATCGCCCGCGTCGCGTGCCCGGTGCTGGCCGTGAGCGGAGGCGCCGACGGCTTTCACGTCGAGGACGAAGAGAAGCGGATTGAGACGTTCGCCGATGTCGCGCGTGCGGAGCTCCCCGGCGCGGGGCATATGATGCACTGGACCCAGCCCGACCGCCTCGCGGAGCTCCTGCTCGCGTTCTTCACGCGCCAGCGCGCCCGTCACTCGGACTTGGCGCGGTAGCCTCCGGATGGCGAAGCGGGGGCCGCGCTCGGGCGGGTGAGGGTGAACGCAAGCACCACCGAGACCAGCGCGACGCACGCGCCGGCCGCGAAGGGTGCGGCGATGCCCACGTGCGTGTAGACGATCCCCGTCAGGGTGGGGCCGATGGCGCGCGCCAACCCGCCGGCCGACTGCGCAAAGCCCAGGATCGACCCTTGCCGCTCCGGCCCCGCGTGCTCCGACGCGAGCGACGACAGGCACGGGTTGATCACGCCCATGCCGATCCCCAGGAGGAGCAGCCCGCCGGCCACCATCGCCGCCGTGGTCGCCCGCGAAACGAGGAGCAGCCCGCACATGCTCGCGAACGAGCCGGCCAGCACCAGGTTGCGCGGCCCCCACGCGCGCGTGAGCCGCCCGATGAGCCCTCCCTGGATGACGAACATCATGAACCCGAAGAGCCCGAAGACATGGCCGATCTCGCGCTCGGTCCACCCGAGCCGCGCGTTGGTGAGCAGCGGCAGGGTCACGTTGATGGTGCTCATGTAGAGGAACGTCAAAAAATAGAGCGCGAACACCTTGAGAATGCCGCGGTTGGTCAGCGCTTCCCACAACGTCGCGCGCTTCGCCGCGCCGTGCGCAGCAGCCGCCGCGGAAGCAGTAGCCGCCGCCGCGGAAGCAGCCGCCGGCGAAGACGTGCCTGTTGCCTTCGTCTCCGGCATGAAGAAGAACGCGCCCACCAGATCGGCCACGGCCAGCGCCGAGGCGAAGAGCGGAGGTGCCCACGGCCCGAGGTGGCTCACGGAGCTCCCGATCACGGGGCCCAGCACCATCCCCAGCCCGATCCCGGCGCCGATGCGGCCCATGCCCTTGGCGCGATCTTCGGGCCGGGTCACGTCGGCGACGGCGGCTTGGCACGCCGAGATGTTGCCGGCGGTCGCGCCGGCCATGATGCGCGACGCAAAGAGGAGGGGCAGCGTCGAGAGCTCGGTCGCGAGCGCGAAGAGCGCCATCGACAGCGCGTTGCCCGCGAGCGAGATCAGGATCACCCGGCGCCGGCCCACGCGATCGCTGAGCCGGCCCAGGATGGGGGTCGCCAGGAGCTGGGTCACGGCGAACGACGAGAGGATGAACCCCACCGTCACCGCGCTGCCGCCCATCGATTTCACGTAGAGCGGGAGCAGCGGGATGATGAGACCGAACCCCACCAGATCGAGAAACACCGTGATGAAGGCAAACGTGAGCACCCTCCGCTCGCGGGAAGCGGCGGAGCCACGCATCGATGTAGGGTCGGTCACAACGCGTCGATGCTCCTCACGAACGTGGGCTTCTTTCGCAACTGCGTCGCCCGTTCGTACGCGTAGGCCACGCGCAGGAGCGCGGGCTCGGACCACGCGCCGCCAAAAAAGAGGACGCCGAGCGGCAGCCCGCGCACCTCGCCGCAGGGCACGCTGACGCTCGGATAGCCGGCCACGGCCGGGAGCGTCGAGCTCGACCCGGTGAAAATATCACCGTTGGCCGTGTCCGTGATCCACGCGGCGCCGCCGGTCATCGTCACGATGATGTCGAGCTTTTGAGCGCTCAGCGCGCGATCGATGCCCTCGTCGCGCGCGAGCTTGCGGCAGGTGGCGAGGGCCTCGCGGTACGGCGCCGCGTCGAGACCTCCCTTTTGCAGCGCCTTCTCGAACAGGTCCTGCTGGAACCACGGCATCTCGTCGCGCGCGTGCTCCCGGTTCCAGCGAACCACGTCCTCGAGCGTGCGCAGCGGCTGGTTGGGGCGCGTGGCCAAGTAGGCGGCCATATCGGCTTTGAGCTCGTACAGGAGGACCTCGAGCTCCGGCTCCTCGAGCGCCCGGGTGACGTCGCGGAGCGTTCGCAGGCCGCGCTCGTTCGGCGGGAGAGGCTCGAGATCGACCACGATCGCGCCCAGCTTGCGCAGGGCCGTGAGCGCATTTTCGAACGCGCTCGAGAGGGCGGGGATCATCCAAGGCTCCCCGCGCACCACGCCGATGCGCACGCCGCGCGCGCCCTGGGCGTCCAGAAAACGCGTGTAGTCGCGCTCTGCGCGGGCCTGCGCGGTGGCCGGATCGCGCGCATCGGAGCCCGCGATGGCGCCGAGCACCACGGCGGTGTCGGCCACCGTGCGGGTCATGGGGCCCGCCGTGTCTTGGCTGTGGGCGATGGGGACGATGCCCGCGCGGCTCACCAGCCCCAAGGTCGGCTTGAGCCCGACGAGGCCGCAGAGCGACGCGGGGCTCACGATCGAGCCGTCGGTCTCGGTGCCGATCGACACTGCCGCCAGGTTCGCGGCGATGGCCGCCGCGGAGCCGGAGCTCGAGCCGCTGGTGTTGCGATTGAGCGCATAGGGGTTTCGTGTGAGCTTGCCGCGGGCGCTCCACCCGCTGATGGAGTGCGTGTCGCGGATGTTGGCCCACTCGCTCAAGTTCGTCTTCCCCAGGATGACCGCGCCGGCCTCGCGCAGGCGCTCCACCACGTGCGCGTCCCGGGACGCCCGCGAGCCCGCGAGCGCGAGGGAGCCCGCGGTGGTCTGCATGCCGTCGCCCGTGTCGAGGTTGTCCTTCACGAGCACGGGGATGCCGTGCAGCGGCCCGCGCGGGCCCTTGGCCTTGCGCTCCTCGTCGAGCCGGATGGCGATGGCGCGCGCGTCGGGGTTCAGCTCGATGACGGATCGAAGCTCCGGCCCGCGGCGGTCGATCGCCTCGATGCGCGCCGTGTAGGCGTCCACCAGCTCGCGCGCCGAGAGCTCCCCGCGCTTCATGCGCGCGCCCAACTCGGCGACCGTCGTCTCCTCCAGCTCGGGGTGGGGCCACGCCGTCTGGGCCGCCGGGAGATTCGCCTGCGAGACGCTCGCGGGGCCCGCCGCCGGTGGCGAGGCACGGGAGGGCCCGCCGCCACAGCCCCCGGAGAAACCAAATGCGAGCCCGGATGCCGTTCCCGTGAAGCCCGTGAGAAATGCGCGCCGATTCATGGCGCACAACGTACCAGGGATCGTTCGTCTGGCGTTGAAAGTCGGCGCCGCGAACGATGGGCCGCCGGGCCGAATCGTGGGTCTGCGGCTAGCGGCGCGCGCGTGTGCGCCTGCGACGTACGAAGCTTGTCGCTGCGAGCATCACACACGTCGATAACGTCAGAATGGCCCCACCGGCCGTCCCGCCGGAGTTGCCCATCGCGCAACTGGCCGCGCCGCCGCCCAGGCCCGAGCCGTCGTCTTCGCCGTCGGTGCCGGGATTGCCCTTTGGCCCGCGGCCGCCTCCTTTGCCGGCGTCGCCTCCGCCGTTCGAACCGCCTCCGCCGTCGTCGGGATCTTCCCCTTGGCCTCCGTCGCCGCCGGGTGGCGTCACGACCACTCCGCCGTCGGTTCGGGTGCCCGCGTCCGCGCCGGGCGCGGCTCCACCGGTCACCGTGATGGTGCGGGTCGCGGTGGCCACGCCGTCGCCGGCCTTGGTGCCGTTGCGATCGGTGGCCATTCCGGCGACCCACAGCATGAACGGTCCGTTCGTCGCCGGCGCGGTCACTCGGAATTTGTAGGTGCCGGTCGCGCCCGCGGGCACCGGGGTGATCGCGGTGATCTCCGAGTCCTTGTTGTTGCCGGGGACCGCGGTGTTCTGCCCGCTCGCCACCAGCAGCCCGCTCGGCACCGCCGCATTGAGCGAGGTGCCTTGGCTGTTGCCGGCCACGGTGACCGTGAGCTCGGCCTGCGAGCCGGCCTGCATCGTCTGCGGAACGTTGAGGGTGAGGGTCGGCGCCGTCCCTCCGGTGTGGCAATTGGCCTTGCTGCACGTCTCCGAGACGCCGTTGTAGGGCTTGCCGGAGAACCCCAAGGTTCCAGGATTGGCGCGGGCGAAGCGGGGATGGGCCGTAAGGGTCGCGAGACCCGAGAGGGCTGCGAGCGCAGCGATCGGAACGAGTGCGGAGCGTTTCACGGCTCTTGGGGTTTGCAGCCATCGGGCCAACGGCGCCGGCGCGCGCGCCGAAGGTCGCGCGCGACGTCGTGAAGCGCGAAGCGGGTGCTCGAGCCGAAAAAATTCTGTTTTCGGAGTGGTCCCGGGGTGATCCATACTGCGCCATCCATGACGTCCCGCACCCTTCGACGCGCCGCTCGTATGGCCCTGGCCGCGCTCATCACCCTCGCATCGTTCACCTCCACGGGCTTGGTGACGCGCGCCGCCCGCGCCGAAACGCCATCGGTCGCGGGCGCCGCGCTCCCCGCGATCGAGAAGACCCGCCTCGGAAATGGGCTGGAGGTGATCCTCCACGTGGATCATCGAACGCCCATCGTGAGCGTCAACGTGTGGTACCACGTCGGCTCGAAGGACGAGCCCGCGGGCAAAAACGGCTTTGCGCACCTGTTCGAGCACATCATGTTCCAGGGCTCCAAGCACGTCCCCGAGGACGCGTATTTTCTTTATCTGGAGCGGGTCGGCGCGACGGACGTCAACGGAACGACCAACCCCGATCGAACGAATTATTACGAGACCGTGCCCAAGAATCGTCTGAGCCTGCCCTTGTGGCTGGAGAGCGATCGCATGGGCTTTTTGCTCTCCCACGTCGACGAGCTCACGTTCGCGGGCCAGCGCGACGTGGTGAAGAACGAGCGCCGCCAGAACTACGAAAATGCGCCCTACGGCTTGGTCGGTCAATTCATCCACGAGCGGCTGTATCCACAGGGGCACCCGTACCGACTCCTCACCATCGGCACACCGCAGGATCTGGACGCCGCGTCGCTCGAAGACGTCAAATCGTTTTTTCGTACTTGGTATTCGCCGAACAACGCAACATTGGTGATCTCCGGCGATATCGATACGAAGAAGACGCTCGAGCTGGTCGAGAAGTACTTCGGCCCCATCCCCTCCGGATCCATCCCCGCGCGCTCGGTGCCCGCGCCGGTGGTGCTCGACAAAGAGGCGCGGCTCGACGTGGTGGCCGGCGTGGAGCTGCCGCGCGTCTACCTCACGTGGCCGACCCCGGCCATGTTCTCGCCGGGCGACGGCGAGCTCGATCTGGTGGCGCACATCCTCTCGAGCGGGAAGACGAGCCGGCTCTACAAGAAGCTCGTCTACGATCTTCAGATCGCCCAGGACGTGTCGGCGTACCAGTCCTCCGGCCAGCTGGGATCGACCTTCGAAATCGTGGCGACCGCGCAGCCGGGGCACACCGCGCAAGAGATGCTCAAGGCCATCGACGAGGAGCTCGACACCCTCCGCTCGGGCGGGGTGAAGGACGCGGAGCTCGCGCGCGCCAAGACCTCCGTGCTGTCCGCGCTCACGTTCCAACTGGAGAAAAATGCCAACCGCGCCGATCAGATCAACGCCTACAACCAGTACACGGGCGACCCGAATTACCTGCCCAAGGACATCGCCCGCTACGAGGGCGCCACGGGCAACGCGCTTCGAGAAGCCGCGCGCCGCCACCTCCCACCGGACAAACGCATCGTGACCTTGGTAACCCCCGAAAAAGGCGCCCCCGTGGCCGGCCGTCTGCGCGGAGGCGCGCGATGAAGCGCGCAAGCCTCGCCGCCCCGTCGTTCCTCGCCCTCTCGCTCGCCGCCACCTTGGGCGCGGCGTGCGGCGGCACCCCCAAGCTCCCGCCCGCGCCGCTCGGCCCCACCCCGGTGGCGCCGCCGAAGCCGCTGGAGCCCGCGCCCCAGCCGGCCGCCGCGCGACCCGACACCCCCGACGCACCGTTCCGCGAGAAGACCCCGGACGAGGACGGAACGGTCGTCTTCTCCGCGCCCAAGATCGAGTCGTTTCGGTTGAAGAACGGCATGCGCGTCCTGTTCGTCGAGCGGCACGATCTGCCCATCGTGAGCGTGCGCGTCACGGTCAAGGGCGGGGCAGGGGACTATCCGAGCATCCGCCCCGGGGTCACCTCGTTCATGGGGGCGATGCTGGAGCAAGGCACCAAGAACCGCAGCGCGCTCCAGCTCTCCGACGACTACGAAGAGATCGGCGCGCAGCACGGCGCGTGGTGCTCGTGGGACTCGTGCGGCAGCTCGGTGAAGGTCCTGTCGCGCCACGTCGATCGCGCGCTCTCCATCCTGGGCGACGTGCTCACGCACCCGATCTTCGCCGAGAGCGAGATCGAGCGCCTGCGCGCGCGCCGCATCGCCGGGCTGACACAGGAGAAGAACCAGCCGGGCGCCATGTCGCAAAACGCGGTCGCCGCCGCCCTCTATGGGCGAAATCATCCGTACGGACACTCGCTCTCGGGGCGGGTGGAGGACGCCAAGGGGCTCACCCGGCCGGACGTCGTCAAGGCGTACGAGACCATCTTCGCCCCCAAGAACGCGACCGTGATCGCCTGCGGCGACATCACCAAGCAAGCGCTCGCCGAAAAGCTCGAAGCTTCGCTGGGCACCTGGACGGCCACCGCGAAGGGCCCCGCCGCGCGCAGCCCGCAAGCGCCGCCGGCCTCGAAGAGCCCGCGCCTGGTGCTGGTGGACAAGCCGGGCGCCGCGCAGTCGCAGGTCGGCCTGGCCGACGTGGGCGTGCCCATGCGCAACCCGGATCGCGAGGCCCTGGTGGTGATGAACGCCATCCTGGGCGGCATGTTCTCGAGCCGCATCAACTTGAACCTGCGCGAGGCCAACCACTTTACGTACGGCGCGGGCTCGCGCTTCGCCAAGCGCCATGGGGCGGGGCCCTTCGTCGCGGGCGGGGCGATGGTGGCCGACAAAACCGCGGCGGCCGTGGGCGAGCTGTTTCGCGAGATCCGCCGGATGATCGACGAGGACGTCAAGGACTCGGAGCTCGCCGACTCCAAGGCGGACATCAAGCACGCCTTGCCGGGTCAGTTCGAGACGGTGAGCGCCGTGACCCAGGCCCTCGACGACATCGTGGTCTACGATCTGCCGCTGGACGAATATGCGACCCTGGCCAAGCGCATCGACGCCGTCACGGCGAAGGACGTGCGCCGGGTCGCGAAGAAGTACCTTCGCCCCGACGCGCTCAAGGTCGTCATCGTGGGCGATCGCGCCAAGCTGGAGTCCGAGCTCGTGCAAACGCTCCGCCTCGGCGCCCCCGAGGCGCGCGACGCGTACGGCGATCCGGTGCAATGACCGGCCGCCGGCGCGGTCATTCGTCGCGGGTGGGGTAGGTGACCGGTGGGAGCGTTCCCACCGTCAGCCCATCGGCGCCTTGCGTCACCTCGATGTCGTAGCGATCGGTCGCCTGATCGAAATCGGGCGACTGCCAATCCGTCTTTCCGCCCACCGCGTCGAGGTGCAAGGTGTCGATGGTGAGCCCCGCCGCGCCGCTCTTGATGGAGAGGCGGGCGGGGACCCCCTGGGGACGAAGCAGTGTCACCCGCTGCGCGCCACCTCGAATGCGCAGCGGCACCGTCTCGTGGGGCCGCGGTAGCTGCACCCATAGCTCGGAGGCGCCGCCGGAAATGTCGATGCCCCGCAGGGTGAGCGCGCGCAAATCGGCGACCAGCTTGGTGGTGCCTCCGCGGATGACGATGTGCCAAGGAATGGCCGGGTTGAGCACCAGATCCGACGCGCTCTGCTTGAACGACACGGCGCGCAGGATCGAGCGCGTGTACTCGATGAGCACCCGCCCGTCCTGCGCGGTGACGCGCGGCGTGGCCCCCACGAAGCGCCCGCTGTAAAGGTTCGGCCCCACCGCGCCGTGCAGCCGGGTATTGATGGCGCCGCGCGCGATCTCCAGGTAGCCGCTCGTCTCCGCCGTGAAGGGCGCCGACAGCTCGGTGGCGTCCTCGGCCCGGCCTCCGCCCGCGGCCTTCTGGACGCGGGTCATCGCGCGGACGCGCTCGGTCTCCTTGCGGAGGAGCTCCAGGGAGGTGCGAAAGAAATCTTCCACGCGCGCCATCTCCTCGGGCGAGTAGCGCGAGGTCAGCTCCTCCCACGCTTTGGCGAACGGCAGAAAGACCTCCATGTACTCGGGATCCCGGTCGGGCAGGATGCGGATCCGCACCTGGCGACGGTCGCTCGGATCCTTCTCCCTCCGCACGAACCCGCCCTTCTCCAGCCGATCGAGCACCCCCGTGATCGCTCCCGTGGTCAGCCCCGTGAGCTCCGCCAGCTTTCCGGCGGTGAGGGGCCCCTCGAGGCTGGCCCGCCCTGCGATGTCGAGGCACTTGTGATCGGTGACGCTCAGGCCCATGCGCTCGGCCACCGCCTGATGAAAGAGGATCGTTCGAGCGCTCAGCTCGCGCCCGAGCTCTTCACTGCCCCGCGGCGCTCGGCGCGCGAGGGCGTCGGCCGGACCGGGCAGGGGCATGGTGCCGGATGCCGGTTGGAGAGAACGGCTGGGGTCGCTTTCCTTCTTCACAGTGTCTCCTGCTCATATTTCTTAGTCGGTAAGATAAGTTGTGCCAAGCCGCCAATTGAGCGGTTTTGCAAGCGGACACGGCGTTGAAATGAAATTGTTTATCATCTAAGACACTTGATCTTCGAAATGTCTTAGCTAATAAGAGATACATCTTAGTCACTAAGATGTGGGGCGGCGGCGAGATGTCCGCCTGCGCGCTTTGGAGGGCGAGGTCGGCAGGGGCGGATGTGCGTCTGAAGAGCGCGGGGGTGAGCGTACTAATATTTCTTTGCGGTTATATTTCTATTAGTTCATATTAGCGTGGCGTTTCGCGAATACGCACTTGTCCATTGGAGGGTCCACCGGTGAGCGACTCACTTTCCACGGAGCTCGCGTCGCTTCGCATCGATCGCGGAGCGCCGGCTTCTTCGGCTTCGCCATCTTCGGCCTCGCGAGGGTCTTCTTCTTCGACCACCACGTCCCACGAGGGGCGCCGGCGCCGCACGATCGCCAAGGTCTTGGCCGGAACGATGGCCGTCGTCGCACTCGGTGCGGCCGCGGTGGTCTCGGCGCGACCGCTGCTCGCGAGCTGGCAGCGGCCGAAGGTGAGGGTGACCGAGATCGCGACGGTCGTGGGGGGCGCGCAGGCCGAGTCGTCGCTCACGGCCACGGGGTACGTGGTGCCGCAGCGGTTGGCCAAGGTCGGCTCCAAGGTGCAGGGGCGCATCGTGCGAACGTTGGCGCACGAGGGGGACGCCGTTCATCGCGGCGACGTGCTCTTCGAGCTCGACCCGACGGATCTGCGCAACGAGCTCGTCTCGGCGGGCGCGCGCATCGAGGTGGCGCGCGCCAAGGCGCACGTCGCGCGCGCCACGGTCGCAGAGACGCAGCGAACGCTCGCGCGCGAACGAAAGCTCGCGGCCACCGGCGCCGTGGGGACGGCCACCGCCGAGGATCTGGAGATGCGCGAGGGGTTGCTGACCTCGCAGGTGGCCGCGGCGGAGGCGGAGGTCAAAGCGGCGGCGGCCGAGGCGGCGCGGATCCGCGACAGCCTCCACGACATGCGCGTGCTCGCCCCCATCGACGGGGTCCTCACGACGAAGCCGCTGGAGGTGGGCGACGTCGTGACCAACGAGACGACCTTGGTCGAGATCGTCGATCCCGCGTCGCTCATGGTGGAGGCCGACGTGCCCGAGGCGCGCGCGGGAACGGTGAAACCGGGGACGCCGTGCGAGCTGGTGCTCGATGCATTTCCGACCGAGCGCCGCCGGGGGCAGGTCGTCCTGGTCGGGCCGCGCTTGAATCGCGCGAAGGCGACCGCCTTGGTCAAGGTGAAGTTCGTCGACGAGGTGCCCGAGCTGCGGGCCGAGATGGCCGTGCGCGTCGGCTTTCTGCGCGAGGAGCTCGATCCAGCCAAGCTGCGCGAGCCCCCGAAGACGGTGGTCCCGCAGAGCGCCGTCGCGACCCGCGACGGGCAGAAGGTCGTCTTCGTGTTGCGGCAGGAGACCGTGCGCCTCGAGCGGGTCGCGCTCGGGGAGTCTTTGGGGGTGGGGAGCGTTCTTGCCGAGGGGCCTCCGGTGGGAACGCGCATCGTCGACGACCCCAGCCCCGAGCTGATGGATGGCCAGAAGGTCAAAGAAGGTGACAAGTGATGGAACTCGAACGCACACGAACAAACGCACACGCGCGCGCAACGGACAACGGCGGCGGCACCCCCAACGGCGCGGCGGCCGAGAAAAGACCGGTCGGTGAGGAGCGCGCGCCCGCGGAGGCCATCATCCGCCTGCGGGGGGTCGCCAAGGAGTACCGGCGCGGCGGTGAGACCTTGCGCATTTTGCACGAGCTCGATCTCGACGTCGGGCGCGGCGCGTTCGAGGCGCTCATGGGGCCCTCGGGCTCCGGAAAAACCACGCTCCTGAACCTCATCGGAGGGCTCGACCACCCGACGCGCGGCTCGCTCGAGGTGGCCGGCGCGCGGCTCGATCAAATGAACGACGCGGAGCTCGCCGAGTGGCGCTCGCAGACGCTCGGGATCATCTTCCAAGCGTACAACCTCTTGCCCGTGCTCACGGCGGTCGAGAACGTGGAGCTGCCCCTGCTCCTCACCACGCTCTCGGGGACCGAGCGAAAGAAGCGCGCCCAGACCGCGCTCAAGATCGTGGGGCTCGAGAACCGCATGGGGCACTACCCGCGCCAGCTCTCGGGCGGTCAGGAGCAGAGGGTGGCCATCGCGCGCGCCATCGTCAACGATCCCGCGGTCATCATCGCCGACGAGCCGACGGGCGATCTCGATCGCCAGAGCGCCAACGAGATCCTCGCCATCTTCGAGAAGCTGTACCGCGAAATGGGCAAGACCATCGTCATGGTCACCCACGATCCCACGGCGGCCGAGCGCGCGTCGATCATCCGCCGGCTCGACAAGGGAGCGCTCGTATGAACTTGGGGAGCTTGGTCGTGCGGAACGTCTTCCGCAACAGGGCGCGCCTGGCGCTCACCGTGATGGGGGCCGCCATCGCGGTCATGACCTTCGTCACCTTGCGCACGGCGCTGGGCTCATGGACGAAGGCGGAGGCGTTCGCGCGCAAAGATCGCCTGGTCACCCGCCACAAAGTCACCTTCATCCTTCCGCTCCCCAAGCGCTACGTGGAGGACGTGCGGAGCGCCAAGGGCCCCGACGGAAGACCGCTGGTGCGCAAGGTCACCTGGGCCAACTGGTTCGGCGGCCGCGAGCCCAACCACGAGCGCGACTTCTTCGCCAGCATGGCGGTCGACGCCGACACGTACTTCGACGTGTACGACGACTTCGGCGTGTCGAAGGACCAGCTCGAGGCGTTCAAGAAGGATCGCTCGGCCGCCATCGTGGGCGTGCTCTTGGCCGAGAAATTCGGCTGGAAGGTGGGCGATCGGGTCACCTTGGAGAGCCCCTTGTTTCCCTCGACGGACGGCGCCGGGTGGACCTTCACCGTCGCGGGCCTCTACACGCCCATCGCCAAGGCCGCCGACCGGAGCTCGTTCTTCTTCCACTGGGAGCGGCTGGACGAGACCCTCCCGCCCGAGCAGCGCAACGCGATCGGCTGGATCGCCAGCCGCAGCACGGATCCCGAGGACGCCGTCGCCGCGAGCAAGGCGATCGACCGCATCTTCGACGGTCGCGACGTTCAGACCTTGAGCCAAGACGAGCGGGCGTTCACCACCGGCTTCCTCGGCATGATCTCCTCGGTGCTCGACGTGCTCGGCGTGCTCTCGTTCGTGATCCTGGCGGTCATGGCGCTGATCCTGGCCAACGCCGTGGGCATGAGCACCCGCGAGCGGACGGGCGAGTACGCGGCGCTGAAGGCGGTGGGGTTCAAGCCGCGCCACATCGCCTTCGTGGTGGCGGGCGAATCGGCGCTCATCGGGCTCCTGGGGGGCGCAGTGGGGTTGCTCCTGTCCTACGGGATCATCGACCGCGGGATCGGCAAATTCTTCGAGCAGAACATGAGCCAGTTCTTCCCCGTGTTCCGCGTCGACGGCGGCACCTTGATGCTCGCCCTCGCGGTGGCCGTCATGCTGGGGCTCCTCGCGTCGCTCTTCCCCGCGCTCCGCGCCTCCCGCCTGCGCGTCACCGACGCCTTGCGCCGCGTGGCTTGAGCGCCTGCGCTCTTCTACGCCCGACGTTCGAGAGAGGATCTCATGTTAATCGTAAAGTACAATATTCGTAGTTTGTTCGTGCGCAAGACCACGGCGGTGGCGACCGCGCTCGGCGTGGCCTTGGCGACGTTGGTGTTCGCCGCGTCGTGGATGCTCGCCGCCGGGGTGACGAAGACGGTGGGGGAAGGGGGGCGCGCGGACAACGCCATCGTGCTCCGGAAGGGGAGCGACGCGGAGTTGAACAGCAACTTCGAGGCGCAGTCGGTGGCGCTCATCTCGTCGGCGCCCGGCGTGAAGAACGAGAACGGGCGCCCGCTGGCGACGGCGGAGTCGGTGATGGTGGTGGCGCTCCCCAAGGCCGGCGGGGAAGGTTTGAGCAATGTCACCCTGCGGGGGGTGACGGAGGTGTCGTATTCGCTCCGGTCGGAGCTCAAAATCGTGGAGGGGCAGAGGCCGCGCCCGGGGACCGAGGAAGCCATGATCGGCTCGCGGCTGCGCGGTCGCTTTGCGGGCCTCGATCTGGGCAAGCCGGTCGAGCTGCGCAAGAACCGCCCGGTGACCATCGTGGGCGTGTTCGAGGACGAGGGCCACGCCTCGGAGTCGGAGGTGTGGCTCGATCGCGATGTGCTGGCGGCTTCGTTCGGACGGCCCACCACCGTGTCGTCGGTCCACGTGCGCTTGGAGGACCCGGGGAAATTCGCTGCGTTTCAGGCGGCCGTGGAGCGTGACAAGCGCTTGGCGCTCGACGCCATCCCGGAGCCGGAGTTTCTGGCGCACCAATCCGAGGGGCTGAGCATGTTCCTCACCATCATGGGGACGATCATCGGGATCTTCTTTTCAGCCGGGGCCATGCTCGGCGCCACCATGACGATGCACGCGGCCGTGTCGAACCGCGAGCGCGAGATTGGAACGTTGCGCGCGCTGGGCTTCTCGCGCCGGGGCATCCTCATCGGGTTCCTGGTCGAGGCGATGACCCTGACCGCCATCGGCGGCGTGGTCGGCGTGCTCCTCTCGACGTGCCTGTCGCGGGTCAAGATCTCCATGGTGAACTGGACCACGTGGTCCGAGCTGGTCTTCACGTTCTCGCCCACCGTGGAAATCCTGATCAAGTCGGTGATCTTCGCCGCCGTGATGGGCCTCCTCGGCGGGGTGTTTCCGGCCTACCGCGCGTCGAAGGTCTCGCCGCTGGCCGCGCTGCGCTCCTAGCGCGCCGCGCGGCGCCGGCAAAGCTACGGGGTCCCGATGGTCGCGTTGGTGCACACCGATGGGCAATTGGGACCGTTCGGGTTCGACTCTTCGTACTTGGCGACCTCGGAGATGGCCCCTACGTCCGTCTCGTTGCGGCGCACCTGGAGATCGTAGCGGTCTTTGTTCGGCTGGATGCTCTGGTCGTCGATGGGGACGACGGCGCTGATGGAGTACGATTTTCCGGCCTCCGCCACGTCCAAGGTCACCTCGGCGGTGAGGGCGCCCTTGGTGATCACCTTCTGCCGTTCGCCGGGCTGCGTGGGGAGGAACTCGGGCTTTCCCGAGCTGCAGACGTCGTTGCGGCACACCTTGATGGTGGCCTCGCGCATCTGCTGCGGCGGGAGCGCCACACGCAGGTGGACGTTCACGTTGTTGATGCACTGGAGCAAGGCGCTGCAATCGTCGTCCTTCGAGCAGGCGCCGATGAGGCCCGCGGCGGCGGCGAGGGTGGCCAGGGCCACCGAGGAGGTGAACAGACCGAGGACGATGGTCGGGCGCATCATCCGCGAACTGTACGCACGTTTCTTTCTCGTTTGGATGGGAGGTCAGGTTATCCATGGGGCAGCGCCGATCCGCTTCGGGTGCCCGCTCCCCGAAAATCCTGGTAACCTGCCACCCATTCGGCGGGCCAAGCTCGCCTCCCACGCGCATGGCGGCCGCCCTCGAGAATCAGACACTCCCCATTCGTCTCGCCCAGATCGCACGCACGCTCGAAGGGTTTTTCCTCGGCAAGGAAGAAGTCATCCGGCTCCTGCTGATCTCCACCTTGGCGGGTGAGCACGCCGTTCTGGTCGGTCCGCCCGGCACCGCCAAGAGCGCCCTGATCCGCATGTTCGCGCGTTTGATTCAGGCGCAATATTTCGAGTACCTGCTAACCCGCTTCACCGAGCCGAACGAGATCTTCGGTCCGGTCGACATCGCAGCCTTTCGCGAAGGGCGCTACGAGCGGCGCATCGCGGGGATGCTGCCCCAGGCCGAGATCGTCTTTTTGGACGAGGTGTTCAAGTCCAACTCCGCGATCCTGAACTCGCTGCTCACGCTCTTGAACGAGCGCCGCTACACCAGCGGCGGTGCGGTCTTGCGCTGCCCGCTCCTCTCGTGCTTCGGCGCCTCGAACGAGGTGCCCACCGACGAGACCCTCACGGCCATCTTCGATCGCTTCATCCTGCGCATCCGCAGCGACAACCTGGACGCCTACCACTTCCAAGATCTGCTCGAGAAGGGCATGCGCAACGAGGCGCTCGGCGACGGCGCCATTCAGCCGCTCGCCAGCGCCGGGGAGCTCGCCAAGTTCCAGCGCTCGTTCTCGCGCTCCTTGCAGTTCTCCGAGGAGTTCTTGTCCGCCTACAAGGGCCTGGTGTTCCAGATCCGCGCCGAGGGCATCACGCTCTCGGACCGGCGCGTGGTCAAGATCCTGAAGCTGTTCGTGGCGAGCGCGTTCCTCGACGGCCGCGCGCAGGCCGACGCTTCGGATTTCTTCGTGCTCAAGCACATTTGGAACAACCAGGACCAGGCGGCCATCCTCGAAGCCATCGTCACCCCGGTGCTCGAGGCGCACTACCGCGATCACCCCAACTTGAAACGGGTGGGCGCCGTGGGGGTGGGGATCGAAGCGCTGGCCGGCGAGATCGATCGCATCCGTCAGGTGCTCACGGGCAGCACCGGGCTCGGGGACGTGCAGCTCTTCAGCCAGCTGAAGGCGCTCAACGAGATCAAGGTGGCGCTGGGGCAATCGGGCGATCCGCGCGCGGGCGAGCTCTCGGCGCGCGTCGACCAGCTCTTGGAAGCAGCCTTCCGAAGCGGGCGCTTTGCGCAGCTTTGATCCGGCGTGTGCGGTAAGACGTTCCGCGCCGCGTGCGGCGAAGCTCGGTAAGAAATCCGTACCGCGTCATGCGGTAAACGTCCGCGCGGCGAAGCTCGGTAAGAAATCCGTACCGCGTCATGCGGTAAAACGTCCGCGCGGCGAAGCTCCGTAATCCGTGAGAAGAGAAGCTCCGTAAGAAGCGAAGACGAGAGAGACGAGAGAAGAACGCGAAAAGATGCGAATCGTAGCGGTGGATACGTCGACGGCGCTCGGCTCGGTGGCGCTCCTCGAAGATGGTGCGGTGGTGTTCGAGTCCGAGCGCCGGCTCTCGAACGCCCACGGCGAATCGCTCCTGCTCGCCATCGACGAAGGCATGAAGCACCTCGGCTGGCGGCCCGGCGACGTCGATCGCTGGGGGGTCGGCATCGGCCCCGGCTCGTTCACGGGCACGCGCATCGGCGTGGCGACCGTCAAAGGGATCGGCCTCGCCACCGGCCGCGAGGTGGTGGCGGTGTCCTCGTTCGAGGCGGTGCACTTTGGCCTCTCGCTCCTGCCGGGCGAGCTCGCCGTGAGCATGCTCCCCGCCATGCACGGCGAGGTCTTCGTCCAAATCGCCGACGACGAACCGATGCACCTCCCGGTCGCCACCGCGGCCGCTACCGTCCTCGAGCGCGTGCACGCGCGCGCCGCCGGCTCGAAGCTCGTCGTGGCCGGCAGCGGAGCGCTCTTGGTTGCCTGGGCAACGAACGAGGGCGTGCGCCTCGTCACCGAAGCGCCCCACGACGTGCCGCGCGCGGCGGCCATCGCCCGCATCGCGGCCGACCGGGCAAAATCCGACGACTCCGCCGAGGTCGAGCCGCTCTACGTGCGCCCGCCGGACATCACGGTGCCGGCGAAACCCGCGCCGGCGACTAAAAGCTCGTCGTAAAGGATCGCTCGGGGCGATCGACCTCGGACGTGAAGACCTGGAGCGCCATGCTGGGGCCCGGGCCCTGGAAGTAGTCGAGGCGAATGCGGTGCGTACCGGCGCTCAGGGTGATGATCTTGGCGCCGCCGGCGGCGCCGTGCAGGCCGTCGTTGTCGATCAGCTTGACGTCGTCGATGTAGAGGTTCGAGCCGTCGTCCGTGCGGAGGCGGAAGCTGTAGGGCGCCGTCTTGGAGACGTTGAAGGTGCCCTCGTAGCGGATGGCGAACCACTCGTTCCTGCCGTTGTCGATGCCGGGGAAGCCCTCGCGGAAATCGCGCTGCGGAATGTCCAAGGTGCGCGTGAAGACCACGCCGACCGGCTTGAGGGTCGAGAGATCCGGGAGGCGCTGGGTGCCCGCCGGCAGGGTGTACACGAAGCCGCGCAGCGCGTCCGAGGTGCTCGACCCGTTGCCGAAGACGTTGGGCGAGGTGATGATCGGCACCGTTTCGCCGCCCGGGAGCGTGTAGCGCGGGGCGCCGGGGTTCGGGGGCGGCGTGGTGGTCCCCGGGTTGTAGTAGCCCGGCATGGGGGCCGCGCGCGGGGCCGAGCCCGGTTGCTGCGGCTCGTTGTACGGGGGAGGCGGGTTGTTGGCCGTGGCTTCGCCCCCGGTGCTTGCCTTGAACGAGGCCTGACATCCCGCAACGGCCACACTCATGAGTGCAGCTCCGAAACCCAAAAGACCGATCTTCATTTCGTATCGCATGAATTCTCCAGAGGGCAGCGTGTCCGTCTCGACCGCGGTTGGACGGGCGAGGGCCGTCTTCGAGTCAACGGGCGCGAATCAGTCGAAGTCCTCGATTTTCCAAAGCCCGTGCTCGCGCACGAGCTGCATCGTTCCTGCTCCGTACGGCATGGTCGCACGATCCCCGGCTTCTTCGATAGAAGCGGCTGGGAGCGCTTGCCGCAGGGCTGCAATCAGCTGGGCCATCTCTTCCTTGTCGTAGCCCTCCCACGCCTGTTTCAGCTTGGCGCTGTCGAGCCCCTCCTTGTGCCCATCGGGCACATAGCGCAGGATCACGTCGTAGCGCTTTCGTTCGAGCGCCCGCACGAAGCCCTGCACCGCGTGACGCGGCGTGTCTTGCGCGTACAAATCGATGGCGTTCGACTCGACCTTCCACTTTCCCTTTTCAAGCACGAGCTCCAGCTCCTGGCCCGACGGGCTCGTCACCACCGCCGTCACGACGGGCGAGGCGGTCGGTCTTTGGAGCGCCCGACCGATTTCGCGCACCTCTTCCGGACTATCCTTGAGCATCCGGCGAAAGGCCTCGGGCGAGATCCCCCGGCGCGCATCGTCGCTCAGCATGCGGTAGGCGTCGTCGGCCCGCCCATCCTCGAGGGCCCGAGCATACGCGCGCAGGGCACTTTCCGGGTCTTCGGCTTGGCCCGCGCCGCAGCCGACCGCGAAGACTGCTCCGGCAGCAACCGCCGCGAGGGCCAACGCAACCACGCGGGGCCGAGGGTGCCGCGTCCGACTTCGAGCAACGAGCCACATCGGCGCCGAGGAGTACCACGGTCGGGGTCGGGTGTCAGCGACTCGCGATCCCGCGCGATTCGCGGTATCACCGCAGTGTGAGCGAATCGCGGTCGGTCGAAGGTGAAATGGTCCCCATCCTCCCGCTGAGGAACAGCGTGGTGTTCCCAGCTAGTGTCGTACCGATCAACGTCGGGCGCGCCCGCAGCGTGCGCCTGGTCGAAGATCTGCTCGGCCAAGAGCGCGCGGTCGTCGGCATCGTGAGCCAGCGCGACGCCGAGGTCGACGAGCCAGCATTCGGAGATCTCTACGACGTCGGCACGGTGGCCCGGGTGGTGAAAGTCATCCGCCTCGGCCCCTCGAACTACTCCGTGGTCCTCCACGGGGTCTCGCGCCTGAAAATCGTATCCCCGCTGGGCCTGGAGCCCTACATGCGGGCGCGCATCCGGCGCATCCCGGAAAATCTGGAGCGCGACGTGGAGCTCGACGCGCTGGGGGCGAGCTTGCGCGAATCCATGCGCGAGGCGCTGGCCCTCATGCCCAACTTGCCCAAGGAGACGGCGGGCATCCTCGACAACGTGCGCGAGAGCGGCGCCCTGGCCGACCTCATCGCCTCGAACCTCACGGCCGAACAGGCCACGGTCGCGGACAAGCAGCGCATCCTGGAGATCTTCGACGCCAAAACGCGCGTTCGGGCGGTGGCCTCCATCGTGGGCAAGCAGCTGGAGCTCCTCCGCGTGCGCCGCGAGATCTCGACCATGGTGGCGGACGAGGGCAAATCGCAGCGCGAGCTCATCTTGCGCCAGCAGATGAAGAGCATCAAACAGGAGCTGGGCGAGGGCGGCGAGGACGACGAGGTCGAGGAGCTCCGCGAGCGCCTCCGCCTGGCGCAGCTCTCGGAAGACGCGCAAAAAATCGCCAAAAAGCAGCTCTCGCGCCTCTCGGGCATGCAGCAGCAGTCGGCCGAATACAACGTGACCCGCAGCTACCTGGAGTGGCTGGCCGATATGCCCTGGGCCAAGACCACGCACGACAAGCTGGACGTGGCCGACGTGCGCCGCTGTCTGGACGAGGACCATTTCGGCCTGGAGAAGGTCAAAAAGCGCATCGTCGAGTACATCGCCGTGCGCAAGCTCCGGGCGGACAAGAAGGGCCCCATCCTGTGCTTCATCGGCCCCCCCGGCGTCGGCAAGACCTCGCTCGGCCGCTCGATCGCGCGCTCGATGGGCCGCCGCTACCACCGCATCGCCCTGGGCGGCGTCCGCGACGAGGCCGAAATCCGCGGCCACCGCCGCACCTATGTGGGCGCGCTCCCCGGCCGCATCGTGCAAGGCCTGAAGAAGGTCGGCGTCAAAAACCCGGTGTTCGTGCTGGACGAGGTGGACAAGCTGGGCGTCGACATGATGGGCGACCCGGCGGCCGCGCTGCTCGAGGTGCTCGATCCGGCGCAAAATTCGACGTTCCAAGACCACTACTTGGACACGCCCTTCGACCTGTCGCAGATCACCTTCCTGGCCACGGCCAACAACCCCGAGACGATCCCGGCGCCGCTCTGGGACCGCCTGGAGGTCATCGAGGTGCCGGGCTACACGCGCATGGAAAAGCGCAGCATCGCGCGCGAGTTCTTGTGCCCGAAGCAGCTCTCCGCGCACGGCCTCACCCCCGAGCGCCTGGAGTTCACGGAGGAGGGCATCGAAACGGTGGTCGACAACTACACGCGCGAGGCGGGGGTGCGCGGGCTCGAGCGCGAAATCGGGTCGGTCTGCCGCCATGTGGCCATGCGCCTGGCCGAGGGCGAAGACGTGCACGAGCGCGCCACCACCGAAATGGTCGAAAAGGTGCTGGGCGCGCCCCGCTACTCGCGCGAAACCGCCGAAGACCAGCTGGTGCCCGGCGTGGCGACCGGCCTTGCGTGGACCCCGTCGGGCGGCGATGTGCTCTTCATCGAGGCCACGCGGATGCCGGGCAAGGGGCAGGTGGTGGTCACCGGCAACTTGAAGGCGGTGATGCAAGAATCGGCGACCGCCGCGGTCACCTTCGTGCGCAGCAAGGCGTCTTCCTTGGGGCTCGAGGCGGAGTTCTTGCGCTCGATCGATTTGCACCTGCACATCCCGAAGGGCGGAACGCCGAAGGATGGTCCGAGCGCGGGCATCACCATGTTCTCCGCGGTGGCGTCGTTGCTCCTGCACTGCCCGGTGAAGCGCGAGGTGGCCATGACGGGCGAGCTCACCTTGCGCGGCAACGTGCTTCCGGTGGGTGGCATCAAGGAGAAGCTCCTGGCCGCGCACCGTGCGGGCATGAAGGAGGTGCTCATCCCCGCCCGCAACGAGCGCGATCTCGATGACGTGCCCAAAGACGTGCTCTCCGAGCTGCATATCCACTTGATTAAGCGGGTGGACGAGATCCTCCCGCTGGTCCTCGAGCCACCGGTGAGCGCACCGCCCGACACGCCGAGCACCCCGCCGCCTGCGCCCGATGCCGATGGGGACGATGGCGTCAACGCGGCATAGGAGACGCGCCATCCCGTGATGGTGCCGCTCTGGCGATCGCGTTCCCAGCGCATCGCAGCGGCCGTGACCCTGGGGCTCATGCTGGCCGTGGGGTTTCTGCCGCTGTTCGGCGGGCCAGGGTACGAACATGCGCTGGCGAGCGGGTTGATCGTGCCCGGCGTGGCCGCTGTTGCGACGGCGCTCGAGCTCTCGCGGGGGCGGGGGCTGGCGCCCGTGGTGGGGGTCTTGCGGGGGGCGGGGAGTGGGCTTTTGCTCGCCGGTGTTGCCTGGGTGACCGCCTTGGTCCACGGGCTGCGGGTCGGGTTTTGCGACGCGTACCATGGCGCGCTGGGGTTCTTGCTGACCGCCGTGCCGGGGTGCTTGCTGGGCGGGATTTGGGGGGCGTGTGTTGCGGAGGTGGCGCGGCGCGGGTCGGGGCGCCGGCGCGTGCTCTTGGCGATCGCATTGGGCGTGGGCGGGCCGCTCGCGAGTGCGGGGGTGAGCGTGTGGCGCTTTTACAGCTCGCCGATGGTCTTCGCGTTCGATCCGTTCGTCGGGTACTTCAGCGGCACCTTGTACGATACGGTGATCGACGCGGGGGCGCCGCTTCTGACGTATCGGTTGGGGACGGCGGCGTCGGTGGCGGCCGTGGTGCTTGGCGCTTCGTTGTTGGCTCGTGCCGGGGCGGGGGCGGGCGGTGCGGCGGAGGCGAGCGAGGGCGCGGACCTGCGCGCCGAGGCGGGCGAGACGCTGGTGCTTGCGGTGCCGGATGCGACCACGGTGGCGCGGGCGGTGGTGGCGGTGCTGGCGCTTTTCGCCAGTGTGCTGATCACGGTGGAGGGACCCAGCCTCGGACACTGGCAGACGCCGTCGACGATTGCGCGCGAGCTCGGGGGGCGCAAGAGCGGGCCGCGCTGCGACGCCGTCTATCCGGACGATCTCCGCGAGGACGAGGCGGCGCTACTGGTGAAGGATTGCGAGGAAGAAATCGCCGCCGTGGAGCGGTTTTTCGGCGCGCGCGGCCCCGAGCGCATCACGGCGTTCTTCTTTCGCGACGCCGGCGAGAAGAAGCGGCTCATGGGGGCAGGGGACACGTACATCGCCAAGCCCTGGCGCCACGAGGTGTACCTGCAGATGCACGCCTATCCGCACCCGGTGCTCGGGCACGAGATCGCGCATGTGGTGGCGGGCAGCTTTGGACGTGGCCCCTTTCGGGCGGCGGGCGCCTTGGGCGGCCTCTGGCCCAACCCGGGCTTGATCGAGGGCGTGGCCGTCGCAGCCTCCCCGGACGAGGACGAGCTCACCGACGAGACATGGGCGCGCGCCATGCTGGACCTCGGTATTTTGCCCTCGCTGAAGTCGATCTTTTCCATCGACTTTCTCGGCCAATCCGCCTCCAAGAGCTACACGGTCGCCGGCGCCTTCATCCGCTGGATGGTGGACCACTATGGGGTGGCCCACGTCCGCGCCATCTACGGAGGCGCCAGCACCGAGCAAGCCGTCGGCAAGAGCTGGGACGCCCTCGACCTCGAGTTCCGCGCGCACCTCGGGAGCATCCCCTTTCCGCCGGAGGCGCGCTCGTACGCCAAGGCCAAGTTCGACCGCCCGGCCATCTTCGGCCGCCGCTGCCCGCACGTGGTCGATGCGCTCCTGCACGAGGCGGACGTCTGCCGCGAGTCGCGCCGCGAAGAAAAGGCGCTCGCTCTCTACGCCGACGTTCTCGCGCGCGATCCCGAATCGCACGCCGCGCGCTACGGTCGCGCCCTCGTGGATCTGCGCGATCCGGGGCGTAGCGCGGAAGGGCGTGCCGCGCTGGAGCGCATCGCGGAGGATGCCGGGACGCCACGCACCTTCCGGGACCGTGCCGAGGAGGCCATCGCCGACTGGGATTTTTTGGCCGGCGCATACGAGGCGGCATCCCGCCGCTACGAGCGGCTCGCCGCGCAAACGGTCGACGAGGACATGGCGCGAACCTTGGAGGTCAAGGCGCTGGCCGCCCGCGATCCCGCGGCCCAGAAGCCCATGGCGTCGTTTCTCCTCGGCGCCCCCCATCGCCCCTCCGACCCATTGCTCTCGGGCGCAAGGCTCGGCGCCTGGTCCGCCCAGACGCACGATCCGCTCGCCGACTACATCCTCGGAAAGAACATCAGCCAGCACGGCTGGTACGAAGAGGGCCTCCCATACCTCGAACGCGCGCTCTCGGCGGATCCCGACGCGCTCCGTTCCGTGCGGGTGCGGCGCGAGCTCCTCCGCTCGCTCGCTCAATCGGCATGTGCCTTGGGCGATCGCGCCCGCATCGCGCATCTGCGCGACGAGCTTACCGGCCCCGGCACACCTTTCCGCAATCCCAGCAGCGGCCGCCTCGAGTCCGTCGTGAACCTGTTAACCCGCTGCTCCACGCCCTGAGACGAAAATCCGTGCACGCCGTGTGCGAACTGATTGACAAGTGGGAGCCCGGTCGGGCATGAATCGCCCCCGTAGCCCAGGTAGCTCAGTTGGTAGAGCAGGGGACTGAAAATCCCCGTGTCGGCGGTTCGATTCCGTCCCTGGGCACTGCGATTGGCCGTGTTTTTCCGTGCGAATCGCAGTTTCAGGTAAAGGGTACGAGTTTTGCTCCCCTTGTCTGGAACCTCCTGGTTTGTCCTGATTGCCGTACAAATTCGGCACAGTATTTCGGACCACGCCGGCGCCGATCGAACCCGTGGTAAGGGCGATCTGCGCGGCCGTGACGTGTGCCTGGCGGCGCGCGGTGGTCTTGCCGTAGACGAGGTTGACCATCTTCGTGTCCTTGTGCCCCATGTCGAGCGCGATCAGATGCGGAGCCACGCCGTACATGTTGAGCCACTGGCTATGCGTGCGGCGTAGGTCGTTCGGGGAGCAGCGCGGGATCCCGGCGCGATCGCACGCTTCGTTCAGGCGATGGCGGAAGTTCCCTTCTCGGTTCAGGAACAGGAGCAAGTCCGCGCCGTCGCCATGCTGCCGGGCAAACTCCAGCAGGTACGCAAACGCGAGGAGGTGGGTCGGCACCTCACGGAAACGCTCGTCGTTCTTCGAGCCGCGGACCTTCACAAAGGACCCATCCGGCTCGATGTCGTCCTTCCGCGCGCGCCAGATGGCGGACCATTCGGCGCTGGTCGCGATGCTGTAGGCCACGATCGCGAAGAGCTCGTGGCCGCGCATGGGGCCTTCGCTCCCGCCGCGGTACTTCGTGGGGCGAACCATCGCGTGATAGAGCTTCAGGACTTCTTCGAACGTCAACCAGCGTTCCTTGGGCTTGTAGCTGCCCGAGAACGCGATCGGAAAAACTTCGTCGATGTCGCTACTCCAGAGCCCGCGCCGCTTCGCGATCTTCATGGCGGATCGCCACGTTGTCAGCTCCTTGTGGATCGTGTTGTCCTCCACGCCATCACCTCTACGTTGGGTGACGTAGTCGTCCACGAGTCCCGCCTCGACCTCACGGAGAAAGATCGGCGCCTCCTTCGGGCGCTTCAAAATCTCGGGTAGCGCGTCCTCAAGCACGCCGGCCTTCTTTTGGTAGAATTCGACTGTTTCAAAGCTCCCCTTGCCAGCCTTCGCCTTGGCCTCGCGATCGCGGATCAAGGATTCGAGAGCGTCGTGGAGGGTGGCCGTTTCCTTCGCCGCACCTTTGGGATCAGCGGCGATGCGTTCGAGCTCGGCGGCGCGCTTCCGTGCAGCGCTTTCCGTGCGGCGCATTTTCCGCATGCGGACGGTCAGCTCCCCAGCGCTCTTCGACCTCGTCGCGGTGAGCTTCGATGAGCTTTTGCGGACGTCCCGCGGGTTGCGCCAACCCGGCTCGCTCGTCCAAGTCGACATCGCGAAACACACGGGTCGTCGCCCTCGACCGAAGCGACAGAGGTTAAAATCACCTCTGTTCGAGCGTCAACGCCGGCGCGGCGACACTAATTAGATAAATTACCTATTGTTCGAATCACCGGCAGAGAGGCCGAGTCTACCAGGGCATCACGAGTAGAGAAATCCTCTACCCGTCGATGCCGGCGTCTTCGGCATCGGAGATCCGGTGAAAATCAGGGGCCGTCGACGTACAAGCAAGTCGATGGTCCTCGGAGAACGGTTGAAAACGAACAGCCGGGCAATCCTCCCGAAAATCGGGGGATTACCCACTCCATCCCTGTTACCACTATAATAGTCATAGGTATATATAGGATATAATTTCCTACATGGTTGGGAGGTCCGATTCTAGAGGCAACCCGCGGCAACGTGGGAACACGGGCGAGGTGCCGCAGGCATGCCTCGTAGTCGGGCGAGGTTGTGCCTTACGGGGTCGATCCTTATCGTGCGGTGCATGAGGACCGCCGTACCCAAGGGAGCCAGAACGAACCGCCTAATCGCGGTGATGGCGTTCGTCCTGCGGTGGGAGAGCCCTTCGACGGGCCGACCCTACACGGCTCGCCAGCTCTGGGAGATCTTCCGCTACGGCGCTTTCACCCAATGACCAATACGCCGTCCTCGAATACCCACTGATGTGACGTACACGTCCGTCCCAGCTGGTTCACCTAGAAAGCAGAGATGCACGTAGAATCGGCTTTTTCTCGACGGACTAAGCTGACGGCCAACGGAGCCTGTGCGAGCATCCGGCGAATCATCACTCGAAACGGAGGGAATCATGCCCGAAACGAAAGCCGACTTGAGACCTGCAAAGCTTTCCGTGTCATATGCCAAGGAGAACGCCCCCAAACTGGTCGCCCAAGGGGGTAACGCCGTCCCTGCCAAACTCCAGGTGGTCGACGAGACGGGAAAGGTTCGTGCGCTCTACACCGTAGGCCCGCTCCCCCCGGGGGCGGAACTCTCCCCTGATAAATTTGCTCTCGAGCTTGCAAACGCTCCCCTATTTCCACTGGTCCCCAACCGGTAGCAAAGCCCCCCACATACGTGACGCAGTACTGAAGGGCGCTGAGCCTTCCCCGATGTGGGGGGCGAGTGGCGCCCTTCGCATTTGTCCTTTACGGTTGGAGTCGCGGTGCTTACTAATGGGATGACCGGTATCCCCGCCATGTGATCCGCCGAACCGCGAAATCGGAGATGCTCGATAGTCGCACAAGGATCGCTTTATGGAGTTGAGGCGCTCATAGGATTCTGGGTAGCTCGTGGGGGCCCCAGATCGATTTAAACGCATCCTCGGCGGAACAGTAGGGGGGAAGTTCAGGCCGGGGGCGGCGGTGACGACGTGAATTCCTCTCATCCAACGTACTTCGGACGGGGTCGAGCATGAGCATGTTATCCAACTTTTATGACGTATTCGGCAATTTCATGGTTGTCTATTCGACATCAATGGGTATGTTCGCCAGATCGCGTGCTCCGGATTTATCCGCGGCCCCAATGCCGAGTTTGCAGCGATTTGCCCCGCGCGCGTAGCACCATGCCTCACGCGGTGCTCGTGGGGACGCGGTACGCTTTGAGCTCCACCAGGGGAGCGCCACATGCGGTACTCCCACGTTGTTTGAAGGAGGTACACCATGGCCGATTCAAAGCTCGTTGACGATCTCGTAAAAGCGACCGGAAAGACACGAGAAGAATGCGAGAAGGCCCTCACCGCCGCGAACGGTGATTACAAGGGGGCGGTGGTGAAGCTCGAGGGCGCACCCCAAGTTCGCTTTGCTCCGCCGCTGAAGTGAGCACGCAAGAGGAGCCAGTACGGGGGCTCTGCCGACGTAACCGTGGTTATCGATCTACATAGGGGGGAGCGCCACATGCGGTACTCCCACGTTGTTTGAAGGAGGTACACCATGGCTGATTCACCGGTCGACGACAAATACTACATTGACAGCCTAGAAAGAGATACTCACAAGCCACGCGCCCAATGCGAACGAGTTTGGTTTGAGCAGAACCGTAACCACGACAACGCATTCCGCCGGCTCCTGACCATGGACCAAAATACGATCTCAAATGTGATGGCCACTGCGGATCTGAGCCGGGTCCGAGGACAGCAGTAGTTGGAGGAACTAAGGCTTAAAAAGCCACACCCTACTTTGGTTGTAGCTGCCAGTCCGAGCTTGGACTGGCAGTTACCTACTCCCATGTTGTTTGAAGTGGGCACACCATGGCCGATTCAAAGATTGTTGACGATCACATAAAGGCGACCGGAAAGATACGTGAGGAATGCGAGAAGGCTCTTACCGCGTCGAATGGTGATTACAATGCGGCGATGGTGATGCTCCAGCGTACTCCCAAGTATGCGATTGATCGTGTGCCATATTCCAAATCCAAGTAAGCGATCAGTAAACGCCATCAGCGGGAGCGCCACATGCGGTACTCCCAATTTTGTTTGAAGGAGGTACACCATGGCTGATTCACCGGTCGACGACAAATACTACATTGACAGCCTAGAAAGACATAGTCTCCGACCACGCGCGGAATGCGAAGAAGCGTGGTTTGCTGCGAACCGTGACTACAATTCTGCATTAAGGGAGCTCCAAGGCGTCATAAAATCCAGTACAGATATGGTGGACCGCCCTGAGAAAGCCCCCCCCGTCCGTAAGCCAATACCAGCTAAGAGGTAAAAGCCACGTCCTACTTCGGTTGCAACCTGCCAGTCCGCACTTGGACTGGCAGCTGCTTACTTTAACAACGTCGATTACAGTATGGGGCGAATCTAGGCCGATGGACGTCGCGAATCTGACTCGGGCATTCTTTAGAAAAACCGAGAACGGAGAGTTCTCGACGAATTACGATGGACGCGAAAGAGCGAAGATGCCGGCTCAACCAAGGGCAGGCTGAATCAGGACACGTGACGGGCCGAATCCCGTCGGTCCGCCGCGAACCCGCTCAACCCGTGGGTGCCCGATGGCGCGCTTTCCGAGATGAGGGAAGCCTGTTGGCGCTACGCTCTTCGACGACTCATAAACGTAACCGTACGGCGAACGGCCTGAACGGGGTTCCGTTCGATCCGCGATGGTCTAAGCGTCGAAAAACGTCGAGGGTGATGCGATCGCGTGTGGTTTCCAGCGATCGGGCAGGAGGTTCGAGAGATTGTCGTCGGCGGTCTTGTCGATGCGTTCGAGGACGTCCGCGATGTACTCAACGGGATTGATGGCAACGCGTGTGCACGAAACGACCAGTGAGTAGAGCAGTGCGAGCTCCTTACCGGCGTCCTCGCTGTGGACAAATAGAAAATTTTTCCGGCCAAGAGCGATGAGCCTAAGGGCATTTTCTGCCAAGTTATTGTCCAGGCGGATGCGCGGATCGCGGAGAAAACGGCCGAGCGGGCGCAGGTTGCGCCATACATAGTGCGCGGCACGACCGAGCAACGTCTTCGGTCCGTGTGCACGACGAAGTTCGCGAGAAAGCAGAAGTAATCGGACAAATAGAGGCCGTGCATAGGTGCGCCGCAGCGCGAGATGCTCGGCCGTGCCAAGAAACGCGCGATGCTCTGCCTCGTGCTCGACACCGTACATTCCGGCGATGAGGTCGAGTGCTTCCTTCGCTTCGGGCACCTCCCCGGTCTCGAAAAATTTCCGACGAACGTGAGCGAGACAGCCACATCGCTGACGGAGTCCTCGCTTCTCGAGCGGGTCATATCCACGATAGTCGTCGCACAGAAATGCGCCAGGCGAATCACCGAGGACCTCGAGTGGAGCATCGCCACCACGCGTGAGCTCAAAGCGATATCCCGTGAGACGCTTGCCAACAAAGGACCAGATAAACGCCTTCGAGGTTTGCTTCGTCAGCGTAAACGACGTCTCGTCGACATGGACGAGGAAGTCCTTCTTGATGACGTCGAAGAGCGGGGCTCGGAGGGGCTCGAGCTTTTGCGCCGCACGCCGGAACAAGTCATTCATCGTGCTTCGTGCGATGGGCATACCGAGCCGCGCGAACGACTGCTCGAGACGATAAAGCGGCGTGACGACAAGGCACTTCGAGACGACGAGGTGCGCAACGAAGCTCGAATCGTACCGCGTCTTGTCCGACCAACGCTCCGGCGGCGGCGCGGTAATGACGCATCCACCGCATCGACACGCGACGACCTCGCGCGTGTGCACAACACGTCGGAAGTAGCCCGGGACGTACGAGTAAACCTCGGATGGCTTGCCGGTGCCGACGCTGCGAAAATTCGTGCCGCCGCAAAGATGACACTTCTTCAGCGTCTCGGGCACGGGCTCCGTCTTCTCTTCTGTGACGATGTGTTCCGCGCGAAGCAAAGCCTGCTCCGTGCGGCGCTCGGCGATCTCCGCTAGCGTCCTCGGTGGCCGCGCGATCTTGGGCATCTTGCCCATCTTCTCGGTACGCCTGGCGAAGGCGCGTTTGAGCACCTCGAGCTCGGCCTGCATGATATCCATTCGAGCTTGCGCCCGCGCACCCTCCTGTTCGAGGTACTGCGCGTACTCGCGCCAAGCGCAGGAACCGTGTTCGTCGTTGTCGGGAGGAGGGACCAATAAACAGCTTTGATCATGCACTCCGCCGAATGTCGATCCCCTTTTTCGCTTCGGCGGTCGTCTTCGCGGGTTTCCACATCGGTGTGCGTCGAACGAGACGAAGATCGACACCATCGAGCAGCATGGTGAGCGACGTCGCGTCGAGGTCGATGCGTGAGGCCCCTTCAGGGATCCGCGGGAGCGTGAAGCGCCCAGATTCGAGCCTTTTGTAATAGACAACGAAGCCGCCCGCGCTGAAGAAGAGGATCTTCACGCGATCCATGCGGCGACCAAGAAACACGAAGAGGGTGCCACTGTACGGGTCGGCCTTCCACAAAGACTGCACGAGCGTCACGAGGCCATCGTGTCCGCGCCGAAGGTCGACGGGCGCACTCGCGAGGACGATCTCGATGCCGGGCCCGAGACTCAACACGCGCGCGCCGCGGCGGCCACCAGCGCCGCAAGATGCTCGGCCGTAATCGCTCCACGCATCGTGATGCGTGCCGGTCCGGCTTCGACGACAAGCTCGATATCGCGCTCCACCGTCGCAGGTCGTGTCACGACGACGGGCAGCAGGCGCGTGGGGCCTGCCGTGCGCGCGCGCCGCTCAAGCTCGGATCGCCACCAGATCAACGTCCGCTCCCTGACGCTATGTCGGCGGGCGATCCCCGCCGCATCGCCGCTTTGCGCCAGCTCCTTGACCCGCTCAGCCCACCAGTTCGCATCATGTCTCGCCATGCGCGCAATGAACATCAAACGCGACCGCCCCGCACGGCGTCTTTGCCCGTACGGTTACTCATAAACGGCAACGTTAAGCGACGGTGGGGCTATCGGCCACCTGCGCCTTCCTTCGCTGGGCCGATACCTTGGCGCTCCGGTGGCGCCTGCTCGGCGGGCCACCTCTTGAAGCTTTGGGCTCAGGTGCTCGAAGGAGAAGAGTCGCAGAGAAAGGTCGTCATCGCTCGAAGCAGTGAGGGCGGGCCATGGATACACTCCGCCGGGTGCAAGAGCCCTCTTACGCGGCGCTAGATGGCTTACGAAGCGCTGCGCATGACCAATCGAGTCGTCCGTACACCATAATTGCGTATCCGTGGAAAGACAGTGTGGCAGAAACGAGAAGATAGTGGCATCATACGGGTTCCCATTGGAACGCAACTGGATGTCATAAAAGGATATACAGCAGTGTCAGCGACGTCGAGAACACGGCGTCGCTCTCGCCGATCTGTGGCGGCATCGTCCGAGGAGACGCAGTGCCGTCTCAGCGACAGAGCGTCGTTGAAAGCCATCATTTGGTGGAGGTAACCCACGGCGGATATTTATCCATCGACTTCATGACGGCGCCCGTGCCGTGCATCTGTACGCCGTGATCGAAGGCCACCCCCGCTGGCCCGAGGACTCCGATAAACCCCGGAGAATCAGGGGGAATTGCGTGCAGCTCGATCTGCTTTCCAATGGGGTGCGCCGCGCTCGGCGTGAGAATACCGTGATTCTGGTTCCCGGTCAGGACATCGCCCGGGAGCTCGTAGGCGCGCACGTTGCCCGCGCGTCGCTGGAAATCGCCGACGTCTTTTCCCATCCCTCCGAGGGCTTGGTTGGGATGAACCGCCGCGGCATTGAACGTGACCGCAGGAATGTCGTTGGCGACGGCTGCTGCCGCGCACGCGCCGCCGCCGAGCGAATGGCCCGTGCACGCGAGTTTGTCGCCGTAAACCCCCTTCAATTGTCGGGTGAGGTCAGTGGCTTGGGTCACGTGATCGTTGAGTCCGACGCTTCCCATGATATCGGACACCACATCGTTCTGATCGTCGGTGCCCGCTATGGCGAGAACGTGCTCGCCACGGCTGTTCCTATAAACTTCGGCATGAAATCCGGTCTGCGGATTGTGCAGCATCCTCGGCTCGATGTGATCGGCGCGCAGTTGATCATCGCTCATGCGCGTCCAGCCGTCGATGGGAGCACCGATGGGCTCGTTGAAGCCGTTGTTATTGTAGACGTCATCGGCGAGCTTCACGAGTTGACCATCGATGGACTTCGGATTCGAACCACCGACGTCCTGCGCGAACGTCGTCGGCACCGTATCCTCCGCCACGCTGTCCCACCAATCGCCCACCTCATGCATCCAATCGCGCGCCGCAGAAATTCCTCGCCCGATCGCCTCGGTACCCTGCGCAAGGGGGCCGGCCAATCACCCGGTGCCCGCGCTCGGTCCCGCGGCCCCAGCACCCCCGCCGCACGCCGAATCCAGGGCGGATGCGCACGTGACCTTGGCCTCGAGCTCCTTGCCGAGGAGGCGATACCCACCGCTGATGACCAGCAAAATTGCGACCAGGATCATCGCATACTCGACGGTGCTCACACCTCGGGTATCGCGAAGCAGCGACTTCGGTATCGTGGGCATGCTCGACCCCTATTCATGCCTCGTGCCCACACCATGCCCGGGTGCACTCGGGTGAAAAGCCCGTAAAATAGAGATGAACCCAATCTTGTTCATGTACCGAGCCTGCTATTTGAAGCGGTACAGTGTACCGCCGTCGGCGTGAAAGGCTTTGCTGCGAACTCGTCCTCTCCCCGAGCAATTGCGTGGTCGCACGAGGAGGAAAGGAGCGGCCTACTTTCAGCGAGCCGCGTTCATCCACGCCGCGAAGCGAACGCCGTCAGGGCTGGCGGCGCGAATCTCCGCGCACCAACCCGGCGTGACCTCGATGCTGGACTGGTACTCGGTCCGGCGACGGGGTACCATGACGCGATGTCTGTCACTCCGCTCGAATGGCTCCACGCGCTGGTCGACATCGAGGCCGAGTGGCTGCGCGAGGGCCCCTGACGCCTCGCCACTCTACGCATCGGGGGTGCGCCATGCGGCACGCAGCGATCCGGCGTCGCTCGCCATGCGGGACATCGCGTCGGTGCTCCGATCCGGCGTGGGCGACGGCCGTGAGCTCCTCGCGTGGCGAGTCGCCGAGCTCCGCGAGCGGCAGCAGGAATACGCGACAGCAATCCGGGTTCCTATAGCTCACGGCATCGAAGACTACGTGCTTGTCGAACGAGCTGATGGCCATATTGAAGATCCGCGATTGCTCATGGTGGAGCCGTCCAAAGACCCCCTCTGATGTCGGGCAGTCCGATCTGGCCACGACCCCCCTCATCAGGAACGTGGTTGGCGATGTCACGCAAGAACAGCGCGGAGCCCTCCTTCATCATGGCAAGCCGTGAACACTTTTGCGTCATCCGTGGCACGGTTTGCGCGCCCTCGAAAAATCCGATCGAAATCGAATGAAAAAGGCGGCGCCTGCGTACGGAATGGCATGAGACAGCTTATGATATGGAATAATGGAATTGCGTGGATTCTCGCAGTCGGAGCCGCCGCCGGCGCGGTGGGTTGCAGCAGCGACGCGGGGCAAGACGAAGAAAAGGACCAGCAGACCAGCCCGCTCTATCAGGCGCCGATCGATCAACATCATCCGTTCGCAGTCGGGATCTGCACCGGTACGCTGAACACGGATCCCGCCCTCGGCGAGGTCGGCGCCTGCGTGGCCAACGGAAACAACACGCGCTGCACGGGCTCGCTGATCGCTCCGAACCTGGTCCTCACCGCGCGCCACTGCGTCCACGACATCACGCCGCCGCCCGTCGAGGATGATTTCCAATGCACCGACGCGCACGTCTTCACGGAAAATCCTTTGTTTCCGGGCGGCATCCGCGTCACCACCTCGCACTCGGCCCTCTTCGATCACCCGGTCTGGATCGACGTGAAGCGCGTGGTCATTTCGCCGTTCGGGAGCCACATGTGCAAAGACGACGTGGCGCTGCTGATCCTTCAGCGGAACGTCACCGACGCGGCCCCGGCGTGGGTCGATCTCGACCGCGACTTGAAGACATCGCCGCCCTCGGACGGGAAGGTGGCGGTCGTAGGGCGCGGGCGCGTCACCCCCACCGACCGGGGCAAAGGCGAACGCCGCTTCCTTCGCGACGTTCCATTCACCTGTGTGGGGCCGTGCGATCTGCCGTGGGGCGACAACGGGTTCGTCTTTCATGCCGTAGACGGGCAGTTCGCCATCGGGCGATCGGGCCTCCCCGGCGATTCGGGTTCGGGCATTCTGCTGAACGAGACCTTCGATACCAATCCGACCATCATCGGTTTGGACTCGCTCGGCTTCGAGGATGCAGCGGGGCTCCCGCTGCACAGCGTCGCTGTCGCCATTCGCCCGCACGCCGCGTGGATCTCGACGGGCGCATACCAGGCCGCAAAGTACGGCCGTTACCCGGTGCCCGGGTGGGCCAAGATCCCCGAGCCGGGCACACCGCCGCCCGTCGATTGATCACGGCGCGCAACCGAGCGCGCGGGCGCGCCGCGGGTGGCGAGGAGCTCGAGGACCACGAGCTCGTGCATCGACGGTGAGGCCCTCGGGGGGGGCGCCGCGGGTCTCGAAGACGGGCTTCTGCTCCGTCAGCGTGGGCTGCTCGCCGGGCATGGAGAACATCTCGAATGTCTCGCACTCTGCATTGGTCGTAGCCCAAGCCCCAAGAACGGCCTCGATGGCCGCGACATCCCCGGCCGCCATCAATGCCTCATTCAGCGCGAACACCGCGGCAAGGCCCCGGACATCTGCCGCCACGCCCGTCAAGAGCGAGCCGACCGTGGCGGTGCCGGTTCGACGCATCTTCAGAAATACGACTTCAAAGCACCTCGTCGAACCACGTCGAGGGTGGCGCAGTGAATCGAGCCGCCCAGTGGGTAGAAGGACAGGAAGGGTACCGGGATGGGCGCGAGGCCGCGGTTGCGCAAGGCAGCGATGAGCGGCTTTTCGTGCGCGGCCACCAGCACCCGCTCCTCGTCGAGCATGAACACGTTCATGTTGAGCCATTTGCTGCTGAAGTAGAGCGGAACGTCGTCGGGGGTGCAGCCCGGCGGGGCCTCGAGGATGTCCCACGAACGAAACAGGCGAGGGATGGTGCGCACCCGCTCGGGATTGACCATGAGCAATCCGGGCCGGAGCGGCAAGAACGTGGTGTCGATGTGCATCCGGTGCGTGTCGTCGCACTCCAGCTCGTGGAATCGGTAGGCGCTGCCGAGGTGGCGCGACAGCCACTCGACCCCCAGCGCGTTGGTGGTGTGGCTTCGGAAGTAGACGATATCTTTGCCGCAGCGAAGAAAGTCGGCTGCGTCGAAGACCGGCTCGATCTCCGTGAGCACGCTGGCGACCCCATTTTTCGCGGACTCGTGGAATCCCTCGTCGTAGAGGGCATCGCCGAGCATGGGCTTCGGTGCGGCCGTCCACTTGGCACCTCGGAGGAAATACTCCTTGAGCAGCGGGCGGAAAGCCTGGGTCTCGAAGTGCCGGCACCTCCATGCCATGGGCACCTCGAGGATCTCGTCGCCCACCACGAGCAGGCAGTCCCGGGGCATGGCCGCATAGAGCCCGCCCCTGGAGCGCCAATGCGGGGACGCAAATCCGCGCGCTTGGCGCATTGGCTCCGGCCTGCGAACTCTCACGCCCTCGGCCTCGAGAATTTTCGCGAGCCCGTCCAGATCGCGCTCCGCGGCGCGCACGATTTCGTCCGGGAATGGCTGGCCGCCGTGCTCTTTGAAGAAAGACCAATACCGTTCGGGTAAGGTCGCCTTCAAGGTGACGTGCCACTCGGGTATGCACGCGCCGAGCGCGGTCCCCACGATGACCTCTTCGACCGTATCCCACTCATTGTGAGAGCAGACGGGCAGAGATTCAGTTCCCATGTGCCGGCCTCCTGGTTGAATTCCCTCGTTTCACGATCCCGACGTCGACGATCGATCCTATACGCCTTCCGCACCCTCTCCGCTGCGATGAAACGCATCGTTCGTGGTCAAGTCTCCAGGTTTTTCGGGACGATCTTCAAAACACGATTAGCGGCCATAAAAACCGGTCATGCAATGATGTCGACGATGTGCGTGGATTATGATCCTGCCGCCACGTCGCAATAAAAAAGCAGCTGCGCAGCAATGTCCGCAATAGAATCCGATTATGATCCGCCGCTGCACGATCGTGCGGATTGTTCCGGCCGACTCAACCGAAGTGCCGGCATTGGACGAGATGCAAACGGCCGCTCGTTTCGAGTCGTCCCGCCCAAAGGTGGGTTGCATGCGAGGCATTTCGGTGGAAGACGCATGCGCATGGATTTCGAGCTCGCCGTTCACCGCCTCATCGCGCAGCAGGCCGCCCGCACGCCGCACGCGGAGGCGATCGTCGCAGGCGATTCGCGCGTTTCGTACGGGGAGCTCCATCGGCAATCGGATGCCATGGCGGTGCGGCTCCGGCGCGCAGGGGTCGGGCGCGATGCCATCGTCGGCGTGTGCGCGGAACGGTCCATCGAGCTCATGGTCGCTCTGCTGGGGATCTTGAAAGCCGGCGGCGCCTACCTCTATTTGGATCCCGGCTTTCCGCGCGAGCGACTCGCGTTCATGTGCGACGATGCCGCCGTCCGCTTCGTCCTCGTATCGCGTGCAAGCTCGCCATCGCTGGACGCGATCGACGCCGTCGACGCGCTCGCCGCGCAGCGCATGCCCATCGCGGACTTCTCCGACGAGGAGCTCGAAGCCAACGTCGCCTCGCCCGAGCAAGACGGCCGCGCGCTGGCGTATGTGGTGTATACGTCGGGATCGACCGGGCGGCCGAAGGGGGTCGCCGTCGAGCACCACTCGCTATCCCATCTTGCGCGCGCGTTGGTGGAGGCTTACGGCATCGGGCCGTCGGACCGCATCTTGCAATTTGCGTCGCCAAGTTGGGATACCATGGTCGAAGAAGTATTTCCCACCTGGCTCGCGGGCGCGGCGCTCGTCCTGCGCCATCCGGATATGATCGAGAGCAAGGCGCTGCTTCGTGGGTGCGCGCGCAGCGGTGTCACCATCATCATGCCGCCCACGGCCATCTGGCATCGTCTGGTCGCCGATATCGACGAAGAGAGCCTCGCCCTCCCAAAGACGCTCCGGGCCGTGATCATCGGCGGGGAGGCCGCCGCCCCCGATCGGCTCGACGCGTGGCTTGCGCGGGTCGGAACGGGCGTGCGTCTCCTCAATGAGTACGGCCTTACGGAAGCGACGGCCGTTTGCACGATTGCCGACCTTTCGGCGGGCGGCTGGGATGCCGAACCGCACGTGCCCATCGGGCTGCCGTTGCCGCGGGTGGGCGTGAGCATTCGAAACGAGGCGCTCGAGCCCGTCCCCGATGGAGTCGTGGGCGAAATCTGCGTTCTGGGCGAAGGCGTCGCGCGCGGCTATATCCATCGTCCGGAGCTGACGGCCTCGAAATTCGTGCCGGATCCGATCTCCGGCGGCCGCATGTACCGAAGTGGGGATATGGGGTTTCGCCGCCCGGATGGGCAATTCGTGTGCACGGGCAGGCTCGATGCTCAGATCAAAGTGGGCGGCGTGCGGATCGAGCCCGCTGAAATCGAAGCGGTGCTGCGCGAGCACGATGAGGTGGCGGACGCCATCGTGCAAATGCACGAGGCCGAAGGGGAGCGCCGCCTGATCGCACATGTGGTGCAAAAGGCGGGTGCTCGATCGAGCGCCGCCGAGCTGCGCACGTTCGCCCGCGCGCGCCTGCCCGCCACCGTGGTCCCCGAAATCGCGTTCCTCGAGGCGCTCCCGCTCACGGCCAGCGGAAAGATCGACCGCGCGAAGCTCTCCGCGCCGGCTTCTCCGAAGCCGCCTCACCGCGCCGCCGAGGGCGAGCCCCTCGAGGCTGCCCTATGTGCGCTTGCCCGCGGGATCCTCGGAGCAGCCTCGTTGGCCCCCGATGACGACTTCTTCGACGCCGGCGGCAACTCGCTGCTCGCCACGAAGCTCATTGGCCTCGCCCGGCGCGAGTTCGGCGTCGATCTCTCGTTCGAGCGACTCCTCATCGCGCGCACCATGCGCTCCGTCGCCGCCCACGCCGAAAGCGAGGCTCCGCCCGAGGGGCCCGGCATCTCGCCCCGGCCGGCGGACGTGAGCCCAGGCGCCTCGAGCGCGCGGCGCCTGGCATCGCTCGGGCAGCAGTGGTTCTGGCTCGCACAACAGGAGCAACCCGAGACCGCGACCGCCTACAACATGATGTGGCTCGTTCATATCGAGGGTGCGCTCGATCCCGCGCGGGTCGAGCGCGTTCTCATCGAGCTCACCTCGCGGCACGAACCCCTGCGCACCATCTTCGTCGAAGGCGCGGGCGAGCAACCCGCGGACTGCGCCGTCGTCTTGACCAACCCGCCGGTCTCGCTGCGCCACGTCGATTGGGCCGAGCGCGCCCACGATGCGAAGGACGTGACCGCATTCGCCGAGCGCGACGCGAAGGTGCCGTTCGATCTCTCGCGCGAGCTTCCCTTTCGCGCCACATTGATACGGCGCGGGCGATCCACGTGGACGCTCGTCGTGTGCCTCCATCACATTGCCGCCGATGGTTATTCCTTGGCGATTTTGGTGCGCGACGCGGAAGCCGTGTACGCAGCCTTGCAACGCGGCGAAGAGCCATGTCTCCCGCCATTGCCCGTCGCCTATTTGGATTTTGCCGTTTGGGAGCGCGATTTCATGGCTTCCGAAGCGGCGAAGCGACAGCTCGCGTATTGGCGGCAGCAGCTGCGCGGCGCCCCCTCGATCGTGGCGCTTGCATTCGATCGCCCGCGGCCCCCCGAGCACACGCGCGGCGGTGACCGACTTCGCGACGTGTGGGAGGCCGCGAGGTGGTCGGCCGTGCGGGCGCTCGCGCGCGAGCATGGCGCAACACCGTATATGGTTCTCCTTGCGGTATTTGCCGAATCGCTGCGCGCGTGGAGCGGCCAGACGGATCTCGTCATCGGCTCGGCGGTCGCAGGCCGCACTCGGCCCGAGCTCGAGCCGCTCGTAGGCTTCTTTCCCAACCCCGTGGCGCTGCGCATCGATCTTTCCGGGGCGCCGACGTTCCGCGAGCTCGTTGGCCGCGTCCGCACCACGTGCCTGAACGCCTTTGCCAATGCCGACGTCCCCAGCGACGCCGTCGCCCACGCGCTGGGGGTGCGCGGCGATCCTCCTCCTCCGCTCTACCGCGTCGTTTTTGCCCAGCCGCCAAAAGAGCTTTTTGCGCGCCCGATCTTCGAGGGCCTAAAGCTCGAGGTCGAGGAAATCGATCAAGAGGCGCGGGGCTTTCACGATCTGGTGCTCGAGCTCGTGGAGCTCGACCAAGGCGCATCGGTGACCTTGGAGTACAACTGCGACTTGTTCGATCGCGCGACGGCCGAGCGCATGCTGGATGACTTCCGAAGCCGTGTGCGGAGAACCGTGGACTCGGCCGCGGCGCGCTGAGCGAGGATGCGAGCCCTCCGCGCCGTTTCGGCGGGTGGTGGTCTTGCGTCAACGAGGTTGATCATCTCGTGTCGCGGAGCTCACGTCGCGCGGGTTTTCGGCTTTCGGTATGGTCACGGAAGGCTGACCCGCGCCGCGCCCGAGCCGGCAACGGTCATTCGCTCCACGCGGAACGTCGGCGTCGTCGCGGCGCGTGCGTCGAAATCGCAGCCGACGGCGTCGATCCGCTGGAGGAGGTCGTCGAGAGGAAGCGAGATCGTGACTTCGCTTACGCGACCCGAGACGCTTCGCGACCGACGAGATATTGGATGTCGACGACGCGGCTCTGCGCCGCTTCCGTCAGCGCGCGGAACACCGCGATGCGAGGCTCCTGGTGGGTCCCGATGCGAGGTGCGCGCGCGGCAGGTCCTCGGAGAGCTCTTCGCGAACCGTGACGGCAAACGTTGCGTGAGCGCGGCGGTCGTGCACGTAAGGCGGAACGAGCTACCAGATCGGACGGAGATATCCGACGAACACCTCGATGCTCGAGGTGTTCGGTCCGCCGGGCATGACGTGGCGCATGCGGTTTTCGTCCTTCTCTCGTTCGTCGAATGGTATCTCGAATTCGATGAAGGCGACATTGCTTCCGTCGACGATGGCGTTGCCTCGCGCGTGATAGGTCTGCTCGTTCACTCGGCCACGGCCATCGTCGATGCGCACGGTGAGCAGAAGCCTCCGCTGCGTGCGTCCGTTGGGCGATGCTCCTTCGGCCGCGAGCGAAGCCGAGACCTTGACCTCGACGCCGTCGAGCAAGGCGCTCTTCGCGTCGCGTGATATGCTCGTGGCCGTGCTCCGTGCGTCGAGGTGAAGCTCGAGGTGTTGCGTTGATGGCTCCTGGCCGTTACTTTGCGCCGCTCTCCCCGCCACCGTGATGTCCAGGGCGAGCTGCTGCTCCAGGTTCGCCGGAAGCAGCGAGACGTCTTTGTCCTTGGTCAGCAATTGCGAGAGAAAGACACTCTTTCGTCCTGCGGCGAAATCGCGCGCGGCTTCGAAGATCCGGTCTCGCGATTCGGCATCGAGCTCAGAAAGGAGCGTCGTTCCTCGAGGCGTGCTCGACGCAAGGCCGTCGATCCACCGGCCGCGATCGCATGCGCAAACGCTACCAAAGCAAAGTGCGTGGACACCTTTACCGAGGCGAACGCCCGCGCCGTCCCGTTCGAAACGTGTCAAACTTGCGTCGGCCTTGAATACGGCGGAATCGAAGACTGCGACGCGGGGCTCGCGGCTCGGAGGGTAAAGTGGCATCGTCTCCGCCACGTCGAGAACGCGATACTCGCCGGCGTACGCGAACTCGAGCCACTTGGGGTGTGTCGGAATGTCCTCGCGAGTGGCTCTGCGCCGGATTTCGTCGACGAAGGGGGCGAGCTCACGAGGGACTGGCTTGAACGACGGGCGCGCGACCTGTCCCTCGATCGCGAATTGGCCTTCCCGCCGCACGTCGATCTCGCCTGTTGTCGGATTGCGCCGAGTCGCGAACGAGGTGCTCCCGTTCGTGAAGGTGGTCCCCCACGCCGCGCTGAAGTGGTGCTCGAGGGGCGTGATGGATCGGATCTCGACGTAGCGGCGGAACGCTCGCAGGTTACGAACCTCCGATTGCGCGGCGGGCTCCCCGCACGGCGCGTCCTCGGGTAACGTCGTGTACGGCGTGCGTACGGGGACCGCGCGGGAGGCGACACAGCCGCCCACCGATGCAAATAGAAAGAGAAGGAGAGGGCCTCGCACGCGGCAGAACATGCTAGCTCGAATCGGCACGGCGGAATGGAATCCGCGCACGGTCTTGCGTAGAGCGGCGCCTCGATGATTGCGCGGCGCGTCCAGGTTGCTTTATGCGCCGACGATGGCGCCTGCCGCGTGTGGGGCGCTCCTCCGCGATTTTTCCGTGGGTCAAGTGAGTGACGCGGATGCAGCCCCCGGCGATGCAACAGGTGCGCGCATTTGCCGCTTTGGCACATCTATCGGCGCAGGAATTCCCAGCACGTGGTGCGCCCACGGGGCGCTTCTACGATGCATCGCCGTCACGCTCTCTCAAGCACACTCGACGACCAAGAGAGCGCACGCCGATTTTTCCTGTTCGTTGACGATCACATGACGGACGTCTGCCGGATAGCGCGCGGTCTCGCCTTCCTGTATCAGCTTTTGGGTTCCCGCGACGTTCAGGGTCAACTGTCCAGACAACAGCGACAGGTGCTCCTTCGTGTTGACGGAATGGGGCTCGGACGCCAGGACGCCGCCCGGATCCACGCGAAGCTCGTACCATTCAATCTTACCCACCATTTCGGTCGGACCGAGAATGCGTAGGATGCACTTGCCGTCGGGGCTCCTTATTTCGGGGGTCGAGTAAGACGGCAGGAGAGCTACGACGGGCTGCGACAGCTCCGCCCTCTCCACGGTCAGGAAATCGGCCAGCGCTACGCCCAGCGCCGATGTCAACCTCCACAGGACGGCGACCGTGGGGTTGGCCTCATTTCGCTCGATCTGGGAGAGCATCGACTTGGACACCCCCGACGCTTTGGCGAGCGCGTCGAGCGTCAACCGCCTCGCCTTGCGGAGGGCGTGGAGGCGCTCGCCGACCGCAGGGGGTCCGTTGTCACGATGGCCCTCACTAAATTCTTGCATCGTACGACCCCTGACATACACCATACGGGACAACCGTGTCCGGTATGACGGAAACCATCCCCTTCGTTCAATATAGCGGACCTGCCGTTCTGGACGGAATTTTTGAGTGAGGCTTGCCTATGTCAACATCATTCGACTGTGCTTCGTTCATGTGCTCGGAACCGCGTGCGAGCGAGCAAGTTAGCCGATTCAAGCGCGTATTCTCGGTGGATGGCGCCAGCGCACGCCTCGATGTCGCCCGTCGAGGGGGGAGCATCGGATGAGCACGCCAAAGATTTTACTCACCGGTGCGAACGGCCAGCTGGGCACCGAGCTCTCCGCCGCCTTGGCCGAACGCTACGGCGAGCGCAATGTCATCACCAGCGACATCAGCCCCGAAGGACGGCACGAACACCTCGTCCATGAGGTTCTCGACGTCACCGACGCGGACCAGATCGAGGCGCTCGTTCGGAAGCATGGCATCACTCAGATTTATCAACTGGCGGCGACGCTTTCGGCGGCCGGTGAGCGGAAGCCGAAATGGGCGTGGCAGCTCAATATGACCGGCCTGTTGAATGTGCTGGAGGCCGCCGCCGCCTTGAAGATCGAGAAGGTGTTCTGGCCCAGTTCCATTGCCGCGTTCGGCCCGACGACGCCGGCCGACGAGACCCCGCAGCGCACGGTCATGGAGCCGCAGACCGTCTATGGGATCTCCAAGCTCGCCGGAGAGGGGTGGTGTCGCTGGTATTTCGCGAACAAAGGCGTGGATGTCCGCAGCCTGCGCTATCCGGGACTGATTTCGCACAAGACGCCACCGGGCGGTGGGACCACGGACTACGCCATCGACATCTTCCACCACGCTGTGCAGGGGCGGCCCTACGTCTGCTTCCTGAAGCCGGATGAAGCGTTGCCGATGATGTACATGCCCGACGCGGTGCGAGCCACTCTCGATCTGATGGAAGCGCCGGCCGCACGGATCCGGGAGCGCGGTAGCTACAATATCGCCGGCCTCTCGTTTACGCCCGAGCAGATCGCGAGCGAGATTGCCAAGCGGATTCCAGGCTTTCAGATCGCCTACGACCCGGATTTTCGTCAGAAGATTGCCGCGAGTTGGCCCAATTCGATTGACGATTCCGTCGCGCGATCGGACTGGAACTGGCTGCCGGAATACGACCTGTCGCGCGTGACCGACGATATGCTCACCAATTTGGCTCAGCGCTTGAAGCTCGCCAAAGTCGGTTGACCCTTATCCGATAGAAGACACGCCGCGGCATCGAACGGTGCGAGGATGGCGACCAAATCCCACCGACTCCGCCGCGCGGCCAGCCTGACGGCATCCGCTGGGCCTTCTCGGCAACGGGAGGGCACAGAGCTGGCGCGGCGCCGTACGCCATCCGCGCGCCGCCTCTCCGCGATGGCGCAGCCCACCCCTCGCACACGATGGCTTCGTGTCTGCCCACTGCTTGACTCGGTTGAGGAGCGGAGCCTTCCTGGTCACTCCTACATGGTGCCGAGCACCAGCAACAACCCGTCATCAACCCGGACGCCCTCCGTGCCGCGGTACGGCGACCGCTCGACGCTGCGGGTGTCGTAGGCGGTGCCCGTGACGAGCTTGTCGCGAAGATCTCCGGGGAGCGCGGCCGCCGGCGGGCCGAGAAGCAGGGGCGCGATGTCGCTCCGAATGCGAACCGTCGTGGTGCCACCGTCCCGCATGCTCGACGGGCGCAACGTCGCCCAGGTTGCCGGATCGAGCTCCAGGTAAGCATAGAGTACATAGTCGGTGGGGCCGACGAACGAGTCGCTCCCCATGGGAACAATCACCCATCGGGCAGAACGGACACCGGTGGATGGCAGATGGATTACCTTTCCAAGTCCCGCCATGTCATTTCGGACGGCGGGCGCCGGAGATGCATCGCCCCCACCGCTCGTCGAGCGTGAACACGACGTCGTGGCGACGAAGAGGAGCAGGCCAACTGCGAGCCACGCTCGGTAGCAGCCATGCAACATGCGCCAAGTCGATAGGTGCATCCGCGTACGAACCGCAAATGTCGTTCGCTCACCGCCCGCCGAGCCGCGCCTCGAGCCGGGCGCGGCGATCGCGGATGGAGGGATAACCGCGCATCAGTTCCCAGCGGGCGCGCGTGGCTCGCTCGCGCAGTGCGGAGAGGGCATTCCGCCACTCCGGCCGACCATCTTTATCGAGCTCTCGTTGCGCGGCGGACTCCACGTCGTCGGGGCCGAAGGCCATGTCCAGATCACCGTAGTTTTCGGCGACGGTGCGTAGCACGTCGAACAATTGCAAACAGGCGCGGCCGTCGTATCCGACGTCGAGGCAACGATCGAGCGCCCACGCGTCGGCCTTCGCTTCTTGTTCGCGCGATGTCACGAGACGCACCGCGGTCACGGCAAGAAAGGAGGCGACGCGGGCGATGGGAAGTTGCCGCGCCCAGCGCAAGGCCGGCAACATCTGTTTCACGTGCCCGAGCCGATGGTGCGCCAGCTCGTGCGCGAAGAGCAGGGCCACCGCGTCCTCGGGCATGGCCTCTTCGAGGAGGCGCCGGCCCACGTAAATGTAGCGTCCGGGAACGGCGAAGGCCGTGCGCTGCTCGGACCAGAACACGACGGGGCGCTTGCGAAGGCTCGTCGGATCGGCACCCTGCAGGCGTGTGGCCACCCGTTCGCAAAGCTCGGGTGCCCAGCCGCTCTTTTCGAGGACGACCTGCTCGTCCATCCAGGTCAAGAGCTCCTCGCCGAGCGCATCGCTCTCGGCCGATAGCTCGGCGTCGCGGCGCGCGGTGAGCCATGCTTGGAAGTCGAGTTTGACGTCTTGCATACATCTTTCTAGCAGATGCCGAGCACCCGAGCTATCCGCCGGGCCAGCCATGCCCTCCGCACCGCAGGGCGGCGGGTGGTCCCCGCCAGCCCCGTGTCTACCAGAACAACGCGTCCATCGGTGGTGAGTACCCGAGGTAGAGAATTGCGCCGTAGGCCTTGGTCGGCACATCGTTCACCCAGCTGATTTCGTACTCCTTTCCGGGTTCGATGAATCTCCTGGAAATGTGCTTCAAGTCGACGAGGAGGTGGTTCTCGCCCAGCTGGTGCAGCTTGTCCTCGATCGAGCCCGCGGAAGGCGTAGGCATCGGTTCTTCGATCCCGGGCCAGTTGATCTTGGTATCGTATGCGGTGAACGCGATGGCCTCGTACTCGCGGCCCAAACGCTCTCGGATCTGCGCGCCCATGGGGATGGTGCCTTCCGGCTCGAACCCCCCGGAACCATAGGGGGTGTAGACGAGATGCCCGTTGTGAGCCCAGACCACCGTCTTCACGTGAGGAAAGTCGAGCTCGCGCTGCTTCTCGAGAATGTAGGCCATGGCGCTGTCGCGCGCCTGGTACGATGGGAGGCTGCTTGGTGGGTAGAATTTCCGGCTTTGCCAGCAGCGAAAGCCGACCAGGGCCACGCGTCCCCATCCCAATGCGCGGCGCGACGTTTTGCGCACGATCTCCCGTTCATGGTCCTTCCAGTACGTCTCGATCGCATCGAGGCCGCCATGGCACGCGTCCCATGATGACGGCGGGAAGGGAAGGTGTGTTGCCGAGCGTGTCGATGCGCAGAATTCGGTGCAGCCCGGTCGCCGCGTGAACGCGGATGATCCGGGCTGCCCATTCCGTCACGAGTCGGCCGGCGGGTCCTTCTTCGCCTTGCGGGCTGCCCGCCTGTCCTTCGCGGTGGCTTCGGATTCGCGCATTCGGTAGCTCTCTCCTTCGATGGTGACCACGTCGGCGTGATGAATCACTCGCTCGACGAGGGCCGTTGCGCAGGTGGCCGATGGGAAGATCGTGTGCCAGTCCTTGAAAGCGAGGTTCGTGGTGAGCACGAGGCTCTTCTTTTCGTACCTTCGACTGACGACTTGAAAGAGGAGATCGGCATTGCGATTGTCGAAGGCGAGAAACCCCACCTCGTCGATCACGAGAAGGCCGATCTTGGAGAAGTAGTGCAGCCGGCGCTCGAGCGCCCGCGCCGACTCTTGAGCTCCGAGATCGAGCAAGAGCTTTGCGGCCGAAAGAAAGAGCACGGAATGCCCGGCGAGCACCGCGCGATGTACGATGTTTTGCGCGATCATCGTTTTTCCAAGCCCGCTCGGCGACACGAGCACGACGTTGCGATGCGCCGCGACGAAGTCGACAGAGAGGACGGATTCGACCAGAGGTCGGTCGATCTTGGTCGGCCAGTCCCATTCGAAGTCGCTCATCGGCTTGAATTTCTCCAGCCGGCTGCGCGACATCCGCCGCTCGAGACCGCGCCTAGCCCGGTCCTTCTCTTCCAGGTCGGCGATGTACTCGAGGATCTCGGTCAATCCCCAACGCTTTTTCGTCGCGAGCGCGACCAGATCGTCGAAGGCGCTCGCGGTGGAGAGCAGTCCGAGGGCGCGAAGGCGCTCGCGAAGCTCGGTCATGGCTCGTCCTCCCCGTCGTGGCTCTTGGCGAGTTTGTCGTAGACGGCGAGTGAGCGCGGTGCGACGACGATGTCGCGCACGCGCGGATCGTTGGGCAGTACGGGGGGCACTTGCAGCGGAGCGCCGCGGGCGCGTCGGCGCTGGTCGAGGATGTGAGCAACCGATTGCGCGGTGAACGCGCCACGCCGATGGGCGTCGGAAAGGGCGGCTTGGAGCTCGCTTTCGCCGTGCTCCTCGAGCAGGTGCAACAATCGGGTCGTGGTCCCTCCGAGGTGTCCGCCGTGGCGCGCGACCTCGTGGAGGAAGGGCTCGGCGCTCGTGCACACGGCAAAGAGTCGATTCCGACCGCGATGCTCGCGCGCACGTCGTTTTTCGTCGGCGAGCGCCGTGAGGTGCTGCGGCGTCTCGATCTGCCGTCCTTTCTCCCATGACCTCGGGTAGCGCGCGACCTCGGTGTCGCCATCCAGGATGCGAAGCAGGGCGTCGGATGCGACGAGTGTCAGTGGCTTGCGCACGAGGGTATGAGGAATCGAATAATCGTTGCCGTCGAAACGGATGTAGGGTGATTTGCCGGAGGCGGTAGCTCGAACGTAGTCGCAGAGAAAAGGGTGCTCGGGCAAAGCGAGCAGACGTCCGCGCTCCTGCTCGAGGGCGTCATGGATGGTGCGCTTGTGCAGATCGCCAGGGACGATGCGCGCATGTGCGACGCTGCCAATCCAGTCGTCCAGTTTGCGATTGAGCTCTTCGACGGAGCGAAACGCGCGGGCGGCGAAGAACGATTCGCGTAGGTACCGAATGGCGCGCTCCACACGACCCTTTTGATTGCCGCGCGCCGGCGCGACGGGCTGGGGGGAGAAGTGGTAGTGCCCGGCGAGATCGAGCAATCGAGGGTGGAATCGGATGACATCGCCCACGCGCTCGAGCACCGCCGTCTTGAGATTATCGTAAAGGAGGGCACGCGGGACACCGCCATACGTATGGAAAGCCGCCACGTGGCAGCGCAGAAAGCTCTCGAGCGTTTGATCGAGAACGAAACGGGCGAAGATGGCCCGCGAATACGAGAGCACCATCACGAAGCACGAGAGCGGTCTCCGTGTCTCGCCGATGGTGATGGAACCGAACGAGCCCCAATCGACTTGAGCCTGCTCCCCTGGGAGCGTCGTGAGACGGAAAAAGGCTTCGTGCCGAGAGATGGGCCGGACGCGCCGAACATATCGCCGAAGCGGCCACACGGAGCCTTCGTAACCACGCTGCGCGATCATTTCCAGCACGCGGGTGGCGCGCAGTCGCGGGTGGGTCTCGAGGGTCGCGCGGATGAAGGCTTTGTACGGATCGAGCATCGAAGCGCTCGCGCGATAGGCGACATTGGCGAATCGCTGTGGCTCGATCGCGTGCTCGACGGTGTCGCGGTGGAGCCGGAGCTCGGCCGCGATGGTGCCGATCTTCCAGTGCTCGGCGAAGAAGAGGCGGCGAATGCGCGAGCGAAGCTCGGGCGCGATCATCGAGCCACCTCGAAGAGGAGCAACTGTCGCAAGTCGTTGAAATCGCCAACGCCCGCGAGATCACGATGGCGCCGTCGTCTCGGGGGGAGCGCGGGCAACCAATCGAGCGAATAGAGCAATCCGCCCTCGTCCCCGAATGCCGCGCGATAGAGGGTGGAGTCGGATGCCCCATCCCGGTCTTTGGCACAAAGTGCAGCGCGGACCTTCTGCCCCTGCCAGAGGGCCACGGCCTCGAGCAGCGTCGCGAGGGCGCGCGGGTGCGCAGGGTCCGCGCGCAGATTGGCCTTTACGATCGTCTCGCGGGCGCCGGCCATCGCGAGTACGCGGGTGGTGAGCGGTCCGGGGGAGATCCCCATCCAAATGTCGGTCATCGAGCGTCTCCATCGCCGAGGGCTGCGCCATCTCCGTGACGGCGGGCGGCTCGGGCGAAACGAGGGTTGCTGGAGGGCCAACTTCTGGGCGACCGGTGTCCGTTACATTTCGCCCGCGATCGCGGAGGCGAGCGACCCGACGGGCGGTGGCCCACCGACCTTCGAAGCTCTGCCAATGCCTTCGCTTCGATAAGGCTCGAGCCTCGGCGCGTTGCAAATCGCGACAGGTCTCACTGCAATAGAGATGACCCCGATCGCAAGACGAGCAAAGCAGGATGAGCCGACGACAGGTGTCGCGAATGCACTGAATTTGTCGAAGATCGAGAGCGTCGTGCACACGGCGCCGCCAGGAATTGGGCCGGCGCTGGGCACTCGTGCGACAACGTCATCGTCGAACGCGTGCACACCGCGGGCGACCTGGGCTCGAAGTGGTCAGACTTCGGGCCCTTCTCTTTTTTCAGGCGGTCATCCCAAATCGTCCCAGAACCGGCGCGCGGTGGCCAACTACGTCACGAGACCGGCCTGCCCGAAATTCCCCGCTTCGAGGCGCCCGCCAACAAGGTGGGCATAGTTTTCGTTATAGTCTGCCTGCGAGATGGCCTTGATGGCATCGCAGGTCGATAGGCCCTCGATCAAGGCTTCGGCGTCGGCGGGGGAGGCCTCGCGAAGGAACGCTTCCAGCGCCAGATGGTCGAACCACGGTTCCTTCATATCGAACCCGACGAACCGTACCGGATCTTTCGGGTGCTCCGTGTTCCACTGGCACATCCATGTGACCAGATTGCGCATGTTCGTGCTGGCGAATACCCCGTAGATGCTGCGCAAAGCTTCGGTCGGATCGCCTTGGCAGGTGGCGACGTAGTTGGTGACGGGTAGCGCGCGCACGCGCGGGGTTTCCAATGCGAGTACGCGGAAGCCCATCTCTTTCACCATGAACTTCACCATGCGTTCGTGCGCTTGGTGAAACCCGCCCGAGGTATGCACGCTCTCTCCGAGGCCCACCATGCGCGCGCCCCCGACGATGCCGCGAAGCGCCTGCAAATCCCTCGTCGACGGCAGCGAAGGATCCACGCCGTCGAGCCGATGGACCCCTCGAATGCCCGAAACACCGACGTCTTCCTCGAGCGTTTGCACCTGCGGGACGGGCCCTTCCAAAGATGATGCGGCGACATCGCCGTCATCCACGCATCCCACGAAGCCGAGACCAAGGATCAAAGGCGCCACGAGGCGATAGGACATGGAACACCTCCAAGAGAGTTATCCATAAGAAGGCGCGTTGTACCGCGCAAGTCGCTCGAACGGCTCAATCTCACGGATACGGTACGATCATGGCAACGGGCGCCTTCGCCCCATCCTTCTTACGTGGAGACGCTCCTCGCACGTCGAGGTCGTAGCCCGATTGCAACCGGGCGCCTCTTTCGACTGGACACCATGTAACCTGGGCGGTCGGTGCGCATCCTTACTTTGTATCGAGGTTGAAGCTCGAGGCTATTTGAACGCGATGTCGTTCGATACGTTCCGTGGACCGGCGCGGGTCGTAATTGCCCATTCGTTGCGGTTTACATGCCGCGGTTAGGAAGGGATCGAGCTCGACGGCCCGAGGACGCTCGTCGTGCGCCGTGCTTCTTCCCCGCTTCGGCCTGTTCCTTCGATTCCGTTTTGGCCACCGTTGGCTTGGGATGAAAGAGCGACATCTGCTCGCCTCGCTTGGCCTTTGCCAGTGGGGCTCTCTTGTAGGTGACATTGACCTGGTCCGTCGGCGGGTAGTCAATGCCGCGGCCCTCGAGCAGGCTTTCGATGGTGACCACTTGCAGCCGCGGGTATTCTTTCTTCCACCCCGGCGATCGGTAAAATCCGGCGGCTGCTGCCTCTGCACGCATGGGTTGCGTTGGACGTTGCAGCGTGATGAGCACCCCGATGGCCGCCTTCTCACGTTCGAGAACGCCGCGCAGGTCTCGCACGTCCTTCACGCCGGTACTGCCGCTCTTCACCGAGAGCACGACCTGCTTCGTCCTCGACGATGGCCCTGGCTCGTCGTGGAAATACAACCGGCCATCGATCCCTTGGTCCGGTCCCTTCTTCTCGACGACCGGGCGGGCGCCGACGAGCCCAAGGGCCCACCACTGGAATTGGTAAGGGTTCAAGTCGGCCAGCGCCGCGGCGTCGGGGAACGACACGGGCTCTCCGACGGCATCTCCGACGTCGACCTCGAAGGAGTCCTTCATGCGACGCTTGATCAAGTTGATCGCGAGGTGCGTAATGTCGATTCCAATCCAGTTTCGCTCCAAGCGATGGGCGACCGCCACCGCCGTTCCGCAGCCGCAGAATGGATCGAGCACGACCTCGCCAGGATGGCTGCTCGCCAAGATGACGCGTTCGAGGAGCTTCTCCGGCTTTTGCGTGGGGTACCCGAGGCGCTCCTTTCCGCTCGGAGGAATGATGCTCACCTCCCAGACGTCCGACAGCGGCGGTCCTTTCGACTCTTCCTCCTCGACGCTCGGTTTTCGATGGCCCGACGAAAAGTCGGCCTTTTGCTTCTTCGTCCCGTACGTTCGAAGGGTGGATTCCGCCAGCTGCTCGTAGCCGTACAGCACGTTGAACGTGCGCGTGGCCGTGTGGCTTTTCCCGTAGAAGAGGAGCACGTCGTGCATCTTCTGGAATTGCCGCGCCGTGGTGGGCCATCGCCGATACCGCCAGATCACCTCGTTGCGAAAGTTGACGGGACGAAACACCGCGTCCATCAGGATTTTGAGGTAATGGCTCGCGACCGGATCGCAGTGCAGGTAGATGCTCGCCGTCGGTTTCATCACCCGATGCAGCTCAACGAGCCTGGGCGCCATCATCGAGAGGTAGGCGAGCATGTCGCTCTCGCCGACAACCAGCCGGAACGCCTGCATCGCCTCCGAGATTTTGCCGCCGGCTTCGACGAGCTCGTGGTAGGCGCGCACGGCGGATTCGTCCCACTCCCACGTGTCCTTGAACGCCTTGACCTGCGCCGCCGAGCGCGCTCCGTCGTGTTCGAGGAACAACTTCGCGCGCGGGCTGGTGTGCTCCGCGGTGTAGACCGTATGAGCCGTCACCCTGGCCCGCATCTCCCCGACGAAGCCGCGCGGCAGATCGGTTCTATCTGGGAGTGGTGCTTCGCCCGCGTAGAGCGCGCGTCAGCGGTTCGGCGGAAAGGTTTGCTGCTGCTTCGACGGAATGCTCTGTTCGCCTATGGTTACGACATCGACGGCGCCGCCGCTTTCTAGAATCCTCTTCGCGCGGGCGCGCTCGTCGGCGTCATCGACGTGCACGGATAGAAGAATGTTGCCGCTCTTGATCTTGCCCTCGTACTGCTTGGCTTCGACCTCGGGAATCCCCATTCCCACCAAGGCTCCGGCGACTCCACCGACGGCTGCTCCTGCGGCTGCTCCGCTGAGCGCAGCCATGATCGGGCCTGCTGCAATGAAGGGGCTCAAGCCCGGAATTGCGAGGGCGCCGATGCCGGCCAAGAGCCCCATGGCGCCGCCGATGGCGCCCCCGGCGCTCGCGCCCGTCACGGCGCCCTCCGGGGCTTTGGTGTTCTTCTCGTGGGCGAAGTCGCGCGTCCCCTGCTTATCGGGAAATAAAGCCGAAATGACGTCGTTGGGAAAACCCGCGCGTTGAAGCTCGCTCACGATGCTCTCGGCTTGGGTCTGCGACGACACGAGGCCGATGACTGATTTTGTAGTTGCCATGGTATTCCGTTCTTGTTTGATTATTTGGCTGCAATTTCGATTTGGTTGTCGATTCGCTTCACTCCGTCCACCCGCTGCGCGATGGTCGCGATCTCTTCCTTCTCCTTGGCTGTGTCGACCGGGCCGCGCAGCGTCACCACTCCGTTGATCGTGATGATCTTTACGTTCTTCCCGGAGAAAGAGATCGCGTCGTCCTTCACGACGCTCTGTCGAATACGCTGGGTGATGGTCCTATCCGAATCGTTTTCCCCCTGGTCTCCCGGGGTGAGCGTCGCGGTGTTGCGATCGCGCTCGTTGTTCTTGGTGTTGTCCGCGGGAGCGGGGGTGGTAATGGCGTTGTCGGACTTGTGGGGCTCCGATCCTTTGCCATCGGCCCGCTCGCAACCCGCGGCGGCGAGTATGGCAAGAACTGTAATTTTATATTTCATTTTTCAACGACTCCTTTCCAATCCTGCGAGGTTGACGGCCCGCAGCTACGCTGCTCGACATACCGCGCCGAGCTCCCACGATGCGCTCGCGCATCATCATCTCTGAACGTGGTTCGCGCCTGCGCCTTTTACCCTCCGCCCACCGTCATCGTCGGACGCCGCCTGCGCTCCGCGATTCCAGGCATGGGTCACCATCGTCTTGACCTTTTCGCTGACGTCTGCGACGTCGAATTTCTCTTCGCGCAGCTCCTCGAGCGCAATCTTGGGGAGAATATGATCGAGGTGCATGGTCAACCGCGCGGCGTCCTCGTATCCGTGCTGGGCGACGTTCGCGGTCTCTGGATCTCCGAGACCGCTCGCGGTCGTGTAAAGGAGGAGATACGCGACGCCCAGGCCGCCGAAAAACGTCGCGTCATCCCGCAGGGATTTGACCGTCTCCGAAGACCGCATCGCGTCGAGCAGGCCCTCGGCGACGCCCGTTATGACCGAGACGGCGTCTTTGATGGGGGTGGTGGCGCTGCCGCCGAGGGACTCGATTCGTGCTTCGAGCGCGGACTTGTGGCCCTCGAGGACGCGCTTGCTCTCGGCGAGCGCGGGCTTCGCCTCCTCGTGGCTCACGCTTTTCAAATTTTCGAGCTGGCGCTCGATGTGTTTCAGGCCATGTGTCACCAAGGCATGAACATCGCCGGCGTAAATGGCAATGGTTTCACTCTTTGTTTTCGTTGCAGACATGAGGACCTCTCGATGGAGTGCGCGCCGCCCCGACTGGGGCGACGCATGGCAGCGCATAGGCAACATCCGGACCCGCAGGTTTGGCGGCACGCCACGCTGAGCGAGGTGCTACTTGCCTGTAGCCGAGTGCACCCTCGAGGCAGAAAGTACCTCAACGCGCTCCACCGTCTCCGCCCGCGATTACCCCCTGTGATGACCGGCGTCCAGTGCTTCTTTTGCCGTGTCGCGAACATCGTCCGCGGCGTGGTGGAGCGCCTGCGCGGAGTCATGCGCCATGTGCGTCGCACCGCCCAGCATGCAATCGCCGACCTCGCCCATCCGATGATCCTCCGCGGCGTGCGCGGCAGCGAGCACCCCACCGCGACCCCCGTAACCACGGCGACAACAGCTCCGCCCAGCACCGGTCGCGGAGCGCGCGGCCTCGACGACGGCCGTATCGGCGGTGCTCATCGCGCTCCCCACTCGCGCCTCGTGAGCGCGCCATGGTGGTCATAGCGCACGATCAAGAAAGGGCGCCGGCCACTCACGGTTCCGAAGTTGCACGGTCTGCGCGCGCACGCCATCGCTCCGGCGGTGGAACCTCCTCGAAAACACATCCAGCTACAAAGCGAGAAAAACATGGGCGAAATCATCGATAAGGTCAAAGGCAGGATCAAGAAGGCAGCAGGCGCTCTGATGGGCGAGCCGAAGCTCGAACGCGAGGGAAAAGTGGACGAGGTGAAAGGCAAAGCGAAGGGCGCTGTGGAGGACGTCAAGCACACAGTCAAACAGGCCGTAAGCAAGGAGTCTTAGCCCCATGGTCGGTGGATGCGCTCGCCACGCGGCGGCGAGCGCGCATTGCCGGGACCGGGTTCGAGCGCGGCGAGCCCGATGGAGCGGGAGGCATTCGAAGAAGGAAACGCGAAGAACGAGAGCGCGCCCGCGTGGAGTAGGGCTTATTGCCGGCGGGATCGCCTCCCACCATTTGACCGGCGACGGAGCGATGTCGCGCGTTGCCCCCAGGGCGCGCAGCCCCGAGAGCGAATGGCTCGAACCACAAACGAAAAAGCACCACGCGGCCCGGGGGGGTGAGCCATCCGTGTGATGCCGCGCGCTCGAGAGCGAGGGGCATGCCAGTGTCCAGTACTCGCGTGAAGAGCCGTGTTTTGACGGAGCTTGAAGAACGTGGGGCCCGCGGCGACGAATCGTGGCTCCGGCTCGTGATAATTAGCCCCTGTGGCGATTTGGCGCTGAATGAATCCCAATCCCCTGGCCCCGCAGGTACTGGAACGTCAAGCGGCCGCGCTCGTGATGTCTTGCGCGAGATGGCGCGGCCCGCCGCCCAAGCGCGACAGTCGCCCAATGTGCGCGAACGCGCCGCGGAGGGTATTCCCCCAAGTGTCCGTTTTATAACGCACGCCGTGGCGCTCGCAGATCGCGCGAACCTCGGGCGCGATTTCGCGCAGCCGCGGCGGTGGCAACGTGGGGAAGAGGTGATGTTCGATTTGCTTGTCGAGGCCACCGCAAAGGATGGATAGCGGCACGCTCACTTCGAAGTCGTTCGACGCTTCGATTTGCATGGCATACCATTCGCCACGCCCGCGCGTCCGTGTGCCGGGCGGCCATGAGCCCACGGCCCAGGATTTCGAGAGCCCGCGAGAACCGGTCGAGCCGCGTGATGTACGCGATATCGTCGTCGCCGAGGCGGGCGATCGTCCGCTCACGAAGCGCACTTTTCCGCGCGATCGATGCGCCTGCGCAGCCAGCTCCTGCGTCGTCATGAAAAAATGGGCAAGGGTCCCCCATCACGCGTAGCTCTCGATGCTGCATATTCCATGAAGTAGCTTAAAAGCTATTCCCCATCATCGTTCTCCGGAGCTCCGTTTGTCCGAAGATGGATCCGAGGATTCCGACGATAGAGAGGGTAGAAGCGCCCGCTTATCGGGCTTGCCGCTGGGCGCGATCGGCACACCGTCTACGATGCGGATGGACTTGGGCACGCTCGCCTCGCCGAGCTCGGCCCGCACGATGGCCGAAAGGACGCTGGCGTTCGGCACGGTGCCGGCGGCGGGGACGATGAAGGCGTGGATCGCTTCGCCGGTTTTGTCGTCGGGGGTGCCGACGACGTAGGCCTGGTCCACGTCGGGATGTGCGGCGAGCAGGCGTTCGATGGCCCCGGCGTGGCAGATCTCCGCGTTGACGAGGATGATGTCGCGGGCCCTGCCGACCAGGTGCACGAAGCCCTGCGGATCGAGGTAACCGAGGTCGCGGGTATGGAGCCAACCGTCGCGCAGCACGGCGGCGCTCTCCTCTGGATCGGCCCAATAGCCCATCATCATGTACGGACTGCGCACGCAGATTTCGCCGGTGGTGCCGGCGGGTACCGGCTCGCCGTCTTTGGCGCACACGCGCAGCTCCACGAAGGGGTGCGGCCGGCCCACCGATGCGAGCACCGACGGATGGCCCTGGCCGATGTCCTCGGGCGTGAGCAAGGAGATCATACCGTGTTCGTTCTGCCCGTAGCCTTGGTAAACGACCGGCCCCAGTCGGTGGAGCGCGGCCTCGAGCCGGTGCGGGGCGAGCGGCGAACCGGACACCATGATGGCCCGCAGACTTCCCACATCGACGGGCTTGTCCCGAAGAACATCGAGCATCTGATACAGGCGTGGCACGTTCATGATGCTGGCCGTGATGCGGTGGCGCTCGATCGCGTACGGAAATAAGGCGCCTTGGCCCGGATCGGGGATGACCGCCGTGCCCCCGCCGAGCAGGCACAAACCCAAATAGTCGAAGACCACGGGGCTGGCGAGATCGCCGAACAAGAGGTAACGCCCGAAGCGGGACGCGAGCTCCGCGATCACGTTGGTCCAATGATCCGGCTGCCATAGATAATGGGTCGAGAGCGCGCGATACGTTTGCGCGCACGCCTTGGGCGCGCCCGTGCTGCCGCTGGTGTAGACCAACCTCGCAACGTCATCCGCGCGGGCTTGCGCGATCAGCGGTTCATCCCGAGCCGGGGAGGCGAGCAAATCGGTCCCGCCTTGCCCCCCGCCAATCGTGAGCATGGGAATGGCCCGCGCGATCTCGGGGAGCACCTGCGCGGATGGATCGACCACGATGGCATCGAGCCCGGTCCCGAGCATCTGCGCGAGCTGTCGCGAGCCGCCGCTCGTGCGCAGGCCCACCACGCGGCAGCCGAGCGCGTACGCCGCCAGGTAGACGGCAACCCCCTCCGGCGAGACCGCCGTGGCGATACCGATGCCGCTGCCAGGGCCGAGCGATGCGGCGCGCATGCCCACCGCGATCCGCGAGGCCGTCTCCAACAGCTCACCGCGGGTCACGATGCGCGATCCCCGTTCGAACGCGGGCACATCGGGCGAACGAGCGAGCGCATCGAGCAGCGGCTGCGGATGGATGGGCGTGGTGGGTGCGTGCATCGCGTGCCTCCGTTCAGGTGGGGATCGTGCCATCCAAGGTGGTGCCCTCGCGCAGCAGCTCGACCACCGCCGCGATGTCCCGATCCATGCGACGATCGCGCTCGACGAACGAGCAAAGCTCTCGCACGCGTCGGTGGATGGCCCGGGTCCGCGGGCTCATATGCTCCGTGCCGCGCAGCTCCGAGGCTTGGCACGCCGCGAGCAAATGGATCGCCGCCACCTCCTCCACGAGGTCCACCGTGGCCAATGCCTCCCGCCCGGCCAGCGCCGACATGCTGACCTTGTCCTGATTGTGCGCCTCGGTGGAACGGGAGAACACGCTCGCCGGGCCGCTGGTCTTCAAGGCCTCCGCGGTGAGCGCCGAGCAAATGAGCTGCATCCCTTTGAAGCCATGATGCAAGCCGGCATCCCATTCGTCGGCGGCGCGCGGGACGATGAGGTTCGCGGGGAGTCCGTTGTTGAACTTTTCATCGACCAGGAGCTCGAGCTGCCGGTCGAGCAGATCGGCGATGTTGGCAACCGCGAGCTTCAGCGCGTCCATGGCTTGTGCCAGGTGGCCGCCGTAGAAGTTGCCACCGCTGTAAACCATGCCGCTCGACGCCTCGAACAGCGGGTTGTCGTTGGAGGAGTTGATTTCGGTCTCCACCCACCGACCCGCCCACGCCACGGTGTCGCGCAGGACGCCGATGACCTGCGGTGCGCAGCGGATCGAGTAGCGGTCTTGGATGCTGCGTCGCAGGCGCTGGAATTCCCCGTCTGCGAGCTTTTCGCTGAGGCCTATGACCTGATTGTGATCGAGCGCCAGCGCCGAATCGCGCAAGAGGTCGGCGATATGCCGGGCGCTCGTCACCTGACCAGGGTGCGGCCGTTGCTCGTGGATAAAGGGGAGAAAGTGTCCTCGGTTCCCGAGCAGCGCCTCGCTGGCCATGGCCGTGCACACTTCGGCGGCGGCGGCCAATCGGGCGGCGGCGTGCAGCGCAAGGGTCGCGAACGCCGCCGAGAACGAGGTCCCATTGAGCAGGGCGAGACCATCTTTGGGCTCCAAGATCACGGGCTCCCAAGACAGCTCGCGGTAGACGTCGGCGGTCGGTCGGACCGTGCCTTGGTATCGAACCTCGCCTTCGCCCATGACGACGGCGGCCACGTATGCGAGCGGGATCAGGTCGCCGCTGGCGCCGACCGATCCTCGCTCCGGCACCACGGGCAATACGTCATGCCGGATGAGCGCGAGCAGACGATCGACCACGTCGGGATTGACCGCGGAGCTGCCCCGCGAAAGGCAGTTCGCGCGGATAAGCAGCATGGCCCGCACCACGTGGGGGCTCGCCTCCGGTCCGCGCCCGCAGAGGTTCTTGCGGATGATGGTCTGTTGCAGCGCGGCGGCTTTGCGAAGCCCGATCTGCCGGTCCGCGCTATCACCGACGCCCGTTGTGACCCCATAGATGGGCTGGCCTTCGTTGATGAGCCGCCACTTCAGCTCCCGGGAACGCTCCATCTCGTGACGGGCCTGGGGCGACAGCTGGATATCCAGGTTCCTGCCCGCGGCCACCGACACGACATCTTCCGTCGACAACTGGTGGCCATCCACCACCACCGTTCGACCCCCGGCCGCACCACCATCCCGTTTACGCGTCGTTTCTGCAGTCGGAGCTTGGCTCATTCGGCGTCCCCGACCTTGTACTGCACCTCGTCCATGGAACAAACGGCTTCGGCCGGGACGAGGCCATTGGGATCGGGGCGCGACACGCCGAAGCGTGCGACATCGTGCGCTACGCGGAAAACGGGCGACGTCTTAGCGACAACGTCCAGACGAGGAAATCATGCATCGACGCAGTGCGTTTTACATTTGGCGCGCGACGCCCTCTCGTCCTCGACACGATCTACTCGGCGGCGTCTGCGCCGAGTGGGCGCACGTGGTCGGGGGTGATGGCGTGGGGCGAGCGTTCCGTGCGGAGCGCTCCATGCAGCATGACGATGTAGATGACGTCGAACAGAAGGGTCGCGATGCTCAAGACCACGACCAAAGCGTGGTGCGTCTCCGTATAGTTCATGATACCCGCCGCGAGCGAGCCGAGACACTTGCCGACGGCGACGATCATCGATTGTCCCTCGGTGTTCCTGCGGCGGGCCAGCATATCGACGAAGGCAACGGACATAATCAGGTTGATGAAGAATGCGCAGTAGTTCTCCACCATGTTGTGCGCTTGATCGTCGAAGAACTGCAGATTCGAAAAATGCTGGACCGAGAAGCCCGTGGCGATGGCCGCGAGGGTCCAGGGCACCATCCATTTCGGATCGGCTATTTTGGAGAACTCTTTGCGCCCGTATTTGAGGTAGGTGTAAAGAATGAGCAAATCGAGAAAGAACCAGACGGCGTTGCTCACGAGCTGGATGGGAATCGCGTTGGGGCGGAGAAACGAGAAGGTGAATTCCCACGTGATGTTCAGGGCGAGCGCCGGCAGCGGCATCCCACACGTTTTGTCTTTGAACCCGCGGTAGATGAGGACGATGTAAGCGCCTGTCCAGCCGACGGTCGTGATGAACGTGAGGATGTCGGAGAGCATATTGAAGCTATGTAAACAATGTTCTGACGAAATCCAGACGCAAAATGACGTTGGGACCATCGACGCCACGGGTTGATGTGTTGTTGCGTAAACATCTAAACAAGGCACTTCGTCCGGCCGTAGCGGAAATAGTAGAAGAGCCTATGTGCGGTTGCCGCGGAATCACTCCAAAAGGACTTCGCCCGCCATGTTTGGCGACTTCGATGTGCCATGCGCGATGCGCCAGGCCAATGGTGCTTCACGCTTCCCGCAAACGTTCGACGTAGACGAACGACGACGCGATGGCGCGTGAATCATCCCTCTCGGGCAGGTCGAAGGTGTACCGGCTTTGGGTGGCACGAGCGGTGTCCGGGTGACAAATGGGGCATCGTTCGAGGCTCGCCGGCTCGGTCGCTTTCCGGATCGCCGGCGCGAAGGCGCAAAAGCTCGCGAGGGCGCAAAAGCTCGCGGGGGTGAGCGCGCTTACCGCGGGAGCGCCAAGGCCATGCGCCGAACGCCTTCGACGAGCTCGCGCGTGTTGCAAGCTGCGAAGCCGACGCGCGCGTAGTGGGCAGGAGCTTCGTTCACGCCGAAGATGCTCCCCGGCTGGAACGCCGCGCCGGCGGCGTAGGCTCGCTCCGCCCAGATATCGGTGTCCACGCCGGGTGCGCGCACCCATGCTGCCATTCCGCCCACGGGCCGCACCAGCTCCAGCCCGGGGATCGCCGCGTGGAGCGCCTCGCACAAGACGTCGCGGCGCGCCTGGTACACGCGCCGTGCGCGGCGAATGAAGCGTTCGAGATCGCCCTCCTCGATGAGGTCGGCCACGGCGCGCTCGAGGACATGGTCGCCTTGTTGATCGACGAAGGTTCGATAGTCCGCGAGCTGCCGCGCGACCGCCGGAGGGGCGACGACGAAGCCCACGCGCAAACCCGGCGCGAGCACCTTGGAGAACGTCCCGAGATACACGACGACGCCGGCGCGGTCCGCCGCGGCGAGGGGCAGCGTGGGGCGGCCGTCGTAGTGAAATTCGTGATCGTAGTCGTCTTCCAAGACGACCAACGCGTGCCGGCTCGCCAGCTCGAGGAGCTTCTTTCGCCGCGGCGGTGTCAGGGTGACGGTCGTGGGGAGCTGATGATGCGGCGTCAGGTAAACGGCGCGCACGGCCATGCGCGCACAGAGCGCGCCGAGCGCCTCCACGTCGAGCCCTTGGGCGTCGAGCGGGAGGGGCTCGACGCGCGCGCCGACGAGACGCAGGACGCGTATGGCCGATGGGTGGCTGAGCTCCTCGACGGCCACGCAGTCGCCCGCCCGCAGCAGGGCGCGCGCCGCGAGGTAGAGCCCTTGCAGCGCGCCGCGCACGACCACGACCCCGTCCATCGGGGCAGGGACCCCGCGCGTGCGGCGCACCAGATCGGCGAGCGCCTGCCGCAAATGGGGCTCGCCACGTGGATCCCCGTAGTCGAGGAGGCGAGCGGCGTCCGAGCGTCCAAGCGCACGCCCATAGGCCCGCGCGAGCTCGCGTCGCCAGGTGATCCGCAGCTCCGGAACGCCGCCCAAGAGGAGCAAGGTCCCGGGCGCGCGCGGGGTGCCGGTGAACGGCGCTGCCAGCGAGGGCAGGTGAAAGCCGGGGTGCTCCGAGAAGGGCAAAGCACGGCGCGCGGGAGGCGAGGGCGGCAGGTCGCGCGCGACGAAGGTGCCGCGGGCTCGCTCGCTGATGACGAGGCCCTGTGCGCGCAGCTCGGCGTAGGCGGCGACGACGGTCTTGCGGTGGACTCCGAGTTGGTTCGACAACGCACGGGTCGAAGGCAGATCCTCGCCTTCGCGCAGCCGTCCGCTGCGGATGCTGTCCGTGATGGCGTGCGCGATGCGGAGGAACAGCGGGAGGGTCGATTCCGGCAGCTCTAACGTGAATCGCGCGCGCATGAGCCCACTCGAAGAGGTTTGGAAGCGCCATCGCCCTCGCTGGGCTACTCGCCATCTTCGAACTGGCCCCTGGTGGCGTGCGCGCCCGTGCGTACAGCAAACATACCACGCATCCAACGATGCCACACGATCCTGACACAAGGAGCCACGACCATGTCACGAAGGCGATCCAGGCTCTCTCTCGTCGCAACCGCGAGCATGCTGGCCGCGTGTTCGGGCGGCGGCGGCGGCAACGTGGACACTGCGACGGCCGAAGAATCGCCGCTCGCTGCGGCGGATCGCGGGCGCGATGTCCTGCTCCAGGCGGGGACCGCGTTCATCCCTCTCGCGGTCACCGACGACGACTACGCATTTTACCAGGACGGGCGCGCGGTCTATGTCAGCGCCCTCCGGGCGGGGGCACCTCGGACGAAGCTCGCCGACGTGCCGGGGGACAACACCGCGTTCATTTACATCTCGGGAAAGGTCGCGTTCATCTGGACGAACCCCGACTACGCGCTGCCCGGCTTTGGGGTGAGCCCCCTGGTCGTGTGGACCGCCGCCCATGGAGCGCGCGCTGCATCCGCGTCATCCGCGGTCGGCACCCTGGTGACCACGGCCAGCGACGACGGCCGTCGCATCGTCTTCCCCACGCACTCCGACGCGGCGGGCTCGGTGGGGGATCTCGTCCTGGCGTCCGCGGACCTCGCGCACACCGAGACGCTCGTGCGCGGTGCGAACATGAGCTTTCCCGCGGGGGCCTGCCGGCCCGAAGCGACGTTCCTCGGCCATGGCGACGACGCATACCCGGCCACGGCCGCGTGCATCGGGGACGAGCCGACCGCCACCCTCACCACCTGGCGCAACGGAGTCCGGCGGGATGTTCACGGGATCTTTGCGCGGCCAAGGTTGTTCGTGGATCCGCATCGGAGCCACATCGCAACCCTTCGACGCGAGGGCGCCGGTCCCACGGCACCCACGCCGGTGCTCATCACGGAGAACGACGTCAGGCCGATCGACACTGTGCCCTCGAGCCTCGCGTTCTTCGCGGCGGACGGCGCGCTTCTATATACGGACAAAACGGTCGACCCCACCGTGCCCGGCATGCATCTTCGGCGGACCGTGCGCGCCGGACACGGAGCCATCACCGTCGTCCCGACCCTGGCGTCGGTCTATGGCTTCGGTGCGGGCTCGGAGTCGATCCATGCACCGCCGACCTCGCGCGATGGCCGGTGGCTTCTCTACGCGGCGAACGCCGATCCGCAGACGGGGCTCACGGATCTCCACCTGGCCGATCTGCACGCGCGCGCCTGCGACCCGAGGACCTTCGTCCTCGACGGCACCCTCGCGAACACCACCGCCGGCGGCAATCCATTCACGGACGACGCGCGCTTCGTCGTCACCAACCATGTCACGGATCCCGCGACGGGGGCCGGACCGCTGGTGGCCACGCGGCTCGCGGATCGTTCGCACCGGAACATCAGCGACGATTTGCCCGCGCGCGCGATCCCGGCCGCAGGCAGCTTCGTGACCGTCGGCGACCATTTCGAATTGAACGCGTCGAACGTCTTCCTGTCCACGGTCGACGTGAAGCTCGTCGACCTCGCGGCAGCTCGTGATGGCACGACGGTCATTGCGACGAACGCGAGGCTCAACTTCTTCGTGAACCGCACGAAGACCCGAATCATTTATGCGACGGACGAGGCTGGGCGCGCCGGGCTTCGCGCGGCGCGCGTTCGCTGACCTGCTCCGTGCGCGCGGGGGCCGGCGCGGTGGCGAAAGAGGTATTCAATCTTCGGCGGCGGGCGGCGCTTCGAAGAGGTCTTCGCCGATGGGCAAAGCGCCGTGGGTCAGGAGGCCCGCGATGGCTTTCCCGAGGACCGTCATATCCGAGTCCGGATCGGCATCGTGGCGCATCGATGGCAGCAGGATGCGCGCGCCCATGGTCGGGGCAGAGGACCTGGCCAGGCGGCTCAGCGTTTGTCCGGGGCCGACCTCGAGCAAAACCGGAGACGGCAAGGCGCCCAGGCTTTCGGCAAAACGCACCGGTTTGCAAAGATGAGCGGACCAATAGGCCGGATCGGTGGCCTGGGCGGCGGTGATGAGCGCGCCGGTCACGTTCGAGACGTATGGAATGCGGGCCGGCTTCAAGGTGTAGCCCTCCAGCAAGCGAGCTACCTTGGGGGCGATGGGGGCCATCATGGGGGAGTGATAGGCGTACGAGGCATGCACGCGACGCGTCGCGATGCGGCGCTCGCCGAGCTCTCGTTCGGCGCGCGCGATGGCCTCGGGCGGGCCGGAGACGACGCAAAATTCGGGGCCGTTCACCGCGGACAGCGCGAGATGGGGGCCGAGCATGGCCACCACGTTCGCCTCGGGGAGCATGACGGCGAGCATGGCCCCCGGAGGGAGCGACTCGATCCATTGCGCCCGGCGCGCGACCAGCGAGAGTGCGTCCTGGAGCGACAGGACACCCGCCAGACACGCCGCGACGTACTCGCCGAGGCTGTAGCCGAGCATCGTCTCCAGCCGGAGCCCCCACGCCAGCCACTGTTTTGCCAGTGCGTATTCGACGATGAAGAGAGCCGGCTGCGCGTGCCTCGCTTCATGGATCCGGCACTCCTCGGGAATCGAGGAGGCGCGGTGGTCCCGCGACATTCGCCGAAGGTCGCGCCCTCCGCCGGAGAGGCCGGCATCTTCGGAGGCGAAGGCACCCAACGGGTAGATGATATCGCGAATATCGACGCCGAGCTCCGGCTGAAGCAGCGCGGCGCAGCGATCGATGCATGCGCGAAAGATGGGCAGCGTGCGATACAGCTCGCGGCCCATGCCGAGATAGGGATCGCCGAGACCGGGAAACAGGAAGGCGACCGGCTGGATAGGGCGTTCAGTCATTCGATATGTCGTTCGACGACAATGGCGATGATGCGACGATGCGGTCACCCGTGACCGGTCATCGATCCTCGGCCGCGTGACAGCAAACGAGATGCCATCGCGGCACACCGCGGGTGGTCGCTGATTCATCCGCAGAAAAACAACCACCACGAAGATGGTGAGCTCCTCGCGATGTACCTTCCCAATCGATACATGTACCAATGCGTTGGTACATGTATCGATGTGCCGTCGAGCTCGACGATCCGGTTCCTTATCCAATGTGTGGGTGCACCTATCCCATTGGAGCGGCAAACCGCATCGAATCGACGAGCGCCCGATCCGCATCGGCGCGAGGCATGGAGTCATCCTGGTCATGGTCGACCGGCGCGCATGTAGGCGCCGACGGTAGGATGCCGGAGATCACGTCGCGCGGGCATGCCGTCGGCGGACAGGCCTTCGACCGTCCCTACCTCGGTTCGAGCGCCCCGCGTTTTCGCGACTCGCGACGGTTCTCGACCGGGTGCTGCGCCCGATTTTCGGAGAAGGGGACGGCGATCTCGAAGACCCAGAGATCGCGCCCTTCGAGCAGACGGCGGAAGACGCGCAGCCAACTGCGACGATGACCGCGATCGCCGACGACGGCCATCAGCGCCGAGCCGAGGGCACCGATGGCGGGCGGACAACGTTCGAGCGGAAGACGCGTTCCGGCGCTCGTGCGCGGTTCGTTCTCCCATTCGCTCTCGTATTCGCGAGGGACCAAGACGGAGATGGCCAATTCCCCACGGCTATTGACCACAGTCTCCACACGCCAGCCACGCCGGCGTGAAATGCAATCGAGGGAACCTGCGCACGTGCGAATGGCGTGGACGGCCATATCCATGGCCAAACCGAGTCCCATTTAGGCCTCCTTCGCTTCGTTGGTGGCGCGCGTCGCGGCGCGCGGGATGCGGACGCTGAGCTCGTAGTCGTCGTCGAACGCCTCGACGCGGACGTGCAGCCCGAGCTCCCGGTGGGCCTCTTCGATGCGTCGCGCGAGGTCGTGGAGGAGGGCAGGCCAGTGCGTTCGAGCCAACATTCCATGGACGTAGCTGAACGAATGAGCAGGTGCAAATCCATCGCATTGAGCGACGATTTCGCGGCAAATTACGGTAGAGCTAGCCTTTATCCGACACGGAAGGGCGCTTCATGCACGTACGCCTCGAACGTCATCGTGCCCGCGCGATCCCGTCGCCGATCGCAAGCTCCCACACCCGACCACGCGCCGTCCCAACGACCACCCCCGATTCGTCCGGCCGAATCGCCACGGCGGTGACCGCATCGTGGAGCGCAGCCAAGCTCACGCTCCCCATTTCCTTGCCCAGAAGGGTCCACACGCGGAGGACGCCGTCGTCCGAGACCGCGACGTAGCGGTTCGAGACCGCAAATGCACGAGCGCCGCGGATGGGGGCTTGGAACACGATCGCGCCGTTTTCCACGGATGCGATTTGCAATGTCGACATCGTTGCATACGCAAGAAAATGCCCATCGTCGGAGAGCGCCCACCGTCCGACGTCGTCGGTCATCAGCCGGATGCGTCGCGCGGGGCGTTCGTCCTGTACGCTCTCCACGGAGAACTCCCTGTAGCCCCGACCGCCATCGATGAATACGACGGCGCGTCCGCCTTGTGTGGGACGCCCCTGATCGCGCGCAAAAATGCCCTCTTCGTGAAATTGGAGCTTCTTTACACGGGAATCGTCGCGGAAGGCGGGCCATCTCGGTCAGACGTTCCCGGCGGTTCGTTATTCGTCGGGCTTCAAATCGCGAGGGCGACCGTGACGAACGACCGCCAATGGCCCCGCGCGGCTCGGGCCCGATCAGCGAAACGCGTTCGCGTGGTCGTGGGCCCATTGCCGAAAGGTGCGCGGCGCGCGACCGGTCACGTCGTGGATCGTGGATGTCGGGTGCGACTCGCGGCCGGTGCCATCGGCTCGAAGTTGGCGCACGAACGCCTCGGCGTGCTCGGCGAGACCGAGGCCCTGTGCGATTTGCAAAAGGACCGGGTCCGGCAGAACCTCGTAGACGAGCTCGCGACCGAGCACCTCACCGAGGATGCGCGTTTGCTCGAGCATGCCGAGCGACTCCGGGCCCGTCACCAGATACGTCTTTTCTTCGTGTCCAGGCTGCGTCAGCGCGACGGTCGCCACCGCGGCGATGTCTGCGGGGTCGACCACCGCGATTCGGGCATCGCTCGAAGGCCACGAGGGGAGCGCGCCGCGCTCGCGCACCTGCTGCGCAAAGAACAGGAGATTGGTCGCGAATGCACCACACCGCACCATGGTCCAGGCCATGCGCGATGCGCGCAGCTCGTTCTCCGCTTCGCCGTGCCAGCGGGCAAGGGGAGCGTCGCTCTCGGGGTCGGCCGCGTGCGAGGAGAGAAAGACGATGTGCCGGACCCCAGCGCCTTCGGCCGCCCGCACGACATGGCGCACATGCTCGTGGAGGTGCGGAGCGCGCGCCATCAGAAACACGTTCTCCACCCCGCGCACGGCCGCCGCCAAGGTCTCCGGGCGCGCGAGATCGCCCTCGGCGAGCTCCACGCCTTCGGGCACCTTCACCTTGGCCGGATCGCGGGTGAGCGCCCTTACGCTCGCTCCTGCCGCCGCGAGCCCGCGCACGACCTCGCTGCCCACGTTGCCCGTCGCTCCAATCACGAGAATCATGCTGCCTCCGATACGAAGTTGGACCGAGTCGTATACGACCTCCGGCCCAGTCGAGGTCAAGGCGATATCGCATCTTCGGCGCAACCAGAACGTTTGTCGCCCATCGCCATGATTTTGTCGCATTCGGATCACGTCGACGACTTCGGTTCGATTCGCGGGTCAGCCCGCCGTTTGGTAAATCATCCGGAGCGAGCGCCGAGTCCACGCCGGCGATGGGTTCGCGGTTGCCCAGCTCCGGGTTCTCGAGTACCCGATCGCTCACGCCTACGGGCTCGACCCTCCATGAAACGAAGCACCACCGCAACGGCACGCGCTTTGCGATGCGCACCGCGGCCGGCGGAATTCGTTCGCCGGATGGATCGCGCGCCGTTCGAGATGCACGGCCGTCGAGACCGTGCGCGCAAGTCGCTCAACCGTCGAGTGTCATGAATCACGTCCATCGATACAAGGGTCGTACCCCGTTTTTCTTTCTCGCGATGCCCCTCGCGGTCGTGCTCGGCGTCCACTGCACGTCGTCCGGCGGGGCGGATTCCGACCGGGATGGCTCACGGGGCGATCCTCCCGGGGGCGATGGCGGCGGATCGGGGGATGCCCGTGGGGAGACGTGCATGTCGAGCTGCGATGCGAACGCGTGCGACGCGAGCGATGGATGCCGCGGCACGTGCACCACGGGCTCGTGTGGGAGTGGACTGCATTGCGTGTCGGGCGTGTGCACCTGCGACAGCACCTCGTGCACCGGCTGCTGCGTGGGGGGTGTCTGCCATCCCGGAACGCAACGCGATACGTGCGGCTCGGGCGGAGGCGCGTGCGAGGTGTGCGGTGGTCTGTCCGTGTGCAGCGCCAGCCGCTGTACGCGGGTGGTCTTGTTTGGAGGCCACGACGGCGCCGGGTATCTGGGCGATACGTGGGAGTGGACGGGGGGCTCCTGGGTTCAGCGGATGGTGGCCGGCCCGCCGGCCCGCGCGAGCCGTACCGTGACATTCCGCAGGAACGTCTTTCTCTTTGGCGGCGAGGATGGGGTGCTCCGTGCTTTCAACGATACATGGGAATGGGACGGAACGCGTTGGACCCAACGAAGCCCGGCGACGTCTCCATCTCCGCGCAGCGACATGGCCATGTCCGCCGTCGGCGACAAAGTGCTCCTCTTTGGCGGTCAAGACGCGCAACGTTCGACGTACTTCGATGACACGTGGCAATGGGATGGTACCAACTGGGCCTCGCGTCCAGTGACCCCGCCGCCGGCGCGCGCCGGGCATAATATGGCCACCCTCGGCAACAAGGTCATTCTCTTTGGCGGTTACAGCGTGACCAACTATGTCACGACGTATAAGACCGATACATGGGAATGGGACGGATCGAGCTGGACCAAGCTCTCTCCGGTCCGGTCTCCGCCGCCGCGCGCGGGCCACGCGATGACCACGTTCAAAAACAAGATCCTCCTCTTTGGCGGCGGGACCGGTGGCGCCCCCTTTTCGGATATGTGGGAGTGGGACGGGAGCAATTGGACCGAGGTGACCCAGCCCGATCCCCCCGCGCGCAGCGCGATCGAGACGTTTCCCGTCTTCGGTGACTACGCGCTCTTCTTTGGCGGATCCAGCGCGAACCCCGCCACCCCGTATCCGCACTTGTGGAGCTGGGACGGGAAGATAAAATTCTGGAGGGAATACACCGGTCGTCCGCAACCCGCCGCGCGCGCTCACGGGGCGCTGGCGGTCCTTCCTTGAGCGACGCTCCGCATCGATACCGAGCAAGACGCGGATCATGCGGTGACCGCGGTGACGGGGGCCGCCCAGATGCGGTGGCCCCACTCCGAGTTTCGAGTGGCGCGCTTGGTCGAATGAATGCGCTCCCGCGCACCGACTGTGTAAAGTACATCGAGCCGCTCGCCCCGATCGCGGGCTCATTTTCCGCGAGACGGAGCGGGTATTGGGATTGACGTGTACATGGCCAATAGACATGTTGGCTGGTTATGGAATTTCGGCTTGGCTTGGTGGGGCTTTCGGCCATTGGATTGTCGGTCTTTGCCGGGTGCAGTGACGAGGCACGGGACACGACGCCGGAACGCGAGGCGTCTGTGCACGTTAATGCGCAGTTTGATGCGCCGTCGGATGTTCTTTCGACAGTGCCACGTCCGGTGTCGGACATTGCGTGGGCGCCATGTGGCACCGTTGGCGAGTGCGCGACGATTCGGGTCCCCGTCGACTGGGCCCATCCGAAGGGCGAGACGTTCGATCTCGCCATTGGCCGGATACGTGCACTCGAACCGGACAATCGCCTCGGTGTCCTCTTTTTGAACCCGGGGGGCCCCGGTGGATCGGGGATCGACTCCTACATTTTACGCGACAGGTTCCCGGCGACCAACGTTTTGCGCAGGCGATTCGATCTGGTGAGCTGGGATCCTCGCGGTGTGGCACGCAGCCGGCCCGTGCTGTGCAGTGTGGATCGGCTGAACGAGCTTTCGTTTGCATTTCCGAAGACGGAGACCGAATACCGCGAGCTCCTTGCGATCAACCGCAGGCTCGGGGAGGATTGCCGCGCGCACACGGGGCCGGTGTTCGATCACGTCGATACGTTGAGCACCGTTCGCGATATGGATGCCATCCGCGCGGCGCTCGGGGAGGGGAAGCTCTCCTACTACGGCGTATCCTATGGAACGCAAATTGGCCAGCAGTACGCCGAGGAGTTTCCCGAGCGGATCCGCGCGATGGTCCTCGATTCGAACATGGATCATAGCGTCACATCCGCCTTCCAGTATTTGCAGGCGAACACGGAGGATCTCGAAAACTCGTTCGTCGCATTCGTCGATTGGTGCGAGCGTACGCCTGCGTGCAAGCTCCATGGCCGGGATGTCGCCGCGGTGTGGGACGACTTGTACCAGCGGGCTGCGGCCGGCACGCTCATCGATCCGGCGACCGGGCGTCCGTTGGGGGTGGAGGGGTTGCGGTTGGCCGTCCATGTTTCGATGTACAATCCTGGCCGCCAATGGTTGGCGTTTGCCGAGCGTCTCTCGAGTTTGTCAGGCCTGTCGAGCCTGTCGAGCCTGGATAACGGTACACCGCGCGACGTGCCGCGCGCGGCGGCGGACGACGAAGTGTCCGAGTACGCGTACCAAACCATCCTTTGCGAAGATTGGAAGTTTCGCATCCGCAACTTCCGCGAGCTCGATACCTACCGTCGTGTCCTCGAGGCCATGTACCCGCACACGCGGATGACCGCCTTTTGGGGTGACATCACCGGCTGTCTCGGTTTTCCCGTCGAGGTCAACAACCCGCAGCACCGCCTTTGGGCGCCGACCGCACCGCCCATTCTGATGGTGACCTCGCGCCATGATGTGGCCACACCCTACGATTGGAACATCGCATCGCATCGGCAGCTCCGGACCTCGGTGTTGCTCCACTACGATGGAGTCGGCCATGGCCATTACGGTCTTTCGTGCACGGCCGAGCGCATCGATCGGTATTTGACCACGCTGGTTGCGCCGCCCAAGAATACCCATTGCGAAGCGGTGTGGCCGAGCACGAGCTTGGATTCGCCGGAGATCGATCTCGGGTTGCTGTCTCCGCTCTCTCCTCTCTCTCCGCTCTCTCCTCTTGCGCCGCGCCCGCGGCGTTGAGGCTGAACGGCCCATCTCGGCGCCGGGATTTCACCCGTCATGACAAGGACGTAAGCTCGTTTCGACGGGCGTCGGGCCTGGGCCATGGTGCGGCGGGTCCGCATGCGCGCGCCGCCGCCGATGCCCGGCGCCTGCTGGCGACGATGTCCACCGACCGCGATGCCAGCGCGCGCCTCGCGGCCGATCTCCAGCGGGAGCTCGCCGATGAGTGGCTCGATCGGCAACAGGCGAGCGGCGGTGTCGCGCTGTCCGACGCGATCGTCCTCGAGACGGTGCGCGAGACGGCGACGAAGCTGCTCCAGCGCCTGGTCCGGCGCGCGTCGCTCCGCGAGCAGCAGCAGCGCGCGACCGCCGAATCGCCGTTCGACCCCGAGGCGGCGCGGCAGCGGGCCGAGGGCACGCTCCTCACGAGGCCTGTCGGGATCCTCGTCCGGCGCGTGTGCGACGCGGCCGAAGACGCGGCGTTCGCGCGTCCCTCCGAGCTGCCGGACCTCGAGGTCCTGGTGGACACCAACGCGATCAAGAACCTGGGGGGCGGTCCCGCCACCGTGACGCAGCTTCACATCACCCTCCTCGAAGAGGGGCTCGAGTGGGTGAACGAGACGCCGCGCGACGGCGCCGAAATCTGGAGGCTCTCGCAGGAGTAAGGCGTGTTTCTCTTCTTGCGCATCGAGAGGTTGGGGGAGCACCTCGGCTCGTTGAAGGTTCTCATCGACAATTATCAGCGCAACGATCCGAAGTTCATCGCGGCCGCGCTGGCGTGGCTGACCGCCGCGGAGAAGGTGATGTCCGAGCTGCGGCTGCCCGAAGGCTCCGAGATGTCCTCCCTGCGCAGCCGCATCCTCCGCGTGCCGGATGCGGCCACGGGCGACGAGGCGCGCGCGCGCTCGGCGGTGCGCCGCGCCCAGAACGTCGCCGCCAACGAGTCGCTGGAGCGCGCGGAGGTGGTGCTGCGTCAGATCGTGGTCGACGCCGAGCAGCGCCTCGAGCGCTTCGAGGAGAAGCTCGCGGAGGGAATGACGGACGCCATCGTGGCCGGAGCGATACCTCCCCGGCAGGCCGTGTGGATGGATTGGCTGCGTCAGGTCTGGCAATGCCTGGTGCAGTTCCAGGAGACGCGTGCCCTCACGACCTACCTGGCCGCCTCGCTCTCGGGACCGGATCGATTGTTCATCCTCGACCGCGTCCTCGCCCGCCTCTCCGACAAGGGGAACGCGCCCCCGCCCGCGTGAACGAAGGTGAACAAGGAGAACGCCGCGTCATGGCCACGAAGACCAAGACCCTCACCTCGGACCTCTGCCCGAAGAAACCCGACGCGAAGATCCTGGACATCGGGGACACCAAGGTCGTCGTCGACGTGACGCTCGAGTCGAAGAGCTCCATCCCATCCAGCAAATTCGACCGCTGCATCGCCACCGCGAGCCAGGAGATCGACCGATACACCCAAGTGATCTCCGAGGAGGTCCGAAAGCTGGAGGCCAAGGCGCGCGAGCTGCTCGCGAAGGGCGACACGGCGGGCGCGAAGAAGATGGCCGCCGAGACGTCGACGAGCGTGCAGGGGGCCGTCAAGTCCATGCAGGGCCAGATCGACAAGGCCGTGCTGGCCCGCCTCCGAAAGGAGGCCCAAGGCGACAGGAACTTGCTCGAGGCTCGGGTGGCGATCGTGGTGAGGACCACGTTCAAGCTCGTCTCGATCGCCAACCAAGCCTTCACCGTCGCGGCGACCGGCGGCGCCGCGATCCAGGGCTGGTACGGCCTCGCCAAAGACATCTACGAGCTCGTTCAATCCCTGTACGAAGCGACCAAAGGCGAGAAGGCGCTCCGGGGCAAGCTCCTCGAGGCGATGGGAAAGTATTTTACCGACAAGCAGCGACAGGTGATCCAACGGGAGCAGGCCGACAAGAGCTTCCGAAAGAAGCTCGCGTTCTTTGCCAAAGAAATCCATCGCAAGCTCAAACCGAAGGCCGATGCCGCCGAGGAGGCCCGGAAGAAATACCGCAACGAGGTCACGCGCATGCGCCAGAGCGTCGACAGGCTCTTCAAAAAGGTCGACGGGCTGGAGGCCAAGCTCAAACAGGCGGGGAGCCTGCGGGAGGGGGTCCGGATTGGCGCCAAGCTGATGACCATGAAGCGCGGCGGCCGCACGGTCCGCGACGTGTACACGCAATCGGAGAAGTTCGCCGACGATATGGCCATGCTGCTCACCGAGGCAGGTATGGAGATCGACGATTCGACCTTTACCCAGAGGCTCGCCAAGCTCAAAAATCCAGGCGAGGTCCTCTCCGCGATCAACGAGCTCCGCGATGGTGCGAAGGGCATTCTCGAGCTCGTCGAGAATCTTTCATAAGCCCCTACCGCACCATCGCCCGGGTCATGCGCGCGATGCGCAGCGCGTTTGCGACCGACTCTTACGGAAGTTGGATGAGCCTCGGCTCGTGGCTCCAGGGAAGCGGCAAACCGGCCGTGGCACCCGAAGGGCTCCCCCAGCACCAGAGGGTGCCGTTGGTCTTGATCGCGCAGCCGTTGCCGCGCTCCTGGTAAATTGGACCCGATCCGACGTCCGCCCAATCCTTGTCTTGCCCCATGGGCGTGTTGTCACACCAGAGCGAGCCATCGGTTCGGATGCCGCACGAGCCGGTGCGGTCCGAGATTTTTCGCCAGGTGGCGTCGCCCGAGCGCGTCACGGTGGGGCCCCATGACCAGAGGGTGCCGTCCTTCTTCAAGGCCCGCGTCCCCCACTCCTGCGCCGCGACCGTGGCCCAATCGGTGTCCCCACCGACGCGAACGGGACGGTGTTGCTCGCGATTCGGGCTTCCGTCGCCGAGCTGACCGCTGGTGTTGTTTCCCCAGCACCAGGCCGTTCCGTCCATCCGAACACCGCACGTGTGGTTGTACCCTGCGGAAACCGTGCTCCAGGTCGTGCCCGCGGCGACGGGAACGGGGGCGACCCGGCGCGCGTCCGTGCCATCACCGATTTGCCCGCTCAAATTGCCTCCCCAGCACCAAAGCGAGCCATTCTTCTTGATGGCACATCGATGCATCCCGTCGTGGCGCGCCATGCCCGTCGTCACCATGGCCCAGTCGGTCTCGGTCCCGACTTGCTCATGCCGGATCGGACAACGCAGCACCCTGTCCTTGTCGGGATCCTCGCAGCGCCGCACATTGCAAAAGAGCGCGCCGTTGGTCTTCACGAAGCAGCTCGCGCCATCGAACGCCAAATCGACGCGTCCGCCGAAGCTCGAGGATACGTCGCGTTCGAGCACTTGCGGGGTCGGCCGGGCGAGCCACACCTCCCTTCCCTCGTATTCGGAGGCCGCGATCGCGCGGAGCACGACCCCCCACGTCCAAAGCGTGCCGTCCTTCTTGAGCGCCCACGCGCCGGGACCGACGCGTTGCCAGTCCGTGTCGCTCGTGATTTGGTTGAGCGGACGATGCGCGTTCGACGAAGGATCCCCGAGCTGGCCAAGGGAGCCGTCCCCCCAGCACATGACGCGCCCATTGCGGCGCAGGCCGCACGTGTGATTGCCGATCGAGGCCTCGCGGGGCCAGGTGATCGTACCGATCGCGGGGGCTACGTCGGCCCAGCGCAGATCGGGCGCGTTCCGGGTCGGCCGGAGCACGAAGAGCGTCTCCTCGCTCAGCGCCACGCCCAGTGAGCCCACGGCCGGCTCGCTGCCCGAGGTGCCGTCGGGCTCACTGACCCCGTTGCTCCCCCAACAAAAGAGGGCGCCGTCCTTCTTGAGGGCGCACGTATGATGGTTTCCGCCGCGAACGGCGGCCCAATCCGTATCTTCGCCCACCCGAATCGGTTTTCTGAAGATGTTGCTGTACTGAATCCCAACCCCGAGCTGGCCCTCCGAGTTCCTGCCCCAGCACCAGAGCGTTCCATTCTGTTTGATACCGCACGTATGCCGATCCCCGCCGCCCAGGCGAACCCAATCGGTTTCCGTCCCGATCTGGAGGTACTTCGGCTCCGTGGTGATATCGTACACGCCCTGGCCCCAGCACCAAAGCGAGCCATTGCTTCGAATGCCGCACGTGTGCTTCGCGCTCGCCGCCACGGCCGTCCATGTCGCGGGCGGTGCAATTTGTACGGGCGAGAGCACCTCGCGCGGCACCTCCCCGGCGTCTCCGATGATCTCCGGCGTGACGGCCATCGAATCGTTCCGGCCCCAGCACCAAAGCGTTCCATCTTGCTTGATGCCGCACGCGTGTTGGCTTCCCGCGGAGAGCTGGCTCCAACCGGCTTCACTCGGACCCAAGCCCTCCGCCCCGGTCTTCGTTCCGCGGCCGAGCTGCCCGAAGTCGTTCGAGCCCCAACAATAGCGGCGCGCCTGACTCTTCTCCAGCGCACACGCAAAGTCGACCCCGATCGACACGAAGGCCCATGAAAGATCGGGCCGCACCTTGCGCGGCGCGACCGCGATTCGGGAATCGTCAGCGCCCCAGCAATACAACTTGTCGTTCGCGTCGATCGCGCACGATTGCCAACCGCCGCTGGCAAGGCGTCCCACCGTGGGCACCGGCAGACCGGAGTCCGGATCGGGCCCGCCGTCGGGGTCTCCCGCGCCGAGTGTGCCGTCGGTCGCCGCGCCGTCGTGAGGGACCGATACCGACGCATTGTCGCCGCTGCACGCGGGATTCAAGAGACAGAACGCGCCAAGCGTGGCGCCCGAAAGGAAGTAAACCAAGCGATTCATTCGTCCTCCATCAGGGGATTCACCGTTTTACGAGTGACGACGCCTGCGGCACCTTATTCAAGAGCGCGGACGTATGCGATCGCATGGCGAGTATTGCTTCATATGGCGTCGATTTACGTGGGATACGATTTGCGCGGAGGTAGCCGCGATGGAGGACCGGGTTCGCGCGATGGCGTCCCACGCGGCACGCGCAACGATGCGTGCCGCGATGCGGGGGCGCGCCGGGAGTGCGAACGCATCGGAGGCCAGCGCTCACCGGAGCACCTCGGGTTACGGTTACCGATTCGGCGGCTGAAGCGATATTGGATATGCTGCCGCAGGTAGGCTACGGTTCGACTCCATGCTTCGAATGGATCACATCGGAATCGAGGCGCGTGATGCGCGCAGGTCTGCCCAGACGCTGGCGGAGATCTTGGGCGCGGCGGAGCCTGCCGCCGATGGTGCGGATGGTGATATGTACCGCATCGATCTCGATGACGGATGTTTTCTGCTCTTCGCCGCCCCCGCGTCTCCGAACGTCACCACCCAGCACATGGCATTTCGGGTGGACGAGGCTCGGTTCGGCCACATCGTCGACCGGCTACGGGCGCACCGCATCGCGTTTGGCAACGACCCCGAGGCTCCACGAAACGGGAACACGAACGATCCGCTCGGCGGCGCCGGCCGCGTGTACTTCACGGACGAAAATGGGCACCTGTTCGAGGTGACCTGCTAAGACGGGCCGCGCCAGAGCCAAGCCAGCTTCCTGGCACACAGCCCGTCTGCACGCCGAAACGTCGGCGACGAATCACCCATCGAATCGATAGGATCGGTTGCACGATCGCGTGGATTGAACGCACACGCGATCCAGTCGGACGATCGCGTGGATTGAGCGCACACGCGATCGTCGAACCCGACATCGATTTCGCAGCACCAGAAACCGCGGACCACCGCTCCACAAAGCGAAAATCGGTCGCCGCGCGGGTCTGGTTGCGAAAATCACATTACGGTGCGACCGTGGCGGCGAACTTCGACTTGTTCTTTTCGATACCGAGCACGACCGCGGATTTTACGGGGTTGTGGTCGGCGTCGAAGCTGATGGAGCCGGTGACGACCTTGAAGTCCTTCGTCGCCTCGATGGCATCGCGGATCGACGGGCCGCTGAGGTCTTTTGCGCGCTCCAGCGCGTCGAAGGTCAGCCGCGCGGTATCGTAGCCGAGGGTCGCGTAGGCATCGGGGATGGAGCCGTTGTATGCGGCTTTGTACTTGGCGATGAACTCTTGCACGACGGGCGACGGATCGTCTTCGCTGTAGTGGCTCGAGAAATAGGAGCCATCGAGCGCGCCTTTTGCGATTTCGAAGAGTTTCTCCGACACCCAACCGTCACCGCCCAGAAGCGGCTGCTTCATACCGAGCTCGCGCGCCTGACGTGCGATGAGCGCGACGTCCGTGTAGTACCCGGGCACATAGATGGCGTCCGGGTTCTTGGTCTTGATGGACGTGAGCTGGGCCTTGAAATCTTGATCGCCCGCCTTGAAGCTCTGCTCGGCGATGATGCTCCCGCCGAGGGCCTTGTACTTGTCGGTGAAGAATTGGGAGAGGCCCACGGAGTAGTCGTTTCCGACGTCCTTCAGCACGGCGACCTTGGTGATCTTCAGGTTTTCGTGGGTGAACTTGGCCATGACCGTTCCTTGAAACGGGTCGATGAAACAGGTTCGGAAGACGTACGAGCGCGTCTTGCTGCCATCCTTCGTGACCCGAGGATTGGTCGAGGCGTGCGAGATCATCGGAACGAGATTCGATTCCGCCAAGGGCGCCATGGCCAGGGACCGGCTCGAGGCAACCTCTCCGAGGAGCACCGAGACCTTGTCCTGGGTGATGAGCCTGGTGGTCGCGACCGCCGCTTCCTCGGGCTTGCCCTGGTCGTCGAGGGTCTTCAGCTCGATTTTCTTGCCCTTGATGCCACCTTTTTTGTTCTGCTCCTCGATGGCGAGCTTGAAGCCTTTGTCGCTGGTATCACCCCACGTTGCCTCGTTACCCGTGAGCGAGCCGACGTGTCCAAGCACGATCTTGTCGCCCGTCACCGTCGAGACCTTCGCTTCGCCCGTTGCCGGCGTTGCCTCGCTCTTGACTTCCTTTTCCTTGCAACCCACGGCAGCGATCGCCAAAGCTGCCATCAGCAGCCCACCAACATAGCGCATTACGGCCTTCCATCTCCGTTGAGGATTAAAGTGAAAGCACCCGGCTGGGGGCGCGTATCGTCACTAGGGCCTGCAGTCTCATACTGTCAACGCCAAATCGACCTCGACTCCTAACTCGGATTCCATGCCGTAGCCACCAATCCCTGCGCCCTGTGACCCCAGGGTTCGACGCTCTGCGCCATCGAACGGTCTGCCTGTCGAGCACGGTGGCGCGAACGGTCTTTGTCGCGAGCCTCGAAAATAAATCTTGGACGTTCGCGGTTCATGAGCGAGCTCCGATGCACGATATCGTGGTGCGCTCGGAGAATGCGAATCCGAGGCGCAACTTTGATAAGCGGCGCACCGCCTTGCCGATGCGCATGCGCGCCCTCGTCGCTGGGGGAAGGGTCGCTTCGCCGGGCGCTCGCCACGCCCCATGTGCCGCGCAAGCTCGAGCGTCGCCAGCGGGTGAGCGCGCAGAAATTGCGTCGGTGCGAGCGCGCGGCAAGGGAAGAGCGCCGGTACCTGAGCAAGCCGCCCGTGCTCTGCCGTGGCGGGCGCGCTTCGAGGGTCTACCACGCGACACGCGATCGGCCATGCGCTGTCCAGTAATACGAAATTGCATAATCCAACGATGGGTCTTCAAATGACATCGGCGAATTCGATGCTCACCGACTACCGCACAGTAAGAACTTCGGATGAGCAGGTAATCATGAAAACGCCCGCGATTGGGTCTTGCTTTGTGATAGCTGCCTAGCTAGCTTCGATGTCGTCGATCGATTGGACGGCCCGACTTGAAGCTTGAAGGGCGGATTCAAAGGCAAGGATCGCATTGCCATGTCGGTTGAATCGAATGCTCGGTTGAGATCCAGGTGCGCCTCTTGGGGGGGGCGAACGAAATGCGACGACGGAGCAGATTCGCTCCGCGCGGTATTCATGAAGAGTGCTCGAAGTTCCAGCCGGAGACATCGAGGATAGGGCGCCTTCGCTCTTGTTCAGCCGAGGGCCCGAGCCGAGGGCCCGAGCGAGCGTGCTGCAGGTCGAGGGTTGCCCTTGGGCGGCCTGCGGGCCACGCAAGGTTGCCTGCTACGCGGAAGAGCGTCGCGACGTGAGAGCGGCGTTCGGACGTGATGAGAAACGAGCTTGCTAGGCACATCGTACCCAAGTGCAACGAGCGGCATGTTCATTGGCGTCATGCTGAGCCCAAACGACGAGCCGAGGATTGCCGAGGACCCATTTAGCAGTGCATTGCACCTGCGAGAGTCTCGACACGGCCAGCGGCCGTGCCGGAATAAAGGAGAAACCATGAGACCGTATATCCTCCAAAGTGGACAAAATCCGAACCTCTGCGTCGGCGTTTCGTCGCTGCAGCCGGGGGCGCCCGTGATCCTGACGCCCTTCCAACCGCCGGGCAGTCCATTTACGCAGTGGTACTTGGATGGAAGCACCGGCCGCATCGTGCTGGCCGCGAACCCGAGCCTCTGTCTCGATGCGTCGCAGCCGGGTAATCAGCTGTTCCTCAACTCGTGGACGATGAGCCCCACGCAGTTCTGGAACTGGCTTGGCGCTCCGTCCTACATCATCAACTACGGCTATCCTCAAGCGGTCATCGACAACTCGGGAGCCAGTATCATCCCAGGTAATCCGATTTTGCTCTGGGGCATGCATGGTGGCGTAAACCAGCGCTGGAGCCTGCTGCAGGTGCCGGCGATGGCGGAGATCGTCGCGAGCACCATGCTGACAGGAGCTCTCACCGGACCTCGACACCTGTCCCTGTCCTGAACTCCCGCTCGCCTGTGAGGTGCGAGGCATCTCGCGGGGTGGCGGGCGATCCTGGTGCTGGCCGCAAATGGCCAAGCGCGAATGGGGAGCTGGCGCGGAGCGCAGGGGATTGCCCCTGCGTCCTCCGCGCGGGTTTGCATGTGCACCCACTCCAAGGCGGCACGTGATTTCGGATGTCGTCCTTCGAGCCAAGGGCTATCGTGGCGACATCATGAACATGCAGACTGCAGCGATCTTTCTCGTAGCCTCCGCGGCGCTGATCGCAGTACCGGGACCGAATCATCTCTACATTATGACGCGCAGCATCGCGGAGGGGCGGAGGTCGGGGTTTGCCTCGGCGTTCGGCGTGGAGACCGGTACGCTCGTGCACATTGCCATCGCGGCGGCGGGGCTCTCGTACGTGATTGCGCAATCGGTCATCGCATTCAGCGTGGTGAAATACTCCGGCGCCGCGTACCTCGTGTACCTCGGTATTCGCACGTTGCGTGCGCGCGACGAGGCGCAAACCGTTGCAGCGACGGCACCGCAAAGCCTCCGGCGAGTCTACTTGGAAGGCGTTGTCGTCAATGTCTTTAACCCCAAGGTCATCCTCTTCTTTCTCGCCTTCTTGCCGCAGTTCATCGACCCGCGCGCGGGATCGGTGCCGCTTCAAATCGTGGTGCTCGGCTTGGTGCTGCTCACCCTTGGTCTGGTCTCCGACATCGTGTACGTCATCGGCGCCGGGTCCCTCGGCCAGTGGATGCGAACGCGCGCGTCATTCCGGCGTTACCAGCGCTACATCAGCGGCGTCGTTTACCTCGGGCTCGGGGCCACGACGGCCATGGTGGGGGGAGGCCAGCGGCGCTGATCGCGCTGCAAGGCGGGGAGGGGGGCGACGGGAGTGCGATTCAGCTCGGGGAGGCGCCGGCGCCGTTCTTCGCCATGAATTGGCGCAGCGACGCGAGCCATTTGGCGAAGCCCTCGTTTTCGAAGTGGTGGACCCAGTGGTCATACTCCTCGGCGCGGCAGTCGAATGTCGCCCACCACTCCACGAACGCTTGGTGCCCGGAGCCCCATCACGGCTCAATCAACGACTTCGCGACCGCGACCAGCGTCGGATCTCCGGCCACCGCTTTGGCAGTTCGTAACGTCTTGGGAAGCACCCCGGACTTCATCCCCTTTGCGATCCATTCGCCCCACACGTCCTCGAAGATTGCCATCATTTCGGCTTGAACGTGAATGAGGCTCTTCTCCTCGACCCGAACCCCCCGCGCGCGACGCAGGAACTGGCTCAGCGCCTCGAACAGGTACGGATCGATCGCGTCCAGCGCATCTTGGTCTTCGACCAGGGCCGCCTGGGCCTCGGTCACCGCCTTGCGATGCTGCTCCGCCGAGACAATCCGCGTCTGCACCCCGGAGCTCTGGCGGATCGGGGTCCTCTTTCGCAGCAAGCCCGCCACGTACCGAGCGTGCTGTGCCAGGTTCATCGCGTTCACGGCATAGGACAATTGGGAGAGGAGGGCGGCTTGGAGCTGAAGATGCGGCGCGGACCGCGAGCCCTCGGCGCGCGCTCGGGCCTCGCGTGTGACCGCCATGGTCGGTAGCATGTCGGCGAGGACGTCTTGCCGTTTTCGATGGCTCGTCAACGATGCGATTTTGGTGCGCTCCGTTTGGAGCGCGGGGTCGCCATCGCCATGGGCGAGGGCAAGGTCGAGGATCGAAAGGACCTCGACCTGCGCATCGTGGAATACGGCTTTGGCGTTCTTCGTGAGCCTCTCGATGTGCGTAAAGTGCTCGCGCGATAGACCCGTGCGCCGCAAGATTTCCGACTTGAGCTCGTGCTCGTCGAAGAACATCCACCGACCGTGGGTACCACCCGCCGTGACCACCGCGGCCGACTCCGCGTCGAACGCCTCGCCCGGCGCCCTCGGTTCGAGATTTTGAATGTAGATGCACGCAAAGGGGCCGGTGGGCGACCCCGCCCATGCATCGTGCGCCCTTTGAATCTGCTCTTGGACGCGCTCGACGATGCGGACGACGAGCTTGTCATCGAAGGAGTACGCGATACGCTCGCAGCGATTGGCGGCACGCTCGAGCTCTTCGAATAGCTCGCTCATGGTTCATGCCACTATAGCGTCCGCCCTCGATTGTGCCATCCACATGTAGGTGTGGTGGTGCTGAACGCGTACGATCAACGAACAGCGTAGTCGGACATCGAGGGCACGGGGGCGGGCGGCGCACCCGAATCGCGCGAATCCTCCAGCGGCTCGCGCGACACCGGCAGATGCACCACCACACGGCCGCCCGGACCGTCTTCGATGGTCACGTCCCCTCGAAACGACCGCGCCAGGCTGCGCGCGATCGAGAGACCAAGACCCGCGCCAGGATGATCGGCGTCCCCGTCAGCGCGCTCGAACGGCTCGAACATGCGCTCCCGATCCGCGCGGGCGATCCCGGGCCCCTCGTCCGACACCACGATCCGGACATCCTCGCTTCGGAGCTCCGCGTCCACGCGAACCGTGCCGCCCGACGGCGAGAAGCGCACGGCGTTCTCGAGCAGATTGCGGAGCACGCGCGCCAGGCTCCGGCGCTCCGCGCGCACGTTCACGGCGACGGGGACCACCTCGATGCGCACCTCCCGCGTCCGCGCGAACGGCCCGACGTCGGCCACCGCATCCCCGAAGCAATCCTCCAAAAGGGCGACCTCTTTGCCCGCGCTGCCCGAGCCCTTGGCGCGCGCGACGACCAGGAGATCCTCGACCAGGACGCTCAGCTTGCGGGCCGAATCGAGGGCGCCGCGCATGGCGCCTTCGTACTCGTCGCGATCGCGCGCCGTCCGGAGCGCGTGCTCCAGCTCGATGCGGAGCGACGTCAGCGGGGTGCGGAGCTCGTGGGCCGCGTGCGCCACGAATCGATCTTGCGTGGCCGCCAGCCCCACCAGGCGATCGATCATCGAGTTGATATCGTCGGCGAGCGGCTTGAGATCGTCGTCCGACGATGGAAAGGCCACGCGCGCGCTGATGTCCCCATCGGCCACCCGCCGCGCCACCGCCTCGACGATGCGGTAGTTGCGCGTCAGCCGGGCGGCGACGAACGAGGCGACCAGCCCCGCCCACGCGCAGCCGACGGCGAAGGCGACCGTCATGGCCCACCCGAGCAGGCGCGCGTCGTCCTCGAGATCCGCGCGCGGCGCCGCGAGGAGGACGCGCATGGTCGTCTTCGGGACCTCCACGATCACCGCGCGCAGCTTGGTCCCATCGTGATCGAAGTCGAAGCAGCGCTCGAAGGGCGCGAGCCGCGGCATCTCCGGGATCGTCTGGAAATTGGACGTCGTCGACAGCGGCACGCCGTACATGGTGTAGATGGCGCCGTACTTCGGGAGCGGCCCCACCGCGTTGGCGGAGGGCCCCGGTGCGTCGGTGAACTCGAGCTGCCCGGTGGCGGCCTCCGAGGCCTCGCGATGGGCGACCGCGAGCAAGGCGGCGTCGAGCTGCTCGCGCTGCGTGTCTACGAAATAGCGCCATACCACGGCGAACGCCGCGCCCATGGTGATGGCGGTCATGGCGATGACGAGGAGGGCCGTTTTGCGGCGGAAGTTCATGGCCCGCTCTTGACGCGATATCCATGGCCGCGCACGGTCTCGAGCAGCGCGGCCTCGGGGCCGAGCTTGTCGCGCAGCCGGCTCACGTGAACCTCGACGACATTGATGACGATCTCCTCCGTGTCCCATACGTTCTCCAGAAGCTCGGACTTCGACACGGGCGTGCCAGCGCGCCGCGCGAGGTAAAGAAGCAAATCGAACTCGCGGGCCGTGAGGTTCAAGAGCCGGCCCCCGGCGAAGGCGTATCGCTTGGCCACGTCGATGTGCAATGGGCCGATGTCGAGCGCGCGGCTCGCGCGGCGGGTGAGCGCGCGAAGGCGCGCCAGGAGCTCGTCGAGCTCGAAGGGCTTGGTGAGGTAGTCGTCGGCCCCGAGATCGAGGGCGTGCACCTTGTCCCTCGTCTCGCCGCGCGCGGTGAGCACCAGGATCGGCCCCTCGAACTCGTCGCGCCGGAGCATGGTGCACACCTCGAGCCCGTCGCCGTCGGGCAGCATCCAATCGATGATGGCCAAATCCACGTCGCGCAGGGCGCGCGCGCGGGTCTCCTGGACGGATCGGGCCAGGGTCACCGCATAACCTTGCGAGGCCAAGACGCGCGACAGGAGGCTCCCCAATTTGCCATCATCTTCGACGACGAGCACACGCACGCCGCGAAATTCTACGCGCAACGCCCGGTGCATGGAGAAACCTTACGCCATCGTAAGGTTCGGTCCGAGGCCTGCCGGATCCCGCGACGAACTACGCTACGTTCCGCGCGTGCATCCGTCTTCCAGGCCGCACCGCGGCAAGCTCTTGGTCATCGCCATCGCGGTGGCCGCGCTCGCGGTAGGAGCCTTTCTCCATTTCAGATCCAAAAAAGATACGGGCAGCGCCCGCACGGCCGCCGTGCGCGACGTTCCTCGGCTCGATGGAAACGCCATCGTGTTCTCCGACGCTTTCCGCGAGCGCGCCACGATCGCGTTCAGCCCGGTGGAGCAGCGGCCCTTTCAGCCGACGGTCCGGGTCGTCGGGACGGTGGCGTTCAATCCCAGCTTCGTGGCCGCCATCGGCACGCGCCTGCGCGGGTTCGTGCGCAAGACGTTCAAGTACGAAGGCGATCGGGTGAGGGAAGGCGAAGCTTTGGCCGAGGTGGAGAGCGCCGAGCTGGGCGAGGCGCAATCGAGCATCACGCAAGCGCACGCCCGGCTGGACGCGGCGGAGCGCAACGCCAAGCGCGAGCGCGATCTCCTCGCCCGGCAGCTCACCACCGCGCGCGAGGCCGAGGTGGCCGAGGCGGAGCTCGCGATGCAACGGGCCGCGCTCCAAGCCGCCGAGCAGCGCACCAAGGCCTACGGCGGGGCAGGGAGCTTCGGTGTCTTCGTGCTTCGGAGCCCGCTCGACGGCCATGTGGTGGAGCGCAATGTCTCGCCGGGGCAATCGGTGGACGGAGAGCTCATCGGCTACAAAGTCGCCGATCTCAACCACCTTTGGATCGAGCTCTCCGTGTTCGAGCGCGACATCGGCTTCGTGCACGTGGGCGACGCCGTGGTGGTGAGCCCCGTGGCCTCGGGCGGCGTCAAAATCCCCGGGACGGTGGCGCACGTCGGCGAGATCATCGATCCCGCGACGCGCAGCACCGGGGTGCGCGTGGCGGTCGACAACCCCAGCCATCACCTCCGGCCCGGGCAGTCCGTGCACGCGACCATCACCAGCGGCGATCCGGCCCACACCGCCCTTTTGATCCCGCACGACGCCGTGGTGTACGTGGACGGCAAGGCCACCGTCTTCGTGGCCGAAACGGAGACGCGCGTGCGCCCGGTCGCCGTTCACCTCGGCGGCTCGGACGGCACGAGGCACGAGGTGGTCGAGGGGCTCGAGGCCGGGCAACGGGTCGCGGCCGCCGGTGTGTTTGCGCTCAAGAGCGAGCTGTTTCGGTGATCCCATGTTGGAGAAACTCGTCACCTTTTCGATTCGCGCCCGCAAAGCCCTGGCGGGCCTCTTCGTCGTGGTCCTCGCGCTGGGCGTGGTGGCCGCGCGGAGGCTCCCCATCGACGCGCTCCCCGACGTCTCCAGCGTCCAGGTGGATCTCCTCACCAAATGCGGAGGCCTGGCGCCGGTCGAGGTCGAGCGCAGCGTCACGGTGCCCATCGAAAAGGCGCTGAATGGTATTCCGGGCAGCGTCCAAATCCGCAGTATCTCGCGCTTCGGGCTCTCCTCGGTCACCGTCATCTTCGTGGACGGCACCGATATCTGGTGGGCCCGCCAGCTCGTCCTGGAGCGGATCCGGCAAGTGCAGGGCGAGCTCCCGCCTTCGGCGTCGCTCCCGGAGCTGGCACCGCCGTCGACGGGGCTGGGGACGATCTACAAGTTCGTCGTCCGCTCCGATCACCACTCCCCGATGCAGCTGCGCACCTTGCTCGATTGGGAGATCGGCCCGCGCCTGCGCAACGTGCCCGGGGTGGTGGAGGTCAACCCGTTCGGGGGCGAGCTCAAACAATACCAAGTCCTGGTCGACCCCACCAAGCTGCGCGCCCGCGGGCTCACCCTCAACGACGTCATCGAGGCGCTGTCGGGCGCCAATGTCAATGTCGGCGGCGGCTATGTGGAGCGCGGGGGCGAGAGCTTCACCATTCGCGGCAAGGGCCTGGTGGCCAGCGAGTCCGAGATCGCCGATGTCGTCATCCGCACGGGCCCCTCCGGCCCTCCGATCCTCGTCCGCAACGTGGCCGAGGTGCGGGTCGGCTCGGCCCTCCGCTACGGGGTCGTCACCCTGAACGGCGAGCGCGAGGCGGTGTCGGGCCTGGTGATGATGCTGGCGCACGCCAACAGCCGCGACGTGATCTATGCGGTCAAGCAGCGCATGGAGGCGATCAAGCGGGATTTGCCGCCCGGCGTGACCATCGACGTCATCTACGATCGCGCCGATTTCGTGGAGCGCACGCTCTCCACCGTCGCCGTGAACCTCGCCGAGGGGCTCCTGATCGTGACGGTGGTGCTCGCCATCATGCTCGGGACGATCCGGGGCGCGCTGGTGGTGGCGGCGGGCATCCCCGGCTCCATGGCCATCGCCCTCTTCGGCATGCACCTGTTCGGCGTGACGGGCGATCTCATGAGCCTCGGCGCCATCGACTTCGGGTTCCTGGTCGACGGCCCCATCGTCATCCTCGAGGCCATCATCGCGGCCACCGCGGGGCGCGCGCTGGTCGGCCGGGCCCGCGCACGCGCGTACACCGAAGTCGCCAAATTGGTGATCAAGCCCGTGGCCTTCGCGGTCGCGATCATCATGCTCGTCTACATCCCGCTGCTGACCCTCGAGGGCGTCGAGGGCAAGATGTTTCGCCCGATGGCCATCACCATGGCGTGCGCGCTCTTCGGGGCGCTCGTCTATTCGGTCCTGTTCTTTCCTGCGCTCCTGGTCTTATCCGTTCCCCCCGCCAAGGGGCACGGGCCCATCTGGTTGGAGCGGGTCTCCGAACGTTATGCGAAGCTGGTGGAGGTCCTCATGCGCTTTCGCTGGGCGCTGTCCCTGGCGAGCGTCGCCGCGCTCCTCGGCGTGGGCCTCGGGTTCGCGGGCTCGGGCGCCGAGTTCGTGCCGCGCATCTTCGAGGGCGACGCCATCCTGGCCATGCTCCGCGCGCCGAGCGTGTCCTTGGAGGAGGCGCGGCGGCTCGATCTTCTCACCGAGAAGGTGGTCCTGGAGCAGCCCGAGGCGCAGAAGGCCCTCGGCCAAAGCGGCCGGGCCGAAATGGCGCTGGACGCGGTGGGCAACAACAACACCGATATCCTGGTGCCGCTCAAGCCCATGAAGCAGTGGAGGAGCGCGCACAGCTTCGAGGACCTGGCGACCCTCTTGAAAGACCGGGTCGAGACCGAGGTCCCTTCGACCTTCGTGTCGGTGTCGCAGCCCATCGAAGATCTGACCAACCAGCTCATCGCGGGCTCGCGCGCCGACGTATCCATCAAGATCATCGGCCCCGAGCTCGGCGATCTGGTCGACTATTCGAACCGGGTGGGCGACGTCGTCCGCGATATCCAAGGGACCGGCGATCTCAAGATCGAGCGCATCATGGGGCAACCGACCATCACGGCGACCGCCGATCGCTCGCGCATGGCGCGGCACGGGGTGAAGGTCAAACACGCGTTCGACGTGCTGGCCGCCTCGCGCGAGGGGGTCTCGGTCGGCCAGGTGTACGAACAAGAGCGCCGCTTCGATCTGCGCGTGCTCGTGCCGCCGTCGCAGCCGAACGCCGAGGCCCTGTCGGATCTCTTCGTCGAGACCGGCCGGGGGGAGAGCGTGCCCATGCGGGAGGTCGTGGTCTTCGAAGAGGGCGACGGTCCCTCGGTGGTGAAGCGATTGAACCGCGAGCGCATCATCCGGGTCGACGTCAACCTGCGCGGGCGCGATCTGGTCTCCTGGGTCGAGGAGGCCAAGGGCAAGGTCGCGAGCGGTGTGACCCTCCCCAGCGGCTACCGCATCGAGTGGGGCGGACAATTCGAGAACTTCGAGCGCGCGTCCGCCCGTCTCGCCCTGGTGGTGCCCGCCGTCGTCGCCGTGATCCTGGGGATGCTCTTTCTCATGTTCCGCAGCCTTCGCCCCGCGTTCGCCGTCTTCCTTCTGGTGCCTTTTGCGGCCATCGGCGGGATGCTCGGGCTGCTCGCGCGCGGTCTGCCCTTCAGCCTGCCGGCGGCCATTGGCTTCATCGCCCTCGGCGGCATCTCGGTGCTCAACGGCGTCGTGATCGCCACGGCCGCACGCACGGCGTTGCTGGACGGCGCGAAGGTGGATGACGCCGTCGCCAGCGGCACCGTGAAGTCGATCCGCGCGGTGCTGACCACCGGGGCGGTCGCGGGGTTCGGATTTTTGCCGATGGCGCTCTCCACCAGCGCCGGCTCGGAGGTTCAAAGGCCGCTGGCCACGGTGGTCATCGTCGGCATCTTCTTCAGCACGGCCCTGACGTTGTTCGTCTTCCCGGGGCTGCTCGCGAGCTTCTTGAAAGGGTGGAACCCTGCCGCGGCCACCGAATCGGAGGAGGACGACGGCGAGCCCGATCCGGCTACCAAGGTGGCGACGCACCCCTGAGGGCGGCGGTTTGGAGCGTCCTCGCGCGGGCGAGAAAGGAGCAAAGCCAGAAGACCGGGCGCAGCTCGCAACTTCGCGCACACATGGTTTTGGTCTGTGGGGGCGGCGGCGCTCGCGTGATAGGTGGTGGCGGTGGCGTTATGTTCTGCGCGTGCACGACTCGGATGGGAAGACGGATGGTCAGACCGCCGGCACCAACGGCTTCGAAGTGCGCGTCGGCCGCGGAGCGCCGGAAACATCGAACGACTTCGGCCAACAGGCCCGTGTTTTGGCTATCTTCGACGCGATCGATTTTCCCATCGTGCGCCACGTGGATGATGATGGTCACGCTTCCACTCGGTTCTTGGAACGCCAGGGCGCGCTCTAGAACGCAAGCGTGAAACTTCGGGCGGATAGCTTCGATTCCTCGTGTAACAATATCGTATCTTGTACCTCTCGAGGGGATCGGCGAACGACCGGCTCGATGGGTCGGGGCGGCCCGTGCGCTCGTATCTCCAAACGCCAAGAGGCACGACAGAAGCGCGCAAGAGCATGCTCGCCTCGCAGCGCCATCCCATCTCGCCCATCTCGCCCATCTCGCCCATCTCGCTTCGAGCCTGTTCATGCGGTTCATCGCCTCCCCCGAGCGCGAACAGCCTTATGGTACGTGCTCCCGCGCCCGTGGCCGCAACTTAGGTGCACATCCGGTGCGATGCCGATGCAGCCCGGCTGCAGGCGCCGAATCAACATCCGGCTCATCCCATCGGGACGGCGGCCGAGAACGCGGCGCGGGCAGCCGTTCCCGGCAACCGTAAGCGGGGGCGCGCCGATCAGACGTTGTCTTCGACCTGCGGTGCGGTCGAGTCCTTGGCCAAGGTGATGCGGGTGCGTTTCAACAGCGGCTCCGCCGGCACCTTGCCGTCCTCGGCGAGAGGTTTGACCTTGTTGAAGATCACCACCATGCTGTCGTTGGTGACGGTCGCCGACGCGTAGCCTTGGGCGTTGTTGTCGACATAAGAGAAGTCGGGATTGAACATCTTCAGCGCACCATCGAAGACCTCGGGCGACTTCACCAGGGCCCCGAGCACGGGGTTGGCCGCGGCGCCTTCTTTGATGTAGCTATAAAACGAGTGGCTGCTGATGCCGGCCGTCAAAAAGTCCACCAGCACCACGGGGCTCTTGGCGTCAGTGGGGTTGCTGCGCACGGTCCCGCACTGGAAGGAGTGCAAATCCCCCGTGATCGCGACCACATTCGTGATCTTTTGCGCCTCGAGGTAGTTCAGCAGCTCCGCCTTGTGGCTCGGATAGCCATCCCATGAATCGCAGTTGAGCACATACACCTGGTTGTAGGGCGGCGGAACATTCAAATCCGGCCTCGAGAGGTCCGCCCACAGGCGGCTCAGCATGATTTCATTGCCCCAGATCTTCCACGTGGCGTCCGAGCCCTTCAACGTGTCTTTCCACCACTGCGTTTGCGTGGTGCCGAGGATGGACGGAGCGCGCCCCAGCTTGGCGGTGGCCAAGGTCTCCAGCTTTTGCAAGATCGATTGCGGCACGAAATAGCGGGCGCCCAACAGATCGTTGCCGTTGACCGGATCGTGCCCCAGCTCCCCCGCGACCACCCGCTCGTCGACGACGTGATCGTCGCGGTACAAGCGCTCGTCGGTCATCAGCAGATGAACCAGCTTTCCAAAGCGAAAATCACGATAGATTCGAATGTTTTGATGGCCGGACGCCTTCAAATCGAAGGACACGTCGCCAAAATCGATGGGCGTGTACTCGGCCCAAGCCTGGGTCGCGTTGCGGCGGCGCGCCGTCTCTTGTTTGTTCTCGTTGGTGTACGTCTGATGATCTTGCCAACAATCGTCGCTGAACTCATGATCGTCCCAAATGGCGATCACCGGAAATTTCTGATGGATCGCCTGCAGGCGCGCGTCGGATTTGTACGTGCGGTACAAGGTGCGGTAGTCGTTGACCGTGTTCGCATACACGCCGCCGCCCTTGCCCGGGAGCCCATCCGGCAATTTGATGACCGCGTGCTTTGGATCCACCTTGCCCGTCTGAAAATCGGCGCCCACCGTCTCGTAGATGTAGTCGCCGACGTGCACGACGAAATCCAAGTCTTCCTGGGCCAAGAGGCGCATCGCCTCCCAGTGGTTGACCGACCAATCCTGGCACGTGAACCACGCGAAGCGCACCCGCTCGTTGGCGGTGGTGGCGAGCGGCGCGGTCTTGCTTCGAGCGACCTCGCTCACGCTCTTGCCGGCCGCAAATCGATAATAGTAAACGGTATCCGGCTTGAGCTGGGTCACCTTGGCGCGCACCGTAAAGTCGTAGTCGGCCGTGGCCGTCAGGTTGACCTGCGCAACGAACGAGGAAAAATCCGAAGAGGTCGAGACCTCGAGGCGGACCGCAATCGAGCCCGTGGTGGCGTCCGCGCCGCTCGCCGGGACGACGCGGCTCCAGAATACGACGCTGCTATCCTTGGGATCACCGGAGGCGAGCCCCTGCGGGAAGGCATACGCGGTCTCGTCATCGGAGCTGCTGCTGCAGGCGGTCAGCAGCCCGGGGGTTGCCCCTACGACCGTAAAGAATGCTGCGCCTTGCAAGAACTGTCGACGATTCATGGTGGGTTCTCCGCGCGCCCGGGATTCAACGCTGCCGCGATGTGGCTTCCGGGTCAATGAAGGTTCAAGTCGTACGTGGCGCACCATGCCGCGGCTTTCTCACGGATGCAACGCCGATCCGGGCCCTCGACGCCTCGACCCTCGAATCGAGCCTGGTCACCGGAGGGCGACATGGGCGCCGCGCGTCGAGCGAAGACGCTGTCCGGCCGGCGGGACGCGACATGACCGTGACGGCGCCGCGTCGGAAGGGTGGTGTTGGGCTTCACCTCATGGCGAGGGCCCCTATACATGCGTTTCGTTTTGGTCCGCGGGCACCCCTTACACGAGAGAATGACATGCCATCGAACGATTCGACGTTGGACGCGCGCATCCGCGAGAGCTTCGCAAAGCAGGGGCTGATGCAGACCCTCGGCGCAACCATCGTCGAGGTCGCGCCGGGGGCGGTGACGATCGCGCTCGCGGCATCGCCTTCGATCTCGCAGCAGCACGGCTTCGTCCACGCGGGCGCGGTCGCCTCCATCGCCGACACGGCGGCCGGCTACGCGGCGCTCACCCTCATGCCGCCCACGGCGGGGGTGCTCACGGTGGAGTTCAAGATCAACCTGATGGCGCCGGCGAAGGGCGACACCATCCTCGCGCGCGGACGCGTGGTCAAATCGGGGCGCACGATCACCGTGTCGCAGACCGAGGTGGTAGCGGTGTCCTCGGGTGAGGAGAAGACGGTCGCGCTCTTGGTCGCAACCATGATGTGCATCGAAGGTCGCGCGGGGATTGCCAATTAGGCGCTCGTCGTCATTCGATGCGGATGCACCCTTTCTTCATGAGCCCACGATGGCGGGTGGATTGACGGGCCGTCGGTCGAGGTGATGGGTCGTACACATCGTCCAAAGAAGCGAAGGTCGCGAGGGGATTGCCAATTAGGCGCTCGTCTTCGTTCGATGCGGATGCACCCTTTCTTCATGAGCCCACGATGGTGGGGGGATTGACGGGCCGTCGGCCGAGGTGATGGTTCGTACACATCGTCCAAAGAAGCGAAGGTCGCGAGGGGATTGCCAATTAGGCGCTCGTCGTCGTTCGATGCGGATGCACCCTTTCTTCATGAGCCCGCGATGGCGGGTGGATTGACGGGCCGTCGGTCGAGGTGATGGGTCGTACACATCGTCCAAAGAAGCCGTTGGAAGCGCAACCGCGAAGATTGGGGCGCTGTCCCGGACAGGATGAGAACTGTCCAGGACAGGGCGTCTTGTCGGGGGAGCTTGGTTTTCCCAGGGCTTACGATCAAAACGTGCTGGCACTGGAAGTGCAGCCGGGCACGCATGAACGAGCTGTTGGCGATGGATGGTAGCAACGACATCCTTTTGGAAGAGGAAGAGCCCGATACTTGGGTGGACGAGGTGCTCGAGGTCGATGAAGACGACGTTTCGACCGCGCGAAGCCCGATTGCATCCCTTTTGGATCATGCCCTCGCGCGCTCCTCCGATACCTTCGTGGGAATCGAAATTCCGATCGCCGAAATGTGGCGAATGACAAATTCGGATAAAGGACGCGCGCCGGGTGGGCGAGGGCGGTAGTGGGCGATCGGCCCCGTCGAGAACGGGCGCCGGATCATCGATGCCCCGTCCATCGTTCGTCGGCGATGACCGACGAAATGCTATAAATGCACACGCTATCCCCGCGCCGAAAGCACGTCGGTTGCGAGACCAGCGCGGGCGCCCCCACCGCGTCGAGCGCCGCGTTCAAGAGCCCTTGTTCCATGATGCAGTGATGCGGCGTATTTTTCGCGAGCTCGGCGTATCCGGGCGCGAAGTGCAACACCTCCCAGCCCCCGATACCACTGCCGCGATTGGCATGGCGATACATGCTGTCGATGCCATGGACGATGTCGCGCGCGGACGAAGCGGAGGCCGAAATTCGTTTCTCGTGCGAGAGGCTAAAAATGATTCGCCCCATGCGAAGAAGCCCGTAGTATCCGACCCGCGCGTCCAGCTTTTCCATCAGATCGAGGAGCCAGGCGATGGGGTACCACCGGTCGGGCCGCACCTCGACGAGGCGGCGCACCTCGTCTTCCCCGAGCACCTGTTCGGGCAGGGAGAGCGTGCGAAGCACGGAAAGGATGCTCCAACCCAGGGTCTCGTGGTTGGTACCGATGTATCCCCGGGGCCGCCGGGCTGAAATGACGTGCAACTGCCGAATCCTTCTGCAATCCGTGCCGCGCGAGAAGCCGACGGCGAGCGTGGCGCTACCTTGCCGTCGCAAACGTCCGCGAAGAGATTAGACCCACGATAGGCGGAACGACGCGGTCGCCGTCGGTGGATCGCGGCTGGGTACTTGCTTGACGTACATCACGTCGCAAAACGGTCGGCAAAGCCCTTCGGCAATCGCCATGAAGCCGGCTCGGAAATAAGGAATATGGCCCAGGGCGCACTCGAGCAGCTCGAGCCGAGCGTCCTTCGGGCCTTCTTTGTGAACGGCCAAGCCTCCGCCAACACATACATGACCCCACATGCGCGGCGCGGACAAGATCGGCAACCACGGCGTGGCGCCGACCTGCTTGGCGAGATGCCCCGCGACGGTCCGGAACATGTTGGCCGGATGGCGGGGCAGAATGCGCCCGAGGCTTGCCATTTCGGCCTCGGAGAGACCGAGTCGATCGCACGTGGTGTAGTGCGCGATCGCGACGTGCATGGGAAGCCATACGCCGACCACCCCCGTCAACAGCTGGTCGCGGTACACCTCGGGCAAGAGGCGCGTGTACCGATCGAAGAAACCGCAATCGCGTAGCGCATTCTGCGATGCAACGATCCAGGTACTTCGAAATTGAATCGTCGGCTCTACTCGATTCGGAGGGGGTTCGAGACGCGTCATGATTACCTCGACGTCTGCCCCCGCACCCTCACCGTACTCCAACATTGGCGCTCTGCACGCGAAAAGGGGCCGAACTTATCGGTGGGATTTTACAACTCGATGCGCAGGTTGGCCTTGAACGGCATGGTGAATACGCATTTCGATGACGTGACCCGAGCACGTTGAATCCGCTGACCGAGCGCTCGCATGCGGGGCCACGGGCTGTGTCGTACCGCACCCAAGATCGAGGGCACATTGGGCTCTGGGGCACCCGATCGCGTCGTGCACCGGCACGGGGCTATTTCCTCGAAGACGCTCCTTCGCCGCTCGTAGGCCCGCCGCGCGCCGAGCGCGTTCCATTCACCCGACCCCTGGCATGGACGGTGCTGAGGCGGTGCGGAGGCCCGATGCATCTCGTCGGCATGGGGTGGTGAGGAACGACTATGGATATTCTTGGTTGGTTTTTGGCTTTCGTAGGTGCGTGCGGCGTCGTGTTTGGCGTCTTGCAGATGTTGAAGTTGAAGAAGATGAACCGCGTGCCGCACCGACGGCCCTCGGAGATCGTGCAACTCGGACCTGGCGCCGCCGACGCAAAACGGCTGGTCTCCACGGAGGGATTCGTGCAGCCGGGCCAGCAGCAGCTCTTTGGCCCCATGAGTGGACAGCCCTGCCTCGCTTATGAAATTAGCGTCGAGGTAAAGTGGGAGAAATTCTCCGAGACCGAGGACGGCGTGGATAAGACCACGGGCACCGATAAGGTGCACACGGAGGCCCACGGCTGCCAATTCTACGTGACCGACGGCGTCGGCGCCGTGGTGGTCGACAGCAACGGAGACATCGAGACGTCGATGGAGAAGACCCATTCGAGCACGGTCGATGTCAAGAACGTCGCGCGCCTACCGACCGCGCTTCAATTCGGGCAGATGATGGCCGACACGCCCGTCGTCCCCGACAACCGAGACGCGAACATCCTCGCGTTCGTGGGCACCGAGCGGATCCTGCGCCCATCGCCGACGCTCTATGCCCTGGGCCAGCTCGATATGGCGCCCCATGGCCCGACGTTGCGCGTCCCCAAGGGCATCGGCACGGGCAAATTGATCCTCGCCACGAAAGGACGCGCGCACGCCCTGAAGACGGCCAAGCGAAATATGATCCTCGGCTACGCCCTCGGCGGCGTTCTCGCCCTCGGGGGCACCGGTGCCGGCCTCTTTGCGCCCAAGGCGGAGGCCTCCGCGGGCCCCGGGGCATGCCCTGCGGAGATTGTCGATCCGGCCGTCGACTGCGACGGCCGCATGAATTCCCGAGAGGGAAAGACGTATGCGTGGACCCTTCGCGAGGCCGGGCACTTCAATGTGAAGGTCGACGCGCCGGCCGTGAACAATCCGATCGTGGTCCAGGTCACCCTCGAATCGTCCGATGGACGTAAGATCGCCGAAGGGCATGGGGTCGGTTTCGGGCCTACGCGGATCGACCGCCAACCGCTCGAGCCTGGAAGTTATCGTTTGGTGATCCACGACTTGCTCGAGCGCGATGTCCAAGGCGGCTTGGGTTTTCATCTCTCTGTCGAACGCGAGGCCGCGCCGACCGAAGGCGAAGTGGACGCGGCCCCCTCGGCTGCCGCCGTTGCGCCCGAACCTGCCTCGAGCACCGCAGTCGGCGCAGCAGCCGTTGAAACGATGGCGGCGGCGAGCGCGCCCGTGCATTCGACGCATCGTGCGAAGCCCAAGACCAAAGCTTCGTTGCATGCCGCCGCGGATGCAGGGAAACCCTCCGCACCGCCGAAGGCCGAGGCGCCCGCACCTCCTCCTCCTCCGCCCCCGCAGGTGAAGGCGGAACCCGCTCCCGCTCCTCCGCCACCGCCGAAGGCGGCCCCTCCGCCGCCCAAGCCCGCACCACCGCCCGAGAAGAAGGGCGTCTCGCTCGAGGTGCACTTCCCGTAGCGCCATGAGGCGCAGCGCGCATCCGGCTCTATCCGGCGGCCCGCTTCCACGCATCGAGCGACTGCACCCGCTCGAACCACGCGCCGATGTTGCGGTAAGGCTGGATGGGGAGCTGCGCGGCGGCGGCGACCATCAAGGGACAGGCCACGGAGATGTCCGCGAGGGAGAGGGTATCGCCCGCGAGCCATGTGCGGCCGGCGAGCTGCGCATCGAGCACCTTGCTGAAGTCATGAAACAAACCTTCGCCGCGCGCGATCTGGGCGGCATCGGGCTCGCCGGCGCCGATCGCCTTCTTGACCGCCCTTTCCCAGTTGATCATGGAGATGGCCACCCCCCAGTGGTTCGCGCTCCAGAACATCCATCGATTCACCTGCGCGCGGGCCCGAAGCTCGGTGGGATGGAGCGACTGGCCCGGTGTCGCGTCCGCGAGGTAGGCCATGATCGCCTGCGACTCGCAGAGCACGAAGTCACCATCCACGAGCACCGGCACCTTGCCGCTCGGGTTCAAAGCCAGATACGCTGGGGCGCGTTGCTCGAGCTTCACCAGATCGACCACGATCCGCTCCGGCGATAGTCCGAGCTGAAATGCCGTCACCAGCGCCTTGCGCGCGTTGTACGAGTACGGGGATACATAGAGCTTCATCCGTCACCTCCAAGGGAGATGTCAGCCTAGTCCCGGCCTACTGACAGCTACGTGTCAGGTATTGCGAGCTCCCGATGGTTGCGCCCGGATCTCCACGCCGTCATCATCGATGCGTCCGTGGGCCTCGCCCGCGCGCAGCGCGAGAGCATCGGGGTGAGCTCGAGGCGCGCTTCGAATCCATTGCCGGAGCGCGCTCGTACGTTCAACGGAGCCGGGTGATGACGGGATGATCGGCTGGCTCGGGGCACATATCACTCCCGCAGTAGCCGACGAGGAGCACCATGACGTTCGATGCGTGATCGAGATACACCGTGTTCAGCACCATGGCGTTCCGCATGACGCAGTCTTGGTCGATCCGACCTTTGTCGTCCTTGGCCTGATACGACCATGCGGCCACGCTGCGAGTCAGGACGTTGCGACCGCTCTGGGTGACTTGAAGACGTGGAAATTCGAAGCGAACGGATATGTCCGAGATGTCCAGTCCTTGGCTCGGGGAATGGGCCGAGCACGCGCTCAGCAGCTGCGGGGTAGGGTCGTATTGGTTCATCTTCCAGAACGTCTCGCGTACGAGGCGCAGCCGTGCGCGGTTCAAGTTGTTGCTCATGTCGAGCTTGAGACGATCGATTGCCCTGCCCGTGCGGACATCGTAAGTCGTAAGATACGCGGCGGCGGCTGGACTGCCCGAGGGCCCTCGGTCGACATGAATGACGCGTGCACCATCGTCGGAAATTGCAACCACCAGGCCTTCCAGCGCCGTCACCCGCGTGGGCTCGCTCGAGGGCGGGGCGGGAGGTGAATCCACCGGTGCATTCTCGACGCCACGCCCCGCGTCGGATGGAACTTCCTTTTGAGCATCGGGAGCGGTTGAAGACGCCACGCGGTTCGATGAACGACACCCGACCGTCAAGAGCGCGCCCAAGAGGAACTGGCACCTGCACTTCATGGCGTGGCGAGGTCCCCGAGGACTTCCTTGATGGCTGCAGCCGTCTGCGCATCGACGAACCCGGTCGGACTATCGCGGGCGTTCATGAAGTGGCGCTGGAATGCTTGAATGGCATGAATGGTCGGATCGTCGTACTCGCCCGTTTCGGTCGTGCCATCGCGCTCGTTGATCGAATACCCAATCGATTTCAAATCCGATTGGATCTCACGAATCACGGGGATCACGATGGCGCTTCGCACCTTGCCTCCGTAGATTTTGGACCCATCCTTGTCGTTGCGGGCGAGGGCAATGGTCGGAAACGTGGAAAATAGACCGCCGTAATCCGAAGGTGAAGGCCGTCGCGAAATCCGACCCGTTCCCACCCCGCCCGTCATGATCGGAGCATAATCGAACGACCCACCAGGACAAGCGTGCCTGCCGGTCATGGTCAGGTTGAGCGGTGGATTTTCCGATCGCTCGACCTGGACGTCGTAGTGGGCGAACACCGTATGGCGGCCGAGCCCGTGGGCCGCCTCGAGGGCCCGGATGAGCGCGAGGAGGGCATCCATCTGCGCCTTTGGAAATGCACCGCTCCCCCGGTGGACCGTCTCGATCCCAATCGAGATGTCGCTTACATTCCGAGTGCCGCGAAAAAAGCTTTGGCCAGCATGTCCGACGGCTTCTTCGTCGCGCACCATTTTTACGACGAAGCCGTCGACATCGACGATGTAGTTTGCCCCCGCGTATCCCTTGCCTCCCGGGGCCGTGAACCTGTGCAGTGTCGAGCCGATGTTGTCGGCGTCCGTGCTATGCAGAATGATCAGCTTCGGGCTCGGTGGAGTCGGCGCGTTGGGTGGGGCCGGTCGCGCGTAGTTGCGCGGACATTTTATCCAATCGGGTTTCCAATCGATCTCGAGCTTGTCCTGGGTCAGCAACGTGACCTGAGCGTTGTCGACGGCCTGGCCGAACGCGGTGCTCGCGGAAGGGTCGAGCGCTCCGCTCTTGATGGTCACCGATAGGCTCAATGCGCGAAAGAGCCGGTCGGGGGGCGACGTCGTGGTGGCGAGCATGCTCGGCGATGCCCGCGTGGTCCCGACCATTCCGGGTGGCGGCTCGAAGGTCATCGTCGCGGGGCCATCGGGGAGCGACGCGAGGTCGAGCTCCGCGACGCTGAAACGATTTGTCGTCCCTGATACCGCACCAACCTTGATTGTAGCACCGCGGATCATGTTTCCTTCCCCATTCCCGGGGGCCCAGTGCACCGCCGTGCTGCCCGCGCGCGTAAAGAGGGCGCGCGTGGTCACTCGAAGCAGCTTGCGTTTCGGCGCAACCGTAACGGTCGGCGTTGCAGCCTTTTTCTTGGAGGGGGGCGTCTTCTTCGGTGGCGACATCGCGGAACCTTATGCGGTTGCTGCACCATCGTCGTCGGATGGGGTTTGATTGGGCTGACCGCGACCGGTAGGTATCGGCTTCTTGCCCCCATCGTGCCACTGCGTCAGATCGGCGCGGATATCCCAGATATCTCCGGTCGTTTCGAGCCCAAAATCGCTCTGATACCGAGCGACCCGCTCCTCGAGCGATGTCGCGTCGTAACCAAGATGGCGGAGCCGCTGCTCGCCTCCATCGTCATCATCGGCGAGCAGCAGCGATGCGGTTTGCTCGAAGCGAAAATCCGGCCAATCCTTGGCGCGCCATCGAACGTCGCACGAATCGGGGACCGCGTCGACGCTGACCTCGACCCACCCTCCGCCATCGGCCACCCGGTCCATGGGCGTGATCCCCGGTCCAGTAATGCGAACGATCGCTCCTGCCATTGGCAGTCTTGCCTCATCGAGCACGCGAACACGGAATTTTTCCTTTTTGCGGTCATCCGGCGGTTTCGGCTCGGGCGGAGGGTCGTCTTTTCGGTCGTCCTCGCTCGGAAACGGCCACGGCGCCTCGTACCGCTCGAACGCGAGCGCCCCCCCGATCACAGCGTCGTAGAGTACATTGCTCAGCTCCTCGGCAAATCCGTCGAGCAGCCGGCGCGGATCATCCGTTGGATCCGGTAAAAGCTCTGCCAAGTCCGAGCCTGTCAGCGCGTCATAAATTGCGATGAGCCCGCGGGCTTGCTCGTCGTCCTTGGCACCTGATTCGTCAAACGCGAAATAGATGAGTTGAGGGATTGGGTCGTCGCGAAGCGCATCCCTCGAAACGGGCGCTTCGGCCGCGCGCTCCTCCACGGGCACGACCCGGAACCGCCACTCGTTCATGAACGTGTCGGTAATAATCCAAGAACCCCAAAAGGTCGCCACTGCGCTTTTCGACGCTAGCTCGTTCCCGCCGAGCGTCGCAAGACGCTTGACGGAAACTTGCATAACGTCTCCGGGGGCACGATGTTTCGGGCAATGGTAAGTGCCCTCGATGTCGGAAGTTCACTTTTTGGAATGGTTCATGACGACATCGGATACGAGCTGACGATCGTCAACGTGAAAGACTCCCTCCTCCGCGTCGCGTCATTCGAGGCGGTCGAGGAGCTCTCGAGCATCTTCGCGTACACCATCGTCGTCGCCACCGATCCCGATCCCGAAGCCATCGCGAGCCTCGAAGCGGCCTTGGGGAGCGATGCGCGTTTTGCGGTCACGAAGGGTGGGGACGTCTCGCGCATCGTTCATGGCATCATCACCCGTGTGCAGCCCGACGGAGCCTTCAAGGGAGAGACCCAGGCCCGCGTCGTGTTCGTGCTCGAGCCCCGCCTGGCCAATCTCCGCCACCGCGGCGGATTCCGAATCTTTCAAAATATGGCGATGCACGAAATCGTGCTCGCGCTCTGCGACTCGGAGCAAATCAAATGCAGCTGGCTCATCAAAGGACGGCCGCCGAAGCGCGAGTACTGCACACAGTTCAACGAGAGCGACTTCGCCTTCATCCGCCGTCTGGCGAGCGACGAAGGCATGCATTTCTACTTCACGCACGACGACGAGGAGACCACGCTGACCTTCGCGAACGATCCCGGCGGCTACCCCGAAATCGAACCAAAGATTCGCATTCCATTCAACGATACGATCGGCGCCGTGGATTCCGAGCACGTACGCAGCATCCGGCGTTCGCAAAACGTCCGCGTCGGCGCGTTCGAACATCGCGATTACAACTTTCTCGAACCGAACAACCCGCTGGTCGCTCGCGCGGAGACCGCGGGAAAAGAGACCGCCGCCAACTCACACAAACGCGAATTTCGAGATTATCCCGGCTGGTCCGTCCAAAAGGACGGGGAAGGTAAAGCGCGCGCCCAAATGCGCCTGGACGAGCTGCGCTCGGATGCCTCGGTCGTCGCCGGCACGGCGCTCTCGCTCCGCCTCTCTCCAGGCCGCACGTTCACGCTCGAGGGGCACCGAGAGGATGGGTTCAATCGCAAGCTGCTCGTCACCGGCGTGCGCATGAGCGGCGCGGTGCAGGGAGCGCTTCGAGACGGGAGCGGGGTTCGCGGCGGCACGAGGCCGACGGAGTTCAAGGCGGTGCCCGCGGAGGTGACCATTCATCCAAAACGGCGGCCCAAGCCGCAGAGCCGCTTGCAGAGCGCACGCGTGGTCGGGCCCAAGGACGGCGATCCCTACGTGGATGAGCGCGGGCGGGTCAAAGTGCAATTCTTCTGGGATCGCGATGGCAAGTTCGATGAGAACAGCTCGTGCTGGATCCGAATGATGACGCCGGCGGCGCACTTGGACGAGGGGTTCTGGCAGGCGCACAAAGTGGGCTCGGAGGTCGTCGTCGGGTTCATCGACGATGACATCGATCGACCGATGATCCTCGGGGCCGTGTACAACACGGTGCAGCCTCAGCTTTATCCGCTGCCCGCGCAGGTCGCGAAGAGCGTGTGGCGCACGAACAGCATCCCCGGAAACAAGGGGTTCAACGAGATAACCCAGGACAATACGGCGGGGCGCGAGGTCATTTTTTTGCACGCGCAGAAGGATCACAAGGAGGTGGTGCTTCACAACCATATGGAGAGCATCGGTGCGAACCAAACCTCGTCGGTAGGCGCGAACCAGACTGTTTCCGTGGGCGCGAACCGATCGGTATCCGTCGGCGCCAATCACACAGTGACGGTGACCGCCAACGAGACGAACACCGTTCATGGCAAGCGGACCGAAAAAGTCGATACCGGAGAAGACGTGACCGTCAAGGCGGGCCGCACCCACACCGTGGAGACGGGGGACGAGAAGCTGTCGGTCAAAGCTGGGAAGCGAGCGGTGAGCGTCAGCGCGGAGGATTCGCTCACGGCGGACTCGAAGAAGGACAAAGTCACGACCACGTTCGACTTGGATGCCGGGACGTCGATCACCATCCATCACGGCAAGGATTCGACGTTGACCCTGAAGGAGAATACCGCGGAGCTGAACACCGCGAAGGAGATCAAGCTCACCAACTCGAAGAGCACGATCACCCTGAAGGAGGGGGTCCTCTCGATCGAGGCCACCGACGAGATCGCGCTCAAGGCGGGGCCCGCGAGCATTTCGCTCAAGAATGACGGCACCGTCACCATCTCGGGGGCTACGAAGGTGGGCATCGGATGCCAATCCTCGACGGTAAACCTGGAACCGGCGCAAGCGGTGGTGAATGGCGCCGCGGTCAATGTCACGGCGTCGGGGGTGATGGAAATCTCGGGCGCCATGATCAAGATCAACTAACCTCATGGTCCATCCCCTCGAAGAGCTGAACGACGCGCTCGGATCGTTCGTCGCGCAGGGCGAGCGATTCGGCCTCTTGCTCACCACGCGCGACGAGGAGGTCCCTCTCGTCGTCAAAGCGCTCGACGCGCTCGACGAGCAGTCGCCGCCCGACGTGTTCTTCGTCGACGCGACCCCTGTCCGAAACGGCAAACAATACGCGGACGACGTCGTACGCAACGCCTGGGCACAGCTCGTGGAGGTCAACGCCGAGCGGCGAGCACGGGGGCAGCCGCCGCTCGCCGAAGTCCCTGGTATGTGTTGGTCGGAGCAGTACACGCCCATGCAGCGCCTCGCGGCGTTGATCCGGCACATGCTCACGTGGTTGCCACCGGATGGTGACCATCGCCTGATCGTCGCGCTGCTGCCGGCGAGCATCCACGATCGCGACGCGCACGCGCGGATCGTCGGCGCGCTCCTCCCGTTTGGAGACTACGAGCCTTGGATGACCAGCATCCGCGTCGTCGTGCGCGACGATGGCGCCGTGCCGTTTGCTGCGACCGCTCTGCGAACTGCGGGTGTGAGGAACGTGCTCCTCTACACGACGCGCGTGACCGTCGCGGGCATCGCGGACGCCATCGCGAGCGACGCCGCGAACACGGATCTTTCACCGGTGCGCCGGATCAACGCGCTCTTGCAATGCGCGGGATTCGACTTGGCGCTCGGACGATACAATGCCGCGCTCGACAAATATGGAGTCCTCTATACGTACTACGATCGGCATGGCGTGCCCGAGATGAAGGCGGTGGTCGTTCAGGGCGTCGGCGACGTGATGTTTCGGATCGGCCGCTTCCCCGCCGCGCGCGACAAGTACCTGCAGGCGCTCGAGATCGCGAGCGAGGCGAGGTCGCTCATGCTCATCATGCATATCTGCGCAGCTTTGGGCGACGCCGACCTTCGACTGCAGGGGTACGCGGAGGCGGCGAAGACATACGCCATCGGGGCGGCGGCCGCGGAAAAATTGGGGAACGGCTTCGCGCGCGCCGACCTGCTCGAGAAGTGCGGACAGGCTCACGCCACGCTGGGGGACCTGCGGGGGGCGGGGGAGGCCTGGACGCAGGCCGCGGTGACGGCTCGAGAGGTGTCGTACGATCCGCGACTGGGCACGGTCCTGGAGCGCCTGCGCGATCTGTGTGCGCGCGGGGGGTATCACGATTTGGCGGCCGACTACGATCGCGAGCTTCGGGAAGTGCGGCGGAGGAGCGGAGCATGAACCAGCACGGACATGGCCGAGCGCAACCGGGACAAGGCCCGCAAGGGCAGCCACCGGCGCCGATTCTGCAGAAAGAGTCCGGCAATGTGATGACCAATGCCGTGGCCGACGTGGTCAATCAGACGGTCGCGCCATTTCAAAACTTGAGCAATCCAAACGTGAGCGTGCTCGACAAGGCGTCCGGGGTGGTCGGCGCCGCCTTCGCGCTCAAGCAAGCGCCGGCCGATCTGGCGAACAACGCCTTTGCCCGCGCGACCAATGGGATCGCGAAGGCGCTTCCGTCGTTTCCAGCGGCGGTCGTCGGAATGCCCGTGGTTGGTATTCCGCACACGCATTCTCACCCGCCCGCCATGCCACTTCCGCTGCCGGGCATTGGCGTGATCACGACGTTTTGCCCGACGGTGTTGATCGGCGGTCTCCCCGCCGCCCGCTCCGGTGACTACGGCCTGGGGCCCACCTGTGGTTCGGTGATGCCTATTCTCGAAATCTTCACGGGCTCGAGCAAGGTGTTCATCGGTGGTGCGCGCGCGGCGCGCATGAGCGACTTCACGCGTCAATGCACACCTGCGCCTCCCGCGGGCAAGGCGGCCGGTGCCATGTCGAAAATGGCGAAGGCGAAGGCGCTCGCGGGCAAGGTGGCGCCGTATATTCCGCAGGTGATGGGCCTCGCCGGCGCGGGAATGAAGGCGAAGGAGGCCGCGTCGGCGGCGGATGCGGCCGATGCCGCCGCCGACGGGGCCGAAGCAGGGACCGAGGCGGCCGTGGAAGCCGCGGCCGAGGCACAATCCGCAGCGGCGGAAGCCTCGGGCGCCGCCCTCGCCGCCGCGATGATGGGCGCCGACATCGCGATGGGGGCCGCGGCGGCGGCGATGGGCAATTTGATGGGAAAAGACCCCGGCGCGCCACCCTGCATCGGGATGGTGATGATGGGTGTACCCAATGTGCTCATCGGCGGATTTCCAATGCCGAGTTGGAGCGACGTCGCAAAGGGTCTGAAGAAGCTGATCGCCAAACTCCAACGAGGGCGCCGCGGCGGCAAGGCACGCGGAAAACGATTCTGCTTCAACTGCATGTGAGCACGGCCGAACGAAGGGGCGTCAAGTCATCTTGTCGTCATGCTCCAAACAACGCCCCGCGTAACCCGCCATATCGTGGCGCGGGCCGTGCAAGTGTCGCTCGGACAGCGAATTCACTTTTTTGGGTTTCGCCAAGTTCTCTCTTGTTTGGCGATCCGCAGACCCCATCCCCCGTGGACCGGCATCGGTCCATGTGGATCGTCCGTGATCAGGTTTCGCACCTCTCCGTTGCCCATCGTTCGCCGGCGACTCTCGTGCCTCCCAACCCTCTCGTCGACCGCATCTACGAAGCATTCGACGTGCTCATGCGAGAGCTAGCACCGCTGGCCGGCCTACACCCGAATCCAGAAGACCGACAGAAGCGCGCGTCGTTATTTCAGCATCATACCGCGATTGCGGGCGAGGATCCGGTGCTCGCGACGTGGATGCAATTTCTCACGCGCATCGGCGAGTCGGTGGCGATCGGTGGAGATGTCGAGTTGCTGCAACAGGCCATTGCGCTCGGGGACACACATCCGATTACGCTCGCGGCCGAGCAGTGGTTGCGCATCGTTGGATTCGACAAGCCCTACTTTCGTTTGCTCAATCGGCCCGCCGGAAAGGGCCCGCCGGTGCCGCGGATGACGCTCACGAAGGACGCGCGAGTCGGTGTGGCCACCAGCGGCGATGGCCGCACGATCGTCACCCTCGATGGCGATCGTGCGGCGGTCTACGATGCCCGCGAAGGTACCCATCGACGCTCGTTCAAGCTGCGGCATGCCGAAGGGGCCCGGAGGCTGGCGATTGCGGCCGATGGCCGACGGCTGCTCACGGGGTTCGGGTACGACGACGTTCATGTGCGGATGTACGACCTCGAAGCGGGGAAGGAGATTCGGCGATTCGCAGGTGACAACGATGCCCAAACCCCCGTGCTCCTCCCGGATGGACGCCATATGTTGGGCGCCGACGGCGCGCTTCATCTCTGGGACCTCGACACCACGAAGAAGAAGCCGACACCCCTATGGTCCGTATTCGCGCCTCCAGGCTACTTCATGCCCGCCGTTCACCCGAACGGTCAATGGTGCGTGTTGCGATTGCGGGACAAGCTGCATATCCGATCGATCGCCGACGGCGCGCTCATTCGTGAGGTACCGCTTTCGTTCGGTTTCGATGTCCTTGGCATGGGATTCGACGCAGCGTGCGCGATTCTTCCGGATGGGAAGCGCAGCCTGTGGGTCATGGACTCCCAACAATCGGTCGTCCAGGTCATCGATCTCGAAACGGGCGAGCGGCTGACGACCCTGGAAGGCCACAGACTGCCGATCACCGCGCTGGCGCTCGCGCCAAACGGCGCGCGGTTCGCGACGATTGCGAAGGATGGCGCCTTGCGCGTATGGGACACTGCATCCCTTCGTCGTTCGTGGATGGTGACGGCACACCAGGGCGAGGGGACCGGTGCAGCCTTTCTCGATGACGACACCATCGTGACCACAGGGACCGACGGCGTAGCATACGTTTGGCACATCGACGACGACGAGCAGCCCGCGATGGACGTTCGCGAGCCGAGCGACAATGTCATCGTGGGACGAGCCACGCCGGACGGGCGGCATCTGTTCGCGCTTCATGCGGATGGATTCTTGCGCGAATGGACGACCGCCACGGGAACGTGCTCGCGTCGGTTCGACGCGTCGACGGTCCCGCGTGACGGCACGTTTCGACTGTGGTTCCCGCGCGAGGGACATTACCTCTTGCTCACCCGTGATGGCGCGGAGGACAAGCTCTTTCCGGCCATCGGCCCCCCCATCGAGGCGACGGTCTTTCGCTTCGATCGCGAGACGGGCGAATGCCATCTTCTTTACCGCGCGGATGAAGTACCGACCGAGGGAATCGTTCCCGTCGACGAAAATACAATCTACGTCGGCCGCGAGCGATCGCGAGGTGTATGGCGCGTCGCGCTCGCTCCCCCGGGGCCGCCCTCCAAGGAGTTGATCGCGCAAGGTTCGCTGCCCGCGCGAACCCTGGTGGCGAAGCGTTGGTCGACGTCCCTCCATGGCAATCACCTCACCGTCTTCGACACGGAGAACCCAACGGCGGGAGCCAAGACGATGGCGGAGGCGGTGAAAGGGATCTTTTCGACCGTCCGGGCGCATGTCGGGCCGGATCGTACGTGGTTGGCGGCTGCGTCGACGAACACCCAGATCACGATCGTGCAGCTCCCGGATGGCTCACCTCGGGGGACCTTCGGCGGTGGCGGAGCTCCGCTGGTGCGACCCGCGGCCGTCGCGTTTTCTGCGAATGGCACGGAGGTCTATGGCGCATCTCCCGAGGGTGAGCTCGTCGAATGGTCGCTGGAGAGCGGAACGACACGTTCGTGGCAGCTGCCAGACGCCCCCGTTCATGGGCTCGCGACACATCCCTCGCTTGGCCCGCGTGTGGCCGCGCAGACGAAGGCCGCCATCGCGTTGCTCGACACCCGGAGCGGTGAGCTCGTAGCCCGCATGGAATACCCGAGCGCCTCGAACGTGGACAGCTTCAGCCCCATCGTTTGCGAAGAGACGCTGGCGCTCCAAATGGATAGCCGGCTGCTCTTTCTGCGCTTCGAGAGCAGCACGCCGCCAGCGTGATTTCCCTCGCGCAGCGCGCGGAGACGTCAACACGTGGCTTCGGGCGGCGGATTGAAGGTGTGCTCTTCGTCGGGCGGATAGAACACCTTCACCTGGCGCTTCGACCTGTCGGCGAGCGTCCGCGCGAGGCCCGCGTCGGCGTCGATGCCCACCGCCGGCTTGCACGTCGGGCAGGGTGCTTTGCTAATCCGGAGCGTAATGGGATCCGGATGCCCAGCCCGCAACGTATGATCATCCAACTTGAGAAGCCCGGCGAACGCGTTCATCTCCGAATGCCACCACCGACTGCCGATCCCTTCGGTCCCTTTGGATGTATGACCTTTTTCAGGATCATGCCCGATGTCCTTGCCGGTTCCGTTGAATACGACCTTGTCCGGGCCCACGCCTTTCACCTCCGTGATGGTCGCGTTGTCCGGTGTGAGCTCCATCTTCGTCCACTCGCTGTCGCCGGACTTTTTGTGCTTGAGGTGATCGACCTCGTATTTGTCCGGCCCCAGCTTCCGCGCGACTCTCCCACCATCCGCCTCGAACAACCTCGGATCCTCGGTGGATTGCTCGTACCACCCCACGCGCCCGGCGGCGATCCCCAGCGCGTCGGCCTCGTAGAATGGGCTGCGCACGGGAGCGTAGGGGTTCCAGCCACCATAAATGTCGATAGGATCGGGGGAGAGATACCGGCCAATGTCGGGATCGTAGTATCGGCAGATATTGTAGTGGAGCCCCGTCTCGTCGTCGTACCATTGGCCCGCGAACGGCTCGCGGCCGAGGCCCGCGCGAAACGCCTCTCCCCAGGTACCTTTGGAGGCAGCCCACTCGAGCTCACCCTTCGTATTCACGATCTCGCTCACGGCGTGGACTTGATCGGGGAGGATATAGTGGACCTGCCCGTCGTCGCGCAGCACTGGTGCGCTATCGTGCGGATTGTAGGCCAGGCGCTCCACGGGCTTTCCATCGCGCCACACCTGCACGAGCCGCGCGAAGTCCCAAACGAATCGCCAAACTTGCCCGTCCGGTCCGCGCTTCTCGATGCGCCGGCCGCATCCGTCGTATCGATAATGCCATGTGCGTCCATCCGGGGCCGCGGCCGCGACCAGCTGCCCCCGCGCGTTCCATTCGAACCGGAACGTCCGCGCACCCTTGGCGTCCGTGTCGATTTTCGTGACGACGCAGCCATTCGCGTCGTACTCGTATTCCAGCGTGCGGCCGATGGACTCCACCCGTGCGAGGCGGCCGTTCTCGTCGTAGAAGGTCGACGCCAATGTCGCGTTGAAATGCGGCGCCACCTGATGAAGCGGGTTGCGCGCTCGAAGCGCGGCGAGCATCTCGGCGCCGCGCGAACCGTGCGCCTGCGCGAAGCGATTGCCTTCTCCATCCACCTCGTAGAAGTCGCACGGGCCGTTGCCTCGTTGACGAAGGACTCCGGTCAAGCTGCCGTTCGCGTCGTGAACGAAGTGGGACAGGCCGCGGAGGGTATCGTTGATGCCCGACACGATGCCGCGCGCGTCGTAGGCGAAGCTGCGCCCGAAATGCCTGGCCTCGCCGGAGGCTCGCCATGGCGTGAACACCTGCGAAAGCACGCGCCCCAACGGGTCGTACGTTTGCTCGAAGGAGCCCGCGCCCGGGAGGCTGCGGGCCACCTCGCGCCCGAGCGCGTCGTACCGGAAGGCCACATCGAGCTCACCCCGCCGGAGCGCGAGGAGGAGGTTGTCGGCGGACCACGCGTAGCGGGTCTCGTCGCCCGCGGCATCGAGGCGTACGGGCCGCCCGAGCTCATCGAAATCCCGCTCGATGACGACACCGTCTTGGACTTCGCGATGGGGTAGTCCGCGCGTGTCGTAGTCGAGGGTCATCGTCGCGTCGGGTCCCTCGATGGACGCGAGCTGCCCACCCGCCGCATATCGGTACTGCGTTTGACCGTCCGGACACGTGCGCTTCGAAACGCGCCCCGCGCTGTCGTAGTCGTATTCGAAGCGCTGTCCCTTGGCGTCGACCAGCGCGGCGACGTACGTTCCCTTCCATTCGATGGCGATGCGGCGGCCGTCGAACGTTCGCCGCTCGATGATGCGGTGATCCGCGTCGTAGCGCACGGCGAGCTCTCGCCCGAGCGAGTTTCGCATCGCGACCAGCTCACCGGGCTCGGTCCCCCAGAAGATGTGAACGCGCTGACCGCCCGGGCGCACGATCTCGGTCGGCTGACCGCACGTGTTGAACCGCACCGTCTCCACGGCGCCGTCGGGGAATTTGGTCCGCAGCACGTTCTCCGATGGATCGTAGTCGTTCTCCCAAACGCGACCATCGGGATCCGTGAGGCGCGCGAGCCTTCCGCGAGCATCGTAGTCGAGTCGAGCTACGGCGCCGAGCGGGTCGGTCGCCGTGACGGTCTGCCCCATGACGTTGTGCGCGTACGACCACGTCTTGCCGCTGAAATTGGACTCCGCGATGGTGTTACCCTGGGAATCGTATACGAACGTGCGTTTCGCGCGCATGGGGTTCTCGACCGCGACCCGCTCGCCGTACGCGTTGTAGGCATATTTCCACGGCTTCTGGCCCTCGACCTCCAGCTCCGTCACGTTGTGCTCATCGTCGTATCGCAATCGAAAACGGATCCCGCTGGAGTCGAACACGCCGGCGACGCGATGGTGGTCATCGTACGTATAGGTCACCGCTCGCCCGTCGGGGTACTCGCGTTTTGCAACGTGCCCGAGCTCGTCGTACTGCTTCCGCACCATGGCTCCATTGACCGACGTGGCCGCGACCTCGCGCCCGAGCTCGTCGTACTCGTAACGCACCCGATTCCCGAGCGGCGATGTCACCTGCAACACTTGCCCGCCCGCGTTGCACTCGTAAACCGTGGGAGCGCCATGGCTATCATACACGGTGGTGGCATTCTTCTCGGTATCGAACTGAATCGTTCGCTCCTGGAACCGATCGGCGCCGCTAACGTAATAACAGCGTCCATCGTTTCGATAACGCATCGTATAGACGGAACCACCCCGGCGCACCTCGCGCACGAGTCGGCCGGATGGATCGTACTCGTACGTTTCGAAAGGGCCTTCCGGATCGTGGACCTCGGCGAGCTGCCCGGCGCGATTGTAAACATAGCCGGCGCCAAACCGGGTCGACTTATCCGGCAAGCGGAGATCGACGCGGATCACGCGGCCCCACTCGTCGTATTGGAGCAAGAGCTCCCTTTGCTCGCGGCGTTGGAACACTCCGATCACGCGCCCGGCCGAATCATGAACGTACTCGAGGCGAGCCAGGGAGGTTCGTTCCACGGCGAGGAGATCGTAGACGGTCCCGCGATTTCTTCGGCGAAACAGAAGGGAATTGGGTGCGCGATGGCTTCCAAAGCCGACGAGTCGAAGGTGATCGAGGTCGAGGCTTCGGAGCTCGAGGCCGTCGGCGGGCGATACGAGGATGCCGGCCTGCTCGAATGGAATGTCGCGACGTTCGATGAATTGGTAGGAGATCCCATCGTGGCGCACGTAGACGAAGCCATCGAGCGTGCGCCGGAGCTCGATTTGCCAACCCGCGCGCCAACCGGGGCCAAATGGGAGCAGCGGCGCGTCTTGGGCTGCTGGCACGAGCGGCCCCGTCTCCGCCCTCAGGAAGCTTGTATTGTACATGCGGTCCGAGACCAACGGCAGGACCCCAGGAAGCGCGATGTCCACCGATTCGCTGAAGAAGGCTCCGCTCGCAACGTCCACCGGGTGGCCCACCGCGATGCGCCCCGTTCTGCCTCCCGCCGCGCCTGCCCCCATGCGGTCAGCGTGCCAGAAGTTTGGCCGTGGGGAGGGCCGTTTTTACGAGATTGGAGCGCGCGCGCCATCGGGAACGTTCTGTCGACTGGACCGACATGTGGCGACAGACGATGCAAATAGATGTTCGTCAAACAGCGGCAAATGCATCGTTTGGATAAGGTCAGGCGCAAAATGGATTGGAGTCATCACGAAGCCACATCAACGATACGTGATATCGTGGCGTGCGATGTTCGTTTATCTCGATTACGCTTCGTTGGTTCCGCCGGTCCGCGAGGCGTTGGACGCCATGCATGCTGCTGCGGAGTCGGGGTGGGGACACCCGAAAGCCTTGCACGGCATCGGAGCACGCGCGCAATACGTGCTCGAGCAGGCGCGCCAGCAGGTCGCGGACTATGCGGGTGCGATGCCGCAGGAGATTGTATTCGTTGGCAGCGGTCGCGAAGCGCTGGCGTGTGGGTTCGGCCTCGCGCTGGAGCTCGCGCCGGCGGCGATGCCCATCGTATCGAGCCGGCTGGAGCATCCATCCGTTCTCGCGCTCGTCGAGCGAGCCGCTCGCGCAGGCCGGGTGGTCCATTGGCTGGGATTGCCGGAAGGTGTTCCCAACGAAGAAGACGCAGCGGCCCTGCGCGAGCCGTCGCTCGTGGTGCTCGCGATGTGCAATCACGAGCTGGGGACCATGCTCGACGTGACGGCCGTTTCGCCTCAGTCGATTCGAGTCATCGATGCCGTTCAGGCGGCTCCTTGGGTTTCATTGGACACCCTGAACGACGAGCGGACCTTCTACGCGCTCTCGGGCTCGAAGTTGGGAGCGCCCATGGGCATCGGCGCGGTGCGCGTCCCGAGCCACGTGCATTACGCGGCCGTGAATCGGCGCTCGGTGCTCGAGAGCGACGGCCCGCCGTGGATCACGGCCATCGGGCTTGGTGCGGCCTGCGCCGCGCGCGCTCCACGACGGGAGCCAGCCTTGGCGCGCGCGCGGCTCGTCGCGGAGCGGCTTCTGCGAGGGTTGCGCGACATCGAGCCAAGGCTCTTGGTGAACGGCGCGGAAGGCGCGCGACTCGGTCCCATCGCGAATGTCTCGTTTCCGGACCTGTCCGGGAAGTCCTTGGTCGAGTCGCTGGGGCTCGAGAGGATCTGCATCAGCCACACGGCGGCCTGTCGCGCGCGGCACTCCGATGCATCCCCGGTGGTTCGAGCCGCGTATGCGAACTTTCCTGCGCGTGCGGACGGCGCGACGCGTTGGAGCGTGTCCGAGCACGTCACCGATGACGACGTCGGTCGGGCCCTGGAGGTGACGGGTAGGGTGCTGCGGAACCGTCGCACGGCTCGCGGCCATGAAACGCCGCGGTGACGACCATCCGAAGCTCCCCTGCATGGCGCCGCGAAGCACCATGAAAGGGAGCTCGGACGTCTCGAGCCGGTTCGTGTATTTTACACGAGTCTAGTCTCGCGAGCGCTTCGTTCCGCTAATTGTTCGCGGCGCCCGGGGTGACGTTGGGCGTTGCCCGCCAATCGCTGGCGGCGTTGTTCGTGTCGACGCCGTTGGGGAGGCGGCTGAGCGAGCGGATGGAGCTGTCGCTGTCGGAGGCCGTGGTGCGTGCGCCCTCGACCAGGTTGACGGTGCCTTCGATGCCCGGCAGCTGCGCCGTGGTGACGACACCCTCGTAGGAGAGCGCGTCGACCACCGTGGTTCCGTTGGCGAGCGCGAGGCCGTCCGGCGAGCCGTTTTGGATTTGATCCCGCAGGCCCTGGAAGTTGATCTTCTTGACGCCGGCCGGGACGGTGACGGCGCGGTCACCGATGACCAGATACTGGCCGGGCGCGAGCGAGCCGCCCGACGACAAGTCGACGATCGCATAGCTGGTATCGTCGATGCCGTTGACCAGATAGAGCGCGTAGGTGCTCAAATCCACGGGCTGGCCGCCCGCGTTGTAGATCTCGACGAACTCCTGCGTGTCGTCTCCGACCTCGTCGTATTCGACCTCGTTGATGACCAGGCGGCCTGGCGGCGGCGGCACCACATAGGAGCCGAGGAGCCGGACCCCCGCGTAGGACGAGAAGCCGCGCAGCATGACCCAGTACTTGCCCGGCTGCACGTTGGTGATGTTGCACGTCTCGTTGTTGCCGCCGATGTAGGGGCGGCAATCGAAGATGTTGACGTCCGCGGGCTCACCGTATTTGACATAGAGATCCGCGTCGCCCGATCCACCGCTGATTTGGAATTTGAGGTTTTGCACCCCCGCCGGGACGTCGAGCGTGTACCAAACCTGGGATCCCGCCGCGCCGCTGATGTTGTCGACCGGCACGTTGTTGGTCAGCGGGGTGGAGGGGGGAATCGGACGCGGGATGCCCACGCCGACGGCCTTCCACGCTTCGGAGACCGCGTTGATCTCGGCGGTCGTGTAGCCGAGCTGCTGGGCGGCCAGCTCGGTGCCCGTCTTCGCTTGGGCAAAGTTGGTGGACGGCTGGAAGATGCCCGTGGTGTTGGCCCGGAAGAAGATCCGCGCCGCCTTCTCGAAGCCGATGCCCGTGACTTGGTTGGTCGACTTGCCGCGCGGGTGCTTGCCGCCTTGTGCCAACAAGTAGAAGGCCAAGTTGGAAATACCGGAGCTGTAGTGCACGTCTTGGCTGGTGTAGTCGGGGAACCAGTCGAGCGACACGTTGTCCTTCTTGGGATCGTTCATGTAGCGAAGGGCGTCGCCCGGGATGTTCGGCGTCCAGACGTCTTCGCCGACCTTCCACGTGTTGTCGCTCACGACCTTGCCATCGCGGTACCACTCGATGACATTGCCGAAGATGTCGGACATCGACTCGTTCAAGCCGCCCGATTGGCCCGAGTAGGTGAGGTTCGATGTCTTTTGCGTGACGGCGTGGGTGAGCTCGTGCGCCGTGACGTCGAGGCCGTTGGCGAGGTTCGAGGCGGTGACCCCGTCGCCGTCGCCGTAGACCATCTGAACGCCGTTCCAGAAGGCGTTCACGTAGTTCTGTTGGTAGTGAATGGTGCTAATCAGCTTGGCCCCGCCGTTATCGTACGAGTCGTGGCCGAAGAGCTCGAGGTATCCGTCGTAGGTGGTGCCGAGCCGGTCGTAATTGTTGTTGGCGACCACGTCGGACACGGGGGGATCGCCCTCGGCGCGGACGAGCGGCCCGGGGAGAGTCGATGTGTTCTGCGCGTCGTGGATCTCGCGGTTCTTCGCGGTATGGATATGCGGCGCGGTCAGGAGCACGCGTCCGTCGGTGGCGTTGACGAAGACCGTATCGTGCAGAGGGGTCTGGTCGCCTTTTGCGCCCGTGACATCGACCTCGTAAACCAAGTCGAGCCGGTCGTCGGTGCGAAGATAAATGGTTTCGCCCGTGGAGGTGGCTGCGAGGTCCGCGATCGTCGCATAGCCGCTTTTGGCGGCTTCGATGGCCGCATCGGCGGAGATCGTCCCGTCGGTTGGCGCATCGACATCGTTGCGTACGGTGCCGTTGGCGGCGAAGGCCACGCCATCGCGCACGTGCAGGGAGAAATCGCCGCCGAACACGGCGCGGCCGTTCTTTTGCTGGGTAAACACGTAGTGTGCATCGCCGATGTCGTCGACGAACGCGGCGCGGAGGGTGAGCGCGGCCGGATCCGCGCGGAAGACCGGCGACAGCTCCGCGAGCACGTCGCGCACGTCGGCCACCGTCAAGGTCGCCGACTGCGCCTTTCCGAGGTTCCCCGTGACGAAGACGGGGACCCCCGACGGATCCACGTCGAGGACGTTGGCGCTCGGGAGGGCCGTGAGCGCCGTTTGAATGTCCAGTCCCGAGCGAGAGCGGGCTCGTCCCTCGTCGTCCGATTCCTTGAATCCCTCCGAAGTTTGGCAAGCGGTCGCAATCGCGACCATCCCGAGAAGTCCAAGACCACGAATGAATGGATGTATTCTATTTTTAATCAATGGAGCACCCCTTCCGCAAATGCGCGGATTCGCGCATGCGTCGCAGACATCCTTTGATCGGCTACGGATGGGCGTACGAAGCTGCCCGACGAGGGGCGGTAGGAGCCGGAGGCCCCGCCTTCCTATGACCCTCGTCGGGAATGCACGGGGCTCCTTCTCCCCATGTCATGACATCTGCGGCGCCCACCCTCACCTAAAGCCAAGTCGTTCAATCGTTCGATAATAAGATGACTGGGCGTAGCATCGGGATATTCACTACGTCAAGGCATGAGTCGGCGAATTATGTATTCCGTTATGCGGCCTCCGGGACGCTATCGGCCATTTCTCGCTTATACGGGCGAAGGTCGAAAAAGATCCCTTTCATCCGAATGCGACGAAGCGCGCCAACGGAGGTGCTCCGTGCAAAGGGTAGCGAAAGGGTCTACCTGGAACTCCATAACTTGAGCTATTCGTCAAAATGACGGAAACGTTGATTCGAATTCCAACCGGCCATCGTAAATCGTCAATGGATGTCGTTGTCCGAACGACTCGTTGGAAACGGGTCGAGGTCGACCGGTTCGGTTATCCAAGGCGCATTCCAAAAGGGCGACTCGATGTTGCGCTTTGACGAAAATGCGTCGCTGCGAAGTCCACGTTGGGATGTCGCGCCTATTTCGAACGGGTAAAGCGGGCCGAGCGCGTCAAAGCGCGGCGAGCAGCGCGCGGGCTTCCCGCATGTCGGCGGTCGCGAAGCCCTCGGTGAACTGCGCGAGGATGGGGGCGAGCCGTCTTCGCGCATCGGCCGGCCGCGCGCGGATTTTCAAGAGATGCGCGTAGCTGTGCGCGAGGCGCAGCTCCCAAACTTTCGCCTGCTGCCGGCGCGCGACCTCGAGTCCCCGCTCGAAGCAATCGAACACGCGCGAGGGAGCGTCGCCCGATGCCAATAGGATTTCGCCTCGTATTCGGAGCAGCTCGGCTTCGAAGAAGCGCTGGCCCTTCGTCTCGACCAGGTCCATGGCGCGGTCGATCGTATGCATGGCGTCGTCGAGGGCCGCCTCTCCCAACTGCGCCCGCGCGAGCACCGAAAAGAAGCTCGTGAGCCCCAAGGTGACGCCCATGTTGCACCACTCGGTCACCCCCTCTTCGATCTCGTGGATGCCCGCGCGATCGCCCGCGGCGACGCGGCACCAACCGCGGTTGATTTTGGAGGCCATGAGCGCCGCCACGTCCCCTTTGCAGTACGGGGCGGCCTCGTCGATCAAGCGCCGTCCTTCATCGAATTGCCCGCGGTAATTGTACCAGGAGGCGAGCTGCACGAGCCCGAACGCGAGGCTGAAGGCGTCGCCGTCGTCCCGCGCGTGCTGAATGGCATTTCGACCGTGATCCACGGCGCGATCCCATTGTCCGCGGAGCCCGTCGGACCAAAGAAGGCATACGTCGCTGAGGACGATGGGATGAAAACCACAATATGGCGTGAGGGGATCGTTCGTGCGCACGTCGAAGGCGACCAGCGCGGCCCGCGCCGCGCTCCGGGATATCGCGAAATCGCCCGCCATCAGGGCGCTCAGCCCCACCGCGCTATGTGCATAGACGGCCATGGCCGAGTCGTTGGATTGTTCGGCCTGGGTGGCGAGCTGCCGCGCGAGATCGGGCGACAGGCCGACCTCGTCCGCCATGAGCGCGGTCCGCCGCGCGAACTCGAGCGCGAGCTCGTGCCGATCGCGCGCTGGGCTCTTCGGGAGCATCCGGAGCTGCTCGAGCGCGTGGCCGAAGTGCGCGGCCGAATCGACGTGCGACAAGCGCTGGATCGCGCGGTGGCCCGCCTTATCGAAGTACGCGACGGCTTGCTCGTGGCAGCCCGCCTCCACGAAATGCCCCGCGACGAGCTCCGGGTGCTGCTCGACCAGGCCGCGCGCGCGCGCGATGAGCACCTCCGCGGCCCGTTGATGCAGCTCCCGGCGTTTGGTCTTCACGAGCGACCGGTACGCCGCCTCCTTCACCAGCGCGTGCTTGAACGTGTACCGAGCCTCCGCGCCATGACCTTGCTGCCGGAGCGTCGCCGTCTCGAGGAGCTGCATGAGCCCCATTCGCAGCGACCCTTCGGATGCGCCCCAGGCCTCGTGGATCAGATCGTACGAGGCGTCCCGGCCGAGCACCGCGATGAGGCCTGCCACGTCGCGTCCCTCGCGCGGCAGCGAATCGAGGCGCGCGCGCAAGAGGCCCTCGAGCGTCTCGGGGATCATGCTGGGCGCCAAGGCTTCGATATCCATCGCGCCATCGTGCTGCTCGGCCTCCCTCAGGGCGTCGGCGACCGTATGGGTGAGCTCCTCGATGAAGAGCGGTACGCCATCGGTTCGCTCCACGAGCTGCTGCACGATTCGTGGAGGCAGCGCGTAGTCCTCGGTCGCAAGCGCGATCAGGGTGGCGCTCTCTTCGGACGACAACCTCTCGAGCACGAGCCGGTGCAGGTGCGGGCGCTGCGGCCAGGGCGGCTGGAGCTCCGTTCGAGCGGTGACGATCACCATCGCGCGGGTGGCGACGATGCCGTCCAGGACCATGTCCAAGAGCTCGAGGGTCGAGCTGTCGGACCAGTGCGCGTCCTCCACGACCAAGCTCAAAGGGACCGCGGACGCCAGGCGCGTGAAGAGGGTCACCAGCGCGGCGAGCGTTCGCTTTTTGAGCAAATCCGGGGTGAGGGGCGGCAATGGATACAGCTCCCCGGCCGGAACGCGCATGAACGCCGCGAGGAGCGGCGCGTACTCCTCGAGGGAGAGATGGGCGGCCGTAAGTGCCATTTCGAGCAGCTGGAGCTTTTCGGCCGGCGAGGCTTCGGAGCGCAATCCCATGATGCGCGCGAGACCATCGGCGATGGGCTGCAGCGCGCTGTTCTGCAGATGCGGCCAGCACTGGCAGCGCACGATCGCGTGAGGCCCGGTCGCGACCTCCTCGAGGTGGCGCTCGAGCAGGCGCGATTTTCCAATCCCCGCTTCGCCGGCGATGAGCACGAACCGCCCCTTGCGCGCCTTCGCCGCCTCCCAGAGCACGCGCAGCGCCTCGAGCTCGCCGTCGCGGCCGACCAGCGGTGTGAGCGTACCGCGCGCGATGGGATCGAACCGCGATGCCGCGTCCCTCGACCCAAGCAGGCGGTAGATCCGGGTCGGCCGCGTTCCGGCTGTGGGGATGGCCTCGCCCCGCGGCTCGAGCTCGAAGGCGCTCCGCACCAAAAGGTGCGTGGCTTCTCCGACGAGGATCTCGTTGGGACCGCTGCGCTGCTCGAGCCATTGCGCGATGTGCGGCGCATCGCCTTGGAGGATCAGCGGCGCCGTCGCGCTCTCGAGCCGTCCCGCGATCGCGAGGCTGGTGCCGATCCCGATGCGCACGGTCCGCGCGGATCCATCGGCGCGCGCGCGATCCCGCATCACGTCGAGGATGAGCGAAGCCGCGCGCAGGGCACGGTGCGCGTCGTCCTCGTAGCTGGTTGGATACCCGAAGCAAGCGATCACCCGAGCGCCCCAGAACGACAGGAAGGTCCCTCCGAGCTCGCGTAGGACCGTCATGCAGACGTCCACGAACTCGTCGAGCGACTCGCCGATCGCGTCGAGCCCTCTCTCGCCGGGAAATGCCGGCGCATCGAGCGAGCAAGACACGACGGTCATCTGGCGGCGTTCGGGTTTGGGCCGCGCGAGCTCCTCACCGCGTTCGTGCTCGAGGCGCATGGCGTGGGTGAGCGCGAGCTCCAGCGCGATCAGCGAATCCAGCAGCTCGTCGGCGGTACCGAAACGCTCGGCCGCGTCCTTCTTCATCGTACGTTGCACGATCCGCTCGGCCTCCTCGGGCAGATCGGGCCGCACCTCGCGGAGCGAAGGCGCCGGATGGGGAGAGACGACGGCATCCCGCAGCTCGACCAGGTGGCCTCCGTCGAATGGCAAACGACCGGTGAGCAGCTCGAAGAGCATGACACCGGCCGCCCAGATATCCGTTCGGCCGTCTTGCGCCTCGCCCGTCCATTGCTCGGGGGACATGTAGCGCGGCGTCCCCAAGAGCCCGTCGTGGGCGACATCGGGCCGAGCGGTCATCATGGCCACGCCAAAGTCGAGGATCTTCGCCGTTCCATCCTTGGCGATGAATACGTTGCTCGGCTTCAGATCGCGATGCACGATGCCCGCGCGATGCGCGTGCGAAAGCCCCCTCGCGACATCAATCAAAATGCGAACCGCGCGCCGTGCGTCGATCCTCTCGTCGCACATCATCGTATCCAAGGTGCGCCCTTGCAGATGCTCCATCACGAGAAACGGCACCCCCATATCTCGCCCGATGTCGAACAAGCGCACGATGTTCTCATGATTCAATCGTGCGCACGCTTGCGCCTCGAGCCGTATTCGATGGAGGGCCTCCGTGGTGCCGAGCGCCTCGTGGATGAGGAACTTGATGGCCACGGTCCGGTCGAGGAGGGTGTCGCGCGCGAGGAACACCTCCGCCGTTCCTCCAACACCCAAGCGCTCCATCAACTCGAATCGCGTTCCGATGGCGCCGTGAAGGTGTTCATCCTGCGCCGCTGTCTCGATGCGGCGCTCGCGCACATTCAAGGGCGGCGGCTCGGACGTGTCGAATCGATTGTCGGTTTCCATCGACGTCTCCAACGGCGGAAGGCCGCTCCGCGGTGCCCGGAGTCAAACTACACGTCCGTCGAGCGCGTGGAAGTCGAAGATGGCCACGTGTCAAAAGAGCACATTGACGTGAATGGACATCCGACCGATGTCGGTATGGGATGACTATCGGCACTTGAGCGCACGACTGCGCCGCTCTGCTTCGCGGGCGGTGACCGAGCGAGGTTTCGCGTGACCCCACCGATCGAGCACGAAGCGATAGGCACGGCACGCGGCGGCGACATCGCCGGCCTTCTCGTTCGCCATGCCCAGCCAGAGATGCGTCCGCACATGCAGCGACGCGTACTCGAGGCCCTGGCACGCGCGCGCGCCTTTCTCCAAGAGCGGAATGGCGCGCGCCACGTCGCCGGCCAGCCAGGATCGGGACCATCGAAGACGTCGCGGTTGGTGAGGCAGCGAAAGAGTACGCACCCGAGCGAGAACAGATCGGCGCGCTCATCGAGATCGGGCGAGCCGCGAGCCTGCTCCGGGGCCATGTAACCGACGGTGCCGAGCACCGTGCCCGACGTCGTCGTATGCTCCCCGAACGTGGTTCGCACGATGCCGAAGTCGACGAGCTTCGGCCGCCGAAGGGCGCAATCGACCAGCAAGATGTTGCTTGGCTTGACGTCCCGATGAACGATCCGAATCGCGTGCGCCGCCGCGAGCCCCTCCGCGAGCCGCTGTCCGAGCTCGACGACATGGCCGAGATCGAGGTACCCGCCGCTCTTGGCCGTGCACGCGAGCTGATCGCGCAAGCTTTCGCCTTCGATCCACTCGAGGGCGAGGTAGGGCGAGCCATCGTTTGCCACGCCATGCTCGAGGTAGCGCACGATGTTGGGATGTTCGATCTTACCGAGCGCCGCGGCCTCGAGCGCAAACCGACGAGCCGCCGATGGCGTACTTTTGTGAAGCACTTTGAGCGCGACGTTTCGCTCCGCTTGCCGGTCGAAGGCGCGATAGACGATCCCCATTCCACCGCGCCCGGCCTCCTCTTCAATGGTGAAGCGGTCGGCAAAAACGCGTTGGGCGCCACCGGCGCAAATCTCGTCGATGCCAGTCAACGGGCGGCTATGCTACGGGGCCGGCCTTGCGTTCGCAATTGAGCGCGAGCACGGATGGCCGTCGTTGTTCCGCTCGAGTCTGCTTATGCGTGCAATGGATGTTTAATAATCATCTTCGTGCTTTGAGCTTCGAAGGACCATTGCTCCCATCGCGCGGATATCCTTCGGAGTTTCGGGTGGCGTATCCGATCCCAATCGTTGCGGATACGATCCACGATGGGAGACTCGATGCACCGGGGTGCGCATGCTCCCAAATACGACGGGAGTTCATGGGATCGCCCCTTGGGGACTACCCGGTCAGGGGGAGAGCACGACGGTGCGCGATTCTTTGTTGGCGACGAGGTCGGGCAGCGCATAGGGCACGGGGTGGGTCTGATTTCGCCTCCAGAGCTCCGCCTGATCGCGGTGGTGGGGGCTTTGCGTGTCCCAGACGGCACCGCCCGGTAGTGCGTTGGATGCGCGGATGCCTGCAGGGTCGAGATCGGCTACGAAGCGTTGGACGGGGCCGCTGGTATATTGGAAGCGCGGAGGTGTGCCAATTGGGTATTCGCGTTCGTAGTCGGAGGCGTCGACCACGAAGAGATCGCCTGAGCGAGGGAAGCCGTTGGGGAAGGTGGTGTCGCCGCTCGGTGGGATCGACAAGCTCCCGAACAGGGAGATCAGGGAGGTAAATTGCACGGTGTGATATGCGCCCCACCGCGCCTTGCGGAGATCGGTGCCTGCATTGGGGGTGAGCCAGGCGAAGGCATCGAGCAGCGCGCGCACGATCCGCTCGTTGCGCGATTCGACCGCCGCGGTGTTCATATCGTCCCAGATCGAGCTGTCGCGGGTGGTGGGATCGAGGGTCGCGAGCTTGGAGGGCTCGGTCGCGAAGAGATGCAGCAGCGACTTGATCTTCATGACGCCAAAGGGGATGTTGAGGCCGAGCTGCTCGAACTCGTCGCCAAAGGTGCGCTCGAGCATCCGCACGAGCCATACATTGAAGATGAGGGTGGCCTGAGAGGCGCGGGCGGCGATGGCTTGGGCCGTTGCGCCCTGGTCCGAGAGCGGCTGGTTGGTGTCGGGATCGATGCCGGAGGCGGCCTGATAGCCCGCCTCGGTGTCCCACGCTTGCAGGATGCTGCGCGCCGCGGCGATGAGGGCCGGATCGTAGCTGCGGTCCTGCACGATGGCGCCCAGATCGGGGTGCGTCCCGGGTTGGGTGCGCTCGGCCTCGGCGAGATCGATCGCCTGGAGGATGCGAGGGGTGAGCGCGGCGCCCAGGCTCGAGCGAACGTCGGCTTGGATGGCTGCCATGTCGGTGGGGGACAAGGGGCCTTTATGGGATTCGATGAGGGACTTGATTCGCGCTTCGCGAAACCCGATGTCGTAGAGCGCGGAGAGATACATGGGTGTGCCGTCGGGGAGCTTACCGTTGCTGGGATCGTTGTCGGCGGTGTCGCCGATGGGATCGTTATTTGCGGTGGCCAGGTATCCGGCGGGGGGGTTCTTGGCCCAGGGGACGAGATCGTCGGCCAGATTGCCGGTCCACTCGGCACCTCCGTTGCCGGGCAAAACGAAGCAGGGGAGCCGGCCCGTGTAGGTGGCAGCGTTCCAGGCGAAGGCGCGCGGATCGCGGGTGGGGACGCGAGCGTGCGACGTCCATAGGATATTCCCGGCGCTATCGCCGATCATCCAATTTTGTGCGCCCACCGCAAAGTCGTTGAGGGCCGCGCGGGCGCCGTCGACCGAGCTTGCGCGCAGCAGCTTCACCACCGCGCTGAAGTTCTTGGTGGGATCGAGGCCGGTCCAACGGACGCTCAATGCACCCGTGGCTGGATTGGGATCGACCACGCGATGATTTTGAATGTTGGGCAGGAGGGGCCCGTGCTGGGGCACCACCTGAACATGATAGGTATACGTGCTGCCCCCGCCGACGCCGATGATCTCGTCGATGGTCTGGAGCGGTACCGTGCCCGCTCCGAAGGATACGGAGCGACCGTCGGCGCTGAGGGTCTCGGAATAGACGTCGGTCACTTGGTAATAGGCCACCGTCGCGCCCCAGGCGACCTTGTCGTTGTGGCCGAGCAGGATGCCCGGTACGCCCGGAAAGGCGACGCCGGCGAAGCTCAGGGCCGCGGCCCCCGCGTTGGCCCCGACGTGCACCGACACGGGCCAAAATGTGGCGGGCGCCCGGAGCGCGAGGTGCGGATCGCTGGCGATCAGCGGGTGGCCGGTGGTGCTGCGCGCGGCGCTCACCGCCCAATTGTTCGAGCCGAACCCGCTCGGTGCATACGCATCTTGCACCTTGCGGGCGGCCTGCAAGTACCCATCGGCTGCATCGAGAAGCGGGGAGGTGACGGTCCGAGCCCCGCCCTCGGTTCCGGCGCGCGGCGCAGCGGTCGCGTTTTTCGTGTTTTTCGCGGTGTTCCCGTTGGTCGCGTTGTTGGCGCCTTTTGCTGCGGGGCGGGCATGGCTCGCGAGCGCGCTGGGGGCGCCGGGATATCCGGTCGTCGTAAAGGCGGGGGCCGATGGGGCGAACCGCACGAAGTCGCGCTCGAACCCTGCGCGCTTCGCGAAGAGCGGATTGGAAGCGGCGGCCACGAACTTGGACTGCGCCGCCGTGAGCACGGTGCTCAGCCGGATGGGCGTGGTCGCGTCATACGAGAGCAAATACGACTGCAGTTTGCCCACCGCCAGGGAGTCGGCGCCGGTCCAATCGGTGAAGGCCTCCGGGGGCACGAGGAGGACCCCGCGGGGGAGCGCGATTTTGCCCGAGCGGATCCCTTGGAAGACTTGGGTGACGCCGTCGGCGTAGGCATCGAGCATGTCGCGATCTTCGCCGGGGGGGAGCGCGTCGTACTCGGCTTTGGCCACCCGCGCGAGCCCGATGGTGCGCATCGCAATGTCGGCATCGATGGTGCTTGCGTCGAGGGACCCGAAAAGCTCGGCGACCCTCCCCGCGGCGTTTCGCCGCACCAGCTCGAGCTGCAGGGTTCGATCCTGGGCGACCAAATAGCCTTGCACCCGCATGGCATCGGCGACGCTCGATGCATAAATGTGGGGCCTTCCGTCCTTGTCGCGGACGACGTCGACCGGGGCCGCGAGATGATCGATGTGGAGCTGTCCATCCACGGGCAGCCCCGCGACCTCTCCCAACGGTCCATAGGCGACGGCGGTCGCGTCGCCGCCGCCGTCTTGCGCGCCGGGGCCGGGGTCTCCGCCATCGGCATCCGAACATCCTGCACCCGCCGTACTCACCAAGGTAATCGAGGCGGCCACCGAAATGAATGCACGCAACGAAATGAGGCGCTTGAAAGACAAAGGTCGCATGAATTCTCCACGTTCCCCGTTCGTCCACCCGTCACCATCCACCACGACCACCAGCGCCCGATGGCAAGGTGACCCGATGCGACACGAGCCCGGTTACTGGTTTGACACATGGGCCGTCGCAAGCGCCACGAAATTCGAGAATCGAATTGCTTATTTCATTATATCGAGGATGACCCCCTTCGGACGATCGTCGACGTCGCGCATCCACCCCTCGCCACGATCGCTGCGGGGGTCCGCCATTCGCGATCCGAGCCTCGAGGGATCGCGGGTTTGCGGGGCGCGACGCTATCCTTTCCTCCAAGATCTCCGCAAAAAAGAGCGCATTCACGAGCGGACGATTTCTTGGATGTTAGAGCGACATGAGCGACGGGCCCCTCGCGGCGAATGATGGGTACGGTGCGCGTCGGCTTTGGCGAGATGGGCATGTAGACACTTACTTAATGGAGGAGGGAGAATCATAAGGGGAGTGAATGATGCGTGACGCACGCAAATGTGGTTGACAGTGCTGGGACCGAGCCGTAAAGGATTGTACGCTATCCACGTTCTCCGTCCGTAACCGTCGCCGCTGAGCACCGTCGTTGTGGGGTGCGTATGGCATTTCGGAGAACGCTGGGCCTCCTGATCCTCCGACTCTCCTGCCTCTTGGCCTTTTTGTCGTTTGTGGTTTGCGGTTTGCGGTTTGTCGCCTGCGGCCTGCGGCCCGCCTTCTTAAGGCCCGGTTCAAGTAGGAAGAGCGGAATCGAAGCGAATGTCTCGCGTACATCGAAGAAGCCTGGACGGATATGCGTCCACTCTGTCTTCGCGCGCACACGGCGGAGAACGGTGGCTCGCTGCGGACACCGTAGCTGACCTCCTAAGGTAGATTTCAACACAGACAGCCGATCGAATGGTCGCGCGGGGTGATCCGCTGCCGGCCACCGAGCGTAGATTCGAACGAGAAGATCCGAAACATCGCCCGAGGGCAAAGCGGCGCCACGCGACACGAGCGATACGAGCCCAGGTAAGGGCTCGACACATTGGGTGTCACAGGGCCACGAAATTCGAAAATGGAAATGCTCATTTTCGGTCTATCGACGAGCCGCCCGGCGTACTCCATTAGACCGGCGCCCAGACAATCATTTCGATGCGAAACGATTGCATTCGTGAGAGACGATTTCTTGGATGTTGGGGCAACATGAGCGACGAGCCGCCGGCACATGATGGAAACGATGCTCGGCATTGGCGAGCACGTCGACGCGCATCGAGCATCGGGCCAGCGAAATCATAAGGAGGGTGAACGACGCGTGAACGCACGCAAATATGGTTGACAGTGCCGAGACCGGGCCGTAAAGGATTGTACCCTGTCCAAGTTCTTCGTCGTCACCGACGCCGCCGAGCACCATGGTTGTGAGGTGCATATGGCATAGTGGAGAACGCGGGACCTCCCTCCCTCAGGTATAGGTTTGCAAGTCTACGTTCAAGCTCGAGTCGGGTCCGGAGCAGCGGTACACACTTCATAAGTATTTTTACGGGAGCCGGAATCATGACAATGCAGCGCTCGTCGGACGGTACAGAAGACGAAAGCATCGGCTTCGATGTCGTGAGGAACCACGAGGAGCAATACTCGATTTGGCCGAACAATCGCGAGTTGCCGCTTGGGTGGTTCAAAGTAGGAAAGAGCGGAAATCGAAGCGAATGCCTCGCGTACATCGAGGAAGTCTGGACAGATATGCGTCCACTCAGCATTCGCACGCGTCTTCACCGTGGCACGCACGTTGGCACGCACGTGGAGAAGAACGATGGCTCGCCCGAGGATACGGCGGCTGGCCTCCAAAGGTAGATTTAACGCATACGGTGTATCGAATGGTCGCGCGGGGTGATCCGCTGCCGGCCACCACGCGTAGATTCGAACGAGAGAGTCTCTCCGCAACCGTGAGGAAGCGGCGAGCCGACAGTCCTTTCCGCGACCGTGAGGAAGCGGGAGCCGACAACAGCCGTTTTCGCGACCGTACGGGGAGCCGGGAGCCGACAAACAGCCGTTTCCGCGACCGTGAGGAAGCGGGAGCCGACAACAGCCGTTTCCGCGACCGTGAGGAAGCGGGAAGCCGACCAACAGCCATTTCCCCGACCGTGAAGGAAGCGGCGAGCCGACAACAGCCATTTCCCCGACCGTGAAGGAAGCGGCGAGCCGACAACAGCCATTTCCCCGACCGTGAGGAAGCGGCGAGCCGACAACAGCCATTTCCGCGACCGTAAAGGAAGCGGGAGCTGACAACAGCCGTTTCCGCGACCGTGAGGAAGCGGGAGCCGACAAACAGCCATTTCCGCGACCGTGAGGAAGCGGGAGCTGACAACAGCCGTTTCCGCGACCGTGAGGAAGCGGGAGCCGACAACAGCCATTTCCGCGACCGTGAGGAAGCGGGAGCCGACAACAGCCATTTCCGCGACCGTGAGGAAGCGGGGGACCGACAACCGTCATTTCCGCGACCCTGAGGGAGCGGGGAGCCGACAAGAAAGGACTATGGAGATGCCCGCGATTGAACCTCGGGTCATCGAAGCCGTATTGCGCGATCACCCGGCGATCGCGCAGGCTGCCGTGCAAACGGGGGCACCTCGGGAGGACGGCCAGCCGCTCGTCGTCCGCATCGTCCCGCGCGATCGCGCGCCGAGCGCCCGCGCGTTGGGATTCAGCCTTTTCTACTTTGCGGACGCGGAGGCGGGCGCCCGCGAGGACAAATACCGTCTTTATCTGGAGGGCGCGCGCTTTGCGGATGCGCACGGTTTCGAGGCCATTTGGACGCCGGAGCGCCATTTTCACGAGAACGGAGGGTTGTATCCCAACCCGTCGGTGCTGAGCGCGGCGCTGGCCACCATCACCCGGCACGTTCGTCTGCGCTCGGGCAGCGTGGCGTTGCCTCTTCATCACCCGTTGCGGGTGGCCGAAGAGTGGTCGGTGGTGGACAACCTCTCGAACGGGCGCGTCGATCTTTCGTTCACCTCCGGCTGGATCCCCAATGATTTTGCCATTGCCCCCACGCCAGGTGTCTTCAAACGAAAACGCGAGACGATGTTCGAAATGGTGGAGCAAGTCCAGCGCCTTTGGAGGGGCGGAACACTCGCCACCCGCGATGGCGTGGGGAACGAGGTCGAGCTTCGCATCTTCCCGCGCCCCATCCAAGAGCGGCTCCCAGTTTGGATTACATGCAGCGGTGATCCGGAGTCCTTCGTGCGCGCGGGCGAGCTCGGGTTCAACGTGCTCACCGCCTTGCTCACCCAGCCGATCGAGGAGGCCGCGGAGAAAGCCGCCCTTTATCGCGCGGCCCGCGCGCGGGTCGGGCTCGATCCCGAGGGCGGCTCGGTGACCTTGATGCTCCACACCTTCGTGGGACGCGACGAAAACGAGGTCCGCGCACAGGTCGAGGGGCCGCTGACCGAATACCTGCGCTCGCACATCGGTTTGATGAAGACCATGGTGAAGAGCCTGAATTTGAAGCTCGACGACATGGATGTGAACGATCCGAAGTGGGCGGCCCGCCTGGCCTCGTTTGCCTTCGAACGCTATTACCGAATGGGCTCGCTCATCGGCACCCCGGACAAGTGTCTGGAGATGGTGAACCGGATCAAGTCCATGGGCTTCGACGAGGTCGCGTGCCTCATCGACTTCGGGGTCCCGGTCGATGCGGCCTTGGGCGGGCTCCCTTCGCTGTACGAGCTGAAAAAACGGAGTGATTCGACGGTGGCTATCGAGCGCGGGGCCTTGATGGATTGGCTCCGCGAGCGGCTGGGGGGCGAGCTGCCGCCGATGGCCGTGATGGTGTGCCCCGAGCTGCCGCGCGACGCCTCGCGCGCCACGCAACCCGCGAAGGTAGCGCCGATTTCATCGGCGTCACCGACTTCGCCGACTTTACGGAATTCGGCATTGGTCGACCGAGCTCAAAAACAGAAGGCCGCCATGGAGCGGCAGAAACAACGCGTAGGAAAAGAACGATGAGTGATACGAACGAGGAGTTCGAGAGCGCCATTGCCATCGTGGGGATGGCCTGCCGGTTTCCGGGCGCCCGCAACTTGGCCGAATATTGGAGGAACTTGCGCAACGGCGTGGAGTCGATCGCCTCGTTCGGCGCAGACGAATTGGACCGCGCGGTGGTCGATCCGGCGGAGGCGAGCGATCCTCATTATGTGCCGTCCCGCGCGATCCTCGACGACGTGGAGTCGTTCGACGCCGCGCTTTTCGGCTTCAGCCCGCGCGAGGCCGAGCTGACCGATCCCCAGCACCGCGTCTTTCTCGAGTGCGCGTGGGAGGCCCTCGAGCACGCCGGCTACGATCCCAAGCGCTATGCGGGGCAAATTGGCGTTTACGGCGGCGCTGGCGCCAATACGTATTTGTTGTTCAACCTGGCTTCGTCCGGGCAAATCGTAGGCTCCGGGCCCACCCTGCAGGCGTTCATCCACAACAAGAACGACCACCTCACGGCCCGCACCGCCTACAAATTGAACCTGCGTGGCCCCGCGGTGACCGTGCAGACCGCGTGCTCGACCTCCTTGGTGGCGGTGGCCACGGCCGCGCAAGCCTTGCTCAATTACCAAGTCGATATGGCGCTGGCCGGCGCCTGCACCATCACCGTGCCCCAGCGCAGCGGTTACCTGTACCACGAGCGCGGCATCGGCTCGCCGGACGGCCATTGCCGCGCGTTCGACGCCGACGCCAAGGGGACGGTGGGAGGAAATGGGGCCGGGGTGGTGCTCCTCAAGCGCTATTCGGACGCGGTCGCGGCGGGCGATACGATCTACGCCGTGCTGCGCGGCGCCGCCGTCAACAACGACGGGGCGATGCGTGTAGGTTACACGGCGCCCAGCGTGGATAGCCAGGCGGAGGTCATTGCCCTGGCGCAGGCGCTGGCGGGGGTGTCTCCGGAGTCCATCGGCTATGTCGAGGCGCACGGAACCGGTACGCCGATAGGCGATCCCATCGAGGTCGAGGCGCTCACCCAGGCATTTCGCCGCGGCACCGACAAAAAAGGATTTTGCGCGATGGGGTCGGTCAAGACCAACATCGGCCACCTCGATACGAGCGCCGGGATGGCGGGGTTGATCAAGACCGTGCTCTCCCTGCGAAACCGGGAGATCCCGCCCAGCTTGCACTTCGACAAGCCGAACCCGAGGATCGATTTCGCCAATAGCCCCTTTTACGTGAACAGCGCGCTCCGCGATTGGCCGGCGCCCCACGCCACCCCGCGCCGGGCCGGGGTGAGCTCGTTCGGGCTGGGCGGCACCAACGCGCACGTGGTCCTGGAGGAGGCGCCGCCCCAGGAGCCTTCGGATCCCGCGCGTCCGTGGCAGCTCCTCGTGCTCTCCGGGCAGACGGTGTCGGCCATGGAGGCCGTGTGCCGCAACGTGAAGGACCATTTGAAGCAAAACCCGGCGATCAAGCTGTCCGACGTCGCCTATACGCTGCAGATCGGGCGCCAGCCGCTCCCGCACCGCCGCATGCTGGTGTGCCGCGACGTGCCCGAGGCCATCGGGCTCCTGGAGACGTTGAAGCCCGAGCGGGTCTTCGGCCGCGAGCAGGAGCGCGCCCAGCGCCCTTTGACCTTCATGTTCCCCGGACAGGGGGCGCAGTTCATCGACATGGGCGCCGAGCTGTATCGCCAGGAGCCGCTCTTTCGGGCCGAGGTCGACCGCGCGTGCGAGCTTTTGGTGCCGCACCTGGGGCTGGATCTGCGCACCATTCTCTATCCGGATCCGGCGCCCGAGGCCAAGGCACGGGCCAAAGAGCTCCTCGATCGAACCGCCTATACGCAGCCGGCGCTGTTCGTGATCGAGCATGCCATGGCCCAATTGTGGATGTCGTGGGGAGTTCGGCCCGACGCGATGATTGGCCATAGCATCGGGGAATACGTGGCGGCGTGCCTGGCGGGGGTGTTCTCGCTCGAGGACGCGCTGGGCCTGGTGGCCGCGCGCGGCCGGTTGATCCAACGCCTGCCCGCGGGGGCCATGCTGGCCGTGCCGTTGCCGGCGCACGCGGTTCGGCCGCTGCTGGGGGAGGAGCTTTCGCTCGCGGCCGTCAATGGGCTCGGCCAGTGCGTGGTCTCGGGCACGGAGGCCGCGGTGGCGGCGCTGGAGGCGAAGCTTACGGTGGAGCGGCACATCTGCCGCCGCCTGCAGACGTCGCACGCGTTTCACTCGGCGATGATGGATCCGATCGTCGACGCGTTCCGCGAGGAGGTCGCGAAGGTCGCGCGCCATGCGCCGTCGATGCGCTATCTGTCCAATGTCACCGGCACCTGGATCACGGCGGAGCAAGCGACGGATCCCGCGTATTGGGCCGCACACCTGCGGGGGACCGTGCGCTTCGCGGACGGCCTGGCCGAGCTCTTGGCGACCCCCAACGCGGTGCTGCTCGAGGTCGGCCCCGGGCGCACCTTGCGCACCTTGGTCCGCTGGCATCCACACAAGAAGCCCGATCAGTTCATGCTGGCATCGCTGCCGCACCCTTCGGAGAAGCAATCGGACTATCAGTACCTCCTGCACACCGTCGGGCACCTCTGGCTCGCCGGGGTGGAGCCGGATTGGGATGCGTTCTATGCCCATGAGCGCCGCCATCGGCTGCCGCTGCCGACGTATCCATTCGAGCGCAAGCGCTACTGGATCGACGCTGCGCCGCGCACCTCGGGCCGCGCGGCCGGCTCGATGCGCAAGCGCACGAACATCGCGGAATGGTTCTATGTGCCGTCCTTTCGCTCGTCGGCCGCGCAGCCTGCATCGGCCGCCTTGCCGGCCGGGCCGTGGTTGATCTTCGAGGACGCGGCGGGGCTCGGGGCGCGCTTGGGTGATGATCTAAGGAGCGCGGGACACGATGTCGTGCGCGTTCGCGCGGGCGAGCGCTTCGCCAAGCAGGACGACCAACACTACACCCTCGATCCGCGAAAGCGCGAGGACTACGACCAGTTGGTGCAAGGGCTCGAGGCAAACGAGCTTCTGCCGCGCCACGTAGTGCATGCGTGGAGCATCTCGCCCGAGCCGGCGACGTCGTTGGAGCAGGCGCTGACCTCGGGGCTCCATAGCCTGACATTCCTCGCGCAGGCGCTCTTTCCCCGGCGCCCTCACGAGGAGCTTCGGCTGACGGTGCTCACCCATGGCATCGTGCAGGTCCTTGGGAGCGACATCCCCGACGCCTTCACGGCGACGGTGCTCGGCGCCTGCCAGGTGATCCCGCGCGAGTACCCCAAGGTCGGCTGCCGCCTGGTCGACGTCGAGCTCACGGGCGGCGATCGCGCGGCGCGGCTCGTCGAGGAGCTTCGATTCGAAGATGCGCCGGCGGTGGTCGCACACCGCGGCGGACGGCGTTGGGTGCGCGACTTCGAGCCGCTGTCGTTGCCGGAGGCGGCCTCGCCGCGCGCGGGCGCACCGGCGCTGCGCACGGGCGGGGTGTACGTCATCACCGGAGGGATGGGCGGCTTGGGGCTCGAGGTCGCCGGTTGGCTCGCCCGCAGCGCGCAGGCCAAGCTGGTGCTCTTGGGTCGTTCGGGCCCGAACGATCGGACCCGCGCGAGGCTGCGCGAGCTGGAAAAAGCAGGGGCGGAGGTGTTGGCCCTCGCGGCCGACGTCACCGACGAGCCCTCGTTGCGGGCGGCGCTCGGGGCCGCAAAGGCGCGCTTTGGCGCGATCCACGGGGTGTTTCACGCCGCGGGGGTGCCGGGCGGTGGCTTGATCCAGCGTGCGACCCCGGAGGGCGCGGCCGCCGTGCTGGCGCCGAAGATCGAGGGCACCTTGCGCCTCGACGCCGCGCTGGACGGTGAGCCGGTCGATTTCTTCGTGGTGTTCTCGTCGCTCACCACCGTGGTGGGGCGCTTCGGGCAGATCGACTACACGGCGGCCAACGCCTTCCTCGATGCCTTTGCGCAAGCTCGAATGGCGCGCACCGGCCGCTCGACCACCGCCATCGACTGGGGCGCCTGGGAGTCCGTGGGCATGGCCGCGGTCCGCGCGCACGAGAACGGACATGCGCACGAGAACGGGAGCGCGCATGCGAACGGGAGCGCGCACGGGAACGAAAATGGCGCGGGTGAGCGGCTGGGGCACCCGCTGCTCGAGCGACGCATCGTGGAGGAGAACCGCGAGGTGTTCATGACGGACTTCCACGTCGACAAGCACTGGGTGCTCGACGAGCACCGCATTTTGGGCAACGCGGTCATCCCGGGGGTGGCCTACTTCGAGATGGCCCGCGCGGCCCTCGGCGCGCGCGCCGAAGGCAAGATCGTGGAGCTCCAGGACGTGCTCTTCCTCTTGCCGCTGCGGGTGCGCAACGAGGAGACCCGCGAGGTGCGGATGGTGCTCGAGCACGAGCCCGAAGGGCACCGGTTCGCCGTTCGGAGCGAGGGCGGCGAGAATGGCGTCGTCAAGGTTCACGATTACGCGGTCGGCTACGTTGCGCTGCGCGACCAAGAGCCGCTGCGGGCGTTCGACCTCGCGGCCATCCGCGCGCGGTGCAATGTGCGCGAGCTGCTCTTGGCGGCCGAGGAGCGCGAGGAGGACCTCGGGCCCCGGTGGCACAGCGTGCAGCGGGTGAACCTGGGCAACAACGAGGTGCTCCTCTACCTCGAGCTGCCGGAGGCGTTCGAGGCGGATTTCGATCACATGAAGTTCCACCCGGCGCTGCTCGATCGGGCGGCCGGCATCGCCAAGAACTTCCTCGCGGCCGATGGGCACTACCTGCCGCTCACCTACAAGAAGGTGCAGATCAAGGCCCCGCTCCAGCGCAAGATCTATAGCTGGGCGCGTTTCCGCGAGGAGGACGATCCCACCCGCGAGACCATCACCTTCGACATCGTCCTCACCGACGAGGCCGGGCGAGGGCTGGTCGAGATCGAGGGCTTCAGCCAGAAGCGGGTCAACGATCCCGGCGCTGAAATCCGGGCGCTCGCCCAGACGGCGGCGGTCCTCGAATCGGAGCCGGCCGAGGCGGGCGAGATTGCGCCGCACGAGGGCGTAGAGGCGCTCGGGCGGATTCTGGCCGCGCGCATCGGGCCGCAGGTGGTCGTGTCTGTGCGCGATCTGCAGGCGAGCATCGAGCAGAGCGATCGGGTGGCGCGCGAGCGCATCCTGCGGGCGGCGGCCGATCGTCCCGAGTCGGCCGAGCGCACCCTGCACGGGCGGCCCAACTTGAGCGTGCCCTATGTGGCGCCGCGCAACGAGATCGAGACCAAGGTGGCCGAGACATGGCAGCGGGCGCTGGGGATCGATCGGGTGGGCATCCATGACAACTTCTTCGAGCTGGGCGGCGATTCCCTGGTGGCTATCCAGGTGATTGCGCGGCTGGAGAGGGTCTTCAAGGTCACCATCCCGCCGGTGTCGATCTTCGAGGGCGCGACCATCAGCAAGCTGGTCGAGACCTTCATGGTCGACCACGCGAAGGAGCAGGCGGGCTTCGCCGAGCGCCAAGATCGCGGCGCCGCCCGCCGCAACCGCGCTTCGGCCCGCCGGTCGCGCGGGGGCGCGGGCGCCGGTGAAGCGCTCGATGCGCCCGAGGACGAGGAGTAGCGCATGCCGGAATCGTCCGATGGCAATCGCATCGCGATCGTGGGGATGTCCGGGCGGTTTCCGCGCTCCCCCGATCTCGATGCGTTCTGGAAGAACCTCCGCGACGGGGTCGAGCTCATCTCGTTCTACACCGACGACGAGCTCCTCGCGCGCGGGGTGGCGCCCGAGCTCGTGCGCGATCCCTCGTTCGTCAAGGCCGCGTCCACCCTCGAGGGCATCGACGCGTTCGACGCGGCGTTCTTCGGCTTTCTGCCGCGCGCGGCCGAGATCATGGATCCGCAGCACCGCCTCCTGATGGAGTGCGCGTGGGAGACCCTCGAGGACTCCGGCTACGACACCGCGCGCGATGCGCGGCTGGTCGGCCTCTACGCGGGGGCCGCCATGAACGGCTACTTGATCTTCCACCTGGTGGGCAACCCCGCGGCCACCTCGGCGGGCTATGTGGCGCTGCAGCTCGCGAACGACAAGGACTACATGCCCTCGCGCATCTCGTACGCGCTCGATTTGCGCGGACCGAGCTGCCTGGTGCAGAGCGCGTGCTCCACCTCGCTGGCGGCCATCCACATCGCTTGCCAGAGCCTCTTGAACCACGAGTGCGACATGGCGCTGGCCGGCGGGGTGGCGGGGCTGGTGCACAACCGCTTTGGCTACCAGCACGTGCCCGGCGGCATCTTTTCGCCCGATGGGCACTGCCGCTCCTTCGACGCGGACGGGCAGGGCACCATCTTCGGGAGCGGCCTCGGGATGGTCGCGCTCAAGCGCCTCGAGGACGCTCGCGCCGACGGCGACACCATCCGCGCGGTGATCCTCGGCTCGGCGGTCAACAACGATGGCTCCAGCAAGGTCGGCTACACGGCGCCGTCGGTGGACGGGCAGGCCGAGGTGATCGCGGAGGCGCTGGCCAACGCCGGCGTGCCGGCCGACACCATCTCCTACGTCGAGGGGCACGGCACCGCGACCCAGCTCGGCGATCCCATCGAGGTGCAGGCGCTCACCAAAGCGTTCCGCGCGTCGACCGACAAGCGGCGCTTCTGCGCGCTCGGCTCGGTGAAGTCGAACCTCGGGCACCTGGATGCGGCGGCGGGGGTGACCGGCGTCGTGAAGACGGTGCTCGCGCTCGCGCACCGGCAGATCCCGCCGAGCCTGCACTTCCGGGCGCCGAATCCGCGGGTCGATTGGGAGCACGGTCCGTTCTTCGTCAACACCCAGCTCGCGGAGTGGCCCAGGGGAAATACCCCGCGTCGCGCCGGGGTGAGCTCGTTCGGCATCGGGGGCACCAACGCCCACGTCATCCTGGAGGAGGCGCCCGAGCCCGCGCCGGCGGCACCCTCGGCGCCCCACCAGCTCGTGCTCCTCTCGGCCCGCACGGAGGCCGCCCTCGATGCGATGACGGTGCGGCTGGCCGATCATCTGGAGGCTCACCCCGAGCTCGTGCTCGCAGACGTGGCGCACACCTTGCGAATCGGGCGGCGAACGTTCAGCGAGCGGCGCGCCTTCGTCGTTCGCGATCGCGACGATGCCATCCAGGTGCTTCGCGCGCGCGATCCGAATCGCATGGTTGGCGCGCGCCAGGAGCAGCAGGATCGGCCGGTCGTCTTCTTGTTTCCGGGGCAGGGGAGCCAGCACCCGAACATGGGGCGGGAGCTCTACGAGCACGAGCCGGTCTTCCGCAAACAGATCGAGCGGTGCGCCGCGCGTCTCTTGCCCCTCTTGGGGCGCGATTTGCGCGAGCTCCTCTATCCGCACCATCCGCAGGCGGAACGGGCCGAGGGCGCGGCGCGGGAGCTCGCCGAGACCCGGTTTGCGCAGCCCGCGCTGTTCGCGGTGGAGTTTGCGATGGCGCGCCTCTGGCGATCGTGGGGGCTCGAGCCGCGGGCCATGCTCGGCCATAGCTTGGGGGAGTATGTGGCGGCGTGCGTGGCGGGGGTGCTGTCGCTCGACGATGCCCTCGCGCTGGTCGCCGCGCGCGGACGGCTGATGCAAGCCATCCCGGCGGGGGCGATGCTCGCGGTGCCGCTGCCGGCGCCCGAGGTGAAGGCGGCGCTCGTCGATGGGCTCTCTCTGGCCGCGATCAATGGCCCCGCGAACTGCGTGGTCTCGGGCCCGACGGAGTCGGTCGATGCCCTGGCGCGGAGCCTCGCCGAGCAGCGTGGGGTGCGTTGCCGGCGGCTCGCGGTGTCGCATGCGTTTCACTCGTCGATGCTGGAGCCGATGATGGCGCCGTTCGCCGAGGCGCTCGCGAAGGTGACGTTCAACGCGCCAAAGGTCCGCTGGGTCTCCAACCTGACCGGCACCTGGATCACCGAGGACGAGGCGCGATCGCCGGCCTACTGGCTGGCGCACCTGCGTCAGCCGGTGCGCTTTTCGGAGGGGCTCGCGGAGGTGATGCGCGATCCCAACGGGGTGCTCTTGGAGGTCGGCCCCGGGCAGACCCTCAGCGGCCTCGCGCGCCGTCACCCTGCGTTTGGCGCCGAGCACTCGATGGTGGCCTCGAGCCGCCACGTCGAGGATCCGGGCTCCGAGCGCGCGCACTGGCTGGAGACCGCCGGGCGCATGTGGATCGCGGGCGTGACGTTCGACTGGCTCTCGGCCTCGGGGAAGCAAGGCCGCCGTCGCGTGCCGCTCCCGACGTATCCGTTCGAGCGCACGCGGCACTGGATCGATGCGGTTAGCTCCGCGTGGGCGTTGCCCAAGGGTGCAGCAGCCTCGGATGCGCCGGCCGCGGCGCCGGTCGTACCGGAGGTCTTGCCCGCGGCCGTACCGACTCCTGCGGTCGTACCGGAGGTCTTACCCGCGGTCGTACCGCACCTTGCGCCTGCTGCGCACCTTACACCTGCTGCGCACCTTGCGCCCGAGGCGAACGTGCCGGCGGGCGCCATCGAGGCGCTGATGACCGAGCAATTGCGGGTTTTGTCGCTGCAAATCGACGTTTTGCGAAGAGGTCACTCCTGATGACGAGCCACGTGACGAACAACGGGGCGGGCGCCACCGTCTCCATCCTGAAGGACATCTTCAGCGGGATGTCCGGCATCGCGCCCAGCGCCATCGCGGCCGACGCTTCGTTCCTCGAGCTGGGCGCCGACTCGCTCTTGATGGTTCAAGCCAGCCAGGCCATCCAAGACACCTTCCAGGTCGCCATCCCGGTGCGCTTCATCATCGAGGACAATCCGACCATCGTCTCCCTCGCGGACTTCATCGATCGCGAGCTCGCCAAGGTCGCGCCGCCCGCCGCGGCACCGGCTTCGCCCGTCGCGCCGGCGCCGGCGGCACCTGCGGTGCGCGCTCCGGCCGCACCTGCGACCGCGGCGCCGGCGGCATCTGCGGCAAGTGCTCCGGCTCCGGCGCCGCCCGCCGCGCGCGTCCTCGCGGATACTGCGCTGCCCGCCGATGCCATGCAGGCGCTCTTCGCCCGCCAGCTCCAGATCCTCACCGAGCAGCTCGAGCTGCTGCGCGATACCGCTGGCGCGCCCGCCCGCACCGCTCGCAACGGGACGCGACCGGCGATCCGGCCTGCGGCCCCCGCACCGGAGCTCCTCGTGCCCACGGCCGACGCGCCCCTGGCACCCGCGCCCACGGCCGACGCGCCCCTGGCACCTGCGCCATCGGTCGCGGCACCTCCGATTCCGGCGCCCTCGGCCACAGCATCTCCGAGCCCCGCGCCCGCGGCACCGGCGGCGTCCATCGCGATCGCCGCGGCGCCCGCGGTCGTCTCGGGGCAGCTCACCGCCCGCCAAGAAACGCATCTCGAGGCGCTCGCGGCGCGGTACGGCGCGCGCACGGTGGGGTCCAAGCGGCTTGCGCAGCGGGATCGCGCGACCCTCGCCGATAGCAACCGGGTCGTCGGGTTCCGGCCTTTCTGGAAGGAGATGGTCTACCTCCTGGCGCTCGAGCGCGGCGAAGGCGCCCGGGTCTGGGACATCGACGGGAACGAATATGTCGACTGGGCCATGGGCTTTGGCGCCCTGCTGTTCGGCCATAGCCCCGACTTCATCGTCTCGGCGCTCGCGCGGCAGACCGAGCGCGGCCTGCTCATCGGCGGCGAGTCGCCGCGGGTGGGCGACTGCGCGCGGTTGCTCTGCGAGCTCACCGGCTCGGAGCGCGCGACCTTTTGCAACTCCGGCACCGAGGCGGTGATGGGCGCCATCCGCTTGGCCCGCACGGTCACCGGGCGCGAGACGGTGGCGTTCTTCACCGGCTCCTACCATGGCTGGTCCAACGAAATTCTGGCGCGCCCGGTGCGCTCGACCGACGGCCAGCACCGCTCCACCGCCGCCGCTCCTGGCGTACCCCAGGGCGCCGCCCGCGACGCGCTGGTCCTGGAGTACGGCTCGCCCGAGGCGCTGGACGTGATCCGCGCGCGCGCCGGGGAGCTCGCCGCCGTGCTGGTGGAGCCGGTGCAGAGCCGCCGCCCCGACCTCGTGCCCGTCGAATTTTTGCGCGAGCTGCGCGCCATCACCGAGCAGGCGGGGTGCGCGCTCATCTTCGACGAGGTGGTGACGGGCTTCCGCGTGCACCCCCGCGGCTGCCAAGGCCTCTTCGACGTGCGCCCCGATCTCACGACCTACGGCAAGGCGCTGGGCGGCGGATTGCCCGTGGCCGCGATCGCCGGAAAGGCGCGCTACCTCGACGCCATCGACGGCGGCCGCTGGAAGTTCGGCGACGGCTCGTACCCGCAGGCCGAACGCACCTTCTTGACCGGCACCTACCACAAGCACCCGCTCCACTTCGAGGCGGTGTGGGCGACGCTCCTTCACCTTCGGAGCGAGGGCCCCGAGCTCCAGGAGCGCCTCAACGCGCGCACCGCCGCGCTGGCCGATTCGCTCAACCGCTGGTTCGACGCTCAGGGCGTGGCGATCCGCACGGTGTCCTTCGGCTCGCTCTTCCGCTTCGTCTTTCCGCGCGAGATCCCCTACGCGGAGATCTTCCTCTTCCAGATGATGGAGCAGGGGGTCTACCTGCGCGGCACCGGGAACAACTTCCTCTCCACCGCCCACACCGAGGAGCAGATCCTCCACTTCGAGGCCGCGGTACACGCCTCGATCGAAGAGATGATCGAAGGCGGATTCATCCCCGTGCCCGCGACCCGCACGGCCCCTCAGGCGCATGTGCGCCCGCGCATGCCGCCCATCCCCACCACCTCGGCGCAGCGCGATCTCTGGGTCGCGTCGCAGATCAGCGAGCAGGCCAAGCAAGCGTACAACGAGTCGATGGCGCTCCATCTGGAGGGTGAGCTCGACCGCGCCGCGCTGGAGCGCGCGCTCCAGGACCTGGTCGCGCGCCACGAGATCTTGCGCGCGCGCTTCAACGACGACGGTACCGCCCAGGAGATCGCGCCCGCGCTCACCCTCGACGTGCCGTTCACCGATGCCGGCGAGGCATGGTCGGGCGCCTCGGACGAGGCTGGGATCGCCGCATGGCAGAAGGCCGAGGCGGCGCGCCCCTTCGATCTGGCGCGCGGTCCGCTGGTGCGCGCGGCGCTGCTCCGCAAGGACGCGCGGCGCCATGTGTTGGTCTTGACCCTTCATCACCTCGTCACCGACGGCTGGTCCAACGCGGCGCTGGTCGAGGAGCTCGCGCAGCTCTACGCGGTCGCGCGATCGGGGGGAGCACCGCCGCCGCGGCCCGCCATGGGCTTCCGCGACTACGTGGCGTGGCTCGCGGAGGTGGCCCGGAGCCCCGAGGCGAAGGCCGCCCAGCGCTACTGGCTCGCGCGCTTCGACGGCGAGCTCCCGGTGCTCGATCTGCCGTACGATCGCCCGCGTCCGCCCGCGCGGCGCTTTGCCGGCGCCGTGGAGCGGCTCATCCTCGACGAGGCGCTTCTGCGCGATCTGACCCGCACCGGCGGCAAGCACGGCGCGACCTTGTTCGCGACCTTGCTCGCGGCGTTCAAGTGCCTGTTGCATCGGCTCTCGGGCCAGCGCGATCTGGTGGTCGGCATCGTCACCGCCGGGCAGGCCGCCGCGGGGGTGCAGAACCTGGTGGGCTATTGCGTCAACCTGCTGCCGATCCGCACGCAGCTCGAGGGCGATCCGCCCTTCGTGCAGTACCTCGCCCGGGTGCGGCAGGCGCTCCTCGAGGCGCTCGATCACCCGCAGATCCCGTTTGGCCGGATTTTGGAGGCGCTGAACCCACCGCGCGATCCGGGCCGCCCGCCGCTGGTCAATGTCGTCTTCAACATGGACCGCAAGCCCCCCGAGGGCCCGCGCCTGCTCGACATCGCCGCCGCGGTGACCCCGAACCACGCCGGCACCAGCAAGTACGATCTGACGGTCAACGTCACCCAGAGCCCCCACGAGCTGGTCGTCGACGTCGAATACGACCGCGATCTGTTCGATGCGACCACCGTGCGCCGCTGGCTCGAACACTTCCGGACCTTGCTCGGCGCGATCGCCGCGCGCCCGGACGGCCGCATCTCGACCCTCCCGCTCCTCACGGCGGAGGCCGAGCGCCGCATCGCCTACGGGTGGAACGACACGGCGGCGAGCTACGAGGGGCCAAGGTTCATCCACGCGTGGATCGCCGAGCAGGCCGCGCGCACTCCGGACGCCGTGGCGGTGGTCTTCGAGGACCAGAGCTTGACGTACCAAGAGCTCGATGCGCGCGCCAACCAACTTGCGCACGCACTGCGCGCGCGCGGGGTCGGACCCGAGGTGCTCGTGGGCGTCTCCATGGAGCGCTCGCTGGAGCTGGTGATCGCGCTCGTGGGCATCCTGAAAGCGGGCGGCGCGTATGTGCCGCTCGATCCGAGCTACCCGGCGGAGCGGCTTCGCTACCTGACGGAGGACGCCAAGGTGCGCTTGGTGCTCGGCAAGGCCGAGGTGCTTGCGTCGGTGGACCAACCGGCGCACGCGCCAGAGGTCGCGCTGAGCCCGCAGAACGCGGCGTACATGATCTATACGTCGGGCTCGACGGGCAACCCCAAGGGCGCGATCAACAGCCACGAGGCGATCCGCAACCGGCTGGCGTGGATGCAAGCGCAGTATGGGTTGCAGCCCGGGGAAGGGGTCCTCCAGAAGACGCCATTCAGCTTCGACGTGTCCGTGTGGGAGTTCTTCTGGCCGCTGATGGTCGGGGCGCGGCTGGTGGTCGCGCGGCCCGAGGGGCACAAGGAGCTCGACTACCTGGTCGACGTCATGGCGAAGCACGCGATCACCACGGTGCACTTCGTGCCGTCGATGCTGCAGGTATTTTTGAGCTATCCCCGCGCGGGGTCGTGCGCGCGGCATTTGCGGCGGGTGATCGCCAGCGGCGAGGCGCTGGGCGCGGAGCAGGTGCGGCGCTTTGGCGAGGTGCTGCCCGGGGTGGCGCTGCACAACCTGTACGGCCCCACCGAGGCGGCGGTGGACGTGACGCACGCTACGTGCGATCCCGGGTCCACCGGAGGGCCGGTGCCCATCGGCAAACCGGTCGCGAATACGCAGATCTACCTGCTCGATGCGCAGCTTCGCCCGGTGCCCGTGGGGGTGGCGGGGGACTTGTACATCGGCGGTGTGCAGGTGGGGCGCGGCTACCACGGGCGCGCGGCGCTCACGGCGGAGCGGTTCATCCCCGATCCGTTCACGAAGGCACCGGGGCGGCGCCTTTACAAATCCGGAGATGTCGCGCGGTACTTGCCGGACGGCACGATCGAGTACCTGGGCCGGAGCGATGCGCAGGTTAAATTGCGCGGGTTTCGGATCGAGCTCGGGGAGATCGAGGCGGCGCTGCTCGCGCTGCCGGCCGTGCGCGAGGCCGCGGTGCTCCTGCGCGAAGACACGCCCGGCGCTCCGCGCCTCGTCGCCTACCTGGCGCCCGTGCGGCGCGAGCTCGCCGAGGGCGGCGACGGCGCGTTCCTCGTCGAAGCGCGGCGCGCGCTCGAAGAACGCCTCCCGGCCTTCATGGTCCCCACGGCGTTCGTCGTCCTCGACGCGCTGCCCATCACCCCCAACGGCAAGCTCGATCGCCGCGCGCTTGCCGCGCCAGAGATCGGCGCCGCCGCGCGCAAGGTGGAGCGCGCGGAGCCGCGCTCGGACGCCGAGAGGACGCTTGGATCCATCTGGAGCGATGTGCTGGGCGTCGGCCCCATTGGCCTCGACGACAACTTCTTCGATCTGGGCGGCAACTCGATCCGCGGCATCCAGGTCGTCGGCCTCGCGAAGGCGCGCGGGCTGCTCTTTTCGCTCCAGGATCTCTTTCTGCACCAGACCCTCCGCGAGCTCGGGGGCGCGCTGCAGGAGGTCTCGGCGCGGGCGATCGCCGCGCGCCGGGCGGCGCCGTTCGAGCAGGTGGCCGCCGAGGATCGGGCCAAGCTGCCCGAGGGCGTGGTGGACGCTTATCCGCTCACCTTGCTGCAGGCGGGCATGTTCTTCCACATGCGGCTCAACCCCGAGGAGAACGTCTACCACAACGTCAACAGCATCCACCTGCGCCTCCCGTTCGATCGCGAGAAGATGCAGCGGGCGATCCTGCGCGTGGTCGAGCGCCACCCGATGCTGCGCACCACCTTCGACCTCGACACGTTCCGCGAGCCGCTGCAGCTCGTGAGCGCGCGCGCGCACCTGCCGCTCGAGGTGGTGGACATCCGTCACGTGACGGAGGCCGAGCAAGCGCAGGCCGTCCGCGACTACGTCGAGGCGGAGGAGACGCGTCGCTTCGATTTTCACGCGCTGCCGCTCCTGCGATTTTGCGTTCACGTGCGCACGAGCGAGACCTTGCAGCTCACGATCACCGACTTCCACCCGATCATCGACGGCTGGGCGCTGGCGACGTTGCTCGCCGAGATGTTCACGCACTACGCGTCGCTCCTCGCGGATGGGCGGCTGGCGGTCGAGGCGCAGCTCGATCCGACCTTCGCGGACTATGTGGCCGAGGAGCGCGCCATCCTGGCCTCCGAGCCCGCGCGCGCCTTTTGGAGCGAGACCCTGCGCGGCGCCAGCTTGCTCACCCTCCCGCGGTGGACGGCGGCGGCCCGGCGGCCCGGCGCGCTGCGCATGGAGTCATGGTACGAGGTGTTCCCGGCCGAGCTGACGGCGCGCCTGCACGCCGCGGAGAAGCGCATGGGCGTTCCGCTCAAGGCGATCCTGATGGCGGCGCACGTGAAGGTGATGGGGGTCACGTCGGGCAAGCGCGACGTGGTCACCGGCTTGGTGGCGGATGCGCGGCTCGAGGAGGCGGGCGGTGAGCGGGTGCTCGGCCTCTTCCTCAACACGCTACCTCTGCGCCTCGAGCTCGCGGACGGCACATGGACCGATCTCGCGCGCCGGGCGCACCAGACCATGGTGCAGATGATCCCCCACCGGCGCTATCCTCTGGCCGCGCTCCAGCGGGAGGCGGGGGGCGCGCTCTTCGAGACGGCGTTCAACTTCATCGACTTCTACAACCTCGAGGCCATCTCACGGTCGGGCATCGCGGAGATCCTGGAGTCGTCGCACGCCATCAACTACACGCACTACACGCTGGAGGCGAACTTCATCAAGGACTCCGACAAGGGGACCCTGGCGCTGCGCCTCGATCACGATCGCAACCAGGTGTGCGCCGAGCAAATCGAGAGCATCGCCCGCACCTACCTGGCAACCCTGGAGCAGATCGTGCGCGATCCGTCCGCGCGGCACGACCACGCGCCCCTGCTCACCCGGGAGGCCGAGCGCCGCATCGCCTACGGGTGGAACGATACGGCGGCGAGCTACGAGGGGCCAAGGTTCATCCACGCGTGGATCGCCGAGCAGGCCGCGCGCACTCCGGACGCCGTGGCGGTGGTCTTCGAGAACCAGAGCTTGACGTACCAAGAGCTCGATGCGCGCGCCAACCAACTTGCGCACGCACTGCGCGCGCGCGGGGTCGGACCCGAGGTGCTCGTGGGCGTCTCCATGGAGCGCTCGCTGGAGCTGGTGATCGCGCTCGTGGGCATCCTGAAAGCGGGCGGCGCGTATGTGCCGCTCGACCCGAGCTACCCGGCGGAGCGGCTTCGCTACCTGACGGAGGACGCCAAGGTGCGCTTGGTGCTCGGCAAGGCCGAGGTGCTTGCGTCGGTGGACCAACCGGCGCACGCGCCAGAGGTCGCGCTGAGCCCGCAGAACGCGGCGTACATGATCTATACGTCGGGCTCGACGGGCAACCCCAAGGGCGCGATCAACAGCCACGAGGCGATCCGCAACCGGCTGGCGTGGATGCAAGCGCAGTATGGGTTGCAGCCCGGGGAAGGGGTCCTCCAGAAGACGCCATTCAGCTTCGACGTGTCCGTGTGGGAGTTCTTCTGGCCGCTGATGGTCGGGGCGCGGCTGGTGGTGGCGCGGCCCGAGGGGCACAAGCACCTCGATTACCTCGTGGAGGTGATCGCGAAGCAGGCGATCACCACGGTGCACTTCGTGCCGTCGATGCTGCAGGTATTTTTGAGCTATCCCCGCGCGGGGTCGTGCGCGCGGCATTTGCGGCGGGTGATCGCCAGCGGCGAGGCGCTGGGCGCGGAGCAGGTGCGGCGCTTTGGCGAGGTGCTGCCCGGGGTGGCGCTGCACAACCTGTACGGCCCCACCGAGGCGGCGGTGGACGTGACGCACGCTACGTGCGATCCCGGGTCCACCGGAGGGCTGGTGCCCATCGGCAAACCGGTCGCGAATACGCAGATCTACCTGCTCGATGCGCAGCTTCACCCGGTGCCCGTGGGGGTGGCGGGGGACTTGTACATCGGCGGTGTGCAGGTGGGGCGCGGCTACCATGGGCGCGCGGCGCTCACGGCGGAGCGGTTCATCCCCGATCCGTTCGCGAAGGCACCGGGGCGGCGCCTTTACAAATCCGGAGATGTCGCGCGGCACTTGCCGGACGGCACGATCGAGTACCTGGGCCGGAGCGATGCGCAGGTTAAATTGCGCGGGTTTCGGATCGAGCTCGGGGAGATCGAGGCGGCGCTGCTCGCGCTGCCGGCCGTGCGCGAGGCCGCGGTGCTCCTGCGCGAAGACGCCCCGGGCGGTCCGTGCTTGGTCGGTTATGTGGTGCCGGCGCCCGAGGCGCTCGCGGAGGCCGGCGAGAGCACGTTCCTCGCCGAAGCGCGGCGCGCGCTCGAAGAACGCCTCCCGGCCTTCATGGTCCCCACGGCGTTCGTCGTCCTCGATGCGCTGCCCATCACCCCCAACGGCAAGCTCGACCGCCGCGCCCTGCCGGCCCTCGAAACCCAAGGGGACGGCGCGCCGGTGTACGAAGCCCCGAGCACGGAGATCGAGCGCACCTTGGCGGCGCAGTGGCAACGCCTGCTCGGGTGCGAGGCCGTGGGGCGAGGGGACGACTTCTTTGCGCGGGGCGGCCATTCGCTCTCGGCGATGCAGGCCGTCTCGCGCGCCAGCGCCGCGTTCGACGTCGAGCTCTCGCTCCAGACGCTCTTCGAGGCGCCGACCCTCGCGGGCTTCGCCGAGCGCATCGCGCGCACCTGGAGCGCGAGCCCAGCGCGCGATCGGACGGCCGCCATCGTACGGGTCGCGCGCGATGGAGACCTGCCGCTCTCGTACGCGCAGCAGCGGCTTTGGTTCCTCGACCAGCTCGAGCCGGACAGCGCGGCGTACGTCATGCCGGGCGCGCTGCGCGTCCGCGGGGCGCTCGACGTCGAGACCTTGCGCCGCGCGTTCGGCGACGTGGTGCGGCGGCACGAGATTTTGCGCACCACCTTCGTATCGCGCGGGGACCAGCCGGTGCAGGTGATCGCGCCGGAGATCGACGGGGCGCTCCCGGTCGAGGATCTCTCGGCGCTCGATGCCGCGGCGCGCGAGCAGGCGATGCGCCGCCATATCGAAGGCGACGCGGGGCGCTCGTTCGACCTGCGCCGCGGGCCGCTCTTGCGCACGCGGCTCCTCCGCCTCGCGCCCGAGGAACATGTGCTCCTCGTCACGATGCACCACATCGTGTCCGACGGCTGGTCGCTCGGCGTGCTGGCGACGGAGCTGGGCGCGCTCTACGACGCGCGCATGAACGCGACGGAGAAGACCTCGACATTGCCCGAGCTGCCCGTTCAATATGCGGACTTTGCGGTCTGGCAGCGCGCGTACTTGAACGAGGCCCGGCTCGCGCACCATCTGGCCTATTGGAGAGAGCAGCTCGCGCACGTAGCGCCTCTGGCGCTCCCCACGGACCACGCGCGCGCCGTCGCGCCGGCCTACCGCGGCGCGCGGATCGACGTGGCACTGTCGGAGGAGACCACGCGCGCCCTGAAACGGCTGTGCGACGGGCAGGGCGTGACCCTGTTCATGGGCCTGATGGCGGCGTTCCAAGTGCTGCTCCATCGCTACAGCGGGCAAGACGACATCTGCGTGGGCACCCCCATCGCCAATCGGTCGCGCGCCGAGCTGGAGCCGCTCATCGGCCTCTTCGTCAACACCTTGGCGATCCGCGGCGATCTGTCGGGGGCGCCGACCTTCCTCGAGCTCCTCGCGCGCACCCGCCAGGTCGCGCTCGCGGCTTATGCGCATCAGGACGCGCCGTTCGAGAAGGTCGTCGACGCGGCGGGCGCGGCGCGGGATCTGTCACGAAACCCGCTCTTCCAAGCGATGTTCGTGCTCCAGAACGAGCCTGTCCCCCTCGACACGGGCGATCTGCACGTGGAGATCCTGGATAGCCCGCCTGCGACCGCGCAGTTCGATTTGTCCCTGACCCTCACCGATCACGGTCCTACGCTCGCGGGCGGGTGGGACTACGATCGCGATCTCTTCGACCGCGCCACCATGGAGCGCATGGCCGCGTGCTTCGAGGTGCTGCTCGGCGCCATCGTCGAGCGCCCCGATCGCCGCATCGGCGCGCTCCCGATGCTCAGCTCGAAGGAGCGCGCGGCGTGGCTCGAAGCACAGCGCCGCATCCCCGACGAGACCATCCACGTCCTCGACGAGGCGATGGAGCCCGTGCCCGATGGCGTCGTTGGCCACGTCTACACCGGCATCGCCGGCGTGCGTCTGCATCGCACCGGTAAGTACGCTCGATCCCTGCCGGGTGGCGATCTCGCGTACGTCGACCGCAACCCGCCCGCGGCGGCCGGCACCGCCGCGGTTTCCACGCCCGCGCTCGAGGCGCCCGCGACCGAGGCCGAGCGCGCGATCGCCGCGCAGTGGCAAGAGCTGCTCGGGCGCAAGGAGATCGGCCGGGCGAGCGGCTTCTTCGCGCTCGGCGGCCACTCGCTCTCCGCGATCCAGGCCATCGCACGGGTCAACACGGTGTTTGGCGTGGAGGTGCCCCTGCGCGCTTTGTTCGAGCGACCCACCCTCGCGGGCTTTGCGGATTTGGTGGCGACCTTGGTGACGGACGCGCCGCGCGAGGCGGAGCGCGTCCCGGGCGAGGCCCGCATCCCCAAGGCTCGCCGGGATGCGCGCATCCCGCTCTCCTTTGCGCAGCAGCAGCTCTGGTTCATCGACCAGCTCGAGCCGAGCTCCCTCTACAATCTGACCGCCGTCCTCGAGCTCCAGGGTCCGCTCGACGTGCCCGCGCTCCAGCGCGCATGCGACGCCATCGTGCAGCGTCACGAGGTGCTGCGGACCACCTTCCACCAGGAGCGGGGGATCCCTTACCAGCGCGTTCACGATCCGGCGGGCCTCCCGATTGCGCACGTCGATCTCAGCCTGCTCTCGGAGGAGGCGCGCACCCGTGAGACCGAGCGGCTCGCGGCCGACGCCGCGTCGCGTCCGTTCGATCTCGCGGCCGGGCCGCTGGTGCGGGTGCTCTTGGTGCGACGCCACGAAGATGCCCACGTGCTGGTGCTCGGCATGCATCATATCGTCTCCGACGGCTGGTCGCTCGGCCGGGTGGTGCAGGAGCTCGGCGCGCTCTATCCAGCCTTCGTGCAAGGCAGGCCGTCGCCGCTGCCCGAGCTGCCCCTCCAGTTCGCCGACTACGCCGTCTGGCAGCGCGCGTACATGGCGGGCCCCCGCCTCGAGGAGCACCTGGCGTACTTCCGCCGCGCGCTCGAGGGAGTCCCGGTGTTGAACCTGGCGACCGACTTTCCCCGTCCGAAGACGCGCAGCCACCGCGGCGCGGCGCTGAGCTTCGCGCTGGATCGCGCGCTCTCCGATGCGGTGAACGCGCTCGCGCGTCGCGAGGGGGCGACGCTCTTCATGGTGCTCCTGGCGGCGTTCGAGATCGTCCTCGGCCGTCATGCCGGGCAAGACGACTTCGCGGTCGGCGTGCCGGTGGCCGGGCGCAGCCGCGCGGAGATCGAGCCGCTCATCGGCGACTTCGTGAACCTCGTGCCCATCCGCGCCTCCCTCGGCGGCGCCCCTACGTTCGTGGAGCTCGTCGCGCGGATCCGCGAGGCGAGCCTCGAGGCGTTCCAGCACCAAGACGTGCCCTTCGATCGCCTGGTCTCCGAGCTGGTCACGGTCCGCGATCCCGCGCGCCCGCCGCTGGTCCAAGCCGTGCTCGTCCTGCAGAACGAACCGATGCCGGCGCTCGATCTGGGCGGGCTCACCGTGCGCCCCATCGACGCGCCCCACGCGACGGCCAAGTTCGATTTGTCGATGTCGTTCGCCGAGACCGCCGCCGATGGCCTGCAGGTCCGGGTCGAGTACAGCACGGACCTCTTCGAAGAGCGCACCGCCCGGCGCATGTTCGAGCACCTGCGCGCGCTCCTCGAGGATGCCGTGGCGCGCCCCACCGCGCGCATCGAGGTGCAAAAGGCCCCGTGCCTTCACGATCTCTTCGCGCAGCGCGCCGCCGAGCGCCCCGATGCGCCGGCGATCCGATACGAGCGAACGACGCTGACCTACCGCGAGCTCGACGCGCGCGCCAACCAGCTCGCGCACCTGCTGCGCGCGCGCGGCGTGGGGCCGGAGGTCACGGTGGGGCTTTGCATCGAGCGATCCATCGAGATGGTGATCGCGGTGCTGGGGATCCTCAAGGCCGGCGGCGCGTATGTGCCGCTCGATCCGAGCTCGCCCCCCGAACGCCTCGCGTTCATCCTGAACGACATTCGAGCGCGGGTGGTCATCACGCAGGAGAGCTTGCGCGCGCAGGTGGCGTCGGGCGGTGCAGAGACCCTGTGCATCGACCGGGACGCGGCGCTCCTCGAGCCGTACCCCCATACGGCGCCTGCGAGCGAGGCCACCCCGGCGACCTTGGCATATGTCATCTACACCTCGGGCTCCACCGGTCAGCCCAAGGGGGTGGAGATCACCCACGCCAACGTGTTGCGGCTCTTCACCTCCACCCAGGCGTGGTTCCATTTCGACGAGCGCGACGTGTGGACGCTCTTTCACTCCATCGCCTTCGACTTCTCCGTGTGGGAGCTCTGGGGCGCGCTGCTCCACGGCGGGCGCCTGGTGGTCGTGCCCTACTGGGTCAGCCGCTCGCCCGACGCGTTCTACCAATTGCTCCGCGACGAGCAGATCACCGTGCTCAACCAGACGCCCTCCGCGTTCCGGCAGCTGGTGCACACCGAGCGGCTCGCTCCGTTGCCGGTGGAGTCCCTGGCGCTTCGATGGGTCGTCTTCGGCGGCGAGGCGCTCGATCTTCTTAGCCTGCGCCCGTGGATCGAGCGCCACGGGGATCAGAGGCCGCGCCTGGTCAACATGTACGGCATCACCGAGACCACCGTGCACGTCACCTACCGCCCCATCACCGCGGACGACGTGCAGCGCGCCCCCGGGAGCGTCATCGGCGCGCCCATCCCCGATCTCTCGTTTTACATCCTCGACGCGAACATGAAGCCGGTCCCGGCGGGGGTCACCGGCGAGATCTACGTGGGCGGCGCGGGCGTCGCGCGCGGATATGCGGGGCGGCCCGAGCTGACCTCGTCGCGCTTCGTTCCCGACCCGTTCGATCCCCGGCCGGGCGCGCGCCTCTATCGCTCCGGCGATCTCGCGCGCTACCTCCCCGACGGCGACGTCGCGTACATCGGGCGCAGCGATCACCAGGTCAAGATCCGTGGCTTCCGCATCGAGCTCGGCGAGATCGAGGCCGCGATCGCCCAGAGCCCGCGGGTGCGCGAGAGCGCGGTGCTGGCGTTCGGCTCGAACGAGGGCGACGCACGCTTGGTCGCCTATGTGGTGCCGCACCAGCCGCGTGATCCGCAGGATCCTGCGCTCACGGCCGACGAGCTCGGGACCCTGCTCGCCGGCAAGCTGCCCGCGTACATGGTGCCTTCGGCCTTCGTGCTGATGGATGCGCTTCCCTTGACCGGCAACGGCAAGCTCGATCGCCGTGCGCTGGCGCCGCCCGAAACGGTGGGCGCGGGCGCGCTGCTCGATCAGGCGCCCGCGGGCGACATCGAACGGGCGCTGGCCGCGCAGTGGCAGGAGCTCTTGGGGTGCCGCGAGGTCGGCCGCCACGACGATTTTTTCAAGCTAGGAGGCCACTCGCTCTTCGCGGTCCAGGCCATCGCCCGGGTCGAAGCGGCGTTCGGTGTGCAAGTACCGCTGCGGAGCTTGTTCGAGCAGCCCACCCTCGCCGCCTTTGCGACCTTGATCGCCGAGGCGGGCGGTGTCTACGACCCCGATCACGATCCACACGAAGCGCCCGCGAGCGCGGACCTCGAGCAAGGTGTGCTGTGAACGACGCCGAGCTGCTCGATCACGTCCACGCCTTGGGCGGTAAGCTCTGGCTCGACGGCGACGCCGTCCGCTACAGCGCGCCCCGCGGCAGTCTGCTGCCCGAGCTGATGCAGGCCCTGCGCACCCGCAAGGACGGCATCCGCGATCTCCTGCGCGCCCGCGGGTCGGCCCGCGCGGCGGCGACGGTGCGCGACGTCCAGGCGATCCCCCGTGCCCCCCGGGGCCGGCGCATCCCCTTGTCGTTCGCCCAGCATCAGCTCTGGTTCATCGATCAGCTCGAACCGGGGCCCCTCTACAACGTGGTCATCGCCCTGCGCCTGAAAGGCCGGCTCGACGTCGCGGCGCTCGAGCGGGCCTGCGACACGATCGCGGCGCGGCACGAGTCGCTCCGCACCACCTTTCCGCACGAGCGACGCGTTCCCTATCAGCACATTCACGAGGCCGCGGGCCTGCCGATCGCGCAGGTGGACCTCTCCGCGCTGCCCGAGGATGCCCGCGAGCGCGAGGCCGAGCGCCTCCTCGCCGAGGAGAGCGCGCGTCCCTTCGATCTCGCGAAGGGGCCTCTGGTGCGGGTGCTTCGGATCCAGCTCGGCGAGGACGAGCACGCGCTCGTCTTGGGCATGCACCACATCATCTCCGACGGCTGGTCGCTGGGCGTCCTGGTGCGGGAGCTCGGGGCGCTCTACCCGGCGTTCGCGCGCGGCGCGAGCTCGCCGTTGCCCGAGCTGCCCATCCAGTTCGCGGACTATGCGATCTGGCAGCGGGCCTACATGGCCGGCGCGCGCCTCGAGGAGCACCTCGCGTACTTCCGGGAGGCCCTGCGCGACGTGCCGCCCCTCGAGCTCGCGACCGACTTCCCCCGGCCCGCGGCGATGCGCCACCGCGGGGGCGAGCTGCGCTCCACCATCGACCGCGCGCTCGCGGACGCCTCGAACGGGCTCGCGCGGCGCGAAGGGGCCACGCTCTTCATGGTGCTCCTGTCGGTGTTCCAGGTCCTCCTCGGGCGCCGCAGTGGGCAGGACGATTTCGCGGTGGGCGTGCCCGTCGCGGGGCGCGGCCGCACGGAGATCGAGCCGCTCATCGGCGACTTCGTCAACCTCATGCCCATCCGGTCCGCGCTGCGCGGCGCGCCATCGTTCCGCGGGCTCGTCGCGCGGGTTCGGGAGGCGACCCTGGAGGCGTTCCAGCGGCAGGACGTGCCCTTCGCGCGCCTGGTGGAGGAGCTGGTCCCGACCCGCGATCCGTCGCGGCCGCCGCTCGTTCAAGCGGTGCTGGTCCTGCAGAACGATCCGCTGCCCTCGCTCGACATGGACGGCCTCTCGGTCCGCCGGATGGCGCTGCCTCGAAAGACGGCCAAGTTCGATCTCCTCTTCGCGGTCACCGAGACCGCGGAGGGCCTCGACGTGGGCGTCGAGTACAGCCAGGATCTCTTCGCGCCCGAGACCGTGCAGCGCCTGCTCGAGCACTTCCGCGCGCTCCTCGCCGATGCCACGTCGCGCCCCGACGAGCCCCTCGGCGTGCTCGCGCCGGCCTTCGCCCTCCCCGAGCCCTCGAGGCCAGCGCCCGAGGAGCACGACCCCCGCCGCACCCGCGACGGGGGCGAGCTCCAGGCCGAACGGGGCCGGGCCGCCCCGCCGCGCCGCGAGCTGCGCGCGACGCTCTTGCCGCGCGATCCGCTGGAGCTCACCCTGGCGGAGATCTGGGAAGATCTGCTCGGCGTGCGCCCCATCGGCGTGCACGACGACTTCTTCGCGCGCGGCGGCCACTCGCTCAGCGCGATGACCATGCTCGCGCGCATCGAGCAGCGCATCGGACGCTCGCTCTCGTCCGCCGAGCTCGTTCGCCATACCACCATCGAGGCCTTGGCGGGCGCGCTGCGCGAGGAGGCCGGGGGCGCGGGTGCGCCGTCCGCGCTGGTCACCCTCGAGGCGCGCGGCAAAGAGCCGGCGCTCTACTGCGTGCACGCCGTCGGTGGCTCGGCGCTGTCGTATCTGCCGCTCGCCCGCGCGCTCGGCGCCGAGCGTCCCATCCACGCGTTCAACGCCCGAGGGCGCGACGACGACGGCGAGCCCATCGACGATGTGGACACCATGGCCGAGCACTACGCGTCGCTGCTCGCCGCGCACGCGCCCGACGCGCCGGTCTGGCTGCTCGCATGGTCGTTCGGGGGCGTGGTCGCCGTGGCGATGGCGCGCAAGCTCGAGGCCGCGAAGGTGCCGGTCGCCGGCGTCATCCTGCTCGACAGCCGGCTCCCCGGTCACGGGGACGAGGGACCGGGCGATCTCGCGTGCCGCGTTCTCTTCGCCCGCGAGCACGCCCTCGCGCTGACCCTCGAGGACATGGCGTCGCTCGAGGGGCCCGGCGGCGACGAAGCCCTGGCCGCCCGTGCGCGCGCGCAGGGGGTTCTGCCCGCAAAGGGCGCGCACGCGCAGGTGACGCGCGCGCTCCGGGTCTACGCGGCCAACCTGCGCGCCTTTGCCGCGCACCGCGCGAAGCCGACGGCGGCGACGATCGCCCTGGTGCGCCCCGAGGAGCTCGGCGACGGCGGCCCGCCCTTGGCCGCGGACCCCACCGGCGGATGGAACGCGCTCGCGCGCGCCCCGGTGGCCGTCCGGGTGGCGCCGGGCGATCACTTTTCCATGCTCCGCCCCCCGCACGTGGCCCGCCTCGCGGCGATCGTGCGCGAGCTGGTGACGGGCGCCGGGGAGATCCGCCGCGCGCCATGATCCCGACGGGTGAAGCTCCGGGTCGCAAGCTCGCGGTGTTCGTGATCATCTGGTTCGGCCAGGTGATCTCGTCCCTCGGCTCGGCGATCACCAGCTTTGCGTTCGGCGTGTGGCTCTTCGAGCGCCACCGATCCATCACCGAGTTCGGCGTGTACTCCTTCTGCTCGGTGGTGCCCCTGGTGGTCGTCTCGCCGTTCGTGGGGCCGCTGGTCGATCGGTGGAACCGGCGCACCGCGATGCTGGTGGCGAACACGGTCGCGGCGGCGGCGTCGTTCGCGCTGTGGCTTCTGTTCGTCTCCGAGCACCTGCGCCCTTGGCACGTGTTCGCGGTGGCCGCGATCAACGCCGCCATGCGCGGGCTCCAGTGGCCTGCGTACTCCGCGTCGACCACCGTGCTGGTGCCCGAGGAGCACTACGGGCGCGCGGCCGGCATGATCAGCGTGGGGGAGGGGATCTCCCAGATCGCGGCCCCCCTCGCGGCCGGCGCCCTCTTGGGCGTGATGCCGCTCGGGACCTTGGTGCTCCTCGACGGCACCTCGTTCCTCGTCGCCATCGTGACGCTTTTGGCGGTTCGCATCCCGCACCCGGTCTCCAAGGAGCGCGCCGGCGGAGGCGAGACATTCCTTCGGCGCATGTCGTTCGGGTGGCGCTACTTGCGCGCGCGGCCCGGCCTCTTGACCCTCCAGCTCTTTCTCACCGCGGTGAACCTCACGGAGAACCTGGTGGTGGTCTTGATCGCGCCCCTGGTCCTCTCCTTCGCCGATCGGGCGACGCTCGGCCGCGTGCTGACCGTGGGCGGCCTGGGCGTCTTGAGCGGCGCCGTCGCCATGAGCCTGTGGGGTGGACCGCGGCGGCGCGTCCGCTCGGTGCTCGTCCTGTTCGCGATCCGCGCGGGGGTGCTCTTTCTGGCTGCCCTGCGGTTCGACGCCGTGCTCATCGCGGGCGCGGCCTTCGTGTTTTTGGCGTGCATGCAGCTCGGCATCGGCACCTTGCAATCGGTGTGGCTGAAGAAGGTGCCCCCGGCGATGCAGGGCCGTGTCTTTGCGCTGCGCCAGATGATCGCGACCTCCATGGTGCCCGTCGCGTACCTGATCGCCGGCCCGCTCGCCGACCGCATCTTCGAGCCGCTCATGGCCGCGGACGGCCTCCTCGCGGCGAGCGCGGGCCGCTGGCTCGGCGTGGGCCCCGGGCGCGGCATCGCGCTCTTGTTCGTGGTGCTCGGCGCGCTGAACCTCGCGCTGATCGCCGCCGCCTCGCTCCTGCCACGCCTGGTGAACGTCGAGACCGAGCTGCCCGACGCCTCCGCCGACGATCCGCCCACGGCAGCCATCTCCGCCCCCCAACCTTCGCGTGTTTGATCCGCCATGACGATCCCCTCCACCTTGACCGAGCTGCTCCTCACCCGCGCCTCGCAGCAGCCGCACGATGGCGCCTACACCTTTCTCACCGACGGCGAGGAGGCCGAAGAGCGGCTCACCTACGGCGAGCTCGGACGGCGCGCGCGCGCGATCGCCGGGATGCTCCAGCGCGCGGGGGCCCGCGGCGAGCCGGTGCTCCTGCTCTTCGCGCCGGGCCTCGACTACGTGGCGGCGTTCTTGGGGTGCGTGTGCGCGGGGGCCATCGCGGTGCCCGCCTATCCGCCCGATCCATCGAGGCTCGCGCGCACCTTGCCGCGCTTGACCGCGCTGGTGGCCGACGCGCGCGCGCGCTTCGCGCTCACCACCGGCTTGATCCGCGGGCTGTTCGAGGCGATGGCGTCCGCCGAGCTCTTGCCGGTCACCTGGCTCACGGTCGAAGACGCCGGCGAGGCGGAGCGCGAGGCTTGGCGCGATCCCGGCGCGGGGCCCGACGACGTGGCCTTCTTGCAGTACACCTCCGGCTCCACCGGCAATCCGCGCGGCGTCATCCTCAGCCACCAAAACCTGCTTCACAACTCCACCGCCATCCAGCGCTGCTTCGAGTCCAACACCGAGAGCCGCGGGGTCATCTGGCTGCCGCCTTACCACGACATGGGCCTCATCGGCGGCGTGCTGCAGCCGCTCTACGGGGGCTTTCCGGTGGTGTTGATGTCGCCTTTGGCGTTCCTGACGCGCCCTCTGCGCTGGCTCCGGGCGATCGCGCGCCACCGCGGCACCATCAGCGGCGGGCCGAACTTCGCCTACGATCTATGCGTGCGCAAGAGCACGCCCGAGGAGCGCGCGGCGCTGGATCTGCGCTCGTGGGAGCTCGCGTTCAACGGGGCCGAGCCGATTCACCCCGAGACCCTGGAGCGCTTCGCCGCCGCCTTCGAGCCGTCGGGCTTCCGGCGCGAGGCGTTCTATCCCTGCTACGGGCTCGCCGAGGGCACGCTCATCGCGTCGGGCGGGCGCAAGGGCGCGGGCGCGGTGGTGCGCGAGGACGGCAAATCCCGGCTGGTCGGCTGCGGGGAGAGCATCGCGGGGCAGGAGCTCCGGGTGGTCGATCCCGAGCGCCTCGTTCCGGTCGCGGGGGGCGAGGTCGGCGAGATCTGGCTGCGCGGCCCCAGCGTGGCCCGCGGCTATTGGCGGCGCGACGAGGAGACCCACGCGTCCTTCGGCGCGGTGCTCCCGGACGATCCGCGCCCTTATCTGCGCACCGGCGATTTGGGCTTCATGGCGGACGGTGAGCTGTTCGTGAACGGGCGCATCAAGGATCTGGTGATCCTGCGCGGCCGAAACCTTTACCCGCAGGACATCGAACGCACCGCGGTCGCGTGCCACCCTGCGCTGCGCCCCGGCTGCGCGGCGGCGTTCTCGGTCGCGGGCGACGGCGAAGAGCAGCTGGTGGTGGTGCTGGAGGCAGATCCGGCCAAGGCGACCGATCCCGCCGCCATCCTCGACCGCGTGCGCCGCCAGATCGCCGAGCAGCACGAGGTGCAGGCCCGCGCCATCGTGCTGCTCGCGCCGGGCGCCGTACCGAAGACGTCCAGCGGCAAGGTTCAGCGGCGGGCGTGCCGCGCGCAGTACCTCGACGGCGACTTCGCGGCGCTCGCCGAAAGCGTGCTCCGTCCGGCCACGGCGTCTTCGGCGCAGGGCGCGCCTTCGGGCGAGGCGGCGGTTCTGCGCTCGGGCGGTACTGGGGCTGCGCCTTCGGGCCGGACGGAGGTCGTGCCCTCCGGCGAGACGGGTGGCGCGTTCTCACGCGAAATGGAGGTCGTGCCCTCCGGCGAGACGGGTGGCGCGCTCTCACGCGAAATGGAGGTCGTGCCCTCCGGCGAGACGGAGGTCATGCCTTCGCGCGAGGCGCTCTTGGCCGTCGACGGCGAAGCGCGGGCTGCAGCATTGCTCGGGCCACTGCGGGCCTGGATCGCCGGCGTGCTGGGCACCGCGGGTGACGCCATCGATGTGGAGCGGCCGCTCACCGCGTACGGCCTCGACTCGATCATGGCCGTGGAGCTCGCGGGCCGCATTCACGAGCAGCTGGGCACCCCGGTGCCGATGGCGCTCTTGCTCGAGGACACGGGCGCCGCGAGGCTCGCCGCGCACGTCGCGGCCGCCCTCGACGGGCGCGCCGTCGACGATGTGTCGGCGGGCGCGATCGACCCCAACGACGTGCCGCTGTCGCTCGAGCAAGAGCGCCTCTTGTTTCTGGAGCAGCTCGCCGGCGCTAGCGCCGGGTACAACATCGCGGTGGCGGTGTTTCTCGAGGGCCCCCTCGACCGCGCGGCGCTCGCGCAGAGCCTCACCACCATCGTAACCCGCCACGCGGTGCTCCGCGTCCGCTACCCGCGGAAGAATGGACGCATCGTCCCGATCCTCGCCCCGCCCGGCGCGCCGGCCGCGCTCATTTTCGACGATGGCGCAGGCGCAAGCACGGGCGCAGACGCGAGCACGCGCACAGGCGCAGACGCGAGCACGCGCACAGACGCCGACGCGATCGAGCCCGAGGACGCCGTGCTGCGGCGCGCCACCGAGGAGGCGCGACGCCCGTTCGACCTGGAGCGCGATCCCGTCCTGCGCGCGCGCTGCTACCGCGCAGGACCGAACAAACACCTCGTGACCATCGTGATCCACCACGTGGCCGCCGACGGCTGGTCGATGGGGATCCTGGTGCGCGAGCTGTCGGCCTGCTACGCGGCGTTCGCGTCCGGCCGAGCACCGGATCTTCCGCCGATCTCCGTGCACTATGCCGATTTTGCGGCGCAGCAGCGGCGCTGGCTCGATTCCAACGCGTTGGAGACCGCGCTCGTATACTGGAAGCGCCAGCTCGCCGGGGCGCCGGCGCTCTGCGAGCTGCCGGCCGATCGCGCCCGGCCGCCGGTGCGGGCGTTCGCCGGCGCGCGCCACCCCTTTGCGCTGGGCGCATCCGACGCCGCTTCGCTCCAGCGCCTCGGCGCGACCTCCGGGGCCACGCTGTACATGGTGCTCTTGGCGGGCTTCTTTGCGCTGCTTCACCAGCGCACGGGGCGCGACGATCTGGTGGTGGGCACCGATGTCGCCGGACGCGAGCACCCCGAGGCGCAGCGCCTGATCGGACTGTTCGTAAACCAGCTGGTCCTGCGCGCGAACCTGGCGGGCGATCCGACCTTTCGCGCATTGGTGGATCGGGTGCGGGCGCTCTCCCTCGAAGCCTACGCCCACCAGCGGCTGCCCTTCGGCACCTTGGTCGAGGCCCTGCGGCCCCCGCGCGATCCAAGCTACAACCCGCTCTTTCAGATCATGTTCGTCCTCGAGAACGCGCCGGTACCCGAGCTCGCGCTCCCGGATCTGCGCGCGCGGACCCTCGAGCTCGACGACGGCGGCGCCCCGTTCGACCTGTCCGTCCTGCTCACCGAGCACGGAGGCGAGCTGCGGGGCGTCCTTCGCTACGACACCGCCCTCTTCGACCCAGCCACCATCGCCGCGCTGGGCGACGACTACGCGGCGCTCCTCACGGCGGCCGGCGCCCGGCCCGATCTCACGCTCTCCGAGCTCGCCGGGCGGGTCCGCGCACACTCTGTCCGGCGCCGCGAGGCCGCCGCGCGCGCCGCCCAATCGTCCCGCCTCGAACGCTTCCGCAACCTTCGCAAGGTCTGAGTCCCGCCATGCTCGAATCTGGATCGCCGAAGAAGCCACCCTTGCCGCGCGCGGCCCGCCGCGAAGTCGCCTCCGATCCCGCCGCGTGGGTTCGGCAGGAGCCGCTCGCCGCGGGGAGCCACTTGCCCATCGTGCTCACCCCCGCGATGCCCGGCATCGACCCCGCCGCCTGGGCGCGCGCGAGCTTGCCGTTGGTCTTGCGGCTGCTCCACCACCACGGCGCGGTGCTCTTTCGCGGCTTCGACGTGGGCGACGCCGCGCGCTTCGAGCGGCTGGTGCGGGCCGTGGCCGGCGAGCCGCTGGCCTACGAGGAGCGCTCCTCGCCGCGCTCGGCGGTGGCCAACCACGTGTACACATCGACCGAGCACCCCCCGGAGGAGCGCATCTTTTTGCACAATGAGCAGTCGTACAACCTGGTGTTCCCGTCGCGCATTTCGTTCTGCTGCGTGACGGCTTCGCCCGAGGGCGGCGCGACGCCGCTCGCCGATTCCCGCCGGGTGTTCGCGCGGATCCCCGCGGAGATCCGCGCGCGGTTCATCGCCGGAGGATACCAGTACGTGCGCAACTTCGGCGAGGGCTTCGGCCTGCCGTGGCAGGTGGCGTTCCAGACCCAGGAGCGTACCGAGGTGGAGGCGTACTGCCAGCGCCACGGCATCGCCTTCGAGTGGCGCGACCGCGATCGCCTGCGCACCCGCCAGACCCGCAGGGCCGCCGGCTGCCACCCCTTCACCGGCGAGCCGGTCTGGTTCAACCACGCGACCTTCTTCCACGTGTCGACCCTGCCGCGCGCGACCGGCGATGCGCTCCTCGCCGCGCTGGGCGAGGCCGATCTGCCCAACCACACCTATTATGGAGACGGCTCGCCCATCGAGCCCGAGGTCATGAACATCCTGCGCCGAGCCTACGACGACGAGCGGATCGAGTTCCCCTGGGAGCGAGGCGACGCGCTCTTGCTCGACAACATGCTCACCGCGCACGGCCGCGCGCCCTTTGCCGGACCGCGCAAGGTGCTCGCCGCCATGTCCTCACCGCTGCCTTGGAGCGCAGTCCCGGAGGTGCCCGCGTCATGACCTTCGCCATGCCGTTCGAAGCCCCCGCATTTCGGTTGTCACCGCAGCAAGCGCGCCGATGGGCCGAGCTCGGACCCGCCGCGACCACCGCGCGCGCCCGCTGCACCGTGCTCCTCGAAGGCCCGCTCGATCCCGCGCGTCTCCACCTCGCCGCCCTGGAGCTCACGCGCCAGCACGAGATCGTGCGCACCCGCTACCGGCCGCTCGCGGGGACCAACACCGGCGTTCAATCCCCGGCGCCGGCCGAGGAGGCGCCCTTGACCTCGACCTTGACCGAGCTGGGACCGGGGCGGTACGAGCTGGTCTTGGAGCTGCCCGCGCTCTCGACCGATCGCCGCGGGCTCGTCAACTTGGTCGCCTCCCTCGCGGAGCGCTACGCGAGCCACGAGCCCCTGGAGCCCGTCGCGCAGTACGCAGACGTCGCCGAGGTGTTCCATGATCTGCTGGTATCTCCCGACGCCGAGGCCGGGCGCCTCCAGTTTCGCAACGTCGATCTCACCCGCTGGCTCGAGCCGGCCTCGCCGCACGAAGCGGAGAGCTCCTCCGATCCGCAGCCGTTCGCGCCGCGCGCGGCGGCCGTCGTGTTGCCGGCCGGGCACGCGCTCGAGCGGGCTGCGTCGGCGCTCGAGGTCCCGCCCGAGGCCCTCTTGCTCGCGACCTGGCACGTGCTCGTTCATCGCCTCTCGGACCGCGGGCACGCGCGGATCGCCGTCGCCTTCGACGGGCGCACCTACGAGGGGCTCGACACCGCGATGGGGCCGTTCGAGCGCTTGCTCCCGTTTCGGGCCGACCTCGACCCGCGGGCGGGGCTCGCCGAGCTCGCGCGCGCGACCGCCGCCGCCGTCGCGGGCGATCTCGAGTGGCAAGATTTTTTCGACCTCGCCTCCGCGCTCTCCGCGCAGGGATGGAGCGCCGGAGACGAGCCCGTACCGTACTTCCCCATCGCCTTCGCGGCGTTCACGTGGCCAGCGGCCATCGAATCGGGCGGGGTGCAATTTCGAATCACCGGGCTCGAGCCGGTGGTGGATCGCTTCGACTGGAAGCTCGTCGGCGTCGCGCGCGAGGGCGGCGTCGCGGCGGAGCTCCACTACGACGCCGCGCGCTTCTCCGAGCGCACGGCGGCGCGGTGGGCCGAGCGCTTCGCGACATTGCTGGCGGCCGCCATCGCCGAGCCGGATCGCGCGATGGCCGCGCTCCCCATCGTGGGCCCCGAGGAGTCCGCCGAGCTCGCGCAGGGCAACCGCACCGAGCGCCCTTGGTCGCTCGAGGGTGCAGTGCACGAGCACTTCGATGCGCAGGCCGCGCGCACCCCGGAGCGCGAGGCCCTTCGATCCGGCGAGGCCCACCTCACGTACCGCGGGCTCGCGGAGCGGGCGAACCAGCTCGCCCATCGGTTGATCGCCCTCGGCGCCGCGCCCGAGGATCGGATCGCCATCTGCCTCGAGCGCTCCATGAACCAGGTGGTCGCGCTGCTCGGCGTGCTCAAGGCCGGCTGCGCCTATGTGCCCATCGATCCCATGCTACCGCCCGAGCGCGCCGCCTCGATCCTCGACCAAGCCGGTGCGCGCTTGGTGCTGACCCAAGGGTCGCTTCGCGCCTCGCTCCCGGCAGGGCCTCGCACCGTGCAAATCGACGATCCCGACGAGGCGTCGATCCTCGCCCGCGCCCCCCGCGAGGCGCCGCATCGTCCGACCGATCCGCGGCAGCTCGCGTACGTCATTTTCACCTCGGGCTCCACCGGCAAGCCCAAGGGCGTGATGATTCAACATGGCTCGGTGCTCAACCTCGCGCAGGCCCTCGACGAATCCATTTACCGCCCCGCGCTCGCCCGGCGCGCACGGTCCGACGAGCCGCTGCGCGTGAGCTTGAACGCCCCGCTGGCGTTCGATGCTTCGGTGAAGCAATGGGTGCAGCTCCTGTCGGGCCACACGCTGTGCGTGGTGCCGGAGGAGGCGCGGCTCGATGCCCGGCGGATGTGCGATCTCGTGCGCGAGCAGCGGCTGGACGTGCTCGACACCACACCATCCATGCTCGCGGGGCTGGTGGAGCAGGGGCTCGGTCGCGCACCGGAGCTCTCGCCCGCGCTGATCCTCGTGGGCGGTGAGCCCATCGAGGCGGCCCTCTGGCGCAAGCTCGCGGGGCTGCGCGGCACCTTCGTCAATGTTTATGGCCCCACCGAGTGCACGGTGGATGCTTCGAGCGCCGAGGTGGCCTCGTCGCCCGTGCCGACCATCGGCGGCCCGCTCGGCAATGTTCGCGCGTACGTGCTCGATGCCCATCTTCTCCCGGTCCCCATCGGGGCGATCGGCGAGCTCTTCATCGGGGGCGCGGGCGTGGGGCGCGGCTACGCGGGGCAGCCCGCCGCCACCGCGCAACGGTTCGTGCCCGATCCCGCGGGACCGGCGGGCGCCCGCCTCTATCGCACCGGGGATCTCTGCCGCATGCGCGAGGATGGCCGCCTGGAGTTCATCGGGCGCAACGACGGTCAAGTGAAGCTCCGCGGCCTGCGCATCGAGCTGGGGGAGATCGAGTCGGTGATGCAATCGCACCCGGCCGTGCGCCACGCGGTGGTCGACGCGCGCCGCACCCCCACGGGCGAGACGCGCCTGGTGGCCTATTTCGTACCGCGCGAGAAGGTCGCGGCGCCCGGCGCCATCGCGGATCTGCGGGCCGAGCTCCGCAAGACCCTGCCCGAGTACATGGTGCCGAGCGCGCTCGTGCCGATGGCCGCAATCCCCCTTACGCCCAATGGCAAATTGGATCGCGCCGCGCTGCCCGATCCGCGCGAGTCGCCCGACGACGGCGTACGGTTCGAGGCCCCGACCAGCGACATCGAGCGCACGGTGGTGGCCATCTGGCAGGAGGTCCTGGGGGTCGCGCGCATTGGCTTGCACCACAATTTCTTCGATCTGGGCGGCCACTCGCTGCTCATGGTGAAGGTGCACGAGCGGCTCGCGACCGCGTTTGCCCGCCCCATCTCGATGGTGGAGCTCTTCCGCCACCCCACGGTGAGCGCCCTGGCAAAGCACCTCGCGAGCGGCAGCGCGGCCAAAGAAGCCGACACCTCGGCCCGCGCCGACCGCCAGCGCGCCGCCCGCGAAGAACAAGCCCGCCGCAACCGCGCCGGCCGCCGCCCGCGGTGAGCCCGGCACCTGGCCCGGCATCGGTCATCCACGAAACAGCGCATCGACGTACGCCGCCCCGATCCCGACCCTCTCGTAGTGGGAACGGCACATCGCAATGTATTGATGCACATCGAAATAGCCGTCCGGCTGACCGTCTTCATCGAGCCAGATCAGCGGACCTTGGACGATGAAGAACACCTTCATCGGCTGCTCGTGCTCGTACGCGACCAAGGTGTGGCTCTCCCCCGGCGTTTCGTAGACGAAATCACCTGCCCGGGCGGTCCAATCGTGTTCGAGGTATCCCCATTTGCCCGAGATGGTATAGGCAAATACCTCATGCGGGTGGTAATGGCGATTGACGAGCCCCGCGCGCGTCGCCATCAAGATGTCGCACCATTTGTTCGCCGAGGGTGAAATCCACAGCGGCCGAGACGACACCGTCTCGGTGAACGGCACGTAATAGCGCTCGTCCTCGGTCGCCGCATTGGCCAGATAAACTTCCGATTTGGCATCGGGCTGGAAAGAACGGAGGATCGGCTTCAACTCTCTCCAGAACTCACTCGTCGCCGGCTCGGGCATGGTGCCTCCTCATGGTTGGACCACCTCGCCACTGTAGGCGCGGCGCGCGCGGGCGGCTTGCACGGACCGGACACGCGGTTTGCCGATTTTGGACGGGGCAGGGGGCTTCGAGCCACATCGGGATACCGCGCGGATAGCCGGACCGCCCAATCCGCGGTACGATCCATCCACACCCGTCCGGCTGGCAGGTCAGCCGATGCGTCAACCCGGATCGCAGGAGACGCCCGTGCACCCCCATCGCCCCTTGCGCGCGACCCACATCTCGACCGATGCGATCCCGGCCAGCCAGCGGCTGGCGTACTGGGAGGCCTACAACGCGACGGCTTTGGTCGGCCTCCGGTGTTCTTCCTACGCGGAAGCCGGTCTGAGTGCCGCGCAAACCAACTTCGACCTCGGCGACGTACGGCTCGCCGACATCCGCGGCAACGAGCACGTGATCGAACGGACCCCGCACTTGGTGCGGACCCACCCGAAGGAGTCCGTCTTCGCCTCGCTCGTGCTCGAGAGCCACGCCTTCTTTTATCAAGGCACGGCGTGCGAGCAGGTGTCGCCGGGCGATCTGATGGTCTACGACACGCGAAGAGCCTATCTCTTTGGCTTCACGACCCCCATGCGGCAGTTGCTGCTGGACATGCCCCGCGCCTGGTTCCGCGAACACTGCGTGCGCGACGACCTACCGCGGCCCATCAAGATCGATACCGGTACGGGCCCCCACCGCGTTTTTGCATCGGCGCTACGCAAACGGCTCATCGACGTGGCGCAGCATCCGGCCGACACCGACGCGATGCGTGCGCAGCGCGAAGCCTCCGAGCTCCTTCGCGTCATGCTCCTCGCCGCGCTCGGCGCCACCCCCATCGGCGCATCGAGCGCGTCGCACATGCTGGCGGCGCGCAGCTTCATCGATGACCACATCCACGATCCCGCGCTGAGCGCGGAGAGGGTGGCGCACGCGGTGCGCGTGTCCTTGCGCCACCTCAATCGACTGTTCGCGGGGGAGGGGACCTCGGTCTCGCACGCCATCCTGAATCGTCGGCTGGAACGCGCCGCCGCCGATCTGCGCAACCCCTCGATGCGAGCTTACGGCGTCGCCGAAATTGCATACCGCTGGGGGTTCTCCAGCCAGGCGCATTTCGCGCGCGTCTTCAAGGCCCGTTTCGCCATGACGCCCACCCAGATGCGCGGCGCCTCTCCCCCTTCGCGCGCCGAATGAAGGGGCGTGATTGCACCTGCTGAGCAGCGGCGGCAACGGCAATCGGGTCGGCCATTCCTAACGGGCTACCGCTTTGCAGCGGCGGGTGCTCGACGCGGCTCAATGACCTTTGCGCGTCCGACAGCAGATCCCCCGACGCGCCTCGGGCCGCGAGGCGCCCCGCGCAGATTGCCCGTATCGGTTGCCCGCGTGCATGGGCTTGGTCGAGGGACGCTCGCGGCCCCGCCGACGTGCTCGAGGGCGGACGACGAACTCCGCGCTCGCCTCGCGGAGCATCGGCCAACCGCATTTCGGATGCTTGCCGACGGATGCAATCGGCTTATGTAACCTACGCTCTCGATCGAAGGTTGGAATTGCGAAGGGGGGTGAGACCTCGACGCGCGGAGCGAGACGGATCCGCTCCTCGTCACCGTCGGTTCGGTGGGAAGCGATGGCGATGGTCGCGTCCTGCACCTCACCGTCGCAAACCGCAGGACGTGCACCATTTCGTCCCTGCGAGGTATCCTACATGAAGTCGGCCTCGCGGGCGGTTGCGCACGTCAATCGCGTTACCTGCACCGACGGGAGCCGATGGGAGCGCGGACAAACGGGCGGATAGCGCCAAAACGTCCTCGCTCCCACCCCCCGTTGACTCTTCCCCAGGGGCAGACCCCAGGGTGGACCGAGGCGCCGCGCAGCGACGAGATGGCGCGCGACGACGCCGAGGAGGAGAGACGATGGATCGATTCGACGCGGGGCTGGAGGCGGTGACGTTCTTTTCGAATGGGTGCAGGCTCCTCGGAGGGTTCTACAGGGCTGCGGGTAACACCCGCCTCCCTGCGGTGGTGCTGCTTCATGGCGCGCCTGGGATCGAGAAGCACTTGGACATCGCGTATCGCCTTCGGGATCGCGGCTGCCACTGTCTCTATTTTCACTTTCGCGGAAGTTGGGGGTCGGAGGGCGCATTTTCCTTTACGGGATTGGTCGACGACGCGGCCGCGGCCGTCGCATGGGCGCGGAGCCATCCGGCCGTCGATCCCGCTCGCATCGTCCTCGTCGGTGGCGCCATGGGTGGGCATGCGGCGCTCCTCCTCGCGGCGGCCGATCCTCGGATTCGCGCGACCGTCGCGGTTTGCCCGCTGATCGATCCGCGCGCGTTCCTCCTCCCCGAGTCGATGGCCGCCGAGTTCGCCCCCATGTTGAAGGGCGTCACGCCTCGGGATCTCTCGCTTCAATGGAACGAGGTGCGTCCCCTGCCGGCGATGGTCGATTCGCTGGTCGGGCGGTCCGTCCTTTTGGTCACCGCCGAGCGCGACGAATTGTTTCCACCGTCGCACTACGCCGGCTTCATCGACCGACTCCCCACGTGCCAACACGCACGGGCGAAAGACGCCGATCACGCGTTCAGCACCTGCCGCCCATGGCTGGTGCGAACGGTCACCGATTGGATCGGCGCCGAGCTCGGCATCGGAGCCTCCGAACCTTGACACGTGCCGCGCCCCCAATCACCCTCCTTCCATGCTCTCGATTGGCGCCTTTTCCCGGCTGACGGGGCTCTCGATCAAGGCCCTTCGCCTGTATGACGCCAGTCATCTCTTGAGGCCCGCGGAGGTCGATCCCAAGACCGGCTATCGCCGTTATCGCTTGACGCAAATCTCCGACGCCCACCGCATCCTGGCGCTTCGGCAAATGGGCATGCCGCTCGGCGATATGGAGAGCGGCGGCCGCGACCACGCGAGCCTCCTGACCTTGCGACGCGCGCTCGAGGCGCGCATGGAGACGCTCGTCGCGCAATTGGCGGCGGTCGACGAGGCCCTTACCGGTCGCGCCCCGACCCCCGCCGTCGTCGTCAAATCCATCCCCGCCATGCGCGTGATCGCGCACCGCCGCACGCTCGCCAAACAGCACGAGACCGACGCGATGCTCGGTGAGCTATGCGGCGCGCATCCCTCCACCCTGTCCGGCACCGTGTGGCACGACTGCGGCTCGCGCACCGGCCGCGTCGACGCCGAGGTGTTCGTCCTCTCCCCGAACCGCGCATCGAACGGCGTCGTTTTCCCCGCCGCCGCGAGCGCGTCTTGCTTGATCCCCGAGGACGACGTCGACTCCGGCTACCGCGCCGTGTCCCGGTGGTTGCGGCGCGGCACCCACCGGCAAATCGGGCCGTACCGCGAAATCTATTACCGCGACGAGACGGACAACGCCTGGGTGGAAATCCAGCTTCCAATCACCCGATCACGCGCGTGATAAATTCGGCACGCGACGGTTCGAGCGTCGATCGCGGCGCGACCCTCGCGCGGCGAAGCGCCGCGGTGCTCGCCGTGGCATGGCGAGCGGCTCTCAACGTCGGAAGACGACGACCTCCAGGTTGGTTCCATTCTTTCGGCTCGCGTAGAGCTCGCACGTATCGTCGGACACGCCAAAGGGCACCGCGTTCGTGTTGGCGATGACCAAGGTCGCGGGGCCCGCGCTGGTGGGCAGGGCGTTCGGCCACCGTTGCTCGAAGATGCCCCATGTTCCGCCGTCGAGGTTCCCTTTGAGGAAGAGAACGAGCCCCCCGGTCGACTCTTCCGAGCTCGCCGCGAGCCCCTCCCAATTGCTGCTACCGGAGCCCGCGAGGTTGGCCGCGAGGGACCAGATGTTGCTGGTTTGCTGCTTCTGATAGATCTCGGCGCCGTTTCGTACGAAGTAATAATCCGTGCGGCCCGTGGACGGCGTGTTCCAGCGCGCGGCGGTGGTCATGACCGAGTGCGGTCCGAGGGTTGGCAAATTGTAGGTCTCGTCGGTGAGGTTGCCGTCGCTCCCCGAGCGCACCCGGTATTCGCGCGGTTGGCCGGGGCGGGTGATGGCCGAGATACGTTGGGTGCGCGCGACGGCCACGATGCGTTCTTCGGGATGATAAATTTGGTCCTCCCAATCGACCCGAAGATTGCCATTGACGAATTCGTCGTGTGCATGATGAAAAACGCGGCGGGGATCTTGCTGCGTGGCGAAGTCGAACTCCGACTGCGCCGGATACCACGACGAGATCGTAAAACCGGCGACCGTGTAGGTGCTCGGCAGGGTGACCACCAACGCCTGCTGAAAAGGCCTTCCCTGGCACGTCGTCCCCGCGTCGCTCCCTGCATCCTCTGCGGCGGGCACGGTGCGCGGCAACCCATCGAGCGGACCATTCGTGGAACCATTTCCCGAGTCGGAGCCGGCGGAGCACGCCGTCACGTCCAAAACCAGCAACGAGAGAATCGACATTACGGCGAAGCGAATTGTTTGGGGCGTCATACCCAGCGTCTTGTCCCCACCGCGCTCGATCCGTCATGGACCATATCGAGGCACGACATTTTTTTGACGATGTCGTGCGGGCATCCCATGGCGCGCGAGGCTGCGTCGACCTTTCATCGAACGCTCCGGGACGAAGCGCGGACGGAGGAGCGTCGGAGGTGCGGTCGGTCGTGGCGCCTTGCGCGATGGCGCGTCGCGCGGCCCCTCCACGTACCGCCGAACGCGCCGAACGCGTCGAACGCGTCGAACGCGCTGGACGCCGACCAAGCTACCAAGAGCCCCCGGCCTGGCGCGCAGCGCGTCCCCCGGACCTCGCACGTTCCCCCGGGACGGTCGAATCCATGAGCTCACATGGGTCTTACGTTCAAGCTAATATCGAACCACCAACTCCATGATCGACTCCGAAGAAGAGCAGCCCGCTCGCGAACCCCGCTGGGGGATCCACGTTGCTCTCTTGGGCGTGGCCGTCCTCGTTGCGATTGGCATCGTGGCCAGCTTGAAATCGAAGCAGCGCCCGGTGCGGTTTGGCCCGGAAGCGGGGCTCGAGATCCTGGTCGGATTTGGGGACGCCATGGAGCAACTCGGCCGGGTGCTGGGCGTGTTCGTGAGCGCGGGCATTTACATACTCGGGTCGACGTTGCTCGCGATTCTCCTGCGACGCCGGCGTGGGGCGTTGTGGTGGGCGCACGGGAGCGCTCTGGTCGCGGTGGGCCTCTTGTGGGTCGCAGATGGGTACGAAGGCGCGCGTCGCCGCGAGGAATACGAGCTCCGGGCGCGGCAGCAGGTCGAGGCGGACGAGGCCAAGCGGCGCGCGCGCGCCGCCGAAGAGGAGAGGCTTCGGCGCAATTGTCTGATCGGCTCGCTCTCGGGGGACCGGGGCATCGAGTCACCCATCGTGCGCGGCCGCCCGACGAAGCCCATTTCATACGGTATCCAACTCACGCTCGCGTTGCAGTGCCCCGGGGCCAACAATTCGCCGATCGAAGCATTCCGACTGAAAGGGAAGGGGCCGGGCTGGGAGCTCCCGCCCGTCGAGCGCCGCATCACGCCGCCGCAGGCGACGCTTCTCTTCGAGTCGGCAGGCACCCTTTCGCACGCGCCCGAAGAGGGCGACATCGACCCCGAGGCGTTCGTTCTCGAAGTGCGCTTTTCGGAGAGCCCGGAGTGGGTCGTGCGGCCCATCGACGAGGTGCGCATCCGGAACGTGGACGTGTTGTGGTAGCACCACCTCGCGGCCGAGCTCCTCGTCGTACGGGAGCATCGGTCGTAGCCGCTGGGGCCGGGCTTGCCGTTCATCCAGCGACATCGAGAGCTACCCTCGGGCGTCCAAATCCCAAGCCCGCCCGTCGAGATCGGGGCACGCGATGGAGCATGGCCCCGGGGAGAGACCCTCGATGCGCGCTTTGCCGTTGGAATCGACCTCGCCTTCGATCGTGGCGCCGCTCGCGAGGGTGATGCGGTATTGGACGCCGGGCACGGGGCGGCCATTCTGGTCCACGATGCGAAGCCCGACCCAATCTTCCGTGACGGGTTCTTGGCGCGGGCGCTCGGGGGCCTCCTTCGCGGTTCGCGCTTGGAATCGTGGCGGCGGCGGGCGCAGCACGAGGAGCTCGCCCATATCGACCGCGCGCAGGATCGTGCGGACCACCTGCGCGTCGATGCCCGCGATGTCCCCGCCGAACCCGCTCCACCCCGAAGCGCCGCGGAGCGCTTCGTACACATCGAGGACGACCCCACGCTCCAGCGGGTCCGATAACCAATACAGGAGATCGGATTCGGTCAGCAGAAATCGTTCCCCCAACGACAGATCCGCCTCGGGCGCGGCGCGCGCCGGAAGAACGAGCACGTTCCCGTAGCGATCGCACAATCGCCAGCCTGCGCGGGCGTCGCGCACCGTGGTGGCGGAGCTCATGGATTTCGCCCTTTGGGTGGGGGATTGCGAAGTGGCTCCCAACATTTGCCGTCGAACCAATGCCTCGGATCGAGGATGACGATGGTCCCGTCCGTTGGTTCGCGCTTCTTCCACGCGAAGAAAAAGAGCGCGCCCCGCTCGATGCCGCCATCGACCCGGTCGGCCCATGACCACATCGACACGACGCTCTGCCCCGGCGCCGTCGAGAATCGAGCGCCTTCGTCGAGCCGTCCATGAAGAAACGTCCAACGATGGGGCTCCTCGCTGCCCTCCGGGGCCAGATGCACGCCGCGGAGGCGCATGACACGCTCGGCGAGCCAGCCGATGGCGTCTGCGCGCGCGGTCTCCGTCAGCGCCATCAGATCGAGCCCTGCGCGCCGCACATCGATGCGCAAGGAACCCACGGTCTCGCGGACGATCACCTCGAGCAGGGTCGGCGGCCGCCCCTCGGTGTCGTGAATGGCGACCGAGAGCTCATGCCGCAGGACGTCGACCGAATCGTTCGGCGCCGCGCGCCTGGCATGATGAACGCTGCGCCGCACCTGCACGTCGCTCCGGTAAGGGCTTGCGGCGTCCGAGAGAAATCGCCCCGTCCACTGGTGCGAGTTGGCACGCACGCGCGCACCATCCGGGAGCTTCGCCACATCGTCGAGGGGCGTGAACCCCTCTTTCTCCGCGACGGCAAGCGCATGCTCCCACTCGCGCACGAGCGAAGCGCTTGGGTCGGCGACCTCGTGGTCCCACGGTTTCATCGGACTCGGCATGGCGCGCTCGGGCATCGTTCCGTTTCCTCCGCTGTCCTTGATCCCCGCGGCCTCCACGGGCTCCGCCGCGTCACTCGAAGCTCCACGGCTCGTCGTTCGCCCCGGACAGGCCGGCAGCGCCGCGAGCGCGAAGGTCGCGAGCCAGCATGGAACCGAGGAGCGCAAATCATTTCGCATACTTCTTTACGATCGCCTTAACGGTAAAACCGATGATGCCGAAATGCACCCAGCAGAGGCCCCAGAAGCACTGGCGAAGCACGTCGTCGGCGGTCTCGAACGCCGCGGTGGTACCTCCGCCGTAGTACAGCGTCTTGGATTGCCCATGGAGATCGGCCGTGACCTTGAGGCAAGCCTCGTAGTTGTTCGCCCCCGCCTGCGCGTTCGTATAGGTCTTCCCAACTTGCACCGGTCGATCGATCAGCATGGCGTGCCACTCTTCACCGTCGACCATTTTCGTTTCGTCGGTCAGCCCTCCGCCGGACAAGGGCAGCGGCCCCTCGAATGCCTTGTCGCCCTTGCCCTCGAAGGGCTTGGAGTAGACGATGACGGCTTCGAAGGTTCCATGAGAACCCACCTGCAGCATGACGGCTCGAACGAACCGCACGATGGCCTGACACTCGGCCTTCTTATCGAGAAACTGCGCCAGCGGCCACGCCCCCGCCTTGGCATTGAAGTACGTGGGGTGCCGATATTCGTCGGGAACGGCAGGATCCCGATCGAGCGTATAGGCTGGAAGCTTTCTCATGAGCCCTTGGACGATTTCGTGCGTACCGTGCGCTCCGGTGCTCTGAACGAGCTCGATCGACGCGGCCATGCGTCGATGCGTGATACCCGTTTCACGGTTGCCCGCGTCCATCGGCGTATCGATGGCCACGAAGATCGTATGGCCCCACGATGCGCCCGCAGCAAAACGGGTGAGGACATCGCTCGGCAAGCCATCCCACGCGATGTCGCCAGACATCCGCGCGACCACATCGGGCGCCGACGTCAGCCGCGGCCCGGTGAGCGAAACGGCGGCATTCCCCCCCACGAGATTGCGCCACTCGTCGAACGCGATCTTTTGGAGCGCGGCCGATCCCGTTCCCTTGCCCTTGATGGAAACGGGGACCGATTGGGCATCGGGCGGTTGCACCTCGAAGACGATCTCGACCTCGATCGGTACGCCCTTGCTGTGGCTTATCGGAGCGCTCGGTTTACCGAAGACCCAGTCGGGCTTGGGAAGAAGCTGGCCACCCGCAGACCAGTCCGGGTCCTGTTGGTTGCTCTGCAGCCAATTGTCCACCATCACATGGTGATCCGATTTGAATGTCGCGCGGATGATCTTGAGGGCCGAAATTCGTTTCGACGAAAAGATCCCCAAAACGATGGTGTTGTGGTGCCCGAGCCCTTCGCCCGTTCGCGCGATCGGTGCAGGCCCATCGAGAGCCTGCCGCGGGGGATCGCCCGGGTCGTTCGGCACGTCATCGTCGCCCATCGCAGCCTCCACCTTCGGCTTCAGCACCCATATTTCTCCAGCAGGACCGCGCGGGTCTTGGGGCCGCACACGCCGTCCACGGCGAGGGGCGGATTGTCCCTCTGAAAGGACCGTGTTCCGGCCTTGGTCTTTGGTCCGACGATGCCGTCGATGGGGCCGCAGTCATACCCGAGATTGCGCAAGCGCGCTTGCACCCCCGAAACGGTATCGATCGGGTCGAGGGAGCCGAGTTGGAGTGGTTTCTCGACCCCCGAACCCTCGAGGGACAGGGTCGCGTGGGCTTCGTGCGAGGGGATGTCCTGCTCGACGAACCCATCGTCCGACGTGGTGCCTTTTGCCTCGAACCAACCGACGCGCAGCGTATACGCGGCGCCCGCGACCGGGCTGCCGTCCACCTGGGAGAGGCGCAGACGCAGGTGAGCCATGGGTCGCTGCACCACGATCGTGTGCACCTTTCCGGTCGAGCCTTTGATGGACTTTGGCTCCTTCTCGGGGATGAACAGCTCGTCGCCGGGGTAGATCAGATTGGGATTGGGCCTCTTCTCCCGGAAGGACGCATTCTTCGGATGATCGTAAATGACGCGCCAATGGTGAAATCCAAAACGCGAGGCGACGCTCGACAGGCAGTCCCCTTGAACGATCGTGTACTGCATGGCCCTCGTTTCGAGAGGTAAACGAATCTTCGAGCTCCGTCGACATCCGCGGCCCCGATTTGCGCGCGGGGGTATTTCCCACCCCAAAAAGGGAGCGCCTTTCGGATCGCCCTCCGAGCCAAGACTGTCCCCGTCCTGGTTGTTGCCTTGACACATCGTAAAGGCATGACGCGCATCCCCGTGCCACGAATGGATGTGAATGACACGGCGTGATAGGCGAAGAGGAGCACGACGCCGATGGGGGCAAGCGCATGGATCAGGGCATTCCGCGGTCGCAGATGGGGCCATTTTAGGTAGGATTGGACACTGCCGTGCATGCGTCGGTTCAGATAGGCGATGTCCTCGCGTCGAAGTATCGAATCGAGAGCATCCTGGGCACCGGGGCCATGGGGGTCGTCGTCTCCGCGCGCCACGTGCAACTTGGATCGCGGGTGGCATTGAAATTCATGCTCCCCGAGGTGCTCGCGGTTCGCGGAGCGGCGGCCCGTTTCCTTCGAGAGGCGCGCGCGGCGGCTCGTTTGCGCGGAGAGCATATCGTGCGCGTGAGCGACGTGGGCACCTTGGAAACGGGGGCGCCGTACATCGTGATGGAATTTCTCGAAGGCTCCGATCTCGATGCCGTGTTGCGCGCGCGGGGCCCGCTCCCCGTTCGTGAAGCGTTGGGTTACGTCCTGGATGCCTGCGAAGCGCTGGACGAGGCGCATCGCGCCGGCATCGTGCACCGCGACATCAAGCCCAAGAATTTGTTTCTGACACGCCGTCCCAATGGGACCGCGCTCATCAAAGTACTCGATTTTGGCATCTCCAAACTGACGGACGCGGCGGAGGACTTTCACGCGACGGCCACGCGAACGGGCGCGGTCCTCGGTTCACCGGCCTTCATGGCCCCCGAGCAGATTCGGAGCGCAAAGCATGTCGATGCGCGCGCGGACATCTATGCGCTGGGATCGCTCGTCTATTACTTGGTTTCGAAGACGTTCCCATTCGATGCGGAGACCATCGGTGAGCTCTTCGGAAAAGTCCTCTACCTCGAGCCAATGCCGCTCCGCGCTCGCCGCCCCAATGTTCCGGCCTCGCTGGAGGCGATTGTATCGCGCTGCTTGCAGAAGGATCCGCTCGCGCGTTTCCCCGACGTACGAGAGCTCATGAGCGCGCTCCGCTCGGTCCTGGACGCGATGCCCCCCGCGCGCAACGAATCGCTCGCCGCGAGGGAGCTGCATATCGAAGCCCGCTTCCAGCAGCGCGCGCGTGCGGCGGATCCCGTTTCGCATGCGACCGCGCAAAGTACGTTCCGTCATGCGGCCATCTCCTCTGCGCGCGCGCTCAACCCCAAGAGGGCACGGCCGGCGCTGCTGACGGGGTTATCGTTCGTCGTCGCGTTCGTTCTGCTCGTCGCCGGAGACGTGTCCGCGGTACGGCTGCGGTTGACCTACCGCGGGCTCTGACCCGGGGCAAGCGTTCGATTTTTGGAACGGGAGGGCAAAGGGCGCGTTCGTGCCTTTTCGACGCAATCGACTCGCCGCGGCGACCGATGTCCTTCCGTTACCGAGCACGGTCCGCAGTCGACCGAGATGGCCGTGCACTCAACGCGAAAAACGCGAAAGTCGCGAAAAACGCAAAAATCGCGAGAAACGAGGGACGAACGATGCGTTTTCGGCAGTGGCGAGCCGCCTTTCTCCGTGTTCCAGGTGTAGTTTTCTTCGCGCAAGCGTGTGGATGTGGCTCCGGCGAGCCGCCGGCGGCCGAAATCGACCAACGCGCGGATCCAACGGGTTCCTCGTGGATCCGCAAGGGGGAGAGCGTCGACCCCCACCTCGCCGCATCGCCGGCCGCCCTTCCATCGTGCAACCAGGTTGCACCAAAGGACGGCATCGGCGGAGTGTTCAACGTGGCCGACTTCGGCGCAAAGCCCGATGGAAGCGATGCGTATCCGGGCATTCAGGCGGCCATCAACGCCGCGTGCGCGGCGTCCGTGGGGACGGGGCTTCCGCCCGCGGCCGTGTATTTGCCGCCGGGCCAGTACACGACGGACCGGCCTTTGGTCATCACGTGCGAAGCGGGGTTCGAAATGTTTGGCGCCTGCCGCGCCGGGGTCGAGATTGTGCCGCGATTTGCGGGCCCCGCCCTGGCGGTCAACCCCGTCGGCGAAAAGCTCCCCACCGGACCGGCCTTGTTCGGGAGCGGCAACTCCGCGGTGACCGACGAGAATGCGTGGCATCTGGAGCTGCGCGACATGCCCGCGGTCGAGCTCGATGGCAAAGCGCAATTCACCGCGGAAGCGTTCATTCGATTGAGCGCGACGGCCGCGGGCTTTCGGAGCATCGTCTCGAGCTATGGTGTCACGTCGGGTACGGCCGCCAACGCGCCCGTGCTCCCCGAGGGCGAAGCCTTCGCGCTCGGCGTTCAAGGCAACGACGACAGAACGCCGCCCACCTTGAAGGGCGTGATCAAGGTCGGAGATAGGCTCATCGCCATCGGCGGAGCCCCCAATGTCGGCAACGATTGCGCGAGCGATGCACAGCCCGGACAGGTATCGCTGGGCGTGCCCCACCATGTCGCCATCGCGTACGACGGTGCCATGGTGCGGCTCTTTCTCGACGGGAAGAAGACCTATTGCGCATCGGCCACGGGGACCCTTCGTCAGGAGGCCGACGAAACCGTGAGCGTGGGGCCCTTCTTGGGCGGGCTCGATTCCCGCTACTACTTCCCGCCCATCGTCGGGAACATCGACTCCGTCCGCTTGTCCGACACGGCCCGCTACACGAACACGTTCACCCGACCGGAGGCCAAGCACACCGACGATGGCGCTCACACGTTGGCCTTGATCAACTTCGAGCCATTGCCTGCACCGCCCCCCGCGCCGCCCGGTCAGCCTGCATTGCAGAATCCGACGAGCATCATCCCGGCGCACTCGCAGGGCAAGACATTCTGGCTCCCCATTCGGAGCAAGAACACGACCAGGTATGGCTTCATTCAAGGCATCCGCCTCCACGATTTCACCATCGCCGGCGGAATGGGGCTCTTCGGCTACAACATGGCGACGTCTCAACTTTGGAAGATGACGTGCCGTGGGTGCGACTACGGCTTCGCCGCGCTGGGCAACAGTTGGGGATCGTACGCCAACGATCTCGAGGCCACCGCCGCGCCAGACCGCGGCCGGTACGGCGTCATCGCCTACTCCACGCACGGGAGCGAGTTTCATGGGATCAAGGCCTCCGGGCAGACGCTCCCGTTCGTGATCAATGGAGGTGCCCAGACCGTCATCAGCAATGTGACCATCACCCCCGACCGCGCGAAGACCGTTTACGGGATGTATTTGCTCGAGGACAGCCCCGTGATCAACGGCGTGTCCATTCCCGCCAGCGGAACCAGCCCCGTGTGGCGGGGTGCCATCGCGGCGGCCAGCTCCTGGGCGCCCTTCCAGCTGCAACGCGGCCAAATCGGCAACATGCAGAACCCCCATGTGCCCACCGCACCCGTGGTCGTGCGGCGCGCGCCGATCCATACCAAGCCCGACGCAGTCACGGCCGGAGCCGTCATCCAAGGCACGTCCTTTACAGGGACGGGGTCGGCATCCGAGATCGTCCGGGTCCTCACGGCGCCCGGGGCCCAGAACGTCAAACCGTTGGTCATCCTCGGTGCGACGAAAGACTCGAACGTACCTTGGTCGAACGAGTCGGTCACCACCTGCACGGCGCCGGGGACGCTCTGCTCGGAGCTCGCGGCCGCGCCCGATCCCAACGCCATCGCGCCCATGGCCTCCGGATCCGACGTGGTGCGAGGCGTCACCACGACCCGCGTCTTCGATATCACGGCGGCGCCGTATGGGGCAAAGGGCGACGGCGCCACCGACGCGTACACCGCCATTCAGAGCGCCATCGACGCGGCGTGCGTCGCCCAGAACGGCGGCACCCCGAGCACGGTCTTCTTTCCGAACGCCGCGAAGTCCTACCTCGTCAAGAAGCCGCTGCTCGTCCATTGCAACGGCTTGCGCCTCGAGGGCGCGCAGCGAGACCGAAGCATGATCGACGTCAGCTTCGGGCCGACCGGCTTCGACGGGGCGGGTCCTGCGTTGGTCCTGGAGCCGCCCGGGATGACCGGCGTCGATTTGGTGCCGTCCTTGTTTGGTACCGGCCAGGCCATGAAGACCAACGGCAGCTCGTACTGGCTCGATTTGCGCGACAATCACCCGTCCGCGGAGCTCGACGGGCTCACCCAGTTCACGGCGGAGGCGGTCATCAAGCTCACCGCCGCGTCGAGCGGATACGGCGGCATCGTGCAGAGCCACGGCTGCTTCGGCAGCGGCGGCGTGCTGCCCGGGTGCACCTCCGCCTTTTCCATCGGGGTGAACGGGCAATCGCTGGTGGCATCCATGAACCTCGGAGGAAAGACGTATTCGCTCCAAGGGCCCGCCATCGCGCTCAACACGACGTATCACGTGGCATTGACCCGCGACGGCGCCGCCATCCGGCTCTTCGCGAAGCCCGTCACGAGCTCGCCCGTCACCCGCGCGGACACCGCCGGCCCCGCGCCCGCGGACACCGCCGGCCCCGCGCCCGCGGGCACCGCCGGCGCGGGTCCCACGGATCCTTGCGCCGGGGATCCCATCCCGATCCCAGGGATGGTCGCGTGCGTGGCCGCCTCCGGCGCGATCGCCCAAGGGCTCCACGAGGACGTGAGCGTGGGCCCACGAACCACGGGCTTCGACGGTGCTGTCCGCGATCCGGCCATGATCGGCGTGATCGATTCGGTCCGGCTATCGAACAAAGACCGCTACCCCACGACGACCTACGCGCCGCCGGGCGCCAAGCTCGGGCGGGATGCGTCGACCTTGGCCCTGGTCGATTTCGTCACCCAGGTCTCGAACGGCACCAACACCGCCTTTGCGACCCAGGGCTACAACGCCACGGTGGGCAACGTATGGTACCCGGTGCGTCGCACGGCCGAACCCAATGGCACCGCGGAGGGCAAGCTCTCGAACATCACCGTGCACGACATGACGATCCGCAACCGGTCGGGCCTGTTCGCCATGAACGCCGTGGGATCGCGCTTTGCGTCGTTCCAGATTTCCTCCGCGACATTTGGAATGCAGCTCGACGGAGACAGCTCCGACTCGACCTTCGACGAAGTCCGCCTCCTGAACGAAGCGCGTCTCGGCTTGGTCGTCGTCAACGGCAACCGCAACGTCTACAACAACTTCGGCGGCGGCGTCGGACCGCTTCCGCTCGTGGTGGTGGGCGGCTCGGGGCAACAATTCCAGAACGTGTTCATCGATTCGCGCGGGACCATCTATGGCTCGATCTTCCTAAATGTGGGGGCCACGGTCGAAGGTCTCTACACGGACAACGAGGGCATCTCCTCGGATTGGCGATCGAGCTTGGTCGTGGTCAATCCAACGACCCCGTTCAAGCTCTTCAAGGGCGAGATCGATCAAGCGTGGCAGACCGTGGAACAATCCCAGGGCCTGAAGCCGCCCTCGATCCCCATCATCGTGGACGGCGGCCAGGGGATCCGCCTGGTCGGAACGTCGTTCTCCGCGGGAACGTCGTATTGGAACGAGTGCATCGATCCGCCGGCGTGCACCACGAAGGACTGGAGCCGCTCGCCGAATCTCCCGGCCGGTCACATCTACTTCAACACACCCCCGCAGCAGCAAAGCGCCGCCGTCAACGTCACGACCAACGACGCGCGCGTGCCGATCGCGAACGATCCGAGTAAAATCCTGTCGCTCGGCAACTGACGCGCCCGACGGTCGCGAAGGTGTCGGGAAGGTGAGGCGAATGGCCGTCGGATCCAAGCGGCCATTCGCCTTTTTTGCGCCGGCGGCCGACCTCCGCCACCCACCGCGTGGCCTTCAAAGGGCCGGCACGTGCGCCCGACGAAGGTCGTTTCGGCAGGCGAGGTCGATTAGTCGAGAAGCGCAAGGGATCCCAGGAGCGCCCGCGCCATGCGCACGTCGCTCGTATCGTCCGCGTCGCCGAACCCTGCGATGGCGGACATCAATCGGGCTCTCGCCTCCGCATGTCGCCCGAGCTTCGACCGCAAGCGGGCATCGCTGTGCGCCAACCGCAGCTCCCAGGCCCTCGCACCTTGGCGGCGGGCCAGCGCGAGCCCGCGCTCGAAGCACGCCAGCGCGCGCGACGGATCGGCGCCTTGGGCCAGCAGGATCTCGCCGTTCAAGCGAAGCAGCTCCGGCTCGAAGAAGTGCTCCCCCTTGCCGTCGACGACCTGCGCGGCATCCTCGCAGGAGCGCATGGCGTCGTCGAGGCGCGCGGTCCGCCATTGAGCCCACGCGAGCACCGAGAGGCACATCGTGATCGCGACCTCGGTCCCGACCTTTCGGCGGGTGATGGTGCCTTGCTCGAGCTCCTCGACGCCATCGTCGTCGCCCATGCCCACCCGCGACCAGCCGCGCAAAAACTTCGACAGCGCCATGTGCGCCTCGAAGCCGTGCTGCTCGCTGATCCGGGCGACTTCGTCGGCAAAGCGCGCGCCCTCCGCGAACTCCCCGCGAAACGCGTGCAGATAGCCCAAATGAAAGAGCGCGAGGGAGGAGCTCAACGTGTCGCCTTGGAAGCGCGCCCTCTGCACGGTATCGCGTGCCATCACCAGCGCGCGCTCCGACTCGCCGCGGAGCGCGAGGGACCAGATCAGGCACAGGCCGACGACCAGGCCGCGCCCCACCCCCTGGAACTTGGGCGCGAGCTTGTCGTAGCCCCGCAGATCGTGCAGGGCCAGCGCCGAAGCCGCCTGGTCACGGCATCGCGCGAGATCGTGGCCCGAGAGCAAGGAGCTCCACGCGCCCCCGATTTGCGCGAGCAGCTTCGCAGAGACATCGTTGGCGCGCTCGGCGTGCGGCGCGAGCCTGTGCGCGACGTCGGCCAGCACGGCGGGTTTACCGCCCAAAATGAGCACGGTGCCGAGGGCGAGCAGCAGCTCGATCGCGCGGCCCTCGCGCGCTTCGTCCGCCGGGAGCATCCGGAGCTCGGCGCAGGCGCGCTCGAAGTGCACGGCGGCATCGGCATACGCCGAGCGCCGGAGCGCCAGCTGCCCCGCCGCCTCGAGGTACGCGACGGCCAGCTCGTGCGCGTTCGCCTCCGCGAAATGGGCGGCGACGAGCTCGGGATGGCGACGGGCGAGCTCCGGAAAGGATTCGACGAGCACCTCGGCCGCACGCCGATGCAGGTGCACGCGCTTACGCTTCACCAGCGACTGGTACGCCGCCTCCCGCACCAGGGCGTGACTGAAGACGTACCGCGCCTCCGGGCCGTGCCCGTGCTTTCGAAGGATCCCCGCGTTCAGGAGCTGCACCAGCCCGACCTGGAGCGACGCCTCGTGCAACTCCGACGTCTTGCCCAGGAGCTCGTAAGGGACCTCGCGCCCGAGCACGGCCGCGAGGTGCGCCACGTCCTGCGCGTCGGAGGGGAGCGCATCGAGGCGCGCGCGCAAGAGGTCCTCGAGCGTCGCGGGGATGACGTGGGAGGCGAGGGGATCGAGATCCGTCGCGCCGCTTCGTGGCTCGGTCTCGCCCAGCGCATCGACGATCCAGTGGGTGAGCTCCTCGATGAAGAGCGGGACGCCATCGGTCCGCTGGACGAGCTGTTGGGCCATGGCGGGGGATAGCTCGTGCCCGCGGCTCGCGAGCGCGATCATGGTGGCCGTTTGCTTGGGCGAGAGCTTGGTGAGCACCAGCTGCGAGAACGGCGAGAACGACCACCCTTGCGGAGATGGCAGCGAAGCCGAGCGGGGCGAACGGGAGAGGTGCGAACGCGCGCGCCACCGCGGCTCGAGCTCGGGCCGCGCGGTGACGATCACCATCACCCGCGCCGGGGCCACCTCGGGGAGGAGCAGGTGCAGGAGGTCGATGGTCGAGCTATCGCTCCAGTGCGCGTCCTCCACGATGAGGATCAAAGGTCGCCGGCCGGCGAGGTGCACGAGGAGCGTCACCAGCAAGTCGAGCATGCGGCGGTCGATCGCGCCGTGATCGAGCGGGGGCCGCGAGTCGCGCGCGCCCGTCGGAACGCCGAAGAGCGCGGCGAGCCGCGCGGCGTGCTCTCGGGGAGGGAGCTCGATGTTCGTCAAGGCCTCCTCGAGGACGGAGAGCTTCTCTTCGGACGAGGCCGCACGGTGCAAGCCGAGCGCGCGCCGGAGCCCTTCGACGATGGGGGTCAGCGCGCTGTTCTGGAAGTGCGGCCAGCATTGGCAACGGACCATGGCGTGGGGCTCGGGCCCGATCTTCCCGGCCTCCGTGACGATCCCGATCTGCTCGAGGTGCTGCTGAATCAGCCGCGATTTGCCGATGCCCGCCTCACCGAGCATCAGCACGAACTGCCCTCGGCCCGCCGTCGCGTCGTCCCAGATGGCGCGCAGGGTAGCGAGCTCGCGGTCGCGGCCGACGAGCGGCGTCCTCGTGTCGCGGGCCACGCGATCGAAGCGCGACGGCGAATCCAAAGGCCGGAGCGCGCGATACACGGGGGCCGGGCACGCGGCATGGTCGGGCGCCGCTTCGCCGAGCAGCTCGAGGTCGAACGAGCCGCGCACCAGCACGTGGGTGACATTCCCGACCAGGATCTCGTCCGGACCGGCGCGCTCTTCGAGCCATTGCGCCATGCGCGGCGCGTCGCCCTGCAGCATCAACGGCATGGTCGATCGCTCCGCGCGGTGCACGATCGAGAGGTTCGTGCTGACGCCGATGCGCGCGCACGCCGGGCGCCCGGCCTCGTGCTTGCGCGCCTGGATGGCTCGAACGATGCGGAAAGCGGCGTGCAGCGCGCGCTGCGCGTTGTCTTCGTGCGCGATGGGGTAGCCAAAGCAGGCCAGGACCCGGGAGCCGAACGACGAGACGATCGTCCCATCGAGCTCTTGGACGATGGCGGCGCAGAGCTCCACGACGTCCACGAACGATTCGTCGACCTCGTCGCGCGCGCGCTTGCGCGGCCCCTCCGGCGCACCGGACAAGGAGCACGACAGGACGGTCGTCTGGCGGCGCTCGATCTTGGGTCGCGACTCGCGCTCGTCGCGCGTGTGGAGCGCCCCCTCGAGCGCGAGGAACGCATCGAGCAGCTCGTCGGCGGTACCAAAACGGTCGGAGACGCCCTTCATCATGGCGCGCTGCGCGATCCGCTCCGCCTCCGCGGGCAGCTCCGGGCGCAGCGCGCGCAGCGAGGGCGCGGGCAGGGGTGAGACGATCCGATCGCGCAGCTCGAAGACGTCCTCGCCCGTGAACGGCTCGACGCCGGTCATCAGCTGGAAGAACATGACGCCGGCGGACCAAATGTCCGTGCGCCCGTCCTGGGCCTCGCCCTTCCACTGCTCCGGCGACATGTACCTCGGGGTCCCCCAGAGCGCCCCGCTGGTATCGCTGGGCGCCGCGATCATCGTCGCCACGCCAAAGTCGAGGATTTTTGCCGTGCCGTCCTTGGCGATGAACACATTGCTCGGCTTGAGATCGCGATGCACGATGCCCGCGCGGTGCGCTTGCGAGAGCCCGCGCGCGACGTCGATCATGATCCGAACCGCGCGCCGCGCATCCAACTCACCGTCGCGCAGCATCGCATCGAGAGGGCGCCCCTCGAGGTACTCCAACACGAGAAAAGGGAGCCCTCGATCGATCCCCATGTCGAACAGCCGCACGATGTTCTCGTGATTCAACCGACCGCACGCCCTCGCCTCGAGCTGAAGCCGCTCGAGCCCCTCGTTCGTGCTCCGCGCCTTGTTGATGAGGAACTTGATGGCCACGGTGCGATCGAGGACCGCGTCGTGCGCGCGAAAGACCACCGCCATGCCGCCGCCACCGAGGCGCTCGAGGAGCTCGAACCGCGTCCCATCGGCCCCGCCGAGCCGGCAACCTTGCTCCGGCTCGAGGCTCGACCGCGCCGACTCGGTCGTCGATTCGAGCGTGTCCTCACGGAGCGTCCCTCGCACACCATCGGTCACGGTGCACGACAAAGGGCAAGGCCCCGTGCCCGTGCCGGCGGCTCGATCGGTGTGTCGATGTATCTCGGCCATGACGGCGATCCCCCTCGCAGCTCGCGCGGTACTTCAGCAGCATCCAGGTTACTACGACACCGACGCAAGCAGTGGCGGAGAGACGAGGCGGCCTGCGTTTGAGGCGAGCGGCATCCAGTGACATCAAACGGGTCCTTCCTGGTACCTCTCGCGCCATGGAGGGGCAGGGTAGGGCAGTGGCCCGCCGTGTGGGGCGAGCGGGAGCGGATCTTGCGTCGATTTTGGTGAACGGAGGCCATGCAGCGACCGACGAGCGAGGATGATTTGGCATCGACCTTTTGGGGAAGATGACAGACGCACACGCTTGCGCGCCGAGGGCTCTTCGCGCGCTGGAGCGCCGCGCGGATCGCGCTCACGAGCCTCGCAGGCTGCGGCGACGACCTTGCAACCCGCGTCCGCAGGACGGTGCCGGCCGGGCGCCTGCGACGAGAGGCTTCCTATTGCGCCCGCACGGCTCGCCCCCGCGCAAGCGCGGCAGAGTCACGGCTTCAGGCCAATGCGAGCGGGCGGCAAGGGATCCGTTTAGGTTCGTTTCCAGTGTCGCCAGGGCCGCTCTTGGGCCGTCGCTTCGTCGTAGCCGGTGTCCTCGGGGAAGAAGACGCGGTCGGTCGCTTCCTTTCGCTCGCCGACGACGAGGAGAAAGCAGTCGCTGTCGCCATGGTTCACGAAGGTGTGCGCGACCGCGGTTCCTGCGGGGAAGGCGACCATGTGGCCTGCCCGCAGCTCGTATTCGACCGGGGGCCGGCCGGGTTCGATGATGCGGACGGCGCAGGTCCCCTTCAGCACATAGACCATCTCCTCCTCCTCGGAATGCGCATGCGTGAAGCCCGTGCGCCTCCCCGGCGGGAGCCGATCCACCCCGAGACCCACGTTCACGGTCCCCGCCGCGCGCCCGAGATCGCGTGTCCAGGAGAACGCTTCCTTCTCGAAGGGCGGCCGGTAGTGACCTTCGACCTCGGGAACATCGTTCTCGTGCACGATGAAGGGGGGCAGCTCGGTGGCTTTCGGAACGGTCATCGCGCGCAGTTTACGCGTGTGGCGCGCCGTCTGCACGCGTTCACGCGGATGCCCGCGCGGCGTCGCGGCCCTTGAATCGAGGTCGGCCGATTCGTCGTGATTCGTCGTGAAGCGCACGTTCGCGAGCCGCGCACGCGTGGCGCGGGACACCCATCGTGCTCGGAGAGGACCTACGCCTCCTCGCGATGGCGCGCGTCGCGCGGGTCTGGCATGCGGCTTCGCAGGATGATCGTGGTGCTGCGACGCAGCAAGCGGGCTTGTGCGCGATGGTGGACTTCGATGCGTGACCCGTTCGAACGCGTCCGATATAGATACCCTCCCTTATTACCCGATCGATTCATCCATCGATGGACTCGGCGGCCCGAGAGGAGTGCACGATGTCTAGACTAGGTAGAAGAACGTTGGGATGGTCCGCCGCGAGCGCGTTGCTCGTCGGCCTAGCTTGTTCGAGCTCGGACTCGGATTCTCCGCGGCCGCCGAGCGGCGACGCGTGCGCGACCATCGAGGAGGACGTCCTAAAGAGCTTCGACGTGCTCGCCAAGTTCGTATCGGTGCAGACGTGGCGCGAGCCCGACAGCAGCAACGAAGCCCAGGTGCAAGCAAACATCGACTCGCTCAAGGCGGAATTGAAGCGGCAGATCGACGAGGTAAACGCGGTGACGAAGAAGGACGACATCGCGACCTTCGATTGGGCGATGCCGAACGCCGACGCGGAGCCCGGCGATCCGAAGACGTTCAAGGTCTTCGGCGCCAAGCTCGGACGAGGGAAGTACAAGGTCGCGCTCCTCGCGCACCTCGACACGGTCCCTCCGGGCGATCCTGCGGTGTGGGACGCCTTCAAGCTCAAGAAGGAGACGCGCAAGAGCCTTCGCGACGGCAAAGACCAGGAGTACTGGGTGGGCCGAGGGTCCGCCGACGACAAGGGACCTGCCATCGGCGCGCTCGACGTGCTGAAGGCCATGGCGCGCGCCTACGACGGTAGCCCCTTGCTCGATCGCGTCACCGTCGAGATCATCTTCGACACGTCGGAGGAGACGTCGTTCTCCACCACCCACTACTTCGACGCGAACAAGGCCGAGGAGCCGGATCTCGCGGTGGTCTTCGACTCGTCCTGGTGCGTGCGCGCGGAGAAGGGCATCGAGCGCCCGATCTTCACGATCGCCCGCGAGGCGCCGCCCACGACGGGCGTGTGGATCGATTCGCTCGATACGGGTCCGGGGGCGACGAACCAGATCCCCGACAGCGTCACGGCCGTCCTCAAGTCGGGCGCGGACGCGGACTCAAAGAACAAGCTGGCCGCGCTCGCGAGCGGCATCGCGAACCGCTACGCGCAGCACCCGTTCGATGACCCCGCATACCGTCGCGCAAAGCTCACGGTGGACACGTCGACGCCTGGGCAGATCAAGCTCACCACCAAGGTCGAGGGCGCGCAGCACGGCTCACGGCCGCAGGAGAACCGCCAAGAGGGCGCGAATCCGCTGATCTCGCTGGCCAATTTCCTCGGCGCGCTCGTGCAGGACAAAACGCTCGCCGACAACGACGTCGGCCGTATGGCCGAATTCGTGGCCTGGGGGTGGGGGACCAAGGCCTTCGGCGAGCCGCAGCGCGATTTGCTGGAGGCCCACGACGATGTCTTCACCGCGCCCGACAGCGCCGCCTACGCGGACAAGAATGGAACCACGTACGCGATCACGCGATTTTACACGGGCACCGACACCGCGAACCCCAACACGATATCGCTCCGGGTCGATATTCGTTATGCGCTCGACCATCACGGCGTCGCGTGGGATCACACGACCGAAGGCTTCGTGGGAGGCGCGGGCAGCAAGAGCGTCTTCCAAGATCGTTTCACGCAGCTCGTGCAAAGGTTCAACGCTCTTCGCCCGGGCCGTGCGGTCACCTTCAAGACGTCGACGATCTACGCGCCCGACGTCCGCCTCCCGAACGATCCCGCCTTTTCTTCGGTGAGCAAAGCGTTCAAAGAGGTGTTCGGCCAGGAGTGCCCCGCGCTCGCGACCGGCGGCGGCACCGACGCAAAGGGCCACCTCAACTTTCTGGCAGCGGGCCCCGCCTTCACGGATCAAGCCGGGCCACCGTTCAACTTCCACGGTTTGAACGAGGGCATGCCGGCTCGCGACATGGCGCTCGGCGCCAAGGTCATTTGCAAATGGGTCGACGGCGAGATCCAGCGCTCCCCCACGGTCACGACCAAGAGCCTCGCGGCGCAGGCGAGCCTGCGGACGCAATGGGCCACCGGACCGCACGAGGACGTCCACTGACATTCCCATCTCGCGGGCGCAGCGTGCTCCACGTTCGAGCATCCGTGGCAGGCGCATCGCCCGCGAGGGGCACCTACCGGCATTGACGTCGAGCGCATGCGAGCTCCTACCGTGCGCATGACGACACCCCAACGAAAAATCCAGTCGGGATTCGGCGCTCGAAGCACGGCCGCAGACGCCGGGTTGGGACGCGCGGGGCCGCGGGCGCGTTATTTCGGTATCGCCCAGGGGCCATCGGCGCTCGGCAAGTTCATGGCCCTGCACGAGCCTCCGTCTTTGCTGCCGCAGCCTCCTTTGCGCCCCCAGCCATTGGGCCCCTCGTTCACGGCATTCACGGCAGGGTCGACGGCGGCCTGCGCATCCTGCCCTCCGCCTCCATACGTGATGGCTGCGCTCAGAATTCCCATGACCGCCGATGCTGCGAGTTTCTTGCCGACCGTCATTCTTCGATTCTCCTTTGGATAGAAGCTCCCCGACGCCCGAAAGGGTGCGAAGCCGCAAGTTGTCGTACGTGCGACCTCGCGTTTTTCGATGGGGGCTGTCCTTTGCAGGTATCGCCTGCATCGGGGAGCGCATGCATGCCCCTCGAGACGCACGCATTTCCTTGGCATTACACCGGCTGTGCGTTTTTTTTTCGAGCGAGCACATCCCGAGCCGCGCTTCGCACGGACGGCCATCCGTCGATGGTCACATGTCGTGGGTGACGCGACCATCCCCATCGATGGGGATCCGAGGCCCGAGGTAGCGAGGCTCCCGACCCGTCGTCACGTCGAGCCACGCCTTGGGTGCCGAGACCATCTCGCGCGCCCGCATGGCGAGCGCGCCGCGGTACGCGCGACGGTCGGCGATCACGCCGGTGGCAGCCATTCCCGACGAGCGTGCCAAATAGAGCGCGCGCGGCAAGTGGAACGCTTGCGTAACCACGATGGGCCGCTCGATGCCGAAGACGCGCCGAGCGCGCGTCATGGAGCTGAAGGTGTCAAACCCGGCATGATCCATGAAAATCGCTTCGGTGGGCACGCCATGGTGTTCGAGCCAGCGCCGCATCGCGCCAGGCTCGTCGTACGACGGGCGCCCGTGATCACCGGTGACGAGGATCTTCGGCGCGCGCCCCGCTCGGTAAAGGGAGAGCGCCGTCGCGAGGCGATCGACCAGCACCGCCGAGGGCTGCCCGTCGGGATACACACCCGCGCCGAGCACGACGATGGCGTCGCCTTCTCCGTCCACGATGCCCGCCTTTCCCACGCGCCACACGAAAACGTTGAGCGCCACGACCACCGCGAGGAGCACGCTAACGCCGGCAGCGATCTTCCGCTTCACCAGGAAGAGTACGCCGATCGCCCTCCAGCTATTCCAGCGGACCGCAACGGCATCGTCACCGGCGCCGTCCTGTTCAACGCCGGGTGCGGGCGGCGGCGAAGACGGACCCGCCATCGGCACCATCGCGCCCATCGAGGTCTCGAGCGCCACCGCCCGCGGAAACGTCGGGTGGACGGCACGAAGTCTCCATGTGGGGCTCGAACAGCCCCTTTATCGCCAATCCCCGAGAAACCTCCCGAGGACGGAGGGGGGTTGTCCTCGGGAGGTTCGGGAGTAAGGAAGAGCGTTCTCGTTTTCTGCCGTTTGGAGTAGGTAAAGAGAAGTAGCGTTTCGTCGGATGCTCGAGTTGGTCGGCGAGTCTTGCCCGTCCGCGGATGCTGCGTTCAGACGAGACTAGAACGTCCCGGCAAAGGAGAAACCATACCCGTTACGACCGAGGTGCGCCGGGGCCACTTGCCATTCAATCTTCTGTTTCTGGGCCACGGGCGCAACGTGCCTTTGGCCGGTTGGAGCAAGGTTTCGTCGGATGCTCGAGTTGGTCGGCGAGTCTTGCCCGTCCGCGGATGCTGCGTTCAGACGAGACTAGAACGTCCCGGCAAAGGAGAAACCATACCCGTTACGACCGAGGTGCGCCGGGGCCACTTGCCATTCAATCTTCTGTTTCTGGGCCACGGGCGCAACGTGCCTTTGGCCGGTTGGAGCAAGGTGACCTTTGCCTTCGACGACCTCCACGCGGCGCGCTTCGGGCCAGACGAAGGCGCCCAAGATCTGCAGGGCGCCGAGGGCTTGGAAGACCCCATCCACCGCGATCAGCACGCGGTTGCCGGTGTCGTCACCGCACGACGGTTGTCCGGATCCGCCACAGGGACCGCGATCGGCGAGGTCGATCCAGGGACCCGCCAGCGGGATGAGGAGGTTGCGATCACCATGGTGATCGCTGGTGCTGCCGACAATGGCAGCTGGCGCATACGACAGCCCAAGGGTGAGCGCGCCGCCAACAAGCAGTTTGCGATTGGGTCGGTAGCTCTCCGAGGTCGTGTCGCGCTGCACCGTGCTCCCGGATTGCGAAACGATGACGGGCGCCGACGTGACCGTGGTCGCGGGCGGACTTTGCGGCGTCTGCGGGCTTTGCGGCGCTTGAGGGGTCTGTGGCGTTTGCGGCGTCTGCGGAGCCTGCGGAGATTGAGAAGTCTGTGGCGCCTGCTGCGTCTGCGGAGTGGCCGGAGCCTGTAGCGCTTGCGGGGCCGGTTGCGTTTGCGCGGTCTGCGCGTACGAGCTCGCCGTTGCACCTAGCGTACACATCGCCGCAGCGGCGCGAATATAGCCCTTCATGATGTTGCTCCTCCCGCGAGCACGTGGTCCACGGCCCGCGGGAGCACCGTTTTGCAATGGCAATGCCCTATGATGTAGAATTGTCTCGTGGCAAGTTTTCCTCTCTCTTTTCGCGACGTTAGGTAAGCTGCTCCATACGCTTTATTTGCGCAACGACGAGTGGCCGCATCTCCCCTCGATTGTGACAAAGCTGGTCTGCGCGCAAACTTGCCACGAATTGGCGAGGGTGATCGGCCAGGCGCCCTCTTCGTGTTCCCATCGTTGGAAACGGGGCGACTGTGATGATGCCGCTCGCGCCGAAACTTGGATTTCGATTCGATGGAACGTCAATCACGCGTATGGTTCACCGCGCGTACCCGAAGGCGCTAAGCGAGCTTGCTCGAAAATCAACGTGAACGGTAGCCTTTGGTCGAGCAAACCATCTATGAAGATGGGCGTCTCGATGGCCTCGATGTGCGGGGCGAAGTGCATTGTCCACACATTCATCGCCGCCCCGCGTCGCGCAGGAGTAACGGACGCCGAGAATGGCATCTGCACCTCGATGGCGCGTGCAAGGGCGTATCAACCGGATAAAATACCATTTTGTTATCAACGATAACGAATAAATGATTACAAAAATTGTCGGTCGATATGCCGCCGCTGGCATTCATCGTCTTCGCGACACGCCTTACGCCGACGCGCCCACGAGCTCCTGGAGCGAACCGCGAACCGCGAACCAGCGCGAGGCGAGCTCCGTGATGCCTCGAGGATCGATGCCGCGCCACACCGCCCGCGACCGCGGATGAAGCCTACAGGAGAGGTGTCCTTCTTCGAAGATGGCGCGTTCGATTTCAGCGCCAGCGACGCCGCGGAAGCGTGCGCGTAGGCTCGGCTTTACTTCTTCGCGTGGCTCAGATCCTGCCTCGCTGTACTGCGAGCGCTTGCATGCGCGCTCTCACGGTGAGTCCTTCGGAAAGGGCCGTTTTCTCTCGCGGAGGTTTTGCAATGCCGAGTCGGACCAAGACGCATGTCACGCACGAGCCCTCCGCACGGTATGGGCGCGGGCCACGAATCGGACACGTCTCTCATGCGGATCGCGAAGGCCGCCCGAAACGGATTCTACGGCGCAGTACCGGATCGGTGTGTCGATGACGAACGGCGGTCCCGAGAAAGAGACTTCGAGCGCGAGTGCTCGTGAAGAGCTCGTGCGTTCCCTCGCGTTGCCCGCGACCTTCCGGCTCCTCATCGAGAGCATTCAGGATTACGCGATTTTCATGCTCGATCCGCACGGCATCGTGGCCACATGGAACGAAGGGGCCCATCGCATCATTGGGTACGAGGCATCGATGATCATCGGCCAGCATTTCTCACGGTTTTATCCGCCCGAAGATGCCGGCACCGGCAAGTGGGAGCGGGAGCTGGCGGAGGCGGCGCGCCGCGGGCGCTTCGAGGAAGAGGGCTGGCGCATGTGCAAAAATGGGTCGCGTTTTTGGGCGAACGTGATCCTCACACCGCTGCGCGACGAGTCGGGTCAGCTCCTCGGCTTCGCGAAGCTGGTGCGCGATCTGACCGAGCGGCGCAAGAACGAGGAGGAGCGACGTCGGGCCGAGAAAGCCCGGTTCGAGCTCGAGAAAATGCACGAGGCCAATCGCTTCCGAGATCAATTTCTGGCGACCATTTCTCACGAGCTGCGCACACCTCTCAACGCGATCGTCGGATGGGCCGAGCTCTTGAAAGAGCGCGAGGACGATACCATCAAAAAGGCGGTCGAGACGATCCTTCGCAACGCCGAAGCGCAGATCACGATCGTGAACGACATGCTCGACATGTCACGCATCGTCACGGGCAAGATGCGCATCGACGCTCGTGTCGTCGACCTGGCGGCGATCCTCCACGCGGCCGTCGACGTCGTGCGTCCCGCCGCCGATGCACGAGAGGTTCGCCTGGTGCTCGAGGGCCTCGCGCGGCCATGGATGCTCGTCGGCGATGCCGTGCGGCTTCAGCAGATGGCATGGAACCTCTTGTCGAACGCGGTGAAGTTTACGCGAGCAGGAGGCGTGGTCACAGTGTCCTTGCGCCGCGTCGGTTCATCCGTCGAATTGCAGATCATCGACACCGGGCAAGGCATCGAATCCGATTTCCTTCCCTACCTCTTCGAACCATTTCGCCAGGCCGAGCTGGGGCCTGCGCGTCGCGTCGGCGGCATCGGCCTTGGCCTCGCCATCGTCCATCATATCGTCGAGCTGCATGGCGGCACGATTTCGGGCGCCAGCGAAGGAAAGGGGAGGGGAGCCACCTTCACGGTGACCCTTCCCATTGGCGCGCTCGCCGCAGATCAAGACGAAGCCCGCAAAATGTCCGCTGCGCCCACCGCCCTGCCAAACGAGACGGCGAGCTTGGAGTTGAAGGGCGCGCGCATATTGGTCATCGACGACGACCGCGATGCACGCGACATTTTGCAAACACTCCTTCGAAAACGCGGCGCCAGCATCCGGCTCGCGACCTCCGCGCGCGAAGGGCGGGAGGCGATCGACTCCTTCGTTCCTCATATCATCCTTTGCGATCTCGGTATGCCCGGCGAGGATGGCTACCAATTCATTCGAAGCGTTCGTTCGCGGCCGTCCGAGCACGGTGGGGCGGTGCCCGCCATCGCCCTCACCGCCTACGCCTATGCCGAAGACGCACGACGGGCGAGCGAGGCCGGGTTCAACTATCATCTGGCGAAGCCCGTCAATAACCGTGTTCTGCTTCGCGTCGTGCACAACCTGCTCGACGTGACGGGCTGGAAACGGTCCCCGAAGGAGGGACCGCGGTGATGGAGTGACAGGCTCGTCCCGCGACGAAATGGCATTAGCCGGAGCTCCGTTTTCACCCGGCTCGTTCCCTGCCGAAATAAATCTACCGCGCGGTGCCGGGGCGGTCTAGGATCGCCGTAGGGAGCTCTGGCAATGATTGAAAAAGGTACGGTTCGAACATTCATTGCATACAAGGGAATCGGTACCATTGCTCGCGAGAGCGGGGGCGAGGTGTCCTTTCACCGGGATCAAATAACGAGCACGGGCATTCTCAATCTGTGCTCGGGCGATAAGGTCGAGTTCGAGGTGGTGCCTGGACCGCAGGGCCCGCAAGCCATGAACATCCGATTCGTCCGAACGTAACCCTGCACCCGGCTTTCGATCCGGCGCTTCGTCCGAGATCGAGATGGAGATGGAACTCGAATCCTAGGACGGGAACACTACGGGGGGCGCGGCAGGGCCACGGCAGTCCCGTAGGGCATCTCCGAGTACTCCGTCAGATCGTAGCCGGCGCCATGGCAGAGCGCCGCCACCTCGTCGCGCGACGGCATGTGGAGAAAGCCGACCCCGACGATGAAATCGACGTGGTCATCGGGATGGCTGTGTCCGATGCGGCGGAGGGCGGCCCGCGTTCGTTCGTAGATGGGATCGTATTCGGCGTTCGGCCTTCGAACCATGAAGGACGCGAAGACCGGCGCGGCGGGCGCGAGCGCCCGGAGATTGGAAAAGAGCTCCCGCCGTTCGCCCGGCGTGATGTGCATCATGCTGCCGAACGCCAGGATGATGGCACGAATATCCTCTCCCGCAACGAGCTCGGCGAGAGGTCCCTCGCCCTGGAGCGCGGGCCCGAGATCCTGATAGCGGCCGGTCGCGAGCTTTACGTCGCGCCCGCCGGCCACCACCTCGGCCTCGTCCAGGAGCCGCGACGGGTCGAAGCCCAGGATCCGGTGTCCGCGCGCCAGCAAGGGTCCCAGCAATCGGCCCCCGCCGACGCCGCCCACGAGGATCGTCCCTTCGCGTGGAAATGCCGAGCCTTCGCGAAACAGGCGCTGCTCCCAAGCGAACAGTCCTACATCGAAGAACGCGCCGCCACGGCGGTACTCCGGGGCTCGTTCGTAGAGCAGGGTCGTTACCCGGCTTCGCTGGGCCCGAGGACAGAGCTCGGCGAGCAGGCCTGCGAAGAACGCATCTTGCCACACCAAGGCGCGCCTCAGCGCCTTTCTCGATCCAACGCTGGCATCCAACAAGACTCGGACCAATGCGTTCGGTTCTGGATCCATTTCGAACTTTGCTTCTTTGCTCAGCCCGTATCGCGCATCATTGAAACAGCGAGGTGCGGACGTGGACCTTGTAGGGTCTTCGCCCGCACCTGCTCAATCATGGGTCAGCAACACGTCCAATCGCTGCTGCAGCCGGACTGCGACCACGCCGTGCAGGCGGCCGCGGGGCTCACCGCGGACGAAACCGCGAAGCGCTGCAAATCGAGAATAGCCATTCGAAATCACCTCCTTTCCACGATACGAAATGCGCAATCTCAAGAGGCCGAACCGCGCCTCCGGAGAAACGGGAGAAAGGGGGCCTTCGCGTCGGTGGCCGCGGATACCGAGAGGAGGACACCGGCGGTTCCGTGCGCGACATCCATGGATAGGCGCGAAAAATTCGGAAAGGCGAGGTGGCCGTAGAAGGGGACCGCGTGGACCTCGAGCCGGCGGAGATTGCGGGCGAGGATCCCTTGCAGACGAGGGTCGCGGTGCGACAAGCAGCCCATGGCGGCGAGCAGTCCGGCTTGCCCGCGGAGCATCGCCGGTTCGACGGTGAACTCCAGTCCACAAGCGCGCAGCAGGGGACCGAGCGCCGCCTCGAGCCGTTCGTCCGCACGATGCGCGAGCACCTCGTCCACCACCAGCGCGATCCCCGCGCTCCCATTCTCGAGGTAGGGGAACGTTCGCGTGTCCGCGCCGACTTGAAGGCTTCGGTCTTCGCGAAGTCGGCAGACATCCAGATCGCGGTGCACCGCGCGAATGGCGAGATCCAAGTACACGCTCTCGCCGGTCGCCTCGTAGAGCCGAACGAAAAAGAGCGCGGGCCCCGACCATCCTCGGAGCAGCCCAGCGTCCGGCTCGCCGCCCTCCGTCAGCGGGCCGACGTGCCTCGCGCGAAGGTGCTCCGGTGCATCCAGCCCATGCAATCGACCGCTCGCCACCGCCCCCTTCAATCGCTCCGCGATCACGAGCGCGTGCTCGCGAAAACGCGCGTCCCCGGTGCGCTCGGCGAAATGCAGGACATTGAGGCCCACCCCCGCGAGCCCGCCGAACAGGTTCCCGCCGTACAAGGATGACGTCAGCGGCATCGCCCGATCCAGCACGGCCAGCGCGTCGCTTCGATGACCGAGATGATCGAGCACATAGGCCACGCCGTGCAGGCCATGGTAGAAGCCGGGCAGCGGCTGCAGATCGCGCCGCGCTGCCCGGATCAGCCATTGCTCGTATTCGGGAGACCGCCGATCGGAGCACGTCGACAGAACCCACAGGATCCCCGCGGCGCCATACGCGAAGCCCAGTCCATCGTAGACGAACTGTTCGACGCCGCCGGGGAACAAGCGGTCGGCGCGCTCGGGGGTCGCGCTGCGCACGATGGCGTCGGCCATCGACGCGCGCACCTTGATCCAATCCGGCTCGGGTACGTCGATCGCGATCTCCGGCGGCGCGCTCAGTACTTCACGCAGCCTCAATTTGTAGGGCGCATTCTCGTCGGGTGAGCGCCCTACGGTGATGTACAAATCGTCGAGAATGCGCTGGCCGTAACCTTCCGGCAGCTCGAACGACCGCTCCGCCCTGGTCAAATATCCGAAGAACTTCCGATGGTCCAAGGCCGCCGCCGACGTGAGCGGGGTGAAAATCCAGGAGCGCAGGACCGCGAGCGCGTGCTTATCGATCGCGACACCGGCTTTGCTGCGACCTGGCGCAAACGCCGGAAAGGCCAACCCGGGATGGTACGATTCGTTCCGCACGTCGGCCGCCAGCTCGAAGTCGACGAAGGAGACGGAGCCATCGTCCGCCAAGAGGATATTGAGCGGGTGCAGATCGCCGTAGATGACGCCGCGTTCATGCACCGCGTCGAGCAGCCGGGCCACCCGATCGAGGATACCGAGCGCCTGGTCGCGATAGGCCAAGATGGCTTCCCTGGTCGGGCTCGGCTCGGCAAATGGATAATTCAGCGCCATCCAGCTGTAGAGGGGAATACCTCCCATGTGCTCGATGGCCAGAAAGTCGTGACCGTCCACCGTGACCTTTTCGTACAGGCGAGGAATACCCGGCACGCCGGCGAGCCGTTCGAGGGCCCATGCTTCGTGCGCGAGCCGCGCCATGGCATCGCGCCCCTCGCGATCGAGCCCCGCCCGCGGTCGCGCTTCTTTCAACACCACGCGTTGCCCATCGGTGAGCCGGCGAGCCGTATAGACGCCGCCGCCGTTGGAGAAACGCAGCGCGCCATCGACCTGATAAGGAAAGTGCGCGGGGTCGACGACGGTCTGCCGTGCAGCCAGATGGGGCGACAGAAACTCGGGTACGTTTACCCATGGCGGGACATCGAAGAACGGCTCCCTCCGTTCGGGTACGAGCACGCCGTCCGGCCTCTCGAGCGCGGGAGCGAGCTCGCCGTCGCCCTGGAGGCAATACCTCCTGCGAAAGCTGCCATACCGCACGTACAGAGGCCCATCGCCGAAGCGAAGATCGCTCAAAATGTAGGGCCCGTGCTCGCCCGCCAGCACCACCGACAGCTCCTCGAGCACCCGCTTCAGCTCCGCTTCGTCCTCCGGATAAATGGTGATCAGTTTTCCGCTGGATGCGCGGGGCGCTTGTTTTGCATTCAGTGCCAAGAAGGTCCGCGGATGTGGAATGAACTTGAACGGGATCGCGAGCGGAACACAGTATTGCCATACGGCTTCCAGCACGCGCTCCGCGTTGTCGGTACATGCAGATACATGGACCTTCCAGCCCTGCGCAGGCATCGCGCGCTCGGCCGGCTTCAGCGTAAACCAGATGTCTTGGCGGGCGGCCTGCCATCCTTCGGGCGGAGGCCGCTTGGCGAGGCCGTACGAGTCCGTCTCGTCATGCCACCACGATGGCAAGTCATAAAAGATCGGGTCCGTGTGTGTGTAAAATTCGTTGGCAATCATTCGTATTGGCACCAACTGAAATCGTGTTTCGTATCTGTCCTCCATCGCGCGCGAGCGTGCAAGTGGTCTCCCCGCACGAGTCGTAATCGTTCGCAATTTTGGCGGGCGTTGCGCAGAGCGCATCACCCATTTTGTAATGCCCCGCGACAAGTCCGTCTCGAATGACGTCATTGACACATGTTCGCAATAGCGGTGCGCGTTGGCGCAACGTCAACGCAGAATTCGTCGCTGCCTGCGCTTCGCGCCGTGCCCGCGCGGCGTGGATTTTGCGGTCACGAATTTTGCCATCATGGATTTTGCCGTCATGAATGGTAACGGTTCTTCACCGAGCTCTGCACGCTCGGGTGCAATGGCTCCTAGCATCGTTGCTCATTGGCACATAGCCTCGCCCGCGGTGCCGTCACGCCGCGCGACGAGGGCCACGGAGCTCGACGAAGCCGGCGCGTGCATCGCGAGCGCGACCGCGTTGGCGCCGCCCACCTCGCAAATCGCATCGGTTCGCCGCTCGCCGCTCCCGCCCGTGGCTCGTCGAAGGCGCCGGGGCGCGGTGTCCGGAGATCAATCCGTGCGTCCGATAACCCGGTATCGGCGATCTGCCCGCAAAGCCGCAAAGTCGTCGGCGACCGGCGCGGCTTCGGCGGGCGAGGCGTCGGCGGACTGTCCCTCGCACGCCACCCTTGCCGATTCGATGGCCCCGACGTAGATACCAATCACGAAATGCGACTTGCCGAAGGTCATGGGTTTCCCTTTCGTGCGCGTCGCGCAAATCGAGAGCCCGTGCTGGGGGTCTCGGCGTTGGATTATCGCGAACCGAAGATGCCGTGTGGATCGTAAATGATTTTGTTGCGCTGGCAGGTTTCCCACTGTGGCCCATAGTGGGCCTGCCACTGTGCCGTGGTGAAAGGGAGGTTCCCAATCGGGTACATGGCACCGTTGTGGACGCGGATGAGGTCGTACAGGCGCAGGTTGGTGTCGAGCATTCGATCGAGGGAGACGGGTGAATCGCCGGCGGCGGTGGGAAGGACCGCAAACAGGTAGGCGATGGGCTCATCGGGGCTGCGGAGGAGCGGGGCGGTAAGGTGTTCGGTGCGGAACGGATAGAGTAGGATAAGGCCGCTTTTACCGCCGAGATCGGCGGGGGTGAGCTGCCCGAGGGCCTCGGTGACGATCTTGGGGGTGGCGGATTCCGGGATGAACGCGTTCCACCATGGGTGCGGGCAATGCCACTCGCCGGTGCTGCGAAACAAATCCTCGGCGAGGCGTACCCGGTGGGCAAAGTCGCGGTAGGGCATGTCCTTTACATCGGGTGTCCCGTGAAGTCCCATGTCATCGAGCTCGGCGACGGAGTCGGTGAAGCGGGCGGCTTCGAGAACGAAGCCCCAGCCGTTGCTCGCGCCGGGGGTGATGAACCCTTCCACGTAGTCGGCGCGTCGCTCGACGACGAGACGCCGTTGGTCGGCGAGGAACTCCCTCAAATCGGAGTACGTGAATCGGTAGACGCGCGCATGTGCGTAAGCCGGTACGAGCGCGAGGGTGGCGGAGACCATGATTCCGCAGCGCCCATGGCCCGCTCGAACGGCGTCGAACAGGGCGCGATTCTCTTCGGGTGAACAGCGCACCATGGTGCCGTCGCCGATGACGACGTCGCACGACGCGATCTGATCGACCTGGAGTCCGTGGCGGTGGGACATGCCGCCGATTCCGCCTGCCGAGAGGGTACCACCGACGGTGGTCTCCAGGTAGTCGGTGAGGACGGGGGGCGTAAGCCCGTGCGAGAGCGTCGCGTCGAGGACACGGCTCCAGAGAGCACCGGCGTCGACGACGACGCGATCGGCGGACACCCGATGGATGGTGGCGAGGGTCGTCATGTCGATGACGATCCCAGAGGCCACCTGGGACTGCCCATGCAGGGAGTGTCCGGCGCCCCGGGCGGTCAGCGGGAGCCCGTGTTCCGCGGCGAAGCGGGTGATCGTGAGGATGTCCGCGACGGAGCCTGGGCGCAGCACGGCGCGGGGGAGCGCGCGGACGATGTGGCCGAAGTCATCGGCGTACGGTTGGCACCCGCCCTCGTTCGTGACGAGGGCACCGTCCAGCGCGGGCAAGGTGGTGAAGTCCGGCGACGTCGTCATTCAGGAGGCTCCTCTCGTTCGAGCGAGACACTGCCGCACGTCCGCGGCGCGGGGGTCACCGAGATGGTCGAGGATCATCAGCGCGTCACGCCACATGGACCGCGCGGCCATATGGTCGCCGGTGGCGTCGAGGAGTTGGCCGAGACCGTTGAGACCACTCGCCTCACCCTGCTGGTTCCCGCTCCGCCGGTGGAGCTCGAGCGCCTCCTGGTAGTGATCGTGCGCGTCCGCGAGGTGGCCGGCTTCGTGGAACGCCACCGCGAGCTTGTCCATCACATAGCCTTCTCCATGGCTGTGTCCGAGGGCACGGAATAGGTCCAGGCCGTGTCGGAGCTGGTCGATGGCTTCGTCGTGGCAGCCCTGTTCCCGGTATGCGTCACCCAGCGCCGTCATGCAGAGCGCCCGTCCCAGCGAGTCCCCGACCTGGTCGAAGTAGCGCTTTGCCCGTCGATAGCGCGCGACAGCGTCGTTGGTCTCCCCCTGCGCCTGGTCGACCAGTCCGAGGGAATACGTCGACCATGCCTCACCCAGGTTGTCACCGCGATCGCGGCGGAGATTCAGCGACTGGGTGAAGTGGTCGCGCGCATCGCGATGGCGGTGCAGATCGTAGAGGGCATGCCCAATGTTGTACAGGAGCCAGGCCTCGGCGTGGCGGTCGCCGAGCTCTCGAGCCGCCGCCAGCCCTTCCCGATGCGAGGCGAGCCAGGGCGCCCAGGACTTGGTGAGGTGGAAGTAGTCCCAGAAGACGATCGGAAGCTTCCAGGCGAAGGCGAACATGCCCCACTCGCGGGCCTGCCGGGTGGCGGCCACGATGTTGCCGTGCTCGGTGTGGCACCAAGCCAAGGCGCTGTCGCGATCGGGGAAGGTCGTTGGGTCGAGCGGTGGCGCGCCTTCGAGGGCCAGCTCGTGCCAGGCAGGGGTAATCGCGAGGTTGGCGGCTCGTGCGGTGTGCAGGTACCAGGCGAGCCCTCGTTGGCCGGCCGCCCTCCGTTCCAACTCGGGTTCGAGCTCGGTCACGAGGTTGGAGGCGTACACCCGGAGCAAGTCGTGGAATCGATAGCGTGCGGGCGCGAGCTCCTCGAGCAGGTGGACGTTCACCAGGCTCGCCAAGAGGCGCGCGATGTCGGCTCGCGACGTGCTCGAGGTGCCGGCCAACGCGGCGGCGGCGCTGGCGCTGATCTCCGTGCCGGCGTGCAACCCCAGGAGGCGGAATACTCGGGCCGCCTCCGGGGCGAGTGCGCGGTAGGACCAGGAGAAGACGGCGCGCACGGCCGTGGGTTCGACGTCGTCGCCTGTGGCGAGGAGATCGAGCCGGCTCGACTCGGCCGCGAGCTCCGTGACCAAGTCGGCCAATTCGAGGTGCGGGCGGCGACTGACCCTTTCCGCCGCGATCCGCAACGCCAACGGCAGGTAGGCGCAGGATCGAGCCAGCTCTGCGAGTGCAGCCGGCTCGCGTTCCGCGCGTTCCCCGCCGATCATCCGCCGCAGCAGCAGCTGGGACTCCGGTGACGTCAACGGTTCGAGGCTGAGACGGGAGGCACCTTCCATGGCGACCAGCCCTGACAGCTGGTTGCGGCTGGTGACGACCACCAGACACCCCGGCGAGCTGGGTAGTAGCGGTCGGACCTGTTCGGCCGACGCGGCGTTGTCCAGCATGAGCAACACGCGTTTCTCGGCCAACCTGGAACGAAACAGCGCCGCCCGGGCTTCCAGCGAGTCCGGGATGATCGATGGCGGCACGCCGAGCGCTCGCAAGAACGCGTCGAGGAGGTCCGCGGGTCGGGCGGGATCACCCGACGGATCGTATCCTCGAAGGTTGGCGAAGAGGCTCCCGTCGGGGAAACGTTCGCCCACCCTGTGGCTCCAGTAGACGGCCAGGGCCGTCTTGCCCACCCCTGGCGAGCCGCTGATCACGATGCGCTGCGCGCCCTCGCGGAAGAAGCCATCGATCCGTTCCACATCGTGGCTCCGACCGGTGAAGCCCATCGTCTCCGGGGGCAGCTGGGCGGGCCTTACCGCAAAAAACTCCCGACTCGCTGGACGCGAATTGGAACGGAGATCCTTCAGGGGGCCAGACGCACCCAGCGCCTCGTTGCCGCGGCGGACCGAGTCGGAGGCTGATCGCTTGTCTCCCGTCTCTCGGTTCGTTGCAGCGACCATCGGCCGCCTACGAATTTGAGTAGGCTGGCGTAGATCCCTCAGGAGTATATGCATGTTTGCATAGCGCTCTTCAACGGGGATGGCCATCGCTCGGGAAAGCACGCGAAGCAAGGGCGCGGGGATTTTGTTGCGCGGGTAGCTGTTGCGCGGGTAGCTCGATGGATTCCCCAGCGCACCGTCATGGTGTGACCGTGGGTGCGCGCCACTGAGGACCTCGTATGCCACGACCCCCCATGCGAATTGGTCCGCGCGCGCATCGATCGCGGCGCCAAGCAGCTGCTCGGGCGCCATGTAGCCGGGAGTGCCTGTGATGCACGCCGTCGCATTGTCCTCCGCATCAAGGCGCCGGAGCGCCCGTGCGATTCCAAAGTCTGCGACCTTGACGGTTCGCGCGCGGGTGAGGAGGACGTTCTCTGGTTTCACGTCCCGATGGATGATGCCTTGATCATGGGCATGCGCGAGCGCCTCCGCCATCTCGACCAGCCATCGCAGCCTCTCGGCTTGACTTGCATCGGCGGCCATGGCGTTTCGGAGGTTTCCTCCGTTGCACAATTCGAGGACCAAGTAAGGAAGCCGCCCGTGATCTCCCGCATCGTAAACCTCGACGATGTGCGGATGCCTGAGCGCCGAGGCGATGCGCGCCTCATGGAGAAGGCGCCCCTTGGCCTGCTCGCGGTCCGCCGTGGCTTCGGAGGCATCGACGCGAACGATTTTGAGCGCAACGGCACGTTGAAGGGTCTTGTCTTCCGCGCGGTAAACTTCACCCATGGCGCCACGACCGAGGAGCTCCTCGATCCGGTAGCGATCGGCGAACACGGTGCCCGGCGCCAGCCTCGTGTTCAGATGCGATCGGGGCGAAGGAAGGGTCGGATTCGTTCCTCCCTTCGGAGTTGTCTCGTCACCAGACGCATCACTAGAAAAGTCGGCCGGCGTGCCGGCGGATCCCGGCGGGACGTGGTTCATGACAATTCCTCGTGAGCCAACCATAGCTTCCGATCGAATCGGCGTCCTCCCGCATCGGGCAACTTACCGGGAGGATGTCTGAGCAGTTCGATCCCACGCTCAACGAAGAAGATAACAAAATAACATCCAGCGCACGCCTCGTTTGCGCGTTATCTCACGCAGGCTCGCGGATGGTGATTCGATTGCAAAGCGCAGCACATCCCACAAATTTGCTTTGCTTTGCGCAGCGTGGTTTCGAATGCACGCGCAATGCGTTGCGTGAATTGACAGTCGCGACCAATTGATGGATGTGACGACCACTACTGCCGATTGCTCGGTATGCGGGCCCCTCCGCATGGACGGCACAATCAAGGCTCCACGTTGTCGTGCGCCTCGAGCATCACGAAACGGGCTTGGAAGGACAACGTATCTTGCTCCACGGAGGGAAAGTCCTTAGTGTCATGAGGTGGAGTGGGGACTCCAAACATGGCTCGTAACCGACTGCTACATGCAAGTGTGGCGGATTCAGCTCGTGCCGGTTGGAGAGAGCACATCCGTCGAGGCGATGTCACGGTGGGACCTTTCGGATAACCCGCTCTCCCATATCATTTACAACAGCTTCGACACCGCGGGCGCGCTCGCCGATGAGCCGGCACGCGATCTCATTGCGATCTACGACGCGCTCACAGGCGCGGAGTTGGGTGAGACGTTGCCTCGACCCACGAAGGATCCGCGACAGCTTCTTCGAGGTTTCGAGCGGGAGCTGAATCATGTGCTTCGTGAGGCGGTACAAGCTAGGAGGCTCACGGTCGAACGCTACGAGGTACCGTGGCCATTTCCGGAGCTGGACGACGAGCCGCCTTCCAAACGCGAGTACCCAAAAAACGATATCGAACCTGTTTTTGCCGATTATCCGTTCTCGATGTGATGAGCACAGCATCATGATTCTGAGCCCGCCCTTTCTTCCGCCTCGTTCCCCCAACGATGTCGAGGATGCGTTCATCGACCGAGCCATGAGCGTCGGAAATTCAGGGGATGGGAGCTATCCTGTGAGCCGCGACCTGAACTGGCACGGTGGCGTGCATTTAACCGCGCCGACCTTCGGCAACACTGTGCTTCCCGTCCGTGCGATCGCGGATGGCACGGTCGTCTTCTCACGGGTCCCCACTCCCGAGAGCAAGGACATGAGTCATCCGCTCAACCACTTCGGCGGATGGACAGACAATGGGTGCGTGATTATCCGTCACGAGACGGACATTGGCGCGGATCCCCAGACAGGAGCCGCGACATCGGTCGTGTTCTTTTCAATTTACATGCATTTGAAGTCGATTCAACCCAAGATGATGACCGGCCAACGAATCTTTCGCAAAGAAGAGCTAGGAGCCGCGGGGCGCATCTATGGTGAGCCGAATAAAATTCACTTGGAGATCTTTTGCGACGACGCCAACATCGAGCGGTTGGTCGGTCCGAGGGTCGTCTTCGTACCACCGGCTCACGATGGCCGGATCGACGCCGTCTACGGTTCCATGTGGTTCGTGCTCCCGCAGGGCAGCGCATTTTATCAAATCAATCCCCTAACCGTATGGCCGACCCCGCCCGTAGCGGGCACGCTCAAGCGAAGCACGGTACTACGTGTCGATCTCGGACGCGGAGACTCCGTCGCGCAAAGTTTTTGCATGAGCGAGGACATCGGGCCGCCTTGGCACATTTGGACTCCGCTCGGAGCCAAACAGGTCGAAAAGGAATTTGAATACAACTTGGAGAATATCGCGGCATCACGATTCCCGACCTCCTCGAGTGCGGGCTACGAGCTACTGCGTTTCGGTAGGGTGCTCGGGCCTGATGCGCTCGATTATTCAGACAAGCCGCATTGGCGAGAGATCCTCCTTCCCGATCCACGCTTGCCGCACCCGGGGACCCCGTTCGACCCAGCGCACGACTGGGTCAAAGGCTGGGTCAACCTGAATCACTCCGACGTTCGCAAGTTCAGCGACGCCGATTTTCCTGCGTGGGATGATTGGCTTTTGGTGGATTGCAGCGCCAGCCGCGATAGTCGTTGCAAAGAGCTGGCCGTGCTCATCCCGCTCGATGCCGACAAGACCCCACCTCCGACACCGGCGGAAATACAAAGTTCTCTCAATTTACCGGCCGTTCGAAGGCAACTCGAGCACCGAATCTGCCGGCTTCAGACGGAATGGGACGCGACAACGATTGCCGCGCGCTTCCGATGGCTGACGAGCGAACCGCGAAGCAAGAGCGACCCGCAGCCTCTGCTGGACGGCGGCAAGTTCGAGAGCTTCAAAGCACACGCAATGGCTCTTTGCTTTTGGCAGCAAGCGCAGCTCGGCATCGGCACGGCGCATTGGCATTTTCATCCAAGGGCGTTCATTCGACACTTTCGCAAGTGCGGCTGGCTCAGCCTCGACGAGCTAACGCAACTGATGCCGCGCCGCCCCGCGCCTCGAGCTGCACCGATCTCGTTCGCCACTGCACGCGGACGATTCCAACCCGACGCACTTGCGCTGAATCGAGTGCTGCGCAAGTACAACCTATTGGACACCGCGCGTCAGACGCATTTTCTTGCGCAAATTTATGCAGAAACCGGCTTGTGGCTGGCCTTCAGGGAAGGTGGCCGAGGACGCGGTCGCGCTTATGGACCATTCTATGGTCGCGGACTGCTCCAAACCACATGGGCCGCAAACTTCGAACGGTATGGAACCTATCGACATTTCCCACCGAAGCCGCTGACCGACCCCGAACCCGTCTACGGGGACGCTCGGATAACCCGCACATCGAAGCACCCGTGGGGGCCCACACAGCCAGGGGGAACTCCTGACCTGAGGCAATGGTTCCCCAAGTTTGACCCTGAAGTCGTCGCGGATAACGCCTTCGAGAGATGCGATGCGAGCGCATTCTTTTGGGTCTCGAAGATGATAGGCACGCATCGAAACATGAACCGGGAGGCGGATCAGGACGTTACTACGCAATCCGTCGCTCGGATTTCGACATTCGTCAATGGCGGATTCGGCGCGTTCGACGAGCGCCAAGCCTACGCCAAGTTCATCTATAGGTATAGAGGCGACGACAGCGTGACCAGCCCTACTGAAACATTTACGGTTACCCACACGTTCAACGGTCAAACAATTGCACAAACAATCTCCGTAGACTACACGTATCAACGCCCTTAGGCTTCGCATGAGGGCGAAAGGGTCACTGGCGATTCTCTCGTGCTCCGTCCTGAATGTGGCGCTACTCCGATGCGATGGCGCGAATAAACCAACTCGAGCGGTATCTCCTGCCACCACACAGTCGACAGCATCTCGAATAAAAGCACCGATGGCCTCGACGGCATCGGCAGCCCCATCGGTGGCTGGGCCGACCAACGTTCCGCAAACGCCTCCGAGCATCCCAATGGTTCCGTCGGTCCCGGTCGCCGACGAGAGGAGGCTGCTGCCAGTGCTCACGGAGTTGGCGAGGAAGGTCTACGACGTAGATGCAAAGATAAGTATCGATATCGTCGCCGGCGGCGCGCGTGCAGTCCAGAGTGGCTCGGCCGCGCTCACCGTTGTTCCGATGCGTGTCCACTTCGTTGGCTACCGCGAAAGTTATTGTAGGTTTGCAGTCATTCGAACGGGAACCACACGCGGTGAGATGATCCCGGTAGCCGTATTTTCCCGCTACGATTGCCGGGATATGCGGAAGCTGGCAGAGGCAGATCTCAACCATGATGGCGTACCCGATTTCGTTTTCGAGGTATCCATACCGTCGAACAAACACCCAGCGGTCGTTGTCGAGGGGGTCGTTTACGTGTCGAGCTCCAAAGGTGAAACGTATTGTCACGCCCCCTTCGCAAGTGGTATCGCGACCATCTATCCAGGTGCGCCCAGCGCGTTTCCAGGAATGAAGACGGTGGCGGCTGCGATTGAATGGGAGGCGTCCAGACGTGGACGCATGGTCCTCGAGTGCCCGGAGACGGTGTCCGAGTGATTCCGTCACCCTGTCGAAGGTTCGGGCGCGCGCAGGACGGTCGTCCGGTGCGGGAGCGTGACGACGGTCACCAAACGGCATCGAGCGCGAACGGCGCGGCGCGCGCGCGTGCGATGGCGCCATCGCGAGGACGCCTCCGAGGCCGGCGAAGGCGCAGCCGAGGGAGCCCGTCAGGATCGCGACCGTACCATCGGCAAGCACGAAGAGCTCTGGGACGAATGGGTCGATGCGGCGGGGCTCTCCGCGCCGGGCGCCAGCTCTTCGCGAGCCAGCACCATCTTGCGCTCATGATTTGCCAACGGTCACCCCGAAGCTGACCCATTTCGAAAGAAAAATGGACCACCCATGAGAGGGTGGACAGGCAAGCGGCTGCGTGCTTTCGGCACGCAGGGACCATCGTTCGCCCAGGACACTCGGCGTCGATAACTGACGCGATCTCATCCGGAAATTTGGCTCCGGGCACGCGTTTGGGCGGCCGCGGGCCGCATTCGGTGCCTCGGCGGAGTGGGCATGGCCGTTGCGAACGGGTGGCACGGGAGCACGACGATACGTGAACGAAAATAGGAACATTCAAATGACCAGAAGCCCGATCGGATCTGCCACGCACTCCGAATCGTGTCCATCGGCAGGAGCCGGAAGAAAATCCAATCCACGATTTACAGGGAAGCTCGCTCGCATGCGGCTCATCGTGGATCGGCGCGGGGTTTCGGCGGTCGAATACGTACTTCTCCTGGCCGGGATTCTCCTCTTGGTGGTCGCTGGATATCGCGCCCTCGGGGGCAATACGTCTTTCACGGGAAAGACCACGACCGCCGTCCTCCTGGGCGGCGCCGGCCGCGCGTGCGATGGCCCGGGCTGCACCGTGCCCGGGGGCAATTGCTTCGTCGCGGGTACGAGCGTGGCGACACCTTCGGGCGATCGGCCCATCGAGAGCCTGCGCGCGGGGGATTTCGTCCTCGCGCGCGGGGAACGCGACGGCACGGTGACCGCCCGTCCCGTGACGCGGACCTTCGTCCGTGGTGCGCCGTCGCTGGTGGACGTTCACCTCGAGACCATCGCCGGCGACGGCGAGACCATTCGCTCCACGCCCGAGCATCCGTATTGGACGTTCGATCGCGGATGGGTGAGGGCCGGAGAGCTGGCCGCCAACGAGCCGTTGCTCGATCGCGCTGGACACGAGCTGCGGGTGACGAACGTCGTCCCCATCGCGCAGGAGGCGACCGTCTACAACCTCGAGGTCGGCGTCGACCATACCTACTTCGTCGGCCACACCGGTGCGTGGGTTCATAACCGGCCATGCGGCTCCGACGACGAGGACGAGGGCGCCGCGCCGCCCAAACCTCCCGCGAAGACATATGCGGAGATGGTCGCATCGAGCACCTCGTCGACCACGAGCACATCGACCTCGAGCACCTCGGCGGCTTTCCCCATCGCGCCGGCGCCATGGACGGGTCCCGTTCTCCCGATCGGGCCCGTGGCGAGCTCCAACGCACCCCCGATCCCCGTCCCGAAGCCTGCCGCGAAGACGTGGGCGAACATCGTCGCAACGAGCACGAGCACATCGACCTCGAACACCTCGGGGGGGTCGTCGTTACCGCGGCCGACGGGGCCCGCGCCCGTCGTCGTGGGATCTCCGCAATGGCATCAGCAGAGGCGCGCTGCTGCTTATGCTGCACGACGCGATTTGGAGAACGATCTGCGCCAGCGGTACGACGCCATCGTAGCCCAAGAGATGGGGCTAGGCCGCACGCGGGAGGAGGCCAAAGCGATCGCGGGCAAGTCGATCCCCGCGACGATTACGGCCGGCTACAACGTCCGGACGGGTATGGTCTTCGCGGCGGCTTGCAGCGAGAGGAAATGCGCCGAAGACAACGTCGCGAACGCCCTTGGTGGCAACAGGAAGAAAGGAACCCAACACGACATTCAATTTACAGAAGCCGTGCGGCCGAGAACGCGAAAGGAGGTCCCTGTTTGCACGCGCTGCCAGCAAACCTACGCGAAGGACCAGTTCCCGCCGAATACGCAGTTTGACGGCGAGCGGCGCTGATGGAGTCGGTGAGAGCCCCTCGACCGGGAGAACCGCCGAGGAGACTCTCGACGGAGTTTGCGCCCGCGGGGTCTGTCCGCACCGAGGAAACAGACCCCGTGCCGAACCGCAAGGATGGATCGGCGCACCGATTCTGCTCACCGCCGCCCCGGCCGGCGCGCTTTTCTCATGAGGATCGCTCCGAACGAGGGAGCTCTCCTCAGCGGGTCAATGTCATTTTCAGCTTACGCGTTATCCCTGAGTTGGGTGATCGAGTTGCCCGACGTCGAATTGGCGCTTCGCGATCGCGCCCGCTCGCGCGCCGCCTCCAGAAATGCCGCGGTGAACGGGTGCGGCTTCGTCCGTGGGCTCCTGTCCTGAAACACGTACAGGGTCGCCAAATAGAACGGATGCCGCTCGAGCTCCACGATGCGCGCGCGGCCCTCTTCATCGCGGCCCGTCACCTTGAGCCCCGCCGCACTCAGGCTCGCCTCGTATTCCGGATTCATCCCGTAATTACAATAATAAGGCTCGATCGGCCGCGGCTCGCCGTACAGCGCCGCCGCCCGCGTTCCCGGCACGGGTAGCACCGGCAGCCGCTGCCCCGCCACCGAGCAAACCAGCGGCGTTACGGCGAGGCGCTCGGCGCTGGGGTGGTCCTCTGCGTGGGCGGCGTCCGCCACCCCCAGGCCATTGCGCACCAATTCGAGCACCACGTGCTGGTATCCGCCGCAGGTACCCATCAGAGGGATCTTTTGCTCGCGGGCGTAGCGGATGGCGGCGAGCGCGGCCTCCTGGTTCGCGAAAGGACTGGACGGCGCGATGAACACCGCGTCGACCTCCACCAGCCTCGCCGCCGGATCGCCAATGTCCTTGGTGTGCACCCACTCCGCGCGGGCGCCTGCGGTCACCAGCTCTTCGTGGGTGGCAATATGGAGCTTGTTGCGTTCGTTGTAGTCGCCGATGACGGCAACCCGAGGTTTTGCGTCGCTGGACGCGAGGGCGTTGGTCTTCATGTGCAAGACCGTACGGTCGAGGGTATATTAGGTCCATCTACATTTTTTTCATGAAACCCGTAAGCGACACCTTCATCGACGTCCGCCGCCTGCGCATCCTCCGCGAGCTTCGAGAGCACCGCACCGTGGTGGCCACCGCGCGCGCGGTGCACCTCACGCCCTCCGCCGTCTCCCAGCAGCTCGCCGCGCTCTCGCGCGAGGTGGGCGCGCCGCTCATGGCCCGTCAGGGACGCGGGGTGCGCCTCACGCCGCAAGCCATGCTCCTTCTCGATCACGCGGCGGTGATGCTCGCCCAGATGGAGCGCGCGCGCGCCGATCTCGAGGCGTTCGAGGCCCGCGAGGTGCGGCCGGTGGCGGTGGGTGCGTTCGCCACCGCCATTCAGAGCTTCGTCGCACCGGCGATACGCATGCTGGCCCGCAAAGTGCCGGCGCTGCGGGTGGTCGTTCAGGAAATCGAGGCGCCCGAGGTGCTCGTGCGGCTCGACGCCGGCGATCTCGATCTGATGGTCACCATCGACTACCGCAGCGGCCCCACCCGCGGCGACGCCCGCTACGCGCGGCGCGACTTGCTGCTCGATCCTTACGACGTGGTGCTGCCCGCCAAGCACCACCTCGCCCAACGCCGCACCCTCACGCTCACCGACTTGAACGAGGAGTCGTGGATCCTGGGTGCATCGTCGGGCCCCTGTGGCGAGGTCACGCGGGCCGCGTGCACCAGCGCGGGCTTCAGCCCCAATATTCGCCATCACGTCAACGAGTGGACAGCCGTCTTCACGTTGGTGGCGGCCAATCAAGGCGTGGCCCTGGCACCGCGACTGGCCACCGATGCTCGGTACGAGGGCATCGTGATTCGCCCGCTAGGCGCAATGCTGTTCACTTACGGCGCTTCCTCCGGGCGGTCGTGGGCCGCTTACGATCGTAATTGCTCATCTTGATCTTCACGGCGCGGGGATAGCGACGCTCCGTGCGTCGTGGAGGTAAGACGAAGCGCTTCAGCTCCTCTCGAAGCGCTCGTAGGTTTTTCGGGATGGCACCCGGAGCATGCGCCGCCGCCGCCCAGGCCCACTCGTCGCGAATGAGGCGAAGGCTCATCACGAAGCTGATTCGCGACGGCGGCACCGAGGCTTCCTCGGCGATTCGCTCCATCTCGAGACGCACGAGGTTGTACGCGAGTGCGATGGCCCAGAGCTCCTGCATCACGCCTTTCACCGTCTTGCTGCGAATCGCCTCTTGGCGATCCAGCATGTCGGTCTTCACTTCGTCGTAGCCGAGCTCGATCACCTTGACGCAAACCACCAAATCGTCCTGACAGAGGGATAGCGTGCTCGATCGTGAGCTTGTCGCCGGTAACGACGACGCGCTCAAGAAGAAGACGGACGATCCTTTGGCGCTCGGTGAAGTCGAGCTTGTCGAATCCCTTGCGGAGTGTCGAGGCGAAGGCCGCGAGGTCATCGGCGATGCGTGTAACGCGGGTGGAGTCCATCTGCTGACCAATCAAGTCCTCGCCTCGGAGGCTGACGGAGTCCATGGCACTGTCGAGTCTCTCGCGTCGGGACTTCAGTTGCTCGACGCTGATCGCTCCTCGTTGGTATGCGTCGATCAATCGCTCGACTTGGAGTTCGAGTTGTCGTCTCGCTCCTTCCAGGCGCGCGAGCTCCTTGGCAACGCTCGACGCGGCTTGACGACTTGTTCGCCATAGTTCGAGTTCGCGTTGGAGCATTGCGGGGCTCTGCACCCAAGATCGAATCGCGTCCCACACAACACCGTCGAGTTCCTCTGCGCGCACGCGCTTGGCGGTGCACTTGCTCATTCGCCCGGTGTCGACAGGATCGCGGCGAGCACATTCATAGTAAAAATACTCGTAGCGCTTGCACACGCTCGACTGGTGCCCACACGCCATCTTCCAACCGCACTCACCGCACGTGACGAGAGCCCGCAGCAAGTAGTCATGCTGCACGTTGCGTGGCGCCCAGATTTTGTTCTTCGCCAGCCGTGTCCGCACGCACTCTTGATCCTTTTCGGTAACGAGCGAAGGAATCGAAACGTGTAGCCATTGCGCCCGCGGGCGGATGACGTGCGAGCTCTTCGCGTTCTTACGATATCCACCAGGACGACGCGGACGCTTTGGCTCTGCGGGTTCGCGTTTGCCGTACGTCGCCATGCCCGTGTACGCAGCGTTGGTCAGGATGACGTGCACGCTGCCTGCGACCCAGATCTTGGCGCGGCGCGGCTTGATGCCGAGCGCGTTCAATCGTTTGGCGACTTGCCGTGCACTCAGCCCTTCGTCGAGCACCCATCGATACATCGCACGGACATTCTGCGCCTCGACCTCGTCGATCACAATGCTTCCACCGGGCACGGCCTTCGTCCTGACGATCGCGTATCCGTACGGCGGTATTCCAAAAGGAAGCATTCGACCTTCGCGCACTTTGTGCATTCGTCCTCGCCGCGTACGTTCCAGGATCTTGGCACGCTCGTACTCGGCGATCACTCCTTGCATCTGGACAAGCAGTCGATCCTCCGCACGCTCGCCGACAGGATGTTCAACGAAGTGTACGCGCACCCCACGCTTGGTGAGCTCTTCGAGGATGACCTGCTGATGGACGTAACTTCGCGCGAGCCGATCAGGACAATATATGTAAATTACATCTATCAATCCATCTGCCGCGGCGTCGCGAAGTGCATCGAACGCGGGGCGGTCCAAACGCGACCCGCTGAATCCTTCATCGACATAGCGCCGATCCGGCGCGATGCTCACGCCACCAGCGGCGCACGCGCGTTCGATCGCTTCGACTTGCGAGCCGATCGTTTTCTCTTGCTCCTGGCGCGCCGTTGAAACGCGCGCGTACAGCGCCGCTCGGTTCTTCATGCATCACGCTCCTCGAGAACGCCGACGCTCGTGGGGATGAGGAGCCTCGACCTCTCGTTGTTGTCCGTTTGCATTGCGCGGGCGGCGGCCTCTCGGACGATCACGAGCTTCACCACCTGCCCGAGTCGTTCCAAACCGTCGGATTGCGGTCTCGCGCGTAACTCGACCTTCCATTTTCGCTTCGCCATCGCCGATGGCCTCCCCGCGCGAGGGAGCCCCATCACGACTCGCGCCGCAGGGCAAGTTTTCGGCTACGCCGCGATGTCGCGATCGACGAACCAGCTTGAAAACTCGTCGCTCCAGCGCGAAGCGGACCAAGATTTTACGGTTTGCGTCTGGGCTTCCTCGATCTCCCACCGTTCGTGATAGAGCGCGCGGAGTTCATTAGCCGGGAACAGCTTCGCATCGACGAGCGACGTGAGCAGCGTTTGCGGCTTGAATCCTGGCCTGCGGTAGTGAATGGCCCGCATCGTCCAGACGCGCGGCACGTGTTCGTTCTTCGCACGAGTGCCCCAACTCGGCATCATCTCGACAAGCTCGTCGCCTGGACCAAGCTTCTTCACCACGGTCCACTTCGAGTTCGCCGTCGCGCGCGTGAGCCAGTGCCGATTCGTCCCTGTCGCCTCAAGCCCTACGAGGATGTGCGCCGCGAGAAAGTTTCGGTCGACGATCATGAGAGAATCGTCGGGGACCTTCGGCCAGAGCTCCGTCGCGTAGGGTCTCTCGTCGCCCCAGGGGCCGAATGCGGCGGCAGCAAGGATGTGCGAACGCAACGCCATCAATGTCACGATTCGGGCGAGAGGGTAGCCGCTGATTTGGTTGTTCCTCGTGTTCTGGCTTCCGAAATGCGTGCGATTCTCCTTCGAGTCGGGCACGCGAACCGTCGTCCCGTCGACGCCATAAAGTGCAAGGCCGCGCCACGCATGGCGACGAGCGCTCTCGTGTGCCCATTTCTCTGAGCAGCGCTCGAACAGCCACTTCAGCGGCTCGTCGCCAAGGCGCGCGCGCGCCTGCGCGATGGCGCTCTTCGCCATCGAAGCGGAGCCCGTACCTGGTAAACTGAGGTCGAGATGTGCGACGAGGTCGTCGATCGGCCTCTGCCGATAGATAGCCATCCCCAAAACGAGCCAGATTACCTGCTCTGCAGGCAGTCTTCGCCGACGCACGGTCGCCGTACCCGTCGCCTCGAGCGCAGCTTCGATCCACTCCGGATTGATGCTCTCTCGAAGTCTGTCGAAAGCTCCTTCGTCGGCAGACGGTACGGCACCGAAAGGACTTCCTCGCATGCGATCGCCTCCTGAGCGATCGCGGCATCATGATCTCATTCTCCGCGATTTAACAGCGGTTTTGTCGCTAACCGATCGGCATTGCCGCTAGGCGGCGCCGCGCCGAGCCGCAACATCTACGCCGCGGTGCGCGCGGGCAGCGAGCGCTCACCCGCGCTGACGGCGGTCCTCGACGCGCTCGCGAAGGCGGGCCGCGCCGCAAAGCGGGAAAAGGTACCCTGAGCGATCGAGGCGCGCAGGAACAACGGTCGACGAGCGATCCGTGGGAGGCACCCTGCGCGGCCCCCATGGCCGCAACGCGTCCCTCGGCCATGGGGTACGACGTCGCGACCGACGACAGGCGAACCTTCACGAACCGGCCGCCGCTCGAGGCAAAGCCCTCGCGGCGCGCCCTGCGGCTATTTCGCGCCGGCCCCCGCCATGAGCGCGCGCCACCCCACGTACGCGCGAAGGCTCTGGATCTTCCCGTCCCTCACCTCGATGATATCCACGGAGAACTTCTCGGTATCCGAGGACGCAGCCCTGAACTCGACGGCGACCGTGCTGCCTCGAATGATCGGCGGTTCGTGACCTCCCCAGGGCACGCCGCGCTTCATGAGCGCGCGTATGAGCTCCCGGATTTCAGCGCGCCCACGGCACACACCCTCCTTCCGATCGAAGACGCGCGCGACCAGATAGCTCTCGATGGTCGCATCCTCTGCGAAGAGCGTCACCAGGCCCTCGACATCGTTCCGAGAAAAGGCGGCGTCCATGTCGGAAATAACCCGCTCCACCGTGGTGTCCTGCTCGTCTTTCATGGTTGTTTCCTTCGAGGTACGAGGGGAGGGAAATGGCGCCACCCCGGACGCGACCTTTGGGTGGCTCGACGGTGTCATCGCATGGATGGTTCGATCGGGATTGCCGGTCGCCATGCAAGCGGCGACGCCGATGAGGGCGACGCCGCCCGCGAGCGCCAGCATCGAGCTCGTCCGAGGCTTCATTCTTCTTCGGCGCGCGCTCAGAGATACTGCTCGACGAAATCCCCGGTCACCTGTCGCGTGGGGACGTTGAGCCGGTTCGCGAAGTTCGCGAGCCCGATCGCGATCACCAGCGCACCAAGCGCCGCCTCGGAGAAATGCCGAGACGCTTCTTTCCACACCTCGTCGGGGACCGCATCGGGTCGGTCGCAGAGTCGCGTCGCGGCCTCTGCGAGCGCGAGCGCGGCCCGCTCGGCCTCCGTGTAGTAAGGAGTCTCTCGCCACACCGAGAGCGCAAAAATTCGCGCGTCGCTCTCACCGGACTTCTTGAGGATGCGGGTGTGCATATCGACGCAGACGCTGCACCCATTGATCTGTCCGACGCGCACGTGGATGAGCTCGAGGAGCTTCGGAGGCACTCCGCAGCCTTGGGTCGCCTTGTGGACCGAGAGAAAGGCTTCCCGGGTACCGGGCATGGTCAAAAACGGGCTCTTCATCCGAGGTTCCATGGTTCATCCATCTCCGAGGTGAGGTGTTTGTTTGCGCCGACGCCGTTGGAGGCGACGCTCCCATACGACACGCGGTAGGCTCGAAATGTGACGAGCTGGACTCGTGATCCTTCGCGTGGCTCGGCCCGTCACATCGGGCCCATGTCGCGGGTCTTACGTGCATGACCCACCACGATGGAGGAATGTGACCGATGGATCGCCGCGAGTGGCTGGCCGAAACGTTCGAAGAACAGCGGCCCCGTCTACGGGCCGTCGCCTATCGCATGCTTGGCTCGTTGAGCGAGGCCGAGGATGCCGTCCAAGACGCGTGGCTTCGGCTCAGCGCAACAGCCGACGGAGAGGTCGACGATCCGGGCCCGTGGTTGACGACCGTCGTCGCTCGCATCGCGCTGAACATGCTCCGTTCGCGCAAAACGCGGAGCGAGGCGCGCGTGCCCGATCCCATCATCGACCGCGCCGATGGAATGAGCCCGGAGCACGGGGCGCTGCTGGCCAACACGGTCGGCCTTGCGCTGCTCGTGGTGCTCGAGACTCTTGCGCCGGCCGAACGGGTCGCGTTCGTCTTGCACGACGTCTTCGGCATGCGCTTCGAGGAGATCGCGCCCATCGTCGAGCGCTCCCCCGAGGTCGCGCGTCAACTCGCCAGCCGCGCACGCCGCCGCATTCAGGCGCGCAACGCCACCCCCGATGCCGACATGGAGGTCCAACGATCCGTCGTCGACGCCTTCCTCGCCGCCGTGCGTGAGGGTGACTTTCGCGGTCTCGTGGCCGTTCTCGACCCGGAGGTGGTCATCCGAGGCGATCTGGGCGCGGGCCATTTCCTCGAACGCCGCGGCGCGGAGCAGGTGGCTCGTGGAGCGCAGACGTTCTCGCGCCTCGGCCTTCTCAGGCGCCCTATCCTCGTCAACGGCGCCGCGGGGGCCCTCTGCATGCTCGAAGGAAAGCTGTTTTCCGTCATGGCCTTCACCGTCAGGGGAGGGAAGATCGTCGAGATCGACGTCCTTCGCGATCCCAAGCGGCTCGGTCAACTCGATCTGACCGTGCTCGACGCGTGAGTGCCCATCTCGGATGGAACAGGGCGATCGGGCCGACGCGCGCGGCCCGCGCTACACAAAGCCGCTATTGCCCGCAGTGTGCGTGAGCGCACGCAGGGCTCGAGCGCGGCCACGGAGCCGATCCCGCGCCCGCACCGCGCGTCACGAAGCACCGCACACGGTCGCGCCGGGCTTTGCGCTTTTCGGGCTAGCAAGGGCAATTGCCAGTCTGTCTCACGCGCGTTCTCCTGGAGAATCGGCGCTCGATTCGCCGGATCGCAAAGCCGCGACTCCGTCCAAGCGCCCCGGCGTCACGCCTCGCCTTCGCGCCAATCGTCGCTGAGACCGCCGAGAAGTGGGTGATACATCTCGTCGCCGGGGTGCTGGGTGAATTCCAGATTTATCTCTTCAATCGTCAGCGCGAGCTCCTCCTGGCAAGCCGCCAAGAGCTCCTCGGCGAGGCGGGTGCGTTGCTCCGGTGGGCGGCCGCTGCGGATGTCGCACATCAGGAGCGCTGCCGGATAGGGTTCGTCCTCCGTGCAGCGCCAGACGCCGGCCTCGAGCTCGCGGATGGCGATGCTGATGCGGCGGACGTTTGCCTGCATCACCCGCGCATAGATCGCGCCGAGGCGTTTGGCGAGCCGCCGTTTTTGTTCGACCGAGTAGCGGCGGGAGACGTCGAGTTGAAGGTAAGGCATCGCTATCGTCGTTTATCAGGAATGAGCGCCCTCCTGGGCCGCGGTTTGGGACGAGAGCTTGCGGGCGAGCGCAAAGATGAGCGCTTCGCTGCCGGGCGCCGCGACGAGCTGGAGGCCGACGGGCAGGCCAGCGACCCGACCCGCCGGCACGCTGAGCGCGGGAAATCCGGCCAGGTTCCAGAGGGAGGTCAGCGACAGCAGCGAAGGACGGAGCTGGACCCAGCGGCCGCCGACGGCGACGGAGTCAACGCCGAAGAGCGGCGCCGTCATCGTCGCCGTCGGCAGCGCGAGCAGGGGATGGCCGCCCAGCAGCTCCCGGACTTGCGCCGTCAGGGCGGTGCGGCGCTGCTGCGCTTCGATCAAGCGCCAGGCCGGAATCGCGCCGCCGCCCTCGAGCCGCTGCAGCACCCCTGCGTCGATGCGGCCCGCAAGCCCGCGGAATTCGGCGCGGTGCACGACATAGGCCTCGCTGTACTCGATGTCGGTGAACGGCGCGAACAGCGCATCGACGCCGTCGAGGAACAAGCGGTCCACCGCGACGCCCGCGCCGTCCAAGAACACACGGGCGCGATTCGCAACAGCCGGATCGATGGGGCCGAAGCTCTCCGGATCGATCCAGGCGATCCGCATGTCGCGTGGCACGTCGCCCGTGTCGTACGACGCGCCCGTCAGTACCTCCATCGCGATTCGGACGTCATCGGGATCGTGCGTGAAGATGCCGACGTGATCGAGCGAGGGGGCGAGATCGCCCACGCCTCCAGTCGGGAGCGTGCCAAAGGCCGGCTTGTAGCCGAATGCGCCGCACAAGGCGGCGGGAACGCGAACCGAACCCGCCGTATCGGTGCCAAGTGCGAGCGGCACGATGCCCGCCGACACCGCAACCGCGCTACCGCCGCTCGATCCGCCCGAGAGCCTCGTGGGATCGTGGGGATTGCGGGAGGGCCCGTGCACCGATTTGTCGCCGGTAATTCCAAAGGCAAACTCGTGCATGACCGTCTTGCCGAGGAGGACGGCGCCCGCCTCGCGCAGCCGCGTGATCACGGCCGCGTCACGCTCGGCGATGCGATTCTGGTAGACCGCCGAGCCGCTGGTCGTCACCTGCCCGGCGATGTCGATGATGTCCTTGATTGCGACCGGAACTCCGTGGAGGGGGCCGCGATCGAGCCCCTGCCCAAGCTCGAGGTCCGCGCGGTCGGCTGCCTCGAGCGCGCCCGCTTCATCGATCGAGACAAAGGCATTGAGCGAGGGATTGAGTCGCCGCGCCGCCGCGATCGCGGCTGAAACGACCTTTCGTGCCGTGAAAGTACCTTTGCGATACCCTCGCCCGAGTGCGGCAATCGAAAGATGCGCAAAGCTGCCCGCTGCGTCCCGACTTGATTCATTCGATGTCATGCGTGTATCTCCGAAAAGGGTCATCGACCGATGTTATTTTGGCGCCCGAGCGGGCGCGCCGCGCCCTTGTCTCTTCGACCGGGGGCGTTCGTTCCGGAAGGACGATCCGTGGGGCGACGTTTTCGCGCTGCCGCGGCGAGACCCGCGTTTACGGCGGGCGCGTTGGCGGCGAGGTTCTCGATCCCACCTGCGGGTCGAACTCGACCACCGCGATGCGCGCGGAGCCCTTGCCCGCCTTCGGGGCAATGGGCGCAGCATTATGGACATGCGTTTTGCTCCTCATCGATGGTACGACTGCGAGCGCGCATCGGATGTGTCTCATATTAGGACTACATTCCGATACCGCAAGTCATTCCCTCCGCGATCCCTCGAACGCTCCCCGCAGAACCTCTCCATAAAACTCTCGCGCCACCGAACCGCGGTCGAGATGGAACTCCTCAACAGCGCAATGGCGGGCACCATTCCGCAACGACTTCACGGGCCATCACGGCACTGCGTGGGGAAGGGGGTTGCCGCTCGACATCCGCTGCGCGAGCACCGCGCCGTGGGTCCTCACCTCGAAGAACCACGGTGCCCCCGCAGCTCCACGGCGACGGGATGTGCCGCAGTTGCCAGCGTGACCAAGCGACGTTTGCCACCCGAGCGGTGAGCCGCCGCAACGAGCGTGGTCCCGCGGCCGCGATCGAACGCCGCATGGATGGGTGAACGTACGGCGGGCCAGGCATTGACGGGTGTGCGTCCTGGTCCTACCATGAGACCACGATGACGAGGACCAACGATCGTCCGGACGTACGTTGCGGATGGTTGCCGGAAGATCGAAGGGAATACGATCGGGCCTCGTTGAAACGCGTCATCCAGTGCTCTTTGGATGTCGTTGTAAGCCGTGGAGAATTCGATGGTCAGACGTGTCAGTTTGGGGAAGGCGGAATGCCCCATCGCCAGGGCGCTCGACGTGGTCGGAGATTGGTGGTCGCTGCTGATCATCCGGGACGCCATCGATGGCATTCGCCGCTTCAGCGAGTTTCAAGAGAACCTCGGCGTCGCAAAAGGCATCCTGACAACCCGTCTTCGTGATCTCGTCGATGCGGACGTGCTGCGGCAGGCGCCCGCCTCGGATGGATCGGCCTACAGCGAATATATCCTGACCGAAAAGGGACGCGACCTGTTCCACGTGCTCGTTGCCCTACGTCAATGGGGCGAAGATCATCTCTACGAACGCGGCGAACGGCACTCCGTTCTCATCGACAACCGGAGCAAGCGCCCTGTCCCACGTCTCGAGCTGCGGTCTGCATCGGGTGAAGTCCTCTCGGCGGCGAATACGACGGTCAGCAGGCTCCCGCGGATCTCGGCGACAAGGAAGCGATCGACAAAGCCGGACCAGGCGAAGCATCAATAAAGTGCGCCGCGAGCAGGCGTCGGGTGCTCGTCAGGGCTCGATCATGTCGGCGCTCGTCGCGTGCTGTTCGCATTCGTGATGAGGATGGTCTGGATGGGCGCAGCGCGGGGTGGAAGAAGCTGCGCGCATAGCGAAGGATGCACCGAGCCGCGGAGGCGTGCGGCGCTTTGTCGCGTAAGGCTATTGTCTTGCAGATGACCCCAACACTTTCTGGCGCCACCCTCGCATGAAGCCGACAATATACTAGCGAGTCCATAAACGATGTTTAAATAGTATCACTCCTTGCCATGAGTTCATCGCGGCGGCACATACGCGGCGACGGAAGCCGGGGGTTGGAGCACGACGGCTCCGATGGCGAAGCTGGAGACATGAGACGATGCAGCTCGACCGATGAACCCTGGAGTGCACTGTAGCCGTGTGTCGCTTTGACATGGCAACGATGGCACGTTGTGTGCGCAAAGTCGTTCGAGCGCACGACGTGGCGCCGCCTTGACGCTCGACCCGATGAGGCCACACTATCCTGTTCGGAAAACACGATGCCAGCTTCGCTTTCCAGCCCATCGGTCCCGGAACGCGCGCTGGCTCGTTTGGGGACGTTGGTTCAACAGAAGTATCGAATCATTTACCTCCTCGGCCTCGGGGGTATGGCGACGGTCTATGCTGCGACGCATCGCAATGGGCATCGCGTTGCAATCAAGTTTCTGCTCGAGCGCTTCTCGGACGACCACGATATGCGGAGCCTTTTCAGCCGCGAGGCATACCTCGCCAATCAGGTTGGACATCCCGGGGCAGTCCCGGTGCTCGACGACGACGTAGACGAGGCGGGATGCCCGTTTCTGATCATGCCGCTCCTCGAAGGGGAGACCCTTCGGCGGCGTTGGGAGCGCGCGAACAAACGCCTCTCCGTCCCCGAGGTGAGCGTGCTGATGTCCGGTGTGCTCGACGTGCTGGCGAGCGCGCATGCAAACGGTGTGGTGCATCGCGATATCAAGCCCGAGAACTTGTTCGTCACCACGGAGGGGGACGTTCGGGTCCTCGATTTCGGGATCGCGAGGCGAATCGACAGTGACGGAAGTGCTTCCGTGACAGGCCATATGATGGGCACCCCTGCGTTCATGTCGCCCGAGCACGCGCTCGGCGACCGCGACAGGATCGGGCCGCATAGCGACGTGTGGGCAGTCGGCGCAACGATGTTTTTGCTGCTTACCGGAGAATCCGTCCACATGGCCGATTCTGCGCGCGCGCTGCTCGTCGCCGCCGCGACCCGTCCTGCGCGCTCCCTTGGGGCCGTCTGCCCGACGTTGCCGGCATCCATCGTACGATTCGTCGACAAGGCGCTCACATTCGACATCGCAGGTCGCTGGAGCACCGCCGGCGAAATGCGCAATGCACTGCATGACGCGTTCGAAATGGCCTCGAACGAGCCCCTTACCGCCGTCGCGGGGCGCATCCGTGCTGGTCTCGTGGCGGATTTGACATCTGGACCCGAGTGCGTGGCCCCGACGGCTTCGATCTCGGGATTTGGGGACAGCGGGTCGGCGAAAATCGATTCCGGTGATCGGCGTGAGATGTCACCATCGAGCTCCGAACCTGAGCCACGGAGCCCAGCGCACGGGAGCAAAGCGAATACGCCCCGCCTCGGGGCCCTGGGGGGACTGTCGCTCATGGCTTCGCTGGCCGTGCTCTCCGTCGACGGTTTTCTCGTGCGCGCGCGATCGCCACATCCCGAGGCACGAACGCCAAGCACCGTCGGGTCGCCTGCTACGCTGCCGACCGTCGAGCCGTCCGCCAGCGCCGTCGCGGCGGTGTCGGCCGCGCATCCCGCGGAATCGACGACCCAATCCACCGATGCCGGTGCACGTGCCGCGCCGAGTCGATTGGCCGGATACCGTGCGAGGGGAGGGGCGACCGAAGCCGCCGAGCTCGTCGCGGCGGACGATCATCGCGATGAGGCCCAAGGGCGCCACGAGCCACGCGCTTCGTCTGCAGCGCCTGCCGCGCCGAGGCCGAGTCTTCCTCACCAGAGCTTGTATTATGATGATTTCTCGGAAAGTCACTGAGCTTCTCTATTCGTTTGCCATTTCGGTCGCGATACTCGGTGTGCGCGTCGCGGAGGCCCAGCCACCTCCAACGGGTGCGAGCGTGCAACTCGATGCGTCGGAACACGCCCGTCGGGGCCTCGAGGCGGTGAAACGAGGTGACGCCGAGACCGCGCGTCTGGAGTTTTACCAGTCCTATGCGGCGGTCCCGTCGCCCAAGGTGCTGTGGAATTTGCTCGTCGCGGAGATCGATTCGAATCGCCCGCTGGAGGCGCTCCGTCACCTCGAGGCGTATCTGGCGGATCCGCGCGCCGAGCCATGGAGAAAAGAGCAGGGACGAGGCTTGGTCATCGAGTTGAAAGGCAAGGTTGCGCACTTGCAAATACGAGCTCCCGATGCGGTGTTCGTGGCCGTGGACGGACGCATCCTGACGAATGTCGCGCGGGGAGAGCACGTCGATGTCCATCCGGGAAGGCATGTCGTCGAGGCCTCGTTCGACGGTGGTACGCACCGCATCGATGTCGACGCTCCGGCGGGCAACGAGACCGTCGTGTCCTTCGAAGTGTCGCGGAACGACGATCCGATGGTCGAGCCATCGGTGCGCGCCGCGCCTCCCGCGAAGGTGCTGCGCGCTTCTGGCGCCGCGCCATCGGCGTCGCCGCCGCCCAGGAGCTCACGCGGTCTCGCATCGCCACCGGCCGCCACGTGGGTTTTGGGAGGTGTCACCGCGGCCGCCTTGGGGGTAGGAATTGCATTCTCTTTGAGCGCACAGTCCACGAAAGACGAAATCGGGAGCAACGGCCTCGCCTGCGTTAACCCCAACAGCGCCGAATGCGCCCACCAGCGCGACCTCGAAGATTCCGGGAAGCGCAGCGTGGCAATCGCGTGGGTTGCTTACGGCGGCGCGGTTTCCGCGCTGGTCGCAGGTGGACTCGTTTGGTTCTTCGCGCCGGAGACGCGCCCGGGCGCGGGCCGAACGAATGTCACTCCCGCGGTCGCGCCGGGGATCGCGGGTATTCGGTTGCAGCAAACTTTTTAGAACCGCAAGGGAAGATCATGCGTACGGCCACGATCCGCGGAGTCCTTGGCTTGGCGATATCCGTCCTCTTCTTGGATGGGTGCCCGCCGTCCTTTTCACCTTCTTGTTCAGGGGACGAATGTGTCGGCGTCGATGCGACCTGCAAGAACAACGTCCAGTGCAACCTCGCGCGCGGCCCGAGCTGGGTATGCCGGTCGTCCACGCAGCGGTGCGTCAACCTCGCCTCCGAGGATTGCAAACGGATCCTCGGCGATACGTCGCATGATGATGCGGTCGTCGTGGGATCGGTTTTTCCCGTCGAAGGCTCGTACCAGCTCTGGGGCAAGCCCATCGAAAACGGGGTGGAGCTCGCGTTCGACGATTTCCTCCAGGCCGGGGGCCTTCCACCGCTGCCCGGGAAGACGCAACGGCGGCCCATGGTGCTGATCGCGTGCAACGACGGCGCGAACGCGTTGACGGCGATCCGCGCCGCCCGCCATTTGACGGAGGACGTGGGCGTGCCCGCGATCATCGGCTCCGCCTACAGTGGGGTGACCACCGAGGTGGCGACCAAGGTCACCATTCCGGCCAAGGTGCTCCTGATCTCACCTTCTGCGACCGATCCGACGCTGTCGACCCTGGCAGACGACGGCCTGGTGTGGCGCACGTGCCCGTCGGATGTCACTCAAGCCAGCGCCCACGCGGCGTTGATGAAGATCCTCGAGCCCGATTTGAAAACGAGACTCAGCGCGGACAAGCTCAAAGTCGTCATCCTTCACAAGAACAATTCTAACGGGCGAGACCTGGGTGACGCGCTCATGTCGGTTTTGAAATTCAATGACGCAACGGCCACCCACCCGTCGAATGGGAATTACTTCCGGCGCGCGGAGTACGTGATGCAAGGCGGTACCAACCCCGACCCCATTCCCGCAGGGCCTGGCGGTGAGTGGATCGATGAGCTCGCCGCCTTCAAGCCGCACGTCATTTTCCTGCTCGGAACGGCGGAGACCGTCTACAGCATCATCCCCATGATCGAAGATGCATGGCCGATCGTCAGTTACCGGCCGTTTTATCTGCTGACCGACGGGAGCGCCATTCCGCAGATGGCCAATGCGCTGGCGCTGGCGCCCGAGGCGAGGCAGCGGATGTTGGGGACTAAGCCCGGCACCGGCGGGGAAAATTTCAAAGGATTCGTGCGCGACTACCGCTCCCGCATCCACGATGGCACGTCGCCCGAGGCGACCGGGGCCGTCAACGCGTACGATGCATTCTACACATTGATGTACGCCATCGTCGCGCTCGGGGACAAGCCGATGACGGGGCCGAACATCGCCGGAGGGTTTTCGCGGCTGATCGCGAGCGCTCCCGCTCTGCCATCCGGCCCCGCCGCGATCCACGAAGCGTTCAGGCTTTTGACCGAGGGTAGCTCATTCAATTACGAGGGCGCATCCGGTCCGCTGGACTTCGATATGACGACCGGCGAGCCCCACTCCGATATTCAGCTTTGGTGCGTGAGGGAGGACAACAACGGAAAAATCACCGATCCGATCACGATCCCAGCGGCCTATTTCAGCACCACGACGCCCAACCCCACGGGCGGATGGCCGGCGATCCGGCAATTTTGCGATCTCTGAAGGAGCGCGACCGAACCCGCCGCCCCGACGTGGTCGACAGCCCCGAGAGCTTCACAACTCCGCGCGGACGAGGACGAACTCGGCGCAGGCCGAAGCGTCGGTGAGCTCCTCGAAGGCCCGCGTCGGGCCGAGCTCCGCGTGCAACCCCCGAATTCGGCTACGCTCGGTGACGAAGAAGAACGTGTGCTCACCGGCGCGCTGCTTTGCGTCGAGCCACGTGCGCATCGGCGAGCCGCCCGAGAGAAAAATGGCGAGCCGATTCCCCGTGTAAAAGTTTTCGCCCTTCCAATTGAGCTCGTAGGCGACGAGCGGCGTCGGGGTGTCGCGTCGCGCGCGGTAATACGCGTCCATGATGTGGCGCTGTCCGCCATCGGGCGCGCAGCGCACCAGGTAGCCGTCGAGCAAGACCGCCATGCACCCAACGGCGAGCGCGCCCAATGCGACGACGGCGTACCGCCGCCAGGTACGAATGGCGAGCGCGAGGCTGGCCAAGGTGGCGAAGACGCCGAATGCGACGAGGACGGGGGCGAACGCGCGGGTCGAGGGCCATACGCGATCGTAGCGGTAGGTGAAGAGCTTCACGAGGTGCGAGGGGTCCGCGCCGAGATCGCGCGTGACGAGGCCCGCGACGCAGGCGGCACCCAAGGCGAGCGCCGCGCTGGCGAGGAGACGGCGGCGACCCGGTTTTTCGGCCTCGGAAAGGCGTTCGTCGAGCCAAATGCCCAGCAGCATGGCAAATGGCGGAACGGCGGGCAGCACGTAGTGGTGAAACTTGGTGCGCATGGCCGACACCAGGGTGAAGGCGAAGAGCGCGGCGCCAAAGAGCAAGGTGCGCGCGCCGGTGCGACGTGAGCCGTCGTCGCTCCGAGGTGGAGAGAGCGCCGCGGCGGCGAGCAGCCCGGACCAGGGAAATGTCGCGTAGCCGAGCTGGCGCACGAAGTACATGAGGCCCACGTCCTCACCCTCGTTGACGTCGTGCAGGTGCCCGAGCGTGCGCCCGATCATGTGGGTCATCACGAGCTCGTCGAGGAAGCCGCGACCGTGGCGCGCCCAAAGGGCCAGGTACCAGGGGCCGAGCATCACGACGGCGAGCAGGAGTCCCACGGGGGCTTCGAGACGGAGCAGCGCCCGCGGCGAGCGGCGCGACACGAGAAAGAGGACGACGCCCGCCGCAGGAATCGCCAGGCCCGCGGGGCCTTTGGCCATGGCCGCAAAGGACGCGGCTGTCCACGCTCCCAGCGCGAAGAGACGCGCCAATCGGGTCTCCGTGGCGATGCGCACGAGCAACCCGACGACGAGCGGCAAAACGATCGCCACCTGCAGCCACGGAGAAAGCCCCGGGTGGGCCACGGCGATCTCCGCGCATGGGCGCTGCCCCGGGAGCGTGCACGCGTGCGGCGAACCCTCGACGAGGTGGCGCGTGAGCCCGACGACCACGAGCTGCGGCCCGGTGAGGAGCGCGACCCACGCTGCGAGGCCGTACCCGCGCGCCTGCACATGGTCGGGCGTGTCGATCGCGCGCAGCAGAAGGCCGAGGCTCGCGGCCACGGCGCCGATGAGCGGCATGTCCGTCGTGGCCTGGTGCGCGAGGAGCGCGAAACCCGGCATGGTCCAGAGCGCAAGGGCCCCGAGAAAGCCCGCGCGCCGTCCGCACGTGCGCGCCACGCCGTCGTAGAGGAGGTACACGCCCACCAAGGCGATCGCGAACGCCGGAAGGCGCACCGCCCACTCCGGGTTGGCCCCGCCGGCGAGGGCACCCTCGGGCCCCGTGCGAACGCCGAGCAGGAGCATGGCGATGGCCTCGAGCCACATGGTGAGCACGGGCTTGGTCATGAACCAGCCTTCCTGCGCCCACCACGGAGAGATGAAGTCGCGCCGTTCAATCATCTCGCGCGCGACCTCGGCGTAGTGCGCCTCCCAAGGATCGATCAGCGAAAAGGCGCCGAGCAGCGGCAGCGCGAGGCAGGTGCCGAGGGCGATCACCCCGAGGTCGTACCGCGGCCTCCCGCGAAAGAAGAGAAACGCCGCGGCGAGCAGCGCACCCGGCGCGAGCACGGCCACCGCCCACACGGGCAGCACCCCGCGCACGGCGAGGCGGAGTACGAGCAGCAGCGAGGCAAGCGCCGCGACGATCATCGGACCTCCAAGGTGCCGCCGCGCGCGCGTCCATGGCCGTCGTTCGGCCCTGCGGTCACCGGCATCCGGCGGTCGTCCTGGCAGGGAAGCTCGCCGATCCCCCACCAGAGCGCGTAGCGGCCCGTATGAAAGTGCGGCGGCAAGGTGACCTCGAAATCGTCGACGATGACGTCGCCCACCTGCCAGAGCGACATCGGATACAGGTGCTCGCGGTGCTCCGCGGCGAAACGGGTCGGCGCGTGGTCGATGTGCAAAAAGGTGCAGTAGGCATCCGTCGGCTGGAGCGCACGGACACGAAGAACGAGACGTAGGTGCAGGCGCTTGCCCGTGGCGGCAACCTCGAGAGGACGGCCCTGCGCATCGCGGAGGTCCCATCCCACGAGCTCGAACCGAGCGCCCGCGACGGCGTCGATGGGCCGCAAGCCGCCGGGCACCTCGTCGCGCACGAACGTATCGAGCGGGCTCTCGCTGTGCTCCCCGCGGGCCAGGGCGCTCGCCGCGAGCATCACCACGCCATCGCCCCCCGCGAGAATGGGCACGTTGGCGTGGCGCTCGGCGCGGAAGGCGGCGTTGAGCCGCGGGAGCTCCATCGATGCGAGGGCCACGTAACGACGCGCGGACGCATCCTCCGCGAGCCACCGTCCTGCTGCCGTGGCCTGGGGGAGCCGCACCGCCGGCCCTTCGGTGATGCCGCGGGGATCGACGCCCAAGGTCCCCAGCGACTCGCCCTCGACGTGAACGCGCTCCCATGTCTCGCGCGCCGCCGCGGGGGAAAGCCGCCGGAGCAGCGCCGGGTACACGTGCACGTGCACCGCGAGCCACGCGAGCGAGGCAACGATGAAAATGGCCAGGCTGCGCCGCACCGGGAGCACGGCCCGCGGCACGAGCCATGTCGCCGCCGTGAACGCGGTCGTGATCGCCGTGGCGATGCGCACCATCTTCGCGGCTGCCACCGTAAAGGGCGGTACGTTCGTGTCGGGTCGTCCGATGGCCTCGAGCACCCGCGCCGGCACCGCCTCGATGTCGCGCACCACCAGAAATCCCACCGCGATGACCATCGCGACGAGGGACGCGGGCGCGCGCTCGACGTCATCCAGCGATCGCAGCGCCAGCAGCAGCGCCACCCCGATGGCCGCGACGACCACGGGCGACAGCCGCCCCGACGCATGGGCTGCCAGGCCCGCGGTGGCCGTCACCATGGCCAGGAGCTGCACGCGGCTCGCCGGGCGCCTCGCAAACGCGACCGGGACGAGGGGGCTCCACGGTACGAGCGCGTACGCGAGCGCCGGCACCGCCGCATCGAAGCGCACGCTCGCCGTGTCCATACACCTCGAGGACGCGAGAGGGCTCCAACCGGCTCAGCGATCTTTTTGAGCCGGTCCGCAGCTCCTCACGTACATAAGGTATGTGCTAGCCGTCGCGCGCCCGCTCACCGCCTCCGCCTCGACCTCCCCGGCCGAACTGGACTTCGAGGCGCTCTATGCCCAGCACGCTCGCTACCTGGCCGGCGTCGTGCATCGCATCATGGGCCGCGACGCCGAGGTCGACGACGTCGTCCAGGAGACCTTCCTCGATGCCATCGATGGCCTGTCGCACCTGGAGGAGCCTTCGGCCGTCCGCGCCTCGCTCGTCACCATCGCCGTGCGCCGCACGCGCCGCATCCTCGCCCGCCGCCGGCGCCGCACCCTGTTTGCCTTCTGGATCCGCCAGTTCGCCGCGCCGGCCTCCGATCCGCGCGACCGCCAGGCCGTCGATGAGTTGTACGACGCGCTCGGGCGTCTTCCGGAAGATCTGCGGATCCCATGGATCTTGCATCGGGTCGTCGCCATGAGCCTTCCCGAGACGGCCGCAGCATGCGAAACGTCGCTCGCCACCGTAAAGCGCCGCATGGCCGACGCCGAAGAGCGCCTCGCGCGCCGCCTCGCGGGAGGACGCCATGAATGACGCTCGGGTCGACGAAGCCATCGCGCGCGCGCAAGAAGAACCCCTCGCATGGGACGCCACGCGCGCTGCACGCGTGCTGTCCAGCATCACGTGCCGGAACCAGAAGCGCCTTCGCCGCCGTCGCTGGACGCAGCGCGCCTTCGTGCTCACGGGGGCGTGCACATGGCTCGTCGTGGCATCGCTGCGCGCGGCCTCTGCGCCACCGTCCGCCTCGAAGGGCGAGCCAACCGGCGCGCCCCACGCCATGGCAAACCGTGCCGCTCCGCTCGACGACGGCGGTGCGGCAGCACGCGACGGGTCGTGAGCGGGCGACCGAGTTAAACGGGGTCGTTTGGCGCCATGGGACGAAGTCCCCCACAACGAAGAAGAGGACCACCGGCGTGCGCGGAAGCGAGTTGTCCTCCCGCCAAAAATCGTTGCCACGCGCCGCGGCGAGCGCACCTCGCGCCAACACCTGCGAAGGGACGTCATGCACGCTCTCCGTCGTCCCCGCCGCTCGTGGGCATGTCGGATCTCGGGTTGGACGTCCACGGACGGAATGGCATTCATGCATCGCGACGTTTCGCTCGTTTAGGAGTAATAGAGTGCGGGCAATGACGACGTTCGCGTGCTCCACCGCCCTACGATGCCTTGGGGTGCTCCTCCTTGGTTCCATGTCGATTGCATGCGGCTCGGAGTCTTCTGGTGGCAAAGACCCCGGGCCCGGTCCGGGACCCGCGCCTCCCGGAAGCACGAACCCATGCACCTACACCATCACGGGCGACACCAGCGGCGCCGTCGCGCTGAACGCCCACCTCGCCGTCAAACGTTCGCCTCTGGGCCAGCTCACGCTATCCGTACTTTGCATGCGCGACCCACCGGGATCCCCACAAGGCGGCCTATCGCCGGGGTTCGACTTCGTACGTTTCGGCGAGCGTCGCGAGTTCGTCATCGACAAGGACCATTCCGACGCCAGCTTCATCGTCGGCAATCCTTCGGGCTCCGTCGTATTTTCGGCAAAGGGTGGCGACGCCATGGCCGGACGGTGCGTCGCCTCGATCCCGAGCTCCCCCGCGACCCCAAAGGTCGGCGACCGAATCGACATTTCGTTCCACTGCGAAGGTCTGGTGACGACCATTCTTGGAAAAACCTATAAGTCCGATATCCAAAATGGGATCCTTGGAGGCAATCTGGAATCGGTGGAATAGCGCGCTTCACGATTGCATTTCCAATTCCGGCCAGGCGACCTCATTGGGGCACGCAAAGTCCCATCGATACTGCGCCGTGTCCGGGATGGGCCACCGTGCCGGCTCGAAGCTCGCGCAAGGCTGGGTACGGCCCCTTCGGGCGACCGTTCGATGTGCGAGGGTTTACCCTTCGGAAGGAGACGAGCCAAGGCGCGGCATCCCGAGACGGGCGCTTCAAGATGACCGTCGAGCCGGCGCGCTGCCGGTTCGTCGGCCCGCCCCGAGGAGCGCATGCGATAGGAGGGAGGGCCCTAACCAAGCCGAGTTTCCTTTCCTTGGCCGCTTCTGGCAACATGTTGCCGCACATGAAGGAGCCGGAGGCAGGGACGATCGAGCGTTGGGCATGGGACTACATCCTCTGCGACACGCTCGACGCGAAGCTCGCGCCAAAGGCCGCGCCGTCATGCTTGGAAGCGGACGCGCCCGTTCGAAGGCTGGTGGCGCCCGGAAGACCCCCGGAGCTTCGTGTCGTACGCAAGGCGGAGAAGTCGCGCGGCATGGCGGCGCCCAGCGGGCGAGCGCGAGCGTTGCACACGTTCTTGCATCATGAGCTGCAGGCCGCCGAGTTGATGGCGTGGGCCGTGCTCGCGTTTCCGGAGACGCCGGCCCTGTTTCGCACGGGCCTCGTGCGCATCGCACACGACGAAATACGACATATGCGTCTTTACCAGGGCGAGCTCACGAGGCTCGGCCATACCTATGGAGACTTCGGCGTGCGCGATTGGTTTTGGGCGCGCATCCCGGAGTCGGTGGATCCCGCGGCGTTCGTCGCGGTGATGGGGCTTGGCGTCGAGAGCGCAAACTTGGAGCACACCGCGCGCTATGCCTCGCTATTTCGTGCGGCGGGGGATGAACAGGGGGCGCGCGTCCAAGAGATCATCGGCCGGGAAGAGATCGCCCACGTTCGATTCGGCGTTCGATGGTTCGAGTTTTTTCGAAGCGGTCTTTCCTTCGAAAGTTGGTGCCAAGCGCTTCCGCCGCCCCTCACACCGCTGCTCATGCGCGGCAAACCTCTGCACCGCGAGGCGCGCCGCCGCGCCGGACAACCGGATCCCTTCCTCGATGAACTGGACCGATGGCAACCGGAATCGCCTGGGTCCTGAACCTCGACGCGGATCTGGAGCTCGCCGCTCCGCGCGTGTATTCGCCAAAGAAAAGCGTGCTCGCGGCGATGCAGCCGATGGTCGCGCGGCTCGCTTCGGTATTGCTCGGCCCGAACGACGTCCTAGTCGATGCCGTATCCGCGCGCGCGCACGGAATGCCGGGCCGCGCATTTTGCCCGACGCCACGCGCGCTGAAGCTCCTGTCGCAGGCGGGCGCGCTACCCGAGCCTCACCCGCCGGTGGACGTTCTCCGCCGCGTGAATTCGCGGGCGTTCTCGTCGGCCATGGGGGACACGCTTCCATCGGCGCAGTTCGTCTCGTCGCTCGAGGCTGCGATGGAGATGCTCCGCTCGCCGCCCTCGGTCGGTACGGGGTGGCGCATCAAGCGGGCCTTCGGAATGACGGGCCGTGGACAGCGCGCCATCGATGCCGGCGTCGTATCGGCGGCCGACATCGCATTCATCCGCGCGTCGCTCGCCGACGGTGGTGTGCAGGTCGAGCCCAATGTCGCCATCGTGGACGAGTACTCGATCCACGGTATGCTCGGTCAGGACGGCACATGCGCGGTTGGCGCCATGGTGAAACAATATTGCGATGCCCGCGGCACGTGGCTCCATACGGAGCGAATCGCGAGGCTTACGGAAGCCGAAGAAGCCATTGCAACGCGTCTCGTCGAAGAAGCAGAGCATGTGGCTTCCGCCTTGACGAAGGCCCGCTACTTCGGCCCCTTCGGCATCGACGCATACACCTACCGCGACCGCGCGGGGCTCGTGCAATTGCAGCCGCGCAGCGAGATCAACGCCCGATACACGATGGGCTTTGCGCTCGGATGCGCCGCCCCCGCCTTGCGTGGCTGCCCGTTGCCTCCGGACGCGCCGGGGTAAAGCGCGAATGCGCCCAACGCCCGAAGGCCCGATGCGGCGATCCGAAGGCGCCTCAACGCACGTGTCACGCCGTTTCCGCCAGGAGAACGCGAACCTCCGCACGCCACGAACGCAGCTCGGGCGCCTCACGCTCGGAAGGCGCGATATTCGCCACGAGGCGCCCTTCGCCCATGCGCGACGAATCCGTGCAGGCGGAAGTTCAAGAGGTTCTGCACCAGCCTGGTGAAAAAAGGCCGAAGCTGGCAGGCGCGCGGCCCTCGGCCAAGACGGCGGCACGGCTCCTGGTGAAATCGGCCCCGCGACCCCTCGAACCAGACCGCCACCCGTCTCGGTCATGCACTCATTCGCACAACGACGTGATCACGGGACCGGTGAACCTGCGGACGCCGCGCGGGGTGGCGCGCGCCGATGTGCGCTCGGCGCTGTCGATGCGATGCACTCGCGCCTGACGCGGCTAACGCGGCGCTCCTTTGCGCGACAAGAATTCGCGCATGGACGCGGCGATGGTATCGGCCGCTTCGTCGAGCGGAAAGTGTCCGGCCTCGAGCATGTGAATCTCGGCGTTCGGGAGATCGCGGGCGTACGCGGTGGCGCCTTGGGGCATGAAGGAGGGATCGTTCTTTCCCCAGAGAACCAAGGTAGGCGGCCGCGCCTCGCGCAAATAGGCCTGCCATTTTGGATACTGCGCGACATTGGTGCGATAATCGTAGAACAATTCGAGTTGAATGGTGGCTTGCCCCGGACGCTCGAGAAAGGCACTTTCGTCGGTCCAGGTGTCGGGGTCGATGCGCTCGGGGTGGGGCGTCGATCCGAGGTGACGCTTTCGAGCTGCCTCGGGGGATAGGAGGTTCGCGCGCACCGCTGCTTCGTTTTTCGCGCGATCGGCCCAGAAGGCCCGGCGCGTGTCCCAGAGAGGGCCGAGGCCTTCTTCGTAGGAGTTCGCGTTCTGAATCACGAGCGCCTGCACCCGCTCGGGGTGCCGGATCGCCAGGCGGAAACCCACGGGCCCTCCGTAGTCATGCATGACCAGCGTGTAGCGCGTAAGGGAGAGAGCCTGCGCAAAATGGTCCATCACCTCGGCCAGATGATCGAAGGTGTAATCGAACTGGTCGGGCGGCGGTGCGTCGGAGTGACCGAAGCCGGGGTAGTCGGGCGCAATCAGCCGGTACTCGTTCGAGAGACGGTGGAAGAGCGGCTCGAACGTCCGCGACGAGGATGGAAATCCGTGGAGCAAGAGGAGCACGGGAGCATCGGGCGGCCCTGCCTCCCGGTAAAAGACGTTCACCCCGTCGATTCGCGCCGTGCGGTACGTGGTGATGGCCGTGTTCGCCGCGGGAGGCGGGACCGCCGGGTTCGCGCAGGCCGCGAGCCCGATGCCGCCCGCCGCGACCCACGAGGTCACGATGGTTTTCCAGGAAAGCATGTGGTCGAGCTTAGCCTCTCCCTTTGGAAGAAAAAGCGCGGGCGGCTATGGAAGGGCCCGCGCCTTCGGTGTTCACGATGGCAGTCTTTCTTTGTCTTCCGGCGCGGTCAGGCGGTCATCGCATCGCGCATGGCGGCGGTGTCCGTGAAGGTTTCGAAGCGGGTGATCACGCCGCGCGACACGGACCACGTGTGCGCAAACGGCGCGTGGAGCGCGCGTCCGGTCGCCCCGTGACGACCGGTGTACGCGCCGATGGCGACGACGTCGGCCCCGTCGTTCGACGCGACGAGTTTGTCGATCGTGATGGCAAAGGTCGGCCAATCGGCGGCGATGCGAGCGAAGACACGTTCCTTCACCGCCGCAGCGCCGACGAGATTGCCACCATACGGAAAGCCCTTCGGATCGTTCCAACTCACGTCGGTCGCGAGCAGCCGGAGCGCTTCGTCGAGGCGGCCCGCGCCAAGCTCGTCGTAAAACGACCGCACGGTCTCCGCCTCCGTGCGCTGGCCGAAGACCCGCCCGATGTGAGCGGCAACCGCGGGCGCATGCTCCTCGAGCGCGAAGTGTCCGCCGTCGAGCAGAACGATCTCGGCGTCCGGAAGGTCGCGCCGAAACGCCTCCGCGCCTGCCTGAAGGAAGAAGGGATCGTTCTTTCCCCAAACGACCAACGTCTTCGGCTGATGCGCGCGGAAGTACGCGTGCCAAGCGTCATAGGATGCCACGTTCTTTTCGTAGTCGATGAAGAGCGCGATCTGCGCCTCGGCGATACCCGGTCGATCGAGGAACGCTTGGTCGAGCATCCACGCAGCCGGATCGAGGCGCACTGTGTCGCGCGCGCCGGCCGTGTATTGCATCTTCGTGATCTCGGCCGAGAGGAAGCCGCGCGCCGCCGCGAGGGTCTTCTCGTTTCGCTCCTTCCACAGCGGCTGGAATAGGTTGGCGAACACCTCGCTGATGCCTTCCATGTACGCGTTCGCGTTCTGCACGATGAGCCCGCGCACGCGGTGGGGCTCGGCGGCGGCGAGGCGCAGGCCGACCGGGCCGCCGAAATCGTGGAGGTACAGGACATAGCTCGCGACCTCGAGATGCTCGAGCACCTTGCGCGTGACCGCGGTGAGGTTGTCGAAGGTGTAGTCGAAAGCATCGACGGAAGGAGCGTCGGAACCTCCGTAGCCGATCATGTCGGGCGCGATGACGCGGAAGCGGCCGGCGAGCAGCGGAATGAGCTCGCGGAACATGTGCGACGACGACGGATAGCCGTGGAGCAGGACGATGGCGGGGGCGGTCCGATCGCCAGCCTCCCGGACGAAGACCTTCGAACCGAAGGCCTCGATGCTATGGCGCGTGATCTGCGTGGTCATGGTGAGCCTTTCCGGCGAGAAGACGTCCCCGCCACGAGAGCTCCGACGAGACGTCGCTCGAGATTCTTACCCGCGCGCGGTTCGTTTTTCGTCGACGTAAGATCCCGCCACCTCGGCCCGTCTACGGAGGATGGTCCTGGCGACGTTGTCCTACTCATCATGACCCTGCTCGGATCGTCGTGGCGCGTGCCTCCGGAAGGTCGTGGTAGCCTGCAGGCCATGGCTTGGCGGGGCGAGGAAACGGCAAACGGAGCCCCCTTGCCGCGCGCAAACGAGGAGTGGGTGCGGGCTCTCGCCGACGACGGCGGAGCGGGAGAGTCAGCCTGGCGCGAGCTGCGCGCGTTGCTCGTCGCCGGTCTGCAGCGCATCCTGTCACCTCGTGGCATCGCCAATGACCTGTGCGAAGACTTCGCGCAAGAGACGATGCTCCGCATCCGAGGACGGCTGGGCGCATTTCGTGGCGAGTCGCGCTTCACGACCTGGGCACTTTCCATCGCGACCCGCGTTGCCTTCGACGAGCTACGTCACAAGCGATGGAAGGACGTCTCGTTCGACGCCGTGAGTGCGGATGCAAAGACGCCCCTGGTCTTCGAGCCCAGCATCGAGGCATCGCAAGACCGAAGGCTCGTGCGCGAACGCGTCCTGACGTGTCTGCGCGAGGTCCTCGAGAACGACCTGAGCGACAAGCAGCGCGCGGTCCTGGTAGCAGAGCTGAACGGGATGCCGCAGGCCGAGATCGCGCGCCAGCTCGGCATGAACCGAAATGCGCTCTACAAGCTGAGTCACGACGCGCGCAAGCGTGTCAAGGAACATCTGGCACGGGCAGGGATCTCCGAGCTCGACGTTCTCTGGGTATTCGAGTGAGGAAGTAGCCATGCCGCTCAACGACCAACACGTCCGCTCGCTGCTGCAGGCCTCCAAGGAGACGCACGCACACGAGATCGACTGCGACGAATTCAACGCCCGGATGGCCGAATACGCCGAGGCGCGCGCCGCGCATCGGCCGATCCCGGAGACGCTCGCGAAGGTCGTGGAGCACGAGCGCCTGTGCGCGAACTGCGCGGAGGAGTGCCGCGCGCTCATCGAAATTCTCCAGGCGTAACGGCGCCCGCGCGCGCGAACTGCGCGACAAGGTCGGCACGTCCTGCCGAACTAGCCCGAACGACACGTCATCGAGGTTGCCCCCTCGAAGTGGCTCGCCATCGTCCTTCGGTCCGTTGTGGCTCCTCGTGAGCAAACGCAATGCCATCGCGTTTCGACGGAGAGCCGCGTGGGCCGGTCAACCCCATGAGGTCAAGGTTTCGCGAAGATCATGCGTCGGTTTGGCAGATCGTATGTGACGGTGAATTGCTTCAAAAACGAATGACCCACGAGCCCATCATAGATAATGCGTTGAAACTGAACTCGAAGATCGCGCTGCTGGATCTCCGGCGCCGCAGCCACCCGCACGGGGCCCGGAATCACCGCAACATAGCGGGTGTACTCGTAGCCTGTTTCATCACGCCCCTTAACGGTCTTTACATTGGGCGCATCGGGAGCGACTCCAAGCTCGCCCATGAACGTGTCATTCAATATGAGTGCGTCGCTGCCCGTATCGACTTCGACCGCGATCGTTCTCCCGGTGGCCAATGTCAGTGCCAGCTTGATCGTGACCGAGGGGAGCTCGTGCGCTTCGATGACGATCGGCGAAACGGAACCACGGGCAACGCGGGCCTTCAAGGTGCGCTCGTCCTCGACGAGGATTTTGCGCGCTTGGTAGTCGATGGTGAAGGGCACGTCCTTGAAGAACGAAAGTGAAACGATGCCGTCGATCGATGGGTCGAGCCCGAGATCGAACACGCTGGCTGGGACCGAGCTCGCGCGACGCGAGGCCACGAAGAGCGAGCCCAGGATCGACGTTGGGGCGCGGACTTCCTGGCCGGACATCCGTTTGCCGATGGACTCGCCCGAGATCGTGCAGCCTATTCGTCTGCACAGGGCAGGGGTTATCACATTGTCACCCGCGCCCGTGTCCAAGATGAACTTCTGATCGCTCGAATCATTGACGCGCACCGGCACGACGAGCAAGTGGTGCCAATATTCGAAAGGCGCCGAGCGTGTGCTCTCCGCCGCCATGATCGATACGGACGCCGGACGCCCGTCGACCTTTGAAGGCCTACATGCCGATGAAGCGAGCATGATCCACATCGCGGCGGAAAGACGTCTCATTCTTCTCTTTCCATATTGCCCCACGTGCCATGAGACGCCCGAAATTATGAATCGCCAGCGAAAAACGTCTACCGCGTTATGCAACGCTGGAGCTCCGCCGATGTCCGTCCATCTCCCTTGCAAGAGCCGTCGGCAGCGACGGGCTTCATCACGAGGCTCACACCCGGCGCCGAGGCTCGATGGCCGCTGGAGCTGCCGCCATTCCGCGGTGCGTCCAATGTGTCGAACGAGCAACGATTAGGCACACTGGGATGTGCGGTCGGCCTCCGCGACGACGCGTGACCGCGATCGATCGAGAGCACTTGTAACATGTTCTCAGTATGCTTATAGCAACTGTTTTACTGCATTGCTTCGCGCGCCCATTCGCGCTGGCTACGGTGACTTTGCGACATCCCAACGACGAGCGTCTCGTGCAGGAGGCTCGCCACTTCCTCGTGGCATCGCTCGCCAACCCCCTTGAAAGGGATGACCGTATGAAATTCGACGTTCACCCCTTGCCGTTCAAGCCGCCGAGGTTGCAGGGGTTGTCCGAAAGGCTGATGGCGAGCCACTACATCCACCGTGCCGCTGTTCGCTCTGGATATGTACGAACATGCGTATCGCCTGGATTTTGGGTCCAACGCGGGCGCATACGTGGACGCGGTCATGTCCAACCTGCATTGGCCGCGTATCGCCGGGCACCTCAGGCCGGACCTGCATCTCGAACACCACGAGCAGCATGAGCCGCCTTGGATTTCCGTCGGCGAGCTCTTGGCCCGGCAGGCACAGGATCGATCGATATTTTGGGCAACCCAAGTAAAGGTCATCGACTCCGGTACGTCGGCGGGAAACCCACCAAGGAACGCGAGGACCATGAAAAACACGGCTGCGCGCGAGTCGGGGCTTCGTCCAGAGTCGGAGCGTTTCCATCCGTTGCGCTTCACCCTTTCGTTCGTAGGTTCCGTGCTCGCGTTGCTGGCGCTGCTCGCGGCCGCGAACCACGCCCTGAACCCTCTCGTTTTCAGCCGAGGGGCGTTGCGCGACGTCGCGGCCGCGTTGGTTCAGGGAAAGCACGTCGCGGTGTACGATCCGAACCTGGATTTTCGCGGTCTTCGGCGCGAGCACATTCGGCTCATGCCGGAAGCGCCCGATGTCGCGATCTTCGCCGGCAGCCGCTTCGAGGTGGCCACCCGAAACACCTTCCCGGGTCGAAGCTTCTACAACGCCTTCGGTCACAACGACTACTTCGAGGACCTGTTTGCCTTCGTCGGCCTGCTCGAGGAGGCGAATCGCCTGCCCAAAACGCTCGTGATGAGCGTGAGGTACATCACCTTCGAGCCCATCGCGCGGAGGGAAACGGAGGAGTGGAAGATGTTCGCTCCCGAATACCAACGGATGGCCGAGAGGCTGGGCGTGCCCGTGGCGCCCTTCCGAATGACGTTCCCTCGCGACCACTACGCATCCTTGCTGTCGCTCGATGTGGCAAAACACGGGCTCGTTCAGTCATTCAAGAAGACCTCGGCGCCGTTCGGCGCGACGGACAAGGAGAGCCTCCCGGATATGGATGTCATCCATCCCGATGGGTCGATGTCGTTCTCCGCGGCGCACGCGGGAACCTTCACCGCGGAGTCGGCGCGAAAAGAATCGCTTGGCCGAGCGGAAAAGCTCAAAAAGAAGAGCGCCACTCAGCCCACCGACGACGACAAGGCGGCGCTCGGAAAACTGCTGGACCATCTTCGCAGCAAAGGTGTCCAAGCGGTCATCGCGATCACCCCGCACCATCCCGCGTTCTGGCAAGCCATTGCCCACGAAAATTATGGCAAGGCGCTCTCGCAGCTCGAGCAAACCGTCCGGCAGCTTGCCGCGCTGCACGATGCCGCGTTCGTCGGAAGCTTCGACCCCAAAGCCGCGGGATGCCAGGAGAGGTCCTTCCGCGACTACATCCACCTGGACGAGGCGTGCCTGAAGAGCATTTTCGACCAGATCCCCCCGATCACCGCCGACAAAACGGCGATCAAGCCCTGACGGCGATCCGTGTTCTTCCAGTCCTACGGCTTCATCTTTCTCTTTCTACCTGCGCTGCTCGGCGGCTTGGCCCTCGCGACCCGATTCGGAGCGACGCGGCGTCACGTCACCGGAATGCTCATCGTGGCCAGCTTGATCTTCTATGGCCAATTGAGCCCGCGTTCCTTGCCGTTTCTCCTGCTCTCCTACGCGGCCAATTTCCTGTTCTGCCATCTCGTTCAAACCGCGAAAGCCTCGGGCACACCCGGGTTGTTTGGCCGTACTCCTGGATTCTTTGCCGGGGTAGGGGTCACGTTCCATATCGCCGCGCTCGTCGTCTTCAAATGCTCGACCGAGCTCGGATGGAGCCATTTCCCGATCGGTGCGTCCTTCGTCACCTTCATCCACATCATGCTGCTGGTGGAGATCCTGAACGGAACCTTGGACCGGATCGATGCGACGGAGCATCTGCTCGTGTCCACGTTCTTCCCCTACGTGACCTCGGGCCCCCTCGTCGGCGGTTCGGAGATCGTTTCCCAGGTCCGAACCGGGGAGACGACCGATCCACCGCGCTTCGAACGCGTCGTGGCGGGCGCGATGCTCTTCGCCATCGGCCTGTTCAAGAAGCTCCTCGTCGCGGATTCGTTGGGGCCCTACGCATCCCGCGTCTTCGACATCGCCCAGTCGGGGCGGGCCATGACGTCGCACGACGCATGGTGCGGCAGCTTGGCGTACATGTTCCAGCTCTACTTCGACTTCTCGGGGTACTCGGACATGGCCGTGGCCATTGGCTATATGGTGGGCATCAAGCTGCCGCTGAACTTCAACTCCCCGTTCAAAGCCACCACGGTCTTGGAGTACTGGCAACGGTGGCACATGACGTTGACACGCTTTATCACGCAGTATCTGTATCTCCCCATCGCCATCAAAGCGACGCGCTGGGCAGACGATCGGGGCATCGAATCCGAATCGCTCCGCTTTGTGCTTACCGTCCTCGTACCCACCATCGTTGCCTTCGCCATCGCGGGAGTCTGGCATGGAAACGGTTGGACATTCGCGCTGTACGGATTGTACTGGGGCGCGGCCTTGTCCGTGTTCCACACCTGGAAACGCGCCTTTGACACGAGGTTGCCTCGCCCGGTGGCGTGGCTGCTGACCATGCTGACGGCGCTGGGGTCGCTGGTCATCTTCCGGAGCGAGAGCGTGGCCGCGAGCGCGCGCATCATGAAGGCCGCTTTTTCACCGTCCGCGGCCTCGGCCGAAAGCGTGGCGTCTTCTCCGCTGCCCGCCGGATTTGCGTTCATCCTCGCAGCCATCGGAGCGGCGGTCGTCATCCTGCCGAACTCGCAGCAGATTCTGCATCGGTATGCCGTGAGCCGCGATGACGTCGAACCGCACGCGGGGCTGTCTTGGCTCGCGTGGCGGCCCACCACGGTGGGGGCGATTGGGCTTGCCGTCGTGCTCACGGTTTCGCTGCTCATGGCCTCGGGCCCCCAGCAATTCTTGTATTACAAATTTTAGCGTCTGGAGAGACGATATGCAGCTTCGAAGCCCAACGCAACACCTGGTGTTGCCGCTTTCCCGTACTGTCGACGCCGAGCTCGCGTCGGACATCGAGAAGCACTCCGTGTATGTCAGCGAAGATCTGCTCTCCTTGAGCGTCGTCCAAAACGAGCCTCGCGTCCTCGTGGGTTACAAGGACGGCGCCGACATCGAACGCCTGCAAGAGAAGCTGTCGCGCTATCTCGATGCCATGTTGGCGCGCGTTCGGAGGGTCGAGCCCGCGGTTCACTACCAGAGGGGCCGCCGCTCGAAGGCCATCGAGCACGACGTCTTCCCGAAGCTGCTCGAGCGCGGGTGGGCGTTTCAGCACGGTCGCGGCATGGTCAGCCTCAGCGGGCCGGCGCTCACGCTGTCCAGGGTCATCGACGAGACGTTTGCCCGACGGTATCGCCGATCGTACGCCGCGCAGGATCGTGCCTATCCCGCGATGATCCAGGCGGAGTTGCTGGCTCGCTGCGGCTATTTCGAGATGCATCCGAACGCCGTCTCGTTCGTCTCTCACTTGCGGAACGACTTCGACGAAATCGAATCCTTCCGCGCCGTCAACGAAGGCGCTTCGCGGTTGAATGTGACGCACGGGGGCGCTTTCGCGCCCATCCAGCACTGCTTGAATCCGGCGGCCTGCTTTCCGTGCTACGAAGCTTTCGAAAACCATCGAATCGGCGCGGAAGGTCAGGTGCTCACGTGGCCAGCGCGCGTGTTCCGATACGAATCGAGCAATTTGGTCGGACTCGATCGTTTGTGGGAGTTCAACGTTCGGGAGCTGGTCTTCCTCGGCACGGACGCGTTCGTCCAGGCAGGCCGCCGGAAGGCCATCGCGCTCATTCAAGAGATTTTGGACGATTGGGATTTGAGCGGTCGCATCGAAACCGCGACCGACCCATTTTTTGCTACGGTCTACGCTTCCAAGGCTTTCTGGCAGGAGGCCATGGACGTCAAATACGAGATCCGGCTGGACATCGCGCCGAAATCCAACGGTACGGCGCGCACCGTGGCCGCAGGATCCATCAACCTGCACGGTGCGTTCTTCGGCGAGCGCTTCAACATCCGAGATGCCAACGGGGAGGCGGCCTACTCCGGTTGCGTGGGCTGGGGGCTCGAGCGTTGGGTGCTCGCCATCTTCAGCCAACACGGTTTCGATGTGCAAAAGTGGCCGGAGCGTTTGCAAGAGCGGGTATTGGCCGAAAGGGACGATTCATGAGCCTGAGAGCATTGGTCTCCAAGGTGCTGCGGGAGGCAGAAGAGAACGTATCGGACGACGCAAGTCCGAAAACATTGAAGTCGTGGAACAGTACGAAGCATGTCGAGCTGATCATGGCCGTCGAGCGGAACTACAAGGTTCGATTCAGCACGGCCGAAATCGTGACCGCGCGATCGTTGAAGAGCATCCGGGACCTCCTGGTAAAACATGGCGTCTCTGAATGACGACGGAGGCTCTGTGGCTCATTTCGATGGACGGGCTGGGCGCATGGGGCAGGGAAGGTGCTCGCGGCGTGATCGGGCCCCGGGAGAAGGCGGAGGTCGAAGCGTTCGTTCGACCCGAGGATCGGCGTTTGGCGCATGCGACGCGGGTGGCTGCGCGATGTGTCGCCAGCGCTTTTGTCGAGGGGCGTGTTTCTCCTCGTGAGTGGGTTTTCGACCGATGCGCCGAAGGCCGGCCGAGTTTGCGTCATCGCCGGGTGACAGGGTTGGAGCTGAGTCTTTCCCACACCGATACCCTGCTGGCGGTGGGGGTGCACATCGATCGGCGTCGGCGTTCGAGGATCGGCGTCGACGCGGAATGCGTGGACCAGGATGGGCCATGGCTTGCGACGGTGCGACGTTTTTTGCCCGACCGGGAGCGCGAATTCATTCTCGCCATGCCCAAGGGGTCCGCCTTGCATCATTTCCAGCTGCTTTGGACGGCCAAAGAGGCCCTGGCCAAAGCAAGCGGGAAGGCTTTCGTCGAGGTGCTCGGCGCCGAGCTGTTCGCGATCGGGCTGGATGGCTATCGGTCGCGATCCATGCCGACCTCCCGCGGGTTCGATGTGCAAAACTGGACCGTCCGCTGGTTGTCGCATGGTGACCACGTCGTCGCCGTCTGCGGTCCGCGCGGGTGCCGGCCGCCCCGTGTTCACGGGTGGACCATGGGCTGGCTCGTTTCGGTCATCTCTCCCCCCGCATGAAAGCCCTTACGAACGGGCTCGCGGGGGAATCGGCCAGCTCACGGCGGGTGCCTGTCTGTACGAGCTTGCCCTGCTCGAGGACGGCGATCCGTTGGGCGAGCCGCGCAGCTTCACGAGGGTCGTGCGCGACGAGGATGGCGGCCGTGCCGCGTTCGCCGAGCAGCGATGCGAGGAGCTGGAGGATTTCGTCCTCGAGCACGACGTCGAGGTTCGTGAACGGCTCGTCGAGCACGATCCACCTCGGCTGGGTGACCAGGGCGCGCGCGATCGCGACGCGCTGTTTTTGACCCCCCGAGAGCTCGTGGGGTCTTCGGCTGCCGAGGCCCGACAGCCCCACCCGGGAGAGCATCGTTTCGATGGCGGTGGTCCGCTGCGCCTTTGGAACACCCTTCGCCGCGAGCCCGAGCTCCAGATTTCCGGACACGGACACGTGCGGCCACAGCGCCAGGTCTTGAAATACCGCTCCGACGTCGCGCTCGTCGGGCGGCAGCAGGATCCGTCCCGGAACGCTTGCCAGCTCTCCACCGATGCGAATGGAACCCGCAGAAGGTGCGACGAGGCCGAGAACGAGTCGCAGAAGGCTCGTCTTTCCGCTGGCGGATGGCCCCACGAGGGCGACCATCTCACCCTCCTGAAGCGACAAGGAGACCTCGGACAGCACCGAGCGCCCGCCAAGCGACAAGGACACCCGCTCGAGCTCGAGGAGGGGGCTCAACGAAACCTCCGTACGGCGAGCGCGCCGATGCTCACGACGGTAAGTGTCAGCACGACGTGAATCATCGCCAGCGCGGCCACGACGGACGGCGATCCGTTTGCCTCCAAGGTGAAGATCCGGACGGTGAGGGTCTCGCCGCCAGGAGGATAGAACAGGACGGCGGTTTCGAGGTCACGCAAACAGAACACCAGCATGAGCCCCACGCCCGTGACGATGTCGCGCGCATGCAATGGGATGACGATGCGGGCGAGTCGTCGAAAATAGCCGGCCCCGGAGATCGCCGCTGCGTCCTCGTAGGCGCGGGAGGTGTTCGCGACGGAGCGAAGGCTCGCTGGCGATGGCGACGGGGAATCGGTTATCCGTGTCGTCGTTGTCGATCTGTGCGAGCACGTTCGGCTTGCTGGGCGCGTCGGCCTCGGCGCGGATCACCCATCGCCCGGGCTTGCCTTGGCCCGTTCGGCCAAAGGAAAGCGCCGAGGGTGCCGCGCCCGCCGCGTCCTGGTCGAAGTTTCGCGCGCGGGCTCCGCTGCTGCCCTGCGCGGGCTCCGCGGGATTGGTCGCGGCCGCATGGGGGGCGGGCGTGACGGCCGGTGAGCTCCCGGCGCTCGGCGCGGCTGCGGCATTGTTCGTGGCCGTCGCCGCTTGGGATGCCGGGGGCGATGTGCCGGCATTTTCGTTGCGACAGGCGAGGAAGCCCGCGGCGATGCAGAGGCTCATGACGGCGAATCGCTTGCTCATTTCGCACCCTCCTGCGCGGCTCTTCGCGACGCGGCGCCCGAAAGCGTCCCGGATAACTTACAACTGTGATATCACATATGCATTGCTTCACAACTGGTAGACTGAAAGCACATGCACGAGTGGTGTAGAGAAGGCACATGCACGACGAGCCCGATGAGCCGCGATGGCTGCTTTTGATCCACCAAATCCCGCCCAAGCCCGCCTACTTCCGGGCCAAGGTCGGCAGGCGGTTGGCGCGGCTCGGCGCGGTCGCCATCAAAAACTCCGTCTACGTCCTGCCCCTGAACGAGCAGACACACGAGGATCTGCAATGGGTCGCGCGTGAGATCGCCAGCGACGGCGGCGACGCGACCTTGTGCAAGGCCACGTTCGTGGAGGGGCTCCGCGATGACCAAATCGAAGCGCTCTTCCACGCGGCCCGCGACGCCGATTACATGCAGCTCGCCGAGGAGGCACGGCAAATCACGTCCGAGTTGCCCACGCGCCTCGGGCGTGACGACGAGCGCCGGCCCGCGCTCGAAGCGGATCTCGTGCGCTTGCGCAAGCGCGCCAGCGAAATTCTGACGATCGACTTTTTCGCGGCCTCCGGGCGCGAGTCCGCGGAATCCGCCATCGCCGCGCTCGAGAAGCGCCTTCGGCGAGGCGAAAAGCCGCCGCCCGAGGAGGAGCCCCGCCCGCGTCGCGACGCGTACCAAGGGCGCACCTGGGTCACGCGCAAGAACGTCCACGTCGATCGCATCGCGAGCGCGTGGCTCATTCGGCGCTTCATCGACGAAGGCGCGCGCTTTGCGTTCGTTGCCGGCCAAGGCTACCGCGCCAAAAACGGCGAGGTCACCTTCGACATGTACGAAGGCGAATTCACCCACGTGGGTGACGCGTGCACCTTCGAAACCTTGCTCGACCAGTTCGAGATCCGGGAGCCGGGTCTTTCGGCCATCGCGGAGATCGTTCACGACATCGACGTGAAAGACGGCAAATTCGCTCGCACCGAAGCGCCCGGCGTGGCCGCGCTCATCGCGGGCATCGCCGTCTCCGAGCGGGAGGACGAAGCACGCATCGAGCTCGGTGGGCGCATGTTCGGCGCTCTGCTCGAGCTCTTCCGCCGCAAGCGCGGCACGTAAGCCTGCCGGACGTCCCTCGATGCCGGCATGACCCTCGTTTCATGCAAATCGATGGTTGATGCGACCTGGAGCGCCCGATGGTCGATCGTTCGATTCTCTATGCGACCGCGTTCCTTCGTGCCCTTGCGACGGGCATGGTGGCCGTCGTGCTTGCGGCGCATCTGGCCAGCCTTGGCTTCCGCGTCGAGAACGTGGGTTATGTCGTGGCGGCGGGACTTGCGGGAAATGCCGCGGCGCTGCTCGGGGTAACGATCCTCGCGGGCCGTGTCGATCGTAAGGTCGCGTTGATCGTCCTCGGGGTCTCGTGGACCGCTGGCGCGCTCGTTACCGCCGTGGCATCGTCGGCCGTCATCATCACGGCGGCTGCATTTCTGGGGATGCTCAATGGCGCCGGTCGGGATCGCGGTGGCGCCCTCGCGCTCGAACAGGCCGCCTTGCCGGCGACGACCACAGACTCGCAGCGCACCCGGACCTTCGCCTGGTACAACGTGCTGCAGGACGTGGGGCACGCCCTTGGTGCCTTGCTTGGCGGCCTCCCGGCGCTCCTCGAGCGCGCGAGCGCGCTGTCACCGATGGACGCGTATCGGGTGACTCTCGGGGTCTACGTCGCATGTGCGGTGCTGAGCCTCGCTCTTTACACGCGGCTCTCGTCGCTCCGCGCGGGGGGCACCGAGAAGGCGGCGGCGCTCTCGCCCCAGACGCGCCGTGTCCTGGTGCGCATCTCGGCGCTGTTCGCGCTCGACAGCTTGGGTGGCGGCTTCTTGACCACGGCGTTGCTTTCGTATTTCTTCTTCGAACGCTTCGGGGCGAGCCAAGCCATCGTCGCCGTATTGTTCTTTGCGGCGCGGGTGGCGAATGCACTGTCGCACGTCGGAGCCGCCATGCTCGCGCGGCGCATCGGCTTGGTGAACACCATGGTGCTCACGCACCTGCCGTCGAGCTTTCTCCTTCTCACCGTCGCCATCGCACCTTCCTTTCCCGTCGCGGCGGCGCTCTTTCTCGTGCGCGAAGGGCTCGTCGAAATGGACGTGCCCACGCGTCAGTCGTACGTGATGGCGCTCGTCCGGCCCGAGGAGCGTGCGGTGGCCTCGGGGATGACGAACCTCGTGCGCATGGCAGGATGGGCCGTCGCGCCGCTCGTTGCCGGCGTGTTGATGCAGCGATCCTCGCTGACCGCGCCGCTCGTGGCCGGCGCGCTGATGAAAATCGGCTACGACGTTCTCCTCTACCGCGGTTTTCGATCGGTCCGGCCCCCCGAGGAGGCCTCGACCTCCGCGTGAGGGTCGCCGTCCGGCAACAAGACCGCATCTCGGGACCGTGCGGCAATTCGTTCCTCGATGCGGGCGGGCGCGGCTTCTGTAACGACAAAGGAGCTACCTTTCGGAGCGCCCGAAATACGTCGCGCAAGGGCATGCTGTCGCCCACGAACGGAGCTCGGCGACGACGGGCAGCTCGCGCGCGAGACCGACGAGCTGGGGCGCGTCTTCACGATCGTACGGGATCCGACCGGGGAGGCCATCGGCCGACGCGACTCAGTCGGTCAACTCTGGCCGATGGATCAGGAGCGCCCGCGCCCGCCGCCGCATCACGTACCGACCACGGCGCGGGAATGGGAGTACGGGGGCGTCCTTCCCGCGGGCTATGGTCTGCCCTCACGGCGACAACTCGAGCTCGAGTGGTTGCCGGCGTTCGTCATCGATGCGCTAACGCCGCCTTCGACCGGTGACCGATTCGACGATCTCGCGGAGCGCTGGAAGGAGACGACCGTACGTGACGTGCACGGCTTGCGGCTGCGCGTGGAGCGCGCGGGCACAACGGCGCGGCGCACGTGGCACTACGACAACAACGGCTATTGGACGCGCTTCACGGACTTCGATGGGGCCACGTGGCATCGGTCCTTCGGCTCGTGGAACCATCTGCGTGAGATGATCGATCCGCTCGGATCGCGCACCTCGTTCGAGCACACGAAGCGCGAACAGCTCGCGCGCGTGACGGATGCGGGCGGGACGGTCCACGGGTACGCCTACGACCTGCGCAATCGCCTCTCGGAAGTTCGGCGGCACGGCGGTGTGCGCGAATCGTACACGTACGACGCCGCCGGCGAGCTCGCGGAGAAAGTCGACGCAAACGGCAACGTGCTCGTGCGCTACGAGCGCAAAGACGAGGGCCGGCACGTCGTGCGCACGCTCGCAAACGGCGAGCGGCACGAGCTGCGCTACACGGCTGCACGGCAGCTCCAATCGGCGAGCGCCGAGGCCCCGGACGGCAAGCGCGACGAATACGCGTTCGCGTACAATTTGGTAGGCGCCCGCGTTTGCGATGAACGCAATGGGGTCGGCGTTCGGTGCCGGTTCTTGGGCGCGAAGCTCGCCGAGATGCGCGTGCTCGAGCAATTCGTGACGCGCTACACGTGGACGAGCGAAAACACGCTCGGAATCGTCGATCCAACTGGCGCCAAGCACACCATCCAACGGTGCCACGGTGGCGTCATCCGCAGGACGACCTCGAACCGGGTCACGGAGATCAGCCACTACCACCCCGACGGCTACTGCCTTTCCAAGATGGCGATGGTGGCCGGGGGCCTCTGGAAGCGCACATACGAACGTTCCGAAGAGGGTGACGTTCTCGCCATTCGAGACAGCCTGCGCGGCCGCCGCTCATTCACGTACGACGCTGCGCACCGGCTCGTGGGCGAGCTGCTCCCCGACGGCGCGAGCCGCGCCTTCAAGCACACGCGCGGCGGAGACCTCTTCGAAGCTCCGGGTCTTCGCGGCGTCACCCTGGACGAGCACCGCCTCCACGACGCCAACGGCAACCGCTTCGAATACGACCACCGCCACCACGTCGCAGCCGTGTACACGCCGAACGGCACGGTCCATCTTCGCCGCGATGCGCGCGATCAGCTCGTCGTCCTGCACGGGCCCGGGGTTGGCGTGTGGTCGGCACGCTACGATGTCCTCGGCCGCCGCATCGAGACCACGCACAACGGGGCAACGACGTCGTTTTATTGGGACTCGGACCGCCTCGTCGCGGAGATTCTGCCGGACAAGCGCCTTCGCGTGTACATCTATGCCGACGAGCTCGCCTTCGCGCCCTTCATGTTCGTTGACTACGCGAGTGGGGACGCGGAGCTGGAGAGCGGGAAGCGCTACGTCATCCTGGCGAACCACCTCGGCGCGCCGGAGTTGATCCAAGACGACGCCGGCGCCGTCGTGTGGCGCGCCTGGTACGAGGCGTACGGGCTCGCGCACGTCGAGGTCGGTGCGGATTTCCACCAGCCGGTACGCTGGCCGGGGCACTACTTCGATGCGGCGACGCGGCTGCATTACAACCGGTTTCGGTACTACAGCCCGGAGCTCGGGCGGTACGTGGAGAGCGATCCCGATGGTATCCGCGGCGGGCTCAATCTGCATGCGTATGCCGACGGGAACCCTCTCCGATACGTGGACTTGCGGGGGCTGGGCTGCGGCGATGGCAACCGGGATCCGAACAACGACGAGGATCGGCCGGAGCAAGAGTCGTCTGCGCGACCGAAGGTCGCGGATGAGGTCTTCCACTTGGTGACGAGCCCGGGAGCGGGGCAAGGTGTTCTATGCGGTATTGACAAGAGATTCTTCAACCCGGAGAGTCGATTTGGTAAGGCATTCTATGTGGCTGAAGAACCCGGCACGGCCTTCGCGGAAGTAGCGCATCATGAAATGAGCACAACGCATGGTATCCGTTTTTCCGTAGACCACCGTGCGACGCGCATCCTGGATTTAACAGATCCGCATGTGGCGAAGGAATGGGGATACCATGGGGGAGAAATTTCTTCCGAAACGAGAGCCTTAGGACCACGCGCAAAGGAGGCCGGCTACAACACCATCCGATATCCGTCCGAACGAGCCAGCGGAGGAACCAATTTGGCCATCCTCGATGATTATAACCAAATCCTGACACCACGAATGATAAGCCCAGCGACATGAGTCTCGTTTTTTACAAATACACCTGTGCCAATTGCGGCTGGCAATTCGAATCACCAACGACACTCGAATACGGGAAGTTTGTGATGAGGGGAGAGAACTCTTCAGAGCCAGCCCTTCTTTCCGCGATGGAAGACCCCGTATACGTGGAAGTAGATCGTATGCTCGAGTCTCTCGGAGCGTATCAAGGTAAGGTCGACAGTTCCGATATTCTACAAGCTGTATTCGGAGCTGCCTGCGACCCTGCACCGGATGGCACTCAGTACTTGATCGGAAGACGAGCCCCATGTCCCTCGTGCGGTTCAAGGGAGATGAGATCTTGGACGCCGGTCCGCCCGTATGATGGTCCAGTTTTGCCGATCACACATTCCGCGTGGTCGCGGTATTCGCGCGACGAGAAAGAACGCGTTCTCCGCGCCGCCGTTCAGGCAATGTCCGGACCGACGGCGCCGTAATGGAGCTAGCCGCGCGGGCAGATTTCATCAGGCACTAGGTCGCCGGTATGATGATGGTCCCGTGCTTCCGGTCACGCATCGTGCTTGGTCGCGGTAATCACAAGACGAGAAAAGCGCGTCATGCGAGCGAGCGTCCAAGCGCCTACGTTCGGGCTGGGGGCGCTCTGAAAACTTCTCGGGGTGCGCTCCGAGGGGCCCAAGATGCAGCCGCTTCAAGGTCCCTTCTTGTGTGATTCAGCCAACAGCCCTGCCGTAGATACGTGATTACTTTTTGCGAAGCGCATTCGTTTTTGGTACTGGCTTCTTGATATCACGCGGTGGCGTTTGAGTTTGTCAACTGCACGCGTGCGGCCCAGCGAAGCATTCTCGCGCCGGGCCACGGACTACCCCACGGCGACGACTCGAGCTCGAGTGGTTGCCGGCGTTCGTCATCGACGCGCTGACGCCGTCTTCGACCGGCGACCGGTTCGACGATCTTGCGGAGCGCTGGAAGGAGATTACCGTGCGTGACGTGGGTGAAGGCCCTTTGGCGGCGGTGCGCGCTGCATGTTGGCGCGCGGGGCATCGCGCGCCCCGCGATTGGCGCCTCCCCATCGCCGGTGTTAGGCTCTTGCCGGTGCTGGTTGGCGACGATGGAATGTTTTACGATGGTGCATGGCGCAGGCGCCCGGAGCTCGTCGCGCGCGTTGGCGAGGACTTGTTGCTGTATCTCGGGGATGCCATCCGCGCTTTCGAGCGAGACGGTGCACCGTGGAATAGTCTGATTGAGCACATCGCGCTTCGGGAAGGACTCCTCGGGGAGGTGCGAACGGTACGCGCCGATGCCGTGTGTAGAATGCGCCCTCCCAGAGACGGGGAGCTCGTTCTCGAGATGCAGCATCATTTTCGGGATTACATGTATGCTCTCTACGACCGCATTATCGAGCAATCATGGTGCCGGAGTGCGAGCCTCGAGCCCGCGAATCAGGCTGAGGGTCATAAAGGTAGGATTTCGGTTGCTATAGGCCGAATCGATTCGACGTTGTGCGAACGGCTCGAGCGTCGGATACGAGAGCATGCCGAGCACGCGTGCGCCGAAGTGTTGCGGCACGTGGGCGCCTTTCGTTCGCTGGTGACGCCGGAGCCTTTGGTTGATGCGAAGGTACTCGACGAAACGCTCCACGCGATCCGATGCGCCGAAACGGCTAACGCCCGGGAGTTGGATCGTTTTCGTTGGATATAGTAGCAGTTGACCCCTGCAGGTTCCAGCCGGCACCACGTTGACGCCCGCTCGATGGGGAGGCTCCGCGGCAACGAGGCCTCCAATTTTTGTGCTGCCAGTTCGGGAACCCGCTTTCTAATTGAAAGGCTGTCGGGGTGCGACTGCTCGATTCTCTCGCGCGACTCGAGGAGTCAAAAATCTGCGGATTTATTCTGCCGTTTACACTTGTCGCCCGAACGTCCAAGCAGCGCGGCCTCGCCCGTCCGTAGCGCGCCTTTCTTTGCGCAGATTTCTACGCTCAAATTCCTGCACCCTAATCGCTTCATCCGATTTCATCACCCAAATTCGCGCGATATCCTCGGATCGCCAACACCTTTCAATGACAACATCACCACGATCGTGAGCAGCAGCGCCACCAGCGTGATGGGCTGATGCGCGGCACGAACCGCGACTCGTACCACGCACCTCCCTTCGCCTTCATCAGAAGCCGGCGGTGACGATCCCCGCCGCGAACGGGATGCCGAGGTAGACGGCTACGCTCTTGGCCGCCTCGCCGATGGTGATGTCGACGACGGCGCTGCGGAGACCGAGCCAGCTCGGAAGCACCGTCGCAAAGACGTAGGCGTAGATGGGGAAGAAAATGATCTAAAAAACCGAGTTGAGCGCCACGAGACCGGCACCGTATTCTCTATCGCCTTTGGCCAGGTCATTCCAAACGATGACCATGGCGATGCATCGGGCGAGGCCGATCAAGATCAGGCCGAGCATGTAGTCCGGCTTGTCGTGCAAGAACACCACGGCGAGCCCGAACATGACGAGCGGCTCGATGATCCAGTTCTGCAGGAGCGAGAGCAGCTACACCCGTGGGGCGCGAAGGACCTTCCCGAGCTCCTCGTAGCGTACTTTGGCGAGCGGTGGATACATCATCAAGATGAGACCCACCGCGATCGGGATCGACGTCGTGCCGACGCTCATCCGCCCGACCGCCTCGTTGATCCCGGGAACGAAGAATCCAAGCGTTACGCCGGCGATCATCGCCGCGAAGATCCAGAACGTGAGATAACGGTCGAGGGACGACAGCTTGCGGGCGAGGCCGCGGGGCGACGCGGACATGGATCAGCCGCAGCAAGTGCCGCGCGTGCTGGCGTCGTTAGCGCCCGCCGCCGGCGTGCACGCCGCGCTCTGGAGCTGCTCCGGGCCCTGTCCCATCGTGGCCGCGTCGCCTGTCACCACGAAGACCTCCCAATGGTTCCCGTCGGGATCGCGTATCCAGACCTTGTCCTGCATGGCGTAGCAGCACGCGGTATTTCCCTCCGTGAAGGTCTCGAGCCCCGCCTGCTTGAACCGCGACCACGCCACGGCGACATCTTCGGTGCTCCCGACCTGCACGCCGAAATGGGATGCGTTCACGCCCGTCCTAGGAGCCTCTTGCATCGTGAGGTTGAGCGCCGGCGCCGCCAAGTCGAACTTGGCATAACCGGGCCGGCGCTTGGTGGCCTTCACCCCGAAGGCGCGCTCGTAAAACGCGACCGAGGCATCGATGTTCGAAACGTTGAGCGACACGTGCGGCTTGAGGATGTTCATGGTCTTCGTCTCCTTCTTCCAAATAATTCGAAGTAGATGGCCAAAAAAAACCGGGGATCAGCAGCAGGAGCCCTTGCCGCCGTTTTTGCAGCAATCCTCCCATAGGTACGCCGTGAGCTTGCGAAGCGCCTCGTAATTGGCCGAGTAGTAGTGGAATGTACCCTCGCCGCGGGTCTGCACGACCCCCGCGTCCACGAGGCGTTTCAGGTGATGGCTCAAGGTCGACGCCGGAAGATCGACGTGCCCCTGAATTTCTCCGGCGGACGCGCCCTCGGGCCCCGCCTGCACGACGAAGCGGAGGATGGCAAGGCGCACGGGGTGTCCCAAGGCTCCAAGCTGCTCGGCGTGATGTTCCAACTTCGAGGCCACGCCTTACTTCTAGAATGTTGGAAGTAGCTAGGCAAGGCGATCGCGCACTTTTCTTCGACCCTGCCGGGATCCTTGTGCCGGGCCCTGCACTTGGGTCTGCGGGCGCGATTGGCGTCAACAACGCTGCTCGCACCGCGTCCTCCGTAAATCTTCTCCGCGCAGCATCTCGTTCCTGTGGCGGCGTGCTATGCGGCGAGCCGTCGCGAAGCGTCCACGAGAACGCTTTCCTGTGCCGCTTGTGGGCCGCGCGAGAGCAGGGGGTTCATCGAAGGTCGAATCGTTGCAAGCATCGCGAGCACGCGCAGCGCCTCTTGTTCGTCGAGGCCGCGCACGCCGAAGCTGACCTTCGCGGGTTGCTCCACGCTGCCGCGGTGGATCTGCAACGAAAAGATCGACCGAGGGCCGCCGTAAACGGGTACCGGCTCGTGGTCGGTTCCCTTGTAGCCGTTCGCGCTCGGCAGCTCCGCATCGATCGCGCGCGCAATCCGCTCCGCGACGGACCACGCGGCCCGCGCCGATTCGTCGGCTTCGCGCGCTTCGTGGAGGGCGAGCCGAAACGCCGGCTCGTATGCCGCCAGGAGGCGCTTGACGGTGTCGGCGAGCACCGCGGGGGAGCTCGGCATTCGAGCAAAGAAATTTGGTAAAATACGGCGACCCGCTCGGACCGTCCGCGGACCAACTTCGAGCGGCAGGAAACCTGGGAACAAATCATCGAAGGGGCCGCACGGCCCGGAGGAGCTTGGACTCTGAAGCTTTGCGCGGGGAATACGATGCTCTCGCTTTGACGACGATGGCATCTGGACATCTCTGCATAAATCTCTCTGAAAAGGTCTCGTGGGAAGACTTCCCTTCGTTTGCTGCCGCGCTGTTGGAGCGCATCGGTGGAACAAGGGTGGGCACTATGGACGCAGTCGACGCTCGATTATGGGATATCGTTATCGACGAACATCGCGTGATATTGGTGTTCGACGACTTTCCCGCGATGGTGTCCTTGGAAGCGCGCGACCGCGAAGGTGATGATGTGCTCCGGCGAGTGCACGCCCGGCTCAAGGAAAAATAGGCGATCAAACACGCGACCCAAAAGCCCAGCCGTGAGCTTCGTGGTAGGTGTGTTACACGCAGAGCCGTCGCGAATCGTCCACAAGAACGCTTTCCCGCGCCGCTTGAGGGCTGCTCGAAAGCAGCGGGTTCATCGAAGGTCGAATCGTTGCAAGGATCGCGAGCACGCACGGCCTTCCCGTATTGAGCTCAAGCGCTGCGAATAGGCTTGGAATTTGGTGTGACCATCGCAGAATGGGTACGCATGCCGCGGCCGGGGAGGGAAGAATCGATTCAGATCGCGCTTCGTGTGGCGCCCGAATGGCTCCTCCGTGCGGACGCCGTTGCTCGACGGATGGAGCGCCCGGGGCTCTTCGTGACGCGAACCTCCGTCAGTCGGATGGCGATGGCGCAAGGGCTGGACCTGCTCGAACGCGCGGCGGGCATGGAGGACGAGGAGTCCGAGCCAGAGCCCGTACAAGTTGGATCGCACGCGACGGGCGAAGGCGTACGCGGTGCATAGGAGCCGATGCCCTGGGACCGGCGGCGGCATCGGTTCGCTGCGCGGATAAACGACGGCGCGGGGCTCCAGCAAGAACACCTTCGCGCACAACCAGAGGGCCGCGCGAGAGCAGCGGGGTTATCGAAGCTCGAATCCTTGCAAGCATCGCGAGCACGCGCAGCGCCTCTTCTTCGTCGAGTTTACAGGGCACGGGGCGCTCGGGAGTCCTCGAAGAAAGGCGTTCCGCCGTCCTTCGAGGCCTTCTCGTTGCGATCGAGCGCGATGCGGATGCCCGTACCGACGTTACCCGCACGTTCAATCTTCTCGTTTCGACCATGGGATTCGGCGGCCTTCTCTTGGCCCCACCGTCGCTGGGCATCATCGGTCAGCATGATGGACCGAGTGCCATTTTTCATACCGGAGCGCTCGGAGCCACCGCCAATACCGTTCTTGCCGTTACGGGCATCCATTCACCGCTGAATGCATCGCTCGCAGCCCGCCCTGCCGCCGATACGTGAGCTTGCGGCTCAATGCGTCGCGACGACGCCGAACACCGCGGGCGGATCGGCGTTGACGACGGGCGGTGGCACCCCTTGGGGAAGGTTGATCACGATGCGCCCGATCGAACCACCGCCGCCACCGGGGCCGTAAAAAGGTCCGGACCCGCCGCCGGCTTCGGGTAGCGAAGAACCCGTACCGCCCTTGCCGCCGCGGCCGAGGTCCGAGCCCGGGCGATAGTCGGCACCGCTGCCCCCGTTACCGCCGAGAGCGCGAAGGCTGGCGCCCTGCATGAAAATCTGCGCGGCTTCGAGCAAGATCATCCCACCGCTGCCACCGCCTGCGCCCCCGGTTCCATTGGAGGCGGTCGACCTGCCGTAGGTGCCGTTAGACTCGATCGGGCCATGAATGTCCAGACGGCCGCAGGAGACCAATTGGACCGCGCCGCCGCCGGCGCCACCGTCGACGGGGGGACGGCCCGAGGCGCTCGAACCATTTCCTCCTCGCGCTCCCGCGGAGAGCTGGGGTCCGCTCGAGGCATACGCGGCTCCCCCACTTCCGCCGCCCCGGGTAACGTGCCCGGCCCCGCCGCCTGAGAACCCGGCGCCTCGCGGATCGGGGGCACCGCTGCCATTGAAGAAGACGTCGCGGGCGGATACATCGATTCCGCCGGCATTCGTCACGGTGAGCGTGTTCGTTGCGACGATCGCCACCGCTCGGCGCTCGGAAAATCCCATTACTGCACCGATGACCACGGTGTCGAACTTGTAGACGCAAATGTCGGGGAAGCCATTTCCCTGAGCGACGATGATGTCGCACGTGCCGAGCGGATCGCCGGGCACAATCAGATCTTTGGTGCCCGGGCTGTCGCAGATATCGGCAGGGAGATTGGAAGGCGTCAATCGCCCCGGTGGCCCCGCATCCGGTTGGCCACTGTCGGGGGTACCCGCGTCGGTTTCGGGTCCCGCGTCGGCCCCGGATCCTGAGTCGCCCTCGGATCCCGCATCGCTGCCCACGCTGGGCGATCGATGCACCTTTGCGTCGCCGGCATCCTGCGACGAGCATGCGACCAGGGCATACAACCCGAACCACGAAGCATGACGCAACCTCATCGCCATTCACCCTCCGAGCAACACGCCAGAATGTGGCGTGCCGCGTGCATCGATCCACGAACCCCCTGCGGATCAGGAGGCCTCTCCCATGTTTGGGGCGATGAGCGCCGGTCCGTCATCACGGGTTCGGATTTTCGTGAACGAGCGTGACGGATCGCAACCGACGAACCCGATTAACCAATGAGCCGTGCGCGTGGGCGGCTCGTCCTGAAATCGGAGGGTCGGATATGGCGTGGCGTGGATGGACCGAAATGCGAGATGTGCAGACGAGGGCAATCCTTGCCATGGCGGCGTGCTTTGCCGTAGCGGGCATGGTGGGCGTGGCGGGATGCGGCGGCACCGATCCCGACGCGACGGGGTCGACGGGCGAGGACGTGTCCGACGTGTCGGACGAGCCCGGCGTCGTCGCCACGCCGCAGTTCGACCCACCCCAGGGGGCCTTCACCGCGGCACGAAACATTTCCCTCGCCACCGCCACCGCCGGCGCGACCATTCGCTACACGGTGGATGGCACCACGCCCGATGCGACCTCTCCGGCTTACGTTGGGCCCGTCGCCATTGCCCGAACGATGACCATCAAAGCCATCGCGTTCAAATCGGGATGGCAACCCTCCGGGGTTCAGTCGGTCACGTACTTCGTGGACATTCCGATGGGAACCGTGGCGCCGGTCGAATTCGTGCCCGGCTCGGGCGACTTTTCGAATGACGTCACCGTCAGCCTCTCGAGCCAGACCGAGGGCGCGACCATCTGCTACACGCTCGACGGCTCTTTGCCGGTGTGCGACGCGGGCCAGTGCGGTGGTGGCTCCACGCGCGACGCGGCGAGCGTTCCGGCGGAGGTGACCGCGACCGGCCAACGAATTCGTGCGATCGCATGCAAGAGCGGCATGGACACGTCCTCGGAGACCTATGCCGACTACACCTTGACCGCGGCCGCTCCGACGTTCGATCCCCCGCCAGGCGTCATCGATCCAACGAGACGGGTGAAGGTCACCACCACCACGCACGGGGCGGAGATTCATTATCGGCTCGACGGTGCCAGACCGAATTGCTACAGCCCCATCCTCGAGGGCGGCACATTCCCGGACATTTTCACGAGCGACACCACGGTCCGAGCGCTGGCGTGCAAAAAGAACTATGTGCGCAGCACCGTCGTCGACGCGAACTACCTCGGCCCCAAGTGCCCCAGTCAGACCGTCACGACCCGCGCGCAGCTCGAAGCGCTCTCGCGCTGCACCACCATCGCGGGCTCACTCCGAATCAGCTCGCTCGCAGGCGTGACGGATCTGGCTCCCCTGAGCCGCTTGCAGCGGATTGAGAGCTCGCTCATCATCGAGCAGAACCCTGATTTGCGCTCACTCCACGGCTTGGAGTCGCTGACGAGCGTCGGTTACGATATGTCGGTGCGCGGAAATGACGCATTGAGCTCACTGGGCGGTCTCGAGAAGCTCGCCAGCGTCGGTTACGAGCTGTACGTGGGGTACAATCCCCAGCTCACGTCGCTGAACGGCCTCGATGCGCTGACGAGCGTTGGCACCAACCTGGAGATCGCCGGAAATGCTGCTCTCACTCGGATCGATGGGTTCCCGTCACTGCAAACCGTCGGCATCGTGCTCCAGATTCGGTTCAATGGGGCCACCGAATGGATCGGTCCGAGATCCCTGACGCGCGTCATGGCGCTCTCCATCATCGGCGAAAAGAAGCTGCTGCACGTGGGCGGCTTCCCTGCGCTGAAGGAAATTCATGGATTGCTCGATGTGTCGAACAATGACGTGTTGGCCGAGATCGATGACATGCCGGCGCTGACCAAGATAGGTAGCACGGCCACGTTTACGGACAATCCTGCGCTCGCGGCCCTACCGGCTTTCGCCAGCGTGCGCGAGCTCGGCGGTTTGCGTGTTTGGTCCAATGGGCTGACCCGCCTCGAGGCGTTCAAACAGGTTACCGCGGTCCGTGAGGACATTTCCATCGGGGGGAGCCCCCAACTGACCTTGCTCGATCTGAGCAGCATCGAGACGATCGGCAGTCGCCTGGAGCTCTTCGACTTGCCGGCGCTGCGTTCGCTCGAGGGGTTGCGCGGTTTGACCACGGTCAAAGGCGAGAACATGCGACTCCGGGGAAATGTTGGATTCGCAAATCTTCGAGGGCTCGAGCACCTGACCACGGTCAAAGGCGAGCTGTCGATTTCGGGAGGAGGGTTGTCGGACCTGAGCGGGCTGGATAGTCTGACCTCCGTGGGGATCCTCAACGTGCGCGGCACCACGGATCTCCGTAGCCTGCGGGGTCTCGAGAAACTTGCTCGAATCGAGGGCGTGCGGGGCATGTCCTATACGAGCCAAATCGAAGGGAATGCCGCCCTGACCGAGATTGGCGGTTTGAATGCGCTCACCTACCTCGGTTCGTCATTTTCCATTTCCAAGAACCCCAAGCTGACGCACCTCGATGGTCTGCATGGGCTGACGTCGGCCGCGTCGTATTTTTACTTGCGCGACAATCCGGTGCTGACGAAGCTCGACGGGCTCGATGCGCTCGCCGAAGCGCAATCCGGCCTCTTCATCATCGGAAACGCCATCACCTCACTCGAAGATCTGCGCGCCCTCACCCGCGTCAACTACGATCTCGAGATCCGAGAGAGCTCTCTGACCAACCTCGGTCTGCGGGCGTTGACCTCGGTCGGCGGGTCTCTCACCGTGAGTGACTGCGCGGCGCTTCCAAATCTGGATGGCTTCGATGCTCTAAGTTCGGTCGGCATCGATCTATCGATCGAAAACAACGCTGCGCTGACCCGCACCGACGGGCTCTCGCACCTCACGTCACTTGGAAAAGGAACGAGCACCCGTGGCCGTTTGATCGTCCGGCAAAACCCCGTCTTGCCGCCGTGCCAACCCACCGCCATTGCCACGTCGCTGCAGAGTCATGGCTACCAAGGCACGGTCGATATCCGCGAGAACGGGGGCACGGGCACCTGCAACTAGGCAGGTGCGCCGACCTCGGAAGCGCGCGCGAAGGAGGGCGAATGGGCGCACGAACCCAAGCGGCAATTCGCCTCACCTCGCGACGGTTACGACGTGTTGCCGAGTGACAGCAATTTACTCGGATCGTTCGAGAGCGGCACGCGGGTGTCGTTGGTCGTGACATTGACGGCTGCGCTTTGCTGCTGCGGGGGGGTTGAAGTAGATGTAACCGCCCGGGATATTGGGCGAGCGACGTAGGGGGAGCCTTCGTTCGCCACGCCGTGCGCCAGGTACCGCGCGACGTTTGGATGCTCCACCTTGCCGAGCGCTCCGGCTTCAATGGGCGAGGGCGCGCGACGCCGACCGGTTCCGTACCCCCATCCCGGCGGGAGATGCAGAGCAGCTCGCCGCCGCGTATCTTCGTAACGCAGGGGCATCGACCAACGAAGAAGGTGACGTGATGCGCAAGCGAACGGGAACGGTCGCGTGGCGCGGTGGGGTATGACAAGCGCGCATCTCCATGCCTGATGGCTCGCGCCCATGGGTCGAGATACCGGGGATTCCGCAGCCGACGAGGACCGCGCGCAGGCCGTCGCCGAGATGGAGGAGGGCGCTTCGATGGCGGGCGATACTTTTGGTGCAGCGGCACCGTGGCAGCGACGACGTGGCTCTTCAAGCGTAGAACTACATGATGCACAAGAACGAACGGCGTTCGTGGGTAGCTCGGGGGGAGTTCCGAGCGTTTTAGCGACGAAGTGAGCGATGACCTTCAACCAGCAGAGGTGCCCGATGATGCGCCGTGCGTCGGGGATTTGAGCTCGAGCGGCATTAACACGCTTGGCATTTTCAAGAGCGTTCGCACAATGGCGGATCGATGCCGCGTTCGGCCGAAAAAGCTGTCCAAATCACAATTTGCGCGGACCGAGATTGGCTCCCGCGTGCGGACATGATCGCGCTGCAGATGTGCCGGCCCGGGTTGCACGTCACGCGGACTTGGGTCTTCCGGCAGGTGTTGGCTCAGGGACTCGACTGGCTCGAGCGCGAAGCACGCATCGCGGAGGAGACGAGTTCCGAAGCCGGCGCGGTTGCCGGTGATTCTCAAGCGGGCCATCCGCGGGTGCCTAGAACGCCAGCTGCATCACCGTGGCCGACGCCGGGCACGCCCCCTGAAACTCCTTTGACGATTGCACATCGGGCGGGGCGTCCGAGCGAAGACCTCCCAATGGTTCCCGTCGGGATCGCGTATCCAGACCTTGTCCTGCATGGCGTAGCAGCACGCGGTATTTTCCTCCGTGAACGTCTCGAGCCCCGCCTGCTTGAACCGCGACCACGCCACGGTGACATCTTCGGTGCTCCCGACCTGCACGCCGAAATGGGAAGCGTTTACGCCCGTCCTAGGAGCTTCTTGCATCGTGAGGTTGAGCGCCGGCGCCGCCAAGTCGAACTTGGCATATTGGAAGTAGCTCGGCTAGGCGATCGCGCACTTTTCTTCGACCATGCCGGGATCCTTTTGCCGGGCCCTGCACTTGGGTCTGCGGGCGCGATTGGCGTCAACTCGTCGGGAGACCTCCTCAACGCTGCTCCAACCGCATCCTCCGTAAATCTTCTCCGCGCAGCGTCTCGTTCCTGTGGCGGCGTGCTATGCGGCGAGCCGTCGCGAAGCGTCCACGAGAACGCTTTCCTGTGCCGCTTGGGGGCCGCGCGCGAGCAGCGGGATCATCGAAGGTCGAATGGTTGCAAGCATCGCGAGCACGCGCAGCGCCTCTTGTTCGTCGAGGCCGCGCACGCCGAAGCTGACCTTCGCGGGTTGCTCCACGCTGCCGCGGTGGATCTGCAGCGCAAAGACCGACCGAAGGCCGCCGTAATCGGGTACCGGCTCGTGGTCGGTTCCCTTGTATCCGTTCGCGCTCGGCAGCTCCGCATCAAGCGCGCGCAATTCGTCACGGGCCTTCGGCCCTCTTCGCTCCGCCCGCTGCGTCGTCGTGGCCCAGAACCCGATGTGCAATGGGACACGGGGCGCATCTACGTTCGGCGATCGCACTCGCTCGGCGACGACGTGATGCGAACGACGAAGCAACAGCGACGCTATGGTGTGAACTTGCCCGAGGAGGCGATGGGCGTCCTTCGCTGGCACGTCGAGACGCAGCTCAGGACGCCGGAGCAGCAGGACTCCGATCTCCTTTTCCCGGCCATCACGGGCGGGTTTCGCGCACCGTCGTTCTCACAAGCCCATGGCGGAGGTCGCCGAAGATCTGCGCCTGGGGAAGAAGCTCACCCAAAAGGGGCTACGGCGAACGTTCAACGACTTGCAGCGCGCCGCGGAGGTCGACGACATCGTCACGCGTTCGATCTCCGGTCACCTGACGGCGTCGATGCAGGAGCTCTACTCGACCGTGAACGGGGGAGAGCAACGCAAGGCCATCGCACGCGTGATCCACCTCTTCTCCGCATCAGGTGGGGAGCATTCGATGGCAAGTGGGGAGCAAACGAAGAAGGCCAGCTAGGATTGCACCCCGAACTGGCCTCATTTCTCGACGATTTTGCGTATTTTGAAGAGCGGGAAACGGGATTCGAACCCGCGACATCCAGCTTGGGAAGCTGGCACTCTACCAACTGAGTTATTCCCGCGCTCTACCGACCGAGAACGCTACCTAGCGCTCTCTTACGGTCCACGTCAAGAGCGGTGGTGACGGTGGGCCGACGAAAATAAGTCAACGGCCCGGGTGAAGGTTTGTTTTCACCCGGGCCGCCGGTACTGGCCCCATTCCCGAAGAATCCCATGAGTGGTCCCCCGCGATAGGGGGCGCCGGGATTTTCAGGGGGTGTTCGGGACGCTTACGGACGACCGCCGTCGGAGTCGGCAGGGCATGGCCTGCGATTCCGTACGGGCCCTTGGCGGCCTACAAATGCCACGATTGCCAAGAGCAGCTTGCGTCAGTTGTTACCGAGACAGCCCCTTCGGTTTGGGACCATTGGTACTCTGCATGACGCGTTACCTCCTCCGGACGTGCCGGCACTCGGGGGTCAACGGGAAGATCCCGCCGCCGCAGCGAGTGTTTCCGTTGTGGGCCGCTCGCGCGAAGCCCGAGCCTGTGTCGTACCCGCCAGGGTTTTCCCTTGCCGCATGAGCGCTGGATAGGAGAAGCATCCGAGCACGACGCCTTACTGTGTATTGTAACACGTGGTGGTCGAAGTTTTTTCCAAGCTTTTCTTCTTTTCCATTTTGCGCGGGTGTCTGAAGTGGGATGTCCGGTACGCAAGCCGGGCTCTTGTTTTTTCGTGCCTGGCGCTGGCGGTCGCCTTTCTCCTCACGACCGCGACCGACGAGGGCGGCGTCGCTTGGTCCATTCGCATCGGCCGAACATGGACCGTCATTCCTGTGTGTGCTTGGGTAGGTGTGTGGGCCACGCTCGCCAACGCGCGCGCGCGCAGTGAGAGGCTTGCGCTGGAAGCCCTTGGCCGTAGCCCGCAAAAAAACGCGGCCGGACCGGTCGCGGTCGGGATCGCGCTCTCGCTCCTCGGCGGGGCCGTGCTGATGGGATGCCCCCGGATCGATCTTCAGGGGTACTTTCCGCCGGTGCCGCGCACCGGGGACTTCGTGTTCGATGGCGTCGATTTCGTCGATCGCGCGCACGGGTTGCGCGTCACGAAAACAGGCGCGAGTGTTCCGCTGACGCGCACGGTCGAAAACGACGTCAGGGACGCAAAGGACGAAAAAGACGTAAAGGCCGAAGCGGCCGGCGACCGCGCTGGCGCGAACCGTACAACGCGTGCGACCAGCGCAGATGCTGGCGCGAACGGTACGGACCGTGCGACGGGTTCCCATACCGGCGGCTCCGGCTCCGGCGAGGCCGCCGAAGATACGGGTACATCCGGCCTCCGTGCGACGGGCTCGCATCCAGGCAGCTCCGGCTTCGGCGAAGCCAGGAAAGATACGGGGACGCCCGGCCTCCCTGCGACGGGCTCGCATCCCGGCGACTCCGACTCCGGCGAGGCCGCCGAAGATACGGGCACCTCCGGCCCCCGCGCGACGCGCTCACATACCGGCAGCTCCAGCTCCGGCGAGACCGCCAAAGATACGGGCACCTCCGGCCCCGGTGCACGGGCAGTCGCCGCGCTGATCACGGCGTTGGCGGGGAGCGCGCTGACATTGCTCGCGGCTTGCATGCGCGGCCCCCACGCGAAAGTGCGCGTGCACGTCGCCGTTGCGGCCATGCTTGCCGTGCTTCCGACCATCGTTCTGCTTCACTTGGCGGCAGCGTCAGCAAGCCGGTCGTCGCGGGAGCTTGCGCTCGTCTTCGCGACCGTACCGGCCCTGTTGCTTTTTGCTCACGCCCTCGTGAAATACCGGAACGATCCGGGTGAATCCGAGAGACCCTAGTAGGCTAGGAGTACCAGGCCCGATAACTCGGGCGCCGGAGCGCCGGAGCGCCGAACTACGAAGACTGCGGCGTGCTCGTGCCCTTGCGGTCGATCGCGTCCTGCAATCCACAACGAAGACGCGTCGCGCGCTTTACACGGCGGGTCTTGGGGGCCTTGGCCAGCCACTCGTGACGCTTCCTCATGCTCCAAATTGCGCGATTCGACATTCAGGTCAGTCCTTTAGAAATGTGAAAAAAGGAGGAGGCGGGACTCGTGCCACGGTTCCTCCCGAAATACAACGATTTATTGAAGAACATTCGCGGATCGGTCCGCTATGCAAGCCAATCGGGCGACGAGCCGTCCGGTTGCAGCTCCCGATCAGCCAACGATCAGTCCGGTATCGCCACCAGCGCGACATCCAGCTGAACCGGTGGATCGCCCTCTTTAACATCCACCAACCGATCCCACGGAAAGTGACCCGGCGCTTCGACGGTGATGCGGTGCCGCCCCGGTGGAAGCGCCACCCCATAACGGGTGACCCGCGCCAGGTTGCCAATCCATTGTTCGTCGACGGTGACGGTGGCGGTCTCCGGTTGACCGTGCATCCGCAAGGAGACCGTGCGCGGCGGGGTTCCACCGGCGCAGCCTCCCACGCCAGCGGCCGCGAGCAGCCCTACCATGCCCAGTACGGCGGCTTGCCGCAGCTGATGGAGCGCAGCCATCACTCCCATTCGATGGTCGCCGGCGGCTTCGACGAGATGTCGTAGACGACCCGGTTGATCCCGCGAACCTCGTTGACGATGCGGTTCGAGATGCGCGCGAGCAGATCGTAGGGGAGGGGAACCCAGTCGGCGGTCATGCCGTCCACGGAGCGAACAGCGCGGACGGCGCAGGTCTCTTCGTAGGTGCGGCCGTCGCCCATGACGCCCACGGAGCGGACGGGGAGGAGCACGCAGAAGCTTTGCCAGATGGTCTCGTACAGGTCGGCCTTTTGAATCTCGCTGGTCACGATGCTGTCGGCGGCCCGAAGGACCTCGAGGCGCTCGGGGGTGACCTCGCCCAAACAGCGGATGGCCAGGCCCGGGCCGGGGAACGGCTGCCGGAAGAGGAGATCGTGCGGCATGCCCAGGGTCTGCCCGGCGGCGCGCACTTCGTCCTTGAAGAGCTCGCGCAAGGGTTCGATGAGCTCGAGCTTCATGCGCTCGGGTAGGCCGCCCACGTTGTGGTGGCTCTTGATGACCGCGCTCGGGCCCTTGAACGAGACGCTCTCGATCACGTCGGGGTAGAGCGTGCCTTGGACGAGGTAGCGGGCGCCTTTGACCTTGGCCGCCTGTTCCTCGAACACGTCGATGAAGACCTTGCCGATGATTTTGCGCTTTTGCTCGGGGTCGGTCACGCCGCGGAGGGCGTCGAGGAAGCGCTTTTTCTCGTCGACGGCGATGAGGTTCAAGTGGAAGTTCTCGCGGAAGGTGGCGACGACTTGCTCGACCTCGCCCTCGCGAAGGACGCCGTTGTCGACGAAGATGCACGTGAGGCGGTCGCCGATGGCTTTGTGGCAGAGCACAGCGGCCACCGAGGAGTCCACGCCGCCCGAGAGGCCGCACACGGCGTGCTCGTCGGGACCCACCCGATCGCGGATGGCGGCGATGGCTTCGTCGGTCCACGAGCCCGGGGTCCACGTGGGCGAGAGGCCCGTGACGTCGAAGAGGAACGACGCGAGGATGTCGCTGCCCCGCGGGGTGTGAACCACCTCGGGGTGGAACTGCAGCCCGTAGACCTTGCGCTCGACATTTCCGAAGGCGCAGAAGGCGGTGTTGCCCGACACGCCGATGGTGGTGAAGCCCGGCGGAAGGGCCACGATGCGATCGCCGTGCGACATCCACACGTCGAGGGTCTCGCGCTTGGAGAAGCGATGGAAGATGCCCTCGGGCCGCTCGACCACCACCCGGGCGGCGCCGTATTCGCGCGCGGGGGCGTGCTCGACCTTGCCGCCGAGCGATTGGGCGATGAGGTTCGACCCGTAGCAGATGCCGAGAACCGGGACCCCGAGATCGAAGACGCGGGGATCGCCGAGGGGAGCGCCTTCGTCGTAGGTGCTGGAGGGGCCGCCCGAGAGGATGACCGCCCGCGGTGCCATCGCCCGTACCTTCTCGATGGGAAGCGTGCACGGGTGTATTTCGCAATAAACGCGCTGCTCGCGAATCCTTCGCGCAATGAGCTGCGTGTACTGCGAGCCGAAGTCGAGAATGAGGACCAGCTCGCGTTTTTCGCTCTTCACGAGCTGCGGCATAGCAAGAGCCTCGGCGCAGGTCCACGCTGTGTTACGGAAGAGGGCATGGTCCCTGACTTAATGATTGCCGTGGCCCATACAGGCCCCGTGCCGGTTCCACTCCCGCGGTACCAAACAGCGGGGTCGGCAGGACTGGACCTGGTGGCTGCGCTCGAAAAACCCCTGCGGATCAAGCCGCTGGAGCGGGTTCTGGTGCCCACGGGCTTGCGCTTTGCCATTCCTCCCCAATTCGAAGGGCAAGTGCGCCCGCGCTCGGGCCTGGCATTCGAGCATGGGCTGACCATCCTCAACGCGCCCGGGACCATCGACTCGGACTACCGCGGTGAGGTGAAGGTGCTGCTCGTCAACCTCGGCGCCAAAGCCGTCACCCTGTTGCCGTTGGACCGCATCGCGCAGCTGGTCATTGCCCCGGTGGCGCGGGCGCAGCTGGTGGAGACCGAGGCGCTCGACGACACCGCGCGCGGCCATGGGGGATACGGCTCGACGGGCACCTCGTAAACCGACCGCGCGCGCGCCGGCGCGCGATGCGGTCGCTCGAAGGTCTTCGTGGAGCTCTGCGGGGCTCGAAGGTGAGCAGCGAAAGCGGATGTAGGATTGATGCACGACGACGATTTTTCGCGCGCGCGAAGGCGAGCGTAGTTACACTTTAAGTTTGGAAAATATGGGCGAAATCCCGCTCGTTGGGTCGAAGATTCGAGGATGGCGTTTGGCGCGGTTGCTTGGGGTGGGCCCCGTCTCGGCAGCCTATGAGGTTTATTCGGGAGACGAAGGGCGCGGCGAGCACGCGGTGCTCAAGCTCTGCACAGTAGAGGATAAGGACGCGCAGCGGCTCTTCTTGCGTGGGGTGTATGCGGCCAACCGCTTCCGCCACCCGCGGGTGGTGCCCATCACGCAAGATGGGGTGGACGAGAACGGGGCGCCGTTCGTCATTCGCCCTTGGCTCGAGGCCCGCTCGCTGGCGGCGGTCGCGGCCGAGCGCACGCTCACGGAGCACGAGGTCCTCCGCATGGGGGAGCAGCTGCTCGATGCGCTCGAGATGGCCCATGCGCACGGCATCACGCACGGTGCGCTCACACCGACGAACCTGCTTCTAACCCCCAACGGCTCGGTCCGCCTCTGCGATTTCGCCATGACGCCCTCGCTCAGCCTCGAGGGCCCCTCCGGCCGCGCCAGCCATGCCGATGCACGCGACCGGTTGGCCGAAATGCGGGTGAGCGCCTTTACCGCGCCGGAGCGAAGCAGCTGGCAGGGCGCGCGCGCCACCGAGGCGGGGGACGTTTGGTCGGTGGGCGCATGCATGTACTTTGCACTTTGCAAACGGTCGCCGAAGGGCGAGAGCGCCAACGACGATCTTTTGCGCGACCTTCCAAACATCTCGAAGGCGACGGTCGCCATCCTGCATCACGCGCTCAACCCCAACCCGCACGACCGCTACGAGAGCGCCTACGCCATGCTGGGCGACGTACGGCGGGCCATGTCGGGGCGGCGGCCGAAGCTTTCGTTCGCGGAAAAGCCGATCCCCTCCGGTGGTTACCGCTCGCTTGCCGCGCTCACCCCGCCTTTGGGGCAGCCCGTCGATGCGGCGCTTGCCCGCATTGGGCGGCCGTCGATCGCCGATCAGGAGGTGCGGGCCATCCAGCGGCGCGGGAACGTGGCGTTGGTCCTTGCGATCGTGACGTTGGTCGGGGTCGCGACCTTCGTGATGGTGCGGGAGAAGCTCGCCGACCAACACGTTCGCGAATCGCCTGCGGCGCATTAGTACCCGACGACACGGCGACAGGCGCGCCGCGCCCGCGAGGAGGCGCCCGCCATCTGGTGCACGAACGGACCGACCGCGTGCGGGCGCTGCTCTCGCCGGCCCCGTCTCGCCGGTGGTCGTGGCCGCCGGTGGTCGTGGCCGCCGGTGGTCGTCGCCGCCGGTAGTCGTCGCCGCCGAGCGCCCCGTTCGAACGTTCTCGAGCCCGCAGAACGGCGCACGTGCGCTGCTCCCGTTGGACGGCATCGACGATGACGCGGCCGCGCTCTCGGACGCCGAGCTCGAGATGGCGCGGGCGAGCTTCGAAGGGAGCCAAGACATTCCGCGGGGCCGCCCGGGCCGAGGCGGCGTTTACTCCTCTCCCGCCTGCCGCCGCCGGTACGCGGCCATTTTGCTTCGGGCGCTGCACGCGTCGCTGCAGTAGCAGCGGGAGCCGTTGCGGGTGAAGTCGGCGTAGACGCGGTCGCAGGCGTGCGCTTCGCAGACGCCGAAGCGTTTCTGTCCATAGGTGTCCATCATGAGGGCGAGGCCCACGGCCAGCTCGCCGGCCAGCGATTCCACGGCGGTGAGCCCGTGCCCGTGGAAGTGCAGGTGAAAAGGCTCGTCGAAGTCGTCCGTGAGGTACGGGCGGGTTCGGTAGCGGCGCATCAGCACATTGAGGACCGCCGCCGCCTCCGCCGGCGTTTGCGCCGTGAAGGCCGCGCGCAACGCGTTGGCCACGCGCGTCAGGCGGGCGCCTGCCTTGGGGACGTCCGCCAGCATGGCCGACCATGGGGGGCTGAGATGCTCGGAGAAGCGCCGGCGCAAGGTGCGGCCCTTTGCGGGCTCGTAGGGGTGCGACTGGCGCTCGCCCGGGGTGGCGAGGTTGACCAGCTCGACAGCGAAGGTGGCTTGCCGCCGCATGTTACGGGCTAAATCCATTTTGGAGGTTGCCAGGTGAAGGGGTCGACGTTACGTCCATGGTGAGTTTAGACCGTAACGAGAACCGATGCCCACCTATCGTGCCCTCCTCGCGCGAAAGGGCGTGGTGCGCCTGTTTGGGGCCGCTGCGCTCAGCCGCATCACCACGTCCATGTTCGGGCTGTCCGTGCTCCTGGCGGTGCTGCATGCGCGCGGCTCGTACGCGGCGGCCGGCTCCGTCCTGACGTGCCACGCCCTCGCGCTCGCGCTCTGCGCGCCCGTGAGCGGGCGGCTCGCCGATCGATTCGGCCCTAGGCCCGCGCTCTCGGTCGCCATCGCCGTGCATGCGATGGGCTATGTCGCGCTCCTCGCCGCGCTGCGCGCCAACGCTCCGTTCCCGCACCTCGCGCTCGCGGCCATGGTCACGGGCGCCAGCACCCCGCCGGCGTCACCCATCACGCGCGCGCAGTGGCCGTCGCGGATCCCCGCCGACAGCCTTCGCGCCATCTACGCCATGGACGCGGCGCTCAACTCGGCCGCCTTCGTCGCCGGCCCGCTGGTCGTCGCCGCGCTCACGCTCGCCGTCTCGCCGCACGCCACGCTCGCCCTGGCGGCGTGCGCCAAAATCGCAGGCGATTGCTTGCTCGCGACCAGCCCGACGCTCGCCCGCGTCGCGCCCACCGCGAGCGCCCGCATCGAGCCCCGTGCGCCCGCGGGGCTCGAGCCCGACCCCCGCGCCGCGCCCCGTGCGCACGACGGCAGACGGCATGGCCTGCGGCGGCTCGTGGGCCCCGTCGCCGAGCCGCAGGTGTTCCTGCTCCTGGGCATCACCGCGCTCGACACCTTCGGCTTTGGCGCGATGCACGTGGGCGGCGCCATCGTGGCCCATGGTGAAGGCGCGGCGGGGCTCTTGAGCAGCGCCTTGGCGGTGGGGGAGGTCGCCGGCGGCCTGGCGTTCGGCGCGCGCACCTGGGCGGGCACCGCGCGCGCGCAGCTGACGGCGCTTCATCTCGCGACGGGGGCGCTGCTCGCGGGGATGAGCGCCGTGCGGGGTTTCGCGGGGCTCGGCGTTCTCTATTTCGCCTGCGGCCTGCTCGCCGGCGCACGCGATAGCCTCGACCAGATGGCGCTGGGCGACGCGGCGCCCGCGGGGTACCGCACGGAGACGTTCGCGTGGCTCGCGACCTTCATGTGGACCGGGTACGGCGCCGGCACCTTCGTGAGCGGCCAGCTGCAAGCCCGCGCCGGAACGACCGCCGTTTACCTCGCCGCCGCCCTCGCGGGCCTGCTCGCCGCGCTCTTGGCCACGCGGCTGCGCGCGCTCAGCCCTCGCCCCGCTTGATGGCGAAGGCGCGGATCTTCTTGTGCAGGTTGGTGCGCTCCACCCCCAAAATCACGGCCGTGCGTGAGATGTTCCACCCGGTGAGCTTCAAGGTGTCCACGATATACTTGCGCTCCGAGTACTCGCGGAACTCGCGCAAGGTCATGTAGCTGCCGGGGACGGGCGGGGGACCCGACGGCGAGTGCTCGTCGTGATCGTGATCGCCCTCGGGCGAGGCGGGGAGGATCGACGGCGACTCGGCGCCCGCCGGCTCGGGGGCGTCTTCCTCGCCGAAGGGGCTCTCGTGCGGATCTTCCGGCAGATCGGCGATGGTGACCCGGTCGCCGGAGAGGATGGCCATGCGCTCGACGACGTTCTTCAGCTCGCGCACGTTGCCGGGCCATTTGCGGGCGATGAGCGCGCGCACGACCTCGGGATCGATGGGCTTCTCCTTGGTGCCGTTCTCGCGCGCGAAGGCCTTCATGAAGGCCGCGGCCAAGAGCGGGATGTCCTCCACGCGCTCGCGCAGGGCGGGGCTGCGGATGGGGAACACGTTGAGGCGGAAGAACAGATCTTCGCGGAAGGTCTGGCGCTCCACCGCCTTGGAGAGGTCTTTGTTCGTCGCCGCCAGCACGCGCACGTCCACGTGCATCACGTGCTCGCTGCCGACCCGGGAGATCTCGCCCGATTGGAGCGCGCGAAGCACCTTGGCCTGGGCGACCAGGTCCATGTCGCCGATCTCGTCGAGGAAGAGGGTGCCGCCGTGGGCCTGCTCGAAGAAGCCGCGCTTGCGCGCCTGCGCGCCGGTGAAGGCGCCGCGCTCGTGGCCGAAAAGCTCGCTCTCGATGAGCTCGCGCGGGATGGCGGCGCAGTTCACCTTGACGAATGGGCCGTCCGTTCGCGGGCTCAATCGGTGGATGGCGCGCGAGATGAGCTCCTTGCCGGTGCCGCTCTCGCCCGTGATGAGGACCCCCGCCTTGGTCGGCGCCACCTTTTCGATGTCGTGGAACAAGCGGCCCATGGCGGGGGCCTGCCCGATCATCTCGTAGCGCTGCGACTGCAGGCGCGTGACCTCGGCCAGGGCGCGGCGCGTTTGGGCGGCCTCGAGGACGTTCTTGACGCTGACCAGCACGCGCTCGCGGGCGAGGGGCTTCTCGAAGAAGTCGCTGGCGCCCAGCTTGATGGCCTGCACGGCGTCGTTCACGGTGGCGTGGCCGCTGATGACGATGATGGGCAGATCCTTGATGGCCTCGTCGCGGCGGATGCGCTCGAGGGCGTCGAGGCCGCTCATATCGGGCAGCTTCACGTCGAAGATGGCCAGATCGACCGGCGACTCGGGGTTCCCCAGGAGGCGCAGCGCTTGGCCGGCGTTTTCGGCCAGGAGCACGCGGTAACCTTCGCCGGCGAGCACCAGCTCCAAGGCGCGGCGGATGTTCTTTTCGTCGTCGACGACGAGGACCGTTTTGGCCCCGGGCACCCCCGAATCGGGCGTTAACGGGTGCCCGGATGATCCAGATGAGCCACTCGTGCCACCTCCGGAGCCGCCTCCGGTATTCCCTGCAGCGGTCATGACTCAGACTCCTCGCGCCTTCATGAACTCGAGAAAGTTGTTGGCCTGAAAGACGAGCGCGCTCTCGGGGTAGCGCTTCACCAAGGTGTTGAACGCGGTGCGGGCATCGTCCCAGCGGTGCATCTTCAAGTACGTCTCACCGAGCAAGAGCAGCGCGTCGGGCAGCAATCCAAACTCGGTGCGCAAGGCGCTCGGCTCGCCGGCGGCCAAGGGGGCGCTCGGGGTGTGGCGGCAGGTGAGATCGGCCGTGAAGTTGCGCAGGGCGTACTGCACGCGGCCGATGGTGGCGTCGAAGTTATTTTTGGCCAGGTAGAAGCGGGCGACCGAGAGCTCGTGGCCGACCAGCTTGATGGTCACCTTCTCGAGCAGATCGCAGATGTGGGCGCTCTCTTTGGCGTCGGGGTAGTCCTGCAGGTAGCTCTTGAGCTCGCGGAACGACTCGAGGGTGGCCACCTGATCGCGCTCTTCGCTGGTCGGGAGCAACACCGAGTCGCTGATCTGGTTGTACTGCGCCTCCGCGATGCGCGAGCGGGCATAGGCCACCTCCGCATTGAGCGAGCGATGGTCGTGGACGAACTGTTTGTAGCCGCGGATGGCCTCGCCGAGCTTATCCTGCTCGAAGTCGGCGTCGGCGATGCGAAGCTCGGCCAATGGTGCATAGCGCGAATACGCGTACTTGCGTTTGACCTCGCGAAACAGGGCCTGCGCCTGGAGCCAGTTGTGCGCCTTGAACTCCTCGAGCGCCTTGTTGTAGTCGCGCTCCGCGTTGGCCGCATACGTGAGCCCGGTTCTGGACTCCGGCATCGGGCAACCGGTCAGGCAGGTCGCGCCCACGGCAAGCAACACCGCCGTCGCCCACGTGGCCAACCTCGGAGCTCGAGCTCGAGAAGAAGCGGCCGATTTTCTTCGGGAGGACGAAGAAGAAGAAGAAGGCGAGGGCGAAGGAGAAGAGGAAGCGAAAGACAGCAAGGAGGAGGACACAGAGGAGGATGAGGGGGGACCCGCGGGGCGCGACATGATGTCGGTCCCACGTTTAGCGCGTTCAGGCATCGGGACGCCAGCGCAGGATCCGCCTTGGGGGGGCGGTACCTTCGCTTTCGGCATGACGCACGAACATACGCATCAGAAGGCGCGTCTTATCCTGGATGTCGTCGGGTGCATCGCCCCCGATATCGACGGTCCCGTCGGCCAGGACATCGACCACCAGGCGGTGCTTTTCCTTGGGGGTGTACGCGTAACCCTCGTATCGGTACGGGGGCGAAAAGGTTTGGGTGGGGGCGATCGCGATGCGGCGCGCGCTGGCCGGTTGGCTGCCGATGGGGATGTTCGAAAGAGACTCGGGCGATTCGGCTTCGGCGCGCGTCACCGCTTCGGGAATGCCGCCGCCGCGCTCCAAAATGAAGCGAATTCCCCGCTCTGGATGCGCACCGACGATGGCCATGGTTCCCCTCCGATCTATTTGACCTTTACCTGGACGAGCGGCAACTGGCCATAGACCTATGGTAAAACCCCCTCCGTGGAAAAGAATCCGATCACCCCCGAAGGGCATGCCAAGCTGCGCGACGAACTCCACAACCTCAAAAGCGTGGAGCGTCCGAAGATCATCCAGATGATCGCGACCGCACGCGAGCACGGGGATCTCAGCGAAAATGCGGAGTATCACGCGGCGCGTGAGAAGCAGTCGTTCACCGAGGGGCGCATCAAGGAGCTGGAGGCGAAGCTGGCACTCGCCGAGGTGATCGACCCGTCCAAGCTCTCGGGCGCCAAGGTCGCGTTCGGCGCGACGGTCGTCTTGTCCAATGCCACCACCGGCGAGGAGACGAAGTACCAAATCCTGGGCGCCGACGAGGCCGACCTGACCAAGGGAAGCATCAGCATCACCAGCCCGCTCGCCCGCTCGCTCCTCGGCAAAGAGGTCGGCGACGAGGTGAAGGTCCGCATGCCCGGCGGCGACCGCACGTACGAAGTGTTGGACGTCATCTACAAGTAGCGCGTTCCCGAGAGCGACCAAGTAGCGTGCCTGAGAGCGAGCGCGAGCGGGGGATCTCCTGGAGCGATCCGGTCGAGAAGCTTCCCGGCATCGGCCCGAGCTCCGGGAAGACCCTCTCCGAGCGGGGGATCACCTGCGTGGGCGATCTGGTGTGGACCCTGCCGATCGCCTTCGACGATCTGCGCGCGCCGCGCTCGGTCGCGGAGGTGCTGCAGGACCCGGCCGGCGGTGCGGACCTCGGGCGCGCGGACGCGGGGGGTGCGCGGGTTTGCGTTCGCGGGATCGTGAAGTCGGCGACCGTGGTGCCGATGCGCGGGCGACGGGCGGTGCGGGTGATCGTCGCGGACCCTCCCTCGGGGGCGGCCGACTCGGGAGGAGCCGCGAAAAAAAAGGAGCCGACCATCTCGGCGTGGTGGTTCTTCATGGCGCACGCCGTGCTCTCGGCGGCCAAGCCGGGGGAGCCGTGTTTGCTCGTGGGGCGCCTGAACGTCGAAAAGCGGCTGATGGCGCACCCCGATTTCATGCTCGATGGCCCCGATGGACGCATCGTCCGGGCGCGCTATCCACGCCTGGGGATCGCCGAGGCGACCGTGCGCAAGGCCATCGCCGCGGCGCTCGATTCGCCCCGAGGCGTATCGGATCCGGTGCCGGCGCGCATCGCATCGCGCGAGAAGATGCCGCCGCTGTTGGCCGCGATGCGCGCCGTTCACGGGCGCGGCGGCGTGCTCGCGGAGCCGCCGGCCGACGCGGCGCGCGCGTGCCTCGGGGAGCGCTTGGGTTGGGCGGAGGCGTTCACCCACGTTTGGGCGCGTCTGGGGGCGGGCGTCGCGGGCGAGGGTGCGAGCCGGGCGCGCGCGCTCCCGCGAAACGAGCCTGCGCTCGCGCGGCTGCGCGCGGAGCTCGGGTTTGCGCTGACGGCGTCGCAAGAGCGCGCCATTCGCGAGATCGGCGCGGATCTCGCGCAGACGGCGCCGATGCGGCGGCTCCTGCTCGGCGATGTGGGCACCGGCAAGACCGCGGTTCTCTTGGCGGCCGCGGCGCAGTGCGTGGCGGCCGGCGCGCAGGTGGCCATCTTGGCGCCCACCGGCGTGCTCGCCGAGCAGTACCTGGACGCCGCGCGCCCCTTGATGCGCCAGGCCGGGGGCGAGCTCGGGCTGGTGACCGGCGCCGATCGCAGCGCGGTGAGGCGGCGCACCCTCGGGCGGATCGCGCGCGGCGACATCAAGGTGGTGGTGGGCACGCACGCGCTGCTCTCGCAAGACGTACAGTTCGCCGATCTGGCGCTGGTGATCGTCGACGAGCAGCACCGCCTGGGCGTGGCGCAGCGTCTCTCACTGGCCTCCAAAGGGCTGGCTGGAAAGGGCACGCGCCCGCATTTGCTCACCGTCAGCGCCACGCCCATCCCGCGCACCTTGGCCCTGGCCCTGCGCGGTGAGCTTCCGACGTCGCGCCTCGACGAGCGGCCGATGGGCCGGCCCCCGGTGGTCACCCGCACCTGGCCGCGCGCGCGCATGGCCAAGGTGATCGAGCGCCTGGGGGCGCTCTGCGCGCGGGGCGAGCGCGCCTTCTTCGTGTCGCCGCGGATCGACGTCGATCCCGACGATCCGAACGACGATCCCTCGAACGCGGCCATCGTTCGGGCCGAGGAGCTGGGGCGCGCGCTGGGTCCCCACATCGTGACCCTCGTCCATGGCAGCATGCGCCCCGAGGAAAAAGCGGCCGCCATGCGCGCGTTCCGGCGCGGCGAGGCGCAGGTGCTCGTCGGCACCACCGTGATCGAGGTGGGCATCGACGTGCCCGAGGCGACCTTGATCATCGTCGACGGCGCCGAGCGATTCGGCTTGGCGCAGCTGCATCAAATGCGCGGTCGGGTGGGGCGCGGCGCGCGGCCGGGGACGTGCTTGCTCGTCCACGACGAGCCCCTCTCGCCCCTGGCGCAGCAGCGGCTCGACGCGCTCTGCCGCCTCTCCGACGGTGCCCAGGTGGCGCAGGCCGATCTGGAGCTGCGCGGGGCAGGGGAGCTCGGGGGAACGCGCCAGTCGGGGAGCGGGGAGGAGCTCCACTACCTCGATCCGCTCCGTCCGCCCCCGTGGATCGAGCGCATCGAGGCCGACGCCCGCGCGCTGCACGCGTCCGATCCGTTGCTCGAGCAACATCCGGATCTGCAGCGCGCCGTGCGCCGCGCAGACGTGGCCATCGCCGTGCGCGAGGAGGCGGGATGACGGGCCGATCCGGCAAGACGGCGCTGGCGCTCGCCGCCTACCGTCGCGTGGGCGCCGTGCTGGCCGTGTGGACGGTGCTCCTCGTGGCCGAGCACATCGCGGTGGGCATCGGCTACCGCGCCCTCTTCGCGGGCACGTGGGAGATGGGCGCCGCGCGCAAATTCGTGAGCCCCATCGTGCTGGCCATCCTCTTGCCGGGGGCGGTGCTCGCCTATTTGTTCGGGGAGCTCGGACGCCGCAGCGTCTTCGATCGCAGCGCGCGGATCGCGTGCGGGGTCTTTGCGGCGCTCGGATCGGCCGCGGTGGCCGTGGGGGTCTCGGGCGGACGGCATATGGCGAGCCTGGCGGTGCGGGTCCCGTTCGTCGCCGTGCTCACGGTCGTCGCCGGCGCCATCGTGTATGCGGCCTGTCCGCGCGCGGTCGCGTTCGGGGCGCGGCGCCCGGGGACGCTCTCGGCCATGGGGGCGGCGGCGGCGGCCCTGTGCTGGGCGGCGGACGCCTTCGTGCTCCCGCGTCTCTACCCGGCGTTTCACCTCGCGCTCTTCGTGGCGATGCTCGGCTCCGCGGCGCTGGCGGCGAGGCTCCTCTGGGGCAGCAAAGGTACGGGCTTCGTCCTCTCGACCTTGGCGGTGGCGGGCATCTTCGTCACGCCTTGGGCCGCGCGCCGCCTTTCGACCATCGACAACCTGCGGCTGGTTCTCCTCGAGCACGCACCGTTGATGGGCCGCGCCGTGCGGGTGGCGGCGGCCATCGCGCCACCGCCGGACGATGCCGACGAAGGGCCGGCGGGCGGCGCCCAGGTGACCAGCGCCAAAATCTTGCCGGGCGAGGTTCCGCGGGCGCTCGACTGGTCGGGGCGCGACATCGTGCTCATCTCGGTGGACGCGCTTCGCGCCGATCACGTGGGCGCCTACGGCTACGAGCGTCCCACCACGCCGAACATCGATGGCCTGGCCGCCGCGGGGACCTTGTTCGAGTGGGCGTACTGCCCCACGCCGCACACCTCGTACTCGATCACGTCGATGATGACGGGCAAGTACATGCGGCCGTTGCTCCTCGTCGGCCTGGGCGAGGACTCGGAGACATGGGCCAAGCTGCTTCGCCAGTACGGCCACCTGACGGCCGCCTTCTACCCGCCCGCGGTCTTCTTCATCGACGCGCCCCGCTTCACCAAGTTCGAACAATCCGGGCTGGACTTCGAATACCGCAGGGTCGAGTTTTCCTCGGCCGACGAGCGCGCCGACCAGGTCGCGCGCTACCTGGAGCGCGGCGCGCAGCCTTCGCGGGCGCTCTTTCTCTGGGTGCACTTGTTCGAGCCGCACGAGCCGTACGTGATGCACCCCGAGCACCCCTTTGGCTCGCCCGACGCGCCGACCGATCGCGATCGCTACGACAGCGAGGTTGCCGCGGCCGACGCGGGCATCGGGAAGATCCTCGCGCGCGTGCGCGACAAGCGGCCGGGCGCCGTGGTGATCGTGACCGCCGACCACGGGGAGGAGTTCGGCGAGCACGGCGGCCGCTACCACGGGACCACCGTGTACGAGGAGCAGGTGCGGGTGCCGCTCATCGTGTCCGCGGGGGGCGCGCCCAAGCGGGTCTCGGAGCCCGTGCAGACCATCGATCTTTTGCCGACGACCCTCTCCGCGCTCGGCATCCCCAGGCCGGCGCGGCTGCGCGGGCGGGATTTGGGGAGCCTCATCGCCGGGCGGGCCGATAGGGGCGCACGGTCCGATGGGGCGGGGCGGTCCGATGGGGCGGGGCGGTCCGATGGGGCCGGGCGGCCGGAGACGGCCGATGGGGCGGGCCTGGCCTTCGCCGAGACCGACGACTTCACCTTGCTCGCGCGTGGCCCCGAGCGCCTGGTTTGCGCGCGCAAGGCGGGTGCGTGCGCCATGTACGAGCCGCGCACGGATCCGCGCGAAGAGCACGATTTGGGCGCCGAGCCGGCCGCCGTTGCAAAGATGAGGGAGCTGCGCCAGCTGACGGCGGCCATCGCCCGCGAGCACGGCCGGTTGGAGCGCGGCGAGGCGCAAGGCTGGCCCGACGCGCTCCGGCGCGGCTCGCAAGGCGACGTGGATGCCGCCGAGGACGTGGCGAGCCTGCTCGACGACGTACGGCTCGATGTTCGCCGCAAGGCCGCCGAGGTGCTCTTCGATCTGCGCGCCCCCGTGACCATCCCGGCGCTCCGTCGCGCCGCGGCCAAGGCGGACGACGCCGATGTGCAGCGCGGGTCTGCGCTGGCGCTGGTCCGCCTGGGCGAGGCGCCATCGCGGATCGCCGAAGAGGCGCTGCGGCAACCGGAGTGGAAGCGTCGCGCGGCGCTGGCCTTCGCCGAGCGCGGCGATGCCCGTGGCGCGCCGGAGCTCGTGGCCTGGTGGAGCACGGGCGCGGCGGCGCTCGATCTGGAGCGCGCGAAGGAGATTTTGGCGGCTTTCGCCAAGCTGCGCGAGCGCTCCGCCGTGCCAGCCCTGGTTCGCACCCTCGGCGATGTGCGCTTTCGCCCGTACATCGCCGACACCCTCGCGGCCATCGGCGATCCCTCGGCCAAAGCACCGCTCCTGGCGGCGCTCGCCACCGAGCGCTATGTGCCCACCCGCCCGCACGTGGCGCGCGCCCTCGTCACCTTGGGTGCGCGCGAGGAGCTGCGCGCGCCGCTCGGGCGTTTTGCGGGCCTGCCCGAGCCGATGCTGGACGCCTTGAGCTTCGCCTACGAGGCGAAAATCCTGGACGAAGCGCACGGCGGCTGGGCCCGAAGCACCCCGAGCCCCGAGATCACCGTACGGCTCCCCCGACCGGACCGGGGCCCGCTCCGCCTGCTGGTGCTCCTGGGCGACGCGAAAGACCCGGCCGACGCCGGCCACCCCGACCGAAAGGATCCGGTTGCGCTCCAAGGCACGGTCGACGGGGCGCCCGTTTCCGGGGGCGGGGAGGGGATCGTCCGGGTGCTGGAGCTCGATCCAACCGCAAAATCCTCGCGAATCGACGTTGCGCTTGCCAGCCCGGCTGGCATTCGCGCCCTCTGGCTTTTGCCGCACAGCGAAGAGATCGAGCCACCCCCTCCCGAACCGTGGGATGCGGGAAGCGTTGACCCCACTCTTCCTGGGCAATAATAGTCTTCCGCGCATCGGAGGCGAAACGTGGCGGACCAACCCAAAGACGAGAATGCACCGGAGACTCACTCGGACGCGCATGACGCGACTGACGCGAACGACGCGACCGAGAAACCGCCGGTGAACGAAGCAGCCCACGAGGCGGATTTGCCCGCGGGGGAGGACGCGCCGAGCGCCGAGAGCGAGGACGAGGAAGAGGCCAAGGCGATGCCCGAAGCCATCGCGCGCCGTGTGGCCGCGCTTGGCGAAGAGGACGAGGTGGAGCGCATCGCGCGGGCCGAAGAGGCCAAGCTCGCGGAGCGCCGCCGCGAGGCCAAGGGCAAGGGGAAGAAAAAGGGCGGGTTGGAGGCGGCTGCCTCGAAGCGCCTCGCCAAGATTGGCACCAAGGCCCCCGCGCCGAAGCGCGCCGTCGCCACCGCGGTCGACGCCGATCCGCTCATCGAGAAGACGGCGGAGTTCTCCAAGTGGGTCAAGAAGAACCAGAAGGTCGTCGGCATCTTGGCGGCCGCCGTGGCGGTCGTCGGCATCGGCTTCGGCGTCTACGCCTATTCGCAGAACAAGCGCGAGGGCGCGGCCTCGGTCGCCCTCGCGACCGCCGTCGCCGACGAGCGCGGACGCATCGGCGATCCCGACAAAGAAGACGACGATCCGGACCGTCCCAAGGATCCGCGCCCCATCTTCAAGACCCCCGCCGATCGGCGCGAGGCGGCCCTCGGCAAGTACCGCGAGGTCGAGTCGAAGTATACGGGCACCGGCGCGGCCTATCTGGCGCGGCTCGGCGAAGGCTCCTTGCTGCTCGACAAGCAAGACGCCGACGGCGCCATCGCGGCGTTCAACGACGCGAGCAGCTCCCCGCTGGCGCGCGTCGACGCCGAGGTTCGCGGGCGCGCGCTCGAGGGGCTCGGCTTTGCGTACGAGCTCAAGGCGCAGAACGCCACCGGCGACGAGAAGACGAAGCTGCAAGACGAGGCGATCAAGCGCTTCCACGAGCTGGAGAGCACCGACGTGCAGGGCTTCAAGGAGCTCGGCATCTACCACCAGGCGCGCGTCTACCAAGCCAAGGGCGACAAGGACAAAGCCAAGGAGCTGTTGAAGACCGTGCACGAGCGCACGAGCAAACCCGGCGAGAGCCAGGCGTACCCGCTCTTGGCGCAGCTCGCGGACGATCGCCTGCGCGCCCTCGATCCCAGCGCGGTCCCGCCCAAGGCCCCGATGGGCGGTATGGGTGGCATGGGCGGTATGGGCGGCCTGATGGGCGGCGCCGGCGGCGGCAAGTTCAACGAAGCCCAGATGCGCGCCATTCAAGAAGCGATGCGCAAGGCGCAACAGCAACAGGGCGGCGGCGCGCCGCCGGCACCTCCGGGGGGCGGAGGGCAGTGAGTCTCCAAACCATGAAACGGCGAAGCGGGTGGGCGCACCGGGCGCTGGCGCTCTCGGTGGTGCTCGGGCTCGGCGCGACCGGCGCAGGATGCGCCACCGCGGACACCGCGAACGATCGCATCAGCCCGGAGGTGCCGCTCTGGTACCACCGCCCCGCGAACCTGATGTCGGTGCTGGTCAAGCGCACCGTCACCGCCGCCGGGCGAACCACGGGCGAGGACTGGGAGCGCGGCCGCACGGAGATCGACGCGCGCCACGGCCGGATCTTCTTGGGAACGGCCGACCACGGGTTCTACGCGCTCCGCGCGGGCGACGGCAGCACCATCTGGCGCTTCGAAACACTGGGCGTGGTGCAGTGCGAGCCGCTCTACGATCCGGAGCTCGACATCGTCTATTTCGGCTCGCACGACGGCGCGCTCTACGCTGTTCGCGCCTTCGATGGCTCGCTGGTGTGGCGCTTCTTCTCGGGCGCCGAGATCTCCCGGCGCCCGGTGAAGTACGGCGACAACCTCTACTTCGCCAACGGCGCGGACCAGCTCTTTGCCGTCGACCGCCGAACCGGCAAGAAGAAGTGGCAAGCGCACCGCACCTCGGCGCTGGGCATGGAGATCGCCGGCTACTCCGGGCCGGCCGCCGCCTTCGGTAAGGTGTACCTGGCCTACTCCGACGGGCACGTGGTCGCCTACGACGCCCGCGACGGCACCGAGCGCTGGACGCCCGTCGATCTCTCCGCCGAGGCGGAGCAGTCCTCGCCCTCGGGCGAGGCCCCGCGCTACCTCGACGTGGACACCACCCCGGTGCCCGACGAAATTCCCGGCTCCGGCAATGTCGTGTACGTCGCCAGCTACGCGGGCGGCGTCTTTGCGCTCGACGCCGAGAGCGGGGCGCGCGTGTGGAGCAACGACCAAGCCCGCGGCGTGACGGATCTCGTGCTGTTCAGCGAGCCCGCCCACGCCCCGCACCCGAATGGCCCGGACCGCGATGGTCCCACCGTGCCCGCGCGCAAGCTGCTGCTCGCCTCCAGCGGCACCACCGGCCTTTGGGGCTTGGAGCCCGGCACCGGAAAAATGGTCTGGCGCAACGACGTGCCCGAAGGCGGCGTCACCGCGCCCGTTCAAATCGACGGCGCGCTCCTGGTGGGCACCACCCGCTACGGCTTGTTCCTCCTCTCCCCGCGCAACGGCCGGGTCATCGACGGCTTCAACATGACCACCGGCTTTGCGCAAACGCCCTCCGCCTTTGGCCACCGCGCCTACGCCATGACCAACGCCGGAACGCTCTTCGGGCTCCAAATCGAACCTCCGTCGCTCGGGCCCACCGCCCCCGGCAACGGCCAAAACTGGCCTTAATCGCGGAGCGCGATGGCTACAGGCTACAGACTCCGGGCTTCAGGAGGAGCGTTGTTTCTGCCTGAAGGCGGTAGCCTGTCGCCGCGTGCACTCCCGCCTACGGCCTCTCCGTGCGCCTTCGGCTCGAGGATGGCGAACGCTGATTAGCGCGCGCCGCCGAAGTCGTACCGCATGATGGGGCGCGCCGGCTTCCGGCGCGCGACCTCTTGGAAGCCAAGGCGCGTGAAGGTCGACGCAAACCCGGTGAACGAGGCGGACGGCGACTGCTCGGCGTCCACCGGGTACGCTTCGACGGCCGGCGCGCCCGCGAGCTTGGCGGCCTTCACGGCGGCCGCAATGAGCAGCCCCGTAACGCCTCGCCGGCGATGGCCGCGGCGGATGTAAAAGCACGAGATCGCCCACACGGGCATTTCGTCGACCTTGGCGAGGATCCGGCCGCGATCGAGCCATGGCAAATCATCGCGCGAGGTGAGCTGGCACCAGCCGACCGCCGTCTCCCCCTCGAACGCCAGGAGCCCCGGCGGCGGCCCCCGCTTCACGATCTGCCGGAGCGCCCGTTTGTTCTCCTCGCGCGGCCGCTGCCGATAAAGGCTGCCAATCCGCCAATACATGCACCAGCAGCCGTTCGACGCCCCGCTCTTGCCGAAGAGGTCTTCCAGCGCGGGCCAGAGATCCGGTGTGAGAGGACGGATCGCGAGCTTCATCCTTCGTTTTTACGCGCCATCCGAGCTTATCGCCAGCGCGCCGCCACGCCCGCAGAGCCCGCCGGACGGGCCCATCGGACCAAAGGTCAGTGCTCGCGCACCCCGAGCGCCAACACCGCGCCATGGAGCGAGAGGCGCGCGGCGGGGTCGAGCGGCGTCGCATCGAGGGCCGTCGTAGCCTCGTTCAAGAGCGCCGCCAGGCGGGCTTCCACCCGCGCGCGTGCCCCCGACTCGACCATGCGCGACACGACGCGATCGACGTCGGCCGGATCGGCGTCTTCATGGCCGAGGACGCGATCGAGCAGCGCGCGGGCGCCGGGATCGGTGAGGAGCTCGACCACGAGCGCCGTTCGCTTGCCCTTGCGCAGATCGCCGTCGGAGGGTTTCCCGGTGGCCGCGGGATCGCCGAAGGTCCCGAGCAGATCGTCGCGCAGCTGGAAGGCGATGCCGAGCGGATCGGCGAAGCGCTCCAACGCGGAGCGCGTTGCCGTCGGGGCGCCGGCGAGCACCGCGCCCAAAAGAACGGGGCCGCGCACGGTGTAGCTCGACGTCTTGAGATCGTGCACCTGCTCGACCGCCGCCGCGTCCGATGCTTCGGCGTGCACATCGAGCAGCTGTCCGAAGACCACGTCGATTTGCATGCGCGCAAACTCCACGCTGGCATCGACGAGCCGCTCGGGAGGAAACCGAAGGCCGAGCAGCACCCTCTGAGCGAAGCCCATGGCCAAATCGCCGGCGAGAACGGCGGAGGTCGCGCCCATGTGCGGCGAGCCAAACGCCTGGCGCAGGGCCGCGTGCACGCTGGGACCACCGCGGCGAATGTCGTCGCCGTCCATCCAGTCGTCGTGCGTGAGCAAGTACGCCTGCAGGAGCTCGAGCGCCACCCCCGCCATGACCACCGCGTCGGCGCCCCCCGCGCCGCCGCACGCTTCGTAGGAGGCGGCGAGGAGGGTCGGTCGGAAGCGCTTTCCTCCGCGGAGCGCCAGAGCGCGCAGCGCGCCCACCGTCTCCGCCACGGGCGCGCCGTAGCGGCGGGCGCGGTCGAGCATCGCATCGAGGCACGCCTCGAGCTCCGCGTCGACCCGTTGGCGCACGCGCCCGGCGAGGTCCGCGAAGGCGCGGCGGGGATCGTCTTTGGCCGTCGGGATCATGATGCGATTCTCCTCACTTCGTGCTCGTCGCGCGCATGGCCGGGCGGCGCGAGGAGCCGCTCGCTGCTCCCCGCGGAGAGAAGGTGGCGGCGCGTGTACGTCGCAAAGAGCAGCGGCAGAACGGCGTTGCGCCACTGGAGGTTGTAACCGTGGATGTACGTGTTGCGATCGTCGCCCGCCCACCGCGAGCCCAGCTCCTCGCGATCGAGCCGCGCGAGATCGCGCTCGACGGCGCGACCTAGCACCTCCCGCGAGCGGTCCGTCAAAAAGGGCCGGTGCTCGCGATCGTAGAAGAGGAGGAGGAACGCCCCCACCACCTTGGGCTCGTAGTACATCATCAGCGCCTCGTAATCGGAGGCGACGGCCGCGTTGATCAAGCGCGCGTTCTCTTGAAAAACGCGGGCCTGGAGCTCGGTCGACGCGGCTTCGTCTCCGCGCGGCAGCGCCGAGATCATATTGGCCATGCACAAAAGGTCGCAGTCCCACTTGTGCCATTCGCGCTTCTCCCAGGTGCGCAGGATGAAGCGCGGATCGGCCCCGCATGCTCGGGCGGCCTCGTAGAAACCGCTCGGGAGCGAGTCCTGCGACAGAAAGGGGAGGAGGTGCGCGTCGGTGGCCGGTACGCCGCGGAGCTTGAGCCACCACGCCGTGTCGTCGACGTCGTGCACGATTTTGACCGGCCTGCGGCCCTTGAAATACGACTTGCCGGAGGCGAGGGTGTCGCGCTTCCACCAGCCGCAGAGGGTGCCGTTGCCGAACTGCGCGAGGTGCTGCACCACCTCCGGATCGAGCGGAACGCCGAGCCCGCGCTTCACCAGGCACTCGAGCATGTAAAAGCCGTTGATGTCCGCGAGCCGCGCCCGCTCGATCCCGCGCCGGTCGACGAACGCCACATAGTTCTGCGCTCGAAACGACTCCTCGGCGGCATGGTTGATCGTAGCGCCAAAGAGCCAGCCGGCGAGCAGATCGAAGAGGGCCGAAAACTCCTCCTTCCACTCCGTCCACGTCACCTCGCGCGCCTTCGTCAGGTAGTAAGACATTCGCTCTCTTCCGCTCCGCCGTTTTCGTCGTCTCGTCGTTGGTTCATCGTTCTGCTGGTTTCGCGTACGCTTCGTCCGCGCACACTTCGTCCGCGGCTCACGCAGGCGGCGCGACGATCCCGTGCGCCGCCGCCGGGCGCCGGCTCTCGGCCTCGATGCGCGCCAGGATGGCCACGGCCCGCTCGAGGCGCACGTCGCCCAGCTCGGAGAGCTCGCGCGCGACCTGCTCCACCAGCGCGCCCGTGGCGCCGGCCGTCATGGCCACCGAGCGCGCGTGGAGCGACATGTGCCCGCGCTGGATCCCCTCGCACGCCAGGGCGCGAAGGGCCGACAGGTTCGACGCGAGCCCCACCGATGCGATGACCATCCCCAGCTCGCTGGCGCCTGGGTTGCCGAGCAGCTTCAGCGCGAGCCGCGCGCCGGGGTGCGCCCGGGTGGTGCCGCCCACGGTGCCGATGACCATGGGCATCTCGAGCTCGCCCTGAAGCACCCCGCCGGGGCCGAGCCGCCAGATCGAGAGCGGCCGGTAGCGGCCATCGCGCGCGGCGTACGCGTGGGCACCGGCCTCCACGCCGCGCCAATCGTTGCCGGTCGCCAGGGTGACGGCGTCGACCCCGTTCATCACGCCCTTGTTGTGGGTGGCCGCGCGGTACGGATCGAGCTCCGCGAAGCGGCTGGCGGCGATGACCCCGTCGCGCACGCGCTCCCCCGAAAATTCCTTCGTCTCGAGCGCGTGGAGCGGCACCAAGCACCGCACGCGCACCCGGCGCCGGTCGGCGAGGTTCGACAGGATGCGCAGCCCGGGCTCGCCCCCCGCGAGCGCCGCCAGCCGGCCGGCGACCGCCTCGGCCACGGTGTTCACCATGTTGGCGCCCATCGCGTCCTGGCAATCGACGAGCAGATGGACGGCGAGCATCCCGCGCCCCTGCTCCGTGCCCGGGACGTGCTCCGTGCTCGGAACGCGCGCCGTGCTCGGAACCAAGGTGCGCACCTCGATGTCGCGCGCGCCGCCGCCGCGCCGGACGAGCGAAGGGATCGCCTCGTCGCACGCCTCCAGCAGCGACGCGCGGCGGGAGAGGATCGCCTCGGTCGCCGCCTCGGTGTCGGGCACGTTCACGAGCTGCACCTGCGCGATCATGATCGGCGGATCGGCCTCGGCGGTGAAGCCGCCGCCGTCGCGCACGCTCTTGGCCGCGTTCGACGCAGCGGCCACCACCGAAGGCTCCTCCACGCACATCGGGACGATGTAGTCGCGATCGTTGACCCGGAAGTTCAACCCGAGCCCGAGCGGGAGCGCGTGGGTGCTGATGACGTTCTCGATCATGTTGTTCGCGGCATCGATCGAGAGCGCTCCGCCGGCGAGGGTGCGTACGTCCTCGTCATCGAGGCCGAGCCGCCCTCGGAGCTCGAGGTGGCGCTCCTCCACGGAGAGCTTGTAGAAGCGGGGAATCCTCGAAATCGTCATGATCTGCGTCGCCTTTCTTCGTTCCTCGAGTGGATTGAAACCGTCGTCGCGGGCCGATGGGGCATGCGCGGCTCCATCACGCCGCCCCGGCGGCGGCCAGGGGCTCGGCGCCGCTCCCCACCGTGGTGACGAACGACTCGAAGCCCGCGCTCCGCCACGCAGCCCGCACCTTCTCCGGATCGTCGGGGGCGAGGGCGATCACGCTGCCGCCACCCCCGCCGCCCGTGAGCTTGGCGCCCAGCGCGCCCGCGCCGCGCGCCAAGGTGCACATGGTGTCGATCTCGCGGCACGAGACCCCCAGGACCGCGAGCTCCTCCTGGTTTCGGCTCATCGCGTGGCCGAGGGCCACGAGATCGCCACGAAGCACGGCCGACGCACCTTCTTGCACCAGAACGCCGATGCCCTCGAGCACGCGCGACGTCATCACCGGCTCGTCCCTGTGCAGCTCCGCCACCCGCTGCACCAAGGTGCGTGTCTCGTGGCAGCGCCCCGTGAGCCCCACGCAAAGGGGGATGGAGTCGGCGAGCAGCGGCACCAGCCCGGTGGCCCTTCGGTACACGCCAAAGCCGCCGTGCTGCGCGATGGCTTGATCGATGCCCGACGGGTTGCCGTGAAAGACGCTCTCGGCCGCGTGGGCCGCCGCCGCGATCGCCGGCTCCGAGGCGCCCAACCCGAGCGCCCCCGAAATGGCGCGCGCGAGCGCCACGGCGAGGGCGGCGGAGCTCCCCAGCCCCGATCCCAGCGGAAGCTCGGAGCGGACCGCGAAGTCGTGGCGCAGCACCCGCGGATCGATCCCGAGCGACCCGAGGATCGCTTGGTAGGCCGAGATCAGCGCGTCCTCGCCGGCCCGAAATTCGGGCGGCAGCAGCGCCGGAAGCCGCTTGCGCACCTCCGGTGCGCCCAGCCCGGAGAGGAGCAGCATGCCATCGCCGCGCGTCGCCGAGACCTCGACGCCGCGCTCGAGGGCCGCCGCCAGCGCCGGGTACCCGTACACGACGGCGTGCTCGCCCAGAAGAATCACCTTGCCGAAGCCGCGGAAGGAGCTCATCGACGGCCCGCCTCCTCGAGCCATGCGCGCAAGGTCGGCCCGAGCACGCGCGGCGCGCTCCGGAGCTGCGCCGACGACCCGCACCCCGCGAGGAAGGTGAGCGCACGAACCCCCGCCACGATGTGCCGGAGAAACGCGAGCGCCCCCTCGTAGCCGCCTTCTTGGCGCGCGCGCAGCACCGGCGCCGCCAGTCCGCCGGCCGTGGCGCCCAGGGCGAGGGCGCGCGCCACGTCGGAGCCGGAGCGAAGGCCGCCGGTGGCGATGATCTCGAGCCCCAGGTCGGCCGATAGGCCCACGGACGCCCCCGTGGGAATGCCCCAGTCCCAGAGCTCGTCGCCCAGGAGCCGCTCGGGCCCGCGCGCGCGCTCCGTCTCCACACCGACCCACGAGGTGCCGCCCGCGCCGCTGACGTCGATGGCGGTGACCCCCGCCGCGCGGACCGCCCGCGCCACCGAGCGCGAAATGCCGCACCCCGTCTCCTTGATGACGACCGGCACCGGAAGATCGGCCACCAGCCGCTCGATCACCTTGAGACCGCCTCGAAAATCGCGGTCGCCGCCGGGTTGAATCAGCTCCATGGCCGGGTTCAAGTGCACGCACAGCGCATCGGCGCCCACGGCGTCGACCAGCTCGCGGATGGCGCTGCTCGACATATCGCGCGCTTGCACGAGGCCGATGTTGCCGAGCACCAGCGCCGTGGGCGCCACGTCGCGCACGGCGTAGGTGGCCGCGGTGTCGGGCCGCAGGACCATGGCGCGCTGCGAGCCAAGGCCGAACGCGAGGCCGAGCGCTTCCGCCGCCCGCGCGAGATCGCGGTTGATCTCACGTGCTTCGGGGGTGCCGCCGGTCATGCCGCTCACCACGACCGGCGCCGCCAGGCGATGGCCGAGGAGGGTCGTGCCCAGATCGATCGAATCGACGTGCCGCTCGGGCAGCGCGTCGTGGACGAGGTGAACCTCGTCCAGCAAGGTGCCTTTCTGACGGAATTCGACCTTGCCGCTCGCACAAAGCGCGATGTGATCCGCTTTGCGTGCGCCGATGATGCTCTCCTGGCAATCTTGGGTATTTTGGGTATCTCGCGTATCTGCCATGTTCGCCTCGCGCATGCGCAAAAGAAGGAAGCCGCGATCAGCCCGTGAACGCGTAATAGCGGTATCCGTGATCGGTTATCTTGGGGGTCACCGCGTCGCCGAGCCGGGCGAGCACGAACTCCCCGCGCGGCGGAAGGACGCTGCGCGGCGGGCCGATGATGGCGACGCCGTTCGCGTGCCCGCGCTCCACCTCGGCGTGGCCATGCAGGCGCTCGTACTCGTTCACGTCGATTTCCACCCTTCGGCCGCCGTCGGCCACCGGCCGTAGCTCCTCGGCGAAGCGCGCGCGCGACGCCACCTCGCGCCACCGGGGCGCGACCTTGCCGCTGAAGACCTTGGCGCTCGCGCCGCTGCCGTACGAGCAAAAGAGCACGCGCTGCCCCTCGAGCTCCTGACCGCGCTTGACCGCCTGCTCGATCAAGCTCGCAAATGCCAGGTACAGCGACGCCGAATAGACGTTGCCAATCTCGCGCGACAGCTCGAGCGAGGGCTCGGTCCGCCGGGAGAACTCCGCTCGGAACGCCTCCGACTTCATGAGCGCCCGCTGGAGCTCGCGGCGATCGTCGGGGTTCTCCAAGGACGCGCGCACCTTGTGCAGCTCACCGGCCAACGACGGCTCGGACTCCCAAAGGGTCGAGAAGACGCGCGCCGCGGCGTATTCGGCCATGCGCGGGAAGGGGACGTGGAAGAGGAGGTGATCCAGCTCGCCGTAAATGCTGGAGCGGGTCGTCTCCGCGCCGTTAGAACCATTGCGGCCGTCATGACCATTGCGGCCATTGTGACCATTGTGTCCGTCATGCGCGATCCGCTTGGCCGCGCGCCGCGACGTGTACTCGGAGAGGGCGCCCTCGATGCAATCGAGGTACACGTCAATCGAGTATTTTCCGTCGACCACGGCCGTGGAGCTCCAATTGGGCCGGAAGAAGTCGCGCTCGTTGCGGGTGACCGTGCCCGTGACCCCCGGCTCCAGCTCGAGCAGCCGCGGGTTTTCGCACACGAGCAGCGCCACCGCGCCTGCGCCCTGCGTGTACTCGCCCGCGCTGCGGAGCGGATACTTCGATATGTCGGTGGCGATGATGATCGCATACCGGCGCGTGTTCTCGCCGGCGCGGAACTGGTTGACGGCCGCCTCCAGCGCGTAGGTGGCGCCGATGCATGCAAACTGCACCTGCGGGGTGCCGACGTGCGGAAGGCTCTTTCCGTAGTGGTCCTCCAGCATGCCCAGCACGTACGCGGCCATCGACTTCGACTGATCGACGGTGGTCTCGGTGCCGATGGCCAAAATGCCGATGTCGGAGGGGTCGATCCCGTTCTCGTCGATGAGGCGCTTGGCGGCCATGGCGGCCATGGTGGCCGAGTCCTCGTGGCCGTCGGGCACGGCCATCTTCTTCACCCCCACGCCCGAGATGACCTTGCCGCGCAGCTTCTCGGGCGACTCCTCGCCCATTTGCGGGGCGCGAACCACGGGCCACTCGTTGGCCATATCGACGTAGAGGCGCGGCACGTAAACCGCATAAGCATCGATTCCAATAACCTTCGTCATAGACTCCTCGTCTCGTTGGTAAAGCCCGCGGAGGCCATGCGCTGTCCGTCGAGGAGCAGCGCACCGGCGCCAGGGGCGGCGATGATGGTTCGTCGGATCCCCGGCACCTCGGCGAGCGCGCGCGCGACGTACTCGGCGTCGGCCGGCGTCGTGAGCGCCTTGGGGTGCGGTCCGGCGTCGCAGGTGAACCACGCGTGAAAGCCGCGCGTGCGCAGCTTTTGAATCACGTGCAGCCCCTCCACCGTCGGCCCGCGCAGGTACACCACGCCGGGATCGGAGGCCATGGCGCACGCGTGCATGCGCAGCGCGCTTCGCTCGGCCACCGCGCCCAGCGCGGCAAGATCGCGCCGCTCGATGGCCTCCACCGCGCGCGGGATCTCCGCGGGCGCCGACGCCGTCCACGAGGCATAGTACGGCGAGGCCTCGCTGCGGGTCATTCCGTCGGTGGAGCCAATCTCCTTCGGGCCCTCGATGCCGATGCCGATGACCAGCCGGAGATCCGGCCAATCGCGCTCGGATGCGATGGGCGTGGCAAAGGACGAATCGGTCTGGCCCGGCGTCCCCACCCCGAGCAGGACCAGCCCGCCGAAGATGGAGCGCGCCGCCGAGCCGGACGCTTGCCGCGCCAGGATGGAGAGCTTGGTCCCATCGTGGGCGGCCCCTGCGGCCGCCGACGCCGCGAGGGTGAGCGCCGCAAAGGCCGAGGCGGAGGACGCGAGCCCCGCCGCGGTGGGAAAATCGTTCGAGCTGCGGACCTCGGCGAACATGCGCCCGGGCAAAACGCGATCGAGATGGCGCGAGACGCGTTCTTGCGCGCGGGGGTCGGCGGGTTTGCGATCGATCCAGACCGCATCGGCATTTCGTGCGGGATCGAAGTGGACACTCGTGCGCGTGGTGAGCGCGTCGACGGTGAGCGAGAGGCTGGGGACGGCGGGAAGGTTCCGCGCGAGATCGGACTTTCCCCAGTATTTGACGAGGGCGATGTTGGCACGGGCTTCGGCGAGGGCATACATGGCTGGCTCGTTCACCGCGTGGCGCCCGAGAGGGGAGCGATGTCGTGGCGTCGCTCCATGATCACCTTGCCGATGAGGTACATGGCGTAGTACCCGGCGTTGAAGAGGGCGGCCTGGATGAGACCGAAGAACGAGATGGCGCCGAGGAGCAGCACCACCAGCTCGCAGACGACCGACACGCAGCGGTGCTTGAGGAACATGTACGTCCAGCGCACCAGCCGGGAAGGGGAGCGCTGCATTTCGCGATGCCGGTCCATGCGGTCGTTCAGCTTCTCATCGACCACGTAACCGAAGGTGAGCAGCGCGAACGCTCCGCCCGCAAGGAGGGTCGGCTTCAAGTCGACGCCGATGGTCGCGTGCACGGCCAAGAAGGTGATCCCGACCAGCGCGGTCGAGAGATGAAACGCCATGTTGTCGATCTTCCGCGAGAGAAAGCAGCTCGCGATGATGGCCCCGTAGAGAACCGTGGTCTCGCCATCGCTCGCCATTCCGAGACCGACGGTCACGCCGCAGAGCACCGCAAGGAGCACGACGATGTCGCGCCGGAAAAGTTTGTCGTCGAAATGAAGGTCGATGACCTTGGTCAACAGGCCCCATCCGAACCAGAATGCGAACCGCAGCAGCAGCGAATGCTTGAAATACGGTAAAATATCGCTCAAACGCATGCAGAATGCGCCCTTTCCAAGGGAGCCAAGGACATTGAAGGTCTCGAGGTGCCGCAAAGACCGAGGGACACCGCCCGCCCGTGCCCAAACGAGAACGAGAACGAGCGCGAGGAGGCGGCGCTGCACGAAAACATCCAGATAGACGGGGATCGAACCGCGAACGCGATAATTTCCCCGACTCGTATTTAAGGTTGGCTACGCGGAGTGTCATGTCACCCCAGGGGGTGACTCCGGCTGTGTTCATTCGAAATGCCAATCGACATGCCACTTCAAATAACAATCAGCAAAGCAAACGGACCGCGATCGCGATTGCCATCGCGATGAGACGGGCATGCGGTGAACGCGCCGGCCCAATGGCCGAAGGCCGAGAAGTTGGTGAAAATGCCCAAAATATCGACAAAACACGCGCAGGACGAGCCGCCCGGCCGCCGGAAAATCTCGTATGCTCATCGCATTTCATCGCGAACGCATGTGTCGATATGAAGTTCGGAATGCAACACGAAGGTGACCATTCATGGTCATCGATTCGAAATGGCATTCGTCGGAGTCCGACCAACATCGGTGTCGCGGCGGCACAACATCGATGTAGACACCCGTGAACGAAATGCCATTCTCGGCGCGAGGCGCGTAAAATGGCGCGATCGCCTCGTGTTCCAGCCTCGAGCTAGGCGCCCGAGGGTGAAATCGTTTCAGGAATCGGTCGCGAAAGGATCTTGAAACGGGTTCGTCGGCGGTCGGTTACGGCGGTGGGGTGCCGCGAGCCATACCGGAGAACTCGCGTACCAAATCGACGCGGTTCGATACGCCCAGCTTGCTATACAGACGGCGCATGTACGTTCGCACGGTGTTCTCGCTCAGCCCTACGATGGCCGCGATATTGACCCGGCTATAACCGGCGACGAGCAGGCGTCCGACCTCGTGCTCCCGCGCGGACAAAGTCTCCGTGCGCGCCGCGGATTTGTCCGTCGTTTGCAGATCGCGGCGCGCGTTCTGCAGCGAATTTTGCAGCGATTTTTGCAAGTACGCAACCACGCAGCGGCCGGACGCAAAAATGGATTTCTCCTCGATGTCGGCGATCCCCATCACCGTTTGCGTGCCAAGCCGTGCGCTGGATACCACGGTTTCACCATGGCGGTGCGATTCAGCCAGACCAATGATGACTTCGGCGACCGAATCGACCTGCGCCGGGCCCTCGAGCCGGTCGTTGTTCGCGTTCTTCTCGGCTCTTTCGCCGTCGTCCGTGCGGGTCGCCCACACGACCTGGCGCTTGCTCCGGTCGACGACCAGCAAGGTTCCATGGGCGCCGTCGACCATCGCCAACGAGCGCAGCGCCGTCCTTTCGCGAAGCAGCTCGTCGGAGCGCCGGTGCGCCCGGGCGGAGGCCAGCACGAAGGGGGCGGCCTGCTCCATGCGCGCGACGTCCGCCGGGGTGAACGCGGGCTCGTGCTCCCGACGTTCGAGGCCACAAACGGCAAAAAGGCGGCCGCCCTCGTGCGGGGCTTCGTACAACGGGACCAGGATGGCCTGCACGAAACCATCGGCCACCGCGTGGTGCCGAAAATAGGGGAGCGCCGACAACGGAGCGCCCGGGCGCAGCTCGTTCGTCAAGTACGCGCGCCGTGTGCCCGTGACCACGGTGGCCGGGTCGAGACCGAAGGCCTGCGCGAGCTCGACCTGGAGCTCGCACGCGACCGCGGAGCCATTGGCGACGGCTCGAATGGCGCCGTCCACCACGCGGAGCGATGGCCCGAGGGCTACGGCTGGCGCGTGCGGCTCGCGATCCTGGCGGCCGAAACAAAAGAAGGCTCCGGATGCGGGTACGAGGTTCCGCATGAAGAGCAGAAGGCAAGATTGAAAATCGGCAAGAGCAAGGACACTGGCGCTGGCACTCGCACTACGCTCGATATCGGACTGTGAGGTGCCAATAACATCTACGGGAACTTCCATAAGGCAATACTCCTCGACCACCGAGCAGACCCACCGGGCCCGCGAGGCCGGCGAGGCCAGCGAGGCCAGCGAGACTGGTGCGCCAAAGGATGGCGTTTGACTCGTTCATCGTCGCGACGGAAACAATAAAAACAGTTCGTGTGCGCAATTTCCGGCGAGATGAAACGAGAATCAATTTCGGGCATTCGACACCGATATTCGCGTGGCGCGCGGCAAAAAGAACAAGACCACCCCCGCTCACAACATATGACGCAACTGCAGAGCGTCAACCAAGATTTCCCATTTCCTAAAATCGATTACGGCCGTTGTCCACTTGCTGGCGGAGTTCGTCGTCGTTGTGACGTTATCTTTTTACCTGGGTTTCACCTGACATGGGTCGCTCCAGGGCCAAGGTGCAGCGAGAAGGCGCATATCCCAGTAGGCTCGTAGACGAGAGAAAATCAGCAAAAACGAGGGAAACCGGCGAAACACGCGAAACAGGCGAAGGGAGCGAACGAGATAGGTCGTGCGGCGCGGTCAATGATCGCGGCGCAGCCCGACGACGGCCGTCGCCAGGAGCGCGTCGCGAACGCTGGCCGCGCGCTCGCGGGCGACGGGGACTTGCACGCTTCGGTGTTCGTTCCCGACGATGAGCGTGGTCTCGCCGGCTTCCCGTTCGATGCTCCGAACGTGCGGGGTCATCACGAGCCAATTGCGGTGCACGCGCAAATAGCTGCCGCGAAGCACGGCCTCGATGGCGGCGAGCGACAGATCGACATCCAGGCGACCTACGGGCGCATGAACGAAGCAGAGACGCCCTTCGGCCTCGAACGCCCATGCGTCGCGCACATCGACGAAGACGAGGCTCCTCCCACGCCGGGCCACGATGCGCCGGGGCTCGGACGCTTCCGGAGATGCGGGCGGCAGCGATGCGATGCGGTCGCCGCTCAAGGTCGACACGGTGGACGCGACCCGCTCGAGGCTCTCGGCGACCCGCGAGGCGGTGAACGGCTTGAGGAGGTAATCCGATACCCCCAGCTCGAAGGCCCGCAGCGCATGCTCGCGCGACGCCGTCGTCAGGATGACCCGGGGCGCGCCGGGCACCCGCGCAAAAGCCTCGATCCAGGTGAGACCCGCCGCCTCGGCCTCGCGCTCGCCCGCGAGGTGCACATCCACGAAGGCGATGTCGAGGGGCTCGGGGGAGCCGATGAGCGCCGCCGTCGCCAGCACGGTCGAGGGCACGGCCGCGACCACCCGCGCGCGCCCCGATTGCTCGAGGAGCTCGACCAGGTAGTTGCGCGCGGGCCATTCGTCTTCGAGTACGAGGGCACCAAGCTGTCGGGTCATTCCGCTCATGGGGTAGCTCGCTCGGGTGTGGCGCGTGTAGCGGGTGTTGCCGGGGGGCCGGGTTGTTGCACGGCTTGTTGCAAGGAGTGGGCTTCGCGGCGCTCCGTGAAATCGCGGGCGGAGCGCGGATCGCTGGGCTCGCGCATGGGTTCGGCCGCCAGGCGCACGCGGGCGACGGTCTCCGCGCCTTCGCGTGCCAGCTCGAAGTGGCCCTTGCCGCTGCTGTAAAAGGCCAGCCGTCGCTCCACGATGTGGAGACCTTGCCCGCCGGTGCGTCGGGGGCCGGGCCCCGGTCCATCGTCGCGCACCTCGGAGACGAGGGTCGCGCCCTCGACGGCGACGCGCACATGGAGGCGTCCTTGGGCTCCGCGAAGGGCGCCGTGTTTGACGGCGTTCTCGACCAGCGGCTGCAAGAGGAGGGCCGGCATGGCCATGCCCTCGGCGGCCGGATCGATGCTCCAGGTCACATGGAGCAAATCCGGGTGGCGCAGCTCGTGAATGGCCACGTAGCGCCGCAACCACGACACCTCGTCGGCCACGCGGTGGGTGTCGCGGAACTCCGTGGCCTCGCGGAAGAGATCGCCCAGGGCGGCGAGCAGCTCCCGCGCTTGAACCGGATCGTCGGTGACGAAGCCGGCGATGGCGTTCAAGGTGTTGAGCACGAAGTGGGGCTCGAGGTGGCTCCGCAGACGCAAAAGCTCGGCCTCGAGCCGCAATTGTTCGAGCTCGCGCTGGCGCTGATCGTGTGCGCGGAGCGCGGCGGGGAAGAGGACGAGCCCCGCCCACGCCGCGAGCATCGGGAAGGAGTCGCTGGCGCTGGTGATGAGCCGGAAGGCCAAGGTGTCGGGCTCGTTGGGATCCGGGTACACCAGGGGAAGGGACGGGAAGGCGCGGTGGAGCGCGAAGGTGCCGAGGAAGCTCCCCATCATGATGGGGAACGCCGAGATCAAGCCCGCCATGGCCGCGCGCCCCAAGGACCAGCCGGCCCGCTGCGCACGCGCGAACACGAACAAAACCGAGACCACCCCCAGCCCCAACGTGACGACGAAGACGAGGAGGGTGCAGACGATGTACCCCGGCGGCAGGGTGCCAAATACACCGCGGGGCACGAGGGGGGACGCCACGCCCAGGATGCCGATGGCGACCCCCACCACCCCCTGCCGAAAGGAAAGCGGCGAGCGGGTCACGAGGGTCCGACCGCGTGAGCGGCTCCGCGCGAGCCCGGCGATCCCCGTGAGCCGCGGCCACGTGAGAGGAACCCGCGCAGCCGCCCGACGAGGCGCGCCGTCCAAGCGCGCACGTCTTCGAGCACAGTGAACACCACGGGCGTGGCCAGAAGGGTGAGCAGCAAGGACAAGGTCTGGCCACCCAGCACGCCCACGCCAATCGCACGGTTCGTGCCTGCGCCCGCGCCGGTGGCCACCACCAAGGGGACCAGGCCGGCGACGAAGGCGAGGGTGGTCATCAGGATCGGGCGAAGGCGGTGCAGGTTGGCCACCATCACCGCATCGGGGCGCGTGTAGCCCGATCGCTCGAGCGCGAGGGTGTGGTCGATCTGGAGGATCGAGTTCTTCTTCACGATGCCGAAGAGCACGAGCATGCCGAGCGCCGAGAAGAGGTTCAGCGTCTGCCCGGAGAGACCGAGGGACAAGAGGGCAAACGGCACCGTGAGAGGGAGCGACATGAGGATGGTGACGGGAACGAGCCAGCTCTCGAACTGCGCGGCGAGCACAAGATACATGAACACCACGGAGAGCGTGGTCGCCAGCGCGAACGACGCCGCAGCCTTTTCCATCTCGCGCGCGTTGCCCAAGACCTCGGCGCGGTAGCCGGGCGGTGCGCCGATGCGAGCGTATGCAACATCGAGCGCAGCGACCACTTCATCCTCGCCGACGCCTGGAAGCGCGTTCAGGAAGACTGTGACTTGCCGCTGCCGATCGACGTGCCGGATCTGCCCGGGCGCGGCGATTCGCTCGAAGCGCGCGATGCCTTGCAGGGGGACGAGCCCGCCGCTGGCGGTGCGAAGGTCGACGGCACGAAGCTGCTCCTCGGGCGCGGCCAAGCCGCTGTCGATCCGGAGGATCACGTCGATGCTTCGATCCACGCTCGCGCCGCGCACCGAGCCTACGACGAGCCCGCTTCGCCCCACGAGGGAGAGCGCATCGCCTACATCGATGTGCGCGATCCCGAGCTCACGCGCCTTCACGCGATCGACGCGAACGGCGAGCTGGGGTCCGGACTGCGTCGATGAGGTGCCATGATCGGTGGTGCGCGGGATCTTCCGCGCCTCGGCCAGGAGCTTGTCCGCGTTGTCCGCGAGCACGGCCAGATCGGGGCCGCGCATCACGTACTGCACGGCGGCCGATTCGGTGCCGCTGCCGCCGATGTCGCTCACCTGACCGACGAACGCATACGCGCCGTTGTAGTTGCTGCCCGGCACGATCTCGTTGCGCACGCGCTGCATGGTCGCGGCCTGGGTGCCCGGCTCGTTCATCGACACGTACACCATGGCCTCGTTCGGGCCGCGGCCGGAGGCATCGCCGCGCGGGCTCCCGACCGTGACCACCGTGCGCTCGATGCCGGGCAGGGCCCGCACCGCGCGGGCCAGGCGCTCGGCGCCGAGCTCCGTGGCGTCGATCGAGGTTCCTTCTTCGAAGCGCAGGTAAATCTCGAAGCGCCCTTCGTCCTCGGCGGGCAGAAACGTCTTGGGTACGAGCATGCCCAGCGGAACGGTGCTGACCAGGGTGATCGCGAGCCCCACGAGCACCACGCCGCGATGAAGCATGGCCCACGCGAGCATGCGCATGTAGATGCGGTCGATGAACCCCGGTGCATGATCCGCGTCCGGCGCTTTGCGCTCGCCGCGCGCCCAGGCGCGGTAGATGGCGCGCTCGTCGCGTGGATCGGCTGGGGGCAGCGAGGCCGAGGACTCGGCCGGCGGATGGGCGTCCGGGCGGAGCCAGCGCCCGCAGAGCATGGGGGTCAAGGTGAAGGCGACGGCCATCGACAGGAGGATCGAGACCGACATGGTGATGCCGAAGGACGCGAGGAAGCGCCCGACCAGGCCGCCCATGAACGCGATGGGGAGAAAGACCGCCACCAAGGACAAGGTGGTGGCGAGGACGGCCAAGGTGATCTCGCGGGTGGCCACCACCGCGGCTTTTTGCGGCGGAAGGCCCGTCGAGCGGATGATGCGCACCACGTTCTCGAGGACCACGATGGCGTCGTCGATGACGATGCCCACGGCCAAGGTGAGGCCGAGCAAGGTCAGCATGTTGAGGGTCAGGCCCAGCGCCTTCACGATCGCAAAGGTGCCGATGACCGACGTGGGGATGGCCAGGCCCGCGATGAGGGTCGCGCGCCCGTTGCGGAGAAAGAGGAAGACGACGGCTGCCGCGAAGATCGCGCCGAGGATGAGGTGCTCCTGAACGGCGTGGAGGGACGCGCGAACGAAGACGGCCTCGTCGCGGACCACCGTGAGCTCGACGTCGTCCGGCAGGCGCGCACCGAGATCCTGCAGGCGCTCGCGCACGTCGTCGACGACGCGCACGGTGTTCTCGCCCGACTGCTTGATGAGCCCCAGCACCAGCGCAGGCTCGCCCGAGACGAGCGACGTCGACACGGGCGTCTCGACCCCGTCGGTGACGGCGGCCACGTCCGCCAGGTGCACCGAGGCGCGGCCGCGCTTGGCCACCACGATGGCCGCGAGCTCGTCGCGCGAGGTCGCCTTGGCGTCGAGGCGCACGGGCAGGGATCGATCGCCGGCCGGGAGATCGCCGCCGGCGACCACCAGGTTGTCGCGCGCGAGGGCGCTGGAAATGTCCGCGGGCGCGAGGCCGAACGAGGCGAGGCGCGCGGGGTCCAGATCGACGCGCAGGGCGCGCTTTCGGGCGCCGAAGATGCGCACGTCGCCGATGCCTTTTACGGCCTGGAGCTCGCGGCGCACCAGGGTCTCCGCCAGGTCCGTCATGCGGACCGGGTCGACGGTGCCGCGCGGGCTTCGCATGGAGAGCAAGAGGACGGGCGCCGAGTTCGGGTTGAACGTCTCGACCTGCGGGGGGCGCACCGTGGGGGGCAGCTCGGCGGCGATCCGCGCGATGCGATCGCGCACCTCTTGTGCGGCGACGTCCGATTTCTTTTCGAGCACGAACTGCGCGTAGACGAGGCTCTGGCCCTCCTGGCTGGTCGAGTCGATGCGCTCGAGCCCGGACACGGTGCCGATGGCCGTCTCGATCTTGGCCGTGACCTCCGACTCGACCTGCCCGGCCGAGAGGCCCGCCGCCAAGGTGGTGACATTGATCCAAGGGACGTCGACATTGGGGTACCGCTCGAGCCCCAACCCCTGAAGCGCCGCCAGGCCGAGCACCACGGTGAGCAGCCCGAGCACCCACGTGAACACGGGCCGGCGTACGAAGACGGCGGCGAAGCCTTTGCCGCCGTGGTTTGCGGAATCGCTGCGGCTCATGGCGAACCTCGACGGGCGATGCCGGCGGCCGCGCGCGGCGGGCCTCCGGCTGAAATGTCCGCGGCCGCGAGCGCGGGACCCGCGGGCGGCCGTGCGCGGCCGAGCGCCGCGTCGAGCTTGGCGCGCGCGAGCCGGGCGTCGACGAGGGCGTCGGCGTGCGCGAGCCCCGCGCGAATGAGCTCGCTCTCGGCGATGACGACGTCGAGCGGCGAGGTGACGCCGGCCTGGAGCTCGGCCCTGCGCGCATTGGCCAAGGTGCGCGCCGATGCGAGCCGCTCGCGGGCCAGCACGATGCGGTCGCGCGCCGAACGCAGCGAGGCCTCCGCCGAGCGGCGCGAGGCCACGAGATCGCGCCGGACGGCTTCGACCCTGGCCCTGGCCGCCTCGCGGTCCGCGCGAGCGCGCGCGAGCGCGGCGGTGCCCGTGGACAGCGCGGCGGTGGACCACTCGATCTGGGCGGTGATCTCCCAGCTGGTGACCGGCGTCTTGGTGGTGACGGCGAAGACGCGCGGGTTGGGTACGCTCACATCGGCGACCCCGGTGATCGCGATGCGCGGCAAGAACGCGAGCGCCTCGGCGTCCACGCGCTCGTCGGCCGCCTCGGCCTCGGCGATCGCCGCGGCCAGGGCAGGGACGGGGGAACCATCGCCGATGGCCAAAAGCTCGCCCTCGAGCACCTCGGCGCTCTCGAACTTGGCGTCCGCGGACGGCACGTCGAGGAACACGCCGAGCTCCGCGGCGGCGACCTCCACGTCCGCCTCGGCGGCGCGCAGCCGCAGGCCGGCTTCTTTCTCCGCCAGCTCGAGCCCGAGCCCCGAGGTCTTCGACGCGGTGCCGGCGGTCACGCGGCGCTGGTGCTCCTCGACCTCGGCGTGCGCCACCCGCAGCGCGTCGGCGGCCAGCTCGCGGCCGAGGGTCGCGCGCCGCCAGGCCAAGTACGCGGTGCGCGCGTCGAGCGCCACGCGGACCTCGGCGGCCTTGGCGTCGAACTCGCGCGCGAGCGCGGCTTTTCCGGCGGCGCGGGCGGCGGACGCCATGCGCAGCCAGGGATCGGTGAGCGGCGCCACCAGCGCGGCGCGCGCGCCGTAGCCGTCGAGGATCTGCGGGAGCACGTACACGTTGCCTTCGCCGAGATCCAGGCTGCGGTACCGCTCGGGCAAGGACGAGAGCCGCGTGTAGCGCGCCGAGAGGACCAGCTCCGGGATGCGCGAGCGGCCGGTGGCTTGCGCCTCGGCATCGGCGGCTCGGGCGGTGGCATGGGCGGCGCGCACATCAGGGTGGTTTGCCAGCGCCAGCTCGGCGACGCGTCGCTCGGTGAGCTGCACGGTGACGCCTTCGGCCGCGTTTGCGGGGTTCGTGGGGGCGATGCTGGCGGCTGCGAGGGCAACGGCGAAGGCCGCAACGAAACGTACGCCACGGATCAAGGCGCCACCTGCATTCCGTCGCGCAGCTCGCGGGGCGGATCGATCACCACCTCTGCGCCATCGGCGATGCCACCTTGCGGCCGCAGATGCACGTCGTCGCCGGCGCGGCGCACCACCTCGGGCAGCCACTCGGCGATGTGACCATCGCGGACCACCCAGACGCGCGCCACGGAACCGTCGCTTCGCACGGCGGTCTTCGGGACGATCACCACGTCCTCGCGCTCGTCCAAGAACACGCGGACCGCGACGCGCGCCCCCGGCAAGAGCGACGGCGGCGCAGGATCGATGCGGGCTTCGACGGCGCGCGTGCGCGCTTCGCCCGTGAGCCCCGGTGAGAGGCGCGTGATCTGCGCGCGGGCCCCCTCGAGCTCGACCTGCTGACCGAGCGCGATGCGGCCCGCTTCGTGCTGGCCCACCTCGAACACGACGCGCAAGGCGCTGGAGTCGACCACGCGCAGCACCGGGGCGCCGGGCGAAACCATCTCCCCAATCTCGACGAGCCGCTCCAGGACCACACCGTCGAACGGCGCGCGCAAGGTATAATCCGCGAGCGCCGCGCGGCTCTGGCGAAGCGCGGCGCGCGATTGCGCGACGGAGGCGCTGGCCACCCGTGCCTGCGCCAGCGCCGCATCCCGCTGGGCGCGCGCTTGCTCCTCACCGCTGCGCGAGCGAATCAAGTCTTGCTCGCTGACCGATCCTTGCGTGGCGAGCGACTCATTGCGCCGCCGCGCGTCCGCCGCCACCCGAAGCGCCTCCTCCGCCGCCAGCACCTCGGGCGACTTCGCCGGATCGCGCGCGCCGGCGAGCCGGGCCTCGGCGCTCACGGCGGCCGCCATGGCGCCTTCGGTGGCGGCGCGGGCCTCGGCATCGCGAAGGCGCGCCAGCGGCGTGCCCGCGCGAACCACGTCTCCACGCTCGGCCAGCAGCGCGTCCAGGCGGCCGCCCGCCGCCGCGGACACCACGGTGTCGCGCGCCGCGAGCACCGTGGCTTGATACGTGAGGGTGCGCGGAACCTGGGAAACGCGGGCCCGCGTCCGATTGACAACGACCTTGTTATTGTTGGTGGTGCCGGTCTCCGATGGATTGGCCTGAGCTTGAGCTGGATGGGAGCATCCCAGCGCTCCAAGCGCCCCAAGCGCCCCAAGCGCGGCAAGGGCTGCGGTGGCGATCGAGCCAACGAGCAGCGCACGCGAAGCATTCATACCGGCAACCTGGGTCGCCGGGTCCGGTCCGGCTTCCTTTCGCGTACGAGCCGGGCCTCCTCGGGGACGAAGTCGAGGAGGCCGGGGACGAACCAATCAGCCGGGAATCACCCCGGGATGACGCCCGCCACCTGGCGGGTGCTCGCGTTCAGGCGGTTCCACAAATTGACGGTGGCGATGGCCAGGATCAACGTCGCCAGCGCCTTCTCGTCATAGTGCCGCGCCGCCTCTTGGTACACCTCGTCGGGCACCGGATCCGCCCGATCGCTGAGCCGCGAAACGGCCTCTGCGAGCGCCAGCGCCGCCCGCTCGGCCTCCGTGAAATAGGGCGCCTCCCGCCAGGCCCCCACGGCAAAGAGCCGCTCGTTCGTCTCGTCCGCCTTCTTGGCGTTGCGCGCGTGCATATCGACACAAACGCTGCACCCGTTGATCTGGCTGGCGCGCAGGTAACACAAATCCAGCGTCCTGGCCGACACGCCGCCCAACTTGATGGCTTTGCCCAGGCCCATGAGGGCGTTCATGGCCTCCGGCACGATCATGGCCGGGTTCTTCATTCGTGCTTGCATCATGCTCACTCCTTGCGAGGTTTCGTCCTCCCAACGGGCGACCCACCACCTGGCGGACAATTTTCTTTCCGACCTCTCCGAACCGCCTCGCGCGGCGCACGACCTCCGTCGCTCACGCGCAAACACGGGCGAAAACCTCGAAAATCCCGTACTCCCAGCGGCGCCCCGCGGCCCGGTCGAAAAGTTTACATAATGCATCTTATGCGACATTTGAGCGCTAGGCGCGCCCCGAGCTTCCTTCTCGCGCCTCGGCCTGGGCGCTGCTCCGGCAGCGATCTCGGAGCAACCGTCGGAGCGGCCGAGAGACTCGGCCTGACCTGGTCGACGCGCGGCCCGCGTCCTCCGGGTACGCAACACGGCCTCCGCCGGCCACGGCCTCCGCGTACGGCAACACGGACGACCTGGCCCGCGTCCTCCAGGGACGCAACACGGACGACCGGTGTCAATTTGATCTTCTACTTGTATTCTACATCAACGTTTGCGTTTTGAACCGCCCCGACATTTTTGCCGCCGCACGACCGACCCGCCTCGCTCCGTCGCGCGTCGACATCGTCGACGCGTGACGCTCTCGCAACGTGCGGCTCTCGATCTCGACGCGAGCCAGGGCGTGTGCATAGTGAACGTCGATGAGCGAAGAGCGAGCCGCTCGGGTTCGGAAGAGCGCGGCGAGCCGGCGCATCAAAGGCTTCCCCGTGACCCCGCGCTCGACCGTCGTTGGCGTCGGGAGCGAGAATCCCATCGAACGGGCGCGGTCGCTCACCGTTCTCGCTCGGATTTACTGGAGGCCCATTTACGAGTACGTGCGCTGTCGATGGCGTAAACCACCCATCGCGGCGGAGGAGATCTCCCAGGAGTTCTTTCTGCGCGCGCTCGAGCGCGACACCTTTCGCGGCTCATGAAGACCAAATTGGTTGGTGGACTCGTCGTCGCAATGGGCCTTTTCACGGTCTTGGCAGGCTGTGCGGCCGGATCGCCCGAGGAGCAAGCGAGCGACTCGGAGAGCTCGGCGCTCGAGCTCTCGGGTTTCCGGCCCGCGACCGAGGCCGAGCAGCGAGCAGCCGCCGATCCGCAAGGGGAACATTTCCAAAAAGGAGGAGGAGAGGCCACGACCGCGGCAGCACCACTGGCGTGCACGCCCCCCGTCACGGGCGGTTTTCCCTCTTGCGCGACATGCGAACAACTTGCAAACGCGGCTTTGCAGTTTTGTGTCGCCAATGGCTTTCCGCGCGCCGTAGGCGTATGCAACCGGGGCACGTGCGCCGCGCCGCTCTTCCAAAACACCACGTTCCAGTGTTGCAACCCGTAAAAAGCTCGATATCTCGTTGAGCACGAAGAGCGGGCGCTCGAGCCCATCGACCATCGCCGCCGCGTGTGCATTCCATCGCGCGCGCGGCGGTGGTGTCGGTGCTCACCGAGCGGCCAAAAGCGGCCGCCCATGGCGTGATCCGTGCGGACTGCCCAACACGTGGAGCGTCCGGCGCGCGCGCAAACGAGCAAAATGAGAAGGAGGGCGCCGTCGGTCGCAACGGGATCGGCGCGTCGTCACGTGAGAGCGAAGCAGAATAGTCGATGGCTCGAGCCGGCAAGAGATATCATCGGCGCTCGCACGGAGGTGGCAAACAAATGGCGCTCGAATGCATCAATCCCCCGGATCTCCCGACCCCGCAAACATACACGCAAGTCGTTGTCGCGACGGGGACCAAGCTGATATTCGTCTCGGGCCAGGAGCCCGAAGACATCCACGGGAAGCTCGTCGGCCGAGGTGATTTTGCGGTCCAAGCGCGCCAGGTGTTCGCCAACCTCGGGCGGGCCCTGACGGCCGCAGGTGCCCTTCCCAAGCATGTAGCCAAGATTACGATCTACGTCGTCGGCTACGAGCGCGATTACCACCTCCCGATGATCGAAGAGGCTCGGCTGGCGCTGTTCGGGGATCACAAGGCGGCCGACGTCGTCCTGGGGGTCGCGAACCTATCCCCCGACTATCTGATCGAGGTCGATGCGGTCGCGGTGGTCGACGGTTAGACCGGCCTCGGGCCCTCCGACTTGCCGATCGCCATCCGCAACGCTCGACCCGAACTCGGTTCTCGGTTGATGAGTTGTTCGGCAGCGGTCACGACGACACCCCCGCGCCCCTCAAAGCAGATGCTTCCGCACCAGGCGGTGCAAGTACGTCCGATCCAACCCGGCTTCGCGCGCTGCGCCGGAGATGTTGCGCGAGTGCTGCGTGAGCAAGCGGGTCAGGTACTCGCGCTCACCGATTTCGAGCCACGCGTCGCGGAACTCGCGGAACGACTGTTTGAAGGCCACCGACTTCAACGCGGAGGTGACGGCGGATGCGCCCTCGGCGGTTTGCGAGGTCGTCGTGGTCTCCGGCGTCGATGCTTGGCCGCCCATTTGGAGCGCCTGTTGCGGCCCCACCGCGCGGGCGCGCTCGATGAAGTTTCGGAGCTCGCGCACGTTGCCGAGCCATGGGCGGTTGGCGGTGGCGGCCAGGAGCTCGGGCGGCGGAACGCGGCCCAGGATGGTCTCGACCAAGAGCGGGATGTCCTCGGGGTGCTCGCGGAGCGGCGGCACCAGGATGGGAACGCCGGCCAGGCGGAAATAAAGGTCCTCGCGGAATGCACCCGCGTTGACCATCGTGCGCAGATCGCGGTGCGTGGCGCTCACGATGCGGACGTCGACCCGGCGGTGCTCGCTCGACCCCACGGGGCGCACCGTTCGTGACTCGAGCACACGCAAAAGCTTCGGCTGCATCGCGATGGGCAGCTCGCCGATCTCGTCGAGGAACACGGTTCCGCCGTCGGCGGCCTCGAAGGCGCCCTCGCGCGCCGCCACCGCGCTCGTGAACGCACCCTTCACGTGCCCGAAAAGCTCGCTCTCGAAGAGCGCATCGGGCACCGCCGCGCAGTCCACGATCACGAAGGGCCCCTGCTTGCGCGGCGACGCATCGTGAACCGCCCGCGCGATCAGCTCCTTGCCGGTACCCGTCTCGCCCTGGATCAGGATCGAGAGATCCGTGGCGGCAAAGCGCGCCAGCGACGCGAACAACCTGCGCATCGATGCGCTGCCGCCGACCAAGGGACCAAAGCGGTGCGCCGGCCAGAACTGCGGCCCCACCTCGGTGGTCATCTCGGAGCCGAGCTTCAGGGTCGTGCCCCCCATCCGGATCTTCGAGCCGGTCTCGATGCGCGCCTCGCGCACCATCACGTTCTCGACGAACGTCCCGTTTCGGCTGCCCAGATCGCGCACCCACAACCCGCGCTCGTCGAAGTGAAACTCGGCGTGGAGCCGGGACACCGTGGGATCCGCGATCACGATCGCCGACTCGGCCGCCGATCCCACCAAGGTGCGATCTTGCAGCTGCACCGTGTGCTCGCCCGCCGCGTCGACCCAGCTCACGATCGACCTTCGCGTGGGTGGCGCTTGAAGGCTCGCGAGCGAATTCACCAAGGTCTGAGGCGGGGGGGGATTCGAGGGCATCCTCACAGCAGCTTATAGTACACGCACTTGGAAAGTCGCCCCGTCCCTCCGCGCCTCCTCATTTGCCCCCTTTGACGCACCGGTGGACGCATCGGAGCCCGTGAACGTACACGTCCACGGGCCTCGATCGCCGCGCGCCGCGCCAAACTTCTACGCGTCGCGCGTCGCCACCTCCGCCCAGCTACACCTCCCCCGGTTACGGCTCGTACAACCGCTCGCAGTGCTCCGGCCGCGATGCCAACTCTGCATCGCTCAGCAGCGCTCCGCCGCGCGGAATGCATTGCCCTCTCGGGGCCGTGATCCCCCGCTCCACCCAGCGCGCGAGCTGATCGAGCGCCACCTGCGCGTGCGGCTGCACGAACTCCAGGCTCCCGAAGTTGAAACCCTGACGGTACTTGTCGATGTGGTTTCCGTTCTGCACCTCGTAGAGCCGGTGCAGGTGCCCGCGCCCGTTCTGAACGACCAAGTCGCGGTAGACGCGCGCGTCGGTCTTCATCAGACTGAGCTGATCCATCGTACCGGATACGGTCAGGAGCGGACGCCGGATGCGGCCGCCCGTGATCGCGTCCTTGGACTTGGCCGTGAGTTTCAGCTGCGCATCGCGCGATGCGTAGTCGTAACTGGACCAGGGGCCCTGGTACGTCGGGTCGATCTTGCGGGCCGCGAAGCAGTGGAGCAGCTGCCAGTAGTTGTTCGCGTGCGTCTCGTAGTAGGAACCTTGCTCCGGGCTGAACGGGTTGGTCGCGGTCGCCCCCACCTTGAACTCGTCGCCGTAGCCGTACTCGAGGATGTTTTTGTAGGCGTCGCTGTTCGTATCGTAGCCCGACGCGCGGTACGCGGGCCAGTTGGCCAGCGCCGCCGCGTAGTCGCGCAGCAGGTTGTTCTCCGCGGTGAAGAGCACCCCTTCCCAGTCGATCCCGCCGTCGAAGTAGTCCGGGTAGTTCTCGAACACGTGCCGGATCGTCCAACCGCCGGCCGAGATGCCGACCGCGTAGTTGCGGTAGACCGAGCGGCCGTAGTGCACGCGCGCGATGCGCTTACCGAGCTTGGCCGCCTGAACCGTGCGGACCGACCACTCCTTGAACGAGTTTTGCGGGTCCGCAAAATAGAAGTGGAGGTATGTCTTGGAGAACGGCCCCGGGGCCCCGTCGGGTGCGAGCTGGCACCCCAGCGGATCGTCGGCCGTCGTCGGCCGTGCGTTGTACATACCTTTGTTGGACGCCACGTACGCGTACCCACGCTGCACGACGTAGTCGCTCCACGCGAAGTCGAGACCGAACTCGCTGCGGGTCGAGGATGGCGCCCCGGTGATGAGCCGGCCGTTCCAGTCGTTCGGCAAGCGAATGACGAAGCGGGCCTCGGCCTTGTCGATGAAGCTGCCCGAGACCTGGAAGCCCGGCACCTTCTTGGTAATGGGCGTGCGCGACGGAGAATCGGGCGAAATGCTCTGCCGATCCACGCGCGGGGTAAAGGCACCCGGCGGCAGCCCCGGCAACGAATTGTCGGGCGGGCTGGTTGCCTCGTTGTTCGTGGTCAAGTCCTCGCTCTCGACGCACGTTACATTGGTCGCCACATCGCGCAAGGCGGCGGTGATGCCCTCGCATCCCCGCCGACATTCGAGGCCCTCGATGGCGATGTGCAGCGGATCGCCATCTTCGGCCACGTCGGTCTTTGCATCCGATGAGCTCCTCGTATTTCCATCCGATACCCCGCAGCCGCTCGCGCCGGCAGCGAGGATGCCGGCACCAGCCGCAAAGAGGACCACCGAAACGATCCGCCATTCAACGGTACCAACCATCCAACGCTTTGCCATGAAATGCCCCCTGGGTTTGTCGCCGTCGTTGCATCCCATGCAACGCATCGGTGTTTTCAGGCCCACTGGTGCAGCCCGTATACCAGACCGGAACATCGCTCGAACGATTCGGGAAAATTCCATTGAAGACCCGGTGTGTCAAGTACACCGCCAACCATTGACCTTATTTCGTAGTCGATTCCAAATAGCGGAAACATCCCATCATGTCGGCTACATGCATTGCGTTATCGCATTTCGTTGGCGCCCCCCTGTGGCGTCGGCCGCCACGTGTTGCAGCCGCGGCGACACTTCGTCGCCCTAAGGTGTTCGTACGACCAGGATCGGCCGTTTCTCCCCATCTCGATCGCGCTACGGCAGCGCTGCACGGTAGGTGTGCTCCTTCCGTCTTACGGGTGTAGGCATCGCCGCGTACGCGCCGCACGCATTGACCACCCTCGGGCGCGTCGGTACAAGATGAATGGCAGATGGCCCATGACTCCCGGTATCGAAGCCTTATCGATTTAACGATAAGTCGAAGTCGAGAATCGGGAGACGCCCACGCCTATACCTTCTTGCTCGACGGCGAAGACCGCAGCGAAACCATCGACTACCGTGCGCTGAGCCGCCGCGCGCGCCGCGTGGCCATGGGGCTCCGGGCGTGGCCCGCGGGCGAGCGCGCCCTGTTGATTTTTCCTCCCGGGCTCGACTTCATCGCCGGTTTTCTGGGGTGCTTGCACGCAGGCCTCATCGCCGTCCCCGCCTACCCGCCCACGTTCGGCCGGCTCGCCCGCTCGCTCCCGAGGCTCGAGGCCATCGCCGCCAACGCGGGCGCCAACGTGATTTTGACCACCTCCCCCATCCTCGATCGCCGGGGCGCCATCACCGCGCATGCGCCCTCCCTCGGCCGATTGAATTGGGTGGCCACCGATCGTCTCCCGGAAGGGATCGAGGAGGAATGGTCGGAGCCGGATATCGGGCCAGACGACGTTGCCTTTCTCCAGTACACCTCGGGATCGACGGGTGCGCCAAAGGGCGTGATGGTCACCCACGGCAATCTGCTCGCGAACCTGGAGTGCACCTGCGAGGCTTGCTTTCGTGGCGCGAAAGACAGCATCTACGTGGGCTGGCTGCCGCCTTACCATGATATGGGCCTCATCGGACAATTGCTCCAGCCGCTCTACAGCGGATACCCGTGCATCACCATGTCGCCCCTGCACTTTCTCCAGCGCCCTTTTCGGTGGCTTCGGGCCATCACGCGCTACCGCGGCACCACCAGCGCATCCCCCAACTTCGCATTCGACGTCTGCAATCGCAAAATTCCCCCCGAGGAGCGCGCGCAACTCGATTTGAGCAGCTTGTCGGTCGTCTTCAATGGTGCGGAGCCCATCCGCGCGGCCACCCTGCGCACCTTCTCCGAGCTCTTCGCCCCGTGCGGCTTTCGTCCCTCGTCCTTCTATCCTTGTTACGGGCTCGCCGAGTCCACCTTGATGGTCAGCGGCGGCCAGCGCCATGGCGGCTACCGCACCCACGACGTCGACGCCCAAGAGCTCGAGGCCGGGCGCGCCCTCCCCGTTCGGGACCGAGCGCGCACCTTGGTCGGCGTCGGAAGACCAATGAGCGGTCACACGGTGACGATCGTCGACGACGGCGGCGTGCCCGTCCCGCCCGGGATCGTCGGCGAGATCCTCATCGCTGGACCGAGCGTCGCGCGCGGCTATTGGGGTGATCCCGAGCTGTCCGAGGCGACGTTTTGCGCGCGCATCGAGGGGGCTCCCGCGGCGCCTGGAGACCGCGAAGGCCGAGGTTTCGCCGGTGGTCCCGAAGACCGCGGCCATCCCGATCCTCACGTCTACCTCCGCTCCGGCGATCTGGGCTTCGTGAACGAGGAGGGCGAGCTCTTCGTCACCGGGCGGCGCAAAGATTTGATCATCCTGCGCGGCCGTAATTTGTTTCCGCAGGATATCGAGGAGATCGTCGAGGCGGCCCATCCCGCCGTTCGCCGCGGGTGCTCGGCGGCCTTCGCCGCGTCGGCCGGCGCGATCGGCTCCATCGACTCCATCGCCGCCGCCGGCTCGAACGACGACGACGAGGAACGGCTCATCGTCGCGGCCGAGGTCGAGCGGCACACGGATTTTGCGGCCGTCGCCCGCGCCATTCATCGCGCCATCGCCGATGAATTCACGGTTCGCGCGGCCGAGGTTCTCTTGTTGAAGGAGGCCACGATCCCCAAGACGTCCAGCGGCAAGCTGCGGCGATTTCAATGCCGCAAAGGCCATCGCGACAACACGCTCGACGTCATTTACAGGGGGTGACCTCCATGGAACCCAAGGCAACCCCGACCCTGGACCCCGATGCGACGCAGCCCCCGCGGTCGGAGCTCCCTGCCAGCGGCCCGCGCTCGGGCAGCGGCCCGGTGTCCGATCGGGAAGGCCCGCCTTCGCGCGATCCCTTCAACCCGTTCACGGCGGCCTTTCGCCGCGATCCCTACCCGCACTACCGCCGCATTCGCGCGCTCGATCCGGTTCATTGGAGCTTCGTGGGCGTTTGGATGCTCACCCGGCACGCCGACATCGTGCGCGTCCTCAAGGATCCGGCGCGCTTCAGCAGCCAGCTCTCGCTCTGGGATCGCTACCAATCGAACCCCAAGTTTCGAACCTTGACCGGGGAGCCCACGCCCTGCGCGGCCGTCTCCGAGCAAATGATGATCTTCCGCGATCCGCCCGCGCAAACCCGACTTCGAAAGTTGGTGCAGCAGGCCTTCTCGCCCCGCGCCGTGCAGGCGATGCGCCCGTGGATCACCGCATATGTCGAGCAGCTCCTCGATCGCGCCGAGGCCTCGGCCGGCGCCGCAGCCGAGCCCCCGACCCGCGCCGCAGCCGGCGCCCCGAGCCCCCGCGAACGCGAAATCGACCTCATCGCCGAGCTGGCGTGGCCCCTCCCCGTCGGCGTCATCTCCGAGATGCTCGGCGTGCCGGAGGCCGATCGCGACTTCATTCGCCTGTTATCGAGGCGCTTTGCGCCCGCATTTGCCCCCATGACGCCGCCAACGGCCATGGATGCCGCCAACGAAGCGTGCGCGCAGTTCGTGGACTACTTTCGCGTCCTCTCCCGCGCGCGACGGAAGACCCTGGGGCCGGATTTGCTCAGCGCCTTGCTCTCGGCGGAGGAGACGGGCGACCGGCTCACCGAGGCCGAGGTCATCTCCAACTGCTTTCTCCTCTTCTTTGCCGGCCACGAGACCACCGTCAACCTGATTGGAAATGGCCTCCACGCGCTCTTGAACCACCGCGATCAATGGGAGCTGCTCCAAAAAAATCCGGAGCTCGTTCCCAACGCCATCGAGGAGCTCTTGCGCTACGATAGCCCCTTTCAAATCGTCTACCGAAACGCGGTGGAGACGGTCGAAATCGGCGGCAAGACCATCCGCGAGGGCGAGCAGCTCTTCGTCTTTTTGGGCTCCGCCAACCGCGACGAGGAGGTCTACGCCGATCCCGAGGTGCTCGACGTGACCCGCAAAGGCATCTCCCACCTTGGCTTTGGCCACGGCATTCATCATTGCTTGGGCGCCGCGCTCGGCCGGCTGGAGGCCGCGGCCGCGGTGTCGGCCATCGTGCGCCGTTATCCGAATCTTCGCGCGTCGCAGGCTACCCCGGCATGGGGAGACAACATCTTGCTGCGCGGCCTTCGTTCCCTTCCCGTTTGCATCTGAAAGACCCGAGAACAAGGAGCCATCATTGGAAACGTCACTCAGTCGGGCGTCCCTCTCCACGCAAACCGTGCGCGCATGGCTCATAAGCAAGTTCGCCGCCGCGCTCGAGGTCGAGCCGGAACGGATCCAAGCGGACGAGCCCATCGTCAGCTACGGGCTCGACTCGATGGTCACCGTCGAAATCGCCGGCGAGCTCGAACGCGCCCTCGAGATGCGGCTGCCGCCCACCTTGGTCTGGGACTACCCGACCATCGAGGCCATCGCCGAGCACCTCGCCACCTTGCGCTGACCTCGGACTGCGAAACCGCGGACTGCCGACTGCGAAACCGCGGATCGGACGCCTTCGCCGCGCGGCGCACGCGCTTGCTATTTTTTGTACGGATCGTTCACGTCGATCTCGAACGGCTTGGGCCGCGGCGGCTTGGAGGAGGGTGCCGCGGGCGCCGGATTGACGGTCGCGCTCTCCGGCGGCTTGGGGCTCTGCGCACCCGGGTTCGCGAGCGCGGGCGGCTCCACCTTGGGCGGCTTGCGCGGACCGGGTGCGAACACGGGCTTCGACTTTTCAGCGACCAAGTCCACGTGCAGCGCGATGGGTGCCGTCCCCGCGAACTGCACGAAGTCCGTCTGCGCCCGATACCCCGGCGCCTCGACCCGAATGCGGTGCGAGCTCGCATCGGGCACCACGGTGGCCACGTAGGGGTTCGTGGCAACGCGCACATCGTCGACATAGAGCACCGCCGTGGAGGGCGAGGCGGAGATGCGCAGCGGGAGCGGCGAAGGCGCCGTTGGCGCGGGCGCATCGTTCGAGGTGAGCACGGGCGCGCTGCTTGCCGCGCCACTTGCTGCCGATGGCGTCGACGTTTGAACCGGCGCGGGCGGCCGCGATGTCCACCACGCAGCCGTGCCCAGGGTGCCGACCACCGCGAGCGCCGCCGCGGCCGCGGCCACGTGCTTCTTCCGGTTTGGCGGCGGCACCAACGAATCCATGGGCGCGAGCACGGTGGGATCGGCCACCGCCACATACCCTTCCGTGCCCGTCGTTCGTGCAGGTGCCAGCTCTTGTTCGCGCAAGGCCCGCAGCTTCGCCTCGATGAGCGTCCGGGCGTGCGCGCGCTCCGCCGCGAACATCCGCGCGATCACCTGCCCCACCTCTTCGCGCGAAGGTCGCCCGAGCTCGTCGATCAGCGCATCGAGATCGGCCCGAAGCGCCTGCGCGGTGGGGTAGCGGAGCTCGCGATCGAACGCGAGGGCGCGCATGCAGATCGCCTCGAGACGCGGATCCACGTTGGGCGCCACGGTGCTCGGCGGTGGGATGTGCCCCTCGGCCAGGTGTCGAAAAATCTCGACGTCGGACAGGCCGCGCCACAAACGCGTCCCTGCCGCCGCCTCCCAAAGGGTGGCCCCCGCCGCAAAGACATCGCAGCGCCGATCGATGTTCGCGTTCACGAACTGCTCCGGCGCCATGTAGGCGACCTTGCCCTTGAACACCCCCGCCCGCGTGGCGTTGCCCGAGTCCGAAGCTTTGGCGATGCCGAAGTCGAGCACCTTCACCTGACCGTCGTACGTGACGAAAATATTGCTCGGCGCCACGTCGCGGTGGATCAAGTGGAGCGGCCGCCCCTCGAAGTCCTGCACCTCGTGCGCATAATGAAGCCCGGCCAGCACGTCGGAGATGATCTGAAGATGGATCGCCAAGGTGAACCCCATGGGGGTCGCGTGGGGCATGTGGTACGAGCGTGTGCCCTTTCGCACCTGGCTGATGGATTTCGGCCCGCTGCCATGCACCCTCCCGCTCTCGGGCGGCCAACTCTTTCGGCTCGGCGGCTCCGGGCTTCGCTCCCCTTCTCGCTCCCGCCGGTGCGCGGAGCTTGCGCTTACTGAAGAGATAAGGCTCGCAGTGCGATGCACATCGGATGTGCCGAGCGAACCCCCGCTGCGTTGCGCGTCAGACGAGTTGCGCGAAATGCTTCCTAATTGGAAATCGGGGGTCGCGAGCGCAGGCCCCCCGGCCGATTCCCCGAGCCGCAGCTTGCGGAGGATATAGAAGAGCGTCTGCCCCTCGAGGTACTCCATCACCATGAAATGAGCGTCGCCATCGACCCCCACTTCCTTGGTCTGGACGATGTTCGGGTGACTGAGACGACCGGCCAGACGCGCTTCGTTGAGGAACATTTCAATGAAGCCCTCATCGGCGGCGATATCGTGCCTTAGCCGTTTAATGACGCTCAGCTTACTAAATCCACCTGGTCCGTGGGACACCGCGAGAAAGACCTCGCCCATTCCCCCTTGGCCGATGGCCAGAATGCATTCGTACTTACCAATCGTTACAGGGTGCGTCAGCTCGCTCATCTTCGGCTCAGCCTCCGAACCGCGTTGATTCGTTTTACATCATAACGTTCGACCGGCCCAGATCGTTGTACGCCCTGTCTCGAGCGTATAGATTGTTGGCCACGATGATGGTCTCGCCTGCTGGGGCACCAGGCAAGTACGAGCTCCTGTTCGAGCTCGGGCGGGGCGGCATGAGCCGCATCTATTTGGCCGTCATCCGCGGACCTGCGGGGTTCAGCAAGCTGGTGGTGATCAAACGGCTGCACGAGGAGCTGGCCGCCGATCCCGAGTTCCGCACCATGTTCCACGAGGAGGCGCGTCTGTCGGCGCGGCTCAATCACCCGAACATCGTGCAGGTGAACGAGGTCGCGCAAGACGGCCACTTCGACATCGAGATGGAGTACCTCGAGGGTCACTCGCTCGAGGCCATCGTTCGCCGCGCCGCCAAGGAAGAAGGCGGCATGCCGGTGGCGCTTCACTTGCGCATCCTGAGCGATGCCCTCGCTGGATTGCACTATGCACATGAATTTCGGGACTACGAGGGCAAGCCCCTGCAGCTCGTACACCGCGACGTTTCGCCCCACAACATTTTCGTGACCTACGAAGGTCATGTGAAGCTGGTGGACTTCGGCATCGCCAAGGCCGCCGATTCGGCGCAGCACACACGCACCGGCGTACTCAAGGGAAAGTGCGCCTACATGGCGCCGGAGCAGCTCCTCACCCTGCCCATCGATCGGCGCATCGACATCTACGCCATGGGGGTCATGCTCTGGCAGGTGGCCACGGAGCGCAAGCTCTGGAAGGGCATGTCCGATATCGAGATCTTCCAGCGGGTCGCGGCTGGGGACATCCCCGCGCCCTCCACCGTGAAGCCCGATGTGCCGCGCGAGCTGGAGGCCATTTGCACCAAGGCGCTGGCGCGAAATGCCGATGACCGCTTCGCCAGCGCCGAAGAGCTGCGCGGTGCCATCAACGACTACCTGCGCGCATCCTCGGATCGCGTCGATGAGCGGGACGTGTCGCAGTTCGTCGCGCGTCTGTTCGATACCGAGCGCCGCCAAGTGCGCGCCGCCATCGAGACGCAGATGCGCCGCGAGCGACCGTCGCAGCCGAGCATGTCGACCGTGCCACGCATGCCTCTCACGACGACGTCCGGCACCATGGAGGTGGTGGCCAAGTCGACACCGTCGGAGCCACCCCAACGCGCCACCCACGGACGCGCCCTCTTCGCCGCCGCCTTCCTCGGTGCCATTCTGGCTACGGCTGGAGGCAGTTACTACTACCTTCAGCATGCCACCGGCGGCTCCGGCAAGACCGGGAGCGCTCTCGCTTCCTCTTCTTCTTCTTCTTCTTCTTCTTCGTCCTCCTCCACCGACACCAAGGAGAGAGGGGCCGGCGCGACGGGCGCAAGCGAGACCACATCCGCGACATCGGCAGGCTCCGCAGGATCGGCGAGCCCGGTGGAGTACATCGACATCACCATCGCGGCCACCCCGCCCGACGCGCGCTTCACGGTGGACGACATGCGTCTTCCCACGAACCCCGCGCGGCAGCAATTCGTCCGCGACGGCAAGGTGCATCGCATCGTGGGGACGGCGCACGGGTACGCATCCTCCGAGCAATACGTCAAGTTCGCGGCGCCCACGGGATCCGTGCAGCTCGCGCTCACCAAGCTCCCGCCCAATCTACCCTTTCGACCGGCCAGGCCCGCGGCGGCCAAACCCGACCCGAACAACGATCCGGGCGGCCCGCCGCCCCCGCCGCCCGTGATATCGAGCCCCCCGCCATCTTCCGCGGCCACCGCGCCGGCGCCCAAGAAGACCAGCATCGACCAAGACAACCCTTACGGGAAATAGAACCCCCGCCACCGAACGCAAACGAGACGGCCACTCGCGCATTGGCCAAATGGAGGCTTGGAATGAAAACAAATTCTCTCGGGCGGTGCTGGGTTTCGTTTGCGGCGGCCGCCGTCCTCGCCGCGGGTCCCGTGCAGGTCGCGTTCGCGCAGGAGCCCCCCGCCCCGCCGCCGTCGCAGCAGCCGCAAACGGCGCCATCCGCCGCGGAGAGCACCTCGGCCGGAAAGCTCGAATCGGCGCGGCTGCATTACGAGCGCGGGGTCGAGCTCTTCAACGAGGAGGCATACGAGGCGGCGCTGGTCGAGTTCCAGCGCGCGTACTCCCTCACGCCCTCGTACAAAGTTCTCTACAACATGGGCAAGCTGCACAAGGCGCTGAAGGACTTCGCGGCCGCGCAGCGCGACTTCACCCGCTACCTCGAGGAGGGCAAATCCGAAATTGCGGCCAGCCGCCGCGCCGAGGTGCAAAAGGAAATTGCGCAGCTCGAGGTGCGGGTCGCGCGGCTCGAGGTGACGAGCTCCGTGAAGGGCGCCGAAATCTCGGTCGACGACGTGCTCGTGGGCAAGACGCCCATCTCGTACGCCATCGTGGTAAACCCCGGACGCCGCAAGGTGACCGCGTCGAAAGAGGGCTATGCGCCGGCCAGCAAGGTGGTGGAGGTGGCGGGCTCCGACTCCGTAGCCGTCGATCTCCGCCCCACGGATCTGAGCGTCTCCATCGCGGATCAAAAGCCGCCCAAGCCGGCCGGGCCCCGCAACCGCGCCATCGTCAGCTGGGCGGCGACCGCGGCCCTCGCGGGTGGGGCGGGCGCGTTTGCCTATCTGACGTCGAAGAAGTCGGACGATCTCGACAACCTCAAGAACGCGAAGCAACCCGACCCCGCCGCCCTCGACTCGACCTACGACGACATGCGCCGCAACGCCCTGATCGCGGACATCTTCGCGGGCGCCGCGGTGGTGGGCGCGGGCATATCCATCTTCTTCACCGTAAAGGCCGTTCAAGCCTACTCGGAGGAGGAGCCGGCCCCGGCGCAGCCCAGCGTCAAGGTGAACGCCGGCCTCGGCTCCCTGCGCCTCACTGGGACTTTCTAGCCACGTACGCGCCAGCGCGCCGTAAAGGCCGTTCAAGCCTACTCGGAGGAGGAGCCGGCTCCGGCGCAGCCCAGCGTCAAGGTGAACGCCGGCTTCGGCTCCTTGCGCCTTACTGGGACTTTTTAGCTACGTTCGCGCCCCGCGCGCCGTGAAAGCCGTTCAAGCCTATTCGGAGGAGGAGCCGGCCCCGGGGCGCAGCCCAGCGTCAAGGTGAACGCCGGCCTCGGCTCTCTGCGCCTTACTGGGGCTTTTTAGCTACGTTCGCGCCCCGCGCGCCGTGAAAGCCATTCAAGCCTATTCGGAGGAGGAGCCAGCCCCGGCGCACGGTGAACGCCGGCCTCGGCTCTCTGCGCCTCATTGGGACTTTTTGGCTACGTATGCGGCTAGTGCGTTCACGGTGCCGAAGTTTCCATCGATGTCGTGCTCGTCGACCTCGATGTGAAACTCCTTTTCCACGAACCGCACCAACGCCAGGAGCGCCATCGAATCCAAAATTCCATTCTCGTTCAAATCGAGATCGCCCGGCAGATTCTCCTCGGCCTCGCCCGGGAGGCACTGGCTCACGATGAACGATGTAAGCGCTGCCTTGATGGTGTCCAAGTCGATCCCTCCTTGCCGCGTCAAAGCCCCAGGCCCCGAGCGATGATGTTCTGCTGAATTTGATCCGTCCCACAATAAAGGCCGCTGCCGATGGCGTTGCGCAAGGTGCGCTCGATTTGCTGCTCGGTGGTGTAGCCATAGCCGCCAAAGACTTGGATGGCGTCGCGCGCCGAGGCCACATAGCACTCCGAGACATGGTGCTTGGCAATGGCCGACTCCAGGATCGCCGGCTTGCCGTGCTCCTTTCGCCACCCGATTCGGTAGACCAGCGGCCGGCACGAGTCCAGGCGGACCTTCATCGCCACGATGAGGTTCGCCAGCGCCTGGAATTTGCCAATGGGTTTTCCAAACTGCCGCCGCCGGCGCGCGTGCTCCACGCACTGCTCGAGCAGAAACTGCATGTCGCCCAGGCAGGTCGCCATCATGCAACCGCGCTCCCACTCCATGGCGCTCTCGAACACGGCCGCGCCGCGCCCTTCCCGGCCCAAGCGATTTTCGAGCGGGATCGCGCAGCCTGCGAACGAGACCTCCGCCATGGGCGACGTGCGCAGCCCCATTTTTTCGATGGGCGCGCCGATCGTGAGCCCCGGCCGGTCCGCCTCCACCACGAAGGCGGTGATGCCCATGGGGCCCAGCGCCGGATCCAAGGTCGCATACACCACGAACAAATCGGCGATGGGCGCGTTGGTGACGAAGGTCTTCGCGCCGTCGAGCACGTACCCATCGCCCTCGCGCACCGCGCGCGTCTTCATGGCAAAGACGTCGGAGCCCGCGTCGGGCTCGCTGGCCGCGGTGCCGCCGATGATCGTTCCATCGCACGCGCCCGGAAGGTAGCGGCGCTTTTGCTCCTCGGTCCCGTAGAGCAGGATCGGCATGGCCGCCGCCCACAGGTGCGCGTGCATCGAGAAGAGCAGCCCATGATCGCGGGTGCCATAGCCGAGCCCCTCCATCACCGCGATCACCTTCGGCATGCCGAGCCCCGCGCCGCCGTACTCGGACGGGATGGGCATCCCGAGCGCGCCGAACGCAGCGCACCGCTGCCACCCCTCGCGATCGAAGCGGCCCGTGCGATCGGCCTCCACCAGGTTCGTTCGAAGGGACTTGGCGAAGCGAATGGCCTCGTCTTGCAGCTGCTTTTGCTCGTCCGAGAGCTCGGTGAACATCAACCGATTCCCCCCGCGTCGCGCACCAGCGACGCATAATCGATTTTGTCCGTCGAGGTGCGCGGGAGCGGATCCACGAAGACGAACCGGTCCGGGTTCATGTACCCGGGCAGCGCGCCCGCGCAGTACGACTTCATGTCGATCAGCGAAATGCGGCGCGCCCGCCCGCTCGCGGTCACATAGGCCACGATGCGGACCCCGAGCTCCCGATCCGGCACCGCCACCACCGCCGCCGCGCTGAGCGCCTCCCACCGATGCAGCGCGCTCTCGATCTCACCGAGCTCGATGCGGTACCCGCGCCGCTTCACCATGCGATCGCGGCGGCCAGCGTAGACGAAGCCACCGCCGGAATCCTCTTTCGCATCGTTCGCGCCTTTCACGCGCTCCCGCACCACGTCGCCCGTGCCATACCAGCGTTTTCCATGGCGCTCGAGGAAGACACGAGCGTCCAGATCCGGGCGGTTCCAATAGCCGCGAAACACCGATGGCCCGGCGATGTAGAGCAGCCCTTCGTCCCCGGGCGCCACCTCGCGCCCGGACTCGTCCAGCACCAGCCCTTCGCAATGGGTGCAGAGTACACCAATCGGCCAGGGCTCCGTGCGCTCGTCGGCGATGGGGTGCTCGACCTTGGCGAAGGTGCACACGTTGGTCTCGGTGGGACCGTAAAGATTGTAGTACGCGGCGCGCGGCCACGCGCGGGTGAGGCTTCGAAGGTGCTTGATGGGAAATACCTCGCCGGCAAAGAGCACCAGCCGCAGCGCGGGAATGGGCAAGGCCTCGAGATCCCCGAACTGCACGAGCAGGCTCAAAATGGACGGGGTCGAATACCAGACGGTCAGCTGCTGCTCGATGATCCGCCGCGCCAGGAGCCGGGGGCTCTGCGCGGCCTCCGCCGGGATGAGCACCACGGCCGCGCCTTGCCGCTGCGGGAGGAAAAGATCGAGCACCGATAAATCGAAATGAAAGGGCGCGTGGCTGCTGAACCGATCCTCGGCGGTGGTGGCGAGCTCGGACGCGCACCACTCGACGAACGCGATGGCGTTTCGGTGCGTGATGCTCACGCCTTTGGGGGTGCCGGTCGACCCCGACGTGCAAAGGATGTACGCCAGATCGTCGGGTTCGCGCGCCACCAGGTCGCCCGATGCATCCGCGGCGGGCGCCGGGTCGCGCGGCCCGCGCGCATCCGACCCCGCTTGCAGCACCTCGGCCCACGGCCCGTGACCATGAAGGGATGTGGACGATGCCGCGTCGGTCGCGAGCTCCGGCGGAACGCTCACCAAAAGCTCCGGCGCCGTCCAATCGGCGAGGGACTCCAATCGCGCGAGGCTGTCCGGATGGCTGAACAGCGCACGAACTTGGCAATTCATCAGAATGGCGGCGTTGCGGGCGGCCGGCGCCGTCCAATCGATGGGCACATAGGCGGCGCCGGCGCGCAAGACGCCCGAGAGGATGGCGACGGCGGCGAAGCTTTTGGGCAGCACCATGCCCACGCGATCGCCGCGGCCGATGCCGCGACGGCGAAGAAACGCCGCGATGGCGGCGGCGCGATCGTCCAGATCACGGTACGAGTGCACCCTACCGGCGGAGTCCACCACCGCGGGCCGATCGGGGTACTGCAGCGCGGTGCGCTCCAAGTACATCGCAAGATGGCAGGCGGTCATCGGGCAACTCGAACGATACCCAATCATCGACGTTCCGCCACGCTCATTGCGGTGCGCGGCACACTTTCACGCAGCGCGCTCCCGGGACGCGCGCACACGTTCACGCAGCGCGCTCCCCGGACGCGCGCACATTCACGCGATCGCTCGCGGTGCGCCCGCGCACATTCACGCGATCGCTCGCGGCACCCCGCGCACGTTCGCGGGACGACCTCGGGCTCGGGGCGCCTACCGGTGGCGCGGATATCCCAGTTTCATTTTGGAACGACTCTTCCATACGGGTACGCTCGTGCGGGCGGTGCGCATCCACGTGCGCGCGCAAGCGCGCAATTGCGTTCGTTCGCGCGCATCGGACGTTGCTGCGCGGTGGCCGTGGTGTAACCTCGTGACTCCAGAGCATGAGCTCGAGGACGCCGGGGAGGCCGAGAATGCCAACGAAGATCGTTTTGTTCGACGCGCAGGGCTACTGGCTCAAAAAGACGCGCGACGAGATGGACCAAGTCGTCTTGCCGCTCGGCCTCATGTACCTCGCGTCCTACGCGCGCTCGAAGCTCGGCGACGCGCTCGACATCAAGATTTACCACACGATGGTCGACTTCGATAACGACGCCGAATCGATCGCCGCGTGCATCCGTCGCGAGCGGCCGGACGTCGTGGGCATCCGCGGGATGACCCGTTACCAAAAAGAGTTCGCCCAGGTCGCGCGCCTCGCCCGCGAAAACTCGAGCGCGCTCATCGTGGCCGGAGGACCCTACGCGTCGTCCGACGAGCAAGCGGGGCTCCTGCCGGAGATCGACATCGCGGTGCTCGACGAGGGCGAGATCACCTTCACGGAGATCCTCGATCGCTTCCAGCGCGGGCAGCCGCTCGACGGCATCCTGGGCACCGCCGTTCGAAGGGACGGCGTCGTTCATCGCGCGCCCAAGCGGCCGTTCTTGGACTCGCGCGAGCTCGAGGCCCTCCCCTTCCCCGCCTACGATCTCATCGACATGGACAAGTACGCCACGCAATTGAGCTACGGCTACAACCGCCGGCGCCAGGGCGTGATCTACACCTCGCGCGGGTGCCCCTACCGCTGCGACTTCTGCCATGTGCTCTTTGGAAAGAAGTTTCGGGAGCGGGGCCCCGAGAGCCTGCTCGCCGAGTTCACGTGGCTCTACGACCAGTGGAACGTCCGCGACTTTTACGTGGTCGACGACATCTTCAACCTCCAGAAGGAGCGCGCCGTCGAGTTCTTCCGCAAGCTCTCCAAGAGCCACATGGGCGGCAACATCCGTATCTACTTCGTGAACGGGCTGCGCGGCGATCGGATCGACAAGGAGTTCATCGACGCGGCGGTGGAGGCGGGCGCGGTGTGGCTGGCGTACGCGGTGGAGACCGCGTCGCCGCGGCTGCAGAAGCAGATCCAGAAGCACCTCAAGATCGACAAGGTCAAACGGGTCATCGAGTACTCGTACCAAAAGGGCGTGGCCGTCATCTATTGGGGCATGCTGGGGATCGACACGGAGACCATCGAGGAGGCGCAGTCCACCGTCGATCTTTTGTGCAGCATGCCGCCGTCGACCATCCCCATGCTCTTTTCGATGAAGCCGTACCCCGGCACCGAGGCCTACGCCAAGCTCCGGGCCAAGGAGAAGGCTCTGGACGAGAGCCTCAAGTTCCAATTCCAGGACACGGGCAGCGAGTATCACAGCTTCGCGGGCCTCATGAAGAAGGACGAACGCTACTTCGATGTGCTCAAGACGTGGGTCGACCAGGCGCAATCGCCCGAGCGCATGAAGACGTGCACCAAGAACTTGATGCGGATCGGCAACACGGACGAGGACATCCGCATCGCGTACAAGCTCCTCTACCGCAAGCTCCCCAAGCGCATCGTCGACGAGTTGATCCAAACTTGCCGCCACGAGCTCGCCGCCGAAGGCCCGCCGCCGCCGGCCGTGTGGCCCGAAATCGTGGAGGCAAAGCCCGAAAACGAAGCGCGCACCCCGGCTCGCCGGGCGCTGCCCCTGGTCGCAAGCCCGGCGCCCGTCGCGTCTGTCGCATCTGTCACGCCCGTCGCATCCATCGCGCAGGCCGCACCTGTCGCACCTGTCGCGTCCATCGCGTTGGCGGCGGACGCGGAATGAGCCATCACGGGCAGTTGAAGTTGCCGGTGACGGAGCCCGTGGACGAGTTGTAGTAGAGGCCCGACGATACGAAGCTGGCGGCGGCCGAGGGCATGCACCAGACCTGCATGTCCGTGTCGGCGTCGCCGGTGGTGATGTTGAAATCGAGCGGCCCCGTGGCCCCGGTGAGGTTGATATGGCGGCCCTGGCTCAGCTCGAAGAAGCCGGCGTTGAAGGCGCTGGTGTCGCCCACGTTGATCGCAAGGCCATCGGGGACGAGCCGCTCCAAGCCTCGGGCGATGTTCTCTCCGTTGAGCGGCGCGGATCCCACCGCCGCCACGGCGTAGGTGAGAAGGTAGGCCGCATCGTAGGCCGCGGCCGCGTAAAAGCCCGGGACCGCGGCGTCTTGGCCGAAGGAGCTCCCGTAGTTGGATTGAAACTGCCGAAAGAGGGTGCTCTGGGTGCCCGCCTCGGTGCCGATGATCCGCGCGCGCAGGTTGGGGGTCCCGATGTAGCTCGGTCCTCGCCCCGGATAAACGCGATCCAGAAGGTCGCTCGTCTTGGCGGCCGCCGTTGCAAACATGTACTTGGGCCGGTACTCCGCCGTCGGGGACCAACCTCGCTCGATCTGCTCGAAGACTTTAGGGATGAGCTCGGCCGTGCCCACGAAAATGATCAAGTGCGCGAGCTTCGACGCGCTGAGCACCTCCGAGACGGCCCGCGCGTACGCCGCTTCGGCGTTGGGAGCCCCCGGCTCGCCGTAGGTCACGGCCTGGTAGTTCCCATTGGCGAGGTTGTCGGCCGCGGAGAGCCCGTTGAACCGGAGCTGCTGGAAAAAGCTATCCCGGAGCGCGAGCCCGAACGCATCCCCTTTGTGGACCACGGCCACCTTCATGGCGGTTCCGGGCTTCACCGTGCCGCCCGAGCCCTTGAGCTCGGGCTCCACCGTGTTTGGAACCACGGTGGAAATAACCTTGGCGTTGAGCGCGTCGCTCGGAACCGTGCGCCAAATGAGGCGCGGATCGCGGCTGGCGATGGAGGAGATGGCGGCCGATCCGGCGGAGGGAGAAATGATGAGCGTCTTGCTCGAGAGGGTCTTCGCGCCCGAAATGGTGATGACGTCGCCGCTGAAGGCAGGGCCGTGAATGGCGGGGACCTTGACCTCGTCGATCAAGAAATTGAACGTGTCCGCGAGCGGCCCCGACGTTCCATCGCAGCTCACCCACACGAGCCCCCGGTTCTTCTCCCCTTCCTTACGCGGAGGTAAGCCGGGCGTGTTCTTCATCAGATCTTGCAACGCGAGCTGCACGGCGTTGCGTTGGGCGACACCGATGGGCGCGTAAGTCGGATTGACGTAGTTGTTGACGAACCCGAGAACGACCGTGTCGTCCTTCTTCAACTCATTGATGTCGCCGATGATGCCGTTGCAGGTGGGTATCACCAGCTTGACGCAGCGATTTTGGTCCTTGCGGCAAATGTGCGGCGCGTCCGGATTTCGCTCGATGCACTCAGCGTTGGTGGTGCAGTAGCCCGCCTTCGGCTCGCAGACCCCCAGGTCCTTACGGCAGTAGAAGCCGCCAAACTTCGAGCAGTCCCCGTCGTTGAAGCACTGCTCCTTATCCGTCTTGTAGACGATGGTGCAGCCCGTCGACGCGCCGGCCAGCACGCCCGCCAAAGACGCGAGGGCGGCGACGGTGGACGCGGCGACGACGCCCGCGCGGGTCAGGACCGAAGCACGGCGAAGAAAGCTCATTTCGATAACGGATATCAGTCGCGCCCGCGACTGGCAAACGCATTACCGACTTTCCGCCGAAATCTCGTCGAGCGCCTCCAGGAGCCAACCTAAAGCGTAGTCGATCGTTTCCGCCGTAAATAAGTCCGGTTGATAGGTACAAAGAAGCAAATCCCGCTCCACGGCGAACAGAAGATCCATTCGGTACATGCGCATGGGAAATGCGAAGACGCGCAAAAAAGCGCTCTCCAAGGTCCCCGCCCTTCCCGAGCGGTTCGCGCTTCCCGGGCTACCCGAGGTCGCCAACGGCGGCGCGATCAGCGGCTTGCAGGCGATTTCGGCGGCGTCGGGCCAGCGCGCCGAAAGCATGGCTCGCGGATGGTCCGGGGCTTGGCCCTCGCAATCGTAAAAAGGAACATGGTCGGTAATGCCAAATGTGAACCGATAGGTTTGTCCGGTGGCCTCCTCGATACGCCGCAATGGTAACTCGTGAATCAACGCCCGGCGAATCGATGACTGCGTTGCGCGAACGACATCGGAGCGTGTTTGCACACCGGGCAACAGGCGGACGCGCACCGGCAACATATCGGCAAAGGAGCCAATCAACGACTTCGTTTGCGTCGTTCGATGGGCGGAAGCGACCAAGGTCACGATGTCGGTGGCGCCAGACCATCGTTGAGCTACGAGCGCCAACGCGGCGAGCACCATGGAAAATCGGGTGCAACCGAGCGCACGGCTCGACCTAGCCACCCGCTCCGCCAATTCTTTTTCGACGCGAACCCATCGCGTTTGCTCCGGCGATGGGCGGGTGCTGCGCGGTTGGCGATGGGGCGGTTGGTAGCACGTAGCGCCCTCGAGGTACGTGCGCCAGAATGCGACCCTGCGGTCATCCGGCGCGATCCGCGCGCGCTGGGCGCGCGCCACCTCGGCAAAGCGAACGGGCAAAGGCGGCAAATGCTGCAACACAGGCCGCGCGGGGGTGTCCTCCTCTATTAAGGCGGTATAGAGGGCACGCAACTCCCCAATAAAGTTGCGGTACGACCAAAAATCGACGTTCACATGATTGGTGGTCCACAAAAGGACGTGGTGCTCGGCGCCCAGACGCAAAAGGCGGGTGCGATGCACGGGGCCACGGACGAAGTCGAGCGGGAGCTCCACCTCGCTGCGAATGGCGTCATCGAGCGCGAGCGCGCGCGCGGCATCGGGGAGGCTCGAAAGATCCGTCGCGATCAAGGTGCCGGTCCTTGGCTTTTCGACGATTTGCCTTGGCTGCCCCTTCACCAGACGAAGGCAGGTGCGGAGCGGCTCGTGGCGCTCCTCGAGGAGGGCGAGCGCTTTCCCCAGCCGGTCCACGTCGAGGGGTCCGGTGATCTCGAACGCCAGATTGCCATTGAACCGCGCGGGGCCGCTGTCGGGATATTGCAGCAAAAACCAGAGGTACTGCTGCGCAAATCCAAGCGGCGCCGGCTCGTCCTCCGTCTCCGCGTCGGCGCGGGCCTCCAGGTGTGGGTTGCCGAGCGGGTTCACGGGTTTGCACCCGGAGCGAGCGGGCCGCTGGTGCGATAAAGCATTTGGCAATCGCCCTGGGCGACCTGGTCCCCATCGCGGGTCCAAACCGTGGCCGCGCCGTCGATTAACCCGCCAAGCGCGATGTCCGAACGCGCCAGGCAGCGAAGCCACTCGGTGCTCGCCGGATGGTAAAAGCGCGCGCCGAGCGCCATGGCCGGCGCGATGATCGGAGCGCGCCGGATGTGCGGGTTCATCGCGGCCAGCCAGGTGCCCACGTAAATGGCAATGAGCGCGCGCGCGGCGTCGGCAAATGCATTCGGCAGAACGGGGCGCGGGCGAAAGCGGTACCAGCCATCGAGCTGCGGCTCGCCGGGCTCGTGCCATCCTTGCCAACCAATCAAGCGCTGCTCGAGGTGCGTCCACAAGGTGATGCGCGGCGAGGGCGGGATGGGCATGGCGCCCAAATCCCACTCCGGCAGGGTTTCGATGGGCGGGCTCTCGGGCATCGAACGGACATCGCGATCGTCGAGGTCGACCGCGGCGCGCTCCCCCACGGCCCACACGGACGCCTCGAGGACGGGGCGCTCTTGCTGCGTCATCGACACGTGCAGCGACTCGGCGCGTTTGCCGCCAAAGGCGCGGCGCACGGCGAGCCGTACGGGGCCGACCAGCACCGGGCCGAGAAAGTGGCAATTGAACCGAGCGGGCCGTTCGAGCCCACTCGCCATTCCGGCTGCACGTAAGGCGATGGCGGCAAGGTAACCCCCGTTGGGGCCAAAGACGGACCAATCGCTCGTAACGTGACCGCTGTACGTGCCAGCCGTACCAGCCTCGCCTGCCTCGCCATGCACGGCCGTGTCATCGAACAGATCGCCCATGAGGCCCCCTCGCCTTTTCGCGATTGTGCGGCAGGCCCACGCAATGGGGCAAGAGCTTGATACTACAGGAGTCGATTCCTTTCTTTGGAGACCACGCACCTCAAGCGATGGAGCCTATGAGCAAAGAACACATCGACCACGACCTACCCAAGGTCCCCGCGCGCGGCATTTCGACCGAAGAGGCTCGGCTCGAGCGGCTGGAGTTCGCGCGGAGGATCACCGGAGCCCCCCTCGACCATATGCAGGAGACATCCCTCGCCGCATCGAGCCTCGCCAACAACATCGAATCGCTGATCGGCGGGATTGAAATCCCCGTCGGTCTGGCCGGCCCGCTCCTCTTTCAAGGGGCGTGCGCCACGGGCATCATTTTCGCGCCCTTCGCGACCACCGAGGGCGCGCTGGTGGCCTCGGCGACGCGCGGCGCCACCGCCCTGTCGCGCGCGGGCGGGGTGACCACGCGCGTGCTGCATCAGCGCATGGTGCGCGCGCCCGCGTTCCGATTTCGAAATGTGGCCAGCGCCGCGGCCTTCGTGCAATGGATCGAGGCCCAATTCGAGCCTCTCTCGGCCGAGGTGCGCAAATTCTCCGAGCACGCAAAGCTCATCTCCGTGGAGCCGTATGTGCTCGGGCGCATTGCGCATGTCGTATTTCAATACAGCACCGGCGACGCTGCGGGTCAGAACATGACCACGCATACCACCTGGCACGCGTGCCGGTGGCTGCTCGAGCAGCTGCGCGCCATCGAGACCATCGAGCTCGAACACTTCGAGATCGAAGGCAATATGGCGGGCGACAAGAAGTTCTCCTTTCACTCCCTGCTCCGCGGGCGCGGCTTCCGCGTGGTGGCCGACTGCGATGTGCCGCGCGAGGTCTTGAGCGAGGTGCTCAAGGTGACCCCCGAGCGCCTGATGCTCGCGCACGAGCACAGCATGAGCGGCTCGTTCCAAGCGGGATCGCTCTACAACATCAACGCCAGCAACGCGGTCACCGCCATCTTCGCGGCCACCGGGCAGGACATCGCGTGCGTGCACGAGTCCTCGGGCGCGCTGCTCTCCATTCAGAGCGCGCCGCACGGCATCTACGCCAGCATCCTCTTGCCGAGCCTCGTGGTGGGGACGGTCGGTGGCGGCACGCATCTGCCACGGCAGCGCGAAATGCTGCAGCTGATGGGGTGCCTCGGCGATGGCCACGCCGAGCGCCTGGCCGAGATCATCGCCGGCTTCTGCCTCGCCCTCGACCTATCGACCCTGGCCGCGGCGGCGAGCGATCAGTTGGCCGCGGCACACGAACGTCTCGGTCGCAACAGGCCAGTGAAGAAAATGTGAATCGCACTCCCAATCATCGCCATTCGACGTCATTCCGCCTTGGTGCCGAGCGTGTAGTCGACTCTGCGCAGGCGCCGGATCGTGCGCACTTGTGAGTTGACGAAGCGATCGCGCCGTAGGAAAGATGCGCTTCATGAGGCACTGCCGTCTCGCACTCGCCGTTTTGCTCACGATCACGCAGTCGGCCTCGCTTCCTGCGTTTGCTCAGCAGGCAACGCCGCCTACCCCTCAAGGCTCTCCGGCCGGCAAACCGCCCGGTGGCCCGCAAGGCACCCCCGCCTGGATGAGTCCGCGCATGGAAGAAGCGCGCACCCGATACAGCCGCGGGCTGAAACTCTACGACGAAGGCAACATCATCGCGGCGCGCGTCGAATTCGAGCGCGCGTACGAGCTCGCGCCGAGCTACCGCATCCTCTACAACATCGGCCTCTGCTACAAAAAGCAGAATGACTATGTCGAGGCGCTAAAGGCTTTCGAGCGCTATCTGTCGGACGGCGGGGACGAGGTGCCCGAAGAGCGCCGCGTCGCCGTCAACAAAGAGATTCAAGACCTACGGCCCAACATCGCCACGGTCACCATCTCCACCAACATCCCCGGCGCGTCCATCACGGTGGACGATGTTCCAGTGGGACAGACCCCGCTCTCGCAGAAGGTCCTGGTCAACCCGGGCCGGCGCAGGATCGCAGCCTCCAAGAGCGGCATGTTCCCGGCCACCAAGTCGGTCGTCTTCGCCGGCTCGGACGTCCAAACGGTCTCCCTCGAGCTGGTCGACCTCCCCAAAGCCGCCACGGAGACGCGCGAGGAGCCGCACAAGGTGCCCTACTGGGCCTGGGGTATCACCGGCGGGCTCGCGGCGGGCGCCATCGTCACCGGCGTCCTCGCGCTCAAGGCCAACTCCGACCAAAACGCCCTCGTCGAACGCGAAGACTCCTCGCGCCCCGATATCGACAGCGCGCGCGACAAGACGAAGGCGTTCTCGATCGCGGCCGATGTCCTAACCGCGTCGGCCGTCATCATGGGTGGTATATCTCTCTACCTCACGCTGCATAAGTCGGAAAAATCCACTACGACAGCGCGTTTGACCCCGGGCGGCGTCAGCCTGGTCGGACAATTCTAATCCGATCGATCTCGTTCGATCTCGATTGAGTTTGATCGGGCGCAATGTGCCTCTCGATCGGACGAGAACGAGCTCGGGCGAGCTCGACGCCTGAACCTCTTCCTGTTACACCACATAAGGCTTCCATCGATGAGCACCATGCCGCGCGCGGGGGGACGACCCATGCTCCATACCTCGCCAAGAAGGCCAAAGCCGCCCGTTGTCGTCGCGCTCTTGAGCCTCGCCCTCAGCGCCTTCGCCGCGTCCAACACGGCGTGTACGGCGCTTTTGGGCAAGACCACCGATCAGTGCTCGACGAATCAAGATTGCACCAAGTTCAGTGGGAAGCGTTTCTGCCGCAGGAGCGACGCGACCTGCCAACCGCTGGTGACCCCCGAGTGCCCGCGCGTCTTTGGCGGCACCAACGATCAGGGGTACTTGGATGACAACGCCGTTTACATCGGCGCGGTGATCTCGCTGACCGGCGCGTACGGCGACAACGGTGGGTACATCCCCTTCGAGGGCGCCGTCCGGACGGCGCTCGACGATTTCGACAAGGAGTCGAAGGGTCTGCCCCCCGCGGCAGGGACCAACGGGCGCCGCCGGCCGCTGGTGGCCATCATGTGCGACGACAAGAGCGCGGAGGACTCGGACGAGAATCGGACCGTGCTGCGCGCCGCCGACCACCTGGTGAACACCGTGGGCGTGTCGGCCGTCATCGGAACGCCCTCGACGAGCACCACCTTGGCCATGGCGACCGAGCGCACCATCCCGGGCGGTGTCTTTACGATTTCACCCTCGGCCACCGCCGAAAATCTAAGCTTGCTGCAAGATTATCCGGCGGGCGACTCGCCCGAAAATGGCCTGCTCTGGCGCACGGCCCCCTCGGATCGCTTTCAGGCGGCGGCCATCGCAGCCTACCTGCAGCAAAGGCTGATCCCCGGGCTCCACAAGGCGCCGAAGAACGTGCCTGCGGGGCAGGTGAAGATCCTCAATCTGTTCCGGGGAGACGCGTACGGCGAAGGGCTGAATGCCATCTTCAAGGCGACCGACGCGTTCAATGCCATCCGGGGCGAACAATACCGTGAGTTCAATTACGGTACGACGGTGGGCAGTCCCACCCCGACCGACATCTCGGCGCAGATTCGGGATTTTGCTCCCCACATCATTCTGACGTTCGGTTTGTCGGAGTCGGCGGACACCATCAAAGAGACGGAGCGGCTGTGGGGCGAATTGCCCAGCACGCGGAACCAACCCCGCCCGTACTACGTATCCACGGAGGGCGTGGCCGTGCAGGCCTTGCCCGAGATCGTCAAGGGCAGCACCGTGGACCCCAAGCTGAACACCCGCGCGCTCTATGCCTCGCCCAACCTCACGGCGGTCGAGAACGAGATCTTCTCGTTCTTCCGCGACAGCTACAACGCGACGATGGACCGGCTTTACCAGCCCGGGCAAGCGGCGGACGCCAAGGGGAAGATCAATTACTTCGGCCTGGCCGGCACCTACGACTCGGTTTACATCCTCGGCTACGCCATCACCAGCGCCAGCAGCGGCAATCGCTCGGGCAAGGTGACGGGGCGAGACATCGCGCAGGCCATGAAGAAGCTGGTCAACGGCGACGCGGCGCCGCTCTATCGAAGGCAGATGGGGCAAGCGCTCGCCACCCTGAGCAACGGCGGCACGGTCAACATCAGCGGGGCCTCCGGGCCGCTCGACTTCGACCTGAAGACGGGCGACGTGGCCGCCGACATTCCGCTCGCGTGCCTGACCGCCAGCGGCGACTCGACATCGTCGGCGCTCGTTTACCGAGTTGGCACCAAGAATGTCGACGGGACGTTCGATAAGGACGCTTGTGGCTACACACCTCCGCAACCTTAATCCGCCGAAGGGGAACCTATACCCATGATGAAAAGCCTCTTTGCCATTACCACCGCATGTTCACTCGCTCTTCTCGGCGGGTGCGCTGCATCGAGCAACCCCGATCCGAGCACCCAAGGGGGCTTGGAAGAGGACCTCTCCAAGCACCGCTGCGACGTTCGCACCGCGCCCCAGGGTTCCGTGCCCATGGTGTCGACCCAGCTCGTCTTCGGGCTCGATCGCAAGGGCACTCCGATCCCCGAGGCGCAGTTCGCGGGCTTCGTGGACGCGCAGATCACCCCGCGCTTCCCCGACGGCTTCAGCGTGATCGACGTGAAGGGCCAGTATCAAATGTCGACGGGCCAGATCATCAAGGAGCCGTCGAAGATGCTCATCGTCTACCACAACGGCTCCCGGGGCACCTCGCAGAAGCTCGAGGAGCTGCGGACGAACTACAAGCAGCAGTTCGAGCAAGAATCGGTGCTCCGCACCGACGAGATCATCTGCGTCGCCTTCTAACGCGCTGACGCGTGGGCATCATCATGGGACGGACCGTGGTCGCGCGACGTGCGTTGCAGCAGGGCGTCGAGCGACCATGAGGGGTCGCGGAAGGTGGCGAGGAGGAGCGCGCCGCCCGCGGCCGAGAAGACGGAGTAGCTGAATGCGCTGTGGATGCCCCGGGCCGAGAAGGTCATGGACAGCGCGAACGACGTGAGGAGCGCGGCGCTGCCGAGGGCGGCCTCCCGCGTGCGCAGCCCCACGAGCAGCATCACGCCGAAGACAATCTCGCCCAAGGTGGCGAGCCACGCGAGCAGCGGTGTGAGCGCCGAAGGCACCCACCAGGTGAGCGTGTGCGTGTACTCCGTGAAGTGCGCGAAGTCGCCCCACCCGACGCCCGGTGCGCCCGGCGGGCCATAGAGCCCGAATCGGTCGGCCACGGCCGACAAGAACGCGGTGCCTATCCCGAAACGGAGCAGGGCTTGCGCGGGCTGGCCCAGGGATGCGTAGCGGTCGGGGGGGCTCTTCGAATCGCGTTGGCTGACTTGCATGACTTTCTCCACCGTTGGTTTCACCGCCAACAGTGTGGTCTGCCTGGTCTAGGCAAAAGATCCACTTTTGACATATTGGTTGGACCATGGCGCGCCCTTGGGTCTTTCCCGTTGCGCTCGATGCAGCCTCGGCAACCCCCCTTTTTCTGCAGATCGCGCAGGCCATCGTCGCCGACATCCGCCGCGGAAGGCTGCGGCCGGGCGCGGTTTTGCCCGGATCGCGGAGCCTCGCCCGCACCTTGGGCGTGCACCGCAATACGGTGCTCGCGAGCTACCGGGATCTGCAAGATGGCGGCTGGATCGTCTCCACGCAGCGCAGCTTGCGGGTGTCCGAGGCGCTCGCCTTCTCGGCGTCGTCGCCGGCTGCCTCGTCGGCCGCATCGTGGTCTGCTGCGTCCTCGGTCGCTTCGTCGAGGGGCGTCTCGTCGAGGGGCGTCTCGTCGTCGGGCGCCTCGTCGTCGGGCGTCTCGTCGCCGACCGGCGCCTCGTCCAAGGCGCCGGTGCGCGCGCGGACGAATGGCGCGCCGGGGTTCGATCTGGAGCGCGCGGTCCTGTCGCAGGATCTGGCCGAGCTCGGGGCGCGTGCGATGCTCCCCGGTAGCGGCGGTCCGGATCTGCGCTTGCTGCCCGTCGATCTCCTGGCGCGCGGTTTTCGGAGGGCGCTGCGGGCCAAGGGCGGCTCGGCCCTCGCGTATGGCACGCGCCAGGGCGATGTTCGGCTGCGCCGCGCGCTCGCCGAGCTGCTGTCGGACGCGCGCGGCCTTCTGGCGAACGAGGACGACGTTCTCGTCACCAGCGGGAGCCAGATGGCGCTCGATCTGGTGGCGCGCGCGCTGGTGCGCCCGGGCGATGCGGTGGCGGTGGAGAACCCGGGCTATCCCCCGGCGTGGGACGCGTTTCGCCTGGCGGGGGCCGAGCTCGTTCCGGTGGCCGTCGACGAAGGCGGCATGCGGGTCGATGCGCTGGAGGCGCTGGCGAACGAGCGCCCGCTGCGCATCGTCTACACCACGCCGCACCATCAATTTCCGACCACCGTCACCATGGCACCGGCGCGACGCATGGCGCTGCTCGCCCTCGCACGCGCGCGGCGCATCGCCATCGTGGAGGACGACTACGACTTCGAGTTCCACTACGCCGGCCGCCCGCTCTGGCCCCTCGCCAGCGGCGACGACGCCGGGGTGGTCATCTACCTCGGCACCCTGTCGAAGATCCTCGCCCCCGGGGTGCGCCTCGGTTTCGTCACCGGTCCGCGCCCGCTCATCGAGGAGCTCGCGGTCCGGCGCTCCCGCCTGGATCGCGGCAACCCGGCCATGGACCGGGCCATCTGCGAGCTGATCGAGGACGGCCTCTTGCAGCGCCACGCGCGCAAGATGCGCCGCATCTACGAAGCACGCCGCGACGCCTTGGTGGGAGCCCTCCGCCGCGATCTCGACGGCGTCGTCTCCTTCGATGTGCCCGCCGGCGGCATGACCCTATGGCTCCGCGTCACCCCCGAGATCGACGTCGACCTTTGGGCCCAGCGCGCCGTGGCGCACGAGGCCTCGTTCCTGACCGGCCGCGCCTTCGACTTCCACGCCCGCCCCCGCCCCACGCTCCGCATGGGGTTCGCCAACCGCGACGAGCGCGAGCTCCGCGACATCGTCCGCCGCATGCGCGCCGCCCTCGGCGGAGCGAGCTCGCGCGCATCCGTTGCCCCGGCAACATCCTAGCAACGTGCAAGCCCAACCCGAGGTCACGCGGGGAACGGGTACGGGATCACGCCGGTTCTTCGGGGAACTGCGCGGCGCCCTCGGGGATCTCCACGCCGGGCAGCTTCCGCGAGACCCAAATATGCGTGGCCGGGCGGAGGTCGACGGGTTCGTCGAGCGAGCCGGCTTTGACGGTCATCGTATCGCCCGGCCATGCGTTCCCGACCAGCGCCTCGCCGTCGGCGGCCGCGGGCCGATGGAACAGGCGAGAGCCGCAGTTGGGGCAGAACGCGCACACCAGGCGGTTGCCGCTATCGGTGTCGCGCGTCCACTCCTTGGGCTCCCCCTGCGTGAGGCGGAAGCCCGCGCTCTGCACTTGGAGCGAGACGCTGAAGGCCGACGCCGATTGCTTTTGACACTCCAGGCAATGGCAGACGTACAGGGCGAGGGCCTCGCCGGTGATCGCATATCGAATTTGTCCGCATTGACAGCCGCCGGTGCGCATGGAGCCTCCTTCGTAGGAGAGCTTACGAGCGCGCCGCGCGGACGCCGCGACTATTTCTTCCAGGGATCGTCTTTGTCGATCGTATCGACCCCAGGGCGGGCCGGCTTCTGCGGAGGCGGCGCCGTCTCCGACGGGGGCGGTGCGGCGGGCGCGGACGAGGGCGGCGGTGCGGCGGGCGCCGTGCCGGAGGATGCGCGCTTGCCCCCTCCCCCGCTGGGACGCCAGACCGGCGCCGAAGAGCGGTGCTCCTTCTCGAGCGACAGGGGGAGGCGGAGGTTGGCGATGTCGAATGTCACCTCCTGCGTCTTGGACGCGTAGCCCTCGGCCTGCACGCGCACGATGTGCTCTTTGCCGTCGCGCGGGTAGGTGCCGCGGGGTGGCCTGCCCGCGACGGGGACATCGTCGATGAAGACGACCGCGTTCGCGGGGCTGATATCGAACTCGATTTCCGTCTCGAGCTTCGCGGGCGCCGCCGATACCGTGGTCGGCGCCGAGGCGACGGGCGAGGTGGTCGGTGTGTTGGTCTCGCCGCGGGGGCGCGCGACCAAGGCCGCGGCCACCAGACCGCCGGCCACCAGCACCGCCGCCACGATGCCCCAGTGTCGCTGGGGCGCGCTGGGTGCCACGATGGAGACATCGGTGTTGGGCATGGCGGCGTAGTTGCCGCTCGTGCCCATATCGAGCAGGCTCGCCGAGGGCAGGGAGCCGGTGGTGGTGTTGTTGGGCCCGAGGCGCGGGAGCGATCGCGTGGCGGTGATGCCGGGCGACTCCGCGGTGGACAGCCGCGCCTCGATGGCCTGCGCGATCTCCTGACGGCGCTCGGCGAAGAGATCGTTGAGGAACGTGGAGACGTCCGAGTGGCTGTTGCCGGGCAAGGTGGCGAGCAAGTGCTCGAGCTCCGCTTTGAGCGCGAGCGCCGTCGGGTAGCGATCGTTCGGGTTCGCCGAGATGGCCTTGCGGCAAATGCGGACGAGCTCCTCGGGGATGCCCGGGAGCGGAATCGGCTCGGGGATCTTGTGGTTGGCCAGGCTCTGGAGGATTTCCATCTCCGAGGCGCCCGCCCACATCCGCTTTCCGGTGATGGATCGCCAGAGCACGGAGCCCACGGAGAAAATGTCGGCGCGCCGATCGATGTGCGAGACACCGAGCAGCTGCTCGGGCGCCATGTACGCGATCTTGCCCTTGATGGTGCCGGCCTGGGTTCGAATGTTCGAGTCGCTGGCCTTGGCGATGCCGAAGTCGAGGAGCTTGGTGATGCCGTCGTAGGTCACGAAGACGTTCTGCGGCGAGACGTCCCGGTGAATGACATGCAGGGGCGTGCCGTCGAAGTCCTTGAGCTCGTGCGCATAGTGCAGCCCGCCGCACGCGTCGCACATGGCGCGCAGCACCACAGCCAGCGGCAACGGGACACCCCGGGAACGGGCGCGGCGCATCACCTCGTCGAGGCTCTGCCCTTCGAGGTACTCCATGGCGATGAAATACCGCTCGCCGTCGAAGCCGACCTCGTTGGTCTGCGCCACATTGGGGTGGTTGATGCGCGCCGAGAGCCGCGCCTCCTCGAGGAACATCGTGCAGAACTCGGGCTCGGCCGCGAGCTCCTGACGCAAGAGCTTCAGCACCTGCAGCTTATTGAAACCGCCTGGCCCCTGGATGACCGCAAGCATCACATCGGCCATCCCCCCGCGCCCGAGCTCGAAAATGAGGCGGTACTTCCCAGCTACGGGAGGGGATGCCGTGCTCGTTCGGTTGGAGGTTGGCGCCGTCATGCTCGAATTCATCTTGTGTTCGTACGGCCAGTAGCACCCTTCGGGTTGCATCGGCCTCGCGGCCGTCGTGAATCTAGCGGTTTACGTTGCGCCGAGATCTACGTTGGACGATAGCACGCTCCCGCAAGCGTTCGAAAGCTCGAGGCAAACCTACCATCGTAACATCCATGCCGACGTCTGACGACAGGCCCCCCCAACCGACACGTCGGGCGCCGTTTTACTGAATCGAGTCTTGGAGGTAGGTCGGATTCCCCGGATCGGGGACAGCACCCTAGCCTGCGCCGTTGCTCGCGGCGCCGCTGTTCCCGAGGCCGCCATCGACGGCCAGCTCGGCCGGTGCCGTTTCGAGCGCGGCCGTGACCACCGGCGACGGTTTGTCGCTGGCGATGCACCAGAGTTGATGCGCCGCGCGCGTGGCGCCGACATACAGGGCGTGGCGCGCTTGCGAGGTCTCGGGGTACGAGGTGGCGGTGGTCTCGAGCAGGATGACCTCGTCGAACTCGAGGCCCTTGGTCTGGCGCACGTCGGTGACGTCGAAGCCGGGCTCCCAGCTGAAGTCCTGCTTGGCGACCCGCCGCACCCGCGGCACCTCCGCGCGCTCCAGCCCCTCGTAGATGACGTCGGCCTGCTGCGGAAAGCGGGCGACGAGCGCCACGTTGGCGTACGGCTCGTCCTGCGCCAGCTGCTTGAGCGCATCGGCCAAGAACGCGACCGACTCGCCCACCGAGGCAAACGTAAAGAGCTCGACCGGCGGACCGCGACGGGTGGTGATGGGCTCGGCCTCGTGCGCATACGGCCCGAGCACCCCGCGCGCGAACGTGGTGATCTCCGCCGTGGAGCGGTAGCTGACCTTGAGCGGCTCCAAGGTGGTGGCCGCCATGCCCAGCTCGGCGAGCAGCCCCTTCCAATCGAACTCGCCGCGGGTGTCGTCGTCGTCGAGCATGCGCTGCGCGCTGTCGCCCGCCAGGGTGATCGAGCGGTCTTTGGTGGCCAGATCGAGCAAGACCCGGAGCTCGAGGGGGCTGTGATCCTGCACCTCGTCGATGAACAGGTGCGCCATGCGGATGGGCGAGCCATCGGGGCCCGAGAGCGGCCCGCGCATCACCTGCCAGAGGCGCAAGAGGATCGGCACGTCTTCGTGGTCGATGGAGGCCGTCTCGCCATCGCGCTCGCCCTCGGCGCGGACGCGCGCTTGCCGCACGCACCACTCGTGCACGCGATCGAGCTGCGCGGAGCCGAAGTCCTTCGAGCCTCGGAACGTCTCGGTCAGGAGCTCGCGCGACGTCAGGATCTCGTCCCACGCGGCCATCACCGCGCGCGCCCGCGTCCGCAGCTCCTGCCCGAGCCGCTCGATCGCGCCGCGCGTGACCGCCGGCAAGGTGGACGCGTTGCCCGCGCCATCGAGCGCGCGCTTGCCCGCGAGCCACTGGGCAAAGGTGGTCACGCGTTGATCGGGCACCACCTCGTCGCGGCCGCCGCGCGCGTCCCCCGAGGACGAAGAGGCGGGGGCGCCGGTCCAGCGCGTGGCCTTCCACGCGGTGACCACGTTGTGGCCGGAGGGCCATTTTTCCATGGTGCGCTCCACCCGCTGATCGAGCTCCTCGTGCAGGCGCTCCACGTACGTGTGGATGGCCCGGAGCATGGCCGGGTGGTTCTTGGCGCGCAGCACCACGGGCGGCGTGTCGTCGTGGTAGTGGTGCGGGAGCTTCGGGAAGAGCTCGGGGAGCAGGCGGCGCGCAAAGCGCGGGAAGGTGGAGATGGGCACCCCTTCCACCCCGAGCGACGGGAGCACGCGGGCCACGAAGTGCATGAGCGCCTCGTGCGGCACCACGACCATCATGCGGTCGGCGCGAAAGCGCTGCGGATCGGCGAAGGCCAGGTACGCGATCCGGTGCAAGCCCACCGTGGTCTTGCCGCTGCCGGCGCTGCCTTGAATGGCGATGAGCCCCGCGCCCGGGCGCGTGATCAGCTCGAACTGCGCCGCGTCGAGCATGGAGGCGATGGCCGGCAAATGCTTGTCGCCCGGTGCGTGCCGTTGCGACTTTCCATCGGCCTGCGCCGGGTCCGACTTCGCCGGGCGCTCGGTGCGCAGACGGGCCGAGAACGCATCGAGGCGCTTCCAGCGCCCATCGTCGCCACAGACGAACGTGCCTTGCGGCGAGCTCACGCGAACCAGCTTGCCGTCGGAGATGGCCACCCCGCGGCGGGCGAGCACCATGCCCTCGACCGGGCGACCGCCGAGCGTCTCCTCGTAGTCGTCCCCCTCGCGGTACCGATAATAGATGCGGCTCACGGGGGCCTGCCGCCAGTCGACGATCTTGATCCCCGAGCTCGAGTCCACGTACGACTTGGCGCCGATCAGAATATCGCGCCGCTTTCCCCCCTCTTCGAGGCGCAGATGGCCGAAGTAGGGGTTCTTGGCGTCCACCGAGCCGGCGACACCCTTTCCACGCTGCGCGCGCAGCGAGCCCAGGTGGTGCATCTGCTCGAAGAGGGCCGGCAGATCCTCGGGCTTGGCGACCGCGACATCCTCCCGCAGCTCGAGCAGGCGCGCATCGTCCAGCTCGCGTCCACGGAGGGCGGACATGTTGGCGCTGGCGCCCGAGCCGAGCGCATCTTGAACGGTGGCAAGGAGCTTCAGTTCTTCACGAACGACGCGGGTAGCGACTTCATCCTCCTCCAGGCCGGGAATGGCTTCATTCTCGAAGGAGCGTGCGGGGATTGAGGACATCGGGTCTTGGTTGCCGAGTGGGCCTGAGGGCTGGCCAGGTAGGCCTTGGGGGTTCGCGGTGATCACGTAAGCCCCAACGTTTGATACCTGGCGCGTTCAATCGCAAGTGAAGAAAACTCGCTGGAGCACTCGCATGGGCTGCTCGAGCAAAGACCGTGAGCAAAGACCGAACCGACGTGGCTCAGAGAATGAACTGGTCGCCCAGGTTGAGGACCGTGAGGTTCAAGCCTTTGAGCTTGGCGCACTCACGCTCCACTTCACCCTGGAAAGTAGGTTTCATGTGATAGAGCAACGTTGCGAGATCTTTTGAGTTTTTATACTTCAAAAGCTCCGGGCCCAGGGTCTGGGGCGTGTGGTGACCGCTGACGGTCGCGAGCGTTTGCTGGGAATTGGGAAAGCTCACCTCCATCAGCAGGGCTCGCAAGTCGGGCACCTCGTTGAGCACCTCCCAAAACCGCTGGGTCGGCCCCGTATCGCCGCTGTAGGCGATGGAGCCATCGCGGCCCGCGATGACGAAGGCGCTGCAGTCGATGGTGTGGCTCACCAAGATGGCGCGCACGGTGAGGCCGACCACGTCGGTGGGCACCTCGGGCTTGAGCACCCGATACGCGATCGTGGGCTTGGTAGCCTCGGGGATCTTGGTGAAATCGGGCCAAAGTTTTCCGTTGAAGAAGTGCTTCCGCAAAAGCTCGATGGTCGGTTTGATGCCGCAGACGAGCAGGGGCTCACAGCCGTTCTGCGCGCGGTTGTCGGCGATCGTGGCCAAATCGCGGATGTGATCGAGGTGGGCGTGGCTGACGAGCACGGCCTCGAGACGGCACTGCGCCGGGAGATCCATGCCGCTCGTGAGCGATCCGGCGTCGATGGCGACCCGCTCATCGAGCAAGAAGGCGCTCGTGCGGTGGTGCGGCGTCTCGCCTCCGTGGCAACCGATGACGCGTAAGTCCATCGCTCAGATCACCGCACACGGTGACGAGGAACCACGCGGCGCTGCGATGGAATTCCGCGGGAAGCCGAAAGGAATCGACATGTTCGGTGCTCGGGTAGCTCTCGCGCTGCGTTTCTCCAAAGGATCCGCGCTTTTCGCATGCGGCGGAACGTTCGAAAAGTTTACCGTGCCGTTTCGTTCCAAGTCAAAAACAAGGTCGATCGATGCGGCTACTCTCTCTCCTTTTTTTCGTGTCGGGCTTTGCAGCCCTCGTCTACCAAGTCGTCTGGCAGCGGACGCTCTTCGCTATTTACGGGATCAACATCGAGTCGGTGACGGTTGTGGTCACCGCGTTCATGCTGGGACTCGGGCTCGGCAGCCTGGCGGGCGGCGCCATCTCCAAGGACGCGCGGCGCCCGGTGGTGCTCTTGTTCGCGCTGGTCGAGGCCTCCATCGGCGTGTTTGGCGCCGTGTCCCTTCCGCTGTTTCGCGCGGTGGGACAGATCACCCTGGCGCTCTCGCCGGCTGCCGTGGCGTTCGTTACCTTCCTCCTCATTCTTGCGCCCACCATGCTGATGGGCTCCACCCTGCCCTTGCTCGTCGCCCACTTCACACGGCGTTCGAAGAACGTCGGGCAGTCGGTGGGGCTGCTCTACTTCATCAACACGCTGGGCTCCGCGTTCGCGTCCATCGTGGCCGTGCTGGTGCTCCTCCCGCGCTTTGGGCAGCTCTCCGCCGTGCACGCGGCCGTCGCGTTGAACCTCGCCGCGGCGCTGACGGCCTTCGTCGTGCACGCGCGTGAAAAGAAGAGCGCGAAGGGCGAAAAGAAGGGCGCGAGGGTGATGGCGTGATGGGCACCCGCGTTCGTTTTCCGCTCACCCTCGCCGTGGCCCTGATGGCGGGCTTCATCGCGCTCTCGTACGAGATCCTCTGGTACCGCGCCTTCTCGTTCGTGAGCTGGAGCCGGCCCACCGTCTTCGGGCTCCTGCTCGGCTGCTACTTGTTCGGCGTCGCCCTGGGCTCGTTCGGCAGCCGCCGTTTTTGCCGCGATACGGAGTCGGCCGGCGCCTTGCGCGCGCTCGCATGGTTCGTGTTTTTCTCCGACGTCGTCGGATTTCTGGTCATCCCCACCTTGGCGCGTTTGGCGCACGCCACCTGGTTTCCGGCCTTTGGCGTGGTGGCGCTCTCCGCGGGGCTCCTCGGCGCCGTGCTCCCGCTGGTGGCGCACTTTGGCATTCCGGCCGATGACCGCGCGGGGCAGCGGCTGTCTTACGTGTATCTTGCAAACATCATCGGCTCGGCGGGCGGGAGCTTCCTCACCGGGTTCGTGTTGATGGATGCGTGGTCGACCCCGGTCATCAGCATCTTTCTCGGGTTCGTGGGGCTGGCCATGGTGGCCCTCCTCTTGATGGCGAGCTCTCTGGCGAGCCGCCCGACCAAGGCCGCGCTATCCGCGGGGTTGGGGGCGGTGGTGCTCGCGGGCGCGGGCGCGGTGGCCGCGTCGCCGGTGCTGTTCGATCATCTGTACGAGCGGCTGCTCTATAAGGAGTTGTATAGCCCGGAGCAGGCCTTCGTCGAGGTGGTGGAGAACCGGCACGGGGTGATCGCGGTCAACCCGTACCAGCAGGTCTTCGGCGGCGGCGCGTACGACGGGGCCTTCAATGTCTCGCTGGTGGACGACAAGAACGTCATCGAGCGCGCGTTCGCGGTGGCGGCGCTCCATCCGCAGCCGAAGCAGGTGCTCATGATCGGGCTCTCGTCCGGCTCGTGGGCGCACGTGGTGTCGCACCTGCCGGGGGTCGAGCACCTGACCATCGTCGAGATCAACCCGGGCTACTTGGAGCTGATCGGGCGGCAGCCGCAGGTCAAGAGCTTGCTGTCGAACCCCAAGGTCGACATCGTGATCGACGACGGCCGGCGGTGGCTGCTGCGCCACCCCGAGCGCAAATTCGACTTCATCGTGATGAACGCGACGTACCACTTTCGCGCGCACATCACGAACCTGCTCTCGGTGGAGTTTCTGGAGCTGGCGCGCGCGCACCTGCTCCCCGGGGGGGTTCACTACTTCAACACCACGTCGTCGGAGGACGTGCAGCGCACGGCGGCCACCGTTTTTCCGCATGCGATGCGCGTGATCAACTTCGTGGCCGTGAGCGATTCGCCCCTTGGCTTCGATCCGGTGCGCTGGGAACGGGCGCTGCGCGAGGTGGTCATCGATGGGTTGCCGGCGCTCGACTTGAACGAGCCGCACCAGCGCGATGTGCTTTCGCGGTTGCTCGCGCTGGGTAAGAGCTTGGACGAGCGCGAATACGCCTTTTATGCGCTGGAGCGGCGGGATGCGCTTCTGGCGCGAACGGCGGCCGCGCAGATCGTCACCGACGACAACATGGTGTGCGAGTGGGAAGACTTGTTGCGGTTTCCCAAGGGGTCGAATTTGTAGGGGCGGCGCGCCCGCGCGGTGCATAAATACGCGCCGCGCTGGCGCGATAAGGCAAACTGCCCATCGCGCTCAAAAGGCTGGTGATTGCGCTCGCCCTCCTGCGCGGTCCTTCGCGTCCCGAAACGAAGTCGGTCAACATGGCTCGGCTGGCAGGAAATTCGGCTGGAAGGTGAAGGAGGTGTCCGTTGATGCGACGTTTCATACCCACGGGCCTGGCGGCGTTGGCGCTCATTGGATGTCAAAATGACGCCAATACGGAAGGCAATACCCTTCAAAGTGCGATAGAACCCCACCCAAATCCTAGCGCGGGAACCCCGAGCGCGGCGGGGGCGGGTTGGACGACCAATGGGACGCGGGGCAAGACGCGTGCGCCCAGTGCGCCCATCACCACCACCCCGGGCGGCTCGTGGAGCGACTACGATCCGCCGTCGCTCTACCCGCGCACGGTCACCTTGCCGACGCAGTACATCCCGATGGCCGACGGCGTGAAGCTGGCGGTGCTCGTGACCTTGCCGGCCGACATCGGGGGCAAACCGATTTCGGGGCCGCTGCCGGTGGTCTTGCAGGAGACCGATTACAACGCGGCGCTGGCCACCGTCGCGTCGGACGCGCTGCAGCCGGTGGTGCCGGGCCTGTCGTGGCTTGGCTCGGTGATTGGGGCGTACGACCCGTACATGGTGAAGCATGGCTATGTGAACGTGTCCGTCGATGGGCGCGGGACCGGCAACTCGGAGGGCGTGTGGCGCGCCTTCGATCCGGATCATCAGGCCGACGACGACGAGCGGGTGCTCGACTGGATCGTCGCGCAGCCTTGGAGCAACGGGAGCATCGGGGTCGCCGGCATCTCCGACGTGGGGATTCACGCCTTTCTCTTCGCGCAAACGGGGCACCCCGCCGTCAAAGCGGTGATCTCCGAGGGCGCGGGCGGCGATACGTACCGGGATGTCGCCATCACCGGCGGGCAGGGCAATTTGCTCTTCTTCAGCACGTGGTTCTCGCTCACGACCTTGGTGTCGGCCATCAACCCGCAGGTGCTCACGAACCCGGCCACCGCCCTCCCCCTCACCTTGCAGCACCTGACCAACGCCCTCACCGATTTCCAAGTGCCGAAGTTCGTGAGCGCCGTGTTGGGGGATCCCGCGCTCGTCTACGACGGCGCCTTCTTCGCGGGGCGATCGCCGGTGGAGGCCACCGATGCGATCAAGGTGCCCACCTTCATCGTCACGACGGCGCACGACATCTGGCAGCGCGGCATGCCGCTGATGTACGAGGGCATCAAGCACAACGCGCCCACGAAGATGCTGGTGGGCTCGGGGACCCACGCCGAGATGGCGCTCAACCTGAGGATGACGGGCGACGGCGTTCCCATCTTCGACCGCATCCAGCTGCGTTGGTTCGATCAGTACGTGAAGGGCCTCCACGTGGGCGCCGACACCCTCCCCAACGTGACCCAGGACGTGCTCGGCTACGGGCATATGGCCACCGCCACCGACTGGCCGCACCCCGATGCGCACGCCGAGCGCTATTACCTGCACGGCAACAAGCAGCTCACCGCGGCCGCGCCCACCGACTCGCCCTTCGAGAAGAACGATCCGCGCAAGCTCGTGCAGTACCCGCTGAACGGCATCTGCTCCATCAGCACCTCGCAGTGGACCTTGGGGGCGCTGAGCCTCCTGCCGATACCGTGCTTCCACCAGGACAACCTCACCGAGCTGTTCAACCTGGTCTACGAGACACCGGTGCTGCAGCAGGACATGTACATCAACGGCCCGCTGCAGGCCGACATCTGGGCGTCGACCTCGGAGAAGGGCGGTTCCATCTCGGTGCGCGTCGACGACGTGGACATCTTCGGCAATGCCACGCCGCTCAGCAACGGGCTCCTGAACGATCAGTTCCGCCAGGTCGATGCGTCGCGCTCGCGCACCTTGGACGGGCAGATGATCCAGCCCTGGCATCCGTACACCGCGGCGTCGGCGCAGCCGGTGGTGCCGGGCGAGATCATGAAGCTGTCGGTCGAGGTCTTCCCCACCGCCGCGCTGCTCGAGGCCGGCCATCGTTTGCGCGTGGCCATCGGCCCCAGCAACGCGCCGCAAGGCGTCCCGGTGGGCGAGCAGATCCAGCTCCAGAGCCCCATCGGAACGATGACCGTCTACAACGATCCGAGCCACCCCTCGAGCATCGTGGTGCCGGTGGTGCCGGTCTCCAAGCTGCGGTAGGTGCGGTCGCTGCCGGGGCGGCGGGCGGCTCGGCGACGCTAATTGATCGAGCCGCCGACGAACAACGTGGCGCTCCCCTGGAACGCGGGGAGCTCCAAGATCGTGAGCGCGGGGCCGCCGTAGCGTTGATCGTCGCCCCAGTAGGAGCCGCCGACGCGGGCGCCGAAGAGGGCCCAGCGCGCGACGGTGGCCGACAGGCCGAGGGACACTTCGAGCGCGGGGTGCGTTCGCGAGGCATCGATGGGCGGGCGGCCGTTGCTCCAGCCGCCCGTGATGGTCGTGATGTGGAGCGCGCCCCCCACGCCCGGCTCCAGCGCGAGCACGCTCCCCAGCGGAATGCGCCCGCGGATGGCGGCCGACACCGTGTGATCGGCGAAGCGGCCCAAGTACGCCGGGGTGGTGTCGAGCGACCACCCCGGGCCCTCCTCCAGGCGAAGCGCCAGCCCGAGACGGTCTTCGAACAGCCGCGGCCAGAACGCGACGGAGAAGCCCACGCGCGGCTCGAAGAACGTCTCGCCGCTGGCGTTCAGGCGCGTGCCGCCGTCCAGCTCGAGCCGGAAGATGCCGATGCCGTGGCCTTGCGATTCGGCGCGGCCACCGAGGCGCTCTTGCGGCGGCGCCACCGTGCTCGCGCGCAGGAGCGTCTTCAACGAGAGCGCGATGGCGGCGGCCGACGCGTCGTCGATCTCGCCCGAGCTCACCGGCCGGGTCACGGCTTGATCGTCGCGCGCGTCGTAGAGCCAAATGGCGCGCTCGCCTTCGCTCTCGACCAACCACGCCACCGCGTCGACCTCTTTTTGCGCCGCCACGCGGCGCGCGTCGCGGGTCAGCATGGGGCGCTCGGCCGAGGACTCCAGCGGCACCGTCTCGATTTCCCACGGCGTGAGCGCGATGGCCACCGCGTGCTCGACCCGCTGGGGTGCGCGAACGAAACCCAGGCGCCGGCGCTCGGCGTATGCGGAGCTCGTGACCAACGATCCGACCAGCACGATGAGAAGAAAGACAACACGGGGTACGAGCGACATCGGGGCTCTACGGTACCCTCGTTTTTCCTTTCAGCCGACCCAAGAGATCGCGGGCATCGGCGGCGTTGGGACCGCGCGGAAAGCGGACCAAATAGTCTTCGAGCGTACGGCACGCATGCTCTTTCATGCCGCGATCGGCCTGAAGGCGGCCCGCCGCATACAGTGCATTGGCCGCCCAGGGATCGGAGCCGCGCGCAAGCTCGGCATATTGCGCCAATGACATCATCGGTCGGGTCGATTCGAGGCGCGCGGCCGACTCGTACACCATGCGCCGCGACATGGCATCGGATGGCTCGGCCGGTGAGAAAAGCGACGAGGTGTCGCTCTCGTTCGATGACGAGGGGACCTCTGGCTCGGCGCTCTCCACCACCGGCGGTGGCGGTGTTGCGCTCTCGGGCCGCGGTGAGCCCGAAGCCTTTCGCGAGGCGCGCGGAACCTCGGCCGCGGTCGACGCGGGCGCGGGATCCAACACCGCCGCGGGCTCGGGCACGGCCAGCGGCTGCGCGGTGTCCTTCGCCGGCCAATGCTCGCCCGCGTGCACGTTCGCCATTTGGCCGTGGGCCGACACCTCGACCATCCCGCTGCTGACATCGACCCGCGCGCCCTCGCCCGTGCGATCGACGCTGAAGCGCGTGCCGGTGACCCGCACCCGCGCCTCCCCCGCTTGCACCACGAAGGGCGGGCGCTCGCGCCTGGGGGTGACCTCGAAGTCGACCTTGCCCCGCTCCAGCACGACCAGCACGCCGTGGGCGTCGTCGCCGTTCACGAAGAGCGCCGCTTGAGGACCGACGTCGAGCGCCGCCTCACCGATGACCAAGTGCGTGCCGCTCGTCCCCGTCTCCACGTGCGAGGAGATGGCCGGCGGCGGCTCCGGATGCCATACGGCGCGCGAAACGATGGCCCCGATGGCCGCCGCCACCGCGCCGGCCACCACGAAATAGGCGCCCGTGCGCCACCAGGCGTAGGCGGGCCCCTCCACGATGTGCGAGGTGGCCACGCGCTCGTCGTGCTCCGATTCGTCGTGCACCTCGCGCGCGGCGTGCTCGTCGCGCTCCAGCTGATCGAACAGCGCGCCCTCGATCTTCGCCCAGCGCGCGTCGTTGAGGGGTTCGACGTCGACGTGGATGGACGACGACGATTGGAGCCGCTTGCCGGATCCGCGTGAAGCGCGTTGAGGAGGTCGGTGATCGGGTGGCATTACGGCTCCTCCTCTCGCGCATCCTTCGCATCGTCACCGCCGTCGCGCCCGGAGACGCGAAGGCTTCGCTTGCCGGAGACGAATTCGACCAAGACCGAATCTTTCCCCGCGCGCTCCGAGAGCTCGCGCCGGGCGCGCCAGACGCGGGTCTGCGTGGCGACCAAGGACGCGTCCATCAGCTCGGCCACCTCGGCCAGCGGCCGGCCGTCGATGGCGTGCAAGGTAAATGCGGTGCACTGCTTCGGTTCCATCCCGTGCAGCACCGCATACAGATGCCGTGCCGCTTCGCGCGCGAGCGCCCGCTGCTCGGCGGAAGGATCGTTCGCCGCCATCTCGGGCACGAGCTCCAGGGCCGGCGGACGCGCTTTTCGCTTGGCGATATGCGCATAGGCCACGCGCACGGCGCAGCGATCGATCCACGTGGCCAGCAGCGACTCGCCCCGGAAGGTGGGGAGCGAACGAAAGACGTTGATGAACGCGTCCTGGAGCAAATCATCCATGCAGGCGTTCGACCCCACCATGCGATAAAGGGTCGCATGAACGCGACCCCGATGCGTATGGAAAAGTTCATGCTGGGCCGCGCGATCGCCCGCGACACACCGCTCCGCGAGGTGCAAATCCTCCTCGCGCTGCGTTGAAATCGTTAGCCCCAGCCCCATCGCGCTCCCTTTCTCCCTCTTCTTCCTTCTGCTTCCTTCTGCTTCCTTCTTCTACTTCGGCCTCTTTTTGCTTTGTTTACTTCGAATTAGCACGCCCGGTGGATCGCGCCCGGCGTCGTAGCCCGATCGTGACCGCGGCCGCCAACAGGACAAGGCCGGCATTCGGCAAAGCGCGCCCCGGGCTCACCTGGGCACCGCAACCGTAGGCCGGGATGCTCGCCTCGCCCCCGGGTGGCGTGTTCGGATCCGTGCCCGCGCGAAGCTCCGCAATATCGCCGACGCCATCGCCGTCGCTATCTTTGCCCTCGGCCTCCACCGCCATGAGGGCGGTCTTCAGCGCCGTCTCGTCCTCCTCGACCAAACCGCGCTGCATCATCAGCCGGCCGAAGGGCGTCACGACCGTCCCCTTCCCGCCCGAGTCGGTCAGGTGGCAGAGGGTGCACGGGGGCGCGGCGTTCAATTGAAGGGTGGATTGAATGGCGGGCGGGAAATTCGGCGTCGCGGACGCGGGTGCGGTCACGAGGAGCGCCAAGCTTGCGGCAACGGAGAAGCAAAACGAGCGGGTTCTCATCGCGCGGCTCACAGGTAAAGGTGGAGTTGGGCGAGGAAGCTCGAGGCGCTCACCGAGGAGTTGCCCGTCGCCAGGTGTTGCTGGATCCCATCGATCCGGACGTCCGCGTGCGGGGCGAAGAACCAGGCGGCCGACGCCCAGCCTCCATAGGACCAGCCCGTGGGATCGATGGCGTCGCGTTTGAGCTCACCGGTCAGGAGAAAGTGCAATCCCTGCCAAGGCTCGTAGTCCCCCTGCACATAGCTGGCAAAGCCGAAGTTGGTATTTTTCGTGCCCTGGGGCACCTGGCTCCGCGGCTGCATGTTGAGCAGGAAATCGGCCTCCCCGGTGAGCACGAGTTGCTTGATGGGCACCCCGCGCACGAACACGCCGTGCGCTTGCCGGGTCAGCTCCGTGCCCACGCCCACGTCCCTCGAGGCATGCGCCACTTGGCTGCTGACGCCGAGCGCCAAGGTGGTGAACGGCGCCCACTCGATGTAGCCCGCGTACCCGCGCTCGCGGTACCGATCGGGATTGAGCTGGAAGTTGCCCAAGATGGCCATCACCTCCCCGCGGATGGAGTCGCCGTTGTAGGCCAGCGCCACGCCGTGCTGTTGGTGCTTCTGCGTGGTGGTGCGGGTCAGATCGCGCGCGAACAAGGTGTGCTCGATCTGGCGGATGCCAAAGGGGATGTTCATGCGCCCGGCGCGCAGGAGCCACTGCTTCTCCTCGCCGAGATCGACGCCCACCCAGTGCACGCGCGAGATCAGGTTGTCCTCGTTGCGGTGGGTGATGTTGTTCGGCGCCGCGCCCCTGTGATCGAAGCCGATGCTGGCGTTGGCCCGAACGCGATCCACCGCCACTTGGGCCGTGAAGTCCGCCTGCATGACGATGATGCGCGAGTCGGTGACCGCGGGTCCGTTCTCGCCTTTTCGGCGCGCGGCCAGGTACATGTTGCGCACGTCGCCGCCGAGCAGCAGGGTGGGCTCCGGGACCGGCACCAGGCCCCACAAAAAGTCTTTCAGCTTGGTCGGCTCCGCGTCCTCCGCGCGCCGCGTGTACTGGCTTTGAAGCAGAATTTCGCCCTGGGCGCGGCCGTAGGGCGTAAGCAAGCTGCCGCCGGAGGGATCGGCGTGGCATTGCGCGCACGAGGTGTATTCGTGGCGGATCATCCACGCGTATGCGTGCGCAGGTCGCTCCCAGCCGAGGAGCATGAACAGAAGCAATGCGAATGGAAGTAGGCGAAGCCCGAAGGCCCGCCAACGGCGGTCTTTATTTTTCATTCGGCGAAGGGGGTGGCTCTATTGGTCTTTGGCGCCAAACTGCACGTCGATGTCGATATCCGGCTTTACGGTGACCCCCAGGTAACTGGGAATCTCGATTCCAAAGTCACGAACATTCACGTGCAGGGTGCCTTTGACGGCGAACGTGTCCCCGTTCTTGCGCGCGGTGTAACGCGCCGTCGTCTGCCGGCTCTGCCCATGAATCGTGAGGGTCCCGGGTGCATCGCCCGAGACCTCCGCCCCCGCCGCTGGAAACTTGATGGCCGAACGCTGAACCTCCAAGGTCGCGTTCGGGTAGCTCTGCACCTGAAGGTACTTCTCGCGCATGTGCTTGTCGCGCAGCGCAATGCCGGTGGTGAGGTTCGCGAGCGGGACGACGATCTTGATGACGTTCTCGTCCCCCTCCGTGTTGAGCTCGCTCGTCGTCCCGACAATCTTGAGCCCCGCGGGGCCGCTCGCGTTGAAGTGAACCACCGCCGGCTCGCTGGTTCGAGCGAGCTTGGCGTCCGCCACTAGAGCGGAGGTGCCGATGACGAGTACGAGGACCCCCGACAACGTGTTCTTCATGGACACTTCTCCAAGGTAAAAAAGCGCGGGTGGCGTCGATGGGTGATTGCGCGCGACCCGGACTCTACGACCATCGGCGAGTACAGTGCGATGCCCGACGCCGGGGCATGCAAAAAATCGTTACGCGCCCTCCGTATACGGGCCGTCTCCGCGAACGGTTTCGTACCGGGGTCAGAAGCTCGACGCGCTATCTACGGCGGTTCGGGTAGCGCGAGCGAAAACGCCAGGCGTCATCTTCGTGAATTTTACAGTGGAGTGCGCTGGCGCGTGGTCGTGGCGCGCTCGGGCATGGCGGCATTGGCGATTGCGCGCCATCGGCCGCGGCGCATCGGCGATTGCGCGACATCGGCCGCGGTGCATCGGCGATTGCGCGCCATCGGCCGCGGCGCATCGGCGATTGCGCGCCATCGGCCGCGGTGCATCGGCGATTGCGCGCCATCGGCCGCGGCGCATCGGCGATTGCGCGACATCGGCCGCGGTGCATCGGGCGAGCGCGCAATATCGGGCGCGCGACAAAAAAACGGACGCGGACCCCGAGTCATGCTCGAGGCCCGCGATGCGTTCAGCCGGGGGATCGGCTGGACCGAAGAGGCAGCCCGACGTCAATCCATGTCGAAGTCGCCGCCCATTCCACCCATGCCGCCCATGCCCCCCATTCCACCCATGCCGCCCATGCCCATGCCGCCCATTCCACCCATGCCGCCCATTCCACCCATGCCGCCGGGTGCACCGCCGCCTGCTTTTTCCTTCTTGGGGCGATCGGCCACGACGGCCTCTGTGGTGAGCATCATGCCGGAGACGCTGGCAGCGAACTCGAGCGCGGAGCGAACGACCTTGGCGGGGTCGATGACGCCGGCGTTGACCAGGTCCTCGAACTGTTCGGTCTGGGCGTTGAAGCCAAAGTTCCCCTCGCCCGCGCGCACCTTCTCGAGGATGACGGAGCCATCGGCCCCTGCGTTGCGTGCGATCTGGCGAAGCGGCTCCTCGATGGCACGGCGAACGAGCTTCACGCCGGCCTCGAGGTTGGCGTCGACCTTGACACCGTCGAGCGCCTTGGCCGCGCGGAGCAGGGCCACACCTCCGCCAGGCACGATCCCTTCCTCGACGGCCGCGCGCGTGGCGTGCAGCGCATCTTCGACGCGCGCCTTCTTCTCTTTCATCTCGGTCTCGGTGTGCGCGCCCACCCGAACGACGGCCACGCCGCCGGCCAGCTTGGCGAGGCGCTCCTGGAGCTTCTCGCGATCGTAGTCGCTGGTGGTGATCTCGATCTGCTTGCGAACGGCCTCGACCCGGCCCTTGATCTGGCCCTTGTCACCGGCGCCGTCGACGATGGTGGTGTTGTCCTTGTCGACGGTGATGCGCTTGGCGCGCCCGAGATCCTGCAGGGAGATGTTCTCGATCTTCACGCCGAGATCGTCGGAGATGACCTGTCCGCCGGTGAGGATGGCGATGTCCTTGAGCAGCTCCTTGCGGCGATCGCCGAAGCCGGGGGCCTTCACCGCCGTGACCTTGAGGAGGCCGCGCAGGCGATTGACCACCAAGGTCGCCAGCGCCTCGCCCTCGACGTCTTCGGCGATGATGAGGAGCGGACGCGCATCACGGGCCACCTGCTCGAGCAGCGGGAGCAAGTCGGCCATGTTGGAAATTTTCTTCTCGGAGATGAGGACGAGGGCGTCTTCCAAGACGCTGGTCATCTTCTCGGGATCGGTCACGAAGTAGGGCGAGAGGTAGCCGCGATCGAACTGCATACCCTCGACGACCTCGAGCGAGGACTCGGTACCACGCGCCTCCTCGACGGTGATGACGCCTTCCTTGCCCACTTTTTCCATGGCATCGGCCAGCATGGTGCCGACGGCGGCATCACCGTTGGCGCTGATGGTGCCGACCTGCGCGATGTGGGCCTTGTCCTTGGTGGGCTTGGCCAGCGCGCGGATGGCCTTGGCGATGGCCTCGACGGCCGCGTCGATACCGCGCTTGAGATCCATCGGGTTGTGCCCGGCTTCGACCAGGGCCAGCCCGTTCGTGTAGAGCGCCTGAGCGAGGACGGTGGCGGTGGTGGTGCCATCACCGGCCTTGTCGCTCGTCTTGGAGGCGACCTCACGAACCATCTGCGCGCCCATGTTCTCGAACTTGTCGAAAAGCTCGATTTCCTTCGCGACGGTCACGCCGTCCTTCGTCACGACCGGGGCACCGAAGCTCTTCTCGATGACGACATTCCGCCCTTTCGGACCGAGCGTCACCTTCACGGCATTGGCGAGGTGGTTGACCCCCCGCAAGATCTTGCTTCGTGCACCACGGCTAAAATGAATTTCTTTCGCGCTCATGAGCGTCTCCGCTTTATTGAAGGGCATGGCGCCCGAAAACCTGGGGCTTTCCATCTGTTGGCACTCGAGAGGCCCGAGTGCCAAGCCGCGCGCAAGCTAAACTCCTCCCAGCCCACGTCAAGGGGTCTTGGATCACGCACGGGGTCCAGGCGCGCAGTGGTCACCGGCTCCGCCACCCTTCTCATCAACGCATCGCAGAAATCCTTGACATACGTTCCAGCCCAGGTACGATGCGCCTCCCTTCGCTTCGCTTCAGTCCTTTTTTCCTTCCCTTGGGGGATCGTCTAACGGCAGGACGCCAGATTCTGGCTCTGGCTATCAAGGTTCGAATCCTTGTCCCCCAGCTTCTCCCTTGTCTTGTCTTCCCCGCAGAACAGCAGCAAAAATTCCGTAAGAAAAACTTGATGAAGCTATAGCGGTTGAAGTACTTAGAGCGCCCTTCGCTTCCGGTCCCCGGAAAAGAAGAGCCACTGGCCCCATCGTCTAGCGGTTAGGACATCGGCCTCTCACGCCGGTAACACGGGTTCAATTCCCGTTGGGGTCGCAGCAGAAGTATTCGGTTTGATTCGCGTTTTTGGGGTTTCACGTTCCGGGGATCGCTTATTCGATCCAAAAACCCCGTGCATTCCGGACTCGCAAATAGCGAACTCGGCAATGGCGGAAAGACGCAGCCGAACGCTGCGGGAAGCCTTCGAGCTTGCTCGATGCAGCCCTGCAGCGTCTCGATGTTGGTGTTTCCGCTGCGGGCCTGCAGCCGAACGACGTCGTCACCTCGCATCGCCATCCACGTCCGCGACGTGTGCCGCAAGTTGTGAAAGCGGATCGGCGCGCGCAGGGCGTCGTCTGCGAACAGCTCCGGCCGGGGGATGCCCGCCCTCTTCAGGTGCTTGCGGAGGAGCTCCGCGCGATCTTCGTCCGGCGGCATTCGAAAGAGTCGCTGCCCCGGCGGCGTGACCTTCAGCAGGTACGCGATGAGCGGCCAGAGTTCCGCCTCGATTTCGAAGACCCGTGCCTGACGCGTCTTCGTCCTCTTCACGCCCTCGGCTCTCCGATCGCGTTGCTTGTGAACGCTGAGCGTGCGGTGAACCACGTCCACGTCTTCGGCCGTGAGCGCGGCCAGCTCGTTGGAACGTCCAGCGGAGTACACGTCGCCCGCGTACATGCGGCGCCAGTAGACGGGCACGAGGGGCATGCTACGAGCTGGAGAAACTCATCGGGGTAGAGAATGGGTTGGGATCGGACGATCCCGCGCTCGGGCCCACGTACGTCTTTCGCCGGGTTCACCTTCAGGACACGCAGCGAGAGCTGCCTGCTCTGGCATGCCTCATCGAGCGCGGTGTTGAGATCGCTCCAGACGTTCCGAGCTGTCGTCCACGCGAGGCCCGGCTTGCGCCCCTTTCGCGCCTCGTCGAAGCCTCGCTCCTCGTAATAACGAGCGCGTACTTCGATCTCCCGATCAAGAAGACGCACAATCTCTTCGCAATGCTCCGAAGTGATGCCGGGCATCGTTTTGCGACCAACGATGCGGAGTGCCCAATTTTGATCCGGCCCTTCATGTCCCCGATGGTCACGAAGTCATCGCGTGCTCCCCGCGCTCGTTCCAGAGCTTTGTTGTGAACCAGTACTTTGGCACAAGGGAATGGAACGGTTCCGTGTGTCCACTCTCCCCTACTCGCTGAATGTCCGCTCTTCAGCAAGTTGCGCAACGACTTTGCGCACTCTCCTTGCGCAGCCGCCGGTCAGCCGCCGCCTGCCACGAGCGAAGCAAGCGTCACGGCGCCCTTCGGAGCGGTCACGGCGTCGAATTTCTGGTTGAAGCCATACCAGCGGAAGCGCCCAGCCGAAACGCCGGGCCTCGGATCGTGCTGCAGCGGCAACGGGGTGGCAGACGCGGACAGCTGCAGCCTGAGCTGTCCGCTTTCAATCAGCACGGTCTCGCATCCCTTGAAGTAACGCTGGGTATCGTCGGCGCGTGCGGCCACCTTCGAGGCGGGCTCTGCGCGCTTCGAAGTGAGCAGCCACTCGGCCTGCTGGTCTGGGTACCAGCCAATGGCACCTTGCGCCACCGCTGCGATTGCCGCCTTGTAACCGATGTTCATGCCGAACATGCCTTTGGGTCCGTCGGGGTGCGCGTCGACCGCCTTCGCGGTGAGCAGCGCCTCCGGCACCTCGAACCACTGATCGTCGATCTTGCCTTTCAGCTCGGGGTGGGCCGAGAAGAAGAACCTGCCCCGCGCGTAGGTCTTGCCGCCCGGAAGCTGGACGACGCTCATCTTTTCGAGCTGCTTGCCCTCCCCGCTTTCGGCTTCGTAGACAAGACCGAGCTCGCGCGAGGCACGTACCGTGAAGCGCCACGATGTGATCTTCGGAATCTCTTCGACCGTGACGCCGTAGACGTGGACCGTATGCAGGCTGCGCAGCGCCGAGCGCATGGCGCCGATCAGATGCCCCGGCGTGTCCTTGGTGATCGCGGCGGGAGCGCCGCCCTTGATGCAGAGCGCTGCGTCGGTCACGCGCGATGCGTCGATCACCGGCGCGCCGACGGTGTCATCGGGCTGTTCGTCGGGCGTGACGGCGGGAACCGACGTCGCTGGCGCCGCCGAGGATTTGCTCGGGCCGGACGGGGTGTCGGCGCAGACGGTGAGGGCGGGGTCGCGGTAGACGATGGCGCGCGGCAGGACGTCAGGGGTCTTCGTCCAATTGGGAACGTCCTTGCCGCAGACCGACGCGTCGGCCACGCCAGCCGCCACCTTGGTGATCCGGAAGGTCGCTTCCGGCCCGCAGGCCACCTTGGTCGCCTTGCCGGTGGGAAAACTGATCTCCTGGTAGAAGCAGTCTCCCTCTTTCGCGTTCAGCGTCAGGCACAGCTCTCTGCGCGATTTTCGCCTACCGACCTCGAGGGATCCGTTGGTCACGTCGGTGCAGCGCTTGCCCTTGCTGATCACCTTGTAGGCCGCCTCCGGGGCGTTGCAGTCGACGATGTGGAAGTCGTCCCCGGTCTTGCCGCCCTTTCCACGCGCCTCGAGGCAGGAGCCGACCTGGGCTTTGACCGGATCGTCCTTGGCGGCGCAGCCGGCGATCGTCGCGACGAGGAGAGCCACGGCCGCGAGGGCCAGCAAAAACCGGGTCGATCCGCGCAACATCCGCATCGCGGAGCACTATAGTCGGTTAGCGGCCGGCCCAAATGAGAAGTCGTTTGAACGGATAAAAAAATGGGCGCGTGTCGGGAGGCTCCGAGAAGAGCCGCTCTTTGTAGCGCTCCAAAAAGCGCGTAGAGTCGGGGGAGAGCTGCGCGCGGATTTCGATCAGCAGGGACCTTCGACATTGCTTGCATATGCAAGCATCTCCGCGGACGCGAGCGACGATCGAACCGGTCGATTCCCCTGTGCCGCGGTACGAGGTCACCTTCGGAGCGCGCGGGGATGTCGACGAGGTGGTCGTCTGGGAGCGAGCGATGAAGTCAGAGGGCTTCGCGTGAGGCTCTCTCACGGGCGCGGTGGATGCGGGCACGAAGTTCGTCACGGTTTGAGCCGTCGTAGCGGAAGACATTGGGGTGCTCTTTGGGGCCGCCCTTTGCGTACTCCGCGTTCAACGAGGTGGCGAGACAGACAACGAGACCGCGCGGGCGGTGTTTGAGCCACGGCATGAAGTAGGGTGGGTAGTCGTCGAAGAGAATCTTTCCGTAGACGAGCGACTTGTCCTGGGTGACCGTCACGATCGCATCGGGCAGGTGCTCGAGACACCAGTCGAGCTTCTCGCCCCACGCGGCACCGTTTGCCCGCGGGCCCTTCGTGAGCACGTAAAGTCGAAACGTTGCGGCTTTTAGCTCCTCGATGACTTCGAAGCCGAGCGGCAGTTTCCTCAAGCTACGCCAGAAGCCCGGCTGCGCCTGAATCAGTCTTCTGCGCGCTTCGATGTGCGGGGGCTCGACCCTCTCCATGGAACGCGGCGCATAGGGCGGCTCCTCGGGGGCCTGGAGCATCTGCATCTTTTCGCGAAGCGCCGTGTCGTAGTCGGCCAATGTGCCGTCGAGATCGATCAGCGCGATCTGGTCACTCGATTCGATTTCCATGCTTCTTTGTTACACCGCTCTCCGTCACGTTGCAGCTCTTTGCGAGCTGCGCAACGGGATACTGTTCATCGGCAGCGAGGAGGCCGGCGAATCGTACGAGTTGGGCAAGGTGCAGGGACAACTTCACGCCCGCCGGCGGCGAGCGCTCGATGGGCGCACGTCCCGCTCGACGACCGCACAGATGCCGCTGCTCCCCGGTTACGGCGCCTTCTTCGAGCTCGAGGGAGGCACCGTCGCCTCCGAGCCCGCTACGTGGGCGCCCTTCATCTCGGCACCGCCATGCGCAGCGTGTCCTCCGCGGGGTCGAGCCCAGTTAGAACACGCGGCAACACGACGTTCGGTGGCGGATCCACCTCCGTCGTCGTCTCCACGGGCGCGGGCGCATCGGGTGAAAGCGGCGGGTTGCCCCTCCCACCGAAACGCACCGCGCTCGGACGGTATGGCTTCCTCGACCGTCGCGCTCGAACTGAGATCGTACGCCCGCGGCTGGTCGTAGAAATCCGTAACGACGCGACGCAGGTCCGTAGCAAGAACGAACGCATCGGCGGGCCGATCGGCTGGATTTTTCGAGAGCGTGGAAGTCACGAGCCGATCGAGAACCTCGGGCACGTCCACACGTTCCCGAAGACGTAGAGGGGCACGGTTCATGACCGCGCGGAGAATCTCCTCGTCATGACGGCACCCCATCGTCAGCGGATGCTCCTCCGTCAGCATGACGAAGAGTGCCACACCCATCGACCACAAATCGCTTTGCGGGGTGGCAGGGTGCGGATGCTGTATCTGCTCGGGTGGAGCGGGCGCCCGACACCTTGCGATGCGCTCGCGATGGGGAGCCCGGCAACAGCGAGAACGCCGCATTGGCGCATTTTGGAATCGCTGGCGCCAAGTCGGACAACGGAGGAATTCAAGCAAACGTCGCGCTCGCGTGCGGTGGCATCGCGTCCGAGACGTCGATGTACCGTGGCCAACGGCACCCCTGGTCGAAGCTGCCCACCGTGAACAGCAGCTTCTTCGTCGAAACGCCATCCACCCTACGAAGTCATTCTCCGTAGACGTCAAGCACAAGCTGACCGCGCAGCGGCCGTCGACGTCGTGGATGACGAGCCAACACGTCGAACGTCTCTGCCCCTATCCTTCCGCGCGTTCCGAAAATCGCGTCTACTCGCCCGCAACGATGACCGCAAACGATGCGTTTCTTCGACTCCATGAAGACTTGAACTGGTTCGTGATGTGCCCGGAAATTCGCGTTCTGCACATCGCGACGAGCGCCACGGAGCGTTCCGTCGTTCTCGAGCAAGTGGCGGCGACCGAGGCCCACGGCGACAACCGCAGCCCGTTCGCGATTCTCGAGGATGCCCACACGCGCGACGAACCAGGCTGGCTCGCCCGCGCAGAACGAATGCGCGTCATCCACGAAGTACGCCGTCTCGGCATGGTCAAGGAAGGCTACGCGCTCGACGTGCTGCCAGCTCTCCAGCACGGCGAAAACGCGCTCGCCACGATGGCCTGGCAGCTCGCCCAGTGTCTCGAGGCGCAACACCGTGTGCCGGAGCTCGCGGGTCTCGCTGTTGTCCTGGCGCCGACCGTGCTCGAGCAGCCGGATCGATTTGCCGAATCGGTGCACGCGCTCCTGCGCATTCCTCAGCTCGCGCCGCTACGGTTCATCGTCGTCGAGCTCGGCCAGCACGCCGCCGAGCCTCTCCTCGCTCGGCTCGGCGATGCGGGCATGCGCGCCGAGTGCATCGTGGACGCTGCGCAACACCATCGCGAGCAATCGGAGACGTTGGCCGCCATGGCGGGCGCGCTGCCCGCCGCCTCGGCCAACATCGCGGCCGGACACGCGGGACCGAGGGACGTGTGTGCGCCGCCTCGTGCCGGGGAACCTCCAAGGGACGCTCCGGTATCTTCCGATGTGGCGCAGCACCTCGCGCAGGAACTTGGCCCGGCTGCGGCGCTCCTGGGCGCTTCGGGCGCGGCGATCAAACGTCGCATCGCGGGCGCCGCCATCGCGATGCAGGAGCGCCGCTTCTCGGACGCGATTCGACTGCAGTCCGAGGCATGCGAACAATGCTGGCAGGCGGGGCTCACCCGCATGGGATGCATCCTCGAGTCATCGCTCGCAGCCTACTTCCTCCACGCCGGCGACGCGGCTCGTGCACATGGTGCATTCGACGTCGCGGCAGGCCGCGCCGCCGCGGCAGGTCTCCACGATGTCGCAGCCCAAGCTCTTCTCGGGCTCGCCGCCGTTCTCGTACTGCAGAAGAACTTCCACGGCGGGGTGCTCTCCTACACGCGAGCAGGAGAAGCCGCGGAGCGCGCGCAGATGCCCCAACTGGCGATCGAAGCCTATCGGACGGCGGGCCAAGTCGCACTCCGTGCCGGCGCGGAGGACGGCGCCGTTTCCGTCTGGAAGCGCGCCCTCGGCGTCGTCGCCCAGGCCGGGCCCGAGATCGCAGCCGCGTCGAGCGCTCCCGTCGTCGCGCGGGCGCTGGCGAAGCTCGTGAGCGAGCGCGGAGAGCATGCGAACGCGCAATCGCTCCTGGATCAAGCCGACGCGTACGAGCGCCAGCCACCGCCAAAGACGGCGGATACGACGTTGGTGCTCAAGGCACGGCCAAGCGCGGACGCACCGGAAGAGGCCCATGCTCGGTAGCAGCCAGCTCGATCTGGTCATTGGCCTCGACATTCACATGGAGATGGTGCCGACACCGGCGCCCGTTCCAACGCCGTTTCCAATGCCCTTCGTGGGCATGGTCGAGTTCACGCCGTTCGGAACGTTGATCGCGTTGGGGATCGCGAAGGCCGTTTCCTGCGTGACCGGCGAGCCGCCGAGCGGGCCCGTTCTCATCAACGGGTTTCCCGCCACGAAAACTGGCGACGAAGCGAGCAACAAGAAGATGCTCCCCCACATGGTCATTCCGCCCGGGACCATGTGGACTCCGCTGCCGAAGCCGTTGAAGGTGAAAATGAAGCCGGGCCCTCCCCCGCCCCCGGACAACCCGGCGGCTCCGCCCGGCGATGCCGTGTTGGTGACCGGCTCGAAGACCGTTTATTCCGAAGGGTCGAATCAGTGCCGGCTCGGGGACTTGGCGATGTCGTGCAGCGATCCGGTGCGATTGCCGTCCTCGGTCCTCCTCGCGATTCCCAAGGGGATGCCGGTCTTGGTCGGCGGACCGCCCGCCTTCGATTGGACGACGACCGCCAAGGCGTTCTTCTTGCGAAACAAGTGGACGGCGGGGCTGCTGCACAGCCTCGTTTCGCGCTTGCCACCGGGCCGTCTGCGCAACCTCCTCGGCAAGGCGGCTTGCTTTCTCACGGGGCACCCTGTCGACGTCGCGACGGGAAGGCTTCTTACAGACGCGACGGACTTCGAGCTTCGCGGGCCCATCCCCCTCACCTTCGAGCGAAATTACGCGTCCTCATGGGCGCACCGTGATTCCACCTTGGGATACGGTTGGAGCCACTCCTTCGACGAGCGCATCTGGGTCGAGCGCGGCAAGGTCGTTTACAAGGCACGTGACGGGCGGGAGATCGAATTTCAATGCTACGACCTGCCGGGCCGATACATGCGCGAGGGGCAAGAGCGCTTCTATCCCATCGACCGGCTCACCTTGAAATGCCACGGTAACGGCTACTGGTCGATTCGTACGCCCGACGGGCTCGTTCGCGAATTCGAACCGGTTGCGGGGCTCGATAGCCGCGTCTCGATGCTTCGCCGCATCAAGGACCGCGTAGGCCATGGGGTGAACTTCGACTACGCCGGCGGCTTTCTCGATACCGTGAGCACGAGCGAAGGGCGTTGGATGCGGTTCGTGCATCAGCATGGGCTGCTTCAGCGTGTGGTCGTTCAAAACGGAGAAGGCGTCGAGGACGGCTGGTACAACCAAGTTCGATTCACGTATTCACCCGAACGAGACTTGATCGCGGCCACCGATCCGTCGAATCGGTCTCGAACGTACAAGTACGATGCGCACCTGCTCATCGAGGAGCGCGACCGGGACGGGATTACGTTCTGGTTCGAGTACGATGGCCGCGACCAGAGTGCTTATTGCGTGCGCACGTGGGGAACGGACTGGAAAACGACCGATCGCCTGTTCTTTCGCGAGATAACGTACGACAAGAAGAACGGGCGAACGTTCGTAGAGGACTCGCTTGGTCACACCACCACGTACGTCATGAATCCGGCCAACGCCGTGGTCGAGGTCATCGACCCGCAGGGTGCCACGACGAAGTACGAGTACAACGAGTTTCTCTGGGAGACGGCGGAGATCGACGCGCTCGGACAGACCACGCGCACCGAGTATGACGCTCGCGGGAACGAGACGAAGCGCGTGCTCCCAAACGGCGCCGCCGTGACCGTCGAGTACAATGGATTCGATCAGCCCGTACGAATGATCGATGCGCTCGGTGTCGAGTGGGGATGGAGCTATGATCGACTTGGGCGCCCCTCGAGTCAATGGAATAGCGCGGGCGAGCACGTGGAATTGGAATACGAAGGCCGCGTTCTCAAGAGCATGGTCCACGCGGGCGAACGGCGTCATGCATTCGAATACGACGGCGCCGAGAACGTCTCTCGGGTGACGCTGCCGGATGGTACCGCGCAAGAGCGCTGGTACGATCGACAAGGGCGAATCATCAAGCTGCGGGATGCAACGGGACGTGCCATCCGCTTCGTCTACGATTGGGAGTCGCACGTCTCGTCCATGGAAGAAACCGGCGGAATCACGCGCCGGATGGCGTATTCCGGTGAAGGCGACGTCATCGGGTATCAAGACAACTTGCGCCACATCTTCTTCGACTATGCGGGCTATCATTCTCTTGCCTGGCGCATGGAGGGCGGTGAGAAGATCGCGTATCGCTACGATTCGGAGGGCGAGCTCGAGGCGATCATCAATGAATTGGGCGAGGCGTATTCGTTTATGAATGACGCGTGCGGGCGCACTTCGGAAGAGCGCGGCTTCGAGGGGCGAAAGCACCTCTTCGTGCGCGATCCGCTCGGTCGTGTGACCACCTGGACGAGGCCCGACAAGAACGAGGTGAAGGTCGCCTACGATGCGATGGGCAACATCGTCTCGATGAAATACCCCGACGGCACGGAAGCCGCGTTCACGTACGATGCCATCGGAAATATGCTCAGCGCGACCAATGCGTCCGGCACAGTGCGATGGGAGCGCGATCGCCTTGGGCGCGTGGTCCGTGAATCGTTCAACGAGGATTGGGTCACGAGTGCTTACAATGTATTTGGTGAGCGCGTCCAGGTGGGGAGCTCGCGCGGTCTGCGCCAGGAGATCGTGCGTTCCCCGATGGGGGACGTGCAAAGGCTCGGCTTGCTCGAGCGGGATGCCCACGGAATCGTGCGAATGTCCGGCTGGCTCATGGCCTTCGAGCGCGATGCCCTCGGTCGCGAGACAAAGCGCGAGATGCCCGGGAACGTGGCCGTACGACAGAGCTACGATGAACGCGGTCTCCCCCAGACACGCGACCTCGTTCGTAGCGCCGAGGTGCTCGCCCGCACCCAGTACACCTGGGTGGGAGACGATCGGCTCCGTCGCCGTGCCGACCAGGGTCTTGGTGCGACGGATTACGTGCACGACGCGCGCGGACGGCTCGACTCGGCGCGATTTCCCGATGGATCGATTCAGCTTCGGGCGCCCGGTCCGACGGGCAATCTTTCTCGAAAGCGCGATCGCTCGGATCGGCGCTATCTGAGCAGCGGCATTCTGCGCGAGGCCGATGGGACGACGTTTCTTTACAACTACAACGGCAGCCTGATTCACAAACGGACGCGCGACGGCAACGAGTGGGAATACACGTGGAACGGCGCCGAGATGCTGGCCGGCGTGAGAGGTCCGGATGGCGTCGAGGTCGAATTTGCGTACGACGCGCTCGGCCGGCGCGTGACGAAGGTGGTGCGAAGGAAGGGCCGCGACGAAGTAGTTCGCGAGTGGCGTTGGGATGGCAACGTTCCGGTCCATGAGTGGACCAACGGCGCCGATGGCGTGAAGGATATGACGAGCTGGCTCTTCGAGCCCGAAGGCTTCACGCCGCTCGGCAAAATCGAGCGAGAACGTGGCAAGGCCGCGAGGAGCTACGCGATCGTCAGCGACTACTTGGGTACGCCGCAGGAGATGCTCGACGAGAACGGTCACGTCATCTGGCGGGCGCAGCTCGACCTGTACGGCACCGCGCATGTGACGGAAGGGAGCAGCGAGGCGTGCCCGTGGCGGTGGCCGGGTCAATACGAAGATCGAGAGACCGGTCTCTACTACAATCGGTTTCGCTATTACGATCCGAGCCGGGGCGATTACATATCGCAGGATCCTATACGATTCCGCGGGAGCGGGGTGCTCTATGGATATGTCGACGACCCGTGCATTTGGATTGATCCGCTGGGTCTACGCGGCAGAGGGCGCGGGTCTGGCTGCGCGACCGGTGGCGATGGTGACGAAGAAGGGCTCAAACAGTCGCTGCGAGCAAAGCTGCGTCAGATTGAAGGTGAAGCAGCTCTGCCCGGAGACCGCGGGATCCGCGCAGCGGTCGAGCGACGAGAAGTCGACAAACTTGCCAGAGCATTTCTCGGCCCCGGACATTCGATACTCGAGCGCGGTAAGAAGGGCGAATTCTGGCTAATCTCCGCAGACGGGAAGAGGCTGGTTCGGTCCACGACGGAAAAGCGCGGAAGCGCCTTCGCCCGAACAGGTAAACAGGCCAACTTCCATCAGCGGCAGACCGTCCGCGATGGCTGGTTCGACAAGGAAAAGGTGTCCAACGTTCACGTTCATGTAAAGTAATGCAATGGTGTACTCACCCCAAGGAGGGGAAAATTGAAGCTCGTAATCCGTGGGCACGGCATCGTGGGACGTGGAAATCTTCGGCTCTGGCAACCCGAAAACCCGGATGTGGTAGCCGAATATCTGTACGTGGACATAGGCTCGAAGCCGGGAAAGGGCGCTGACACATTTAGTATCCTGGTAGCCACGCCCGCGGGCCTGGACACGCTGGAGGAGAGAGAGGGCATCCTCGCATCCCGAGCTCTGTTGGTTATGAAGCGCTATAATTTCGAAGACCTCTGGCGGTGGCTCGAGCGAACCGTCTCCAAGTGTGAAGCGGAAACGTGGAACGCCTGTGTCGAGAAGCTTCGCATTTATTTTCAGTGGGAGTACGAGAACTACAAGGAAGGTTGAGCGCGGTCTGGCTACTTGGTTCGACGCGGCGTCGATTCGGTGTTCCGTCTCGAAGATCACCGTCGTCGCGGGAGGGACGCACCGACTGGACTCGACGCGACCCAGGAATGCCGCGGGCGCATTTGCTCCGGGAGTGTGCCGTTTCTCGGGATTTGAAGGGCCCGGCCAACGCTCCGCCCCGGAAACGTCGACGGCCACCGCTTTGCCCTCCCGGTAAACGGCGGATGGCCCGGTCGCCATGGCCGGACGCGGCTTGCATCCCGTCTTGCACCCGGCGGTGGTGGCCCCATGATTCCGTAGGCCATCGTGCCTGCGACGCCGATGGTCCACACCGAGAACCGCAATCCAGAGGGTCTTCTTATCCATGACTTCAATAGGCGCGTTGGCGACCCGCGTGACACCGTTACCGAGAAAAAACGCACCAACAGGTCACGAGCTCCCATCTCGCGCCTCTTGGCGTCGAGGCCGGGCGGTCCGGCCCGAACAGGAGAGAACCGATGTTTCGCAAATTCCTTCACGTCGTGGCGATGACGACCGTCCTCGTCGGATTGCCCACGCTCGCTTTCGCGGCCACGTCGGCCGATGATTGTCACTACCCATTTCCCTGCGCAGGGAACTGACCCGGCGTGACGCCGCACGCGCGCGCGCGGAGATTCAAGGTCTGCTGAAACGGCTCGCCGAGGGCGAGCGCACGGCCATCGTGCCGCGTTCGAGGCGGTCTGGCCGGTTCTGCGCTGCGCGTTCGAGGCCGACACGGACAACGTTCGGATCATTCACCGTCGGAGGGAAAAGGGAGGGCTCTTCGCCGCGAACCTGCGACCTTGATCATGGCCAAGGCGCGGCATCACAAGATGTTGCCGAGCGTGTCGATGCGCAGAATTCGGTGCAGCCCGGTCGCCGCGTGAACGCGGATGATCCGGGCTGCCCATTCCGTCACGAGTCGGCCGGCGGGTCCTTCTTCGCCTTGCGGGCTGCCCGCCTGTCCTTCGCGGTGGCTTCGGATTCGCGCATTCGGTAGCTCTCTCCTTCGATGGTGACCACGTCGGCGTGATGAATCACTCGCTCGACGAGGGCCGTTGCGCAGGTGGCCGATGGGAAGATCGTGTGCCAGTCCTTGAAAGCGAGGTTCGTGGTGAGCACGAGGCTCTTCTTTTCGTACCTTCGACTGACGACTTGAAAGAGGAGATCGGCATTGCGATTGTCGAAGGCGAGAAACCCCACCTCGTCGATCACGAGAAGGCCGATCTTGGAGAAGTAGTGCAGCCGGCGCTCGAGCGCCCGCGCCGACTCTTGAGCTCCGAGATCGAGCAAGAGCTTTGCGGCCGAAAGAAAGAGCACGGAATGCCCGGCGAGCACCGCGCGATGTACGATGTTTTGCGCGATCATCGTTTTTCCAAGCCCGCTCGGCGACACGAGCACGACGTTGCGATGCGCCGCGACGAAGTCGACAGAGAGGACGGATTCGACCAGAGGTCGGTCGATCTTGGTCGGCCAGTCCCATTCGAAGTCGCTCATCGGCTTGAATTTCTCCAGCCGGCTGCGCGACATCCGCCGCTCGAGACCGCGCCTAGCCCGGTCCTTCTCTTCCAGGTCGGCGATGTACTCGAGGATCTCGGTCAATCCCCAACGCTTTTTCGTCGCGAGCGCGACCAGATCGTCGAAGGCGCTCGCGGTGGAGAGCAGTCCGAGGGCGCGAAGGCGCTCGCGAAGCTCGGTCATGGCTCGTCCTCCCCGTCGTGGCTCTTGGCGAGTTTGTCGTAGACGGCGAGTGAGCGCGGTGCGACGACGATGTCGCGCACGCGCGGATCGTTGGGCAGTACGGGGGGCACTTGCAGCGGAGCGCCGCGGGCGCGTCGGCGCTGGTCGAGGATGTGAGCAACCGATTGCGCGGTGAACGCGCCACGCCGATGGGCGTCGGAAAGGGCGGCTTGGAGCTCGCTTTCGCCGTGCTCCTCGAGCAGGTGCAACAATCGGGTCGTGGTCCCTCCGAGGTGTCCGCCGTGGCGCGCGACCTCGTGGAGGAAGGGCTCGGCGCTCGTGCACACGGCAAAGAGTCGATTCCGACCGCGATGCTCGCGCGCACGTCGTTTTTCGTCGGCGAGCGCCGTGAGGTGCTGCGGCGTCTCGATCTGCCGTCCTTTCTCCCATGACCTCGGGTAGCGCGCGACCTCGGTGTCGCCATCCAGGATGCGAAGCAGGGCGTCGGATGCGACGAGTGTCAGTGGCTTGCGCACGAGGGTATGAGGAATCGAATAATCGTTGCCGTCGAAACGGATGTAGGGTGATTTGCCGGAGGCGGTAGCTCGAACGTAGTCGCAGAGAAAAGGGTGCTCGGGCAAAGCGAGCAGACGTCCGCGCTCCTGCTCGAGGGCGTCATGGATGGTGCGCTTGTGCAGATCGCCAGGGACGATGCGCGCATGTGCGACGCTGCCAATCCAGTCGTCCAGTTTGCGATTGAGCTCTTCGACGGAGCGAAACGCGCGGGCGGCGAAGAACGATTCGCGTAGGTACCGAATGGCGCGCTCCACACGACCCTTTTGATTGCCGCGCGCCGGCGCGACGGGCTGGGGGGAGAAGTGGTAGTGCCCGGCGAGATCGAGCAATCGAGGGTGGAATCGGATGACATCGCCCACGCGCTCGAGCACCGCCGTCTTGAGATTATCGTAAAGGAGGGCACGCGGGACACCGCCATACGTATGGAAAGCCGCCACGTGGCAGCGCAGAAAGCTCTCGAGCGTTTGATCGAGAACGAAACGGGCGAAGATGGCCCGCGAATACGAGAGCACCATCACGAAGCACGAGAGCGGTCTCCGTGTCTCGCCGATGGTGATGGAACCGAACGAGCCCCAATCGACTTGAGCCTGCTCCCCTGGGAGCGTCGTGAGACGGAAAAAGGCTTCGTGCCGAGAGATGGGCCGGACGCGCCGAACATATCGCCGAAGCGGCCACACGGAGCCTTCGTAACCACGCTGCGCGATCATTTCCAGCACGCGGGTGGCGCGCAGTCGCGGGTGGGTCTCGAGGGTCGCGCGGATGAAGGCTTTGTACGGATCGAGCATCGAAGCGCTCGCGCGATAGGCGACATTGGCGAATCGCTGTGGCTCGATCGCGTGCTCGACGGTGTCGCGGTGGAGCCGGAGCTCGGCCGCGATGGTGCCGATCTTCCAGTGCTCGGCGAAGAAGAGGCGGCGAATGCGCGAGCGAAGCTCGGGCGCGATCATCGAGCCACCTCGAAGAGGAGCAACTGTCGCAAGTCGTTGAAATCGCCAACGCCCGCGAGATCACGATGGCGCCGTCGTCTCGGGGGAGCGCGGGCAACCAATCGAGCGAATAGAGCAATCCGCCCTCGTCCCCGAATGCCGCGCGATAGAGGGTGGAGTCGGATGCCCCATCCCGGTCTTTGGCACAAAGTGCAGCGCGGACCTTCTGCCCCTGCCAGAGGGCCACGGCCTCGAGCAGCGTCGCGAGGGCGCGCGGGTGCGCAGGGTCCGCGCGCAGATTGGCCTTTACGATCGTCTCGCGGGCGCCGGCCATCGCGAGTACGCGGGTGGTTGTTAACGCACCTATCTGTTGACGCTCGATGGCGCGAGATCGCGCCGGAAGTATGAGGGAGAGCGGCCATAGGCGACCTATTCCCCATCACATACATGGATTGGTCCCTTTCCCTCCAAGGGAGGTAGAGCGGGGCACGGAGGTGGAGCGTCGACGTGGTGTCGTCTGAAGACAAAAAGGAGACGGGAGGACCCGATTGGAAGCGGAAACGTCCTCCCGTCGCGCTCCGATCGCATGCTACCGAGACGGAGCGTTTACGTCGTCGTTCATCTGGCCATAGATGTCAAGAATTGGGCGAAGTCGCCGCCGAGCGTGGAGGCCGGCCGCCCCTCCTGCTGCCCCCGGTGCGGCGCGGCGTCGCGCCCGGTGGGGGGATTGCTCGGTCTCTGGGGGCATGGGCTTCGGGCTCGGCAAGTCCGCGGGCCGACAGAGCCCGAGGCAGCTCCGACGATGAGCGTCGTGCGGGTACGGCGTTACCAGTGTCGGCGCTGCAAAGCGACGATCACCGTGTTGCCTCGAGGAGCCGTGGCGCGTCGGCATTACAGCGCGGGGGCCATCGCCCTGGCGTGCGCGCTCTACGGCATGCTCGGCGCGACGCTTTCGGACACGCGCAGGCGGACGAGCCCCTGGCGTAGCGCCGAAGCAGGGTGGCCGACGCTCCGACGATGGCTCCAGGCCGTCGAGCGGCGCGTCCTGTTTCGCGTCGTACGGCCGTGGCCACGCGAAGCGCTGTTGCGGGCGCGAGCCGAGCGCGTCGCGGCCACGCTCGTCGCGTTCGCGCCCTTACCCCACCTCGTCTCGATCGAGGCGAGGGCGTTCGAGGGGGCCGCCTTCGCGGGGCGCGATTGACCCTCTGCCTCCAAGTGCAAGCCCGCGCCCCACCGCGTTGGATCGTCGCGCGCTGCGATCGAGTGCGCTCCATTCCCGTAGGCGCTCGGGCGTAGGGTCGTCCGGCGCAGAAATGGTGTATACTGCATGCAATCGCTCACTCCCAAAGATCACGCCGAGGCGGTCGCGCTTTATCGAAGTGAGATCGTAGGCTCCCTCACGCGCCGCGAGCTCGATCGCGGCCAGTTGGCCGAGGCGCTCACCGAGCTTTCTCAGCAGCGCTTTCGTCCACCACGAGGCCACTCGTCGCGCACCTACTCGGTCGCGACACTCGAGCGTTGGTACTACGCGTACAAGGAAGGAGGCCTCGAAGCGCTGCGTCCGCAGGCCCGTTGCGACCGTGGTCGGGGGCGCGAGATGCCCGTCGCCCTGCGCGAGCTTTTGGTCGACATTCGCCACGAGCATCCGTCGGCATCGGTGCCGCTCATCCTGCAGACGCTCGGAGCCGACGGGCGCCTCGAGCCGGGCACCGTCAGCGCGTCGACGGTGCGCCGTTTCTTCGCCGAGCGCGGGCTCGACAAGGCATCGCTGCGCGCCGGCGGTACGCGCGGCAAGATGCGGTTGCGTTGGCAGGCCGAGCATCCGGGCGCCCTCTGGCAGGGGGATGTCTGCCATGGCGCGCCGCTCGTCCATTCGTCCGGCTCGACGACTGTGCGCATCCACGCGCTCATGGATGATGCGTCTCGCTACGTCATTGCACTTGAAGCCATGACCTACGAGCGCGAGATCGACATGCTGTCGGTCTTCGTACGCGCCGTGCGCAAGCATGGTCCCCCCGACGCCATGTACCTCGACAACGGCGCCACCTACCGCGGCGAGACGCTCTCTCTCTCGTGCGCCCGTATGGGCACCACGCTGGTGCATTCCAAGCCGTACGATGCCCCGGCTCGCGGCAAGATCGAGCGCTTCTGGCGTACGTTGCGCGAAGGGTGCCTCGATCACATAGGCTCGCTCACCTCGCTCCACGCCCTCAACGTCCGGCTCTGGGCGTGGCTCGATGAGCACTACCACAAGACCCCTCACGGCGCGCTGATGGGCAAAACGCCGCTCGAAGTCTTCACCGCCGCTGCAAGCGAGCCCGATCCCTTCGACGAAAGAAAGCTACGCGCTGCACTCACCGTCCACGCCCGTCGTCGCGTCCGTCGCGACAACACCATCGCAATGGATGGCGTGGACTGGGAGACCGATCTGCACTTTCTTGCCGGCCAACTCGTCTCCGTCTCGCGCTGCCTGGTCGATCCGAGCGAGCCGCCATTCATCGACCACGAAGGCAAGCGCTTCGTCCTGCACCCGGTCGACCCCGTGCGAAACGCAACGCGTCCGCGCTCGGCACAAAACCTCGACGAGCCTCACGTTGCACGTGTCGCATTCGACCCATCGCGCGCGCTGCTCGACAAGGCGCTCGGCAGAAAGCCGGAGGGATCGCGATGAGCCCCGAGACGCTCTCCCACTTCGGTTTGAATCAAGAGCCATTTTCCAAGGAGATCGACGACGCGGATCTATGGCTGCCCCCCAGCAAGCACGCCGTCCTCGACGAGCTCACCGACGCGGTGCACGCTCGAAAAAGCGCCGTCCTCACCGGCGAGCCGGGCGCCGGAAAAACCTGCCTCTTGCGCGCGTTGCGGCACGCGCTCAAGGCCGACACCTTCCGTCTGACCTATTGCCACAACGTTACGCTCGGCCGGCGCGATTTCTATCGCCAGCTATGTCTCGCCCTCGGCGTTCCCCGTGGTGCCACTGCTGGTGATGTCTTCTTGTCCGTGAGTACCCACGTCGAGGAGCTCGCCAAAGAGCGCGTCTTCCCCGTCTTCCTCGTCGACGAGGCGCACCTGCTTCATCAGGACACGCTCGACCATCTCCACATCTTGCTCAATTACGCATGGGACAGTCGCGCACTGTTGTCGCTGCTGCTGGTCGGGTTACCCGATCTCGACGACCGACTGCGCCTACGGCGCAATCGGTCGCTCTATTCGCGATTACACCACCGCGTTTCCATCGGGTCGCTCACCGCCGACGATACGGCCGATTACGTCCGCATGCGAGTCACCCGCGCCGGCGGACCGAAAGATCTCTTCGCCCCCGACGCCGTCGCCATGCTCCACGAGGCGGCCGCCGGCAGCCTGCGCGACACCGATCGCATCGCCACCGCCGCTCTGCGCTTGGCAGTCCGGCGCAAACGCAAGACCATCGAACGCGAGCTCCTCGCCCGCGTCCTTCACGCCGAAGGAATTGCCACATGAATCGCGTGACCCTCGAAGCGGCCGCCCTGCGCGTCGCCATCACCCTCGTCCGGCGTACGCTCCGCGACGTCTACCTTCCAGGCGACGACGCCTTCGAGCCTCACCAACGTGACGTAGGCCGGGTACTCGAGTTGCTCGACCAACTCGAGATCGCGCTGCTCCGCCTCGACATCGCCCTGGACCGCGACCGCATCGGCTCGCAGCCCTTCTGACGCAGACCGCCCGCCACCGCGCCGTCTGCGTGATGCCCATCATTTAGCCGGCGCGGAACGACATCAAATTAAAGGCGTGGCAACAGTGGTGAGCGGTCCGGGGGAGATCCCCATCCAAATGTCGGTCATCGAGCGTCTCCATCGCCGAGGGCTGCGCCATCTCCGTGACGGCGGGCGGCTCGGGCGAAACGAGGGTTGCTGGAGGGCCAACTTCTGGGCGACCGGTGTCCGTTACATTTCGCCCGCGATCGCGGAGGCGAGCGACCCGACGGGCGGTGGCCCACCGACCTTCGAAGCTCTGCCAATGCCTTCGCTTCGATAAGGCTCGAGCCTCGGCGCGTTGCAAATCGCGACAGGTCTCACTGCAATAGAGATGACCCCGATCGCAAGACGAGCAAAGCAGGATGAGCCGACGACAGGTGTCGCGAATGCACTGAATTTGTCGAAGATCGAGAGCGTCGTGCACACGGCGCCGCCAGGAATTGGGCCGGCGCTGGGCACTCGTGCGACAACGTCATCGTCGAACGCGTGCACACCGCGGGCGACCTGGGCTCGAAGTGGTCAGACTTCGGGCCCTTCTCTTTTTTCAGGCGGTCATCCCAAATCGTCCCAGAACCGGCGCGCGGTGGCCAACTACGTCACGAGACCGGCCTGCCCGAAATTCCCCGCTTCGAGGCGCCCGCCAACACACAAGACGGGCGATTCAAGATGACCATCGCGCCGAAGTGCTGCCGGTTCGTCGACCCGGCCGAGGAGCGCGCGATGAGGCGCGTCTGGACGGTGGGCGTCAACGCGTCCAGGCCCATGACGGATGCGTGCTCGAAGCTGGAGGTCAGCCCCGTTTCGCCGGTCGATTCGGTAGGCACCTGCCCGTCGTAGCTCGAGGCGTGGAGCTCCTGATCGCTCGGCGTTTCACTGGAAGATGGGGATTCTGTGCAGGCGCGAGGAGAAACGCCGAGGGTGAAAGAGCACTCCAATATGCGACGGAAGACATTTGGATGGACATGGGTCACCTCGACTCATGAATACGCAGCGGGCTTTCCCACCTTCCTATCCTTGAACTCGAAATCCAAGTTTCGAAAAGTCTCTCGAAGGACCCGCGCGCTGCGCCATCCTGAGGGGCCGAACGGGACGGCGCGGCCGAAGGTAACGCTGGCGGTGGCTCCACGAAACGCCGGACGAAGACGCCATGCAATGAATGCTGCCGTGGTCCGTGCGGAAAGCGCAACGGCAATGGTCGCGACCCATGGCATACGAGCATCGTTCTGCTGCGGATCGCTTCCACCCGTCATGACCATCCCGACCACCGTGAACATCCGCGCCAGAATCGCGCCGATGACCAACCCGCTCAACACGGGCTCGATGCAAGCGCGTAAAACGGCTTTCGGATCGCGAAGGCCGCAGGAAGGGCACGAGGTCAATCCCAGCGCGGCTGCGGCATCCTGGCCTGACTCTTGGACGCGAGCTCGGAGAAGACTGCGTCCACGGTTGCTTCGACCCGGTATGTACAATGCACACATACGAAGAGACCTTGCGCGGTCCGTGCGTCCTCCATGAAATCGGCCTACGCCGCAGGCTCGACCATTCTTCCCCGGATCCATGCGTGCAGCCTACGACGCCAGTTCCGCGCGCGAGACTTGCGTTCCGGCTATAGAACTTTCGAGGCGTCCATTCGTCCCCTCGGGGATGAGTTACCGGAACCTTGGGTCGGTCACGTTTGCAACGCTGCTTATCCTCGTGCAAGGGTGCCCTTCGGGCTCGCAGCAAGCGGCGGACGCCGGCGCACGCGCACACGTGCGCCCACAAGAGGCGCCCCCACACGACGCGGCTCACGCGGCGCACGATACCGTTGCGCGCGACGCAGGTGTGGAGGCGCCTCTCCTTGCGCCAGCAACCGCTTCTCCATCGACGACGGGGGCGCGCGGAACGCTCGACGGCGGCACACCTCGCCCGGCCGTTGCGAAGGAATCCTGTCGACGAGACGACGATTGCGCCACGCTAAGTGACTGTTGCGGCTGTCATGCGGGGGGTAAACAACGCGCGATTGCGCGCAGCCATCTCGAGGTGGCGGAGAAACAAGCTGAGCGCGCGTGCCGTGGAACGGCGTGCCCTGACGTCATGTCGGGCCATCCCAGCTGCCACCGAGATCCCGTATGCCGCGCAGGTGTGTGCGTCCTCGAGCCGCGGAAGGTCCACTGAATTTGCCCGCGCGCCTTCTCGGTCCCATCTCACGCGCTCCGCCGCCGCTTGGTCGCTGCATGTACGAACACTCCCAGCATTGCACTTTGTCGCGCCATAGGTGTCGCAATGGTCCGAACAGATGGCGGTGCATGGGCTGACGCGACATTCTTCGTGTCTTCCTAAACGTCGTGGAGTTTCCTCACTCACCGCTGCCGTTGGCGTTTCGAACGCATGCCTGCACCAGCGTGCCCGTGCGCCGTGTAAAGCCGACGAGGCAACCATCTACGCACGAAGTGCAGCGTCCGCCCGAGCAAACATCGCCGTTGGCGCACGCGTCCTCATTCGCTCATCGTTTCGTCCTCCTGTCCTGAAGACGGTGACCCCGAACAAAGGACGCACGCGTTCGCGCGGACTACGGACGATTCACCTGCCAGACGAGGCAGGTCGCCGAAGCCGGGCAAGCCCCGGCAAATTCCGGGGATGCAGCAAGCGCCGCCGGGGCGGAGGCCCTTGTCGTTTCACGAAAGCCGCGCTTCCTGAAGTAGTCCGCCGCCGTCGTCGTAAGCAGAAAGACTTCGCGCATGCCGCGACCGGCCGCGTGCTCGAGCCGCTCGGTGACCAGCGCACCGCCGATCCCGGCGCTACGCGCTGCATCGACGACGGCCACCGAGCGCAACAGCCCGGCATCGCCGTACGCCTCGAGCCCCGCGACCCCCACCAGCGCGCCGTCGTCCCCTTTCGCGAGCACGTAGCCGGTTGGGAATTGGTCCCGCAGCCCATCGAGCGGAAGGCCGGCCGCGATCAGAAGCCGCTCGACCTCGGGCAAATCGGTCTCGTGTGCAGGCGCGAGTTCCATGACGAAACGTTACTCCAATTCTTCGCTCGCGAATCGTTCGAGCATGCCGCGAATGGTGTCGCGCGCCGTGCGGAAGCGGGTCAACATTTCGTCGCGCGACCGCGGCTCCGCGCTGGCCGGATCCGGGATCGGCCAGTGAAATCGTTTTACCTTGCCCAAAAACACGGGGCACACTTCCTCGGCGCAGAGGGTGACCACGATGTCGACGCCGCTTGGGTCGATGGTGTCGACGGACTTCGATGTGTGGGAGGTCAAGTCGATGCCCTGCTCCTTCATCACGTCGATGGCGTAGGGGTTCACGTGCGAGGGCTGGCTACCGGCACTTTGTACGTGAGCGCGACCCCCGAAGATGGCGCGGCCGAGTCCTTCGGCCATTTGACTGCGCGCCGAATTGGCGACGCAGAGAAACAAGATGCTCGGCTTCGATTCGGACATGATGGTCACGCTTTCGAGATGGAGGGCGATGCATCGGCCGTCGCGCACGGCGGGGCCACGACCTCGAGGGTCGTATTCGGGAAGAATCGCCTTTGGGCCCAGAGCGCCACGTTCACGAGCCCGATCAGCACGGGGACTTCGACCAGCGGACCGATGACGGCCGCGAACGCCGCCCCGCTGTGGATGCCGAAGGTGGCCACGGCGACTGCAATCGCCAGCTCGAAGTTGTTCGACGCGGCCGTGAACGACAACGTGGCCGACTGCTTGTAATCCGCCCCGACCCGCTTGCTCATGACGAATGACACGGCGAACATCACCAGGAAGTAGACGAGCAGCGGAACGGCAATGCGGATGACGTCCAGGGGAAGCTGCACGATGGCTTCACCCTTGAGCGAGAACATCACCACGATGGTAAAGAGCAGCGCCACCAAGGTGATGGGCCCCACGCGCGGAACGAAGCTCCGCTGGTACCACTCCCCTCCCCGCGCGCGAACGAGGAGGGTCCGCGTCAGGAAGCCAGCCGCGAACGGTACGCCGAGGTAGATGGCCACGCTTTGGGCGATTTCGCCGATGGTGATGTTCACCACCGCGCCCGGAAGGCCGAGCCAGCCCGGCAAGAGGGTCGCGAAGAAGTACGCGTACACCGAGAAGAAGAGGACTTGGAAGATCGAGTTGAACGCGACGAGCCCCGCGCAATACTCCGTATCGCCCTTGGCGAGATCGTTCCAGACGATGACCATCGCGATGCAGCGCGCGAGGCCGATGAGGATCAAGCCGAGCATGTACTCGGGCCTGTCGTGCAAGAAGAGGACGGCGAGCGCGAACATCAGGAGCGGCCCGACGATCCAGTTCTGCACCAGCGACAGCACGAGCACGCGCTTGTTGCGAAAGACCCGGCCGAGCTCCTCGTACCGGACCTTGGTGAAGGGCGGGTACATCATGAGGATCAGGCCTACGGCGATGGGAATCGACGTCGTGCCCACGCTCATTTGGTTTAGGGCGGTCGTGACACTCGGGACGAAGTAGCCGAGCATCACCCCGAGGCCCATCGCCAGAAAGATCCAGAGGGTCAGATAGCGATCGAGAAACGACAGGCTTTTGACAACGCTTGACGTGGACATGTCCCTACCTCCCCTCGTCCGGGATCAAGGGCAGCAGCCGCCGGCCTTGACCTTGCCACCCTCGACCATGTTCGGCGTGCAGCATGCACCGCTTTTGAGCTGCTCCGGCCCTTCCCCCATGGTCGCCGCGTCGCCCTTCACCACGAAGACCTCCCAATGGTTTCCGTCCGGATCGCGGATCCATACCTTGTCTTGCATCGCGTAGCAGCACGCGGCGTTCTCCTCGGTAAACGTCTCGAGCCCCGCGGCCTTGAAGCGCGCCCATGCCGTCGCCACGTCCTCGGTGCTCGCGACCTGCACGCCGAAGTGGGAAGCATTCACGCCCGTGCGCGCGGCCTCCTGCATCGTGAGGTTGAGCGCCGGCGCCGTGAGATCGAACTTGGCGTAGCCAGGACGGCGCTTGGTCGCCTGCACTCCGAAGGCGCGCTCGTAGAACGCGACCGATGCGTCGATGTTCGAAACGTTGAGGGATACGTGCGGTTTGAGGATGTTCATGATGTGCCCTTCCTTCTTCCAAAATATTCGAACCAAAAGACAAAAAAACACACCGATCAGCAGCAGGTGCCCTTGCCGCCGTTCTTGCAGCAGTCCTCCCACAGGTACGACGTGAGCTTGCGAAGGGCCTCGTAATCGGCGGAGTAGTAGTGGAACGTGCCCTCACCGCGACTCTGCACGACGCCGGCGTCGACGAGTCGTTTCAAGTGATGGCTGAGCGTCGACGCGGGCAGATCCACGTGCGCTTGGATGGCACCGGCCGGCGCCCCCTCCGTGCCCGCCTGAACGACGAATCGAAGAATCGCGAGGCGCACGGGATGCCCGAGCGCGCCGAGCTGCTCGGCGTGATGTTCCACCTTGGAGGCCACGACTTACTTCTAGATTGTTCGAAGTAGATCGGCAAGGCGAACTGTCGCTTTTTTGTGAGATAGGCACCACGCTTGGCGCTTTAAAGGGTGCGGCGATCACCGGCGCCGAAGTCGCTCGAGCATGGCGCGCGCATCGTCGCGGCTGCGATGGCGATGGTCAGCGGGCGGAGCTCGTAGTGGATCTCCGCCAAGAGGCGCTGCGTGGTGGCCATCGATGTCTCGCAACTGCATGCTGCCCGACCGGCAAGGCTTAATCCCCAGTGAGCCCGGAGGCTTACATGTGAGCACATTGCGAATACCCGGCGCTCGCCCCCATCGGGCGACGTGAGCGTCGCTTTCGACGGACACCACGGGCGAGCTCGACGACGTGGGTGCTCGCGCTACGGGAGGACTTTGACGGTCACCCCGTCGACGATCTCGAGCGCCGTGGTGAGCACGGACAAGTCCGGATCGAGCGTGCCGTCTTTGCCCGAGTGGTGCCCGTGGCCGACGGGGTTCAGCGCATAATAGCGCGTCTTTTGCGAAAGATCGATCGCAGCGGCGTAGACGACGGAGGGCTGTCCGTTCTGCCCGTTACCGCTGTAGATCGGATCATCGGGGAATCGGTCTTTGGTGTAGTAATCGTTCCAATCCCAAGATTGATTGACCTCGAAGTAAATCGTGAATGCTGGAAGTGGAGCGTCGGTCTTGGTGTGCAGTCGCCAGTTCTCCGTGGCGGTGGCCGCGGAGACCACGTCGGGGACGAGATGCTCGGCGTCGGGGAGATAGTAGCCGTCGCTCGCCCGAATGCCCCTTCGGTGGCCCCAATAGGGTAACGCTTCCGGCCTTCGGATGCTTGCCACGCTCTTTACGCCCGCGGGCGCCTCGGTGAAATGATTCGAACCGATCGCCTTGGACACGTACAGGGTCTGGAGGAATTGCCCCTCGGGGCTCTCGATCCAGACGGCGAACAAGGGATACTGGAACTTGCTGCCCTTTCGCACTTCGAGCTCCAGGGAAACGCCGCGACCCGAGACGTTCGTCTCCAGATGCTGATAAATCGGACGCTCCTCTCGGATGTTCGCTTGCTGGCTGCGCCAACGGTTTCCCCACTCGTAGACCGCGGCGAAACCGGGCAGCTCGAAGAACAGGCCGGCCAAGAGCAGCATCGCGGGGACGAGCGTGAGGTAGAATTCGGGCTTGAGCGCGAACCGCTTTGGTTGCGGCTTGTAGCCGTAGCCTTTGAGGGCGCGGAAGTTGTTGCGGATATGAAAAACCGCAACGCCGAGAAAAACGAGACCGAATAGCGTGTGGATCGCGGCGGTTCGGTTGTCGTGCTTCACGAAAAAAAGCAGCAAACCCGTGCCCGTGAGCACGAGGAACCCCGCGGCGACCAACAGGCTGACGAGCGATCGCGTGTTGACCTTCATGAGCCGTGCGCAGCGTTGACAAGACAAAGCATCGTGCCAGCATGATGGCGTGCGATTGAACGTCGGCTATCAGGATCTTGCTCGAATGAACTGGAGCGTTGGTTCTCCGATGCGGCCTATGTTCGTGGGGCGCGATCTTTTGGTCGCGGAGTGGCACTGCGATGGGCAGAAACGACCGTGGTCTCGGGAGGTGCCCACTTACGACGAGCTCGACCTGCCGCGCGCAGGTGTGCACTTGCGGGCGCGTGGGCGGCACCGGCAGGTGGTCGATGCCACAACGGCCGCGTTCACCACGGCGGAGGACGGCTATGCGAGAGCGTCGCCCACGGCGCGGCCGCAAACGAGCACGCTGATCTTTCTTCGCGGTGAATTGGCGAGCGCGCAGATGCCGGGCCGGGCGACGCACGCATGCCGGATTGCACCGGAGGTGGCGAAGTTGCATTTCCGTCTCCTGGGTGCGAGGGATCCCGTTGCCATCGAGGAGACGGCGCTGGCGTTGGTGGCTCGGATCCTCACGCCCAAAGATGCCTCGGAGCGCGCGGCGCGGGAGCTCACGGTTTCGCCGTCGCGGCGCCGATTGGCTCACGAGCTCCAGCACGTGATGGCCACGCGATTTGCCGAGCACCTTACGTTGGAGAGCATCGCGGCGGCGTGCAAGACGTCGCCTTTCCACGCGAGTCGCGTGTTTCGGCTCGTCACCGGCGAGACGATTCACGGGCATCTCACGCGGGTGCGGCTGCGGATCGCGCTGTTCGAATTGCGGCGCGGCGCCGGCCGGTTGACCGACATCGCGCTTTCGAGCGGCTTCTCGTCGCATAGCCATTTCACCAGCGCGTTCCGCGCGGAGTTCGGCTGCCCGCCCTCGGCGTTCGTCCCGCGCGCCCGATGAACGGAGTGCGCGGCCTCAAGGAGGAAACGATGCTGCGCGTGTTCGCCTTCGTCGCCAGTGTCGCGGAGCGTTGCATCTCGTCGCCAAGCCCCTCCAGCAGAAGGCCGACGCCTCGTCGGCAAACGGCGACACGTGCACATCGTCACCGGTGCTGTATTCCACACGGCGAAGTTGCGACTGGTCGTCGTACGAGAACGGCTCGGTGGTGATCGGTTTTGCGCCCAGCAGGCCACTCGGCAGCAAGTCGCGCATGGTCACGTGCAGCGGGTCGTCGAGAGCATCGTAAAGGTCGATCGTGAGGTCCTCAAGCACGGTTTGGGCGCTCACCGACGGTGAGGGGGCCGTGTAGCCCACCGGGGGCGCGCCCCAAATCGGTGGAGGATTACGCCGAACGCATGCCTGCTGGAGGCGTCGTTGCGTGTCATATTCGTAGCTTGCTACTGCCCGCGGTGTCCCATACGTGACGGCCCCTACGAGCCCGTCGGCGTCTACGCTCCTGCGCGTCGTGAGAGCACCGTAGCTCCCCCCTGCCCTATTGGCGAGTCCCCGCGCGGTATAGCTGGTCGTGACCAAGTCTTTCCCCGTGAGGCCACCTGCCGTCACGGACTGCCCTTGCATCGCGGGAACCTCCATTCCCATCGACTGCGCGATCACCCGATCGGCCTGGTCATACCCGATAGCCGTTTTGAACCAATGCGACGTGTAGCCCGCCGCTAACTTAGCGCGGATTCGTCCCTCTCGGCACCGAGCTCCGCTCCTCCTCGAAGGGGACGCCGTTCTGCCTGGACCGCCTATGACCGTCGTCTCCGACGATCGCACATTTGCCCGATCGCCGATCATGCCAACGACGATGTTCCGCGTCGTCGCTTCGTCGAGTAACGAAATCGTCGATGACCGGGAAGATGCACGGCACGAATGACGTAGGATGCAGGTACCATGAGCATCAACATCCAAGTCTATCGCGTGTTCGCTTCCGAATTCGATGCGCTCACGAAGTTGACCGAGAACCAGCTCGAGATCCTGCTTTTTGGACAGGAGGGAGGAACGGGATGGGTCATGGAGCCAGGGCGGATGATCGATTTGGAGAAGGCGTATGACGCGGTCGATTACGTCATCACCGGCGATTCGTCGCCACCCGTCGCGTCTTTCCTCCTCGGGGGCGGCGACGAGACCATCGATTACGAGTTCACGTACGGACCGGGTCGTATCTTCGCTCCGGCACGTACGGCGACGATCGCCGCCGAGCTTTCGGGGCTTTCGCGAGAGACCATCGACGCGCGGTTGAACGACACGGCCGTTATGGTCGAGCGCTACCCGTTCGACGGTCGGTACGACGCCAACGATCGCGAGTGGGTCGCGGGAGCATTCGAGAAACTTCGACGCTTCGTGCTGTCCGCAGCCGACTCGGGATGCGGGCTCCTCGTTGGAAGTTCCTAGACAAGACCTTTCGTTCAGGTACCAAGTCAGCGAGCTACCGCCGTAGCACCGCGCGGGTGCCCGCAGAATCATTGCACGTCACTGTACGACGTGCTCGCTGTGCGCGCGCCGCCGCCGCCGAACGCCGTCTTCGTGCGCAACTGCATTCGCGCGGCGGCCGAACATGAAAACATGATGAACCTCGCCGTCGCGACCTCGGGACCAACCGCCCGCCGGCGCCGGGTCGGGCGCGGTCCGCACATTGCGCGCCGCTGCTGGACCGCGTCTCGTGTTGTTCCCGCACTCCGGTGCCGGCGCGCGGTCGATGGCCGGCTGGGTCGACGATCTGCCCGCCGGCATCGACTGCTGCGCGCTGCAACGACCAGCTCGCGAGAACCGATTCGCAGAGCCGCCGATTGCCTCCCTGCGCGCCTGATCGAGGAATCCTGCGCGGACGACGTCGGTCCTGATCGCCTGGAACGCTTGATCCGCGACGCACACGGGTGGGTAGACTTCATTCCGAACACGAAAGCCGAGTCGGTGGAGCGATTGACGTCCGCCGCGGTTAGCCGCTCCCTACGCGTGGCCGTCGGCGGGCTGCGCCGCATGAACGTGAGCGAAGGCGTGAACAGCGTGTTCACGACCGGCGACCAGTTGCTCTGGGCGCTGCCGAGCCACTGGTATCCGTCCTGCGGAGCGCGTCGTGACGAGGGGCCGAAGCGGCAGCAAACTCGCGATGCATGAGGAAGCGAGCGAAGAGGCCGGAGTGGGTGAGGCGAATCGCGGCGTGGGAGGCCAGCGGGGAGAGCGCGGGCGAATATGCGAAGAAGCACGGGTGGAATCCACGGACGTTGGTGTGGTGGAAGAGGAAGATCGCGCGGCCCGAAGCGAGCACCGAAGTCGGCAAGGGATTTGTCGAGGTTGTGCCGTCGCGCAAGGCCTCCGCACCCGAGGTGCCTATTGCGACGACCGCTGTAGCGCGCGGGACATCCTCGCCTTATGACAGCATCGAAGTGGTTCTTCGCTCGGGTCGGATACTTCGTGTGCAGACGGGGGCCAACGTCACCGTACTTCGCGCGTTGATCGGCGTATTGGAGGAGAGCTGATGTTCTCGGCGAATGTCCGCATCTTTGTGAGTGTCGAGCGGGTCGACCTTCGCATCAGTTTCGATCGGCTCGCGGGGATTGTGCGCGAGCGTTTCGGTGACGATCCGCGAGGAGGTTCGCTCTTCGTGTTTCTCAACAAGGCGACCGACAGGTGCAAAGTCTTATTCTACGACCGCACCGGATATGCGCTTCTATACAAGCGCCTCGATCAGGGGGTATTCGTCGCGCCGCCGCGCACCGAGGGCGCCTCGCGTATGGAAATGAGTCCCGAGGCGTTTGCCCGATTTCTCGAAGGACTCGCCGTCGAAGGTAAGAAAAAGAATAGCAGCGTACACTGAATACATATCGCATGATGCGATATCGTGATATGCACGACGTTCTCGATGCATCGAGCCGTGTCGCCCGTCACGCCCCCCAATGCCAGCATCGCGGCCGCTCTCGTTGCGGCGCTGGCCCAAGGAGCGTCCTCGGATGCGGTGTCGAGGCTTGTGGCTGAGGATAGAGAGCTTCGCGAGCAAAACGCACGGTTACGTGCCGAAAGTGAATCGCAACGCGTGCGCATCGATGCCCTCGAGGCGCAGGTGGCATGGCTCTCGAAGCAGCTTTTCGGCGTCAAACGCGAGCGCTTGCCGGCAAGCACGTTGCAGGTGCTGCTCGATGCGACGATTCTCGGCAGTGAGCCATCGCCGGCCCCGGCCGAGCCCGAAAAGCCCAACGCGGCGCAGCCACTGGCCGGCCCCGATCGCGTGCCCCCGTCGCCTCCGAGCGGTGTCCGAAAGCGCCGTACTCCACATGGGCGCGGGCAGCTTCCCGAGCACCTGCCCGTGGAAACCGTGGACATTTCGCCCGGCGAAACTCCTGAGGGAGCCCGCTACATCGGTGAGGAGGTCTCTTACCGATTGGCGTTCCGTAAGTCCGGGTATACACGATTGCGTGTGGTCCGGAAAAAGTTCGCCCAAGACAATGACGATGCCTCGGTCGCCGTGCACATCGAGCCCGTGCCCGACGAGATGATTCCGCGCGCGTTGCCCGATCCTGCGATGCTCGCCCACACGATTCACTCGAAATGGGGCGATCAGATCCCGTACACGCGCCTGTCGAAGATCATCGCCCGGCATGGTGTGCGTGTGCCCGTTTCCACGTTGAGCGCGTGGGAAAAGCTCGCCGAGCCGGTGGCGCGCCTCGTCGTCGATGCGGCTTGGGAACACGCGTTGGCTCAGTGCCAGGTCATCGGCATCGATGCGACGGGGGTGCGCGTGATGGCAAGCCCCCACGATCGAAGAGCTCACATCTGGGTGCTCCTTGCCGATCGGGCGCAGGTCTTTTTTCGCTATTCCGCGCTGCACACGAGCGACATGCCGAAAAGCTGGCTCGAAGAATTTGGCGGTATCGTCGTCGCAGACGCCTCCAGTGTGTACGACGAATTGTTTCGCGCTCCCGGCGCGCCGAAAGAGGCCGGCTGTATGGCACACTGCCGGCGCAAGTATTTCTTTGCTTTGCCCACCGACACGCGGGCGCGCGGTTTCGTCGAGCTTGCCGACGAGCTGTTCACCATCGAGAGGGACATCGCGCACCTTTCGCCCGACGCACGCCTTTTGATTCGAAAAGAGCGCTCTGCACCGCTGGTCGAGATTTTCGCCAGGGCCCGCGATTGCCTGCTCGACGACCCCAGCGTGGATCCACGCGGGCCTTTCTCCCGCGCCCTTCGGTACAGCCACAATCATTGGGAGGCGCTCACGCGATTTTTGGTGAACGGGAGCATTCCACTTTCCAACAATGACGTTGAACGCGAAATTCGACATGTGGCGATCGGACGGAAAAATTGGATGCACCTGGGCTCCGACGACGCCGCGGAAGTGGCCTGCACATGGCTTTCGCTCATCGCATCCGCGCGCCACGCCGGACTCGATTCCGAGGAATACTTGCGCGACCTGTTTCGTGTCCTGCCGAGTTGGCCCAAACGACGCGTCGTCGAACTTGCCCCCATGAACTGGCTCGCCACGCGCGCCCGCCTCCTCCCCCACGAGCTCGAGGCTCCTCTCGGGAAGATCACCATCCCCCCGCAGCTCGGCGAGTCCCCATAGTAGCGCTGCGCTCGATAGCTCCGTCATTCGCACCGCCAAATCTAGGCCGCCTGCTCGACGGAATCACGACGCGGTTGGCAGGAGGGATACAGCCACTGCGCCGCGCCCGTTGAAGGCCCCTCGGGCGGCACCGCGTCGCGCGAGCGTATCCGAGAGTATATGCGCGACATCGAGACCGCTCCGCGGATCGCCATCCATCGCGTTTCTCCTCGCCCCTGCAGATGCGCCACGATGCCACATTGTTGTGCAAGATCGGGCATCACAATGGCACGTATTGGCCACCCCAAAATCGAGGTTCGCGACGCTGTGCGCGACGCCAGCGTAAATTGCGCCTTACGCGCGAGCAACACGTCCGCCTAAAGCGCATCGTCGTCGCGCAAGCCGAGGACGTCTTCCAGGAGACCGGACGGCGCGTGACTGTCTCGATCTCGGACGCGCTCCGGTGGTTGACCGACGAAGCCGCACGCACGCTCGATGCTCCGTCGCAATTAGCCGATGGTCTCTGCGATGGGGCGACGATACATGGCCCGCGCCAACTCGGCGGCCATGCGTGCGCTCTCGCGTGGCGGCGGCTGGCCTGCGCGTGCGGTCAGCTCCGCGGCGACTGGCAGATGCGCATCTTCTAGCATTTCGCATATGGCAGCCGCGCGCGCGTGTGCGACCCGTGCGCGGGCCTTGGGCGAGAGTTTTTCATCGAGCCATGCGGCGACCTCCCACGCGAGCCCTGCATGACGGGTCTCGTCTCGTGCGATGATGCGCATCGCCGCCGCGATGACGGCATCGCCCGCTCGTTCGGCCTGATAGGTCGCGACCAGCGCACCGAAGGTTTCACGCACGCACCCTTCGACGGCATTTTCGATGGCCATGGCCTCGAGCGAGCGCGTCTTCCGCGATGCGACCACGGGGGTTGTCGGAGCGGTGGCGCCGTAGCGCTTTGCAATGCGCGCCGTCATTGCGGCGTGCCGCATCTCATCGCGTGCGGCGCGGGCGGCACGGCGGCGCAGGCTTCGCGGTGCGCCGTGGTGCGTGAGCTCTCTCTCGAGTGCCCGGAACGCGATGACGGAGGCCGCCTCGAGGTGCGCAACCTCCGCAAAATAGCGCCCCACGGGCGAATACGTCGAATCCGAAGGTACAGCGATCTCGAGTCCCTCCGGACGACGCCCGATGCAGTAGCCATAATGGCGGCTCGCGATCTCGTCCGCAAGCACGGCCACCGTGCCGTCGCGCGCGACGCGAAGCAGGTAGCGCGTGATGACGATGGGATCGCAGTCGCCGGTCACCTTCTTCGCGATCACCTCGAACCCGTCCGAGCTCACGCGCACCGTACGCTCCCCACACGCGATGGTGTACCCCTCCATGTACGCCCGGAGCCATGCCTCGACCCCGACGTCGATGGGCCCGAAAAGCGCCGCGACTTCTTCCTTCGTTCGAAAAACCGCGACGTCGTTGCCGCGTGTTCGCACGAAGGCGTTCTCGAATCCAATGGGAGAGCCCGCGGTCACGAAACCACCGGTCGCGTTTACCGCGGCGACTGCACGCGCGCACGCCGGCCGATCGCTGGCCGTTGCACACGCGGTGCCCCCCGAGCCGGCCACGTCGGCCACGATTTTCACGTCATCGCCGCCGTCGGGATGGTTTCGCCAGTGCTGCGAGCGCAAATCGATGTAGTCGCTGCCCGTGTTGATTGCGAGCTCGGTCAGATCGTAGTGGCGCGGATCGTAGCATCGGAGCGGCTCGAAACTCTCGATGGCCAGACGCTCGTCAAAGGGCGTCGGGTCGTCGATGTCCACGCGATTCCCTGAATCGCCTTTGAGCTCGAATGAGCTGTTGTTGGTGCCGCACCCACTTGCTTGGGACACGAGGAGGGCAGCTGATGCCGCGACCCCCGATGAAGCCACCGAGGTCCGAACGATGCCACGAAAAATGCGCCCCAATTGGCTCGTCGTGCTTCCGCTCTTCCGCATGCGCGAAACCTCCGAGTCAAGGACAGAGCGATTACCGTGCCATCCGCGGTACGGAACGCCATCGCGAAATGCCGACGTAGGATGTGTCAGATTGTGCCTCCGCGCAGCGGCCATGATCGTCCACGCCCTTGGCGCGTTCCCAGATCGATCTCGTGCGATGTGCGCGAAGGTCCCTGCATGCGGCAATTCACGAGTACCTCGACACAGACGATGCGACTGGTACCTCGATTTCGACTTGCGCTTCGAGGACGCTGCACATTTCGCAGCGGCTCTCGAATGGTGATTTGGCGGCGCCGCCGCAAATCGTGCAGGAGACGAACGTGAGAGCTTTGGACCTTTCCATTGCCGGACCTTCCTTTCAACGCTTCCCAGAGCCGCGCGATCCGGCGCCGTCGTCCGAGATCGTGCAGGCGCATCCGGCACGCTCTTTGCCGTTGCTCTTTTTCGCCCATTCGTCGGGCAGATGCTGCATCCTTGTTGGTCGGGCCAATACGCCGATGTCCCATACGCACCAGAACTTCTTCTTTGCAGCCGTGGGTGACACCCATGGAGCCATGCACGCCATGGTGCGGCTGCTGTCCGCGTGGGAAAAACGCTCGAAACGGTCGCTGTCGTTGGTGTTCCAAGTGGGTGATTTCGAGCCCCATCGGCACGAAGCCGATTTGGCGACGATGGCGGCGCCTGCCAAATACAAACAGCTCGGTGACTTTTCCGACTATGCCTCGGGCGCAAAGGTGTTTCCGTGGCCACTGTACTTCATTGGCGGCAACCACGAGCCGTACGGCTTCCTCGATGCGCGGCCGGAGGGATTCGAGCTCACGCCCAATTGCCATTATCTCGGACGGGCCAGCGCCATCGAGCTGCACGGCCTACGCATCGTGGGGCTCTCGGGCATCTACCGTGAGGACGCGTTCCAGCAGACGCGCCCGCCCCTCTCCAGCATCGGCAAAGTATCGAACAAGGCTTTTACCTATTTTACTGAAGGAGACATCGAACGAGCCCTCGGTTTCGAGCGCGCCGACGTCTTGTTGCTTCACGACTGGCCAGAGGCCATCGTGGATCCCGCCGATGCCGAGGACTTCGAACAGCAGCGGCGGAGCATGCGCTACGACAAAGTCGGAAATGAATACGGGCGGCTCCTGGCGGATGGTCTGCGGCCGCAATTGATTCTGTGCGGCCATATGCACAAATCGTATCGCGCTACCATTCGGCATCCGACCGGGGACGTGACGGAGGTTTGCTGTCTCGCCAATGTCCAACAAGGCAGCTCCGCAACGGCCGTGTTCCAGGTGGCCGACGGTCGGATCCGCGAGGTTTCCCCGATCGGCGCGTGAACACGGCCTACCCAAGCCGGGCACGACATTCCAACGAGTTTCACGCATACGCATTCCGAGGAGAAAGACCTGATGACGAGACGCACGGCGACGGGCTGGGAGAGAATTGGGCGAATGGGTGGTTCATGTTCGATGTGATCATTGCTGGGTGCGGGCCGACAGGTGCCATGCTGGCCGCCGAACTGCGGCTGCACGATGTGCGGGTGCTCGTTTTGGAGAAGGAACCCGAGCCCGTGTCGTCGTTCGTCCGCGTCGTGAGTCTGCATATTCGCAGTCTCGAGCTCCTGGCGATGCGCGGACTGCGCGAGCGTTTTCTCGAACGCGGAAGACAGCGTCCGGTCGGCGGTATCTTCGCCGCCATCCCCAAACCCGCGCCCGAGGGCCTGGACTCCACGGACGCCTATTTGCTGGGCATCCCGCAGCCGGTCATCGATCGTCTACTCGAAGAGCATGCGGTCAACCTGGGTGCGCAGATCCGGCGGGGTTGCGCGGTGGCGGGGCTCGAACAGGACGACGAGGGGGTGACCGTCTCTCTCTCCGATGGGGAGCGGCTGCGGGCGCGTTACCTCGTCGGCTGCGACGGCGCGCGCAGCACGGTGCGCAAACGGCTTGGCGTCGGCTTCCCCGGCGAGCCCTCGCGGAACGATACGCTGATGGGTGAGATGGAAGTGCGCGCGCCGAAGGAGGAGATCGCCGCCAAGGTGACCGAAATCCAGGCGACCAACAAGGTGTTCACTCTCGGGCCCTTCGGCGATGGGATTTACCGCGTCGTGGTCCCCGCCGCGGACGTCCGCGAGGATCGCACGGAACCGCCCACCCTCGAGGACTTCAAACAGCAGTTGCGCGCCATCGCCGGGACCGATTTCGGCGTGCACTCCCCGCGCTGGTTGTCCCGCTTCGGCGATGCCACCCGGCTGGTCGAGCGCTACCGGATCGGGCGGGTGCTGCTGGCCGGCGATGCGGCGCATATCCACCCGCCCGCCGGTGGTCAGGGCCTGAACCTGGGCGTTCAAGACGCGTTCAACCTCGGCTGGAAGCTGGCCGCACAGATCCGCGGCTGGGCGCCGGAAACGTTGCTGGACACGTACCATACCGAACGTCATCCGGTCGCCGACGACGTACTGAATAACACCCGCGCCCAGGTGGCATTGTCCTCCACCGATCCGGGCCCGCAGGCCTTGCGCAGGCTGCTCACCGAATTGATGGACCTCAACGAGGTGAATCGATACCTGATCGAGAAGATCACCGCGATCGGCATCCGCTACGACTTCGGCGCAGGCCCCGATCGGCTCGGCCGCCGCCTGCGCGACATCGACCTGAAACAGGGCCACCTCTACGACCAACTGCATCGGGGCCGCGCCCTGGTGCTCGACCGCACCGAACGCCTGTCCGTCGAGGGCTGGTCGGATCGCGTCGACCTCATCGCCGATCCCGCTGCGGCACTGGACGTTCCGGCCCTCTTGCTACGCCCCGACGGATACGTCGCCTGGATCGGCGAGCAACAAAAGGACCTGAACGACCACCTCGCCCGCTGGTTCGGCAAGCCTGCCAACTGATCCCGAACGTGCTCACCAGCCGTCGGGGGGTGGGCACGACCGTCGAGGTCCGCTTGCCGTTGGTGGGGCTAATCCCTCCTCAGTCCCGTGAATCCAGATGGGTCGATGCCGCGGGGGCGCGCCGTCGCGACCAACGAGGATCGCCTCGCGAGCCCGCGACGGGACGCAGCCGAGCGCCGATCATACGCGGAGCTCCGCCGCCTCGGCGATGCGTCGAGCCGCCTGGGCGCCGCCCCTCATGGCGCCGACGATCCCATGTCCAGCGCGCGTCGAGCCGCCGCACAAATAGAGGCCGGGGATCGGGCCGCGGTAGCCGGGGCGGTTCTTCATGAACTGCGCGGGTGTGGCCGCGAGCCCGTACGGCGACCCGTCGAACGTGCGCGTGTAGCGCTGATGGGTGACGGGGGTCGCCGACTCGCGGTACACGATGTCCTTCGCGACGCCGGGGAAGAGGCGATCGAAGCGCGCGATCATGTCGGCCTCGAGCTCGTCTTTGAGCGCGCGGTACGCGTGGTTGTCTTTGTAGCGATACGCGCGCGCGGCTTCGTCGCCGACGTGCCACGGGTCACCGGTTGGTACGACAGTCATGACCTCGACGTTGTTGATCCCCGCGGGCGCGTGGAAGAGCGCGTTCTCGGGATCCTTCATCGAGGCGCTGGTGATGTAACAGCCGTGGGCGCGGAGCGGTCCTCGGCTCGGGGCATAGTGGCCTTCCATGTCGTAGTCGTCGAACTGCCAATAGTTGGCGGGGCGCATGCCGCGCGCGGAGAGAGCGCCGCGCACGCCGAGGAAGGTCATGAAGAGCGCCGCCGCCATCTCGAAGCGCTGCGTGCGCGTCACCAGCGATGCGGGCAAGTGGTCGAATCCGATCAGGCGCTCGAAGGTCACCCGCAGATCCGCGTTCGAGAGGACGACGCGCGCGCGCACGTCGACCGGCGCGCCGCCAGCCTTCGCTTCCAGTCGAACGCCTCGCGCGTGGCCGTCCTCGATCACGATCCGTTCGACGCCGCGCCGGAGGTGGATGGTCCCCCCGCACGCCTCGATGCGCGCGGCGAGGCGATCGGCGATCGTTTGTCCGCCGCCCTTCGGATAGTACGCGCCGCGGAAGTAGTGCTCCGCGAGCCCGAGATGGAGGAACGCGCTTACCTTGCTCGGCGGCAGCGCATAATCGCCGTTTTGCCCGACGAGCACCGCGCGGAGCTTCGGATCGCGCGCGCCGCACGCGTCGAGCACCTGCGCGATCGTTCGGTTCTGGTTTCGGCCGAGCGCGAAGAGATCGAAGAAGAGCGCGAGCGCGTCGCGCGCGCCGAGCTTCCCCTTGGATTGAACGCGCCGCGATGCGCGCCCCACCTGCTCGAGGAGGCGCACGTAGCGATCGATCGCGCGCCGCTCGTGCGCGAACGCCGCGATCAAGCGCTCGCGATACAGCTCGACGTTCGCGGGGATGCGAAACTCGAGGTCCGGGAAGACCAAGGTGTCGAAGCCGTCCGGATCGAGCGCCGCGTAGTCGAGCTCGATCCCGACCCCGCGCAGGATGCGCGGAATATCGCCGCCCGGGCCGCAATCGCCGATGTAATGGAGGCCGACGTCGAAGCGGTAGCGATCGTGCTTGCCGCCGCGGACGAAGTGGGTCCCGCACCCGCCGGCCACGTAGTGCGACTCGAAGACGGCGACCGACAGCCCGCGCTGCGCGAGGTACGCCGCCGCGGTCAGCCCTCCGAGGCCGCTCCCGATCACGGCCACGTCCACGTGCTCCGGCACCCGCGCGCGCTGCCGGCTCCGCGAGGCCGCTTCGAGCGGGACGTCCTTTGCGTTTGCTTCCACGTATTCGGCTGATGTGGTCATTGTCCACATAGCCTAGGGCCCAAAGTGGACGTTGTCCACATCGCCGCGAATGCGCTAGGGTTCTCGGGTCGGGAGACCTCCTCCCGCACGAGAGGTCGATGGCCCGGCAATACCACCACGGGGACTTGAAGAGGTCGCTCCTCGACGCGGCGGTCGCGTTCCTCGCCGATGGCCGTGACTTCACGATGCGCGAGCTCGCGCGCCGCGCCAAGGTCACGCACAACGCGCCGTACCGTCACTTCGCGGACAAGGAGGCGCTGCTCGCGGCGATCGCGGAGGAGGGGTTCGAGATGTTGGCCGCAGACGGCGCGCGCGCTCTCGCGGCCGCGGGCGGCGATCCGCGCGCCGCGCTGCGCGAGCTCGGTGCGTCGTACGTCTTCTTCGCGGTCGAGCATCCGCACCACTTCCGCCTGATGTTCGGGTTGCCGCTCGCCAACGTGCAGGCGGCGCATCCGTCGCTCGGCCTCGCCGCGCAAAAGAGCTTCGCGCAGCTGACCGACGCGATCGAGGCGATCCGCGCGGGCGGCCTTTTGCGGGCGGACCGCGATCCGCGCGGCCTGGCGATCATCGCGTGGGCGCTCGTGCACGGGCTCGCGTCGCTCCTCGTGGCCGGGCAGCTCCCGGGCGACGTGCGCGCGATGGCGCACCTCGCGATCGGCGACATCGCGAACGTCTTCTTCGAAGGGGTGCTCGCCGCCCTACCCCCCGCAAAGGCCGGCGCGTCGAATCCATGAAGCTTCGCCCGGACGCGCTACCAAAAGTTCGGATCGCTCGCGATGCGAAATCCGATCGAGCCCCATGCCGGTAGAAGGGATTCGCCGAAGATACCCGCGCCGACCGTCGCATCCACCTGGACACTGGACGACACGAAGTGCCGCACCCCGGTCTGAAATGCGCCACCCGGTGCATCGGCGTAAGGGTCTCCCGAGAAGACCTCGCCGACGACGTGCAGCCCGCCCACCATGCGAATCTGCGTGCCAATACCCCACGTGCCCGACACATGGCGCCCCTCGGCCTGGGTGGTCGTGAAGAAGCCGACGTTTTGATGCAGCAGCACGCGGTCGTGCGCCTCGAGAGATTCCGTGAGGGCGATGTACCCGAACGTGTCCCAGCCCGCGACCTTGAGGGGCCCGGCGCCAAAAGGCCCGAATGCCCCAGCCACCACCGCGAGCCCCGGGATAATCGCGCCGGGTCGGGTCTCGAGCGCCAAGGCTTTGAGCTGGAGCAGCGGCGCCGCCATGGTGCCCTCGCCACGGGTGCGGCCATAAAAACCACCCGCGGACACTTCGAGCGGTGCCCACGGTCCGGCGGCGACCACGGTCCAGTGCTGCGGGCCGGCTTCATCGACGCGGAGCCACGTTTCCAATTGAGCGGCCCGATCACCGACGACCCGCGCATCGTCGGTGATGAAAGGGCGCACGGCCACGGCTTCGCGCGGCGACAACGCCATCATCAGGACCGCACCCGTAACCCACGCTCGACGCCGAGGCACGGGCCGATTGCTAGCACAGGTGCATCGTTCACGGATTCGCTTGCCGCGCGGTCGGCGTTTGGCCTTGCGCGGCCGGGGCCTCAGCGGGCCGCGGCTGCGCGGGCCGCCGGCGTGGTTCCCACGTCGAATTCGCTCGGGACCGAGAGCACCTTGGCGAGCTTGGCTTCGAGACCGCGGAGGTTGCCTTGGGTGAGCTCGACCGCGAAGAGATGCTGGTTCAGCACGCGGAGCAATTCTTGGGGCACGACATTGCCGATGTCCACGTCGGTCTTCACATCGGTGTAGCGGCTGCTGGAGACGAGGGCGTGTGCGTTGGCGTAGATGATGCCGTGGTAGTCGCGCTGATCCGCGTACACCGCGGCGTATTGGTGGAGCACGGGCGCGGCGATGTATGCGACCGATTGATTCGCGACGCTCACGTCCCAAGCTTCGTGCCGGAACGTGGCGAGTGAGAGCCTCAGCGTGAGGCTTCCCTTCGAGGGCGTGATGATCCGCTCTTGGATGGTCGCGTTGGGGGTCCCCGCTTGGATCTCGCGCGCCAGCTCGTCGCGCAGCGCATACATCGGCTTGTGGCGCTCGATGTTCGAGCGCACGGTGGACCGAATGTCCTCCAGGTTCGCCCGAAGCTCCGCCTCGATCTCGTGCTGCGCCGCCTCCCCGCTGGATTGGTGTCGAAGGGTGAGCACCACTTGCTCCGTTCCCAGTGCGGTGAGAATGCCGAGCACGATCATCACATATTGGAGACCAAACGCTTTGAGCGACGAAGCCGGTTGGCTGGGGACATCGATTTGCACGGCAGGCCTCCGTATTCAAAAGAGACGTACGTCGAAGTGTAGATCACCGCGCCCCCATCGTCCTCCCCGCGCCAAAGACACAGCCGCCGCTCATGGCGCCGATGTGTCGATCACCGCGATCCGCATGGCCGTGCGGGGTGGCCCCCCCGCGCCCGACGCCATTTTAGCGCAATGGAAAGTCGAATAGACATCGTGCGCGCCGCGACTCATCCACCCACGAGCGTCATCGACGCTACCTCGCCTCCCGTGGCTGCCCTGCCCTCCCCGCCGCCTCGAAGCGACCGGGTGGGGTGCTCGACCACGCGACATCGATCCGGCGGCTCCTGCGTTTGCATTGAATATCACATTACGAAATCCTACTTCGCTCGCGCATCCGCGAGCGGTGCGGCCGAGTCCGATCTCCGCTCGAGAGAGCATGACGGAAGGTTCCTACGGCGCCGTTCGATCGGCGCGGGGGGCCGCGGGCAGGATGCCCTCCGCCGCGAGCGCGTCTCGGACGGACGGGCGCTCGCCCACGAATGGGACATAGTCGGCCAGCCGCGCGGGCAATTCCTGGTGGGTCACGTCGACGAATTTGCGGAGCGCCCAGAAGGCATATGCGTCGGCGATCGTGAAGTCGTCTCCGCCGAAGTAGGGCCCGCGCCCGAGCATCTCTTCGAGGAGCCCGACCCGCTGCGCGAGCCGCCGAGCCGCCCAATCTTTCGCTTCGTGGCCTACGGCTGGCATCAAGGTAAATGGGAGAAACGCCTTGTGCAGCTCGGTCGCGATGAAGCTCACCAGCTCGTCCAGGCGCAGGCGCTCCATCGTTCCGCGGGGCGGAGCGAGCCTCGACTCGGGCTGCAAGTCCGCGAGGTACTGCACGATGACCGAGACCTCCGTGAAAAGGGAACCGTCGTCCATCACCAACGCGGGCACGTAACTCTTGCGGGTGATCTCGGCGAAGTCGCGACCGTCGGCGAGCTTCTTGCGGCGTAGATCGACCCGAGCGAGCTCGAAGGGCCGCCCGAGCTCCCGCAAAATGATGTGCGGAGCCAGCGAGCACACGTGCGGCGCGTAGAACAGTTTCATCGTCTTGTTTTGGACCTTTCCTCGGGACCACGCCCGCCTCCGAGTAAATGCGACACCACGCGAAGATAGACAAGCATCGCAAATTGGATGCATTGTCCGCCCATGCGGACAATCGACTTGGACCTCAATGCCGTCGCCGTGTTCTTGGAGGTGATCGACAAGCGGAGCTTTCGCGCTGCGGCGACGGCGCTGGGGATGTCGAAGTCGACGGTCAGTGAAAAGGTGGCGCAACTCGAAGAGCGCCTCGGTGCGCGCCTCCTCGATCGAACGACGCGAACGATTCGCATCACGGAGGCCGGAGAAGCGTACCGGCGTCGGGTCGAGCCCGCGCTGGACGCCGTCAGCGAAGCGGAGCGCGCGGTGAGCGAGCTTCAGGCCGCTCCGTCGGGGCGCCTCCGGATCACGACCACCGTGGATATCGGGCAGAACGCGCCGTTCTTTGCCGAGGTGCTCGCGATTTACATGCAGCGTTACCCTGCGGTCGAGATCCACGTGGAGCTGTTCGATCGGCGCGTAAACCTCGTCGAAGAAGGGTTCGATCTGGCGATTCGACCGGGCGCGATGCCGGATTCGACGCTCGTCGCACAGAAGCTCGGCTCCGTCGGGACCATGCGCCTCTATGCGAGCCCCGCCTATCTCGAACGAAAGGGAGAGCCGCGCTCCCCCGCCGAGCTTCGCGAACACCACTGCATGATCATGACGAGCCACCCCCAGCCTCGGGTGTGGACCTTCCGCGGCAAGAGAAAGCCGATCGCCATCGACGTGCGCCCTCACCTCGCCATCAACGGCTTCCTCGTCCTTCGCGCCGTCGCGGAGGCAGGCGCAGGTATCGCGCGACTGCCGGAGTACCTCGGGGAGCCCTCGGTCCAACGAGGAGCGCTCCGCAGTATCCTCGACGACTTCGCGCTACCGCCGACTCACTGGTACGCCGTCTATCCGAGCGCGCGAAACCTGTCACCGAAGGTTCGCGCATTCGTAACATTGCTCGAGAAGAAGTTTCGGACCGGGTAGTCCGGAAAGCTCTCCCTCACCTCGTTGGATGAATCGATCGGGCACCTGCGCAGCGATGCGGCATTGCGTCCGATCCATCGTCACGCGCAAGTCGCGAGTCCTGTTTGGATATATATTCCGGTTTTTTTGAATTCATTCGGTCTTGCGCGGCGTCTCGGATTCGGAACCAAATGCCCGACCTTTCGACCATGGGATTCGCCGGCCTCCTCCTCGCCCCGCCCTATTGGGCGGAATCGGCCAGCATGATGGGCTGAGTGCCCCTAATTATGCCGGATCCATCGGAGCGGCCGCCATTACCCTTCTTGCCTTCGCAGGCATTAATTCATCCCTGACGGCCCGCCCTGCGGCGGATACATGAGCAGGCCCCGACGCCGGACCGCGACCTTTGGTCGGCCCCAATGCTGTTCACTTAGGATTTCTCTCGCTCCCGGTACCCGTACCCGTTCCCGAGGGTTCCGGGAGAGAAGATTGGGAAGGGGAACGGGTACGTATACGGGTTAAGTGACCGGCATTGGATCTAGCTAGCCCACGCTGCGCGCCGCCGGCATGTCCTCGGGCGCCGATGGCGTGGCAGGCTCGCGGCCCACCCGGTCGACCCACTGCTTGTAGAAGGAGCGGTATTTGAGGACCAGGGAGTCGTAGCGGCTGAAGGCGCCGCCGCCGTCGGGCTTCATCGCGTTCCAGAGCTGGACGTCTGCGCCTGCGGCCGACTTGGTTTGCAAACCGAAGAGCACGTAATTGGCCAGATCCCGGAACCGCCCGCGCCTCGGGATGGCGATGAGCGCATGCATCACGTTCTCGCGCGTGTCCACCGGGGTGACGCACTGGAGTAATTTGTACTTCTCCTCGTTGTCCAGGGTCACCGACATGAGACACCCGCCGGGGTAGCCGTCGAAGGTCAGGTACATCCGGCTCATGTTCAGCCCGATCAGGTTGGCGAACATGCCCATCGCGCCGAAATAGCGACTGACCTTGAACTCGATGCTCCCGCCGAACCACGCGCCGGCCTTCACCATGCCCGCGAACTCCGGGCTGGCTTGGCTCGCGTCGAAGACCTTGAGATCGAAGGCGGTGATCGGCAGCGCGTGCACCGGGGCCGCGTGCTGCGCGTCGTAGAAGTTCTCCACGATTCGGAGCACGGTGGTCCGGGTATCGTACGCCACGCGGAGCACCATGTGGTCCGGCCGGCCCACGTCGGCGGTGGGGACCTCGGGCAGCGGGTGCTGCGGTGCCTGCGAGCCGTACCAGACCCAGATGTAGCCGTAGCGCTCCGCGGTGGCGTAGATTCGCTGCCGCGCCCCGGACGGGATCCGCACCAGACGCGGCACGTCGGGTTGATGGCCCGGGATGTGGGCGCAGCCGCCGGTGGCGTCGAAGCGCCAGTGGTGGAAGGGGCATTGGATGCACCCGTCCACCACCTTGCCATCGGCCAGGCTGGCGCCCAGGTGAGAACAGTAGCGGTCCATCACCACCGGGACCCCGCGGGCATCGCGCCACGCCACCAGCTCCTCGCCGAACAGCTTCACCGCCACCGGCGTTGACTTCAGGTCCTTCGACAGCATCGCGACATACCAGCTCGCGGACAGCTTGGTGGTGAGCTCGTTCAGCTCGGCGTTCATGGCTCTCGATCTCCCGGAGCGGTCCCTATTTGAGGGCCAGCCCCACCCGCGTCGTGACGTAAGAGCGCAAGAGCTCGAACATCGGGTTGTAATCGAAGTACTTCTTCACCTCCTCCGGCGCCGAGGTCTGCGTCCAGTGCATCAAGCGCATGGCGGGGACGAGGCTATATTTCGATTTGTTCTTGAAATAACGCTCGCCGGTGATGCAGTAACCGAAGTTGAACATCGGCCGCGCGAAATCCTCCTGCTCGATCAGGTGGTGAATGCGCGCCGCCGCTTCCTCGGCCGACTTGCGCTTCTCCTCGACCGCGAAGACCTCCTGCTTGCACTCATTGAAAAGCTTGGCGTAGCCCTCCATGTCCGCGCAGAGGTACCCGAGGTAGGGCGGGTTGTCGTCCAGGTGATCGAGGTCCGCCTCGTTGCGCGAGGCGCGGAAGCGGGCGTGGGCTTGCACCAGCCGCCATTGTCCCAGAATGGTGCCCACGGCCCAGAGGCGGTGGAACGCGTCCCAGAGTTGGAAGTTCGAGAACGCGGTGTAGCAGCAGCTCACGAAGTCGTCGTTGTGCTCGAGCAGCTTTTGCTGGAGCCGATCCACGTATTCGAAGCGCTCGGGCGAGAAGTCGTCGTCGCGCAGCGCCTTGATCAAGCGCGCCGCCAGCGCATGGATGGTGACCGCGGTGTTCTCCAGACCGCGCGAGAACAGCGGGTCGATGAAGCCCGCCGCGTGCAGCATCAGGGCATACCGATCGCCCACCGTCTTCTTCGACGAGTACTGCAGCCGATCGGTCTTGACCCAGTCCCGCACCGGCCGCGCGTTCTCGAATTGCGCCTTGATGGTGGGGAACTTGGCCAAAAACTCGTCGAACTCCTGCTGCGCCGGGATGTCCGTCTTGGGGTGGATGCGCGGATCGAGCTGGAGCCCCACGCTCACCAGATCGTTGGTCGACCGGCGGTGGTTGTTGAACGGGATGACCCAAAGCCAGCCGCCGTGGAACATGTGGTGGAGCGTGCCGTCGTGCCACCGCCAGCGCTGGCCCTTGGTGGTGAAGATCTCGTCGAACGGCTTCACGCCCTGCATGTGCGTGTAGAGCGTGCGGGAGTGGGTCCGGTAGCGGCACGGCTCCTCGCGGAGGCCGAACTTGAGCGCGAGCGGGGCCCGCGGTCCGCCGCAGTCGACCACGTAACGCGCGGTGAAGCGCTCTCCGTCGCTGCTGGTCAGCACCGCGCCCTTGTCGTCGATCTCGTACTCGGTGATGCGGGTCCGCTGGCGCACCTCACAGCCGTGGCGGAGGGCGGCGTGGAGCAAGTACGCGTCCACGTCCTGCCGGTAGAAGTGGCTCTCCGGGCCCCAGGGCAGCTCCGGGATGATGCACTGGGTGAACTCCTTCGGATCGTGGGTCCGTCCCTCTTTGTGGAACACGAAGCCGAAGTTGCGCTTGATGCCGGTGCTGGACGCGACCTTGCGGAAGGTGGAGTGGAACGAGGTGATGTCGTTGATCTCCGGGATGCCGTAGCGGTCCGCGATGATCCGGTTCATCAGCGACGTCTCCGGGATGGAGGACTCGCCGATGGTGAAGCGCGGATGGCTGGCCTCCTCCACGATGAGCACCTTGAACTTCTGCTTGGCGAGGATGGCCCCCATCTGGGTGCCGGACATCCCGGACCCGAGGATGATCACGTCGTAGTGGTTGCTCTTGCTTCCATTGCTGCCGTTGGTCTTCTGCTGCTGCATTCGGGACGCTCCTGATCGTCGGATGGCGACCAATCGGGTTAGAGGTCGAAGAGGGTGAGGCGCGCGCGGGCGTCGCGGGTGAGCGCGAGCAGCTCGCCGAGCATGGCGGGCGCATAGCCGCCGCTGCCCACCGAGTGCGCCTCGTTCTCGGGGACGTAGGCCTGCTCCGCCAGGCGCATGTGCGGCGCGCGGAAGCGGAGGATGACCTCGAAGATGCGATCGAGCGCCTTCAGGCTGGCGAGGACCTTCGCGGTGGGCCCGCGATCGCGCGCCTCCGCCTCGGCGCGATCGAGCAGCGAGGGGCGGCCCGTGAAGCGATGGTAGAGCGGGCGGAGCTGCGGGAGGATGTACGGGACGTACGTCTCTTTGAACTCGGTGCAGCCGCGGTGCGTGGTGCTCGAGCTCCAGAGCGCGTGCTCGAGGACGAAGAGCGGCATCTCCACCGCGCCTGGCCCCAGCCACGACTTGCCGGCGAAGCGAACCGGTTCGAAGTAGGGCCGCAGCTCCGCCGCGAAGATCTGCGGCGGGATGTTGCGGTAAGCGTAGACGATCGCGTCCACCATCTTCCGAAGCAGGTGCGCGACGTCGTCCGCCATCGGCGCGAAGGCCGGCGAGGTGAGCGGCTCCTCGTAGAGCTCCAGGGTGCGGTGGACCGCCGCCTCCAGCGCCGCCATCGAGAGGCGGACGCTCTCGAAGAGGTGCGCCTCCGCATCCACCTTGGTGAAGCGCCGCTCGAGCGCGGGATCGGCGGGGTTCCAGACGGTGACGTGGAGCAGGTTCACGCTGGGCGGCAGGCCGGTGAGCCGCGACAGCTCCAGCATCACCGGCTCGAGCGCGGGCAGCACCTCCGCCGGCTCGTGGCCGTGGCGCCGGATCGACCCGATCAGGAAGCCGAGATCGCGCATCCCCGCGGCGGCGTCGAACGCGTCCCAGCCGCGAACCACGTCCAGGGTCGGGAGCAACCCCTGGAGCAGCCGCAGCAGCCCGGGGAAGTCCTGGCGCACGTTCGACTCCGGAACCTGGCGCAAGGAGGGGAGCGCGCGCAGCGGATCCCGTGCGGCGATCGCCGCGTGCATCGCGGCGAAGTCGGGCGCGGGCCGCGTCGGAAGAGGCAGAGCGCCCTCAACCCCGCTCATGCAACGCCCGGAGGTACTCGTGGTTGGTGGGGAGGATCTGCTTCAGATGCTCCGACTTGCGGGCGATCTCCGCGAACATTCCCTCCGCCTTCTCGATCGAGGCGCTTCGGTAGCGGGCGCGCGGGAACGGGCGCTCCGGCAGATAATCCAAGCCGGCGAATACGCAATAATAGTTTCCGTTCAGCCAGAAGTTCCGGAACTCGTACTCGAAGCTGCTATAATAGCTATTATCGTCCAGGTCGCCGGTGGTGAGCGGGAGGCCCGCCTCGTAACGCTCGATCTTCTCCTTGATGTTGTCGGAGAGACGCAGCTCGTGCCGGTTGGCGCGCCAGAACGCGGTGTCATCCCGCTGGGCCATGAAATAGTGCGCCTGGACGAAGTCGCGGCAGTCGTCGTACATGAACTCGACTTCCGCGTTGAACCGGGCGATCAACCGCTCATCGAAGGAGCGGTCCGGGAAATGTTTTACCAGCTGATACAGCGACGCATAGATGAAGTAGATGCCTGTCGACTCCAGCGGCTCGAGGAAGCAGGACGAGAGGCCAATCCCAACACAGTTCTTCACCCAGGCCCGCGCATTCCGGCCCACGCGGAACTTGATGTGGTTCAGCGGCTGGCCCTCGGGGACGTTCCATAGGGCGCGGAAGTCCGCCGTGGCCTGCTCCCGCGTGGAGAACTTGCTGGAGAAGACGTACCCGCTGCCGAACCGACCCAGCATCGGGATCTTCCAGGTCCAGCCCGCATTCATCGCGATCGAGGAGGTGTAGGGCTCGACCCCGTTGCGGGCGTCGTCGTGCGGCATCTGGCCTGCGACCGCGCTATCGCACAGCAGGTGATCCGACATATCGATGAATGGCTCCTGCATGGCCTGATTGATCAAAAGGCCGCGGAAGCCGGAGCAGTCCACGAAGAGGTCGCCGGCGATGGTCCGTCCGCCCTTGGTGGAGAGGCTGACGATATGCCCGCGCTCGTCCAAGGTCACCGACTCGTAATCGTCGATGATATGGGTGACCCCCCGCTCGATCGACCAGCCGCGAAGGTAATCCGCGACCAAATGCGCGTCGAAGTGCCACGCGTGATGCATCTGCCGGCTGCCATCGAGGAGGCACGGTGCCCGCTTGTCGTCCAGCGCGGCCGCCTGCGGATAACAGGCGTATTCCATGGGTGTCTGGAACCCGGCCTGTTTCTTGAGCAGCCAGTAGTGCGTCAGCGGGATCCCGTCGCAGGACGCGGGATTGCCGAACAGGTGATAGAAGTGGTTGGAGCGGCCGGGCTGGGGCTTTCTCCAGTTCACGAACTTCACCGCCGATTTGAACCCCCCGTTCACGAATTTCATCCACTTCGTCTCGGGAATACCGAGGAAATCGAAGAAGACCTTCTGCAAATTGGGTATGGTCGCCTCGCCCACCCCGATCTTGGGGACGGCGGCGGACTCGACCAGCGTGATCTTCACCCCGGGAAGGGCCTTCGAGAGGTATGAGGCGGTCATCCAGCCGGCCGTGCCACCGCCAAGGATCACGACGTCCTTGATCAACTCATTCATTGCCCGCTCCGGTGATAGTTGATTGGATTTATTAACTGGGCTTCATAATCGGATTTCACAATCCAATTCGAGGTTCGATGTCTGATAGTCGGCTCTTGCGTGGAAATCCAGATTTTTCGTTCACAATCGGGAAATACGGATATGCTGCAACTGCATCGAAATTGTGAAAATGACACGGGCTGGAGGTGGCGCCGCTTGCGCAATGTGGACGCTGTGTCCAACTGCCGCGGCCGATATCGGCCAATCGCGCCTCTATCTACGTTACGCGTTAGGAGGCGCCGTGTCCGGCTGCCGCGGCCCCTCCCGACCCATTCCGCCCTTATTTTTACGCGCGGTTCGACGCTGTGCCCGACGGCAGCGACCCATTCCGGCCGCCCTTTTTTTGGGCGTGCGTCGCCCGCCCGGCGTTGCTGCGAGATCCAGACTTTGGGGCATGGGTCGCGCGGCGGCAACCCGGTACGTTCATGTCATGCAATTTGTTTCACTGGGACGCTGCCTTTCCCAGGCCTCCGGCAATTTCAGATTTCCAATGGTGGCCGAGCTTCGCGACAATGAACGGCGCCTTACGCTACACACCGCCAACCCTTCGAATCTCGTTGTTGTGATTTTCACCTCCGCGCATGGTTGGCGTTCGGATGCCATAGCAACGACTAAGCGCGTGCTTTGGACTCGAAATGGCTTATAGAGGAGGAGGAGACCAAAATGGTAAATGCCATCTCGTCGTCCGCGTTTCGTGAAAGCCTTGCTCACTTTGCCAGCGGCGTGACCATCGTCACCATGTGCACCCCGGACGGGCCGGTGGGGTTTACGGCCTCGGCCTTCACCTCCGTCTCGCTGGATCCGCCGCTGATTCTCGTTTGCGTCGGGCGGCAGGTCAGCTTGCACGACCGCCTCCAACCGGACGCCCATTTTGGGGTGAGCATTCTCTCGCAAGAGCAGGCCTGGCTCGCCTCGCAGTTCTCGCAGCGCAGATTGGACCGGTTCCGCGATGTTCCCCGGCGCGAAGGGCCCATTGCCCAAGTACCGCTCATCGAGGGGGCGCTCGCGCAGCTCGAGTGCTGTTGCCACGAGCGGTACCCGGCGGGGGATCACACCATCGTCTTGGGCCGCGTGCTCCATACGTCGACCACGCACGGGCGCCCGCTCGTTCACTTCAAACGAAGCTTCGGGGGCTTCCACGGAGAAATGCCATGATCCGTGGGCATGAACTCCCCTCCCCGTGCGTTGGGGTTCGTGGGCGCTCTTTCTAGTTTTTTTAGGTTTTGGGTTGCGCCCGACGCGCCCGATGCTCTTCGCGCGCGGCATTCCCGAGAAATGACGCGAGCCAATCGTTGAACCCGGCGCTACGTTGAACCGCGTGACCCGCGCCGCGGAGGATCACGCGCTCGCCTCCAAGCGCGTCATGAAGCGCGTCGCAGATGCGCTCGATCCCGGGATCGTGATCGCCCGACACGACCGCGGTCGGCACGCGCGCGGCCCGAATGCTGGCGAGATCGGGGCGCGCCTCCCCCGGATCGCGCAGGTTTCGGGCGAGGCGTTCGAGCTCTCGCGTGACCTCGTGATCCGGTGGCATGCCTGCGAGCTGCATGAAGGCCGCGCGAAGCTTCGGATCGGCATGGGGATCGCCAATGGACCGAGCGAGGCGGGTCACGCGCGCGACGTCGGGATCCTCCTCGGCGACGAACCAGAGCGGCGGCTCGATCCAGGTCAGGGAGGCAAAGCGATGCGGCGCGCGCGCGGCGGCCACCGCAGCCCCCACGCCGCCATAGGAATGCGTGACCACATGCGCCGGATGCGGCAACAGCGCGAGAAGATCGTGCGCATCGGCCTCCCAATCTTGGCGTGCGCCGGGAGGGCTCGGGTCGAAGCAACGTCGCCATGGGATGACGAGCCGCCAGCGATCGGCGAGCGGCGCCTGGCGTGACCACGTGAGCTCCGGGCTCGCGCCCCCGTGGACGAACACCACCGTCTCACCGCGGTCCCCCAAGGTTCTGGATACGAGTGCGTCATTTGGCAGCGCCGACATCGCGTAACACTATGTGCTGGCCGGCGCGTGCGCGGCAAGTGCTCGGGGGCACGTCGCTCCGATCTCCGGCGCGCGCCGGGGGGAGAGGGCTTGCCACGGCCTCGAGAAGTGGCAATTATCGGTGCCTTGGCCTATCTCCTGCCGGTCCTCTTCTGCGCGATCGCTGCTTTTCTGTTCGTGCTCGTGGCGGTCTACGTGCGCGGAGCGCGGCGCGCGCACGCGGCCATCGACGCGGAGCTCTCACGCCGCGGCATCCATGTCCAGGGGCTCGGCATGAACGGTGCACCCCTGCCGGCCACCCCGAGCGTGTTTGGTGCTCCCGAACGCGGAATCGTGCTCACGCGTCGCGATGGCATTCGCGCCTCCCTTTCGCCCCACCCGGCGCAGGGGGCGGCCGCCTTGCCGGGCTTCGGACCGGTCGCCCCGCTGCACACGCTCGTCGAGATGCCGACCGACCTGCCGGATCAAATGATCTGCGCCCACGAGCGCGCGCAGGCGGTGTTCGGGGCCTTTCCCCCTTCGCCGCAGCACACGGGAAACGCTCGGTTCGATGCACGCTTCGGGATCTTCGCGCCGCCCGTGGGAGCAGCTGGATACCACGCGGATCCCATCCCATGGGTGCGCACGCCATCTGCAACGACGTTGTTCACCAATTTCGACGTCCTGGGTTTTACCGCGTTGCATGTGCACGCGGGGCGCGCCCGCATGTTGTTTGCGCCGCAAGCGGTCGACGGCTTGGTCGCCGCGCTCGACACGGGAGCGTCGCTCGCGCGGCCGCACGAGGCGTGTCCACCCGCGCAGCCGCCGAGCCGTCTGATGATGAACTCGGCCAAGGGGATCGCCCTCCTGCTCGTGGCGATGCTCGTGCCGATGGTATTGGGATCGTCGATGGTGCCGCGATTGACCGGAATGGGTTTCGAGATCGCGGGGAGCACGGTCGCGTGCCCGCAAGGCGGCTCGTTCCACTATTCCTACCGCCCCAATCGCATGAGCACCTGCACCCACGCGAGCGGCACATACGCGGCGGACCGAACCGCCTATGCGCTATGGCAGTTTGCGTTGTGGGCGCCCTATGTGCTCATGGCGACTGCGGCTTCGGTGGGCCTCTACTTCAAGCTCCGGCGCGATACGGCGCGCGTCGTGCTTCGGAACCTCGCGCCCTGAGCCCCTTCATCGGATCCGGCGCGCTCGCGATCGGCCCTGGCCCGCGCCGGTCGCGTGACGGATGAAGGCCTGCAGCGAAGGCGAATGGCTGCGATTTCCGGCAAAGTAGAGAAACATCGCGTCTAATGGAATCGACCAATCCGGCAGCACGCGTTCGAGTTGTCCGCCGTCGAGGAGGGCGCTCGCGCTCCGGTCGGGTATGCAACTGATCCCGTGGCCTCGGACGGTGAGATCGATTTGAACGGCGAGATCACCGGCGATGGTTTGAGCGCCGGGATCGACGCGATGCTCGGCGCCGGCCTCGGAGACCAACGCCCATGACGCGATCATCCCCGTGGTGCGGCTGCGGCACACGACGCTCTCGTGCTCCGCGAGATCCGGCGGTGCCTCCGGTCGCCCTCGACGCTCGAGGTAGGCGGGGGCGGCCGCGAGGACGCTGGCGGAGGCTGGCGCAATTTCGATGGCCGTCATGCCCTTTGCGAGAAGGTTGCCGTATCGAATCCCCGCGTCGAAGCCGTCTTTGACGATATCGACCCATCGATCCTCGACCTCGATCTCGAGCTCGATGTCCGGATAGTGCGCGCGAAAGCTCGGTAGCGACGGTGCCACGATGCCGTCGTAGGCGGCCTTGGGCATCGTCAATCGGAGCGGTCCGGCCGGGTGCTCGCCGTTACCCATGGCTTCTTCGGTCGCCGCCACGAGCTCCACGAAAACGGGGGCGAGGCGTTCGACATAGGTCGTGCCGATCGCGGTAAGACTGAGGCTGCGCGTGGAACGCAGCAGCAACGCCGTGCCGAGCCGGCCCTCCAGCGCCCGCACGGCCTGGCTCGCGGCCGATGGCGTGATGCCCAACTTCTTGGCGGCACCGGTAAAGCTGCGCGCTTCCACGACAGCTAGCAGAATCGGAATACCGGTCAGCCACTCCCTCGATTGCGTCATCATTTGCAAACTTCACTTCCGAGTTTTTATGGGGACGAGCGCCGAACATGATTACCGAAGTTGGCCCGAGGGCAGCCATGCTGAAGAAAAGGAGTGCAAACGGCTGCACGACCGGATTCCCGACAACGTTGTCTTCAAGGACCAAAATCGAGCCCGCGATGGAAGATCTGGAATATCCTGCACCGCCCGATGCGCAGCACCACCTTCGAGCATCGAGCGAACGAGCGCGTTCGGCCCGTCCATGACGTCGGGCGACGGGCCAAGACGTCGGGCGACCGCGTCCCCCCGTTCCGTTCGCACGACCCGGCCGCGCTCCCGAATGGCTACCACGAGCTCGTTGCCGTGAGCATGTGTCCGCGAGGCTTCATTTGGCCGGGGAAGCCCGACGAGCCGCGCGACGGTCCTCTCGCGTGCTAGGGTCAAATCCCCTGTCCTTCCAGGGTTTCCCAACGGACTACCCCATGGACGAATGGTCACCATCGCGCAAACTCCGCGTGAGCATCTCCCTCGCATCTCCCTGTTCGTGTCTCCACCCACGTGGATCCAGTTAAACGATGTCGGAGCAGTAAATCCTAATATTGATCATCAATACAGTCAACGGATCTTCGCGGGTCGAGAACGGATCGTCCGAAGCTGGCTCAAATACTCTGCATACGTAAAGTTCCGCACGGGACGACGTTGGAGCGACAGCCATCGACCTTACGCACACGCGGCGCGCAGCGGTGATTCGAAAAGCGCTCGACGTGCGAACGATTCGTGTGTGAATGATTTCAATTCGTATTTTGTGATTCGCCCCAAGTGGTCGCGTGCGGCCAGATCCCGCGACGCGCGCGGTGAGCCGATCCACGGCGGCGGCGCTCGCTGCCGCGCAGCAGCGACAGGACAATCGTCCGCACCGCAAAGCCTGCGCCGGTGCTCTGCGCCCATCGTTAAATGTGTAGGAAGGCGGCACCCCGCGCGCGGGATCGCTCGGGTGGTGCAGGATCGTGCGGCACGGGATCGCGCCGCCGAGGGACGGGAAACCGCACCGCCGATGGCGATGGCGATGCGGACGCTCGGACCGATGGTGCGGCCGGCCCGCGAGCATGCCGGAGGCGACGCCCAGACGATCGCGCGGCGCCGCGCCAATCCGCGGGCAGGTGTTTCGGCAATTGGAAGAGGTGATGCCCGCCGCGACCCGCTGCGGCAGGATCACGGCTCCGCGCGAGCTCGTTTCATCGAGCCGGGCGAATCGAAACAGACCGCAGCACAGGCTCGCCGTGCCGCTGGCTGCGAGCCGCCGCGCGCCGAATCGGCGGCGAGCGGGCCGCCGATTCGGCCACAGTGCGGCCGGAGGAGATTGGGGGACGAGCTCGCCCGCGGGCCTCGCACGAGGATCGGCTTGCCGGCCGCTCGAAATCGATTCGCGATCGCGATCATGTGCCCGACCTGCGTGCTCTTGCCCGTGATCCCGATGATGCCGGCGTCGCTCGCGCAATCGACGGGCAATTGACGGGATGGATATTCGGATCGCAGCGCTCGACCTCGTCGTCCGCGGGCAGCATCGCCGCCAAGGTCGGCATCGTGCGATCCGCCATCGGGGTGGCGGGTGCCATTCCGTGGGATGTGTAGTTCTCCGCATTGAAATGCGTGGGAACGTCGGCGCATGGGTTGATAAGGTCGATGGACGTCACGGGTTCCTCGCCTCCTGAGACGATGGAGCAAGGTTTATTCCGGAAATGAGGGACCTGGACGATTCGGATGGGTTCAATGAGACGAACGGGCAACACCTTCGTCGGCTGGGGCCGCGAGCCCAAGGAGATACCAGGTCCGACGATGCTTGCACGTACAACGTTGTCATGCCGCAGCCACAAAAAACCGATGGTACGCACAAATTGTGCGGACAACTGTTCGCCAGGGGGCCTTGACGGCCCGCGCGACGGATGCCACCTACGTGATGTGCGCGACCCGCGCGATGTACGCGACCCGCGCAAGCTTACGGGGAACCAAGGGCGAGCCCGGACTCGCTCGCTGCGAAGGTTGCTCCTTTCCGCGTTGGCACCATTCCGCGTTGGCACCATCACGCCTCCGTTGCCAAATGCTGTTACGCGTCGAACGCCGCCGCCGAAAGGGTACGGCGGTTCTCCTCGGTACGATGGGCTCATCCCCATCGTGCGCTCGAGTGCACGGCCTGGACATCACTCGCCAATTCGTTCCGTTGGGATCGTTGCTGTTGCAACGATTGACACGCACTCGAGCCCTACCCGCCTCTTTCGCCGGACTATGGATGCAGTTCCGGTGAGCGTCAAGATCGTCGTCCGAGAAAATTCAAGTGCACAATGCATTTCTTACCGTGATGCACGGGGGGACCGCGAAGCCCCCTTTGCTGAGTTACGTTGATACGCGACGATGTGCTTTGCGTCCAATCGAATTGAAGGTGGATTGGTGCAAGGCTCGTCGGCATTATCGCAAGACGCCACGACCGATGGGTCGCCGCGAGCTGCGCGTCAAACCCGGGTTCCAGGTCGGTCGTGCTCGTCAAAGCCGTTATTCGTTTGCATGTAAATATTTGCTTTCGATCGCCTGCGGGACCGAAGCGCACCCGAATACCTTGCACGCACTCCAAGTCTTGATGTGCAATACACAACAATCCATTCGGCGTTCTCTCGCATCATAGCTCGGAAGCGCAACTTCAAAATGACAATGCCCTTCTGACAATGGAAATGAAACACACGCCGCGGAGCGAGCTTCGAAGATCGATTTCACGTATCTCGCGAAGGACGAGACCCAGCGGGTGATGCGGACCTACGGCGAGATTGACCTCTGCGGCTCAGTTGCCGTTTCGAATACCAGTATCAATCCGGTCACGTTCCCGTGCCCGCCAAATGCACGATGCCCGGACGCCGATCGTGGATGGCATCGAGCACGTCTGCCGGTCTGGCCGCTCCGCGGGTTTGCATTCGAAAACAGTCTCCGAAGATCGCGCTCGCGTCGTGACGTCGATTCGATTCGACGTTGCTATGGCATTCCAATCTTTACGTCATCGTCCTACCGGAGAGATGCGCGAATCGTTCGGACGACAAACGTGAGCCGTCCAGGGTCGCCCTCGACGATGAGACGCACGAGGCGGGCACGCATTTGTTCGATGAGTTCCGGGTCCCCCAGCTCGAGGGCGGCTCGGAAGTGGCGAGCGCCCGCCAAGCTCGCCGCGCCTCATACCTGTTCGTTCGAGGTAAATGGCTTCCGCGCGCGCGATGGCCGTCGCGTTGGGCATCTCCTCGCGGGCCGAACCTTCACGAGCTGCATCGCGTCACGGACGCGCGCGATCGGCTCGGCCGAAAGCTCGCCGACGGTGGACTCCACGAGGTCGGTCGATGCCACGGGGGTCCTCGAAGAGGGCGACGACGATGGCGACGACCGGCACGCGGGGCTCGCTACCCGGCCGCGGGCCCGCGACTTCCGGCCACGGGGCAAAAAAGAGAGGTGAAGGTGGCCGCCCGCTCGTGGATACTCAGCCCTATTGCATGCACCTACAAGCGACCATCGTCTCCTTGGGACTCGCCCTCGCGCTCGGCGCCGCAGCCACCTTCTCGGGATGCGGCAACAACGGCAACAGCACCAACGACGGCCCCCGTGACGGTGGAGGGGTCGATGTGGACGGGGCCGTTCGCCCGCAGCCCGCGCGGTATGGGCTCGATCAGCGTCCGGCCAACCCGACCTGCAAGGCCCCCCCGCGGCCGCCGAGTACGGCTTCGGTCAAGCTGGAGCAAGTGTACAAAAATGTCCAGCTCGACAATCCCATGACCATGGCGCAAATTCCGGGCGATCCTTCGCGGTGGTACGTCGCCGAGCGCTCGGGGAAGATCCTGAGCTTTCCGGTGCAGAACCCGCCCGATTCGCCGCGCGAGGATTTGAACATTGCCAATCAGATCACGAACCTCGGTAGCGAAGGCGGCCTCCTGGGGATGGCGTTTCATCCCAACTTTTCGCGGAACGGCTATGTGTATCTCTCGTACACGACCGGCACCGAGGAGCGCATCGTCTCGGCCATCCGGCGCTTCACCAGCGCGGCCCGGGATGGAACGGCGTTCGGGGCGCAGGCCGATGTGCTCGCGTTCAATCAGGAGAGCTCGGGAAACCACAAGGGCGGCTGCGTTCAATTCGGCCCCGACGGGTATCTCTATGCTTCGTTCGGCGATGGCGGCGGCGTCGGCGATCCCTTCTTCCATGGACAGGAGACCACGAGCTTCTTTTCCAAAGTGCTGCGCATCGATATCGACCATGGGGACCCGTACGCGATCCCGGACGACAACCCTTTCAAGAACGACACCACGGGGAAGAAGAAAGAGATCTTCGCGTACGGCTTCCGCAACCCCTTTCGTTTCTCGTTCGACCGCGTCTCTCGGGAGCTATGGCTGGGCGACGTGGGGCAGGACGACTGGGAGGAGATCGACATCGTCAAGAACGGCGGCAATTACGGGTGGAGCCTCAAAGAGGGAACGCATTGTTTTCCGCCGAGCACCACGAGCTGCTCGAGCGCGGGGTTGATCGATCCCATTTACGAATATTTCAACCCGCCCCCGCCGAACGGCGTAGGCGCGGTCACCGGGGGGCGCGTGTACCGTGGCAAGGCCATCCCCGAGCTGGTGGGAAGTTACCTCTTCGGCGATTCGCAGACCGGCGAGGTGTGGGCGATGTCCATCGATCCCGTGAGCCGAAAGCCCTCGGTCACCCGCATCGACGATGGAAGCACGGGCGACACCTTGACCTCGTTCAACGAGGACCTCGACGGGGAGATCTTCGTCACCGCGCTGGGCAACAAGGTCTACAAAGTGGTGCAGAACCCCACGTCCGAGCCGCCGGGGGCGCCGTTTCCGGAGAAGCTCTCGCAGACGGGGTGCGTCGATCCCGCCCAGCCAAAAAACCCCGCACCGGGGCTCGTCCCTTACGGTGTGAATAGCCCGCTGTGGTCCGATGGCGCGGACAAGGAACGGTATCTGGCGCTCCCGGACACGAAGAAGATCCACGTCCAGCCCGACGGGGATTTCGATCTTCCCGTCGGCAGCGTCCTCGTCAAGACGTTCACCGTCTCGGGCAAGCGCATCGAGACGCGGCTGTTCGTGCGCCACGACGATGGAGATTGGGGCGGCTATTCGTACGAGTGGAACGAGGAACAGACCGACGCGACCTTGCTCCCCTCGAACAAGAGCAAGACGGTCGGCCATCAAACCTGGTATTTCCCGAGCCGCTCCGATTGCATGTCGTGCCATTCGACGGTCGCGGGCCGCACGCTCGGCCTCGAGGTGGGGCAGCTCAATGGCGATTTCGTCTACGCCTCCACCCAGCGCATCGCGAACCAGCTCGCGACCTTCGACCACATTGGCCTCTTCGACGCCCCGCTGGGCCGGGCGCCGGCCGAGCTCACGAGATACCCCAATCCGAGCCAGCCCGGAGCCGACTTGGGCGACCGGGCTGCCTCGTACCTGCACGCCAATTGCTCGTTCTGCCATCGCCCCAACGGCATCGGCGGCGGAGGCACTGACTTCCGCTACGGGACATCCCTCGCCCACCGGCGCGTATGCAATGAGAACCCGGAGAACGGCGATCTCGGGGTGCCGGGGGCGAAGATCGTCACCCCCGGCGCGCCGGAGACGTCGATCCTCTCGCTGCGCGTGCACGCGCTCGACTTCCGGCGCATGCCCCCGCTGGCCACGAGCCTGGTCGACACCGCCGATACATCGGTGCTCGACGCGTGGATCCGCTCGCTCCCATCGTGTCCAAAGGGCGACGGCGGAGCGGATTGACGCGGGGTCTCCCGGATCGTTGGAGCTCGTACCTTTCGGGAGGCGACGTCATCGGCTTTTGCCGTCGACGTGGGTCACCGTGAACGAGCCGGGAGGCACATCGTCGAGGCAGCGGACATTCACGATGGCCATCGGGGTGCCGTCGGACTGGACGCTGCGCCAAAACGCTTCGACCCCGCACACTTTGCAAAATAAGTGATGCCCGATGCGCCGGTTGAATTGGTAATCGACGAGCGCCTCTTCGCCCTGAAGGAGGCGAAATCGGTCGGACGTCACGAACGTCAGCAAAAATCCTTTTCGCGAGCAATGCGAGCAGTTGCACTCCACCACACGCGCGAGATCGGCTTCGACCTCGAAGCGCACGTTTCCGCAGTGGCATCCGCCGCAGTAGGTCTTTGCGGTGCCCATGGTCAAAACATCCCATTGGGGTTGGCCGACTCCTCTGGGATGGGTTGGATGACATCCCAATGCTCGACGATTTTGCCATCTTCCAACTTGAAAATATCGATGATGGCCGAGCCGCGCTGCCCGGGCTCGCGGACGCCGTGCACGTGGGCGATGACGAAGTCGCCCTCGGCGAAGACGTGTTTGATCTCCGCCCGCAGGTCGGGGAATTTCTCGTTTAGGTAGGCGAGGAAGGCCTCGAAGCCTTCGTGGCCGTCGGCGATGAGCGGATTGTGCTGCACGTAACGGCGGCCGAGCAGCTTCGCGGCGGCCGCGTAGTTCTTTTGCCGGAGGCCGGCCTCGTAGAAGGCGAGAACGGTTTGCTTGTTCGCTTCGAGGGTGGAAGGGTCGGAGATCATGTTTTGTACCTTTGAGTCAAATATTGATAAAAAAAAAGGTCAGAGTGCGCTCATCGCGGCGCGCACGGCGCGCAGCAATGCATCCGGCTTGGCCGAGACCTTGGCGATCACGGTCATGCCGAGGATCGTGGTGAGCATGAGGCTCGCGAGGTCCTTCGCGTTCCGATGGGGGTCGATTTCGCCGCTGCGCTGCCCCTCTTCGATGGTCGCTTGGAGGGCGCGCTCCATCCGCTCGAAGATGCCGCGCACGATGGCGGCTGCGGATTCGTCGTCGTCCGCGCACTCCGCCGCCGTGTTCACCGCCATGCAACCACGGCGCCGCAGCTTGGCCCGCTCCGGCGCGGCGAGGCGTTCGAGCGCCGCTTGCAGCCGCGCGCGTACGGGGCCCGGCTTGGCGAGCTCCCCCACCAGGCCCGCCACGCGCTCGTCCCCATACCTTCGCAGCGCCTGCTCGAAGAGGGCGCGCTTGTTCTCGAACGTGTTGTACAAGCTGCCCTTTCCGATCCCGAGCGCCTCGACGAGATCGGCCGGGGTCGTGGCGCCGTATCCTTTTTGCCAGAATACGTTCATCGCCGTGGCGACGGCCGCGTCGGGATCGAACTGCTTGGGCCTGCCCATGCTGTGATCGGTACCACTTTTGGACCCGTGAGTCAAAAATTTCTCCGGCGCATGCGCCCGCCGATTGCGCGGGTGGAGGTCGGCCCCTATGCCGCAGGTTGCGTCTCGATGCCGGCGCGGTTCATCGAGCGCTTCTCCGAGGTCCGAGCCGATGTTGGCGTCCGCGATCGCGGCATCGATCGAAGCGCGCGAAGAAGGGATCCCGTGGCTCCTCGCGATAGCACGAGATAGGACGGCGGGTACGGGGGCGGGTCGGTTTGCTCGCCATATGCCAAATCGACGGAGCATAACAAATTTTGCACTGTGGATAAGAAAGATACGTGCTCACCGTGCGAGCAATGCCTGCGCGGCGATGCAGTCAATTGCACAGCACCCGAGCCGCTCTTCATCCGTGCTTTCGGGTTTGGCGCGATTGCGCCCGACGATCGGCTTGCGCACGGGGCCGCCGAGGTCGGTGGGACGGGGTGAGCCCTTTGGATCGTCGAGCCCGTCGTCTCCTCATCATGAGGTAGCGCGCGCGGCGTTCACCGGTGCACCCGCGGTACTCACATGTCGCCGACTTTTGTTCGCAATCTGCATAAGAGCGTAACGACCGACGAACCACGCCACGCCGGGGCGCATCGAGCGAGATGTATGAACTGCGCCGTGAAGTAATCCCATGTTCGCGTAAATATCTCCATTACGAGAAATTTTCTCCCCTCCGCGCGACATGTCCAACCTCGAGTCGTCGGCGATCGATTCGGTGAGCGCTCCATACGTAAAAAGGTAATCGGCCATTATCGGGAGCCCGATCGTTTCGAGAAATTCTCGTGAACAGCACGCTGCTGCGCCGTCGGACGAATCCGCCCTACCGGCCGCTGTGCCGGCCGCATCCAATCGATCGCCGGGCACTTGCCAGGTCGCCAAGGTCGCCCGCGATGCGAGTGGCGTGCTTTTGCCCTTTCAGTCGAATGCGATTTAATGCGCGCCATTGTCGTAGGGGCGATTTAACTATCTCCATCTTTTGGACTATCGTGAAATGCATCGATGGATCTTGCCGGCGTTCCGCGTTTGCCCCAAGATGTCGCCTGATCCAATCGTAAAACGTGCCTCTCGTCGTTGGCCCGCGCACGGATTGAGTGTTTCGCTCGCTTGGCGGCCGGGACCAATTCATTTCGACAAAGTACGGATTAAATGAGCTCACGTACGACCGCTGCAAGCTATTCGGCAATCGCGGACAGATACGATGAACCGTCGAACGAGACGTCTTTTTGGGGTGAATTGGCTCGGCGGGCGTACGAGAACATCGCCCTTCCCAAAGGGCGCGCCCTCGTCGTCGACGTCGGGTGCGGGACCGGGCTGGCGCTGGACCATCTTCAGGGCCGTGCCCCGTCCTCGGTGAGGTTCGTCGGGGTCGAGCCGTCCGAAGGGATGCGGCGCTTGGCGCAGCAGCGCGCTTCGCGGAGCGGGCGGGTCGAGGTTCGAGAAGGGCGATTCGAGGCGCTCCCGCTCGCCGACGCGTCGGTCGACTACTTTTACAGCATTTGGGCGTTTCACTGGGTCGAGGATCCCCAACGCGCCGCCGCCGAGATACGCCGCGTCCTGAAGGACGGCGGTGAGCTCGATATGTGGTTTCTCGCGTTGAATAGCGGACGGGAGTTTGCGCAGGCGATCGGCGATGTCCTCGGGAAGTACGTGGGCCTGGAGGCGCGCTTGCGTGCGGCCTCTAAGGTGGCCTCGTTCGATCGGGAGCTCGTAGACAATCTATTTTCGTTCATGAGGCCCGATGGCCTCACCATTACCGAGGAGACGGAGACTCACTACGACTCGCTCGAGAGGCATTGGGCCTGGCAGATTCGTTCGGAGACGTTCTACTCGGAAATACCCTTCGGGCAGCGGCAGCAGTTCGATACCGAGCTACGCGCGGCCATTTCCGAGTTGGGCGACGATCGCGGCATCCCTTATACGCGGCGCAGCTTCCACGTACGCTATCGCCACCGCGATCGCGCCTTCTCGGCGCCCCCCTCGTGGTGGGCCGATGGCCGCAAGGACGAGCGGCCCACCTTTCTCTGGACGGTCGCCGCCGAGACCGATCGCGAGCTCCGCGCGGGCGCCGCCGAACTGGCAGCGGATCTCGAGAATGGGCGGGAGAAGCCTGCGCAAGATCTCTGCGCGGTCGTCCATGGAAAGGGCGACGCGCGGCGGTACCGGGCCGCGGTGGTCGCAAAGGACGCGGCGGCGCTCGTGTCGGGCCTCGGAAAAATAGCCGGAAAGCGCGTTCCGCCTCTCGGGGCGTTCGGGGTGGTGAAGCGGCGTCCCGTGATCGCGTTCATGTTCAGCGGCCAGGGCGGCGACCTGACGGGCGCGGGGCGCGCGCTGTTCGAGAAGTGCGCCACGTTCCGGGGAGGGATCGAGGCGTGCGCGCGTCACGCCGACGCGTGGCTGAGCGCGCCGCTGGTCGACCTTATGTTCCGAGAGGGCGGCCCGAGTGTCCCGGACTCCGCCGAGAACCAGATCATCCTTTTTGCGCTTCAATATGCGCTCGCCAACACATGGCGATCCTGGGGCGTGCACCCGCACGTCGTCGTCGGACATAGCCTCGGCGAATATGCGGCAGCCTGCGTGGCCGGGGTCTTTTCCCTGAGTGACGCGCTGCAACTGGTCGCGGCGCGCGGCCGCGCCATGCGCGAGTATGCCATCCCGGGATCCATGCACGCCGTGCATGCGAGCGCCGAGCGGATCCGTCCCGTCCTCGACGGTCATGGGGGACGGATCGTCGTGTCGGCGTTCAACGCGCCGGGCAGCGTGGTGCTCTCCGGGGACCCGAACGAGCTCGCGGTCGTTTCGAGCGAGCTCGGAGCCGTGGGGATCCGAACGAGACCGATGCGCGCTCCCCATGCCTTTCACTCGCCGCACATGCTGCCGGCGGCCCCGCCGCTGCGCCGGGTGTGCGAGGCGGTGGCGTACTCCGCGCCGCAGATCGCGTTCGTCAGCACGCTGCACGGCGGGCGCGAGGTGGAGGCGTTCGACGCCGAGTACTGGGTGCGCGAGATGTTGGAGCCCGTCCAGTTCATGGACGCGGTCGACGCACTCGCGCGGCGCGGGGTTTCGGCCTACGTGGAGATCGGCCCCGAGAGCACGTTGAGCAAGCTGGTCGCGCAATGCCTCGGCGATGCGCCTTCCGTTTGCATTCCATCGCTGGACCGCGAGGATGATCCGCCTACGGCCGCCGATGCCCAAGGTGGCGACAGCGGCAGCTGGTCGCGGTTGCTCGCGGGCCTGGGGGCGCTCCACGCGCAAGGGGTTGCCATCGCTTGGGAGCGGTTCGCGCCCGACGTCTCGCATCGCATCGTTCGGCCGTCGGCGGATCTACGCGGCGGGTCGTCGCAGTCCCAGGCGGGCGAAGCGGCGGACCCTGGCTCCAACCCGGCGCACGATGAATCGGGCGCTTCGACGTGGCTGCGGCAGCTCACGGCGGTGGCCGCGGGCGAGAGGCTCCGAGTGGCACGCCGGCTCGTGTTCGCGGAGGTGGAGGAGCTGCTCGGGCTCTCCGCGCAAGGCGCAGCGCGCGGGACTTCGAAGGCGAGCAAAATCGATGCAGATCGCACGGGTCTGATGGAGCTGGGGCTGCGTTCCGTTCAGATGGTCGCACTGGCGAGGAAGCTCTCCGATCGGCTCGAGCAGCGGGTATCGGAGACGATCGCGTTTTCGTACCCCAGCGCCGACCGCCTCGCGCGCTTCGTGCTCGACGCGCTCGCGCTGGAGTGGGTGGACGATACCGTGGTGAAGAAGCGCGATCGGTCGCGCGGCGGGCTTGCGGGCTCGCGCGCGAGCGACGAGCCGGAGCCCATCGCCATCGTCGGAGTCGGTTGCCGGCTCCCGGGTGGGGTCGTCGATCTGAATGGATTCTGGAGCTTGCTCGACGCGGGCCGCGAGACGGCGCAACCGATTCCTCCAGAGCGCGCCGCGATGGGGGGGTGGCCCGACGCCGAAAAGGCGCGCCCGGCCGAAGCGCGGGCATCGCTGCTCGGCGAGGTAGCCGATTTCGACGCGTCGTTCTTCGGTATCTCACCCCGGGAAGCGCAGAGGATCGATCCCACCTACCGGCTCTTGCTCGAGGTGTGCTGGGAAGCCCTCGAGAACGCCTCCATCGTCCCCGCGACGCTCGTGGGGAGCGAAACGGGCCTCTTCATGGGGATCGGTCCCTCCGAGTACGAGGCCGTGCGACCGCAAGCAGCGGCGCCGAACGACGTGGACGCCTATTCCGGGCTGGGAACGGCGCCCAGCGTGGCCGTGGGACGTATCTCGTACGTCCTCGGCCTCCGGGGCCCTTCGTTCGCCATGGACACGGCTTGCTCGTCGTCGCTGGTGGCGATCCATCTGGCGTGCCGGAGCTTGCGCGGCGGCGAATGCGACTTGGCCATCGCCGGCGGGGCCTCGCTGATCCTCGCGCCCGGCACGTCGACGTGGCTGGCGAGCACCAACGCGCTGGCCGACGACGGCCGGTGCAAGACCTTTTCGGCGGACGCCGATGGTTACGGGCGCGGCGAAGGATGCGCGGTCGTGGTCCTCAAAACCCTCCGCCGAGCCCGCGCCGACGGCGACCGCGTGCTGGCGTGGATCCGCGGCTCGGCCATCAACCATGATGGCGCGAGCGGCGGTTTGACCGTCCCGAGTGGGAGCTCCCAAGAGGCGCTGGTGCGGCGTGCCCTCGAGGACGCGGGGTGCACGCCGTCGTCGGTGGCGTACGTCGAGGCGCACGGAACGGGGACGCCGCTCGGCGATCCGATCGAGGTCGAAGCCCTGAACGCCGTCTACGGTCGCGGGCGAGCGGCGACCGAGCCGTTGTTGCTCGGATCGGTGAAGACCAACATCGGGCACCTGGAGTACGCCGCGGGGGTTGCAGGTCTGCTCAAGACCGTCGTCGCCCTGCAAAGAGGACGAATTCCAGCGCACCTCCACGCGCATGCGCTGAACCCACGCATCGCCTGGGACGATGTTCCGCTCGCGGTCGTCCGCGAGCCGGCATCGTGGCCCGCGTGGAATGTCCCCCGGCGCGCCGGGGTCTCTTCCTTCGGCCTATCGGGCACCAATGCCCACGTCATCCTGGAGCAAGCTTCCGGTGGAGATCCCGCCGAGGCGCCGCGCTCCACGGCGGAGGAGCCGGAGTCCTTGCCGGTGCTCCTTTCGGCCAAGACGCAGGACGCGCTGCGCGCGCAGGCGGGGCGGTTGCGCGCGCACCTCAAGGCCCATCCCGATCTCGACCTCGTCGACCTCGCCCATTCCCTCGCGACCACCCGTTCGCACTTCGAGCATCGCGCCGCGGTAGTCGCGCACGACCGGGCGATCTTGATCGATGCGCTCGCGGCGCTGGCCAAGGGCGAGCCCTCGAAGAGCTCCGTGGTCGGGCGAGGCGATGGCGACGGCAAGGTCGTCTTCGCCTTTCCAGGGCAGGGTACGCATTGGCGGGGCATGGCCGCGTCGCTGCTCGCGAGCTCCCCTGTGTTTCGGGAGCAGATCGAGGCGTGCGAGCGTGCCTTCGCGCCCTATGTCGATTGGTCGTTGCAGGGCGTGCTCACCTCCCCGGAGGGCACCCCCTCTCTGGACCGCCTCGCCAACTTGCCGCCGGTTCTCTTCGCGGTGATGGCGGCGCTGGCGGCTCTCTGGCGGTCGATGGGGGTCGAGCCCGACGCCGTCGTCGGCCACAGTCAGGGCGAGATCGCCGCGGCCTATGTCGCGGGCGCCCTCTCGCTGGAGGACGCGGCCAAGATCGTGACCCTGCGCAGCCGGGCGCTGACCAAGCTCTCGGGCAAGGCCTCGATGATGACGGTGGAGCTGGGGGTTCGCGAGGTGGAAGGCTACATCGCGCCCTTTGGCGATCGGCTCGCCATCGGCGCCATCAACAGCCCGCGGGCAACGTTGGTCGCCGGCGAGCCGGGGGCCATCGACGAGCTTTTGGCGAAGCTCGCGGACGAGGGCGTCTATGCGCAACGCGCGCGCGGGGATCATGCCTCGCACTGCGCGCAGGTCGAGGAGCTCGAGGAGGAGCTCGTGTCGGCCATGGCGGGCATCACGCCGCGCGCGTGCCACGTCCCCTTCTACTCCAGCGTGGCCGGCGCCCGGATCGAAGGGACCGAGCTCGATGCCGGCTACTGGTACCGAAACATGCGCTGGACGGTGCGGTTTCAGGACGTAACCGAGCGCCTCTTCGCCGACGGGCATCGATTCTTCATCGAGCTCAGCCCGCATCGCGCGCTCACCCTGCCCCTGCATGAGACGATCGAAAACGTCGGCGGCACGCCCGTGGTGGTGGGCTCCTTGAACCGCGGTGATGGGCGCTTGGCGAGAATCCTTCTCAACTTGGCGGAGCTGCATACCCGCGGGCTGCGCGTGGACTGGAGCGCGTTCTTTCGGCCTTGGAAGCCGCGCCGCATCGAGCTGCCCACCTACGCGTTTCAACGCGAGCGCTTTTGGCTCGATGCTCCCCGCGCGCGGCACGCCGACGTGGCCTCGGCCGGGTTGGCTCCGGCCGATCACCCGTTGCTCGGCGCCGCCGTCGCGCTGGCGGACTCCGATGGCTTTCTCTTCACCGGCCGCCTGTCGCTCGCCGAGCACCCGTGGCTCGCGGGGCATCAGGTCTGGGGTACGGTGATCGTGCCGGGTACGGCGTTCGTCGAGCTCGGGCTCATGGCGGCCCACCGGGTCGGGCTCGATCGCATCGACGAGCTCACCTTGGAGACACCGCTCGCGTTGCCCGATCACGGGGCCGTCCTCGTGCAGCTCTCGGTCGGCGCCCTCGACGAGGCAGGTCGCCGGTCGTTCACCCTCCACGCGCGCCCCGAGGAGGCGCCCGAGGATGCATGGTCGAGGCACGCGCGCGGCACCTTGAGCGCAGACCGCGGCGCGAGCGAACGACACGATCTGCGCGCTTGGCCTCCGCCGGGCGCCGCGGCGTTGCCGCTCGAGGGTCTCTACGACCGTCTGGCCCGAGCTGGGATCGGCTACGGCGCGGAGTTTCGAGGGCTCGAAGCGATCTACGAGCGCGCGGGCGAGCTCTTTGCCGATGTCGTGCTCCCAGCCAACCTCGCGCGGGAGGCCGGGCGCTTTGCGCTTCATCCCGCGCTCTTCGACGCCGCCTTGCATGCGCTCGTGGCCGAGACCGTTCACGACGCCGCCGATGTGCGGCTACCCTTCGTGTGGAACGGTGTGTCGGTGCACGCGGCCAGCGCCACCCTGCTACGGGTTCACCTCGTGCGCAGCCCCGAAGGCGCCATCTCCCTCACCCTCGCCGATGCCGCCGGCGAGCTGGTGGCCCATGTCGAGGCGCTCACCACACGTCCCTTGTCACGGGAGCAATGGCGCGATGCGCTTGGAGCCCCGGCCGACGCGCTTCTGCACGTCGGGTGGACCGAGGCGGGTGGCCCTTCGGACGCGAGCCCGAGCCGGGAGGTGCGCCACGAGGCGACCGCGGCCCGGCCGGAGCGCTGGGCGTTCGTAGGACCCGATGCCCTGGCGGCGATGGCGGCGCCCCTGCAAGACGCCGGGACGCTCGAGCACCATCCCGATCTCGCGTCGTTGCGCGATGCGCTCCGCGAGGACGCCACCTGGCCCGACGTCGTCGTCGCTCCCTTCGTCGCGGGCTCCGCGGCGGATCCGAGGGCCGCCGCCCACGAGGCCACGGAGCGCGCGCTGGCGTTGCTGCAAGCGTGGCTCGCGGACGAGCGCCTCGGCGCCTGCCGCCTAATCGTGCTCACCCGGGGCGCGGCCCTGGCGCCTTCCGATCCGAACGTCTCCGATCTCGTTCACGCGCCGCTTTGGGGCCTGGTGCGCGCAGCCCAAACCGAAAATCCGCACCACGCCATCTTCCTGGTGGACATCGACGGGACGGAGGCGTCGGCGCGCGCGCTCCCGACCGTCTTCGATGCGGGTGAGAACCAGGTGGCGCTTCGCCGCGGGGCGCTGCTCGTGCCCCGGCTGGGCCCCGCACGCGCGAAGGACGCGCTGGGCCTCCCGGCGACCCCCGCGTGGCGCCTCGACGTGACGACCAAGGGCACCTTGGAGAGCCTCGCGTTCGTCCCGCACCCGGAGGCCATGGCGCCGCTGTCGGCCGGGCAGGTGCGGGTCTCGGTTCGCGCGGCGGGACTCAACTTCCGCGACGTGCTCGATGCGCTGGGGATGTATCCGGGCGACCCCAAACCGCTCGGCGGTGAGGGTGCCGGGGTGGTGCTCGAGGTAGGGCCCGAGGTGACCCGCGTGTCGCCGGGCGATCGGGTGATGGGGTTGCTCCCGGCGGCCTTCGGACCCATCGCCGTGACCGACCATCGCCTGCTCGTTCGTGTGCCGGCGGGTTGGTCGTATCGCGAGGCGGCCGCGGTTCCCGTGGTCTTTCTCACGGCCTACTACGCGTTGGTGGACCTCGCGCGCCTCGGCCCCGGAGAGCGCCTGCTGGTGCACGCGGCCGCGGGCGGTGTGGGCATGGCGGCCACGCAGATCGCGCGCCACCTGGGGGCCGAGGTCTTCGGCACCGCGAGCCCCGGCAAATGGGGCACCTTGCGCGGATCGGGCTTCGATGAGGGTCGCATCGCGTCTTCGCGTTCGCTCGATTTCGAAGCTCACTTCCTGCGCGTCACGGGCGGACGGGGGTTCGACGTGGTCCTCGATTCGTTGGCGCGCGAGTTCGTGGACGCCTCGCTTCGCCTCTTGCCCCGCGGCGGCCGTTTCATCGAGATGGGGAAGACCGACATCCGCGTCCCGGAGACGGTCGCGGCCGACCATCCCGGCGTCACGTACCGCGCCTTCGATCTCTTCGAGGCCGGCCCCGAGCGCACCCAAGAGATGCTCGTGGAGCTGGTCCGCCTCTTCGAGGCCGGGGTGCTTCGTCCCCCGCCCATCACGGCGTGGGACGTGCGCCATGCGCCCGAGGCGTTCCGCACGTTGGCGCGCGCGCACCATGTCGGGAAGCTGGTGGTGACCGTGCCACGAGCGCTCGATCCGGCGGGCACGGTGCTCGTCACCGGTGGGACCGGGACCCTGGGAGGCCTCTTGGCCCGCCACCTGGTGCAACGGCACGGCGCAAAGCATTTGCTCCTCGTTTCGCGCCAAGGACCCGCAGCCCCCTCGGCCGAGACGCTTGCGCGCGAGCTCGAAGGTTTGGGGGCTCGGGTGACGGTGACGGCATGCGACGTCGCCGACCGAGAGGCGCTTCGAGCCCTGGTGGCCTCGATCCCGACCGCCCATCCTTTGACCGCGGTGGTCCATGCCGCCGGTGTGCTGGACGATGGGATCGTGGGCGCGCTGACCCCCGAGCGGCTCCACGCAGTCCTGCGCGTCAAGATCGATGCGGCGCTGCACCTGCACGAGCTCACGCAGGGCCTCGATCTGTCCGCGTTCATCCTCTTTTCATCCATCGCCGGCGTGGTCGGCAGCCCCGGCCAAGCGAACTACGCGGCGGCCAGCGCATTTCTCGATGCGCTCGCGCACCATCGCCGGGCGCAAGGGCTGCCCGCGCTCTCGCTCGACTGGGGCTACTGGGCCGATCGGAGCGGGTTGACGGCGCATCTCAAGGGCGCCGATCTGCAGCGCATGGCCCGAGATGGCCTGCGCCCTCTCGCGTCGTTGGAGGCGCTCGCCCTGTTCGATGCGGCCCTCGGCCGGCCCGACCCGACCCTCGTGGCCGCGCGGTTCGATGTCGCGGCGCTGGGCAAGCAGGACCGAGCCGCGCTGGCGCCCATCTTCCGATCCATGGTGCGCGCGAACCACGCGATCGGTGCCCGGCCGCTCGCCTCCAACGAGCGGACGCCCTCGTCGCTCGCGCATCGCTTGCTTCCCATGTCGCCCGAGGACCGAGAGCGCACGCTCCTCGATCTCGTCCGCGCCGAAGTGGCCAACGTCCTCGGCATCACGCCTCCGAGCAGCATCGCCACGCATCGGCCGCTGCAGGAGCTGGGCCTCGATTCCCTGATGGCCGTCGAGCTCCGAAATCGCTTCGCCGCCCTCACGGGCTTGCGCCTCCAAGCGACCCTCCTCTTCGATCACCCGACGCCCCGCGGGCTGACCGAGCTCCTGGCGAAGAAGCTCGTTCCACACGACGCCGAGCCTCGCGTCGCCATCCTCGAGGAGCTCGATCGCTTCGAGCGCTCGCTGCTTGCGACCACCGCCGACGATGCGCTGCGCGCGAAGGTCGGTCAGCGCCTGCGCGCGCTGCTTGCGACATGGAGTGCGCCCGCGGACAACGGTCACATGGACTTCGACGCGGCCAGCGACGAGGAGCTGTTCGCGAGGTTCGACAAAGGTTTTGCCGAGGTGAAGCCATGAGCGAGAACCGCTCCACGGAGGAGAAGCTCCGCACATACCTCAAGCAGGCCATGACGGAGCTTCAGGATACGCACGAGCGCCTGCGCGCCGCCGAAGAGAAATGGCACGATCCGATCGCCATCGTGGCTATGGGATGCCGCTACCCGGGCGGCGTGCGCTCCCCCGAAGATCTCTGGGAGCTGCTGCGCGAGGGGCGCGATGTCATCTCCGGCTTCCCGCAGAATCGCGGCTGGGATCTCGACGCGCTTTACGACCCCGATCCCGACGCGCACGGCAAGTGCTACACGCGCGAAGGCGGGTTTCTTCACGACGCCGATCTCTTCGACCCCGCCTTCTTCGGCATCAGCCCCCGCGAGACGCTCGCCGTCGACCCGCAGCAGCGCCTCTTGCTCGAGACCTCCTGGGAGGTCTTCGAGCGCGCAGGCATCGATCCGGCAACTCTGGAGGGCTCGCGGACCGGCGTCTTCGCCGGTGTCATCTACAACGATTACGGTGCTCGGCTTCCGAGCGCACCTGGCGATCTGGAGGGTTACATCGACTTGGGCAGCGCCGGGAGCGTGGCCTCGGGGCGCATCGCGTACACATTCGGATTTCACGGTCCGACCGTCACCGTCGACACGGCCTGCAGCTCCTCGTTGGTCGCCATCCACCTCGCCTGTCAGGCTTTGCGTCAGGGTGAGTGCTCCCTCGCGCTCGCAGGTGGCGTCACGCTCATGGCGACGCCCGCGCCCTTCATTTCGTTCAGCCGCCAGCGTGCGCTCGCCCCCGATGGTCGGTGCAGGTCGTTCTCCGCGGAGGCGAATGGCTCGTCGTGGGCCGAGGGCGCGGGCATGCTGCTCTTGGAGCGGCTGTCGGATGCCACCCGAAATGGGCACCCCGTTTTGGCGGTGGTGCGTGGCTCCGCAGTCAATCAAGACGGCAAGAGTCAGGGGCTCACGGCGCCCAATGGGCCGGCGCAAGAGCGCGTCATCTTGCAGGCGCTCGAGAGTGCACGCCTCACTCCCGCCGATGTCGATGCCGTCGAGGCGCATGGTACCGGAACGACGTTGGGCGATCCGATCGAGGCCCATGCGCTCTTGGCGACCTACGGGCGGGCGCGACCGCAGGAACGCCCGCTCTGGTTGGGGAGCCTCAAGTCCAATGTCGGGCATACCCAGGCGGCCGCCGGCGTGGGCGGTGTGATCAAGATGGTGCTGGCGATGCAGCATGGTCTGTTGCCGAAGAGCTTGCATGCCGGCAATCCCTCTCCGCACATCGATTGGGCGGCGGGGGCGATGCGGTTGTTGAATGAGTCGGTTGCTTGGTCGGAGAATGGGCGGCCGCGGCGCGCGGGTGTTTCGTCGTTTGGCGTCTCGGGGACCAATGCCCATCTCGTGCTCGAGCAAGCCGCGGCGGGTGAATCGTCTGCGCCGGGCGTGGCGGGTGAACAGGCGGCGGCGGTGTTGCCGGATTTGCCGGTGGTGTTGTCGGCCAAGAGTGAGGGCGCGTTGCGCGCCCAGGCCGAACGGCTACGGGCCCACCTCGTCGACCATCCCGACCTCCGGCTCGCCGATGTCGCGTACTCCCTCGCCACCTCCCGCTCGCACTTCGAGCATCGTGCCGTGCTCGTCGCTCGTGACAACGTTGCTCTACGCGACGACCTCGATGCCTTGGCGCGCGGTCAGTCCACGGCGCGCCTCGTCACCCATCCCAGTACCCATTCGGGCAAACGCGTTTTCGTCTTCCCGGGGCAAGGTTCTCAGTGGCGCGCCATGGCGCGTGCCCTGCTCGACTCCTCCCACGTCTTTCGCGACGAGCTGCAAGCTTGCGAACGCGCCTTCTCCCCTTATGTCGATTGGTCGCTGCTCGATGTCTTGCGTGGCACCGCGGATGGTGGCGCAGACGGCGCCGACAGCTGGATGGATCGCGTCGATGTCGTGCAGCCGGCGCTCTTTGCCGTCATGGTCGCGTTGGCCGCGCTCTGGCGCGCTTGCGGGGTCGTGCCCGACGCCGTCGTCGGCCATAGCCAGGGCGAGATTGCTGCCGCTTACGTCGCCGGCGCTCTGTCGCTCGAGGACGCCGCCAAGATCGTCACCCTCCGCAGCCAGTCGCTCACCCGCCTCGCCGGCAAGGGCGCCATGGCCGCCGTCGAGCTCGACGTCGATGCGCTGCATGCCTACTTGGCACCCTTGGACGACCGCATCTCCATCGCCGCCGTCAACGGTCCCCGCAGCACCCTGATCTCCGGCGACCCCGACGCCGTCGATGCCTTGCTCCGCGAGCTCGACACCGCCCACGTCTTTGCGCGCAAGGTTCGCGTCGATTACGCCTCCCATAGTCCTTACATCGATGCCGTCCAGGCCGAATTGCTCTCGCGGTTGGACGGCCTTTCGCCTCGCTCGGGCGCCATTCCCTTTTACTCCACCGTGACCGGCGGCCGCCTCGACGGCGCATCGCTCGATGCGGACTACTGGTACCGGAACCTCCGGCAAACCGTCCTTTTTGCCCAGGCTACCCAATGCCTGCTTCAAGACGGCTACCCGTTCTTCATCGAGAGCAGCCCCCACCCCGTGCTGACGTTGGCCCTCCACGAGACCGCGGCCCAGGCTCAGGTCCCGGCGACGGCCGTGGGTACACTTCGCCGCGATCAAGGCGACGCCGCGCGCTTTCTTCTCTCCTTGGGCGAGCTGCATGCCGCCGGTCTGCCCGTCGATTGGCAACGCTTCTTCCAACCTTGGGCTCCTCGCCGGATCGCCCTGCCGACGTACGCCTTTCAGCGGGAGCGATTCTGGCTGCAGGCACGGTCGTCGCGGCAGGCCGACGTGGCCTCGGCCGGGCTTACGTCCGCCGAGCACCCCCTGTTGGGGGCTTCGACGGCGGTCGCCGATTCGGGCGGGTATCTCTTCAGCGGACGGCTCTCGCTCGCGGAGCACCCGTGGCTTTCGGGGCACCGGGTCTTCGATTCCGTCATCTTGCCCGGAACCGCCTTCGTCGAGATGGCGTTGGTCTCCGCCCACCGCGTCGGGCTCGATCGCGTCGAGGAGCTCACCCTGGAAGCGCCCCTCGCGCTCCCATCCCACTCCCCAAAGGCCGCCGTGCTCCTCCAGCTTGCCGTCGGCGCGCCCGATTCGACCGGGCGACGCTCGCTCACCTTCCACGCGCGCCACCACGATGCGCCCGAGGATGCCTGGACCCGACACGCCAGCGGCTGGCTTGCTCCCGATGCGTCGGCGAGCACGTTGGCGCAGAGCAACACTGCAGAGGGCTTCCCCGCGTCCGCCGCGGCAAACGACTTCGATTCCCAGTTCGAGGTCGATCTGCGCGATTGGCCTCCCCCGGGGGCTACACCCTTGGCGCTGGAGGGCCTCTACGAGCGCCTCGCCGATGCCGGCCTCACCTATGGCCCCGACTTTCAGGGCCTTCGGGCCGCCTTCGAGCGCGACGGCGAGCTCTTTGCCGAGGTCGCTCTACCCGAAGATCTGGCCGAGCAGGCCCGCCGTTTCGTTCTGCACCCGGCCCTCTTCGATGCCGCCTTGCACGCGCTCTTCGTGGGGGCCCATGGCGCGGTGCCGGATATCGCTTTGCCTTTTGCGTGGAGTGACTATTCAGCGCGAACCATCGGCGCGCCGGCCGTGCGCGTGCGCTTTCGGCATTTGGCGGATGGTGGCGTTGCCGCCGACGTAGCCGATGCGGCCGGTGAGCCGATGGCTCGGCTCCGAGGCCTCGCCAGCCGGCCGATATCCCCCGAGAGGTTCCGGCACGCGCTCGCGCCCGATCCGCTGTTGCGCGTCGAGTGGACGGAGGTGAACGATGCCTCGCGCGAGCGGCTCGAGGGAGAGCTGCGCGGTGCGCACGGAGCGTCCTCGGCACCCCGGCACTGGGCCGTGCTGGGCGACCCTTCATGGGCTCCGGACTTGGTGCAGCTTCACCCGTACGCGGATCTCGACTCGCTGCGCGACGCGCTCGAACGGGGCGCTGCGGTACCGGACGTGGTCCTCGCTCCGTTCGTCGCCCCACATGAGGATGAAGATGTGATCGGCGCCGCCCATCACGCCACGGCCGGCGCACTCGCGCTGCTCCGAACGTGGCTCGCCGAGCAGCGCTTTGCGTCCTCTCGTCTGGTTTTGCTCACCCGAGGCGCCATCGCGGCACGCCCCGAAGACGAGGTGTCCGATCTGGCGCATGCTCCACTCTGGGGGCTCGTGCGCTCGGCGCAATCGGAGCACCCGGACGTCCCCATCGTCCTCGTCGACACCGACGGCACCACCGCCTCGGGTCCCGCGTTGTTCTCCATCGTCGATCCGCGGGCGGTGCCCCCGGGGCTCGACTCCGAGAATCAACTCGCCGTGCGCGAAGGACGATGCTTCGTACCGCGTCTAGCGCGACGGGCTCCGCCTGCGTCATCCGCGTCGTCCACGGTGTCCGCATCCTCCGCGCCTCGGCTGCTGGATCCCGAGGGCACGGTGCTCATCACGGGCGGCACCGGTACGTTGGGGAGCCTTTTGGCCCGCCATCTGGTGCAAAACCATGGGGTCAGGCACCTCCTTCTCGTCTCGAGGCAGGGACCTGCGGCGCCCGGCGCGGAGAGGCTCGCGGGTGAGCTCGAGGAGGCCGGCGCTCGGGTGCGCCTCGCGGCGTGCGACGTGGCGGATCGGGGTGCCCTTCGCGAGCTCGTGGCATCCCTCCCCGACGAGCGTCCACTGACCGCGGTGGTGCATGCGGCGGGCGTGCTGGATGACGGGGTCCTCGGCTCGCTGACGTCCGAGCAGCTGCACTCGGTTTTGCGCGTGAAGCTCGATGCCGCATGGCACCTGCACGAGCTCACGAAGGCGCGGGAGCCCTCGGCGTTCGTGCTCTTTTCCTCGCTGGCGGGCGTCTTCGGCAACCCCGGTCAGGCCAACTACGCGGCGGCGAACGTCTTTTTGGACGCGCTCGCCCACCATCGGCGGGCGCGGGGGCTGCCGGCGCTCTCGCTCGACTGGGGCTACTGGGCGGACACCAGCGCATTGACGGGGCAGCTCACCGACGCTGACATTCGACGCCTTGCCCGGGGCGGTTTGCGCTCGTTCTCCTCGAAGGACGCGCTCGCCCTCTTCGATGCGGCCCTCGCCCTGCCGGATGCGACGCTCGCGGGCCCGGACGCAGCCCTCGTGGCCGCACGCTTCGATTTTGCGGCCCTCGGCAAAGGAGCGCCGCACGAAGGCGCCTTGCCTCCATTGCTCCGGGGTCTCGTGCGAGCCATCGCGCCGCGACCCTTTGCCTCGAGCGAACGGGCGGCCTCGTCGCTCCAGCAACGTCTGCTCGCGTTGCCGCCCGACGATCGCGGGCAAGCCCTGCTGGCGCTCGTGCGCGCCGAAGTCGGCCGGGTGCTCGGCATTCCTTCGTCCGGCACCCTCGAGCCGCATCGGCCGCTGCACGAGCTGGGGCTCGATTCGCTGATGGCCCTGGAGCTGCGCAACCGCCTCTCCGCCGCCACCGGGCTGCGTCTGCACGCCACCGTTCTCTTCGATCATCCCTCGCCGGCCGCCCTCACGCGCTTTCTCTCCACCCTGCTCCTCGACGGCGTCACGGCGCCTTCTGCCCTTCGCCGCACCCGAAGCCTCCCCCGAACCGCCCCCATCGAGGACGACCCCATCGTCATCGTGGCCATGGGATGCCGCTACCCGGGCGGTGTGCGCTCCCCCGAAGATCTCTGGGAGCTGCTGCGCGAAGGGCGCGATGCCATCTCCGGCTTCCCGCAGAACCGCGGCTGGGATCTCGACACGCTTTACGACCCCGATCCCGACGCGCACGGCAAGTGCTACACGCGCGAAGGCGGGTTTCTTCACGACGCCGATCTCTTCGACCCCGCCTTCTTCGGCATCAGCCCCCGCGAGACGCTCGCCATCGATCCCCAGCAGCGCCTCTTACTCGAGACCTCCTGGGAGGCCATCGAGCGCGCGGGCATCGATCCCGATTCGCTGCGCGGCTCGCAGACCGGCGTTTTTGCTGGGGTGATGTATGGCGACTACGGTGCGCGGGTCGGGCATGCGCCGGACGATCTGGAGGGCTACCTCGTCTTGGGTAGCTCCGGGAGCGTCGCCTCGGGGCGGATCGCGTACACGTTCGGACTTCACGGTCCGACCGTCACCGTGGATACCGCCTGCAGTTCCTCGTTGGTCGCCATCCACCTCGCCTGCCAGGCTTTGCGTCAGGGTGAGTGCTCCCTCGCGCTCGCAGGTGGTGTTACCGTCATGGCTTCGCCGGGCCTCTTCGTCGCCTTCAGCCGGCAGCGCGGGCTCTCCCCCGACGGTCGATGCAAGTCGTTCTCCGCGGAGGCCGATGGTGCCGCGTGGGCCGAGGGCGCGGGCATGCTGCTCTTGGAGCGGCTGTCGGATGCCACCCGAAATGGGCACCCCATCTTGGCAGTGGTGCGTGGTTCCGCCGTCAATCAGGACGGTAAGAGCCAAGGGCTCACGGCGCCCAATGGGCCGGCGCAAGAGCGCGTCATCTTGCAGGCGCTCGACCATGCTCGGCTGACCCCCGCCGATATCGATGCCGTCGAGGCGCATGGTACCGGGACCACCTTGGGCGATCCCATCGAGGCCCATGCGCTCTTGGCGACCTACGGGCGGGCGCGACCGCAGGAACGCCCGCTCTGGTTGGGGAGCCTCAAGTCCAATGTCGGGCATACCCAGGCGGCTGCTGGCGTGGGCGGTGTGATCAAGATGGTTTTGGCGATGCAGCATGGCGTGCTGCCCAAGACCTTGCATGCTGGCAATCCTTCTCCGCACATCGATTGGGCGGCGGGGGCGATGCGGTTGTTGAATGAGTCGGTTGCTTGGTCGGAGAATGGGCGGCCGCGGCGTGCGGGTGTCTCGTCCTTTGGGGTGTCGGGGACCAATGCCCATCTCGTGCTCGAGCAAGCGCCGGGTGTACCGTCCGTGCCGGCGGGTGAGTCGGCGGTGTTGCCGGATTTGCCGGTGGTGTTGTCGGCCAAGAGTGAGGGCGCGTTGCGCGCCCAGGCCGAACGGCTACGGGCCCACCTCGTCGACCATCCCGACCTCCGGCTCGCCGATGTCGCGTACTCCCTCGCCACCTCCCGCTCGCACTTCGAGCATCGTGCCGTGCTCGTCGCTCGTGACAACGTTGCTCTACGCGACGACCTCGATGCCTTGGCGCGCGGTCAGTCCACGGCGCGCCTCGTCACCCATCCCAGTACCCATTCGGGCAAACGCGTTTTCGTCTTCCCGGGGCAAGGTTCTCAGTGGCGCGCCATGGCGCGTGCCCTGCTCGACTCCTCCCACGTCTTTCGCGACGAGCTGCAAGCTTGCGAACGCGCCTTCTCCCCTTATGTCGATTGGTCGCTGCTCGATGTCTTGCGTGGCACCGCGGATGGTGGCGCAGACGGCGCCGACAGCTGGATGGATCGCGTCGATGTCGTGCAGCCAGCGCTCTTTGCCGTCATGGTCGCGTTGGCCGCGCTCTGGCGCGCTTGCGGGGTCGTGCCCGACGCCGTCGTCGGCCATAGCCAGGGCGAGATTGCTGCCGCTTACGTCGCCGGCGCTCTGTCGCTCGAGGACGCCGCCAAGATCGTCACCCTCCGCAGCCAGTCGCTCACCCGCCTCGCAGGCAACGGCGCCATGGCCGCCGTCGAGCTCGACGTCGATGCGCTGCATGCCTACTTGGCACCCTTGGACGACCGCATCTCCATCGCCGCCGTCAACGGTCCCCGCAGCACCCTGATCTCCGGCGACCCCGACGCCGTCGATGCCTTGCTCCGCAAGCTCGACACCGCCCACGTCTTTGCGCGCAAGGTTCGCGTCGATTACGCCTCCCATAGTCCTTACGTCGATGCCGTCCAGGCCGAATTGCTCTCGCGGTTGGACGGCCTTTCGCCTCGCTCGGGCGCCATTCCCTTTTACTCCACCGTGACCGGCGGCCGCCTCGACGGCGCATCGCTCGATGCGGACTACTGGTACCGGAACCTCCGGCAAACCGTCCTTTTTGCCCAGGCTACCCAATGCCTGCTTCAAGACGGCTACCCGTTCTTCATCGAGAGCAGCCCCCACCCCGTGCTGACGTTGGCCCTCCACGAGACCGCGGCCCAGGCTCAGGTCCCGGCGACGGCCGTGGGTACACTTCGCCGCGATCAAGGCGACGCCGCGCGCTTTCTTCTCTCCTTGGGCGAGCTGCATGCCGCCGGTCTGCCCGTCGATTGGCAACGCTTCTTCCAACCTTGGGCTCCTCGCCGGATCGCCCTGCCGACGTACGCCTTTCAGCGGGAGCGATTCTGGCTGCAGGCACGGTCGTCGCGGCAGGCCGACGTGGCCTCGGCCGGGCTTACGTCCGCCGAGCACCCCCTGTTGGGGGCTTCGACGGCGGTCGCCGATTCGGGCGGGTATCTCTTCAGCGGACGGCTCTCGCTCGCAGAGCACCCGTGGCTTTCGGGGCACCGGGTCTTCGATTCCGTCATCTTGCCCGGAACCGCCTTCGTCGAGATGGCGTTGGTCTCCGCCCACCGCGTCGGGCTCGATCGCGTCGAGGAGCTCACCCTGGAAGCGCCCCTCGCGCTCCCATCCCACTCCCCAAAGGCCGCCGTGCTCCTCCAGCTTGCCGTCGGCGCGCCCGATTCGACCGGGCGACGCTCGCTCACCTTCCACGCGCGCCACCACGATGCGCCCGAGGATGCCTGGACCCGGCACGCCAGCGGTTGGCTTGCGCCCGATGCACCCGCGGGTACGTCGGCGCAGCGCGACGCTGCGGAGGGTTTCCCCGCGTCCGCCGCAGCAAACGACTTCGATTCGCCATTCGAGGTCGATCTGCGCGATTGGCCTCCCCCGGGGGCTACACCCTTGGCGCTGGAGGGCCTCTACGAGCGCCTCGCCGATGCCGGCCTCACCTATGGCCCCGACTTTCAGGGCCTTCGGGCCGCCTTCGAGCGCGACGGCGAGCTCTTTGCCGAGGTCGCTCTACCCGACGCGCGCTCCGAAGATGCCGCGCGTTTCACCTTGCACCCCGCCCTCTTCGACTCCGCCCTGCACGTGCTCGCCGCACAATCGCTCCGCGATGCGAAAGGCGTGCACCTGCCCTTCGCTTGGGCCGATGTCGCGCTTCGCTCGGCCTTTGCCTCCTCGTTGCGCGTGCGCCTTCAGCCACGTCCCATCGAGGGTACCGTCGCCCTCTTTCTCGCCGACACCACCGGCGAGCCGCTCGCGCGCGTCAATACGCTCACCACCCGACCCGTGGCTCCCGAGCTTTTGCGCGCGGCCGGTCACCACCTTCCGCTTCTGCGGCTCGATTGGACCCAGCTCCCGAACGAGCGACCTTCCCTCTCCGAAAACGTCCGTTCCCTAAACCTGCGACTCGAGCACGGCACCGCACTCTCTGCGCTCGACGCCCTGAGCTCCCACGAGCCCGACGGCCTGCCCCATCTCCTCGTCGTTCGATGCTCCGCCAGCCCCGCGGACGGCTCCGCCCTGATCGCCTCCGCGCACCAAGCCGCCGCTGGCGCCCTCGCCCTGCTCCAGCGGTGGCTCGCCGACGAACGCCTCGCCTCACGTCCGCTCGTCTTTCTCACCCAAAGGGCTATCGCCACCCACGCCGGCGATGACGTGGCCGATCTCGTTCACGCCTCGCTCTGGGGGCTGGTCCGCTCCGCCCAAAACGAGAACCCCCAGCACCCGCTCTTTCTCCTCGACACCGACGAGCACCATGCGTCGGCCGACGCACTGGACTCGGTGCTCGTTGCCCTGACGAAGACGGGCGCATGGCGCGGCGAACCCCAGCTCGCGCTCCGCGACGGCCACCTACGCGTCCCACGACTCGCCCGTCTGACGCCATCGTCCTCTCTGTCGTCGCAGACGCCGTCGTCCTTGTCGCTTTCATCTCCGACACCATCGTCCCCGATCACGGACCTCCACGAAGGTACCGTCCTCGTGACCGGGGGCACCGGAACCCTCGGCACCCTGCTGGCTCGACATCTCGTCCGCTCGTGGGGCGTGCGACACCTCCTGCTCGTCTCCCGTCAGGGCCCCACCGCACAAGGCGCCGATGCGCTGCAACGCGAGCTCGAAGCTGCCGGCGCTCACGTCACCATCGCCGCCGGCGATGTCTCCCAGCGAAGCGCCCTCGAGGCCCTCCTCGCCACCATCCCCCCCGAGCACCCCCTCACCGCGCTCTTTCACACCGCCGGCGCACTCGACGATGGCGTCCTCTCCTCTCTCACAACCGAGCGACTCCAGACCCCCTTGCGCGCCAAGCTCGACGCCGCCCTCCACCTCCACGAGCTCACCCAACATCTCCCCCTCCGCGCCTTCGTCCTCTATTCGTCCCTCGCCGGCGTCTTCGGCAGCCCGGGCCAAGCCAACTACGCCGCCGCCAACGTCTTCTTGGACGCCCTCGCCCACCATCGCAAATCCCGCGGACTCCCCGCGCTCTCCCTCGACTGGGGCTACTGGGCCGACACCAGCGCCCTCACCGCCAACCTCACCGACTCCGATCGTGCACGCTTCCTCCGCTCCGGCGTTCAACCCCTCGCCTCCAACGAAGCGCTCACCCTGCTCGACCTCGCCCTCGCCCGCCCCGAGCCCGCACTCGTCGCCGCACGCTTCGACCTCGCGCCCTCACGCCAACAGCCCACACCCGCCCTGCTGCGCGATCTCGTCCGACCCGCCCTTTCGCGCCCCCGCGCCACCAACACCCAGACGTCTTCGTCCCTCGAGCAGCGCCTGCTCGCCGCGTCCCCCCAAGATCGCGACCGCGCGCTGCTCGATCTCGTGTCCACGGAGGTGGCGGACGTCCTGGGGATCGCTTCGTCCGTCGCCCTCGAGCCGCATCGGCCGCTGCACGAGCTCGGCCTCGACTCCCTGATGGCCCTGGAGCTGCGCAACCGCCTCTCCGCCGCCACCGGGCTGCGTCTGCACGCCACCGTTCTCTTCGATCATCCCTCGCCGGCCGCCCTCGCGCGCTTTCTCTCCACCCTGCTCCTCGATCGCGCTCCGACGCCTTCGACCCTTCGCCGCACCCGAAGCCTCCCCCGAACCGCCCCCATCGAGGACGACCCCATCGTCATCGTGGCCATGGGATGCCGCTACCCGGGCGGTGTGCGCTCCCCCGAAGATCTCTGGGAGCTGCTGCGCGAAGGGCGCGATGCCATCTCCGGCTTCCCGCAGAACCGCGGCTGGGATCTCGACGCGCTTTACGACCCCGATCCCGACGCGCACGGCAAGTGCTACACGCGCGAAGGCGGGTTTCTTTACGACGCCGATCTCTTCGACCCCGCCTTCTTCGGCATCAGCCCCCGCGAGACGCTCGCCATCGATCCCCAGCAGCGCCTCTTACTCGAGACCTCCTGGGAGGCCATCGAGCGCGCGGGGGTGGACCCGATTTCGCTGCACGGCTCACAGACCGGCGTTTTCGTCGGCGTCATGTACAACGACTACGGCGCCCGTCTGCTGCACGGCCCCGACGATCTCGAGGGCTACATCAGCATGGGCAGCTCGGCGAGCATCGCCTCGGGGCGGATCGCGTACACGTTCGGATTTCACGGTCCGACCGTCACCGTGGATACCGCCTGCAGCTCCTCGTTGGTCGCCATCCACCTCGCCTGCCAGGCCCTGCGCCAGGGTGAGTGCTCCCTCGCGCTCGCAGGTGGCGTGACCGTCATGGCCTCTCCGGGAATCCTCGTCACCTCGAGCCGCCAGCGTGCGCTCTCCCCCGACGGTCGATGCAAGTCGTTCTCCGCGGAGGCCGATGGTGCCGCGTGGGCCGAGGGCGCGGGCATGCTGCTCTTGGAGCGGCTGTCGGATGCCACCCGAAATGGGCACCCCATCTTGGCAGTGGTGCGTGGTTCCGCCGTCAATCAGGACGGTAAGAGCCAAGGGCTCACGGCGCCCAATGGGCCGGCGCAAGAGCGCGTTATTTTGCAGGCGCTCGACCATGCTCGGCTGACCCCCGCCGACGTGGATGCCGTCGAGGCGCATGGCACCGGGACCACCTTGGGCGATCCCATCGAGGCCCATGCGCTCTTGGCGACCTACGGGCAGGCCCGCTCCGAAGAGCGCCCGCTGTGGCTGGGGAGCCTCAAGTCCAATGTCGGACACACCCAGGCGGCCGCCGGCGTGGGCGGTGTGATCAAGATGGTTTTGGCGATGCAGCATGGCGTGCTGCCCAAGACCTTGCATGCCGGCAATCCCTCTCCGCACATCGATTGGGCGGCGGGGGCGATGCGGTTGTTGAATGAGCCGGTTGCTTGGCCGGAGAACGGGCATCCCCGGCGGGCGGGCGTTTCGTCGTTTGGTGTCTCGGGGACCAATGCGCACGTCGTTCTCGAGCAAGCGCCGTCGTGGCTTCCGTCGGTCGCATCGCCCGCGTCGGTCGTGGCGGTGGCGTCGTCCGCGTTGCCGCGGGTGCCCGTGGTGTTGTCTGCCAAGAGCGAGGTCGCGTTGCGCGCCCAGGCCGAGCGGCTACGGGTGCACCTCGTGGATCATCCCGAGCTCGAGCTCGCGGATGTCGCGTACTCCCTCGCCACCTCCCGCTCGCACTTCGAGCATCGCGCTGCGATGGTTGCGCACGATCGCATCACGCTGGCATCAGCCTTGGAGAGCATCGTTCAGGGACGAACGTTTGCGGGCGTGGTCGGTGCGGGTATCGCGCGGGCGGGTAAGCTGGCGGTGCTCTTCACGGGTCAAGGGAGTCAACGGACCGCGATGGGACGCGCGCTCTACGAGACGTTTCCCGTCTTCCACGACGCCTTCGATACCATCTGCGCGCGGCTGGATGGAGAGCTCGACATCGCGCGAGCGTCGGGAACAGCCGAGTCATCGCACCCGGCTTCGCATCCCCCGTGGCCTTCCTTGCGCGACATGCTGCTCGCCGATGAAGGCTCGGAGGAAGCGTCCCGGCTCGATCAGACGGCCTTTGCGCAGACGGGCCTGTTCGCGCTGGAGGTCGCGCTCTTTCGGCTCCTGGAGAGCTACGGCCTCGGAGCGGATCTTCTGCTGGGGCACTCGATTGGAGAGCTCGTGGCCGCACACGTGGCCGGCGTGCTCGCGCTCGAAGACGCCTGCAGGCTGGTCGGTGCACGCGCACGCCTGATGCAAGCTCTCCCCCAGGGCGGAACGATGCTCACCGTGCAAGCGTCCGAGGACGAGGTGCGCGGTGCGCTCGACGGCGAGCCCGGTGCGGGCATCGCGACCATCGCCGCCGTCAATGCGCCAGCGTCCACGGTGGTGAGCGGGGATGGCGACGCGGTGCTCCGGGTGGAGAAGCACTTCGCGGCCTTGGGCCGCAAGACGTCGCGGCTTCGGGTCAGCCACGCGTTTCATTCTCACCACATGGACGGCATGCTGGAGGACTTCCGGCGCGTCGCCGCCAGCCTCACCTACGAACGGCCGCGCATCCCCGTAGTCTCGAATGTCACGGGCAATCTGGCGGAAGCGGATGCGCTTTGCTCGCCCGAGTATTGGGTGGAGCACGTGCGGCGCACCGTTCGTTTTCGCGACGGGCTCGAGACCCTTCACCTCGAAGGGGCCCGAACCTTTTTGGAGCTCGGCCCGAGCGGGGTGCTCTCGGCGCTCGCACGCGAGACGTTGCCGGATGATGGGCAGTCGATCGCCTTCGTGCCCACCCTGCGCAAAGATCGCCCCGATGGCGATGCGTGGATCGAAGCCCTCGGCGCCTTGCACGCGCGCGGGCATCGCCTCGAGTGGGACGCGTTCTTCCGCCCTTGGCATCCTCGTCGCGTCCCCCTGCCCACGTATGCCTTTCAGCGGGAGCGATTCTGGCTCGATGCTCCGGCGGCTCCGAACACCGATGTCGCATCGGTGGGGCTTACGTCCGCCGAGCACCCACTGCTCGGTGCCGCCCTCGCGCTGGCCGGCTCCGAGGCCGTCGTTTTCACGAATCGCTTGTCGCTCGCGGAGCACCCGTGGCTTTCGGGGCACCGGGTCTTCGATTCCGTCATCTTGCCCGGAACCGCCTTCGTCGAGATGGCGTTGGTCTCCGCCCACCGCGTCGGGCTCGATCGCGTCGAGGAGCTCACCCTGGAAGCGCCCCTCGCGCTCCCATCCCACTCCCCAAAGGCCGCCGTGCTCCTCCAGCTTGCCGTCGGCGCGCCCGATTCGACCGGGCGACGCTCGCTCACCTTCCACGCGCGCCACCACGATGCGCCCGAGGATGCCTGGACCCGACACGCCAGCGGCTGGCTTGCTCCCGATGCGTCGGCGAGCACGTTGGCGCAGAGCAACACTGCAGAGGGCTTCCCCGCGTCCGCCGCGGCAAACGACTTCGATTCCCAGTTCGAGGTCGATCTGCGCGATTGGCCTCCCCCGGGGGCTACACCCTTGGCGTTGGATGGCCTCTACGAGCGCCTCGCCGATGCCGGCCTCACCTATGGCCCCGACTTTCAGGGCCTTCGGGCCGCCTTCGAGCGCGACGGCGAGCTCTTTGCCGAGGTCGCTTTACCCGACGTGCGCTCCGAAGATGCCGCGCGTTTCACCTTACACCCCGCGCTCTTCGACTCCGCCCTGCACGTGCTCGCCGCACAATCGCTCCGCGATGCGAAAGGCGTGCACCTGCCCTTCGCTTGGGCCGATGTCGCGCTTCGCTCGGCCTTTGCCTCCTCGTTGCGCGTGCGCCTTCAGCCACGTCCCATCGAGGGTACCGTCGCCCTCTTTCTCGCCGACACCACCGGCGAGCCGCTCGCGCGCGTCAATACGCTCACCACCCGACCCGTGGCTCCCGAGCTTTTGCGCGCGGCCGGTCACCACCTTCCGCTTCTGCGGCTCGATTGGACCCAGCTCCCGAACGAGCGACCTTCCCTCTCCGAAAACGTCCGTTCCCTAAACCTGCGACTCGAGCACGGCACCGCACTCTCTGCGCTCGACGCCCTGAGCTCCCACGAGCCCGACGGCCTGCCCCATCTCCTCGTCGTTCGATGCTCCGCCAGCCCCGCGGACGGCTCCGCCCTGATCGCCTCCGCGCACCAAGCCGCCGCTGGCGCCCTCGCCCTGCTCCAGCGGTGGCTCGCCGACGAACGCCTCGCCTCACGTCCGCTCGTCTTTCTCACCCAAAGGGCTATCGCCACCCACGCCCGCGATGACGTGGCCGATCTCGTTCACGCCTCGCTCTGGGGGCTGGTCCGCTCCGCCCAAAACGAGAACCCCCAGCACCCGCTCTTTCTCCTCGACACCGACGAGCACCATGCGTCGGCCGACGCACTGGACTCGGTGCTCGTTGCCCTGACGAAGACGGGCGCATGGCGCGGCGAACACCAGCTCGCGCTCCGCGACGGCCACCTACGCGTCCCACGACTCGCCCGTCTAACGCCATCGTCCTCTCTATCGTCGCAGACGCCGTCGTCCTTGTCGCTTTCATCTCCGACACCATCGTCCCCGATCACGGACCTCCACGAAGGTACCGTCCTCGTGACCGGGGGCACCGGAACCCTCGGCACCCTGCTGGCTCGACATCTCGTCCGCTCGTGGGGCGTGCGACACCTCCTGCTCGTCTCCCGTCAGGGCCCCACCGCACAAGGCGCCGATGCGCTGCAACGCGAGCTCGAAGCTGCCGGCGCTCACGTCACCATCGCCGCCGGCGATGTCTCCCAGCGAAGCGCCCTCGAGGCCCTCCTCGCCACCATCCCCCCGAGCACCCCCTCACCGCACTCTTTCACACCGCCGGCGCACTCGACGATGGCGTCCTCTCCTCTCTCACAACCGAGCGACTCCAGACCCCCTTGCGCGCCAAGCTCGACGCCGCCCTCCACCTCCACGAGCTCACCCAACATCTCCCCCTCCGCGCCTTCGTCCTCTATTCGTCCCTCGCCGGCGTCTTCGGCAGCCCGGGCCAAGCCAACTACGCCGCCGCCAACGTCTTCTTGGACGCCCTCGCCCACCATCGCAAATCCCGCGGACTCCCCGCGCTCTCCCTCGACTGGGGCTACTGGGCCGACACCAGCGCCCTCACCGCCAACCTCACCGACTCCGATCGTGCACGCTTCCTCCGCTCCGGCGTTCAACCCCTCGCCTCCAACGAAGCGCTCACCCTGCTCGACCTCGCCCTCGCCCGCCCCGAGCCCGCACTCGTCGCCGCACGCTTCGACCTCGCGCCCTCACGCCAACAGCCCACACCCGCCCTGCTGCGCGATCTCGTCCGACCCGCCCTTTCGCGCCCCCGTGCCACCAACACCCAGACGTCTTCGTCCCTCGAGCAGCGCCTGCTCGCCGCGTCCCCCCAAGATCGCGACCGCGCGCTGCTCGATCTCGTGTCCACGGAGGTGGCGGACGTCCTACGGCTTGCGTCGCTGGCAACCCTCGAGCCGCATCGTCATCTGCAGGAGCTCGGCCTCGACTCCCTGATGGCCATCGAGCTCCGAAACGCCTTGGGGCGCCGCCTGGGCATCGCCTTACCGACCACCGTTGCCCTGGACCACCCCACCCTCGACGCGCTCGCCGGCTATCTTCGGGATCGCATCGGCCGATCGGGCTCCGGCGACGAGGACGAGGATCCCGCGTGGGATCGCGTCGCGCGACGTGGCCCGGCGCGCGGCGACGGCGACGAGGTGCGGCTCGCCCCGCTGTCGTTCGGGCAGGAGCGGCTATGGTTTCTCGACCGCCTGGCGCCCGAGAGCGGCCAGTACAACGAGCTCTCCGCGTTGCGGTCGACGGGACCGCTCGACATCGAGCTCCTTCGCCGGTGCCTCGCGCTCCTGGTGAAGCGCCACGAGTCGCTGCGAACCGCGTTCCCGGAGCTCGCGGTGCTACCTGGAACGGCAGAGATCCCGCGGGCGCTCATCGCTCCCGACGGCCCCACCCCGCTGGACGTGATCGATCTGCGCGCGCACGACGGTGATGGCCCGCGCTCCGGGGCGAGCGTCACACACATGGCGGCGGAGCTCCGAGCGCGCCCCTTCGATCTCGTGCGCGGCCCGCTGTGGCGCGCGCGAGTGCTGATCCACGACGAGCACCGGCACACGCTCCTCTTCGTCAAACACCACATCATCACCGATGCCACGTCGGAGAGTGTCTTTGCCGACGAGCTGGCTCGCCTGTACCGAAGCGGCGCCGACGCGGCGGTGCTCCCCGAGCTGCGCTTCCAGTATTCGGACTTCGTACGCTATTCGAGGGCACGGGCCGCCGAGGACCGGTATCGGGAGAGCGCGGCGTGGTGGAAAGAACGGCTGGCCGGCCTTCCGCGCCTCGAGCTGCCTTATACCGCCCAGAAGGCAAAAGCCCCGAGCCCTCGCGGCGATGTGGTGCGCGTGAACATCGCTCCGGCGCTCGCGCGCTCGGTACGCGAGTTCACGCTTCGTGAAGGCCATACGCTCTTTGCCGTTCTTTTGGCCGGGTGGGCTTGCGTCCTCCATCGGTATTGCGGGCAATCGGACTTTGCCATCGGCACCGTGATCGCCAATCGAAACCGGACCGAGCTCGATCGCGTCCTCGGGTTCTTCATCAACACCGTGGTCTTGCGGTGCGATCTCTCGTCCCATCCGACCTTCGTCGAGCTCGTGGCTCGCATGGCGGAGACCACCCGTCAGGCCCTCCGGCACCAAGACGTGGACTTCGGCGAGGTGGTGCGCGCGCACCACGGCGAGGCGGGCCAAAGCCTCGACCCCATCGTCCAGACCACCTTGAACCTGCTCCCGCCTTTTCGTGCCTTGCCGGGAGGCGAAGGGGCGAGCCTGGCGTGGGACGACGAGAGCGCCGCGACGGTCCAAGCCGCGAAGTTCGACATCTACCTCGAGCTCGTCGAGCACGAGGACGGCCTGCGCGGCAAGTTGGAGTACGCGGCCGATTCCTTCGACCGCACGACCATCGAGGCCATGGCTGCACACTTCGAGGTGCTCCTCGGGGCAGCGATGGCGACGCCCGACGTGCCCATCGGGCGGCTGTCGATGCTCTCGCAGGCCGAGCGAAGCGCGCTGCTTCGGTGGAACGACACGGCGAGAGACTATCGAAACGACAAGCTCGTCCACCAGCTCGCCATGGATCAAGCCGCGCGCACGCCCGAAGCGGTGGCCGTCGTCTTCGAGGGACGAGAGCTTCGTTATGCGGAGCTGCGTGAGCGCGCCAACCAGCTCGCCCATGCGCTGCAAACGCGCGGAGTGGGCCGGAACACCGTGGTCGGAGTGTGCATGCACCGCTCCCTCGAGCTCGTGGTCGCCCTGCTCGGCATCCTCCAATCGGGCGCCGCGTTCATGCCCCTCGATCCGGACTATCCCGACGAGCGGCTCGCGTTCATGATCTCCGATTCGAAGTCTCCGGTGGTGATCACGCAGCCGCACTTGGACGCGCGGATCGAGGTCCACGGAGTGCCGACCTTGCAGCTCGAGCCTACCTGGGCGGCCATCGCCGATCAGCCTCGGGGCGAACCGAATCGTGATGGGCAGACCGGCTCGGATCTCGTGTACGTCATCTTCACCTCGGGCTCGACCGGCAAGCCGAAGGGGGTCATGAACGAGCACCGCGGTCTGCTCAACCGCCTCCAGTGGATACAGGAAACGTACGGGTTGACCACCGAGGACAGCGTTCTGCAGAAGACACCTTTCAGCTTCGATGTATCGGTGTGGGAGTTCTTTTGGCCGCTCGTGGCGGGCGCGCGCCTCGTGGTCGCCCGGCCCGATGGCCACCGCGATCCGGCGTACATCGCCCAGCTCATCGTGGAGCAAAACGTCACCACCGTGCACTTCGTGCCCTCGATGCTTCGCGCGTTCCTCGAGGAGCCTCGCGTGGCGGACTGCCGCACGCTCCGGCGGGTGATCGCCAGCGGCGAAGCCTTGCCCTTCGATCTGGTGCAGCAATTCTGGCGGCGCAGCAGCGCCGAGCTCCTCAACCTGTACGGCCCGACGGAGGCATCCATTGAGGTGAGCTTCTGGCATTGCCGCCCGAACGACGTGCGGGGCATCGTCCCCATCGGACGCCCGATCGCAAACACGCAGCTCCACGTTCTGAACGAGAACCTCGAGCCCTTACCGATTGGAACGGCGGGCGAGCTGTACATCGGCGGCGTGGGGGTGGCTCGCGGCTATCTCGGGCGAGAGGAGCTCACCGCCGAGCGCTTCGTATGCGACCCGTTCGGTACCGAGGGCGCCCGCCTGTATCGGACGGGAGACCGGTGCCGGTGGCTCCCCGACGGTACCCTCGAGTACCTCGGGCGGATCGATCATCAGGTCAAGCTCCGCGGGCAACGGGTCGAGCTCGGCGAGATCGAAGCTGCCATCCATGCGCATCCCGGCGTTCGGGAAGCCGTCGTGGTGGCGCGCGAGGGTGAGGGCGGCGACAAGCACCTCGTCGCGTACGTCGTTCCCGACGGCGAATCCGCGGACTCGTCGGCTCCGCGCGAGGCTGCGCGGTGGTTTGGCCAGGACCAGCTCGAACGCGACGTGATCGGAGCGCTGCGCAAGCAGCTCCCCGAGTACATGGTGCCGTCCTCGTTCGTGATGTTGGAGTCGTTGCCGCTCACGTCCAGCGGAAAGGTGGATCGGCGCGCGCTGCCATCGCCGCGAACGGACGTTTCGCGCGCCGGACGGGCTACCGCGGCCCGTTCGCCGCGCGATGATCTCGAGCAGGCGATGGTGGAGATTTGGCGGGAGATCCTCGAGCGCGAGGATGTCGGCGTCGGGGAAACGTTCTACGAGCTAGGGGGCACCTCGATCCAGCTCGTTCGGGTGCAAAACCGGCTCTCGAGCAAGTTGAATCTCCAATTGACCGTGGCCGAGCTCTTTGCCCATCCGAGCATCGATGCGCTCGCCAAACACGTTCGCGAGGAGGGTCGAAGCCGCTCGCAGGCGAGCACGGAGGCCGACTGGGTCGAGAAAGAAAAGAAAGAGACGAAAGAGACGAAAGAGAAGAAGGAGAACGGCACCGGGCTCGAGGAGCTGCCCCTCACGGAGCTCTATCGAACCGTCAAAGAGCGCTTGGCGACCGCCATGACCGAATACGAGTACGACGAGGACGAGTGATGGATTCAACTTCGGGTGACGGAAACATCGAGACTATGACACTCGGCCGGGACGAGCTCCTCGCCATTGAAAAACTGAGGGCTCATACCCGGCGATTGGAATCGGAGCGGAGCGAGCCGATCGCCATCGTAGGTGCGGCGTGCCGGCTCCCCGGCTGCGACGATCTCGAGCAGTTGTGGTCTCTCCTCGACGGTGGCGGGGACGCGATCACCAGCTTGCCATTTCTGGACGGTGCGCCCCTGCCCTGCGGCGTCGTCCCCGGCGTGGAGTCGTTCGACGCGGAGTTCTTTCGGATGGCGCCGCGCGAGGTCGCCCGCATGGACGGGCGCCAGCGGCTCGTCATGGAGGTGACCTGGGAGGCGCTGGAACGCGCCGGCATCGCGCCGTCGCGCCTCGATGGCGCGCGGGTCGGAGTCTACCTGGGGGCATCGGGACTTTCGAGCCTGGGCGGCGAGGCGGACAGCCACGATATCACCGGCAACCTCGCTGCCGTGGTGTCGGGGCGGGTCAGCCATTTTTTGGGGGTACGGGGGCCGAGCATGGCCGTCGACACCGCGTGCTCGTCATCCCTCGTCGCCTTGCATCTCGCGTGCAAAGCGCTGCGCGCCCGGGAATGCACGGTCGCCCTCGCGGGCGGCGTGGGGATCATGGCTCGAACCCCGCGGGAGATCGAGTCGTGGCTTACGCTCGGGCACCTCGCGAAGGGTGGAAGGTGCAGGCCCTTCGATGCGTCGGCCGATGGCATCGTCGGCAGCGACGGCTGCGCGGTGGTGGTGCTCAAGCGCTTGAGCGCCGCCATCAAAGATGGCGACTCCATTCTGGCCTTGGTGAAAGGGAGCGCCATCAACCACGATGGCCGCGCCCAAGGGTTGACGGTTCCGAACGGGGTCGCCCAAGAAGAGGTGATCCGCAGGGCTCTCGCCGACGCGCGCGCGACCGCGCACGCAATCGACTACGTCGAGTGCCACGGGACGGGCACCCCGCTCGGCGATCCCATCGAGGTGCAAGCCCTGGGCAACGTGTTTGGAGACGAGGGCCGGGGCCGGCCTTTGGTCATCGGATCCATCAAGAGCAACCTCGGCCACACCGATGCGGCCGCGGGCATCGCTGGCTTGCTGAAGGTGGTGCTGTCGCTCCAGCACGATCGCATTCCGAAGAGCCTGCACTTCGAGGTGCCCAACCCTCATGTCCCTTGGGACGCGCTGCCCATCAAGGTGGCTGCCGAGTCGATGGAGTGGCCAAGGAGCACCGCGCCGCGGTTGGCGGGCGTGAGCTCGTTCGGCATCTCCGGCACCAACGTACATGTCGTCCTGGAGGAGGCCCCCTCCGCCGATGCCGGGCACGCGAAGGAGGCGGAAGCTCGGGCGGGCCAACCTGCCGGCGCGCCTATCGTTCCCGTCCTTCCATTTCTCTTGTCCGCCAAGAGCGAGGTGGCGCTGCGCGCGCAGGCCGAGCGGCTGCGCGATCACCTCGAGGCGAATCCGGAGCTCGAGCCGGCCGACGTGGCGTTCTCCCTGGCCACCGCGCGCTCGCACTTCGATCATCGCGCGGCCATCGCCGCCCGCGATCGGACGGAGCTCGCATCGGCCCTCGAGGGCATCGTTCGAGGACGCTCGTTCGCGGGCGTCGCGGTAGGCGCCGGCCTCACCAAAGGCAAGCTGGCGGTGCTCTTCACCGGCCAAGGTAGCCAGCGCGCGGCGATGGGGCGCGCGCTCTACGAGACGTTTCCCGTATTTCGCGACACCTTCGACGTGGTTTGCGCGCTCCTCGAACGAGAGCTCGACCTCGGGCCCCCGACGCGCACCTTGCGCGCCGGGCGGCCGCTACGCGACGTGCTGCTCGCGGACGAAGGCTCGGAGGATGTCTCCCGGCTCGATCCGACCGCCTTCGCGCAGTCGGGTCTGTTCGCGCTGGAGGTTGCGCTCTTTCGTCTCGTGGAGGGCTGGGATCTCGAAGTCGATTTTCTGCTCGGGCACTCGATCGGAGAGCTCTCGGCGGCGCACGTGGCCGGCGTGCTCTCGCTCGAAGATGCCTGCAAACTGGTCGGCGCACGCGCGCGCCTGATGCAAGCCCTCCCTCTGCGCGGAGCCATGCTCACCGTGCAAGCGTCGGAGGACGAGGTGCGCGGCGTGCTGTCGCGCAGCAACGGAAAGGCCAACATCGCCGCCGTCAACGCGTCAGAGTCCACGGTGGTCAGCGGCGACAGCGACGCTGTGCTCGACGTGGAGAAGCACTTTGCGGCCTTGGGGCGCAAGACGTCGCGGCTTCGCGTCAGCCACGCGTTTCACTCCCATCACATGGACGGTATGCTCGAGGGGTTCGGGCACGTCGCGCGCAGCCTCACCTATGAACGGCCGCGCATCCCCGTGGTCTCCAATGTCACGGGCAAGCTCGCCGATGGCGATGAGCTCTGCTCGCCCGAATACTGGGTCGAGCACGTCCGGCGCACCGTTCGTTTTCGCGATGGCCTCGAGACCCTCCACGCCGTCGGTGCGCGGAACTTTTTGGAGCTCGGCCCGAGCGGGGTGCTCTCGGCGCTCGCGCGCGAGGCCTTGCCCGACGATGGGCAGCCTCTCGCCTTCGTGGCCGCCTTGCGCAAAGGTCGCTCGGATTGCGACGCGCTCATCGAAGCTCTGGGCACCCTGCACGTCCGCGGGCGCAACCTCGATTGGCGCGCGTTCTTCGCCCCTGCCAAACCTCGTCGCGTAAAGCTCCCCACGTACGCCTTTCAACGCCAGCGCTTCGCGCTCGGCGCGCCCGAGCCGCGACGGGCCGATGCCGCGTCGATGGGGCTCTCCTCGGCAGAGCACCCGCTGCTCGGTGCCAGCCTGGCATTGGCCGACTCGGATGCGTTCGTCTTCACCCATCGCTTGTCGCTCTCGGAGCACCCGTGGCTCGCGGACCACCGGATTTTCGGCGACGTCGTCTTTCCGGCCACCGCCTTCGTCGAGCTGGCGACGGTCGCGGCCCACCGTGTCGGTTTCGAGCGGGTGGAGGAGCTCACGTTGGAAGCACCGCTGGTGCTGCCGGAGCACCCCGCAAACGCCGCAGTGCTCGTTCAGCTCTTGGTGAGCGCACCCGACGAGACGGGCCGGCGAACGCTCGTCCTGCATGGGCGCCCGGCCAGCTCCGAGGAGGATGCGTGGATCCGCCACGCCAGCGGACGGCTCGCTCCGAGCACCGCGTCGTCGTTCGATTTCGACCTGCGCGACTGGCCTCCGCCCGGGGCGGACGCGGTCGCGCTGGATGATTTCTACGAGCGCCTGGCCGATGCCGGGGTGACCTATGGCGCGGACTTCCAAGGTCTTCGCGCCGTCTACCGGCACGGCGACGAGCTGCTCGCCGAGGCGGAGCTCACCGAGCCGCTCGCTCGCGCCGCCGAGCCCTTCTCCTTGCACCCCGCGCTGCTCGACGCGGCCTTGCATGCGCTCATCGCCGACCAAGCCGACGGGGCCGAGCCCTTCTTACCCTTTTCGTGGGCGGATCTCTCGGTGCGCGCCCGCGGAGCTTCCAGGCTGCGGGTGCGGTTTCGGCGCTCGGGCGACGCGGGCTCTTTTTCGCTCGACATCGCCGATAGCGCCGGCGAGCCGCTGGCGCACGTCGAAGCCTTGTCCATGCGCCCCGTCGCACGCGAGCAGTTCCGTCGCGCGTCCTCTCGGTCTCCCAGAGATGGCCTCATGCGCCTCGAGTGGACGCAGGCGATCGACTGGAGCTCCTCCCCCATCGTTTCGTCCGAGCGCTGGGCGCTCTTGGAAGGCGAGCACGGAGGGTGCTCGGCGTTGCTCCCGGCCGGGTTGCAATTCGACCGATACCGCGATCTTGCCTCGCTCGAGGGGGCGCTCGCGCAGGGCGCGCCGCGCCCCGATGCGGTGGTCGTTCCCTTCGTCTCGTTCGCCCCCCCAGCGGACATCGTCTCGACGGCCCATCGAGCCACGGCGGAAGCGCTCGCCCTGCTGCAAGCTTGGCTCGCGGACGAGCAGCTCACCTCGACTCGCCTGATCGTGCTCACGCGGGGCGCGCTTTCCGTCTCCCGCCCCGCCGGCGCCGAAGACGATGCGCCCGCAGGCGAGGACGTGGTCGACCTGGTGCACGCTCCGCTCTGGGGCTTGGTGCGCTCGGCGCAGTCGGAGAATCCCGAAGCCTCCATCGTCCTCCTCGACATCGATACCACCGACGCTTCGCGCCTCGCTCTGCCGCTCGTCTTGGATGCCGCCGAGAATCAACTGGCGCTTCGCGACGGACGGTGGTTCGCACCACGGCTCACCCGTGTGCCCCCGCGCTCGCCGTCACCGGCGGCGGCGCCGCTCGATCCCGAAGGCACCGTGCTCATTACCGGAGGAACGGGCACCCTCGGGGGTCGCTTGGCACGCCATCTGGTCGAGGGCCACGGTGTCAAACATCTGGTCCTCGCCTCCCGGCAGGGACCGGGCGCTCCTGGCGCCGGCGCGCTGGTGCAGCATCTCGAGGCCGCGGGGGCTCGCGTGACCATCGCCGCGTGCGATGTCGCCGATCGCGATGCGCTTCGCGCGCTCTTGGCCTCGATCCCCGACGCTCACCGGCTCACCGCCGTGGTTCACGCCGCGGGCGTCGTGGCCGATGGTCTGCTCGGCTCGTTGAGCCCCGAGCAGCTCCACCCCGTTCTCCGCGTCAAGCTCGATGCGGCGCTCCACCTGCACGAGCTCACCCGAGATCTCGATCTTTCGGCCTTCGTCCTCTTTTCGTCGTTCTCCGGCGTCCTGGGCAGCCCGGGCCAGGCGAACTACGCGGCGGCCAATGTGTTTCTGGACGCGCTCGCGCAGCATCGCAAGGCGCGAGGGCTGCCGGCGCTCTCCCTCGACTGGGGCGCTTGGGCCGAAAGGAGCGGGCTGACCGCCCACCTCACCGACGCCGATCGACAGCGCATGGTCCGCAGCGGCTTGCACCCCCTCGCCTCCGAAGAGGGGTTGGCCCTCTTCGACGCCGCCCGCGCCCAGCCCGATGCCGCGCTCGTCGCGGCGCGCTTCGATGCCGCGGTCCTCGGCAAGCAGCTCTCGCGGGACGGCACCGTGCCGCCGCTGTTCCGAGGGCTCCTTCGATCCCATGCGCCGCGCAAGCGGGCGGCGCTCCCCGCGGCTGCGTCCTCGCTCGAGCAGCGCCTGCGGACCTTGGCGCCCGAGGACCGGGACCGCGCCCTGCTCGATCTCGTCAGGACCGAAGTGGCCGCTGTTCTGGGAATGACCTCCCCGGGTGCCCTCGAGCCGCATCGGACCCTCCAGGAGCTCGGGCTCGACTCGCTCATGGCCCTCGAGACCCGCAATCGGCTCTCGGCGGTCACCGGGCTGCGTCTGCACGCCACCTTGCTGTTCGACTACCCTACCCCCGCGGACATCGCCCGCTTCCTCGTCACGTTGCTGGAGCGCGACGCCAAGGCGGCGCATCCCCGGCCGCAGCGGGCGTCCAGCGACGACGATGATCCCATCGCGATCATCGCGATCGGGTGCCGCTATCCGGGCGGCGTACGCACCCCCGATGAGTTCTGGCAGCTCCTGCGCGAAGGGCGCGACGCCATCTCCGGCTTCCCCGACAACCGCGGATGGAACGCCGAGGCCATCTACGACCCCGATCCCGACGCCTACGGCAAGAGCTACGTGCGCGAAGGAAGCTTCGTCCACGACGCCGATCGCTTCGACCCCGACTTTTTCGGCATCAGCCGGCGCGAGGCCCTCACCGTCGATCCGCAGCAGCGTCTCTTGCTCGAGACGTCCTGGGAGGCATTCGAGCGCGCGGGCATCGACGCGAGCGCGCTCCACGGATCGCAGACCGGCGTCTTCGTCGGCATCATGTACACCGATTACGGCGCTCGCCTGATGAACGCTCCGAGCGACCTCGAAGCGTACATCGGCATGGGGAGCTCCCCCAGCGTGGCCTCCGGGCGCATCGCGTACACGTTCGGATTGCACGGCCCGACCCTCACCATCGACACCGCCTGCAGCGGCTCCCTCGTCGCCATTCACCTCGCCTGCCAAGCGCTGCGCCAGGGGGAATGCTCCCTTGCGCTGGCCGGCGGCGTCTCCGTCATGGCCACGCCGTGGGTCTTCATCACCTCGAGCCGCACGCGCGCGACGGCCGCCGACGGTCGCTGCAAATCCTTCTCTGCCCAGGCCGATGGCACGGGCTGGGGCGAAGGCGCCGGCATGCTGCTCTTGGAGCGCCTCTCCGATGCTCGACGAAACGGCCACCCGGTGCTCGCCATCGTGCGCGGCTCCGCGGTGAACCAAGACGGCAAGAGCCAGGGGCTGACCGCCCCGAATGGTCCGGCACAAGAACAGGTCATCCTCCAGGCGCTGGACAGCGCCAACCTCTCGCCCGAGGACATCGATGCCGTCGAGGCCCACGGTACGGGAACGACCTTGGGCGATCCCATCGAAGCCCACGCGCTGCTCGCCACCTACGGCCAGGCTCATTCCAAAGAGCATCCCCTCTGGCTCGGGAGCCTCAAATCGAACGTCGCGCACACCCAGGCCGCGGCGGGCGTGGGTGGTGTCATCAAGATGGTCCTGGCGATGCAACACGGCACGTTGCCCAAGACCCTGCACGCGGACGAGCCGTCTCCCCACATCGACTGGTCGTCCGAGACCGTGCGGCTCTTGAGGGAGCCCGTTGCCTGGCTCCCGAACGGGCATCCGCGCCGCGCCGGTGTTTCCTCCTTCGGGATCAGCGGGACCAACGCCCACGTCATCCTGGAAGAGGCGCCAGTCGGGGAGACGGGTCGAGACGTCCGCGAGGAGACCGCGCAAGGCACGCGCGCCGAAGAGCCCCCCGTGATGCCCGTGGTGTTGTCCGCCAAGAGCAAAGACGCGCTCGGTGCGCAGGCAGAGCGGCTGCGCGCGCACCTCGAGGCCCACCCCGAGCTCGAGCTCGTCGACCTCGCCCACTCCCTGGCGACCACCCGTTCGCACTTCGAGCATCGCGCCGCGGTGGTCGCGCAGGACCGGGCGACCTTGATCGATGCGCTCGCGGCGCTCGCCAAGGGCGCGGCCACGAAGAGCTCCATCGCCGGACGAGGTGTTGCGGAAGGCAAGGTCGTCTTCGCCTTTCCGGGACACGGGACGCATTGGCAGGGTATGGCCGCGTCGCTGCTCGCGAGCTCCCCTGTCTTTCGCGAGCAGATCGAGGCGTGCGAGCGCGCCTTCGCGCCTTACGTCGATTGGTCGTTGCAGGGCGTGCTCTCCACACGGGAGGGCGCGCTCTCGTTGGAGCGCCTCGATATCATGCAGCCGGCCCTCTTCGCGGTGATGGTGGCGCTGGCGGCTCTCTGGCGGTCGATGGGGGTCGAGCCCGACGCCGTCGTCGGCCACAGCCAGGGCGAGATCGCCGCCGCCTATGTCGCAGGCGCCCTCTCGCTCGAGGACGCGGCCAAGGTGGTGACCTTGCGCAGCCGCCCGCTGCACAAGCTCGCGGGCAAGGCGGCCATGATCGCCGTGGAGCTGGGGCTGCGCGAGGTGGAGGGCTACATGGCGCCGTTCGGCGATCGGCTCGCCATCGGGGCCGTCAACAGCCCGCGCTCCACGTTGGTCGTCGGCGAGCCGGGGGCCATCGACGCGCTGCTGGCGGAGCTCACGGCCGCGGGTGTCTACGCGCAGCGCGGGCGCGGTGACTATGCATCGCACAACAAGCACGTCGATGAGCTCGAGGAGGAGCTCGTGTCGGCGATGGCGGGCATCACGCCGCGCGCCTGCCGTATCCCCCTCTACTCCAGCGTGACCGGCACCCGGCTCGAAGGGACCGAGCTCGATGCCGGCTACTGGTACCGAAACCTTCGGCAGCCGGTCCGATTTCGAGACGCGACCGAGCGCCTCTTCGCCGACGGGCATGTGTTCTTCATCGAGCTCAGCCCGCATCGTGCGCTCACCCTGCCCCTGCACGAGACGATCGAAAACGTCGGCGGCACGCCCGTGGTGGTGGGCTCCCTGAACCGCGGTGATGGGCGCTTGGCGAGAATCCTTCTCAACTTGGCGGAGCTGCATACCCGCGGGCTGCGCGTGGACTGGAGCGCGTTCTTTCGGCCCTGCAAGCCGCGCCGCATCGAGCTGCCCACCTACGCGTTTCAACGCGAGCGCTTTTGGCTCGATGCTCCCCGCGCACGGCACGCCGACGTGACCTCGGCCGGCTTGGCTTCCCCGGACCACCCGCTGCTCGGCGCCGCCGTCGCGCTGGCGGACTCCGATGGCTTTCTCTTCACCGGGCGCTTGTCGCTCGCCGAGCACCCGTGGCTCTTGGACCATGGCGTCTTCGAGACGGTGCTCTTGCCCGGCACGGCCTTCGTGGAGCTCGCGCTCTCCGCCGCCCACCGCCTCGGGCTCGATCGGGTCGAGGAGCTGACCTTGGAGGCCCCGCTCGTCCTGCCCGTCGTTCCCGCGAATGCCGCCGTACTGGTGCAGCTGTCGGTGGGCGCGCCCGACGAGACAGGCCGCCGGCCGCTCGCCCTCTACGCGCGCCCCGAAGTCCCCGGTTCGCCGTCGCTCTCCGTCGACGATGCATCACCCGACGCCTGGACCCAGCACGCCACAGGCATCTTGGCGCCGCTCCCCCCCGATGCGAAGCCCTTCGACTTCGAGCTCCGCGCGTGGCCCCCGCCCGGCGCGACACCTGTCCCCCACGGCGGGTTCTACGCGCAACTGGCCGAGGCCGGGGTCACCTACGGGCCCGAGTTTCAGGGGCTTCGTGCGGTCTACGCGCGCGGGGAGGAGATCTTCGCCGAGGTCGCGCTCCCGGAGTCTCTGGCGCCAGAGGCACGCCATTTCGTCCTTCACCCCGCGCTCTTCGATGCCGCCCTGCACGCGCTCATCGTCGAGGCGGCCGCCGCGGCCACGGATGTCTCCCTTCCCTTCGCGTGGAGCGATGTGTCTGTCCGCGCCGTCGGAGCCGCCATCCTGAGGGTGCGCTATCGGCGGCCCGACGGATCGAGCTCGTTCTCGCTCGCGATCGCCGATGCGGCCGGCGAACCCTTGGCCCACGTTCAAGCCCTCGTGACCCGCCCCATCGTCCGCGAGCAGCTTCAACGGGCCTCCGCTTCGGTCGCCTCTTCCGTTTCTTCCGCGTCGTCGTCGTCGCGCTCCGATGGGCTCGTGCGCGTCGATTGGATCCCCGTTCGCTCCCAGCTCGCCGTGACGCCGGTCGCGCGCTGGGCCCTGCTCGGTCGGGGCCATGACGACCTCGCCGCGGCGTTCGGCGCGCGCTTGGAGCGCTACCCCGATCTTCCCGCCTTGCAGCTCGCCCTCGAACGGGGCGCACCCGCGCCCGATGTGGTGCTCGTCCCCTTCGTCTCCACCGACCCCCAGGTCGACGTGGTCTCCGCGGCCCATCGCGCCACCGCCGATTCGCTCGCGCTGCTCCAGTCGTGGCTCGCCGACGAGCGCTTCGCCTCGGCGCGCCTGGTCTTGCTCACACGCGGCGCTATCGCGGCCCACGACGGCGCCGCCGATAACGGCGCCGCCGACAGGCTCGATGATCTGGCCCACGCCCCCATCTGGGGGCTCGCGCGCTCCGCCCAATCGGAGAGGCCCGATTCGACCATCGTCTTGCTCGACATCGACACCGCCGAGGCCTCCCGACGTGCCCTGCCGGAAGTCTTGCGCGCAGACGAAAATCAGCTCGCCCTGCGCAACGGCCACCTGCTCGTCCCGCGCCTCGCCCGATGGGCTCCTTCCGCCTCGTCGTCCTCCGCCTCGTCCGAGTCCCAGTCCCCGTCCGAATCCGAGTCGACGTCGCCTTCGCCGAACGGCCTTGGCGGCGACGGCAACCGCGGCACGGTCCTCATCACCGGCGGCACCGGCACCCTCGGCGGCCTGCTCGCACGCCACCTCGTGCAAAAGCACGGTGTGCGACACCTCCTGCTCCTCTCGCGTCAGGGGCCCAACGCCCCGGGCGCCGATGCGCTCGCACGCGAGCTCGAGGCCCTCGGCGCGCGTGTCATCCTCGCCGCCGGCGATGCGGCCGACCGCACCGCCCTCGAAGCGACCTTGGCCACCATTTCCCACGAGCATCCGCTCACCGCCGTGGTGCACGCCGCGGGCAGCCTCTCCGATGGTCTCATTGGCTCGCTGACCGCCGAGCGACTCCACGCGGTGCTGCGCGCAAAGCTCGACGGCGCGCAGCATCTGCACGAGCTCACGCAACACCTCGACCTTCGCGCCTTCGTCCTCTATGCATCCTTTTCGGGGGTCCTCGGCACGCCAGGGCAGGCCAACTACGCCGCGGCCAACGTCTTTCTCGATGCCCTGGCGCACCATCGCCGCGCCCGGGGCCTCTCCGCGCTTTCGCTCGACTGGGGCTACTGGGCCGCGACGAGCGACCTCAGCGCCCACCTCACCGACGTCGATCGGCGCCGGATGGCGCGGGGCGGCCTGCAGCCCATTTCGTCCGAGCAGGGCCTCGCGCTCTTCGATGCCGCGCTGGAGCGGCCCGACGCCTCGGGGGCCGCGCTGGTCGCGGCCCGCTTCGACGCCGCCATCCTCGGCAAGACGCGCGATGGCGCCGTGTCGCCCATGTTCCGGGGCCTGGTGCGCGCCAGGGCTCCTCGGCCGCTCGCGTCCAACACGATGACGGCCTCCTCGCTCGAGCAGCGCTTGCTCGCGCTCCCCACCGAGGAGGACCGGGAGAGCTTTCTGCTCGACCTCGTGCGCTCCGAGGTCGCCACGGTGTTGGGCGCCGCCTCTCCCCGCGCCCTCGAGCCCGATCGCCCGCTCCAGGAGCTCGGCCTCGACTCCCTCATGGCCCTCGAAATACGCAATCGGCTTGCTCATGCAACCGGCATGCGTCTACGGGCCACCCTCCTCTTCGACCATCCCACGCCCGCCGCGCTCGCGCACGTGCTGCTCGGGCAGATGTTCGCCGACGGTCGGAAGGCCACCCGGTTCGACTTCGCGGAGCTCGACAAGCTCGAGACGATGGTCTCCGCGATGGGCCCGGACGACGTCGGGCGTTCGAGCCTCGCGCATCGACTGAGGGCGCTCTTGTCCAAGCTGGATGGCACCCCCGCGCCGCACGCAGACGTCGTGCAGAGGATCCAATCGGCGACCGACGACGAGCTGTTCGACTTCTACCAGCAAGTCCAAGCATCCGGAGCGTGATCGATGTCCCAAGACGAGAAACTTCGCGACTACTTGAAGCGCGCCCTGCTCGACCTGCATCAGGCAAAGGAGCGGCTGCGCAAGCTCGAGGACGAATCACGCGAGCCGATCGCCATCGTCTCCATGACGTGCCGCTTCCCGGGCGGCGTGCGCTCGCCCGAGGATCTCTGGCAGCTCTTGTGCGAGGGGCGCGACGCCATCTCCGGCTTCCCCGAGGGCCGCGGGTGGAACGCCGACGCCATCTACGATCCCGATCCCGACGCCCACGGCAAGAGCTACGCGCGCGAAGGAGGCTTTCTCCACGACGCGGATGGCTTCGACCCTGGCTTCTTCGGGATCAGCCCCCGCGAGGCGCTCGCCATCGACCCCCAGCAGCGCCTCTTGCTCGAGACGTCGTGGGAAGCGTTCGAGCGCGCAGGCATCGCCCCCCACGCGGTGCGCGGCTCGCAGACCGGGGTGTTCATCGGCAACATGTACAACGACTACGGCGCGCGGCTGCGGCATTGGCCCGACGATCTGGAGGGCTACCTCGGTATGGGCAGCTCCGCCAGCGTATCCTCGGGGCGCATCGCGTACACGTTCGGGTTGCACGGTCCCACCATCACCGTGGACACGGCGTGCAGCTCGTCGATGGTCGCCATCCACCTGGCCTGCCAGGCGCTGCGCCAAGGTGAGTGCGATCTCGCCCTGGCCGGTGGGGTGAGCGTCATGTCCACGCCCGGGCCCTTCGTCGCCTTCAGCCGCCTGCGCGGGCTCGCTCCCGATGGCCGCTGCAAGTCCTTCTCCGCCGATGCCGACGGCGCGTCGTGGTCGGAGGGTGCGGGCATGCTGCTCCTGGAGCGCCTCTCCGATGCCCAGCGAAACGGTCACCCCGTGCTCGCCATCGTGCGTGGCTCCGCGGTCAACCAAGACGGCAAGAGCCAGGGCCTGACCGCCCCCAACGGTCCCGCGCAGGAGCGCGTCATCCTCCGGGCCCTCGAGAGCGCGCGCCTCTCGCCCAAGGACGTCGACGCCGTCGAGGCCCACGGCACCGGAACCACCTTGGGCGATCCCATCGAGGCCCACGCGCTGCTCGCCACCTACGGACGGGCACGCTCCAAGGACAATCCCCTTTGGCTCGGCAGCCTCAAGTCCAACCTCGGTCACACCCAGGCCGCGGCGGGGGTGGGCGGCGTCATCAAGATGGTCCTGGCCATGCAGCACGGCATGCTGCCCAAGACCCTGCACGCCGAGAGGCCGTCTCCGCACATCGACTGGTCGTCCGAGGCCATGCGGCTCCTGAACGAGTCCACCCCGTGGCCCGAGAACGGGCATCCGCGCCGCGGCGGTGTCTCCTCCTTCGGCGTCTCCGGCACCAATGCGCACGTCATCCTCGAGCGAGCCCCCGAAGCATCTTCGGAGAGCGGACCGCGACGGGGCCCAGAGGCCGAGGCGCCGCACGCGGTCCCCATTCTGCTGTCGGCCAAGACCGAGGCGGCGCTCCGGGCGCAGGCCGATCGGCTGCGGCAGCACCTCGAGGCACACCCGGATCGCGAGCTCGTCGACGTGGCGTATTCGCTCGCCACCTCGCGCGCGCACTTCGAACACCGCGCCGCCATCGTGGCTACGGACCGCCTGGCGTTGACGAGCAGCCTCGCGTCGATCGTCGACGGCGAGACCGCGCCCAATGTCGCCAAGGGTCAAGCCCACCGCGGCGGCAAGCTCGTCTTCGTCTTTCCGGGGCAAGGCTCGCAGTGGCCGGGGATGGCGTCGTCGTTGCTCGCGACCTCCCGCGTCTTCCGGGAGCAGATCGAGGCGTGCGAGCGCGCCCTGGCGCCGCACGTGGATTGGTCCTTGTTGGCCCTCCTTCGGGGGGACGCCGGCGCACCATCGCTCGAGCGCATCGACGTCGTGCAGCCGGCGCTGTTCGCGGTCATGATCTCGCTCGCGGCCCTCTGGCGCTCGATGGGGGTCGAGCCCCATGCCGTGGTCGGTCACAGCCAGGGCGAGATCGCGGCCGCGTGCGTCGCCGGCGCCCTCTCGCTCGAGGATGGCGCCAAAATCGTGACCTTGCGCAGCCGTGCGCTTGCGCGCTTCGCAGGCCTCGGCGCCATGGCGGCGGTCGAGGCTCCCCTCGCCGAGCTCGAGAGCGTTCTTCGTTCGCTCGGGCCCGTTGGAGATCAGGTGTCGGTGGCCGCGGTCAACAGCCCATCGTCCACGGCCGTCGCGGGTCCGCCCGACGCGATCGACGCGCTCCTTCGCGCGCTCCAAGCCAAGCAAATCTTCGCGCTCAAGCTGCGAACGGAGGTCGCCTCGCACTGCGCGCAGATCGATGCGCTGCGCGAGGAGCTCGCGAAGGAGCTGTCCGACGTGATACCGCGGAAGACGCGCATCCCGTTCTACTCCACGGTGACCGGCAAGCCGCTCGACGGGGCCGAGCTCGGCGCCGCGTACTGGTTCGACAACATCCGCCACCCCGTGCAGTTCGGCGAGGCGACGCGGGCGCTCGTGGCGGATGCGCATCGATTCTTCATCGAGGTGAGCCCCCATCCGATGCTGATGATGCCTTTGTTCGAGACGCTCGAGACCGAAGGCCTCCCCCTCGGCGTCGTCGGCTCCATCTGGCAGGACGAGGGCGATCTCGGTCGTCTTCTTCTTTCGCTGGGCGAGCTTCACATGCACGGGTACCCCGTCGATTGGGGCGCGTTCTTTCAGCCATGGTCGCCGCGGCGGGTGCCTTTGCCCACCTACCCCTTTCAGCGAGAGCGCTTCTGGCTCGACTCCCCGAGGCACGCCGACGTGATCTCCGCCGGGCTGGGCACGGCGGACCATCCGCTGCTGGGGGCCGCGGTGAGGTTGGCCGACTCGGACGGCTTTCTCTTTACGGGCCGGTTGGCGCTCGCCGAGCACCCCTGGCTCCTGAGCCACCGCGTCTTCGAGACGGTGCTCTTGCCCGGCACGGCCTTCGTGGAGCTCGCGCTCTCTGCCGCCCACCGCCTCGGGCTCGATCGGGTCGAGGAGCTGACCTTGGAGGCCCCGCTCGTCCTGCCCGTCGCTCCTGCGAACGCAGGCATGCTGGTGCAGCTCTCCGTGGGCGCGCCCGATGAGACGGGCCGGCGGCCGCTGGCCCTCTACGCCCGCCCCGAGGTGCCCGGCTCGCCGTCGCTCTCCCTGGACGGTGCGTCGTCCGATGCTTGGACCCGGCACGCCACGGGCTTCTTGGCGCCATTTCCGCCCGACGCGAAGCCCTTCGACTTCGAGCTCCGCGCGTGGCCCCCGCCCGGCGCGGCACCTCTGCCTCTCGACGGGTTCTACGCGGAATTGGCCGACGCAGGGTTCACCTACGGGCCCGAGTTTCAGGGGCTTCGCGCGGTCTACGCGCGCGGAGAGGAGATCTTTGCCGAGGTCGCGCTCCCCGAGTCGCTGGCACCGGAGGCGCGCCGGTTCACGCTGCATCCTGCCCTCTTCGACGCCGCCCTGCACGCCATGGTCGTTCCGATATTGCGCACGGCGACCGACGCTGCTCTGCCCTTCGCGTGGAGCGATGTATCGGTCCGCGCCGTCGGAGCCGCCATCCTGAGGGTGCGCTTTCGGCCGCACGATGGCGCGAGCTCGTTCTCGCTCGAGGTCGCCGATGCGGCCGGCGAGCCCTTGGCCCGCGTTCAAACGCTGGCGACCCGGCCCATCGTTCGCGAGCAGCTCGAACGGGCCTCCGCGTCGTCGTCGTCGCGCTCCGATGGGCTCGTGCAGGTCGACTGGATCCCGGCGCGCTCCGAGCTCGCCGTGACACCGGCCGCGCGCTGGGCCCTGCTCGGTCGGGGCCATGACGACCTCGCCGCGGCGTTCGGCGCGCGCTTGGAGCGCTACCCCGATCTTCCCGCCTTGCAGCTCGCCCTCGAAGAGGGCGCACCCGCGCCCGATGCGGTGCTCGTCCCCTTCGTCTCCACCGACCCCCAGGTCGACGTGATCTCCGCGGCCCATCGCGCCACCGCCGATTCGCTCGCGCTGCTCCAGTCGTGGCTCGCCGACGAGCGCTTCGCCTCGGCGCGCCTGGTCTTGCTCACACGCGGCGCTATCGCGGCCCACGACGGCGCCGCCGATAACGGCGCCGCCGACAGGCTCGATGATCTGGCCCACGCCCCCATCTGGGGGCTCGCGCGCTCCGCCCAATCGGAGAACCCCGACTCGGCCATCGTCTTGCTCGACATCGACACCACCGAGGCCTCCCGACGTGCCCTGCCGGAAGCCTTGCGCGCAGACGAAAATCAGCTCGCCCTGCGCAACGGCCACCTGCTCGTCCCGCGCCTCGCTCGATGGGCTCCTTCCGCCTCGTCGTCCTCTCCCTCCGCTCCCGCCTCGTCCGAGCCCGAGTCGACGTCGCCGAACGGCCTTGGCGGCGACGGCAACCGCGGCACGGTCCTCATCACCGGCGGCACCGGCACCCTCGGCAGCCTGCTCGCACGCCACCTCGTGCAAAAGCACGACGTGCGACACCTCCTGCTCCTCTCGCGTCAGGGGCCCAACGCTCCGGGCGCCGATGCGCTCGCACGCGAGCTCGAGGCCCTCGGCGCGCGCGTCACCCTCGCCGCCGGCGATGCGGCCGACTGCACCGCCCTCGAAGCGATCTTGGCGGCCATTCCCCACGAGCATCCGCTCACCGCCGTGGTGCATACCGCGGGCAGCCTCTCGGATGGCCTCATCGGCTCGCTGACCGCCGAGCGACTCCGCACGGTCCTGCGGGCAAAGCTCGACGGCGCGCAGCATCTGCACGAGCTCACGCAACACCTCGACCTTCGCGCGTTCGTCCTCTACGCGTCCATCGCCGGGGTGCTCGGCGGGCCGGGGCAGGCCAACTACGCCGCGGCCAACGTCTTTCTCGACGCCCTGGCGCACCATCGCCGCGCCCGGGGGCTCCCCGCGCTCTCGCTCGACTGGGGCGCTTGGGCCGGGACCAGCGGGCTCACCGCCCACCTCACCGACGCCGATCGGCGTCGGATCGCGCGGGGCGGCTTGCAGACCCTCTCGTCCGAGCAGGGCCTCGCGCTCTTCGATGCCGCGCTGGGGCAGCCGGGCACCGCGGGCCGCGCGGAGCCAGGCGCACCGAGCCCCGCGCAGATCGCGGCCCGCTTCGACACAGCGATCCTCGGCAAGGCGCGCGACGGAACCGTGCGCCCGATGTTTCGGGGCCTGGTGCGCGCCAGGGCTCCTCGCCCGCTCGCGTCCAACACGACCACCGCCTCCTCGTTCGAGCAACGCCTGCTCGCGCTTCCCTCCCAGGAGGATCGCGAGAGCTTTCTGCTCGACCTCGTGCGCCCCGAGATCGCGGCGGTCATGGGCATCAGCGCTTCCTCATCCATCGACCCCGATCGCCCTCTTCAGGAGCTTGGCCTCGACTCCCTCATGGCGCTCGAGATCCACAACAGACTTTCTGGTGCGACGGGGATGCGACTGAAGGCCACCTTCCTCTTCGACCACCCCACCCCCGCCAAAATCGCGCGCGCGCTGCTCGCTCGGGCAACGAACGTGACCTCGGCGGAGGCTGAGGCGACTATCCGCGAGAGCAAGATTCGGCACGCGATTGCGGCCATTCCGCTCGAGCGCCTGCGAAAGAGCGGTTTGCTCGGCCCGCTCCTGCGGCTCGGAGATCCCGAGGGCGAGGGTGTCCACGGCGCGGACGATGCCCGAGGCACGCTGGAAGCCATCACCGCCATGAACGACAGCGAATTGATCGCGCTCGGCCTCGCCGAAGCCGAGCAACGGAGCAGCCCATGAACAAGCCACCGAGCGACGCGATGGACGCGCTCCGCGCCGCCCTCTTGAGCGTTCACCGGCTGCGGGAACAGAATCGAGAGCTCGTCCACGCGGCGCGGGAGCCGATCGCGATCGTGGCGATGGCCTGCCGCTTCCCCGGCGGGATTCGCACGCCGGAGGCTCTGTGGGAGATCCTACGCGAGGGCGGGGACGCCATCTCCGGCTTCCCCAGCGATCGCGACTGGGATCTCGAGGCGCTCTATGACCCCGATCCCGGCGCCTCCGGCAAGAGCATCACGCGCGAGGGAGGCTTCCTCCAGGATCCGCACGGCTTCGATCCTGGCTTTTTCGGGATAAGCCCCCGTGAGGCGCTCGCCATCGATCCCCAGCAGCGCCTCTTGCTCGAGACGTCGTGGGAAGCGTTCGAGCGCGCGGGCGTGCCTCCCCGCACGCTGCACGGCTCGCAGACCGGCGTCTTCGTCGGCGTCATGTACAACGACTACGGCACCCGGCTGCGGCACGTTCCGGACGATCTCGAGGGCTATGTCGGCATGGGGAGCTCGGCGAGCGCAGCCTCCGGGCGGATCGCGTACACCTTCGGGTTGCACGGCCCGGCGCTCACGTTGGACACGGCGTGCAGCTCGTCGCTGATCGCCGTTCACCTGGCCTGCCAAGCGCTTCGCCAAGGTGAGTGCTCGCTCGCGCTCGCGGGGGGCGTCGCCATCATGGCCACACCAGGCGTCTTCGTCGCCTTCAGCCGCCAACGCGCGCTCGCCCCCGATGGTCGCTGCAAATCCTTCTCCGCCGAGGCCGATGGCACAGCGTGGTCCGAGGGCGCCGGCATGTTGCTCCTGGAGCGCCTGTCCGACGCCAAGCGCAATGGGCATCCCATCCTCGCCGTGCTCCGCGGCTCCGCGGTCAACCAGGACGGCCGAAGCCAGGGGCTGACGGCGCCCAATGGCCCCGCGCAAGAACGGGTCATCCTCCAGGCCCTCGAGAACGCGCACCTCTCGCCCAAGGACATCGACGCCGTCGAGGCCCACGGCACCGGAACCACCTTGGGCGATCCCATCGAGGCCCACGCGCTGCTCGCCACCTACGGACAGGCCCGCTCCAAAGACAACCCCCTTTGGCTCGGCAGCCTCAAGTCCAACCTCGGTCATACCCAGGCCGCCGCGGGCGTCGGCAGCGTCATGAAGATGGTGCTGGCGCTCGAGCACCGGCTCTTGCCGCGAACACTGCACGCGCAGAACCCGTCCCCGCACATCGATTGGTCGCCCGGCACCGTGCGGCTCTTGAACGAGGCCGTCCCCTGGCCCGCGACGGATCGCCCGCGCCGCGCCGGCATCTCCTCCTTCAGCGCCAGCGGCACCAACGCGCACCTCATCGTCGAAGAAGCCCCCGCCGCCGCTTCGAGCCCCGAGACGGCATCGGAGGGCGGAGCGCCGGCCACCTTGCCGGTGCTGCTCTCCGCGAAGAGCGAGGCGGGACTGCGCGCGCAGGCTGCCCGGCTGCGCGAGCATCTCGTGGCGCACCCCCAGGTTTCGCTCGGCGACGTGGCGTATTCCCTCGCGGTCACGCGGTCGCACTTCGAGCGTCGCGCCGTCCTGGTGACGGGCGATCGCGCGCAGCTGATTGCCGGGCTCGAGGCGCTCGCCCACGGGGCGCCCGCGCATGGGCAACATGCACCTGATGGCCAAAGCGAGCCGGCCGCCGTGGCGGGAGAGAGCGCGGGAGACGGCAAGCTCGTCTTCGTCTTTCCTGGACAAGGCTCGCAGTGGCCGGGGATGGCGCGCGCGCTGCTCGCGAGCTCACGGGTGTTCCGCGAGCAAATCGAAGCATGCGAGCGAGCGCTGGCCCCGTACGTCGATTGGTCGCTCCGCGCGGTCCTCGAGGGCGAGCCCGAGGGCGACGCGTTTCTCGAGCGGGTCGACGTCGTTCAACCCATCCTCTTCGCGGTCATGGTCGCGCTGGCGGCCCTCTGGCGCGAGGCGGGCGTTCGGCCCGACGCGGTCATCGGTCACAGCCAGGGCGAGATCGCCGCCGCGCACGTGGCCGGCGCGCTCTCGCTCGACGACGCCGCCAAGATCGTCGCGCTGCGCAGCCGCGCGCTCACCGCGCTCGCCGGCAAGGGGGCCATGGCCGCCGTCGAGCTCGGACCCGACGCGTTGCAGCCACACATCGAACGCTTCGCCGGGCGCCTCGCCCTCGCCGCGGTCAACGGTCCCCGCGCCACGCTCGTCTCGGGCGAGCCGGACGCGATCGATGCGCTGGTCCTCGAGCTCACGTCCGCCGACGTCTTCGCCCGAAAGGTGCGCGTCGACTACGCCTCGCATGGCCCTCAGGTCGACGCCGTGGAAGAGGAGCTCTTGTCCCGATTGGCCGGCGTCGCACCGCGTGCCTCCAGCGTCGCCATGTACTCCACGGTCACCGGCGCCCGGATCGATGGCACCGCGCTCGATGCGGCCTACTGGTACCGCAACCTCCGCCAGACGGTCCGCTTCGCCGAAGCCACCGAGCGCCTGCTCGAGGAGGGCCACCCCTTCTTCGTCGAGGTGAGCCCCCACCCGGTGCTCGCCTTGGCGCTGGGCGAAACGCTGGAAGACGCCGCGCGCCGCCGGACAGATGCGCCGGGGCGCGCGTTCACGGTCGTGGGCACCTTGCGCCGTCACGAAGGAGACCTCACGCGGTTCCTTCGCTCGTTCGCCGAGTTGCACGTCCGCGGGCGGAACGTCGACTGGAACGCCTTCTTCCGCCCCTGGAAGCCCCGGCGGGTCGACCTGCCCACCTACGCCTTTCAGCGTGAGCCCTTCTGGCTCCGTGCCACCGAGCCGCGGAACGCGGACGTGACCTCGGTGGGGCTGCTCCCCACCGACCACCCGCTGCTCGGCGCCGCCGTCGGCTTGGCCAGCTCGGACGGCTATGTCTTCACCGGCCGCGTGGCCCTCGCCGAGCATCCGCAGCTCTTGGGCGAGCAGCGCGGCGACACCATCGCCTTCCCATGGGCGGTGATGGTGGAGCTCGCGCTCGCCGCGGCCGAGCGCATCGGGCTGGACCGGCTCGAGGAGCTCACCTTGGAGTCCCCGTTCGCGCTCCCCGCGTCGGCCGTCGTGCTGGTGCAGCTCGCGGTCGCTCCCCCCGACGCGAAAGGCCGTCGCTTGCTCACGCTCTACGCCACGCGGGAGGACGCTCCCGACGCGGCGTGGACCCTCTGCGCCCGCGGCGCGTTGGGCGCGGCCGACGAGCGCGCGGGATCGTTCGAGCTCCGCGCGTGGCCCCCGCCGGGCACCGTCCCCCTCTCTCTCGACGAGGGGGACGATGGCGATACGGCGGGCCTCGCACCGCCCGCCGAGCGCCATGTGCTGCGGGCCGTCTACGCGCGCGGAGACGAGCTGTTCGCCGAGGTGGAGCTCCCCGAGGCGATGGCGAGTGAGGCCGAGCGGTTCGTGCTCCATCCGGCCCTGCTCGAAGGCGCATCGCAAGCGCTGGTCGTGGCAGGCCTGGGCGACCGCGATCCCGGTGTCCACGACGATGCCGTCGCGATGACGTGGCCCGCGGCCTGGAACGAAGTCGCGATCCATGCGGTCGGCGCCTCCGCGCTGCGGGTGCGCCTCGCGCGCAACGACGCGGGCGGCTCCTACGCCATCGCCCTCGCCGACCCCGCCGGCGAGCCAGTCGCGCACATCGGAGCGCTCACCGCCCGGAGCTTGTCGAACGACGAGCTCGCGGCCTTGTCCTCCGCTTCCCCGGCGGGGGAGCAAGCGGCACGCGCGCGCGCCCTCGCCAGGGCTTCGCGACCGCGCGCCGCCTCGGGAGCTTCGGGCGACGCGAGCTCGCTCGTGTCGCGCATCGTCGCGTTGCCGCCCGACAAACGCGAGCGCGCGTTGCTCGACGTCGTGCGCGCCAATGTCGCGGCGGTCCTCGGGATCGCGTCCCCGGGGGCGATCGAGCCCCATCGTCCAATCCAGGAGCTCGGCCTCGACTCCATCATGGCCCTCGGGGTCCGAAACCGGCTTTCGGCCGCCACCGGCTTGCGCCTCAAGACCACCCTGCTCTTCGATCATCCGACGGCGGCCTCGGTGGCGAAGCTCCTGCTCGAGCGGCTCCTCGCGGACAAAGGATCCGAGACGGGTCTGACGGGTGCGGGGACGGCCGCGGATCTCGACCGGGTGGAGAGAACGCTTTCCGCGCTCCACGCGAACGAGGCCATGCGGAAGGCGGTCACCCTTCGTTTACAAACACTCTTGAGGACGTGGACGAGCCAGGACGATGCACCGCACGACGCGACCTTCACCGAGAAGGTGGACGCCGCGAGCATCGACGAGCTGCTCCTCCTTCTCGACCGGAAACTAGGAGAGGACACCGATGTCAGCAGTTCGTGAAGAGAAGCTCGCCGAGTACTTGAAGCGCCTGACACACCAGCTCCACGCGACCGAGACGCGGCTGCGCAACCTTGAAGACAAATCGCGCGAGCCCATCGCCATCGTGAGCATCGGCTGCCGGTACCCCGGCGGAGCCAACTCCCCCGACGAGCTCTGGCAGCTCCTGCGCGATGGGCGCGACGCGGTCTCCGGGTTCCCCGACAACCGCGGCTGGGATATCGAATCCCTCTACGATCCCGACCCCGACGCCAGCGGTAAGAGCTACGCGCGCGAGGGTGGCTTCGTCTATGACGCCGATCGCTTCGATCCGTCCTTCTTCGGCATCAGCCCTCGCGAGGCGCTCGCCATGGATCCGCAGCAGAGGCTCCTGCTCGAGACGTCCTGGGAGGCGTTCGAGCGCGCGGGCATCGATCCCAGCACGCTTCACGGCTCGCAGACCGGCATCTTCGCGGGCGTTATCTACAATCACTACACGGTGGGGGTGCTGCAGCCACCGGCCGGGCTCGAGGGCCACATCGTGGTCGGGACCGCCCCGAGCGTGGCATGCGGGCGCATCGCCTACACCTTCGGGTTTCACGGCCCGGCCGTCACCGTGGACACGGCCTGCAGTTCCTCGCTCGTCGCCATCCACCTCGCCTGCCACGCGCTCCGCCAGGGCGAGTGCTCCCTTGCGCTCGCCGGAGGGGTCTCGATCATGGCCACGCCGGCAGCCTTCATCATGTTCAGCCGCCAGCGTGCCATGTCCCCGGACGGGCGCTGCAAGGCCTTCGCGGCCGAGGCGGACGGCACGGGCTGGGCCGAAGGTGCCGGTGTGTTGCTCCTGGAGCGCCTCTCCGATGCCCGGCGCAACGGTCACCCCGTCCTCGCCATCTTGCGCGGCTCCGCCATCAATCAAGACGGCAAGAGCCAGGGCCTCATGGCGCCGAGCGGCCCTGCGCAGGAGCGCGTCATCCTCCAGGCGCTCGAGAACGCGCAGCTCTCGCCCCGAGACATCGACGTCGTCGAGGCGCACGGCACCGGCACGCCCCTCGGCGATCCCATCGAAGCCCACGCCCTTTTGGCCACGTACGGACAGGGGCGCGCCGAAGATCGACCTCTGTGGCTCGGCAGCGCGAAGTCCAATTTCTCGCACACGCAAGGCACCTCCGGGGTCACCGGCGTGATCAAGATGGTGCTCGCCATGCAGCACGGGCTCATGCCCAAGACCTTGCACGCGGACAATGCCTCGCCTCGCATCGATTGGTCCCAGGGCCACATCCGGCTCCTGACGGAGGCCGTCCCCTGGAAGGCCAACGGACACCCTCGCCGCGCGGCCGTCTCGTCGTTCGGTATGTCGGGCACCAATGTTCATGTCATCCTCGAGCAGGCACCACCGCCCGCCCCCGAGGACTCCGCCGCCCCACCTCCAGCGCGGCCGGCCGCCGTGCCCGTGTTGCTCTCCGGCAAGTCCGAACAGGCCCTGCGCGCGCAGGCCCTGCGCCTTCACGAGCACCTCGAGGCCCATCCGGATCTCGAGCTCGTCGACGTGGCCTACTCCCTCGCCACCACCCGCGCACACTTCCAGCATCGCGCCGCCATCGTCGCCGGCGATCGGCCGGCGTTGATGAACAGCCTCGACGCGCTCGCCCGCGGACAAGGCGCGACCAACGCCGTCCTCGGCCAGCGTGGCGGCGACGGCTCGCTCGTCTTCGTCTTTCCCGGGCAAGGCTCGCAGTGGCCGGGGATGGCGCGCGCGCTGCTCGAGGAGTCGCCCGTATTTCGCGAACGAATCGAGGCATGCGCGGGCGCCTTTGCGCGCGTGCTCCCGCCCGACGCCGGCTGGTCCTTGCTGGACGTCCTCGGCGCTCTCGACGGCGAGAGCCCGCTGTTGGAGCGCGTCGACGTCGTGCAACCGGTGCTCTTCGCCGTGATGATCGCGCTCGCGGCGCTCTGGCGCTCGCTCGGCATCGAGCCCGACGCCGTCGTCGGCCACAGCCAGGGCGAGATCGCCGCGGCCCATGTCGCAGGCGCCCTCTCGCTCGAAGACGCCGCCCGCATCGTGACCTTGCGCAGCCGCGTCCTCTCGCGCCTCGCGGGCAAGGGGGCCATGGCCGCCGTCCAGCTGGGCGAGCAGGCGCTCCGAGACCAGCTCCAACCGTGGGGCGAGCGCATCGCGATCGCCGCCGTCAACAGCCCCCAAGCCGCGCTGGTCTCGGGCGAACCGCAGGCCATCGATGGCTTGATCGCCGACCTCACCGACCGAGGAATTTTCGCGCGAAAGGTGCGCGTCGATTACGCCTCGCATGGAGCTCAGGTGGAGGCGATCCGCGACGAGCTCCTCGCCGATCTCACCGGCGTCACGCCGCGCGCGTCCGACATTCCGCTCTACTCCACCGTCACCGGTGCCCGCCTCGAGGGGACCGAGCTCGATGCCGCGTACTGGTATCGAAACCTCCGGCAGACCGTCCGCTTTCGCGACGCCGTCGGCAGCCTGGTGGCCGACGGTCATGCCTTCTTCGTCGAGGTGAGCCCGCAGCCCGTGCTCGCCGTGCCGCTGCGCGAGACGCTCGACGCGGGCAAGCCCACGGTGGTGGGCTCCCTTCGCCGCGACGATGGCGCCCTCGCGCGCCTCCTTCTTTCGCTCGGCGAGCTTCACATCCGCGACCGCCGGGTGGACTGGGAAGCCTATTTTCGGCCGCTCCGGCCGCGCCGCGTGGAGCTGCCGACCTACGCCTTTCAACGGGAGAGCTTCTGGCTCCGCGAGTCCGCCGATGCCCAGGCGGACGCGCGCGAGCCGCCGCGCCAGCGGGACTTCTGGAGCGCCGTGGAGGCGTCGGATCTCGACGCGCTGGCCGCGGCGCTGGGCATCGAGGACGGAGCTCGGCGCACCGCCCTCGTGAGCTTGCTCCCGGCGCTCGCCACCTTCCGCCGCGAGACCCGCCCCCGACCTTCGCCCGCGGGCGATCCCGGATCCATCGCGCTCGACGATGCCAAAGGCTCGGGGGCCGGCGCCGAGGCGGGCCAGCTGCACGCGCGCCCGGCCCTCTCGGTCGCCTACGCGCCACCCTCCACCGACGTCGAGCACGTGCTCGCAGAGGCGTGGGCGCAGGTCCTCGGCTTCCGCGAGGTCGGCATCCACGACGACTTCTTCGATCTGGGCGGCAACTCGCTCATCGCGGGCCAGGTGCTCTCGAGGGTGAAGGCGTCGTTTCCGGTGCCGATAAGCTTCAGCCTCTTCTACGAGGCGCGGACGATCGCCGGCTTGGCGACCCACGTCGAAGAAGGCCTCATCGCAGCGCTCGAAGAGCTTTCGGAGGCCGAGGCGGAGCGCCTTTTGGGCTCGGATCCCCAAGCACCCCAAGCACCACGAGGAACCCATGTCTGATCACGATTCCACGGCGAGGCGTCTCGACGGAATGTCCGCCACCAAACGCGCGCTCCTCCAACGATGGAAGCGAGGCGGAATGGAGCCATCGTCCTCCGCCATCCCTCGCGTCGGGCCCAAGGTGACGGGCGCTCCGTACGAAGCCCCGGCGTCTTCGACGCAGCAGCGCTCCTGGTACCTCGATCAACTCGTCCCCGGAAGCCGCACCAACAACGCCTCGTTCGCCTTCCGCATCGTGGGGCCGCTTCATCGAGCGGCGCTCGGGCGCGCGCTGACGGAGCTCGTCCGCCGCCAGGAGAGCTTGCGCACCACGTTTCCGAGCGCAGAGGGGCGCACCAAACAGGTGATCGGCGCGCCGTTCGTGCCTTCGTTCCCGCTCGAAGACTTGACCGACCTGCCGCCCAACGCACGCCAGACGGAGCTCGAGCGGCTCGCGCGAGCAGAGGCCACGCAACTGCTCTCCCTTGAGCGAGGACCGCTGTTCGCGGCCCGGCTGGTGCGCCTGGCGGAGAACGAGCACGTCTTGCTGCTCACGATCCATCACATCATCTTCGACGGGTGGTCGTACGTCCTTTTGAACCGCGAGGTGATCGCGCTCTATACCGCCTACGCGGAAGGAAAGCCGAGCCCTCTGCCCGAGCTCGCTCTTCAATATGGCGACTACGCCGCGTGGGAGCAAAAGCGAATCGCGGACGGTGCCTACCGCGCGAGCCTCGACTTCTGGAAGAAGGAGCTCGCCGGGGCTGCGACCTTGTCGTTGCCTACGGACCGCCCCCGGCCGGCCGTGCAAACCTTCCGAGGCGCGCGGATGGAAATGCTCCTCCCGCAGGCGCTGGCGGACGCCGTCCGCGACGCGTGCCAGCGCGAAGACGTCACCCCGTACATGTTCTTCTTGGGCGCCTTCACCACCTTGCTGTCACGTTACTCGGGCCAAGACGACGTGGTGGTCGGCTCCCCCATCGCCAATCGGCCCGGCGTGGAAACCGAATCGATCATCGGCTTCTTCGCGAACACCATCGCCCTCCGGACGGATCTGTCCGGCGATCCCTCCTTTCGGGAGCTGCTCGGGCGAATCCGCCCGCGAACACTCGCGGCCTTTCAGCATCAGAACCTGCCCTTCGAGCTGCTGGTGGCCGAGCTCGCGCCCGAACGCGATTTGAGCCGCAACCCCATCTTCCAAGTGATGATGGTGCTGCAGAACCAAAACTTCGAGCTGCCCCCGCTCCCCGGGCTCGAAGCGTCGGTGGAAGACGTGCATTCACGGACCGCCCAGTTCGACATCTGGCTCCAGTGGCGCCGCCTCGGCGAGACGTGGACGGCCACCTTCGAGCACCGGACCGATCTGTTCGACGACGCGACCATCGCCCGTCTGTGGCGTCACCTCCTGAAGATCATCGAGAGCGCCACGTCGAACCCCGCGCTCCGCTTGTCGGAGATCCCCTTGCTCGACGACGAGGAGCGGCACCAACTGCTCGTCGCGTTCAACGACACGGCGAAGGATTACGGCCGCGAGCACCTTTTGCACGCGCACATCGAGCGGCAGGCCCAGGAGACGCCCGACCGCGCGGCCGTGTTCTTCGAAGGCGAGACGCTCTCGTACCGCGCCCTCGACGAACGGGCCAACCGGCTGGCGAACCTCCTGGTCGCCGCGGGCGTGGCGCCCGACACGCTGGTCGGCGTCCACGCGGAGCGGTCCGCGAACCTCGTGGTGGCCCTGCTCGCGGTCCTGAAGAGCGGCGGGGCGTACGTTCCGCTCGACCCCTCGTACCCTGAGGAGCGCATCGAGCACATGATCCGCGATACCCGCATGCCGGTGCTGCTGACGGATAGGGCGTTGCCGACCGGGTGCAGCACCCGGCTCGGAGATGCGGCGCCGCGGACCGTTTCGCTCAACGATTGGACCGAGCTCTCGCGGTATCCAGACGAGCGCCCGGCGGTCGCCATGTCCCCCGAGCACCTGGCGTACGTCATCTACACGTCGGGGTCGACCGGCCTCCCCAAGGGGGCCATGAACTCGCACCGAGGCATCTGCAACCGGCTGCTCTGGATGCAGGACGCCTATGGCCTGACCCAGGACGACCGGGTGCTCCAGAAGACGCCTTTCAGCTTCGACGTGTCGGTCTGGGAGTTCTTCTGGCCGCTGATGACGGGCGCAGGGTTGGTCGTCGCCCGGCCCGAAGGGCACAAGGATCCGTCCTATTTGATCGAGACGATCACCCGGCAGAAGATCACCACGATTCACTTCGTTCCCTCGATGCTGCAGGCGGTCCTCGAGCATCCCCTGCTCTCGGACTGCACGTCCCTCGCGCGGGTCGTCTGCAGCGGCGAGGCGCTCCCCGCAGCGTTTCGCGATCGGTTCTTCGCGAGGCTCCCCGGGACCGAGCTGCACAACCTCTACGGCCCCACCGAGGCCGCGGTGGACGTGACGTTCTGGCCCTGCCGCACGGATCCCGAGTCCCCCACGGTCCCCATCGGCAGGCCCATCGCGAACACCCAGATCTACATCCTCGACGAGCACCGGCAGCCGGCGCCGATCGGCATTCCGGGAGAGATCTACATCGGCGGCACCAACGTGGGCCGCGGGTATCTCAATCGGCCCGAGCTCGACCTCGAGCGGTTCGTGCCCGATCCATTCGGCGCGGTCGCCGGAGCCAAGATGTACCGGACCGGCGATCGCGCCCGCTACCGCAGCGACGGCGTCATCGAATACCTCGGGAGGCTCGACGAACAGGTGAAGGTCCGCGGCTTCCGCATCGAGCTCGGAGAGATCGAGTCCGCCTTGCGGCGGCAGCCCAACGTGAAGGACGCGGTGGTGACGGCCATCGAAGACGCCGGCCGAAAGCGGCTGGTCGCGTACGTCGTGCCCGCCGCCGGCGCCGTCACCTCCGGGGTTCGGCTCGAGCATCTGCAGACCTGGGAGACCGTCTACGACGACACCTACAGCCCACCCGACGCCGACCGCTCGTCCCGCCTGGAGGACGATTTCAGCGGCTGGAACAGCAGCTACACGGGCAGGCAGCTCCCCGAAGAGGCGATGCACGAGTGGGTGGACACGACGGTGGCGCGCATCCAATCGCTCGCCCCCTCGCGCGTGCTGGAGCTGGGCTGCGGCACCGGGCTCTTTCTGTTGCGGCTCGCCCCCGGCTGCGAGGTCTATCACGCGACCGACATTTCGAAGGTCGCCGTCGAGACCCTACGGCGCGAGGTTCGTGCGCGAGGGCTCGCGCACGTGGAGCTCACACAAGCCGAAGCCAGTGAGCTGGAAGGTGCTCCGGGATCGTATGACGTCGTCGTCCTGAACTCGGTCGTCCAGTATTTCTCGAGCATTGAGTATCTGGTCGCCGTCCTCGAACGAGCCTGGCGCGTGCTCCGGCCGGGGGGCGCGATCTTCCTCGGGGACGTGCGCAGCTTGCCGCTCCTCGAGCTGTTCCACACCTCGGTGGAGCTCGCGAAAGCTCCGGCCACCCGATCGAGCGCCCAGCTGCGGAGGCGCATCCGGCACGCGATGGCGCACGAGAACGAGCTGGTCCTTCACCCGGCGTTCTGGAGGACCGTGGAGCGTCACGTCCCGGGGCTCGTGTGCGAGCGCATCCTAAGCAAGCGGGGCCGCCACCACACCGAGCTGAATCAATTTCGTTACGACGTCGTCCTCCGTCGCGAGCCGACCGCCTCCACTCGCGGACCGCGGCGAACGAGCTCGGCCACGCTGGACGAGCGCGAAGGATCGATGCTCGCGCGCGGCGAGCCGAATGTCGAGGACATCCGGTACGGTCTGGAGGCGGAGCGGCCACCCCGCCTCCAGCTCCAGCGGGTGGCCGATGCGAGGCTCACCCGGGACGTTCGGGCGCTCGAGCTCCTCGCAACGGCGGAGGAAACGACGACCGCCGGCGATCTGCGAAAGATGCTCGATGAGGGCGACGCGGGCGCGGCGCTCGATCCGGAGTTTCTCTTCGCCCTGGGCGACGATCTCGGATACGAGGTGGACCTCGTCGCGCGCGACGATGCGCCCGGCTATTTCGATGCACGATTTCACGCTCGCAGCGTAGACGGCGCGGGCTCCCCCGAGCGTGCGGCGGCCGAGATCCGCGTGGCCGACGGGCCCGAGGCTCGGCACCTCTCGAACGAGCACGACGTACCGACGGGCGATTACGCCACCCAGCCCCTTCGCCAGCGGCTCGCCGCCGCACTGGTCCCCACCTGGAAGAAGGGGATCAAGCAGACTTTGCCCGACTTCATGATCCCCTCGGCGTTCGTCCTCCTCGACGCCATCCCGATCAGCGCCCACGGAAAGGTCGAACGCTCGGCGCTGCCCGCCCCCGCGGAGCTCTCCGAGACCGAGGTGCCGTACGCGGCACCTCGCTCCGCCGCGGAGAAGACGTTATCCGAGATCTGGTCCGAGCTCTTGGGGGTGGAGTCGGTGGGGATCCACCATAGCTTCTTTGCGCTCGGCGGAGACTCCATCCAGACCATTCAAGCGATCGCCCGCGCGCGGCAGCGCGGCCTGAACTTGACCGTCGAGCAGCTCTTTCGAAACCAGACCATCGCCGAGCTGGCAGGGGAGCTCCAAACGGTGCCGCCCATCGCAGCAGCGCAGAGCCCGGGGGCGACGGCCGAAGAAGGGCGGCGAACGCACTTCGCGGACGACGTCGACCTGCCTGCCTCCGTCCAGGTGGAGGACGTCTATCCAGCCTCGCCCATGCAGGCCTACATGCTCGACCGGCTGGAGAACCATCCGGAGGCCGGGCTCTACTCGCTGTTCGTCGTCTTTTCCCTGCGCGGCCCATTGGACGTCTCCGTGCTGCAACGCGCCTGGCAGAGCGTCCTCGAGCGGCACCCGGCCTTGCGAACCACGTTCGCAAAGGGGCGGTCGGGCGGGTACATGCAAATCGTTCACGCGCACGCCGAGCTTCCCATCGACGAGCACGATTGGCGCCATGTGCCACCCGCCGAGTTCGAGGCCAAGCTGTGGACCTATATCCTCGCGGGCCGCGCGCGACCTTATTCGCTCGATCAATGCCCGCAGATGCGCGCCGCGGTCTTTCGAGCGAAGGACGACCTCGATTGGTACGCATTCCCATTCAATTACGTTCAGCGCGACGGCTGGAGCACGATGGTCGTCATGAACGAGGTGTTGGCGTTCAGCACGGCGTACGCCAATGGACAACAGCTGGTGCTCGATCGCGCGTCTTCGCCCCGGCAGCACATCGAGCGACTGCTGGAGGTCCAGCGGCAGGACGGGGGGGCGACGGAGGACTTCTGGCGCAACAAGCTCCGAGGTTTCCGGGAGCGAACGAACCTCATCGATCGAATGGGCGGGCTGAACGGCGAGGCCCCCGAGCCCACGTTCGCCAAGCAGCATATCGTGTTCGACGCCAATCTCAGCGAGCGCCTCGGCGCGCTCGCGCGCGAGGAGAAGCTCACGATCAACGCGTTCGTGCACGCCGCCTGGGCGACGCTCTTGGCCACGTACACGGGCCGGGAGGACGTTCTGTACGGCGCCATCGTCTCCGCCCGATCGGCGCAGATCCCCGGCATCGAGGGGATGGTGGGCCTCTTGAACAACATTCTACCGGTCCGTCCGCCGCCGCCCTCGCCCTTCGATACCTTGCGCGCTTGGCTCCAGGCCATGCAGGCCGATTTCCTGGAGCTCCGCCGCTACGATCATACGCGCATCGAGGACGCGAGGGCGTGGAGCGAGCTGCCGGAGGGATCCCCGTTCTTCGAGAGCTACATCGCCATCGAGAACCTCCCCGGCACCAAGGACCTGATCCCGGGCGAAAGTTTCATGATTTGCCCGGTCCAACTCGATTTTCCACTTCGTATCGAGTTCTATCCGGGCGTGAGGCTGGCGCTGGTCGTCCATTATTATCGACGCTATTTCCGTGACGACGCGGTAACCCGGATCATTCACGACTTCGAACGGACGCTCGCGATCCTGGCGAACGGTTTGGACCAATCGCCGCGCGCGCTTTCGGCGCGCTGATTCGATATCCAAGCTCCCGCCCTGGCGCTCATGACCAAATCAAAGTTACGCACCTTGACCGGCCAATTGGTGTTGCTATAGAGATTGTTCAACCCATTCCGGAGGGAACGATGAACTCCAGTGCGGGAAGTGATTCATTCGAGCAAGCAGGGCGGGGCCGCCGCGGGCTCAAAACGGTGCCCACGGTAAACCCGTGGGATCCGAGGAACCTGATTGCGTTTCGGCGCGACACGCTCGATTTTTTGACGAAATCGAGGGCGCGATACGGCGATATATTCAAATTTCACATTTTCGGCCACCCGATGATCATGATCAATCACCCGGACTACGTCGAACACGTCCTGGTGCATCGTGCGGACAAGTACACGAAGCAGTCCGCGTTCATCTTCGAATTGACCGCGCCCGTTCTCGGCAACGGGCTCATTCGAAATCCTGGCGGGCCGGCGTATACACGCCAGCGCAATATGATGCAACCGACCTTCCGCCCGAACACGGTCCCGTTGTTCGTGCAGAACATGATCGACGAAACGGTCCTCATGATGGACCGCTGGCGGCCGCTTGTCGATACCGATCGCGTCGCCAACATCACGGACGACGTGGGGCAGACCGCCCTCCGGATCGTGACGCGCTCGCTCTTCAGCGCCGACGTCGGCGAGAGCGCCCGCGATTTCGAGCTGGCTTTCGCCGAGGCGAACAACGTGATCGGGACGTTCTTTCGGCGCCCGCTCTCGATGCTGGGCCTGCGGAGGAAGAGGTTGCGCACGGCAACGGAGCAGATGAAGTCCTTCATCTCGGCGTTCGTGGAGCGGCGGATCGCGAACCAGGAGGTCAGGGACGACCTCTTGGGCATGCTCATGCGCGCGACGTACGAGGACGACGGCGCGACCATGAGCATGAAGCAACTGCACGACGAGGTGTTGAACCTCGTCATCGCGGCGTTCGAGACGACCACCAGCGGGATCTCGTGGGCGTTCTACCTCATCGCCACCCACCCCGAGGTCGAGCGCCGGTTCCTCGAGGAGATCGACACCAAGTTGCAAGGTCGCGCGCCCACGTACGGCGATTTGAACAAATTGACGTACACGAGAATGATCGTGGACGAGACACTGCGGCTGTATTCTCCCGCGTACCAGACGATGCGTCGGTCCGTCGAGGAAGACGATATGCACGGATATCGCATTCCGGCGAACATGGATATTTATCTCAACAGCCACGTGACGCACCGGCACCCGGCGTTCTGGGACGATGCGGAGAAGTTCGACCCCGAGCGGTTCACGCCCGAGAGGAGCGCGGGCCGGCCGAAGCACGCGTATTTTCCGTTCGGCAGCGGTCCGCGTGTCTGCATCGGCAAGTACTTCGCGTTGGCCGAGCTGCAATTGATACTGGCGACCGTCGCGCAACGTTTCCGCTTGGTGGTGCCTCCGGATCAAGCGCCGATGGAGGCGGAGCAGCTCATCACCTTGCATCCAAAAGACGGTGTACGTCTCCTCGTTCGATCCCGCTGAGGGTCGTCGGCGCGCGCTCGTCCACAACGAAGCTTTTCTCGATTCCAGAGGTGTCGACATGGAAGACGTCCCGGAGCGTATTTTTTCGATCTTCGAACCGCAGACCAATCCTTACATCGAAAGCGCGCGCGCGCACTTGGACGATTGGGTTGCGGAGCTTCGTCTGGTACGCAAAAAGGCCTCCGAACAGCGCTTCGCGCGCGCCGATTTCGCCGGATTCGCATCGATCACGTATCCGAGCGCCGACGAGGCGGGCGCGCATTTGATCAGCGACTGGTTCGCGTGGCTCTTCCTCGTCGACGACGAGTTGGACGACGGTGTCTTCGGGCGCGACCTCGAGCGCGTCGAACGGGTGATGGGCGACATCATCGCAACCCTCCGCGCGACGGACGAGCCGGCGGCGGGGCCTGGCGAAGGGCCGCGCGCCGGGGCGGTCGAAGCCCTCGCGGATCTCTGGCGACGCACCATCGTCGGGACGTCGCCGAGCTGGCGCCGCCGCTTCGTTCAGCACGTCTTCGAGTGCTTCGCCGCCGCCTCGTGGGAGGCGAAGAATCGCGTCGAAGGACGCATCCCAACCGAACGAGAGTACATCGACAAGCGTCGTCACACCGGCGCGATCTACGTTTGCATGGACCTCATCGAGGTCGTCGAAGAGCTCGAGCTCGCGAGCGAGGTGTGCGAGAGCAAGGTGTTCCAGGAAGCGCTCGACGCCGCGTGCAACGTCGTGTGCTGGACGAATGACGTTTACTCGCTCGACAAGGAGCGGGGGCTCGGCGAGTACCACAATCTGGTGTACCTCGTGGAGCACGCGCGCGGTCTTTCGACGCGCGAGGCGGACGACGCGGTCTGGTCTGCCATCGCGGCGGAGGTTCGGTCGTACCTGGAGCGAGAGCAAGAGCTCTTCGCGGCCTTCCCCGAGCACGGCGCGGCCCTCTCGGCCTATGCGGCGGGGATGCGTTCGTGGATGCGCGGCAACTACGATTGGTCGAGGAAGACGTATCGTTATCGCGATCCGCGCGAGGAGCGCCCCGAGCAACCCGCGGTCTATCTGGAGCCCACATTGACGGGTGGCGCATGATCACGGCCAGTCCGGTGCGCGAACACCCGCATTTGCGGGTTAACCTGGAGACCGCTGCCGCGCTCGTCGAGCCCAGCGTGCGGGCCGCGGTCGACCGGCTGCCGGATCAGGAGAAGGCCATTGCGGGTTATCAATTCGGTTGGTGGGATCGAGAGGGAGTTCCAACCCCGGGGAACGGCGGAAAGGGCATTCGGCCGGCGCTGGTGTTGCTGAGCACCGCGGCTGCTCGCGCGGCCATCGAGCAGGCGATCGGCGCGGCCGTTTCGATCGAGCTGGTGCACAATTTCTCTCTCCTGCATGACGACATCATGGACGGCGATATCAAACGTCGAAGCCGTCCGAGCGCATGGCTCGTATACGGAAAGAAGGCCGCCCTGCTCACCGGCGACGCGCTGCTGGTGCTGGCCTTCGACGTCTTGGCCGAGAGCTCCGGGCACCGGTCCGTCGCGGCCATCCAGCTCCTGACGCAAACGCTGCTCGAACTCGCGGAAGGCCAAAGCATGGACCTGGCGTTCGAGGGCCGCGACGACGTGGAGATCCTCGAATGCCTCACGATGGCGGGCCGCAAGACGGCATCTCTGACGAGCTACGCGTGCGCGATAGGCCCCTGCATCGCCGGCGTCGATCCGGTCACCATCCGGCACCTGCAGGGGTTTGGCTACCATCTCGGCCTCGCGTTCCAGCTCATGGACGATGTGATCGGCATTTGGGGAGACGAAGAGAGGGCGGGCAAGCCCGTGGGCTCGGATCTCGCGGCGCGAAAGAAGACGTTGCCCGTGGTGGCCGCGTTGACCTCCACCGGATCGGCGCGCGATCGATTGATCGATCTGTACAATCGCGCGACGCCGTTCAGCGCTGACGACGTTCGCTCGGCCGCCCTCCTCGTCGAACAACTTGGCGGGCGGGCTTGGGCCGAGGCCGAAATGCAACGGCAAGTGGGTATCGCCGTCTCTCATTTGCGCGACGCGAGCCTCGAGCCGGCCATGGCCGACGAGCTAGCAACGCTCGTCCAACGGATCATCCGGCGCGATCGATGACCCGGAGCAATGGAGGTTACGAGATGAACCGCACGTCCCCCCCGATCGGCAGCAAGACGAAACGCCCGCTCGGGCTATGCCTCGCCTCGAGCCTGGTGAGCGCGTTCGCGCTCTTCGTCGCATGCGATGACGACGCGCCCGTGGTCCGGCCCGACCCGGCGCCGAAGGATGCCGCCACGACCGATGTCCAGCCAGCGCCCGACGCGGCCACTTCGTCCGACGTCACCGTCGCCACCGACACCGGACCGATCATCGGCACCGAGTCGAACGGCGTCCGGACCTTTCTCGGGATCCCGTACGCCGCGCCGCCGGTGAACGCGCGCCGGTGGAAGGCGCCCGAAGCCATCCGCTGGAGCGAGCCGCGCCCCGCGAAGTCCTATGGCCCGCGCTGCTTCGGCGTCTCGCTCCTCGACTCGAGCGCCGTGCGGAGCGGAGCATCGGAGGATTGTCTGTCGCTCAATATCTGGTCGCCCGCGGGCGCGTCGGCCAAGCCCGTGCTGCTCTGGATACACGGCGGCGCATCCATCGACGGGACCAGCGGCGACGGCCCGGGGGGCGGATATCCCGGCGCGACCCTGGCGAGCACGGGGGACGTAGTGGTGGTGAGCATCAACTTCCGCCTCGGAGCGCTCGGCGTCCTCGCCATTCCCTCGGCCGACGGCGGCGGCAACCTCGCGCTGCTCGATCAGCAGCTCGCGCTTCGGTGGGTTCAGCGCAACATCGCGGCCTTCGGAGGCGATCCCGCGAAGGTCACGATCGCAGGCAACTCGTCGGGTGCGCAGGCCGTCTGCCTTCACGGCACCATGCCGAGTTCGCAGGGGCTCTTCCGCGGGCTCCTCGCGCAAAGCGGAAATTGCGACGGCGTTCAGACGCGCGCGCAGGCCGCCGCCACGGCGACCCGCCTGGCCGGCGCATGGGGGTGCACGGGCTCGCGCGGCGCGGGCACCGAGGATGGCGGCGCGGCGCTGGACGAGGCGTGCCTCCGCGCGCTCCCAGCCGAGACCATCGTGCGCGGAAACACGTCGAACGCATTCTCCTCCATCGTCGACGGCACCTTGGTGCCGGTGTCGCCGCGCGCGGCGCTGGCCGCAGGCACCTTCGCGAAGGTGCCCATTCTCACGGGGTTCAACGCCAACGAGGGCCTGTTCTTCACGGACGGCGTCTTCGGCGCCCTGCCGCTGGTGTCGCCCTCGGACTACACCACGGCGCTCCAGCTCGTCTTCGGACCGCTGGCGCCCGTGCTCGAAGGTGAGTACCCCCTCGCGCAGTACGGCGGCGATCCGAGGACCGCCTTGGCGGCCCTGATCGGCGATGGCACCTTCGAGTGCGGGACCCGCCACCTTGCCGCCTCGAGCAGCTCCCCCGTGTTCGCATACCGGTTCGATCACGCGCCGCAGCTCGCGACCTCGAAGCCCGTCCTGGCCATGCACACCGTCGAGCTTCCGTTCGTATGGGGAGCGCCGCTGCCGTGGACGTGGTGGCAGCAAACGAGCGCCGGCGTCCCGAGCACCCCGCCGGAGCTCGAGCTCGCGCGCCGCGTGAAGAATTATTGGACGAGTTTCGTTCGCACACAAAACCCGGCGGCGGCCGGCGCGCCCGAGTGGCCCGCCTGGTCCGCCTCCTCGCCGCGCACCATGGTCCTCTCGGACTCGGCGCGGCTCACAGAGCTCCCGGCCAACGCGCATTGCGCGTTCTGGGATCGCCTGAACGGAGGAACGTGATGGTAGAGCGCACAGGGCTAAGGTCGACCTCGCCCCACGACGGCGCGCGGCTCGCCGCGATCGGCACATACATTCCGCCACGCCGGCTCTCGAACCTGGAACGAGCCGCCCACTTCGATCTCGACGCCGAGTTTCTACGAAAACGACTGGGCGTGCTGGAGCGCTCGGTCAAAGAGCCATCGGAGGTGACGAGCGATCTCTGCCTGCGGGCCTTCGACGATCTGACGAAGAAGACCCGCATCGACCTCGATGTCGTGCGCCTCGTGTGCGTGGTGACACAGAACCCCGACCGCAGGATCCCGCACGTGGCGGCCATCCTACACCACAAGCTGGGGATGCCGAAATCGTGCATGACGTTCGACGTCTCGCACGGGTGCGCGGGCTACCCGCACGCCGTCGCCATCGTCTCCTCCCTGCTCGACACGTTCGGGTTCCGCGATGCCCTGCTCTTCACCGGTGATCCGTACTCGGACTTCGTCGACCCCGAGGACAAAACCACGGCGCTCATCTTCAGCGACGCCGCGACCGTTTCGTACATCTCGCGCGACCGTCCGGGCTACGTCCTGATCGATGGAGACTTCGGCACCGTCCCCGGCAGCTCCACGTGCTTGGACGACCACGACGGCCGCCTGTTCATGGATGGCCGCCTCGTGTTCTCGAACGCCGCGCGCGAGGTCCCGCCGAGCGTCCAGCGCGTGCTCGCGCGAAACGCGCTCACGACCGCCGACGTCGGGTGCTTCTTTCTGCACCCGGGCTCCAAGTACGTCGTGGACTTTCTGCGCGGCACGCTCTCGCTCCCCCCCGAGAAGGTACCGTTCGTCATCGAGGGCTACGGAAACACCATATCGTCCTCGATACCGCTCACGATCGAGGAGCACCTGCGGAGAGCTTCGACGCCGCCGCCCGCTCGTGTCGTGATGAGCGGGTTCGGCGTCGGCTTCACGTGGGGGACAACTTTGATGGAATATCGAACCCAACGGAGTAAAAATGACGAGTAGAAATCACGTGACACGATTGTTCGCCGCCGCCGAAATACACATTTCGGAGTCGGAGCTCGACGACAGCCGGCCGCTGGCCCAGCAGGGCTTCGATTCGCTGGACATGGTCAACCTGCTCTTTCAAATCGAGCAAACGTATCAAGTGTCGATCTCCCCCGAAGACGCCAGTCATTTACGCTCCATCCGCGATCTCGTCGACTACATCGCTGCGCACGGAAACGCCGGGGCCACGACATGACGGGTTACCGCACCGAAGCGTGGGTCCTTCGACGAGGCGATGGCACGAAGACCCTCGGGCCGCTCCTGCGCGAGACCATCACGATTTCGCCTCTCTCCCCCCAAGAAGTGCTGATCCGGCCCATCTATGGCTGCTGGGAGGGCAATATGGATCACGCGGTGCGAAGGAGCCCCGTGGACATTTGCACGCTCCGGGGTGAGGACGCCGTCGTCATCGGAAACGCGGGCGTGGTTCAAGTCGTCGAGGTGGGCAGCGCGGTCACCACCGTTCGCCCGGGCGATCGCTGCATCGCATTTTGCAACGGAACCTGGGACGCCTACGGATACACCATGCGCGCCTTCGGCTACGACGATCCGGGCACGGTGGGCGTGCTGGCCAAGACCACCAAGTTCCACGAGCGGCAGCTCGTCACGATCCCGCAGTCCTCGCAGTCGCCCCGCTCGCCGCACGACGCGCGCCGCGAGCTCCGCCAGTGGGCCGGCTTCTCCCTGCGCTATGTCACGGCCTGGGCGAACTGGCGCGTGGCCCTCGCCTGCTGGCGATCGCAGATGGCCGAGTGCCCTCCGAGCGACGCCTTCGTGTGCGCGTGGGGCGGCGGTGTCTCGCTGGCCGAGCTGGTGCTCGCGAAATCCATGGGGTTCAAGGTCGCTATGATCGCGTCGACGCCTTCGCGCCTGGCGCTGTTGAACGAGCTGGGGATCGCCCCCATCGACCGCAGCGCTTGGCCCGAGGGCCACTTCGAGAAGGAGTTCTTGAAGATCGTCGACGAGAAGAGCGGAGGGCGCGGCGTGGACATCTTCGTCGACAACCTGGGGGTCTCGTACAAAACCACGTTGAAGTCGCTCGCTCGGCAGGGCGTCGTCACCACCTCCGGGTGGAAACACGGCATGACGCTCGCGTACTCGCGCGCCATGGAGTGCATCGGCCGCCACATTCACGTTCACACGCACTACGCGCGCTACGAGGAGGGAAAAGACTCCGTCCGCTACGCCAGCGAGAACGATTGGCTGCCGCCCGCCGACGACGCGGTCACTGCCTGGGAGCAGATCCCCGAGCTGGCCGAAGCCTACGCCCAAGGGCACGTCGATTCGTACTTTCCCATCTTCGCCGTGAACGAAGACCTCGCATAGCTGCTTCGGGAGCAGCCCTCGATGGGGTTCGTTGCGATATCGTGTCATCCAGACGCAGCATGCCGGCGCACCCCATGGACGATCCATCCGATCGGGTCCAGTTCATCCATCCATCGACGTCTTCCGATATCACCGCGCGGGGCGCCACCAGGGAAGACCGCCAACGAGCAGCCAAACTTCGCCCTTGTCGTTCACGCGCGGAATGGCCCTTGACCTCAAGTCTACTCGAGGTCCTACGGTCCGAGCATGACCATGCACGCCATTCGCCTTCACGCTTTTGGACCGGCCGAAAATCTACGCTACGAGGAGCTGCCCGCGCTGAAGCCCGGGCCCGGGCAAGCTCGTATTGCCGTTACGGTGGCGGGGGTTCACCGCATCGACACGGCGCTTCGTGCGGGGGGCCGAAGGATGGCCTTGCCCTTGCCAGAGCTCCCGACGATCCCCGGGCGCGAGGTCGCGGGGATCGTCGATGCGCTCGGAGAAAACGTCGATTCCAGTTGGCTCGGGCGCCGGGTGGTCGCACACCTGGGGCAAGGTGGCGGCGGCTACGCCGACCAGGCCGTGGCCTATGCAACGTCGTTGCATGCGATTCCCGACGCTCTCGACGATGCGGCCGCCGTGGCCATGATTGGCACCGGCCGCACGACCATGCGGATCCTCGATGGAGCACGCCTCGTGCCCGGCGATGTGGCCTTGGTCACCGGCGCGACCGGCGGCATCGGCAGCTTGCTCGTTCAAGCGGCCATCCACGCGGGTGCGGCCGTCGTAGGCGGGGCGTGGGGCCCGACCAAGGTCGCGGAGGTCGCGAAGCTCGGCGCCACGGTGGCCGTCGACTACAGCGATCCCGCGTGGCCCGACGCCGTGCGCCGCGCGCTCGGGGGGCGCGAGGTGAGCGTCGCGTTCGACGGCATCGGCGGTGCGGTGGGTCGCCAGGCGCTGGAGCTGCTCGGCGCCGGCGGGCGCTTGATCCTGTTTGGAGCGATCGGGGACGAGCCGACGAAGCTCTCCGCTTCCGATTTGTTCGCGCGCAGCTTGACGGTGACGTCGGCGATTGGTCCGGCGCTCGCCAAGATGCCCCCTGCCGCGCTCCGGGCGCTGGAGGAACGGGCGCTCGCCGCCGCCGCCGAGGGCAAGCTCGTTCCCCGCGTTCACCCGCCCTTCCCGCTCGAGCACGCGGCCGAGGCGCACCGCGCCATCGAGAGCCGCGCCACCATGGGAAAGACCGTGCTCGCGGCGCGCTGAAGACGCACGGCGCGTGTTGCCGCGCACCATACGCGGTCGTACGTTTTTCGCGATGCGAATCGCCGCGGAGCTCGCGCTCGGTGCTCTGGTGGTCGCGAACGGCGGCGGCTGCGGAGGCGCGCCGCCGCCCGTGGACCGTGAGGCACGGGCGCGCGATGCGCGCGAAACCACACCTCCGCAGGCGACGTGCGCATCGGAGCGATCCTCGGAGCGCACCGGGTCGACGGCGACCGCGTGCGCGTGCGGCGATGAAGCGACATGCGTGGCCAAGTGCGAGGGCGGCTCCGCGTCCGACTGCTTTACCCTCGGCGGCTGCTACTCCGGACTTGGCTTTGCGCGCGATCCCGCCAAGGTCGCGACGTACTCGGCCCGGGGGTGCGAGCTTGGCTCGGCGAGCGCCTGCACCAACCTCGCCAAGGCGTACGCGAGCGGCTTCGGCGTGCCGCGCGATCCAGCCCGCGCCGAGCAGCTCTTCGCGAAGGCCGCCAAAGGTCATCGGACCGGATGCGACGCGGGCGTGGCCGGCGATTGCTACATGCTCGGCTACGCCTATGAGCATGGCGAGGGCGTGCCGCGGGAGCCTGCGACGACGGCAAGGTTGCGGCAGCGGGCGTGCACCCTCGGGCACACCGCGTCGTGCTTGCTCCTGGCGCTGGACGCCAAAGCCACGGGAAACGCGGACGACGCGGTGCGATGGTTCGGTGCCGCGTGCGAGACCACGTGCACGGGCTGCGACGACGTGCGCGACGCCCTCCTCCAAGGCGTGCCGGCGGCCCGGCGCCTGCTCCAACGATGGCAGGGCCGCTGCGATGCGGGCGAGCAGCCCGCGTGCCGCGCGCGCGCGACCGTGCGAACCGACGCGCCTTCGCCGTCCGGGCGCCGCTGAATCGAACGCGGCGGATTACGGGGTGAACACCCGCGCGAGGACCTCGCGATCGCCCTCGCCCGTGGCGCCGGCCATGCCGCAGGTGACGAGGCCGGTGTCGATGGGCTCGCACTCGGCGCGCAGATCGGACTCGCTTGGATCGGCCAGCCGGCTCGCGGCAATTCCTTCGGATTGAAGCGCGGCGGCGACCATGCGGGCCCTGCGCGCGCCCAACTCCCGATTGTACGTGATGGGATCGTCCTTTGGCCCCTCCGGCGAGGCGCGCCCGACGAGCTGCACGACCCGCGCGGGATCGGCCTCGAGCTTGCGCACGAGCTCGTCGAAGTTCGCCTTTCCGCTCGACGTGGTCGCCGACGTGAGCGCGCTCGCCGACTCACCAGGGCCCGGTCGATCCTGACGAAAGAAGATCTCCGTAGCCTCGGGCAGCTTGGAGGTGGGCTTTGGCGGCTGCGGCTGCGGAGGAGACGTCGGTGGTCCTGGCGGTGCGCCGAGGAGGCTGCACTGGTTGAGACCAAACGGAAACTCGGGCGGGAAGCAGCATTTGTTGCCGAGGAGCGTGCGCTTTCCGGGAGGAGGGCAAAACGCCTGGGGCAGCGGGACGGGCGGCAAGTCCGACGCCTTTTTGCAATGCCCTTCGGAGACCACCTCGTCGGGCTTGCAGCAACGGAAGTCGAGGGCGCCGACCCGGTCGCTCGGGCAACAACTCTGCGCGCTGTCGACGCTCGTTCCCTCGGGGCAGCACTGACCTTCGAAGCCCTTCGAGCCTGCCGCCCGCCAGCCGGGCGGACACGTCGCTTTTGGCTTATCGGATTTTTTGTCGCAGCCGAACACGCGGCATACGGCGCTGCAGCCCGGCAGGTCGATCTTGGAGCAGAGCCCCGCCGCGTCCGATCCGCAAACCCGCTGGCCCAGGAACGTGACGCAGAGATCGGGCTTCATATCGAGCGGTCCGCCGAGCCCCTGCCGCTGCACCGTGCCGCCGGCACCACCCGCCTGCTGCACGACGTGCGTGAGCTCGTGCGCGACGAGCCGGCGCCCGGCGGGGGTGTCGGGCGCATATTCATTGGCGCCAAAGACGACGTCCCGACCGAGGGTGAACGCGCGCGCGCCCAGCGCGGAGGCGGCGTCGTTGGCCGCGCGCCCGGCGTGGATGCGCACCTGCGAGAAGTCACGACCAAACCGCGACTCCATGAACGACCGCGTCGATGGGGCGAGCGGGGCGCCTCCGCCCGCGAGCGCATTCGGCACGAGGGTTTCTGCGTCAACGCGCGCGGCCGGGCCTTCGTCGCTGGGTTTGCGCTGGATCGCGCGCGACTCCTCCTCGCATTTGGGACAAGCTCCTTGCCCGCCGCTGCACGCGGCGCACGCCCGCTGGACATGCCCGCCGGATACCTGCCCCCGCACATTTGCGTTCTCGCTCCGCGAGATGGCATCGGCGACCCGGTCCGCTTCGCGCTCGAACGCATCATCGACCGCGCCGACCTTCAACTTCGCTTGCAGCACGCCCTTGCCGTGCTCCTTCCGGCCCGGCACATCGCATGGCCGCAGCGCAAATGCGCCCCCGGCCCGGGACGTGAACGACGTGGCAGGCGACTTCGATTTCGGAGCAAGCATGCGATGGCTGGACATGGCGAAACCCATTCCTAGGAGACGTGCTCGAGGAGCCGATGGACGCAGCGGCATCTCGAACGAGCGAGGCTCACCTCACCTGAACCCGGAGCACGTTCGACTGAAGATCGGGACCGAGCCGCCAGACGATGTCATGCGTCCCCGGTCGTACGAAACGATACGTGGTGATCTCGTAATGAATGTCCACGATGGGGCTCGGCAATGTCAAACCATCGTAGTCGCGCGGGACCAGCGGATCGCCCCCGGAAGGCGCAGGTGCGGGCGCGGTGGCCAGCGAGCCATCGACCCATTCACCCACCACGGGCTTGGGCCCCATGACATAAGCCGTGTGCCCGGTGCCGACGTACTCCACGGCGTGAATCACGTGGACCGTTTCGCCGGCCGCATAAGGACGCTCCGCACAGAGCAGGGTGAGCCGCCTCCCTCCGGCGACCGCTCCCTTATCCGGCCACCTCGGATACGCGCGCGCCAAGGCCACGTCCTCGGCGGGGGCCTCGACGAGCCGATCCCCCTCGCGCACGAAGAGCGTGGTCGCAGGCCCCATCGGCGCACTGGAATCGTTCGGACGGTGCGTGGACAAGGTCGAACCTCCTCGAAGATCGGCCACTTGCGGCGGCCTCTCGGTAACGCGATGCCTTTGGCACGCTCCTGCTCCAAACACCACCAACAACGGAAACACCCGAACGACGAACCCCATCCGAAGAACGAGAAGCTTCACGACCAAGCCGGAGCGCACGAGTCTCACACCAACTGTGGCTCCGATTCGCGACCGGCGCCAGCGGCCGATGCAATCCCATTGGCTGTGACGGCCGCGCCGGCCTTGGTGGTGGTGATATGCATCCGAACGCCCGTGGCGGTAGGTATCGGCAGGACGACGCGACCAATGGTAAATCCCGAATTTCGCATGGGGATATCGCGCACCCCCGTGCGATTGTCGAGGAACATTTCCGTTTGGTTCGCGACGCGCATTCCGGGCCCGGTCAGCGCAGCCACGGGGGTGGAATGCGTATCCGTCAAACTGCCGCCGTTTGCCCCGATGTAACCCGAGTTGGTCGCGCCAAGCCCCGAAAAGACCCCCGTGCTCAGGATGTATTGAACCTGCTCGGAGATCTGCGCCTCATCGAGGTCGGCGAGCCGGCCGCTGTCCGAGCTCCACGTCTGGGTGACCACCATGCCGCGGGTCGCGCCCGTGAGCGGCGTGTGTCCGGAGAGCGCCATGTCCTGCGGTATCGCCGCGACCGAAAAGCTATTGCCAACGGCAAGTTGGGTGCCCGCCCACCGCACGACCAAACGAAGATTTCCCGCGCTGCCCGGCGCCGTCTGCGCCGTGCCTCGAAGCTGGACGGTGCCGCTGGCGCCCATCGTCGTGGTCGCGGCCCCGTTGACCGTCACGATGCCATTGGTGCCACCGGATCCGTCGACTGCGATGTCCACGTCCCTCATCGGAATCCTGAGATTGGCGATCGCGATCGACACGGGAAAGTCGACATTCGGCGGAATCCGATCGGGCGCCATCGCGGTCGGGGTGCTAGCAGCACGAACACGGGTGCCAATGGTCGCCGTTGGGGATCCCAATGTCGCAGGAGCAGGTGCAGGCGCGGGCACAGGTGCAGGTACAGGCGCAGGCGCACCCCCGCCCCCACCGACCCCGGTGGCGCCGCCTCCCCCCACCGGTCCGAGAACGGGCGGGGGCGGAACTTGCTGGTCGAGCGCTGCCTCCGTCGTTTCGTTCTCCGGCCCAGCCGCCGCCCCACCTTGTTGAAAATCCGAAGCGCGCGGCAATGCGCGAACGCGGCTGAAATCGTAGCCCCCCGCGCTCTCCCGTACATTGACTTGCGCAGGGGCCGACGCCGCGGGCGCACGGTGGCGGGCCTCGGGCGGGGAGGCCGCATGGTGCGCGGGTGCAATGGGCATCGAACGCGGTGCAGGCGCGTGCTTTCTGGCGAATTGACTCATCGCTTCCTCCCCCGTAGGCCGAGATTACGAATCGGCTTTCCGTGATCGCGCGTCATATCGTCGGGATACAGCGGATCGGACATATCGAATCCCCAGGTGCCGGCGTCGAATGTCTCGACATCGAATCCGACGGCGCGGAAATCGCGCGCGAGCTCCTCGGCGCTCCACATATTTTGATGAGACTGAAGCGGATTGTCGCGCACGCGGTCCTCCGGGGTAAAAAGGGTGGACCGCATGGACCGAAAGGACAGCTGCCCGGTCACGTATTGGCGAATCACCGCGTCGGCGTCCGTTTGGATGACCACCACGGTGCCGCCCGTCCGGAGCTTGCGGTGGAGATCGTTCAAAAACGGCACGTAACGGGTCACGGGCACATGCTCGAGCGTATGCACCAGCAAAAACTCGTCGACGTCGCCATCCGCGGGGTGAAGCGCATCGAGATCGAGAATATCGCAGGGGCGATCGGCCCCCGGCGCGAGGTTGACGCTCACATAGCCCGCGCGCGGTCCGGTGCCGCCCAAGTCGTATTTCACGGTGGCTCCTCGTTCGCGCCCGAATACCTGTTTCCTCGTCCATCCCTCGGGGCTGGTCGCGCCGTTCCACCAATGCTTGGCATAAGCCCCGGGGGTGGGCTGGTGAAGGCGATGCGTCTCCCACCAGCCAATGGGGTAAAAACAATGCTCGGGGTGAACTCTCACGTCCGAGCGATGGCGCGCGAGCTCCGTGAGGAGAACGGGGCCCGTCACCTCATTGGGCTTTGCGTTGGCGGCCGCCGGGCCGACCTGGCGAAGGCGCGCGAGGGCCTCGCGCACGAAGAGCGCCGCAAAGGGATGGCCCGGCGTGCACCCCACGACGGAGGGGCACAAAGTCTCCGCGCTCTCGCGACCGCAAAAAAAGCCGTCTTCGAGCAGATCGTCGAAGGGCTTCAGGCACTCCACGTCCGTGTCGGCGTAAATTCCCCCGTGAACGCGGAGGAGCTCGAAACGCGCGACATCGCTCTTGACGACCACGGTGTAGCGGGGATCCGCGAGCAAGGCGCGCACGTCCTCGGCGATGCCCGCGCCGAGCTCCGTGCGCCAGAAGTGCAACGTCCAATCCGGGTGATGCTCCAGCCAGCTCGTGCGAAATGGGTGAAAGCTCGCGCGAAAAGGATCGTCGCCCGGCCAGACGTGGTGAATCTTTTTGGGGATCATCCATGATCTCCAATGTTGGTGCCCAAGCTCCCGTCCTGCGCCACCAGATCGCGGCGCGGCGCGTAGAATTTGAGCGACGGCATCATGCGAATGTAATAATCGTCAATGGGCCTGTCGAGCGAATCGGCCTCCTCCAACAAGCGATCGATGGCGGGCAAGCGCAAGATCGACATGGCCGTTCCCCATGTCGCGACCAGCCGGCAGTGATGCGGGCCGAGCACCTCGGGCGGCTCGCGGTGCCAGCGGCCCGGTAAGAGGAGCACGTCCCAATCCTCGGGGACCTCGCCGACGAACGCGTCGAACGCGGTCGCAAAGTCGTCGACGAGCACCAGATCGTCCTCGACGATGACGCAGGGCGCGCGCCGCGCTTGCGCTTGCTTCAGGAGCGCGAGGTGGGACAAATAGCAGCCGACCGCGCCCTTGCGGACCCAGTCGGGGCGTTGGCTGGTGAGCTGGAGGCGATGCCCATCGAATGCCTGAAAGCGACGGGCCTTCGTCACGCCGATGCGCTCGAGCTGCGCGCGCGCATGCGCCAGGCGATCCGGGCGCCGATCGAGGCTGATGATCCACCACTCGAGGCGCTCGAGGAGATCGCGCGCCGCGAGGCTGGGACCGCGATGGACCATTCGCTTGGTGCCGAACCGACGCAAGGACCGCGCACCCCATGCCGTGAACGGCGCCGCCAGCATGTTCAAGGGCCTCCAGCCGCCGTCCTCGACGTCGGGGTTGTTCGCCCACTCGTGATCGCAGTGGGTGATGAGCACGTGACGGAACGATGCCAGCGCAGGCTGCGCAAGGAACGCGAGGACCGTTTGGTGGCTCCAATGCTGGAGCACGTCCTTCACGATCAACAGATCGAACCCCGCGTGGGGTTGGAGCTCCATGGCGTCGCCCACCGCGAACGCGAGGTTCGGAAAGCGGGCGCGATTCGCCTGGACGAGACGCCCGACGACGTCGATTCCAAGATACCGCGCCCCCTTCCAATCGATGGCCGCAGATAAACCCCCGTCCCCGCACCCGAGGTCGAGAACGCTGCGGATGCCGCGTTCGACGATGAACTGCTCGATGAACGCGCGGTAGGCGCGGGTCGCCTCGAGGGTGGAGCCGGCGCCGGCCCCCTCCCCCCACCGCCGATCGTCGTAGGCGGTCGCAAAGATGGCTGCGTGATTGGCAAGCATGTGAAAGTCCGTCCGGTCCTCGTTTTTCAATTCCTGACTTGCGGAGGTTGCCGCCCCACCGCGTAAAGAGCGCGGGATCGTCGAGCCCTTCGCCGGGGCCGTCCTTGTCGAGGAGGCGCTTCGTGCGCGCCGGCAAGGTCTGCGCGCCGTTCCGTTGCTCGTCAGTTGCGGCGCTTGCGGCGCGCGCGCCAGCCGATCATCCCCAAGGCCATCGCGAGCCCCACCACGGGAGGCCCGCTGCTCTGCCCACCGTGAGCGCCATGGCAGCCGTTGTCCGGCGGGATGAAGTCCGGATCGCAGGGATCCCCTTTGCCGTTGCCGTTGGAGTCCGTCTGGTCCGGATTCGTATCGACAGGGCAATTGTCGCAGGCGTCGCCGATGCGGTCGCCGTCGCCGTCTTCCTGCCCGGGGTTGGCGATGACGGGGCAATTGTCGTTCTTGTTTGGAACGCCGTCGTTGTCCTTGTCCGGATTGCCGGGGTTGTTCGGGCTGGTCTTCACCACGCCAATCGAGTCTTGAACCGCCACCTCGAGACCGGACAAGTCGGGAAGTACGTTGTAGACTTTGCTCTTCGACACGCTCGCGAGCTCCTGCAGCGGCCCCGGTGTCTCGAGGATCGACGCGACCTTCAGGGTGGCGGAAGGTCTGTGCACGTTCGGGATCATGGAGACCGGAACACCGGGGTACTGCGGCCGCGGATTCCTCCCCGGGATCAGGGATTCGCTCAGGCTCGGGCCCAACGAGGGTTCGGTGACGAACGTGAGCCCAAAGAAGCTCGACGGTCCCTGCGGCGGTGACGCCAACGTTTGCAAGACCTTGTTCCTGCCTGGAACGAAGGGCGCCGTCGTTTGATGCTGCGCCGCGGGGATCGGATAATCGGGCTCCGCGTCCGTGTCGTGAAAGCATGACACGGCCGGCGATCCGCAGACGTCCGGGAACGTGAAGTGATAGACGACCAGGGGAAGGATCGGATCCGCCAATGTCGGGTGGAGCGAGGCTTTGGCGAACTCGCCGGGATCGGAGCCGTTGATGGGCGCCGTGAGATCCCGCTGCTCACCGTCCACCAAGACTTGATAGATGGCCTCGTATTGGTCTTCGGGATTGTCGATTCCATCTCGTTGCACCAAGCTCCCGAGCGCGGTCTGGAGATCGAGCTTGCTGGTCGTAAATCCCGTAGCAACTTTGTAGGCATAATCCGTCGAGGCGCCGAAGGGCGCGAACGGATAATCGGCGTGGCTCACCACCGCGAACTTCGATTGCGGAAAGGCCGCCAGCCACAGATCGACCAGGTTGGGGATGGCGTCTTTCCACCCCGGGAGCAAGGCGCCCGTGCTGCCGGTGACGTCCATGATGAACACCACGTCGAAGCCCGTTCCCGTGTTGACGGGCGAGAGCGTCCACCCGATGTCCTGCAACACCTGCAGCGCGACGCCCGGGTCGTGGTTGGCCCCCGTGTACTTGGCCGACATCAACTGGTTCGGGAGCACGCTGTTGCTGAAGTTGTCGAGGGATCGCAAGGTCGCCGCGGAGTTCGAGAAGAAGAAGCCATCATTGGCGATGGCCGGATTGGGGCCGTGCATGCGCACATGGCCCCCGGTGAGGCCGCCCGTCACCGGCACGGAGCCGATGGCCGCATCGACGTTGGGACCCGACCAGACCAAGCTCGGCTCCGAAACGCTCGCGTTCGCGCGCTGCGCGTTGCTCATGTTCGGAAAGGCGGGGACCGCCGCGCCGACCTGAAAGAGGTGCGCCGAGTAGATATCAATGTCCGTCGCCGCCGGGGCCGGGCTCGGGTTGGGCAGCCCGACGTTCTTTGCGCCCGTCGTGGGGTCGACATACGACTTGAAGCCGAGACCGTGCGCGAGCTCGTGCATGGCCACGGTCACGAAGTCGATCTGGCCCGCCGGCGGATTTCCGTCGAAGCCATAATACCAAGGCCCCACGTTGCAGGTCCCGAACCCGTCGGCGTTGCTGTTGAAGACCGCGTGAATGTCCGATCGCGCGAGGTCCAAGTCGAAGCCCGCGATCGAGTTGGCGAGCGCCTGCGGATAATACGTGTCCGGCACCGGGGCGCCGGGGAAGTTCTTGTGCGTGGTGATGGGCGCGGCCGATCCCAAGTTGGTCGACGCTGCCCCGGAGCCGCAAGGCAAGGGGTCGAAGTTGGCGTCGATGCGCAGGGTGACCGCCCGAAGCGGCGATTGGCCGGCGAGCCGATAGGCCCATTGCAAGGCGGCGAACCGGATGGCGTTCAAGCGCGCGCCCCCCAAGGTCGTCGCAAAATTTCCCCCTACGGGGGCGAAGGCGGTGCTGTCATTGAGCCCCTCTCCGGCGCCGTCGCTGTTGTTGACGACGACGTTCACGAGCGCATGGGCCGCGCGCGAGCCCGTGAGGCAAAACAGGATCGTCGCGAGCGCGGCGATCGAGCGCAAGAGTCGTTGCCGACCGTTCTTTGCGCGATGAATGGAGTACATGATGATTCCCTTTCGTCCGAGTCGATTTGTCTGAATGGAGTCGCCGCTCGCTCAGAGCTCGATCGCCACGAGCTCGCGAAGCGTATTGCCGGTGCATCCGTTGATCGTGATGCCGTTGGTCAGGATGTTCCACTGCACCGTGACCGTGTAGGTGCCCGTCTGCAAGAACAGGAGCCTCTCCAACGTGATCGCGCGCATCTCGATGGCCGCCGCAGACGGCGCGAGGAACCGCTCTTGGCCGGATGCCACGACATTGCCGTTCACCAAAATTCGAAATGCGATTTCGTTCGATGCAGCGGCAGCGGTCGCCGGACCTGTGCCCTGCATCTGAAATTTGATGGCCACGGGGACCGTGGTGCCGGCAGGCGCGCTCGCCCCCGCGGAGATGGGCACGGAGACGGTCATGTCCTTCACCAGCACCGGCGTGGTCGAGGTGGTGTTGATGGGATCCGTCCCCGACACGGTCACGCGGGCCTTCTGATCGCGAACGCGCCCGTTCGCGCTGGCGCTGAGGATGTCTCCTTGGGATACCTGGAGATTTCCCTGGCTGACGGCGAGCGATCCCGTCAACGTGCCACCCGTGAGCGCCAGGGCCCCAATCGACGCCGGCGTGATGGCCGTGATGCGCGCGCACAGCAAATCCAGGGCGGCGGCGACATTGGTCGGGCCGCTCAGGTTGAGCAAGCTGGTGCACGGCCCCGAGCTCGTGTACGAGACCTGCCCCGCGTTGGGGGTCGCGACCTGCGAGACCCTCTGGCAGAGCGCCTCGAGAAAATTGGTGATGGTCGGCGGCGACAATGGCGCTGGCGGAGAGATGCTCTGCAGCAGCTGCGAGCACTGCCCCTGCGGGTTGGCGGCCGAGTACACGATGTCGTCCGACGTCAACGCCGTGAGCCCGGGGAGCCGCTTGCGATAATCGAAGACCTTCGGATTGAAGGTGGCTTGCGGCGTCAATGCCAAGTTGACGAGGGCGAGCGCCGCGTAGTGGTGCTCGGTCCCGCGCCGCAGCGAGGCCGGCGACGGCGGGGATTGGTTGGTGATCGTCGTGCCCACCGGGAACTCGATGGAGCTCGAGCCGCCCCCCGTCCGCGCGGCGATGAGCCAATGGTCCCCCGCGGCATACGTGCCCGGCTGAAACTGCACCTGAATGCCGTTCTCCAACGAAACAACCGCGCCTGCCGTCGCCGCGATGGGGGCCGACGCGATATCCCAACGGCGCACCTTCGGGTGCCTCGAGGGATCCGTAAAAGGAGGCACGGGGACATTGCCTGGATTCGCGAATGTCAGGCTGGTGCCGCGGATGGCCGTGAGCTGGAAGAAGAGCGGGTTGCCCTGCGAATTGCCTTGCGGGTTGCCTTGCAACGTCGATTGCAGATCCGTGGTGTCGTCGCTCAGCTCGATCCATTGGCCGACGGCGAACCCGTGCACATCGTCCACGGGCGGGCTTTGCAACACGACGATCCCCGTGCTGCCGCTGCTGGTCACGCTGGCGATGGGCGCCACCGCGGCCCCGTTGTCGCGGCTCCACTTGAAGGTCGGCGCCGGGCTCGGGCCCGTGGGCGGAAGGCTGCCGCCGTTGTGGATCTCCACGCGGTAAAGCTGGTTTTGCACGCCGGTGAATCCACCGCTGCCGCTCACGTCGCAGGGCGAGGCCGACGGCGCCGGCGCGGCGAGGCTGACCACCAGGGCCCCCAGGTTCGGCGGGTTCACGAGCGCCTGGAACGCGGGCAAGGACAGCGGCGGCGGCGCGGTGGTCGGGAGGGTCGCGCTGGTGTCGATCGGAAGGAGCCGAACTTGCGCGACGGTTTGCGAGCGGGTGGCCGTATCGGGTCCTCCCAGCGCCAGCTCCCGGATCGAGGGATCCTCGATGGCGGAGATGCTTCGTTGCCAGACGTCCAAGTACACGAGGTAGTTGCCTGCGACCGTCGGCAGCAGCTTGGTCGGATCGGGCAGCCCCGTGGCCGGTGTCGGCGCGGGCAGATCGGTCTGCGACTTGAAGGTGTACTGCCCCCGCATCGGGCTGCTCTCGCAGAGGATCCCGTCCACGTACGCTCGCCCGGCCTGGATCAGCAGATCGTCGCGCCCCGCGGAGACGGCGATGCCGAACCCGGAGTTCGACGCCGTGAGCGCGGCGTTGGCTGGGACCGGAACGGCGGCCCCGAGCCCGCTCGCCGGCGCGAGCCCCGCATTTTGCCCGAGGAGATCTCCGGAGGAGATCGTGAGCAGGTAATTGACGATGTCCACGAGCTCGTTCCAATCGGCGTCGACCTGCACCCGCCCTTGCTGCAGGCAGACGCCGTGGTACCGCTTGCGGGCCTGGAACGTGTCTCGACTCTTGTCGCCCTTCATAATCGTCTCCTTAACGAATCAACGGAAAGGCGGAGAAGGTCCCCACCTCGAGCCCGAACCGCAAATACTCGGCGAGCGCCGCCTGCAAGTTGCTATTGCGCTTTGGAATTTGCAAAAACCGATACGCGCCCATCTCGCTCCCATCGCTGCCGCCCCCCGCGATCTCCAGCGGGCACGCCGCGCCGAGGCGCGCGTAGTCGGGGGCGCCGTAGCGGGTCGACGAAAGGACCGGCAGCACCCGCGCGAGCACCGCGGCCGCGCCGGGATCGGCCGGGGATCCGAGCTCCGCGAGCGCGAGCTGGGGCTGGCACCGAAAGGGACGCGGCGTGATGGAGCCTTTGGGGAGGAAGGAGAAACGAACGCATCCCTGCTGCGTCCTCTGCACGATCAACGGGGCCGTGAAGATGCTGTCCTCGACGGTGGTCACCGCGCCCGCGGCAGCCCCGCCGAGCACCGTGGTCTCCTTCATGGCGAGCTGCGCGATCCGGAGCGCCAAGCCCGCGCCCGGCGGGCTCGCCGCGCTATCCCCCGCGTCGATCACGCTGTCTTCGATCGCGAGCGAGCCCGCGGTCGCAGAGCCGAGGATCGGCCCCGCGATCGCGCGCCGCACGACCACGCCGACCTCGCCGTCTCCGAGCAGCTCCACGCTCGGGGTCCCCGGAAAGCCCGGGCCCCCGTCCGGCAGGAGGGTCACGCCAGGGACCAACGTCGTGTGCGCGATGGCCAGCTGCGATCCGTCTTCGGCCGTGACGCGGAGCTGCGCCGCGATCCAGAGCCCCTCGAGGGTGAGCCGGGCCCCCGGACCCAAGGTCACGTTCCAGATCGGCGCCGAGGAACCCGCGGCGGTCGCGACCAAGAGCGGCCGCTCGGGGCCGACGCGCGAGGCGCGGATCTGGAGATGGGCGCCGGCGGGGACCTTCACGTCGCGGAGCGCGTACGTGAAGCTGTCCCCGAGCTCGAGGATCTGCTGCACTGGGGTCGTCGGCGGGCTGAGGGCCGCGCCGTTCGTGTACGTCTGGAGCGCGGTCGCGAGCTCCGTCAGCGGTACATCCACGGCGGACGGCGCCCGGGGTGCGGGCGGGATCGGCTGGACGACGGCCGACGAGAGCCCCTCGTCGCCGGCGATCCGGGCGTACGAGCCGCCGCCGATCTCCGCGGGCGCGCCATGGAAATACGTGACCAGCAGCCGCGACGCGGGCGGCGCCGCCTCGGGCAGCGCGATGCGTCCCGACGCGGGGTCGATCGCCAGAAGAGTGCCGTTGGGCGGGGATCCGGCGCTGGGCCGATGCCACGTCGTCAGATTGCAAATGGCGATTTGCTCGGGGCGTACGGCGGTATCGTTCAAGGTAAATCGAAAGAGCCGGTTCAACGCGCTGGCGTCCAAGCTCGCGGCGTTCGGATCGACCTGGCCGAGCGCCCGCAGCGCATCGAGCCTTCGGGCGAGCGGAACGCGGCGCAGCGGTCCAGGGACCTGATCCTCCGATTGCCGGACATCGAGCCGCGCCGAGGTGTCGCGCGGGTTCCAGAGCGCCTGGTCCGCCCCCAGCGGGTTGACGCGAAAGAAGCCGGGGGCCGATCCCGGCGGCGAGCTCGCGTCGCGGGCCACAGTCGCCATGACCTGCTCGGCCTTTGCGCTGCGCAACGTCCAGAGAAAGACGCCGACATTCGAGATGTTGTAGCGGCCTTGCCCGCGCGCGATCGAGCGAACGTCCACGCTGTACGGGCCGCGCTCGAAAGGACCGCCCACGAGCTCCAGGGCGACGCTGTCGCGGATGGTGGCGGTGCCGAGCGCGCTCGCGCGGACGTGGCCCATCGGTTGCGTGGTGGCGAGGAGCTGGAAGTACTCGACGGCCTTCGCCGGCCAGCCGCTCACGTCCTGCGCCACCCGTTCGAGGGTCCCCGCCGTCCCTTTGCGGCGGCGCAGCCCCAAGGTGTTCGCGATGTACGCGCGCAAGGTGAGCCCTTCGCCGGCGAACGGGTGCGCGAGCTGCACGCCCAGCGCGTCACCGATGTACGGGACGACCCATTCGTCGCAGGTCTCGATGAACCAATTGTCGTAAAGCTGCCGGATGTCCCCCGAGACCGCGTCGAGTTGTTCCTCCATGACGGCCAAGAGGGCGCGCAGCGCCTCCCCGCCCTGCGCGTCGCGGCGCCGGTAAACGGAGGGCAGCAAGGCATACAGGCGTTCGCTCGTCGCTTGGCTCATGGTGGTACGGCCCTCGATTGGGGGTTGCCGAGCGCCAGCACCAGGGCTTGCGCTCGAACGATGGTGCTGCCGTCCGCACCCAGGTGCGCGGGGGTCGCGGTCAAGGCGGTGCGGCGGGTGATGGGATCGCCTTCCGGGTGCAGCTCCGTCAAGGTGGCGGCGACCACGCCGGGCACCCGCTGCACGATGCCCACGATCTCGGCCTCGGTGATGCGCCCCCCAAACGCGCGGCCGCTCACGGCGAAGGCAGATCGAAGCGCGCCGTTCGCGGCGGCGAGCACCCGCGAAGGCTCGAAGTCCGGATCGACGATGACGTCCACCCCGAGCACGAAGGGCAGCGGATCGTAGGTGTCGACCACCACCGCGAACGAGGGATCGGCGACGGTGTCGATGGCTTGGCGCAGCCGGTCGAGGAGCGGTGAGGCGACGTCCACGGGGTTGCCCTCGAGATCCGCCACCGTCACATGCGCCACCCGGTTGCTCCCGACCCCGAGCAGCACCGCCCGCGCATTGCCGACCCCCACGAACGCCCGCGCGAAGTCCTCGGCGTCTTGAACGGAGACCACGCGGCCCGACGCGCGAAGGTTGCGCGGGGTCGCGGTGCGCGCCTGCTCGAGGCTCGCCGGCGGCACGCCGCCCGTGGCCGGCAGCGGGTTGATGACCGAGCGGATCCCGATGGGCCGCGCGAGCAAAAGAGAGAGAGCGTTGGCCCTCACATTGCCCTCTTCACCCAGGCCCGTGCGGTACGTGGCCACGATGTTCTCGACCCCGGTCGGCGGCCGTGCGCCGGAGATGCCATCGCCGAACACGACGGCGGCCTGCCCGCCGTCGCCGATGCGAACGATGTAGCTCGCCTGCCGCGGACCGAGCCCGAACAGCGCCGGCTCTTCATGCCAGAGCACATCGTTCACCCGCACCTCGAGCGAGCTCCGAGCGCCCGACACACCGGTGCTCGCCACATACGTGAGCGGCGGGCGCTTGAGCGCAAACGCCAGGTTGGGCGCGGGGCCGCCGCTTCCGAGCACCTCGCCCGCGACCGTCTCCCCGTGCGTGGCCGGGACGACGTTCGCGAACAAGGTCAATGTCGCGCGGTCGTATTCCAGGCGCGTGGGCGAGGGCGCAGGCGCCGCGGGCGAACCCGAGCCCGGCAAGGTCGCGAGCAGAAGCCGCGTGAACGCCGCGCCCCGGTCGGTGACATCGAGCGGCGCATCGAGGGTCACCACCTCGCCGACCACCGGATCCTCGACCCCCGCCGCGATGCGCGCAAAGGGCCCGCGGGGCTCCTCGGCCGCGTCGACCTCGAGCTGCTCGCCATCGAGCCGCTGAAGCCTCCAACGAACGGCCGCCTCGGGCGGGCTGGTGCTCGGATCGTTCGCGCCGGTCGGCCGCGTGGGCGCGAGCAAGATGAAGACGTCCCCGCGGTCGACGAGGTTCTTCGTTCCGCCGCTCGGTGGCTGCGGCTGCGGCTGCGGCGAGGCGAGATCGGCCATCGCCCGCACCCGGATCCGTTTGCCTGTCAGAACGAGGCGCTGGCCTGAGACGAGCCCCGGGATCCGCTCGGTGAGATCCAGGGTGCGCCGCAAATCGGGCGCGCCCGCAGGCGCCGGCGCAGGAAACTGGATCGGCGGCGCGAGCGCCGTCGGGCGGTGTCCCAGCACCAAGGGCTCGCTCTGCGCCCACACCACGGTGGTGCGGATGCCGACCGGCAGCGAGCTGGCGCTCGTGGTCGCGCGCACCCGGGTGACCCGCCCGTTGATGCCGAAGTCGGCGCGCGCGACGACCGTCGTCGCGGGAGCGGTCGCCGTGCCCGCCACCTTCAGGAGCGCCTGCACGGGCGCCGGTTGCCCGTTCGCCTCCTTTGCGTTCGGGTCCACCAGAACGAGGAAGCTGCCCTCGACGATCTGCGGATAGACATTGTCGAGATCGACCAGGACCACACCGCCGCTCACGGTGAGCGGCGACGCAAAGCTCGCGAGCGGCGGATCCACGGGCACCTGCGTGCCGGTGGTCGCGTCGCCGAACTGCGCGCGCGTAATGGCCGGGAGCGTGCGCCAATCGGGCGCCGCATGGCCGAACAGGGACGCGCGCTGGCGCAGCACGAAGGCTTGAATGGGGGCGGACAACTGCACGGGCTGCGCCCACGCGAGGAGCGTCTGCGTCCGGACCGTCGCCGACAGAGGCCCCAGCTCACGGGTGGGCGGGGCGCTCAATGGATGGAGCTCCGTCTTGCCCGTCGGGTCCAGCAAGAGGAGCATATCGCCTTTGGCGATCTGCAACGGCGGGGCTCCCGGCGCGTCTTGAACGTACAGACTGGTGGCGCCCTGCGCGAGCCCGGTGGACTCGGGCGAAAAGCTCACCGTGGCCAGGGGCGCAGGCTGAAGGAGGTTCCACTCGGATCGGAGATCGGCCGCCTCCGTCGTCTCGAAGAACTGAGGCTTCTCATGGTGCCCCGGGACGCTCATCACCTTGGTGCCGGCGTCGACCTTCGCGGTGCCGGGCAGCCCGCCCGGTGTCTCCACGGTGAAGACCAAGTCGGCCGCCGCCGCCAGGCCGGTGCTCAGCTCGTAGCCGAGCGCCCGCGCGATCTCGAGCACCGATCGGCGCTCGGTGGACGTGCGCAGGTAGCCCTCGTTCGCGATGCGCTCTTGGTAGAACGTGAGCACGTCCAGCGCCGACGCCCACGCATCGAGCAGCGCGATCGTGGGGTCCGTGGGATCGCGCGTGGTCAGCGCCGCGAGGGGCCGGTTCGGAGGGCTGCCCGGCGGCGCGAGGTCGAAGAGCGGCAGGCGCCGGATCATCGCCTCGAAGAAGCTGCCGTACGTGCCCACGCGCACGCGCAGCGCGGGCTGCCCGGGGGCGTTGGCGATGGCGGGCGCGGCCACCGCGTCCGTTTGCCGGCAGCAGCCGCACGTCCCCTGCGCGGTGAGGTCGGGCCCGAGGACGTCGCTCACGCGCCCCCCTCGAGGACGAACGTGATCCTCCCGTTTTGCGGTTGATTGATGTCGTTGTCCACGCGAATGACCTCCGACGGTGCGACGGGGATGACGCCAAAGCTCGGATCCCCCGGCGCGGCGGTGGCCCGATCCGTGCGGCGAAACACGAAGGGCAGCGCGCGAGGCGCCGCATCCGCCGCGCCGGACGTATCGATCGAGGCCACGCCGGGGACCGAGGTCGCCGTCGCCAGGACCTGGCTCAAATAGAGCGGCTGCCCCAAGGTAAAGTTGTCCGGGTGAAAGAAGCCGCGCCGCTGATCCGGCAGGGTCCCCGCGCCAAAGGCTTGCCCCAAGGCGGCGGCCACGTCGGCGCGCAGGAAGCCTTGCGCCACGCACACGCCGAGCACGATCTCGAGCGGAACGGTCTTCGCCGGTTGGATCACGAAGTCCTGCCCGGCCATTCGAAACGGCTCGAGGATGGCGGCGAGCTCCGACCGAAACGCATCGTCGGCCGGGCGGCCGCCGAAGCGCTCGACGGCGATGAAGAAGGTCGACCAGCTCCCCGTGAAGCGGCGCACGGCGTGAGCCCTCTGCACGTCGGGATGAAGCTCGGCGGCGGCGGCATAGTCCGCGGCGGTGACCGCGCGCCGCTGCACGCGAAACGCCTGCGGCGCATCGAGCCGCACGTGATCGAGGGTCTCCGGCGCGGTCCCGCCCGCGGCCGGCAGCGGATTGGTGACGGTCAGGCCCGCGCTGACGAGCGGCTGCGACGGCAAGACCAGCCGCGTGATCGCGTCCGCCCCCACGTTCCCCGCAGGACCATTGCCGACCCGGTACGTGGCGGTGAGCTCCCCCGACGGCCGGCGCCCGAGCGTTCCATCGCCAAAGCGCAGCACGGCGATCCCATCGTCGTCCGTCTCCACCACGAAGTCCTGCGACAGCGCATCGCTCTCCAGCAGATCGCCGCGAACCTGCCAGGGCCCCGTCTGCGTATCGACCAGAGCGATGGCCGGCGCGATGCTGCCACCGCGGGGCACGACCACGGCCGCCGAGGCCGGCGCCCCCGCGTCGAAGGGCACCGTGTGCCCGTCGGCGCTCTGCACCTGCACCTGCCAACTGAGCGGCCCCTGGGCGAGCGCGGGGCGAAACGGTGTCCCGTCCGCGACGGGCGGCAACCCTTCGACGATCGTCTGGCCATGATCGGCCAAGGCCACATTTCCCAGCGCCACGCTCACCGATCCGGCAGCGGTTTGGCTCGATACGCAGAGCGGAAATGGGAGCGCATCCTCCGGTGCCCACGCGATGTCCACCACCCGCTGCGGCAGCCCGGAACCGCCCTCCGTGTAGAGCGGGTCCACATTGGGCACGATGCTCGTCAACCGCACGACGTGCCGGTGCCGCGGATCGGCGTCCTCGGGCAGACCGCTCAGGGGCCCCACCACCTCCTGAAAGATCACCAGCGCGCCCGGCGCCCAGCGCCCTGCCCCCACGAGAAACGCGAGCGCGCCGCCCGTGTCCTCCAGGGTGGCGCGGGTGGCACCGGCGGGCAAACAGCACTGCGCGTCCCCCCACGTGTAGAGGCTCACCCGATTGAGGGCCGGATACACGGTCAAGGCGTGCATGGTCTCGAAGACCTCCCCGCTCGCCGTAGCCATGGCCAAGCCGCCGCGGGGCGTCGCCGCCGTCGCGAAGCTCGGCCCGGGGATCGCAACACCGCTGCTCCCCACCGAGGGCGCCACCCGGAACTGCACGAAGGCGCGCGCGTTGCTCCCCTCGCCCATCGTATAATCGAGCAGCCGCGCATGGCGGCGCACGGAGATCCGCCGGCGCGCCGTGCCCAGATACGCTTCGTTGGCGACGGCGTCTTGAAAGTAGCTCGCCTTGTCCGCGGCGTGCGCCAGGAGCTCGACCAAAACGACGGACAGATCGGCCGCATTGTCCGTGGTCAAATCGGGCGAGACCACCGCCAGCCGATCGAGCATGAGCTGGCGAAAGCCGAGATAGTCCTTGGTGAGGTAATCGAGCTCCGGCGCCGCCGGCACGGTGGGCTCGGGGCACGGCGGGGCCACGCAATCCAGCGCGCTCGGGCAGGCCGTCTTGAACGAGAAGGAGACGGTGCCGAGCTGGATATCGAACGAGGGCGCGGGCGGGCTCGCGGCCGGCGCCGCGAGGGTGAGCTCGTACGGTGAAAAATCACCGGCTCGGTCGGTGACGACCACGAAGGTGGCATCGCGCTGCGAGGCCGGAAGCAGCCCCGCGGCTTGCAGGATCGACGCGACGGCGGCGAGCGCGGGCGGCGGCGCAGCCACCAGCTCCGTCGCGCGAAGGGCGAAGGCGACGATGGGCTGAACGCTCACCCCGCCGCGCAAGGTCACGTCGCTGGCCGTGAGCGCGCTACCGCTGGGGGGAGCCGGCAAAGGTCGAAAGGTATGAACGAGCAGGATCCGCTGCCGAAAATCCACCGCCGGAGAGCCCACGGCGGCGAGGGCCGCAAGATCGCACACCTCGAGGTAATCGATGCCGTTCAGGGCGCTCGGGCCGGGCGCGAGCCCTCGAAGCTTTTGGCGGCGCGCCGCGTTCTGGCAAAAGTAAACGTTCGACATGGCGGATCATCCCGACTGCACGACGTGCACGATCTGCGGTTCTTGCGTGGCCCTGATGACGTAACGAATGGTGATGGTCAGCGCCGCGTCGTCGCTCACCACGTCGACCGCCTGGATCACCGCCAGGTCCGCGAGCCATTGGGTGAGCGCCCCCTGAACGACGAGCTGCGTGGCGGAGGCTGCGAGATCGCCGTTGGGCGCAAAGACCAGCCGGGCCGCGTCGCTCCCGAAGGTGGGGCGATTGACCCGCTCCCCCAACGACGTAAACACCACCTGCTCGATGAGCTGTCGGATCCGATCGGCGGGGTTGGCCTCGGCCGTCCTCCCGCGGCGATCGAACGAAAATGGAAATCGCATGGTGGTCATTGGGCCTGTACTCGCAATTGGGTAAGGACGATCTGGAGCGGCGTGCCCGACGCCGTGCAAATGGCTTGGCTGTCCTGCAAGAGCAGCGGCACACCCCCGGCGGTCACCCGGACCGCCCCGGTGATCCACTGCGCCGTCACACACGGCGGCGCGGGGCTCCCCGTGAGTCCGCAGCCCGCCACCACGTAAGGGCCGCTCTGCGTGACCACCGGTTGCCCCGAGACCGTCACCCGCGGAAAAGGCACCGCGGGCTGCGCCTGCCCCCCGTGCATGCACATGACCGTGGCGCCTACGGAGAGAACATTGCCGGGCATCAGATCACCGTCAGCGCCCCGCTGTTGATGTCCACCTGGGGCCCCTGCATTTTGATGACTCCCCCCTGCCCGTCGTTGATCTCGATGCCCGTCGGCGTAATGGCGATCTTCTGGCCCGCGGCCGTGGAAATCGTAATACCCGCGATGGATCCGGCGTCGGTGAGCTCGAGCCCCGACGAGGACAATTTCAGCTTGTGCCCCTCGGCCGTCTCCAGGGTGATGCCCCCGATTTGGGGCGTATCGTCGAGCGTGATGCTCGTGCCCCCCTCGGTCTTGATGATGAGCTTCTTGTAGAGCGGATCGAGCGGCACTTCGGCCGGCGAGCCCCACATCCCGCCCGTCCAAATGGGGTAATCCGGATCGCCCTTTTCGAACTCGATCCACACCAAGGATCCCACCGGCGGAATGACGTGAAAGCCCATGGCTTGTCCGGCAAAGGGCAAACAAGGCTTGGCCCAACCGCTCTCGCTGTCGCCGAGGACGTCGTTGACCTTTGCGCGCACGCGACCGAGAAAGAGCGGATCTTTGTTGTCGCTGACGAGCCCCTGGTATTTTCCGAAGAAAGGCGACTTCACGGTGGCACCGCCGGCAAAAGGGATCCCGTGCCCTCGCGGGTGAGGGTGAAATCCTGCGTATATTTGGAGTGGCGAACATCGATTTGATGCGTGACGCGCTGCACGTAATAAAGGCCGTCGTACGTCCGGCCCGCGCCGCGCACCCCGACGGGTCTTCGGATGTGGAGCACCGAGCCATAGTGCGCCGTATCGACCTGCCCGGTGCCGGTGACCGACGGCGGCGCCGTGCTCACGGCCGACACGCTGGCGCTCAGGGCGAGCCCGGGGCTCTTGTTCCCCGCGTCCCGCAGGAGCACCTTTCGCGCGGCCGGGGTGGGGCTGCTCGACAGCGGCGGGATCCGCAGGGACGGGAGCGGCGGGATGGGCAAAACCGTTTTGGTGATGGGCTCGAAGAACGTGCCCGAGGGCGCGACCGGCGCGAGCCCGTCCTGGGTAAAGGAGAGCGACGCGACATTGCTCCCCATGCCGCTATCCATCGACAGGGCCGGCTGCGGGAGGCCGAGCCGCGTCTCCGGTCCAAAATAGGCCGTATTGGCCAGGACGGAGAGCGAATCGATGTAAAAGACATAACCATTGCGGTGCGCCAAGCGATGGATGAAGGCGAGATCCGTCTCGGCTTGGCGCGGGATGCGCTCGAAGGGAATGGGGATTTCGCTGGTGGGCACGGTCACCGGGGCGAGGGCGAGCGCCGGGTAGCCGGCCAGGATTCGCTGCACGATGGCAAAATCCGGCATGGCCGGGAACTCGGCGTTCTTCTCCTCCAGGTCGAGGAGGGTCATCAAGTCCGTTCCGGTCACCACCAGCCGCGAGCGGCCCGGCTCCTGATCGGGGATGTGCTGCTGCAAGGTAATGACACCGTCGATGAGAACGTCCGGGACGGCCCCGAGCAGCGCCACGATCACGACCCGATTGAGCACCCCGGTGGCCCCGGCCGCCGTCAGCGCATAATCGAGCGATTTGTCCTTGCCGATGCTGAACGTGAGCGTGAAGCCATCGCGCCCGCCGGCGTGGCGGACGACCCGCACCTCGGTGAGCGCGCGCACGACCTCGGCCGGGGCGGGCACCGGAATGGTGGCCCCCATCAGGAGCAAAAGCCGTATGCCCAATCGATCGACGAGAAATCCCATGGCCCCTCAGCGCAGCGGCAACACGATGGAGATGGAGCGTCCGAGCGCGATCAGCTCGTCGGGGTCGAGGACGCCGTTGGTATCGCACAGCCGCCAGAACTGCAGCGGATCGGTGAAGAAGACGGCGGCCAAATTGTCGATCCGATCGGCCTGCGTGATGGTGTGCCGCATGAGGGTCACCGCCCCCGTCTCCGGCGGGATGAACCGCCGGCGCAAATAGCGAATAGGCCGGGTCTGCCCGTCGACGGTGACGTCGATGGTCGCGGTCTCCAAGCTCGTATAGCGGCTGCCGGGTCCAATCATCGCGCTCTTCCTTCCCTGCCTCGTCGTTGCGTCGTCCCTGTCACGTTCCCGTTCTTCGCGATTCGGCCCTCAGCCGAAGCTCGCCCCCACGCTCACGGATCCCGCGCCGGTCACGGCGCCCACGCCATGGATGGTGGCCATGGCCTCTTTGAGGACTTGGTGGGCCAAAAAGGCCGCCCCGCCCACGCTCGCCAGGCCCAAATCCCGGTAGGTGAGCACCTCCATGGTGAGGTTGACGGTCGCCCGGATGGGGTTGAGGTTCGAGTCGAATGCTCTTTCGTGAATCTGGATTTGCGTCAGCCGAATGGGCACGACGCGCTTGAGCCCCCAGATGAAGAACGTGAGCGGCGCCGACGGGGGGATGATCTCGATGATGCCAATCTGCGCCAGCACCTCATTGGCGATCATCAACGCGCTCTTGGGGTACAGGAGCATTTCGAGGGAGGCGAGCACCGGGTGAAGGCCCAGGGCGGAGGCGACCGCGCCGCCCTTGTCCAGGTCGTCGATGGCGCTGAACTCCACCTCCGCGCCGATGGTCTCGCGCGGCGGCCCTCCGATGCGGAGCACCTCGTCCTGATTGCGCTGCGCCGAAACGGCGGTCGCGGCCACGGTGCGGTCGAGGTTCTCGGGGTTGTATTGAAAGGGGATGATGCTCGCCACCGGGTTGAACGGATCCAAGCCGACGATGGCCCCTTTGAGCAGGCGCGGGCTTCCAGGCAACGGGTTCATGTTCGTCTCAATGCTCCGTGAATGGTGCGTGCAAGCCGCTCCCCGAACGCCGCCGACGAGCCGCCGGCGGGAAGGCGCACCTCCAGGGGCCCGAGGCGCGCGGCGCCCTCCGTTCGGATTCGGTCCGGGGGCTGCGCGGCGAGGAGCCGGTGGAGCTCGCGGCGAAGCGCGCGCTCCACCGCGTCCGTGGCGATGCCGGGCACGCCGTGGATCACGATGTCTCCAATCGCCAGCTCGAGCTCGGGCCGATCGTTCATATCCATCCCGCGACCTCCGCGTCGGCGAGCTGGCGCTCCAGCTTCTCGCACTCCCGGCGCGCCGCGCGGAGCACGTGCGCCATGGTGATCGCGCTCCCCTCGGCGGCGGCGAGGAAGGCGGCGTTGACCGCGATGTTTTGAATGTTGCCGCCCGCCAGATTGAGCTGCGCGAGCCGCCCCATGTGCAGACCGGAGATCGGCGCCCCTTTAGGAAACGCGCGCTCCCAAATGCGCGCGCGCTGCTCCGCCCGCGGAAATGGGAAGTGCTCGACGAACCGAAGCCGGCGCATGAACGCGCTGTCGAGCGAGGCGTACATGTTGGTGGTGAGGATGGCGAGGCCGCCGTACGCCTCCATGCGCTGCAGGAGGTAGCTCACCTCGACATTCGCGAACCGATCGACGCTGTCCTTCACCTCGGTGCGTTTGGCGAACAAGGCGTCGGCCTCGTCGAACAGCAAAATCGCGCCGCTCTCCTCCGCCACATCGAAGATGCGGCGCAGGTTCTTCTCGGTCTCCCCGATGTACTTATCGAGCACGCGGCTGAGATCGACCCGCCACAGATCCAGCCGGACATGGTTGGCGATGACCTCCGCGGCCAACGTCTTGCCGGTGCCGCTGTCTCCGTAAAACAGCGCCGTGAGGCCGAGCCCGCGCGCGCCCCTTTGGCCGAAGCCCCAACGTTCGTACACCTTCGTCTTGTGGACCAGGTGCGCCGCGATCTGCGCCAGCCCCTCTTTGCGTCCTTCGGGAAGAATCAAGTCATCCCACCCCACGTCGGACTGGATCCGCTGGACCAAATCCGACGTATGCGAGCGCCCATTCCGGCGGCAGATCTCCCAGAGCCGCGCGCCCGCCGATCCACCTCCGAGGTCGCTCGCATGAAAGGCGGCCGCGGTGGAGCGAATGGCGCCCGGGCCAAAGCGAAAGTGCCCGACGACCTCGTCGACCGCTTGCGGCTCGCGCTCGATGGCCGCCCCAATGTGGGCGCGCCAGAGCCGCCGCTGGTCTTCGGGACCCAGCGGCTCGACATCGACCCGCACATCGGGCCGCGGGAGGTTCGAGAGCGGCCGGGCGCGCGCGATCAGCACCGGCATGCGCATGCGCGCCATCAACGCGCGCGCCGCGCGTCCTTCTTCCGGCTCGTCCTCGTCGATTTCAATCAGGAGCGCGGCGCCGGCGAGGGCGAGCTCGCGATCGATCAACCTCGCGAACATGGCTCGCTGCGCGACATCGCATTGCGCATCGGCGCCGCGAATCGCATAGAGCAAGAGCCCCGCGCCGGCGCATCCAACGGCGGCGATCGCGCGCTTGCCGTCGGGATCGGGGCCGCCGAGTTGAAGGATCGGCCGCGCGCTGCCGCCCGACCAGAGCGCGCGGATCGTTCGGGCGAGGCGCGCGTAATCGGCGGGCAGGTCGTATTCGGGCTCGGGGACGGGCACGAGGTGCCCCAGCAGACGCGAATCCAGGCTCGCGAGGCCGAGCAAGAAGAAGAGGATCCGTTCGTCGATGCGAAGCGGGCTTTGAACCGGATCCTCGGGGCGATCGAGCTCGATCAAATGGTGGAAGCGAAGCGGCGACGCGGGCGTGGCGGCCGCCCAGTGCGGGGACGGCAGCGCGCGAAACGCGAGCTCGAAGGTCGCCGCGACGGGCCCGTGCGCCGCGCCGTTCCCGCGAAGTTCGGCCAGGAACCCGGGGCGGAGCTTGGGGCCGGCGGCCAGGAGCAGAACATCGCGCTCGAAGGAGGACAGGTCGAAGGTGGCGACCAGGGACTCGAGGGTCCCGCGTGAGCCGAGGTGCGCGTGGGCCTCTTCGAGCGCGTCCTCGGCGCGCGCGAGCATGGACGCGATCGTCTCGGGGCCGTGCTCCGGCTCGGGATCGGGATCGGGCCTCGCCTCGGGGCCGACATCCAGACCGTGAAGGAGCCGAAGCCGGAGCACCTCGAGGGACGCGTACAAGGCACGGCGATTGAGCTCGTGCCACGAGGGTGCATCCGCGGCTTGCGGCCTCGCGGGCTCGGACGAGAGGAAGGATTCGCCCATCATGGGATCGCGACCTCGGGTCCGATGCTGGGAGGGCTCGTGGGGAGAACGACCGGCGGGCTCTCGGCGCCGTCGACCCGCAGGCGCACGGCGTACGTTCCACCGGCCACGTCGTGGAATGGGAAGTCGAGCTGCGCGCTCGATCCCGGCGGCGAACCGAACGAGCTCGGATCCAGTGGAAGAACGATACCCGGCGTTCCTGCGAGCGAGGGGCTCTTGGGGTTCAAAAGGAGCTGGACGGTCTGCGCGCCGGTCGCCAGCGGCGTAACCGATACCCGGATGGTGCCGGAGAAGCGGCCGTTGGAGGTGGGCGCGACCCCGTTCGTTCCGATGGTGCTCATCTGCGGACGGAGAAGGAACGCGAGCGGATTGGACTCCACCGTCGACAAGGTCGTCGCCGATGGAAATGCGCCCGACGCGCCTGACGCGCCTGACGCGCCTGATGCGCCTGACGCGCCTGGTGTGGGCGACGCGACCTGGACGCCGTGCGCCCCGGCCAAGAGGTTCGACGGCAAGACGAATCGAAGGCGATCCTCCGCGCGCGACACGATGACCGGGGCGCTGGAGGCGGCCCGGTTGCCATCGAGGACGACGGCCAGCTGCGCGTCGCCTAACCCCGTTCCGAGCAGCTCGACCTGCGATCCGGCGACGATGGCGCCAAACAGGGCCGGCTCCGTTCCGACGACCTCGTCGAGCGCGACCGCGCGCATGGGGTGGATCGACAGGTTGGTTCGAAGAACGGGGAGCGCCGTCGTCCCCTGCTCCGGGCTGTCGAGCAGGATCACGGATGCGACATAGAGGACCGAGAGGGCGTACTTGGTCTGCAGAAGGATGGACCAGAGCTTGGACATCTCCTCCAACGAGATCTCCGCCTCCGTCAGCCGGACCCTCTCGATGCTGCTGGCCAAATCGGATTGCCCCATGAAGGCCGTGGTGGTGGACGCGGCGAGCGAGGCGAGCGTCTGCGCGACGATGCCGGGGGAGAGCACGGGTTGCGCGTTCAGGGTGCGCACGGCCACGCCCAGCAAGCGTTGGGGCTCCCACACCGTTTGGTCCCCGTAAAAGCTAATGAGGTAATGCAGATCCAGCGCAGCTTGCGGCGGGGTCACCGTCATGCCCGAATCGTCGCGCGAGGGCAGCGCCAGGTTTCGCATCTGCGCATTCGGCGAAACGCGGTAAAGAAAGACGTTCGCGCCCGTCTTGGCGTCGCGCTCGGCCGGGTTGAGGGTGGTAACGGTCGCCCCGGCGAGCGGGTCGGCCGCGTTCGACGTAAAGGCGCTCATCAGCAAATTCTTGAGGGTCGCCGTGACCGTCGCGACGGCTAGGGAGTTGCTCACCGGGCTTTCTCCTCGAGTCGTTGCAAATAGGTGTCGAGCGGGTAGCTGGTGGCGGTACGCACCGCCGGCTCGGGACGCGTCTCCGCCGTCACCGCGCGCACCTCGATGCGTCCAATCTGGATGGCAATGCGCGGGGGGGAGAGGTCGGCGCGTGCGCGCGTTCCGGTCAGGTCGAAGGTGCCATCGCGCGGTCGCGGTGGATGCGCCACCATCGATGCTGCCGCCCGCGCTCGCTCGTAGACCGCCGTGCGCTCACGTTCGTGCTCCGCCGCGGGACCGCGTTCGTGGATCGCCGCGCGCTCCCGCTCGCGAACCGCCGTGTGCTCGCGCGGGTGAACCCCCGTGTGCTCACGCTCGTGGAGCGTCGCGTTCTCACGCTCGCGGAGCGTCGCGTTCTCACGCTCCTGGAGCGCCGTGTTCTCACGCTCCTGGAGCGCCGCGTGCGCGCCTTCGTGCATCGCGGCGGGACCGCGATCGTGGATCGCCGCCCGCTCTTCCTCGTCTTGAATCACTTCCCGGTGCGCCCGAAGCGCGGCGCTCTCCGTCCCAGCGGATTTGCGCACGGGAGCGCGCTCATGGACGACGGGGGCGTCCGCCGTGGGCACGGCGGGCTCGTCCACCGCGACCGGCTCGTCGATGGCGGATCCATCCGATACCCGCTCGGGAAGGGCTCGATGCGTCGCCAGCCCGCGCGCCATGCTCGCCGCCCTCCTCGCAACGGGCTCGAGGCTCGCCCCCTCCGTTCGCCGCGCGCCGGGTACCGAAACACCCGCGTCGACGGCGACCAGCACGGCCGCATTCTCGACCCGTGTCACCTTCGACTCGGGAGCCGCCCCCGTTGAAGGAGGCTCCACCGCCCCCCCGCGCACCTCGAGACCACCAACACCGCGCAAACCACCGCCCTCCGGAGCATCACGATCCGCCGCTTCCCGCGCAGCCCCGCGCGCAACCACCGACCCGCCACCGGCGCGAAACGCCTCTTCACCGTCCGCCGCCGCCGAGAAAGCCGCGGCAGCGCCCCCCACACGCTCCGGCACGGCCACATCCCATTCGCGAGCCGCCTCCGCCTCATAACGCGAGCGCGTCCGCTTGCGCAGGCTCGATCCCTCCCCGAGCGCACGCGAAGCCAGGGCGAAAAAAAAGCCGCTCATGCCTCGGCGAGCTCCAAATACATCCGCCGCCGCCGCCCCGACATGGCCAAAATACTCGCTTCACTCCAATGGTACGCGCGGGCCAAGGTCGCGACATCGATCAGCAATCGCCGCGCCAGCCCCGCAAATTCCGACCAGACAATCTCCGAAATATCGAGTCGCGAATGCCAGCGGTGCGAACAATCCGGGCAATCCAACTCCATTTGCATCACCGCCAGCGGCTCGCGCCGATCCAGCTCGTGCTCCAGCGCCTCGAGCATCGCCTCGGAGAGCGCGCCACCCACCCACTCCGAACCATCTGCACCCGTCAACCGCACGACGCACCGCCTCAGCAAAAACCTTCGGGCATCCTCCACGTCCCCGCAGCCCCCAGCTGCCTCCAAATCGGCGCCGTCGAGGAGCCTGAAATGGATGATCACCCCCTCGTGCTCCAGCCGATACGACGCGCCATCGTCCACCACGGGCCCCGGCCGCGGAAGATCGCGCGCGTCGAACGCGATGACGACGGCTTGCTCGCACCTTGGGCACGCGCCCTCGAGCTCGAGCGTCCTCCCAAGGTACCGTTCCCGCAGCGCCAGGAGCTCTTCCTCGCGACGGCCGATGCTCCATCGTGCGAGCTCTTGCCGGGCGATTTGCGGGTGGGCGAAGGCGAGCAGGAGCAACGCGCGCGCGGGGTCCGAGCGCGCGGATTCGCCCTCCTCCCATAACCCCAGCAGTGTTTCGGCCGGGAGCAAGATGTCACGCGCCCGTGGGGATGACGAAGACCGGCTCGGCCGGCTCGCCGAACGTGAGATCGCGCGACCAGCCCTCGCACTCCAGCTTGATGTGCTGAATGGCAATGGCGTTGGCGTTGGCGTCCAGATCGGGGAGGGCCTGGTATTCCGAAACCCAGCAATGCCAGATGTTGTAGGCGAGTACTTTCTGACCCGCCTCGTTCAGGAGGGCAATATAGATGTTTCTGCGAAAATCTTGAAGGGACGACTCCCGGCCAAGCCCTTGATCGAGCAGCCATACGCGCCCGGCCCACGTCTCGAACTCGGTATCGTGCGTCACGCCGCGCTCCAAGGTGATCGCATCGTATTTGGTGCGACCGGGGGCCTTGAAGGTCGTGCTCTGCTCGCCCCCTTCCCGGTACTCGATGACCTCGGTGGTCCTCTTTAGACCGCTCACCTTGGACATGCCCGCAATGGCAGGTCCATTTGGATTCCAAAACACCTGAAACTTGAAATTGGCGTAAGGTGTACGCCGTTGCGTCTTTGGATTGAACTTTGCCATGACTCTCCTCGGGTCTCCTCAGGTGGCAATCTGGCCGGCGATCTGCTGGATCGAGATGATGACGAACTCCGCCGGCTTGAGCGGCGCGAAGCCGACGATGACATTCACCTGGCCCAAATTGATATCGTTCTGCGTCGTGGTGTCGCCGTCGCACTTTACGAAGTAGGCGTCGCGCGGGGAGGCGCCTGCAAAGGCCCCCTGGCGAAAGAGGTTTTGCATGAACGCCCCGACATTCAAACGAATTTGGGACCAGAGCGGCTCCGCGTTGGGCTCGAAGACCGCGAACTTCGTTCCTCGGAACAGGCTCTCCTCGATGAAGAGCGCCAGGCGGCGCACCGGGATGTATTTGTAATCGTCCGCCAGCGCGTCGGCCCCGCGCAGGGTGCGCGAGCCCCAAACCACCGTCCCGATGATGGGAAACGTGCGCAATGCGTTCACGCCGAGCGGATTGATTTGGCCGTTCTCCGCGTCGGTCATGGCAACCGCGAGCCCTTGGACGCCGCCAATGCTCGCATCGACCCCCGCCGGGGCCTTGAAGACCCCCCGGGTCAAATCGGTGCTGGCCATGATCCCCGCAATCGCGCCGCACGGCGGAAAGGTATCCAAGCGCCCTTTGTTGAGCGGATCGGCCTGGATGAGCCTTGGGAAGAAGACCGCCGCGTTGCGAGCGTCCAAACCCGAAAAGTTGCCGAGGGCCGCCAAGCCACCGGGAGGGCCGGCGACGATGTTGGCCACATTGTTCCCCGTCGCCGGGGGGTTCCATGCGGTGGGCGGATCGACGATGAACAGCGCGCGCCTCTTGACGCAATACGACGCCGCCGCAGGAATCACGCGGGCAGGAAGGTCGCCCCCGCGTGTATCGGGCGGAATGCAAAGAAGGTTGAAGAGATCGGCGTCCTCGAGGCCGAAGATTCCGCTCCGGGTGTTCGGGTTCGTTGGAATGTAATCGTTCGCGCCGAGCGGGTTGCCATCGTTTCCAATATCCGCCGGCGCGCCCGAGTTCAGGGCCGTGGGCGCAAAGATGGCATTGGGCGGATTGGTGGCCGTCGACGGGGGCACCAAAAATTGCGGAAGCTCGGTCAACGACTGGCTTTGCAGCAACGCCGCGGTGGTCGCCGACACCCGGAGATACGCCGATTCGCTCGATACGGCGCTACCGGCCCCGATGCTCCCGAGCACCTTGTCGATCCGTCGCGGCGAATCGCTGGTGCCAAATGCAGGGACGCTGAGGGTCAGGTTGCGGATCCGCTCGACCTGCGTGGGGGTGCCGGTCACCGGATCGGGGAGGTACACGGCCAGATCGAAGACGACGAAGAGCCGCGGATCGAGGGCCGGCGGGGAGCCGGTGGGCGTGGTGGGGATACCGGGCGGGGCAAGGCCGGCGGCGATGATGGCATTCCCGTCGGTTTGCGGGATGAGCTGCACCGCGAGGCCCGTGCCCCACGATCCAGGCGATGCCGCTTGCAAGATGAGCGGCCCGGCGCCGGAGGGCGGCGAGCCATTGACGGGGAACGTCAATCGCGTTGCCCCGTCGGGGTTGGTGGAGCCCGGCGGCGGGCCTTCACGATAATTGTAAAGGCGGACGACAATGGCTTGTCCCCCGCCGTTTGCAAAGAAATCGCGAACGGCATAACTGACTGGGAAGTTCGCTCCGAGCCCGCCGAACACGCGCCCGAAGTCGCCGAAGCTGTTCAGGGTCACGGGCTGGTTGATCGGACCGGTCGCCGTGCGGCCCAAAAAGGCGGCGATCGCAGTGGCAACGGGCGTGATGGTCCTTACGCCACTTGGAATTTCTTGCACATAAACACCGGGATAGGAGACGGCGACGCTCATCAGTCCACTCCTTGGCAAGGCGTGCTTGGGATAGCGGGGCGGCATGAATGCTGCGCGCGATTCGGCGCCCGCCCGAGAACGCGCCTGCACATTGCTGATCCTATGACGGACCTGCCCACCTTTCTTCCCGCGCCGCCGCTTCTTTTTTTCTCTGCTTTTTCCTCCTTCGAACGGTGCATTTTTGCAACGTTGCATCGTCGAAAATTTAGGCGGCTCGCTTCACCGGGAAGATTTGCGTTCGGCAACGTCCATCCAAAGAGAATGGCGCCTCTCGTCAGCTGCATCATGCCCACGCGGGATCGGCGATCGTTCGTCCCGCGCGCGATTCAGTGCTTTTTGAAGCAAGAATACGAATCGACCGAGCTCCTGATCCTCGACGATGGCGACGACCCCGTGCGCGATCTGGTCCCCGCCGATCATCGTATCCGTTACATCCGAGGCGAGCGCGTGCAGAGCGTGGGCGCCAAACGAAACGTCCTCTGCAACGAGGCGCGCGGCGAGATTGTCATCCATTGGGATGACGACGATTGGTATCCATCTTGGCGCATCCGTCGCCAGGTCGACGCGCTGCGCCTTCCGGACGCGGTCATCTCCGGGACGAGCACGCACTACTTTTGCGACGCGTCGTCCGGTCGCACATGGCGTTATCAATATATCGGCGCCGGCCCCTTCGTGACGGGGGCCACGCTCGCCTACCGAAAATCGTTCTGGGAAGCGCGCCGCTTCCAGGACGTTCATGTCGGCGAGGACACACGCTTCGTCGAGGCCCCCTTGGCGGGACGGATCGTCGATCTCGCCCTCCCGTCCCTTTGCGTGAGCACCATCCACCCCAAGAACGTCTCCCCCAAGCTCCCCTTCGGCACCGCGTGGGTCGCCGTCGAGCCCGCGATCGTCCAAAGCTTGCTCGCGGAAATGCCGCTGGGCGCAGCCGCCGAGGGAGCGCTCGTGAGCTGCATCATGCCGACCGCCCATCGCCGCGCCTTCGTGCAGCTCGCGCTCGAGCTCTTTGCCGCGCAGGACTACGCGCGGGCGGAGCTCATCGTGGTCGACAGCGGCGATCCGGTCGAGGATCTCTGCGAGGGGATTTCACGGGTGCGTTATGTCCGAGCGCCGCGGGGGGCCACCATCGGAGCGCAGCGCAATATGGCCTGCGAGCACGCGAACGGCGACATCATCGTTCATTGGGACGATGACGACTGGTATGGTCCGGCGCGCCTTCGGAGGCAGATCGAACCCATCGCCTCGGGCCGCGCGGACGTGACGGGGCTGGTGAACCAATACACGTTGAACCTCGCCGACGGGAGCTTTTGGACGATGAGCGAGCAGCTCCACGAGCGCATGTTCGTGGGCAACGTTCACGGCGGCACCTTGGCGTACCGGCGCGCGCTGCTCGCGGACGGCGTCCGCTACCACGACGTCAACCTGGCCGAGGACGCCGCGCTGCTCCGGCTCTTGCTCCGCGCCGGCGCGCGATTGGAGCGGATCGCGAACGACGGGATCTTCGTCTATGTCCGGCATGGGCGCAATGCCTGGACATTCGACGCGGGCGCCTTCCTCGATCCAGCGGGGTGGTCGCGCATCGATGCCCCCTCGACCCTGAGCGCCGACGTGCTCGAACGCTACCTCGCGCTCGGAGGCCAACGCGCCGCCACCGCCGTCGTTCACGCGCGCACCCAGGCTCGCGAGCACGCGCACGCCCAGGATCGCGCAAACGAAGCGCTCGACTGCCTGGGAAACACGGAGATCGAATGGCCGCACGCACCGAAGGAGCTCGACCGCTGCGTGGCCCTGGTTGCAAACGAGCGTTACGCCGAGCTCGTCGAAAGCGCCTTGGCGTCACTGGAGCGCTTCGGCGATCTTCCGGAGGTGGGCCGCGTTCTCTTCGTGGAGGGCCACGCGCCGAGGTGCGAGGCCATCGCAGCCCGTTACGGCGCGTGCATCGTAAAATGCCGAACGCTCCGCGGCCATCCGCCCTCCCTGAAGGGCGTCCTCTATTCGATGGCGCGCGTCGTTCGCGCGCGTCAGTACTTGTGCCTCGACGCCGATGTGCTGGTGCTGGCCGGGCTCCGCCCCCTCTTCGAGCAGCACGCGGCCCTCCCCAAAGGCCATGTCCTCATTGCACCCGAAGCGACGCGACACGCTGTCGCGACACTGGGGCATGCGCTTCAATCCGTCTATATGGCCACACCGCACGAGGTGGAGTCGCTCGTTGGATCGCGATCCGCCATCGCCGCCGAGCCCCATGTGATCAACGACGGCGTCTTCGTGGCGGATGCGGATGCGCTCGCAAAGGTCGATGACTTTCTGCGCCGCGCCCCGCTCCTTCGCGAATGGGTGGGGGCGCGGGGCGATGTTTGGTGGAGGCAGAAGGCGGCCCTCAACATCGCCCTCGCCGCCGATCGCGCCATCGCACCCTTGGACGCAACGTACAACATGCAACTGCACATTCACCCCGTGGAACACGATGCACGCACCGGGGGTGCCATGTCGCGCGGCGCCATGTCGCGCGACTCCATTCGTGTGCTGCACTTCAACGGAGCAGGTCGCCGTCTCCACGCGGGGTGGAAGCAGCTCGTTTTGGGCTAAAACCGCTCGCTGCTCGAGCCACGCGCGCTGTCGGCGGCGGCCCCGCCCAGCTCGCGCTTTTCCACATACGCCGCACGCAAGAGAAGGCGGAGCTTACTTCGCGCGCGCGCGATGCGTGTCCCGACCGTCGCGACAGAGAGCTCGAGCCGAATGGCAATATCCTTATAGGAGAGTTGCTGAAACGCAAAAAGAACGTACGGTTCGCGAAAGCGGCGAGGAAGGAGCGGCAATGCTTGCCGCACATCCTCGATGCTCACACAGCTCCACGAGGGAGGCGGCTCCTCGATGTTCTCGGTGTCCTGGATACCCTCGATTTGGTCGAGGAGCGAAAGATCGAAACTTCGCTCTTTGGAGCTCCGCCGCCGCTCATCGACGAAGAGCCGAAAGAGCACGGTGCGCAGCCAAGCCCCTACATTCTCGGGGAAATCCGAGCCGTCCTCGCTGCCCTCCCAAAGCGCGCGGACCAGGGTCGCGTGCACCAAATCGTGCGCTTCGGAGCCGTTTCGCGTGAGCCGTTTCGCATACTCGAGCAGAGGGCGATATTCGGCAATTAAAGCCACACTGGTCGCGTCGTTGGCCAAGACGCCCTCCCCCGCCCTATCTAAACTGCAAAATAACATATACGACGGATGAGTGATGTCAATGAGGTCTTGCGTCTATTTGTCAAGACCCTATTAAGAAAGCGGGAGAAAGTTCGAGTGGGTCGAAGTCACATCTTTCTCGAGAGAGGACTTTCAACCGTATTGATTGCCATGGCGGTATCGCGGGTGGGCTGCGGGAACGAAACGTTTTTCGCAACGACACCGAATACTCAAATGGACTGCGGCGTCTCTAGCGGGAGCGGTGTATGCGCGGCCGACGCGGCTCTTCCACCCCCGGTCGACGCAGGGCAGGATTCGCCCGTCGATGCCGACGCGGGATCGCGTGGAAACGGGACTGGTAAGCTCGTGTTGTTCGGTGGCACCGGAGGTGGTGACACGTTGGGTGACACGTGGCTCTTCGATGGCAGCTCATGGGTGGCATTTCAAGGAGCGGGTCCCCCGCGTCGCTCGGACAGCCCTGCGATGGCGACCCTTCGCGGAAAGGCCGTGCTCTTCGGCGGCGCCATTCGGGCCGAGGGTGGGCCCATCATCGGCCCCGACGGAGGCCGCTTTCACACCGAGATCGCCGACGATACCTGGGTGTTCGACGGCATCGTATGGATCCACGTCGCCGCGAAGCCGGCGCCACCCGGCCGTGATTCCGCCGTCATGTCCACGCTCGACGGCAAGCTCGTTCTCTTTGGCGGTCAGGATCGCAACGCGGCTCCTCCCGCCTTCGTCGACACCTGGACATTCGACCTCGCGGGGTTCGCAACGGGGTGGATCAAACAAACCACCAGCGCCTGGCCCGTCTCCCCAGTGTCCGCGTCGATGGCGCCGCTCCAGGGAAAGCTGGTGCTGTTCGGCGGCTCCAGCGACGCGCCGCAAGGCTCCACGTGGATCTACGACGGTGCGAGCTGGGCCAAGCTGGATGTGAGCGGCCCGCCCGGGCGCTTCGGCGCATCCATGGCGGCGCTCGAGAACCGGCTCGTGCTCTTCGGTGGGTTCGATAAGAGCGCGTTCAAGAACCTCGATGACACATGGACATTCGACGGAACCACCTGGGCTCGCGTCGAAGGCCCCGGACCTTCCGCGCGCACCCACGCCGTCATGGCACCGTTGAACGGGAAGCTGGTGCTGTTTGGCGGCTTCGATGGACGCGATCAGAACGACACATGGACGTTCGACGGCAAACGCTGGGCGAAGCACGACGTGCCGGGGCCACCGGGACGATGGTGCGCGGCGATGACCGGGATCCAGCCGCCCGTCGCGGCAAGCGCTGGGAGCGCGCGGGCCGCCACGCGTTGATCTTCGCAAAATACGCAAAGATGTGGGGCGGACGTCGCAGCTGAATCGGGCTATATTTTGGCCAATATTGCGAATTTGCGAATCTTGCGATAGCTCTTCGAACGATGTCGAAGGCATTCATGGGTGTCCGACTTCGGCGCCTGCGCGAGGAGCGGCACATGAGCCAGATCGCGGCGGCGCGCGCGCTCGGGCTCTCGGCGAGCTACTACAACCAGCTCGAGAACGACGAGCGGCCGCTCACGGTGCCCGTCCTGCTCAAGGTGAGCGCCGTCTTCGGCATCGACGTGCAGGTCTTCTCCGAAGAAGAAGAAGCGCGCCTGATGGCGGACATCCGCGAGGCGCTGTCGTCGTCGGGATCCGAGGAGCACGTCGCCGCCGCGGAGCTGCGCCAGCTCGCGAGCAGCATGCCGAGCGTGGGCCGCGCGCTGGTGACGATGCATCGACGGCTTCGAGAGGCCATCGATCGGGCGGACGCCATGGCCGATCGGCTCGGGGGTGCGCGCCATTCCATGCCGTCGCTCCCGCTCATGCCGTTCGAAGAGGTGCGCGACTTCTTTTACGCGCGGCATAACCACGTCGACGAGCTGGACACCGCGGCCGAGTCGCTGTTCCACGAGGCCAAGCTGCGCATCGGCGACGTCGCCGCCGGCCTCGAGGAGCGACTCGCATCGCGGCACGGCGTCGAGGTCGTCATCCGCGAAGACGCTCCGAACATGCCCTCGCCGCAACGAAGGTACGATCCGCGCACGCGCCGCCTCGCGCTCACCCGCCACCTTTCACCGGGCCAGCGGGCGTTTCAAATGGCGACCCAGGTCGCGTTCCTGGAGCTCGGCGCGCGAATCCAACACGTGGTCGACGAGACCCGCTTCTCCAGCGACGAGGCGCGCGCCTTGGCGCGCATCGGGCTGGCGAACTACATCGCCGGCGCCCTCGTCATGCCCTACGGTCCGTTCCGAGAGGCTGCGGAGAGCCTGCGTTACGATATCGATTTATTGCGGCAACGCTTTGGGGTCGGGTTCGAGGTCACCTGCCACCGACTGAGCACCTTGCAGCGGGCGGACGCGCGTGGGGTGCCGTTCTTCTTCATTCGCGTCGATCGCGCCGGCAACATCTCGAAGCGCCAGTCGGCCACCGACTTCCACTTTTCGCGGGTCGGCGGCACATGCCCGCTCTGGAACGTCTACGAGGCGTTCGCGCAGCCGGGCCGCATTCTACGGCAGCTCGCCCAGATGCCCGACGGCCGTACGTACCTCTGGATCGCGCGCACCGTCTCACGCGGACACGGCGGTTATGCCGCGCCGACCAAGACCTTCGCCGTCGCGCTCGGATGTGACATTCGACACGCACACCGGCTCGTCTACGCAAAGGGCCTCGACCTCGACGACCCCAGCGCCCCCACGCCCATTGGTGCAGGGTGCAAGGTATGCGAGCGCACGGCGTGCCCGCAGCGAGCCTTCCCGCCGATTGGCGGGAAGGTCGTCGTCGATGAGAACGAGCGGCGGCTCGAGCCGTATGCGGTATTCGCGCGGGATGGCACGGGCGAAGGACCATGAGTCCATGAAGGTCCAGGCGCCATTGTCCTTCCAACCGGTTTGACCTATTCGAAATGATATGTGATTTGCAAAACGCACGGAGGCGTAGGTTGGGGGTACGTCAATTGCTCTGCGCGGCTCTCCATGAACCGTCCTTGGCTCGGGTTCGTTCGGGATCGACGCGGGGTTTCATCCGTCGAGTATGCGCTGCTTCTGGTGGGGATTTTGCTCGCGGTTGCGGGTGGATACCGGATCCTCGGTGCCACCAATTCCAAGGCGGCGAGCACGACGACGGCTGTGCTCCTGGGCGGCAACGCGACCGTTGCCGGCAACGGCGGTGGTGGGGTAACCGGTGGAAACGGCGGGCCAGGTAGCACCAGCGGCCCCGTCTGCGACGGCCGCGGATGCAGCGTTCCGGGTGGCAATTGCTTCGTGGCGGGGACTCGGGTGGCGACGCCCTCGGGAGAGCGTCCCATCGAGAGCCTTCACGTCGGTGATTGGGTGCTTGCGCGCGGCGAGCTCGATGGCGCCGTCACCGCGCGGCCGATCGTGAGCACCTTCGTCCGCGCGGCGCCTTCGCTGGTCGACGTTCATATTCAAACCGTCGAGGGCGATCGCGAGAGCATCCGCTCGACCCCCGAACATCCGTATTGGACACTCGATCGCGGGTGGGTGGGCGCCGGCGAATTGGCGGCTCATGAATCGTTGCTCGATCGCGCCGGGCACGAGGTGCGCGTGACGAAGGTGGTGCCCATCGCGCAGGAGGCGAGCGTCTACAATTTCGAGGTCGGTGTCGACCATACCTACTTCGTCGGGCGCACGGCGCTGTGGGTTCACAACCAGTGCGGAGGTGGTACGGGCGGCACCGGGGGCACGGGCGGCACCGGGGGTACGGGCGGGACGGGTAGCACGCCGCCGGTGCCGTCAACGGGGCCCGTGTTGAGCAACTCCGGTGGGTCGACCCCTTCGGGTGCGCCGCCGAGTACGACGACGCCAGGAACGTCGGGCTCGGGTGCGCCGTCCGGTTCCAGCGCGCCGCCGAGCACGACTGCGCCGGCAACATCGGGCTCCAGCGCGCCCGCAGGCTCCGGTGCCCCCGCAGGTTCCGCCGCCCCCGCGGGCTCCAGCGCCCCGCCCAACCCCCCGCCGCCGGCGACATTTCCACCGGGAACCGCGCCGCAGCCCATCCCGCCGGCGGCAGTGGCCGACCTTCCGTATATGAATACGAACAATACGTTCCGCCAGGGGCGCTTTACGTATTACAGCCACGACCCCAGGACCGGCGAACAATGGGTCGGCGGAACGGTCTTCACGAACAACCGCCCCAATGGCACCCGATTGCCCACGACCACGGCAAACGGCACCCCCATTACCTATCGAGAGTACGATATTCATCCCCACACATGGGGCGTGAACCGAGGCGCCGAGCGGGTCGTCATCGGCAGCGACGGGCGCGCGTATTACACGAACGATCACTACCAAACCTTCACGCAGATGTGATCGTGCGCCGTCGCCCGAGCGATTGACCTCGGAGCATCGTTGGCCACATCGGCGGATGAGGTCCCCTCCCGACCTCCCGCTTCGACAAATTGCAAATTCTCCTGACCGCGGTGTCGAAATCGAAGGGGGTGGTGCGACGAGGAGGTAACTCGCTCGTTTTCAACGCTCTACGGAACAGGAGAAACCGCCATGGGAAACACCGTCAAGCTTCACCGCATCCTTCGCACCACCCCCGAGAAGGTCTACCGCGCCTTCACCGAGGCCGACGCGTGGGCGCGCTGGCTGCCGCCCAACGGCTTCACGGCAAAGGTACACCACATCGAGCCGACCGTGGGTGGCACCTGGCGCATGTCGTTCACCAACTTCACCACCGGCAAGAGCCACTCGTTCGGCGGCACGTTCTTCGAACTCGTCCCCAATGAGCGCATCCGCTACTCCGACAAGTTCGACGACCCGAGCTTGGCCGGCGAGATGCAGACCACCGTCACCCTGAAGAAGGTGGCGTGCGGGACCGAGCTCACCGTCGTGCAGGAAGGCATCCCGAGCGTCATCCCCACCGAGATGTGTTACCTCGGCTGGCAAGAGTCGCTCGAGCACCTGGCGCGGCTGGTCGAGCCCGAGATTACGGACTAACGACCACCCCACCCGATTGCGATGTTTGCTCGCCAGACCCCGGCGTCCGTTTTCGCCGGGTTCATGGCGGAGATCCGGCGCGTTTCCCGCTGCGCTCGCGGCGCATCAGCGCCCGAATGTTCGGAGGCGCCGCGTGCCCGGCGACGAACAGCTTGCGAAACCAGCGCCGCGCCGGATCGCCATCGTGCCTCCGCGGCCACAGCGCCACCACCTCCGCCGCCTCGAGCGCGAGCGGCGGCGCCATGACGCGCAGCCCAAAGAGCTCGCGCGCGCGGTGGGCGACGGAGCGCGCGATGGTGCAGATGCAGTCGGACGACAGCACCGCCAGCGGCGCCGATACGAAATGCGGAACGCGAAGCACCACGCGGCGCGTCTTTCCGAGCTTGGCGAGCGCGCGATCGACCACACCGTCTCGCCTCCCCTCGATGCTGACGAGCACGTGCCCGAGCGCGACATACGTCGCCAGATCGAGCTTGCGCCCGATGGCCGGATGGTCGCTCCGCGCGATCACCGCGAACGGATCCCGGTACAGCGTCATTTTGCGCAAGCCCGCCGGTGCGCCTGGGAACGACGCGCCGAGGAGCGCCAGATCGATATCGCCGGAGGCGAGCGAGGCGACCGCCTTTGGCGTGACCCGCTCGATTTCGAGGCCGATGCCGGGCGCGTTCGCCGCAAGGTACGACAGCACGTGGGGCAGCATGGTGAGCTCGAAGTAGTCCACCGTGGCCAGGCGAAACGTGCGCTGGGCGCTCTTGGGATCGAAAGGCTCGGGCTCCGTGACCGCCTGCGCCAGCCCGTCGAGCGCCCTCGGCACGCGCGCGAGCAATTGCACGGCGCGCGGCGTGGGCACCAAGCCGCGCCCCTCGGGGACGAGCAGCGGATCGCCGAAGACCGCCCGGAGCTTGGCGAGGGAGTGGCTCATCGCCGATTGGCTGACGTGGAGCCTGCGCGCCGCCGCCCCCACGCTCCCCTCGACGAGGAGCGCTTCGAGCGCGGGGAGGAGGTTCAAGTTCATGGCGCGGACATCGAAATTGCTCATGTTGTACATGAGATAGAATCACTTTTCGTCATGGGTCGAAAGCCCGAGCTCGAGCCATGGCGACGCGCGACATCGGCGCGATGATGACGGGGGGCTCCGCTCAATGCGTCGCCACGACGCCGAACACCGCGGGGGGATCGGCGTCGACGATGGGCGGCCGCGGTACCCCTTGGGGAACGTTGATCAGGATGCGCCCGATCGATCCGCCACCGAGGCGTTCAAACAGGTCAAGGCGATCCCCAAGGGCGTCCACCTCGGAGGGAGCCCTCAACTGACCTCGCTCGATTTGAGCAGCATCGAGACCATCGGCTGGCAATTCGAGCTCTACAACTTGCCGGCGCTGCGTTCGCTCGAGGGGCTGCGCGGCCTGACCCGAGTCGAAGGCGACTCCATGACAATCTGGGGAGACTCGGGCTTCGCAAACCTCCAAGGGCTCGAGCACTTGACCACCGTCAAAGCCCAACTGCGGATCTCGGGGGGAATCTCCGAGCTCCGAGGGCTGGATAATCTGACCACCGTGGGGCCCCTCTACGTGGGCGACACCACCAACCTGCGTAGCCTGCGCGGCCTCGACAAACTCGCTCGAATCGAGGGGAAATCGGGCTTCTCGACCTCGACCGAAATCCGGAACAACGCGGCCCTGACCGAAATCGGCAGTTTGAATGCGCTCACCTACATCGAAACGGCGCTCGACATTTCCAACAACCCCAAGCTGACGCACCTCGCGGGTCTGCACGGGCTGACGTCGGCTCGGTACATCTATTTGAAGGCCAATCCCGCGCTGACGAGGCTCGACGGGCTCGATGCGCTCGCCGAATCGACCAGCAGCATCTACATCGCGGGAAACAACGCCCTCACGACGCTCGAAGATCTGCGCGCCCTCACCCGGGTCAACTATGATTTCACGATCGCGGAGAGCTCGCTGACCAACCTTGGTATGACCGCTTTGACCTCGGTCGGGACCTTCACCGTGAAGGACTGCGCGGCCCTCCCGAATCTGGACGGCCTCGAGGCGCTGCGTTCGGTCGGTCTCGACTTGTTCATCGAGAACAACGCGTCGCTCACCCGCACCGACGGGCTCTCGCACCTCACGTCCGTTGGAACGGGTTACTACCTCGGCCATTTCAACGTCCGGAAAAACCCCGCCTTGCCGGAGTGCCAACCCGCCGCCATCGTCGCGACCTTGCGGGCGAACGGCTACAAAGGGACGGTCGATATCAGCGCGAACGGCGGCGCGGGCACCTGCAATTAGGCGCCGCCGGCGGTCAGGGACCGCGCATCGAAATCGCTCATATCACCTATGAGATGGAATCACTTTTCGTGATGTGCCCTCGCCCCCAAGCTGTCGGCCATGGAAACGAATGTCGTCGATGCGATGGTGACCGGGGGGACGGGGTTGATCGGGCGCTGGCTGCTCGCCGAGCTCACACGCAAAAGGCACGTCGCCGCCATCGTGCGGCGCGCCGAGGACCGAGCCCCGGAGCTCCGGGCGTTCGTGGACGGCCACGGGGGCGATGCGCGACGGCTCACCGTGGTCGAGGGCGACGTGGAAATACCGGGCCTGGGGCTCGATTCGCCCTTCGACGCGGTGCGCGACGTGTTTCACGTGGCCGCGCGCTTCGCGTTCCGGCTCGATCCCGACGAAGCGCGGCGCGCCAATGTCGACGGAGCGCTGCACGTGGCGGAGTGGGCCCGCGCGCGGCCCCACTTGCGCCGGTTCGTGTACCTCGGCGGCTACCGCATGATGGCGCCATCGAGCCCGCTGCATGGCGCCTCTTGGCCGCTCTCCGAGGCGGAGCGCGCGCACCTCTCGCACCTCTCTCACCTCTCTCACCTCTCTCACCTCTCTCACCTCTCTCACCTCTCTCACCTCTCTCACCTCTCTCACCTCTATAGCCACCACGGCGCCTACGAAGCTTCGAAGCACGAGTCGTATCGGGCCATCCGCGGCTTCGCGGCGAGGTATGCGCTCCCATGGACCGCCGTGCACCCGAGCAGCGTCATCGGCGACGCGCGAACGGGGGAGACGACCCAAACGACGGGCTTCGGCGATCTCGTGGCGCGCCTCTGGAATGGGCAGCTCCCGGCGCTCGTGGGATCGCCGCGCACCTTTCTGCCCCTGGTCACCGTCGACGACCTTGCGCGCTTCTTGGCGACGGTCCCCGAGCGGAGAGAGACCGAAGGGCAAGACCTTTGCGTGCTCGATCCCGCCACCCCCGAGCTGCCGGATCTGGTGCGCGGCATCGCCCGTCACCTGGGCGTTCCGGCCCCGCGCCGCATCCTGCCGAAAGGGCTCGTCCGAGCGTTGCCGCGCGCGCTCACCGGCATCGAGCCGGAGAGCCTCGGTTTTCTCTCCGAAGAGCGCTACGACACCACCGCGGCCGAGGCGCACGCCAACGCCGTCGGCCTCGAGCGGCCACCCATCGCGACGAGCGTCGCGCGCTGGGCGGATTTCCTCGTCTCGACCCGCTTCGGCGACGATCCCCGCGCGGACCGAGGCGCCTTCCGCCATGGCACCTTCACCGTCGGCGATCCACGCACCGCCGAAGTCCTCTATTTGCACGGGCTGCCCTGGAACGGCGATGCTTGGAAAGCCGTCGCCGATCGGGTGAGCGCGCCGCATGCACGGATCGATCTGCCCGGCCTCGGCCGCTCGGCGCCCGCGGACCTCGACGACCTCGTCTGGCTCGAGCGGCTCCTGAACGAACGCGACGAGCCCATTCTCCTCGTGGGGCACTCCCTCGGCGCGGCCATGGCCGTGCGGTATGCGCACGCGCACCCGCAGCGCGTGGCCGGCTTGGTCCTCGTCTCCCCCGCGTTCCTCCAGCGCCGGGCGGATCGGCTCCTTCGCATCCCGCCCGCCGTCTCCCTCCACCTCCGGCGCGCAAAGCTCGCGGAGCTCGCGCACCACCTCGTCCCCGAGCTCGGGGCAGCGCGGCCCCCGCACCCGGCCGTCGCCAGCGCGCGCATCGATCTGCAACGAAAGGGCGTCTCCGCGCGGACCGCCAAGGCCCTGGCGCGGGCCTCCTGCGAACACGTCCGGCAAACCCTTCGCGACCAGCTGGAGTCCCTCCCCGTGCCCGTCACCGTCGTTTACGGCGATCACGATCCCCTGCTCGTCGCGACCCGCCACCCCGTTCACGCCATCGAACGCGCCGGCCATAGCCCGCATGTCTCGCGCCCCGAAGCGGTCGCCACCTTCATCGAGGCCGCGCGGGTCGGCCTTGCGCTGCGGCGCCCTTCGAAACGTCACACGGCGCTGGCCGGACACGCGGTGGTGTCCGTCGTCGAGCGGTAAGACACCCTGAAGCGCGAGGCGCCGCCCAATGGCCGCTTGGCTCGCGTGCAGCTTGCGCTCGGCCGCACCGACGCTCCCCTCGACGAGGATCGCCTCGCGCGCGGGGAGCACGTTCGGGTTCAGCCTCCCGCGCGCCAGCGCAGCGCCACGGCACCCGCGAAGTCCCCGACGTGGGAGAACCCGGCGAGCACGAGCGACGCGCCGTCGCGCAGCTGCCCCGATCGAATCGCCCGGTCGAGGGTGATGGGGACGGCGGCGCCAAACAGGTTTCCGCACTCTTCGAACGTATGCATATGGCGCTCGGGCGGCAGCTCGAGGGCCTCGCGCCAGCTGCGGAGGAACGCGCGATTGGGCTGGTTCGTGATGAGCGCGTCGATCGAGCTCGGCGCGATACCGCTCTTCTCGCACACGCGCCGAACCGCCTCCGGCACCAGGCGATTGCCCCGCGCGATCACGTCGGCGACGTTCCCCTCGGTGAACCGCAGGCGCATCTGGCTCGTCCCTGGCTCCCAATACTTCCGCTCGTTGTCGAGCGTGACCCCCATCTCGCCGGCGTGCTCGGGGATGTGCACGCAATCGATCGCCAGGATGGGCGACTCGTTCGACGCCGTCAGGTACCCAACGCCGCAGCCGTCGCCGGGGATCGCCGCCTGCGCGAGCTTGCGCACCTCGCTCTGCACGAACACTTGCCCCGCCATGTTCTGCACGTTGCACACGAGCGCAGACTTCGCGTCGCCGCGGGCGATGAGCTGCCGCGCGATCTTCATCATGTGCACGAACGACACGCAGCTCGCGTTGTGCACGTCGAGCAGCCATTCCGGTTTGCAACCAAGGCGCCGCGCGATCTCCACGCCGCACCCCATGACCGGGCAATCGGGGAGCTGCGTGTGCACCAGGAGCACATCCACCTCGCGCACGGCCGCGTCGCCCAGGCGCTCGCGGAGCGGGGCCACCGCCCGCTCGACCATATCGACCGCCGTCTCGTCGGGCGCGACGTGGTGGCGGTAAGCGGGAGCGCGAAACATCGGACCGTTCCGCAGCTGCGGATCGAACCCGGGATAGTCCGCGTAGAACTCCGCGCCGACACGTGCCTCGGGAAGATAGCTGGCGACGTCGATCAAGCTGACGGGGTTCATGCGGCGCTCCTCGCCCGCGCGTGCAGGGGCTGCCCGTGCGCATGCCGATGCTCCACGATGGCTTTGAGGTTCCCGAGCTCCACCGTGTGGCCGGCGTAGAACATATCCCAATAGGCGCCCACCCACGCGCGGTCCGGGGGTGCGAGCTCCGGATGGGGGTTGCGATCGTAGTTCGGGTGCCGGCAATTGGTCCACGTGACCACGGAGCCGCGTTTGCCGAGCACGAGCTCCGCGGGGATGACGCGCATCAGGTAGATCATCCAGAGCTCCTCGCCTTGATCCCACGCGCAGTGGTAGTCGACCGTCATGGCCTCCGGATTCGCGGCCACGCGGCAATAGATCTTCGTGCCCACCTCGAGCGTGTCGCGGCCGACGTAGAGCCCGGGCTCGTCGGTGGGCTCGAAATCCCGCGTGCTGAACGTCCACTCCTCGAGGCAGTGCACGTCGGCCAGATACTCGAAGACCGCGCGCGGCGGCGCATCGATGTAATCTTGAATCGTGCAATACCGTTCATAGAGCATCTGGTGCGAATAGGCCGATTGGGTCATCCCCATGATTTGGGCGATGAGCGCCTCTTTGGTGGTGGTCTCGCAGCGATGGATACCGGGTATGTCATTCAACGTAGAGAGGAATGTCTCGTTCGGGTTCATCGGTGATGCCTTTCTCGGGTGGGTCTTCGCCGCACGCGGCCAAAAACGGCGCGAACGGGGGGATCTCGTCGGGGTCCAAATCCAGGGCAACGAACGCCGGACCGCGCGTGCCGTTGGCGCGGACGAGCGCATGCCGGAGCTCCGCCACGCTCGCGGCCTCCGTCGCGGCCAAGGTGGGAAACATCGCCGCGATACCGGCCCCGATGTGCGCAGGTCGGAACCGGTTGAAGCTGTACGCGCCGCCGTAAAAGAGCTCCTCACGCGTGGCGCACATCGCGTGCGCATTGTTGTTGAGCACCACGAACGTGACGGGCGCGTCGTACTCGATCGCGGTGTGCACCTCGAGCCCGTGCATGAAGAACGAGCCATCGCCTGCGAGCACGTACGTGCGCCGCCCCGTCCCCAACGCGGCGCCGATGCCCGCGCCGAAGGTGTAACCCATGCCCCCCATGCCCAGGGCCACCACGAACCGGCCATCGCGCGGCGCGGGCAAGAGGTGAACGGCGGTGGCCGCCGCGTTGCCCGCGTCGACGAAGACGTGCGCGGCCGCGGGCAGCGCCGCGGCGATGGCGGCCACGGCATCGCGGTACGACGGGCCCGTCGCCCGCGCGCCGCGCTCCTTCACCCGCGGTAAGGCCGTGGGCGGTACGAACGGCGGCGGCGCGGCGGCGCGCACCCGGGGCGTGAGGCGCTCGAGAGCGCGCCGGAGCTCGGCGCGCAGCGGACCGGGAATGTGCACCGATGGGTTTCCGGACACGAACGGCGGCTCGGGATCGAAGCAGACCAGGGGCTTGTTCGAGATCGCAGCGTCCAGGCCGGCGCTGGTCATCCGCGGCGCACGTGTCCCCACGAGCACACAGAGCGCCGCGCCCCGCAGGTGCGCGAGCACGCTCGGATGGCCCATCACGCCCGCGACGCCGACGAAGCGCGGGTCGCGGTTGTCGAAGACGTCCTTGGCGTCCGGCGCGACGGCGACGCGCGCATCGAGATCGGCGGCGAGACGGAACAACTCATCGCGCGCATTGGCGCGGGCGACCCCCTCGCCGGCGAGGATCAGCACCCCACCCTTGGACTGCCTCCCATGCTCGAGCAGCGAAAGCGCTCGGGCGCGCGATGCATCTCCGTCCGCCCAGTCCAGAGGCTCCTCGTCGGGTGCCGCGGCGACGGCGAGCGATCCTGCCTCGAGGGTCGCTTGCTGCACGTCCTTGGGGAGCAAGAGCACGGCGGGGCCCGGCAAGCCGCCCCGGGCCGCGGCGATGGCGCGGGGTAGCACGTCGACGATGTCCTCCGGGTTCTCCACGCGGGTGCAGAATCGCGCCAGCGCGCCGAACAGACGCGCGGCATCGAGGCTTCCAGCGCGCCCGCTCGAGTCTTGGAAGGCGCCGCCGCCCTCGAGCGTGGTGGGTGGCTGCCCCACGAGCGCGAGCACCGGGATGCGCGACGCCGCGGCCTCGGCGAGCCCCGGTACCAGGTTCATCGCGCCGCCGCCCGAGGTGGCCATGACGACCCCCAGGCGGTTCGTCGCGCGGCTGTACCCGTCGGCCATGGTCGCCGCGGAGAGCTCGTGCTTGGCGACGATCGCGCGAATCGCCCCGCCGTCGCCGTGCTGCGCGCGGAACATTGCGTCATAGAGATCTTCGATGTTCGCGCCGCCAACCCCAAAGACGTGCTCCACACCATATGCGCGCAAGACGTGGACGATAAAATCGACGACACGGGGCTTCATAGCGCACCCGGGCCGGCCATCGCGACGGTCCATCCATCGCGCGACACGGCGAAATGACGATTGGACATACTCATTTCCACGTCTACTATTTTAAGATCGAATCCGTGACATAAATTAAGACGGATTCGTTGTTTTAATGACCGCGCCCGATCGCGCACCTTTCTTCTCTTTCGCAAAGCGACGATCGCGCCATCACGTGGCGCGACAATGAAAATTCACACCTCCACGAGGATCGTGTCGCGCGTTCGTTACGCCCATCGCAAAAGCGAAGCCAGGCGCAAGAAACGCGGAGAATGTAACCTTACGTGTCGCCCGAGGGATCGATTCATTCGGGGCCGGCGCCCCTCGTTTCGCGTGATGGACACGTCTTCAAAGCGGCGATCGACCAAGCGGGAAGTGCGGGTGCGATCTGGACGATCGCGTCCATGGAATCACAGGATCGCACCCGTGCCATCGGCTCTATCACCGCCCTTCTCACACCTTGGCACGTACCGTTTCTGCGCCAGAGTGTACCACCGTGCTCGATACGAGTGTACCAGTCGGCGATCGCTGTACCAAAATGGTACATCGAGGTAGCTCCCTGCGAAGAGAGTCGCCCGCGAAATAGGTATCCCTCCGAGAGAGAGGCATATCCGCGAAAAAGGTGCCGACATATCCATGGCGCGATACGTCGCCCGAGACTCGTGCAAAGAAATGGCCGATCGTGGCGAGCGCTGCCCAATCCTATCGCGGCGCAAACGCATCGAAATGACTCAAGTGACATATGAGATAGAATGCCTCTTCGTCATGTATCCAATGCGCCAAGCTCTCGGCCATGGCTACGAGTTCGTGGATGCGATGGTGACGGACAGGACGGGATTGATCGAGCGCGGGCGGCTCGCCGCACGCGTGGGATCGAAGCGCACCTTTCTGCTCCTCGTCGCCGTCGATGACCTCGCGCGCTTCCTCCCGCATCTCCCGCGCCCGCAGCGGTCGCCACCTTCATCGAGGCCGCGCGGGTGGGCCTTGCGCTACAGCGCTCTTCGAAACGTCAGGTTCACACGGCGCCGGCCGAGCAAGCGGTGGTGTCCATCGTCGAGCGGTAAGACGCCATGGAACGCGAGGCGCGAGGGGCCGCCCCACACGACGACGTCGCCGTGATCGAGCGGAACGCGGCGCGGTCGATCCGAGCGGGTCGCGCCGCCGAAGAGGAAGGTGGCGGGGAGCCCCAAGGAGACCGAGACGATGGGCGCCGAAAAGTCGCGCTCGTTTCGGTCTTGGTGCAGGGAGAGCCGGGTGCCGGGCTCGTAGCAGTTGATCAAGCACGAGTCGGGGGCGTAGCCGGGAAAGCCCGCGACGGCTGCGGCGCGCACGGCCAGATCCGCCAGCAGCGCGGGGATGCGCGGCCAGGGGCGGTCCGTCTCCGGATCGGTGGGGCTATACCGGTAGCCGGTGAGATCGGTCACCCAGCCCGCCTGGCCGCAGTTGGTCATCGCCACCGACATGCGAAAGCCGCCCGGGGTCACCATGCGCCGAAAAGGCGCCTCGGCGACCACGGACTCGATGGCGCGGAGGTCATTTTCCTCCGATTCGTTCACGAACCCACGCAAAACCACGGCCCCGGGCGCGAGCGCCTCGCGGTGGGGGGCGGCGTTGGGAAACGTGTCGAACAGGCCGAGCGTCACATCCCGAGTATAGCGTCGCGGGAGAGCTCGCGGAGGGTGCGGGTGACCTCGCGCAGCCTTTGCGGCCAGCGGCCCGTTCGATAGCGCACCCCGTGGGCCTCGCACGCGGCGCGAACGCGGGGCGTGATTTCCCGCAGGCGGTTGGGTGGAAAGGTGGGAAACAAGTGGTGCTCGATTTGCCGATCGAGCGCGCCGCAGAGGATCGACACCACGTGCGGAACGTCGAAGTCGTGCGCGCCTTCGGCCTGCATCGCATACCAAGCGCCCCGGCCTTTGGGGCGCTCGTCGGGTGGGAACTCGGTGGCGCCCACGTGGCCGCAGTAAATGGTGGCCGCCGCGTACACATCGCGGCCCACCTCGGAGAGCACGTTGCCGAGCAGCGTCTTCCAGAAGAAGGGCCCCGACAAAAGAGGAAGCAGCACGTACTCGCGCCCGTAGTAGCGCGCGAACTTGCGAAAGGCGGCGCGGTGGGCCGCGCGAACGCCCTTGGCGCTTCGGTCGTGCAGGATGGCGGGCTCCTCGCGACCCCAGTGCACGTCGAGGAGCCCCGTGACGTGCAGGTTGATGGCGCCGGCGAAGCCGAGCCAGGTCGCGAAGTTGCTGAGCGGCTGGTGCCGAAAAATGGGGCGGTAGCTCACATAGGCGCTGAGGCGCAGGCCGCCGAAGTCGAGATCGGGATCGCGCCCCAGCACATTGGCGTGCTGATGGTGCTTGCCATTGTGATGGTTGCGCCAGCTCCTCTCGTCGATGGGCGCCTTCCAGTAGAAGCTCTTGGCGCGGTACCGTTCGGCGCCCTCGAGCCGATCGTAGGTGCCGTGCAGGCTGGTGTGGCCGATCTCCATCAGCTCCAGCACCTTGTGGAGCCACAACGCGGCCACCCCCGCGCCAAAGCTCAAAGGGTCCAGGCTGACGAAGATCAAGCCGCGTCCCAGGATCTCCGCCGCCCGCGACACGCGGCCGATGCGGCGAATATGGGCGACGTCTTCGGGTCCCAAGCGCGCTTCGACGTCGTCGCGCAGCGCATCGAGGGTTCGTGCAAAGGAAGCAAAGCGCTCGTCGTCGGTCGCAAATGACATCTGCATCGTGGCTACACCTACGAGACCGAGGCGAACGCCGGCGCGCTCGTGTTGGCGTCGAGCCATGCGATCAGCTGCGCCTCCACCTTGTCCCGATCCGGCTCGTGGAGCAGATCGTGATAAAGCTCATCGAAGATCACCAAGGTCTTGCGTTCGGAGCGCGCGCGCTCGTTGAGCTGCCGGCTGCCATCGGGCGAGGTCACCCGATCCGCGCCGCCGTGCATGATGAGGAGAGGGACGGTGAGCTCCTCCATGCGCTTTTGAATCCGGTCGATGGCGTTGATCAGCTCCTTGGCCGTGCGCGCCGGAGCCGCCGCTTGGTGCACCAGCGGATCGTTCTTGGTGGCCTCGACGACCGTGGGATCGCGCGAAAAAAGGCAGGGATCGAGCTTGTACACCGCCGCCTTGGGCGAGAGGGCGGCGGCCATCTTGGTCGCCAAGGTGGCGAAGCCCGAGAGCGCGCCCTTCAAAGCTGCGCCGCTCAAGACGATCCCGGCGATATCGGGTTTGCGGGTGATGGCATACAACGTCACAATCGAACCGCCGATATCGTGCCCGAACATGAAGATGGGGAGCCCGGGCTCCAACCGACGCACGCGCTCCACGAAAATTTCGACGTCCGACACGTAATCGTCGAACTCATCGACATACACGCGAACGCCCTCCGAGCGCGCGTGCCCGCGCAAATCGAACGAATGAACCGCGTAGCCTTGCTCGACCAAGTGCCATGCCACCTCGGCATAGCGGCCGCTGTGATCTTTGAGCCCGTGCACGATCACGAGCACCCCCTTCGGCGGCGTGCTGGGGCGCCACGACTGCTCCGAGAGCTTCGTATCCCCTGCCCCGAGAAAGGTCCCTTCGCGATGTTCCATGATGTTCGTTCATCCCCTCTCCCGCGCGTCCGCCCCAGGTTCGAGGTAGGGATGAGCGCGCGGCGCGATGGTTGGCTCAGCGAGGGCTCAGGGAGCGAGCGCTTCGCGATGGCTCACGTCGCCATCGAATGGAAAGAGCCGTCAATCTGACGCCGTGTTGGTAGGTCGTCAAGTCGCGACCAAGTTGCCCTCGTTACCATCGACCGTCGTCTCAGCGACCGGCGGAGCTCGAGCCATGAACGGTTCGGCGCTCTAGGTCGGTCACCGCACCATGGGCACATCGTCGATACCTTTGTACAGCACATCGATCGACACCGCGGCCTCGCAAATTTCGAATGTGCCCGATTCGATGTACTGCCAGATCCACCCGTCGCGCCCGCGGCGATAGACTTGAACGAACTTCTCGGTCTGCGAGACCAGAACGTATTGCTGGAGGGATGCGAGGGTCTCGTAGGCACGCAGCTTGATTCCTCGGTCGACGCGCTCCGTCGTCGGTGACAGAATTTCGACGACTGCACGTGGGTTCACGATGGCTCGCCCTTTCACCTCATCAAGGCGCGGAGGCTCGCAGGTCACGACGATGTCGGGTCCAAACGCCTCGTCGGTTTCCTCGCAATAGACCCCCATGGGCCCGAACACGGTGCATCTCCCGGCAAAGGCCGTTTCCAAGCAGGTGATCAGAGACGCCATCAAGCGAGCGTGCCTCGGCGAGGCCTGGTTCATCGCCACGATCTGCCCGTCGATGAGCTCGTAGCGGCGGTCTCCCGGAAGTTCCATCTCGCAGAACTCCGCGTAGGTGGTTCGCAAGGGCCGCACGGCTTGGCTCATGTCCGATCTCCTGTCGCGAAAGATACCATGAATGCGAACGACGGGAAGAAGTTGCCCTGAAGCGCCGGCGTGAGCGAAAAGAAAGTCTGGCGCAAAGCCCCATGCCAAAGCCCCCGCCCCGCAAACCCCAGGCTGGTAGCGCTGCATCGCACGGCGCGCGCGACCCACGCGACCAGGTGCGCCACCCTCGCGCGAAGGCGCCGCGCGGTGCGCCCATCATCGAAGCGGTGTTCAACGCGACCTTCGAGGAGATCCTGCGCGTGGGCTACGGAGGCCTCAGCATGGAGGAGGTGGCGGCGCGCGCGGGCGTGAACAAGACCACCGTGTACCGGAGGTGGCCGACCAAGGTCGATCTGGTGCGCGCCGCGCTGCTGTCGCTGCCGCCTCAGTTTGGCCCGCTGCCCAACGAAGGATCGTTTCGCGCGGACGTCCTCGCGTCGACCCTGACGATGGCGCGCTTCTTTCAGACCTTGGCCGGCCGCGCCATCATGCGCTTCGGCCTCTTCGAGATGGGGGCACCGATGCGGCCCGAGTTTCAGGAGGTGCGCGTCGCGTTCGATGTGCACGGCGAAACGCACGGGCTCGAGGCCATCGTCAACCGTGCCATCGCCCGCGGCGAGCTGCCGCGGAGCTTCGATCGGCGCGTTCTCATCGATGCGCTGTTTTGCACCGTGGCGCTCCTGTGCCTCTCCCCCGCCCCCGAGGAGCGCCCCGACCAGGACTTCGTGGAGCGCCTGGTCGATGGGCTCCTCATGGGCCTCATTCCGCGGACCCGTCCGAGCGAGCCGGCTCCGAAAGAGCCGGCCAAGGAGCCTCCGCGCGCGCGCGCCGCTTCTTCCCGAGGCGGCTCGCCAGATCGTCGAACAGCGAGTACACCACCGGCGTCGCCAGCAAGGTCAGAAGGAGCGAAAGCGTCTGCCCGCCGACGATGACCCCGGCGATGCCCCGATTCAAGCCGCTCCCGATGCCCCGCGAGACGATGAGCGGCAGCATGCCGGCCACGAAGGCGATGGTCGTCATCAAGATGGGGCGAAGCCGGTCGCGGTTGGCCTCGAGGATGGCCTCCTCCCGGCTCATGCCCGTCTTGCGCAGATGGTTCGTGTGGTCGACTTGGAGGATCGAGTTCTTCTTCACCACGCCGAAGAGCACGAGCAACCCCAGCGCCGAGAAGATGTTCAAGGTCTGCCCGAAGATGAGCAAGGAGATCAGCGCAAAGGGAACGGTCAGCGGCAGCGAGATCAGGATGGTGACCGGGTGCAGCCAGGACTCGAACTGCGCGGCCAGCACCAGGTACATGAAGATGAACGAGGTGGCGAAGGCCAGGATGAACGCCCCCGCCGCCTTGCCCGTCTCCTTGGAGTTTCCGGCCGCCACCGCGCGATAGCCCGGCGGCATATGCAGATCGGCCACGACGCGATCGAGCGCCGCTTGAATCTCGCTCTCGGTGTGCCCCGGCCCCACGTTGCACGAGATGGTCACTTGGCGCTGCCGGTTCAAGCGATCGATCTGGGACGGCCCCGTGTCGGCCGCCGCCTTGATCACCGAGTCGAGCGGGATGGCCGTGCTCACCTTGCTCGAAGGCACCGTGATGAGCAGCCCCTTTTCGTCCACCCGGTACTCACGCTCGGCGCGCGCGCGGATGTCGTAGTCCTCGCCGTTTTCGCTGTAGGTCGAGACCTTGAGCCCGGCGACCAAGAGCTGCAAGGTGGAGGCGACGTCGGACACGTTCACCCCCAGGTTGGCCGCCCGATCGCGGTCGACCGCCAAGCGCAGCTCTGGTTTGCCCACGATGAGCGTGGTGCTCACGTCCACCGCGCCCGGCGTCTCGCGCAGCTGGCTCATGATGCGCTGCGAGTACGCGGTGAGCTTCGCCAGATCGGGCCCCACGATGGCGTACTGGATCACGCCCGAGGAGCTCCCGAAGTCCGACACCTCCGCCACGTCCAAGATGAGCTCCTTGGGCTTTTGCGCCAGCACGTCGCGGCGCACCCGGTCCATCAAGATGGTCTGCGACTCGGCGCGGTCCTTGGGATCGGCCAGCTTCACGTAGATGTTGGCGAGGTTGGGCGTCTTGGCCCCGTTGTCGCCGATGGACATCAAGGTGTGCTTCACCCCCGGTAGCTCCCGGATCTCGCGCGCGATTCCATCGGCGATGATGCGGGTCGCCTGCACGCTCGTCCCCTCTTTGGCGCGCACGTGCACCTCGAACTGCGCGTTGTCGTCCTCGGGCACGAAGCTCGATGGCACCGCCTTCGCGAGCGGAATGCACGAGCCCAAGGTCAGCCCGCAGAGCACCACCACCACCCAGCGGTGGGACATGACCCAGCGAAGCACCACCATGTAACCGCGCTCGATGGGCATGTAGACCACGTCCACCAGCCGCTCCAGGATCGGCTTCTGGCGCGGCTCCTTGGGCTGCTCGGATGCATCGGTTTTTCCCTGGGGCTCGGCTTCGAGCCAGCGCGCCGAGAGCATGGGGGTCAAGGTGAAGCTCACGATGAGCGACACCAGGATGGCGCACGCCATGGTGAGGCCGAAGCTGCTGAGGAAGCGCCCCACGATGCCGCCCATGAACGAGACCGGGATGAACACCGCGAGCAAGGACAAGGTGGTCGCCAGGACCGCGAGCCCGATGTCCTCGGTGGCCGCCACGGCCGCTTCCATGGGCGACATCTTCTTTTCGGTGATGAAGCGGAAGATGTTCTCCAGGACGACGATCGCGTCATCGATGACGATGCCCACCGCCAGCGCCAGGGCCAACAGGGTCATCATGTTGAGCGTGAAGTGCAGGAGGTACATCAAGACGAAGGCCCCGATGAGCGACACCGGGATGGCGATGGCCGAGATGACCGTGCTCCGCGCGTTGCCGAGGAACGCCAGGACGACCACGGCCGCGAGGATGGCGCCGAGCAAGAGGTGCTCCTTCACCGCGTCCACGCTGGTGCGGATGGTCTCCGAGTTGTCGCGCACCACCACCAGCTCCGAGCCTTGCGGCAGCGACTTTTGAATCTCGCCCAGGCGCTCCTTCACCGCGTCGACGACCTGCACCGTGTTGACGCCGGTCTGCTTGCGCAAGGAGAGCACCACCACCCGCTTGCCGTCCTGCGAGGCCCACGTCGTCTCGTCCTGGCTCCCGTCCTCCACCCGCGCCACGTCCTCGACCCGGGTCGGGTGGTCGTTGGACTCGCGCACGATGATGCGCTTCAGCGCGTCCAGGCTGGTGACCTTGCCCTCGATGCGCAAGGTGAGCTGCTCCGGTCCGCGCTCGATGGCGCCGCCGGGGACCGTGAGGTTCTGATTTTGAATGGCGCGCTGCACGTCGACCGCCGTGAGGCCGAAGGAGCGGAGGGCCACCGGATCGAGCCACACCTTGATCTCGCGCTTGGTGCCGCCGACCACGTTGACCTGGCCCACGCCGGAGATGCTCTCGATCTGCCGGCGGATGCGCTTGTCGCAGAGCTCCGTGACGTCGCGGATGGTGCCGGGCGCCGAAACGGTGACATAAAGGATGGGTGCGGCGTCAGCATCGAATTTGCTGACCACCGGCGGGTCGATGCCCTTGGGCAGGTTCGGCAGCGCGTTGTTCACGTGGTCGCGCACCTCCTGGGCGGCCACGTCGGGATCTTTGTCGAGGTCGAAGGAGATGACGACCTGCGAGACGCCTTCGTTGGACGTGGAGCGCAGCTCGTCGATGCCGCCGATGGTGTTGACCGCCTCCTCGATCTTGTCGGAGATCTCGCTCTCGATCTCCTCGGGCGCGGCGCCGTTCAAGGTGGTGGTCACAGCCACCACGGGGAAGGAGATTTTTGGATATTTATCGAGCCCCAGCGCGGTGTAGGCCACGCCTCCGAGCACGATGATGGTGAGCATCAGGACCCAGGTGAAGACGGGCCGGTTCACGCAGATTCTTGCGAGCCATTGCATAAGGCACCCTCACTTCACGCGATCGCCGTCGGACATGGTGTCCGCGGGGTGGAGCACCACCGGCTCGTCCTTCGCCACGCCGTTCTCGGCCTCGACGACATCGCCCTGCTCGACCCCCACCTTGATGATCCGCAGGCCGAGCCGCCCGTCCTTCACCACGAACACGCTCTTCTCGTTGCCGGTGGCGAACACGGCGCTCTTCGGCACCACCAGGGCGGGCTTCTCGCCCAGCCGCAAGCTCACATTGACGAACATGCCGGGCAAGAGCTCCCCGTCCGGGTTGGGCACCACCGCCTCCACGATGAGATCGCGGGTGGTCTGCCGCACCTCGCCGCTTCGGTAGCGAACCGCGCCCGTGAAGGTCTTGCCGGGCACCGCGGCGGCCGAAAACGTGACGATTTGCCCTTCTTTCACCATGGCGATGCGCGGCTCGGGCACGGTGAGATTGAGCCGCAGCGGATCGCCGACGACCAAGGTGGCGACCTTGGAGCTGGGCTGCACATAGTCGCCCACGCTCACCGAGCGCTCCGCCACCACGCCCGCGAAGGGCGCGCGGATGGTGCCGTCCCCCACCGTGATCGCGGCCTCGGCGACCTTGGCCTGCGACACCACCAGGGCCGCCCTCTGCTGCTTGCACTCCGCCGATTGCTTGTCGTACTCCTGCCGGGTGATGGCGCCGCGGGCGAGCAGCGCGTCGTAGCGCGCGCACTCGGCGTCGGCGCTGTCGAGCTGCGTCTTCACCTGCGCCACGCTGGCGTTCGCCTGCTGGAGCCCGACCTTGGCCGTGCGGATGTCGAGCTGCGCCAGCGGCGCGTTGAGCGAAATCTTCTGCCCGCGCTCGACGAAAGTCTTGACCACGCGCCCGCTGGCGTTGGCCGTGAGCTCGGAGCGGAGCTCGGCTTGCAGCGTGCCCGTGAGCGGCAAAATATCGGGCATCGGCCGCTCGATCACGGGCGCGGTGTCGACCGCGATGCGCGGCGCCTCCTTTTTGCTGTCGCCCGCCGGCTCTTTGTTGCCACGGCAACCATCGAGGGCGGGGATCAAGCCGAGCGTGATGCAAAGGACGAGAGCTGCAGGGTTCTTCATCGGGATTCCTCGGTGGCGGTGCGGCGCCCGGCGCCGGCGGAGCTGCCGGTGCGGCGCGCGCTCAACCGCAAGAGCGCGCGGGCGTATTGGAGGTCGGAGTCCGCTTGAACGCGCGAGACCTCCGCGCTGAACAGATCGCGCTGGGCCTGCACGACCTCGAGCTGGGTCGCGACCCCGCTCCCATAGCGGACCCGCGCGAGATCGGCCGCCAGGGTGGCCGCGCCCACTTGTGCGCGCGCTGCGCGGGCCTTGGCGATGCCGGCGCGCACCTGGTTCCATGCCTGGTAGATGGCATCGGCGGCCGCGCGCCGCGTCTTGTCCTCGCGCGCTTTGGCGGCATCGACCGCGGCGTTTTGGGCGCGCACCCCGGGGCCCAAGGTGAAATCGAGCTTCCAGGTGGCGGTCGCTTGAATGGTATAAATCGAGCTTCGCCCGGCGAACCCGGTGGCGTTCGTAAAGCGATTCTGCGCCTGCGCGGACAAGGTCGGCAGCCAATCGGCCTTGGCGGCGTCGCGGCTCTTCGTCGCGGCCTCCGTATCGAGCACCGCCGCCCGCACGGCCACCAAGTCCTCGCCGCCCGAACCGAGCCACACCGCGAGGGCCGCCTCCTCGTGCAGATCGTCCTCCGGAAACCCCGCACCCGGCTCGGGGTCGATGCCGCTCAAGGTCTCGAGCGATCTCCGATCGTTCACCAGGCTCTGACCGGCGGTGGCCATGTCCTGGCTGGCCTTGGCCACGTCGGTCTCGGCGCGCTGGAAATCGAGCTCGCTCGCCGTGCCGAGCTCGCGCCGATCGGTCACCAGCTTGCGGTTGCCCTCGGCGGTGTCGAAGCTCTTCGTGGCCGACGCGAGCACCGCCTCGTCGGCGAGCACTTGGTAATAGAGGCGGGTCACGTCGCGCTCGACCGTCAGCTCGGTTTGATCGCGCGACGCCGCGGCCGCGTCGCGGCTCACCTTGGCCGCGCTTCGCTTCATCCACGCGCCCACGTCGACCAGCGGCACCGCCAAGGTCACATAGCCGTCGAGCTGATTCTTCGGCTGGATCGTCAAGCTCTCCCCGGTGGGCGCCTGAAACACCGCCTCGTATTGATTGTGCACCCAGGTGCCCTGCCCCGTGAGCGATGGCAAGAGGCGCCCGGTCGCGACGTCGAGCTCGGCCCGGCGCTGGCGCAGGGTGGCGGCGGCCTCGCGATTGTCGGGGTTGGTCGCGCGCGCACCCGCGAGAAACGTCTCCAGCGGCTGCAGCGCGTGCGCCAAACCCGATATCGAGAGCACCCCTGCGCCCATCGCCCCTGCGATCGCGCGCGCGAGCCCGCCCCACCGACGAAACCTCATTCGAACACCTCCACAAAACGTGCGTGCGATGTGCACGCGATAAAGTTGCGATGCAGGAGCGGAGCAAACCGCAGCCGGCTCATGGTGCGCGCTTCTTGGTCTCCAACGCGCGGTCGCCGCGCCAACCGGACGGCCCGACCCAGAGCCGAGCCCCGAAGAGCGCCACCGGCGACAGGTATTTGTCGGTCACCGAGTCGCCATCGATGAACACTTCGTAGCGGCGCCAAACGGCCGCCGACGCGTACACATCGAGGTGAAGCAGATCCGCCAGGCGGAAGGTCATCTTCGGCCCCACCGTGACCGTGGAGTATGCGAGCTGCAGATTGTCGCGGCCGTACTTGGTCCCACTCAGGTGAAATCGATTCCCTTCGAGGGTGCCCCGAACGCCGACCGTGAGCCAAGGCGACGCGCGGTACTCCACGTTGAGCAGCGCGGGGACGAAGCCGCGCACGCGGGTGCGATCCGTGATTTCCCAGTTCAGCGCCACGGCGGGGACCGGCGACAGGGTCCCCGTTTGCCGGTTGTACGAGACGCCCGCGCCCAAGGAGAACGTATCGCTGAATTTGTAGAGGCCCATGCCGGTGACGTTGAACTGCAAATCATCGATGGAGACGCGGCTGTCGAAGTCCGAGGCCAGACCGGCGCCGACGGAGGCGAGGATCATGAGCCGCGGGGTGATCATCTGAATGCCGGTCAGGCTCGCCACCGGCGCATGCAAGGCGCCGATATGCGGGCCTCGTCCATCGCGCTGCTGGAAATCGAGCAGCTCGTACGCGAGCCCGGGGATGAGGATCGTCCCCTTGGCAAACCGGATCGGATAGCCCGCGCGCACGCGGAAGACCTGGAGCCCCACCTGCGCGCTCGGGTTATTGGGCGCCGCCGCGTACGGGTAGCGCTCGTAGCTGACCGAGGCGACGGAGTCGCCGACTTGGGCGCGCGCGCTGCCCGCGACGAGAAAGATGGCGAGCGTCGATCCGCCTAGGCTCTGCTTTCGCATCCGCCGGTGTAGCTACGCCACCGGATCCGAGTTCGCAACGAAAAGTTGCGATGTTAGCAAATAAAATTTGCAGTAATCGTGTGCAAAACGGGGGGCAAACCGGCCCCCAATGACTGCGTGCCCGGCTGCGGACACTTCGTTCAACTTTTCGTGACCCTTCCAGGAAACTTCATGAAACACGGACCATCGCAGGTCCGCAGAACGGGCTCATCACTTTGCGGGGGCCCAGGGGTTGCTGCGCCAGCCTTCCGATCCGAACCAGAGACGCGCGCCGAGGCCGACGACCACCGGCAGATACCCGTCCCGCTTGGATGTCCCATCGACGAAATACTCGAAGCGGCGCATGGGGGTGGCCGACGCATAGAGATCGAGGTGCGTCGAATCCGACAAGTTGATGGTGGCTTTGGGGCCGGTCTGGATGGTCATATACGAGAACTGCACGTCTTTTTGACCGTCTTTTTGGCCGCCGAGGTGAAACACGTTGCCCTCGAACGCGGCGCGAAGGCCGACCGTGAGCCACGGCGTCGCGCGGTAGTCCACATTGAGCACGGGCGCGCCGCCGCGGATTCGAAAGCGCTCGCTGGGCTCCCAGTTCACGGCGATGATGGGCGCCGGAAAGAACATGCGCGTCTGGCGCATGTACGCGACGCCCATCCCGAGCGAAAACGAGCTCGAGAACCGGTACATGGCCGCGAGCGAGACGTTGAAGGCGAGATCGTCGACCGACACCTTCTCCTGAAAATCCGAGGCCAGACCCGCGGCGACGGCGCCCGCCACCACCACGTGATCGCCGATCAATTGCGTCATGGCGAGGCTCGCGGTGGGCGCGTGCAGGGGATCGGTGGGGAGCCCGCGGCTCGTGGCCTTGGGAAAATCGACGAGATCGTAGGAGAGGCCGGGGGAGAGGATGGTCTTCGGTCCGAGCGGGATGGGGTATCCAGCGCGAAATCGGAACGTCTGAACGCCCATCGAATCCTTCGTATCGCTGGATTTGGGCTGCTCGAGGCCGAGGGTGGTCCGCTCATACGTGAAAGAGACGGTAGAATCGGCCATTTGCGCGCGCGCGCTCTTCGTTGCACAAACCACGGCAAGCGCCGCAAACGCGGCAAAAGTGATCTTCGACATTGGCAAATCGCCCAGCGGTAATGGCAATATCGCGACTCGATAGCGCGATATCCGCGAATTGAGTTGGCGAAGCGGCTCTCAAACCGCTCCGAAAGGCTTCGGGGGTCAAGTGCCCGCCTGCGCACGTTTCGTTCAACGTTTCGTGGCCGCCCGTCGAAAATCGCGCCGCACCGCTACTTTGCGTGCCGCTCCGCTACTTCGTGTGCCCGAAATGCGCGGGTCAGACGTCGCCGGCGGAGGCCGGGGCCGTCAGCTTCAGGCCGATGACCGCGATGAGCAGCAGGACGAGAAAGAACACGCGCCCGGGGGTCACCGGCTCGCGCAGTAGGATCATCCCGATCACGGCTGCACCAAAGGCACCGATACCGACCCAAACCGCATACGCCGTTCCGATGGGTAGGGAGCGCGCGGCCATGGATAACAGAATCATGCTGCCCACGAGGGTCACCACCGTGAACACGGTCGGCCCGAGCTTCGAGAAGCCATCGCTGTACTTCAAGCCGATGGCCCAGCAGATCTCCAACAACCCTGCGATGACGAGATAGACCCATGCCATGATGACGCGCTCCTTGTTCGGATCGCGTCGTCTTGTCTTGACCGGGTACGGCGCACCTCGTCCGGGCAGTCGGGGAGCCGCCTGCACCCCTTTTTATAGGCCGTTCTGGCGTAAGGGGCAACTCTTCGCAAAACTGTCGGGCGCGGCACTCCTCGCGAACGCGTCGGGCGCGGCGCTCCTCGCGAACGTGTCGGGCGCGGCGCTCCTCGCAACATGTCGGGCGCGGCGCTCCTCGCCAACGTGTCGGGCTCCTCGCAACATGTCGGGCGCGGCGCTCCTCGCCAACGTGTCGGGCTCCTCGCAACATGTCGGGCGCGGCGCTCCTCGCCAACGTGTCGAGCGCGGCTCTCCTCGCGAACGTGTCGGGCGCGGCGCTCCCCGCGAACGTGTCGGGCGCGGCGCTCCCCGCGAACGTGTCGGGCGCGGCGCTCCTCGCGAACGTGTCGGCGCGGCGCTCCCCGCGAACGTGTCGGGCGCGGCGCTCCCCGCGAACGTGTCGGGCGCGGCCTTGATTTGGAACCGATCGTATCCTAATGTTGGTCGGGCATGGCGAGGCCGCGCGAGTTCGAGTTCGAGGAGGCGCTGCAGAAGGCCACCGAGGTCTTTTGGAGCCTCGGCTATGGCGGCGCGTCCGTGGACGAGCTCATCAAAGGTACCGGCCTCGCCCGCGGCAGCCTGTACAAGGCGTTCGGCGACAAGCGCACCTTGTTCCTGATGGTCATGGATCGCTATGTCGACCAGCGGCTCAGGCTCTACTCCAAGGGGCTGTTCCAGCGCCCCGGTCCCATCAAAGAAGCCATCCGGCAGACCATGCTGGATCATGTCAAACGGGCCACGGGACCGGGAACCGAGCGCGGTTGCCTGGTGACGAACACCGCCACCGAGATCGGCGTCCGCGATCCGGACGTCGCTCTCCTGCTCGCGCGCATGTTCCGGCGCATGGAGGAACTCTTCGCGGAGGCCATCGCGCGCGGAAAAGCCGCGGGGGAAATCGCGGCATCGAAGGACGAACGGGCGATCGCACGCTTTTTGGTCCTCACCACGCAAGGCGTGCGCGTGATGAGCCATATGCGGCCCGATCGCCAGCAGCTCGTCCAAGCCGTCGAAATGGCCGTTTCCTTGCTCTCGTGAGCTTTCTTTGACCAATTTGGAACCGATCGTCCCCTAACCGCCCAGTTTGGAACCGATCGTTCTCTAACGTCCACATTTGGAACCGATCGTCCCTAACGTCCCAGTTTGGAACCAGTTATCCCCTAACCGCCCAGTTTGGAACCAATCGTTCTCTAACATCCACATTTGGAACCAATCGTTCTCTAACGGCCATGACGCCGAGCGGGTCGGTCGCCCTGACGGTCTGCCCCCCACAATTTGGAACCAATCGTCCCAGTTTGGAACCAATCGTTCCCTAATGTCCACAATTTGGAGCCAATCGTTCTCTAACATGCCCCGCGCCGCGCGCGGCCAGGGGGCGAGCCAGCGCTGCGCTCCGTCGATTGAGCGCCGCATAGCACGACGCCGAGCGGGTCAGTCGCCCCGACGGTCTGCCCCACAATTTGGAACCAATCGTCCCCCAACCGTCCCAGTTTGGAACCAATCGTTCTCTAATGTCCACAATTGGAGCCCATCGTTCCCTAACATCTCCCCGCGACGCGCACGGCCAGGGGGCGAGCCAGCGCGGCGCTCGCTCATCGATCGAGCGCCGCATAGCATTGACGCCGAGCGGGTCGGTCGCCCTGACGGTCTGCCCCACAATTTGGAACCAATCGTCTCCTAACCGTCCCAGTTTGGAACCAATCGTTCCCTGATGTCTACAACTTGGAACCAATCGTTCCCTAACGTGCACGACGCCGAGCGGGGTCGGTCGCCTGAGGGTCTGCCCCACAATTTGAACCGATCGTCCCCCAACCGTCCCAGTTTGGAACAATCGTTCTCTAACGTGCACAATTTGGAACCAATCGTTCCCTAACGTGCACGACGCCGAGCGCGGCCGGTCGCCCTGACGGTCTGCCCCACAATTTGGAACCAATCGTCCCCCAACCGTCCCAGTTTGGAACAATCGTTCTCTAACGTGCACAATTTGGAACCAATCGTTCCCTAACGTTGTCGAATTTGGAACCAATCGTCCCCAAACGCCACGCTTCGCCCCATTTGGAACCAGTCGATTCCTAACGCTGACCGCTGGCCGCCCACCCACCACAAAAAAAGGAGCCCGCACCATGCCCCAACCCACGTCATCACCCACGAGCCCAACCCCCGAACGAACATTGCACGGCAAGAGCGCCATCGTAACCGGAGGCGCCACCGGCATCGGCAGGGCGACCGTGCTGCGCCTGGTCGACGCGGGCGCACACGTCGTTTTCAGCTACAGCCGCTCCGCCCGCGAAGCCGAAGAAACGGAGTCCTTGGCCCGAGGACGCGCAGGATCCGCGCGTGCCATTCGAGCCGACGTGCGCGCCCCAACCGCCATCGCAGCCATGGTGAACCAAGCCGTTCACACGCAAGGCCGGCTCGATCTCCTGGTGAACAACGCGGCCGTGAGCCCCCCGGTGCCCGCGCAATCCCTGGGCGACCTCGACGCATTCACCGACGAGCTCTGGGACACGGTGCTCGCCGTGAACGTGCGCGGCGCCTTTGCATGCGCCCGCGCCGCCGCGCCCCATCTGCGCGCCGCGCGCGGCGCCGTCGTCAATGTGGGAAGCATCGCGGGCCTCACGGGCGAGGGCTCTTCCCTCCCCTACGCGGTCTCCAAGGCCGCGCTGCACGGCTTGTCGAAATCGCTCTCGCGCGCCCTCGCCCCCGAAGTGCGCGTCTCCTGCGTGGTGCCCGGCTTCGTCCGCACCCGATGGTGGGACGGCCGCGAAGACGTCGTCGAAAAGGTTCGCCGGCGCTCGCTCCTCGACGAACCCACCCGACCCGAGGACGTGGCGGAGCTCATTTGCAACCTCGCGCTGCAACACGGGCTCACCGGGCAGCTCATCACCATCGACGGCGGACAGACGGTGTGACCATGGCGCCCCTCGATCCCCAACCGCAAACCATCGTCCTGCGCGCCGCACGCCTCCTCGACGGCAACGGCGCAGAGCCCCTCGCAGACGCCGCCCTCGTCCTGCACGGCGAAACCATCACCGCCGTCGGCCCGGCGCACACGGTGCCCATCCCGCTCGGCGCGCGCGTCATCGACTATGGCGACAAAAGCATCATGCCGGGCCTCGTCTCGAACCACGCGCACGTCGGCTTGGTCGACGGCGTCGACGTCGGCGCACGCTTCTACACGCGCGCCAACATCCTCCGGCAGCTCCGCCAGTACGAGGCCTACGGCGTAACCACCGTCACCTCGCTCGGCCTCAACGGCCCCCTCTTTCGCGCCCTGCGCGAGGAGATGCACGCCGGAGCGACCCCCGGCGCGGATCTCTTCGGGGTCGAGAGCGGCGTGGGCACCCCGTGCGGCGCACCGCCCGCGAGCATGGTCCCCGTCGGAGACGACCAGCTCTTTCGCCCCGACACCCCCGAAGAAGCGCGGACCGCCGTGCGCGCGATGGCCGCCCGCGGCACCGATCTCGTCAAAGTGTGGCTCGACGATTTTCGCGGCACCGTCCCCGTGAAGATGCCGCCCGCCGTGTACCGCGCGGCCATCGACGAGGCGCACGCGCTCGGCCTCCGCGTGGCCGCACACATCCACGATCGCGAGGACGCACGCGCCATCACCCGCGCGGGCGCCGACATCCTCGCCCACGGTGTGCGGGACGTACCGGTGGACGCCGAGCTCGTCCAATGGTTGGCCGAGCATCGGGTCTGGTACATCCCGACCTTGAGCCTCGACGAGACCACCTTCGTCTTCGCCGAGCGCCCCGAGTGGACCCTCGAGCCCTTCGTGGAGCGCGCGCTTGCGCCCGCCGTTCGCGCGCGGATCGACGATCCCCAGTGGCGCGAGCGCACCCTCGGCGAGCCCCGATCCGCGTTCGCGCGCAGCTCCCTCGCCATGAACCTGCGCAACGTGAAGACCTTGTTCGACGCCGGGATACCCATCGGCTTCGGCAGCGATTCGGGCGTCACGCCGCTTCGATTGTCCGGCGCGAGCGAGCACCGGGAGCTCGGCTTGTTGGTCGACGCGGGCCTCACGCCGCTCCAGGCCATCACCACCGCCACCAAAAATGCCGCGGCCCTGCTGGGGCTCACCGATCGCGGCGTGCTCGCGGTCGGAAAGAAAGCCGACCTCGTCGTGCTCGACGGCGATCCCTCGCGCACCATCGCCAACACAAAAGCCATCGTCGCCGTCTGGCATCGCGGTAGACTCGCGAGCGGCCGCGTCGAGACGTTCGAGTCTTTGTCGGAGTAGCGAACAGCGCAGCAGTACCCGTCGAGGAGCAGGCGCGACCATCTCAGTCCGTTCATCCGCTGAAAAAAACGGAGGCCCATGAGCACCGAGAAACCACCCCACTCCGACGCGCTCGTCTTCTTCGGTGCGACGGGCGATCTGGCCTACAAAAAGATCTTCCCCGCGCTCCAGTCGCTCATCCGCCGCGGCCGGCTCGACGTGCCCATCGTCGGCGTCGCCAAGTCGGGGTGGAACCGCGAGCAGCTCGTCCAGCGCGCCAAGGACAGCCTGACGGCCGCGGGCGTGTTCGACGAGGCCACCTTCGCCAAGCTCGCCGCGCAGCTCCGCTATGTCGACGGCGACTACGCGGACGCGAGCACATTCGCGCAGGTGCGCAGCTGCCTCGACGGCGCACAGCGCCCCCTTCACTACCTGGCCATCCCCGCGAGCATGTTCCCCACCGTGGTCGAGCAGCTCGCGAAGTCGGGAAACGCCACCAACGCCCGCGTGGTGGTGGAGAAGCCGTTCGGGCACGATCTGGCCTCCGCCCAAGCGCTCAACCGCACCCTCCACGCGGTCTTCCCCGAGCACTCGATCTTCCGCATCGATCATTACTTGGGAAAGGAGGCGGTCCAGAACATTCTCTATTTCCGGTTCGCCAACGCCTTCCTCGAGCCGATTTTGAATCGGCACTACGTCGAGAACGTGCAGATCACCATGGCCGAGTCCTTCGGCGTGAAGGGCCGAGGCAAGTTCTACGACGAGACGGGCGTCATCCGCGACGTCGTCCAGAACCACCTCCTGCAGATCGTGAGCTACATGGCCATGGAGGCGCCCTCGAGCACCATCCCCGAGGCCATCCGCGACGAGCAAGCGAAGGTCCTGCGCACCGTGCGCCCGCTCGATCCCGACAACTTGGTGCGCGGCCAGTTCAACGGCTACCGCAACGAGCCGGGGGTCAAACCCGATTCGTACATGGCCACCTACGCGGCCCTTCGCTTGTACGTCGACTCCTGGCGGTGGCAGGGCGTGCCCTTCTATGTGCGCGCTGGCAAGTCGCTGGCGAAGACGGTGACCGAGGTCATGGTCGAGTTCAACAACCCGCCGCAGGTCGTCTTCAAAGAGCCGGCCCCGGGCATGGGCAACTACATCCGCTTTCGACTCAGCCCCAACGTGGTCATCGCCCTCGGCGCGCGCGCCAAGGAGTACGGCGATCGCATGGTCGGAAAGCCCATCGAGCTCTCCATCGTGGAGGAGCCGGCCCAGGGCACCGAGGGTCGCATGGATGCGTACGAGCGCCTCTTGGGCGACGCGATGGCCGGCGACGCCACCTTGTTCGCGCGCCAAGACGTGGTCGAGGCCGCGTGGGCCATCGTCGATCCCATCCTCCACGGACCGAGCCCGATGTACCCGTACGAGCCGGGAACCTGGGGGCCGAGCGAGTCCGATCGCCTGGTGGCCGACGTCGGCGGCTGGAACACGCCCACCTGAGCCAACGTGGGCGTGTAGCTCCAGGCACAGCTCTTTTGCCCCGGCGCGGGCTATCGCGACCGCCGCGCCGCCCGCATCTTGGCTCGCATCATGAGCACACAGAAAAAAGTCGCCCTCGTCGTGGGGGCGAACGGGGTCATCGGCAAAAACCTCATCGACCACCTGAGCACCCTCGAAGGCTGGGACGTCATCGGCCTATCGCGCCGCGGCGATCGCTCGAGCTCGCCCCGCCTCCGGTACATCGCGGTCGATCTGCTGGACGCGAACGACACCCGTGAAAAGCTCTCTGGCCTCACCCAGGTGACCCACGTCTTCTATGCCGCCTACCAGGATCGACCGACCTGGGCCGAGCTGGTGCCGCCCAACCTGGCCATGCTCGTCCACGTGGTGAACGCCATCGAGCCGGTGGCGACGCGCCTCGAGCACGTCAGCTTGATGCAAGGCTACAAGGTCTACGGCGCCCACCTCGGCCCCTTCAAAACGCCGGCGCGCGAGACCGATGCGGGCCATATGCCGCCCGAGTTCAACGTCGATCAGCAGAACTTCCTCGAGGCGCGCCAAAAAGGAAAGGCCTGGAGCTGGTCCGCCATCCGCCCCTCGGTGGTCGGCGGCTTTGCCTTGGGCAACCCCATGAACCTCGCCATGGTGATCGCGGTCTACGCGTCCATCTCCAAGGAGCTGGGGCTGCCCTTGCGCTTTCCGGGCAAGCCGGGTGCCTACGACGCGCTGCTCGAGATGACCGACTCGGGGCTCCTTGCGCGTGCCACCGTTTGGGCCGCGACCGACCCACGTTGTGCCAACCAGGCCTTCAACATCAACAACGGCGATCTTTTCCGCTGGAGCGAGATGTGGCCAAAGATTGCGCGCTTCTTCGAGCTGGAGGTCGCGCCACCCCTGCCGATGTCCCTCGACGTGGTGATGGCCGACAAAGGACCGCTCTGGACCTCCATGATGGAGAAGCACGGCCTCGTTCACCCCTACGAGGACGTCTCGTCCTGGCGCTTTGGCGACTTCGTCTTCTCCTGGAACTACGACATGTTCGCCGACGGCTCCAAGGCGCGGCGCTTCGGCTTCCACGAGCACGTGGAGACCGAAGCCATGTTCTTCCAAATCTTCGAAGATTTCCGGCGCCGCAAGGTCATCCCCAAATCGGCCAGTCGCTTACCCGTCCGGAGAGGCCCCGACCTGTAGCGCTGCTTTCCTACCCCATCGAATCAGGAAAAACGCAGCACCAGGCCGGCGATCCTATTTCGTTCTGAACGATTTCCGTTCGCCCCGACCTGTAGCGCCGCCTTCCTACCCCATCGATCAGCGCGCAGCGCCGGGACGGCAACCCATATTTCGTTCTGAACGATTCCGTTCGCTCCGACCTGTAGCGCCGCTTTTCCTACCCCATCGAATCGGCAGGAACGCAGCGCCAGCCGGGCGCGATCCCTATTTCGTTCTGAACGATTCCGTTCGCTCCGACCTGTAGCGCCGCTTTTCCTACCCCATCGAATCGGCAGGAACGCAGCGCCAGGCGGGCGCGATCCGTATTTCGTTCTGAACGATTCCGTTCGCTCCGACCTGTAGCGCCGCTTTCCTACCCCCATCACGTCAGAGGAACACAGCGCCAGACCGGCGCGATCCCTATTTCGTTCTGAACGACTCCGTTCCCTCCGACCTGTAGCGCCGCTTTCCTACCCCCATCACGTCAGAGGAACACAGCGCCAGACCGGCGCGATCCGTATTTCGTTCTGAACGATTTCCGTTCGCCCCGACCTGTAGCGCCGCCTTCCTCCCCATCGAATCGGCAGGAACGCAGCGCCAGGCAGGCGCGATCCGTATTTCGTTCTGAACGATTTCCGTTCCGGGTGAGCGGTATTCCCGATCGTCAGGGACCGACGAAGATTTTAGACACGATGAATGGAAGCTTGAACGTGGTCTCCGTGACCGCGTCATTGGTCAGCGGCGTGCGCTCCTGCTGATTCGATACCACGACCAGCGGCGATATGCCCGCTATCGGCGGCAGGAACCCGAGCGAAGATGGGAAATCGAAGAGCTCTGGATCGTCGGCGACCACCTGCTTGCGCCCCGTTTCGACGTCGATGCGAATGACGCGCAGCTTCAACGGGTCGGCCGCGTAAAGCCACCGATCGAACCGGTTGTACGGGTTGAAGGTGAAGTCGAGCAGCTCCTCGACCTGAAGATTCGGAGCGGTCGGCGCGACGAGTCGAATATCACCCGCCCGCTGGTACGGCGGCCGCCCATCCCGCAAAATCCGAAGCGGGAATGAATATAGACCACGCGCGCACGTCGAGTGATAGTACACGGTGCCATCGCGGACCGCGAGCGGCGCCACCCCCGGCATGGTCGACCCGGAGAAGAGGAATGGGTATCCATTGACCTCGATCTTCGGCATGGTCGGGCAGTACGCGAGCTTGGCAATGCGATCCGGACGGTCGAATGTCCTCGGTACGATCCCCGGAACGATCGAACCATCGCGCTCCACCACCCAGATGCTGCCTAGAATCGAGTCAGACAAAAGGTAGCGGCCATCGTCGAGACGAACGAAATCTTCGGCAAAACCCACCAAGACGCTCGTGAACCGAATGTCCCGAATGCGCGTCGCGGTAAAGTTGTGGTGCCGATCGACGCGGTAGGTAAACTCGTGAAGGGTCGGCTTCGTCGGCTCGAAAGGATCCGGTCGGGGAAGCCCTCCCGCCGCGAGCACCGTAATTCGGCCTTCGCCGAGCGAATGCATGATGAACGGAATCGAGAAGCCCTCCGGAGGCGGAGGCAGCTCGCCCAGCTTCTCCCCGGTGAACCGGGAGAGCGCGACGATTTTACCCTCGAGCGGCTGGCCGACGAAGACGACCTCTTTTCCTCCGGCAACCCCCGCGATCAGCTTGTCCGAATGTGCATAGTCGACAGCGATACCGACCGCCCTCTCGTCCGTACCTCGTGACGCGAGAGACGCCGATGTCGATGGCTGCTCTGTACTCCCCGATGTCGGGTTGTCAGACGCTTCACCGCACGCGGATAGCATCCAACCCACGAACGACAGTGCGACCCACTTGGATGGCATCATAGCTAGCTAAGCCTCCCCCTTAAACTGGAATGCTAGGTCCACAATGTATTTGGTCCAGATGTCGTAATAACTATTTGAATTTTTCCAGCAGTGCGTTGGTGCGCCTACTACACCAAGGTCGTCGAAGCTCTAGCAGAGAGGAATGTGTCCCGCGCGCGCCCTTCACGCCTTCGAAGCGGCGTACGCCACGGTGCCCGAAACCGACCAATCTCGTGCGCCGAAAAAAATTTGCCCGTTTTCGCTCGGACGGGTGTTGCTTTCTGACATTTTGGACGAAGACTATAAACTTATCAAGAGTTACGGCGTATACATGTTATGACGATGATCGTTTACGTTGATCGCTATTCGCGGTGCGAGATAGATGCGCATTGCACACGACGCGATCTCCCATTCCGCGATCCTCCATTCTGTATCGGCACCTGCTCCGGCATCTGCACCAGCATCCGTACCAGCACCTGCATCACGCGGTACCGCCCGCGACGCGGAGAGCCACCCTAAAACGTCGGCCCACCGCAAGCAGCGGTCCTCTGATCCGAACGTCGGCCGCCGCAAGCGACGGTCCTCCGGTCCGAACCCGCCGTCGCAAGCGGTCGTTCGAACGTCGGCTCGAGCCTGTTCGAGGCTGTCCAAGGCCGTTCGAGCCTGTTCTTACCTGTCATACCCGACGGGTCTGACCGAGTCTGAACCGAAAGTCAGCTCGCGAGGTCACGTAAGACGCGGCTGCATTTTCTTTGCGAGGTCGAGTTGGCTCCGGACATCTTCGGTGAAGGCGAGGATCTTCTCGCTCGGACCGACGGCAACGTAGTTGCGCATCCATTTGAGGGCAGACGTGACGTCCGAAAAGAATGCAGCTTCCACCTTGCGTGAAAACAGCAAGAGCATCCCGGAGAGAACGCTGCGGGTAATCGCTGCCTTGAAGCCCTCACCTTCGATCACGGCGGCGGTGCATCGCAGATGGTTTCCCTGCCCCACGACCATTTCGATCGACGCTCGCCGCAAGGTCTCGTCCGGAGGCTTCGCGGATGGCTCGATGATGCACAAGAAGCCGACGCCCTCGGGCTGACTCCGCGCAATGTGTGCGAGTCCGGCTTTCTGCCGTTCGAAGCGAGCGTGCGTGACGTCTCCCCTCCAGATGACCACACACAGGCGCCCCAGTTGTGCCACAGCGAGACCGTCATCCACGTAGAGGATTTGTCCCTCATCGGCTCGTTGTTGAAACGCGCTGGTCATGCCTCACCAAATTGTAGAGAGAATCACGAATGCTCTTAGAGCATTGTTTCTGCCGTGTCCGAGGGAAATTATGACAGGGTACGCGCCGACGCATGTTATCCCGCAAATCGAACGCGTCCTAGCAGATACCGAGAGGGCCGGGCTCATCATGCAGACGGCGGACGACGCCGCATACGCCGGCCGACACGTTCAGGTCGATGGCGTGGAGCTCCTCAATTTTGGCGGCTGCAGCTATCTCGGGCTCGAGCAGCGGACCGAGCTGAGAGACGGCGCGATCGCAGCCATTCGCCGCTATGGCACGCAGTTTTCGTTCTCGCGAGCGTACGTCCAGTCGCCTCTCTACCAGCAACTCGAAGCAGCGCTCGATGCGATGACCGGAGGCTTTGCGCTGGTCGCTCCATCCACGACATTGGCCCATATCGCCGCCCTGCCCGTCCTCGTCCAACCTGGCGATGCCGTGCTCGTGGATCTGCTCACCCACGCGAGCGTACACGTCGCGAGCGGATTGCTCGGATCGACGCCCGTTACGTCCGTACCGCACAATGACATCGATCGACTGGACCACAAGATTGCACGGCTCGCGAACAAGTATCGCCGCATCTGGCTGCTGCTGGATGGGCTCTATTCGATGCATGGCGATTTCGCACCGCTCGAGCCTCTTCGCGCGCTGATGCAGAAGCATCCCGCGCTTCATCTGTATATGGACGACGCGCACGCAACGTCGTGGCTCGGAAAACATGGGCGCGGTTGGGTGCTCGACAACCTCTCCGAGCGAGACCGGGTGGTGGTCGCGCTCTCCTTGAACAAGGCATTCTCCGCCGGGGGGAGCGCATTGATCCTTCCAACGGCGCAAGCGCGTGCGACCGTGCGCCGCTGCGGGGGGCCCATGCTGTTCTCCGGTCCCGTGCCGCCGCCGATGCTGGGGGCCGCCGTCGCCTCCGCAGAACTGCACCTTCGCCCCGAATTTTCGGACCTTCAGCGCGACGTGATGGAGCGCATCGACCTGGTGCTCGCGCTCGCCGAGCAGCTCGGGGTTCACTTCGTGACCGAGGAGCGGAGCCCCATCTTCTTCGTCCATTGCGGCCATCTCGGCGCGATGGTTCACCTCACCCGAGCGCTGCGGACGCGAGGGATCTATGTAAGCCCCTGTCCGTTCCCCTCGGTACCTACGGGGCAAGAGGGGATCCGATTCACGGTTTCGCGACACAACACGGAGGAGGACATCCGCTACCTCATGGAGGCGCTGTCCATCGAGAATCGAAAGCTCCACGAGGGGCAGGAGAGCGGCACGATCGCCATCGAGCACGGGCTCCCGCCCGATCCTATCGAGACGCCAGTTGCGTCCTGACGTCTTCGATGAAGGCCGCGGCCTTCTCGGTCGAGTCGATCGGGATATGGCTGCCCATCCATTCCACCGCGCTCGGGACATCGGCAAACGGCGTGGCCGGCGTACGGTGCACGAACAAGGTCGCAATTCCCAAAAGAACGCTGCGGGTCAAGGCGCCCCAAAAGCCATCGCCTCCAATCACGGCGGAAATACATTTCAGCCGATCGCCGTGCGCGCGGAGCATCTCCGTCGATGCGCGGCGCAGGGACTCGTTGGGAGGCTTGGTCCCCGCCTCGATGATGCAGAGAAAGCCGGCGCCCTGCGGGTGACCGCGCATCACCTCCGCGAGCCCCGCCGCTTGCTTTTCGAATTTGGGCCGCGTGACCCCCTCGCGCCACACCACGAAGCTCAAACACCCGTATTGACCCACCGCGACCCCATCGCCGCAGTGAAAGACGCGCATCTCGGCCGCCACCGCGCGGGTGCTGGGCTCCTTGCGGATCGCACGCTGCGGCTCGCCGCCCCGGCGTCGGGGTGATGTCGTCAACCCAGCCGCCTTCATGGTGGGGACCGCATCGGCGTCCGCCGCGACCGAAACGGCATGCGCGGGCCTCGCGCGCCCCTGCGATGAGACGGTGTCCCCGCGCATGGACGCATCGACCCGCGTGTCGGGCTCGCCCTGTGGCTTCGGCTCCGGTAAATCCGGCCGCTCCGTCGGCTGACGCCGGAGATCGTCGCTCAGGGGCGACAGTTCGGCCGTGATCTCCGCGCGCACCTGCCCGACGATGGTGGAAAAAGGCTCCCCCAAGGCGTCCTCGAACGCCGGCCCCAGCGCGCTGCGCATCTCGCGCGCGGAGCTCCAACGATCGCCGCCGTCGAACGCGAGCGCTTTATCGACGAACTGCACCAGGGCGCGCGGCAAGCTCGGGACCACCGTGGCCACCGAGCGGGCGCTTTTTGTTGCTGCGGCAACCAAAAGTGCCCCTCGGCCGTCCGTTCGATGGACGAACTCACCCGAGAGCAGCGTGAAGATCGTGGCGCCGACGGCCCAGCAGTCACTGTGCGGACCGATGGCCTTTCGGTCGCCCATCACCTGCTCGGGCGGCATGAACGCGGGCGTGCCGACCATGTGCCCCGTCGTGCTCACGCTCGCGTCGCCGTCGAGGCTCCGCGCGATGCCGAAATCGAGCACGCGCACATGGCCGGTGTTGGTGACGAACAGATTGTCCGGCTTGATGTCGCGATGAACGATCCCCTTGGCGTGCGCGCTCGCCAACACATCGAGCGCATCCGACACGGCCATCGCCACCTCGGCCAGGGGCAAGCGGCGTCCGCTCGCTCGGTCCCAACGCGCGCGAAGCGGCTCCCCTTCGAGCAGCGGCATGATCAAAAATGGACAGCCCGTCTCGTCCACATCGTCGTCGAGGATGGGAACGGCGCCAGGGTGCCCGATCCGATTGGCCACATAGGCCTCGCGGCCGAAGAGCTGGCAAATCTCGGGCTCACCCGCAAAGCACTCGAGCAAAAACTTGATCGCCACCTTGTGCCCATTTCGATGGGTGGCTGCATACACCGCCGACATCCCACCCACGCCGATCAGCCGCTCGATTCGGTACTTTCGTTGGACGGTGGTCTCGAGCCGCGCGAGCACACGCTCGGAGGTCCATGGGCGCAAGGTCGGCGCGGACATACGTAGCTCTCGTCCCTTCGTTCCCTTCGTCCGGAGCCTTTGGCATCATGAAGTGGCGCTTCCGGCCGTGTCAAGGAACGCCTCGGGATGAGACGGCGCGCCGCGGCACCGGTCATTCTGCTGTCGCGGTACAGATGTCACTTCGACTCGGTCCGTCTTTCGTCGTGCGGCTGCGATTCGCCGTTGCGCTTTTTCCGAATACAGAATTGAATTCAGACGATGAGTCACGATCTGGTTGCCGACTTCGCGCGATGGGTGGCTGCGGAGGACGTGCGGCTCGTCGGCATGGCGCTGATCTCGGTGGTCTTGGTCTGGCTATCGGAGAAAGCGCGGATGGTGCGGATGGATCGGTACCGCTGGGCACGCGGGCACTCACGCGATGCGCGCACGCGCATGGAGCGCATGACCCCAAGCATGCCCCGTTCGCCCCGTGAAGCGCTCAACGATTCCATGGCGTGAATCGACGTCCCACGTGAGCCGAGGTGCTGCAAGGAACGGCGGAGACAGCGCGGGTGGCGTGCTCATCTCGCAGGTGAAGCCCGAGGTGCCACGGGGTGTCACCTTTTGCTCGCCCCGCCCACCAAAGCTAGCAAGCTGACCTACGACGGTTCGCGCATTTTGGCCGGGTGCACGGCACATTGAACGAAGATGACGTTCGCCCACGTCTCGATGGCGCTCTTGGTCGCCTGCCTGGCGGTGCCGCTCTATGCGAAGCCCATCTCCGGGGCGAGCAGCACCCCGCGCAAACCGCCCGCGCCCCTCGAAGCGCGCCGCCCAAAGCCTCCGCGCCCGGTGGAAACCGTGCGCGTGGCGGGCAACTATTGCACGGAGATCGAGCAGCGCTGCCTGCGGTGGCTGCCCAACACGAAAGAGGTCGTCAGCCACGAGCCGCTTCGGTGCGCCGAGTTTGCTCCCAGCGTGTGCAAGGGGCAAACGCGCCCGATGACATTCGAGATCGATCGCTACGAGTACCCGGGCCGAGCGGGGGTGCGACCGCAGGTGAATGTCACGTGGGTGCAGGCCGGCGCATTGTGCGCCGCGCGCGGCAAGCGCTTGTGCACGGAGGAAGAGTGGACCTTGGCCTGCGAGGGCGATTCACTCTGGCCTTACCCGTACGGGCTCGTGCGCGATGCCTCCGCGTGCCACATCGACGAGCCGCTTCGGCCCTCCGCGCACCAGGGCTCGCCCGAGCGCAACGCGCGCGTGGGACCGCACTGGAAAATGCCCATCGACCAACGCGAGCCATCGGGCAAGCGCCCCGCGTGCGTGAGCCCGTTTGGCGTGTTCGACATGACGGGCAACGTGGATGAGTGGGTCGATGGGCACGCTTCGGGGCATGCCTCCTCATCGATGGGTGGCTACTGGGGCCCGGTGCGCAACCGCTGCCGTGTGGTGACCCGCGCGCACGACGCCAAGTTCTCGTTCTACCAGACAGGGTTCCGCTGCTGCCGCGACGTCCCGTGAGCGCGTGAGCCCGCAAGGCCGAACGCCCGCAAGGCCGAACGCCCGCAAGGCCGAACGCCCGCAAGGCCGAAGCCCAAAGCCCGAACGACAGAGCGTTGCAGCTTCCGCGACAGAAAACGCAAAGCGCTGTAAGAAGGGCGGGACGGACGCGTTGCTTCGTCGTGAAGTTGCTGAACAGAACCTCTCGGAGATTCTCCATGCCCTCGATTTCGACGCTTGCCAAACTCGGTCTCTTCGTTTTCGCCCTTCCGCTGGCCGCTGGCTGTGCCAACAACGGCGAGGCGCAGCCCGCCGCTTCGCCGTCGCAGACGTCCATCCTGGTGGTCGGAAAAGGTGAAGCGCACGCCAAGCCCGATATCGCGCACATCAATCTCGGGGTCGAAGAGCGCTCCGCCACCGTGTCCGAAGCGATGCAGCGCAACACCACGCAAATGAATCAGCTGGTGGCCGCGCTGAAGAACGTGGGCATCGCCGAAAAAGACATTCAAACGAGCAACTTCAATGTTCGTTTCGAGCGCGAGCTCAACACGCCGCCTCCGCCGTATCCGATGGAATCGGCCGTACCCGCGGCGCCGGCCAAGCCCCTCCCAGCCCCCACGCCGGCCCCCGGCTCCTCCAAGGGCCCGAAGGTGACGGCCCCCGGTCGCGGCGCCCCCGGCACGGCGGCCGCCGCGGCTCCGGCCGCAAAGACGCCGGCCGGCTTTTACGTGGTGAGCAACAGCGTGGAGATCACCGTGCGCGACGTGGCGCGCGTGGGCGCCGTGATCGATGCCGCGGCGGCCGCCGGCTCGAACAACATTTGGGGCGTCAACTTCGAGCTCGAAAAGAAGGACGCCGTGGAGGGCGAGCTCCGTCAAAAGGCCGTGGCCGACGCCCGCACCCGCGCCGAAGCGCTGGCCAAATTGAGCGGCGTGCAGCTCGGCCCCATCGTCTCCGTGAGCGAAGTCGTCTCCGGCCGCGACGTCCCCGCCCCCATGCCGTACGCGGGCGCCGCCAAGATGGAGGCCGCGAGCAGCACGCCGGTCGAGGCCGGGCAGATGACCTTCCACGGCGATATCCAGGTCATCTTCGCGATCAAGAAGTAACGCGCGAACGAAGCCGGGCGCGCACGAACCGCGTTCATGAGCGACTGCGCGCGTGCAGCGGCCCGAGCGGCGGCATGCGCGCGGTCCACCGTGGATCCGCTCGGCACGAAAAAGTTGCTCTTGACGGCTCTTCCCTGTTCTCCACAATCGGCGGTTGGTGGCATCCCCCGGAGGAGAATCGAACGGCGAGCTCTCGGCGAAGTTGGAGACGGCGCTGGTGCGCGAACTCATCGCCGTGTGGAAGCAGATCAACGCCTCGTATTTTCGGCAGGCGCTCTCGCCTCCGACCATCGAGCTCACGCGCTCCGAGACCGTGCTCGGTCGCTGGACGCAGGGCACCCGCACCCTCGAGATCTCGCGGCCGCTGCTCCTCGCGCAGCCGTGGGGCATCGTGGTCGAGGTGCTCAAGCACGAGATGGCGCACCAGTACGTCTCCGAGGTCCTCGGGGTCGCGGACGAGACGCCACACGGGCCCGCCTTTCGCGAGACCTGCCGCCGCCATGGCATCGACGCGCGCGCCGCGGGCATGCCGGAACGAGCCGGCGCATCGAAGGCCGATCCGGCGTTTACCGACGCGCGCGAGGCGCGGGTGGTCGAGCGGATCGCGCGCCTGCTCGCCCTGGCCGAGAGCCCCAACGAGCACGAGGCGCAGGCCGCGACCTTGGCCGCGCAGCGGCTGATGCTCAAGTACAACCTCGAGTCGCGCGCCGTCCCGCGTGACTACGGCTTCAAGCACGTGGGCAAGCCCTCGGGGCGCGTGGGCGAGAGCGATCGCATTTTGGCGATGGTGCTCGGCAAGTATTTCTTCGTCGAGGTGATCTGGGTCCCCGTCTACCGGCCCGCCGAGGGCAAGCGCGGCAGCGTCCTCGAGATCTGCGGCACCCCCTCCAACTTGGCCATCGCCGAGTACGTCCACGCGTTCCTGACGCACACCTCCGAGCGGCTCTGGCTCGAGCACCGCCGCGCGCATGGCATCGAGCAGAATCGCGATCGGCGCACCTTCCTGTCGGGGGTCATGGCTGGCTTTGCCGACCGGCTGGCGCGGGAGGCGAGCACGCACAAAGAGGCGGGGCTCGTCTGGGTGAAGGACGGCGATCTCCATGGCTATTTCCGGAGGCGCCACCCCTATATCCGCAACGTGCGCTACGCCGGCAACCGCAAGAACGAGACGTTCTCCCACGGCCGCGAGGCGGGGCGGCGCATCATCCTGCGGCGCGGCGTGGAGGCACCCAGCGCATCGGGTGCATCGCGGCTTTCGTCGGGTGAGGGCGTTCGCCTTCTTCCCCCGCGCCGCGGTTCGTGATGGAAGTCGATCTAGGATGAAGTTCGCACGAACGGCCGCCGCCGGCCTCGCGTTTCAGGCTCTCTTTCTCACCGCCACCCTGAGCACCTCCGCGCAGGCGGACGAGGGCATGTGGCCCTTCAACCGCATCCCCAAGGAGCGCTTCCAGAAGGATCGCAACGTCGCCTTGAGCGACGGCTGGCTCGATCACGTGCGGCTCTCGAGCGTGCGCTTTCGCGGCGGCTCGGGATCGTTCGTCTCCAAAACGGGATTGGTGCTCACCAACCACCACGTCGGCGTCGATTGCATTTCCAAGCTGAGTCGCGCCGGACGAGACTACGTGGCGAACGGCTTCATCGCCGGAAAAGACGGCCCCGAGGCGCGCTGTCCCGATGTCGAGCTCAATGTCCTCTTGGCCATCGAGGACGTGACCGACAAAGTGCGCGCCGCGCGCAAGCCCGAGATGAACGACGCCGAGGCCAACATGGCCATCAAGGGCGCCATGACGCAGATCGAAAAGGGCTGCGCCGATCGGCCCTCGGGCGAGCGCGTGAAGTGCGAGGTGGTGACCCTCTACGCCGGCGGCAAATACGATCTGTACACGTACAAGAAGTACACCGACGTTCGCCTGGTCTTCGCGCCCGAGCAGAGCATCGCCTTCTTCGGAGGCGACACCGACAATTTCACCTATCCCCGCTACAACTTCGATATGGCCCTCTTTCGGGTCTACGAGAACGGCCAGCCGCTCGCGCCCAAAGATTGGCTCGCCTGGAGCCCGTCCGGCGCCAAAGACGGCGAGACGGTCTTCGTCAGCGGCCACCCCGGATCCACCGGCCGCCTCCTCACGATGGCGCAGCTCCAGACCTACCGCGACCAGGTGTATCCCTATTCGCTCGATCAATTGCGCACGGAGCGCGATCGGCTTCGGGCCTACGGAAAGCAGAACCAAGAGGCCGCGCGCCAAGTGGCCCTTTGGATCAAGCGGCTGGAGAACAGCATCAAGTCGACCAACGGCTTTCTCTTGGGGCTCGACGATCCGGCGCTCATGAAGAAGAAGGCCGAGGGCGAGGCCGCGCTGCGCAAGGCCATCGAGGCCGATCCCAAGCTCAAACAGAGCCATGGAACGGTGTTCGACGAGCTCGCGGCCATCGCCAAGAAGCAGACCGAGTCCTGGAAGCGTTACACGGTGCTGGAGACCGGATCGCGCGCGCAGGTGCTCGGCATCGCGCGCAACTTGGTGCGCCTCGCCGCCGAGAGCGAAGTCCCCAACGAGAAGCGCCTGCGCGAGTACAACGAGTCGAGCCTGGAGTCGCTGAAATTCCGGCTCGTCTCCCCTGCCCCCATTTACGGCGAGGTCGAGGTGGTGCTGGTGCGCGCCTGGCTCGAACGCGCGGTGCGCGACTTGGGGGCCGCCGATCCGACCGTGCGCGCCCTGCTCGCCGGGCGCACCCCGGAGCGGGCCGCGCGCGAGACCATCGCCGGCTCGAAGCTCTTCGACGTGAACTTCCGCCGCAAGCTGATCGAGGGCGGAAAGCAAGCCATCGCCGAGTCGGCCGATCCGGCCATCGCCATGATGCGGGCCCTCGATCCGGAGGCGCGCGCCGTGCGCAAGCGCTACGAGGACGAGGTGGAGGGCCCTTCGCGCACGGCGGGCGAGCGAATCGCGCAAGCCTTGTTCGCGGTGCGCGGAACCAGCGTGCCGCCCGATGCCACGTCGACCCTTCGCCTGAGCGTCGGCACGGTGAAGGGCTTTACGGAGCGCGGAAAGGCCGTGCCGTGGAGCACCACCTTCGCGGGCCTGTACGGCCACGCCACGGGTGTGGCGCCCTTGCAATTGCCGGAGCGCTGGCTGGCGGCGAAGAGCTCGCTCGATCCCAACGTACCGTACGACTTCGTCTCCACCAACGACATCATCGGCGGCAACAGCGGCAGCCCGGTGCTGAACGAGGCGGGCGAGATCGCCGGCCTTATTTTCGACGGCAATCTCTCGTCCCTCCCCAATCGCTTCGTCTACGGCGACGTCACCCAGCGTGCGGTGAGCGTTCACACGGCGGGCATCGTGGAGGCGCTCAAGAAGGTGTACGGCGCGGACGCACTCGCACACGAGCTCACGGACCGCTAGCGGGAGCTCACGGATCGCTAGCGGGAGCTCACGGATCGCTAGTGGTCGCCAACATCCTCGGTTACTCTAGCGGTCCGAGGCTTCCGATTTCACTAAAGCTTTACGCGACTCGCGGCCAGGGCGCTCTAGAGGTAGGCTAGTAGGATACTTTGGCACAGCAAGTTGACTCAACCGAGCTCCCGGAGGGGATGCGTTTACTCGATCGGTACACGATTATCGATCGCATCGGCAGCGGCGGAATGGCCTCCATCTATCGCGCGATGGATGAGCGCCTCGATCGAGTCGTCTGCGTCAAGCTCCTTCGGCTCGAGCTCGAAGGATCCGGCAGCACCAGCGGCCGGAGCGTGTACCAGGCCACCTATTCGCATTTTTTGCAGGAGGCGCTGACCCTCTCGCGCTTGATGCACCCGAACACCCTGCGCATCTACGACTTCGGGTACCTGGCGCAGAGCGGCCGCCCCTTTCAGATCAGCGAGTTCCTCGACGGCGGCAACCTCGAACAGCACGTGCGCTCGCGCGGCGCATGCGATGCCGAGGAGACGGCGGCCATCCTCGAGCGCATCTCGGGAGCGGTGGGCGAGGCGCACCAGCATCGCATCATCCACCGCGACATCAAGCCCTCGAACATCTTGTTCGCCCGGGTCGGCGATTACTTGATGCCCAAGCTCGCGGACTTTGGAATCGCCCACTCGAGCGTGGTGAAGCGCGCCAAAGTCGGGCGATCCACCCACGCCCGCGGCGGCGATCTGGTGCCCGGCGGCTTCGAGGACGAGACTAGCGACCAAGTGAGCGCGGTCACGCTCTTCTCGCCCCGATGGGCCTCCCCCGAGCAGCTGGCGGGATCGACGCAAGGCCCGGAGACGGACATTTATGCCCTGGGCTTGGTCGCCGTCTACATGCTGGCCGGGCGTCCCATCTTCGAGGGCAACGACGTGCGCGGCACCTTCGCCGATCGCATCCGCGGCGACGAGCTGGTCACCCGGCTGCTCTCGCAAATGGACACCATCTCGGAGCCCACCCGCAAGGCGCTGCTCAAGGCCCTCTCGGCGTTCCCCGAGAAGCGGTATCGCAGCTCGCTCAGCTTCTTCGATGCGCTCCGCCGGACCTTGATCGGCGCGCGCCCCGCGCGTCCGCCGGCGGCGTTTCCGTGGAAGAAGCCTCGGGCGGACATCACGATGTCGGTGGAGTTCCAGGTCCCGGCGCTTCAGGAAGTCGCGAATGTGCCGCCCCCCGAGCGCGCGGTCGACCTCGGCAAGGCCCGCGCGCGTTTGGTCGATGTCGATGAGAAGCTCGATTTGACCATCCCCAGCCCCAAAGGCAGCGACGTGCGCTTCCGCGTGAGTTTCCTCCCGCTGCACGAGCGCAGTTTCCGCATCAATATCAAGGGGTTGAACTGCTTCATCCGAACCTCGGGCGGCCGGCCGACACCCGCCATTGCCACCGATTCGGACGGCGCCGCCCATTTCATCTCGACGGGGTGGGAGGAGCTCGGAGAGATCGCTTGGTCGTTTGGCCAGGTGGCGTCCGGCGTGGATGGGGGAAGAGTCTTTCGCTTAGACGGCGGCGATATGGTGGTACCCTCTTCCCAAGCGACCCAATCGGTGGCCCTCTTTCTGGGATCCGAAAGGGATGTGATCATCCTATGCCGGAAGAGTTAGGAGAGTCTCGTTCGTGAGCCAAAGGAACGCGCCGCCCGTGCCGCCGTCGAATCCCGGGAATCCCGCTGGTTCCGCGCCTTCCGCGTCTCCCATGACCGACGCGGCCGCGGCCAAGCAAGGTCCGGAATCGCGCAAGGATCCGCGGCGGCCCGAGGCGGTCGATGCGCGCGAAGCTGCCCCGCCGGGCACGAACAAGCGCGTCGGTTTCCAGCGCCCGAACACGCCCACCACCCCGTTCTCGCCCACCAACGCGCTGCATCAAGCGCTGATGTCCGGGGCTATCGCGCAGTCGCCGCAGGCTTCTCAGGCGAGTCAGGCTTCTCAGGCAAGTCAGGCGAGCGGCGGACGCCCGCCGTCCTCGAGCCCGCGCCCTCCTCAAGTGGCGCCGGTGGCGCAAGTTGCGCAAGCCGCCCCGATGGCGCAGCTTCCGCAGGTGCCGGCGGTACCGCAAGGGCGCCCCTCGACGGCGGCGCCGATGGCGATGGCTTCGTCCACGCCGTCGACCTCGGGCGCCTATGCGATGAACGCGCGCGCGCCGGGCCATGCCGCGGCCCCCGCCAATGCCGCGTACGCGGCCCAGCCGGGTTACGTCCCGCAGGCGCAGGCTTGGACGCAGCAGCCTGCGGTCGCCATGTCGGCCGCGGCGGGCGGTGCGCCTCCCGCGCAGGCGCCCGCGAACTTTGCAGCACCGTCGCAAGTGGGGCAGAGTCCCGGGGTGACCATTGGCGTGCACGCGCATGCGCCGCAGCAGTTCCGCGCGGCCCACGCGCACGTCGTTCGAGGACGTGCGTATGCGTTCGTGCTCGATGCGCAGGGCAACCCCATCGAGATCGGCTCCGGGCGCTTCGGCAAAGTTTATTTGGGCGAGGAGCGCTGGCTCGATTCGAAGACGGATTTTCGGCGCCAGGTGGTCATCAAGATCCTTCAGAAGGGCGTGAGCGACGAGGACTTGATGCGCTTTCAGCTCGAAAAAGAGCTGCTGGAGCGCGTGCAAGGGCACCCATCCATCGTGGAGCTCTTCGCCTCGGGCGAGGGTGAGGATCCCGAGTTCATCCCGGCCTCGATTCGCGACAAAGTCGAGTGTGAGTTCGTCATCCTCGAAAAGCTGCAGATGTCGCTGGAGGAGCGGCTGAAAGGCTCGCGCTCGAAGGGCGAGCAGGACGATCTGCTCGCCTGCAGCATGAACGAGCGCGTCTTCCGGGTGCTCGACTACATGATCCCGATCGCGAGCGCGGTCGAGTTCGCGCACCTGATCAAGAACCTCAGCCACCGCGACATCAAACCGGCCAACATCCTCATCGGCCTGCCCGATCCCAATCTGCGTGGATCCACCTTGGAGGTGCGGCTGGCCGACTTCAACGTCTCCAAGCTGCAGGACGAAGAGATGAGCATCGGGATGACGCGGATGAAGAGCGTCCCCGGCACCCTCTTTTTCCAGAGCCCCGAGCAGGAGACGAACATCATCGAGCTCTTGGTCAACGTGACCCAGGGCTCGACCGAGGTCGAATACTTCGAAGATTTCTACATTCAAATCGCCAAAAACGACACGTTCTCGCTCTTCAACCGCGGCGAGCAATACCCGATCCTCTACGCCGATCGCGCCAAGAAGAAGATCCTGCTCGGGCGCCCCTGGCGTGAGCACGGCGAGGCGAACGTGCGCGCCAAGATTCAAAAGAGCGTGGGCCGCCCCGCGGACATCTACTCCTTGGGCGCCCTCTTCTACTATTTGATCTCGGGCGCCTACGCCAACCCCAAGACGCTCTACGACAACTTCCACAAGTTCATCGAGTACGAGCGCCCGGACGAGAACAACACCATCGAGGCGTACCTCGCGCACGAGTACTCGGTCATCAACTCGATGCGCGCGCCCAAGGCGGGCGACACCAACGTGGCCCCCGCCGACCGCTTCTTCTCGTACAAGCACTACTTGGACGGCAACGGAGAGCTGATCGACAGCCACGTGATGCGCATCATCGCCAAGTGCATGATCCGCAACAAGCCCGATAGCTACTGCCAGGCGCACGATCTGGATACGCGCGGCATCAGCGATTTGGTGCAGGAGCTCATCGATCTCTACACCGTATTCGGGGTGCACCCGATGGCCCGCCCGCAGAATTTGGCCCGCATGGCGCGCGCCAGCGGCGGGCGGGGGGCGCTTTTGCGGTCGCTCGATCGCTTTGGCAACCGCCTGCGGTGGATGTGGCTGTCGTTGCTCCAGGCGTTCCGTTCGAAGAAGTAGTCGATTCGTTTCGAGGATATTTCCGAGGCGGTTCGTTTCGTATTCCCCGGGCGGTTCTCACGGCCTCGCGGAGCCGTGACGACGCGGTTTCGTTCGTCTCCCCTCCCCGGCTCCCCCTGGAGGGAGGGAGCGTGACGGTGGTTGGCGACACTTGGTATTGCGGTGGAGCGCATTCGAAGGAAAGATGGATTGATGGCAGACGAGCAAACTCGGACGCAAATCGAGCACGCCGATGGCCGGGTGGAGCTCCGTGCCGGCATCGTCCTCGACGACCCGCGTCTATATAACGAGGATTTGGCGCCGACGCAGGTCGCGCGACGCACATGGACGACGTACACGTATGCCGCGCTCTGGATATCCATGGCGCACTGCATTCCGACGTACATGCTGGCGTCGGGCCTCATTGGCGCCGGGATGAATTGGTGGCAGGCGCTGGTCACCATTTTGGTGGGCAATGCCATCGTGCTGGTGCCCATATTGGCCAATTCGCACCCGGGGACGAAGTATGGAGTGCCGTTCCCCGTCTTCGCCCGCGCGGCCTATGGCGTGTTCGGCGCCAATGTGCCCGCCATTTTGCGCGCCATCGTGGCGTGCGGGTGGTTCGGCATCAACGCGTGGATTGGCGGGCAGGCGCTGCAGACCTTCTTTCGCTCGCTGTGGGCGGGGTGGCCCGCGGCGCTCGGGGACGCGCCGGTGGGCGGTCATTTGATGACCGAATGGCTCAGCTTCGGGCTTTTTTGGTCGCTGAATATCCTGATTGCGTACCGCGGAATGGACTTGCTCCGCAAAGTGGAGAACCTGGCGGCGCCCTTCGTGCTGGTCATGACCGCGGCGCTGGTGGTGTGGGCCATCGATCGCGCGAACGGGCTTGGAAAGATTATGAGCGACCCGGGCAAGTTCCCGACTTTTGGGACCTTCTGGCCGGTGTTCGTCCCCAGCGTCACGGCCATGATCGGCTTCTGGGCGACTTTGTCGCTCAACATGCCGGATTTTACGCGGTTCGGGCGCTCGCAAAAGGAGCAGGCGGTGGGCCAGGTGGTGGCGCTGCCCACCACGATGACCGTCTTTTCGGCCATGGGGGTGCTCATCACCAGCGCCTCCACCGAGATTTACGGAAAGCCCATTTGGGATCCCGTGGAGCTGGTGGGCCACTTCGAGTCACGCGTGCTGGTGGCCGTCGCCATGTTCACCATCGTGGTGGCCACCCTGAGCGTGAACATCGCGGCCAACATGGTCTCGCCGGCCAATGACTTCGCCAACATCGCCCCCAAGTCCATTTCGTTCCGAACGGGCGCGCTGATCACGGGCATTTTCTCGGTGCTGATGATGCCGTGGAAGCTCATCGCCGATCCCGAGGGGTACATCTTCAAGTGGCTTCTGGGCTACTCCGGCGGCCTGGGCGCCATCGCGGGCGTATTGATTTGCGATTATTGGTTCATCAAACGCACCCAGCTCGAGCTCGCCGACTTGTACCGCCGCGAGGGGCGTTACGCGTACGGGCCGCCGGGGGGTCTGGGCACCAACTGGAACGCGGTCATCGCCACCTTCGTCGGCTGTTTTCTGGCGTGGATCGGCCTCCTCGTTCCCGCGTTGCGCGATCTTTTCGACTACGCCTGGTTCGTGGGCGGCGCGAGCTCGGCCGCCTTGTACGGGGTGCTCATGCGACGCGCCAAGCCTTGACCCGCGGGTGCCCGAGGTGGCATCCCTTTTTGGACCACAAAGCGAGGGGCCGAAATGCCGAGAAACGTCAAAGTCGGTTTGATTCAGATGGCCACACCGTTCGATCCCGCGTGGAGCGTCGAGCGGATCAAGAAGGACGCGCTCGAGAAGCACCTGCCGCTCATCGAGCAGGCGGGCAAGAGCGGGGTGCAGATCCTGGGGCTGCAGGAGATCTTCAACGGTCCCTACTTCTGCCCCAGCCAAGATCCGAAATGGTACGACGCGGCGGAGAGCTGTCCTGGTCCGACCACCGAGCTCATGGCCGGCTATGCCAAAAAGTACGACATGGCCATGGTCGTGCCCATCTACGAGCGGGATCTCCCTGGCGTCTATTACAACACCGCCGCCATGATCGACGCCGACGGCACCTACCTCGGCAAGTACCGTAAGAACCACATCCCGCACACCAACGGCTTCTGGGAAAAGTACTTCTTCAAGCCGGGCAACCTCGGCTACCCCGTCTTCAATACCCGCTACGGCAAGGTAGGCATCTACATCTGCTACGACCGTCACTTCCCCGAGGGCGCCCGCCTCCTCGGCCTCAACGGCGCCGAAATCGTCTTCAACCCTTCGGCCACCGTCGCGGGCCTCTCACAGTACCTCTGGAAGCTCGAGCAACCCGCCCATGCCGTCGCCAACGGCTACTTCGTCGCCGCCTCCAACCGGGTCGGCACCGAAGCCCCTTGGAACATCGGCCACTTCTACGGCTCGAGCTACATCGTCGACCCCCGCGGCAACTTCCTCGCCATGGGCTCCGAAGACAAAGACGAGCTCGTCATCGCCACCGTCGACCTCGACCAAATCGAAGAGGTCCGCAAAACCTGGCAATTCTACCGCGACCGCCGCCCCGAGACGTACGGCGACATGGCGAAATTGTTGTAATCTACAAACAAATTCGCTCCCCACCACGCTTGCACGCGCGATGGGGAGCGAAACGTTGGCTACGTGAAAATCAGCCCGCCTTGCCCGACGCGCTGCCGCTCGCCGAGGCGCTGGCCTTGACATCGACCGACACCTTGACGTTGGCCTTCACGCTGGCCGCTGCATCGAGGGCGCCCTTGAAAGGGGCCGCGACGCAGCCTGCGAGCTTGGCGGCTGCGGTGAGGCCGCCGCTGGTCGCCGGCCCCCCCCTTCCTCGACTCAGGCGTGCCCTCACGTATATGAGCCATCCTGCCCCTCCTCGGGTGAGGATGACGTCCGTAGCCCGCCCAACCGCGGCCACGCGCATCGTTCGCGCTTGCTATCGAACCGGCGAGGACGATTCGTCGAGACAACTCTCGGCAGGCGCTTCGCGAGGGCTTACCTTGCAACCGCGGGGACCGAAGCGGCGGCGGGGCCCTTCGCCCTCCTTTGAATCGCCATATGTGTACTTAGGTGAGCTCGATAATATTTATAGATTTATAAATCGATCTTAAAATCACTCTTACTCAAAAAAGGGGGGCGTAAGGATTGACTTGGACGCTTTTAATGCCAACCTACCCTCGTCTGAGGTGTTCGATGGCAGAGACAGACGGCGCAAATATCCAGCAGGTGAGAAAGTTGCGGAAACTGTACCGGGAAGACCCCGCGGCACGTTCACTTCTCGACTATCTCGCCGGAAAGTCCCCGAATGGGCGCCTAACGACCACGGTCGATGAACTGCTCTTAGAGATTCAGCGAGCACCTGGGGGCGTGTCGCGCGCGCAGCTGACAGAGGTCTTGCGCGAACTCGATATGATCGGCTGCGGACAATACATCGTCGGGCGTCATGGGCATCCAAGCCGCTTCCTTTGGAGCGTGGAAATGGTCAGCGTTGGTGCCGCCGCTGCAAGAAAGCGGGATGAGATCATAGCGCTAACGGAAGACACCAGCGACGAGGATGACCGCGACGAGGGCAAATCCATGAAGCGGCACGTCTACAATCTTCGTCACGAATTAGCCGTCGAGCTCCAGCTACCTTCCGATCTCACCCCCGCCGAAGCGTCGCGGCTTGCCAAATTTATAGAAACGTTACCGATCGTTTGAGGGCGATCCGGCAGGAGAAAGGGCTTTGTCGAGGGCAATCGCATCCAGATCATCCGCGTCGCAGGCACCGTGGCGAATCCATTTCTTCCGCCGCCACCGAGAGGACGATCCCGAGCAAAGCATTCCGGCTCGTGAATTTCTCGCACACTGCCCCGAGAAGGTGCGGGCCATGATGTTGGCGGTGGTGAAAGCGGTTGCTGAAGCACCTCCGCCGAGGTTCAGCGGCGGCGGCAGGTGGGAAGCCATGCACGATCAAATGGCGGGCTTCTACGAGGTCCGTGTCGACGGCCCACAACGCAGTCACTATCGGCTTTTTTGCTTCCTCGATCGCGATGGGGCGCAGGTTGGCCTCGGAGGACCGAGCCTCGTGCTGGTCACCGGCAAGAAGAAGGCTTTCATGACATTGCTCTCGAAAGCCGACTACGCGGAGGTGCGACGGCTCGGGACTGAATTTCGTGCACGGGTACCTCGCTCGGTCGCAACCTGACGCACCGTTCGACCTTTGGGCGCGCGCGCGCGAGGAGCCCTCACGACTCGTAGGGTACAACCGACCGCAGCGATGACGCGAACGACCGTTTCGAGCGTCGGGTTCGGCTCCTCCGCCGTGAACAGTCGTCGGATGATTTCCGGCCGGACTCCCGCCGCTCTGGCGAGCTCGGCTTTACTCATGCCGTGCTCTTGCCGCAGTCTGTCGATCTCACGCACGATCCGATCGACTGTGTCGACTTCCGCGCGTGCTTCCCCGTAGGCACGAGCAAACGACGGCGAACGCATCTGCTCATCGAAGAATTTATCGAATCCGGTCTGAAGCGCGCGCCGAGCCATGTGTGACTTATAAGTCACGCTCAGGGTGAACGCTACCCGCCAAATCCCAGGATAGTCCGAGCACGGTCACCACCCCATCCCACCCGTGGCGCGATCGGGAGCGAACTGCCCGAAACCTACGGGGACATGGCGAAATTGCTGTAATCGCGCTCGACGCGCCACGAGACCAGAGCCGCTACGGGCGGCTCCGGTCTTCCAACTGGCTCTCCCGAAACCCTTTAAAATCGCGCACGTTCGCCGGTAGCGACGAGCGACACGATGTTCGTGTCGAGCAGTATTTCACAAGGATACCTTGTGGGCCTTGCTCGCATCGCGGATCCGTCGAAGGGATCTTCGTCGATCTCTACGGCGGTCGCCTTCCAAGCGCGGAACTTGGCGAGGGCCGACGAGCGCTCGGGAATCACGACCTCTTCTCCGTTTCGAGCCGCGCGAAGAAGCTCGTCGAGAGTCTCGCGCGCCTCGCGGGTCGTGTAGCGCTTCACTCGTCAAGCGTGGAGCGAATGTCGATATACGTCAAGTCAGCGTATCTACACGTTAAACCTGAACCCCAAGCCCCATCCCACGTCTCTTTGGGAGACGTGAGATGGGAGCTCGCGATTCCTAGGTCGAAATCAGCCCGCCTTGCCCGACGCGCTGCCGCTCGCCGAGGCGCTGGCCTTGACGTCGACCGACACCTTGACGTTGGCCTTCACGCTGGCCGCTGCATCGAGGGCGCCCTTGAAGGGGGCCGCGACGCAGCCTGCGAGCTTGGCGGCTGCGGTGAGGCCGCCGCTGGCCATGCCCTGGGCGCTGCCCTGGAGGCCTTCGATGACGACGCTGACGTTGGCGGCGGTCTTGTTGGCCTGCTTGGCTTGACCTTCGGCGATCGTCAGGATGGCGGGGAGGTTCTTCTCGAGGGCCGCCTTGAAGGCGGTGGCCGCGGAGGCGTCGGCCGAGCCGTCGACTCGCACGATGACTTGCGCGGGCTTGCACTCGAGCTTGCCGCTCACTTCGGCGTCGCAGTGGGCCTTGCACTCGGCGCTCATCTTCGGCGGGGTGATCTCGCCCGTGCACTTGGGCTCCTTCATCTCCACCGAGCAGCTGCCGGTGCAGGTGCCCTCGCACTTGGCCTTGGCCTTGAGCTCGCAGCTGCCGTTGCACTTGCCGCCGCAGGTTCCCTTGGCGTTGGCCGAGCAGGAGCCTTCGCACGTGCCGTTGCAGGTGCCGCCCTTGGAGTCTTTGCCGTCGCACTTGCCGTTGCAGGCGCCGCCGCAGGCTCCCTTGAAGGTCGCCTCGCAGCTGCCCGAGCACGTGCCGTCGCACTTGGCCGCGCCCTTCATTTCGCAGGTGCCGGAGCACTCGGCGTTGCAGGAGCCGGAGAGCTTGCCCGGCTCGCACTCCACCTTCGCGCTGCCCGGGGTGACGCTGGCGTCGCACTTGGCGGCGCAGTCGGCGACCACGTTCATGCTGGCTTCGCAGCGCGGCGGGGTGGTGTCGACGGCCACCTTGGCCTTCGCGCCGAACTTCGCCTTCACGCCTTTGATGGCCTCGGCCGCAGCCTTGCAGGAGTCCTCACCGGACTTGAACTCGCCCGTGATGCCGAGGTCCTTGGCCAGACCGCCGCAGGCGACCTTCAAGTCGCCGTCGAGCTTGGCCGCGAAGGCCTGGATTTCAGCCGACGCTTGCAGACCGGCCTTGAGCTTGGCGGCGTTTTCGGCCGCCACGCTGAACTCGTTGACGAAATCGACCTTCGCGACCGCATCTGCGCTCGACAGGTCCGGGCAGCCGCCTGCTCCGCCGGGGATGGCGCTGGTCAGTCCACCCGGCGCGCCGGGTGCTCCGCCGCCACAGTTCATGAGGACGGGCGCAGCGAGCCCGCAAACGAGAAACGACAACGAGGAGGCTTTCCGGAGAATCGAGCGTGCCATGAGTGTGCCCTTCTGGATGGATCCGTTTTGTTGACTGGAAACGGCCACGGGCTCGAAGAGGTGTTTCAAGGACTTCAAGGGCGTTAACAAAAGCCCAACTTGCAGCGTTACAATCCGAACGTTGACCTCTTGACGAACCGACCGTCCCCCTTCTTTCCGACGTACTTTCCGTCCTCAATTATCACGTTGCCGCGGGAAAGAACATACGACGCTCCGCCTGTGACTTCTTGACCCTCGTAGGGGGAGTAATCGACCCGCATGTGCAAGGTTTTCTGGCTGAGCACATGCTTCTTGTTCGGGTCCCAGACCACCAAGTCGGCGTCCGCCCCAACCGCGATGGTGCCCTTGTGCGGGTAAAGACCGAAGATTTTTGCGGGGGCCGTGCTGGTGATCTCCACGAATCGGTTCATGGAAATGCGGCCCGTCCGCACGCCGCCGTCCCAAAGAAGATACAGACGCGTTTCGATGCCCGGCATACCGTTGGGCACTTTGGCGAACGATTCGCGGCCCAGCTCCTTCTGTCCTTTCATGCAGAACGGACAGTGATCGGTCGAAACCACTTGCAAATCGTTCGTCTTTAGGCCCCGCCACAGATCCTCTTGCATCGCCTTGGGCCGCAGCGGCGGTGTGCACACGAACTTGGCCCCCTCGAACGCACCGTACTCACCTTCGCGCCCGAGGTCGTCGTCCGAGCAAAAGAGGTACTGCGGACAGGTCTCGGCGTAGGCGGGCAAGCCGCGGTCCCGGGCCTCCACCACCTTCTCGAGCGCGCGCGCCGCCGAGAGGTGCACGATGTACACGGGGGAGCCCGCCATCTCGGCCAGGCAGATCGCGCGGTGGGTGCCCTCGGCCTCCGCGATCTGGGGGCGGGTCAGCGCGTGGTACTTGGGGGCGGTGTTTCCCTTGGCGATGGCTTGGGCGATCAGGATGTCGATGGGAATACCGTTCTCGGCGTGCATGCAGATGAGCGCGCCGATCTCGCCCGCGCGCTGCATGGCCCGAAAGATCATCCCGTCGTCGGCATAGAGGACGCCGGGGTAGGCCATGAAGAGCTTGAACGAGGTGACACCTTCGTTGACCAGGGTGCCCATTTCGGCCGCGGTCGACTCGTTCACGTCGGTCATGATCATGTGGAACGCGTAGTCGATGGCGGCCTTGCCCTCGGCCTTCGCGTGCCAGGTGTCGATGCCTTTGCGCAGCGCATCGCCCTTGGTTTGAATCGCGAAGTCGACGATGGATGTGGTGCCCCCATAGGCCGCTGCGAGCGTGCCGGTCTCGAAGTCATCGCTGGACGTGGTGCCGCCGAACGGCATGTCCAGGTGCGTGTGCGCGTCGATGCCACCGGGAAAGACGTATTTGCCTTTCGCGTCGATGGTGCGATCGAAGGTGATGGCCGGCGCCGCGCCAGGGCCGAAAATCGCGGCTATCTTTCCATCGACAACAGCAAGATCCGCTTCGTACGTGTCGACAGCCGTGACGACAATACCGCCTTGGATGAGTGTTCGTCCCATGTTCTCCATCTTACAACGATATCCGGGAGCGCGTCTGTCAGCTTGACCGGCCCATTCGCGAATGCGACAGTTGCGGGCAGTGAAAGGACCAACGTGAATTCCCTTTTAGAGCTTCTTTCACGGCTCCCCGCGGAGCGCGACGAACTCGAACTTCCGGACAAAAAGCCGACCTATTCGGCAGCGGAAGCGAAGGCGGAGGCCGACCGATGCCTCTACTGCGCCGACGCGCCCTGCATCAAGGCGTGCCCGACCGAGATCGACATTCCAACGTTCATCAAGAAGATCGCGACCGGCAACGTGCGCGGCAGCGCAAAGACCATCTTCGAGCAAAACCTGCTCGGATACTCGTGCGCGCGCGTCTGCCCGGTCGAGGTCCTCTGCGTGGGCGCATGCGTGTACAATGCATGGCACCGGGAGCCGATCGCCATCGGCCGCCTGCAGCGCTACGCAACGGAAAAGGCGACGGCGCACGGCGAGACGCCGCTTCTCGCGCGATCTTCGGGAGCGTCGCGAGCGCCGGACGGCGCAGACGAAGCGTCATCTCAGGCCGGCGGCGCGCGCAAAAAAGTGGCGCTGGTCGGCGCGGGGCCGGCGTCGCTCGCCTGCGCGGGCTACCTGGCGCTCGAGGGGCACGACGCCGTCATTTTCGAGAAGCGAGCGCTCCCCGGCGGGCTCAATACGACGGGGATTGCGCCGTACAAGCTGCACGCGCAGGACGCGCTGCATGAAATCGCGTGGGTCGAAGCGCTCGGCGTGGCGATCCAAACCGGCGTCGAAGTCGGAAAAGACGTGCGCGGCGAGGACCTGCTGCGCGACTATGACGCGGTGTACCTCGGCGTCGGGCTCGGGGAGGACACCAAGCTCCGCATCCCGGGCGAAGATGGCCCGGGTATTTATGGCGCCACCGCGTGGATCGAAGCGATGAAGCTCGCCCGCGCGCAAGGGACCAGCCCCAAGAACGCGCGGGTGCTCGTCATCGGCGGCGGCAACACGGCCATCGACGTGGCGCGCGAGTGTGCGCTGCTGGGCGCGGCCGAGGTCACCATGGTGTACCGGCGCGACACCGCTTCGATGAGCGGTTATGCCCACGAGATGGAGGGCGCCCGCAAAGAAGGCGTTCGCTTGGTGACCCACGCGACCCCCGTGGCCTTCGAGCGCGACGCTTCGGGCGCTTTGACGGGTTTGCGGGTGTCGCTCAAGAGCGATACGCAGGGCGCGCCGGGAGAACAGGTGCTCGCGTGCGATATGGTGGCCGTTGCCATCGGTCAATCGAAGATGCACGCCATCGCCGCGGAGTTTCCGGGGGTCACCGTCGACGGGCGCGGCTGCATCGTCGCCGATCCGGCCACGGGGGCGACGGGGAATCCCAAAGTGTTCAGCGGCGGCGACTGCATCAACGGCGGTAAAGAAGTGGTCAACGCGGTGGCCGATGGCCGAAACACCGCGCGCCATCTCGAACGAACCTGGGCGGGCCCGCGCGACGCGAGGAAAACATGGCCGACTTGAGCATCGATTTCGCGGGAATCAAGAGCCCGAATCCCTTTTGGCTGGCCTCGGCGCCGCCGGCCAACAGCGGCGAGCAGGTCATGCGCGCCTTCGACGCCGGCTGGGGCGGCGCGGTGTGGAAGACCTTGGGCGATCCCATCGTCAACGTGTCCAGCCGCTTTGGCGCGATCGATTACGCGGGCCAGAAGGTGATGGGCTTCAACAACATCGAGCTCATCACCGACCGGCCCTTGGAGGTGAACCTACGCGAGATCCGCGAGGTCAAACGCCGCTATCCGAAGCACGCGGTGGTGGTGTCCTTGATGACCGAGACCCGCGACGACTGGCGCGTGCTGATTCGCCGCTGCGAGGACGCCGGGGCCGATGGCCTGGAGCTCAACTTCGGCTGCCCGCACGGCATGTGCGAGCGCGGCATGGGCTCGTCGGTGGGCCAGGAGCCCAAGCTGCTCCAGGAGATCACCGCCTGGACCAAGGAGTTCGCCAAGACGCCGGTGCTGGTGAAGCTCACGCCCAACATCGGCGACATCCTGGATCCGGGCATCGCGGCCGTGCGCGGCGGCGCCGATGGTCTGGCGCTCATCAACACGATCAAGAGCATCATCGGGGTCGATCTCGACCGGCTGATCCCCGAGCCGCGGGTGGGCGTCGCCTCGACCAACGGCGGCTACTGCGGACCGGCGGTCAAGCCGATCGCGCTGCACATGGTGGCGGCGCTGGCGCGCGAGCCGAAGATCACCGTCCCCATCAGCGGCATCGGCGGCATCTCCAACTGGCGGGACGCGGCGGAGTTCATCGCCTTGGGCTCCACCAGCGTGCAGGTGTGCACCGCGGTGATGCACTACGGCTACCGCATCGTGGAGGACATGATCGACGGGCTCTCGAGCTACCTCGACCAGCACGGCATGACGAGCGTGCGCGAGCTGGTGGGGCGCGCGATCCCGGGCTTCCGCGAGTGGGGCGAGCTCGATCTCGGCTACCAAATCGTCGCCCGCATCGACGCCGACAAGTGCATCGGCTGCCAGCTCTGCGTCGCCGCCTGCCGCGACGGCGCCCACCAGTGCATCTTCACCGGGCCCGACGATCAAACGCGCCCGCCGCAGGCCCACTTTCCGGGCACCGCCCCCGCGCCGCGCCCCCAAGTGATCGGGGCGCTCGCCGGCGATCGCGTCCCTTGGGTCGACGAGCCCGAGTGCGTCGGTTGCAACCTCTGCGCGCTCGTATGCCCCGTCCCCGGGTGCATCACCATGGAGCAGACCTCGGGCGAATCGGGCGATACCTGGAACCGCCGGGTCAGCGAGGGTCGCGACAAGGTTCCGGGCGGAATTCACGACGGGTGAACCGAGGGTCGACGGGCGAACGAATCAACCGCAAGGGCGCCAGCGCCGCTACGAGAGAAGAAAGCGAAGCCAAACCTCGTACCCAAAAAACCTAGCGGCCCTTGCGCGTGAACCGAGGGTCGACGGGCGAACGAATCAACCGCAAGGGCGCCAGCGCCGCTACGAGAGAAGAAAGCGAAGCCAAACCTCGTACCCAAAAAACCTAGCGGCCCTTGCGCGTGAACCGAGGGTCGACGGGCGAACGAATCAACCGCAAGGGCGCCAGCGCCGCTACGAGAGAGAAGAAAGCGAAAGCCAAACCTCGTACCTAAAAACCTAGCGGCCCTTGCGCCCTTGCGGTTTTCCCTCTCTTCATACCGGGACGCCGAAAAAGGGCGTTGAGTGATTCTCTCCTCGAGCCGAGGCTCGCGCTCGGATTTACGTGCGCGCCAGGCGCTTGGCGAGCTTGGGGAACAAGCGCAAAGCGTTGCCGCGACCGATGGCGGCGCGCGCGGATGCATCGAGGGCGGGATATTTCACGACGGGTGAACCGAGGGTCGACGGACGAACGAATCAACCGCAAGGGCGCCAGGGCCGCTACGAGAGAGAAGAAAGCGAAAGCCAAACCTCGTACCCAAAAACCTAGCGGCCCTTGCGCCCTTGCGGTTTCCCTCTCTTCATACCCGGGCGCCGAAAAAGGGCGCTGAGCTCTCTCGTCTCCTCGAGCCGAGGATCGCGCTCGGATTTACGTGCGCGCCAGGCGCTTGGCGAGCTTGGGGAACAAGCGCAAAGCGTTGCCGCGACCGATGGCGGCGCGCGCGGTTGCGTCGAGGGCGGGATCGGACATCAGCGCCGCGGCGTTTTCCTCCACGACCTCGGCCGGCACTTGGTGCCAATCGGTGCCATAGAGAATATGGCTCGCGGAGGCGGCGGCGAGCTGGGTGGGCGTGGCGTAAGGGGACATGGGGGCCGCGGTGTCGTAGTAGAAGCGGCGCAGGTAGCCGCGGACCTTCTCCGGATCGAGCCCCTGCCCCGGGCGCCTTCGCGCAGACGAGATGCGCGAGCCGATGTACGGCAGAAAACCGCCGCCGTGCGGCAGGATGATGGTGACATTGGGGTAGCGATCCAGGGTGCCCGCGAACATCATCCGCAAGGCCGCGCGCGAGGTATCCAACATGAAATCGGCGATGTGGCCCGGAACGCCCTCCATCTGCGGGCCCGGTAGAAAATCGGGGTGCGTCATCACCACCGCGCGCCGCCGATCGAGCTCCTCGAACAGCGGATCGAACATGGGATCGCCCAGGTACGCGTGGCCGAAGTGGTTCATGAGCAAAAAGCCGTCGGCGTCCAAGCTGTCGGCCGCGTACGCGAGCTCCTCCAAGGCGGTGCTCACCCGCGCGAGCGGCAGATAGGCAAAGAAGCCAAAGCGCTTCGGGTACGTTCGGGTCAACTCGGCGAGCGACTCGTTCAAGATGCGAACGCCCTCTTTGGCCCTTCGGTCGTGATCGAACATGGCGCTCGGCGCGGGCTGCGACATCACGCCGGCTTGGATGCCGTGGGTGTCCATCATCGTCACCGTTTCGTCCAGGCTCCACGTCGCCCACGGCGGCAACGGGGACGGCAGGAGCTTCTCCTTCGCCAGCCAGTCGCGCATCGCATCGGGCAGCACATGATGGTGCGTGTCGATGCGCCGTCGCCACGCGCCCAGCTCCTCGGCCGTGCCGCCGTTCGGGTTCTCGCCCGTGTCCGCGTTCCCATCGCTGCATCCCGTGGACGCGACGGACGCGACGGACGCGACCGACGCCACGGACGCGACCGACGCCAGCGCGCTGCCCGCCGCCGACGTGGTGATCCCGGCCATCGCCGCGCGCAGAAGGGTGCGCCGGCCCACTGTATCGTCGCTCGCTCCAACCTTGCGATCGTCTTCGTCGCGATCTCGGTCCATCGATGTCTCCCAAAGGCAGGTGTTGCTCGAAGAATGCCCGCTGTACGCGGGACACCGTGCACTTTGCGGAACCGTGCGAACAGGCGCCAATGGACATTCGCTATGTCCGAGCATTCACCGCGTGAATGATCGCTTCGCGCGCGAGGCAGCCTCCGACGCCACCGCGAAAATGCGCTCGCGCAGCCACGCGTGCTCGGCCGCGTGCTCCGTTCGATCGTGCCAAAAGAGACTGTGCTCGACCGGCGGCACCTCGATGGGCGGCGGGAAGGCGCGGAGCCCCAGGCGGCGAAGGTGCACGTGCGCGAGCGACGCGGGCAGGGTGGCGACGAAGTCCGTGCTCGCGACCGCCAGCGGCGCCACGTTGAAGAAGGCGACCTTGAGCCCCACCCGCCGGCTCGCCCCGAGCTGCCCGATCGCCTTGTCAACCGTGGAGGGCCCGCCCACGCCGCCCGGCGACACCACCACGTGCGGCAGCGAAAGGTACGTCTTCAACGTGAGCCGCCGCGAGACGCGCGGGTGCCCCCGCCGCACGATGCACACGAACGGATCGATCAAGAGCGTCCGGCGATGCAGCCCGCGCGGCAGCTCCGTGTCGCCCACCGGCAAGAGCGCGGCATCGGCGCCGCCGGAGAGGACGGCGTCCCAATCCGCATAGCGAAAGGGCGGCTGCAGCACCAGATCGACGAAGGGCGCCTCGGCCGAGAGGCGCCGGGCGAGCGGCACCAGGACGGCCGCCTGCATGTAGTCGTTGGTCACCAGGGTAAAGGCGCGCCGCGTTCGCTCCGGCGCAAAAGGCGGCGCCGGATCGAGCGCGTCCCCCAGCTCGCCGAGGATGCGGTGGAGCGGCGCCGCCAGCGCATGGGCGCGCGCCGTCGGCACCAGCTTTCGCCGGACGCCGGGCACCAGGATCGGATCGCCCAGCAGCCGGCGAAGGCGGCCGAGCGCGTTGCTCATGGCCGGCTGGCTCAAACCAACCCTCCGCGCCGCGCGGGTGACGTGCTGCTCCACGAGCAGCGCGTCGAGCACCACCAGCAAGTTCAAATCGATGCCGCCGAGATTCACGGCATGAATGCTATCGGCGGCGTCGAATCAGTTCCAAAAATCGATGGCCAGCGGCTCGTCGAACGCGTGCAGCCGCTCGGAGCTCTCCGTGGGCTCGATCACCGAGCTCTCGGCCGCGCGATTCGGCTTGTAGCTATGCTGCGCGGACGGAAACGAACCATCGCGCACCTCGGAGACATAGTCGGAGACCGCCTTCACCACCGCCGGCCCCAGATCCGCGAAGCGCTTGGCGAACTTGGGCGACTTTCCGCCCGTGAGGCCGAGCAAGTCGGTACAGACCAGCACTTGTCCGTCACAGATCGGGCCGGCGCCGATGCCGATGGTCGGGATGGAAAGGGCGTTGGTGACCCGCGCCGCGACGTCCGGCGGAATGGCCTCGAGGACGATGGCGAAGGCGCCCGCTTGCTCGAGCGCGCGCGCGTCGGCGAGCAGCCGTTGTTCGGCTTCGCTCCCCCGCCCTTGCACCTTGAAGCCGCCCATGGCGTGCACCGTCTGCGGCAGGAGGCCCACGTGGCCCATCACCGGGATGCCCGAGCGGACCAGCCGATACACGTGATCGGCGAACTCTTGGCCCCCTTCGAGCTTCACGCTCTCGAAGAGCCCCTCCTTCATGAGGCGCCCGCCGCTCTCCACCGCCTGGGCGGGCGAAACTTGGTAGCTCATGAACGGCAGATCGCCGACCACGTGCGCGCGGGGCTGCGCCCGCTGAATGGCGCGGCCGTGGTACGCGATCTCCTCCAAGGTGACGGGAATGGTGTTCGGCAGACCCTGCACCACCATGCCCAGCGAGTCGCCCACCAGGATGGCGTCGACCCCGGCCTCGTCCACCAGGAGCGCCATGGTGTAGTCGTAGGCGGTCACCATGGCGATGGCCGCCTCGCCGCGCGCGACCTTTCGACCTCGAAGATCCGGAACGGTGATCTTGCGCGCTGCACCCTCGGCGCCACCGGCCTTCGGCGCACGATTCCCTGCATTTGAGTACATGATCCTCCGGGTCGCGGCCGGTTCTGTATCCCCTTCGGGAATCGGTCCACGCCTGAGGAAAAAGCTAGCGTCGACCGGGTCAGGTGTCGAGGTAGAACCTCGTGCTAACGTCGCGTACCCGAGAGCCGTTAGACCCCGACCAGGCCATGAAAGCATTGCCGTCATCTCATTTTTACAAGTATTCCGCTGCCTTCGCGCTGTTGGCGCTGGCCGCCGCCGCATGCGACCGCGCGCCCTCCTCCGAGGGTGCCCGCGAGTGGACCCCCACCGACCACGACCGCATCGAGGAGCGCGGGCGCTTGCAGGCCGGCATCCAAGCCGCCCCCGCGCCACGCGGATCGGCCGCGCCCGCGGCGAGCGGCGGCTCCGGCGGCGATGATTCGGTCGTCGAGCTCACCTGGCAGAACCAATGCGTCGTATGCCACGGGCGCACGGGCCATGGCGACGGCCCCAACGGCCCCATGGTCCGGGCGCCCGATTTAACGCGCGAGGAGTGGCAAGCCAAGGTGACGGACGCGGAGATCGGGGCCACGATCCGCACTGGCAAAAACCAGATGCCCCGCTTCGATCTCTCGGACCGAGTGGTAGCTGGGCTCGTTTCCCGCATCCGTGCAGCACGTGGACGCTAGCCCTCCGGACTCCCCGACCAACCCGCCGCCCGCGGACCGGCCGAGCACGGACCCGCCGCCTCCGGACCGGCCGAGCACGGACGCTCCGGTCGAGCCTCCGGCTGGACCGCGGAGGCGATCGGGCATCCTTCTCCTATTTGGGGCTATCTTGCTGGTGGGCGGGTTCTTGGTCGCCCCCCAATTGCCCAAAGATCAAACGGTGCACGTCGTCCTCGGCAACGGAGCCGCACGCGTGAAAGAACTGCAGATTCGCTATTTTGGACCTCTTCCTACCGATGTCGCCCACGGAGCCGGTGCGGCAGGTCGCAGCGCTGCGCCCAGCGCAACCGCCGGATATTTTGCGCGCGAGGCCACATTCCGGTACGGCCAAGATGTGCACGCCCCCCGTATCGTCGACCATGCCCCGCGCTTGGTGGACGGCGACTACCTCGTCGAAGTCTCTCTCGTGACCGATCACGGCAACGGCCCCGTCCAACCCGTCCAACGTTATGTGCATTTATCGGGCGAACGAACCACCTCGATCGACGTGGTGACGGCGCTGGAGGCGCGATGAAATCGCCCGAGACCCGTGCGTTTGGCGGCCCTTCGTTCGCCGTCGAGGTGGTGGTGACCGTCCTCTCCGGCGCCAGCAAAGGCACCACCCTGCCGCTCAAGGGAAAGATCCGGGTCGGCAAGGCGCCCGACAACGAGCTGGTGCTGCTCGACGACACCGTCTCGCGCCACCACTGCGAGCTCACGCGCACCGTGGCCGGCGTGCTGGTACGCGATCTCGAGTCGACCAACGGCATCGTGGTCTCCGGCGCGCGGGTGACCGAGGGCATCTTTCCGCCGGGCACCATCTTGCGCGTGGGCGAGGTGGAGATCGGGCTTCGTCCGGCGCCGCAGAAGATGGACGTCCTGCCGAGCGAGGCGCAGTCCTTCGGCGGCGCCATCGGCCACAGCGTCGCCATGCGCACCATCTTCGCGGTGCTCGAGCGCATCGCCCGCACCGACGCCACCGTGCTGCTCGAGGGCGAGACGGGCACCGGCAAAGACGTCCTCGCCCGCGGCATCTGCAAGGAGAGCCCGCGCGCGAGCAAGCCGTTCACGGTGGTCGACTGCGGCGCCGTGAGCTACTCGCTCATCGAGAGCGAGCTTTTCGGCCACGAGCGCGGCGCCTTCACGGGCGCGGTGACCACGCGCCAGGGCGCCTTCGAGCTGGCCGACGGCGGCACCGTCTTCCTCGACGAGATTGGCGAGCTCCCGCTCGATGTGCAACCCAAGCTCTTGCGCGTGCTGGAGACGCGCGAGTTTCGTCGGGTTGGCGGCAACAAAACGCTGGCGGCCGACGTGCGCGTCATCGCAGCGACCAAGCGCAACCTCGAGCGCGAGGTGGCCGGCGGCAAGTTCCGCGAGGACCTGTACTTCCGGCTGGCGGTGGTGCCCATCACCATTCCCCCGCTGCGCTCCCGGCGCGACGACATCACGCCGCTCATCTTCCACATCTTGAAGAGCGCAGGCGCCACCGATCTGGTGCTGCCGAAGGACTCCCTCGACTCGCTTTTGGCGCACGACTGGCCCGGCAATGTGCGCGAGCTCCGCAACGTGCTCGAGCGGGCCATCTACATGGTGAAGCCCACCGGGGGCACCGAGCTCTCGGCCATCACCTTCCCGCTCTCGACGGCCTCCCCCGAGGGCAGCCCGTTCCAATTCGAGCCGGCCAAGAGCTACCGCGAGACCCGCGCCAAGTACGACGCCGACTTCGAGCGCCGCTATGTCAAATGGCTGCTCGGCCGCCACCACGGCAATGTGAGCGCCGCCGCCCGCGAAGCGCGCATGGACCGCAAGCACCTGCACGATATGGCCAAGAAGCACGGGCTGCGCGGCGAGAGCGAATCGTGACCCACGCCGAACGCGGCGGCGCGGCCGAACGTGGCGGCGCGGCCGGACGTGGCGGCGCGACCGAACGCGGCGGCGCGGCCGGACGTGGCGGCGCGACCGAACGTGGCAGCGCGGCCGAACGCGGCGGCGCGGCCGGACGCGGCGTCGCGACCCTCGCCGATGTCGAGGCCATCGAAGCCGAAATTCCGAGCGATCTGCCCGCGAGCACCTACGAGATGATCCAGCGCGGCGCCGCCCTGGATCCCGACGCGCCCGCCCTCTCGTTCTTTCTGCGCACGGGCGATCACCGCCAGCCCGAGACCTGGAACTACCGGGAGCTGGTCGCGCGCATCACCCAGACCGCCAACGCCTTTCATACGCTCGGCGCCGACGCGAACACGGTCATCGCGCTGCTCCTCCCCAACCTCCCGGAGATGCACTTCGCGATCTGGGGCGGCGAAGCCGCGGGCGTGGTGATGCCCATCAACCCGCTGCTCGAGCCGGCCACCATCGCCGAGCTGCTCGACGCGGCCGGCGCGTCGATCCTGGTGACCCTGGCGCCCTTTCCCGGGACGGATCTCTGGCCCAAGGTGCAGACGATCCTGCCGCGCGTGCGCGCGCTCCGGCACCTGGTGCTGGTCGACCTCGCCCGCCGCGTGCGCGGACCGAAGCAGCTCGGGGCCCGGCTCCTCCAGAAGCGCGAGGTGCTGCGCCAGCACGGCGTTCGCGGTGTGCGCGGGGCGGTGCCCCGGGCGGTGCGCGTGCACGAGCTCTGGCGCCTGCTCCGGCGCGAGCCGGGGGACCGGCTTCGCAGCGGGCGCCGGATCGCCGCGGAGGACCGGTCGTCGATGTTCTGCACCGGCGGCACCACCGGGCTGCCGAAGATGGCGGTGCGCCACCACGGCAACGAGGTCGCCAACGCGTGGAGCACGTCGACCATCCTGGGCCACAGCGTGGGGGCGCGCAAAAACTTCTTCTGCGGGCTGCCGCTCTTTCACGTGAACGGCGTGCTGGTCACGGGGCTGGTGCCGTTCTCGCGCGGGGGCCACGTGATCCTCGGCACCCCGCAAGGCTACCGCGGCGAGGGCGTGGTGAAGCGCTTCTGGGAGATCGTGGAGCACCACCGCATCCACTTCTTCAGCGGCGTGCCCACGCTCTATGCGTCGCTCTTGCAGGTCCCCACCGGCGACCACCGGGTGGACTCGCTCGAGTACGGCTTGTGCGGCGCCGCGCCCATGCCGGTGGAGGTGCTCCGCGAGTTCGAGGAGCGCACGGGGCTGAAGATCCTCGAGGGCTACGGCCTCACGGAGGGCACGTGCGTGAGCAGCGTGAACCCACCGCTGGGCGATCGGCGCCGCGGCTCGATCGGGCTTCGCCTCCCGGGGCAGCTCATGAAGACGGTGCTGCTCGACGACCAAGGCCGCTACGTTCGCGACTGCGCCGACGACGAGGTGGGCCTGATCGTGATCGCGGGCCCCAACGTCTTCGACGGCTACGCGTCGGCCGAGCACGAGCTCACCAACGCGCGCATCTTCCCCGATCTGGGTGACGGCCGCCGCTGGCTCGACACGGGCGATCTGGGCCGGCGCGATCGCGACGGCTATTTCTGGCTCACGGGTCGCAAGAAGGATCTGATCATCCGCGGGGGCCACAACATCGATCCCGCCATCATCGAGAGCGCGCTGCACCGCCACCCCGCCGTGCAGCTGGCCGCCGCCATCGGACGCCCCGACGCGCACGCGGGCGAGTTCCCCGTGGCGTACGTGCAGCTCAAGTCGGGCGAGCGCGCCTCGGAGCAGGAGCTCCTGAAGTTCCTCGAGCCCGAGATCTCCGAGCGGGCGGCGATGCCCAAGGCGATCCGCTTCATCGAGGCGATGCCGCTGACGGCCGTCGGCAAGATCTTCAAGCCCACGTTGCGGCGGCGCGAGGTCGAGGACGCGCTGTCCACCGCGCTGCGCGAGAGCGGCGTCGATCTGGTGCGCCTCGAGGTGACCGACGACACGAGCCGCGGCCTCTCGGTGCGCGCCGAGCTGCGCGGGGCGCCGCACGAGGCCAACGCGGCGCGGGTGCTCGGGCGCTATCCCTTTCCGTTCTCGCTCGTCTGAGGGAGCGAGGCGGCGAGGCGCCTTCAGAGATCGCCCGAGAACGAGAACGCCAAACCCGCGAGCGGTACGGCCGCGGGGCTCGACTCCCCCGTGCGAAAGCGATGCGCGAGGTACCACTGGAGCACCAGCGACACGCTCGCCGTGTCGAGCACGCCACCGCGTCCCTCGAAGAACGTGTACGACCCGAGCGGCCCCACGCGGGACGTGGGGCTATCGTGCGCATCGCGCGGCTCCCCCGGCCCGAACGCGCCCCTTGGGTACCACGTCGCCACCAACGTGTGCCGCGCGCCGATCAACAGCTTCGGCGAGAGGAACACGCCCAGATCCGAGTCGTTCTGCAGGACCCAGCCGCGCCGGTAGACGACGACGTCGGAGGTGGGATCGTAGAGGACGCGATCGCCGCCGTGCAGCTCGGCGTGCACGTGGGTCGCGCGCACGGCGGAGCGCACGAAGAGGGCGCCCAGCTTCGCTTGAAGCGACGCGTTCAAGGTGAGCTGGTGCACGAACAGCGCATAGCTCCCGCCGGGACCATCGTTGGGCGCACCGAGAGCGCTGCTGCCGTAGTGAGCGCCCGGCGACGGATACGATTGCGCCACCCCGAACGTATCGAGGTAATACACCGGGTTGTACGCGACACCGAGCGAGAGCACCGACAGCGGCTGCAGCTCGAAGCCGATCACCGGGCGCAAGGCGCCCGCGCCGATGGCCACCCCGCCAAAGGCGCCGGCGAAGTTCTGCCGGCCAAGGAGCGAGTCCCCTCCCTCGTAGAGGCGCCGCCGGTAGCGGATGCGAAACTCGTCGCCCCCGAGCCGTGGATTGAGCTGAACGCCAACCGTGTTCGTATAGCGCAGCGGGCGCTCGGCCGGCGGGCTCTCCGCCTTGGCCTCCTTCGCGACCGACATCGGCGCCGCCCCGCCGAGCAGCAGCAACACCGGAAGGAACGATCCCCCGACCCGGTCGCGCACGCGCCGAAGAAGCGAAGGTGCCCACCCGTTGGCGCTCCCCGAAAGGCGCGAGGGGCCGCTCGCCCACGCTCCGCAGCCGAGTGATGTCATGGTACGAACGATCTATGGTATAATTTATATCGTCAATATAATATATTATATAATCGAATGATGTTCTTCCCCGGCCTGGGTAAGTTGGTGCGCCATGTCCTCCCGCAAGAACGCCCCCTCTCCGGCCCCCTCGCTCACCGATGTCGCCCTGGGTCAGCGCACCGGATACCTCTTCATCAAGGCCGGGGAGCTGGCGCTGCGGCTGGCGGAGGACGCGCTCGCCGCATCGGGCCTGCGCGCGCGCCACTTCAACGTGATGACCATGATCAACATGGGAAGGCCGCTTTCCCAGCAAGAGGTGGGGGACATCCTCGGCATCGACAAGAACCTGATCGTGGCCGTCATCGACGATCTGGAGGGGCGCGAGCTGGTCCGGCGGGAGCGCAGCCTCGAGGACCGGCGCCGTTATGTCCTGGAGCTCACCCCCAAGGGCAAGCGCCTCCTCAAGGAGGCGTACGCTCACGTCGAGCGCGCCGAGCGCGAGTTCTTGGCGCCGCTCACGGCCTCCGAGGTGCCCGCGCTGCGCGATGCGCTCAGCCGGATCGTCGCGCCGTGGTGGCCGGTCAAGAAACCGCGGTGAGACGCGCGGGTCACGAGAACGATCGTGCCACCGAACATGCTCGCAGCGCGCGTTCGATCGGCGGTCATGGAACACCGCGTTCCCACTTGTTACGTCCGCGTTTCGGGAGATCTTCCTCCGTGAAAATCTTCGGTCGATGCACCTGCTTCGCGCTTGACGATGTCGTGGCGGCGAGGCGAATGTGCTCGAACAACGAGGTGACACGATGGGACTCTTCAGCAAAATTCTCGGTACGCAACCCCAGAAGAAAGCTTCGGACGACGTGCTCCTTTTGCACGGCATGCTGCTCATGGCCGGCGCCGACGGAGTCCTCGAGGGCTCCGAGCGAGCCACCTTGGAAGCGTTCCTGACGACCCTCCCCGAGTTTCGCGACGCGGACTTCGAGGAGCAGCTGCAACAAGCGAACAAGGTCGCTCAGAAGTTCAGCACCCTCAAAGAGTCGGTGCGCGCGCTCGGCGACATCAGCAGCGAATCGGTCCGAAAGAAGTGCTTCATCTTGGCGGCCGACATCGCGCTCGCCTCCGGCGACATCGACGAACGCGAAGAGGAGCTGCTCGAGACCATGCAGCGCATCCTCGGCATCGACGACGCGCTGGCGCAACAGGCGATTCAAGTCCTCGCCCTGAAGTACGCAGTCTAGGCACGATGGACCGCGACATCCGAGAGCTTCGAGCCCGCCGCGATCTCGCCCTCGGCGAGCAGCTTCGCGCGGACAGCGGCGTGAAGCGCGCGATCGAAAAGTTCCGCGAGCGCGCCAGCGGCTACGGGTTCCGGCACCGGCGAGAGCTCTTGGCCGGTGCCTTGCGCCTCAATCGCACGATGGCGCCGCACGTCGCCGACGCGCTCGCCGAGTGCCGCGAAGCTCTCGGTGTGCGCGAGCCGGTCGAGATGTTCGTGCGGCCCGATCCGCAGTTCGGGGCCTTCTGCGCGAAGAGCCCGTCCGGGCACATCATGATCGGCGTGACCTCGCAGCTCCTGCAGCACTTCACCGCCGGCGAGCTGAAGTTCGTGCTCGGGCACGAGCTCGGGCACGTGGCCTTCGATCACTTCGCCATCCCCATGCCCATCACCGCCACCATCGAGGACCTCGGCGGCCCCATCGTCGGTCGAGCGACTCAGTTGCAGTTATTCGTCTGGTGCCGGGCGGCCGAGGTGAGCGCGGACCGCGCGGGGCTCCTCTGTGCGCGCGATCCCGAGGTGGCGGCGCGCGCGTTCTTCAAGATGGCGAGCGGCATCACCTCCGACGTGATCCGTCCCGACCTCCGCGCGTTCGTCGAGCAGGTCGAGTCCATCGTGTCGGCGCCGGCCGCGCGCGTAAAGCCGCGCGACGACGACGACACGCTCGATTGCTTCTCCACGCACCCCTACACGCCGGTGCGCGTCCGCGCGCTCCTCGCCTTCGCGCGCTCGCGCGCCTACGCGAGCTTCATCGGCGCGTCGCAGGGCGGTGAGCTCGATCAGGATCAGGTCGAGGCGGTGGTGGAGCGCGATCTGGCGCTGATGGAGCCGACCTACCTGGAAGAAACGACGGCGGAGTCCTCGTTCATGCGGCGGCTCCTCTACCACGCCGGTGTGTCGGTGGCAGCCGCCAACGGCGTCATCACCGAGTCGGAGCAGAGTGCGCTGCACGCGCTCCTCGGCCACGATCAAGCTGGGGCTCCGAGCGCACCCGAGGCGAGCGCGCGCGAGCTCGACGCCCTCCTGGCGAGCGCGCCCGAGCGCGTTCCGCTCTCCGGCCGTCTGCAGCTCGTGCAGCACCTGACGATCATCGCCGCGGCCGATGGCTGCGTCGACGCGTCCGAGCGCGACGCGATCGCGCGCATCGCGGGCCGCCTCGGGGTGGACGAGCGGATCGTCGACCAAACGCTGGCCGGGGCGGCCTCGCCGATGGATTGACGGGCGACATCGCCGTTCGCGCGCAGCGGCGCGTTCGCGCATGGCGGCGCCGTTGCACGCGGCGGCGATGCTCAAGATCGAAGCTTCGGCTCAGAAGACGGCCGACACCGCGAGCCCGCCGATGTACGCGCGCGCATTGCCGATGGCGGCGCCGCCGAGGGTATAGTCGCTGTAGTCGAACTGGAGCACGTTGCCGGTGGCGGCGAGCTTCAAGCTTTGCATCAAGCCGAAGAGGCGCCCGCGCGCCGGCAACAATGTGTAGGTTACACGCAATCCCAGCAGCACGCTGCTGAAGGGCGAGAGCTCACGGTCGCCCGTGAAATATTGCCCTTTGGGGCCCAGAGGCGCGTCGCCGCCCGTGTAGTCGTCGCTGTAGAAGAGGGCGCCGCTCTGGCGGTAGTAGCGGCCGCGGAGGGTCAAGCGCAGCGCCTCGCCGAAGTAGCGCTCGAACTCGGCTTCGACGGTGAGGCTCTTCACGTCCCACGTGTCCCAGTAGCCGCGCGTCTTCAGGCGCAGGGCGCTCTTGAGCGGCTGGAGGAAGACGTTGGCGCGGAGGGTCAACGACTCGCGGCCGCGGTTCTCCGGGTGGTGCTCCTGCGCCTTGAGCCCCTCGCCCACGATGACGCTGCGGTACGGGTTGCTCAAGAATCCGTGGAGGACCTCGGCCGAGTAGACGAGCTGCGTGGCGAAGATGCGGGTCCACGCTTGCGACCAGCTGGCCTGAAAGCCATCGCGATCGATGTCGCGGGTCCTGCGCCCCTCGTCCGACGTAAAGCAGCCCACCGAGTTCTCGAGCGCACGGTAACCCGAGGGCACCGCGTTGGCGCTCTGCACGCGATCGCACACGCGGTCGAAGTCGTGGGCGTAGGAGAACTCGAGCTGCGTGTTGTGCTCGAACAGCTCCGTCCTGGCCGCGATGTCGATGGCGTGCGACTTGTAATCCTTCTCCGTGGAGTACGTGTACCCGGGCGTGAGCGACACCGCGTCGTTCTTCAAGGTGAAGCCGCCCCTGGCCACGTTGCGCACGTCTTTGACGCTGGCGGTGGTGATCACGTCGGCCCCCGCGTGGTTGGCCTTGTACGTGGGCCCCGCCTTCACCGCCACGCTGGCCCCCGAGACGATGTCGGCCTCCCACCCGGCCCGCACGTCGAGGAACTGGGCCGGGCTCGCGCGCAGATCCGCCGAAGGCGAATAGACGGTCATGTTCGAGCGGGTGGGCGCCTCGTGGTAAATCGTATGCGTGGTGTCGAACTGCACGATGCCTTGCGCGCGGGCGCTCCCCGCCCCCAGCACGAGGCCCGCGGCCATGCACGAGGCCGAAAGCGTGGTTCTCAGTTGCACCCGCAGCCTCCACCGGAAACGCCGCCGCCCCCGTGGGATCCTTCGCGATTGTCGACGGCGTGCTGCACGCGCGAGTCAGCCTGCGGATCGCCTTCGAACTGCATGATGGGATCGGCCAGCTGACCGCGGTCTTGCGGCTTCACGGTCGCGCAGGCGCCGAGGAGCAAGGCGCAGGCGCCGAGGAGCAAGACGTGCGCGCCGCCGAGCGAGACGTACGGGCCGGGGAGCCGAGTTCCTGTTTTCATGATTAGAAATAGACTCCCAGTCCGCCCGCATACGTCTGAGCGCTCTTGTAAGTATCCGCCGTGAACAAAGTGAGGTTGGTCACCTCGAGCCGAACGAGGATGCGATTGCGGAGCGCGAGGAGCAACCCGCCGCCGACCCGTCCCACGAACGAGTCCTGTTTCTTGAGCACGAACGAGTCGGGCGCGGGAAAGGTGCTGAGGCCTCCGCCACCCAAGGTGCCAAAAGGACACACCGCCCAGCTCGGGAAAAAGTGCACGGTGGCTCCGGCGCCGTAGAGGAGCTGCTGCCCGTCCGATGTCAGCGCATCGCCCAGAAACCCGTCGAGGCTGATGGTTTTATGGAGCACGATCTGCGGGCGAATCTCCATGTACCCGAAGGTCGCGCGCGAGCCATCGCCCACGGGCCCCGAAAGGATGCCGCCCACGATCGCGAGGCCGCCGCGCGCACCCTCCAGCGGCGGCGGGGCAAAGAAGCCGGGCCGCGAGGGCGCCCCGCGCTCGCCTTCGTGCACGGCAAAGGGCTGCACGGCGTCGCCGAGCACATACGCCGCACGCCCGTCGGGCAAGAGGACGCGCAGCCAGAAGCCGCTGGTGGGTCGGCCGTCGAGCGCGAGGGTCTCGCCGCGCTTGGCGTTGCCGATGATCCGGTACGAGATCCCCGGGCCGCTGCGCAGATCGGCCGAGTCGACGATCACGCGGGCGAAGGCCTCGACCTCCTCGTCGCGGTCTTCGCGGCTCTCGCGCGCGTCGCGACTCGCATTGCGTTGTGCGTCCCGTTGCGCAAAGGCGGGGCCTGGAAAGACGGCCAGCGCCGCGGCCAACATGGCGGCAAAGATCGTGCGCCGGCTCGAACGGGGTGCGCGGGCCGAGGTCATGGCCGCTCCGCCCAGGTGCGGATCACGTCGACCACGGGGTCCTCCCTTTTGAAGACCTCGCGTGGATGGTCCCGATTGCTGGTCGGGCGAACGAACAGTGGGGCGGTCAAGTAGTCACGATTCATCTCGAGGGATGCGGCTTGCAAATTCCCTTGGGCAGGGCTCCCCGCGCCGATGCGCGTCCGGTCGACCGGATGATCGCCCCCGGCGCAGTCGATGGGGTCATGGTTGACGAGCGCCATCCCGCTCACGGCGGAGGCGTTGAAGTGGCAATTGCCGCCGTCCCCCGGCTCCCCCGAGCCACATTTCTTTCCAAAGATGAGGAGCGGCTCGACGCGGCAATAGAAGTAGTCCTCGTTGAACTGCTCCTCGGCGATCACGAAGTTGGGGCCTGGGTCAACCGCACGGCAGGCCGATAGCGCCACCAAACCGGCGGCAAGCGCCATGGGAAGGAGGAGCGATACCAGGCATTCGATGGGGAGGCGGGCGCGATGGGGCGAGCGTATCAAGCGGTCCGCACGATAGCCTGCGCCTCTTGCGTCCGGCTGATCTTTGTGTTCCCTCGCCCACAGGTTTTGGACGCTCACCCACGGCGAAAAAAAGTTCGCACCCGTAAGTTGTGAAAAGCACGCATCTTTTTTGACTCCGCAGCTTGGAATAGAAGGTGCGAAGCAGCGGCGTATGTCGCTTTCACTTGCTGAAGCAGGACCGAGCTCGGTAGAAGTTGTCCTGCCTCGCAGGGGTATCGTATCTTATCTTACATGTAGGGCCTCTGGTACTCGGCACTTCGACTACCAGATTCCAGCAATCGCGGCCATTACGGCCATTACGCCCAGGCATGTCACGCGGTCCACGCAGACCGCGGTGCTCCCCCGGAGAAGAAAGACTGCAATGAACGTAACCCCCTGGTGCCTCGCCGCTCTCGCTCCCATCGCCGTCGCCGGATGCTCCGGCACGTTTCTAGGTCACTTTGCGGTTTTGGCCCTTACCCTGGGCATCTTTTTCGGCACCTTGTCCCTTGGCCGTCATTCTTCCACGTCCTCTTCTGCCTCTTCTTCATCGGCCACCGTCGCGGCCCATGTCGTCACCGACTCCCCTGCCCCCACCGCGGCCCGCACCTCCGGCGAATCCCCCCGCGTCCTCAACGGCTAATTTCGGGCACTCCTCGGGCACCCCGAAACTTTTTTACCCCCGCAAGCGCGTGTCGTGCGACACACGCTTGCAGGTCTCGAACAAGTAGGATAATTACCCTTCCCAGATAGCAGCTGCGCTGGGGCGCATAACTCAGCGGTAGAGTGCGTCCTTCACACGGACGAAGTCACAGGTTCAAATCCTGTTGCGCCCACGGATTTCTCGGGAAATTCGACGTTTTTTTGGACAATTGGACGATTGCCGGACGATTGAGTTGAAGCTGAGCAATTGTCCGATTCGATGTGTCCCCGCCTCTCAAGTTGAGTAGGCGGACCGGTAGGACCGGGAAAACGTCTCCGAAGGTCCCCTGCCCCAGCATCTCCGCAAGCCGCGTATCGAGGAGCGTCGTTTGATAGCTCTCGTGACCGGCCCGCGCGTGAATCTTCGTAGCCTCGTCGCCGCGGATGGCCATTCACGTTAGGCCCGTGGCGCGAAGGTCATGGAAGTGAACCGGGCGGCTCGTCTTCGTTTTGACGTGGAGCTCTTCGCCGCAAACACCTGCGCGAAGTAAGTCCATCTTGAGCATGCCGGAGAGGCGGTATTCGCCGTCGGCGCGCGGGATTTCGTTCAGTCGAAGACAGAGCGTCGCCGTTCGGCTTCGGCTCGTGCCTTCATGGCGGTCCCGCCGAGGTGAGCGACCTCTGGTCTCGAGCTCGCTGTGTCGCCGAAGATGCGGACGCGCGGCCGGTGCTTTCGGAGCGAGATATCGACGTGGAAGCCATCGACGACCGTGCCATGGCGAAGATCATCCCCCCGCGACGCCACCCTTCCACGCTGGGCACGATTTCGCGGTCGAGCGTGGACCGAGACCGGGCACCGTTTGATCCTGCCCGTGTACGACGCGCGCGGGGACATGCGCTCCGTTCGGGCTTGGCGCATCATTGAAGGTGATTCGCCCAAGCGGCTACCTCCAGGTGGGTACAAGACATCCGGGCTCGTTCTTGCGGACGGCAGCGCGGTTTCGGTGCTGGCGACGGGCGGTTGGATCGATGAGGTGAATCTGCACGTCGTCATCACCGAGGGCGAGCCCGACTTCCTAACGTGGGCGACGCGCTATTCCGACGCGGATCAGGATGCGCCGGTCGTCCTCGGAGTGGTGGGAGGTTTGTGGACCGAAGACATGCGGCGCGAATTCCGGATGGCGCGCGCGTCGTGCTGCGCACCGATCCAGACGATGCGGGCAAGCGATACGCGCTACGCTACGCACTGCCGACACGCTTTTGGGCCGGTGCCGCGTGCAGCGGGCCCGCACGAACTGTAGACCCCCCGTACGGGCCAATCGTTCGCGTACCTCCATCCGCGCGAAGCCGAGGAGGTTCTGCCCGCGCCAGCGGGAAGGAACTCGCGCGCCGGGAGCACCCGCATTCCGAAAGCGGCGTGGACCGTATCAACGATCGCGATATCGAGAGAATTGCGCTGGCACCGCCATCGCGCGCAAGGGTCTGCGGACTTGCCGAGATCCCTGCGAGAGAAATGCCGTGCGATGTCACATCTCCGCGACGTGGTCGGTCTTACGGGTATGACCTTGCGACTTTTCGTACTCGGCGCCACCGGGCGAACGGGTACTCAGATCATCGATCTTGCGCTGGCGCGCGGGCATGAGGTGACCGCGTTCGTCCGCTCGCCAGCAAAGATCATGCGCCGCCATGCGGCCCTCACCGTCACGAAGGGCGACCCACTCGATGCACGCGCGCTGGGGGAAGCTCTTACGGGGCACGACGCGGTCGTCTCGGCGCTCGGGCCGGTTTCGCGTGAGGCGTTTCGCCCGAGCACCCTGCTGGCCGAGTGCGCGGCAAGCACGGTGTCCGCGATGCAGCGCGCGGACGTGGCGCGGCTCGCCATTGTGTCCGCGGCGCTGTTGTTTCCAGAGCGAAAGCTCTCGTTCGTTTTTTTCCGATGGTTCATCCGACACCACCTGCGGGATCTCGAGGCCATGGAGACCGTCGTTCGTGCTACGGACTTCGAGTGGACGATCGCGCGCCCACCGAAATTGGTCGACTCCCCCGACGAGACGTACCAAAGCCGCAGCGGCACGTACGCCGACGGCCGGTTCACGCTGTCGTTCCGCGCGACGGCGGCGTTCATGATCGATTGCGTCGAACGCGACACGCACAAGAAGGAAATCGTGGGGCTCGCCCGCCCGAAGCGAGGTGCCGCGTGACGCTCTACACGGCAGCACTCTCGCTCCACGTCATGGTCGCCATCGCCGGGACCGGTTTGCTCGGGGCCATCCCCATTGCGGCGTCCTTCGCGCGGCGGACGAGTATGGATCCAGCGCCCATTGCCAGTTTGATCGAGCGTCTCTTTCGCTATACGCGCGCGAGCTTCGCCATCATGTTCCTCAGCGGCGTCGTGCTCGACTATACGGCGGGCGGTGCATTTCACGAGAGAGGCTGGTTCCGCTCCGGGTTCGCGCTCCTCGTCGTGGCCGGCCTTTCGCAATTCCGAGCTCAGGCCGCTCTGCGCCGGGTGCGGGCGAAGGAGGCGGACGCCGAAAGTGCGCTTCGAAGCGTCGAACGTTGGGGCTGGGCCATGTGCGGGGCGGTTACATTGATCGCGCTGCTGATGGAAGCGAAGCCCTTCTAATGAGCCCCGAGTCCCGCAGGTCGCACAGCACGCACAAGCTGAGCGCGTTCGAGTCTTGCCGGCGCGAGCTCCTCGCGTTCGCCTACCGCATGCTGGGCGACGTTGCCCGCGCCGAGGACATGGTTCAAGAGACTTGGCTGCGCTGGCAAAAATACGACGGAGAGCCGGAATCCGACAAAGCGTTTCTGGTCACCATCGTGACGCGCCTCTGTTTGAACGAGCTCGACTCCGCCAAAATGCGCCGTGAAGAGAGCCGCGCGGATCGGCGCCCCGAGCCGGTCGATCTCGAAGAAGGAGGCATGCCGCTGCTCGAACAAGACGAACAGATCGAGCAGATCGAACGCATCTCCATGGCCTTCTTGGTCGTCCTGCAGCGGCTGACGCCCGCGGAGCGCGCGGTCCTTTTGCTCCACGACGTATTCGAGTTCGATCACGGCGAAATCGGGACGCTCGTCGCAAAAGCCCCGCCGCGTGCCGCAAGCTGCTCGAGCGCGCGCGACTGAATCTCGAAAGCGGGCGGCGCATGCTTGCCGCGCGGCCCGAGGAGCATCGCCGGTTGCTGCATGCCTTCTTGAACGCGGCCTCCGCGGGCGATGCGCGCACCTTGGTGGAGCTTCTCGCGGACGACGCCGTCATGGTCGCCGACGGAGGTACCGAGGGCCGCGTCGTCGGAGGCATCCGGAACCTGCCGCGTCCACTGCACGGCGCGGCGCGCATCACGGCCTTCGTTGTCGCCGCCACGGCGCGGCGGGGTATCGCTCTCCAAGTCGAAGAACACGAGCTCAATGGGCAGCCCGCCATCGTCTTTTGGACCGAGGATCGCCGTCCCTTCGCGGCACTTCTCTTGGCGGTCGCCGACGGCAAGATCCAGCGCATCTTCTTCCACGCAGACGCGGATCGCCTTCGCCATCTGGGCCCTGGCATCACCCATGGATGACGCTTCGTCGACGGAGTCGCTTATCGCTCCGTCGTGCGACGGCGAAGCACGGCCAAGACGCCCAGTCCACCGAGTGCGCAGCGGCCAGGAGCCCTCGGCGCGCGGCCGATGGCGCCGGCCCGTGGGCGGGATCGCGCAACGAGCGCCCGCCAGGGTTGGATTAGCCTGATCGCGCGCGAGACCGGAGACCGTCACCGGTCACGAGCAGCCGAAGCCAGCGTGCACGAACCTCGACGGCGGCCCCCCGCGCGCTGCCTGAGCTCGCTAGCACCCCCAACTGGCTCGCACGCGTTCGCGCATCCAGGTCCTCGGGCCGAGCGCCTACGGCGAGGCGGTCGAGCGGATCAGCGAATTTCTACGGGCGCAGGGTGAGTTTCGCGGGTCGAAGAGTACCGTGTGCGAGCGCATTGGGATGAATTGGAACAAGTTCTTCGCGGCGTTCGCCGAGCTCGAGTCGCGGGGCGACGTGCAGGCAGGTCGCGATGAATTGGGGGGGATGTGCGGTGGTTTGGGGCCACGACCACGACGACGACAGATAAATCCAACTAACCCCTACCTGATCAAACAAAGGATCCGACATCGGGCCACGCGAACTATTTATTTCGATGCCACGTTCGTAGCGCTCGTGCGTCTAAACATCGTCCTCTTTTTCGAGCGGGGCGGATGGCAAGTCCGGCAGGAAGAAAATGCGCCATGCTCCGCCAGGGGCTCCGCCAGGAAGGAAGCTACGGTCCTCGCCCCTGTACACGAGGCGCAACTCAAATTCGCGATCGAACGGCTGATCACGAAACTGTCCGCGCACCTGCACGGATACTAGACTGATTGCTGGCGATTGGTCGGCTATGCGAACCAGACGCACGTCGTGGATGCGGGTATTTTCGAAGCGCCTCCGATAAGCGCCTGCCGTCCGATTCACGCTCTCGCCGTCGGCGAGATCTGGGTCCATGCTGCGGACCAATCCGCCGTAGTTGCCCTTTCGTAAAAAGGAGAAGAACTCCAGGACTGCGCGCTCCGGGGTCCCATCTGGTAGATCTGAAGGTTCGGTGACGGATCGATACTCCGCGGCTACCTCGATGTCCCGTGGACGCCAGGCTTGGACCAGCGCTCGGAGTGCTTCATTCTTCTCGTGCAACTCCACATGGTGCCGCAATCGCGTCGCGAGCGTCCGGAGAGTCTGCCGCGAGCCCTGCTTCTTCTGTAGCGGCGGGGGTTCGAGTTTGCCCTGCTCTGACTTCAGCGCCCAATCACGAATCGAGAAGAGGGCAACCCATGACTTTGCGGCCACCATCTTGTTGTCATAACCGAGATCGCGCCCGTGAACTATGCCGTGACGATATGGAAGTGTGATTGCATTGGTCCTCGTCTTCGTGCGTGGCTCCTGCAGCAACCGTGAAAGACGCTCCAGTCCTGTCCCATGCGCGGACATCGAGTTCCACGCGTTCAGATCGACGTCCTTGGCGAAGAAACCGATCTGGCGTTGATGCAGATCGTTCACAAGGCCGTCGAGGAGAGACAGGGTAACGAGGACGCTTGCATAATAACGTCCCTCGGCGTAGTCGACCCGAGCCTTCTCAGCAAGTTCAGCTCGTGGCCTAAACGCACGAATGCCACTCATGAGCATGAGCTTCCAGCGAATGTTGTCCGGCGTAATCGCTTCGACGAGGTCTCTTTCGGCAGCATCGACGTTCCCCGCCTCGGCTTTCTCCACGCATGTTTTTGCTAGCTCGAAGTTGATCGTCTCGTACATGATCCAGCCGCGAGCCCCGAAAAATTGGTTGAATCGGTCGGGAACAGACACAAGATCCGCGGCTTGTTGTTCCCAGGCGCTCCACTCTGCAATTCTCCTATCGAACGCCTCAACATCCTTGCCGGCAAGCCGTACAATGGGGCGTGCCACATTAACTACCGCAAGCACCCCTTGGACAAACTGGCGCAGCCCAGCAAGCTCCTTCATCCGGGGCAAGTCACGGAGGCGGTCGTTCATGCTATCCCGAGATACCCACTCACCGGCGACAGGTCCACACCGAGCGCGAAGAAACCGTAGCGTCGGTGACTTCGGGCTTCACAGAGGAACCGAGATCGACGCCATCCCACACGCCAACCTATCCGTTCGTACTGTTGGACCGGAGGATCCCGCGCTCGAAGCTGCGATCGGTCCGAGCGTCCCACGCGGGGCGAAAATGTCGAGCGGACTAGCGAATTCCTGTGGGTGCAAAGCGAGGACGGCCCCCGATGCCCTGCTGCGTTGTTCGAACATCTGGATGTAGAAAACACACGATCAGGCAAAACCAAAGAGAGGTTGCCCTACGTGGTCGAAGCCTGCCACGGCTTGATCCTCCCCCGGCGCGGTGGACACGGTAACTATGCCGCAAGAGCGGCGACTTGGGACTTCAATTCGAACGCCATCGGACTGACATAGCCGACGTACGAATGTCGGCGTACGGTGTTGTAGAAGTGCTCGATGTAGTCACCGATGGACGCGGTCGCGTCGTCGCGCGTGGCGTAGCGTTGGTGGTCGACGTGTTCAGCCTTCAGCGTCGCGAAGAAGCTTTCAGCAACGGCATTATCGTAGCAGTCTGCCGTGCGACTCATGCTCACGACGACCCCCGCAGCGGCGAGCGCCTGGCGATAAGCCTCGCTCGCATACGGGCTTCCGCGGTCGGTGTGATGAATGAGCCCTGGGGCAGGTCGACGTGTTCGCAGGGCCTGGTGGAGCGCGGCGAGGACGAGGGAGCGGTCGTTGATGGCGCTCGTTGCCCATCCCACGACACGACGTGAGAAGAGGTCCACGAGAACGGCAAGATAGAGCCAGCCCTCGCCCGTCGCGATGAAGGTGACGTCTCCCACCCACGACCGATTGGGCGCGCTCGCCTCGAAGTCCCGCGCGAGGAGGTTCGGAGCGATGGTAAACGCGTGCTTTGAATCGGTCGTATGCCGAAAACGACGCTTTTGACGCGCTCGTAGGCCGGACTCCCGCATCAATCGTTCGACGCGTTTTTTTCCAACGCGTAGCCCGCGTGCCCGCAGTTCGGCGTGGATGCGTGGACTGCGTATCCCTCCTGCCAACCGCGTCGTGATTCCGTCGAGCAGGCGGCCTAGATTTGGCGGTGCGAATGACGGAGCTATCGAGCGCAGCGCTACTATGGGGACTCGCCGAGCTGCGGGGGGATGGTGATCTTCCCGAGAGGAGCCTCGAGCTCGTGGGGGAGGAGGCGGGCGCGCGTGGCGAGCCAGTTCATGGGGGCAAGTTCGACGACGCGTCGTTTGGGCCAACTCGGCAGGACACGAAACAGGTCGCGCAAGTATTCCTCGGAATCGAGTCCGGCGTGGCGCGCGGATGCGATGAGCGAAAGCCATGTGCAGGCCACTTCCGCGGCGTCGTCGGAGCCCAGGTGCATCCAATTTTTCCGTCCGATCGCCACATGTCGAATTTCGCGTTCAACGTCATTGTTGGAAAGTGGAATGCTCCCGTTCACCAAAAATCGCGTGAGCGCCTCCCAATGATTGTGGCTGTACCGAAGGGCGCGGGAGAAAGGCCCGCGTGGATCCACGCTGGGGTCGTCGAGCAGGCAATCGCGGGCCCTGGCGAAAATCTCGACCAGCGGTGCAGAGCGCTCTTTTCGAATCAAAAGGCGTGCGTCGGGCGAAAGGTGCGCGATGTCCCTCTCGATGGTGAACAGCTCGTCGGCAAGCTCGACGAAACCGCGCGCCCGCGTGTCGGTGGGCAAAGCAAAGAAATACTTGCGCCGGCAGTGTGCCATACAGCCGGCCTCTTTCGGCGCGCCGGGAGCGCGAAACAATTCGTCGTACACACTGGAGGCGTCTGCGACGACGATACCGCCAAATTCTTCGAGCCAGCTTTTCGGCATGTCGCTCGTGTGCAGCGCGGAATAGCGAAAAAAGACCTGCGCCCGATCGGCAAGGAGCACCCAGATGTGAGCTCTTCGATCGTGGGGGCTTGCCATCACGCGCACCCCCGTCGCATCGATGCCGATGACCTGGCACTGAGCCAACGCGTGTTCCCAAGCCGCATCGACGACGAGGCGCGCCACCGGCTCGGCGAGCTTTTCCCACGCGCTCAACGTGGAAACGGGCACACGCACACCATGCCGGGCGATGATCTTCGACAGGCGCGTGTACGGGATCTGATCGCCCCATTTCGAGTGAATCGTGTGGGCGAGCATCGCAGGATCGGGCAACGCGCGCGGAATCATCTCGTCGGGCACGGGCTCGATGTGCACGGCGACCGAGGCATCGTCATTGTCTTGGGCGAACTTTTTCCGGACCACACGCAATCGTGTATACCCGGACTTACGGAACGCCAATCGGTAAGAGACCTCCTCACCGATGTAGCGGGCTCCCTCAGGAGTTTCGCCGGGCGAAATGTCCACGGTTTCCACGGGCAGGTGCTCGGGAAGCTGCCCGCGCCCATGTGGAGTACGGCGCTTTCGGACACCGCTCGGAGGCGACGGGGTCACGCGATCGGGGCCGGCCAGTGGCTGCGCCGCGTTGGGCTTTTCGGGCTCGGCCGGGGCCGGCGATGGCTCACTGCCACTCGATGCGAGAATCGTCGCATCGAGCAGCACCTGCAACGTGCTTGCCGGCAAGCGCTCGCGTTTGACGCCGAAAAGCTGCTTCGAGAGCCATGCCACCTGCGCCTCGAGGGCATCGATGCGCACGCGTTGCGATTCACTTTCGGCACGTAACCGTGCGTTTTGCTCGCGAAGCTCTCTATCCTCAGCCACAAGCCTCGACACCGCATCCGAGGACGCTCCTTGGGCCAGCGCCGCAACGAGAGCGGCCGCGATGCTGGCATTGGGGGGCGTGACGGGCGACACGGCTCGATGCATCGAGAACGTCGTGCATATCACGATATCGCATCATGCGATATGTATTCAGTGTACGCTGCTATTCTTTTTCTTACCTTCGACGGCGAGTCCTTCGAGAAATCGGGAAAACGCCTCGGGACTCATTTCCATACGCGAGGCGCCCTCGGTGCGCGGCGGCGCGACGAATACCCCCTGATCAAGGCGCTTGTATAGAAGCGCATATCCGGTGCGGTCGTAGAATAAGACTTTGCACCTGTCGGTCGCCTTGTTGAGAAACACGAAGAGCGAACCTCCTCGCGGATCGTCACCGAAACGCTCGCGCACAATCCCCGCGAGCCGATCGAAACTGATGCGAAGGTCGACCCGCTCGACGCTCACAAAGATGCGGACATTCGCCGAGAACATCAGCTCTCCTCCAATACGCCGATCAACGCGCGAAGTACGGTGACGTTGGCCCCCGTCTGCACACGAAGTATCCGACCCGAGCGAAGAACCACTTCGATGCTGTCATAAGGCGAGGATGTCCCGCGCGCTGCAGCGGTCGTCGCAATAGGCACCTCGGGTGCGGGGGCCTTGCGCGACGGCACAACCTCGACAAATCCCTTGCCGACTTCGGTGCTCGCTTCGGGTCGCGCGATCTTCCTCTTCCACCACACCAACGTCCGTGGATTCCACCCGTGCTTCTTCGCATATTCGCCCGCGCTCTCCCCGCTGGCCTCCCACGCCGCGATTCGCCTCACCCACTCCGGCCTCTTCGCTCGCTTCCTCATGCATCGCGAGTTTGCTGCCGCTTCGGCCCCTCGTCACGACGCGCTCCGCAGGACGGATACGAGATCAATCCTTCCTATCTCGAGCTCGCACAGCACTACGGCTTCGCGGTCGTCCCCGCGAGGCCGCGCAAACCACGCGACAAATCCAAGGTCGAAAACGGTGTGCTCGTCGCCCAACGGTGGGTGCTCGCATGCCTGCGCAATCGCACCTTCTTCAGCCTCGACGAGCTCAACGCGGCCATCGGCGAGCTGCTCGAAAAGCTCAATGCGAAGCCCTTTCAGAAGCTCGAAGGTTGCAGGCGTTCCGCGTTCGAGAGCCTGGACCGGCCCGCTCTCAAGCCGCTCCCCGCTCACCGATACGAGCGTTCGGAATGGGAGAAACACAAGGTTCATGTCGATTACCACGTCGAGTTCGATCATCGCTTCTATAGCGTCTCGTGCACGCTCATCGGCGCACTTGTCGAGGTACGCGCCACGTCGAGTACCGTCGAAATTCTGTTCCGTGGACAGCGCGTCGCCTCTCACCCGCGCAGCTACGGACGCAAGGGCACCGCCGTCACCTCCGACGCCCACAGGCCGAAGCAGCACTCCGATTACGGCAATTGGCCGCCCGAGAGGATGCTCACCTGGGCCGCGTCCGTCGGTCCCTCCACTCGGACCGTCGTCGAGAAGATCTTCGCGCGCTACCCACACCCCGAGCTCGGCTATCGTCCGTTCTTCGCGCTTATGCGCGACGGAAAAACGTTTGGGCCCGAGCGCCTCGAGGCGGCGTGTGCACGGGCGCTCGCGCTCACCGGCTCCTACGGCCCCACGCGCAAAACCATTCACGCGCTGCTCGTGCGAAATCTCGAAGCCACGGCACTACCCGACGAGTTGGCCGAGAAGCCGCTGACAGCTCACGAAAACATCCGCGGCGCCCACTACTTTGAACTTCCCCCGATTCGGTCTGGGCATTCGTCACAATTTATTCTCGTTTTCAAGGAGTTCGAGCGCGATCGCGACGGGCGTAATGAATTCGAGGCCGCGCCGCAGTGTCACTGAGCCAGGTCGGCCACTTGAAGCGTGACCGGCGTGCCCGCCCAGTTGCGCGATCCAGCGGATCGCGTCGGCAATTGTGGGAATGTCGTCGGGAATTGATTCGGTTTTCTTCGCGTACTTTCGTTTCATGAGGACGAGCGCACGAAGCTCATAGTCGTTGAATTCGAGCGACGCCGGAGCGTCAGGCTTCGCCCGGGCGAGCATGCGTAACCGTTCGATTCGAGCGGCAGTCACCACGGCTAGAATCGCCCACTTGATAACGCGCTCCGCCGAACGCAGCTGCGACTGCTCGACGCAGCACGCACCGGACTTCCAAACTCGATGTAGTTCCTCAATCTTCCAGCGCTGTACATATCCGTGAAGAATGCCATCAACGTCTTCGCGAGTCACGATGCCGTGGTTCGTGAGCAAGCGCCAGTGCAACGCCTTTTCGCCTCGTGGTGGCGTCCCCACCTCCTTCACGTCCACCACGTTGAGCGGTACGGCCATGCGCTCGTCCGAGTAGGATTCTTTTGTGTACAAGACCACGGACGTCGTGCGAATGACGACCCGTGCCGTGCGTGCCGTCCGGTGCACGCGCTCGCGCAGTTCGAGCTCCACCGTTCCGCGAACCTTCCCCTTGCGCGCGACATCGCGCAATCGTTGAAGTCGACGTAGATTTCCAGCGTAGACAAATCGATGCGCATACGTAGAACGAACCGTGAACCATTCGCCCGAGTCACGCAAAGCCTTGAGTGTCCAGTACCGGTCGCCCTCGCGATCGACTTGAAACCACGCTTTCGAGCCACCAGCGGTCAGTGCCAACGTTGCGTCGCGGATCGCATCTACCCAATGACGAGTCTCCTTATCCTCCAGCGGCCGGCTTTGGCAATCGATACGTTTCTTCCGCCGCGCTCGTATCCACCACTGTTGATTCAGGACTCCGAGGGGCACTCCCTGCGGGGATACCGCATAGGCGTGTATTACCTTGAGGCCACTCGCTCCGAGTTGCGTGGATCCGACGCCGCCAAACCCTTTTTCTCTCTTCCAGTCTGTCAGCCGCAGGCTTGTCCCATCAACAACGACATGAACCCACGACTCGTCCGCGCATCGGCGAACCGTCGCACTACGCACGGCTGCTAGCAGATCTTCGCTGCGGACCTTCTCGTTACTCAGGAAATCGTAGGCGGCTTGTTGCTCGGCACTGCTGCGAAAAACTTCGAGTACTCGGCCCCCCGGCCGCGCCGCAAGCGACGCCGTCATACGGACCAAACGAGCCGTTCTCCGCGCATCGCCTAGTTCCGCGTGGCCAAATTCCTCATATGCCCACTCCCGCGCATCCCGACCACTTGAATCGTCCATGCTTCCAAAAGGGACCATCGCCCGTCAAAATTCCCGAAGAAAACCAACTTCCGATCAATGCCCAGCCGATTCGGTGGACATCCCCAATCATGCTGTTAACGCACCTATCTGTTGACGCTCGATGGCGCGAGATCGCGCCGGAAGTATGAGGGAGAGCGGCCATAGGCGACCTATTCCCCATCACATACATGGATTGGTCCCTTTCCCTCCAAGGGAGGTAGAGCGGGGCACGGAGGTGGAGCGTCGACGTGGTGTCGTCTGAAGACAAAAAGGAGACGGGAGGACCCGATTGGAAGCGGAAACGTCCTCCCGTCGCGCTCCGATCGCATGCTACCGAGACGGAGCGTTTACGTCGTCGTTCATCTGGCCATAGATGTCAAGAATTGGGCGAAGTCGCCGCCGAGCGTGGAGGCCGGCCGCCCCTCCTGCTGCCCCCGGTGCGGCGCGGCGTCGCGCCCGGTGGGGGGATTGCTCGGTCTCTGGGGGCATGGGCTTCGGGCTCGGCAAGTCCGCGGGCCGACAGAGCCCGAGGCAGCTCCGACGATGAGCGTCGTGCGGGTACGGCGTTACCAGTGTCGGCGCTGCAAAGCGACGATCACCGTGTTGCCTCGAGGAGCCGTGGCGCGTCGGCATTACAGCGCGGGGGCCATCGCCCTGGCGTGCGCGCTCTACGGCATGCTCGGCGCGACGCTTTCGGACACGCGCAGGCGGACGAGCCCCTGGCGTAGCGCCGAAGCAGGGTGGCCGACGCTCCGACGATGGCTCCAGGCCGTCGAGCGGCGCGTCCTGTTTCGCGTCGTACGGCCGTGGCCACGCGAAGCGCTGTTGCGGGCGCGAGCCGAGCGCGTCGCGGCCACGCTCGTCGCGTTCGCGCCCTTACCCCACCTCGTCTCGATCGAGGCGAGGGCGTTCGAGGGGGCCGCCTTCGCGGGGCGCGATTGACCCTCTGCCTCCAAGTGCAAGCCCGCGCCCCACCGCGTTGGATCGTCGCGCGCTGCGATCGAGTGCGCTCCATTCCCGTAGGCGCTCGGGCGTAGGGTCGTCCGGCGCAGAAATGGTGTATACTGCATGCAATCGCTCACTCCCAAAGATCACGCCGAGGCGGTCGCGCTTTATCGAAGTGAGATCGTAGGCTCCCTCACGCGCCGCGAGCTCGATCGCGGCCAGTTGGCCGAGGCGCTCACCGAGCTTTCTCAGCAGCGCTTTCGTCCACCACGAGGCCACTCGTCGCGCACCTACTCGGTCGCGACACTCGAGCGTTGGTACTACGCGTACAAGGAAGGAGGCCTCGAAGCGCTGCGTCCGCAGGCCCGTTGCGACCGTGGTCGGGGGCGCGAGATGCCCGTCGCCCTGCGCGAGCTTTTGGTCGACATTCGCCACGAGCATCCGTCGGCATCGGTGCCGCTCATCCTGCAGACGCTCGGAGCCGACGGGCGCCTCGAGCCGGGCACCGTCAGCGCGTCGACGGTGCGCCGTTTCTTCGCCGAGCGCGGGCTCGACAAGGCATCGCTGCGCGCCGGCGGTACGCGCGGCAAGATGCGGTTGCGTTGGCAGGCCGAGCATCCGGGCGCCCTCTGGCAGGGGGATGTCTGCCATGGCGCGCCGCTCGTCCATTCGTCCGGCTCGACGACTGTGCGCATCCACGCGCTCATGGATGATGCGTCTCGCTACGTCATTGCACTTGAAGCCATGACCTACGAGCGCGAGATCGACATGCTGTCGGTCTTCGTACGCGCCGTGCGCAAGCATGGTCCCCCCGACGCCATGTACCTCGACAACGGCGCCACCTACCGCGGCGAGACGCTCTCTCTCTCGTGCGCCCGTATGGGCACCACGCTGGTGCATTCCAAGCCGTACGATGCCCCGGCTCGCGGCAAGATCGAGCGCTTCTGGCGTACGTTGCGCGAAGGGTGCCTCGATCACATAGGCTCGCTCACCTCGCTCCACGCCCTCAACGTCCGGCTCTGGGCGTGGCTCGATGAGCACTACCACAAGACCCCTCACGGCGCGCTGATGGGCAAAACGCCGCTCGAAGTCTTCACCGCCGCTGCAAGCGAGCCCGATCCCTTCGACGAAAGAAAGCTACGCGCTGCACTCACCGTCCACGCCCGTCGTCGCGTCCGTCGCGACAACACCATCGCAATGGATGGCGTGGACTGGGAGACCGATCTGCACTTTCTTGCCGGCCAACTCGTCTCCGTCTCGCGCTGCCTGGTCGATCCGAGCGAGCCGCCATTCATCGACCACGAAGGCAAGCGCTTCGTCCTGCACCCGGTCGACCCCGTGCGAAACGCAACGCGTCCGCGCTCGGCACAAAACCTCGACGAGCCTCACGTTGCACGTGTCGCATTCGACCCATCGCGCGCGCTGCTCGACAAGGCGCTCGGCAGAAAGCCGGAGGGATCGCGATGAGCCCCGAGACGCTCTCCCACTTCGGTTTGAATCAAGAGCCATTTTCCAAGGAGATCGACGACGCGGATCTATGGCTGCCCCCCAGCAAGCACGCCGTCCTCGACGAGCTCACCGACGCGGTGCACGCTCGAAAAAGCGCCGTCCTCACCGGCGAGCCGGGCGCCGGAAAAACCTGCCTCTTGCGCGCGTTGCGGCACGCGCTCAAGGCCGACACCTTCCGTCTGACCTATTGCCACAACGTTACGCTCGGCCGGCGCGATTTCTATCGCCAGCTATGTCTCGCCCTCGGCGTTCCCCGTGGTGCCACTGCTGGTGATGTCTTCTTGTCCGTGAGTACCCACGTCGAGGAGCTCGCCAAAGAGCGCGTCTTCCCCGTCTTCCTCGTCGACGAGGCGCACCTGCTTCATCAGGACACGCTCGACCATCTCCACATCTTGCTCAATTACGCATGGGACAGTCGCGCACTGTTGTCGCTGCTGCTGGTCGGGTTACCCGATCTCGACGACCGACTGCGCCTACGGCGCAATCGGTCGCTCTATTCGCGATTACACCACCGCGTTTCCATCGGGTCGCTCACCGCCGACGATACGGCCGATTACGTCCGCATGCGAGTCACCCGCGCCGGCGGACCGAAAGATCTCTTCGCCCCCGACGCCGTCGCCATGCTCCACGAGGCGGCCGCCGGCAGCCTGCGCGACACCGATCGCATCGCCACCGCCGCTCTGCGCTTGGCAGTCCGGCGCAAACGCAAGACCATCGAACGCGAGCTCCTCGCCCGCGTCCTTCACGCCGAAGGAATTGCCACATGAATCGCGTGACCCTCGAAGCGGCCGCCCTGCGCGTCGCCATCACCCTCGTCCGGCGTACGCTCCGCGACGTCTACCTTCCAGGCGACGACGCCTTCGAGCCTCACCAACGTGACGTAGGCCGGGTACTCGAGTTGCTCGACCAACTCGAGATCGCGCTGCTCCGCCTCGACATCGCCCTGGACCGCGACCGCATCGGCTCGCAGCCCTTCTGACGCAGACCGCCCGCCACCGCGCCGTCTGCGTGATGCCCATCATTTAGCCGGCGCGGAACGACATCAAATTAAAGGCGTGGCAACAATGCGAAGATGGCCAGGGAGTGTCTCATGGCGAAACGGAAACGAAGGACGTTCACACCTGAATTCAAGGCGGAGGCGGTGCGGCTTTGCAAGGCCGGTGACCGCACGATCGGACAGGTTGCCGCCGATCTCGATCTTACCGAGACCGCACTGCGTTACTGGGTGAAACAAGCAGAGATCGACACAGGCAAAGGACTGCCGGGGGCGCTCACGAGCGGTGAGCGAGAAGAGCTCGTGGAGCTTCGCAAGCAGGTGAAACGGCTGGAACTGGAACGCGCCATCCTAAAATCAGCGGCCACCTTCTTCGCGAAGGAGAGCAAATGAAGTTCGCTTTTATCGCGGCGAAGGAGGTGGCCTTTCCCGTCCAGGCCATGTGCTCGGTGCTCGGGGTGTCACGAAGCGGCTACTACGCGTGGCGCAAGCGGCCTGTCGCGGCACGTCGGAAGGACGACGCGCGCCTTGCCGTCGAGATCGCGGCGGTACACGCTCGATGCCGGTACACCTATGGCAGTCCAGTATCCGTCCTGCGGAGCGCGTCGTGACGAGGGGCCGAAGCGGCAGCAAACTCGCGATGCATGAGGAAGCGAGCGAAGAGGCCGGAGTGGGTGAGGCGAATCGCGGCGTGGGAGGCCAGCGGGGAGAGCGCGGGCGAATATGCGAAGAAGCACGGGTGGAATCCACGGACGTTGGTGTGGTGGAAGAGGAAGATCGCGCGACCCGAAGCGAGCACCGAAGTCGGCAAGGGATTTGTCGAGGTTGTGCCGTCGCGCAAGGCCCCCGCACCCGAGGTGCCTATTGCGACGACCGCTGCAGCGCGCGGGACATCCTCGCCTTATGACAGCATCGAAGTGGTTCTTCGCTCGGGTCGGATACTTCGTGTGCAGACGGGGGCCAACGTCACCGTACTTCGCGCGTTGATCGGCGTATTGGAGGAGAGCTGATGTTCTCGGCGAATGTCCGCATCTTTGTGAGCGTCGAGCGGGTCGACCTTCGCATCAGTTTCGATCGGCTCGCGGGGATTGTGCGCGAGCGTTTCGGTGACGATCCGCGAGGAGGTTCGCTCTTCGTGTTTCTCAACAAGGCGACCGACAGGTGCAAAGTCTTATTCTACGACCGCACCGGATATGCGCTTCTATACAAGCGCCTTGATCAGGGGGTATTCGTCGCGCCGCCGCGCACCGAGGGCGCCTCGCGTATGGAAATGAGTCCCGAGGCGTTTTCCCGATTTCTCGAAGGACTCGCCGTCGAAGGTAAGAAAAAGAATAGCAGCGTACACTGAATACATATCGCATGATGCGATATCGTGATATGCACGACGTTCTCGATGCATCGAGCCGTGTCGCCCGTCACGCCCCCCAATGCCAGCATCGCGGCCGCTCTCGTTGCGGCGCTGGCCCAAGGAGCGTCCTCGGATGCGGTGTCGAGGCTTGTGGCTGAGGATAGAGAGCTTCGCGAGCAAAACGCACGGTTACGTGCCGAAAGTGAATCGCAACGCGTGCGCATCGATGCCCTCGAGGCGCAGGTGGCATGGCTCTCGAAGCAGCTTTTCGGCGTCAAACGCGAGCGCTTGCCGGCAAGCACGTTGCAGGTGCTGCTCGATGCGACGATTCTCGCATCGAGTGGCAGTGAGCCATCGCCGGCCCCGGCCGAGCCCGAAAAGCCCAACGCGGCGCAGCCACTGGCCGGCCCCGATCGCGTGACCCCGTCGCCTCCGAGCGGTGTCCGAAAGCGCCGTACTCCACATGGGCGCGGGCAGCTTCCCGAGCACCTGCCCGTGGAAACCGTGGACATTTCGCCCGGCGAAACTCCTGAGGGAGCCCGCTACATCGGTGAGGAGGTCTCTTACCGATTGGCGTTCCGTAAGTCCGGGTATACACGATTGCGTGTGGTCCGGAAAAAGTTCGCCCAAGACAATGACGATGCCTCGGTCGCCGTGCACATCGAGCCCGTGCCCGACGAGATGATTCCGCGCGCGTTGCCCGATCCTGCGATGCTCGCCCACACGATTCACTCGAAATGGGGCGATCAGATCCCGTACACGCGCCTGTCGAAGATCATCGCCCGGCATGGTGTGCGTGTGCCCGTTTCCACGTTGAGCGCGTGGGAAAAGCTCGCCGAGCCGGTGGCGCGCCTCGTCGTCGATGCGGCTTGGGAACACGCGTTGGCTCAGTGCCAGGTCATCGGCATCGATGCGACGGGGGTGCGCGTGATGGCAAGCCCCCACGATCGAAGAGCTCACATCTGGGTGCTCCTTGCCGATCGGGCGCAGGTCTTTTTTCGCTATTCCGCGCTGCACACGAGCGACATGCCGAAAAGCTGGCTCGAAGAATTTGGCGGTATCGTCGTCGCAGACGCCTCCAGTGTGTACGACGAATTGTTTCGCGCTCCCGGCGCGCCGAAAGAGGCCGGCTGTATGGCACACTGCCGGCGCAAGTATTTCTTTGCTTTGCCCACCGACACGCGGGCGCGCGGTTTCGTCGAGCTTGCCGACGAGCTGTTCACCATCGAGAGGGACATCGCGCACCTTTCGCCCGACGCACGCCTTTTGATTCGAAAAGAGCGCTCTGCACCGCTGGTCGAGATTTTCGCCAGGGCCCGCGATTGCCTGCTCGACGACCCCAGCGTGGATCCACGCGGGCCTTTCTCCCGCGCCCTTCGGTACAGCCACAATCATTGGGAGGCGCTCACGCGATTTTTGGTGAACGGGAGCATTCCACTTTCCAACAATGACGTTGAACGCGAAATTCGACATGTGGCGATCGGACGGAAAAATTGGATGCACCTGGGCTCCGACGACGCCGCGGAAGTGGCCTGCACATGGCTTTCGCTCATCGCATCCGCGCGCCACGCCGGACTCGATTCCGAGGAATACTTGCGCGACCTGTTTCGTGTCCTGCCGAGTTGGCCCAAACGACGCGTCGTCGAACTTGCCCCCATGAACTGGCTCGCCACGCGCGCCCGCCTCCTCCCCCACGAGCTCGAGGCTCCTCTCGGGAAGATCACCATCCCCCCGCAGCTCGGCGAGTCCCCATAGTAGCGCTGCGCTCGATAGCTCCGTCATTCGCACCGCCAAATCTAGGCCGCCTGCTCGACGGAATCACGACGCGGTTGGCAGGAGGGATACTTGATCTCTGGGTCGTATCGATCGGGGCCGCTGACAGCGCTGCGAAGTTGGTCGGGAACGATCACTTCGGGCACGCCGCCGATATATTCGAGCGCACGCATGGTCGAGGCGATGAAATCCGCTTTCTTCTGGGAGCGCGAGGCTTCAGCGTAGGTATAATTACTTGCGCCGAGCACGGCGACGAAAAGCTCGACCACGGTGACCTCACCGCTCTCCGGGTCGACGATGCACGGTTTCTTTCCGGAATAATCCACGAAGAGTTTCTCTCCGGCGCGATGCACTTGGCGCATCGATAGTGCGAGCGTCTTTTGCCACGCGTTGTATAGGTCACAGAATTGGCTGTACTGGTAGGGTCGGCTGCCATCGGCGCGCTCGATGACGGCGTGCTGGTACTCCGCGCACAGGAGTTGGAGTGTGACTCCCGGCTTTCGGAGCTCGGTATGAACCCATTGGAAATCGATCGGCGCGCGGAGCAATGGCTCGTTTCGACCGACAAGCCGGAACAGGCGCGCCTCAACCTCGGCATCCGTCATCGAACGCGCCTCGGGCCAGGTGAGGCCGCACGCCGCGGCGCGTTTCAAGTAGTCGCCGACCGAACCTTTCGAGAGTCCTGTCGATGCCTGGATCTCGCGTTGCGAGCAGCCAACTTCGAATCGTAAACGAAGAACTTCACGGACCTTGCGCATCGTGTGTCGCTCCGACATCCGTGCGTTGTCGCCCCTTTTCCAAGGTGACAACCACGAACCGCGTGACGACCACCTACCTCGTCGCTCACAGCCCGTGCGCCCGCCTCGTGCCCGGAACTTCGTGCCCAGGTCACGCGGAACGTGCGCCCAAGTGCTCCGGAATCAGTGCCCAAGTGCTCCGGAACGAGTGCCCAAGCCTTGGAATCGGTGCCCAAGTGCTCCGAACCGGTGCCCAAGTCCGGGCGGAATCAGCGCCCAGGTAGCGTCAGAATTGGTGCCCACGTCGGAGCGGAATACGCATTTTGGGACGAGCGGAGCTCGGGAGCCACCATCGCCTACCCTGAACCCGTTGGCCACCACGCCGGCCATGACCCGAGCGTCCTCTTCATCGTCGCATCCGGCATCGGGCAATTCTCCTGTCGTTTCAGAACCCGCCCCTCGCGCACGGTTGCCCAGTCCTCGCGACGACCGCAGAGACTCTCAGCATGCAGCTTCATGCGCAGCGGCTGCCCCGAGGACAGCACGCACGTGTGTGGCGCCTCCCACCCCGCGCGAAAGCGTGCTGCACCTCGACGTCGCGGAGAGCCTTCGACTCACCGCCGAACGCGCGCGCATGGCGTGGCCGAGAATGCTCTTCTCGGCTAACCTCACCGGGTGCCTTCCGAGAACGATTCTCAGGGATTCATCTTACGAGTCCAAGTCCTTCGCGATCGAATTCCCGACGCCTCCACGTATCCTTTCAGCATCCCTGCGCTCGCCGGCTTGACGAGCCTAGAGCTTCATCCGCAGGTGACCTACGTCGTCGGAGAGAATGGGTCGGGAAAGTCGACGCTTCTGGAGGGAATCGCTGCTGCCGCAGGCTTCAATCCCGAAGGGGGAAGCCCCAACTTTCAGTTCTCGACGCGCAGCTCCGAATCCCCGCTTCATCACGCGCTTCGTCTCGTCCGCTCCTCCCGTCGCCCACGGACTGGATTCTTTCTGCGCGCCGAGAGTTTTTTCAACCTCGCGACGAACATCGAAGAACTCGACAGGGTTCAAGCGTCCGCACCACCGATCATAAATTCCTATGGGCGACGCTCGCTCCACGAGCAGTCCCATGGCGAATCGTTCATTGCTCTGGCAACGCGTCGATTCGGTGCTCAAGGGCTCTACATTTTGGACGAGCCCGAGGCCGCGCTCTCGCCACTTCGCCAGCTCGGCATGCTCTCGCGCATGCAGGAGCTCGTGGAGCGTGGGTCGCAGTTCATTATCGCGACCCACGCTCCCCTCCTTCTCGCGTATCCCAGTGCATGGATCTATGAATTGAGCGAAGAAGGAATTCGACGGACATCCTATGATGAGACTGGAACTGTCCGGGTGACGCGCGACTTCCTCGCGGACCCAAACGGCACGCTTCGCAAGCTCCTCAAGTCCCCCCCCAGAGGGTAGGCTCCCGCGGAGAAGCTCGATCTGCCCTCCCCGCGGAGCAAGCCTCGTGTGCTGCTATTTCTGACGTTGCGCGATGCTACGTTTCACGACATCGTGCAGCTCCTCGGGGGCCAGATCGATGTACTCCTCGTAAACGGGTAGCTGCAATCGCTCGAACAGTTGCCAAATGATGGGCGCCACGGCGGAACGATAGGCTTCGAATTCGGCCTGCGTTCCATTGCTCTCGACGAAACGAAGCGCTTTGTTCAATCGGATGTCGCAGTCTACTGCGGCTCGAACGATTTCCTCTGCAATAGTGCGATCCATTTCAATTCTCCATCAGCAACCGTTGTTGAATTTACACTCCGCAACACATTTGTGAAATGGGGACGATTGCAAGTCACTATCCCTTCTTCCATTGAGATGGAACGAGCAGTCAGCGATGCACATGTTCGCCACTTGCATGCAGTCGGGCCCCTCCTTCGACTGGGTTTCCGGATTATCCGACCTCATCGTGAGCGCGATTCCGACACATACCCCGATGGCGACTCCCAGCGGACCACCAAGGCTTCCAACCGCACCGCCACTGACTCCTCCCCAGACCCACGGCGGCGCGAGGACGATCGGATTGTTCCCGCTGGGGTCGACCTTGTTGAGCGGGTCCCCCCCAACGTATGCGTAAAGGTTCGTATCACCGGCGCCAAACCGCAGCGGATCCTTTTGGAGCCACGTGCCGGTCTCCGGATCGTATTCACGCGCCCCAAAGTGCGCGAGCCCGGTGTCCGGATCGTACATCCCCCCTGCAAAGCCGAAGGGTTGAAATCCCACGCTACTGTCACTGACAATCCTTCCCCAAGCGTCGTAATCAAGTACCTGTGCGGCGGCCGTGCTCGTACCCGAGTTCACGACAAGCCGAACGCTGCCAAGATGATCGGAGACGAGCGCATACGTCACGCCATCGCGCACCATGGCATCGGGCACATTGCGGCCCCGGGCGTAGATGAACCGAGTGATCACTTTACCGGTCGCGTCGACCTCCGCCACGGGTTGAAGCTCGCTGCGGTAGAGCCAGCGATGCGTGATCGTCCCATTGCGGCTTCGCACGATGCGTCGACCAAGAGCGTCGAGCTGGTACTCGATGCGCACCCCGGACGGGAGCTCCACGGCAACTAGATTCCCTCGACCATCGTACGAATATTTCGCAACGCCCGCGGGAGTGGTTTTGGTTGCGCGTTCACCGCGCGGTGTGTACGTGAAGGTTGCATCGCCACGGCGCGTAAGGCGATCTTGTTCATCGACCTGTACTCCACCGTCGGTACGATTGCCGTTCGCATCGAAGGTGAAGACCGCTTGTTCAACGCCATTCTTGGTGACGCGCGCAAGCCGATTGGCCCCATCGTAGCTGTAGCCCCAGACCACACCGTTTTCTCGCTTCTCAACGAGCTGGCCACGAGTGTTGTAGGTGTAAGCAATGTCCAAAGAGGCACCGGCGCCGCTCGCCTTGTAGGTCGCCACCTCCCCGTGTGGCGTATACGTGTAGGTCTCGGAGAAGCGCCCCACCGTGCGTTTGGACAAGAGCCCCGAGGCAACCTCTCTCGATAGCGAGACGGGACCAAGGCCGGTGCCGAGACCGTCCGCGTCATACGAGTAAGTCAACGAGGAGCCGCCGCCCGAAACGGCTTCCGTCTTGGTTCGCAGGAGCCCGTCGTACGTCCAGGAGATGGCGCCTGGAGCGTTGCCCGTGGACGTTATGCTCGTCACGAGAGTGCCATCGTAAACCATTTGGATGGCTGAGCTCCCGGGACCGGTGAACGAGACCGCTTTACCCGTGGTGGTATCGTACCCGGTCACGACATTGCCGCTCGCGAAACGTAGCTTGGTACGACGGCCCGCGCTGTCGCGCTCGAGTACCGTCTGCGCTCCGTCCTCGTGCGTGATCGATCCAAGCGCGCGATCACCGTCGTACGCGGTGGACAGGAGTTGTGCCCCCGGGGCACCGTAGGATGCTTCGAGCCCGTCTTTGCCGTACGTCATCGTGTGCGCGGGCTTGCCGGGAGGTGTCAGCGCAATCACGTTATCGAGCGCATTGTACCCGAACGTCGTGCGAGCGCCATTCGCTTGCGTTGACGCGATGACACGCAGTACGGGATCGTGCTCGAACGAGACGATGGGTCCCAAAGCATCGGCGATGCTCTTGAGCGCTCCCGAGTTGACGTCGTACCCATAGGTGACACGTCGGTCGTCACGGACGATCTGGGCGGTGTGACCACGGTCATCGTAGACAACATCGACAGGAGCACGGCCGGGAGCCTCCATGCGTGCCAAGCGTCCGTCGGCATCGAGCATGGCGCGCACTTGTCGCCCAGCCGCGCTGGTATTGGTCCACGTGCGCGTTGCCACGTCGTAGGTCGAGCTCGACGCACCATCCGCCGTCGTGTGGGTGCCGTCGAGTCCGACGAATGCTCCGTCTGTGTCGAAGCGTGCAGACCAATTCGTATCGATGGTCCGTTTGAGACCGCTCGGCAGCGTGGTCACCTCGTGCGAAACATACGGCGCCTGCATGCCGAAGCGTGGATCTGCCGACACGACGGTATCCACCTTCGTCCCATCGGGCAATGTCACGTGCGCCCCGCGATCCGGATCCGTCGTCAGCACGGTCTTGGTGCCGTCCTCGTGCGTCACGCTACGCGCATCCCCCACGTCGCGCCCGCCCGAGGCCGAATGCAGACGCGTTCGCCCGAGCCCCGTGGTGATGCGCGTCTGCAATGGGGACGAGCTCTCGCGCGAGAGGGTCCACGTCGCGTTCTCGGCGTTGGCGTCGCTCAAGAGATTTCCGAGCCCATCGTATCCCATCGCGTGCACGCCGCCACCCGCATCGATACGCTGCGTGAGCAGGCCGCCGGCCCCGTACGAGAACTTCTCTTCACGACCGAGGGGGTCGGTCACCTTGGCGAGGTACCCGTTGGCATCGTAAGCCAAGGACGTTGTCTGCGAGAACGGTGCGACGATCGACGTTGCCCTCCCATTCGCGTCGTAGCCGATCACGGTCGCGTTGTGGTGGTTGTCCTCGATTCGCGCGAGTTTCCCCGCACCATTGTACGAAAGGCGAAGCTTCACGGCATTCGTGAGCGCATCGAGGGTCCGAAGGTGGCGACCGTTCGTATCGAAAACGTAGATCTCCCCCCCGTCGCTGCTCACAACCAATTTTTCGCCATTCGTTGTCGTAGGAACGACCGGGTGCAAGCGCAAGATGACGCTGTCCGCGAATTCGGATGTGTAGAGATCCCCATTGGGGGCCAGCACCAGCGCCGACGGAACGGTGTTCGCGACACGGCGAGCCGGTTGCCCGATGGCTCCACTCATCGTCGGGATGTCCCCGCCCCCGGCGAAGGTCGAAATGCGACCGTGATAAACGCGACGAATGCGGCCTCCGTCGGAGATGTAGAGGGTACCCTCTCCGTCCACGGCCAGTGCGCCCGGAAACTCGAGCCTGGCGAGGCGCGCATCGCCTCCATCGCCCGTGGAGCCTCTCTCCCCGATGCCTGCGACCGTCATGACGATCCCGCGCGGATCGATTCGCCGCACCCGATTGTCGATGGTTCCACCGCGCTCGGAAACGTAGACGGCACCATCGGGATCCACCGCGATGCCGGTGACATTGTTGAAGTTCGCGCGCAAGGCGAGCGCATTCTCGCCACGATCGGTCCCTCCTCCCGCCACCTTCCGCACGTAACCGCCGGGTTCGAGCTGCAGGACGATGTTGTCCACCGCCTGAAGAACGTACATGCTCCCATCGGGCCCGAATGCGAGATCCGTCGGCCGGGGAACGTTGGCTTGCGTGGCCAGTACGCCGGCAACGTTGACGATCTCCGTTCCGCCACCGAGCTCGGTTTGGATGATGCCGTTCTTGGTGACGCATCGCACTCGGTCCTGATACTGGACGCTAAAGCACACCGCGCCGTCGAAGGGACGGATGGCAATGGATGTTGGCGCGGAAATGTCGGCGGCCGTCGCGGGCCCGCCGTCCCCCGAAAATCCGTCGACCCCCGTGCCGGCGAAAGTCGTGATGGTCCCATTGGGGGCAACCTTGCGAACTCGGTTGTTGGTAGCGTCGGCGATGTAGAGCGTCCCGTCGGCGGCGCGCGCAAGACCCCAGGGATAGTTCAATGTCGCGGCTGTCGCGGGACCATCGTCGCCACCGTATCCAGGGGTGAAGTCCCCGGCGATATGTTCAATCACGGCTTGCGGATCGGGCTCATTTTGCCGTCCGTCGCCGAAGTAAAGGACGCCGTTGGTCGAATCGTAGTTTTGGAGTGCGGTGACCGTCCACCCGCCGAATCCGAGCCCCTCCTGCGGAAACGTACCGATGTTCATCTCGTAGGTGCGCCAGAACGTAAACTCACGACGCGCCGGATTCTCGGTAATGGGTCCCCCAACGTCGGTCCACGTGCCGAACGAAGGTGTTGTCGTATAGGAGCTCTCGTAGACGAGCCCCACGCGAACGTACGCGCGTGTTCGCCCCGGCCAAGCGCGCCCATAGGCGTCCTTGCCGTCCCACACGAAGGTGTGGGTCATGTTCGGCGTGAGCGTGTCGTACGTCTTGGTCGTCCGAACACCCAACACGGCGATTTCCACTTGGGCGCGCTTGGCGGACGCGGGAACCGTCGCGTCCGTGATGGGGATCGTCAAGGTCGAAGATTCGGTGTGCCCCGCCACCCGCTCCGAGCTGTACTGAAGTGCCACCTCGGTACCCACCACCGGGATCCGCTCGGTGAGCAGCCGCGATTCACAATGGATGGTCGAGCCGGCCGGCACGGTATCCTTTGGGGGGACGCACCCCGTCGACGTTCGGTCCGGTCCCGGAGGAGACGCTTTGGCGTCGGGCGATGGAGTCGACCCCCAGTTGAAGTCGTACGTGGAAAAGTGCTTCAACGGAACACGGAAGAAGCTTTTCCCGACGGGAGCGACGGGCGCGCTCGCGTCGATCTCGGCCTGGGTGATCCCGAGCGCCGCCAGCACGGTTGCACTATCGGCCTTGCCGTCACCGTCCGTGTCGTACCCACGTTTCCCGTTGGGTGCGTTCACCACGGCCAGAACACGGCCTGATTCGCTTACCTTCCACGCATCCATCTCGGGCGCGAACGCGCCGGAGGGCACGAGGGTCCCGATCTTCATGGACAGAAAGTTGTCGACGTACGCGATGACGGCCTTATCGAAGGACACTTCGCGAGCGTTCTTCGCTTCATCGAAGCCGAAATCCGAAGCATACGTGTATGCGCTCGCGGGAGGCAGCGCCCCCGGCATGGCCTCGTCGCCCAAGTCGCCGCGCGTGTACTCGGTCACGCGGAAGGTACCCGATGCGAGCGGTGCGGTCGTGCCGTCGGCCTTCGTCACGGTCGCGTGTACACCGGGCGGAAAGAGGACGTGCGTCACCCGGGCTGCCGCGTCATCGGCCGCCGAGGTCTCCCCGCTGGCGAGTTGCCAGGTGCTCCCACCGTTGAATTGAACGGCGGTTGTCTTCGCGCTCGAGCCGAGAAGGACGATGTCGTCCAGGTTTCGAAAGCGCTTGAGACCGGGTGTAAGGCCTCTCTGCGCCTCGATTTTTCCGGTCGCCGCGTAGCGCAGAAAGATACGCTCGCCGCCGTTTACCACGAAGTCGTACCAGCCTTCCGCGTTGGTCAGGGTTTGCCCGTACTCCGGATGGCCCGGCGCGACGACCTTGGCACCCGCAATCGGTTGGCCACCGCCATCGAGTACCCTTCCCCGAATGACCGCCTCACGCGACGGATCGATGGCCGCTTCTGCGACGCCCAATTGCCGCGCGTGCGGGCCGGAATAGATGAACCGCATCGCCTCGTGAAAGTTCACGGGCTTGGTGGGGTCGATGGGTGGGGCTTCGTAGCTCCCCGTCGCTTCCCCACTGCTGCACCCACCAAATGAGGGGATCACGACGACGACGAACAGACCGAGCGCCGACAGAAATCTCGAAGAGAGGCCTTGATGCATCGACGATCCTTCGCGTGATTGGACGTCGGAACTAGAATACGGCTCACCGACATCGGCGATGTCAGCACGCTTACTCTATCCGACTATCGGCGCATGGACGCGTTATCCATGCTAGCCAGTCGCGCAGATTGCACGATGGTAGTGACCAATGCAATGCCAGATTGCATCGTTCGCTGGCTGCATACGCAACGTCGTCAATTCGTAACACGGCAATCAACAATCAAATTTGTCTGAGTGACATCTACTTTTAACGAAACAAATTTGGCTCTCGGCCGATGCTCGGTTCCGCCCGTTGGTAGCCAATCGGGTCACCAGTGCATGGTCGAATACGACCATGCAACCTCCACGAAACGCGGGTAGTGCCGGGGAGAGCCTCCCACAGCAGGCTACCCGCACCGGCGACCTGCGCCTCAAGACACGCTTCGGGCACCACCGACTGCTATTAACACGACTGCGCCGGATCCCGCGCACGAGACATCGCGGTAGCCAGCGGGCGCTCGTGCGCGCAATGGGGAGGCGATGGGTGGCAAAGGAGTCTGAGAAGTGGCGTTCAGATCGCGAGGGTGCGCGGACGAGCGGAATGGTGCCGTCCGGCCTCGGGGGAAATGTTGCACACGCTCTCCGGCAATGAAGGCATAGCAGCAGAGGGCGACCGACACGTGATGATGCTCCCCGCACTCGCTGAATGACTCACGTCGTCGCGTTCACCCGGCGGGCGCGGGAAGGGCCTTGGGCGCTTCGGGCGGCTCACTCACATCGTCGTTGATCGCCTCTCGAATCACGCGCTCGGTGAGCTCGTTCAGGTGCGCATCGAGCTCCCCGGCGAGCGCCTGAAACTGTGGCCATAATGTTCGATTGTGGAATGTTTGCGGGGCACGGACTTGCACAGTGGTACTGCGACGGCCCGCTTCCCGGAACGGTTTGAGCCCGTAGCGCCGGCAGAGAGCGACGAACAGACGTCGCTTCCACGGATCGGGCATTCGGTACAAGAGTTCCACCTCTTGCTCGCGCCTGCGCAACTCCGCGAGCCGCTCGCGAATACGCTCCGCAGCGCGCCGCGCCGCCTCCCGTTCCCCGTCGACCTTCGTCCCCGCGTGCAGTGCTTCAATCTTCCGCAGCTTCTCGAGCAGTGTCCCTTCCAATGGCAACATGCCGCCCAGCCAAGCACGCCCGAATCTCGGCGTCAGCCCCCAATCCACAATACGGCGTCGGCCTGATCGAGATGCAGGCGCGACGCCAAGGCCACGTAGGATCGAGCCTGTTCGTCGAGAAACTCCGACACGGCAAGGCAAGTCCCGACGCGATTCGGGATGAGAAGCGTTACCGCTTCCATTGCCAGTGGGCGATGCCGACGGAGGGGGCGAGGGTGGGACCGGTGCCGGTCGTGGCGAGGTGGAGGCCGGAGAACCAGAGGCCGTCGACGGTGTGGGCGATCGCGGAGACGTTGGTGGCACCGATGCCGCCTTGCCAGGGAGTGAAGGTGGTGCCGTCGTAGAGGAAGACGTTGCGTGGGCCGGTGAGGGGGTTGACCTCGGGGAGGATCGATCCGGCGATCAGGAGACGGGAGCCCTGGGCAAAGAGGGCTTTGATTTGATGTTGCGCGCGTTCGGCAGGACGAGGGAGGCCGCGTTCGGGGGTGGCAATGTCTGTCCAGGTGGAGCCGTTCCATTGGCCGAGGGCGATGCGGGGTGCGCTCTCGTCGACGGCTGGTTCGGTGGCGGCGTACAGGGTGTTCGGTGCCCATGCGAGGGCGGCCACGGCGTGGGTGAGCCCTTCGCCGAGCGCCTGCCAAGTGGTGCCGTCGAAACGGGCGATGCGTGAGGCGGGCTTCGTGCCCACGTGCTTGAACGCGCCGCCAACGATGACAGCACCTGTGGGCTCGAAGTCGATGCTGAAGACCATCGAGTCAAAGCCGGATTCGACCACGGTGAAGTGGTCGTCGTCCCATCGGGCGACGAAGCCGGAGCCGGCGGATTCGCCTGTGCGCTCGCCGCCGAGGACCCAGAGGCGTCCGTTGGGATCGGTGCGGATTTCCCAGGCCACTCCGCGGACCGCGAGCGCGCCGAGGCGAATCCACTGATCGCCGTCGAGCTTGAGGATCACCGATGCGCGACCTTGATTGCAACCGAGAAAGACGCCGCTGGAAGGATGGGCGGCGATGCGCGAACAATGGAGGTCGGAAGGCGTAGGGCCGCCGACGGCGGTCCATCCGTCGTCGTAGCGAAAGACTCCGTAAGAACCATCTGGGGTTTGGCGGCTGGGCACGTCGCCCGCGTGGCTGATGGCACCGAGGACGTAGGCCTTGTTGCCTGGTCCGCTGACCACGGCGTCGGCGGAGCCCCAGAGGCCTCGCTCGGTCTTGCCTTGAGGAACCCAGCGCTGGTCGTGGTGCACCATGATGCTCTGCGATCTTTGTCCGGCGATCCCTGGGAACCAGCCGCCGACGAAGAGGCGCTCGCCGTCGCTGAAGAGGCGTTGGAATCGTACGTCCCACAGGGTGAAGCCGCTTATTTCGTTGCCGCACGTGCCGAATTGGAACCAGGCCATGGACGCGTGTGCCGTGCCATCGTCGAGGCTCTCCCATGCGGCGCCCGTCCATCGGGCGATGGACGCAGCGCGTACCGCGGGGCTGCCTGCTCCGTTGAAGCAACCGGCCGCGTAGATGCTTCCTTTGTGCGCGATGGCGTGGGCCACCACCGGCTGGGCGCCGTGAGACAAGCCGCCGCCGACGGGTTCCCAGGCAGTACCGGTCCAGCGAAGGAGGCCACCTTCGAGGTTGCCGCCGACGAGCAAATCGCCCTTTGGATCGCGGAGCACTGTGTACGCGCGACCTGGCAAGTCGAGCGAATACGCGCGCCACGAGGTGCCGTTCCACTCGGCGACGCGGTGCGCTTCGATGCCGCCGATATGCATGAATCCACCGGCGACGAGCAGGTTGTCGCCCTGGGCCACGAGTTGGTAGACCGCGCCGTCGACCGCGCCGCCCGGGGGGGCGGTCCACATGGCGCCATCCCAAACCGCTAGCGATTGCACCCCGCCGTCCGTCATCCTGAAGAGACCGGCGGCCCAGAGTTTTCCTTTGAACCAGGTGAGCGAACGGATGGTGCCTCGGAAGTGCCCGATCGCGCTCAGGCCGGCGGATGTCTCGAGCCAAATCTCTTGCTCGGCCACCCCTCCGAGCGGGCCGCTGTACGTGCTCAATGCCAGCTCGCCTCGAGGTCCGAACGCGACCGCCGAAAAACCCGTCTCCGGCACGGGACGCGACCATGCGCCGTGCGCCGGCTTCCATTCGTCATGATCGTACGCCGCGAAGTGGTCGACTTGCGTTTTGCCGAACCACTTGACCCCCCCGACGGCAACGACGCGGCCATCTTTGTCTTTGGCAAAGTCGAAGACCTCGGGGGCGATGCCAAGCGCACCGCTGAAGCCCGCGATGGTCACGCGTGGATTCCACTCTCCGGCGCGGGTGAGCGGGTCGGGTTTGGCCTCGTTCGCGTCGCCCGGCGCGTCCGCCACGGCGTCCGAACCTGCATCCGGGCCCGGAGATGCATCGTGGGGCCCCGGAGATCCGCCCGAGGAACTGCATGCCGCAATGACGACACCGCAGACAGCGGCCGCCACGATGGCGCGTAGATTACATAAAGGAATCACGATTATTTGTCCTTCCAGAGCGCGCAGTCGCGAGCGGGTTTGCTTTTCGCGTGCCGCAAGGTTCGCGTGCCGCAAGGCCCGTGCCTCGCCGCACGCGGCCACGTCGATCGCGAGAATCGCAGCGGGCGGATCATGATCGAGCGAATGCGACGCGCGGGCCGATAGCGTCAGCACGATCGTATCTGGCGCAGCACGGCACATGGCTTCCGCGCTAAACAATGAAATGTCGATAGCTGCGCCGCCATGAGCCCTATTGTCAAAACGCTGCCACATGACGTTCGTGGACGCGTCGTCGCGGCCTCGCCTTGATGAGTCTGTCCTCGGTTCGCTCGCCCGCCGTGTCCTCGTTAAAGAGCCTCGCCGCTCAAACGAAGTACAGGGCTGCTCGTAGAGAACCCATGAAAGGGCTCGTTCGACCGCAGGCGCGATGAAACGGTTGTCGCATGGTCACGAGGAAACTGAGGATGAACCTGTCGACGTTATCTTTGCCCCGAGCCCCCGAGCGTTCCACTGGAACGGGACCAGCTGGAGCGCTGCGTCCGCCGAGGGTGGCGCAATCTGGGACGCCGCGGCCAACGACGTCTGGATGATCAACGCAAGCAAGATCGAGCACTGGGATGGCACGGCTGGAGCTCGGTGCCAAACCCCACGAGCCCCAAGGTGATCGACGACGTGTGGGGCAGCGGACCTCGGAACATCTGGGCCGTCGGCCAGGATGGACGGATGCTTCATTACGATGGTGCCACGTGGAGCGTGCGGGAAAGCGGCACGGCGCACCATCTCAGCGCCGTGCGCGGCCACGGCGATCACGTCTTCGTGGACGGCCGCAAAGGCGCGATCGCATATCCGCCGCGATCTTAAATAAGACTTTGCACCTATCCGTTCCCTTGTTGAGGAAAACGAAAGCGAGCCACCACGCGGATCTTCCCCGAAACGCTCGCGTACGATGCCCCTCGGACGATTGCTGACAGTGGTGGACGAAGAGTCGTGCTGAGCCTTCCTCCGAGCGTGCGCATCTTCGTGGCTACGCAGCCGGTCGATGGTCGCAAAGGACTCGACAGCCTCGCGCTCATCGTCCGTAGCGTCTTCGAGCACGACCCTCTGAGCGGGCATCTTTATGTATTTTTCTCCCGCCGATGCGATCGCGTGCGTATCTTGTATTGGGACCGCCATGGCTTCGCAATGTGGATGAAGCGTCTCGAGCGCGGTCGATTTCACGCCAGATTTGGCGAAGACGGTGAGCTCTCGGTCAATGCGATCGAAGCTGCGGAATTGGGCTTGATTCTCGAAGGGATCGATCTGCCGGCGCGCGACGTCGTCCTCGTTGGGAGCCCCGGTCCAAAAAGCTCACCGTCGTGCGTGTCGCCTGAGTTTTCAGCAGCGCTCCGTCGTCCGATAAACGATGCGCCCGACGACGATCACTTCACCCTACGCGCCCGATATCGAGAAGGTGCGCGCGTGGCTCGAGGAGATGATCGCCGCGCTCCGCTTCATCGAGATCGTCGCCGCGATCCTTACGCTCATCACGCGCATGCGCGACGTCAACACCGAGCTGGTGACGAAGCTCGCTCACTTGAAGCGCAGGCGCCCGCCGTCGGAGACGCTGCAGCGGCTCGAGCGTCAGCTCGCACTGCCGCTCTTCAGCGTCGCGCTCCCGCGACGTAAGCGCGGACAGCACTCCAACGATCGGAGTCGGCATCCCGGGCGAGGACGGCTGCCCGCGCGTCTCGAGCGCGTCGTCGTCGACAACGAAGTCCCCGCCGCACAGCGCATCTGTCCACAGTGCGGCACGATGATGTCGACGGTGAGCTTCTCGTGCTGCGAGATGCTCGACGTCGTCCCCGCACGCATCATCGTCGTGCAGCGAAGAGACGAGACGGTCGCATGCCCCAATGACGACATGATTGTTTCCGCGTCGCCCCCCGCAGATCGTCGAGCGAGGAAAGCTCGGTGACACGCTGCTCGTCGAAGCCCTCGCCGACAAATACATCGAGCACATGCCGATCGAGCGACAGTGCACGCGCTTCGCTCGCGCAGGCATCGACGTTGCGCCGCAGACGCTCGGTCGCGGCGTCGCCGCTGCCATCGATCTCCTCGCGCCCGTCGCTCGGGTGATCGAGCAGCAGACGCGGGCCCCCGGCCTGCTCGGCACCGACTCCTCTGCGATCCCCATCCTGGATCCGACGACGCCCGAGGGCATTCGTTCGGCGGCGATGTGGTGTTGGACCAACGCGCGATGGATCACGTTCTTTTATTCGCCGCGCGGCGACTCGGAGAGTGTAAAACGATTCCTCGGTGACGACCTCGCGCGCACCGTGCAGTGCGACGGCACCAGCGTCACGACGTTCCTCAAGCGCGCGGGCGGCAAGCGGCCGGGCTGCTGGAGCCACGGAGGGAAACGCTTCGTCGAAGCCGCGCGCTCTGGCGATCGACTCGCGCTCGACGGACTTCGCCTTATCGCGCGCATCTTCGCGGTCGAGCGCGCGGCCACTCTCGCCGGCGACACCGCCCAAGAGCGGCGCGCACGACGAGACCAGCACACACGGCCCATTCTCGACGAGCTGCGCGCATGGCTCGACGACAGACGCGCCGACATCCCGCCCAAGTCGCCAGGGGATACTGTTCAGCATCCTCGCTGCTCTGAAACTTCCGACGATTGTGTAGCTGCCGCTATTGTTGCTCGCGAAGGCTCGAAAGAGACGGATACGCATGTTTACACGAGGGGTAATGAAGGCCGAAGGGTGGCGAGGCCGAAGCCGGGCGTGCGAGCGCATCCCGGATCCGCCGCGGGGCTGGTTGCCCCTGGGCGAGCCTTTATCGCTGTCAACCGCCATTGTATCGGTGCCCGTCACCGTCACCCGCCTCCATTTTGCAACGCCGCAACTTTGATGGGGCGTCCAGCGAGAGCCGGCGTCACCACAAATGCGCGGCGAATACCGGCGCTCCAGCAAGCCCGCCCGTCGCTCATCGCGGGAGCGAGGAGAACGCAGGCGCCTGGCTACGCGCGAGGCGATCGCTTCCTTCATCGGCGATGGCTTCGAAGCAGGTATCGAGATCCACGAAGATACTCCAGCGGTCTGCCTGGGTCCGCCGTGCGACCTCGTCGATGATGGCCGTTTCGAGAACCGGCCGCCGAACACCCTTCCAGAGCGCATCGGCGAGGGCGACGAGCTTCTCCTCGACCGAGCACGACGCGTGCTCCCACGCCGCATGGGATACGCAGGTATGAGCGACATGGCGCTCGACGCCGTGGGCCAAGAGCAACGCCTCACCCGCGCTCTCGTGCGACTTACCCGGTGCGTCGAGTTCGGATGGGTGCACGATCTTGCCCGCGTCGTGCAGAACCGCACCGGCCAAGACCCACGACTCATCCACGACAAAGCCGACCTGTCGCAGCTTCAAAAGGAGCACCTCCGCGGCTTCCGCGACGAGAAGTCCGTGGGCGATGAGCCGATACGGCGCGCCGAGTGCTTCGAGCACGGCGCGCGCATCTTGCACGGATCGAATGGGAGCGCGTGGACGCACGGAACCGTCGACCATGCAGCTCACTCTAGGAAACGAGAACGAATCGGCCAGCGGAAATGTTCGCTATTTTGTCAATCGATATGTGTGACGAGAATGGTCCCACGCGGTTTTCGTCAACAGGGGGTGCTACGTGCGCCCTGCCCTACAGTAGGCGACCGAGTTCACGTCGGATTTGCGAGGCCGGCCAGGCCTACGGCGGCCGGCGGTCGGCCGACCCGGCTTCTGCTCGACGTGATCGTGAAGGAAGTTGTCGATCGACGAGGAGAAGTCCTTGACGACGCCGGTGGCATAAACATCGGCAAGCTGACGAACGACCGCATGAAATTTTCTTGATATGCCGACCCAATAATCACGCATACGCAATGCGCAACCAAATGATTGCAATTCCGCGTCGATGAATAAGAGCACCGTCTCCGCTTGGCCTCGAGCTGCGTTCGACCACCGTGCGCACGGCGTCCGTAAGCCTATTGGCTTTCTCTGCGGTGCCGTTGGCGACGGGCGCGCCGTTCTCGATGAGCCGCTTTGGCGCGCCAAGCGAGGAAATTCGGGCAGCTCTCGATGTGCGGTCGAGCGCGCGCGAGAAGGATCCGGAATGGTTCGAGCGGTGGCGCAAAGGAGGGCTCGGAAACATTGCCGCGCACGATCTATCGAGGGTGTCGCTCTTCGACGAGGCGGAGTTCGTTCACTCGGTTACGTGCGGTATCGCCGACGCGCCAGGCCTCGGATATTCTCGGGACCAATTCAGCGCAAGGCCTGATTTAATTGAGCTCGCATACGTGATCCCAACATGACATGCCCTCAGGACAACTGAAGGGATCTTCATAACACGATATTGGAGCCGGCCCGATTCCGTAAAGAAATACAGCACCGTTCGTATCATCCAATGTCAAGTCCCAGTCGCCGGTATTGCTGCCCTTGCAGTGAGGGTAGTGCATGACGGACTGCGCATCGTATGTGGTGAGCTTACGAAAAAAACCATCTTCCTTGCACTCGCCTTCCGGTTTCGCTTCGGGGCGAATGTGCTCGTGGCGAAACCCGAGTACGTGCCCAAGCTCATGCTCTAGGACACCGAAAAGGCTTATTGGCCCAGCCGGGTCAGGTAGTGCACTATCATCGATGAGGATCTCGCGCGCCTGGCGCGGGTCGTCCGGGAAGAATGCGCGCGCCCAATATGGTTGGCCAGAGACGCGCCGGACATTGAACACCACGTTATAGTTATTCGTCGTACAATTGTAATCGTGATCGTATCTGTAGATGAAGCTGAAATTTGCAAACGTGTTCTCCCACACAACGTGCGCGCCGGTGATATGTTCGACAACCCGGTTGTAGTGCTCTCCAAAGGACACCGCATTCACACAATACGTTATTCTTCGTTTCTCATTGTCATCCCATTTGCTATCTTGGCCGGGGCCGCCGCCCGACCAGTTGCCCACAATGAGCGCGCCTTCATGAGATGTCGTGCGGTCGTAATACGCACGCAATTTATCCTCGTTGGCGATAGGTATATCTCCGTCGACGATGTAGATTCCCGTATCTGGCTCCTGGTAAATGGTTCGTTTGAACTCGTCGAAGCTAATTCTGCGATTCGTGGTGCCAAGGTTTTCGCGGAATTTGGGCGAATTTTCGCAACCCATCAACGAGAGGACCACTGCAGCGAAAACGACGGCATGATGCATTCCCCTTCGGTCTTTCATAGAACCCTCCGCGTTCGATGGCTGCAAACACCATGCCATTGGCGTGACAAAGAGGCTTCGTGCGAGACGCTATCCAAAATCGAAGCAGGGGGGGTTCCTGTCCTGTGTCGAGAGCGTACCAGTTTGCTGTATCAGTGTACCGTCGTTGTACCATGAGCGTACTGCGTATTCCGCGTCCGTCGGCGCACTGGGCACTCACGTCTCGTCGCCATCCTCCGCCTCGAGCGCGTCGTCTTCGTCCCTTTCAAATTCTCCGGACGCCGGGAAACGCACCTGCTCACGGGATACCCTTAATGCCGACCGTCAGCACTGCGGTTTTGACCTCGGGCATCGTCGCCGCGTGGATGCGATATTTGACTTCTAAACCTTTCGGGATGGTTTCGGGCCGCTCGAACCATGCTTCAAAGGCGGGTAGATTTCAGGCACCCGTGACGATGGCGGCAAGCTCCGTCTCCCCATAAATCAATTTGGAACGAAAGGGCTCGGTTGGACGTGGGGTGTCGGGCCCTTGGCCTATTGCCTGCGCGCGGCCTTTTCGTACCGATTCACCGCAATCGATGACGGCGGTACGAAAATCGGCGTTCGAACGGCGCCTTGGGAACCCCGGGCGAAATTCTCGACGTCGAGACGGCCTTGCTCGCTCGGGTTGATGCCTCGAAGCTCAGAGCAACGCCGTCGTCGAAGAGCGCCACAGCTTCGGGCCATTCGTCACACGCACCAAACTAGTCGCCGCCATCCCCGCCCCCTCCGTCTCCGCCATCGCCACCGTCCGAGTCACCGTCTCCGAAATCGCCGAAATCGCCGAAATCGAGGCTCCAGCCGTCATCATCTCCTCGCCACCCTCCGTGACCATTCCGGAAATATCGATGGTAGTCCGCCGGGTCGAAATGAAGAGGAGGAGGAAAATCGTCGAACGGCCGGCGGCACTTTTCCAGCCATTTTGCGACGGCTTGGAACTCGTTTCGATCGAACCACGTACCGTGTTGGTCGCAGAGGTCGATCTCGATGGTGGTCTGGTCAACCGTGATTCGCCGCAGATGAGAAGCGCAAACGGGGCACTTTGGGTGAGGGACCGACGGCGGAAACGGGAGGAGAACGACGAGAGGCCAGGTCCGCGAGCTCGATCGCGTCGGTCTCGAGCCGCTCGAACATTCGCTTGGCCAGGTCGTTTCCAACCCAAAGGCCGCCGCAAATACCGCAACCGTGGAGGGTCACGGAGCCGCGCGTACCGTGATAGAGGGGCCGCCCTTCGCAGTGCGGACAGATGAGCGTTTTGGAGATCGGTCACGGCAGGATCGTACGCAAACGTGATGGGGCGGCAAGGGCGCACTTCCGCGCGCTGCGGGCTCGGGTTCCACGCAACTTCGCCAACGACGACGGGGTACCCGAGGCGCTCTTTGCCGCTCGGCGGAATGATGCTCACCTTCCCAGACATCGGACAGCGGCCGCCCTTTCGACTCTTCCTCCTCGACGCTCGGCTTTCGGTGCCCCGATGAGAAGTCGGCCTTTTGCATCTTCGTCCCGTACGTTCGAAGGGTCGATGGTGTGAGAAAGCGCGGCCGAGATCGCCTGTGTGATAGCTTCGCAGCGAGCGGCGCACTGCAATCGACGGCTGTCGGTGCCGAAGGATGGAAGCGACCGAGTACAGGTCGATGGCCGCATCGAGCTGCCACATGTCCCTCGCCTACTCTGGCCGAGTTGCAGCGCTCCGCGCGCGCCTGTGCGGACGGCAGCCGGAAGGCACCGTTACCAAGTGGATCTTCGAGTGAGCTCCGAGCTCCACGGCGGTACGATCACGGTCGCGCGACGGAGAGGGAGAGAGAAAGAGAGACGCGGCACGGAATTCGTCGTCTCTTTGCCGGTATCGTCGTCGCCGACCTCGCGGGCCGTTCCCACCGAGGTCCCCCTCATCGCATACCTCGAGAACGAGGCCCCTAGCGCGTTGGCGCTCGAGGGGTGAGCTCGCGCCCCCTCGCGAGCTCGCGCGCCAGCATGCGAATCGTCGGTTGCTCGTAGAAGAGCTCCGACCCGAGCACGTATCCGATACGCTCTTCGAGCTCACTGATGAATGCCAGCGCGGTGACCGAGTCGAGCCCGAGCTGTGCGAACGATCGCTCCGGATCGATGTCCGTTCGAGGGATGCCGAGCTTGTCGACGAATTGATGGATGATCCACGCCTCGATGCTCGCAGGGTCCGCCAAGTCGAGATTCGGCTCGACATCGGGTGCGAGGGTATCGTCTGCAAGCCACGTGTGAGGGGCGGTGTCCGCGGGTAACGAATTTTGTCTCTTTGTCAGCGGACGCGTCCACGTCGCGACCGCCGGTAGGGAGCGGTCCAAAAAGGCCTGCTTCGTGTCGCGTCGCTGCAATTTACCGCTCGACGTGAGCGGGATGCTGTTTCGGCCAACGAGAAGAATGGTGTGGGGTGGCACCCCGTGCTCGTCCGCGACCGCATCGCGAATGGAGTGAAGAAGCGGGGTTGGATCCTCCGTTTCGCCTTCGACCTCTTGAACGATCACGAGTCGCTCTTCCGCGTCGCGCTCGAGCGAGAAGACCACACCCCGCCCCGCCCGAAGCTTCGGGCTCACCGCTTGGACCGTCCCCTCGATATCCTGCGGATAGTGGTTTACCCCATGAATGATGAGTACGTCCTTGACGCGCCCCGTGACGAAGAGCTCACCCTCCCGCAAAAAACCGAGATCGCCCGTCCGGAGATAGCGTTCGCCACTCGGGTCCCCATCGATGGCCTGCTCGAACACCATCTGGCTCTCCGACTCGAGCCCAAAATAGCCTCGGGCCACGCTCGGCCCCGATGTCCAGATTTCGCCGACCCGATCGTCCTCGAGGACCCGCCGCGTCGCGGGATCGACGATTTTCACGATAGCACCGGGTGCGACCTCTCCGGAGCCGACCAAGCGCGCCGCGCCGCGCGCCTCGCTGCGCACAATCCGATTTTTGCCCAGCGCCTCGGCATCCACCCGCAGGATGCGGCCTCCCGTCGCCCTCGGTCCACCGCTGACCATGAGGGTTGCTTCGGCGAGGCCATAGCAAGGCAGAAAGGCCGTACGGCGAAATCCGGCGGGTTCGAACGCGCGCGCGAAAGCGTCCAAGGTCTCCGCACGAACGGGCTCCGCCCCGCAGAAAGCGACTTCCCAACTCGATAGATCGAGCTTCGCGCGTTGCTCGGATGTCGTTTTGCTAACACAAAAATCATACGCAAAATTTGGGCCGCCGCTGTTCGTTACGCGGTACTTCGTGATGGTTTCGAGCCAGACGAGCGGCCTACGCAGGAAGAGCGTGGGCGACATGATCACGGTAGGCATTCCCACATAGATTGTATGCAGTATCCCGCCAATCAGCCCCATATCGTGATACGGTGGGAGCCACATGGCGCCACAACCTTCGTCGAACTTTTGCCCGGAGGCCGCGCGAATCATCTCCACGTTGTGAAGAAGGTTCTCATTGGTCACCATCACACCTTTGGGGCTCCCCGTGGAGCCGGAGGTGTATTGCAGCATCGCCAGAGCGCCGGCCTTCGACGGTAAAGCGCGCCACTCCGAGGCGTGAACGGGAGCGCAAGCTTCGAAGCACACCCACGGGAGATCATCGAAGTCCGCCGGCAGCATTTTGCCCTTACGGACCGCCTTCTCGACGTGGTCCTCGGCGAGCACGACTTTTACGCGCGCATCTCGAAGAATGCCGACGAAGCGGTCGAAGTGCGTGCCCGGGCGCGGAGGAAAAGCAGGAACGGCCGTCGCGCCCGCGTACAAGCACCCCAAGAACGCGGCGATGAACGAGAGGCCAGGGTGCGCGAGCACGATGACGCGCTCACCCACCACATCGAACTTCGACAAAGCCACCGCCACGCCTCGAACCAGGCGGTCCAACTCGGAGTACGTAATATGCCGCTCGCTACCCGGCGCCCCGCCGTCCAGGAACGTATAAGCCCGCGCATCACCGGAGTACCGAGCACGCCATTGAAGTACGTCCGCTGGTCCCGAAACGCTCGACGCAAAACTTGCGCTGACCATGTCACCCGGGTCTCGTGCTCTCATTCGAACTCCTGTACGGGCAAGGAGGTGCTCGCGTTCGATCGAGACCGAACATCTCATCCCGTAACAGGTTTTTCACTACGTTGCAGTTTCGCGGCTGTCAATGGCCATGGACATGTTCGTTTAATGAAGGAGCGTTCGTACGCAAATTTTGATTTTAAGCAACGACCCTGGATTACTCTCTTAAATAGTTGTCAAACCGAAATTGTAGTCATTTTCGAACGTTGCTGTATTTAACGCGGCGTCAGATGGGCACGTAGACATATGTGCCTGCGCGTATACCGATCGCCGAAGCGCGCACTCGCCATGGGCAGTAAATTCCGCAAACATGGTATGACCCGCGCGGCAGGTGGGAGCCGGACATCGAGCGTTGGCGTTCGGACAACCTCGCCCCGCGATGGCGTTCGACGCTTTTTTTCGGCGTACTTTGCATAAAACCGAGCGTCCGCCTGCCCGACTGGCCTCGATGAACGAGCAGCACGATGGGAGGCAAAGACGAACCAGCACAAGTCCTGCCAAAATATAGCCGATTGGGCCATGGACGTTCTGCGCCAGCCGATGATCTCATATCGAGCCTCGTGGACATATGCGCGTTCATGCTGAAATGCCCACGAAACTTGGAGTACGCGTGTGCACATACGGCGCAGGATTAAATCGGAAGTGACCGCTGAAATTGTTCTAGCCAACCGATTGAGCGAAACGTAATAGAAGCGTATGAACGGTTTCGATTCGCTGGAAGCTCGAATTCGAAAGATCATTGCTTCGACACTTGGATTCGATGAACAGGCGATTACACGCGAATCGCGACTCGCCGAGGATCTTCGAGCGGATTCGCTCGACATCGTCGAGCTCCTCCAGGAGCTCGAGGAAGCGACCGATACGACCATCGACGAACGAGATGCCATGGGGCTCCGCACGGTGGGAGACGTGGTGGCCTATGTTCGCGCGCTCACCGTCGACCTTCGCGACTCGGTGCTGCACCGCAAAGCCGAACGCTCGAGCGATTGGCTCGTAGCCTCCGGCGAACAGGAACGATGAGACGTTGCGTCGTGACAGGGGTCGGCATGCTGACCCCGTGCGGCGCGACGACCGAAGAGACTTGGGCCGCGCTCATCGCGGGCCAAAGTGGTATCGCGTCCGTCCCCGAGTGGGCGGATTTGCGCTTTCCGCGCGGAAAGCTGCCGGTGACGATCGCCGGGCGGGTTCCGGCGTTCGACCCGCTGCGATCGGGCATGACGGCAAAGGACACTCGCCGCACGGACCTCTTTCAGCAATATGCCCTCGCCGCCAGCCACCAAGCTTGGCAGCAAGCGTCTCTTCCCGATCGCTTGGAGGGAGAGCTCTCGGAGCGTGCTGCCGCCATCTTCGGTGTGGGCTTTGGTGGCTTTCATACCATCGTCAAGCAGCACGATGTCTTGCGCGACGGCGGACCATCGCGCATCTCGGCGTTCTCGATTCCTTCCGTGATTTCCAATGGAGCGCCCGGAAACATCGCTATCCGGTACAATTTGCGGGGACCGAATTGGGCGGTGACGTCGGCGTGCGCATCGAGCGCTCACGCGCTGGGAGAGGCCTTTCTCCACATTGCTTACGGTCGGATCGACTTGGCCGTGACAGGCGGAAGCGAAGCGTGCGCCACGCCGCTCGCCATTGCGGGTTTCGCGTCGGCACGCACGCTCACGACCTCCCACAATCACGAGCCGGAGAGAGCGAGCCGCCCCTTCGAGCGGCATCGAGACGGATTCGTGCTCGGCGAGGGTGCCGGGGCACTCGTCCTCGAAGAGCTCGAGCACGCCAAGCGAAGAGGCGCGGTCATCTTCGCGGAGGTCGTCGGCTACGGGTCGACGTGCGACGCGAGCCATTCGACCATGCCGAGCCAGGGCGGCGACGGTGCCGCGCGCGCCATGCGGCAGGCGCTGTCGATGGCGAAGATGGCCCCCGACGAAATCGGCTATCTGAACGCGCATGGGACGTCGACCGTGGCGAGTGACCGAATCGAAACGGACGGCATCAAAGCGGCGCTGGGCCCGCACGCCAAGGACCGACTCATGATTAGCTCGACGAAATCGATGACGGGTCACATGCTCGGCGCGGCCGGTGCCGTCGAGGCGGCCATATCGGTGCTGGCGCTGACGCGTGGGGTGCTGCCGCCCACCATCAATTACGACGAGCCCGATCCCGAGTGCGATCTGGACTATATCCCAAACACGCTGCGCGAGAGGCCCGTGAACGCGGTGATGTCGAATTGCTTCGGGTTCGGCGGCACGAACGCAAGCCTCTTATTTCGCCGGTTCACGAGCTGATTTTCTGGGAGCCTCGGATGAAGGTAGAAAATACACGCGTGGGCTGGGCTCACCTCGGGCGCGAAAAGCTGATGGAGATCGCACGCCTCGATGTCGAGTTCGTGGAGGCTCGAGGGGACCGGCTGACGTGGATCGACGATACGGGCGCGCGTCGCTCCGTGCTGGACCTCGTAGGTGGCTTTGGGTCGACGCTTTTGGGGCACAATCACCCGGAGGTTCGCGGCGCGCTCGAGCAGCACATCGCCTCGGGCCGGCCGACGCTCGTGCAAGCGTCGCGGCGAGGACCGTCCGAGCGCCTGCGGAGAAAGATCGCCGGCATGCTCCTCGTCCAAACCGGTGAGCCGTTCGAGGTCCTTCTCTACAGCACCGGCACCGAGGCCATCGAAGCGGGGCTCAAACACGCGCGGCTCGAGTTCGCGCTCCGGCAGCGGGACGCGGCGGACGCGATTTCGGCGCGCACGAGGGAGCTCCGCGGCCTCGTCGAGGCGGGCGAAGTCACCTTGGGCAAGTCGTTCTGGCGCGATTGCGAGAGAGCGCTCCGTATGGCCCCCATCGACGATCTCGACGGCCTCGAGGCCGCGCTCGCCCTCGCGAACGCCGAAGCGCTCTTGCACCCGGGCTACCTCGTGGGCGTCGAAGGAGGCTTTCACGGCAAGACGATGGGCGCGCTGGCCGTCACCTGGAACCCGGACGCGCGCTTGCCGTTCGCGCGAGGGCCGTCCCTCGTCCGCTTTCTGCGCCCGGGTGTCGACGCTCTGGCGGAGCTCGACGACGAGTTTGCGACCACGTTGGTCGAGCTGAAACTCCCGGATCCATCGGCGCCGTCTTCGAGCGCGCGTCTCGGATCGCCCCGGCTCGAGCGGGTGCGGTTCCCTCGCATGGTCGCGATCGTCGTCGAGCCGATCCGCGGCGAAGGCGGCGTCTTCGAGTTGGAAGAAGACGCGATCCAGGACATACGGCAGTTTCGAGCCGACAATCCGCACGTCCCCGTTTTGGTCGACGAGATCCAGACCGGGCTCGGTCGCACGGGCTGCATGCTCGAGGGCGTCCGGCGCGAGCTCCCCATCGACTATCTCACGCTCGGAAAATCGCTCGGCGGCGGTATCGGCAAGGTGACGGCGCTCGCCATTTCGCGCGAGCGCTATCGGCCCGAGTATTCGCTGTTGCACACGTCGACCTTCGCGGACGACGAGCTCACGTCGGCCCTCGGCGAGCGCGCGCTCGAGGTGATCGAGCGGGATCAGCTCGCGCGGAAGAGCGCGGCCTCGGGTGCCGCGCTCCGCCGGGAGCTGGAGGCGTTGCAACACAGGTGGCCGCAGTTCGTTTCGGCCGTGCGCGGTCGCGGGTTGATGCTCGGGCTCGAGCTATCCATTCCGGCCGATCATCCGTCGAGCGCGATCCGCCTCCTCTCGGAGGAAGGTCTGCTCACGATGATCCTCGCAGGGCACCTCCTCCACGAACACGACGTCCGCGTGCTACCGACCGTGGGAAGAAGGACGACCCTGCGCTTCCAACCCTCGGCCTATTTTCCCGAGGCCGACGCGGCGCTCGTGGGAGGGGCGCTCGAGCATGTTTGCGACGCGCTTCACCGCGCGGACGCGCGGGCGCTCATGCGCTACCTCGTCGAGCAAGGCCGGCCCGGGCCGGAGCGTTTGGGCGAGCATTTCGCCGCCCCCGCGGCCAGCATGACCCCGGCGACGGCGGCGGTCCAAGTTTCTTCGAGCTCGCCGAGCCCCCGCTCGCGGGTCGCCTTTCTGGCCCACGTCATCGACGCCGCGAGCCTCCGCTCGTGGGACGCATCGCTCGGCCGCTTCTCCAACGAAGAGCTCGCGTCGCTCGTGAGCCGCCTTCGAGGTGTCTTCGAGCCGCGCGTGCTCGCCTCGCGCGTGGTGCGGTCTCCACTGGGGCCGGCCACCGAGCTCTCGTTGATTGGCATCTTCATGACGTCGGCGGACATCGAGAGTGATCTCCGGCAAAATCAAGGTCGAGAGATCCGTGCACAGGTGCACGCCGCCTATGAACGCGCCCGCGATCTCGGGTGCACGCTCGTCGGCTTCGGCGGCTACACCTCCATTGCCACCGGCAATTGCACCGAAATCAATGACCCTCGTCCGGCGGTCACCACGGGCAATGCCCTCACCGTGGCCATGGGGCACGAGGCGATGCTCCGCGCCGCGGGCGATCTCGGGATCGACGTGGCGCGTGCCGGTGCCGCCGTGTGCGGCGCAAATGGCAATATCGGTCAGGTGCACGCCCGCTTGCTCGCAGCGGAGTGCGGGTCCCTCGCCTTGTTCGGGCGCCCGGGATCCATGCGCCGCCTGCGCGCCATCGCCGAGGAGGTGGCGATCGAGCTCGCCCTTCGAGCGTCTCGCGGAGAGACCGGCGGCGCTCTCTTCGAGCGATTCGTCCGGGCTTACCGGAAGCTCGGAGCACCGCCCGTGGCGTCCTCCGGCGCGGCGCCGCTGGCCGCGCAGCCGCTCCTCGCGCGCATCGACGAGGCCATCGAGGGCGGCCCCTTGGTCGCGCTCCACGAAGACCTCGCCAAGCTGCGCGAGGCCGATCTGATTTTGACCGCGACGAATAGCGCGACCCCCATCATCTTTGCCGAGCATCTGGCCCGCGTCCGTCCGGTGGTCATCTGCGACACGGCGGTGCCGGGGGACGTCGCGCCCGATGTCGCCGAGCGGCGCCCCAATGTGCTCGCGATCCTGGGCGGCGTCGTCGCGGTTCCGCAGGACTCCCATTTCGAGCTACCGGGATTCGCGCTGCCAAAGGGGCAGACGTTCGCTTGCACGGCCGAAACCATCCTCCTCGGGCTCACCGGAGCGGGGAAGAGCTACAGCCGCGGGGCCCTCTCCACCGACCAGGTTCGCGAGATCATGGCGCTCGCGACCCTCCACGGATTCAAGCTCGGCTCCCGCAAGTCCGAGCGAAGCTACTGAGGAAACATGGACCTCGCCCGATACCGCTCCGCCGAGGAGCTCGAACGCCAGCTCGCGCCGCACGCGGCCGAGGGCGGCCCCTTTTGCCCTGCACGAATGGTCGCCCAAGACGACGGCGACGCGTTTCCTCAGCAAGCACTCGACGTCCTCGGCGGGCTCGGGACGCAAAACTATTTCATACCGGAGTCGCTCGGCGGCAAGCTCTCGAGCTACGAGGAGTGCCTCGCTTTGCTGCGCGTCATTTCACGCCGGGATCTCACGGCCGCCATCGCCTTCGGCAAGACGTATCTCGGCGCCGTGCACGTGTGGGTCGGCGGCAACGCGGAACAACGAACGGAGCTCGCGGAGATCGTGGCTCGAAACGAGCCGGTGTGCTTCGCGCTCACCGAGCGCGCACACGGCAGCGATGTGACGGCCAGTGAGGTCTCCGCCGAGAAGGTCCCGGGCGGCTGGAAGCTTCGCGGTGAAAAATGGCTCATCAACAACGGCACACGGAGCACGGTGGTGACCTTGTTCGCTCGAACCGATCCGCGTGGAGGCGCGCGCGGGAGCTCTCTCTTCATGGTGCGCAAGTCCGCCCTCGCGCCCGGAACGTACCGACATCACCCCAAGGTGCGCACCTTGGGCATCCGAGGCGCCGACATCAGCGGCGTCGTGTTCGAAGGCGCGTTCGTCCCCGACGCGGCGCTGATTGGAATGGAGGGCGGAGGGCTCGATATCGCCCTCAAAGGCTTGCAGCTCACGCGCACGCTTTGCGCAGGCTTCTCGTTGGGAGCCGCCGACACGGCGATGCGCCTCGCCCTCGATTTTGCGATGTCGCGCGTTCTCTATGGAAAGACCGCGCTCGAGATCGAGAACGTGAGGGGCACGTTCGTCGACGCATTCGTCGATCTCCTCCTCGCCGATGCGGCCGCCATCGCAGCGCATCGAACCATCCAAGTCGCGCCCGAACAACTCAGCGCACTATCGGCCATCGTGAAGTACTTCGTCCCCACGACGAGCGAGTCATTGGTCCGCGATCTGTCGGTGGTGCTCGGAGCGCGCCACTTCTTACGCGAGGAGCATCACGCGGGCGTCTTTCAGAAGACGATGCGGGACAACTCCGTCGTGAGTCTCTTCGACGGCAGCACCATCGTGAACCTCGGCCTCCTCGGCGCCCAGCTTCTGCAGATCCAAAAGACCCGCCGGCGGCTGGGGGCAACCGCGTCCGCGGAGCGCGATGCGCGCATCGCGCGGATCTTCGATCTCGAGGTGGATCTCCCGAGGTTCGAGCCCGAACGGCTCAAGCTCATGAACTTCGGCGTCGAGCATGGTGTCCAGTCGCTCGACCGAGCCGTGGCGCGGTTCGCCGAGGAGCGGGGTGAGATGGGGCTTTTGCCGGACGTCCAGGAGGCCATCTTCGATTGCGCGCAAAAGCTGGTGATGGAGCGCGATGCGCTCGAGATCGCGGTGGACGACACGGCGGCGCGCGGAGGCTTCGCGGCGGGCGCGCACGAGGCCTTCGAGATTTCGAGACGCTACTGCGCACTCTACGCTGCCTCGGCCGCGCTCCAGCTCTGGATCCATAGCCGGCACGCCATGCCGTCATGGCTCGCGCGCGGACACTGGCTGGCCCTGGCCCTCCGGCGCACCCTGACTCGATTCCGGCCGGAGTTGGCGCTCGGACCGCGTCCATTCGTCTCCACCGTGCTCGAGGATCTCGTATCGCTCGTCCGAAAAGGAAACATGATCTCGCTCGTCCCGTTCCGGCTCGCTCCCCCGTGGAACGGTATTTCGAGTTAGCCATGCCGACGGATCCTACGAAGCTCGTACAATTGAGCTCCCACGCCCTCGTCGCGCTCTTGCTGGCGCTCGCGATCGTCGTGCTTACGGCGCGTTTGTTCGGTGAAATCGCGCGAAGATTCGGGCAGCCCGCCGTGCTGGGGGAGATTGGAGCCGGCGTCCTGCTCGGTGCAACGGTGCTAGGCCGGCTGTTTCCGCGCACGTACCAGTCCCTGTTCCCGCACGAGGGCCCCGGGGCCGTCGTCTACAACGCGCACGTCCAAATCGCCATCATTCTCTTCATCGTCGTCGCGGCGATGGAAATCGATCTCGGGCAAGTATGGCGCAATCGGCGGCGGTCGGCCTTCGTCGCCCTGTCGGGGCTGCTCGTCCCCTTCGCGACCGGGTTTGCGCTCGCGTGGTGGTTCACGCCGTGGATCCAGGGAGGATCGAGCATCCCTCGTTTCAGCGTCGCGCTCTTCTTTGCGACAGCGCTCTCCATCTCGTCACTCCCGGTCATCATCAAGACGCTGCTCGACCTCGACCTCCTCGGAACCGACATTGGGGTGGTCATCGTGTCGTCGGCGATCCTCGACGACTTCGTCGGCTGGATCCTCTTCGGCGTCGTCTCGTCGACGATTGGAGGCAATGCGCACACCCCCGGCTCCAGCGCGATCCTGATGCTCGTCTATGCGGCCGCGATGCTGACCCTGGGCCGCCGCTTGCTCGATCGCGCGTTCGTGTACCTCGGCGCCAGCGGAGGGAGCCCCGGCGTGTTCCTCGGCGTGAGCGTTGCCCTTGGATTGCTGGGCGCAGCGACCGCGGATCTCATCGGCGTGCATACGATATTCGGGGCGTTCGTCGTCGGTGTCGTGGTCGGGCGCAGCGAGCATCTGCCCGCGAGCGCCCGTACGTCGCTCGAGCAATTCGCGACGTTTCTCGGCGCGCCCTTGTTCTTCGCGAGCGTCGCGCTCCACATCGACTTCGCCGCCAACTTCGACCCGCTGCTGGTGCTGGGCGTGTTCACCATCGCGTGCGTCGGCAAGGTCGTCGGATGTTCGCTCGCGGCGCGCATCAGCGGCGCCGACGCCCGCACGGCCCTGGCGATTGGTTTCGGGATGAACGCTCGGGGGGCCATGGAGATCGTGCTCGGACGAATCGCGCTCGAGCTGGGAATCATCGACAAAAGGTTGTTCGTCGCGCTCGTCGTGGTCGCGCTCGCGACCTCGGCGCTCGCGGGACCGGTGATCCGTGGCGCGCTGGGGCCCCGGCTCGCCGGGCTCACCGAGGCGGGGCGACGTTCGAAAGGGGCTCTTCATTCGTCCGAGAGATTCACGCATGCATAACCAAGATTCCACCCGGGCCATCGAGATCCTGGCCAAAGCCACGTTCAAACAACTTCAGGCGGGGGGATACGAACGTGTCCAGATGATTCGATTTGCCACGGAGCTCCTCGCGCTGATTGGCTCGAGCGTTACGGCAAACCCGCAAGAGCGTATTGCGCCAACCGATCTGGGTGACGGAGTCACGTGACGGCGCGAGGACGACGCCACGCGTTCCGCTTCCTTGCCCCCCTCTCGATGCTGCTCCTCCCGCGAGGAGCTTGGGCGGGAACGCCGGAATCGAATGCGACGGCGACCGCCGCGCCGCCGGCCGACGGCGCCGCGCCTGCACCGTCGAGCCATTTCGACTTCGGTGGCAGCTTCCGGACCCTGCCCGTCGCTTTGCAGCCATTGAACCTACCCGACCCCCATGCGCGCAAACAGCTCGAAGGCGCCGCGGTCACCCAGCTCCGTTTGACCCTGAAGTGGAAGCCCGCCGATTGGTTCACCTCGGAAGCCCACGTCGTGCAGGTGTTCGCCGCATCCACGCTCCCCGGATCGGTCGATGATTTGACCAACGCGCCACCGCAACGCTATCGGGCCCTCGGGCTCACGAACACCTGGGCGGGGGGCGAGCGGTCCGCTGCGGTGGTGAACGTCGACCGTCTCACCATCAAGCTCTCGGCCCCTTGGTTCGACGTGACGGTCGGGCGGCAGGCGATCAACTTCTCGAAGGCCTATTTTTTCAGTCCGCTGGACGTGTTCTTACCCTTTGGTCCGCGCGCCATCGATCGCGAGTACAAGCCGGGCGTCGACGCGGTTCGTGTGGATGTTCCAATCGGAGACCAGTCGGGCGCCAATGTCGTCTTGGCGGCAGGCCCGGCGGTGGACGTCGATCCGGTCACGCAGGCCTTTACCCCGCCGCGCGCGCTCTATTCCGCAGAGCCGCAGACCTCCGCCTTGCTTGCGCGCTTCTTCACCACGATTGGCTCGTGGGATCTCTCGGCGCAAGGAGGGTCGGTCTACGGTGGCTATCACGCCGCCGCCGGTGTGGCCGGGGAGCTGCTCACCCTCGGAGTTCGAGCGGAGGCGAGCTATCTCGTCTCACGCCATATGACACTGGCTCGAGCGCCGCCGAGCGCCGCGAGTCCGACGATTCTCGTTTCGGGGCATCATCCGAGCTTCGTCTTTAGCGTGGATCGTCGCTTCGAGAATGGCCTCTACATCAGCGCCGAATATTTTTATAATGGGGCCGTCACGGGAGACTCCTTCCTCGCGGCCGCGCTGCGAACCCGCATCGGCGAAACGACGAACCTGGGCGAGCACCTCGTCGGCGCGCTCGTCACGTACGAGGCCACGCCGACGATGAAGATCAAGGCCGCATCCGTGCTCTCGATTCATCCGGAGCACTTCAGCGCCTCGGCCCTCGTATCGCCGAGCGTCGATTGGTCGGTGGCGGAGAATGTCGACCTCACCGTGGGTGCACTCTTGATGTTCGGGGCACGCCCCGCCGTCGATCCAAGCGGCACAACGGTTGCGCGGAGCGAGTTCGGGCTATTCCCGAACGTCTATTATGCACAATTCAAATTTTACTTCGGCGCACACTGACATTCCGAATTTTCGATACCGAGAGCCGGCTTGACTTAAATTGCATTCGACATTAAATACTTCGAGAGCTCACTCTTCGTTGCGTAGAAAGGGAAGCGATGGATCAGGAACGAGAGCGCCCCACCGATGTGGTGGTCATCGGCGCGGGGATCATCGGATTGATGAATGCGCTCGGCCTGGCGAAACGTGGCCTGAAGGTCACCTTGATCGACAATTATGTCGGCCAGAAGCGGAGCTTCAAGGTCGGCGAGTCGCTCCTCATCTTCAGCAACATGTTCTTGCGAACCATCGGGGAGCTCGACGAATTCAACGCGACCTCCTTTCCCAAGCACGGGGTCTGGTTCACGTACGGAATGGAAGGACGCGAGAACTTCCACGAAAGGCCGGAGTGGGGCATGGAGACCAGCGCCCCCGCCTTCGTGAAACAGGGCTTCGCGAATCCGCTTTTGGGGCGCGCGATGATGGAGGACGTCCAGATCTGCCGGCCCGAGGCCGAGGACGTCCTCGCCGACAAAGCGCGCCTGCATCCGGACATCACATTTCTCGACACGGCCACCGTCAGCGACGCCGTCATCGACAAGAATGGCGCAAATCACACGGTTTCATGGCGCTGCAAGGCGACAGGAAAGACTGGAGCGGTCGAGACGCGCTGGGTCATCGATTGTTCGGGGCGCAATCGCTTCCTCGCGAAACGCCTCGGACATTGCGTGGAGGAGAGCTTCCTCAGCGACGGCTTTCGGACGACCGCCGTTTGGGCACAATTCGATGACATCGACGACGCGCAGTTCGAGGCATTTCGCTTTACCTTCGACAATGGCCACGAGACGCGCCGCGATCTGAGCACCTTGCATCTATGGGGCGATGGCTACTGGATCTGGGTGATCCGACTCTCCAACGGCCGCATCAGCGTCGGTGCCACCTACGACCGGCGGGTCGAGCCGCCCGGGGACGGCTACAAGGAGAAGTTCTGGAACATCATGCGCCGGTACAGGATCTTCGACGGCACCCTCCGCGAGGACAACCTGCTCGAATTTCGCAGCTACAAGAATGTGCAGCATGCAACCGATACGTTCGTGAGCGAGCACCGCTATGGCATGGTGGGTGACGCGGCGTCCGTCATCGACGCTTACTACAGCCAAGGGATGTCGCTCGCCTTCGTCACCTCGTGGCACATCGCGAACATCGTATCGCGCGACGTGTCGGAGAAACGCCTCGAACGCGAGTACATCCGTCGGGTCAACGACCAGACGCATTCGGACTGGCTGATGATGCGCAACATGCTCGTGTCCAAGTACACGACGGCCGCTCGGGATGGTCGTTTCTTCTTCCTGTCACACCTTTGCGACATGACCGTGCTCGGCTCCGTCCAGCAGAGATACCAGCTCGCAAAGTGGTTGTCCGAGACGGGCGGTGATCCGAGCAAGGAGACGCCGGAGCTCGCGCGGGGTCGCGCGTCACTCGAGGAGAACCTCTATTACTCGAAGGTGTGGCCATACCGCCGCAAGCCGCCGCACGAGGCGCAAGCCATGCAGCGTCGTTTTCAAGAGAAGCTCGGTGAGCGCGCGCGATGGCGCGTCGAGCATGGGGTCGAGGCGGGAGCGATCCGATGCCTCTTGCGCCCGTTCGGCTCGGGCTTGTTCGCGTTCTGGAAGCTGCCATTCGCTCGCGGCAAAAAATTCATCGATATCTCCGGGAAGAGCCTCGCGAAGATTCCGAAGTTCATGCTGCTCGATGGCAAGAGCGCCGATGTCCCGAAGCCGTTGCGCGCCGCGCCGTACATCGTCTTTGCGATCTTCATGTTCCTCTACGTGTACGACTGGTTCGACACGATGCTCTCCAAAGTTCTGGTCGCGCTCGGCCTCATCGGTCACAAATTTCCCTCGAACCCTCGAGTACCCATCGGATGAGAGCCGTACTATTTCCCGGTCAGGGCTCTCAGAAGAAGAGGATGGGCTTCGGCCTATTCGATCGATTCGGGGATTACGTCGAAAAGGCGGACCGTATTCTCGGCTACTCCATCGCCGAGCTGTGCCTCGACGATCCCGAGCACCAACTCCATCGAACGCAGTACACGCAGCCGGCCCTCTACGTGGTGAATGCGCTTTCGTATCTTCAGTACGAGCAGGAAAATGGGCCGCCCGATTTCGTAGCTGGCCATAGCCTCGGGGAGTACAACGCCCTCTTGGTCGCCTCCGTCTTCGACTTCGAGACAGGCCTCCGCCTGGTGAAGAAACGCGGCGAGCTGATGGCGACGGCGCAGGGCGGCGGGATGGCCGCCGTCGTCGGTCTCTCGCTCGAGCAGATCCGGGAGACGCTCGCGCGTGAGGGCCATGCGGACATCGACGTGGCGAATTTCAACGCTCCCGACCAGAATGTCATTTCGGGACCGCGCGACTCGATCGAAAGGGCCAAGAAGGCGTTTGCGGAGGCGGGGGCAAACCTTTACGTCGAGCTCAAAGTTAGCAGCGCGTTTCACTCGCGCTATATGGCGCCTGCGCGGCGTGAGTTCGAAGCGTTCCTCGCGGGGTTCGAGCTGAAGCCTCCGCGGATGGCCGTCATTTCGAACGTGGAGGCGAGGGAGTACTCGGACGGGCGCGCGCACGCGCTGCTCGCGGAGCAGCTCACGGGCTCGGTTCGGTTCGTCGAATCCATCCAAGGGCTGCTCCGCCGCGGCGTGACGAGCTTCCACGAGGTAGGACCCGGCAACGTGCTCCAACGTCTCGTCGATAAGATCAAGAAGGCGCCGCTGCCGGCCGAGACGCCGGCGCGTCGCGACGTGGTCGCGCAAACTGTCGAACCGGCGCGTCTCGCCGTCGAACCGGCGCGTCGCGAAGTGGTCGCGCATGCCGTCGAACCGGCGCGTGTCATCGGCTCCGAAGCATTGGGCTCCCCATGGTTCCGTTCGGCGTACGACGTCCGCTACGCCTATGTCGCGGGATCGCTGGACGCGGGCGTGACGTCCCCCGCCCTCGTGCAAGCCATGGCCGCGAAGGGGTTCCTCGCATTCTTCGGCGCGGCATCCCTGCCGGTCGATCGCGTGATCGACGCCATCGCGGCCATCCGTCGCGGCGTTGGAAATCGGACCTTCGGCGTCGGAATTGCCCATGAGACCTCGCACCCCGAGGAGGAGGAGGCCCTCGTCGATGCCCTGATGGGCGCGGGTGTTACCGCCCTCGAAGTGCGGGGCTTCATCGGGGTCACCCGCGCGCTCGTACGCTATCGAGCGCACGGCCTTGGACGCGGTGTCCGGCGTCGGATCCTGGCCCGTGCGTCGCGGCCCGAGATCATCGAGGCCTTCTTGGCCCCGGCGCCGGAGAGCCTGCTCGCCAAGCTGGTTCAGGAAGGCGCCATTTCATCTCAGGACGCGGCCATCGCGCGCACCCTGCCGATGTGCGATGACATCTGCGTGGATATCGAGTCCGGCTGGCTCGCGGACTACGGCACCCCCGAAGTCCTATTGCCTTTGGCCCTCGCCTTTCGCGATATCGCCGCGGCCACCCATGGATATGCGCAGAAGCCACGGGTCGGGATGGGCGGCATCGGTACACCCGTCGCTGCAGCCTCGGCGTTCCTGTTGGGGGCCGAGTTCGTCCTGTCCGGCGTCGTCAACGCGGCCACCGTCGAGGCCGCGACCAGCAACGCGGCAAAAGACCTCCTCGAGAGGATGGGGGTACAGGACACCGACTTTGCACCGTGCCCCGACAGGTTCGAGTTGGGAGGAAAGATCCGCGTCCTCAAGCGTGGCGCCATGTTCGCCGCGCGCGCGACCAAACTCTACGAGCTCTATCGTCACCATGAATCGATCGAGAGCCTGGATGAGCGCACCCGCCGCCAGCTCGAGGAGAGGATCTTCCATCGATCGCTCGACGATGTCTGGAATGATGTGGAGCGCAGGCTCGAACCGGCCGAGCGCGCGCGACTCGAACGTCAGCCGCGGCAGAAGATGGCCGCTATCTTTCGGTCGTATCTGCTCGATGGTCGAAGGCGTGCTCTCGAAGGCGATCCGAACCACGTCGTCGACTACCTGATCCCCGCGGCACCTTCGCTCGGAGCCTTCAACGAGTGGGCTCGGGGGACGAAGCTCGAACGATGGCGGGATCGGACCGCCGTCCAAGTTGCCGGCGCGATCCTCGATGGCGCGGCCGACTTCATCGCCACGCGCTTCCGAATCATGCTCCCTGCCGACGCGGTCGCGGCGAAGCCGGCACGGGCACGGGCAAACGGCAGTGTCGTGCACGAGATGTGAACTGGGAGGACATGGATGCGCATCATCACCTGGCTGCTGGCCGTTTTTGGAATCTCCGTATGGCTGCTCCTCCCGCCGCGCACGAGTCAAGCCGCGCCCGCGAACGATGTGGGCGCGATCCTCGACCATGTCGACGATCTGTATCGCGGCAGCTCGAGCCACAGCACCTTGACCATGCACGTCGTGACGGCGCACTCCACGCGCGATCTCGACATCGAGCAGTGGACAAAGGGGACCGACAAGTTCCTGATGCGAATCCTCGGCCCCGAAAAGGAGCGCGGAATTTCGACGCTCATGTCGGGCAGCAATATTTGGAACTACTTTCCAAAGGTCGATCAGCTCACCAAACTTTCCCCCTCCATGATGGGCGCGTCCTGGATGGGCAGCCATATCTCGAACAACGAGCTCGTAAAGCGCTCGCGCATGCGCAATGACTTCATCCCCACCAAGACGTTCGAAGGCACCCGCGACGGTCAAGCGGTCATCGAGCTCACGCTCCTTCCCAAGCCCGACGCGGCGGTGGTCTGGGGGAAGATCGTCTTGTTGATCAAGGTGAGCGACCACAACCCGACAAAAGCCTTCTATTTCGATGAAGGGAAGAAGCTCGCGCAGACCGTGATCTTCTCGGCGGAGAGGCCGTTCAGCGGCCGGAGCCTCCCCAGCTCGATGAAGTTCGTCCCGGCAGACAAGCCGAACGAGTACACCGAAATCCGCTGGAACGTGCTCGAGTTCGACGTGAACGTCGCGGACGACAAATTTTCGCAGCGCAGCCTTCAGAAGTGAACGATGGCTCGGAGGGTGTATGGGAAGCGGCTGGCGTCTCGCGTGGCGTAATCTACATCGAAATCGATTGCGGACTCGTATAAGCCTCGCAGCGGTCGCGTTCAGCACCGCTGTTCTCGTCATTTGCTATGCGATGGCGAGCGGGATGATGGAACAAATGAGCCGCAGCATCGTCGACCTCGGGTTCGGTGAGGTCCAGGTGCACGCGACCGAGTACATGGTCGCGCGATCGATCCACGAGACCGTGCAAGGCGCCCCCGAGATCCTTTCGCGCGCGCGCGAACATGGAGTATCCGCCGCCCCTCGTGCGTTTGGTCCGGCGCTCCTCTCCATGAACGAGCACGCCGCGGGCGGTCAAATCTGGGGGGTCGATCCCGCCGCCGAGAGGGAGCTCGGTGAGCTCCCGAAGCACCTCCTTCGCGGTGCCTTCCTCGGCGAGGGGAACCACCGCAGGCGCGTCGTCCTCGGGGCCAAGATCGCCAGGACGTTGGGCGCCGATATCGGCTCGCGCGTCGCCATCATCGTCGGCGCCGTGGACGGATCGGTCAGCACGGACATGTACGAAGTCGAAGGTATTCTCAAGCCGGTGACCGAGATGATCGACGGCACGGCCGTCATCATGCGGGCCGACGATTTCGGTGAGATGTTCGCGAATGGCGGCGGGGTGCACGAGATCGCGCTCTCGTCGCATGGGCGTCTCTCTCCCGAGGCCGTCGCGGCGCTCGTCGGGGGCGTCTCCCGGGGCCAGGACGTCCGAACGTGGCGGAAGCTCCTTCCGGCGGCCGCCGGCGCCGTCGACATGGTCGGAGGGTCCACGGCCATCGTGGGCATGATCTTCCTCTTCGCGGCCGCGCTCGGAGTGCTCAACACCATGCTCATGGCATCGTTCGAGCGAATCCCCGAGTTCGGCGTCATTCGCGCCCTCGGGGCTACGCCGGGTCGCATCGTCCGCGACGTCGCGCGCGAGGCGTTCCTCCTCGGCCTCGTCGGGACGGTGGTGGGGGCGGCCTTCGGTGGGGTGATCGCCGCCTTGGCGCAGCACTACGGCATCAACCTCGGGAGCGTATCGATGTCCGGTGTCGAGATGAGCGTCTGGCGCCCGAAGCTGTCTCTCGCGGCCATCGTGGTCCCGATCGCGGCCATGTGGGTCGCGGCGCTGGGCGCGTCACTCTATCCGGCATGGAAGGCGGGCGGGCTGAATCCCATCCAAGCGATGAACCACATATGAGGGATTTGCGATGAAGCCCCGCGGAGAGAAACTGGTCGTCTTCAAGCTCGCGTGGCGAAGCCTCTGGCGCAACAAACGGCGCACGCTCATCACGTTGTCGTCGATCGCTCTGGGGCTGGCGTTCGCCGTATTTTTTGCGAGCTTCGTCACGGGGATGCATAAACGAACGATCGGCGACATGACGCGCATGCTCGCCGGGCACATCACGGTGGAGCACGCGAAGTTCCGCGAAGATCCGGCGGCGGGGTGGTTCGTCCCCAGCATCGCCAGGGTCCAGAGCCTGGCATCGACGTATCCGGAGATCGAGATCGTCAAGCCCATCGTCCTCGCCCAAGCGATGGTCAGCGTCGCCAATGGCTCGTCCGGCGCGGTGTTGATGGGCGTCGACCCCCGGGTCGAGGCGGAGGTCTCGCTCTTCGCCCATCGCATCGTCAAAGGACGCTATCTCGCGCCCGACGACGCCAAGGGCGTGCTCATTGGCAAACGTCTCTCCGAGCGGCTGAAGCTCGATCTGGACTCCAAGGTCGTGCTCACGACGGTCGACGCGCACGGTGAATCGAGCGACACCCTCTTGCGCGTCATTGGCATCTTCGAGACGGCCTCCGATGAGATTGACCTCGGTATTCTCCAGGTCACCTTGGCTACGGCGCAGAAGATCCTCGCCCTCGAGCCCGACCAGGCGACGCAGGTGGGGCTCGTTTTGTCGGACTGGAATACGCAAACCAGAGTGCTCGAGGGGCTGCGCCGCGATTTGGCCGGCCCCCTGGTCTCCGTCCGTCCCTGGCAAGACCTGATGCCCCAGATCGCGAGCTGGCTCCTCATGAGCGGCACCATCACACGCGTACTTGGGATCATCATCATCGTTCTGGTGACGGCGACCATTCTGAACACCATCCTGATGAGCGTCCTCGAGAGGAGTCGTGAGTTTGCCGTCCTGCTCGCGCTGGGGACGCCCCCGCGCCTCCTGCGAAGCCAGGTGATGACCGAATCCATCATCTTGGGCATCCTCGGGAGCGCGGCAGGGGCGCTCTTGGGCGGCGGTTGTGCGCTGTTCTTCGCCACGCGCGGCATCGATCTGGCGTGGGCATCGGGGGGTGAGTTCTCGGTGGGTGGCTTCGCCGTCGACTTGAAGATACGCACGTACCTCGATCCGTCGAATCTCGTCTTCCTCGCCGTGATGGTCTTCGTCTTCACGGTCATGGCGGGCGTCTGGCCGGCCGTGCGATCGACGCGGATCGATTTGGCGAGGGCCCTGCGATTACGCTGAAACGTCAAAAACTCTGCACCAAGGATCCGGAATGGCCATCATCCAACTCGAAGGCGTCACCAAGAATTACGGAACGGGCGTTGGCCAAGTGAGAGCTCTGCGCGGCGTCGATCTCGTCATCGACAAAGGCGAATTTGCCGCCATCTGCGGGCCTTCGGGGTCGGGCAAGAGCACCTTGCTCAACCTGGTCAGCGGGCTCGATCGGGCCACGTCCGGGCGCGTGCTGGTCGACGATGTCGAGACCACGAAACTATCGGACGCGGCGCTCAGCCATTTGCGTCTTCAAAAGATCGGCTTCGTATTCCAGGCCTACAATCTCATCCCGGTCCTCGACGCCCTCGAGAACGTCGAATACGTCATGATGCTGCAGGGGCGCGACCTGAAGGAACGCCGCGCGCGCGCGCGCCACGTCTTGTCCCTGGTGGGATTGTCGGGCATGGAGGCTCGATTTCCCGCGGAGCTCTCGGGCGGTCAGCAGCAGCGCGTCGCCATCGCGCGAGCCATCGCCGCCGAGCCCCGCCTGGTGCTGGCGGACGAGCCGACCGCGAACCTCGATGCCAAGACGGCCGCGTCGCTCATCGACTTGATGGCCGAATTGAACGAGACGAAGGGCATCACCTTCGTGTTCTCGACCCACGATCCGGCCGTCATGCGGCGGGCCCGGCGCTGCATCGCGATGACCGATGGTCTCGTCGACGAAGCAGGTTCCCGATCGGGCGATTTCGTAGCCGCTGCAAACTGAGGCTCGCGAGGATGAGCAAGCAAAAGACGGTCTTCATGTTCTCGGGGCAGGGTTCCCACTATTATCAAATGGGAAAAGAGCTCTTCGAAGAGCACCCGATCTTCCGAAAGACCATGCTCGAGCTCGACGAGTCGTTCGCGAAGCTCGCGGGCGGATCGGTCCTCAAGGAGCTCTATCGCGAGGACCGCAAAGCGAGCGACTGGTTCGACACGATTCGATACACGCACCCCGGCATCTTCATGGTGGAATGGGCGCTCTTTCAGGCCCTTCGATCCGAGGGGATCGAGCCCGATTGCGTCTTTGGTGTCAGCGCGGGCGAGTTCGCGGCCGCCGCCGCCGCGGGGATGATGAAGGTCGAGGACGTCGCCCGCTGCATCGCAAAGCAGGTCGAGGTGATCGAAGCGACGTGTCCGACCGGGGCGATGCTCGCGGTGCTCGCGGATCCCACGACCTTCGAACGGATCGACGCGGGCGGTGAACATGCCGAAATCGCGGGGGTCCATTACGCCTCGCACTTCGTGCTGTCGGGCCCCACCGAGGGCATCGCACGCGTGGCCCGCTCCCTGGATCGGCTAGGCACCGTTCATCAGAAGCTCCCTGTCAGCTATCCATTCCATTCGCGGTGGGTGGACCCGACGCGCGCCGCCTATTGCGAATTCCTTTCATCGCGTGAAATGCGACGGGCGCGGATACCCTTCGTATCGTGTTTGCGTGGCGATTTTCTCGACGCGCTCGCGCCCGATCATCTCTGGCAAATGGGGAGAGGGCCCATCCTCTTTCGCGAGGCCGTCCGAGCGCTCGAGACGACGGGGGATGAATGGGTCTACGTGGATCTCGGCCCGTCGGGCACGCTCGCGGGCTTCGTCAAGAACAATGCAAAAGAGAGATCACCGAAGGCCGTCGTGAGCATCTTGAGCCCCTTCGGGCCCGCGACGAAGGGGCTCGAGCGGGTGAAGGAGCTCGCGCATGCGGGCCGGTCCCGTGACGCGCCGCTCGTTCGCCCCGCACGCGAGGACCAAAGGCCGCCCAAGGATCGTTTGGATGCTGCGCTCCCGGCGATCACCTCCGAGACGCTCGGGAGCCGCTCGTTTCGCGAGGCTTATGGGGTCAAGTACGCGTATGCGTGCGGCGCCATGTACCGCGGCATCGCCTCCGAGGCGCTGGTGGTCCGCGCCGGGAAGGCGGGCCTCCTCGGATTTTTCGGTACCGGAGGCCTCGAGATCGCGCGGATCGATGCCGCCATCGCGACCATTCGAAAGGAGCTTACCCACTCCGAGCCGTTCGGAATGAACCTCGTTCACAACCCGAGCCTCCCCATCGTGGAAGACGAGACGGTGGCTCTCTTTCTCGCGCGTGGAATCACGACGATCGAGGCGGCCGCGTTCATGCAGGTGACCCCCGCCCTCGCGCGCTTCCGAGTCGCGGGGCTCCGGCGCAACGAGCACGGGCAGGTGGACGCGCGCCATCGCATCCTGGCCAAGGTCTCTCGGCCGGAGGTCGCCGAAGCGTTTCTCCGGCCGGTCCCGGAGAAGATCCTCGACCGCCTGCGGCGTGCCCAAATGGTCACCGAGGAGCAGGCGCAGATGGCACGCGAGGTGCCGATGGCCGACGACCTCTGCGTCGAGGCCGACTCGGGCGGCCACACCGATCGAGGCAACCTCGTCGTGCTCCTGCCCACCATGCTCCGGCTGCGCGATCGCATCGCGCGCGAGCACGGGTGGGCGGCGCGCGTGCGCGTCGGTGCGGCAGGCGGCATCGGCACCCCGGAGACGGCGGCGGCAGCGTTCATGTTGGGGGCCGATTTCATCCTCACCGGTTCGATCAATCAATGCACGGTGGAAGCCGGTACGAGCGACGCAGCCAAGGACATGCTCGAAGGGATGGATATCCAGGATACGGACTATGCGCCCGCGGGCGACATGTTCGAGCTCGGCGCGAGCGTGCAGGTGCTCCGGAAGGGGGTCTTCTTTCCAGCCCGCGCCAAGAAACTCTATGAGCTCTACCAGCAGCATCCATCGCTCGACGCGATCGATCCGGCGACGGTGGCACAAATCGAAGAGCGCTATTTCAAAAAGAGCATCGACGCCGTGTGGCGCGAGACGAAAGCATACTTCACGGCAAAGGATCCGCGTGAGGTCGAAAAGGCGGAGGCCAATCCGAAGCACAAAATGGCCCTCGTGTTCCGCTGGTACTTCGGCCACAGCCAGCGGCTCGCCATGGCCGGCACGGAGGGGAGCCGTGTCGACTATCAGATCCACTGCGGGCCCGCGCTGGGTGCGTTCAACCAGTGGGTCCGCGGCACGAGGCTGGCGCGGTGGCGCGACCGTCATGTCGACGACATCGCGCTGACATTGCTCGAAGCCACGGCCGGATACCTGAATCGCCGTACGCAGGAGCTCGCGCGATGAAACGTCGGACGCCGGACATGGATGCGGTTGCGGTCATCGGGATTGGCTGCCGATTTCCCGGCGCGCGCGATCGCCATGCGTTCTTCGAGAACCTTCGCCGCGGCGTGAGCTCCATTCGTGACGTTACGCCCGATCGCTGGGATGTCGCGCGCTTCTACTCCCAGGACATCGAGGAGGCGAACACGATCATCAGCAAGTCCTGCGGCCTGCTCGAAGACGCCTTCGCGTTCGACGCAGGATTTTTTCGAATCCCGCCGAGGCAAGCGAAGATCATGGATCCTCAGCAGCGCCTGCTCCTCGAGGAGGCGTGGCACTGCATCGAGGACGCGGGTGTCCCCCTCGAGGAACTGCAGCGGGAGCGCTCGGCCGTCTTCGTCGGTGCCAGCAACTTGGATTATGTCTTGCGTGAGGCGCACCCGACGGCGAGGGTCGAGAGCCATTCGGCGCCGGGCAATGTGCCGTTCATGATGGCCAACCGGTTGTCCCACGTGCTCGGGCTGACCGGTCCGAGCTTCACCTTCGACGCCGCCTGCTCCTCCGGGCTCGTCGCGGTCCACGAGGGCGCGCGGGCCCTGGCGACGATGGAGGCCGATTGGGCCCTCGCCGCCGCCGTGAGCCTCTCGCTCCATCCATGGCGATACATCGGCTACTCGAAGGCGCGGATGCTCAGCCCGGACGGCCAGTGCAAGGCGTTCGACAAGAGCGCAAACGGCTTCGTCCCCGGTGAAGGCGTGGGCGTCGTGCTTCTGCGAAGGCTCGCGGACGCGGTGCGGGACGGGCAACACATCTACGGCCTCATCGTGGGGAGGGGCATGAACCGAGGTGGCGATCCGCGCAGCATCACCGCCCCGAGCGTGGCGGCTCAGCGTGATGTGGTCCTGCGGGCGCTGGAGCACGCGAAGATCGACCCCTCGACGATCACCTACCTGGAGGCCCACGGCACGGGGACATCGCTCGGAGATCCGATCGAGGTGGCCGCGTTGACCGAGGCGTTCCGGCGCTTCACGGATGCCAAGGGGTACTGCCGCATCGGCTCGGTCAAGAGCAACATTGGACACCTCGAATCGGCGGCAGGCATCGCGTCGCTCGTCAAGGTCCTCATGATGCTCGAGCACCGCGAGGTGCCAAAGACCTTGCACGTCGCGACGCCGAACCCCCTCATCGACTTTGGGGGCAGCCCGTTCCAACTCGCCACCGAGCTCTCCGACTGGCATCCGGCGCGGGAGGATTTGCCCCTGCGGGCAGGCGTCAGCAGCTTCGGCGCCGGGGGCGTGAATTGTCACGTTCTCCTCGAAGAGTACGTTCCGCCGCCACAGCCCGCGCATGCGTCGCGACCGGGCGGGGCGCATCCGTTCGTGCTCTCGGCCGCGACCCCGAGCGCGCTCGCGGCGCTCGTCGATGCATGGCGGGGCTTCGTCGACGGCGCGCGGTTCGCGTCGCTGCCGGTCGAAGACATCTGCCGTACGCTCGCGACGGGTCGAGCGCACTTGCCGCAACGTATTGGCGCGGTGGTCGAACGCCATGACGAAATTCGAACGTTCCTCGCGGATCCGCCTCGTCCGATGGATCCTGCTCCCTTTTGGCTCGCCTTGGGGACCGTTCCGGCCCTCGAGCGAGAGTCGCTGAAATCGGTCCTTGCGCGCGATCCGTTCGTCTCCGTCGTCTCGGACGCCGAGAAGAAGTTCGTCATGGAGGAGCCGGCGGCGAGCGGCATCCTGCTCGCGAGCGCATTCGCGCGGGCGCTGTCGGCGCACGGCTTCGTGGCGGCTGCGATTGCCAGCGAGGGCTCCGGCTTGTGGAGCGCGCTGCTCACCGCCAACATGATCGATCTCGAGGGGGCCTTTGCGCTCTCGACCTCCCGAGCACCGCCGGGCGGCGAGCTGCGGAGGCCATTGATCCCGTTCGTCGATCCGACGACGGGTCGCATCGTTGGCCGCTTTGGCGTCGCGGCATCGTACGGGAGCTCGCTCGTCCGCGAGGCCCGCCTCGACGAGCGCGAGGCGCAGCGCCTCTTTGCGATGGCGCGCCTCCTCGGGGAGGGCCAGTACACGTTTCGGAGTCACATCGACGAGTGGAACGAGGCCTTGCGACAGCACGGCCGCGCCGGGTCGAGCGTGCTCGGTGACCACGCCGGCGAGCGACGATCCGTGCTCGACGCCGTGGCCGTGCAGAACGCCCTCGATCGACTCAACCGCAAGTGGAGCCTCTCGCCCGAGCGAAGCATCTCCGATCCTCACATCGGTGAGCTCTGCGATCTCCTGCTGGACGGCCTGCTCACGATCGAGTCGTGCGTCTCCCTCTTCGTCGGTGGTGAAGCCGCGAGCGCGCGGATCGCGGCGGAGATCGGCGCGCGCATCGATCGGCTCGACGACGGCAAGCCCTACCGCACCTTGCGGGAGCATGGCTCGCGCCTCGACGAGGTTCACGATGCGGCCGAATGGGCCGAGCGCGCGCTGCGAGCGGACGGGCGGGTCCACGCGCCGGCGGGCACGCGCCTCGTCCAGGTGGGGCGAGGTCGAGACGATCGGCGCGCGGCGCGGGTCGTCGACGATCCAGCGTCGGCCCGCTTCGCAGACGTACTCCTTTCCCTGTGGCTGCAGGGATCCCAGGTCGACTGGGGAAAGGTTCATGCGGGTACGGGTCACCGGCGCGTCCCGCTTCCAACGTACCCCTTCGCGCGCGAGACCTACGTCGCGGCGCATCCAACCCCGGGATGGCTCCCGGGTGCGCCCCAGTTGCCCGAGCTGCGATCCGCGGCCCCGGACGCGGGGGCGTCGCTCGTCCTCTTGGAGCCTCGTTGGGTGAAAGCGGCTGCCCTTCGCGAGCACGACTCCATGTCCGGTCCGGTGCTCGTCTTCGACCCGAGCACGTCCGAGCTCGACACAGCGGCCGACGGAATAGCCGACAGGATAGCGGATGCACTGGGCGCGCCCGATGTCTTCGTCGCGCGATCCGGGTCGCGCTACGAGGAGCGCGGTCGCCAATTCACGATCCGGCCTGCCGAGAAAGACGACTACGCGCGGATGCTGGGGGCCATCCGCCGGAGCGCTCCCCTGCCCTGCACCATCGTCCATGGTTGGTCCCTCGCCGCGGGACGTGACCACGAGACCGCGATCGACGAGGGGGTGATCGCGCTCTTTCTTCTGACGCAGGCGCTCATCGCGCAGCGACCCGAGGGCGCGATCCGTATCGTGCACCTGCATCGGGCAGGTCCCGCGCGGCCCGAGCTCGCCGCGGTGGAGGGGCTGGCGCGGACCGTGCGCATCGAGAATCCAGCCTTCGTTCTCAAGTCGGTCGCGCTCGACACGGGTACGCTCGACGCGGGCGCGGGAGACATCCCGTGGGGCGTCATCGCGCTCGAGGTCGCGGCCGCGTTCGACGGCACCTCGGTGCGCTATCGCGGCGCGCGACGTTTCGTGAAGCGTCATCGGGAGATTGCACCTCCTTCGGAGATCGCACCGCCTTCGGAGATTGCGCCGGTGCCGCGGCCGAGCGGCCTCCGAGGTGGCGGCGTCTACCTGATCGTGGGCGGCGCGGGCGGCATCGGTCTCGAGCTCGCGTCGCACATGCTGGCAACGGTCGATGCGAAGGTCGTCCTCTCCGGACGCTCGCCCATGAGTGACGCGCTCGAGCGCCGCCTCGGGCAGCTCGGCCACAGGGACCGCGTGGTGTATCTGCAGGCGGACATCGCGCGGCGTTCGGAGGCCGTGCGCCTGGTGTCGAGCATCAAGGCTCGGTTCGGGCGGCTCGATGGGGTCGTTCATGCCGCCGGGGTTCTCCGGGATTCGTTCGTGATCCGAAAGTCGGTGGCCGATTTTCATACGGTGCTCCGCCCGAAGACCGGCGTCGTGCACCTCGACGAAGCCACGAAGAACGAGCCGCTCGACTTCTTCGTCCTCTTCTCGTCCCTCGCGGCCGTCGTCGGGAACGCGGGCCAGACCGACTATGCTTCCGCCAACGCCTTCCTCGATGCGTTTGCGGTCAAGCGCGCTCGAATGACCTTGCGCGGAGCGCGCTCCGGTCGAACCATCGCCATCGGCTGGCCGCTGTGGGCCGACGGCGGCATGCGCGCGACCGACGGCGCGGGCACCGCGTTCAACGCCGAACACGGCTTCTGCCCCATGCCGACGAGCATCGGCATGCGCGTCTTCGAGGACGCGCTCACCCGGGCGGACGCGCGCGCGCATTGGCTCGTGCTCTACGGCCAGCGCGAAAAGCTGCTCCGTCTCGTCGAGGAAGCGCCTACCCCGACCGCCGTGGTCGCCGCGAAGCCGGAGACGAGCGCTCCCGCGGAGGGCATCGTGGAAGCGGTCACCGCCTATGTGCAACGCATCTTCTCCGAGCTGCTGGAGATGCCCATCGCCGAGATGGACGCACACGCGGGTCTCGACGATTTCGGGCTGGACTCTCTCCTCGTCAACCAGTTCAACACCCGCGTCGAGCGCGACCTCGGGCCGGTGTCGAAGACGCTCCTCTTCGAGTGCCGCACGATGGCCGATGCCGCCGCCAGCCTCGCGCGGCTGCACGCTCCACGATTGACCGCGCTGCTCCATCCGAGCGGTGGCGAGACCCACGACGCGCCGGCCACCCCGCGGGCATCGGTCCGGGCCTCCCAGCGCGACGCGTCGCGCTCGGCGGCCGAGGACGCGGGGATCGCCATCATCGGCCTCGCAGGGCGCTATCCGCAGGCCGCGGATCCAGCGCATCTGTGGTCGGTCCTCGCCGAGGGGCGGGATTGCATCTCGGAGATGCTTCGATTTCCCGCCGGAGAGCATCGGCGGTGGGCCGGAGTGCTCGAGGACGCCGACGCGTTCGATCCGCTCTTCTTTTCGATATCGCCGTCGGAGGCCGAGCTCATGGATCCTCAAGAGAGGATCTTCCTCGAGACCGCCTTCGCGGCGATCGAGGACAGCGGATACACGAGAAGGACACTGCGCGAGCGCGCGGCCCGGAGTGTGGGCGTCTTCGCGGGGGTCACGACCAACACCTACTTGCTCTGGGGGCCGGACGAATGGCGCAAAGGCCATGACACCATCCCGACCTCGTTTCCGTGGTCCGTGGCCAACCGCGTCTCGTACTTCTTCGATCTGCACGGGCCGAGCGTCACCGTGGACACGGCCTGCGCGTCGTCGCTGACGGCCCTGCACCTCGCTTGCGAGAGCCTGAAAAAAGGTGAATGCGCGCTCGCCCTCGCCGGTGGCGTAAACCTCTATTTGCACCCCTCGAAGTTCGATTACCTCCGCCAAAAGGGTATGGCTTCGCCGACGGGGCGCTGCCACACGTTCGGCGAGCGCGCCGACGGCTTCGTGCCTGGAGAGGGGGTCGGCGCCGTCGTGCTCAAGCCTCTCGCGAAGGCGCTGGCCGACGGGGACCGCATCCATGGCGTCATCAAGGCGACCGCGGTGAACCACGGCGGACGCACGAACGGATTCGCCGTGCCGAACCCGAAGGCGCAGACCGAGGTGATCGCGCGAGCCCTCCGCGAGGCACGCATCGATCCGAAGACCGTGGGGTATGTCGAGGCGCACGGCACGGGGACGTCGTTGGGCGATCCGATCGAGGTCGCGGCCCTCTCGGAGGCGTTTGCAGGTGCAGAGCGCTGCGCGATCGGGTCCGTCAAGACGAACATCGGTCACCTCGAGGCCGCCGCCGGCGTGGCGTCGCTCACCAAGGTGCTCCTCCAGATGCAGCACCGGAAGCTCGCCCCATCGCTCCACGCCGAGCGACTGAACCCGAAGATCGACTTCGCCGGCTCGCCGTTCGTCGTCCAGCAAGAGCTCTCGGACTGGGAGCCGATCACCCTTCGCGAAGGGGGGCAGCTCCGGATCTATCCGCGCCGCGCGGGGGTGAGCTCCTTCGGTGCGGGCGGGGCGAACGCTCACGCCGTCATCGAGGAGCATATCGAGGCGCGGCCGTGGGGATCTGCGCGCGACCTCGAGCATGCGATCGTCGTCTCGGCCAAGAACGTCGAGCAGCTGCGCGCGCACTGCGAGCGTCTTGCGGTCTTCCTTCGCGAGCATCCGCGCGCACCGCTCGGCACCATCGCCCATCAGCTGCAAGTGCGTCGCGAGGCCATGGAGGAGCGGTTCGCGTTCCTGGCCCGCAGCAGCGACGAGGCCGCGACGGTGCTCGCGTCGTTCGCGGACGGGACGCTCTCCGAGGGTCCGAACGTGGTGCGCGGCACGGTGCGCTCGGGCGGCGCCGCATTGGCCAAGGCCTCCGCGCGCACGCCTGCAGCCATGATTCGCCAGTGGGTGCAGGGCGCGGAGGTCGATTGGAGCTCGCGCTATGACGGTACACCGGCGCATGTCACCTTGCCGAGCTACCCCTTTGCGCGCGAGCGCTATTGGATCCCCGGCGCGGGTGCTCCTCCGGTCGAGACGACCGTTCATCCGCTCCTCGGCCGCGCGCGCGAGGGAGCTCATGACGAGCTCACCGTCGAGCTGAAGGCCGCCGAATTTTACCTCCGCGATCACGGCGTTCACGACGCAAAGGTGCTCCCGGCCGTCGCCTATCTCGAGATGGCGCGCGCGGCGGGAGCGTCCCTCGGTTTGGCGACGGCCCGACTGCGCAACAACGTATGGCCCGCGGCGATTGCCCTTCGCGCGGGCGAGCAGGCGCGAACCGTTCACGTCGGGGTGGAGGCGACCTCGAAGGGAGCCGACTACCGCGTGTGGAGCCGTGGCCCGAACGGCGACGAAATCATCCACGGGCAGGGAAAGATCGAGGCGTCGCACACACGCGAGCCCGAGATCGTGGACATCGACTCAATCCGGCGACGGTGCGCGGAGCGAGGGAGCCCCGCCGCCCTGTATGCGCGGCTCGACGAGCTCGGCCTCCACCTCGCGAAGAGCTTCCAAGGGATCCGCGACGTACGCTTCGGCGCGTCGGAAGCTCTCTCCGAGATCCAGTTGCCGGAGCATCTGCGCGGAGGGAGCTCGCCCTACGTCCTTCACCCGGCCTTGATGGACTCGGCGCTCCAGGCCACGCTCGGTCTCGTCGATCGCCGTGCGCCGCTGGACGCGCTCCACATCCCGTTCACCATGGGGGACGTCGAAGTCTGGGACGCGATCCCCGAGCGCTGCTTTGCGCACGTGGAGCTTCGCGCCGCGACGCCCAACGGCAAGAAGGTGGACGTGCGCATCCTCGACGTAGAGGGGCGAGTCGTCGTCCACATCCGCGACTTCTGGGTCCGGCCTGCGGCGGCGGCGACGACGGCATCGGCATCGGCGGTGACGGCGGCATCGGCGCCCGGGAGAAGCCCGGCCGCCGCCTTGGGATCGTTTTTCCAAGCGCGATGGGTCGGGATCGCGAAGGGCGCGGCGGCGCCTCGCGATGCATCGGGACCGCTCGTGGTCTTTGCCCCGACCCATGCGCCGCGGGCGAGCCTCGAACGGCACCTCGGGCGGGCCGTGATCACGGTCGTGCCGGGCTCCAAATTTCGCGCGGTCCCCGGTGGGTTCGAGGTCGATCCGGCTTCTGCGCCCGACCTTCAGGCGTTGGTGGACGAGGTACGTCCGCACGACGTCCTTTTTGCTTGGTCGAGGGGCGACTTCGCGTCGCGCGACGATGCGCTCGGCGCGCGCGTGCACGCCAGTCTGATGCCGATCGTGCGCCTGACGCGCGCCATCGTGGCGAGCAAGACGCATCGGTCCAAGGTGCGACTTCTGGTCGCGTATCCTGGAGGGCCCGACGACCGTCAGCCCGGAGATCAAGCGATCGCGGGATTTTTGCGCGCATCGTCGCTCGAGAGCCCGCGGCTCTCCCACGCGGTCGTCGAAGTGGCTCGGCGCGCATTCGACGCGCTCCTGGCGGGCAGGCTCGTGGGCGCTGGCAGCATGCTCGTCGACGAGCTCGCGGGCGAATGGGAAGCTTCCGAGCTCCGTCTGCATGACGGGCGGCGCTGGGTTCGCCGGCACGAGCCGCTCTCGCTCGATGCGCATGCGCGCTCGATTCGCGAAGGTGGGTCCTGGATCATCAGCGGCGGCGCGTCCGGTCTCGGCCGGCTCGCGGCGAGAGATCTGGTGGTGCGCACGGGGGCGCGCGTCGTGCTCGTGGGGCGGTCGCCTCACGATGGCCGCATCGACGCGCTCGTTGCATCGCTGCGCGAGCTCGGCGGCGACGCGCGCTACATCCAGGCCGATGTCGCGCGAGCAAGCGATGTCTTCGACGCGGTACGGAGGGCCAAGGCCGCCTTTGGAGCGCTTCACGGCGTCATCCATGCGGCGGGGGTGAAGCGGGACGGTTACCTCGTCCACAAAACGGACGAGGATTTCCGCGCGGTGCTCGCTGCGAAGGTCGACGGGACCGCCCATCTCGACGCGGCGACCGCGGACGAAGAGCTCGACGTCTTCGCGACGTTCGCGTCCATGGCCGGGGTCACCGGTAACGCGGGTCAATCCGACTATGCCTTCGCCAACGCGTTCCAAGACTCGTTCACCGAGTGGCGCGAAGAGCTGCGCGCCGCGGGTAAACGCTCCGGTAAGACCATCGCGATCGATTGGCCCCTATGGGCGGAAGGCGGGATGCAGGTCGGACCCGAGGCCCTCGAGGCGCTCCGCGCCACATTCGGACTGGCGCCCCTCGCGACCCACGAAGGTCTGGCGGCTCTCGCCTCGATCCTCGAAGGGCCAGCCGGATCCATCCTCTATGTGCCCGGCGATACGACCAAGGTGCGGCGGATGCTCGATGGCCGAACGGCCTCCTCCATCCGGGCGGTCGCGGTCGCGCCCGAAGCCCCTGCCCGCGCGGCCGCCGCCACCGTTCGGGCGGTCGCGGTCGCGCCCGAAGCCCCTGCCCGCGCGGCCGCCGCCGCGACGGATGCGGTCATCGCGATCGTCTCGGAGATCACGAAGCTGCCGCGCGGCCGCGTCGACGCGAAGAAGGCCCTCGCCGACTATGGCCTCGATTCGATCGCGTTCACACGCCTCGCGAACAGCATCAACACCCGGTGGAACCTGGAGCTCACGCCCGCCATCTTCTTCGAACATGCGACGATCGCGAGCTTCGTCGACTACCTCGCCGAGGCCCACGGCGCGGACCTCACACCGCCGGACGCTCCCGTCGCGGCGGAGCCGACCGCCCCGCCGCCGCCCGCGGAGACAGCGCCGCCCCCCGTGGAGATGGCATCGCCCTCCGTCGAGACGGCGGCGCTCCGCGTGGCGACGGCGTCGCCCTCCGTCAAGACGGCGGCGCCCTCCGCCACGACGGCGGCGCCCCCCGTGGAGACGGCATCGCCCCGCGTGGCGACGGCATCGCCCTCCGTCAAGACGGCATCGCCCTCCGCCACGACGGCGCCGCCCCCCGTGGAGACGGCGCCCGCGGGCACACGCGAGCCGATCGCCATCGTCGGGATGCACGGGCTGATGCCGCAATCGGACGATCTCGCCGAGTTCTGGCGCCACCTCGAAGCGGGCGACGACCTCGTGACGGAGATCCCCGCCGATCGCTGGGACTGGCGCGCGGTCTTCGGTGATCCCCAAAAAGAACGGAACAAAACCAACAGCAAGTGGGGAGCATTTCTGCGCGCCGTCGACGAGTTCGACGCGAGCTTCTTCGGCATCTCGCCGCGCGAGGCGGAGCTGATGGATCCGCAGCACCGCGTCTTCCTCGAGTGCGCCTACAAAACCATCGAGGAGGCCGGATACAAGCCGTCCGACCTCGCGGGCTCGAAGACGGGCCTCTTTCTGGGCATCTCCAGCCGCGACTACTACGACGTGATCCGGGACAGCGGCGTGTCCGTCGAGGCCTACACGACCACGGGCAACCTCCACTGCGTGGGGGCAAATCGCATCTCGTACCTTCTCGACTTGAAGGGACCGAGCTTTCCCATCGATACGGCGTGTTCGAGCTCGCTCGTCGCCATCCGGTCGGCCATCGAAGCCATTTGGGCTGGGAGCTGCGATCTCGCGATCGCGGGCGGCGTGAGCTTGCTCGTCACGCCGACGATTTACGTCTCCTTCTCCCGGGCGGGGATGCTCAGCCCCGACGGTCGATGCAAGACGTTCGACAAGAGCGCCAACGGCTACGTGCGCGGCGAGGGCGCGGGCGCGTTGCTGCTCAAGCCTCTGAGCAAGGCCCGGCGCGACGGGGATCATATCCATGCGATCATCCGCGGCAGCGCGACCAACCATGGTGGCCGCGTCAACACGCTCACGACGCCGAACCCCCATGCGCAAGCGGAGCTCATCGTGTCCGCTTACGAGGAAGCGAAGGTCGACCCGGAGACCGTCTCGTACATCGAGGTGCACGGGACGGGCACGGCCCTCGGAGATCCGATCGAAATCAATGGGTTGAAGAGAGCTTTCCGCGAGCTGCGCAAACGCGCGGGCCAAACGGAGCTCACGGAGCCGAGCTGCGCGCTCGGCTCGGTCAAGACGAACATCGGGCATCTCGAGCCCGCCGCCGGCATGGCAGGGCTCTTCAAGGTCCTCCTCGCCATGCGGCATGGCAAGCTCCCCCGGACCTTGCATCTGCAGGAGCTCAATCCGTACATCCAGCTCGACAAGAGCCCATTTTTCGTCGTTCGTGAGCCTTTGGAATGGAAGCCACGCCTCGACGCGAACGGGCGTCCGCAGCCGCGACGCGCCGGCGTGAGCTCGTTCGGCTTCGGAGGCGCGAACGGTCATCTGCTCCTCGAAGAGTGGCTCGACGGCGCGCGACCGGTGGAGACCCCGCGCGACGAGGTCTTCGTCCTCTCCGCCAAGAGCCACGAACGGCTGCGCGAATATGCCCGCATCCTCGCGCGCTTCGTCGATGCTCGGCCCCCCGCCCCCGAAGCCACCGGCGCGGCAGCACCGGACGCCACGGACGTGGAGGAGGAGCTCGTGACCCGCGCGGCGGAGATGCTGGGCGTCAGCCCCGCGGAGATCTTCGTCGACGAGGACCTGGAGATGCTCGGGTTCGATGGCGTACGCCGAGGAGCGCTCTGGGAGTGGATCTCTGGCGCCTACGGTTTCGCGCGCGATCCCCACGCCGAGACGTCGGCGCTGTCGATCGCCTCGATCGCGCGCTATCTCGCGACCGAGCACACGGGCGTGCGGCGCGCCCCCGGTGGCGCCCTTCGCCCGCCCGGCGCCGGTGAGCTTCCCCTCTCCGATATCGCCTACACGCTCCAAGTGGGGCGTGAGGCCATGGAGCACCGCCTGGCCATCGTCGCGCGAGGCGAGCGCTCGCTCATCGAGGCTTTGTGTGCGTTCGCCGAGCACGGGGGGCTCACGGCCGCGAGCTTCGGCGGCGTAGCCGATGCGAAAACGGCGCACCCGGCGGGTGACCTGCGCGATCCCGCCTCGCTCGCGCGCGCATGGGTGTCGGGAGCGAGCGTCGACTGGAAGCAGCTCCACGATGGGCGCGCGCCCCGGCGGGTGTCCCTCCCGACGTATCCGTTCGCGCGCACGCGTCATTGGATCGCGAAGCGGGCGGTGCCCGCGGAGAGCACCGCGCGACATCCCTTGCTCGATGGTCGCGTCGCGGGACGAGCGTCGACCTTCCACAGAACCCTCCGGCCCGACGAGCCGGTGGTCGCAGAGCACGTGGTGCAGGGACGGCCGGTGCTCCCGGGTGTCGCGCACCTGGAGATGGCGCGCGCGGCGATCGCCCAGCTCGAAGGGTTCGACGCTCGGGTCGATCTCCACGACGTCGTGTGGCTCGAGCCGCTCGACGTCCCCGCGGGCGAGGTCGAGGTGCAGGTCGACGTACGGCCCGGCGGCGGCGCGGCCCGCTACGAGATCACCAGCCACCGCGGCGAGGGTCGGATCGTGCGGCACTCCCGCGGGGAAGCGAGGCCCGTACGCGACACCTCCGAGGTCGAGACCGCCCCGCGCGAGCCCCTCCACGCCATACGTGCACGATGCACACATCGCCTCGATGGGGCCGAGGTCTACGCGCGCCTGGCGCAGATCGATCTGATGTACGGACCGAAGTTCCAGGGCATCCGTGAGGTCTTCACGGGACGCGACGAGGCGCTTGCCCGCGTGGCCCATGCAGGCGGTACCGAACCGTACGTGCTGCACCCCACGATGATGGATGCGGCCCTTCAGACGATCCACACCGCATCGCTCGCCGAGAACGCCGACAGGACACGGCTGCCCTTCGCCGCCGAACGCATCGAGGTGATCGGGCCGATCCCGGCCGTGGGGTGGACGCACGCGCGGAAGGTCGGCCACGATCGCTACGAGGTCGCCATCCTCGACGACGGAGGGCGGCCTTGCGTCGTTCTGCGGGAGGTGTCCGTCCGGGAGGCCAAGGCACCTCCGCGCATCGCGGGCGACCGCGACCTCCGCGGCCCTCGCCGGAGCGCGCACCAAGGCGCGGGCGAGGATCCGTTCGCGAACTTCTTCTTCGCCCCGGTCTATCGTCCGCGGCCGCTCCCCGCAGCGCCATCGCCCGAGGCGAGGGCCTCCGAGGCTGCGCGCCGCGCGGGCCCCGTCCTCATCATTCACACCGAGAGGAGCTCGGCGCTGGCCGATGCCATCGCCGCCCGCGAGCCGATGGCAGGACGGAGCGTGACGCGCCTCGCGATCGACCCCGCCGCACCGCAGAGCTTTCTGAACGCCCTCGGCCGTGTATCCGCGCCGCGCCGCGTGTACTTCCTTGGAGGCGCGACGGACGCGGTCGATGCCCTGGATCCCGCGCACCTCGACCTCGCCGAGGAAGCCGGCGTGGTCGCGCTCTTCCGGCTGATGAAGCACCTGGGCGAGCGCGAGCGCGTTCAGGAGCTCACGGCCCTCACGGTGGTCACGTGCGGGGCGACGGATCCCGACGGACGCGGGATCGCCCATCCCTTCGCGAGCGGGCTCGCCGGCCTCACGAAGGTCCTCGCGCGGGAGTACCCGCGCATGTCCGTCGCGTACCTCGACGTGGACGCGGGCGATCCCCAAGGTGCGGCCCAGGCCATCGTGGACGAGCCCGCACAGGGCCGAGGAGAGGACGTCGCGATCCGCGACGGGCGGCGTCTGGTGAGGGTGCTCGAGCCGCTCGTCCTCCCGCGGACAGAGACGCCCACGCTGCGCCGGGGCGGTACCTATCTGATCGCGGGCGGCGCCCGGGGCATTGGGCTGCGGCTCGCCGAACACCTCGTCGCCACCGTGGACGCCAGGGTCGGGCTCATCACGCGCACCGCGCCGAGCGGCGACGACGCGATCCGCGTCGAGCGACTCGTCAAGGCCGGCCGCGCCATCCACGTGTCCGCCGATCTCACGGATCTGTCGAGCGTGCGCGCGGCGGTCACGGCCATCGAGGGCCGGTTTGGGGCGATTCACGGGGTCGTTCACGGCGCCATGGTCCTCCGCGACGGGATCGTGGAGCGAATGAGCGAGGCGAGGTTTCGCGAAGCGCTCGCGCCGAAGGCAAGGGGGAGCGTCGTCCTCGCGAACGTCTTCGCGGAGCGGCCGCTCGATTTCATGCTCTTCCTCTCGTCGGTGGGCTCGTTCACGACCCCCGCGGGCCAGGGCAACTACGCGGCGGCATGCGCCTTCAAGGACGCCTTCGCCCTGCACCTCGCCGCGCGTGTGAGCTTCCCCGTACGGGTCATCAATTGGGGCTTCTGGGGAACGGTCGGCGTGGTCGCCTCCGACGAGTACCGGGAGCGGACGGCCGCGCGCGGTTTTGCCTCGATCACGCCCGACGAAGGTATGGAGGCGATCGAGCGCGTGCTCGCGGGCGATGCGCGGCAGGTGATCGCCGTCAAGGCCGACGCGCGCGTGCTCTCCGAGCTCGGGGTCGTCGCACCGGCTCCTCCCCGTCCGGGGATCGCGATGGCGCCCCTCGCCGGCCGCGCACGGAGCGCCGGCGACGAGGAGGCGCTGGGCGAGCTGCTCGGCCACGGGGTCCTCGAGAGCATGCGGACCTTGGGCGTCTTCCGCGGCCCGGGTGAGCGCTACGAGCTTTTGGCCTTGCCCGATACCCTCGGCGCTGCACCCGAATATCGGCGGCTGGTTCGCGCGCTCCTCGACATTTTGGAGCGGCGCGGATTCGTCCGGCGCGAGGGGTCGAGCTCCCTGGTCGCAACGGAGGCCGTCTCGGCAGAGGGACATCGCGGTGTCATGGAACGCATCGCGCACGCGATCCGCACGACCCGTCGTAGCCAGACCGCGCGGCTCGCTCTGCTCCTCGCGTGCCTCGGCGGACTGGCGGACGTCCTCGCGGGGCGGGTCCGTGCAACCGACATCGTCTTCCCCAATGGATCGACGGACCTGGTCCGCGATGTCTACGAGGGAGAGGAGACCGTCGACTACACGAACGCCAACGTCGCGCGCGAGGTCGCGCAGATCGTCCTGGAACGGCGGGCGCGCGGTCAGAAAACGGCGATCCTCGAGATTGGCGCGGGCACCGGCGGAACGACGCGCCCGGTACTTCACGCCCTCGCGGCGCACGCGGATCATGTGACCTACGACTTCACGGATATCGGGGTGCGGTTCCTCAAGAGCGCCGAGGCGAAGCTCGGACGCGCGCATCCGTTCCTCCGTGTGCGGCATCTCGACATCGAGAAACCCCTCGAGCCGCAAGGTTTCGCGCCGCAAGGCTACGACGTGCTCATCGCTGCGAATGTTCTCCATGCGACGCGAGACCTCGATGGGGCGCTCACCAACGGGCGCCGCCTCCTTCGGGACGGGGGCGCCATCGTCCTGAACGAGACGACGCGGGTGCAGGATTTTTTGACGGTGACCTTCGGTCTCCTCGAGGGGTGGTGGCTTCACGAGGAGGAAGACGAGCGGCTGCCTTCATCCCCTCTGCTCGATGCCGGCATGTGGACCGAGCGACTCGCACGGGCGGGCTTCGGTCATGCGGTCGCGATCGGCACCGGCGATGACGGCCGCGATCTGCCGCTTCAGGTCATCGTCGCCCGCGCCGAAGTGCTCCCCATGACAACGCCCTTACCAAAGAAGACGGAAACCGTGTCCCCACCCCCGAACGAGCGTGCCCTCGCGGCGCGTCCCAGCGCGCCGGATAAGGCCGAGAAGCGCGCGGCCGAAAATGCCTACGCCCGCGTCGCCGCCGTCCTCTTCGAGGCGGTATCGAGTTGCTTGAACCTTCCGGCCGCCGCGATCGACGCGGACAAGCCGCTGGCGTCGTTCGGGGTCGATTCGATCGTCGGGGTCGAGTTGATCAACAAGGTCAACGACGCCCTCGGCATCGTCCTGCGCACCATCGTCGTCTTCGACTACCCCACCATCGGAGAGCTGGCGAACCACATCGTCGCGACGTTCGGTCACGCCCTCGCCCCCGAGAACCGCGCGACCGAAAACCCCAGGCCCGAGAACCGCGCACCCGAGAACCGCGCGCCCGAAAGCCCCAGGCCCGAGAACCGCGCACCCGAGAACCGCGCGCCCGAAAGCCCCGCGCCCGCCGCCCCGCCGCGCGAGGACTTTACCAACACCGAGCTACGAGCCGTGCTCTTCGAGCGCCCCGGGCGGCCGCAGGATCTCCGCATCGTGCCTTTGGCGCCGCGGGGACCTCGGCAAGGCGAGGTCGAGGTCGAGGTGCGCGCCTTTCCCATCAACTTCTCGGATTTTCTTGCGGCGCAGGGCCTCTACCCGATGATGCCCGAGTTCCCCTTCACGCCCGGCGTCGAGTGCTCCGGCGTCGTGCGGCGGGTCGGCCCCGAGGTGACGCGCGTGAAGCCCGGCGACCCGGTGATCGCCCTGACGCGTCCGTCCATGGGCGGGCAAGCGTCGCGCGTGATCGTCGACGACACGTTCGTCGTCCCGAAGCCGGCGAACGTGACCCACGAGGAAGCGTGCGGCTTGCCTGCGGCGTTCCTCGCCATGTTCCTCGCGCTCGAGAAAGCCCAGGTGCGGCGGGGCGAAAAGGTCCTCATCCCAGCGGCCACCGGCACCAACGGTTTGATCGCCGTGCAGCTCGCGCTGCTGGCCGGCGCCGAGGTGTTCGCCACCGCCGGCTCCGAGCCGAAGGTCGAATTTCTCCGCAGGATGGGCGTCGCGCACGCGCTCAACTACCGCGAGCGCGACTTTGCCGCGGAGATCCGGCGGGTGACGGCGGGATATGGGGTCGACGTCGTCGTCAATACGGTCGCCGGGGAGACCTTGCAGAAGGGGCTCGACCTGCTCGCTCCAAGTGGTCGCTATGTCGAGATTGCCGTCTTTGGTCTCCAGACCTCGAAGGCCATCGATCTGTCGAACCTCGTCGACAACCAGCACTTCGTGAGCCTCAACGCGAAGAAGTACTTCATCCGGCATCCCGAGGAGCGCGCGCGCTACCTGGAGGTGCTCGCGTCGTATCTGGAGTCGGGGCGCATCAGGCCCTTCGTCTCGAAGGTGTTCCCGTTCCATCGGGTGCGCGACGCCTACACGGCCAAGGAGCACCGCGAGACGATTGGCCGGGTGGTCGTGACCCTCCCCGAGCGCGAGGCGATGCGGACCGTCGCACCGGAGGCGCCGGACGTTCGAGAGCTCGCGCCCCGCGGCCCTGCGATGGACATCGCCATCATCGGGATGTCCGGTCGTTTTCCGGGGGCAGAGAGCACGAACGCGCTCTGGAAGAACCTCGCCGAGGGTCGGGATAGCGTCCGGGAGATCCCCTCCGACCGCTGGGATCTCGGGCGCTTCTTCGACCCCGATCCGACGCGGCTCGATGCCTCGTACAGCAAATGGGGAGGATTCCTCGATGGCATCGACGAGTTCGACGCCGGCTTCTTCCAGATGTCCGGCAAGGAGGCCGCCCAGACGGATCCTCAGCAGCGCCTCTTCATGCAAGAAGCCTGGCGCGCCTTCGAGGATGCCGGCTACTCGCGCAAGGCGCTCGGCGGAAAGAAGGTCGGCGCGTTCATCGGGGCGGGCCAGCAGGACTACCTGATTCGGATGAACGCCGCGGGCGTCGTCAAAGAAGCCCAGTCGTTCTGGGGCAACGAAGCGTCGATCCTCTCCGCGCGGATCTCCTACTTCCTGAACCTCAAAGGCCCTGCCATCGCGGTGAACACCGCGTGCTCATCGTCCCTCGTCGCGCTCCACCTCGCGTGCCGCAGCCTCCTCGATGGCGACTGCGAGATGGCCCTCTGCGGAGGCGTGTTCTTGTGCATGGCGCCCGACTTTTATGTCGTGACCAGCAATGGGCACATGCTCTCTCCCGAAGGCAAATGCAAGACGTTCGATGACACCGCCGATGGCTTCGTACCCGGTGAAGGTGTCGCGGCGCTGGTCCTCAAACCCCTGGCCCGCGCGATCGCGGACGGCGACCACATCCACGCGGTCATCAAAGGGACCGCGATCAACCAGGATGGCAAGACGAACGGCATCACGGCCCCGAGCAGCCTCTCGCAGACGGAGGTGGAGCTCGCGGTCTACGAGGGTCACGGCATCGATCCGGCGACGATCTCGTATGTCGAGGCACACGGCACGGGAACGAAGCTGGGCGATCCCATCGAGATCCAGGCGCTGACCAATTCGTTCCGCAAGTTCACGGACAAAAACGAATTTTGTCGCATTGGCTCCATCAAGACGAACATCGGTCACACGGCTGCGGCGGCAGGTGTCGCGGGGATCATCAAGATCGTTCTCGCGTTTGCCAACGAGAAGATACCGCCGTCCCTTCATTTCCAATCGGCCAATCGCCATATCGATTTCGACGACACGCCCTTCGTCGTGAACGACCAGCTGACCGCGTGGCACCCTACCCCAGGCGCCCCGCGACGGGCCGGCGTGAGCGGGTTCGGGTTCAGCGGAACGAACGCGCACGCCGTGCTCGAGGAGCCGCCCGCGCGCCGGCCTGCCGTGTTCCGCCCTCGTGACCAGTATGTCCTACCGCTGGCGGCGGAGACCAAAGGCGCCCTCCATCGCAAACTGGAAGATCTGCTCGCGTGGCTGGACAGCGGTGCGGAGCACGCTCTCGCCGAGGTGGCCTACAATCTGCAAGTTTGCCGCACGCACTTCGGCGAACGGACCGTGCTCGCGGCCCGCAGCCTCGACGAGCTCCGGCGCGGAATTCGCGCGGTGCTCGCCGGTTCGAAGGGCGCGGTCGCGGGACCCACCCCCATCTCCGACCCGGAGGTGGCTGCGATGACCCAGCGGTATCGATCGGGTGAGGACGTCGACTGGGAGAGCCTCTGGCGCGGCGACCGAATGCTCCGCCTGCCCATGCCGACCTACCCGTTCGAGCGCGAGCGCCACTGGTTCACTGCCCACGATACGACCTACGGAGCTCGCCCGAAGAACCCGCGCACCCCCGCAGACGACGGAAAAAATGGGCATGGGAACGACGCGCCCCCGAGCGGGCGCGATCTCGTCGTGACCTTTACCGGCAAGGAGACGTTCCTCGCCGACCATCGGCTCGACGGCCGCCCGGTGCTTCCGGCGGCGATGATCGTGGAGCTCGCGCGGCGCGCCGCCGAACGCGCCGGGCTGCGGGAGACCCTCTTTCGCGATCTCGTGCTCGAGCGACCGATCACCGTCGGCGACGCGCCCATCAGCTTGGTCGGATCGGTGCACCGCGACGGCACGACCCACCGCTTCGAGCTTCGTGAACGCGATCGCCAAACGCTCCACGCCCGCGCCGAGCTGGTGGTGGACGCGCAAAGACCGGCGCCTTCGCTCGATCTCGAGGGCGTCCTCCGGCGTTGCAAACGGGTCATACGCCGCTCCGAACACTACGAGCGCATCGCGGCGACGGGCTTGGTGCACGGGCCGGCGATGGCGTCGGTCGACGAAGTGCGCGCGGGCGACCGGGAGGCTGTTGCGCGCTTGCGACTTCCGCCGAGGGCCGGGAGCGATTCGGCGCGCGCGCTCCACCCTGCCCTCCTCGACGGAGCGCTGCAACTGGTCGCGGCGTTCGAGCTCGATCGACGAGGCGGTGCGCGGTTTCTCCCCTTTGCCATCGACGAGGTCGCCGTGCATGGCCTTCTCGACGGCGACTGCCATGCGTACATGAAGCAGCTCGACTCCTCCTCCGCGTCGCTGCGGCGGTTCGACGTCGCGCTGGTGACCAACGAGGGCCGCCCGCTCGTCACCTTGCACGGCTTCGCGATCAAGGCGCCGGCCGCGGGCCGTGTCGCGCTCACGCCTGCCGTGGACGTGCTGGACGTCCTCCGCCGCCTCGAGCGGGGCGAAATCGGCGAGCACGAAGCATCTCTCATGCTGCAGACGACTGGAGGAACGGGTGAGTGATCCGAATCGCAAAGACATCCTCCGACGCATCCGCGCCGGAGAGCTCTCGGCCGAGGAAGGCTTTGCGCTCCTCGGGGCCCCTGGCGAGGGTGGGACCGCGACGGCGAGCCTCGCCCTGGCGGTACAAGCTTGGCTTTGCGGGATCGTCGCCGCCGAGGCGCGGGTCCCCATCGACCGGGTCAGCCCCGCCCAGCCGCTGGAGAAATACGGCATCGACTCGGTGATGGTCGTAAACCTGAATCGTGTGTTGGAGGAACACTACGGTCGGGTTTCGAAGACGCTCCTCTTCGAGCACGCGACGATCGCGACGCTCGCCCGATACCTCGCCGAGCATCATCGCGAAGCATCCGAGCGCCTTGCCTTGCCCGCCCCTCGCTCGCCCGAGCGCATGGCGCCCGAAGGAGCGCCTCGCGCGCACCGGGGCGGGGTCGCGAACGATGCAGGCGAGGTCGCAAACGAGGCAGGCGAGGCGTCGAACCATGCGATCGCCATCATCGGAATCAGCGGCCGCTTTCCGCTGGCCGAGGATCTGGACGAGCTATGGAAGAACCTCGAAGCGGGCAGGGATTGCATCACCGAAGTCCCGGCCGAGCGCTGGGATTGGCGGGCGAGCTTCGACCTCGAGAAAGGAACGCCGGGTAAGACGTATACGAAGTGGGGCGGTTTCCTCCGCGACGTCGACACGTTCGACGCAGCGTTCTTCCGGGTGTCACCGCGCGAAGCCGAACGCATGGACCCGCAGGAGCGCCTCTTCCTCGAAGAGGTTTGGCACGCGCTCGAAGATGCGGCGCTCTCCCCGCGGCGAATCGGGGGCAAGCAAGTCGGCGTGTACGTGGGCGTCATGTACTCGCAATATCAATTGATCGAGGCCGAGGAGGCGCTCAAAGGCAATCCCCTCTTTCTCGGAAACTCGTACGCGTCGATCGCGAACCGGGTCTCGTACTTCTTCGACTTCCACGGACCGAGCCTCGCCGTCGACACCATGTGCTCTTCGTCGCTGACGGCGATCCATCTCGCGTGCGAGGCGCTCGCGCGCGGCGACATCGAGGTCGCGGTGGCGGGCGGGGTCAATGTCACGATCCACCCGGCCAAGCTGCTCGATCTGGGGGCGGGGCGCTTCGCGTCGAGCGATGGGCGCTGCCGCAGCTTCGGCGCAGGTGGCGACGGATACGTCCCCGGCGAAGGCGTCGGCGCCGTGATCCTGAAGCCCTTGGCGCGCGCGCTCGCGGACGGGGATCGCATCCACGGCGTGCTGCGCGGCAGCGTGCTCAATCACGGCGGAAAGACCAATGGATACACCGTTCCAAACCCGCACGCCCAGGCGAACGTGGTGCGCGCGGCCCTCGCGCGCGCCGGCGTGAACCCAAACCACGTCACCTATGTCGAAGCGCATGGCACCGGCACGTCCCTCGGAGATCCCATCGAGATCACGGGCCTCGTCAACGCGTTCGGACCTCGCGACGACGGCCCTCCCTGCGCGGTTGGATCCATCAAGTCCAACGTGGGGCACCTGGAGTCGGCCGCGGGTATCGCCAGCCTCGCCAAGGTCTTGCTCCAGATGAAGCATGGCAAGCTCGCGGCGTCGATCCACTCCGAGCGTCTGAACCCCAACATCGACTTCGACGACACCCGGTTTCGGCTCCAACGCGAGCTCGGGGAGTGGGGTCGCCCGATCGCGGGCGGACGCGAAATCCCGCGCATCGCGGGGATCAGCTCCTTTGGCGCGGGCGGCTCGAACGCGCACCTCGTGGTCGAGGAGTGGCGCGAGGAGGCCGGCGAGGTAGCCGCGGAGGTGGCGGCCGGCGACCGAGACGAGCTCCTGGCGCTCTCCGCGCGAACCGAAGAGCAGCTCCGGGTTCTCGCGCGGCGGCTCGCCGACCACCTCGAGGAGCATCGCGAGCTCGACCTCGCCCGGGTCGCGGAGACGCTCCGCGGGCGCGATGCCCTCGAGCAGCGCAGCGTATTGACCTCGCGCGACCTGACGGACGCCATACGAAAGCTCCGAGCCGTGGCGCGCGGCGAGACGACGCCCGATGAGCTACCGCCCGCCGCGCGCGCGTGGCGGGATGGAGAGGATGTCGACCTCTCGCGTCTGGCGGGGCCCCGCCCCCCGCGTCCGCGCCCGGTGTCGCTCCCCGGCTACCCGTTCGCGCGCGAACGCCACTGGCCCGAGACCTCTGCGGCCACGGGCGCCCGGCTTCATCCTCTCGTTCATCGCAACACCTCGACCTTGGGGAAGCCGCGGTTCACGACGCGCCTCGAGGGTCGTGAAGCTCTCCTCCGCGACCATCGGGTGAGCGGGCGCGCGATCCTCCCCGGCGCCGCGATGATCGAAATGGCGCGGGCGGCCGCCGAGCTCTTCGAGGCCGGGCCCATCGTGGCGATCGAGCAGGTCGTCTTCGAAGCGCCCGTCGTGGTGGCCGCGGGCGACGCGCAGGAGATCGACGTCACCTTGGCGGCGGATGGAGACGGCGGCGCGGTATCGTTCACCATCACGTCCGGCGCGGGCGAGAACGCCACGATTCATGCTCGCGGAACGCTCCGCACGGGTCGCGGCGACGAAGCGCCCGAGGCGGCCGAGGCGCTAGATGTCGCGAGCCTTCGCGCGGCGTGCCCCCAGCGACTGGAGGCGGAGGTTTGCTATCGGACCTTCGCGGCGCTCGGCCTCGTGTACGGGGAGTCCTTTCGCGGCCTCGATCACGTGCTCGTAGGAGACCGTGAAGCGCTCGCCACCGTCCATCGCATCGCGCCGGCGCGCCCTGGCGAGGTCCTCGCCCCGGCCTTGCTCGATGCGTGCATGCAGTGCACGGTTGCCTTCGCAACGGAAATGCCGGCGGGCTCCGTGGAGGTACCGATCGCGTTCGAGCGGCTGGAGATCGCCGGGCGGCTCCCCGACGTTTGCACGGTCCACGCGCGGCAGACGGACGCGCCGCGTCGCGCAGGAGCGTCGCGCAGCTACGATCTGACGATCGCCGATTCGAGCGGGGGGGTCGTCGGCCGCATCCTCGGTCTCTCCGTCGCACCGATGCGAACGGGTGCGGGTGCGGTTCACGAGATGGTCGTCCTTCGACCCACGTGGGTGAGCGCCGCGATCTCCGCAGGAGAGCCCATACCGTCCGGTTCTCACGTGATGGTGATCGACCGCGACGATCGTCTGGCGAACGCCATGCGGCAGAGGAGCAGCGCGACGATCACGCGCGTCTCCCCCGCGGGAGCGACGGCCGCCCTACGCCGCGCCATCCCCGATTCCATCGTCCATGCGATCGCTCTGCACAACGACGCGAATGACGTAGGCGACGCAGGCCACGCAAACGATGCGGCAGCCATGACCGAGGCCGGGTTCCATACGATGCTCGAACTCGCCAAGTCGCTCCTCGAGGCGCGCGCCGCCGCGCCGCCCGGCGAACGAAGAGACGTCCGCATCGTCTTCGCGTATCCGCTCCACCGCGGTGCTCCCGAGCCGCTCTATGCCGCGATGGGAGGCCTGGCCAAGACCCTGCCGAAGGAGAGCCCGGCGCTCGTGACCTCGACCTTGGCGCTCGAGGCGTCCGACGTGGAACTGCGCGCAAGGGCGATCCTCGCGGAGATCGGCGCCGGTGCGGCGGGCGATGAGGTCCGCGTGGGTCCTCGAGGTCGCGAGGTTCGGCACCTCTCGGAGGTGGCCGACGTTTCGCCGTCGCCCAAGGCGAGCCTCCTCGAGGCCGGAGGGGTGTACGTCGTGACGGGCGGCATGGGTGGTGTCGGCAGGGCGGTCGCCGAACAGCTCGCGCGCCGCTTTGGCGCCCGCCTGGTGCTCTCGGGCCGCTCCCGGCTGGACGCGGACCGCCAGCGCTTCCTCGACGGACTCGCGGCGCTCGGAGGCGAGGCGATCTATGTCGCGGCCGACGTCTCCGATGCGCACGGGGCGCGACGGATCGTCGACGAAGCGATGGGGCGCTTCGGTCGCATCGATGGCGTGCTTCACCTCGCGGGGACCTTGCGCGACCGTTTGGTGTCGCGCAAGACGCGCGAGGACGCCGCCGCCGTGCTCGATCCGAAGGTGGCCGGCGCCCGCCATCTCGACCTGGCGACGCGGCAGCTACCGCTGCGCTTCTTCGCCCTGTTCTCATCGGCGACGGCCCTCATGGGCAACGCGGGGCAGGCCGACTACGCGTTTGCCAATGCTTTCCTCGACGCGTTTGCGGCCGAACGCGAGCGGCGGAGGGCCGCGGGGCAGCGCGTCGGGCGCACGGTTTCCATCGATTGGCCGCTCTGGGAAGACGGCGGTATGAACGTCGACGCCTCCGCGCACGCGTACCTTCGCGACGTGCTCGGCTGGGTCCCGCTCCCCGCCGCCGCGGGGGTCCGAGCGTTGGAGTCGGCGCTCGCGAGTGACGACGTGCAGCGCGGCGTGTTCGTGGGGGACCGGGCGAAAATCCTCGCATGGTTCGGCGCGGGCCCCGCGAAAAAAGAGGTTCTCCCCTCCACCGCGGCCCCCAGCGGAGGGCTGGTGAAGCATGTGGCCCGGCTCCTCGCAAAGGAGCTCCAGTTGCCCGCCGCGCGGCTCGATGTGGAGGCTCCGTTCGAGAGCCTCGGGCTCGAGTCGGTCATGGTGATGAACCTGACCCGCGCCCTCCAGGAGGACTTCGGCGAGCTCCCGACGACCTTGTTCTTCGAGTCCAAAACGGTCGTCGAGGTGTCACGCCACCTTGCCGCGAGGTACCCCGCGGCCGCGAAGCGCTTCGACATCGATCCGAGCGCGTCACGAAACGCCGAACCGAGGCCCGTCGCATCGAGCCGCAGCCATCGGGACCCCGCGGGCCGCGAGCGCCCGAAGGCCTCCGGGACGAAGGACGGCGACGCGATCGCCATCGTCGGCGTGAGCGGTCGCTACCCCATGGCCGAAACACTCGATGAGCTTTGGGACAACCTCGAGAGGGGCCGCGACTGCATCACCGAGATACCGCGCGATCGATGGGACCACGGCCCCTTCTTCGATCCCGAGCGCAAGGCCGGCAGCAGCTACACGAAGTGGGGTGGCTTTTTGGCGTCCGCCCTGTCGTTCGATCCTCTGTTCTTCGGCATCTCACCGCGCGAAGCCCAGCTCATCTCACCGCAGGAGCGGTTGTTCCTCGAGACGGCGCACCACACGATCGAAGACGCCGGATACACGCGAGCCTCGCTGCGCGATCAGAAGGTCGGGGTCTTCGTCGGGGCCATGTACGCGCAGTATCAGTTGTATGGCGCGTCGGCCGCGATGCAGCGGCAAGGCTTCGTCCCCGCCGATGTCCAGGCTTCCATCGCCAACCGCGTCTCGTACTTCTTCGATTTCAAAGGGCCGAGCCTCGCGGTCGACACCATGTGCTCGTCGTCGTTGACGGCCATCCACCTCGCGTGCGCGGCCATCCGCAACGGAGACTGCACCATCGCGCTGGCCGGCGGCGTCAACACCACGGTCCATCCCAACAAATACCTGCAGCTCAGTCAGGGCAAGTTTGCGTCGACCGACGGGCGGTGCCGCAGCTTCGGAGAGGGCGGCGATGGATACGTGCCCGGCGAGGGCGTCGGTGCGATCCTGCTCAAGCGGCTCGATCAGGCCCTCGAGGACGGCGATCACATTTACGCCATCGTGCGAGGCACGGCGCTGAATCACGGCGGACGGACGAACGGCTACACCGTCCCCGCCCCCGGGGCCCAAGCCGAGGTCATCGCCGACGCGTTCACGCGGGCCGGCGTGAGCGGCCGCGATATCGGCTATGTGGAGGCACACGGAACGGGCACGGCCCTCGGAGACCCGGTCGAGATCGCCGGCCTCGCGCGCGCCTTCGGGGACGAGCCTCTCGCGAAGCAATCGGTGCCGATCGGCTCGATCAAGTCGAACATCGGCCACCTGGAGTCGGCGGCTGGGATCGCGGCGCTGACGAAGGTCCTGCTTCAGATGAAGCACGGCGTGCTCGCACCATCGCTGCACGCGGACGCCCAAAACCCACACCTCGGGCTCGGAGACTCGCCCTTCCGCGTCCAAACGCGACGCGAGCCGTGGCCGCGCAAGGAGGGCAAGCCGCGCATCGCGGTCATCAGCTCGTTCGGCGCCGGAGGTTCGAACGCCCATATGGTCGTCGAAGAGCACATCGGCGCCCCGCGCAACGAAGCGGCGAGCCGCGAGCTCGTCGTCCTTTCGGCCAAGACCGAAGGACAGTTGAAGCAATACGCGCGGGCTCTCCGCGATCATCTCGCCCGCCGGTCTTTGCCCCAGCTGGCCGCGCCCCCGGGCGAGCTCCAACGTCGGGGTGCCGATCGAATCATCGCCGAGGTCACGGAGGCCGCGGCCGAGATGCTGGGCGTGCCGCCGGCGAACATCGAGCTCGACGAACCGCTGGAGTCGCTCGGCTTCGATCCCATGGGGCTCTCTGCGCTGATCGAGCGCCTCACCCGGCATCACGGCATCGCGAGCCGCTCGCCCGAGGTCACCGACCGCAAGACGGTGCGCGCGTTGGCCACGTGGATCGCGGACAGCCTGCCCTCGGGAACGTACGAAGCGCCCCCTGCGTGCCCGATCGTTTTGGGGGATCTCGCGCATGTGCTCCAAGTCGGACGTGAGGCGATGATCGAGCGCGTCGCGTTCGTGGTCGGCGATGTCGCGGACCTCTGCAACAAGCTAAGCCAGTTCGCGGAAGATTCACCCGACATCCAGGGTGTCCATCGCGGCCGAGCCGGCAGCGAGAGCGAGGCGATCCGCGCCCTCCTCGAGGGACCGGAGGGCACCGCTTACCTCGAGGCGATCCTGCGGGTCGAGAACTTCGACAAGCTGGCGCGTCTCTGGGTATCCGGGGTGGACTTTGCGTGGGCTTCGCTGCCGGCCGGGCGAACGCGGCGGCGCATGTCCTTGCCCACCTATCCGTTCCTCCGTCATCGGTACTGGGTTCCCGACACGGGCCGCGACGCGTCCACGGTCGACACGGTCGAACCGCGGGTGGCCGACACGGGCGAAGCGATGCAGATCGATCCGGCCGCGAGCCTCGCCGAGGGTGGGCTCCACTTTCGACGGACGCTCTCGCCGGAGGATCCCGCGCTGCGGGACCATGTCGTCGCGGGCCATCGGGTCCTTCCGGCGGCGATGCACCTCGAGCTCGCGCGCGGCTGCGCGGCCATCGTGCTCGGCGCCGATGCCCAGGTGCGCCTCCGAAACGTCGTGTGGCAGAGGCCACTGTTCGTGGACGAGCCGCTGGACGTGCGCGTCGTCCTGAAGGCGGCGGGGCCGGAGGCGTTCACCTTCGAGATCGCGACGGGCGCAGCCGACGGCGCACGCGTGGTGCACTGCCGTGGCCAGGCGGCAGCGCTGCCAAAGACTTCGACCGCGGTGCCCCGAGTGCATGTCGAGGAGCTGCGCGGGCGCCTTCGAACCGTGACCACGGGCGACGCGCACTACGCGGCGCTCACCGCCGCCGGCCTCACCTACGGACCGGCATACCGCACGGTCATGGAGGTACGGGCCGGGGACGGCGAGGCGGTCGCCGCATTGGCCGCATGCGACGGGGAGGCGCCCCGCGCACGATCCCCGGGGCTCCTCGACGGGGCGTTCCAGAGCGTGGCTTCGATCGCGCCGGCCCCTGGCGGCTCGACGGGATCGCGCGCGCGGCTGCCGTTCTCCGCCGCCGAGGTCGACGTTCTCTCGCCCCCCGGCCCCGCGTGCATCGCGCACCTCGCAGACGATGGCCAGGGCGAATATACGATCACCCTCGCGAGCGCGGAGGGAGCCCCCCACGTGGTCGTGCGCGGCCTCGCATTTCGGCCGCTCGCGGAGCCGCCGGTCTCCGGTGTCGTGGCCGCCCATCGTGCGCTCGATGCGTTCGGATCGCGCCTCCTCGTCCGCGCGATGCAGCAGATGGGGGCCCTGAGGAGAGCCGGCGAGGCATCCTCCGTTCGAGAGCTCGGGGCGCGGATCGGCATCGCGAAAGTACACGAGAGGCTCTGGCCGACGCTCTTCGCGATCCTCGAGCGCGATCGTTGCGTGCGCCTCGAGGGCGACCGTGTGATCGCGACCAGCCTCGTGGACGATATCGCGGAGGCCGATCTCGACCTCGAGAAGGGCGCCTTGGTCGAACGGCACCCCGAGATCGCCGCCCATGTCGAGCTCCTGTCCGCGTGCGTGCGCGCCTACCCGAACGTGCTCCGCGGTGAGCAGACGGCGACGGAGGTCGTGTTCCCGAGAGGGTCGATGGAGCGCGTCGAGCGGATCTACCGTGGAGACCCGGTCAGCGACCATCAAAACGCGCGGGTCGCCGACAGCGTGCGCGCCTACGTCGCCGCACGCGCCCAGGGTTCGGGCTCACGACGCCTACGCATCCTGGAGATCGGCGCGGGCACCGGCGGCACATCGGAGGGCGTCCTCGCGGCCTTGGCGCCCTTTGCCGAGCGCGTGACCTACGTGTACACGGACGTGTCGCTCGGCTTTCTCACGCATGGCCGCAAGGTCTTCGGTTCGAAGCATTCGTTCGTCGAGTTCGATAAGCTCGATATCGAGCGGCCCATCGAACCGCAGGGCTTCGAGCCGCGCTCGTTCGACTTGGTGCTCGCCTCGAACGTTCTGCATGCCACGCGCCGTATCACGGAGACCTCGCGGCACGTGCGTGAGCTGCTCCGCGATGGCGGCCGGCTCGTGCTCAACGAGACCACGGCGTTCAGCCCATTTGCCACGCTCGTCTTCGGCCTCCTCGAAGGTTGGTGGCGCTACGAAGACGATCACCGGATCGCGAGCTCCCCTCTCCTATCGGAGGAGGCCTGGCGTCACGTCCTCGCCGCCGCCGGCTTCGAAAGCGTGACCCGACCTGGCAAGCAAGAGCTCCCTGGTCAGGCCGTGCTCGTTGCCGATTGCGAACCCCACGTGGCCGAGGAGCTTCGCTCCCTCCGCGAGCCCGCGCGCACGGCGACGCTCGACGGCGTCCGCGTGGCGACGCTCGACGGCGTCCGCACGGCGACGCTCGACGGCGTCCGCACGGCGACGCTCGACGGCGTCCGCGCGGCGATCCTCGAGGCGATGTCCGGTGTGCTCCAGATCGACGCTTCCGAGTTCGACCTGGACGGGCTTCACTCCGATTTCGGGGTGGATTCGGTCCTCGCGGTCGACATCGTCGAGCGCATCAACACCACATTGGGGATCGAGATCAAACCGACCGACTTTTTCAACTACTCCACGATCCGGAAGCTCACGGAGTACGCCGCGACGCTCACCCCGTCGAAGAGCGACACCCCGTCGAAGAGCGACGCCCCGTCAAAGCACGACGCCACATCGAAGAGCGAGGCCCCGTTAAAGCACGACGCCGCGTCGAAGAGCGACACCCCGTCAAAGCACGACACCCCGTCAAAGCACGACACCACGTCGAAAATCGTCGTTCCCCCGACGCACCCCATTCCCGACCATGAGCCGGAGCAAGCACTCGACGAGCTGCTCCATCGCCTCGCGCGCGGCGAGATCAGCGCCATCGAAGCCAACGACCTCATCGTCACCAATGGCGCCATGGTCTTCGCGGAGTCGCGATGAAGCACGACGTGCTCGCCGAGGTGATGAACGACTACAACCAACTTTGGAAGACGGACCTCTCCGGAGTATCCCGGCTCGAATCGGTGATTCATCCGAGCTTCGAGCGCCACGGAACGTCTGGCAGCCTGCGAGGCATCCCCGCCTTCCGCCGATACCTGCTCCACTTCTTGAAGGCATTCCCCGACCTCCGCTTCCAAATTCACGACTTCATTTCGCATGAGGACAAGGTCATTCTTCGATATCGGTTCACGGGAACGCACCGCGACGACTTCATGGGCGTCCCCCCGACCGGGAATGCCATCGACGTCGCGGCCCTGACCATTTACCGAATCCAGGACCGACGGCTGCGCGAGCTCTGGGACTACACCGACATGCTGAGCCTCGCCGAGCAGCTCGACGTACTTGCGGTGTCGATGTCCTTGCAGAGGGACGAGTGCGGGTGACGAAAGGGCGGTAACGAAGAATGAAGAGAAATTACATCGGACTCGCGAGCACGCTCCACGACAGCGCGCTCGCCATCGTAAACGCGGAGGGCACGGTCGTATTTGCAGAGGCGACCGAGCGATACCTCCAGAACAAGCGATCCATCAATTGCGCTCCCGATTTCATCGACCGCACATTGAACGTGGTCGACAAGTATTGCGACCGAGACGCCGAGTTGGTCATCGCCCATAGCTGGAGCGCCGATACGACGAGCGAGATGACCTCGTCGCTCGAAGCCCTCAAGCAGGAGGAAGCGAAGCTCCTCAAGGTCATGGGCGAGGTCCCCGACTTCATGAAGGTGCACCTCGCTTCGCGCGAGTTCGTCTTCGAGTCGCAGGCTCGCACCGTCGGACATGCCGGCGTCACACTGAAGTACGAGCTCAACCTCCGGGAGGGCCGCAAATACGCGCCGGAGCTCGTGCAACGCCGCTACGACCACCACCGCACGCACGCCGCCGCGGCAGCTTACACGAGCCCGTTCGACGAGGCCGTGTGCGCCGTTCTCGATGGGTATGGCGAAGGGTCGTCGACGGGGGTCTACCGTTTCCGGAACGGCCGGCTCGACACGATCGAAGGCATCTCCGACCAGAGCTCAGCGAGCCTTGGATTTCTCTACACCATGCTCTGCGTGGCGTGCGGTTTCGGCCCGCTCACGGGGGAGGAATGGAAGGTCATGGGGCTCGCCCCCTATGGTGAAATCAACCGAGAGCACTATGAGCTGCTCCGGTCCTTCATCCAGGTCGATGGCGTCCGCTTGACGGCGCCCCCGGATGCCGTCCTCCTGAAGCTCTCGCAAAAGATCCACGAAATCCGTCGCAAAAAGCATGAATCGCCATGGGCCGCCGCGCACCTCGCGCGCGCGGGCCAGCAGGTATTTTGCGACATCTATTTCGAGTTTCTGAACAACCTCCACGCGCTCGGCATCTCGGACAATCTGGTCTTGGGGGGCGGCTGCGCGCTGAACTCCGCGGCCAACGGCCAGATCCTGAAATACACGCCGTTCAAGAACGTCCACATCTTCAGCGCGCCGGGCGATGACGGGAACGCGCTGGGGGCGGCCATGCTCGCCTACCGCGAGGACCATCCGAACGCCTCGTACGCGCCCAAAGTGCAGAGCCCGTATCTCGGGACCGCCATGAGCGATGACGCGCTGGCGAAGCTCCAGAAGTTCGGCCCTTCGAAGCAGGAACGTCTTCCCTTCCCCGAGCTCTGCAAGCGCGCCGCGCAAGCCATCGCCGACGGCAAGTTCGTCGGCTGGGTCCAGGGCCGGGCCGAGTTCGGACCACGTGCGCTCGGCAACCGATCCATCCTCGCCGATGCGCGCTCGCCCGACATGAAGGATCGCATCAATGCTCGCGTGAAGTTTCGCGAGGAGTTCCGCCCGTTCGCCCCCGCGATCCTCCACGAGCACGGCCCCGAATACTTCCACGACTACCAAGACACGCCCTACATGGAGCGCACGCTCGAGTTCAAGGACAGCGTGCTCTCGAAGGTGCCAGGGGTCGTCCACAAGGACAACACCGGCCGGCTCCAGACGGTGAAGAAAGAATACAACGAGAAGTTCTATCGACTCGTCCACGCATTCTACGACATCACGGGCGTACCGCTGGTCTGCAACACGAGCTTCAATGTCATGGGCAAGCCGATCATCCACACGGTGGAGGACGCGCTCGCGGTCTTCTACACCTCGGGGCTCGATGTCCTCGTGATCGAAGATCTCTTCATCCAGAAAGCGTGAGCCGGCCCGAGCGCGGCGAACCTCGTCGGCCATCACGAGCTTCGCCGCGCTTCGAGGTTCAGCCGGCAGCGACGGCCACGATGATGCTTTGCTCGAGCTCCCTCACGGGCGTACCGGGCATTCCGGTCACCTCGGCGCTCTCGAACCCCACCTCTTCGAGAATCCGCACCCAATCGTAGTTCTTGAGGAGGGGCGAGCCGCTGATGCGTTCGTCCTCGTCCTCGTAGAGCCACCAGCCGGGGGTGAGCCCGAATGTCAGCGTGTTGTAGTCGAGGCGCTGGGTCAGCTCGTTGATGACGATGATGCCCTTCGGCTTGAGCAGCCGGCGGCACTGCGCGAGCGTGTGATGGATGTCGCGGGTGGTGTGCAGGACGTTCGACGCGATGACGACGTCCATCGTGTGCGGCTCGAACCCCTGGACGTCCCCGGATTTCTCGACGTCGAACGGCGTAAACTCCACGAAGGGGAACTGCGGCGCGAACTGCTGCTTCGACATCTGGACGAAGCCCGCGCCCACGTCGGTGTAGACGTAGCGAACCTTGGAGGCATGCTCCTTGACCGCGTCGAAGATGAACACGCTGGTGCCGCCCGTCCCGGCGCCGACCTCGAAGAGTTGAACCTTGGAGTGCTTGTATTTGCGTAGCCGCCGGTGCACGAACTCACCCACCCGATCGGCCACCATTTTGTTGTAGTAGTCCGTCTGCAGGTTGCCTTTGTAAAGCTCGGCGACGAGCTTCATCGAGCCGCCTGGAAAGATGACGTCGACCGGATCGCGGGTCCCCTCGATCACCTCGAGGACCGCGGCCTGACACGTCGTGAGCAGCGGAACGTAGTCTTTGGCCGCCGGGAACTGCGCCTGCAAGTCCTCGGCTCGCGACCGAATCTCCTCCTCGGCCCCCGGGAAGAGGGGCTCTGCGAGCTTCTCGGTCACCGTGATCCGGTCGCCCTCGATGCGCACGTACCCCTCGCGGTCGAGGATGTCGATGTTCGCATTCGAGAGGCGGTTGTATCGGGGCTGGACCTTGAGCTTCTCGTGGATCTCCTGGCGCGTCGTGCTCTGGTTCGCCGGAGGCAGCACCGCGCGCATCCGGTCGGCGAGGAGCTGGTAACCGAACCGGTTGACCTCTTGGAAGGCCGTGTTGAAACGAAGGTACTCCTCCATGTCGAAGGGAGGGGGCCGGCGGAGGATCTGCTCCACCTCGCGCGCGGCCACGGTGAGCGTCGGCTCCGAGAGCATGTTCATGTGATCGTTGTCGAGCTCGACCACCTTCAACTTCCGACCCGACGGCGCCCCGTTCGCGTCGACCTCGATGATGTCGCGCCACGGCTGCGTGTAGTCGTAGCCTTTGAGGATGTTCGTGGGCGGCCAGTACTTCTCCGTCGCGCGGCCGGTAAAGCCATCCATCGCGCGGAAAAAGAGGACGTCCGACGCATCGTACGGCCGCATCGGGTGGAGCTGGTAGATGCCCTCCGCGTTCTCGGATACGAGCAGCCCGCCCTTGAGGTACAGGTAAATGTCCTCGACGGACATACGCTTTTTGCCTCGCTCCTTCGCCAGGCGCGCGAGCTCGTTGACGAGCAGCCGCTTGGGTACGTGGGCGACGTCCTCCTTGCGGATCACGAGCTCCGGGTTCTCGTCGACGTTGATGACGAAGTTCGCGAGGTACAGCGGCAAGAAGTCGTCGTCGTACGGGCCGAAGTGGCGCTGGAAGACCTCCTCGGTCGCCGGATACGTGTCGAACATGATGAGGTGCTGGATCTCCTCACCTTGCTCGGCGAGGCGGCGCGCCATCTCCATGGCGGGAACGCCGCCGAACGAATAGCCGCCGATGATGTACGGGCCCTTGGGCTGGACCATCCGGATGCACGCGATGTAGTGATCGACCATCTCGTCGAGCGTGTGGGGCATCGAGCGGCCATCGGTCCCCTTCGCCTGAAACGCATAGATGGGATAGTCCGGTCCGAGCCAGTCGGAGAGGTTCTGGAACCACACCGAGTAGCCCGTCGCGCCGTGGACCCAGAAGGACGGTGGCTTGCTCCCCTTCATGTTCATCGGCAAGAGCTCCGGCGGGAACTTCACGGCCTTCTTCGATCCGAGCGCCAGCGGAGCACCGGCCGCGGGTGCGGCGCCCTTTTGCATCTTCGTGCGCCCCGAGATCGCCGTACCGTCGAAGAACTCGTCGTGAATGTACCTCGCGAGCGCGCGGAGGGTCGGGTATTCGGCGGCCGCGCTCAACGGGATCTGGCTGCCGAACTTCTCCTGGGCGATCTGCATGATCATCGCGCCGAGCATCGAGTCGACGCCGAAGTCCGCCAGGTTCGCGTCGTCGTCGAGCTCGCGATCTTCGAGCTTCAACTTCTCGAGGAGGATCACGCGCAGCTCGGCCCGGACGTAATCCTCGCCCGCGAGGAGCTCGCCGCCATCGTCATCCGATGCCGCGCCGGCCGCGGTCTGCGCGATGACCTTCGCCCTCGACGGGGCGGCGGTCGGCCCATCGTGAAACCAGTAGCGCTTGCGCCCGAAGGCGTAGGTCGGAAGCGGAACGCGCTTGCGGCCGGCATGGAGCGACGACCAGTCGACCTTGCCACCCGCGACCCAGTGCTCGGCGAGCGCGGCGACGTGAGGCGCCGCCGAGAGCTCTCCCCCGTGCCCGGACGAGGCTCCACGATGGACGTGACGCGAGGGCCGCCCCCCGAGGTAACCGTCGAGTCGATCGCGAAGCTCGTCGTAGCTTCCAGCGATGCACGCCAGGCGCTCCTTGTGCGCTTCGCGCCCGAGCTGGAGCGTATACACCACGTCGGCCAAGGGGGGCACGGAGCCATCCTCTTGCCACTCGGCCATGCGGCGAAGCATCGCGCGAACGCTCTCTTCGAGCGCGGCCTCCGTCTTGGCCGAAAAGACGAAGACATGCTCTCGCCCGCGGTCCTCGTCGCCGCGCGCGGCCTTCGCCGATGGATCCCGCGGCCCTTGCCCGATCGGGGGCGCGACGAACTCCTCGAGCACGACGTGCGCATTGACGCCACCGAAGCCGAACGAGCTCACCCCCGCGCGCCGCGGCAACGGTTGCCCGCTGGCATCCTGGAGGCGTTGCCAGGGCATCTTTCGATCGACGACATAGAATCGACCATCTGCGAGATCCACGTACGGGTTGATCTCCGTGAGGTGGAGCGTCGCGGGCAATGTCGCGTGATGCATGGCGAGGATGACCTTGATCATCCCCGCGATGCCCGACGCGGGCTCCAGGTGGCCGATGTTCGTCTTGACGGACCCCAGCCCGCAATGGGGAGCCTGGGGCAGAGGGGTGCCGCTCTTCTTCGCGAGCTGACGGAACGCCGAACGAAGCCCGTTGATCTCGACGGGATCGCCGAGCTCCGTGCCCGTGCCGTGCAGCTCGATGTAACCGATCGTATCGTGCGGGATCCCCGCCTCTTCGATCGCGCGCACGACCAGCGACGCCTGGGCCTCGGAGTTCGGCGCGGTCAGCGAGGCGGCGCGACCTCCATGGTTCACGGCCGTCCCCCGGATGACGGCGTAGACATGATCGCCATCCATCATGGCCTTGCGCAGGGGCTTGAGGACGATGGCGGCCACCCCCTCGCCCTTCACGTAGCCATTCGCGCTCTTGTCGAGCGTCTTGCATTTGCCGTCGGGCGAGAGCAACCCCATCATCCCTGCGGCCACCGTCGAATGCGGCGCGAGGTTGAGCGCCATCCCACCTGCGATGGCCACCGAGCTCTCGCCGCTCCGCAGCGAGCGCACCGCCCGGTGAACGGCGACGAGTGAGCTCGAGCACGCCGTGTTCACGGGCTCGCTCGGGCCGCGCAGGTTCAAGAGGTACGAGATCCGATTGAGCACGATCGAGTGCTCATTTCCGATGCCCGCTTGCGCGTTCAGGAAGTTCGCCTCGTGCATCAGGTGCTGGTAATCGCTGAATTGTACGCCGGCGAAGAGGCCCACGTTCGTTCCGCTGAAGTCCGACGGTCGGTATCCCGCGTCCTCGATCCCGTGCCAGACCGTCTCGAGGAAGATCCGCGCCTGCGGGTCCATCACCTCGGCCTCGGCCGGCGAGATGCCGAAGAACAGAGGGTCGAACATGTCGACGTCATCGATGAACGATCCCCAGCGCGACGTGCAGCGCTCTTGTGCAGGGAGCTCGTCGTTGTCGTAGTCGCGCCAGTTCCAGCGCGCCTCCGGGATCTCCGTGACGAGATCGCGACCCGCCTCGAGGTTCTTCCAAAAGTCGCGGAGGGTCGGCGATCCGGCGAACCGTCCGCTCATACCGATGATCGCGATCGGCTCGTCATCGGGCTCCTCGGGGGCCCGCGTCTTCAGGCGCGCGCCGGCCATCGCGTGGGCTACGTTCGCCACGGCGGGCGCCTCGGCGCCCTCGGCGCCACCACCCTCGTAGCGCGCCCTCACCGCGGCCTCGTGCTCCTCGAGCAGCCACGAGGCGATGCCATCGAGGTTCGGACGCTCGAAGAAGATCGTCGGCTTGATGGTCACGCCGAAGGTCTCCGAAATCCGGACGGCGAGGTCCTTGAGCGCCACCGACTCGAACCCGTAGTCGCCGAAGTTGACCATCGGATCCATCCGCTCGGGGGCGAGGCCGAGGATCGGGGCGGACGCGGCGATGAGCTCCCGCACGAGCTCTCGACGTGGGTCCTTCTGCACGTCGAATCCGATGGGAGCCGCCGCGCCGTTCGTCGCGGTATCGTGTTCTCGCGTCTCCCGCATCTCGCTCGTCTCCCTTGTCTCGCTCGTCTCGCTCGTCTCCCTGGTTTCCCTCGTCTCGCTCGTGACCTCCACGGCACCGCCGCGGTCGTGCATCACGGGCAGCCAGTGACGCTCCCGCGCAAACGGGTGCGTCGGAAGCGGCACACGGCGGGGCTTGCGGGGACCCGGGTGGAGCGAGCTCCAGTCCACGGGCGCGCCCTCCACCCAGTGTCGCGCGATGCGATCGAGCGCACCCTCGCGGACCAACGCCGCGAGATACTCCCCGCCCGCGTTGCCATCGAAGACCATACTCCAAGGTTCGCCCGCGCGGAGCTGGCCTCGCGCGACGCCCGAAAGCGTATCACCGCGCGCCACCGCCTCGAGGATCTGCGCGGCGTCGGCCAGATCACGCGCCACGAAGGCGACGCGTTGCTCCATCGCTTCACGACCGACCATCAACGTGTAAGCCACGTCGGCCAGGCGAAGCGGAGACCCGTCGCGGACGATGGCGCGCGTCGCGACGGAGGCATCCGCGTCGAATCGCGACGCGACATCGGTACGCGACGCCAGCGCCGCCGCGAGCGCGCCGAGGCTCTCCAGGCCGGCCGACGGCTCGAGAGGCCCGGCGAGCCCGTAGGCCTCGACGATTTCCATGTCGAGCTGCGCGCGAACCACGCCATCGAGCCCGCAGTCTTGCAGATCGTCCTCGAGCCCGATCTGCCCCGGTGGAACACCGAGCAGCCGGCATGCGCGCTGGAGCAAGTCGGCCTCGAGGTGGCCGCGCCACCCACGCGCCTCCGCGGGTGCTCCGTCCGAGCGCGCCTGCGCAGGGTCGCACGAGGCACGCAGCCGCTCCCCGAGCGCGCGCGCGAGCGCTGCGAGCCGCGGCGCATCCTTCGCCGACACGAGCACGAGCTCCGCGCCGGCCGAAGGCGGCTGCTCGGCCGAAGGCGGCGTGGGCTCGCTCCACTCCTCGAGGATCACGTGGGCGTTCGCGCCGCCCGCCCCGAAGGAGCTCACCCCGGCGATGCGCGGTAAGGTGCGGGAGCTCGCGCCTTCGGTGATCGCCGGCCGATTCCAAGGCGCGAGCTCACGCTGGACGAAGAACGGGGATCGCGCGAAGTCGATGTTCGGGTTGACGCGATCGGCGTGGAGGCTCGGCGCGAGCATTCCGTGGCGCATCTGAAGGAGCACCTTCGTGATGGCCGCGATGCCGGCCGCCGACTCGAGGTGTCCGATCGAGGATTTCACCGAGCCAATGGGCGTGTGGTTGGCGAGCTTGGCGATCGACGAATACGCCTTCGTGAGCGCCGCGATCTCGATCGGATCGCCGAGCGCAGTCCCCGTCCCGTGGGCCTCGACATAGCTCACGTGGTCGGCAGGTATCCCGGTCTTCTCGAGCGCCTCGGCGATCGCGGCCGCCTGGGCATGAGGATTCGGCACCGTGTAGCCGTTCGTCTTGCCGCCGTGATTGATCGCGCTCCCGCGGACGATCGCGTGAATGGTGTCACCGTCGGCGAGCGCCTTTGCCAGGGGCTTGAGGAGGAGCGCGCCGACCCCCTCGCCCGGAACGTAACCGTCGCCGCCGTCCCCGAAGCTCCGGCAACGCCCATCGGTCGAAGCGAATTGGCCCAAGCTCAACTGAAGGTACTTCTGCGGATGAATGCTCACGTTCACGCCGCCTGCGACGGCGACCTCGCACTCGCCGCGCTTGATGCTCTCGCACGCGAGATGAAGGGCCGTCAGCGACGACGAGCACATGGTGTCGAGCGCGATGCTCGGACCGCGGAAGTTGAAGAAATACGAGACGCGATTGGCGATGGACGCGTGCGACGAGACGCCCACCCGTCCGTCGGTCGACGAAAAGAACTGGTACTGCCCATACATGACGCCGACGAACACGCCCGTCTTGCGGTCCCTGAACGAGGCGCGCGTATAGCCGGAGCTCTCGATCAATTGCCACACCGTCTCGAGGAAGATGCGCTCCTGCGGGGCCATCATGTCCGCCTCGATCGGCGATACGTTGAAAAAGAGCGGGTCGAACTCGTCGATGCCGCGCAAGAAGCCACCCCATTTGGAGTAGCTCTTACCGCGGGTCGCCTTATCGGAGCTGAAGAAGCCGTCGAGCTTCCAGCGATCCTCGGGGATCTCCGTGATGCAATCCCTCCCCTCGGCGAGGTTGCTCCAGAACGAATCGAGGTCGTCCGCCATCGGGTAGCGGCCGGCGACGCCGACGATGGCGATCTCCAGATCGGCCGCGGCCTCCTTCACCGTGGCCCGAGATCCCGCGGGGGCGTCGACGGCCACGAGCGCCGCGCTCGGCGAGGGCACGCTCGCGCGGGTCTCGATCGGGGTCGGAGCGGACTTCGGCTCGAGCGGATCCTTTCGCCGGGCGATCCGCTGCACCTCGCCACCGTGACGTTCCACGAAGTACTCCGAGAGATCGCGGAGGTTCTGGTACTCGAAGAACAACGTCTTCGGCAGCTCGCCGAAATCGACCTCGATGCGGCGCGATAGTCGCATCACCATGACCGAGTCGATCCCGTACGTTTCGAGCGGCTCGGTCGCGTCGATCCTCGCGGCGGGGACGCGCAGCTCCGTCGCGAGCAGCTCCTTGAGGTACGTCTCGATCTCGCGTTGCAGCTCGGGCGATGGGGTCCCGGAGGCGCTCGGCCGAATCTCCTTCGGGTGGGCCTCGTTCGGACGTACGAGCGAGCCTCGGGCGCCACCATGCCCCGCGAGGATGACGACCTCGGGCCCCGCGAAGGCGAGCGCGCGCACGAAGCCCGCGACGCCCTGCGCGTCGTCGAGCGGTATCACGTCCGAGGAGCGCAGCTCTTCCAGCGTGTCCGCCGACGCCTGCATGCCGCGCTCCCACGCTCCCCAATCGATCGCGATGGTCTTGCCCGAGCGCTTTCCCTCGCGCCGCAACGTCTCCCGCTGGTGGGAGAGCTCACCAAGGAAGGCGTTGGCGAACGCGTAGTCGGCTTGCCCCACATTGCCCGTGACCGCGACCGCCGACGAGAAGAGCGCAAAGAACTCGAGCGGATCCTCCCGCGTGAGGAGGTCGAGCCCGATGGCCCCATCGATCTTCGGGCGGAGGACTTCGCGAGCGTCCGAGAGCGTCTTGTGCATGACGAAGGCGTCCTTCACGACCCCCGCGAGGTGCACGATCCCATGGATCGCGCCAAACCGGCGCCGGCCCGCATCGAGCGCGCGCGCGAGCGCTTGCCGATCGGCGACGTCCGCGCGCTCGTAGAGGACCTCGGCTCCAAGTCGCTCGAGCTCCGCGATGCGCGTCTGTCGCGACGCATCGAGCGCGGCGCGACCGATGAGAACGAGCTTCGCTTTCCGGCTCGCCAGGTATCGCGCGAGGACGAACCCTACGCCGCCGAGACCGCCCGTGAGCACGTACATGCCCCCATCGCGGACGGCTGCCGCCATGGCGCTTCTTTCGGGCGCTGGCTCCGGAAGCGAGGTGTCCTCGAGCTCCCGCACCCATCGGGAGCCGTCCTCGAGGTACCGGACCTCGGGCGCGTCCACCGAATCGGTCTCGGCGAGCAAGGCGTGCACATGGTCGGCGAAGCGCGCGGCGGGGAGACCGACGACGGCGATCCGAATGTCCGAATGCTCGGCCCGAAGCGAGCGCGCGAACGCGCCGAGCGCCGCGAGATGAGGCGGGGCGGTCTCCTCGTGAACGGGCACCGCGACCGCGATGTCGACCGCCCGCTTCGGGCGCGCCCTCATGAGCGCCTGCGCGGCATGAAGTACCGTCGCGAAGCCCAAGGTGAGATCCGGCGAATCGGTGACCGTCTCTCTTCCACCGGGGTTCCACGTGATGAGCACGCGCCCGGGCGGTGCACCGATCGCATCGACGAGACGTGACCAGTCGTCCGCGAACGCGGGGTCGATTTCGTAGTCGTCTTTCCCCGACGAAAGGAAGCGCGGCCCGGCCACGACACGGATGAGCGCCCGGGAAGGATCCTTGGCCCGCAGAAGCGATGCGATCGCACCCCCTTCGCCGTCGAGGAGCAAGGTGGGCCCGGCGCCCTCGTTCGGCTCATTCGACCGCGCGCGTGCGCGCGCACGCCACACGGGCCGAAGAGCGACGAGCCCCTCCGAACCTCGCGCGACGGACGCGGGCGCCGGGCGGACTCGCGCGACCATGAGGTCCCGGATGGCGACGAGGACGCGCCCCGTTTCATCGGCCACGCGCACATCGACCGTGCTCTCGCCCGTGCGCACGACGTGCGCGATGCATCGCCGGGGCAGCGCGCCCGCAGCGGCGATCTCCGCGACCCCGCACGGAACGGATGGATCGGCTTCGCCCTTCGCGAGCCCGAGCATCGCTTGGAGCGCACCGTCGAGCAGGGCAGGATGAAGGACGAAGTCCGAAGCATCCCGCAAGAGCGGCTCGGGCAGCTCGAGGCGCGCCAGCACCTCGTCGTCGTTCATGGCCAGATCGGCGATGACCCTGAACCCGGGACCGTAATCGAACCCGATCGCCCGAAACTGCTCGTAGCAATCCGCACCGGCCCGCGAGGACGTGCAGCGCCGGCGGATGGAGTCGAGCTCGAGGCGCTCGAGGGCAGCGGGTGCCCCTCCGATGGTTACGAATCCACTCGCCGCAGGCGGCTGCGCGCGCCCGCCCTCGGCCGGCGCGTCGTCGAGCTCGAACCGAAACGCGTCCTCCTGCCGCGTGAGGCGCAGCTCGAGGCGAGAGGGCGCATCGACCCGGAGGGGACGACGCCAGCTCACATCGCGGATCGTGACGGCCGCGCCACCCGCGTCGCCCGAAAGAGCAACGGCGGCCCGCGCCAGCTCCACCGATACCATGGCCGCGAGGATCGATTTGCCGCCAACGACATGATCGGTCCTGAGGAAGGCATCGCGTGGCGGGTCGAAGACGAATCTCCCTGGCGCGTCCTCCGAGAGCAGCGGATACCGCTTCTTCGCCGCGCTGATGGCGGGCGCGGCGGGCGCTGCTGGCGCGGTGACCCAATAACGCTCGCGCGCAAACGGATACGTGGGCATCGAGAGACGCCGTCCCTTCCCCTGGGGGAAGACCAGGTCGACGTCGATCGCCAAGCCACGCACATAAAGGTCCGCCGCCTCACGGAGCCACGTGTCCCGAGACGCCGGCGACGAGGCCGCCGGCATCGATCGGCGCAACGTTTCGGCGCGCTGCTCCTTCTCGGCGGGCGTGAGCCGTGGCGGCAGACCGGCAGCCGCTCCGCGCGCGCGCGCCCCTCGGATCGCGCCCTCCAGCTCGGCGACGCTGTTCACGACGAAGGCGATCCGCTCGCTCCAATGCTTCCGACCGGCGTGCAGCGTGTACGCGATATCGGCGAGGCTGGCCTCACGCCCCTCCTCGGCCAACCACACGGCGAGCTCCTCGAGCCGCTGCGCCAGCGCCTCGGGCGTCTTGCCCGAAAGGAGAACGAGCCTCGGCCGACCGTCCTCGTCCCCGCCGGCGGCGGACCGCGGAGCTTCTTCCACGACGACGTGGGCGTTCGTGCCGCTGTAACCAAAGGAGCTCACCGCCGCACGTCGCGGCCTGCCCTCGCGCCGCCTCCAAGGTGTCGGCGATGTCACGGGGTAGAACGGCGTCTCGCGAAACGCGATGCGCTCGTTCTCCTCCGAGAGATGCAATGTGGGTGGAATCATCTCCTGCTCGAGCGCGAGCAGGAGCTTGATGAGCCCCGCGATACCCGCCGCCTGACCCGTGTGACCGATGTTCGTCTTGACCGAACCGATCGCGCAAAATTGCTTCTCTTGCGTGTACTTTGCAAACGAGCGGGCGAGCGCTGCGATCTCGATCGGATCGCCGAGCTTGGTCCCCGTACCGTGGGCTTCGATGAGCTGGATGGTGTCCGGCTGGATGCCCGCTCGCTCGTATGCGGCGATTTGTACGGCCGTCTGCGAGACCGAGCTCGGCGCGGTCAGGCCGTTGGTCTTGCCGTCTTGGTTGGTATCCGAGCCGAGAATGACCCCGTAAATATGGTCGCCATCCAGCTTGGCCCGTTCGAGCGATTTGAGCACGACGACGCCGACGCCATCGCCCGGTACGAAGCCGTTTGCGCTCTGGTCGAACGCCTTGCACAGACCATCGGGAGAGAGCATCCCGGCCTTGGCGGACGACACATGGAAGCTCGGCGTGACGAAGAGGCATACGCCGCCTGCCAGCGCCATCTCACATTGCCCCGTCTCGATCGAACGGCACGCGAGATCGACGGCGACGAGCGACGATGAGCACGCGGTGTTGATGGCCAGGCTCGGGCCTTTGAGGTTCAGAAAGTACGAGATGCGCGCAGGCAAGATGGCCGTGTCGTTGCCCATCATCGCTTGCGCGTCGTCGTCGGCCCCTGCCGCGTGCAGAAGCGCGGCGTAGTCGCTCCCGGGGACGCCGGCAAATACACCGCATCGCAGGCCCGAAACGGCGTCGCCCGCGTATCCGCTGTCCTCCAGGGCGCGCCAGCACTCCTCGAGAAAGAGTCGCTGCTGCGGATCGGTGAGCTCGGCCTCCCTGCCCGAGAGATTGAAGAAGAGAGGGTCGAACGCGTCGACGTCGTCGACGAACCCACCCCATTTGCAGTTCGTCTTGCCGGGCGCGCGCGGATCGGGGTCGTAGAGCGCATCGGCGTCCCATCGCTCCTTGGGGACCTCACGAATGCCGCACTTGCCCGCGGCGAGGTTCTGCCAAAACTCACGCGCGGAGCGCGCGCCCGCGAAGCGGCACGAGAGCCCCACCACCGCGATCTGGCGACGCGACGCGAGATCGACCGACGCGGAGACCTCCTGCGCCCGCGGGGTACCTTGCACGGGCGCCGGGCTCCTTACGTCGGGCGCCGCGCTCTCCACGTCGGGCGCCGGGCTCTCCACGTCGGGCGCCGGGGCGGGTGCGATCTGGCCGCGGAACTCCTCCGAGACGAAGCGAGCCAACTCGGCGACGCTGGGGTGGTCGAAGAGCGCGGTGGTCTTCAGCTCGATCCCGAGCTGCGCGTTGAGCGCATTGACCAACTCGACCAGGATGATGGAGTCGACGCCGTAGTCGGTGAAGGGTGCTTCGGGATCGAGATCCGCATCCGCGCGCCCGAGCGCACGGGCGATCCCCTCGGAGAGCAAACGCACGATGCGCGCCTCGACACCGGGCGCGGGCGCGGGCGATGCCTTCTCGGGCGCGGGCGCAATCTCGAGCGCGGGCGCGGGCGATGGCTTCTCGAGGTCGGTCGGCGGCTTGAGCTCGCGGGTCACCAGGCCGTCGATGCGGGCGCACACTTCCCCGTCCAGATCCGCGATCACGAGCTCGCACTCGATGGACGCACCGCTGTTCGGCAGGACGCGAACCCAGGCCAGCGCGCACGTGGGAATTTCGCGCCAAATTTGGATCTTGTGCATCGCGAATGGAACTTGGGGCCCTCGAGCGAGCCCCGAGTCATCGAGCGGGGCAAGGGCCTGTACCGCGCCATCGAAGCAACCCGGCAGCGCCTGCTCGCCCCCGTCGTGCACCAAGGTCGCGAGCACCTCGGTTTCGTTGTGGCGGATCTCTTCCACGGTCGAAAAGAAGGGGCCGTACAACACGGACATCTCGTCGAAGCGCCGGTAGTGGCTGCGCCGATCGACGCGCCCAGGGCAGCGCGCACGGATCTCCTCGACGGCGAGCTTCGGGGGGGGCGCGTCCTCTTCTCGGTCCCGCGGTGCCAGCGGCGCCGCCTCGCCGCGACTGTGAATCTCGGGTTTGCCGCCGCCGCCGGCCGTGCGAACCTCGTAACCGTACCGACCGTCGCCTTGCGATGTAATGGCGATCTGGAGCTCCTCACGACGCTCCACGAATACGGGGCGGAGAAAAACGACCCGCGAAAGTGCAAAAGGGACATCCCCGAAGATCTCGACCAGCGCGTCGTGCACGAGCGCCAAATGGCCCGCCGCTGGAAGCAGCGGCAGCCCGTGCACCACGTGGTCTCGGGCGAGCGGATCGTCGCTCTGGATCTGGCGATGAACGACGACCACCTCTCCCTTCGCCAGCACCGTCGCTCCATACGACGCCGCCGACCTTCGCTGTTGACCCGATTCGACGAGACGGCGCCGTCCTTCCTCGGGAGAGATCTTCTTCGTATGAACCAACTCGAGGATACGTTTTACGCTTAGCACCAAAGACACATTAGACCCTCGTATCGAGCGCGACCAGGTCGACTATCCGCGACATCGATCGAATTTCACCAAACGGAAGAATCGCGCAAACCTTCACCGGCTCCAGCTCCGAGCACGGCCGATTGCGCCAACGCGTGCCAAGGTGGCACCTACGACGTTCATCCCATTACAGGTCCAGCCCACATCTACAGGCTCGTTCCTATTTGCATGACGTCGACAAAAATCCATATTCACCAACAGCGCTAGCCGAGAACGCTCGTATACGAATCGCACGGATCAAATTAACATTTAAGCTCCCCCGCGCGCTCGCATCCACGATACAGCCGAGAACGTTCGTATACGAATCGCACGGATCAAATTAACGTTTAAGCTCCCGCGCGCGCTCGCATCCACGATACAAATGACGTAAGACCCACCGAATGTCCTTAACGCGTCTAAAGATTCTGGATCTCGTTCGCCGTGGTGCGATCACCCCTCGGGTCGGTGGCGTGCTTCTCGGCGAGCTGGCGCGAAATGATAGTGACCGCGAAGGTCATCAGGCGGCACTTCCGGCCGCTTCCCCTACTCCGACCGCAGGACCGGAGCGATCGCACATCGATATTGCCGTCATTGGTATGTCCGGCCGCTTCCCCGACGCAAAGAATGTCGACGAGTTCTGGACGAATCTGGAGTTGGGCAGGGACTCCGTCCGCGAAATACCGCAAAACCGATGGAACGTGAATGAACATTTCGACGCCGATCCACTCGCGCCCAACAAGACGTACAGCAAATGGGGCGGCGTGCTCGATGACATCGACCGCTTCGACCCCGACTTCTTCAACATGTCACCGCGCGAGGCGCGCCTCACGGATCCGCAGCACCGTCTCTTCTTGATGGAGGCGTGGCGCGCATTCGAGGACGCGGGCTACTCCGGACAACAACTCGATGGGAGCCGTTGTTCCGTTTTCGTCGGTTGCGCATCTGGGGACTACAAGAACCTCCTCAAAGAGAGTCGCGTGCCGCTCGAGGGTTATACCTTCATGGGCAACGACGCGTCCATTCTCGCCGCGAGGATCGCCTACTATTTGAACCTTCGCGGCCCTTCGATGGCGATCGACACGGCGTGCTCGGCGTCGCTCGTGGCCGTGCATCTGGCGTGCGAGGCTCTGCGTGAGGGGAAATGCGATCTCGCGCTCGCCGGCGGGGTCGCCGTCCTCGTCACCCCCGAGCTCCATATTCTCGGCAGCAAAGCCGGAATGCTCTCCCCGCGAGGCAAGTGCCGTCCTTTCGACGATGGCGCCGATGGCTTCGTTCCCGGCGAGGGGGTGGGCGCCCTCGTTCTAAAGCGCCTCGACCGAGCGCTGGCGGACGGAGATCACGTTCACGGGGTCATTCGCGCCTCCGCGATCAACCAAGACGGCAAGACGAACGGCATCACGGCACCGAGTGGCCCATCCCAGACCAGCCTCGAGCTCGAGACCTATCGTCGATTCGACATCGACCCCGACGCGATCACCTATGTCGAGTGTCACGGCACCGGCACCAAGCTCGGGGATCCCATCGAGATCGACGCCCTCGCGAAGACGTTCTCCGAGTTTACGTCGAGGCGCGGCTACTGTGCGCTCGGCTCGGTCAAGAGCAACATCGGGCACGCGCTCACGGCGGCGGGTGTCGCCGGCCTGGTGAAGGTGCTCCTTTGCCTGCGCGAGAAGAAGATCGCGCCATCCCTCCACGTCGAAAAGACGAATCAGCACCTCCGGCTCGAAAGCAGCCCGTTCTTCGTCGCGACAGAGGTCCGGCCCTGGGAAGGCCCGCGCAATGCCGCGATCAGCTCCTTCGGCTTCAGCGGTACGAACGCGCACCTCGTGGTGGGCGAAGCTCCCGCGCCCCCGACCATGCCCGAGCCAGAGGGTAGGTGGCGGGTGGCGGCCCTCTCGGCGCGAACCCCCACGGCGCTCCGCGAGCGTCTGCTCGATCTTCACGCCTGGCTTCGGGCACACCCGGGCGCGTCCCTGCGCGATGTGACGTTCACCCTCGCAACGGGGCGGATGCACCTGCGCGAGCGCCTCGCCTTCGTGGCGCGGTCCATCGACGAGCTGACGAGCCACATCTCCGAGCACCTCCAAGGCGCGAAGCCATCGCGCGATGGGTCGAGCCCGGAGATCATCGCCGCCGCGGACGCCTACGAGCGCGGCGAGCCGCTCCCCGCGTCCCTCTACGTGGGTGAACGCGCGAGGCGCGTGCCGCTACCGACGTACCCGTTCGCCCGCGACCGCTGCTGGGTGCCGGAGATCGACGCCCCCGCGGACGCGGCGAACGGCGTGGTCGAGAAGAGGACCCTCTCGGCCGACGATCCGCTCTTCTCCGAACACGTCGTGAACGGCAGCCGCGTTCTGCCGGCCGTGGCGTACCTCGCGATCGCCCACGAGGCGCTCTCGAAGTTGGCCGGAGCCCAATCGCTTCGCCGCGTCGTGTGGCTGCGACCGCTCGTGATGGCCGCTGGCCCCATCGAGGTGTGCACGCGGCTGCGCAAGGACAGCGGCAAGCTCACCTTCGAGATCTTCACCGCCGGCGGGGTTCACTGCCGCGGCGAGGCCGCCTCAGAGGACTCCTCGCGGGCGATCGTCCCGCTCCGCGACATCCAGACGCGATGCTCCGAGCTCGTCGATGCCGAGACCCATTACTCGGGCCTCACGGCCGGGGGCCTGGACTACGGACCATCCTTTCGCACCGTACGCGCGATCCGGCGCGCCGCGGATCGTGGGGAGGCCATCGTAGCCCTCGAGCGGCGCGGTGCGCTCGCGAGCCACCTCTTTCCAGGGGTCCTCGACGGAGCGCTTCAATCTCTCGACGCGCTCACCGATCCCACGCTCCCCTTGCTCATTCCGTTCGCCCTCGAGCGCCTGCAGGTGTGCTCTTCGCTGCCCAAACGCTCCTTTGCCCACGTTCGCAAGACGGGGAGCACGGAGTACGACGTGACCATCGTCGACGAGGCCGGTCGCCCGTGCGTGATCTTCCAGGGCATGGCCTTTCGCGCACCGAAGCTCGCAATCGCGACGGCGACGGCAACGGCAACGCCCCCGCCTTCGAAGGCCGTCGCGACCCGCCTCTACGTTCCCGAGTGGCGCGAGCCCCTCGAGCCGCCGCGAGTGAGCAGCGAGCCCGCACCGGGCAGGCATGTGCTCATCGTCCGCGAACCGCACCGCGCTCCGAGGGATCTCGCCCTCGCGATCGCGCGCAGGCACCCGCGGGACGTGGTCATCCAGGCATCCCCCGACGACGCCATCGTCGATCGACCTGGCGCCGACGTGGTCTACTTCCTCGCGGTATGCGACGAAGCCATCGACCCGCGTTCGCTCGATCTCGCGAGCCGAGCGGAGACATGGATCCTTCGGCTCTTTCGTCTGATCAAGACGCTCGGCGCGAAGGGCGCCGCAAACGACGCGCTGGATCTGAAGGTCGTGACATCCGACGTGCATGGAGTCCACCGCGACGACGTCGTCCGCCCGATGGCCGCGGCGCTCGTGGGCTTCACCAAGTCCCTCGCAAAAGAGCGCCCCCGGTGGAAGGTGACCTGTCTCGACATCTCGTCCGCGGAGCTCTCTGGAGCGTTGCGCGAGCACGTGGTCGACGCGCTCTTGGCCGAACCCTCGAGCCCAACCGGCGAAGAGATCGCGCTGCGGCGCGGGCGGCGCTGGGAGCGCGTCCTGCGCGAGGCGACCGTACCGCAGCCCGATCGCCTCGTCTTTCGGGAGCGCGGCACGTACGTGATCCTGGGCGGCGCCGGGGGCATCGGTCTGGAGCTCGGAATGCACCTCGCGCGCGTCGCCAAGGCGCGCCTCGTGCTGCTCGGGCGCAGTGAGCTGGACGAGCGCCGCCGGCGATCGCTCGACACCATGATCTCGCTCGGCGCCGAACCGCTCTATCTCCGTGTCGATGCGATTGACGAAGCGGCGATGGCACGCGCGGTCGCCGAGGCGAAAGAGCGCTTCGGCGCCATTCACGGCGCCTTCCATTCGGCGATCGTGCTTCAAGATCGCCTCGTGCAAAACATGGACGAGGCGACCCTCATGAGCGCGCTCTCGCCCAAAATTCGCGCGAGCGTGGTGCTCGCGCGCGCGCTCCGCGCCGAGCCGCTCGACTTTTTCGCGTTCTTTTCCTCGGCGCAGTCGTTCACGGGGAACGCCGGACAGTCGAACTATTCGGCCGGATGCACGTTCAAGGACGCGCTCGCGGACGCGCTGCGCCACCAGGGCGTCCCGACGGCAACCGTGAACTGGGGCTATTGGGGCGAGGTCGGCATCGTCGCAACCGACGAGCATCGCCAGCGGATGACCGCCCTCGGCGTCCATTCGATCACGCCCGCCGAGGGGATGGACGCGCTCGAGCGCCTCCTCACCCATCGCGTAGCCCAAGCCATGCCGCTCAAGGCCGAGGCGCGCGTCCTCGGCAAGTTCCGGGTGGACCCCCGTCCGCGACTCGACCTCCGCCGGATGCTCACCGCCTTCGACGCCCTGGACGACTTCGGACGGAGAATGCTCGTCGGCGCGTTGCAATCGCTCGGCCTGTTCGAACGACGCGGTGCCGGCGGCACGGTGGACGAGCTCGCACGACGCGCGGGGATCGTCGCCCCCCACCGGCGCCTCTTTGCCACGCTCCTGCGGATCCTCACGGAGGCCGGCGCTCTCGAGAGCACGAACGGGCGCGTGGTGGCGACCCCCAAGGTCGAGCGCCGCCAAAGCGAGGACGCGAAGGAAATGCAGCGGCGCCTCGTCACCCGCTATCCGGAGGTGACCGCGCACGCGGAGCTCTTACGGACCTGCGTGTCCGAGTACCCGCGCGTGCTCCGGGGAGAGCTCACGGCGACCGATGTGATGTTTCCGGGCTCGTCGATGCGGCTCGTCGAGGCGATCTACCGTGGGGATCCGGTCGCGGAGCACCAGAACGAGCTGGTCGCGCGGGAGGTCCGAGCGCTCGTCGCGCGCCGGGAGAGGACCCGGATCCTCGAGATTGGCGCAGGCACGGGCGGAACCAGCGCAGGAGTCCTCGAGGCGATCACTCCATTCGGTTCCAAGGTCGAATACACGTACACCGATCTCTCCGCGGGCTTCCTCCAGCATGGCCGCAAGACCTTTGGAACCAATCGCTCTTGGCTCCAGTTCCAGCGCCTCGACATCGAGCGCGATCCGGCCCAGCAAGGCTTCGAGGCCGGCACGTACGACATCGTACTTGCCGCCAACGTCCTGCATGCGACACGACGCATACGAGAAACCCTCGCCCACGCGACCAAGCTCCTCTGCCCAGGCGGCGTCCTTCTGCTCAACGAGACGACCGGGTTCAACGTCTTCGCGACCCTCACCTTCGGGCTCCTCGAAGGGTGGTGGCGCTTCGAAGACGATGAGCTGCGCGTGCCAGGTTCGCCTCTCGTCGCGCTCGAGACTTGGGAAACGCTCCTGCGCGAGCGGGGTTTCGGAGAGGTCACGGTCGTCGACCGCAGACCGGCGAGCGAGCACCCTCTTCAGAGCGTGATCCTCACCCGCCTATCGGTCGCACCCACCCGCCGAGCATCGATGCCGGCGCGCGCTCCCACGAACGGACACCGGGTGACGGACGATCTCACGCGATTGCTCGAACGATTGGCGGACGGATCGCTGTCACCGGACGAAGCATACGAGCACCTCCGGCCCCAATGATCTTACTCGGGGGAGTTGCGGTTGCTGCAGGCTTCGACCCGAAGGTGGAAGTCCGAATTTCAGTTTTCAACGCGCAGCTCCGAGCCCCCTCTTGATCGAGCGATCCGCCTGGTTCGTGGCGGCGGCTCCCGACTTCGACGACCTCGAGCCCGCTGCATGGTGATCGGCCAGATCACACGGGCCGCTCATTGAATATCGACGTTCTCGCATGAATTCGCGCGCCGCTGCAGGTGTGCATCGGCGCAACATCCATATGCAAAATCGCACATTGTTCGTCCGATACGGTCGCGCTTACCGTCCGATTCCAAGACACGCCACTCAATTGAAAAGAGGAATCGACCATGGGTGCTCCCTCCCCCGAACTTTGTAATCTATGGCTTGCACGCGCGTTCAACGCGCAAGACGTCGAGGCGGCCGCCGCGATGTATCACCCCGATGCTTCCATCGTCCGCGTCGACGAGGTGCACGGAGAGACCAAGGTCGCGCGAGGAGCGGCCGGTATTCGCGAGACGATGGCGGCCTACATCGGCCTGAAGCCTCATATGGACGTCATCACGCACCATACGACGATCTCCGGCGACTTCGCCATGACACGCTCGCAGTGGTTGATCACCGGCGTCGACCGCGACGGCAAGAAGACGGAGGTCCATCACCATGGCATGGAAGTGCACCGGCGTCTCCCCGACGGCACGTGGGTGTTCTTCATGGACCATCCCTTCGGCGCCGACCCGAGCTGGGCCCTGGACCGCCCGCCCTACACGGAGTGAGGAGGACGACCATGGGCTCAGTTCTCATTACCGGCGGTATGGGGTTCACCGGCCGATACATCGTCCGCGCGCTCCACGATCGGGGCCAGCCCGTCGTGAACTACACACGGGATTTCGTCGCCTCGGGCGAATCGGATATCGTATCCGAGCAGGGCGAGCTCTTCGACATTCCACGCATTCTCCGCGTCTTCGAGCGGCACCAGGTCGAAGCCATCGTCCACACGGCCGCGATGTCTCACCCCACCTTGTCGCTCGACTTCCCGATCGGAACGTTCTCCGCGAACGTCGACGGGACCCTCTGTCTGCTCGAAGCCGCGCGCGTCGCCAAGATCAAGCGCTTCGTGAACTTCTCGTCGGAGACGGTCTACGGCGCGGTCGACGGCCAGGTCGGCGACGACACACCGGTCAAGCCATCCACGCCTTATGCGGTATCCAAGGTCACCACGGAGTGGCTGGGCGACGTCTACACCAAGCACTACGGTCTCGACGTCATTTCCCTGCGCATCGCCCAGGTCTACGGTCCCGGAAACAAGATGCCCGAGATCGTCGGCGATATTCTAAAATCGCTCCAGCGAACCGGCTCCTATCGATTTCACCAAGGACGAGATCACGGCTTCAACTTCGTCCACGCCGCCGACGTCGCCTCCGCGACCTTGAGGACGCTCGACGCCAAAGGCCCCTTCGGGCGCTTCGCCTACAACGTCTCGAGCGGCGAATACTGGCGCGTGGGCGACCTCGTCGATTTGGTCCGCAAATGCCGGCCGAACGGCGAAATCGAGATCGGTCCAGGGCGCCTCTCCGAGCTGGATATGAAGGGGCCCCTCGACTTGACCTCGACGCAAAGAGATCTCGGCTTCGAGCCTGCCTGGGGGCTCGAGCGCGGCATCGTCCACTATATCGAGCACCTCGAAACGCATCCGTGGTAGCCGGTGCCGCCGATGCGTGAGTGAATCCGCGCGCGGCGGGTCTTGGACATCGGTGGCATTCGGAGGCCTCGGCTTCGGATAGAATGCGGAGCATGGATGGCAACGCGCCGAACGAACACCTCGACGATCTCGAGCTAGCATCCGCATGCGCCCGTGGCGAGATCGAGGCCATCGCCACCTTCGAAGCGCGCTATTTCCGGGAGATCGACGTCGCCCTCGCGCGCATTGCCCGCTCGAGCGCCGATCGGAGCGAGATCGCGCAGCGGGTTCGCGAGCGGTTCTTCGTCGCTCCTCCCGGGGGCCGGCCGCGCATCGCCGAATATGCCGGCCGCGGTGAGCTTCGAAATTGGGCGCGCGCGGGGATCGTGCGCATCGTGCTTCAGTTCGTGACCCGGCGGCCGCGCGATGTGCCCACGGAGGATGCGCTCTTTCTGGCGGGGCTCGCCTCGAACGAACCGAGTCCGGAAATGGCTTACCTCAAAGCCCGATACGGCGCGGAGTTCAAAGCCTCGTTCGAGAGGGCGGCGAATGTGCTGACCCCGCGCGAACGCAACCTTCTCCGGCACGGCATCCTCGATGGTCTGACGTCCGACGAGCTCGGCGCCCTCTTCGGCGTCCATCGTGCAACGGCTGCCCGCTGGCTCGCCAGCGCCCGGGAGCGCTTGAGCGACGAGCTCCGAAGAGATCTGTCCGCGCGATTGGAGGTCCCGAGCGCGGAGCTCGACAGCCTCCTTCGCGTCATGCAAAGCAGCCTCGAAATCACCCTGCGGCGCTACTTGGTGAACGCCGATGTGGAGGAAGAATCGGCTTAGCGCCCCACCCCGTCACCTTTGCACACGGCCGAACCTCCTTGTCCGGTGAAGGTGCAGTCCCATTGGAAGGATTTGGGCCTCGACCCGACGGAGAATTGCGCGCGGCATGCGCCGGTCACTCCCCTTGGTCCCGTCGCCGAAAACGTCGCACGATCGTTGGAATCGAGGGTCGCGCTGCGAAATCCGGGATTGGGGTTGCACGTGAACGTCAGGCTGCAATCGTTTTGCGCGAGCGTGCACTCGACGGAGGATGGAAACTCGCTGCACGCCGAGTTCGACCCCGCCGCATCGAGCACCACCGAATAGGCGCCGTGCACGTCGCCGCACGTCGCATTCGAGCCACCATCGCTCCGCGGACACGGAATTTCCTGCGCGCTCGTGGGCGTCCGGCAGGTTCCGACATTTCGTTCCGCGATCCGGCTTGGATTCGAGAGATCGCAGTAGCTTCCTCTTGCGCAATTGGAGGTATCGATGCAGCCCTCGAGGCATTGAATGTCCAGGCACCAGCGCCCTGGCTGGCACGTGGTATGCGCGCAGGCGGACGAGCCGTCCTGATCGTTGAGCGCGACGTTGTAGCACTTCTTACCGCCGTTTCCTGGAGGGGGATCGCGCCCGTCGTCGGCGCTATTCGTGGAACTGCACGCGGCGAACGCGATGAAGGAAAGCAGTAAGGTGCCGATAGCTCGCATGGATCACTCCTGCGCCACGTGAAGCGGGCGCGCGAGTAAGGACACGGCTCGCTCGCCTCCGTCGCAGACTTTCTTTCTATGGCGTGCGCATTTTCGAAAGGAAGGCTTCTACGGCCTCCTTTCGCGCCCTCGCCCCCGGGCCGGCGGCGGAGAAACCGTCGCGGGCGCGCGTAGCCCACGATCGGGCTTCGAGCGGCGTGAGGCCGGGCAGGTGCGCGAACGCGAACCGAGCCTCGGCGGATTTCACGGCGGGAGCCGGGTGCGCATCGTAGTATGCGATGGCTTTTTGCAACCTCGGTGCCGCGGCCTTGTCGCCGAGGGCAAGCTCCGCGCGCGCAAGGAGCACCATGGCGTCGACCGTCTCGAAGTGGTCCGGCCCGATGGACGCCTCCCAAATGGCCAGGGCGGGTGTCATCACGGTTCGCGCTTCGGCGAAGAGACCATGCCGCAATGCCAGCTCCGCCAGCGCCATGCGGCTGAACGCGACCGCCAGGTGCTTCGGACCGAAGGTTTTCTCCTCGATCGCGAGCCCGCGCCGCACGAGGGCGAATCCTTCGTCCGTTCGTCCCCGTTGGTCGACGACCGAGCCGAGATGAAGCAACGAAAAAACGATGACCGTGTGCTCCGGTCCAAAGGCCTTCTCTTGCAGCGCGAGGCTCCCTCGCAAGAGCGTCTCCGCCTCTTCGAGCCGGCCCAGCGCGTCGTACGTCTCACCCAAACGCTGCATGGCCGCGGCGGTTCGGGGATGCTCGGGCCCGAGCGCGCGCGTGAGAATGGCGACGGAGCGCTCCAACACGGCGGCGGACTCGTCGAAGCCGCCCACGTAGACGAGCGCGTGCCCCAACTGACCGAGGGAGAGCGTCAACTCGGGATCGTTCGGTCCCAAACGTTTTTCGAGCGCCGCCAGGTGCTCGCGCCAGAGCGACACCGATTCGGAGGCTTTGCCCGCCAAGAGCGCCACCATCGCCTTGGCCTCCACCCATCCATCGTGAAACTGGATCGGATGGCCCACTCGCTCGAGCGCGGCTTCCTCACGCGCGAGCGCACCGTAGGCGGGCTCGATCTTCCCTTCGAGCACGTAAGCACGACCCAGCACCGACCACGCTTCGAGCGTGGTTTCTTCCGCTCCCGAAGCCTCCGCATGCCAGAGCGCATCGAGCAGCGAGGCTTGGGCGTGCGCGAGATCGGTGACCGCCAACTCGAGAACTCCGCGTCTCAATGCGATGCGCGCCGTGAGCGGGCGAAAGCCCACGGCCTTTGCCTCCTCGGCGAGCGGCCGCACCCGCTCGAGCGCATCGCGATAACGGCCGGCATCGCCGAACGCCTTCACCACATCGAGCTTCGCCTCGAGCGATGCGATCGCCGCGCGGCTGGCCGGATCGGGCGGGGCCTTGGAGGAAGACGCCAAGAGAACGGTATCGTTGCACGTGGCAATGGGCACCAGATGGCCGGCCGCGCTCGATGCCTGCTCGACCACCCGCGCATTGGCGGTGGCCAAAACCTCCGTGAGCGCGCGGAGCTCGCCGAGACGTCGATCGAGGCAGAGTGTTCGCAGCGCGTGCACCGAATCGGGCTGATCCCCCCGGATACGGGTGGCCCGGCACGTATCCGTGCGCGACGCGATCCAATCGCGCGCATACGCATCGAGCTCACGGTCCAATTGCTGGAACGCGGCGCCGGCATAGGACTTCTTCGTCGCCTCGAACGACGCGCGAACGCGCTCCTTCACCGAGGGGTCCCACACGTTCGCGAGCGCGGCCTCCATCCCGGAACACGCGGGCGCGCGGGCAGGCGTCGACGTCATTCGCGCGAAGGCAAAGACGGTCGACGCGGCGGCAGCGAAGAGCGCAAACGCGGTCATTTTTCGCGTACGGGACGAGGCCGGGGCGAGCGACTGGAGGAGCTCGGCCATGTGCGGATGGCGGTCTTCCCGATTGGCGCTGAGCCCCCGGCGCAGGGAATCGCGCACCTTGGCCGAAAGATTTCGACCGTCGCGTGCCTTGGCAGGCAAGGCGGTAGGGCCGGCCTCGATCGCAGCGAGCAGCTCGCGCGGCGTGCTGCCACGAAATGGACGCTCGCCGTAGAGCGCCTCGTAAAGTGCGACGCAGAAGCTGAATTGATCGCTCCGCGCATCGGTGGGCATTCCGCGATGTTGCTCGGGAGACATGTACGCAGGCGTCCCGAACCGCACTCCATTCTCCGTCACGACCGGATCGTGGGCTCGCCCGTCGTGCTCGAGCTCCCCATCGAAGACGCGCGCGTGGACCAGTCCGAAATCGGTCACACAAACGCGCCCGTCGCGGCCGAGCAAAACGTTGTCCGGCTTGAAGTCGCGGTGGACCAGCCCTTTTTCGTGGGCGGCGCGGAGCCCCGCCCCCGCCTTCTCGAAATGCTCCAGGATCTCCCGGGTGGCGCGCGGTTGCTCGCGAATCCAATGCGCGAGCGTCCCCCCGTCGAAGAGCTCCATTGCCACGAAAATGCGGCCGAAAGCGGCGCCCACGTCGTAGACCGTGGCCACATTGGGATGCGTGAGCCGCGCCATCGCGCGGGCTTCGCGCAAAAGCCGTCCTTCGGCCTCCGCAGAGATGTCTCCGAGCTCGGGGCGCAGGAACTTGATGGCCACTTTTCGATCGAGCTCGGGATCGAAAGCCATATGCACCACCCCCATCCCGCCGCTGCCGAGCGGGGCGAGAATCACGTAGCGTCCGATGACGGCGCCGATCGAAAGCGGATCCCTCGGAGCCGAGCCCGCGTCATGCAGGTGGGGAGCACGAGAGACGTCCTCCAACGGAGGCATCGGAGCGTCTCGCGCGACCAGCGCCGCGAGATTCGATAAGAGCTTCCGGCACGGCTCGCAGCCATCCACGTGGGATTCGACCGTCGAACGGGCGAATTCATCGAGGGTTTGCTCCACGAATGCAACGGCGAGCGTTTCGCTGAGGCAATCGACGGGTCGCGAGTCCTCGATTGGCAGTATGTCGTTCGGCAGTCGATCCTCCACACGATGAGACGATTCCCCACTGCCCGAAAATATCCTCCTTCGTAAGGGTGTCAATGCACATCGTATACGAAACACCAACGTTGTGCGTGGTCGGGGAGGGATACGTTTGGCCCACGGCGGGTCGCCGGGCCGCGCTGGGACGTGTACATGCAATCGGAGAAGTTCGCTGACGATATGGCCATGCTGCTCACCGAAGCGGGCATGGACATCGACGATTCGACCTTCACGCAGCGGCTCGCCAAACTCAGAAATCCAGGCGAGGTCCTCTCCGCGATCAACGAGCTCCGGGACGGCGCGAAAGGCATCCTCGAGCTCGTCGAAATATGTCGTGAGCGTGCTCGCAGAACGAACGTGCGACGATGCGAGCATGAACGCATTCCTCAGGAAGCTGTGTCCTTCGCGTCCGCGCGCACGTGGTGTCGCGCCCGTCGGCTCACCAGATCACGGGCACCGGCTTGTCCGTACCGGCTGGTTCGACGCTCTCCGTGCGGTAGCAGCCGTGGCCGAGCGGGTTTTTCTCCTCGACGAGGGGGACACCCGCCGAGATCGCGTGCATCTCGTTGGAGCCCCAGCAAGCGACGGCACCGTTCCGAAGGCGTGCGCACGTGTGGAGAGTGCCCGTCGCGACTTCGACCGCGTCCTCGAGGTCGGGAACCCTCTCGGCTCTGGACTGCGCCTTCTTGCTGCATCGCGCGGCCCCGCCGCAATACATCGTCGTGCCCCAGCAAAAAACCCGTCCCGAAGTGGCGAGCGCACACGTCCGATCGCCCGCGGCGACGATTTGCTGGACGGGACCATCCATCCCGAGAACGTCGACCGCAAGGGGATGACGCGCCGTCGTGCCGTCTCCAAGTTGGCCATGCTCGTTGCTTCCCCAGCACCTGACGCGTCCCCCATCGAGAAGGACGCACGCGTGGCCGTTGCCTGCGGCAATTTGCAGGGCCGACTCGGTCCCTGCGAGCTCGCTCACCTGGTTGTCGCCCCAACAATGCACGGGTTGGCCCTCGGTCAGCGCGCACGTGAACGCGGAGCCGAGGGCCACACTCTTCACGCTGCCCAGAGAGCCCGCGCTCGGGATTGGTTTCTCCACCACCGCGTCGGGCGCGTCGCGGATTTGTTTCGATTCATTCGCGCCCCAGCACCAGAGCTGGCCGCTGCTGCGCACCGCGCACGCATGGTGCTCTCCCACGACGATCTGCACGGTCTGATCGAGATCGATCGGAGCCGTGGCGACAGCCAAGCCGGCACCCTTGGAGCAATGTGCAGCTCCTTCGCCGGAGATGTTGCAAGATGCGAATTTGCCAAAAGCAAATCGATGCGCGGGGCGTGCATCGAGGATTTGAATCGGTATTCGTACGGCCCTCTCGCTGGCCGCCGTGCTGGCGTGGCGGGAGAAGCAACGCCACCCGCTTGCAGCGCTTCGGAAGCATACTTGATCGCTGCCGACCGCGAGATCGCGCGCGTCGGTGATCCCCGCGAGGGGTCGAGGAACGTCACTGCTCGACGCGCGAGCGGTGCTGTTTGGAAGGATGTCGTTTCCCCAACATTGGATTTGACCGCTCTCCGTCTGCACGCAGCCCGCGAAATCCCATAGCGCGAGCCGGGCGGCGCCGGGGACCGTGCTCACGTGTTTTGGGGCTCCACCCCAAGCACCGAACGGGCCGATATCCCAACACCAAATGTCTCCCGCTCGCGTGAGCGCGCATGTTCCGTCCGCGCCCCCGCCCGCCAGGCTCACCATCGGCTCCAGCGGTATCTTCGCGCGCGGGCGCGTCGATGACTCACAAAATATCTGGCCCTGCTCGTCCAAGCAGCACGATCCCGAATCGGTGACGGCGAGCTCTCTGCAATGGTCCATCGGTGATTGAGGACTCGGTCGGTCGTCCTCGTTCGATGCCAGTCGGTCGCAGATCATCATTTTGTCGCGCATGCTGGCGCAGACGAAGCTCGAACCGATGGCCAGCGAGGTCGCCCCGTCCAATCGAGGGCGCTGGAAGTGCCCATTCGCATCCCAGCACGTCACATGCCCCGCCGCATCGAGCCCGCAGCCGCGATTGCTCCCCGCAACGACTCGGACGAACGAAGCCTCGCGAGGAGGTCGTGCCACGGGCTCACGGACCACGCCTTCTTTTTGGCTCGACCAACAGCGTGCATGGCCCGCGACATCGAGCTCACAACCATAACCCATCGCCCCGAGAGCAACGGTTTTCGCGGCCGCCGATGCGCCGAATTCCGAATTGGATCCATCGAGCGAGGCCGCCAAGGGGCTCTCGTCGCCCCAGCACCAGACGGAACCGTCCTTCATCGAAGCGCAGCTCGTATCCCCGGCCAACATGAGCGCCTGAACGCCGCCGCCCGGCACCGCGCGCGAAACGGGTCGTGGCGGCGGAGGGACGACTTCATCGTTGCATTGGCCATATCCACGGAGGATCACGAAGAGGCTGGCGATGCCTCCAAGGGCGACGAGCGCACCCGCGACGATCAGGAGCTTCAGCGCGATCCGGAACCGGCTCTGCACGTCTCGCCCCTTCCCCGTTATGGCTTCGGGCGCGCCTTGAAGTCGTCGAGACCCTGCTGGGCGCTCGGGGACAGCTTCAGATGATCGTCGCTCGTATCTTTATTCCAGTCCATGTCGGGCCAGATCAATGTCAGCGCGTATCCCTTCCTCTCCGCCTGCAGCAACCGCTCTCGTATGCGATTTCGTGCGCTCCCGATGTCTTTGTCATCGAGCTCCAGCCATGGCTCCCCTTGATGGGCGGTGGCGCCGATCTCTCCGAGGATGGGCTTCGGCGATTCTCGGTAAACGACAGGAAGGCGCTCGGGGTCCGTCAGAGGCACGATATCGAGCACACCGCCGAGGCCACGGTAATAACTCGGGTAGTAGTGAAATTGCTTGAGGTCTCCCGTCTCGTAGGTGTCGAGGTCCCGATAGTAGCGATGCCCGACGGTGGTTTTCGCCTGCGGGTCCTCGCGTTTGATGCGCTCGAGCACGGCTCCCAAGAAAGCGTTGATTTCTTTCACGCTCGCGGCCGGCACGCGGACCGTGTGGTTGGGCCAAATGGCCGCGTTCATCCACGAGGGCTCGTTCATCACCTCCCAAGCATAGATAACGTCTCGATACGACTTTCCGAGCTGCGCGAACGGAGTAACGATCTGCTCGACGAACGTCGAACGCATGGCAGGATCCGTTACGATGTGATGCCTCTTCTCCCATCGATGTACGGGATCGGCGACCCCGAAGTCGAGGATCGACGGAATCACCTTCATCTCTTTTTGTCGAACCGTGTCGAACAGAGTCTGCAGGTGCCTCAGAAACCGCGGATGGAGCGTCCGAGCGAAGGCCCATGTTCGAGCGCTGTTGTTCGAGGTCCCCAAGTTCTGAGCGTTGCATAGAAGAAAGATTCGAATGATGCGAATATCCCATTTCGATTTCAGGAGCTCCAGGTTCCTGGGAAGACACGTCAGCCAATTTTCCTGCCAAGGCTCCGGTCCACGCTCTCGTTTCTGCGGATCTTGTTCGTCGTGGAAGATTTCCTCGTAGGTCTTTCCCTGGTCGGGATCGACAGCGTCCCCTGGTCGCCAGTGGGGACCGAAATACCAACCAAATTTGTCGAAGCCCCACGTGTAGTTGTATCCGAGCAGCATCCGCGGGGCGCCGACAGCGCTGATGATCCGGTTCTTCTCGTCGGGGGTATCGCTCATGCTCGGTCACCCTGGGATCGGCAGCGGGCTCACCTACGCCGGCCTCCGGCGCCCTTCGTGGTGAATGGGGGTGAGCTCGTTAGCTTTCACACCATAGTCACGTTCGAAGGCCGCCACGTTCGCCTTTCGGGTTTCTTCGCGGTACGCGAGGTTGTGAAGCTTGCGATCGATGTGCCCCGCATCCTCCCCGTAGGTATTCGTGAATAGGCGTCGTTCGTAATGATAGTCCTGGAGGCCGCGGCGCGGGTCGTCCTGGGGGATCTCGCCCCATTCTAGGTTGCATTCATCGGCGAGCTCCAGATCTCGCTCGTCGATGAGGGCATTGTCGCGCGCGGTGCCCACGCGCACCACGCCGCCGATGCGCAAACGGTACGGCGCACCCGGCATCGGCTGCCGATCGCCATCCAACACCCAAATGCGCAGGCGCATGCGCGGCTGGTCCTCGTCCCGTGGATTGTCCGGCCGCGGGTCGTCCGGCTCATCGTTCTTCTCGGGAAACGGCCAGGGGAGCTCGTCGCGCTCGAACCGGAGCACCCCGGATTCGACGGCGTCATGGAGCATCGCTTCGAGCTCGTCGCGAAATCCGCGAAGGAGACGCCGGGGGTCTCGCGTCGGCTGGGGAAGCTCGTCGCCGAGGCGAGCGCCGGTAAGCGCGTCGTAGATTTGAAGGAGCTCGCGCGCGGGATGGTCTTCGATGGCCTGGCCGTGATTGAACGCACAACGGATGATATGCCAAAGCGGATCGTCCGAATGTGCGCGGCGCGGGATCGGCAGGCCGGTCTCGTGCTCCCGTGCGAGCCAGAAGCGCCACCGCCTTCCAAAAGGATCATCGACCCACCACTCGTCGTGGATGCCCCACCGCATGGTGCGGGATCCTAACGGTCTTCCAGGTGGACGAGCAAGACCGGCGCTGTTTATGCACCCAGGCGGTTGGGCCGATGATTCTGCGCCCGCCATGGCCAGCTCCCTCCTCGGCGAAGTGCGGGACGCCCGGCTCCTATGCACCGCGCACACCCCCTTCATCTGTCGCGCGCGATCCAGCTTGTACAGGCTCTGGCGCGGGCTCCTTGTCCTTCATGCCCGCCGCTGCGCGTTCGAGCATGTCCAGCCCTTGCACCAACGCCATCCGAATCACGGAGGTTCGCGTCACGAGTAGCCCGGGCGATCCATCTGTCGAGCAACGGCGTCCGCACGAAGGAGCCATTCGGGCGCCACGCGAAGCGTGATCTGAATCGCTTCTTCCCTACCTGGCCCCGGCATGGGTGCCATTGTGCGACGGTCATGACAAATTCCAAGCGTATTCGCAGCACTTGAGCTCAAACCTCCTGTCGATCCATGGTGGGCATCGTGTCGTGGCAATGCTGTCGATTGAACAGTCCACGGAGCCATCGGGCGAGCTCACGACAGCGCGACACAGGCGACGTCGGGGGCGCCGCACGCCCCTGAAATCGTCCATCTTGGGATCGCCGGGCGTGCGCGACTCATCGAAGCGACTCGCCCGCCAGCATGAGCCCCGCGCACCCCGCGGCGACAATGAGCAACGGCTCTCGGAGCTTTTTGAACTTCGTGAGCAGCCCGAGGGCAACACCGCAATGACGACCGTCGTGAGGTCGATGAGGGCCCGCCGGCCGAGCACGAAGGCGGCCCCTCGGCTTGGGCCGCGAGCTGCTCCGGATCCATATGAACGACATTGAGACCGCCCCGCCGACCGCCGCCAATCGCGGCTGGGGCCGATTGGACGAGGTGTTCGACTTCGGCCCGTGTGAGAGGACGACCGAGCTTACGCTCCTCCGACAGGAGAATCGCCGCGAGCGACGGCATGATGGTCGGGACCACGTCGGAGACTTGGCGGGCTTTTGCCGTTTGGTCGAGAAATCGAAATAGCTCGAACGGGTTGTGCCGCCGTCGTTTGCCCGATGGCGCGCATCGGGCCATCGCTCGAGCACGCGCCGGCGCGCGTGATCGTCGGGCCGGAAGGTATGCCCCGAAGCCAGCACGGGATCCTCGGTGAGCTGGTAGACGTGAAATGCGTCGAGCCACGCTATCGCGGCGCGCGGATCGTCCATCGAGATCTCCGCATCGGGCCGATCGAAGTGGTGCATGCCGCACGTGAAGAACGTTCTGCCGTCTCCAACGACCACCACGGCGCACTCGTAAAGGGCGCCCATCGAGCCCGCATCGAGACGCACGAGCCATGGTGTCCGGAGCGGAGCGAGTTTGACGCGCACAAGGAGCGAGCCGTTTCCCGTTGGGAGCTTCGGCGTCATCGGCGTACACGATCCGACTGGGGCACCCATCCATCGCAGGCGTCAAGTTCCGCAAGCTCGATGTCCTCTTGACCCGGACATCCGAGACGGTCGCCCAAGACGGAACGATTGGCCCGCACTCGACCACACCTACGCGACGGGAGCCGTGGTCTAAAACGGGCACTGGGTTTCATCGACCACGGTCAAAATCGGTTGCGGGAAATTTGGTGCCGCAAAGATAAATCAATTCGCCGCACGTTCGTTACCATTTGCCGACATCAAACTATCGCGCGCGACCCGTGAAATTCGACATTGCAAATGACAGCGATTTCGTACAATCTGCGCTTCCGGTAGCATGGACAAGGCATCCGTGCGCCGACGGTAACGTGGAGGATGCGCAGAGCTTGCGGCCCATTCGCAACAGCGCGCCTCATAGCTGATAGTCCAAAGACGGGAAGGTTCGTCGATGCAACCAGGGCTCTCTTCGAGATTTCTATCGGCGCTTGGCCTGCTGTTCGTGGTCATGCTCCCGTCATTCGGCGGATGCAGCAGCGGGGAGCCGCCTCCGAGCGGCGAGGCTCCGCCCATCGATCCCACGAAGCCGGTGAACTTCCACGAGGCCATGCGATTCATCTATTCCGGTCCGAACGCCAGGCAATCGGGCGTCGCGGCAGGCACCTTGGATCCGTCGCGCGAGAGCGTGATTCGAGGGCGGGTGCTCGACGGTAACGGGCACCCCATTGCAGGCGCAAAGGTCGTCGCCCCGAACCATCCCGAGTACGGTCAGACCTTGACCAGCACCGACGGTTGGTACGACTTCGCCGTGAACGGCGGCGAGCGCATCTTTCTGCGCTACTCGGCGGCAGGGCTCATCGAGGCGCAGCGCGGATTTACGCCCGGGCTGAATCGTTTTCGCAATTTGGACGATGTCGTCCTTCTTGGATCGAGCGCGAGGACAACGGCCGTTCAATTCAACGGCGGGAGCACCTGGCAGCTCGCCAGCGGGGAGCCCTCGGTAGCCGATGACGCAGCAGCCCGGACGGCGCATATCCTCTTTCCGCCGGGTGTTCGCGCGACGGTCACGAAAGCCGATGGCACCAAGGCGCCTCTTGGCTCCGGTACATTCCGCGTGACGGAGTACACCCGCGGCGACTTGGGCGACGAGGCCATGCCGGGTGCACTGCCTCCCGCGAGCGCCTACACGTATGCTTCGAACTTCGGGTTCGACGAGACAAAGGACGCTCGGGAGGTCTCTTTCGATAAGACCGTCATGGCGTACGTGGACAATTTTTTGTCCATGAAGATTGGGACCCTTGTTCCCTCCGGCGCGTTCGCGCCCGAGATGGACGCGTGGAAAGCGAGCGAATCCGGCCGAGTGCTGGCCGTGGTGAACGGCGCGAACGGAAAGCGCGGGTACGATACGGACGGCGACGGCAAGGCGGATAGTGCGACCGTGCTTGCGGCGCTCGGCATCACGCAGGCCGAAATCGACGCGAGCGCGCCCATAGCCCCGGTCGGAAAGAGCTTCTTCCGTGTTCCGTTGCAGCACTTCTCCACCTACGACTTCAACTGGGGACAGGCTCCGGCCGCCGACGCCGCCAATCCCGCTCAAGCAGCGGACGGAGCGTCGAACGGGTGCCGTCCTAAAGAGGATGTGCAGAAAGCCAATTCGACCATCCTATGTGAATCGCGGCTGCTCACCGAGCAGATCCCGGTGGTGGGCACCGGGCTGGAGCTTCACTACAGCTCGGAGCGGGTGGCGGGGCACACCGAATCATCGACCTTGACGATCCCCATCACGGAGGCGACGGTTCCCGCGTCCGCCAAGCGCGCCCAGGTGGAAATCGCCGTGCTGGGCGTTCGAACGACCAAGACGTACGACGCCGTCACGCCGAACATGACCCACACCTTCGTGTGGGATGGCAAGGATGCCTACGGGCGCGCTTGGCCCGGCCGAACGCGTGCATACGTTCGCGTGGGGCTCGTCTACGAGAGCGCCTACACAACGACTCCCGCCTTCGGCATGTGGACCGACGCATCGGGTCCCATCACTCAAAATCCGACGCGCCGCGAGTTCACGTTCTGGCGCACCTACGAGATGAACCTCGGCACCTTTCCACAGGAAGGGCTCGGATTTGGTGGCTGGGCACTCTCAGGGCTCCAAAATTACGACCCCGGCAATGGAGTCCTTTACTTCGGCGACGGGCGGCAGAACGAGCCCGATCCGCAGGCCGTGATCGAGCACATCGCAGGGAATTTCAGCCCCGGATACGATGGGGACGGTGGTCCGGCGACGGCCGCGAACTTGAACTACCCCTGGGGTCTCGCGCGCGCCGCCGACGGGACGCTCTACATCGCCGATGCGTCCAATAATCGGGTTCGAAAGGTTGTCAACGGCATCATCTCGACCTTCGCCGGCACTGGCGTCGACGGATTCTCGGGGGATGGCGGACCCGCTACGTCCGCAGACATTTCTGCTCCGACGTCGATTGCGGTCCGCCCGTTCGATGGCGCGGTGTGCTTTAGCGTCCAGTATCAGGATCGGGTGCGCTGCGTGACCAAGGACGGCATCATCCAAACGGTGCTCGGTGGTGGAACGCAAAGCGTCAACGTTTCGGGTGTTCCCGCAATAGAGGCCAATGTCCCCCGTCCCACGGATGTTGCTTTTGGGCCTGATGGGAGCATGTACGTCCTGGAAACGACGGACAACATCGTCGTGCAGCTCGAACCCGGCGGCTATGCGCGCCGGGTAGCGGGTGGAGGGACCGACCGCGGCGAGAACGTGCTCGCCTTGCGCGCAAGCCTCAGCAATGTCACCGGTATTGCCGTAGACCCGGATGGTGCGATCTACGTCTCCGAGCGCGGTGGAGGCATCGACAATCGGGTGCGGCGAATCGACCCGCGAGGGATTATCATGACCGTCGCCGGGGGAGGCTCCAATGGCGACGGGGGCGATGCGCGCCTCGCCAAGCTCGAGTTTCCGGGAGCACTCGCGGTGGATGGGGAAGGCACGCTCTACATCTCCGACGGAGGCCGCATTCGTCGCGTTTACCACGGCCGCATCTCGACCTTCGCCGGAGGCGGCGACATCCCGACGGTGAGCGGAGCGATCGGGCAACCGGCTCGGCGTGTCGCAAATACCGTTCCGTCCGCGCTGGTGCTCAGCCCCAATGGTGATCTTTACACATCCGAGTTTACCGACAGCGTGATCCTGCGCTTGCACCCCGTCGTTCCAGCGACGACGAATGGCGAAAAGTTGATCGTCAGTGGCGACGGTTCGGAGATTTACGTTTTTGACACGAACGGCCGCCACCTGCGCACCCTCGACGGGCTCACGAACGCCGTAAAGCTACGCTTTTCGTACAATGGCGCGGGGAAGCTCGCGCGCGTCGAGGACAACCATCACAATGCGACGGTGATCGGTTACGACACGAATGGCCGGGCAACGTCCATCGTCGCGCCGTTCTCGCAGACGACGCTCCTAGCATACGATGCGGACGGGTACCTCGCGAAGGTGACCGACCCGCTCGGGCGCGAAGAGAAGCTTTCGTACGGGCCGGGCGGGCTGCTCGAGCAGCGTCTCGATGCGGGGGGTGGCGTGCACGCGATGCAGTATGATGCGCGAGGAAACCTCTTGACCGACGCAGGCCCCGAGAACGCGACGTGGACCCTCTCGCGAGAGAGCTTGTCCCCGTTGCAGACCCGAATCACCACGGGACTTGGACGAACGCGTCTGCATTCGGCGTCGGGAGGGCGCGATACGGGGGATGTGCGCACCGTTACGCACGAAGATGGGACCAAGACCGTGTTGACGACCGATCCGGATCGCGGAGCGCACGTTACGTTGCCAGATGGGACGAAGGTGGATACCCTTGCAGCTGCAGATCCGCGCTTCGGTATGATGGCACCCTATGTTTCGCACGAGGTCGTGACGTTGCCCAGTGGTCTCAAGCGCACCATCGATACGAATTGGTCCGCGCGCTTCGACACCGACGGCTCGCTCCTCGGGCTCGATGGAACACGCACGACGGCGGACGGTGCGTCCAGCTCGACGTACGACGCGGCCGCACGCACATGGACCAACATCAGCGCAGGCGGACGGCAAGCGCGCACTGTGCTCGATGCCGATGGGCGGGTCGTGCGCGTGGAGGCGCCGGGGCTCGCTCCCCTCGAAGTCACCTACGATGATCGCGGGCACACGGCCCAGATCATCCGCGGCGACCGGCGGGTGACGTACGGATATGACGTCAACTCCGGGGCGCTCAAGAGCATTGCCGATGCTCTGGGGCCCCTCGTCTCGGTGGAGCGTGATGCCGCGCTGCGCGTTACCGCGTCGGTGCGAGCCGATGGGGCGCGCACCACATTCGGGTACAACGCACTCGACCGTGTGCTCACACTCACGCCTCCGGGCAAGCCTGCGCACACCATGACGTACGCCAAAGACGGACTCGAAACGTCCTATGGTGCGCCCGGTACCGGCCTGCGCTCGATGGCCTACGACGCCGATCGCGTCCTGGCTTCATTCACGCACGAGGACGGCGCGCAGACGGTCGTGGAGCGCGATAGCTCCGGACGCCCCGCGACCATGCGTTTCGCCGGCGGCACGGTGGCGATGGGCTACGACGCCGCCACCGGCAAGGCGATCACCTTCACCGGGCCGGACAACGCCTCGCTGCGTATGGGCTATGATGGCGCTCTGTTGACCAGCGTCGCCGCCACGGGGAGCGCCCCGGGCACCATCACCTGGACCTATGACCCGCTCTTGCGCCGCAAGACCGAAGCGATTTCCGGGGGCGCCTCGTTTACGTACACCTATGACGCGGATGGCCTTGGCACCGGCCTCGGCCCCGTCACGCTATCGAGAGATGCCGCCTCGGGGCTCTTGTCGAAACGCACGGTGGGGCGCCTCTCCGAGATCTACACCTTTACAGCACACGGGGAGGTCGCGACCTACAAGGCTAGCGGCGCAGGTGCCTCCCTGGACATGGCTTACGCCTACAACACCCGTGGTCAGCTCGTTGAAAAGCGAGAAAACGGCGTGCTCTGGGGCTACGGCTACGACGTGGCCAATCGGCTTGCGCGCGTTACCAAGAATGGCGTCGAACAAGCCGCATTTACCTTCGACGCAAACGGCAATCGTACCGACGGCGGGGCACATGTCGATGAACAAGATCGCCTCACACGCCGCGGCGATGCAACCTTCACGTACACGCCGCGTGGTGAGCGCGCGACCAAGACCACTCCCGCGGGCGTCACCAAATATTCGTACGATGGCCGAGGAAATCTGGTGTCTGTGGAGCTCGCGTCCGGGGTCCGCATCGAGTACCAGCTCGATGCCCTCGGCAGGCGCATCGGTCGGCGCCGGAACGGTACATTCACCCATCGTTGGCTTTACCGAAGCGAATTGCAGCCCGTAGCAGAGGTGGACGCGAGCGGCAGGGTCGTCACGCAGTTCGTCTACGCGCGCGGCGGCAACGTGCCCGACGCCATGGTTCGCGGCGGGGTGACCTATGCGCTCGTCAGCGATCATCTCGGCAGCGTGCGGCTCGTCGTCAACTCGGGCACGAACACGGCTGCCGCGCAGGCGCTCGACTATGACGTGTGGGGGCGCGTCACGAGCGATAGCAGTGCTGGGTTTCAGCCCTTTGGTTTCGGTGGCGGGCTTTATGACCCAGACACGGGGCTCGTGCGCTTTGGCGCTCGCGACTACGATCCCGAGAGCGGGACTTGGATAAATAAGGATCCAAGTCGGTTCGCCGGTGGACTGAATCTTTATGGGTACGCGTTCAACGACCCGGTCAACCTGATGGATATGGATGGCCATTCGCCGCGCCAAGCAGCCGGGAAGCTGGTTGGAACGCTCGTGGAGCGGGTTCGTGGTGGCCTTGAACGATTCGGCCGAGTGACCTTTGATAAAGCGGTCGAGGCTCTCAAAAATGGGGAGGACGTTCTCTTTCGCAATTCGGCTGAAGCCAAGGAGGCCGCGAAGCAAGCAGGTGGCGGAGCCTGCCCGATTCACGACAATGCTCATACAGGTGGCCAAGGCGGGCAGACCGCCCGACCGCACTACCATACGGGAGATCGAAGTGGAGGACACGCATTCTACTCCATCCTTCCCTTTCTCGACTTTGACGGGGATGGGGTAGTCGATTGGAGCGACGCGCTTGAAATATTTGCTCCGCCCGTACCGTTTTTTCCAACGCAGCAACTGCCCTCCGGTGCGTAGTGAGTCCGCCAATGAAGCTGCGCTATAACCAGGCCGAAGCAGATCTCTGTGAGTTCTTGTCGCGTTTTTCCATTGTGGATACGTTCTCGAAAAAGGAGCGGTGGCAATGGGAGCGTCGCTTTCGACTGACACACCTTCAAACAGAGAATCCCCGGAGAGGACGGAGACCAATCGGTGAGCTCCATGTGGAGTTTGGCGACTACAGGACCCGCGCTCTGGACTTCGGTGATGCGGAAGCGGAATATCGAACGCTCGACAACGCGGACGAGCACCGATACATCGTGCTGCCAGAGGTCCCGGCGACGATCGGATTCGATTGTCGCGGGCAGCTTCCGACCATGGAAGACTGGCAAAGCATAGCGAACGACTCCGGACTTCCCTTCGGTATCGTCGTCGTGGATTTCGAGCTTTGCTGGCTTTTCGGGATGACAGCCGATTGGCCCGGTCTCGGAGCGTATTTCGCATGGGGGGCGGATTCATGATGGAAACTCGAATCCTGATAAAGATGATCGTTCACGGTAAAGATCCAGCTTCCCGGAGGCAGTTCTTTCAAGTGCTCGCCATCGAGGCTACGGATGAAGCAGCCGGGAAGGCTGCTGCGCGACGATTCCTCACGTCCGACGGATATGACCTGTGCGGTTTCGATGGCGAGTCGACGAGGTTGCGTAGTCTCAACGAGGTACGGGATACGCTCCGTCTGTTGGAACCGCCTATTGACGGCGTGATTGCAAGGAGCGGGCGCGCATGGTTTGAAGCCGACGATGACGAGAAGGCGTGAGCCCGTACGACTCTCCAGAACGGGGCTCGTGCAGTGCATACGCGCTACGAAGCCCGTGGTGAGTCCCGGCAAGGGAGGCCGCAATCAGGGCGCAGGGGCCTGACGGCGCGAAGGTCCGGAGGGTCGGACATGGCGGGCATTACGCATGCCGTTTCTCGCAGTTTCGCAAGAAAATCAGCGCGCTGGAGAAACGTCTCCGCAAAGATGGCAGGGAACACGCGCTATCCGATCATAGGGCGTTTGAGAGCTCCACGCTGGGCAGGCCGTCGTCGACGGCGGTGGCAGAGCGTCTTGTAGGGCTCGGTCGAGGAGGCCACGTGCGCCTCGCGCTTGGCCGGGCGTCACCATCCGTGACGGCAGTGGGCGAAGTGACCAAGAACGGGGAGGGACCATCGGGGCCTATCCCAGAGGTGCCAGTTCATCAGGATTCATCCCATATTAACACTGTAGAGCTTGGTTTTAGTGCCACGTGCGTATTCCGACGTGACTCGGGGATCGATTCCAACGACACCCGGGGCCTCATTCCAACGTGACCCGGGGGCCGATTCCTGGGCACCCGGGGACGCATTCCAACGACACCCGGGGGCCGATTCCTAGGCACCCGGGGACGCATTCCAAAGGGGGCGGTCCCCCCCGCAGCGGCGAGCAGGGTCACAGCTTCATCGCGTAGACAGGCGCGATGTCGGAGCGAGTGTCCATGCGGAAGGTCCGAGAAGTTCTCAGATTGAAGTTCGAGTGCGGGCGCAGCCACGCCGAGATCGCGGCGTCGGTGGCAATCGGTGAGACGACCGTCGGCGATTACCTGGCGCGCGCACGTGCCGCGGGGCTCGCGTGGGCGGAGGCCCGGTTGCTGAGCGACGCCGAGGTGGAGGGGCGGTTGTTCCACGATGGTGGCCGTAACGAGCCGCCGTCGCGCGTGCCGATCGATTTCGCGTGGGTGCATCGAGAGCTGTCGCGTCCGGCGGTCACGTTGCAAACGTTGTGGGTCGAGTACCGCGATGGGGCGATGGGTCAGGCACCGCTCAAAGCCTACGAATACAGCCGCTTTTGCGCCTTGTATGCCCAGTGGAAGAAGAAGCTGAGCGTCGTCATGCGCCAGGTGCATCGTGCCGGCGAAAAGATGTTCATCGATTACTCAGGGAGAAAGCCACACGTCGTCCATCCATCGACCGGAGAGGTTTACGAAGTCGAGCTGTTCGTCGCGGTGCTCGGCGCGAGCAACTATACGTACGCCGAGGCGACGCGCACGCAGAAGGTCGCCGACTTCGTCGGCTCGACGATCCGCGCCTTCGAGTACTTCGGCTGCGTCCCCGAGGTCGTCGTGCCCGATCAACTTCGCAGCGCCGTTTCGGGGCCGGATCGGTACGAGCCGGACATCAACCCGACCTACCTCGAGATGGCGCAGCACTACGGCGTAACGGTGATTCCGGCGCGGCCGAGAAAGCCGAGGGACAAAGCGAAGGTCGAGGGAGGCGTTTTGATCGCGCAGCGGTGGATCCTCGCGGCGCTCCGGAATCGGACTTTCTTCTCACCCGGTGAGCTCAATGTGGCGGTCCGCGAGCTGCTCGAGCAGCTCAACAAGCGCCCGTTTCAAAAGCTCGAAGGATGCCGGCACTCGGCCTTCGAGACGATCGACAAGCCCGCCATGCGCCCTCTGCCCGCTCACCGCTACCAGATCGCGAAGTGGCGAAAGGTGAAGGTCAATATTGATTACTGCGTCGACTACGAGCACCGACTGTACAGCGTGCCGTACACGATGGTGGGGGCCGAGGTGGAGATTCGTGCAACCGCGACGAGTGTCGAGATCCTGCACCAGAGCGAGCGCGTGGCGTCCCACGTGCGCAGTTATGGTCCGAAGGGCACGGCGGTGATCTGCGACGAACACCGGCCACGCGAGCACCGCGACTATGGCAAGTGGCCGCCCGAGCGCGTGGTCGCGTGGGCCGAGAGCATTGGCGATCAGGTCGGTGAATTCGCGCGTCGGGCTCTCGGGCAGCGTACGCACCCAGAGACCGGATACCGTACCTGCCTCGGGGTGATTCGGCTCGCCGACCGATACGGCAAGGCTCGCGTGAATGCGGCGTGTGCTCGTGCGCTGAGCATCGGCAGCCCCACGTGCAAGAGCGTGACGGCGATTCTCAAAAATGGCCTCGACCGCGCGCCGCGGGTCGAGCCCCCAACTCGAGCGCCCATCGCGCACGAGCACATTCGCGGCGCAAGCTACTTCGATACGGAGGATGAACGTGATCCTGGAAGAAACGATTCAGAAGCTCGTCGAGATGAAGCTGCACGTGATGGCACAGACGGTGCGCGAGATGCACGCGTCTCCCCCGACGGAACCCCTCTCCACTGACGAGGTGATCGGGATGATGATCGACCGCGAATGGGTGGCACGGGAAAACAAGCGACTCGAACGTTTGCTCAAAGACGCCCGAATACCCAATGGCGTGAGCCTCGAAGAGCTATCGTGCGAAGCAGGCCGCGGTGTCGACCGCTCCTTCGCGCGTACGCTCGGGGCTTGCCACTGGGTCCGAGCGAAACAGAACGTGATCGTGGTCGGAGCAACGGGAGGCGGAAAGAGCTTTCTCGGTGCAGCCCTCGCCCAAGCGGCGTGCCGGCAAGGCTTTCGGGCGCTCTGCATTCGCACGTCGCGCCTGCTGGAGCAGCTCGCCGTCGCGCGTGCCGCGGGCACCTACGCCCAGGCGCTCGCGCGCATCGCGAAGATGTCGGTCCTCGTGCTCGACGATTTTCTGTTGTCGCCGATGACGGAGATCGAGCGGCGCGATCTGCTCGAAGTGCTGGAGGATCGGTACGACCAATCGTCGACGGTGATCACGTCGCAACTTCCGACGAAAACTTGGCATCAAGCCATCGGCGAAGCGACAATGGCGGACGCCATCTGCGACCGCCTCGTGCACAACGCCCACGTGGTGACCCTTCGGGGCGGCTCGATGCGGAAGAAGAAGGCGATTGCCCCCGAGGTGACCGAAACGAAAACCTGACCACGCTCGTCGCTACGCTCCGGGCCCCGCGTCATGTCGGATTGAGCCCCCGCGTCGGCTTGGAACAGCTCCCCGGGTCCTTCGGAATATGCACCACGAGCACCTTCTTCTTTTGCGAGCGCTCCCGTGTCAGAGTGGGTCGCGTGAGCGTGGGCATCGTCATCCGCGTCAAGGATCTGGCACGAAGCGAGGCGCTGTACATCGACACCTTCGGGGAGACGCTCGATGTGGCGGCCAAGGCTCGGGTGGAGACCCGCGGGGAGTTGCTCTGCATGCCTTGGAAGCAGGGCGGATGCTTGTTCGCCCTCGAGGCAAGCGGGCCTCCGGTCCGCCACGGCATCCCGGTCATTGCCGATTCGGCGGCTCTGGAACGCGCGGCCATTCATGGTGCCGAGCTTCGTCCCTTGGAAGGCGCGCAGGAAGTTGTCGACTACGATGGAAATATCTTTTGGGCGTTCGAGCCCGCTGGTGTCGAAGTACGTTATGAGACGGGAATCGGTAATCCAATTCTTCCACTGATCTACGCAATCGAGCGAGGACAGCTCGACCCTTCGTGGCTGCAGGTCTGGGGCCACGGTGGACGCGATCCCGTAGCCACCGCGTGGGCGGTCTCGGTTGGCTATCTCGAAGAGTTGCTCGCTCGGTTGCGGTGGACGGACGAGTCGCAGCGAGCGTGTGACATCTACAATGAACTCTCGCACCGGCTCGAGCCCATTTTTATCCAGGAGCGGATTCGTGGATCGGTGCGCGTGCCAACGTTGCAAGACGCCCAACTGGAGGCAGACCGCGTCGCTGCCGAGCGTGGCGGTCGCGCGTAGTGCCGCACCGTCGACGCCGATAAGATGCACGAGGGCCATCGACCCGTTCTGGCTCGAGCCCGCTCCGTATCCGTTCGGCGATTCGCGTCGCAAATTGAAAGGCAGAAGGCCGTAAATCCCATCGCCCCAAGAGGAGGCCGGGATGGGAGGCGAATCGCGGGAGGCGTGGGGCAAACGGGTGGAGCGACGGTCGCCGTTGCCCCCGGCCGCGGTCACCCGCGTGAGAGAGGTCCGGTGAGCATGTCGAGCAGCGCCATTGGCCCCGGGCACCACCGGCACGAACTACCCGGGCGAGATGGCCATCTCGTTTGATGGGCGATTCGTTTACGCCTCCAACTGTTCGGCGTTCACGCTCGCCGCGTGCGGCACGTCGCAGAAATCCGCGCGGCGGGCCCGACGGCTGCACTATCGACAAGATGATGGGCCGTTGCCATGGGCGGCGCCAACCCGTCGGGCTCCCGGCGTGCGCGACGCTGCGCCATTCGCGCATGGCGACCTTGCGAGGGTAGTTGCCGCGATGGGAAGGGAGAGGCCGGATCCGACGCAGGCGGAGCGCGTTCTGAAGGCTCCTCGGTGCCTGCCAAGTCCACAGCGCGTCGTGCTGCTACGGAGGACGACGCACGACCGCGGAGAAGTCATTGAGCCAACTTGGCACGCATCGCTTCGATGAGACTGCTCAAGGCTTCATCCGGCGTCGCCCCCTTGCCAACGGGTTCGTCGTAGTTTTGCCAAAACTCCGCACAATCGTTGTCGTCGCCTTCCGCAGCCTCGGGGATGCATTCGAGTGGAAACGCAATCCATGCAGCACCTGAATAGACTCCCCCGTAACGATCGCACGTAATAACGGTCGGCCAATGGTGTTTCAGCCAGAACTCGGTCATGGTGATTGGCAGGATAGGCGAAACGGCAGCGTCCTTGCGAGCGTTTCTCGCCGCTGCGGAAACTGAGAAACATCGAGTCCGTGGTTGGCCGACGCTCGCGCTCCCGTCGCGAGGGCATTTGGCCATCCACTCGGGGTGCGCGCACGGTACACCGCAGCGATCGTGACACATCGAGTCCCTTCCTTCACGCTGCTCGTTCCGGGCCCTTCTCGTGAGACTTCGCAGCTCGCCGATGCGCTGTTGGCCGCGTGCATCCGCGCGCGGGCACGAACGGACGCTGCGCTCCAACCCGGCGATGTGGAGATCGAACTCGTCTCCGATGACGCTCTCGGCGCGGCGTTCCGGTTTGGCCGTGGACCGTTGCCGGATGACGTGCGGCGCGAGGTCGAGCGTTGTCGTCGAGTTGCGGTGGTCGAGGTCGGCCTGCAACTGCAACGCGATCACGCGGCCATCGCGGCACTCGGGCGCGTGCTGCAGGCGGGCCGGCGGGGTCGCCGTTCGGGTGGAAGGCTCGGGGGGAGCGTGGGCTTGGGAACCATGGCTTGCGCGTCTCGATGCGGGCTCGATGGGCGCCCTTTACGAGTGCGCCGTGGTGGTCGTTGGAGACGGCAGAACGTTCTTCACGTGCGGCATGCACCACTTCGATCGGCCCGATGCGGAGATCTCGATGGACGATCCGCGCGCCGCGATAGCGTGGCTCGACACGTTTCACGTCTACCAGCTCACCGAGGATCCCGTGCTGGCTTCGGGGCATACCTTCCGGCCCGACGATCATGGGGATGAATCGGAACAAGTTCTTTGCGGCGTTCGCCGAGCTTGAATCGAAGGGCAATGTGCAGGCCGAGCGTGACGAGTTGGGGGTGTACGTGCGTTGGGTCAGCGCGGGCAATTCCGTAATGGGACCCATGGATATGTCGTAAACATCTGCACGCGAAGCCCATTACGGAAAGGTCATCCCATATCGCCTACATCTGGATCGTCCATTACCGCAACGACGAAGAACGGTCCCCCATAAGCATCCTGCTCGTTGGTTACGACGAAGGTCCATTCGAAACTCGGTGCGATGATGTAGATGTCTGAGATCTTCCAATGATCCATCAGGTCGCGGATCTCGTCGTATTTGGGGATATCGGCACCTGTACATCGAAAGCCCAACTCTTCATATCCGAGGATAACGATGAATGCATCGCCGCGGCGTTGCTCGTAAGCACTGACAGCGGCGAATTCGCGCTCCGCCGCATCCTCGCCAGAGGCAAGTGTGATCCAAAGATCCGGCGCGCGTACACGACGATCGGCGATACGTGTTGGGGTAAACCTCTCGCGCCACGCTTTGTGTACCTTCCACAGCTCGCGCTGTTCGAGCTGGATCGGTGTACCGTGTAGGTCCCGCAGCCACGACTCGAGGCCCGCTACCAGGTCCTCGCGGTGCATTCCAGTAATACTCATGCGAGCCCCGGCGGCAGGCCCGGTCCTTGGGAGGGAAAAAACGGCAGCCACGGCGTAAACAAATCGAGAATATCATCGCTGACATCGCCGTCGTCGTTCAGATCAAGCAAAAATGGAATCGTACCGAGGATGGTGTTTCGATTTCCGAAAAAGACGTGGGCTGGGAGTTTATCGCCTTTTTGATCGACGGGATGGTAGTGGCTTCCGTGTACGTCGTTATGCAATATCGGGCATCGGCCGCCGCTAGCTTGTCGCGCAATGGCTAGGGCCTCACTTTCGGATTTCGTCAGCACATCGCCGCCGTGTTCCACGATATGAACAGCGGCGTCGAACCCGACACGCTCCAATAGCTGAAGCCCCTTCCTCTCGATGAGATTTACCACCCGTACCCACGCCCCCTTCGGCGACAACCCTGTCGAGTCAACATAGTTGATTGGATCGTTGTTCGCATAACTGTAGAGATTTGATCCGCCGTTGAATCGCGACGGGTCTTTGCTCGTCCAGGTACCGCTCTCGGGATCATATTCTCGAGCACGGAAGTGCACGAGCCCAGTATCTGGATCGTACATTCCGCCAGCAAATCCGAAAGGCTGAAATCCAACGCCGCTGTCGCTCGTAACTCGCCCCCAAGGATCGTAGTCAAGTACCTGGACAGGCGCGGAGCTCGTGCTGGCGTCGACGACAAATCGAACGCTCCCAAGATGATCCGTGATAAGCGAGTAGGTCTTACCTCCACGGATCATAGCATCCGGGACGTGACCGCCGCCGGCATAGATGAACTGGGTGAGGACATTACCGCTCGCATCGACCTCGGCAACGGGCTGCAGCCCACTGCGATAAAGCCAGCGATGCGTGATCGTGCCATTGCGGCTTCTGGTGATGCGCCTGCCGAAAGCATCGAGCTGGTAGTCGATTCGCACGCCGGACGCAAGTTCGACAGACACCAGGTTACCGCGACCATCGTAGGAATACTTGGCCACGCTGGAGGGCGTGGACTTGGTCGCGCGTTCACCGCGCGGCGTGTATGTGTAGGTTGTATCTCCACGCCGCGTGAGGCGATCTTGCTCATCGACCTGGGTACCGTTGTCAGTCCGATTGCCATTGGCATCGAAGGAGTACCGACCTTGTTCGACACCATCTTTGGTGACACGAGCGAGACGGTCGGCGGCGTCATAGGCATAACCCCACAGGACGCCATTTTCAAGCTTCTCAACGAGCTGCCCTCGGTTGTTGTAGGTGTAGGCGATATTGAGAGGCTTGCCCGCGCCGCTGAGGGTGGATGTGGCGAGCTCGCCGTACATCGTATAGGTAAAGCTCTGGCTCACACGACCCGTCGAGAGGCTCGAGAGCCACCCCGAGTCGGATTGACGAGAGAGAGAGACCGGCCCGACCTTTGTCCGAAGCCCGTCGGCGTCATAAGTGTAGGCGATCGATGTGCCACCTCCCGAAAGCGTCTCCGTCTTGAGGCGCAGCAGTGCATCACGAGTCCATGCGATCGTGCCGGAAGCAGGTCCAGCGGTCGTGACACTGGTCAGAAATGCACCGTCATAAACAGCGCTGATGGAAGCGTTACTCGGGCCGCTGAAGGCGACCGCGTTCCCGGTGGCAGCATCGTAGCCGAAGCCAACCTGGCCGGTAGCGAAGCGGAGCGTCGCCGGGCGGCCGGAGCTGTCGCGCTCAAGCACCGTCTGGGCGCCATCTTCGTGGGTGAGAGCCTTAACGGCGCGGTCCCCATCGTAGCTCGTCGAAAGTGATTGGCCACCAGGGCTGGCATAGGAAGTTTCAAGCCCGTCCTTGGCACGGGTCATCGTGTGTGCAGGTTTGCCGGGAGGAGTGAGCGCGAGCACGTTGTCGAGCGGATCATAGCCGAAGACCGTGCGCGCGCCATCGGGACGGACCGACGCAACCACGCGGAGCGCTGTATCACGTTCCAACGCGGCGACCGGGCCGAGCGCGTCGGTGATGCTCTGAAGCACGCCGCTGTTCGCGTCGTACCCATACGTCATCCGTCGAGCGCCACGCGAGGTTTCGACAGGACGCCCACGAGTGTCATACCGAATATCCATCGGAGCAAGGCCCGGTGTCTCCACTCGGATCACGCGCCCATCGGCATCAAGCACGGTGCGTGCCTGCCGTCCGACCGCACTCGTGTTGGTCCACGTGCGCGAGGCCACGTCGTATGTCGAGCTCGACGCGCCATCCACCGTCGTCCGGGTCCCGTCGAGACCGAGAAGCGAGCCGTCCGTATCGAAACGCGCAGACCAGTTGGTATCGACGGTGCGTTTGAGGCCACTCGGCAGGGTCGTTACTTCGTGCGACACATAAGGCGACTGCATACCGAAACGAGGATCTGCTGCCACCATAGTATCTAGCTTCGTTCCGTCAGGCCAAGTCACGTGCGCTCCGCGATCCGGATCGGTCGTCAACACGGTCTTGGTCCCATCTTCGTGCGTAACGGTGCGCACATCCCCCGTATCGCGCCCTCCCGACGCCGAATGCAGACGCGTTCGTCCAAGTCCCGTGGTGATTCGGGTCTGCAACGGGGACAAGCTCTCTCGCGAGAGGGTCCACGTCGCGTTCTCGGGGCCTGCGTCGGTCAAGAGGTTTCCTCGCGCATCATACTGCATCGCGTGTACGCCACCCCCCGCATCGAGACGCTGCTCGAGCAGCCCGCCCGTCCCGTACGAAAGCTTCTCTTCGCGCCCGAGCGGGTCGGTCACCTTCGCGAGGTACCCGTCCGCATCGTATGCTAGGAGCGTCGTCTGCGAGAACGGCGCGACGATGGACGTTGCCCGGCCATTCGCGTCGTAACCGATCACCGTCGCATTGTGATGGTTGTCCTCGACGCGCGCGAGCTTCCCCGCGCCATTGTACGAAAAGCGTAGCTTTACGGCGTTCGTGAGCCCGTCGAGGGTGCGCAGGTGGCGGCCGTTCGTGTCAAAAACGTAAATCTCCGAACCGTCGCCACTGACGATCAACTTTTCGCCATTCGTCGTCGCTGGAACGACGGGGTGCAAGCGCAGGATCACGCTGTCGGTAAATTCGGATGTGTAAAGATCACCATTGGGGCTGAGCACCAGCGCGGACGGAACGGTATTTGCGACACGCCGAGCCGGTTGCCCGATCGCTCCGCTCACCGTCGGGATGTCGCCGCCTCCGGCGAAGGTCGAGATGCGGCCGTGGTAAACGCGACGAATGCGGCCTCCGTCGGAGATGTAGAGCGTGCCTTCCCCATCCACCGCGAGTGCTCCCGGAAACTCGAGCTTGGCGAGGCGCGCATCGCCCCCGTCGCCATTGGAGCCTCCCCCGGCGACGGTCATGATAATCCCTCGCGGGTCGATTCGCCGCACCCGATTGTCGATGCCTCCACCGCGTTCGGAGACGTAGATCGCACCATCCGGGTCTACGGCAATACCGGTGACATTGCTGAGGCTTGCGCGCAAGGCGAGCACGTTCTCGCCGCGGTCGGTCCCTCCACCCGCTACCCGGCGCGCATAGCCGCCGGGTTCGAGCTGCACGACGATGTTGTCCGTCGTTTCCAAGACGTACATGCTCCCATCAGGCCCAAAAGCAACATCCGTGGGACGGGGGACATTGGCCTCTATTGCGGGAACACCCGAAACGTTGACGCTTTGCGTTCCACCACCGAGCACCGTTTGGATGATGCCGTCCTTGGTCACGCAGCGCACCCGGTCCTGATACTGGACGCTAAAGCACACCGCGCCATCGAAGGGGCGGACCGCAATCGACGTCGGAGCAGAAATGTCTGCGGACGTAGCGGGTCCGCCATCACCCGAGAATCCGTCGACGCCAGTGCCGGCGAAGGTCGAGATGATGCCGTTGACAACCTTTCGAACCCGATTATTGGACGCATCGGCGATGTAGAGCGTGCCGTCGGCGGCGCGCGCGAGACCCCAGGGGTAGTTCAAGTTCGCGGCCGTCGCCGGACCACCGTCCCCATCGTATCCGGGGCTGAAATTCCCTGCGATGTGCTCGATCACGGCCTGCGGATCGGGCTCGTTCTGCCGCCCGTCGCCAAAGTAAAGGACTCCATTGCCGGGGTCGTAATTTTGGAGCCCTGAGAGTGCCCAGCCACCAAATCCGAGCCCTTCCTGTGGAAAGGTGCCGAGGTTCATCTCGTAGGTGCGCCAGAACGTGAACTCGCGGCGCGTCGGATTTTGCGTGATGGGACCCGATGCGTCGGTCCACATGCCGAAGGCGGGAGTCGTTGTGTAGGCGCTCTCGTAGACGAGCCCCACGCGAACGTATGCACGCGTTCGGCCGGGCCAAGCGCGCCCGTAGGCATCCTTGCCATCCCACACGAAGGTGTGGGTCATGTTCGGCGTGACGGCGTCGTACGTCTTGGTCGTTCGAACGCCCAGCACGGCGATTTCCACCTGGGCGCGCTTGGCGGACGCGGGAACCGTCGCCTCCGTGATGGGGATCGTCAAGGTCGATGATTCGGTGTGCCCCGCCACCCGCTCCGAGCTGTAGTGAAGCTCCAGCCCGGTGCCCACCACCGGGATCTGCTCGGTGAGCAGCCGCGATTCACATAGGATGGTCGAATTGGCTTTCTGCACATCCTCTTTAGGACGGCACCCGTTCGACGCTCCGTCCGCTGCTTGAGCGGGATTGGCGGCGTCGGCGGCCGGAGCCTGTCCCCAGTTGAAGTCGTAGGTGGAGAAGTGCTGCAACGGAACACGGAAGAAGCTCTTTCCGACCGGGGCTATGGGCGCGCTCGCGTCGATTTCGGCCTGCGTGATGCCGAGCGCCGCAAGCACGGTCGCACTATCCGCCTTGCCGTCGCCGTCCGTATCGTACCCGCGCTTTCCGTTCGCGCCGTTCACCACGGCCAGCACTCGGCCGGATTCGCTCGCTTTCCACGCGTCCATCTCGGGCGCGAACGCGCCGGAGGGAACAAGGGTCCCAATCTTCATGGACAAAAAATTGTCCACGTACGCCATGACGGTCTTATCGAAAGAGACCTCCCGAGCGTCCTTTGTCTCGTCGAACCCGAAGTTCGAAGCATACGTGTAGGCGCTCGCGGGAGGCAGTGCACCCGGCATGGCCTCGTCGCCCAAGTCGCCGCGGGTGTACTCCGTCACGCGGAATGTACCGGAGCCAAGAGGCGCCTTGGTGCCATCGGCTTTCGTGACCGTCGCGCGAACACCCGGCGGAAAGAGGATATGCGCCGTCCGGGCTGCCGCGTCATCGGCTACCGAGGGCTCCCCGCTGGCGAGCTGCCAGGTGCTCCCGCCGTTGAATTGAACGGCCGTTGTCCTCGCGCTCGATCCAAGAAGGACGACATCGTCCAAATTGCGAAAACGATTCAGCCCGGGCGTAAATCCGCGCTGCGCCTCGATGAGCCCTGCCGCCGAGTAGCGCAGAAAGATGCGCTCGCCGCCGTTCACGGCGAAGTCGTACCAACCGTCGGTGCTGGTCAAGGTCTGACCGTATTCGGGATGGTTCGGGGCGACGACCTTTGCGCCTGCAATGGGGTGCCCGTTACCGTCGAGCACCCGCCCTCGAATCACGCTCTCGCGCGACGGATCCAAGGTGCCTGCCGCGACGCCCGATTGCCTGGCGTTCGGACCGGAATAGATGAATCGCATGGCCTCGTGGAAGTTCACCGGCTTCGTGGGATCGATGGGCGGAGCCTCGCCGCTCGGAGGCGGCTCCCCGCTGCTGCATCCGCCGAATGACGGGAGCATGACCACGAACAGCAGGCCAAGCGCCGATAGAAATCTCGAAGAGAGCCCTGGTTGCATCGACGAACCTTCCCGTCTTTGGACTATCAGCTACGAGGCGCGCAGTTGCGAATGGGCCGCAATCCCTGCGCTTCCTCCACGTTACCGTCGGCGCACGGATGCTTTGTCCATGCTACCGGACGTGCAGATTGTACGAAATCGCTATCATTTGCAATGTCGAACTTCACGGGTCGCGTGAGACAGTTCGATGTCGGCAAATGGTAACGAACGTGCGGCAAATTGATTTATCTTTGCAGCACCAAATTTCCCGCAACCGATTTTGACGGTGGTCGATGAGACCCAGTGCCCGTTTTGGACCACGACCCCCGTCGCGTGCGTGTGGGTCGAGTACGGGCCAATCGTCCGTCTTGGGCGCCGTCGGCGGATGTCCGGGTCAAGAGGACATCGAGCTTACGGAACTTGACGCGGGTGCCCCAGTCGGATCGGGTACGCCGATGACGCCGAGGCGTCCAACGGGAAACGGCTCACTCCTTGTGCGCGTCAAACTCGCTCCGCCCCGGGCACTGAACCTCCACCGATTCGGTGGAGGTTCACTTCCGGTTTCGACGTTCGCGTCTTCTTTGCGCGCTTCGCCTGGGACGGTACGCCATCGCCGGTAATAGCCCGCGAGCCGCACATTAATGGGCCACCCGGCGCAATCGGGGAGCCCACTGCGCGTTCGGACGCCGACAGGTGGAAGACCTTACTGTACGTACTTGGGAGCACCGCCCCCAAACGACCTTCGAGCGCAAGCGGCTCGATCGCTAAATGTCGAGCTCACAATGCGGCGCATCGGGAAAGTTCACCCAGTCGAGCCCCGCGACGAGGCCCTCGGCGCGGGCGGCAGCCGCATAGGCCCTCCACACAGGGTCCGTCGAATTAGGAATGTAGACCGCGCCGTTCTTCGTCGGATAGCAGTCCGCCGCGGTTCCAGAACCGGGCGTGCCATTCCCTTGATGGCGAGACCGAGCGCCGACACCGTCGCGCTCCGTTACGATAGGGCCGGGACGTCCAAACGGTTTAGCGGTGGGGCGCCCGGAGCCATAGAGCCATTGTTGGCGTTCCGTCGTGCGGAAGCCTTCGACGAGTTGAAATGGCGTCCCGGATGCCGCAAGCTTGCCTAGCACGTTGTTGAGCTTATCGCGGAACGTATGAGTTAAATGCATCGGATTGGCGTCGATGGGCGGAACGACGGATGCGGCCCACTTTGCGGAAGGATCGATCCCCAACGGCGGCACTGGGGGCCGGCCTCCCGGATACCACGGCTCGGCGATGGTGACCGCCGCAAGCAGGCCGGCATACAATGGATTGCTCAAGAGCTCGTCGAGCCGCGCGGGAGCACCGTCGAGCGTGACGTCGAGGCTCACGAGCCGGATGCCGTGGCTATAGTCGACCCAATCCTCGTCGTGCGCCGGGTCACTTCCCTGAATCGGGCCACTCCCGTCTCGCGCCCAACCGCCAAAAATGATCGTGGGAAGCTTGCCCGATGACAACCTCTGATGCACGCGAGGCGATAGAATCACATCCTTCTTGTGCCCTGCCGTGAGCACACCGAGGGCCCCGCCGATGGAGCGACGCTCCGTCGCCACCACGTCATTGTACTGGCGATAACACGCATTCGACCTCATCCTCGCTTCGACACAGTCTGCCTTGCCGTACTGCCCCGCAAGCCAGAGTCGCGCCGGCGCCTGGTTCCATATTGCACGCACGATCTTCTCGGTCGGAAGGGCTGCATCGAAAGCATCTGCAACACGCTGGGCAGACGCGACCTTCATGGGGATGAGAACGAAGTCCGTGTTATCTCCCACGGCCAGATAGTCAGGCATGACGCGAATCGTCGCCTCGTGCTGCGCGGGAGCGATCATCGAGAGGTGGACATCGATGAGGTAGCGGAGAAATTCAGGGATGTTTCCCGACGTGATCTCGTCCACGATACGCCGCTCCCGGTCGGCGTCCGCGAGGCCTTCCGTTCGACGAAGGAATTCGCTACCCGAGATCGCATCCGGTCGACGTTCAGGGATCTGCATGGATGTGCTCCTTCCGGATTGACTGTTTCCGAAGCCGAACGACGACCCGGGAGCGGCGCTAACGGCCGCGATGTCCCGTTAAGGGTGAAGGTATCCGCGAAGGATACGAGATTTCTCCCTATCTGTCGGCCGCGCGTGGTCCCGGCCGAATGGCGTGCCTGTGCTCGCGCGAGCACCCCCGCGAATGAAGAATCTGCCCTGTGCGATGCGATCGGCCCACGGAACTGTTCGCACGAACGGGGGGGGGGACGTCCGGGATCGATCCGCAGAAGGCCCCCTATCTTGAGCGCAACCCACGAGATGCCCACAGCGGCACGCCTTGGCGACGAGGGCGCCGATGCGCGGCCGGCACGCGGCAAGCTCCTGGTGTGCCCGCTCTTGGGACGCCGTTGACAGATAAAGGGTGATCCCGTCCATTCGCCCTCGATGTGTTCGAGACCCGATCCGCCTGCGTCGCTCGCCTGAGTCGGCGCGAGCGATTGTCCAAGTTGGTCCGGTATTCGCTATCGGTCCCTCCGTTGTAGGCGACCAGCCCCTCGAGCATTCGCTGCGAGTGCACACCTCGGCGACAAATGGCGAATGCTGCTAAACGATTGAAATGATACGTGAGCCTTGTCAGGGCTCGATTGAGCTTCTAAGTCAAAGCTATCGGTCTGAGATTCCAGTGGACGAAGAAGGCGAGCGCGTAGCCCAGCGCCCGGGCCGCAAGAATATCGACGAATGGGGCTTCGAGCTGTCGTGCGATCGCTGCCACAGTGACGACCCTCGACATCGTTTGGGGCCTTGTCAACTCTCTGCCTCGAGCGAGCGCGGTCCGACCAGGGACCGCGTCTTTTTCACAACGTGCCGTACTTCGATGTCCGATGAAATGACGTCATGGACCGTGAGCGTCCGGCGACCGACTCCCGTCGATGAATCGCCTCGACTCAGCCCACACGCGCTCCTCGGGCGGATCGACGAACGGACAGCACGTCGGCGCGACGCTCATGTTGAATCGCCGTCTTGTGATGCCGTGCCTTGGCCATGATCCATGTCGCGGGCTGCGGCCCCATCGACGCCCTCGTCCGTGTGGAGACAGCAATCGTGTCCGAGAGCGCTCGCATCGATCGGGTCCGAGTGGCATGGCGATCCGGAACCGGGAATTGCCGCACCCGTACATGCGTCATGCGCGGCACCGGATGGGCATGTCGCGTCGCGGTCATCCAGACGAAAACACGTGTCGGTCGGCGCGCCGCCGTCGTCTGTCTCGCCCGCAGGGGTCGGATCGCCATCGGGGGCTGCCTCGTCGGAAGCGCAGTCCGTGCCGGTCGCCGACGAGCACGATGGCGTGAATCGGTAGGAAATAATCGACGAACGTTTGCGACAGACGTGGTCTCGGCAGACCAATTCGCCGTTGCACCAATCGTCTCTCCGGCAGCTGTCGGATTTGTGGCAGGCCCCCCCTTCCTCGCCCTCGCGCGGTCCGCAGGAAGGCAGCGACACAAGCTTGAGAATAGGTATGGCAAGCCACAGGAGATAACGTCGTCTGTTGCGTTTCCGCAACGCGGTGTGACTCGGCGGCACGCGCTCTCGAACAATGCCTTGGTGATTGGAGGCCATGTACGGCCCCCTCGCAAACGCGGTGCCGCCGTCGAATAGCCTTTCAGCTCGACCCGAGCCCTCGTCAAGGCCGCCATCGGCGACGCGGGTGTCGCCGGGCGACACCGTCCGAGGTTAATTGGCGTGCGCCAGCGATGGCGTTGCGGAGTGCCGGTGCGTGATGAAAATCGACCGGCAATCCGCGAGCGCCACCCCCGCTCTCACGAGCTGCCGCGTCACCCCGAAAGGGCCGCGCACGACGGCATGCTTCGTACGAGATGGCGCCGGGACAACACAGGCAGGTTACCTACCGCGGTCGCCGGAGGGGAGCTTGAGGTCCGTCCACGTGGCGGAGGCCACGCCGAAGATGGGGCTGCCGTTCGCGTCGAAGTTCATCTTGTCGATGCGGAGCGTGCGATCCCCGCCGCAGCTCCCGTACGGCCTTCCATCGGAGCTGGTCACGGCATGGTAGGCGTTCCAAAGCTCTTTGCCGTCCGGCGACGTGAAGAAGCTATTGTGCCCGGGCCCGAAGACCCAATTCGCATCGGACCGCGCGAAGACCGGCCACGGGGTTTTGCTCCACGATCGAGGATCGAGCACGTTGCCGCCTTTGTATTCCAGCATGCCCAACGCGTAATCCGGTGTTTCGCAGCCGCTGGCGGAGAACACCAGGAAGGTCCGATTTCCTGAATAGAGGGCCTCGGGGCCTTCGTTGACCGGGTGCTCGCGGCCGTTGCCATGGCGTTCCCAACCCGCCGTGGGGCTGGACAGGAGCACGGGGGCGCTGTCGAGCGTCCACGGATTGCTCATCGAGGCGATGAAGAGGCTTTGCGGGCCCCTCAGGTGCCCCGACCAAACGAAATACAGCTTTTGGTTGGGCATCTTCAGAACGGTCCCGTCGATGGAGAAGTCGTTTTGCGTCGCGAGGCGGGACTTGAACGAATATGGCCCCATCGGGTCCGAGCCCTGGCTCTCCAGGACGAACATCTGATGGACCGCCCCCTCCCCGTCCGCCGTGTAATAAACGTACCAGCGGCCATTCAAGAAATGAAATTCCGGCGCCCAGATGTTCTTGCCGCGGCCAGGCGTGGAGTCTTGCCAGACCGTCACGGCTTGCGCGCTCGCCAGGCCGGTCACCGACTTCGCCCGAACGAGGATGATGCGATCCACGGCGGTATACGTCAGGTAGTAGTAGCCATCGCGCTGGAACATCCACGGATCGGCGACGCCGCCTCGAACGGGGTTGCGGAAGGTCGGCGCCCGTTGCGTGATCGCCGCACCATCGTCGGTGCCGTCCGCCGGCGAGGGTTCGGCTGCGCTGCACGCCACCACGGTCGACGCCGCGACGGCGAGACCCGCGAAGAATGTCGAGATGCATTTCATGGTCTCTCGCACATGGCCAGACCATTCATGACTTTTGCGCCAATGCGCCGGCCGAGAGCGCCAAAATCAATCTGCGCCGCGCGCTCCTTTTCCGCAACGACGCAGGCACCGGCGGTGGCCCCATCACGGCACCGGCGCGGATGGACGGCGACCGCACGCGGATTGCGAAGGCCCATGTGGCGGGGTTCGCATCGCCGGCGGTACCGTGCTCCCCAACGAGGGCGAGCGCGCCTACAGCGATGCAGGGAAGCCGTCCGCCAAGAGGCCAATGCGTGGATCCGCACCCGCAGCGTATTCGATGGCGTCATTGATTTCGATGCGGCCATTCGCGATCCGCAGGCTCCTGCCCTCATGCAATCGCGCTTCGACTCGGGCGACATCCGAATGCGTACGGGATGCAGGCCATGGCCGACGCCATCGATCTCGACTCGGGCGACATCCGAATGCGTACGGAATGCAGGCCATGGCCGACGCCATCGATCTCGACTCGGGCGACATCCGAATGCGTACGGGATGCAGGCCATGGCCGACGCCATCGATCTCGACTCGGGCGATCACCTACATTCGAATGCGTACGGGATGCAGGCCATGGCCGACGCCATCGATCTCGACTCCGGCGACATCTGAATGCGTACGGGATGCAGGCCATGGCCGACGCCATCGATCTCGACTCGGGCGACGTCCGAATGCGTACGGGATGCTGGCCATGGCCGACGCCATCGATCGGACGCTATGGCAGTCGCGTTCAAAACCCCAATTCCGCGGTCAATGCGGGTTGGATCGCGAAGTGGGGGCCGTCGGGATTGCCGGCGAGCATGAGTCCACGGGCTTGGATACCGATCGAGATGGACTCGCTGCGGAAGATGTCCACGCCGCAGACGATCCCGGCAAGGAAGTCGGGGCGGTCTTGGAGCATGGCGAACCCGAGACGCACGCCCGCGTACGGAAGCAACCAGCGATGCTTGGACGATTGGAAATTCCTGGTCCACACGTCCCATCCGGTCTGGGCCATGAAGCCCGAGCCGCTTCTCGATGGCTCGCTTCCGCAGCACGCACGCAACAGGTCCACCTCGACGGGAAGGCCGCGGCCGCGACCGTTGCCGCGGAGGCGAAAGGTGAAGCCTCCGCCGGCGTAGGCGTCGGTTCCCGAGTCGCGCACGTCGAACAATGCGAGAGGGCGCACGCCGATGTACATAGGGGAGGCGTCGCCGTCGGCGCTGTCGTCACCGGGCAGTTGCGGCTTCGAAGGGGCGGCAAGTGCAATGGCGACGGTGGCGCGCGCGATGCGATCGCGAAGCCACGTCAGGCGTGCCTTGATGCGGTCTCGGTCGGACGAGGCCCGTTCGATTTCGCGCTCGGCCGCCAGCGCGTCCGCGGTCGTCGTGGCCTTGGCGAGCAGCAATTTGTAGCGCTCGATGGCGACGTCCAGGTTTTCGATCATCACCTGGAGATCGCGCTCTTCCGGCCCCGCATCGACGGCCTTCACGTTGCGCAACTCGACGCGTCCCACGTGCACCAGGCGCTGGGCGAAGGCGTCGAATTGCGATGAGGGCACGCGTACTAGAAGCTCGATGCGCGCGTCGTCCCTGCCGCTCGAGCTCTCGCTGTCCGTGGCGATCTGACCGTCCGAGGCAGCGACCAGATCGCGCACCCACTTGGCCGCCTGACGCGGATCCCTCACCGCAATGCCAAATTGTGCCTCGAGCTCGATGCGTTCGCCGGTCGGACGCCTCTCGCCGGGCTGGATCGCGACGGGTGCGATGGGGGCGACGGGCATGCCGAGTGGATTGTTCGGTGAAGACGAGGGCGAGCTCGAGCCACCGCCGGCGGCGAAAATCGAGCTTATCGCCTTCACGCTGTGCGAAAGGAAGTTGGGCCGAGGACCCACGTAGCCGCTGGTGAAGAGACCAAAGGAATCTCCGTGCGCGCCCCGCACCCTCGTTGTCTCCTGCTCTTCCTTCGTGGTGTTGCGCCGTGGGGTGTATTCGAAGGACGGACGTTCCGGCAAGGTCGGTGGCGCGATTGGCGGCGGCGCCTCCGCCGCGCGATGTCGTGCTGCGCTGTTGCAGCCGGCGCCGGAGGCTACGAGAAATGCTGCAATCGCCCAGCGCATGCGCTCATTGATCACGAGGGTAACCACGAGGACGTTGGACGAGGCGCTGTGAAATAACGTACAGACGAATTTCGCACGGCGCTCCAAATGGGTCGGTTGATTCGACGCGGTGCTCATTGTCGGATACGGACCGACTCCATTTCAATCCGGAAGGAAGCTCGGTGACTCGACCCACGTACGACATTCTCATGAGACCGATCGCCTTTCTCGCGCTCCTCGTGCTGCCGACGGCCATCGGCACCGCCATCGGATTGCCCGGATGTTCGTCATCGTCCTCGGACGGGCCGCCGTCGTGTTCCGATGGCCGCTGCGCGGATGGCGGAGGGGGGATCGACGATGCCTCGCGGGACGCAAACGCGGACGCGGCAGCTTCCACCATTCCATGGGAGCCGTGGATCTATCTCGAGCAGACGGCACGTCATGAGACGGCGTGGGAGGTGGAGCCCGCGCTGGACGGCGGCGCCATCGTCATCGTGCGCAGCTCGATTGGCGAGGAAGGAACCCCGCGCGACTACACCATCGTGCGCGTGGAGCCCAACGGGAAGACGCGCTGGCGTACGCCGTTTTCCTGCGCGGACTCCGCGAATTCCAACGGTTACGCCCTGGTGTCTCCGGGGCCGAACGGCGAGGTGGACTTGGTCCTGCGCTGCAGCGGCAGCATCACGCTCGCGGGCGCCGCGCAACCCCCGGGCGCCTGGAACCTCTTTCGGCTGCGCGACGCCGATGGCACGTTGGCCGGGTCGATCAAGCTCGACGCCGACCGCGGCGCCTTCGGCGACACGAAGTCGATGCATGGCAAAATTTATTTCGAATTCGATGTGGAGGACGGAGCCGTCGTGGGTGGCGTACGGCGGGCCGCCGGGGCCATGGTCGGCGCCTTTGCCCGTGACACGGGCAAGCTCGTGTTCGGGGTGGCAGCGCCGGGCTGGCAGAGCGCCACCATGGAGGTCCAGCCGAATGGCGACGTTTGGTCCGTCGGAAGCTTCCAGGGAACCCTGCAGCTCGGAGACAAAAGCGTGACCGCCAGCGGCACCTCGGATGGCCTGATCGCCCGCGTGACCAGCGATGGCAGGGTCGCTACGCTTCGTGCCGTGGGAGGCCCCCTTTCAACGGGCTCACGCGATATGGTCGGCCGTGTGACCGCTGGGGATGACGGCAGCGTGTACGTCACGGGAGCCGTATCGCGCGGGAACTCCGTCGGAGGCGATCCGATCGACGACGGCGCGCAGACGTCCGCATTTTTCGCTTCGTACGACGCGGCGGGCAACCACCGCTGGTCCAAGGCGCATCGGGGCAGCGATCCGACGTTCCTTCGCGGCCAACACAAGGTCGTCTTGAGCTTCTTCGAGGCCCCGAGCGCGTCCAACCCCGACAGCAGCCGAAAATGGCTCGTCTTCAACGAAGCGGGCGTGCTCGAACGCGAGCGCACGGTCGGCACCGGCCAGGGGTTGCACCTCTACTCCGGACTTCGGACGTTCGGTGGACGCTTGTACTTTTCGGGCAATATCGAATATCCCCCCGTAACCTTGTTCGGCCGGGCGCTCTCGTTCCCCAATCGAGGGGACGCGTCCATCTCGATTCGCAACCACGATGCATTCGCCATCAGCCAAGAACCGTAATGACGCGACGCACGACCGATCGCCCTAAAATGATATCCGCATTTGGGAGCTCGACGATACCTTTACGTCGGACGTCGAAGGTGATCCGGCGCGGGCCTTCGGTCGGCTCCGCGCAGAGGCGCCGGTCGCCGCGACTGATTCTCGTTCGCGCTTAGCCCCGAGCACCGCGTCGCCGGCTCACGGGTGCTCGCGCAGCCAATTCTCGGCGGCCGTCCGCTCTTTGTCATAGCCGGCGATCGGGGCGTGTCCTCCGGGCATGGCCCGAATCGCAACTTCGACGCCTGCGATGACAGTGCACTCGGCGCAATATCTGCTTCGTTTTGGCCGGCGCCGTCGCTGCTGACCGCGCAGCCTGCAATGGGTACTATGAACAAACAAGAAGATACGAACCACTTAAGTCTCATAGGGTCTCCTGTGGGATCCAACGATGGCCCTCCGCGCGAGTGAACGCCCGGTCGGGATTGTCTCCGAATCTTTGCAGAGCGCACCATATTGCGCAATACGTTCTGCCTATTTCATTATTTTTGGCACGATGATTCCACTGCGCCGCCGCCGAGACGCGCCGGGCGCAAATGGGAATAGGTATATTCCGGGCAGGCGCCATGAAATCGCGTTTGCCCGTACGTTTCCGCGTTGGACGTCTCCGAATGGCCAGCGATGAACGCGAGTGGTTCGGTCCCGTACGCTGCACCACTCGGGTGACCGTCGCGGGTGCAGGCCATGTCGTTTACCCATTCGTGCACTAGAAAACCTCCGGACGTGCGACGTGTGAAAGTCGCTTGCCCGGAGAAGGAGACGCGTCCAGCCGAACCATGTCGCGCTCTTGCTTCCAAAAAAATCGACATCGCTCGTGCACCCGGCACCACGTGCCTTCGGGCGCTCTCGGGTCGGCTCCTCGGATGCGCAGATTGCGCCGCGGGTGGCGCGATCGCGGCCGATCGAATCGCGCCAATGGATGTGCCCGCCAGTGGCCGCAAATTCATTTCTTTGGACTACGGCGCGGGTCCAGCGATTCGTGCTCTCGAAACATCGGATCGTGCGCGATTGCACGTGCCGCGAGGGCTACTCCATGACGGTATGAACGTCAGCCGTCGCACGAACAGCAGGCCCCTCAATGCGCTTCGAATGATCGCCGGGGTGGCGGTGATGGCCCTGTCGACGGTCTTCGTGTACAGGGCGCTCCGGCTCTTCAGCTTCGATCCCGATAAGTTGGGAAGGTACTTTTCCTTCAAATGGATCATCATGGGTCACGTGCTCGGGGGAACGGTGGCGCTCTTTACGGGCCCCTTTCAGTTGTGGAAGGCGTTTCGGGTCAAGTATTGGCGGGCGCACCGCATCATGGGCCGCATTTACCTGGCGGCCATTGGCGCGGGCGCTTCGTGCGCCTTGATCTTGGCGTCGACCACCGCGCGATCGGTGGGTTGGCCGTATGCGCTATCGCTTCACATGTTGGCGACCGTATGGCTCGCCAGCGCGCTGCTCGCGTGGCGAACGGCCGTCACGAAGCGATTCAAGCTGCACGAAGAATGGGCAACCCGTAGCTACATCGCGACCTTGGCCTTCGTGGTGCAGAGCTTCTCGTTCGAGATACCCTTCGTGGCCGGTCTCGGCGCCTTTGCCGAGGTGTCGCCCACCATCATGTGGTTTTCGTGGACGGTGCCTATGTTTGCATACGCGGTTTCGCGAGCGACGCGGGCGTGATCTCCAGAACGCGGATGGCCGACGAGCACCCCGCGGTCGGCGCCGTGCCGGGCGGTTACGGGATCAAGGGGCCGGCCGGGCAGACGACGAGCGGTCCGGCATTGGGATCGTACAACCCACCGTCGGGAATGCCCGAGCTACCGTCGGGGCTCGAATCGACGCCCGCATCCGAAGCGCCGGGGCAGTCGACGTTCCATTGCTTTTTCACGTCGTCGGCCTTCAGGACTTGAGCAGCCACCCAGGCGCAGGCAATGGGCTGCAGGGGTGCATTCTGTTTTCGGCCGGCCGACAAGGTGGCATTGGCCGCCGCTTTGTAGTCGGGGCTGGAGGGCATCTCGTTGGCTTGGACCTGATACCAGAGCCGGCTCGACCGCTCCCAACCGAGACCGCAAGGAACGCGTTGGCCCGTGGATTTGTGCGTACCGCCGAATGTCATCAAGTACCAGGCGTAGGTGATGATGCCGCCCGCGCTGTGGGGTTCGGGCCTGTCGAGCCAGCCGAACTTGTAGGTCGGGCAAAGGCTGGTGTCCGAAAGGGCATCCATTCGATCGCACGGGGGATTGGCGAGATCCCGGAGCGGCTGGTGTCGGACGTTCGTGCTCCGCCCGAGGGCGGTGGGGTGGCCACCCTCGATTTTGCTCGTAATGAACATGGCCAGTATGTCGCTCATGGCCTCGTCCACCGCCTTGGGGGTCGGGACGATCGATCCCCCCCACGCGCACAGCGCAATGGCATGGGTGAACTCGTGAGCCACGATATCCACCGCCGCCGATAGCGGGAAATATCCCCGGGCCGGATCGCCGTCGCCAAAATAGAACGAGGCATTGCACCATCCGAACAAGCCCGAAAAGGGGTCCGTCTCCATGGACGCGTTGATGGGGCCTTTGTCGTTGGCATTGATGTAAGCCAGGACGTCCTTTCCGTCCCCGAACGACTTGCGCTTATACAAGTCCTCGTAAGCGTCGACGACGCGCGCAAGGTTGGCCTGGGCGTCGATGGCGGCCCCAGAGGGCCTCGTGGTATCGGTCCAATTCGTCAGCGACGATCCCGTGATGGGGTCGGAAGACGTATGGCTCAGGGTCTGAATTCGGACCCCGGAGCGGGTCCGCCCATCGAGGATCGGAGGGTTGGAGGCGCTGACGGGAAATCGAATGTCCGTGGCCTGCACGTTGTACGGAGGATAACTCTTCGAGCTGCGGCCGCTCGCATAAGGCGTCGCGCCCTGCGAATGGGTCGCGTCGAAGCGGCCCAGAACGGCACCCGTATGTGCGTCCACGAAGGAATCGTCGGTGTGCCGAAAACCATCCACGACCGTGTCCGTGCGCACCGCAAAGGCCAGCGCCGGCGGCACGCCTTCCGCGGCATAGATGAGCGGATCGGGGCTAGCCTCCGCGCCGATGTTCGCGGCACCGCGCCACTCGCGCTTCACGTCCCCGCGCGCCGCGTCGGCCGCTTGCTCCCGCGTTTGGGTCGGGGAAAGGTCCACGGCGTCCACGCCGGGGACGTACACACCACTCATGGATGCGAGCTCGCCTCGCGCGTTCACGCTGGCGATCCAATCGCCGCCATAGACCCGGACGCCTCGGCTTTGTTGATAAAAACGCAAATGAGAGAAGCCCTGATCGTCGAGATTCGTCCGAAAGTGCTTCCACTCGACGACGGGGTCCCTCATTCCAAAGACCTCTTTGTATCGAGCAAGCATCGAGAGAACCGCCGCCTCACGAGGCCCGCCCTCGAGAGGCACGGCGTGCTTCTTGGGAACGGCGAAGCTCATCGTATGAAAGACGGGGTGTTGGTCGGTGATCCAATCCGTCCCCGTCCCCTCGCTCAAATCATTTTTCGAATCGGACGATGTGCTTTCATCTCGACAGCCAACGACGCTCAAACATGCGCCAAGCGTCAATGAACCCCCCAAGATCGCAATGCGCCTTATCCGGCCTCGGCGAAATCCCATTCCGTTCGCCCCCTTTCGGAGGCGTGGGCATGCAACGCACGCGCCGAATAATTACAGCCTTTCTGTGCGCCTCACCCCTTCGCGGCGGAACGATTCCTTCCGCGAAAGGAACGACCCTTTCCATGCACTCCCATGAAGTGCGGAACCTATGTCAACATGACACGCGTTCGCCTTGCCCGCAAGGCCGCGATCGATTCCAAGCACCTCTCGCCGTGAGCGATCCCGCCATCCTCGGTGCCCGCGTCGGGCGAGCCCGTGCCCCCGTGCGCCTCCATCGGGCGAAGCCGCCGTCAACCGTTCACGCTCCAATCGAGGACCGCCATCGCGGCGGTCATCTTGTGGAACGCTTGGCGAAAGGCCACGCTCTGAGGACCGTCCAGCACGTCATTTTCGACCTCGTAGCCCCGCATGGCGGGGAGATCGTGGAGGAAGATCGTGCCGCGCGGCTTCGACACGCGATCCATCAATGCCTGGTTCACAGTGTACGGCCGGAACGCCGACATCCAATTGGGGTCGGAGTGGACGACCCCCATGGTCAACCAGCGCGTCGTGTACACGACGTCCACATGGCGCGGCAGCTTCCCCAGATCGTGGTGGTGCTCCAAGAAAGCTCCGCTCTGCTCCGCGTACCGCGCGGCCTGCTGCAGTACGGCCGCGGGCAAACCATAGTTTGGCGGGGTGACGATGGATAGTCGGGTCTTCGGAAACCGAGGTAGCGCGAGCGCCAGCGCCGCCGCGGTGTTGTTGCCTTCACCGATATAGAGGACGTGCACGTCCTCCAGTTGACCAAACGCCTCGTGAATGGTCGCCAGATCCGCGAGCGCTTGCGTGGGGTGCTCCTCTTTGCTCATCGCGTTGATCACGGGCATCGTGTTCTGCGCGGCGATCGCCCGCATCTCGGAGACGGCGTCGTTGGTGCGAATCACGAGCGCATCGAGGTAGTTCGCGAGCACGCGGCCCGTGTCCTCGAGCGTTTCTCCGGTGGAGAGCTGCAGATCGTCGGGTCCGAACGTGAGCACCGACGCGCCGAGCCGCATCGCGCCCGTCGCGAACGAGGTCCTCGTTCGCGTGGAGGTCTTTCGAAAGAACGATCCGACGATCTTGCCCGCCAGCGTCTTCTCGACCTCTCCTCCGCGCCCGAAGACGACGGCGGCTTCGACGAGCCTGCGAACGCGATCGCCATCGATATCCACCAACGACAATACATGTCTCGCTCTCATACTTTGGCTCCTTGGGCCGCTCGAGGCCCCTTCGAGGTGGATGCGCCGATCGAAAGAACGGCCGTATCGGACGGCGCCCGCCGGAGGAGCTCCGCGCCCGCCAGCCGCGGGAATGTCTGCGTGACCCACTCGCGGCTGTAAAGCGTCGCGCCATAGCGATCGCCTCGATCGGGAAACAGCAGCAGCACATTCGGCTTCTCCCGTTGGTGCGCGCGCCACTGCGGATATTCGCGGCTCACGATGGGGACGAACTGCGGGTCGTTGAGGAGCTGCTTCGCCGCGCAATAAGCTGCGCCCGAGGAGCCACCGACGAAGAGCCCGAATCGGTGCAGAAGCTCGAGGCACCCCCGCACGATGTCCTCCTCGTCGACCATCACCACGCGGTCGATCTGCGCGCGCTGCAAATTGTCCGGGCGAATGCTGGAGCCCATGCCCGGGATGTGCCGCTTGCCGGGTGGTCCTCCGAAGATCACGGAGCCGGAGGTGTCGACCGCGATGATCTGAACTTGGGGAAATAGCTGCTTCAGGAGCTGCGAGACGCCGGCGATGGTGCCCCCCGAGCTGACGGGGACGAAGACGTAGTCGAGGCCCTGGTCCACGAAGGCCTTGTAGATCTCCATACCGGTGCCGAAGTAATGTGCGCGAGCATTACCTTCGTTGGCATATTGGTTTATCCATAGAGCGCCGCAGGTGGACTCCACGATCTCTTGGACGCGCGCGATGCGGCCCTTGAGATAGCCGCCGGAGTCGTCGCGGGTGTCGACCTGCGAAATCTCGGCGCCGTACTGCTCCAGTAGAAAACGGTTGTGGGCGAGCAAGAGCGGATCGACCACACACACGAAGCGCAGTCCTTCGGCCCGGCACACCGCCGCGAGCGCGACCCCGAAGTTGCCGGACGACGACTCGACGACCGTAGCGCCGCGGCGGAGCTCACCGCTCAGCAAGAGCTTGCGGATGATGTATGCCGCGGGTCGGTCCTTGGTGCTCCCGGTCGGGTTGTAGCCTTCGAGCTTCGCGAACAGGTGGGCGGGCTCCGTCGTGGCTTCGCTTCTCAACTGCACCGTCGGTGTGTTGCCGACGAGATCGAGCAACCCGGAGTAAATCATGTGCCTCGCTTTCGTGCGCTCGCGTCCACGCGGCCATCGGGCGCCGCCCGGATCGCGCGGCCGCCGAGCAACGGCCGTTGGACCTTGCTCATGTCCGCCATCGACATCGCATCGAAGATGGCACGGAGCCGCGTTAATGGAGATTATTTGCGGCCGTTACACATCGATAGATCGGCGGGGCACGCGTGAACGACTTCGATGCTCACCATGGGATCGAGGAAATAGCCGTTGGACTGCGTGACCAGAATGGGCCCGAGCCCCTGCTTGCGCATCCACGAGAGGGCGACGCGGAGGCGATTCTTGGCGGCCGCTGGAGCGATTTTTTCGTCGTGCCACCCCGCCTGAATGAGCGCGTCGGCCCGGATGGGCACACCGGGGGAGTCGACGCGCCATCTCGTGAGCGCGCGAAGAAGACGCCGAACGGCGGCTCGCTCATGGCACTCGACCTTGGTCCCGTTCGGCGGAAGAAAGAACATTCCGTCGGCCTCCACGCGGAGCGGATCGCGACTCGCACGCATGGGCGCGCATCGCCGCGGCTCGCCCGCGTCGGGACGAGCCAATCCATGACGCGAAACCCTTTGGCGCTCGAGCTCGCCCTCGACGACGCGCAAGGCCAGTCGAACCGCCGCCGATCGGGCCACCCGATGCTCGGCGGGCGCGAGCGTCGCGGAGGGATCACGGGCCGCGCGGAGGGGCTCGTGCTCCGCGCGGGCCGGAGCTCGCTCGCTCTCCGTCAGCGCCCGCTCGACGGGAATGCCGATGATCTCGACGGCCAGGCGAATGGCATGTCCCTCCGTGATTTCGTGGGTCGCGACGCGCAGCCGTTTCGCCGCCGCCTCCAGCTCGTCTCGGTGACCGGTCCGCGCGAGCAGGAGGGCGCGGTACGCGGTATACAAGATTTGGTCATGACAGGGTCGGAGCGACGCGAATGTCGCGTCGGCCCGCTCCAAGAGCTCCATCGCTTCGGCGGTGCGGCCCACCTCCATCTGGAATACACCGTAGGCCCCTAGGACCCGAGCCCGGTAGCAAGGCGGCGTCCTCGATGAATCCGCCGTCGCCTCCGTGTAGAGCTCCCGCGCCTTCACCATGTTCCCTGCCGATTGTTCCAGTTGGGCCAACGTGAGGAGCGAGCGCGCCTCCTCCAGATGGTAAATGCCACTTTCGTCGGGGAGCGAAACCACGTGCTCCTCACGGGATGCTCCGACCGCGAGGGCCGATCGAGCTGCGTTCAGCACGTAGCGCGCGCGCTCGTATTGCCCGAGATCGACGAGAACGACACCGAGGACACGCAGGCTCATGGCCTCCAAGCGGGGCGCGGCGCCTCTCCGGTGCAAGGCGACGGACTCCTCGAGGAGCGCGATCGACTCACTATGCCCGTTCAACTCGCGGAGGTTCATGGCGAGCATTCGAAGCAGGATACCCTCGCTTCGGGCGTCACCGACCCGGCGAGCCAGAGACAGCGCATCTTCACACTCCGCCCGGGCGGATTCGAACTCCTCTCGGACGTGAAGAGCCTGAGCCAGCCCCGCCCGAGCCGATACCTCGAGCCGCGGATCGCCGCACTCCTGGGCCAGGCGCAGCGCATGACGCATATCGTCCACCGAGCCGGGCGCGCTGCCCTCGTCCTTTCGGGCCAGCCGGAGGCGACCTCGGGCGAGCAGCACGTGCACCAAGAGAGAAGGCGGCAGATGGAACCGAGCTGCATCGCGGCGGGTCACGTGCGCAAAGAGCCGATCGAACCGAGCGAGGTACGAATCGACCGATTCGCTCACCAACGCGGTCGGGGCCACGGCGGTCATCGCGATGAAGCCCTCGATCACCGATTCGGAGTCATTGGGATCGGTGTCGTCCGCGAGGGCGAGGAGGTTCTCGTGCTCGCCGGCGAGATCCAAGGGCAGATCGTCGAGCAAGGTGACGCTCGCGCGCTCCAGATAATACTTCCGATGCCGCCCGATGAATACATCGAGCTCCGAGCCCGATGTCAGCCGCTCGAAGGCATACGCGCGGATCACATTGTAGAGAGCGAGGACCGTCGTCGCCCCCGAGGATAGCCGCACGCGAACGAGCGATTTGTCGCGAAGGCTCTGCACCAACTCGAAGACCGACGGCCCGCTCACGGCGTCGCCGATGACGGACTCCAACGCTTCGAGGGAGAATCCGCCGCGAAACACGGAGCACGCCATGAACGCCGTTCTCTCGTGGTCGCTGAGGGTGTTCCACGAAAGATCCAAGGCGTCGCGCATGGATCTGCGACCGACGGCCCGATCCCAGGTCGGCACCGACAAGAACTCGGGCTGGCTCACGGCCAGCTTGCACGCGTTGTCCGCGCCCAGCGCCACCACCCGCGCGGCGGCCAGCTCGATCGCGAGCGGGATCCCGTCGAGCTGGTGAACGAGCCGCGCCATGGCCTTTGCCGCTTGCCCGATCGGCGAGAACATGGGCCTCAGTCGTTCCACACATCGAAGCAAGAGCTCGTACGCGTCGCTACTTCCGTCTTGGCGTTCGACGGTCGACAGCGGCTCGATTTGGATGACCCGCTCTTCGGCGAGCCGCAGACGTTCGCGCGATGTCGCCAAAAAGCGGACACCGTGCGTGGCCTCGAGCAACTCGACGAGCCATGCGGCATCGCGGTGAGCCAATCGCCCCACGCCATCGAGGACGAAGAGCACGTTCGATCGCCACTCGCGCGTACCGAGCAAGTGCGCGATCCCCTCGCCCCTCGCGGCATCGCACCATACGACCTCGCCCGGAAATCGCGCGGTATAAGCCTTGACGAGCGCGGTCTTTCCGACCCCGGGAGGCCCGCACAACGTGATGAGCCGATCGCCGGCCTCGAAGGCCTCGGCCACGCTCTCGAGCTCGCGCTCGCGGGCCGTGAGCCGAGCGCGAAGGAACGCCCCCGACGGGACCCGAGGGGACGGAGAAGCCTCCGCTTCGCTGCGCCCGGGTGCTCCGAACGTCGTTGGCCCCCGCCCCGGCGAATCGTTTGCCTTCTTCGAGTATGCGAACTTCATCCGATACCGCAATTCGACTTGGTGCAATGCAACGATGACACGGAAATCCGCGTCACCCACGCCGGCAGTCGCTGCACGGTTTGCTCCGTATCACGCTAATACCAATGATATAGCTATAGCCAACAGTGTGGAATAAAAAGCAACTTTTGGGTGATGGCGCGGGTTGATCACACTTTGGCGCAGTCCGTACACGATATCCAACCAGCCGCGCCGCGAGGCGGATTCCAGGGAGCGGGATCGAGCCGGATTTTCGATGCGGCTCCCCTCACCTTACGCACAGCTGAGCGTGAAACTATACTCACACTGCACGGCGCTCTCGAACCGGAATCACATTCGTCCGGCGGCGACTTTCTCCAGAAATCCCTGGATACTGGCCGCTAGCTCCCCCGCCATTTCGAACTGAATCGCGTGCGCCGTTGGGAGCTCCTCGATCTCGGCGGCGGGTTGGAGCGCCGAGACCAGCTTTCGAACCTCCTCGGTGTGGACCATGCGATCGTGACTCGCCAACACGACCTTGAGAGGCCGGTCGACCTTTCCGAGGGCGTCCTGCCAAGGAAAGTCGATTGTCGCAGATCGTGGCGACGTGTAGACGAGCTTGTCGGGATCCGCGTCGATGAACTCGATCCAACGCGGAACGCTCGTAAAATCCTCCGGTCTCACTTCGGCACGTATGATGGGTTTTGTAAAATTTTCGGGAGAGAAAAGGTGGCTCACTCGAAATACGGCCAAAGCGAACTTCGCTTGCATTTCCTCGCGCGGGACGAAGCCGGGTGTTTCGAGCAGGAGTCCATCGAGCAATTCAGGCCGTTTTGCCGCGAGCACGGTGGCCGGCAAGGCGCCGAAACACCAGCCGACGAGTACGATGTTGCGATAGTGCGGTCGGCATTGTTCCAGCACCTGCTCGAAGTCGGCAATGCAACGCTCCGCGGACGACAAATCCCCGCGGTCTTCGCGGTTCATTCCGCTGCCGCGCCGGTCGATCGCCAGAAACGTCGTGTTCTCGTGCTGGACCACGTGGTCCGCCAGGACGGCTTGCCACCCCGAGTGGCTTACACCTCCGTGCAAAAATACCACCAAATGCTCGCCAGACGCGGGTCCCCAAACACGTGAATGGAGCGAATAGCCGTCGCTCATCCGAAGGACCCAGATACCCGATTCGTCGATGTCCATTTCGCCGTTCCTTTTGAGTCGAGTTCAGGTGTCGAGTTCAGGTTTCGTGATTCTTTCTCGCTCGTGCGCAGCGCGAAATCGCCGAAGGCGGTCGGGGGCGGCCCGTCCCGCGGTGCGCGTCCGGACGGAGAAGCATGAATGACGATCCGGCTCCGTCAATCGAGTTGGCGCCGCCACGCGGGGTTCAATGCCCCGCCGATCGCGCAAATGGTCATGATGCCCCCCATCAACATCAACGTGGTAGGCGCGCCGATGCCTCGCGCGATGAGCCCCATGACGGCCGTCCCCAGCGCAATGACGCCGAAATACAAAGCCAGGTGCGCCGACGTCGCACGCCCGAGCAGGTGCCTCGGTGTGAGCTCCTGGCGCGACGAGATGAGGAGGATCATCCGCGTGGCCTGGCAGAAACCGGCGGCCACGGCGGCCACGGTCATGGCGGCGGGCGAGTCGGCCGCGCCCGCGAGCCCGAATGCCGCCCCCGTTCCCACCATGCTCCCGACGAAGGTGGTTCCGAGACCGAAATGACGACGCGCCATCGGTGTCGCCAGACCGGCCAGCACCGCGCCGCCGGCCGCCACGGACATGACGAAGCCGATGGTTGCGTCGCCGACCATTGGGTGGCGCTTCAAAGCAAAGACGAACAGCTCGGTCGATGCGGCCGCCCAGAACGTGCTGAGCACCATCAAGGCCGTGAGGGGCCGCAACACCGGGTGGGCGATCAAGAACCGAAGGCCGGCGCTCGCCCCACGCCATCCCTCGGCCGACTCCGCGGCGCGAGGGGGATCGATGGTCGGAGCGGAAAAAGGCAATCGAATGGAGGCCACCATCAGCGCCGAGACGGCGAACGAGGCGGCGTTTGCGGCCACGGCGACGGGCGCGCCCGCGAACGCGCACAGATGACCGGCGAGCGCCGGTCCCAAGAGAAAGGACGTCGCGGCGCTCGTCTGCAATCGGCTATTTGCGGCGATCAATTGGTCCGAGCCGACGAGGTTCGCGACGATCGTGGTGTGCGCGACGTGCGTGATCCCCCCAAGGTATCCTCCGACCGCGGTCGCGATGTACACGATCCACATGTGCGGGCCGATCCGCCACCACCCCAAGGCGAGGAAGAGGTACGCGCACATCCGTCCCAGCTCGCTGCCCAACATCAAACGTCGCGGATTGCCACGATCGCTGATGCCACCGCTCGACAAGCACGCGACGAATGGCCCCATCCAGGACGTGCTCGCGACCAGGGCCATTTGGGTCGCCGATCCCGTGGCTTGAAACACGAGCAGCGGGAGGGCGACGAACGCGAACGAGTCGCCCAGGAGCGAGACGGTCTGTCCGAACCAGAACACTCGGAATGCGCGATTGCTCCAGAGACCATGGGCGGAGCGTTGCATGACGGACGGGACGTCCAAATCGGTTGGAGCTCAGCCCGACCAGGTCGCGTTGTTGGCAAAAACGTGGGCCACCGAAATGTTCGGCGACAACGCCCAGACGCAATGATACCAGCCGAGGGGCAGCACGAGGATGTCGCCCGGCTCGATGATGCACTCCGTCCGAACGGCTCGAGCGAGCAGCGGATACCGCGCGCGATCGAAATGATCGGGATCGATCAACTCGGTATTCAGGCTCACGGACGCGCTATACATGTACGGCGTCTGATCGGGGCAGAAGAGGACGACCCGCTTGCGACCGAAGACCTGCCCGAGGAACACCGGACCACCGTCGCGGTGCAGCCAGGTGCTCGGGTTCTCGCGGGCGGCCGCGCCCATCCAGAGCTGCGGCGGGAGAAAATCGCGCGGCGAGAACCACGGAGACGGTTGAACGTCGGGGAACATGGCGTCCGGGAGCTGGCACCCATTGACATAGGGCGGCCTATCGGTGTTCGGGCTCACGTCGCACATGCGCGCGACGAGCTCGCGCATGGAGATCGAGACTTGGCGCTCGAGCACGACGGTCGTATCGCCGTACTCGCTGGCGACGCGCTCGGGCGTCCACTGGAGGGCGCGCCAGTCCTCCATCATCCCCGCGGCGATCAGCGGTGTATTTCGCGCGAGGACGTCCAAAACCTGGCCCCGCGTCGGCCGGCGCACGCGAGGGACCTCGCGCAGCGGTTCGCCCCGCGGCATGGTGTCGACCGTCCGAAAATACTCGATCGCCTCGGAGTTCGTCTTCAAGAGCAGCGAATAGATCCCGAGCGCGAAGCTGAGATCGCCCTCGACGGCCAGTCGTCCGTCTTGGACCAACGTTCGAAAGTCCGCGCGATAGGACACCAGCTCGAGGAATGTCCCCGACGAGCACCGCACGGAGGCGCGCGCCTCGTTCTCTCCGCTCGGCACGACGCGCGCCACCCCGCTTTCGACCGCGATGTCGCAGGGCTCCCGATCCTCGAAGCCCAGATGGATCACGCCATCCGGCATACCGTCGCGGGCTGGCTGGGGAAAACGGGCCAGGACGTCGTCGAAGCTCGTGTATCTCTTGTTGTTGGGGCTGCGCGAGGCGTACATGTCTTTCTCCGATAGGGCCGAAGGGCCGGCGTCGAGCGCCCGCATCCCTACGGCGTGGGTCCGTCGTCGCGCGTCGAGATGGGGGTGAAGTTCCGGTTTGCGAGGAAGTCCGGGCGCGGTCGTGTGCCGAGCGGCGGCTCCGGAGATAGCGTGTTGTGAACGCTGTTGAAGCAATAAAAGAGGATCGACCTCGGCCATGGGCTCATGTTCGCCGCCGATCCGTGCATGACATTGCAGTCGGAGACGATGATCGTCCCGGCCTTGCCGAGCGCCTGAACGACGCCACGTTCTTGGATCGCTCGTCCCAAGAGCTCCCGATCGGGCGCCGTGTAGTCCTGGGTCCTCAGGTCTTCTTTGTAGTTCAGATCGGGCGTCGCCTGGATGCAGGGGACGAAGACCTCGTGCGAGCCCGGCACGAAGAGGATCGGTCCATTGAGGGCCGAGCTCTCGTCGAGCAGCACCGCGACGGAGAGCGCCCGCATGGCGGGCATTCCGTCCTCCGTGTGCCAGATCTCGAAATCGGAGTGCCACCAGAAGTCGCCGCCGCGCAGAGGCGCCTTGAAGTTGATCCGCGACTGGTGGACGTAAACGGCGCCGCCGAGCAGCTGGTTGGCGATGCCCAAGATGCGCGGATCGCGCGCCAGATTCGCGAAGAGCTCCGCGTTGCGGTCGACCTTGAAGATCGTGCGGACGGTTTGATCGCTCTTCTCGTAGACGCGCTCCTGCTGCGCATCGCCGCGGAGGGCCTCGGCCTCGCGACGCCATTCCGTGGCCTCGCGCTCCGGGATCCAATCGTGTAGAAGGATGAAGCCGTCGCGCTCGTAGCGGCCGACCTCCTCGGAGCTCAGAGGACCTCCTGCGCTTCGGTCCCAGATGACCGGATCGCGACGATTCGACGCCGGAACGCGCGTGCGGAGCCGAGACGGATACCTCAAAGCGTCACTCATGGCTGCATTTCCTCTTCCTATTCAAAGGCGGAAGTTCACTGTCCGTGCACGGCGCGAGCCTGGGCGCTGGCGTGCCAGTATTCGGCATTGAGGACCGCGCCGCCCGCGGCGCCGCGGATCAGGTTGTTGACCACGTAGTTCAGTCGTACGTCGTAGACTTCGTCGTCCGTCGAAACATTCCCGACGGCGATGGCCATGCCCTCCGCATGCCACGCGTCTTGGGACGGCCTCGGGCGCCCCGGCTCCTCGATGACGATCAACGGTCGAGCGGGGGCCGATGGAAGCTTCAGAGCCTGGAGCGGGGCATACGCCGCGAGGCGCTCCCGCACATCACCGGAATCGAGACCCCGCCGCCGCGTCTTGACCCGGACATCGACATAGTGCCCTTCCTGCACGAACACGCGCTGGCAGCTGACCGAGAGCCGGCACGATACGGGCAGGATTTTGTGGACCTCTCGGAAAATGTAGGTCTCCGTATTTTCGCTCGATCCGTGCAGAGGATAGACGTTGCCGACGACCAGATCGGGCGGATACTTCGCATCCCCGCGCCCCGAAAGCGATTGGAACGTGGTCACCGACACCTCGTCCAGCCCGTACGCGGACTCGAGCGCCGCCAAGACCAGGCACAGCCCCGAGCTGACACAGTTCGGATTCTTCACGAAGCGGTTCTCGCCGATGGCGGCGCCGTTGATCTCCGTGACCACGAGCGGATTGTTCGACTCGAAGCGCCCGTGGGGGCTGTTCGAGAACACCCGTCGATTGTGCGCCAGCAAGGTGTCTTCGAGCTCGCCGGCACGCTCCGGGATCGACGAAAATACGACCTCGATATCGGCCTGGGCGAGTCGTTCGAACGTATCCACCCGCCGATCGGCGAGGAGCGCCGGACAGGGGTCGATCGTCCACGTATCCAATCCGTAATGGCGCGCGAGCGCCTCCTCTTTGCGCTCCCACACCGCGCCGTAGGCTTCGCCGGCCGAGCTCGACGTACCTACCAACATGGCGAGCTCGAACCACGGGTGCTCCACCAGCATCCGCGCGAGCCGTCGACCCACGGCTCCTGTTGCGCCCAAAATGGCGACGGGTCTCTTGCGCATGGTCACGACGTGAGTGATTTGCCTTGATCCATGGCGCGGCGCAAACTGGCGGGGCGCATGTCCACCCAGACTTCGCGGATATGGGCCAGACACTCGGACTTGCTCCCGACCTTGCCCGTCTCCCGCCAACCGGCGGGCAGCGGCCGATCGGCGAACCAAATGGAGTACTGCTCCTCGTGATTCGTCACGACCTTGTACGAGCGCCCTGAATCGTCGTCGTCACTCATATGCTTCTCCAATCGAGATCGTTCACGATGAAGGGAGCTTCATCGCCCCGGCGAGCCTGATGCTGACACACGGTAGGGTTAATGTTCGTTATTTGATCTCCCCCTCTTCGAGCTCTCCGTCGGCGGTCGGGAGGATCGGCCCGGACGCCGCGCCGAGCATGCGCAGCACCTCGGCCAGCGCGGAGACGGTCCTCGCCTCGAAGATCGCACGAAGCGGGAGCCGCACGTGGAGCTCGCGGGAGAGCCGTGTCATGACCTGCGTCGCGAGGAGCGAGTGCCCGCCCAGGTCGAAGAAGTCGTCGTGCGCCCCAACGGTCTTCAGGCCCAACACCTCGCGGAAGACGGAAGCGACGGCTCTCTCGATGGGGGTGCGCGGTTCCACCGAGGGCGAGCCTTCGAGGGCCTCGTCCGCCCCCGGGGCGGGGAGCGCCCTTCGATCGAGCTTACCGTTGCGGGTGATGGGCATCGCCTCGAGCCACATGAACGCCGAAGGCACCATGTAGCTCGGGAGCTTACTTTGGAGCTCACGTCGCAGCTCGCTCCCCGCCGGCCGCGCGCCGTCGCCCGTCCGCTCGAGGAGATAGGCGACGAGGCGCTTGTCTCCCGGCGTGTCTTCGCGCACCACCACCACCGCGTCCCGCACCCGAGGATGCGCGCGCAGTGTGGCCTCGATTTCCCCGAGCTCGATCCGGTTTCCGCGGAGCTTTACCTGGTGATCGCTGCGCCCCAGATACTCCAAGGTCCCGTCTGCGCGAAAGCGGCATCGGTCACCGGTCTTGTAGAGACGCCCTCCAGGCGCGGTGGCCAGCGGGTCGGGTAAAAAGGTCTCCGCCGTCAGATCCGGCCGCCCGACATAGCCGCGCGCGAGCTGTACACCCCCGATATACAATTCTCCGACGACGCCGGTGGGGACCGGGGTTAGAGCGTCGTCGAGGACATAGAGCGTCGTATTCCAGATTGGTCTCCCGATGGGGACGACCGCGCCGCCGCCGAAGGCCGCCGTGCAGGGCCATGCGCTCACGTCGATCGCCGCCTCGGTCGGTCCGTAGAGATTGCAGATGCGCGCCGCGGGCAGCCTGTCCGAGAGTTGCGCGACCAACGACGAAGAGAGCGCCTCGCCGCCCGAGAGCACCAGCCGGAGCGAGCGACACGATTCGAGCTCCGAGGCTCCGACCATCGCCGCGAGCAGCGATGGCACGCCTTGGAAGATCGTCACGCCATGCAGGGCGATCTGCTCCACCAAGTACGGCGGATCGCCGTGCCCTTCGGGTCGCGCCATGACCAGCTTGGCCCCCGAGATCAGGGGCAAATACAGCTCGGTGCCCGACGCGTCGAAACCGAACGGGGTCTTTTGCAGGAAGACATCCGTCCCGGTCACGGAGAAGGTCGCGAGCATCCACGCCATGTGGTTGCAAACCGCGTGATGGCTCACCATGACCCCTTTGGGCTTCCCGGTCGAACCCGACGTGTAGATGACATACGCCAGGTTGTCGGGCGACACGCGAGCGGGTGGTGCCGTTTGCGAAGCTCGGGCCTGATCGATCCACGCTCCATCGAGCGCGAAGGCCGAAATACCCTCCACGACGGGCGCATCGGTGCCGTGGGTGAGCATCATCCGCACCCCCACATCGCGCGCGATCGACGCCAGCCGTTCGCGCGGAGACGTTGGGTCGAGGGGCACGTACGCGCCGCCCGCTTTGAGGACGCCGAGCAGCCCCACCACCATCTGAATGGATCGCTCCGAACAGATCCCCACCCGCACTTCGGGCCCGACCCCATGGGACCGAAGGGCGTGCGCCAATCGGTTCGCGCGTTGGTCGAGCTCGCGGTACGTCACGTGCTCCCGTTCGAAGACCACGGCGATGGCGTCGGGAGACCGCGCCGCTTGCCGCTCGAACAGCTCGTGGATGCAAATGTCGGTGGGGAGCGGCGCGCGGGTGTCGTTCCAGCTCACGAGCACTTGCTCGCGCTCGGCGGCCGTCATGAGCGGGAGCTCCGCGATGCGCCCGCCGGGATGGAGCGCGATGGCGTCCAGCAATGTCTCGTAATGAGCCGCGAGCCTCTCGATGGTCGCCGCATCGAAGAGGTCCGTGCGGTACTCGATGGTTCCTTGGATCGAGCCATTCACCTCGACGAGAAGGAGCGACAAATCGAACTTGACCGCCGCCCGTTCGACATGGAGCGCGCTCGAGGTCAGATCGGGGAGGGTCAAAACCGAAGGCACCGCGTTGTTCAACGCGAACTCCACTTGGAAGATGGGCGATCGGCCCATGTCCCGATCGGGCGACAGCTCCTCGATCAACCTCTGAAAGGGAATGTCCTGGTGGGCATATGCGCCGAGGGTCACCTCACGCACGTGCGACAGCATCTGCTGAAATGTCCACAAGGGTGAAATTTCGGCGCGAAGGGCGAGCGTGTTCGCGAAGAAGCCGACCAGACCTTCCAGCTCGGTGCGCGAGCGATTCGCGATGGGTGAGCCCACGACGATGTCCGTCTGGCCCGTATAACGCCATATCAATGTTTGGAACGCCGCCAGGAGGGTCATGTACAGGGTCGCGTTTTCACGGCGGCTCAGGATCGCGAGCTTCGACGACAACGCCTCCGGCAACGACATCGCATACGATGCTCCGCCGTGGCTCCGAATCGCCGGACGAGGGCGATCCGTCGGTAGCTCCAGCGCCGGCGGGGCGCCGGCCAGTTGCTTTCGCCAATAGGCCATCTGCGTCTCGAGCACGGGGCCCGAGAGCCAGCGCCGCTGCCACGCGGCGTAATCGCCATACTGAATCGGCAAATCCGCGAGCGGCGACCGGGTGCCCCGAACCGCCGCGGGATAGAGCGCGCCGAATTCGCGCACCAGCACGCCCATCGACCAGCCGTCCGATACGATGTGATGCATCGTGAGCAGCAAAACGTGCTCGTCGGGCGCGCATCGCAAGAGCGTCACGCGCAGCAGCGGCCCCGATGCGAGCGCGAACGGCCGCCCTGCCTCTTCGGCGGCGCGTCGCTGGATCTCCGGTTCGCGCGCGCCGGCTTCGAGCGATTCGAGCGAGATGACGGAGAGGGCGACCGTGATCTCGTCCGCGATCGCCTGACGGGGCTCCCCCGCGTGGGCGACGAATCGCGTGCGGAGCACCTCGTGCCGCTGCACGATCTGGTCGAAGGCGCGCCCGACGGCCGCGATGTCGAGGCGTCCGCGCACGCGCAGCGCAAAGGGCATATTGTACGCCACGTTGTCGGGCTCGAGTTGATCGAGGAACCAGAGACGCTCCTGCGCGTACGAGAGTGGCAACGCTTCATCGCGCGACACGACGACGAGCGGCGACTCGGCCATCGGCGCCGCGACCGCCCGCTGCGCCCGTTCGACGTGGTCGCTGAGGGCGGCCACCGTTCGCGCCTCGAACAAAGCCGCCAGCGGCAGCTGAACTTGGAATGCCTTGCGGACGCGCGCCATGACCTGCGTGGCCAAGAGCGAGTGGCCGCCCAAATCGAAGAAGAAGTCGTCGTGCACCCCGACGCGGGTCCGCCCCAAAACCTCCGCGAAGATCCCGGCCACCAGCTCATGGGTCGGGTTCCGCGCGAACGGGGCTTCCTCGACGCTTCGGGCGTGCGCCTGCTCGGGCGGCGGCAGCGCCTTGCGTTCGACCTTGCCGTTGGGGGTCAGCGGCAGCGCGTCGAGCACGACGAACGCCGCCGGCACCATGTACTCGGGCAAGTAGTCGCGCACGTGCTCGCGCAGCCCCTTGGCCGAGAGGGTGTCGTCGCCCACCACATAGGCCACCAGGAGCTTGTCGCCGGGCACGTCCTCGCGCACGACCACGAGCGCCTGCCGAATCGCGGGATGGTCCCGGAGCACGGCGTCGATCTCGCCGAGCTCGATGCGGTAGCCGCGGAGCTTCACTTGCTCGTCGGCCCGCCCCAGGTATTCGAGGTTTCCATCCGGAAGCCACCGGCAACGATCGCCCGTGCGAAACATCCGGGCGCCGGCGTCGCCCGCGAATGGATCCTGAACGAACCTCTCGGCCGTGAGGTCCGGGCGGTGGTGATAGCCGAGAGCGACCCCCACGCCGCCTACGTACAGTTCGCCGGCGACCCCCGCGGGGACCAACTCCCGCCGCGCATCCAGCACATAGGTCCGCACGTTCGAGATCGGACGTCCGATGGGAACGTGATTCCACATTTTGCCCGGCGGCGGAACGAAGCACGTCGCATCCGCGGCCGCCTCCGAACAACCGTAGAGATTGAGGAGCACGCGGTCGGGGAACACCTCGAAGAAACGTTCGCAGAGCTCCGATGCGAGCGCCTCGCCGCTCGACGTCCAGTAGCGCAACACCGGAAGCCGGCGCGCGAGATCCGCCTGGAGCCCCAGCATGGCGCGCAGCAAGGATGGCACCAAGACCAGGCGCGTGACCCGCCTCTCCGCGAGGACGTCCACGAAGAGGCCCGGATCCTTCACGACTTCGTCGGGAACGATGACGAGAGGGACGCCGCGAAGGAGGGGACCGAAGATCTCCCAGATGGCGTCGCCGAACGCGAGGTTCGTCTTTTGCGCGCACACCTCTCCCGGCTCGAAGGGATACGTTCGCCACATCCAAGCAAACCGGTTGACCGCCCCGCGATGCGTGCCGAGAGCCCCTTTGGGCCTCCCCGTCGATCCCGACGTGTAAAGCACGTACGCGACGTCGGACGGACTCGCTGTGTGGACCGGATTGTCCATGCCGTCGGAGCCTCCGTCCGGCTCGTCGATCCGCACGATCGGCACGCCGTGCTCTGCGAGCTCGTCCGCGCTCCTCCCATGGGAGACGAGCAGTGTGGCGCCCGAGTCCTGGAGCATGAAGGCCAATCGATCCCTCGGGTAGGACGGGTCGAGCGGCACGTACGCTCCCCCGGCTTTGAGGATGCCGAGGAGCCCGACCACCATTTCGATCGACCGCTGCACACAAATGGCGACGCGCGAGCCGGGACGGACGCCGTGTGCGCGCAGACGACGCGCGAGCCGGTTCGCTTGCTGATTCAGCTCGCGGTACGTCCGCTGCTCCCCGTGGAAGAGCAGCGCAACCGCGTCGGGCGACGTTTCGGCTTGCGCCTCGAACAGCTCGTGAATGCATCGCGACGGAAACTCCGCGCGCGTACCGTTCCAGGTGACGAGCAGCTGCTCGCGCTCGGCGGCCGTCAGCAGCGGCAGCTCCGCGACGCGCAGGTCGGGATCGGCGACGATGCCTCTCAGCAACGTCTCGTAATGCGACATCAGGCGCGCGACCGTCTCCGCATCGAACAGGTCGGTGCTGTAATCGACATTGCCTTCGATGCCATGCTCGGTTTCGCTCAAATACAAAGAAAGATCGAGCTTGGCCGTCGTTCTATCGGTCGGAATCGTATCCACGCGAAGACCCGGCAAGGTCAACTCCGGCATGGGTACGTTTTGAAGCGCCAGCTCGACTTGGACGATCGGTGAGCGGGCCAAATGCCGCTCGGGCGACAACACCTCCACCAGCTTCTCGAACGGCACGTCCTGGTGCGCGTAGCCGTCGAGGGTCACCTGGCGCACGCGCGCCAGGTGCTGCCGAAAGCTGGTCTCCGGTGAGACCTCGGCCCTCAGGGGCAACATATTGACGAAGAAGCCGATCAGCCCCTCCACCTCGGTGCGCGTGCGATTCGCGATGGGCGATCCCACGACGATATCGGTTTGCCCCGTCACGCGCGACAGGAGGATCTGGAACGCCGCCAGCAAGGTCATGAACAGTGTCGCGTTCTCGCGCCGGCCGAGCGAAACGAGCGCCGCGGCCAGATCGGCGGGCAAGGTCACCGGGTGCGACGCACCACGATAACTTTGCACGGTCGGGCGTGGTCGGTCCGCCGGCAGCTCGAGGACGGGCGGGGCGCCGGTGAGCTGCTCTTTCCAATAGGCCAATTGGCCGTCGAGCACCGCGCCCGACAACCATCGGCGCTGCCACGCGGCATAATCGACGTATTGAATCGGGAGCGCGGGGAGCGGGGACGCCTGGCCGGAGGCGAAGGCGCCGTAGAGCGCACCGAGCTCGCGCACCAGTACGCCCAACGACCATCCATCCGAGATGATATGGTGCGTGGTGAACAGCAAGACGTGATCGTCTTCGGCGCGCCGCAGCAAGGTCGTACGAAGAAGTGGTCCTCGGGTCAGATCGAACGGGCGATGCGCCTCTTCGCGGGTAAGCCGTGCGACCTCCGCGTCTCGGTCGTCTCCCGCGATGGGGATGGTCTCGATCGGGATCGTGATCGCGTCGGCGATCTCCTGCCTGGGCTCCCCGTCGTGCGAAACGAACCGCGTCCGCAAGGTCTCGTGACGCCGCACGATCGCGGCGAGGCTGCGCTCCAGCAAGGCCCGATCGAGCCGGCCGCGGAGACGCAAGGCTCCGGCGATGTTGTAGAATGGACTGTTCGGCTCGAGCTGATTGAGGAACCACAGCCTCTGCTGGGCAAAGGACAGATGCAGCTCTCGGTCGCGGGGGACGGTGGCGATTTGCAGCTCCGACGCCCCCTCGGGGCGCCTCTCTTCCTCGATCCGCTTGCTCAGCGCGGCGAGGGTTGGCACCTCGAACAGCGTCACCAACGGGAACTTGACATTGAAAATCGCTTGAAGTCGCGAGTGCACTTGCGTGGCCAAGAGCGAGTGCCCGCCCAAATCGAAGAAGTCCTCGTGTTTTCCAATCGTATCGAGATCGAGGAGCTCCGACCAAATCCCTGCCACGACCTCCTCGACCGGCGTGCGCGCCTCGGGGTCCACCTGCACGGCGGCCGGCGCTTTCGGCGCGGGCAGCGCGCGGCGATCCAGCTTGCCGCTCGAGGTCCGAGGGAGCTCGCCCAGGACGACGAACGCGGAGGGGATCATGTAGTCCGGCAGCTTTTCGCCGAGGGCACGACGGACGTCCTCCAGCGTTTCGCCCGCGTCGCCCGCGTCGCTCGCGTCACTCGCGTGGTGATGCGCGGCCATGGGAGCGGGCGTGCTTTTGAGCACGATATAGCCGACGAGGCGTTTGCTGCCCCGTTCGTCCTCGAGGGCCACCACCGCGGCGTCACCTACGATCGGTTGCGCGCGCAAGACGCTCTCGATCTCCCCGAGCTCGATACGCTGGCCGCGGATCTTGACCTGATGGCCCTTTCGGCCCAGGTATTCCAAGGTGCCGTCACGTCGCCAGCGGCATATGTCGCCCGTTTTGTACATGCGCTCGCCGGGGGCGAAACCGAATGGAACGGGCACGAACAGCTCGGCGGTGAGATCGGGTCGCTCGAGGTATCCGCGCGCGAGCTGCGCGCCACCCAAATACAATTCTCCCGCCACGCCCACCGGGGCCGGCGTCAGCCACTCGTCCAGCACGTACAATTGCGCGTTCCACGGTGGCTCCGCGACGGGGACCACGGGCTCGCCCTCGGCTCGCGGGGAGCGCCAAGCGGTGGCCGCCGCCTCGGTTGGACCGTACAGATTCACGAGCTCGGCGTCCCACGTATCGTGAAAACGGCGGGTCAACGCGTACGGGAGCGCCTCGCCTGCGCTGATGATGCGTTTCACGCTCGTGCATCGATCGCGCCCCATTTCGGCGAGGAAGACCTCCAGAACCGAGGGCACGAAGTGCACGAGTGTCACCCGCTCGCGCTCGATGACGTCCATCACGTAGACGAGGTCCTTGTGACCCTCGGGCCTGGCAACCACCAGCTTCGCGCCGACCATCAACGCGTAGAAGAACTCCCAAAGGGAAACGTCGAAGCTATAGGGGGTCTTTTGGAGCACGACATCCGACGCGTCGAGTGGAAGGAATTCCTGCGTCCAGAGGAGCCGGTTGAGCAATCCCTCGTGCGTGTTCACCACGCCTTTGGGCGTCCCCGTGCTGCCCGACGTATACAGGATATACGCCGCCGATAGCGCATGCGGCCTCGGTGGCGGGAAGGTCGCCTTCGGTGCCTCGCCCCACGCGCCGGCTTCGTCCAGAAGCCACACGGCGTGGTCGGGGCCCGCGGCCAGCTGCACCTTCTCCTTCAAAGCTCGCTGCGTGAGGACCACCGTCGGCCGCGCGTCTTGGATCATCCATCGAAGTCGGTCGATCGGATGACTCGGCTCCAACGCGACATAGGCGCCGCCGGCCTTCAAGATCCCGAGCAGGCCCACGACCATCTCCAGCGAGCGCTCCACGCAGATCGCCACGTGCGCGTCCGGCCCAACGCCGCGCGCGCGAAGGTGGGCGGCCAGGTGCTCGGCGCGACGATTGAGCTCATCGTAGGTGAGCCGCTCATTTTCGAAGACGACGGCGACGGCCTCCGGCCTCCTCGCCGCTTGCTCCGCGATCCGCTCGTGCATGAGCGGGCGCGCCGGGTACGCGGTGCGGGTCTCGTTCCACCCGCGCAGGAGCTGCTCGCGCTCTCGAGGGCTCGACACCGGCAGTTCCCAAATGCGCTGCTCCGCGTTCGCCACGATGCCGTGCAGCAAGTTTCGATAGTGCTCCACCAGCCGCTCGATCGTCACGCGATCGAACAAGCTGGTGTCGTAGACGAGGTTGCCTCGGATCCCATCGTCCGTCTCCGTCAACATCATGTTCAAATCGAACTTGGCGATGGCGTTGTCCGTCTCGATGACCGAGAGGGAGACGTTCTCCAGCTTCAATTCGCCCATCGGCACGTTTTGGAGCGCGAGCATGACCTGGTACACGGGCGGCCGGCTCGGATCCCTCTGGGGCGACAGCTCCTCCACCAGCTTCTCGAACGGGATGTCTTGGTGCGCATAGGCCCCCAACGTGATCTCGCGCACGCGCTCGAGCAGCTGCGTGAAGCGCAGATCGGCGGTCACGTGCGTCCGCAGGGCCAAGGAGTTGATGAACAGGCCAACGACCCCCTCCCATTCGCGGCGCGTTCGATTCGCGATCGGCGAGCCAACCACGATGTCGTTCTGCCCCGTGTAGCGGAAAAGCAAAGCTTGGAACGCCGCGAGCAACGTCATGTACAAGGTCGCGTGTTCCCTGCGGCTCACGCGGAGCAAGTCCCCCGCGAGCTCCTTCGAGAGGACGACGGGAACGACCGCTCCACGGAAGCTCTGGAGCGCGGGGCGCGGCCGATCCAGGGGCAGGTCGAGGAAGGGGGCTACCCCCTGGAGTCGATGCTTCCAGTAATCGAGCTGCCTCCCCAGCACATCGCCCGTGAGCCACGTGCGCTGCCAGGACGCATAATCCGCATACTGGAGGCGGAGCGCCTCGAGAGGTGACGCGTGGCCATGGCAGAAGGCGTCATACAGCACACCCAACTCGCGAACCAAGATCCCCATCGACCACCCATCGGTGACCAGGTGATGCATGGTCCAGAGCAACACCCCATCGTCCGGGGCGAATTGCAAGAGCGTCACCCGGATGAGGGGAGCTCCGCCGGTCAGGTCGAAGGGCCGCTTCGCCTCCTCGATGACCCGGGCGGCAATTTCGGTATCGCGGTCGTCCGTTCGAAGCTCGATCACCTCGAGAGGGACGTCGAGCTCTCGGGCGATCTCTTGACGCACCCCTTGGGCGGCATCCTCCGTGAACCGAGTCCGTAGCGATTCATGCCTCCGGACCAACTCGCCGAGCGCGCGTGCGAACGGTCCGGTCTGGAGCCGCCCGTTCACCCGCAATGCAAACGGCATGTTGTACATCGCCGTATTCGGATTGAGCTGCTCCAAAAACCACATCCTGTGCTGCGCAAACGACGGTGGGAGCGCGCCTCCTCGCTCCACGCGCCGCGGGGGCAACGGCGAGCTCCCCTCGCCTTCCTCGCGCGCCTGGTCCACGCGCTTCGCCAGCGCGTGCACGGTGGGTGCTTCGAAGAGCGCCCGGAGGGGTAGCTCGACCCCCAGGCTGCTGCGCACCGCGGCCACCACCTGCGTCGCGAGGAGCGAGTGTCCTCCCAGCGCGAAGAAGTCGTCGTGGGCCCCGACGTTCCCGACCCCGAGCGTCTCCTCGTAAATACCACACAAAAGCTGCTCGGTGACGCCTTGGGGCGCGACGAACGCGTCGTCCGATTTTTCCTCCAGCTCTCGGTTCGAGAGCGCCTTCCGGTCCACCTTTCCATTGGGCGTCAGGGGCAGCGACGGGAGCACCACCCAGGCCGATGGCATCATGAACGCGGGCAACTTCTCGCTCAGATACGGGCGCAGCGCGGCGGCCGAAGTGGCCCCGTCCAGGACGACATAGGCGACGAGCTGCTTCTCCCCTTCCCGCTTCCGCACGGTCCGAACGACCACGGCGGCTTGGCGCACCTGGGGATGCGTGAGGAGGGCGCTCTCGACTTCGCCGAGCTCGATGCGATGTCCCCGAATCTTGACTTGGTCGTCCAATCGACCCAAAAATTCAATCGCCCCATCGGCGCGATAGCGACAGAGATCCCCCGTTCGATAGACGCGAGCCCCCACCGCGCTCGAGAACGGATCGTCGATGAACCGCTCGTGCGTGGCCGCGGGCTGGCCAAAATAGCCGCGGGCCAGGCCGTCGCCGCCGATCAGCAGCTCCCCGGGCACGCCGATGGGGACCGGTTCGAGATGCCGATCCACGATGTACACCCGGGTGTTGGCGATCGGACGGCCAATGAGGACCGCTCCCTGGGCGCGCAGCGGGTGCATGGTGGACCAGATCGTCGTCTCGGTCGGTCCGTACATGTTCCATACGCGCCCGCCGCATGCCGTCAGACGCTGCGCGAGGTCGTCCGAGAGCGCCTCGCCGCCGACCAGGATCGTGAGCGCGGAGGAGCCCTGCCAGCCCGCGTCGAAGAGCATCCTGAAGGTCGAAGGGGTCGCCTGAATCACCGTCGCCCGGCGCTCCTCGAGCTGGCGACGAAGCATCGCGCCGTCGCCGGCGGTCTCGCGGGCCGCGATCTCCACGGAGGCCCCGTGGGCGAGCGGGAGCCAAAGCTCGAGACCTGCGATGTCGAACGAGAGGCTCGTCACGGCGAGCAGTCGATCGGACGCACCAAACCCCGTGGAGCGCGCCACGGACGTCAGGACGTTCACGAGGCTACCGTGCTCGATGGCCACCCCCTTGGGCTTTCCGGTCGAACCCGACGTATAGATGACGTACGCGAGGTGCCATGGCCCGGCCGTCGGGGGCGGATTGTCGTGCGGGGCGCCATCCATCTCCGCGAGGTCGATCCGAAGCACGCGGCCGCGATCGAGCGCGAGCGCTTCGTCCAATGAGCCGTCGGTCACGATCACCGACGGGGCGGCATCCTCGAGCATGAACGCGAGCCGGTCCTTGGGGTACGTGGGGTCGAGCGGCACGTAGGCGCCGCCCGCCTTCAGAATACCCAGGAGACCGACGAGCATATCCATCGAGCGCTCGACGCAAATTCCGACGCGCACGTCGGGGCCGACCCCGCGCGAACGCAATCGATGCGCGAGGCGGTTCGCGCGACGATTCAGCGCGGCGTACGAGAGCTCGCTCCCGTCGAAGACCGCAGCGAGCGCGTCGGGCGTCTTCTCCGCCTGCTCTTCGAACAGCCGATGGACGCATCGGTGCCCGAGGTATGGCGCGGCCGTCTGGTTCCAGAGCGTCACCAGCTCGTGGCGCTGCGTGGAGGGCAGCACCGGCAATTGGCTGACCCGGCGCTCGGGCGCCGCCAAGATACTTTGCAGGAGAACACGGAGTTGTTCTTCCAGCCTCTGAATGCGCAGCCCATCGAAGATATCGGTGCGGTAGCGCAGCGAGCCGACGAGCTCCTCGTCGGTGTCGACCAGGGTGAGGGCGAGATCGAGCTGCGCGGAGCGCACGGGAAGCGCGATCGATTCGATCTCCAGGTCACCGAGCTGCACGCGGCTCCCGCTCCGACCCGCGATGAACCCGGCGAGCTCTCTCTGGCGCGGCTTCTCGAGCTGGAAGGTCACGTCGAAGAAGGGCAAACGGCTGGGGTGCCGCGGCGGCGCGAGCTTCTCGACCAAGAGCGAGAATGGATAGTCCTGGTGCTCCATGCCACCGCGGACGGAGCGGTGCATGCGCGCGAGCGTCTCGACGAAGGTGGGATCGTCGTCGAAGCGCCCTCGAACGACGAAGGGATTGATCAAGGAGCCGACGGATCGCGAAAAGCTCGCGTGCCGGCGCCCGGCGGCCGGTGAACCCACGAGGATATCCGCCTGCCCGCTCAGCCGATGCAACAGGACTTCGAACGCGCTCAGGACGAGCGTGTACAAGGTCACCCCCGAGGCGCGCGCAAACGCCTTGAGCCTTTGCGTGAGCTCGCGATCGACGACGATGTCGCGCGCGGCGCCCGCGTGGCTCTGCACCATCGGACGAGGTCGATCGACGGGGAGATCGAGCCATGGAAGCTCCCCACCCAGCTCGTCGCTCCAGTAGGCCAGCGCGCCCGCGCCTTCCACGTCCGTCGCCCGATCGCGCTGCCATCGCGCGTGGCTCGCCCCCGGCACGGGCGGCAGGTCCGCGCCGATGCCCGCGCGCATCGCCGTGTAGAGCGCGCCGAGCTCCTCGGCCAGGATCTGGAGCGACCATAGATCGACGGCGATGTGATGGGCCGTGACGACCAGGACGAAATCATTCGATGCCAAACGAAATAACCGCGCGCGGAAGACGGGCCCATTCGCCAGATCGAAGGGGCGATGAATCTCCTCTGCGACAGCGTCCGCGAGCTCGCCCGCGGAGCGCGCGTTCGTCTCCGTGACGGCAAAGGCATTTGCCGCGGGCTCGCCGGCGCGGCGGCGCAGCTCACCCTCGATCGCGACATACGTGCTGCGCAACCCCGGGTGGCGCTCGAGCAGACGTCGAAACGCGCCCTCCATGGCGGCCGTGTCCAACGATGCCCCGATGGTGCCCGCGAACGCGACGTGATAGGCGGAGCTCTCGGGCGCGGATTGATGGAGCAGCCACATCGCGCGTTGCCCGTACGACGGATCCTCGAGCTCGCCCGGGGCGACGTCCGGCGGCGGGGGCGCCGCAAGCTCCCCCGTGGCGTTGGCGATCCGAGCGGCCAATTCACCGATGGTCTGTCCATCGAACCAGAGCTCGAGGGGCAGCTGGACCCCCATATCGCGCTCGAGCCGATGCTGAAGGTCCACCACCGACAAAGAATCGAGCCCGATCTCCGACAGCCGTCGATCGCGCGCGATCGACGAAATGTCGCTTCGCAGCGCGGAGGCGATGCCCATGGATAGATACGATTCGATCGCCGCGGCCGAAGGAGCTTCCCAGCGCCCGAGCACCGGTAGTTGCTCGTTCCACAGCGCCTCGCGTGTGGCCCGGCGCTGCACCTTGCCGCTGGAGGTCTTTGGCAGCGCGTTGGCCCGGATCAAGGCGATGCGGCCAACGGCCACGCCGTGCTCTCGCCCGACGGCGTCGCGGATCGCGCGCAGGAGCTCGTCGAGCGCCTGCCGCCGCCGCTCGCCTCGGTCGGCCGGAACCGCGCGGGGCTCCACCTCCGCCACCAGCGCCAAGGCTTCCCCTTCGTCATGCTCGACCGCGAACGCGGCGACGCCGCCGGGGCGAAGGCTCGGGTGGCATCGCTCGACGGTCTCCTCGATATCCTGCGGGTAGATATTTTGACCGCGAAGGATCACGAGATCCTTGCGTCGACCCACCACATGGATCTCGCCTTCGTACACGAACCCGAGATCCCCGGTGCGCAGAAAGCGCGCTTCGTCGCTCGATTCAGCCAGCTGCGCGTCGAAGGGCTGCGCGTCCGATGACGTGCTTCGATATCCATCGGCGACATTGGGCCCGGCGATCCAAATTTCACCGACGGAGGCCGCACCGCACTCCTTGCGCGACTCCGGGTCGACGATCACCACCCGCTGATTCGCGAGCGGCCGGCCCGCGCTCACCAGCTTACGCGCGCGCGGCGCGTCGCTGAGCGCCACCCGGTTCGACGCCAGCGCCTTCTCGTCGAAGGCCCGAACGCGCGCCGAGGTCCCGAGGCTGCCGGTGGATACGGCGAGCACGGCCTCTGCGAGGCCGTAGCTGGGCTGCAGCGCGCGCGAATCGAGGCCATAGGGGCCGAACGTCTCCGCAAAGCGCCCGAGGGAATCCGGGCGAACCGGCTCCGCCCCGACGATCGCGAGCTTCAGCGCGCGCAAGTCGAGCCCTTCGAGCCGGCCTCGTGCCGCGTGACGCACGCAGAGGTCGAGCGCAAAGTTCGGGCACGCCGTGTAGTCGGCGTTGTAGTGCGCCAGCAACTGGAGCCAACGAAGCGGCCTTCGCAAGAAGGAGAGCGGCGACATGAGCACGGTGTGGCTCCCCAGGAAGGGGCCCATCAGGATCCCGCCGATCAAGCCCATGTCGTGATGAAAGGGCAGCCACATCACCGTGGTGTGCTGCGCCCCGGGCGGGCCCGAGTCGTGCAAATCATGCAAGTCATGCAAATCGTGCAAATCATGCAAGTCATGCAAGTCGTGCAAAATGGGCCGGTACGAGCTCCACATCATCTCCAGGTTCGCGAGCACGTGGTGATGCCGGAGCACGACCCCCTTCGGCGACGACGTCGACCCGGACGTGAATTGGAGCAGCGCGACCGCCGACGCATCGAAGCTCTCCGGTAAAGAAAGGGCGTGGTCGTGTTGCTCGGCGAGAACGTCGCTCGTCAACCACCGCCGCGCGCGCAGCCCCGCGTCCTCGAGCAGCCATGCATTCGCTGCAAGGACGGCGCTCGTGGTCGAGACGAGGACCGGATCGGACGCCTCCAGAATGGATTTCAGGCGAGGCAGCGAGCGCGCTCGTCGCGACGCCTCGGGCGGATACGCCGGCACGGCGATGGCTCCTGCATACAGGCACCCATAGAGCGCGACGATGAAATCGATACCGGGCGTGTAGAGCAACAGAACCCGTTGGCCGGATGCGCCCTCGGCTCGGAGCGCCGCTCCGAAGGCCCGGGCTCGGCGATCGAGCTCGGCATAGGTCAGGCTCACGGCGTCTCCGTCGCCGTCGTGGACGAAAGTGAACGCCTTCGCCTCGGGCCGTTCCTCTGCCCGTCGTCGAACCATGTCCGCGAGATTCTCGAACCGTGCAACCATCGTATGCGCCTCTCGGGTGGGGTGATGCCGCCTCGGGAAACACCGCGTGTTTCGAGCCGCGAGCGTGAAGCACCTCCGTCATTATGGGAGGCGTCCGCCGCATGTTGCGGTTAATCCGCGTTAAATGGCCACGGACGACTTCAGGGCAGGTCGACCGCCGCCGCGACCGTTGCTACGGTGGGTCACCGGCAAGCGGATCGCCGAGGAGTCTCTCCCCTGGAGGAGGCAAACGGATGTTGTCGCGTGAAGATAGAGAATTTTTCGTTACCAATGGTTTTTTGGGCCCCTTCCGAGTCTACGAACCGGCAGAAGTCAAGGAGATGTGGAGACAGGTCCGGCTCCAGGTCCACGACAAGTCTAGGGCCTGTTATCCCACTACCGACATCAATTACGACCGGCATATGGATATATCCATCCTGAGCCGCCACATATCGCACCCTGCCCTGGTGGAGCGGCTTCAAGGCCTCATAGGCCCTGATGTTTTCTGCTGGAGGTCGGAGTTTTTTCCCAAGTATCCCGGCGATGCGGGGACCGAGTGGCACCAAGTGGAGACTTACGCTTATGGCTCCGGGATCCCTTCCCTGGTCCCCACCGTACGACGCGAAAAGACCCCGACCGAGCTCACCATTTGGACGGCGTTCACCGATGTTCCCCGGGAGAGCGGGCCGCTCAAATTCATGCCGGGCTCGCACCGAAAATGGCTCTTCGACGAGAAGCGAAAGCTCGAGAGGTTCGACGGATTGAGCTCCAACGGCGGATTCTTCGGCTATCACTTCGACGAGCTCAAGCTCGACCCGAACCTGGAGCTCGATGAGTCGCAGGCCGCCGTCATGGAGATGGAAGCCGGTCAAGCCGTCATCTTCACCGCGCGCTGCATGCACGGATCGCTCCCCAATACGTCGCGGCGGGCGATGCGCCTCGGTATCGCCACGCGCTATGTGCCCACGGACGTAAAAATTTTCCCCGATCAAACCCGCTTCTCCGAGCATGGGAACGAGTTCGATCTCCGCGATTGGGGCGCCGTGCTCGTCGCGGGCCGAGACGACTACGAATACAACCGGGTCCGCACCCACAACGCGCGCGAAGAGCCGTTCATCACGCAACCGCGCGTCGAAAATGTGGTGACCGCCAGGATCTGCGCGGGCGGTGACCAGTGGGCCGCGGGGTGAGAGGAGCCTTCCGATGCGACAAGTAGTCGAGAATCAGCAATTCGCGATTTACGATGACTTTCTGCCACCCGAAGAGCAGAAAGTATTCTGGGAGTACCTGGAGAACGCCGACTTCCGGCAGGTCCACGTGCCGACTGTGAAGGGCGCCTATCGAATCGAGGACGGGGACATTTTACTTGGACCTCAGCTCATCTGGCCGTTGGTTCCGGTCGAGGCGTATCTCCCGAATTGGAAACAGCTCAAGATGCCGCCGGGGTATCACATCTGCCCGACGGATACGCCCGCCGACGACCTGCTCGCTCGGATCCGCGCGGTCGCTGGAGAGCACCCGAGCTTGATCGGCGCCGAGATGGAGCAATGGATCGGGATCATCGGGCAGCCGCAGATCAACCCCGCCGGGTCGGGCATATCGTGGCACCGCGATCGACGAACCTATGCGGGGGCGTTCGTCTATTATGCGCATCCGGAGTGGAACTCCCAGTGGGGCGGAGAGCTCTTGATCGCCGAGCCCGGGACGGCGGACGGCTTCCATGACGTGCCGAGGGCGCACACGTTCGACAATAGCCTGGAGTCGAAATCACTCCTGCACACGGGAATGGGAACGTATATCGCGCCCAAGCCGAACCGGCTCGTCCTTCTGGCGGGAAAAGATCCTCACAGCGTAGCCAAAGTCACCCAATCGGCTGGACATCGCGTGCGGGTCGGCTTTGCAGGCTTCTTCATCCATCCAACGTACGTCGGCGACCTGCTCAAACGTTTTCAACGGCACAACGACTTGTAATCGACGCCTCGCGACGACCTTTCGAATCGGCAGCATCGGTGCCCCGATGCGTTGAGCCCATGCACGCAATTTTGAATCTCCACGAGTATGAAGCGGCCGCGCGCGCATGCCTCGGCGCAGGCGCTTGGGACTATTTCCAAGGCGGCAGCGAGGACGAGCTCACGCTCGCGGAGAATCGTGCCGCCTTCGGACGCATGAAGCTTCGGCCGCGTGTGCTCGTGGACGTGACCGCGTGTGACACGAGCACCCGCGTGCTGGACGTGCCCGTTGCTTCGCCGATCCTGGTCGCGCCCATGGGATTTCAGCGCCTCGCGCACGCAGACGGCGAGCTCGCCACGACCCGCGCGGCGAGCGGTGCGGGCACGGTCATGGTCGCGAGCACCATGGCCAGCGTGCGCCTCGAAGATCTCGCGGCCGTGCCAGGGTCAACTCTTTGGTTTCAGCTCTATCTCTTTCGTGATCGGGCGATCACGATGGATCTGGTGCGCCGCGCGGAGGCCGCAGGATGCCGCGCGCTCGTCATCACGGTCGACGCACCTCGGTTGGGGCGCCGCGAGCGCGATCTGCGTCGCGGCTTCGCGCTGCCGGACGATTTGCGCGCGGCGAATCTTCCGCCATCCTCGGCCGGGCGGCTCCATGAGGCCGGCGCGAGCGGATCGGCCATCGCGCGGCACGCGCAAAGCAACTTCGATGCGGGAGCGACGTGGGAGACCGTCGCGTGGATCCGATCCATCTCCACCCTTCCCGTGGTGGTGAAGGGCATCCTGACCGCCGAGGACGCGAAGCTCGCGCGGGCCAGCGGTGTGGCCGCGATCGTCGTCTCCAACCACGGAGGGCGGCAGCTCGACGGCGTGCTCGCGGCCATCGAAGCGCTCCCGGAGGTGGTCGAAGCCGTCGCGGGCGGCTGCGAAGTGTACCTCGACGGGGGTGTTCGCCGCGGCACCGATGTTCTCAAGGCGCTCGCGCTCGGGGCGCGCGCCGTGCTCGTCGGCCGTCCGTTGTTGTGGGGGCTCGCGGTCGACGGCGAGGCCGGCGTTCGCCGGGTCCTCGAGCTCCTGCGCGACGAGCTGGCCCTCGCCATGGCCCTCTCGGGAAGGCCGCAGGTGGCGCGGGTGGATCGCTCGCTCGTCAAGTTTCCGTAGAGGGTCGGAGTCATGAGCGCCAGAAGCTGGGGCGACGAAGATGGAAGGGCGGCGAGCCGTCGCCCGGCAACGAGTGCAGGGAGAGAGATGGGCGCGTTCGAATTGATGGGGCAGTTGGCGTCACTCGGCGTGAACCTTTGGGTCGACGGGGGCGCGTTGAAGTTCCGTGCTCCTGCGGGCGTGCTCTCGGCCTCGCTCAAGGAGCAACTGCGCCTCCATAAACAGGTCATCGTCGAGGCATTGGGGCAAGCTGCGACGGGCGACCTGGGCTCCTCGCCCATCCCACGCGCGGCGCGCGGCGACGGAGGGCTGCCCTTATCGTTTGCACAACAGCGTCTGTGGTTCCTGCACGCGCTGGAGCCGCTCAGCCCAGTCTACAACGTGCCCGCCGTCCTCCGCGTGATCGGGCAGCTGGACGTCCGCGCATTGGAGCGAAGTCTCTCGGCCATCGTCGCGCGCCACGAGGTGCTCCGGACGCGGTTCGTCGAGGTCGCGGGCGAGCCGCGGCAACGGGCGTTCGAAGGAACGGCGGTGCCCTTGGCGCGGGTGGAGCTCGAGGCCGAGGATGAAGAGGGCAAACGCGCCGAAACCGCGCGGCGCGCGAGGGAGGAGGCGGAGCGGCCGTTCGATCTCGCGAACGAGCCTCCCCTTCGAGCGACCATCCTGCGCCACTCCGAGCGCGAGCACGTCTTGCTCTTCACGATGCACCATATCGCGTCGGACGGATGGTCGATGGGGGTGCTGGTACGCGAGCTGGCCGCGCTGTACGAAGCGTACCGCCACGAGCGGCCGGATCCGTTGCCGGCCCTGCCGCTTCAATATGCCGATTACGCCGTATGGCAACGCCAATGGCTTTCGGGCGATGTCCTCGAGAGGCAGTTGGGCTATTGGCGAAAGCAGCTCGAAGGCGCGCCTCCATTTTTGGAGTTGCCAACGGATCGGCCACGACCCGCGGTGCGGAGCGCGCGCGGCGCCGTGCAGCCGATCGCGTGGTCCAAATCGCTGGCGTCGGAGCTCGCGGCCATGAGCCGGCGCGAGAACGTGACCTTGTTTACGACGCTGCTGGCGGCGTTCCAGGTCCTCTTGTCGCGGTACACGGGGCAGACGGACATCGTCGTCGGGTCCCCCATCGCCAATCGGATGCGCCCCGAGCTCGAAGGGCTGATGGGTCTCTTCGTCAACATGCTGGCGTTGCGAACCGAGGTGTCCCCGAGGAGCACGTTCCGCGAGTTGCTGGCGCGGGTAAAGGACGTGACATTGGGCGCGTATGCCCATCAGGACTTGCCGTTCCAGAGGCTGGTCGAAGAGATCGCGCCGGAGCGCGGTCGGGCCCACGCCCCCATCTTTCAAGTGGTCTTCGCGTGGCAGAACGCGCCGGCCTCCGCGCTCGCGTTGCCGGAGCTCGTGTTGAAGCCGGAGCCCGTGGAGACGGCGACCGCGCGCTTCGATTTATCGCTTACGCTCGGAGAGACGGACGAAGGGATCGAAGGCTCGGTCGAGTACAGCTCGGATTTGTTCGACGCGTCGACCATCGCGCGACTCATGACGCACTACGAGACGTTGCTGCGCAGCATCCTCGCGCGCCCCGATCAGAGCGTCACGGCATTGCCGCTCCTGACGGCCCCCGAACGCGAGCAGATGATCCGCACGTACGACGGCCCGCGCCCCGGGCGCCCGGCCGAACCGTGCATCCACCAGCTGTTCGAGGCGCAGGTCGCGCGAACGCCGGAGGCCGTGGCGGTGATCTTCGGCAAGGAGCAGCTCACGTATCGCGCGTTGAACCAGCGGGCCAATCGGCTCGCGCGCCGGCTGCGGAGCATGGGGGTCGGCCCCGACGTGCGCGTCGGTATCTGCGTCGAACGATCCATCGATATGGTCGTGGGCCTCTTGGGAATCCTCAAGGCGGGCGGGGCCTACGCGCCGCTCGATCCGACCTATCCACGCGAGCGCCTGGCGTTCATGCTCGAAGACATGGAAGCCGCGGCCGTGGTCACCCAGGCGCACCTGGTGAGCACGGCGCTGCAGTCCGTATCCCAATCCGGGAAAATAAAGAACTTCGTTCATCTCGACGGCGATCCGCCCGAGGTCTGGGGGGATGATGGCGAGAATCCGGCGAATCAGACGCGAGCCGACAACCTCGCGTATGTGATTTACACGTCGGGCTCCACCGGCAAACCCAAGGGGGTCGAAAATCACCATCGCGGTCTGGTCAACTTGCTCACCTGGTTCGTCGGGGAATATGCCCTCGGGCCGGGGGATCGCGTCGCGCAACAAGCCGTCATGGGGTTCGACGCTTGTGGGCTCGAGCTCTGGCCCGCCCTGGTGGCCGGCGCCACGGTCTACATTTTGGACGAAGAGACCCGATTGTCCGTCCCGCTCTTGGCGGAGTGCTTTGCGCGCGAGCGGATCACCGTCGCCCATTTGTCGCCGGTCCTCGCCGAACCGCTGGTGGAATCTTCGCCGCCGGACCTCGCCTTGCGCGCGCTCCTGACCGGCTCCGACAAAGTGCAGCGCCCTCCCCGCCGCTCGCCGCTGTTTCGATTCACGAACCACTACGGGCCGACCGAGACGTCCATTCTGGCGACGTGGGGGCCGATCCTCGCCTCGGAGGGCGCGGAGCCGCCGCCGATCGGGCGCCCGCTCGCGGGGATGTGCGTCTACGTGCTCGATCGCTGCTTCGACTTGGTTCCAATCGGGGTCGTGGGCGAACTGTACATTGGTGGGATTGGCGTCGGGAGAGGCTACGCGGGCCGGCCGGATCTCACGGCCGAGCGCTTCATCCCCGATCCCTTCGCCCGGTCCGGCGCGCGCCTCTATCGGACGGGCGATCTGGCGCGCCGTCGCGCGGACGGCGTGATCGAGTTCGTCGGTCGCAGCGATCAGCAGGTGAAGATCCGTGGCTTCCGGATCGAGGTCGCGGAGGTCGAGCGCTCGCTCCTGGAGCACCCCGCCGTGCGCGAGGCGGCCGTCGTCGTGCGTGAAGGCGGCGCGGGCGGCAAGCGGCTGGTTGCCTATGTCGCGCTCGACCGGGCGAGCGACGTCCCCGTGGCCGCGCTGCGCGCGCACCTGCAGGAGCGGTTGCCGGTGTTCATGGTGCCCGCGCAAATCGCGCGGATCGAGCGAATGCCCATTTCGCCCAACGGGAAAGTCGACCGAAAGGCGCTCCCGGAGCCGGACGCCTCGTCGGCGGCGATGGCCACGTATGTCGCGCCAGCGACCCGCGTCGAGATCGCGCTCGCGGCGATCTGGGCGGAGTTGATCGGCGTCGCGCGCGCCGGCCGTGATGATCATTTTTTTGCGCTCGGCGGGCACTCCTTGCTGGCGACGCAGCTCGTGGCGCGCGTGCGCCTCACGCTCGGCGTCGAGCTCCCGCTGCGTGAGGTGTTCGATGCGCCGGCCCTCGCGGAGATGGCCGAGCGCATCGAGGCGGCGACCTTGGAGCGTACCGGCCGCGCGCCGCTGCCGCCGATCATGCGCCGCCCCGAGGGCGATGCTCCGGAGGCGGCCCTCTCGTTCGGCCAAGAGCGCATGTGGCTGCTCGATCAGCTCGGCGCGGGCGCCGCGTACCACGTCTCGGGTGCCGTGCGGCTCGATGGTGCGCTCCAAGTCGATCGCTTGGCGAACGCGCTCGCCGCCGTCGTGCGCCGTCACGAGGTGCTACGTTCCGTGTTCGAGCACCGAGACGAGCGGGTGCAGGTGCGCGTCCTTCCCTTCGCCGGTATCGAGCTCCCATCGCTGGACCTGCGGGACCTGCCCGCGGACGCGCGCCAAGGCGCCGCGCGCGAGCACATCGCACGCGAGGCGGCGCGGCCGTTCGATCTGACGAAGGGTCCTCTCGTTCGCGCCCGGGTGCTCCGTCTCGACGATCGGGCCTATGTGCTCGTCTTCGCCATGCACCACGCCGTAGCGGATGCGTGGTCGGTGGGGGTGCTCGTGCGCGAGCTCGCGGAGCTCTATCGTTCGCAGCCGCGCGCCGATGGAGCGGCGGGATTGCCCGCCCTGCCCATCCAATATGCCGACTATGCCGCGTGGCAGAGGCGAGCCCTCCAAGGCGGCACGCTCGAGGGCCTGCTCGCGTATTGGACGCGCCGGCTCGACGGCGCTCCGCAGGTCCTCGAGCTGCCCACCGATAAACCGCGCCCGACGGTTCGAAGCTTTCGCGGAGCGCGCCGCGCGCTCGCCATCCCCGGCGCGACGGCGGCGGCGCTGGAGGCATGTTGCCGCCGGGAGGGCGTGACCCTCTTCATGGTATCGCTCGCGGCGTGGGTCACCTTGCTCGCGCGGTATGCTGGCCAGCGCGATATCCTGGTCGGCGTACCGATCGCGGGCCGCTCCCATGTGGAGCTCGAGGCGCTCATCGGATTTTTCGTCAACACGCTCGTGATCCGGGTCGATCTCGCGGGCCGGCCAACGGTGCGCGAGGTCCTCGCCCATACCCGCGCTGCGACCTTGGGCGCGTATGCGCACCAGGATCTGCCCTTCGAGACGCTCGCCACGGCGCTCGCCCCCGTTCGCGATCCGAGCCGCGCACCGCTCGTGCAGGTCATGTTCGCGTTGCAGAACGCGCCGATGGCGCCGCTGCTGCTCGGCGACGACATCGCGCTCGAACCGCTCCCGAGCGAGAGCGCCACGGCGCAATTCGATCTGACCATGAGCGTCGCGGCGAGCCATGGCAAGCTCGTGGCGACATTGGAGTACAGCACGGATCTGTTCGACGAGCCCACCATCGAACGCCACCTGGATCACTACGTGGAGCTGCTCGCGGCGTTCCCCGTATCGCTCGAGCGGCCCGTCGCCGAGCTGCCCCTGCTCGGCGCGCCCGAGCGGGAGCAAACATGGGTCGGATGGAACGATACGGCGCGCGCGGTCGCACCGGAGGCCGTTCACGCGTTCATCCGAGCGCAGGCGACCCGAACGCCGGAGGCCATCGCCGTGGTGGCCGGGGCAGAGCACCTCACGTACGCGGCGCTCGAGCGCCGTGCGAATCAGCTCGCGCACACCTTGCGTGCTCTCGGTGTCGGCCCCGAGTCGCGCGTGGGGGTGTGCCTCCCGCGCTCGATCGACCTGGTCGTCGCGCTGCTCGGCGTCATGAAGGCCGGCGCGGCATATCTCCCGCTCGACCCGGCATATCCGGACGCGCGCTTGGCGTTCATGGTTCGTGACGCGGAGCTCTCGGCGGTCGTCGCGCCCGCGGCGTGGATCGATCGGCTCGGGATGCCGCGAGCGCGGACGGTGTGCCCCGACGCCGACCGCGAGCGCCTCGCCCTCGCTCCCCATCACGATCCCGCGATAGCCGTGACCGGGGCGCACGCGGCCTATGTGATTTACACGTCGGGCTCGACCGGTGTCCCCAAGGGCACGGTCAATACGCACGCCGGATTGACGAATCGCCTGCAGTGGATGCAGCAGCAATACGGTCTGACTCCGCAGGATCGGGTGCTCCAGAAGACGCCATTCACCTTCGATGTTTCGGTGTGGGAATTTTTCTGGCCGCTCATGGTTGGCGCACGCCTGGTGCTCGCGCGACCCGACGGTCACCGCGACAGCCGCTATCTCCTCGAGCTCATCGGTCGCGAGCAGATCACGACCGTCCACTTCGTGCCCACCATGCTGCAGACGTTTCTCGAGGAGCCGGACCATTCGGCTTGCGCGGGATTGGCTCGCGTCTTCTGCAGCGGTGAGGCGCTCCCCGCGGCAGCGGCGTCGCGGTTCTTCGAGCGCTTGCCGAACGCGGCGCTGCACAATTTGTACGGTCCGACCGAGGCGGCCATCGATGTCACCGCGTGGGAGTGCCGCCCCGGCGACGAGCCGATTTCGGTGCCCATCGGCCGTCCCGTTTGGAATACGCAGCTCTATGTGCTCGACCGGGAGCTCATGCCGGTTCCCATCGGGCTGCCCGGTGAGCTTTATCTCGCAGGGATCCAATTGGCGCGCGGGTATCTGGCGCGGCCCGATCTCACGGCCGACAGGTTCATTCCGAATCCATTTGGCGCGGAGCCGGGGGCCCGCATGTACCGTACCGGCGATCGGGTTCGCTACCGGCCCGACGGCGCCGTGGAGTTCCTCGGCCGGCTCGATCAGCAGGTGAAGCTCCGCGGATTTCGCATCGAGCTCGGTGAGATCGAGGCCGTGCTGCTCGAGCACCCGGCGGTATCCAGCGCATTGGTGACCATGGACGCGTCGCCTGACGGGGCGCGCGCGCCGCGGCTGATCGCCTATGTGGTATTGCATGACGCGACGGGAGAGGACGCCGCGCGCTTGGGAGAGTTCGCTGCGACTCGGCTCGCCGATTACATGGTCCCCGCGGCGTTCGTGGTCCTCGATGCCTTTCCGCTCTCGCCGAGCGGCAAGATCGATCGCAAGGCGCTCCCCGTACCGGGCGCGGTGGCGAAGGCCGATGGAACGCCACCGCGTACGGAGACGGAGGCATCTCTACTGGAGATCTTTCGCACCGTCCTGCACGCGCCGCGCGCCGGCATTCACGACTCGTTCTTTGCGCTCGGAGGCGATTCGATCCGCGCCATTCAAGCGGCACAGGCCGCGCAGCGAGACGGACGACTCGCCTTCCGCCCGCGCGATCTGTTCGAGGCGCCGACCGTCGCACGGCTCGCGGCGCGAATCGCCGAAGGCCCGCATCCGACCGACGAAGAAGCGGCGGGGCCGCTCACCCCCGCCGAGGTCGATGCGCGGGTGCATGTCGAGACGGCGGTGTACGGGCAGGAGCGGTTACCGGACGACGTCGAGGACGTCCTTCCGTTGACCGGGGTTCAGGCGATGGTGGTGCGGGCTTACGATTCCGCGCCGCCCGGTAGTGGCGTATTCCACCTGCAGCAGATGTACGAGGTGCGCGCGCGCGATCTTTCGCTCGCGGGTATCGCAGAGGCCATCGAGCTCACGGTGCGGCGCCACCCGATGCTCCGCACCCGTCTCCTCGGGCCCGCAGGCGCGGACGGTGAGGTCGTTCAGATCGTGCATCGCCCAGGGCCCGTCGAGGTGCCCCTGGAGGACCTCACGGCTTTGGATCCGAGCATGCAGCGCGCTCGGCTCGAAGCCGCGCTCGCGCACGATCGCGCGACGCGCTTTGCGCGCGATGGCGCGCGAGGGCGTCTCTTGCGATTCCATCTGTTCGCATTGGCGCCGGATCGCGCGATCGTGTTCGTATCCGCGCACCACGCCGTCCTCGACGGTTGGTCGAACGCCGAGCTCCTCGGCGAGCTCGCCGCGACCTACGCCGCCGTGCGGCAGGGTACGCGACCCATGGTGCCTGCAAAAACCAACGTCTACCGCGAGCTCATCGCGCTCGAGCGCGACGCGCTCCGTCGCGACCGTGTCACGCGCGCGTTCTGGGACGAGTACCTCGTCGATGCGCCGCGCAGCCGGCGCTTCGCCGAGCCTCTGCATGAAGCACCGGCGCATGGCGCGCCGGTTTTGGCGACCATCGATCCGGGGCTCGCGGAGGCCGCCATCACGCGGGCCGCGGCCTGCGGCGTGCAGCTCAAGTCGTTGCTTCTGGCGGCATTTGCGCGGCTCATCGCGGAGCTCGAAGAGCAGCCGAGCGTTACCTTGGCCACATTGGCCAATCGACGGACGGCGCGGCTCTCCGACCCTTGGGGTGCGCTGGGGCTGTTTTGGAACATCGTGCCAATTCGCGTGTCGCCGCACGGCGATGGGGCCACCCCAATCGTGGCGGTCGAGGCGGAGCTCGCAGCCATCGAGCCGCATGCGTGGATGCCGTTTCCGACCATCACCGGGGGCGACGGACATGGGCTTTGCACCGCGCTCTTCAACTATGTGCACTTTCACAATCTGCGCGTGCCGAACGCACGCGAGCTCCAAGTGTCGCATGCGACGCCTGGACATGACCGGTACCATTTGCCGTTGAATTGCCTCGTATCGCGCGAGCCACGCGGCAATGGCTTGCATACCCGATTCGAGTTCGACCCGCGCTTCTTCCGGCCCTCGGAGATCGCCCGGATGGCGCGTCGCTACCAAGAAATCCTCGACGAGCTCGTAGGACATCGAGCTCCATCGCAACCCTCGAAACATCGTCTCGACACAAAGGGAAACACGTGACCGCAATCGATCGAATTACAAGACTCATCGGCCAGCACGCCGTCGGCGTCGATCATATCGCGTTCGCGGTGCCCAACCTGGAGGCCGCCATCGCGTGGTATGTCAACGTGCTGGGTTTTACCGTGGAAGAGAAGCGTGAGACCCGCGGACACCACACCAGCATGCTGTCCGCGGTCCTCCGGGCGGGCCCTCTCACCTTCGTGTTGACGCAGGGCACGACGCCGGCGTCTCAGGTCTCGGAGTACATTGCGCACTACGGCCCGGGGGTGACCCACGTCGCCATCGAGGTGAGGAACCTCCTCGGGGTCGCCGACGATTTGCGCCGCGCCGGGGTCTCGTTTGCGACGGATATCATCCGGAGTCCCGGGCTTCTTCAAATCTTCACCACGCGCGATCCGCAATCCGGGCTCATGCTGGAGCTCGTTCAACGCGATGGCGGCAAGTTCTCCGACGAAAGCGTGGTCCAGCTCTTTCGCCAACTCGAGGCCCAGGGGTTGTACTGACCACATGGAAACATCGAGCCACCCCGCATTGAACCTCGCCATCGTAAAAGGCAAAACCTGCTACGATATCATCCACGGAGACATCCCCGGCTGCATCGACGTCGTGCGGGAGGCCTACCTCGCGCACGGGTCGGGCAACTCGGTGAACCCTCCCAGCTATTTTCTTCGCTTTCCGGAGCGGCCCAACGCCCGAATCATCGCGTTGCCGGCGTTCCTGGGCGAACGTTTCCGCGTCTCCGGCATCAAGTGGATCGCCAGCTATCCGGACAACCTGCAACTTGGCATTCCACGCGCCAGCGCCGTGTTGATCCTCAACGACTACGACACCGGTTATCCGATCGCCGTGCTCGAGAGCTCCATCATCTCCGCCGCGCGCACCGCGGCCTCCGCCGTCCTCGCCGCCGAGACCCTCCGCCAGGACAAAAAGGTCCGCCGCTTCGGTATGGTGGGCAATGGGCTCATCGCGCGATACATCCATCGATTCTTTCGGGGGGCCGGCTGGGAGCTCGACGAAGTGGTTCTCTTCGATACGAACCCGGCCGAATCGAACGCATTCGAAGCGATGCTTCGCGACCAAGGCGAACGAAATGTCCGGTGCGCCGCATCCTTCGAGGAGCTCCTCGGGTCGTGCGACGTCGCCGTCTTCGCCACGGTCGCCGCGACCCCCTACGCCAACGACCCTTCCCTGCTCGCTCACGACCCGTTGCTGCTCAACATCTCCTTGCGCGATCTCGCGCCCGAGCTACTCCTCGCTTCGGAGAACATCGTCGACGACGTCGAGCACGTGCTCAAAGCCAACACGTCGCCCCACCTGACCGAAATGAAGCTCGGGCATCGCGACTTCATCCGCGGGACCCTCGCCGACGTGCTGCAAAAAAACGTGACCGTGCAGCCGAACAAGCCGATCGTCTTCTCGCCGTTCGGCCTCGGGGTGCTCGACCTCGCCGTGGGAAAGTGGATTTTGGACGCATCCGTTGCGAATGGCAGCTCGCCGCCCATGCGCGACTTCTTCTTCGAGGTCACCCGATGAACGACGGCGTCGTTCATCCCGTTCCCTGCTGACGTCCAGAGGTGGCGCGAAAAACGCGGGCGCCGGACGGCAAACAATCGGCCGCCAGCCCGATCCCCTCGACGATCGGGTGTGCCCGCGTTCGAACGACTCGGTCATGCGAGCGTTCGAACGGACGCTTCTCGATCCCACACGCGCGTCTTCGCCGCCGAAATGAACCGAGTCACATCGTCGGCGGCCACGACCCCGGCCGCGTCGGTCGGTACCCCGGCCGCCTTCTGCAAGGCTCGGCCTCCGGAGTCGACGCCGATCGCCTTGAGATGCCCAAAGGCGTCGCGAACGAAGTCGACGGCCGCCGCCTCCTTGGACAGCCGCTTGGCGCCATCCTCGGAGAGGAGGATGGCGACCGCGTCGAATAGGACGGACGGTGTACCGGCGAGCTGACCATCGGCGGAGACGGTCTCCCCGTCGGAGAGCTTCGTCCCGCCCACCTTCGGCGCCACGATCTTCACGCTCGCACCGGCCGCCACGGAAGCTTCTTTGACCGCCGCGAGGGCCTTCGCGTCCGAACCATCCGTGATCAGGATGCCGACGGACCGCCCTTCGAGCGTGTCCTTCATTTTGCCGATGATCTGCAGGGCCGGCGAGGGCGCCATATCCTGAACGGGCCGGCTGGACGCGGGAGCAGGCGGGAGCTCCTCGAGGCCGAGCCCATCGGCCACCCGCTTTGCGAGGGGCTCGTCGATGTGCCGCAGGTGACCCACCATGGCCTCGCGCACGTGCACATGGTCGACCTTCGAGAGCTCGAAAACCAAGGCCGAGGCGATATGCGCCTGCTCGTACGGCGTCTGGCTCCGGTAGAAGAGACGAGCCTGGGTGTAGTGATCGGCGAAGCTCGCGGCGCGCACGCGCCCCCTTTCGCCCTGTTCGATCCGCGGGACGCTGCGGAAGCCGTGGGTCGCCGCTTCGCGTGGCGAATCGGATTGCAAGGAGCTCGGTTCATATGCAACCCGCCCTCTGGGGATCCCCGTCTGCATATGCCCGTCACGTTGATGGTTGGCGAAAGGGCATTTCGGAGCGTTGATCGGGAGATTGTGAAAATTGGGCGATCCTAGCCGCGATAGTTGGGTATCGAGATACGAGAAGAGACGGCCCTGCAGGAGCGGATCGTTCGAAAAGTCCAGACCTGGGACCAAATGCGAAGGACAGAACGCGACCTGCTCGGTTTCGGCGAAGAAATTGTCTGGCCACCGGTCGAGGACCATCCGCCCGACGACCTGGAGGGGGACCATTTCCTCCGGAATGAGCTTGGTCGCGTCCAGATGATCGAACTCGAAGCGCTCGGCTTGCTCCTCCGTGAAGAGCTGAACGGCCAGATCCCACTCGGGGTACTGACCGGCCGCGATGGCCTCGAACATATCGCGCCTGTGGAAGTCGGGGTCGGCCCCTGCGATCTTGACCGCTTCGTCCCAAATGGTCGATTGCAGGCCGAGCTTCGGGCGCCAGTGAAACTTTACGAAGGTCGAGTCCCCGGCGGCATTCACGAGACGGAAGCTATGGACGCCGAAGCCTTCCACCATCCGAAGTGACCGCGGGATGGTGCGGTCCGACATGATCCACATCACCATGTGCATGGCTTCGGGGGTGAGCGAGATGAAATCCCAGAATGTATCGTGCGCTGTGGCCGACTGCGGAAAGCCTCGGTCGGGCTCCATCTTCACGGCGTGAACGAGGTCGGGAAACTTGATGGCGTCCTGAATGAAGAAGACGGGGATGTTGTTGCCGACCAGATCCCAGTTGCCATCCTTCGTATAGAGCTTGACCGCAAAACCCCGGACATCCCGCGGCGTGTCGACCGACCCCGCGCCGCCCGCGACCGTGGAAAACCGCGTAAATACCGGGGTCTTCACGCCGACTTCGGTCAGGACCTTCGCGGTCGTATACTTGGAGAGGGACTGCGTAAGCTCGAAATACCCATGCGCGGCCGCGCCGCGCGCGTGCACGATCCGCTCGGGGATCCGCTCGTGATCGAAGTGGGTGATCTTCTCCCGGAGGATGAAATCCTCGAGCAAGGTCGGCCCGCGCGGGTGCGCCCTCAGCGAGTTTTGGTCGTCGGATACCGCAACGCCCTGATTGGTCGTGAGAGGAGGATGCTCGCCAGAGGCGGTCTGGTGAAGCTCACCGCCTTCGCCCACGTGATTGGCGTCGTCGGTCCCCGCGTCCGCCGCTCGTTTTCCCGAGTCGCCTTGCTTCGTCGCTTTCGTCATCTTCTCGTCTCCTTTTCCCCGCCTGCACGACTCAGCAGCGCACGTGCAGGGCCCGTGCGTGTCCGTTGTCGACCTGCTCGCACCGCAAGAAGCGCACCCGCGAGGCGTATCGCGACGTGTTTGCGATGTACCCCGCGGCACGCTCGATAACGATGACCTTTCGGGTCATCCGCATGTCCCGCGATGCTTTTTGCCTCGATCCATGCGGCTGTGCCAGAATGCACCGCGTGGATGCGCAGGCGGGCCGGGGTGGCGAGCCGGCATGGTGCTCTGAACGCCGCGGGCGATGCGGTGCTCCTCCGCGGCAGATACGGAGTGCACCTTTGCACGGCCGATCGTGCGCCCACGGGGGTCTCACCGCACCGGCGAAACCATGATCACCTATCGACGTATCCCTTCGAAGCCTTGTTCATAGAGCTCCTGCCGTACCTTTCGTACCGGCGTCACGTCGCCGAGCTCTCCGGTCGATGCCGTCCCCATCGCTCCGTGATCCGTGCGTAGATCATTAGCAATGATTCAAAAGGAACCATAAACCGATCAGTACGGGGGGGACGCCGAGCAACCATGCGATTCCGTATTTCATGACGGCAGACCATCCTTTCGATTTCGACCTAGCCAGGGTGTCGAGTATCGGGCGAGCAAATACTGGGCCGTCCCCTTCGTGCAGGGCGAGCGGTTCCCATTGCGCCATGTGGCGGTACTGATGGCCCGGCAATTGCTCGAGGGACCTTCTGGCTACGAAGAACGGGAACGAAATTGAGGATTAACGCCGTGGAGCACGAAGAAGGCGCGCTCGAGCAAGACCTCCTGGATCGACGATGAGGCACGCAAGGCCATGACGGACCCCTCAGGAGGACGCCAACCGGAACGAAGCACTCGGATTGAGCTCCACGTCCCCGTTTCCACGATTGCCCGCCTGCTCGTGACGGCTCTTTTGGTCTGGGCTTTCTTGAAGCTCTGGCCCGAATTGCTCTTTCTTTTTCTGTCGTTGCTTCTGGCTGTCGCTCTCGAGCCCATGGTCGCATGGTGCGAACGCCGTCGTGTTCCCCGAGGCGTAGCTATCCTCACCCTTGCCCTTCTACTCCTTGGGAGCGTCGCCACCGTCGCGGCCTTCGCCATGCCGCCACTCGTCCGACAGTTCTTGTCACTGGTCGAACAGTTTCCTTCTTTCCGGGAGCGCGTGCTCGCCCATCTGCACGCGGATACACCATGGCGTGGAGTCATCGAGCAGCTCTTCGCGCTGCCGTCCGCGCCCGATATTGCGCCACGACTCCATCAAACGCTGATGGTCGGTCAAACGACGCTCGGCGCGATTGCGACCGCGTTCTGCGTCGTCATCACGACGCTCTATCTCCTGCTGGATGGCAAGCGCCTCTATGTGTGGCTCCTCGCGTACGTGCCGCGGGCGCATCGGGCGAGGGTGGCGGAGACGATTCCGGAGGTCTCCCGTGTGGTCACCGCGTATGTGCGCGGGCAGCTCATGACGTCCCTTCTCTTCACGGTCTTCACGGGCGTGGTGCTGCAGATTTGTCATGTTCCGGCCGTCCTTCCCCTCGCCGTCCTCGCGGGGATGTGCGATGTGATTCCGGTTGTCGGGATTATTCTTGCGACCTTGCCCGCGGCGCTCCTCGCGTTGACGGTTTCGCCCATCACGGCGGGCATCGTCGTCGCCACCTATGTGGTGTACCATCAGATCGAGGCGTACATGATCGTGCCGCGCATCTACGGGTCGACCTTGCGACTCTCGACGCTCGCGGTGCTCCTGGCGCTCCTCGTCGGCGGAACTCTCCAAGGAATTCTGGGCGTCGTGCTCATTCTGCCGATCGTGGCGGCGTATCCGGTGGTCGAGCGCATATGGTTGAAGGATCTGCTCGGTCCCGACGTCATTCGCGATCACGAGGCGCTCGCGCGCGCGGCTGAGAGCGGCAACGACGCGGCGATCGAGGCCGTTCTTCAGGGCGTCAAGCATCCGGAGGAAGACATCGTTTCGCCGGAGGCGCCCCGAGAAGAGCGCGGCGGGAAGCCGGGTTCGCCGTGAGACCTCGTGGCTCCGCGACAATTGCCCGTGAGCGCCCCCACGTGCGGGAGGAGGTCCCAAGGGTCGGCCATGCTGGCGGACGTCTCCCGACGAGGTTCCCTGGGGATTGGGACGGAGTAAGAGGCAGAGGGTTCAAAGTGAGCTCCGCGGCGCGGCTTGCTTTTCGTCGCGGATGCGTTGAAGCTCCGACGAGCTTCGAATGACCCGCACCTCCATGGCATAAAACCAATGCTCCTCCGGCTTGGGCGGCGACGTCTGCATGGCCCCCATGACCAGCTGCCCGTCGTGCACCGTGGTGGTCGTCTTGAAACGAAGGCGACTGTCGGGAGTGGGGCCGGCGACGTCCAAGTTTGCCATGATCCGGATGTCCCCCGATTCGAGCAACGTCGGGTAAATCTGAAATAGGTCGTTGTTCGCAGCTTTGGACGAGGAGCTCGCCTCGTCCGCTTCGAGGAGCGTATGGTTCGAGACCATCACCTTGATCCCCGGCTCGCGCGAGAGGCTCGCAAAGGTCGCAGGCGGTGCGGTCTTTCGGTCGAAGTCCTGCTCGGCGCGAAATACCATGATCTGAACGAAGCGTTTCGGCGTCTCACCCGGCGTCGCCGCCGTCGATGCGCCCGCGTCGGCGCGCGCTTCGGGCGGCGTCTCCGCGCTCGCGGGCGCGATGTCGGCGCGGCTGGCGCAAGCGACGGGAAGAGCAAGAAGAGCGAAACGAGTGTACTTCAAAAAGACGCCATTCATCCTCATGCTTCATAGCAGGACGTATGCCACGCACGTAGACGCGTTCGACTCGCCTCATTGCCCGCGACGGCGATTCATCGAACGGAGCTCGATCCGACAAGGTGTCGCGAGCGCCCCAAGGCTCGTACAAATTGGCATTCGATTTGGCGGGCGGGATGACGGGCGACGTCGAGAGCCGTCGAAAGCACCCGGCTGACATGGCCGGTCGAGCACCTGTCCGGGACACCGTCCAAACTGTCTCGGACACCTCGATGGCCCCGCGGTCCCGGAAAGAACCGCGTGGACCTCGGCGGCATACCGCTCGCACTGCTCCGCACGATGAATTCGCTCCCTGCTCATTTGGACGGCTCTCCATCCACCCCTACCGCGAACGCGAACCTGGCGACGACTCTCCACATGCGGGGCGACGTCGGGCATGATGGGGCGTTACCCATGAACGACCGCGCTCTGCGACAAGAGGCCGAAACGCGACTCGTGGCGCTGGCCGGCCCGCGTGCTACCTTGCGCGATGACCAGTGGATCGCGATCGAGGCGCTCGCGGTCCAGCGAAAGCGCGTCTTGCTCGTGCAGCGCACGGGCTGGGGAAAATCGGCCGTGTATTTTCTCGCCACGGCGCTGCTCCGTGGTCTCGGCGCGGGGCCAACGGTCATCGTCTCGCCGCTGCTCGCGCTGATGCGAAACCAGGTCGCGGCCGCCGAACGTGCGGGCATTCGAGCCGTCACCATCAACTCGTCGAACCTCGACGAGTGGGAGGCGATTCACGAGAAGGTGGCCGCGGGCACGGTCGACCTGTTGTTGGTCAGCCCCGAACGCCTCAACAACCCCGACTTTCGGGATCACGTGTTGCCCAAGCTCGCGGTGAGCGCGGGTCTGGTCGTGGTCGACGAGGCCCATTGCATCTCGGATTGGGGCCACGATTTTCGGCCGGATTACAGGCGCCTGCGCACGCTCTTCGCGGACCTCCCCGCACAGACTCCCATTCTGGCAACGACCGCCACGGCCAACGCCCGCGTCACGCGCGATGTGGCCGAGCAGCTCGGGCAAGACACCTTCGTCCTTCGCGGCGCGCTGGAACGCGACAGCCTTCATCTGAGCGTCATCGAGCTTCCCTCGACCGAGCAACGTCTCGCATGGCTGGCACAGACCCTTTGCGAGCTGCCCGGCTCGGGCATCATTTACACCCTCACCGTGGCCAACGCGCTGCAGATTGCGGCGTACTTGCGCGAACAGGGCCATCCGGTCGCCGCCTACCATGGCTCGACGGAACCGGCCGAACGCATCGCCGCCGAGCAAGACCTCCTCGACAACAAACTCAAGGCACTCATCGCCACCTCGGCGCTCGGCATGGGGTTCGACAAGCCCGATCTCGGGTTCGTCATCCACGTGGGCGCACCGCAGTCACCCGTTGCTTACTACCAGCAGGTGGGCCGCGCCGGCCGCGGCGTCGAACGCGCCGAGGTCATTCTGCTGCCGGGCCCGGAGGACAGGCAAATCTGGGCCTACTTCGAGGGCCTCGCCTTTCCGCCCGAGCCGCTCGTTCGCGCCACGCTCGAAGCCTTGAACGACGGCCCCCTCTCGACGATGGCGCTCGAATCGATCATCGACTTGAGCCGAAACCGACTCGAAATGATGCTCAAGGTGCTCGACGTCGATGGCGCCGTGCATCGCGTCCGCGGCGGGTGGCAAGCTACGGGGCAGGCCTGGCACTACGACGCAGAACGCTACGCTCGCGTCGCGAGGGAACGCATGGCCGAGAAAAAGGCGATGCTCGACTACATCGCGACGTCCCAGTGCCGCGAGGTATTCCTTCGCAAACACCTCGACGACGACACGGCCAAAGACTGCGGCCGTTGCGACAACTGCACGGGCCTCGGCCGCACATCCGAAATTGCACCAAAGGCCATGGAGGCCGCGCACGAACGCTTACGCAGGCCGGGGGTCGAGATCGAGGCGCGAAAACAATGGCCCTCGGGGCTCAAGGAGCTGGGGCTTTCCGGCAAGATCAAGGCCGACATCGCGCACGAGGAAGGCCGGGCCGTCGGTCGTTTGACCGACATGGGTTGGGGCCATCATTTGCGCACGATGCTGGCCGGCGATCGCGACGATGCCTCGATCACCGATGACGTCTTCGCCGCGGTGGTCGACGTGCTCGCCGCATGGAAATGGACCGCGCGGCCCACCTTCGTCGTGAGCCTACCGTCTCTGCGCTGGCCATTGCTCATCGAGAGCCTCGCCCGGCGCATCTCGCAGGTGGGTCGAATCCCATACCTTGGGCAGCTCCGCTACCAATCCGGCTCGCCGGGAACACAGTTCAACAGCGCAAAGCGCGTTCAAGCCGTGAGTCGGACCCTCGTCGTGCCAAACGCGCTGGCGTCCAGCGTAGCCCAATCGACGGGGCCCATCCTCCTCATCGACGACCGCGTCGACAGCGGTTGGACCATGACGATCGCCGCAGCACGTCTCCGCCAGGCGGGCGCCCCCGCCGTGCTGCCGTTGGTTCTTGCTACGACGATGTAGTCTGGTGCTACCTTCCTCCGGATCCGTCCATGGATCCCGCGACGAAGAACGGTCCCCCGTAGGCATCGGGACCATGACCTCGAAGTCCGTCATCGTGTGCGTACACGTCATGCGTGCGACGCGATCGATCCCTCCCGCGCGTGCGACCCCTGTGCCGATTTTCGCAGATCGAGGCGGCCCATCTCCATGGCCACGGCCTCGTTTGGGCGCCGTTCGATGGCCCTTCCCCAAGGTTCCCATCCGAATGAACGCGGTCGTTCGTGCCTGGGTTGAACATGGCAGGGCGCGGGTAGGTATGCAGTGAGCGCAATGCGTTTTGCGGATATTCTCGCGCCTCACTCGAATCGATTACGAATTCAGTACAATTCGACGTCCTGCCACGGCTCTACGAAATAAGGCCCGATGCCGGGACGCGCCAGCGCTCGTTCGGAGATTGAAAGTTGCGAAGCGGACATCGGCATGGCACTCGTTTATTGATGTAGAGCGGCGCCACCGAACCGCCCCACCGCGATGGGGTGCACCGCGTCGTCGGCGGTCGAGCGGTGCTTCCATGAGCCAAACTGGATCGAGGGATCACCATCTCCAGGCGGGCGCCCGGTGAAATTTCCGCCGTGCGCTGCCAGAAAAACGCGCCGCCGGTGTGGTCCGGGTCGTGCATACACACTGCGACACACGACGGAGAATGCACCGCGGAGGCAAGGCCATGAGGTTCGCCAAAAGAAGGGCGCGCAGGATTTCCGTAACCCTGGTTCGAGCGGGAGCTTAGGAGGGACGCCCGTGTTGCACGCGACCGCTGGCCAACGCATTGGCGAAACCGACCACCACCACGACGGCACGGACGATCGATCCGAGCTCGAACGCTCCGACGTGTGGCGCATTCCTCCACGCCTTCCACAGCGACTCGGACCGGGGCGTTGTCATGTGTGCGGATCGTACGAGAAGCACGTGCGCCGCCACACGCAGGATGCTCGTACCCCATCCGCGGACCGCGGCGGGAGCGAGGGCCGGTGCACCGAGATCCATCGGCGCAGCCCAACTGAGCTGCGAAAGACCGAGCCCTGATCGCCTGCGCCCGAGGGTACGCTCCGCGCGATGCCGATGCGACCGCGATCCGAATCGCCGCACGCCCCACGCCTCTCGAGCGTCGCCAGCGTCTTCACGCGGTATGCGAACCTCACGTTCGGCGGGGGTAGCGCGACCATTGCCATCTTGCGCGATCAGCTCGTCGCGCGGCGCCGCTGGATCTCGGAGTTTCAGTTTCAGCTGGCCTATGCGCTGTCGCGCCTCACGCCCGGCACCAACCTGCTGGCCTTTTGCACGGCGGTCGGATGGTTCTCGCGCCGGTGGGTGGGTGCGCTCGTGGCGTTGGCCGCGGCGTCGCTCCCATGCTCCATCCTCGCGGTCCTCGCAACACGCTTTTACGAGGTGTGGCAATCGAACTCCATTTTTCATTCTGCCCTTCGCGGAGCGTTTGCAGCGGCAATAGCCGTCATGCTGAACACCGCGTGGGTCCTGGCTGCGCCGCATGTGAAGGCGGCTCCGGCGAAGGCGCTGGTCATCATCCCCACCGCCGTCGTGCTGGTCACCCTCGCCCCCGTATCGCCTTTTCAAGTCCTCCTTCTTGCGGCCGTTGGCGGATTGCTCTGGCCGGCGCGAGGTGATGCGGAATGAAGTTTCTGACGCTCTACTTCGTTCTCCTAAAGGCCACCGCAACGACGTTCGCCGGCCTCGCGTCGTTGCCCGTAGTTCGCGACGAGCTCGTCGTGCAACGTCACGTCCTCACCGATCATCAGCTCAACGCCGCCATCGTGATCACCCGCAGCACGCCGGGGCCGGTCGGCTTGTATGTCGTGAGCGTCGGTTATTTCGCCGATGGGATCGTCGGGGCCATCGCGGGCTGGCTCGCCATGGCAACGCCCGCGCTCGGGATCATCTTCCTCCTCCGATTCATCGGCCCACGCGCCGAGCATCCACGGATCCGAGGGATGCTTCGCGCGGTGGTCCTCGCCAGCGCGGGCCTCCTCGTGGCCTCGGCCGTCCCCCTCGCGCGGGATGGGGTGGCGGGGCCCATCACCTTCGTCATCGCGTTCGCAGGGCTCGTCGCGCTCTTGTCCAAGAAGGTCGACACGCTCTGGGTGATCGGCGCGGGCGCGGCCATCAGCTTGGTGAGCGCACTTCTGGGGGTGCGTGAGACGAGCGGCCTCTGAGGGGCGGGCGATCCCGCGCGGCCGCGTTCGTACCACCGCGGGTGAGCGACCCAGCCGTGGTACGAGCGCGCCTCGGTGACAGCATTATTTGCAGCTATCGTCGACGCCGGTGTTCCACTGGCAGCCGTTGGAGCATTTCTTGATGACCGTGGTGGAGACACTATCGGAGCCGCAGCGGTAGAGCGTATCGGCGTCGCCGTCGATGACGTTACCGCCGCAGTACGCGCTGCCGGCCACGCAACGGCAGCTGTCGTCGCGACCCGAGTTTACGCTGCAACCGTGCGCGCAGCTGCGGATGACGGTGGCCGTCTTTCCGTCCGCGTTGCAGCGGTAAAGCGTATTGGGATCGCCGGTGACTTTGTCACCACCGCAATAGCTGCCGCCCGCCACGCAGCTTCCGCCGCCGCCTCCCCCTCCGCCCTGCACCCTTCGCACGGCGTCGATTTCGGCTTGGGTGATGGGGCAAATGGTGTCGATGGCATTGTTGGCCAGACCGTTTCGCTTTTGATAGAAGGAATTGATCTGGTTCTTCAGCGATTGCTTCAGCACCGGCGTGCCGGCGTATACGGCGTGGATATGCGCGGAGAACGTCGGCGGGACGCGTGACCATGCCGCGAATCCCTCCATGCGAAGGCGATGGACGCGCGTGCACGGGCTGGACGTCGAGGTCACGTCGGTGGCCGCCGAATACTTGGTCCCCGGCTCGGGGCAATGCGTACCGACGGACGCTTCGGCGTCGCCGTAGGTTTGGGTGAGCTGCGAATCGGTGACCCCCGCGCGTTTGATGGCCGAATAGGCGGCAGGGTACATGTATGACGGCGAACGGGAATGTCCGCAGGTATATGGCTGCGCACAATAACAAGCCGCCGCCTCCAATTTTCCCGTCATCACGCTGTCGGTCTCGCCGAGTTCTTCCTCTCCGTCCGCCAATCCCCCTTCCGTGCTCGATTCGTTGGCCGCCGAGGAACATCCAGCGGCAACAGGAAACGAGAGCATCATCGCGATGGCAAGGTTCCAGATCGTCCTCATGGTTTGTGCGCCCTCTCTCTCACGTTGTCGACCCAAGTGGGTGTGGAAGATGCAAATCGGCCAAAAGCAGCTTCCGATCCACGCAGCGATCGATCTCAATTCCGCAAATTTGCGGTGCACGCGTATTTCCCACTGGATCGCGCGCAGCCCGAAATCGAACGGGCTCCGATCCAGCGAAATTCATTTTCCTTGTAAACGCATGTGGAGACACCTCCCGACACATCCGATTCCTTTTTTGGATAAGCACGCATCGGCTGACCTCGAGCGACGCATCACGAGGAAAAGCGCTCCAGCAGCAAAACCGATGGGCTTCGGGCCGCGCCCTCCGATTCGATCCAGGTCGCGGCGCGGAGCAAGGCGAGGCCGATGCCGGAGAGGCCGTTCATGAGCCCGGGGCTCGGGATGCCCAACGGTTCGCATGCTCGCCAGCCGTCGCGTGCCGCACGTTTCAGCACCGCGCGGTAGCACTGGGCGATTTTCGTCGGGGCCAGGCTCTCGCAGGAGGGTTCGCGGCTGGCGAGGCAGAGCAGCTCGAGGTTGCCGAGGTCCCCGTGGCAGAGGCCATCGTGGCCCGCACCGTACAGATCCCGAGACGCGAATCCGCCGTGCACGATGGTGGCGCGAATGCCCCGTCGAAGGTCGCGCTGCACCTTCGCATCCGGCCACGCGCGCAACATCGCGAGGCGGCTCGCCGCGATACCCGGTGCTCCGTGGCACCAACCGGTCATAAAGGTTTGCTCGGATTCGCGCGCGTCGCGCCAGGTGCCGGCGTCTCGATCGAAGAGGCGCGCCTCGAACGAGAGCGCGGACGCGAGCGCCCGGGGAACGCGAGGATCCGGCGAGAGGGCATTCCAACGTGAGAGGGCCATGGCCATGCCGGCCGCCCCGTGACCCATGCCGGCGAGCGGTCTCGATCCCGACGGGCTGCACCAGCCGCCGGCATGGCGGCCCCGGATCGCCTGGGTCTCGAGGAGGCGGCGCGCGGCCATGGCCGCTGCCGCGCGCACGTCGACGAGGTCGTCGATGGAGAGCAACCCGAGGAGCGCGCCGGCCGTTCCGGCGATGACATCGAGGTGCGGATCGGTCGCGCAGCGCTTTCCCAGCCAGGATGCGAGGCCGCGCAAACATGGAATCCATCGCGTGTCGCCCGTGAGATGCGTCAGGTTGCCGAGGACGTAGAGCGCCCCACCGAGGCCGGTGAACGCGCCGATCGGCAGCTCGGTGTGCTCGGGATCGATGGCGGCGAACGCGTCGGGATCGTCCGCGAGCGGACGGAGCCCCTCGGCCATCTGATCGCCGATGCGGATCGCGATTCGCAGCGCGGCGCCGTCGGATGTCTCGCGACCGAGCACCGCGAGAAAGAGCGCGATGCCGCCCAGACCGTCGTAAAGCTCGGAGCCGAGCGCGCCGGAGCTCCACACGCCATGGCCGAAGTTCTTGGCACCTTGCCAGCCCACGCCGCCCTCGCCCTCGATCCGTTTGCCCTTCACCATGGCGCCGATCCGCTTGGCCTCTGCGCGAAGCTCGCCCGCGGTGACCGCGCGCGACATTCGAATCGGCGCGGGCTCCGGCTGGTCCACCTTCGGCGGATCGAAGCAGGCCAAGGTCAGCTCGATCGAATCGATCTGGTGCGCCAGATCGAGCTCGGAGAGCCCTTGGAGGCGCTCGCGGACGCAGTCGAGCGGGATCGCGGGCAGAAAGTCGCGAACGCGGTCGCCGCGGCTGAGGATGAGATCGCGGGATTCGGGTCGAAAGGTGAAGAGCGGAATGTTGCCCGTCTCGAGCTGGCGGATCTCGTCCTCGATGACGGGCGCCATACCAGGTCGGTGACCATGGGCGAAGAGGCGGTCCAGGCACACGGATCGATCCATCGCGTCGCGCAGGAAGTCCGGGTGAAAGCTGTCCGCGAGCACGCGCTCGTAATACATCGAAGGGCGTACGAGCAGCCTCAGCTCGATCCCGCGCAACCCATCGATCCATGCGCCTTCGCCGAGCAGCTCGTCGCGTCCATCGAGGAGCGCACGGTACGAGGCGGCGAAACCGTCTACGACGTCGCGGATGAACGCGGCGGGCGATATGTCCGAGGGCAAGTTGTGCGCGGCCTCGATATGGCCGCGCTGCGGGCGAATCCGGTATTCTCCGTTTTCGACCACGGGCATGGCGCAGGTCACCGGATCGCGCTGTCCGGCCGCGCCGGCGAGGGCCGAAAGATCCGTTCGGCGCCATTTGGATTGTTCGTCGCGGAACATCACCGGAACGGGGAGAAGGCCAACCCGATGGACACCGCGGGCCAAAAAGGCGCCCACGGGCTCGGGCCCGGGCTCCGGAGAGACGCCGCTCACGTCGGGATCGAGGAGGTGGCACAAGGTTTCGCAATCGATGGCGACGGGGTGAGCGCCGTGGGCGATCAAGTTCTCGCGATGAAAATCGATACCCCACGAGGCATGGAGCAAGGCCAGCAGGGCGCCCGCACGCCAATAGAACGCGGGCAGCTGCTCCGGATCGGTGCAGGGCTCGTGGGCGAGAAACTCGGTCCAGCCGTAATCGCCCCGGTCGACGATCCGCAGGGCGCGCAGCTCGTACGCGGGCCTTCGGCGATTGAACCACGTCAGGAGTCGATGGAGCGCGTCCTCGGCGCCGAGGGAGCGCGGTTTGTAGACGACCTTGGCGTTCTCGAACACAGCGATGGCCACGCTCTGCCCATCGCGGTGCACGTCCCCCTGCCCCATCGACAGCTCCAGGAGCCGGCCGGGCTCCTTCGGCAAGAGCCCCGAGGCGATGAGCAAGTGCCAATCGGCGATCAAGCGCTGCGCGACTTCCACGCTTCGGTCGACCCACTGATTCAATAGCGTCACGACATATCGAACGAGCACCGGATATTCGGCCCAGATGGGCGCTCGCACCTTCGGATCGAAGGCCCGAGCCGCGAACTCCACGAGGCGCTCCTCGGCGGTCTTCGATCGGAGCAACCCATCGAGTTGGGCGACCTTCATCTCCAACAGGATCGTCTTGTTCAGCGCCTCCCAGAGGCGCGCGCCGGGCGGCGCCTCCGCCAGCGACGCGAGGGGCGCGAGCTCCTCGGGGACCCCCGCTCCGGACAGGAGCTGCGCGAGCCTGCTGGACAGCTCACGCGTCGCATGGTCGATGAGCGGGCTCACGAGCGAGAGGAGATCCATGTCGCTGCCCGGCCCATCGCCCTCGCGAGCTCCCGCGTGCTCCGCGAGCGCGATCGACGCCCTATGGAACCACGCGGGCGCGGGGCCGAGCCGGGCGGCGAGCGCGCCGGGATCTTCGCCGAACAGCGCGACGAACCGAGGTTCGGAGAGGCCGAGCGACGCGAAGCGCGCCGCGGCGCGCTCGGGGTGCGCTTTCACCCATCCGAGCTCACGCCAAAACGCATAGCGGCTCGCTGCGACGTCCGCCCTTTGCGCGGTGGGGGCGCCCGCCTCGAGCCGCTCCATCGGTGTTGCCGCCAATGGCCAGGGGATCGCGGCTTCATCCGTCGGTTCGAGCTGTTCTCGAAGATCGTTCACGGTCCGACTCCATCGTGCAAGAAACGAAGGTGCGGGTGGCCGCGGCTCGCCGTCGCGCACGGCGAGCCAGGGTCCCATTCGGGTGCATCAGAACCAGCCCTTGACCCTCTTCCAGGCCTTCTTTGCGCCATTCCATGCCTTTTTGTGGCAGCCCGACGCCGCGCTGCCCAGCGCCGCACCCGCACCTCGTCCAGCAGCCGCGCAGAACCGGATGCTGGCCATGATCGCCGCCGTCGCCGGCGTGCCGCCGCCGTTGACCGCGTTCAATTCGCTATCTCCCAAATCGATGTTGCCGGCGGGGTGCTCCGCGGAGTCGAGGCCCTGCTCGCGTCGGTAATTCGCATCCTTCAACGCCTTGATGTTCTTCTTCATGGGAGTCTCCTTTTCGTTGGGCGGATATGGCATCCGCGTTCGGGAGGAGCTCATTGCAGCCGCCGTACCGAGTGCCCCGTGGTGCGTAAAACCCAATCGCGATTTCATGGACCGAGGATGGCCATCCACGAATCCCTTTTATTCACGCCATGGTCCGAGACGTGCAATATCGATGGGAAATACGCGTTCTCTCGTCGATGAACGGCCACCCCATGGCCGCGCGAGGTGGAGACTCGCGAAGACACCTGGAGCCTCCGGTCGACGGTCGACGGTCGACGGTCGACGATCGGCAATCGGCGGTCGACGGTCGACGGTCGGCAATCGGCGGTCGACGGTCGGCGGTCGGCGGCCGACCGCGTCGCGGGCGCAGGTCCTCGAAATCGCGGCGAGGCCCTGACATCGGCTCCGTCGGGGAACGTCCTCCCGCACGAGCCGCTGGCACCATGCAGTGGCCCCATTCTGGGCCTACCCGTGGTGCCATGGTGTAGCCATAGTTTGGTCGAAGGAACCACGGCGAACATCATGCTCCCCATTCATCGCGAAACGACCGACCGCATCGTTGCCGAGCTCTCGAGGGATCCCCGCATCGCGGGCGTGGCCGCCGGTGGTTCGTGGCTCACGGGAATGGATGAGTACTCGGACGTCGATCTCGTCATCGCCGTCTACCCCGAGAGCGAGGCGGACGTGAGCCGTGACCGGCTTGCGCTCGCCGAGCGGTGCGGGCCTCTCCTCACGGCGTTCACGGGGGAGCACGTCGGCGAGCCGCGGTTGCTCATTTGCCTCTACGGCCCGCCGTTGCTGCACGTCGATTTGAAGTTCGCGGCGCTCTCGGATCTGGCCGCGAACCGGGTCGAGGATCCCGCGATCCTCTGGCAGCGCGACGACGATGTTTCACGCGCCATGGGCGGCGCCCGCGCCCAGTATCCGCAGCCGGATTTGCAATGGATCGAGGACCGCTTCTGGATCTGGGTCCACTATGGCGCGCTGAAGATCGGGCGCGGCGAATTGTTCGAGGCCATCGATTTCATCGGTTATCTGCGCCAGCAGGTGCTCGGGCCGCTCCTGCTCGTGCGTGCGGGCAAGCGGCCAACCGGGGTGCGGCGCATCGAGCAGGCCTCACCCGAGGCGGCGGCGGCGCTCGAGAGAACGCTGTGCCGTCACGAGCGTGCTTCCTGCGGCGAAGCGCTGCGCGCCGTGATCGAGTTGTACCGCGAGCTGCGCCGCGGGCACGGCATCACCTTGCGCGACCGTGCGGAGCTGGCGGCGGTCGGGTACCTCGACGCGATCCTCGCGCGTCCCGCGGCCGCGCCGTGATCCCATCGCGGGGCCCCGCGGCGCGCCTTCGCAGGTCACGCCCCGCGCGGCCGCGCCCGGAGGCAGGCCAGCCGCCCGGCCATCTTCGTCCGAACGGCAAATCCGGCCGCCTCCAGCGATCGCGATGCCCGCTCGGCCGCACCTGCGCCCTGGGCCGAGGGGAACTCCCAGCATAGAAAGAGCTCTCCCCCCGGTGCGAGCCACGACCGAAGGAGCTCGAGCTCTTTGTCGGGCGCTCGCGTCCAAAACAGATTGACGTTCACCGCGAGCACCTTGTCGAACGTCGCCCGCGCAAAATCCGCCTCCGCCAAGGTCACGGCTCGAAATTCGGCCCTCCCGGCCGCGACGGCCGCCGCGTTCAACGCGATGGCGGCCGCGATCGCCGTCGCCGATCGATCCATCGCGGTGATCTTCCCCTCCGTGAGGATCTCGCAGAGCAGCGCGACCGCGTGACCTCGCCCGCATCCGATCTCCAAAACGCGATCGTGCGATCGGCAGCCCATCCTCGAAATCGCCCAATGCAGCCGCTCGGGTATCGCCATGCTCTCCGGACAGCATCGTATCCGGCATACCGACCGCCGTAAGCGACCAAGCGTCCGTCGTCTCGGTATGGGATCGCGCGGAACGAAGAGGAACGAAAGGCCCTTCACCGTGACGCGCCGAAATGCGGAGACTCCTTCTACGTAGATGGCACTCGGACGACGATCCTCGGCCGCCGGCACGACGTCGGAGCTCGGGGCGCCGGAGCACCTCGCGCGGCGCGGGGCGTTCCTACGCTCGCGTCTTCCTCGCCACCGCGCGGGCGTTTTCCCCGCGAATTCGCGCCTTAGCCGTGGCACCCGTGCCCAGATTGGCCATTTTTGACCCACGACGTGCGGTCGAACGGTCCGTGGATCGGGGAAAATGGCGCTTATTTGCGGACCGTTCGAGTGGCGTCGGTCCTGCAAGGGACATCCGAACAACCATTCAACGAACGGGGGGCAATTGGACACTCGATTCCTGAGCGCACCCGCGCTCCAAAACCCTGACGCGTTTGATTCATCGCTGGATGCGAAGCCGCCCGAGCAGCCTTCGCAACCGCTTCGTGGAGTGCACGTGCTCGTCGTAGACGACGATGCGGAGAACCGAGCGGCGCTTCGAGAGCTGCTCGAAGACAGCGGCTCGCGGATCAGCACCGCGGCCAACGTGCCCGACGCGCTGGCGAAGTTCGAGCACGACGTGCCCGACGTCCTGCTTTCGGACATCGGGATGCCGGGCGAAGACGGCTTCGATCTGATCCGGCGGGTGCGCGCTCGCCCAAAGGCAAAAGGCGGCGCGGTGCCCGCCGCCGCGCTCACCGGGCACGCGCGGCTCGAAGACCGCCGGAACGCGCTGCGCGCCGGCTTCATGGAGCACGTCCCAAAGCCGGTCGACCCGGAAGAGCTGATCGCGCTCCTATCGTCGCTCGCACGCTCGGCCGCGTGACCCCTTTCATCGAGACGCTCGATGCGTGCGCGCGCGAATCGTCGAGACGCTCGATGCGTGCGCGCGCGGCTCGTCGAGGCGCTCGCCGGGGTGATCGATGCGGGTGCGCGCGCGCGGATCATCGAGGTGCTCGCCCCGGGTGCTCGATGCGATGGATACGAACGCCCGGCTACCGAGCCCGCTCGGGCGGGGGCCATTCTACGGGCCGCGAACGAGGCTATTCATAGTAGCCGGGGGCGTGGCGGATCGTCTGGTTTTGCTCGTAGTCGTGCTGGATCCAGAGCGTGGCGTGATGGGCGGTAAGGAACTGCTCTGCCTTCTCGATCGACGCGAGGCTCTCCTTCTTGTCGAAGTTGAACGCGGGGATGCCGTGGTTTTTCCAGTTCTCCGTGAAGTGCACCATGTCGCCCGAGAGGAGAACGTTGCCCGTCTTGGGGAGCTTGACGAACAACGTTTGATGCCCCGGCGTGTGACCGATGGCGCGCCGGATCAGCACGGAGCCGTCGCCGAACACGTCGAAGTCGCCTTCGAGCTTCTTGACGGGGTTGTCCTTGAGGGTCGGATAGTTGGTCGGGTCGAAACCGAACTTCGCGGGCTCCGGGCCGAAGGCGGCCTCGTACTCTTCCTTCTGCATCAGGAGCGTGGCCTTTGGAAAGAGGTTGGCGTTCCCGTTGTGATCGGCGTGCATATGCGAGATGCCGATGAAGTCGATCGAGCCGGGATCGATGCCGATCTCTTTGTATTGCGCGACCAGCGTCTTGTGGACATGCTGCACCGCGAAGGGCTTGCCATTTCGGACGAACGTCTTGCCCTCGGGCAGCTTGGCCAGATCGTCTCGCAGGCCCGCGTCCCACGCGAGGGTGCCCTTGGGATGAACGACGAGGTAGCAGGAGGCGGCGAACTTTTTCTTTTCGCCTTTGCCCGTCCCCGTCTCCGGGTGGAAAAAAGAGATATCGAGAATGTCGATCTCACCGCAATCGAACGCGTAGAGGCGCAGGCCTCGTTCCATCTTGGAAGCAGGGGCCGGTGCGTGCGCAACCGTGGACTCGGGCTGCTGGACGACGGGCTTTTCGCCCGCGCAAGACACCAGCGCGGACAACACGAGGAGGGTGCAGCCATGGCGGAGTGTGGGGCTCATGGAGACGGTACGATGCGCTCGGCATCCATTTTGGCAAGGGCAAACGACGACGGCCCAACGCGGACCACGGTACCGTACCGGTGATGCGGGCGGGCGAGCCGATGTCGCCCCGGCTACTTCTCCGCCGAGACGCGGCTCGGCGTCGTCGTGCGCAAGCTGCGGGGCCGAGTGCGACCGGGCGGCCGATTCGCGCGATCGCGGCCCGAGGAATCGACGCAGCCCGTCAAAACATCACGCCGGCCGGCGGGCCGTGCTAACCAGCTGACGCTCATGAACCCCCTCGTCGCCATCCTTCTTGGCTTCGTCGAAGGCTTGACCGAGTTTCTCCCCGTCTCCTCGACGGGCCATCTGATCCTTGCCGGCCTGCTGCTCGGCGCCGGAGACGCGAGCTCGTTCGAGATTGTCATCCAGCTCGGGGCCATCCTGGCGGTGGTGGTGCACTACCGCAGCCTCCTCACCGCACGGATGCGCGGCCTCGCCACGGGAGATCCCGAGGCGCGGGCGCTGCTCGTTGCGCTCGTGGTCGCCTTCGTGCCAACGGCGGTCGTTGGCCTGGTCGCGCGAAAAGCGATCAAGGCTCACCTGTTCGGGCCGGTGCCGGTCGCGGCCGCGCTCGTGGTCGGCGGCATCGTCATGATCGCGGTCGAGCGGGTGCGCGCGGCCAAACGGATCGAAGGGGCGCATGGACTCCGGCATGTCACGCTCACGAAGGCGCTCGCCATCGGCCTCGCCCAGTGCTTCTCGATGTGGCCAGGGATGTCGCGCTCGATGTGCACCATTGTCGCGGGGCAGCTCACCGGCTTGTCCACGGCGACCGCCGCGGAGTTCTCGTTTCTCCTCAGCCTACCTACCTTGGGCGCGGCAACCCTGTACGAAGCGTTCAAGGGGCGCCGCGAGCTCGCCGCTCTGGGCAGCGTGAATGTCGCGCTCGGGCTCATCACTTCGTTCGTGGTCGCCTGGGCGGTCATCGCGGCGTTCCTGCGCTATTTGCAGCGGCGCGGCCTCGAGCCGTTCGGCTATTACCGCATCGTGCTGGGCGCGGTCCTGGCCGTGATGATCGTGCGCGGCGTGCTGTAACGTCGGACAGCGGGGCGCAAGGACGTCGAACGCGGCCGCGCACCCAGCGCCGCGACGCAGCGCTGGGATGCGGATCGTGGACGCGCTTTGCCCGTCAGTTGCCGAGCTCCTCGAAGTTGGTCGAGGTGTTCGAGAGCGGGATGCGCACGTCGTAGGTTCTCATGCCGATGGCCACGCTCTTCTGCTGCGGCGGCGAGTTGAAGTAGATGTAGCTCGGCGGAAGATTCGACGAATGGGCGGTCCCCGGCAGCCCGGTCGTTCCCATGAGACGAATCCCTTGCCCGCCGTCCACGATGACCGGGATCGCGGCCGGCTTTAGGCCATTGATCTGATCGGGGGTCTGGTCGGCTTGATCGAGCTCTCCCTTGAAGAGTTGAAACGTCGTCTTCGGGTTGACCACGACCAAAGAGCTCTTCCAGAGGTCGGAGGGCTTTTCGTTGTCGGTATAGAGCCCTTGCACCGTGGCACCCGCGTCGATGAAGATGGCGCCGTACACGCCGCCCCGCGTATCGACCAGGACGTTCTGGAAGTACTGATCGAGACCGCCCACGACCACCAGCGGAATCTGCCCGACCCCCGCGCCGAGGTTGTTGTAGACGTTGCGATGGCCGTTCACGATGAGGAAGCCCAGACGCACCCCGGCCCCGGTATAAACGTCATCGAAGGTCGAGTCCGAGCTATCTCCGAGGAGCAGCATCCCAAACCCCGAATTTTTGAGCCCCAACGACGCGTAGTGCCCGCCCACGGCGTTCATGGCAAACAGCCCCGATCGATCGTAAATCAAAAGATCGTGCACGGTGACATTCGAGAGCTTGCCCTCGGCGGTGCCGTTCGGCTCCGCCGTGCGCCGCACGGGAAACCACACGTTTTTCCAAGATGACGTATAGCCTCGGGTGGCAAACGCGGTGTTCGTTCCGTTGGAGACCTGCGTCACGAAATCGACCAGGGCCAAGGTGTCGGCGTCCCCCGAAAACTTGGACGCAGGCGTTTTGTATGCGGTCGACGTCGGCGTCGTCGGATATCGGTCTTTGTTCGAGAGACGGACCACGTCGATCACGCCGGTCATGGCGGGATCGCGAACGGCGCGGTCGAAGCCCATCGTTCGGGGGCCCACCGTCACGTCCTCGTGAAGCCCCTGGGCCACGGGCCCGGACGCCTTGACGCAGGCGAGGAGCCCCGGATGCGGATTGATTCCAATCGCGCAGGGATCGGTCGGATCGCTCGGGCCGGCCGTGACGTTCTTACCCGTGGAACGTTGGCTCGCAGCGCCATCCATCGAGGAGCTTCCGCTGTCCGAGAGGCGGCTCGCAAAGAGCCGGATGGCCGACCCACTGTAGGTCAACGCCACGTGATACGGGGTGTCGAGCGGGATCGTCCCCCCCTCCAGCGAATACGACTTACCGCCGACCGTCATCGACGCCACCAGGCGTTGGCCATTCATGCCGAGCGAAAAGGCCGACGTGCACCCCGGGAGCACGCCCCCGCTGCCGAAGCACCCGTGGCTCTGCACGATGCCGCCGTACCCGTTCGACCCCGCGGTCACGTCGATGACCGCTTCCGCCGTGAACGAGCCGAGGCCGTCGAGCTCTCCGGACGGATGATCGTCTCGCAGATTGAGCCAGTACGAGCTGCCGTTGGTTTTCATCGCCTGGCCGGAGCCGAAGAGCGATGGCACGAGATCGAGGCCGGTCATGCCGGGCGGCTCGAGGACCAGGGACGGCCCGGCGCCAAAGCCCGCGAAGAGCCTACTCCTGTCGCGCTGCGCGCCCTCGATGCGCAAGCCGTTGCAGTGGACGAGCAGCGGCTTGCTGACGACCCAAAATTTCATGGTGATGGGGAAAAAGACGGTGCTCGGCGTGCCGTTGTTCTGGGCAACGCAAGCTGCGTCGATCGCGCTCTGAATGGCCGCGTACGCATCATCGGACGAGTCGAGCTTCGCCCCGTAGCTGGTCACGTCGAAGATGCGGTTCTTGGCCACGACACCTCGCACCGGATCGGATCCGGGTGCCATGGCGGCGACCACGTTCGGATCGGGCACCACCGAGGGATCCGTGGGACGCACGATGGTCGTCGCCGTCTCGTTCGACCAGGGCACGCTCGAGTCCTTGGTGGCGCCGAGGATGACCACCGGTTTTGGATGCATGCCCCCCTGCGACGTGACCGCGTGGACGATCTCGGTCGCCGACGCCGTCCCCGTGAACGACGTGCCTTGAATGACCGCCCCGGGGTTCTCCATCTCCGGTACCTTTGGGTCTACGAACCGGTGAAGGAAGATGGGAGGGGCCGGCGCATTCGGGTTTTGCGCGCTGCCGATTTGGCCGCGCTGCAGTTGGAACGTGCCCCACGGCTCGGCTGCTGCGATGGCGCCCCGCCACACGGGGCTCGTTCCGCTCGCGCGGATGGTCACGCCGTTCAACACCGGGCTCGTACGGTACAGGTACATCCCGTACACGGTCTTTGCGTTGTCGGCGGTGACCGTCACATTCGAGGTCACGGTTTGCGCGCCCGATGCGATCGCGAATGGGAACGCTTGTCCGGAGACCTGGATATCGTGAAACTCGCTGCCGTTTGCGCTGTACGAGATGAGACCGTACCGTCCGCGCTCCGGTGCGGCGGTGGCCTGGAGGTCGTTGAAGTGCGATCCCCAATTGTTGCCGAGGGCGCCGAAACCGTAATCGCACCCGCGGCACGTCATTTTCCAGAACTGGGACGTGGCCATGTTGTACGTGACGAGGCCCATTCCGCCTGCGATGGTGAAATCGTGGAGGCGAACATTTTGAACGAGGCGCAACGGCGCCGTGCTCCGGCCCCGTATGGGAAGCCAAAAATCCTTTCCGAGCGAGCGCGCCAGGACGAGGCTCGGCGGGTTCCCGAGCGCGGGCTGGCCCGGCGGCGCCGGAGGGGGAGCGGGCAGCGGTTCGAAATCGATCAACGCCAATGTGTGGGCGTCGTTCTCGGAGTGCGGCGTCTCGGAGAGCTTGAACGTGCTCGTGTACCTGGCCTTGTCGGAAATGCGCACCGAATCGATATGGCCATCGATTGGGGATAGAAACGACCATCGATCGAGCCCGAACCAACCGGGTCCCACGCTCACCGTTTCGTCGGGCTGCTGACGGACCGGGCCGGTGATGGACATGCAAAATACCTTCTCGCCATCGAGAAAGAGCCTCGCCATCGATCCATCGTAGGTGAGCGCGATGTGGTGCTCCTGGTCGAGCGAGATGGCTCCGTGGTCGGGCTGCGCGTCGGCGCACTCGTTCGTCGCGTACGCGGTTTTGCCGATGGCAATCACCTTGTTGCCGGCCGTGAGCACGCCCCTCACATAGGGCGGGGTCGTGGCGCTGGCGGCCTGGACACCGAGGGCGAAGGCCTCACCGCCCGGGATGGGGGGCGTGGAACCGTAGCTCATCACGACGTTCCGGTAACCTTCGACGCTCGCGCTCAACCTGATGAACGCTTCCACAGTGAGCTGCGATTTGCCCTCGAGCTCCACGGCCGGCAGATCGCGCAGGTCCAGGTGCCAATCGGGTCCTTGCGCCTTTGCGGCGTTGCCGCTTCCGTCCAATCCCGGCGCGGAGGGGATCTCGTCGCCGGTAGGAGGGTTGACCACGAGCGCGGGCCCCTGGAACGCCGGCGCGATCTCCACGCCGGCTCGGCACGCGCCGAACATTTCGAAGCCCGTACAGGTCGCCACCAACGGGCGGCTCGTCGTGTACTGCCCTCGCGGCAGATACACGGCGGGCGGTGCCTCCGAGGTTCCCGTCACCAACGCGCACGCGCGGTTGATCGCGGCCTGAATGCCCGGATAGGCGTCGCTTCCATCGGGCTTTGCGCCAAAGTTGGCCACGTTGAGCACGCCGCCGATGCCGTCGGGCGCGACCTGGTTGCACGAGGGAAGCTCGGCCAGAGACACCGCCGCGCGCGGATCGGCGCCCGCAGCCAACGAGGATCCTTGCCCGATGGTTCGCGGGTCGGTTTCGACCACTGGCGGCTCGTCGCCGGAGAGGGCGCACCCGAACATAGGAGCGAAACAAAAGCTGCCTGGAACGAACCAAAAGGCGGTTCGCCATTGCCTGAGAACCATACGGGATACCTCGTTTTCGCGGTGACCCCGGACCGTCCGCGGTCACAAACGGGCATTCGGCCGTCGCTTCAACGAGGTTGCTTCGAATTTCACGATCGTGGCGTGATCCGGAATCTGCACCACGCCCTCAATTGCATCCATTGCTAGACGGGTTCGACGGCCCCGGCGCGCCGTTGTTGTTGCCGCCGCCGCCACCGCCACCGCCGGCCGCCGCGGCGGCGATTTGATCGGCCTGCGCGTTGATTTGCGTGGAGGACGGCACATTCTGTCGGACACCGACATTCGCCAGGCCGAAGGTTTGATCCATCAAGCTCTCGCAAACACCGGTGTTGCAGAACGGCCGGCTCACCCCGGCAACCACGCCTTGGGCGTTGTTCATGTTTCCATAGGTGGCCAGGCCGGTCTCGGCGTGGAAATTTTCGCGCATGTACCCCCACCCGTTCTGGGCGAGGTAATCGCGCATCGCCGGGGGCGGCTGGTTTCCGAGCGGGAGACGGCCGCTCTGGTCGTTCTGCAGGATTTGATCGGACGTCCTGCCGGCTCCTCCCCAGCTGTCGCCGCTCACATTGACGATCACGCTCGTCTGGCCGTTGGGCAGACGGTAAACGCCGACGGCGACGGTCGTCCCCTGGTGCGACTGGTTGCTGCTTCCATAGAAGCGATCGTGCAGATACGACGCGAGCGACTCGGCTTGCTGGGGCGTCCACGTGGCCGGGTCGGCCGGGAGGTTGGGCGGCGGAAGGTGCGCCAAGTTCGGATTGACATTGTGGACCCACGCGCCGGCCAAACCGGCGAAGTACGTGTGCGTCCCCTCGACTTCGAGGTTGTAGACCAGCTCCTCCCCCGCACGCGGGGTCACGGCGACGACGCGGATTTCGGCGCCGCGCGGATCGAGGAGGATGTCGCCGGGCGCGAGCGAGTCGGCGCGCGTCCACCCGGCCGCGAGGGTCCAGTACGGGTGGCCGGCGGTGCTCCGCACGTCGGTCCCGCCCTCATCGCCTCGCGCCATGTGCACGTCGACGAGGCCCGTGGCCGGGCGGACGAAGGTCCGAACGACGGCGCGCGCGGAGAACTCGCCGGTCTCTTCGTCCCGCGAGAGCACGCGATCGCCGGCCACGAGCTGCTCGATGGGACGCGCCCCTTCCGGGGTCGCGACGAGCGTCCCCGCGACGAAGCATTGGCCCGATCCCGGACGGCAGCTCGTCGTGTCGCACACCCAACCGTCACCTGCGGCCCCACCGCCGCCACCTCCCGCTCCGCCGCCCGCACTGCCGCCTCCCCCTGCTCCGCCACCACCTCCAGAGCCAGGGAAATTGCCGCCGGTGCTGGACGATCCGCCGCTGCCGCCCGCACCACCATTGCCAGGGTTCGACGTCGGATTTCTCCCCAAGAGCGTGGCCGTGGCCTTGTCGGCGGCGATGCCACCGTGCTGCCCGAGGAGTCGATAGGCTCCGCCCGCGGCGAGCAAGATAGCGAGGAGAACGAGCGCGTACTCGACGCTGGAAACGCCTCGCACGTCGCGAACGAGACCGGCCACGCGTGCACGCTTCTGCCCGCGCGCGATCGAATCGGCACAAATGGAATGAGTTTTCATCTCGTCCACCCTTTGGCTGACGTTCGTATGGACGATTCCCCGCCAAGCGACAAATAGAATTCGTTCTTGGTGTCGATATCGTCTCCCGTCGTCAATGGTACACCCGTGCGCGTCCTCGTGTTTTTCCCGCGATATTCTGACGCGAAGGACGGCGACGAGCTCGCCTGCGGTTGTGCGACCCACACGATAGTTTAAATTGCTTGCGGGCGCACGGCTTTGCTTCAGCCCGTCCGCGATTTCTTCGAGCAACTCCCCACATCGCAAGCTCTGCTTAAGAATCGTTCCGCCGAGCGCTGATGAAGTTGCATAATCGCAACGAGGTGGGCGCGCACGCGATTACCCATCTTCCGACGACCGCAGACGCAACGTTTCACCCCGACGAGCGCGGCACGTTCCGTGGCCCCGCATCGGCTTCCAAACGGCGGCGGTGGCGCATGAGGCCGAACGTTTGTGCGAGCCGGCGGAGGGCCGCCAAGAACTCTTTGGAGAACGTGGCGATGCCTCCAATGGCGGCAGGGATTGCGGCGAGATAGGCCAAGGCGGTCTTGAGCGACACACCCGCCTTGATCCAAGGGCTGCTTCGGATCGCGAACGAGAGGAGGTCCGTATGCCCGTCGGTGAGCGCAAAGGTCGCGGCTTGCGCGCCCTCGGTCGGCTCGGCGAGGTGGATCGAAATGCGCCGCGCGCGCGATTGTGCGTCGCACGCCACGGCCTCGCTCGGACCGAGCTGCTTGTCGAAGGTGGAAGCCGTGTCGACCGCACGCAGTCGTATGTTCGTTCCGTGCATCTCGCATTGGCAGCGAATGGTGACCTCGTACTCGGCCCCCGGAATCCCGTACTGGTCGTGGAACGCCTCGTAGATGCAGCCATCCCTGGAGGTGGTCGGGTGTCGCGATACGTGATGCAGAACGACCAATCCCATCCAGATGGCGAGGAGCGTTCCGGTCAGGGTGAGCCCAAGGAGCAACCCTCGGATATTGCGCTGCGAATTTTCGAGGTCGGCGGGGACCGCGTTGAGGCGTAGCCAGCGCTCGAGCAGGGCGCCGCGCACGCGATGACGGCCCCGGTCGTAGGAGACCAAGCCCAGACGCGCGAGCCAGCGCATCGCTTCGGCGGTCTGCTCCCGCGGGACGTCGACGGCCAGCCCTCGGTGCAGCGCGCGCACGGAGCGCGGCCTCTGCGCGGCCACATGATCGAGCACCGCGCGCTCGCTGCTCGAGAGCCAGGAGAGCGCATTGCGGAAGAGCTCGATCGAGCCCGCGAGCTGCGCGGCCGCGGTGCGGACGTCTTCGGGCGCGACGATGGTGGGCTCGAAGAATCTCTCGTTGCTGCTGCGAAGCTGCTTCGATTCGAAGACCTTGCTCCCGATGGCGCGCGCAATATCGATGTATCCCGCCGACCACTCGTAGACCGCTTTGGTCGCGCCCTCCTCGAACCGCAGGTTGGCCATCAAGCCGGTATCGGCCACGTAGCGTGCGCAGGTGTCCTCGCCGAAGGGATCCATGACGATCGAGCGCACGTGGGTGGCGAGCGGGTTCTCCCAATCGGAGAGCCGCCTCTCTTTCAGGAGAGAGGTGCGCACGCCCGTGACCAGCACTCCAATGCGATCCTGCTCGCACAAAGCGGCGAGGGTGGTCCAGAACGCGCGCGCCTTGCTGCACTCGACCCGCGCGTCGGATGCGGGAGCGCAGAGCGGTTCCAAGAGGCAGTCCACGTCCTCCAGCACCAGCACCACCTCGCCCGGTTTCGTGCTCTCGGGCACCGCGGCGAAGAGCGTTTCACGGAGCTTTGGCTGTCCCTCGACGTTCCGTAGTCCGCCCACCCCTTTGGACGCCGATCCGAAGCTCTTGCGCAGCACGGCGCAGATCTCGGCCACCAGCCCGTCCACCGTGCGATCGGCCGCGCTCGCGCAGCGCACGCGATGGAACTTCGCCAGGCTGTCATACTCGGCCATGTTGACGAGGGACGACTTGCCGCTGCCGGGCAGCCCGGAAATGGCCACGATCGGACCGGGCTCGTGCAAGGCCGCGACCAGCTCGTTGCGCTGCACCCACATGCCGACGAACTTGAGCGCATCGCGCTTGGGCCCGACGTCGTCGAAGGGGTCGAGCGGCCGATGGAGCTCGGTCAATCGCTCGAAGAAGAGACGGACCATTTCAGGGTCGCCCCCTCGGCGATGCGCCGCCCGCAGCTCGGCGACGAAGAGCGGCAGCACCCACGCATTGAAGGCCTGCCGATAGTCGAGAATTTTGCGCCGCACCCCCGATCCGAGCGCAGGCGCAGACGTGACCACCAAGACGATCTTGCGCGCCGCCGCCCCGAGCGATTTCAGGATGCGCTCGAGCTCCTTGCTGGAGTCGGCGAAGACGGCGGTGCCGAGCTCGTTGCTGCGCTCCGGCATCAGCAGGCAAAAGAATGAATGCTCTCCAAGCTCGCGGAGCGGGCCATGCAGCGCGAACAGGTTGGCATCCGCCTGGGGATCCACGTCGAGAAAGAGGTCCTGAAGGAGCGCGAGGACGATGTGCGCATCGTTCTCATCGAACGACGATTTGGTGCGGTCCAGCGCTTCGCGCCATATTCCACGATCGTGCAGGGTCGCCCCGGACCGCGCCCATGTGCCTTGCTCGGGCGCGCGCGGTTCGCTCTCCGCGACAGGGCTCCGAAGGTCATGCAAGGTCGCGCCACCGACGATGTCCACGGGGGCCGCGCGACCGGGCTGGATGAGCGTGATGTGCTGCGCCGGGGTCGGGCTGGGCGCACGCAAGCGCAGGCGCCGCTCGGCCTCCTCGATTCGATTGAGGCCGATATGCAACGCTTCCATGCTCGGGACGCGGACGCCGCGATCCCGGGCCGCTGCGGCGGCGATGAGCGCGTCCAACTCCAGCGAAATGGCTGGATTGAACGCGCGCACGGACGGAAACGGCGACTGCAAGATGGATGTCAGGATTTCCAAATCCCCTTTTCCTGGAGCTGAAAACGGGGGCTGGCCCGCCGCCATCTCGAACATCACGCAACCGAGCGAATACACGTCCGTCCGCGCATCGACGCGCGCCGAGTCCTCGAGTTGCTCCGGGGACATGTAGCTCACGGTTCCAAGCAGCGCGCCGGACTGGGTCACGTGCCCCGACTGGTTGGCGATTTTGGCGATGCCGAAGTCCAGGACCTTGACCTGCAGCCCCATGCGCGCACTCAACTGGGGAACGAGAAAGATGTTATCGGGCTTGAGGTCCCGGTGAACCACCCCCTGCACGTGTGCGGCATGCAGGGCGCTCGCCACCTGCCGCGCAATCTCGATGACGACCCCCTCCTGGAGAGGCCCTTGGCGCGCGAGGTGCGCGCGCAGATCGCGTCCCTCGAGGTACTCCATGACAATGTAGAGAGCTCCGCCCGGCAAGGCCCCGACGTCGAAGACTTGAACGATCCCCGGGTGTTGAATCGCAGCGCTGGCCCGCGCTTCATTGAGCAGACGGGCGGTCGCATCGGGATCGCTCGCGAGCTCGGTGCGCAGGACCTTGACCGCGAATTTGCCGCCAATCGACACATGCTCGGCGAGGTAAACCGCCGCCATGCCGCCATGACCGATCCGCTCGAGCGCGCGGTAATTTCCGAACACCTCACCCGAAACGTCGGCCCCTTCGGCGCGCGGATCGTCGGGCTTGAGATAGCGCATCACACCAATTGTAATCCGGCCGAGCTCCTGCCCACCACTCCGACGCGGTGGTATATTCAACATCTTCGGCTCGTGCTCGATCCCCCACGCTGCTGCTCAGCCGCATCGACCCTCGAACCATCTTGGGACTGCGCGATGCGATCCTTTCGGTAAGCCGCGTACGGAAAGGCGACACCATGTTCATGCTCGATCGAGACACACGGGGAGTGTGCGTGCGCGACATTGGACCTTTCTTCGCATCAGCTTTCTCACCATGGAATCCGCAAGCTCACGCAGCGACGTTTTCTTTCGAACGCCCCTGAGAACCCCGGCCAGCCCCCGCGCACCTCGGAGCGCATGGATCGGCATCTCCGCGAGGGTCTCGAGGAGCAGATAACAACGTTCGCCATCCCCCCGCCTCTTGCGGACGGCCCTTCGTTGGAGCTCGGCGGCGATCGCGACCACCGTGTCCGGCGAGCCGATGGCCATGAGCACCGCGTTGGCCGGATGCCGCGTGTCCCGATACGCTCCCAGAGCGTGCCGAATGGCGATGAGCATCGCGGGCGCGGCAGCGTGCCCGATGGCCTCGAGGGCGTGCAGGATCCGGTACTTGGTTGTTTCGTCTTCGAACCGGCTCCGATATACCGATTCACCGTGATCGCTTCTTGGGTGAAGCGTCGGATTTGGGGCCGGCAATTTTCATCAAGGCTTCGCATTCGGCGCGGGTGCCGGACCATGCACCGCCGGCGGCGAGTGCCAATTTGCAGCGCAGATCTTGCACGGAGTACACGTCTGGGCGCGAGCCGAAGAGGGGGCGCCCGGTGTCGTACGCCGCGGTGATGTCGCCGTTCTCGTACGCGCGCAGCGCCTGGAGGTAGAGAGAGCGGTCGTTCTCGGGGAGCGCGGCGATGTCGTTCGGCAATGGTTTTTCGGCTGGTGCGGTGGTCGGCTGCGGCGAGGGCTCGAGGACATTGCGGAGACGCGCGCGGGTGGCGTTGCGCTCGCTCGGGATCCAGGTGGTCTCCGGTGCGCCGTCCAGGATGGTGAGTTGAGCCCGTGCGCGGGAGCGCAGGTCCATGTCGTTACGGTGGGAGAGGGTCGCGCGCATCAAGGATGTGGACGGATCGCCGTACGCGTCCATGTGGGAATCGTACTGCGGGGACATCAAGCTTCGAGGGTCGCGGGTGTGGATGGCGCCGAGGGTGTGGCCGATTTCATGGAGAAGGACGGCCACGGCGCGATGCCGCTTTCGTGCGCGCACGAGCTCCGCGCGCTCATCGGCCTGCAGTGCTTCGAAATTTTGCTCGGCTGCTGCGAGCTCACCGAGCTCCCCCGCCGCCCGAAGAATCACGTGTTTGCCATCGATTTCGGCCACTCCAATGTCGTGGAACGAGGACGACAAGCGCGGGAGCGCGCCCACCAAGCCAATGACCCAATCGACATCGGCGCCCGCATCGGCGCTCCTCAGGGACGCCAATGTCGATGGGAGATCGTCTTCGCTCGCCAAACCCCAGCTGCGGCATTCGTCGAGTTGAAGCCGTGCGCCGATGGCCGGCCCGAGGACCCGATTGGCGTCGTCGAGAAGGTCGCTCAATCGACGCTTCCAGTCGATGGTCTGCGCTGCGTAGGTCGTTGTCGCATATGCCCTTATTCGGTAGGTGCGTACCGGTTCTCGGGTGGCTCCGCCTTCGGCTCGATCGGCCGATGGGGCGTGGGGCATGGCCGGCGTTGCGGCGGCTGCGTTGTGCTGTTGCACGCGTTTGGCCTCTCCCCACCGCGAGTCGAAGATGGGGACGATGCCTGCTCCGGCGCCTTCGCCGGAGGCGCAGCCTTGAAGAAGGCATACCGTCGAGAATGCAAACGCAAAAAGAGGGCGCATCGGTGCATTCCACGAGTCCCCCCGAGGGCGGCCCGTGACCTTTCGCAGCTTCATCGGTTCGCTTGCCCCGCCGGTTGCTCGAAATCGATGGCGGCTCGCGCCGAGCCTTTGCCTGGGCCCGCGCGCGATGTTGACCCGTCATGTTGAAATCGAGACATCGACGACGCAGACCACATGCCCGTGACGAACGACACCTCGGTGAAGGTGAAGGCGAGCACACGATCGGAAAACTTGTTCCCGCCGCGCGAGCGCGCCATGATGCGGAGGAACGATGGGGATCTCGGCATTTCTCGAGCGCAAGCTCGCCAAGCGATTCGAGACGTTCGATACGAACGGTGATGGCGCCATCGAGCGGGTCGATTTCGAGTTGTCGGTCGAGAGGATGGGGCGCGCGTTCGGTCTAGACGCGGACGACGCACGTCTGCAGCGGTTGCGCGCGCTGAGCCTCGGGCTTTGGGAGCATCTCGCCTCCGCGGCCGATCGAGATGGCGATGGCCGGATCGACTTGGCGGAGTACGAAGAGGCATTCGTCACGGGGCTGCTCGAGACACCGGAGTCTTTCGACCAAGGCTATGTACCGTTTCTCGAGGCCATCTTCGCCATCGCCGATACCGACGGAGACGGCCGCCTCGACGTCGCCGAGCACATTCGCTGGACAGGATCGCTGATGAACCTCCCCGAGGCGGACGCCCGCGACATTCATCGTCGCCTCGATCGGGATGGCGATGGCTACATCGCATCGCGCGATTTGCTCGACGCCATCCGCGAGTTCTATTTCGACGAGCATCCCGAGTCGGCGGGGAGTTGGCTTTTGGGCAAATTGAAGGGTTGAACGGTCGCGCGGGTGCTCCCAATGAGCGCTCGATGCGACCCTAGGCCGTAGGGCCCGAAGCGCGCTCGGACGCCATGGTGAGCGGCGCCGTGCGCGCAGGCTGGGGAAGCTCGGGCGCGCCGGTGCGCGGGATCATGCTCCCGGCTCCTTCTCGAAGACGACCGTGCCGCGAACGCCGTGGTTCGAGGCGCCGAAGAGGTTGTCCGGATCGAGCGCGTTTTTCACGGCGCGCTGGTCGATGCGTAGCACGATTTTACAAAATCGTGCCACCGGCACGCCATGCCCGCTGCAGGGCCGCGGAGATTCGTCCACTAAAACGACGAACATGTCTGCTAAAATATCGCCCCCCATGGCGCGTTCCCACTTTTCCAAGCATCGTGCGCGAAGGCTCGGCCTTTCCTTTCTCTCCTTGCTGGCCATCGCATGCTCCAGCACGGACGAACCGCCGCCCGCGATCGACCGCGCCGCCGAGGCGCTGGAGGCGGAGGCGACCGACTACGACGTCGCGCGGTACGATCTCCGAGGAGAGCTCGACTGGACCCGCAGCCGGCTCGTGGCCACCGTGGGCGTCACCTTGCAGCCTCGCGGGCTCGCGACCATCGTCCTCGATAGCGCGGTCGCCGCGATCAAGGCGGTGCGGGGCGCCGGCGGCGCGCAGCTCCCTTTCACGGTCGATACCGAGCGCCAGAAGCTGCGCGTCGATTTGCCCAGCGAGGCGCGGGCGCGAGACTCCATCCGGCTCGAGATCGACTACGAGGCCGAGGGCGTCGTCTCGTCCGACTATGTGCAGTATGCACGCTTCTTTATGGTGCCCGCGCTGAAGGGCGATCCGGCGCCAGTGCGCGCGGCGTTTACGTTCTCCGAGCGCTACGGGGCGCACTTCTGGATGCCCAGCCACGATACGCCGTCGGATCGGGCGATTTTCTCGGTCGATCTGCGGCTGCCGGCCCATGAGACGATGATCGCCAATGGCAACTTCGTCTCGGACGAATTCGATCGTGCGACGAATACGCACCGCGTGAAATACGATAGCGGCTTCACCTTGCCGACGTACATCATGGCGTTTTCGGCCGGCGAGCTCGAACGCGAAAGACCGCATGCAGGTCCCGGCCACGACCATGACCATGAAGGCGGACGTCGCGGCCCCCCGCTCTCGATCTGGCACCGCCGAGGGATCCCGAACGACTACGACCGCGTGTTCCGGGAGACATCGCGCGCGATGAAGACGTTCGAGAGGCTGGTGGGCCCCTACCCGTTCGCGAGCTACGCGCAAGTGTTCATGCCCGGCACGTGGGGCGAAGAAAACGCCACCGTGACCCTCCTCGGAGAGTCCTATTTGGATTACGCGCTTTACGACGGGCTCGACGTCGCCGGCCATGAGCTCGCGCACCAGTGGTTCGGTGATTTGGTCACCAACGAGACGTTCTACGACGCGTGGTTCAAGGAAGGAATGGCCACCCTCCTCGAAATGGAGAACCTGCGGACCTACTTGGATGAAGACGAGGTCGGGCTCTTGGGCAGCGAAGGCCGCGCGCCCCGCGAGGGCGAGCCCATCGTTCGCGATCGATCCATCCCCATTCTCCGTTATGGAACGGGGCCGTATGCGCGCGCCGCGTGGCTGCTCACCCAAATTCGAAGCATCGTCGGAGAGGCCGCCTTCTGGAGGACGCTGCGCGATGTCCTGCGCGAGCACCGCTACGGAACCATCGGCACCGAGGCGTTCGTGCGCGCGTTCGCGCCGCGGCTCGGGGCCGAGACGACGGCCGGGGTGCAGCGCGCGCTGGTCGCGAAGAGCATCCCCAGGCTTCGCGTGGAGGCTTTGCCCGAGGGCGGCGCGCTGGTCACCCTTCGCGATCCCGAGGGCGCCTTCATCACCCCCGTGACCGTCCGGTTCATCGCCCCCGATGGAACGACGCGCGAGCAAACCTTGGAGCTCGATACCCCCGTCGCGCTCGCGCGCCGCGTGCCCGGTGAGCTCCTGGTGATCGACCCGCTGGACGTGCACCCCGATTTGAAGGTGTTCGCCGCCCAGGACAGCGCCTCGTCGGCCGCGAGCTACGAGGCGAGCGTGGTGCCGCTGCTGGTGCCGGACGGCGAGCCGGCGCGCGCACGATGGCTCCGCGCAGGCGGCACGCATCAAACGACCGTCCTCGCGAGGACCTTGCCCGCGATCGCCCCCGACGCCTTCGAGGCGTTCGTGGGCGAGCTCGACTCCGAGGTGGCCAAGACGTTGGCCGTCCAGCGCGCCTGCGACGTCGCCGCCGATCCGGCGCTCGATGGGCCGGCGCGCGCGGGGTGGGCGCGCACCATCGCCCGCGCTCTGCTTCGGCAGCCGCCCACCTTGGGTCTCTCCGCCCTCGGGGAGAAGCGGCTCGCCGCGTGCGGCAAGGTCGTCGATGTCGAGCGGCTGTTCGCGGTCGATTGGGCTCGGCTCGAGTCGGGGCTCCCGCTCGGCGGGGTGAGCGAGCATCGGGTGGCGTTCTTGTCCCAATTCGATCTTCGACCGGCCCGGCAATTCTCCGTTTGGTCGCGCATCGCCAAGCGCTCCAACTCGCTCAACCAGCGTGGAATCGCCGTCGCCAACCTGGCCCAATATGCGCAGAACGCGCTGGTGCCCAAGGCAGACGTCCCTGCGTGGCGCGCGTTCTTTGCCGGTCTGCTGTCGGAGTCCCAGGACCAAAGGGTGCTCGGTCACGCGCTCCATGGGGTGGTGGCCACCAAAGGCGAGACCCTCTCCGCCAACACCGCGGCCCTCGCCGGGTTGAACGGCGTTCTCCACGATCCGGTCGACCATTGGTTCGGAGAGGTGCACTCGAACGCGGTGTGCGCGGCCTATGCGCTCATCCCGGGCGCGCCGGCCTCGGCCGCGTGGCAGGACTTCGTGCGGGGTCTCTCCGACGCCCGGTTGAAGCCTGCCGTGCTGGAGATCGTGAACGATCCCGCGCGTTGCGCGTCGGGGCTTCCGTAGCCGCCGTCCACTCGCCGGCGCGGGGGAAGCGAATTTCCTGCGAAGGTGCTGGCACGGCGCGTATTTAAGTACATACTAATGTACTAATACCGGCCGCACGAACCCTAGACCATGCCCACCCCGCGTGATCGAGTCAAAAAGCTGACATTTGGCGGTGCCCTGCTGGCCGCCCTGGCCGCGTCGTCGTGTTGCTGGGTGCCGCTCGTCCTAGGCGCCCTGGGGCTGGGCGGTGCCTTCGCCGTGGCCCTCGGGACCTATCGACCGTATGCCGCGACCTTGGCCGCGCTGTTGCTCGCGGCGGGGTTCGCGTTCATGCGCGAAACGCCGCGGGGCGCAGAGCCCGACGCATGCGGCTGCGCGCCGGCGCGCGAGGAGAAGGCGGCGCGCGCGATGGGGTGGCTCTGGGGCGCGATCGTCGTCCTCGTCGCGGTGGCGCCATCCGCACTCGCACCCTGGGCGGCGCGACGTCCCGCGACCGACGCGCCGGACCACCTGGTGGAGGCGGTGGTCTCCGTGCGCGGCATCGATTGCGAAGCGTGTGCGCTGCCGCTGAGCGCCGCCCTGGGGAAGCTCGGAGGCTTCCACGATCTCCGGCTCGACGTGGCCGCGCAAACGGCCACCGTGCGCTATGAACCTGCACCGGCCCGCCTCGAGGCGTACGTGGCGGCGATCAACGATCTTGGATACGAAGCGGCGTTGCCGGATGGGCGTGGGTCGAATCGATGAAGCCGATCGAGGTCATGATGTTCGAAGGATGCCCCCACCTCGACCAGGCCATCGAGCGGGTGCGATGGGCCGCCGCCGACGCAGGAGTCGCCGTGGATGTCTCCGTCGTTCGAATCGGCAGCCTCGAGGAGGCCATCGACCGCCGTTTTTTGGGCTCGCCCACGGTGCGGGTCGATGGCGTGGACGTCGAGCCGGGTGCGCGCGAGCGCCGCGATTTCAGCCTTCAATGCCGATTGTATCGGGTGGGCGGCCGCCTGGAGGGTGCTCCGCCCGTCGCATGGATCGCCGCCGCGCTGCGCGGCGCGTGAGGACCCGGAATGCCCGTCCGATGCGAACCCCCCGAGACCGGTCGCGCCCGGATCGCGCGCTGGAAAAAGGCGATGGCCTTCACCCCCGATCTGGACGAGCGCGCGGCCGTGATCGGTGTCCTTGCGCAGCCGACGAGGCTCCGGCTCTTTTACCTGCTCGACCGGCTCGGCGAGGTGTGCGTGTGCGATCTGGCCGATATTCTGGGCGTCTCGCAGTCGGCGGTCTCGCAGCACCTCGCGAAGTTCAAAGCCTACGGGCTCGTCACCGTCCGGCGCGACAACCAGACGCTCTTTTATCGGATCGCGGACAAACCCGAGCTCGCGTCGATGCGCCGCCTGGCGCTCTCGGGTATCGCGAGCGGCATGGGCCCGTAGCGCACGGGCGCCCGGGCCGTGGGGCGGCGGTTCGACCTACCGCGACGAGCACGGCGTCCGTCCCGGGCACGGAGCACGTCCCGGGCACGGTGCACTAGCAATCCGCCGAGGCATCACACGGGTTCACGAGGTTGACGTGAAAGTTGAACATGACGGACACCCGCAGCACCGCGTTGACTTGCCCCGCATCGCCCACATTCTTGCACGGCGCCAAGCCTCCGACGGCCCCGGCGTTCTTGATATGGAGCGGAACCCACTGACGAAGCGCGGGGACGTCCGCGTTGCGCATGTTGTAGCCGGGTGTTCCGCAATCGAAGCGCTGGTCGCGCAATTCGATGTTGACGCGCACCTCGTGTCCGCCCACGCGAATCGTAAACGACGATGGGTCGTGGTCGAGCCAACGGTTGAAAGCAGCCTGAATCACGGTCTCCGTGTCGGCCAATGACAATGTGATCATGGTCTATCTCCTCGTCTCGTTGAAAGTCGGATTTCAAAGCCCGCCGCGCGAACGGCACGCGGCAGTCCGAACCGCGCAATCCTGAACGCAATCCGGACGCATCCTGAACGCGTCCTGGACATCAGCAATTGCGGTGCCGAGACCATTTTCGAAGGCTATCGGACGCGATCGCCCGACCCGGTTCGAACGAACCCACAACGATTCGAGGCATACGCCGCACCCGGCGCGTCGCCACCGTACGCGCGCGGCGTCGCTCCGCGACGATCGCCCTCGTTGCGCGCGGCGCATCCAGGGCTCCACCGACGCGCAGCACCGATGGGCTGCGCCGTTACCGCCGGACGACCGTGCACGCGCGTGTGAGCTCGAGCGCCCCGGGACGCGGCCCCGGCAAGACGTCGGGAAAGACGATGCGAAATCCCGGCTCGAGGATCTGCCCGCGCGGGTTCGTCGCGATCGCGTTGGCCGACACTTCGGCGCGGCGCTGGGCCAAGAGCTCCACATAGGGCGCGACGTCCCCCGCCCGAAGCCGGCGCGCGCACGCCTCCAGCATCGACGCGGCTTGCGCGCGGTGCCACCTGGCATCGCGCGCGGGATCCGTCAGGTTCGCGTGGAGCTCGCGCGCCGCGGGATCGTTCGACCCGGCCAGCGCGCGAACGAAGGCGGCCCTCCAGCCCTGAGCATCCTCGGGGACGAGCCGCAGAAGCCCGCAGCGCGCGCCGGAGAGCGCCGGATTGCCCATGTCCACCGCGAGGACGTCCGCCACGAGCTCCTCGTCGACGGCGCGCTCCTCCACGAGCTTTGCGACGGCACCGACGTCCGCGGCCGCCTTGACCGGCGCGAGCCACGCGTGATCGGCGTCGGCCCGCCCGCTCTCCGGGAACGCGCTCGCGAGGGCCCGCAGCGCCGCATCGTAGCCTGCGCGCGAGGTCACGAGCTCGCGCGATCCGAGCCGCGGATCCACGAAGAAGGCGCTCGGCGGCGCGATGTCGGACGGCGCATCGCTCGGCGCGCTGTCCGATCCGAGGTTCATCTCCTCGGGGCAAAACAAGGGACGCAGCCGTTCCTGCCGCGACCTCTCCTTTCGCGCCGCGCGGAAGGCGGCGCTCGATTCGAGCTTCGCGCTCCCCTGGCGAACGCGCGCCGCGAGCTCCCCGGCGTCCACCAGCCCCTGCGCGAGGATGCGGGCGAGGGCGGGCTCCGGTGGGAGCGCGGGGAGCGGCAGCGGGCGCGCCGAGGTCCACCAGTCGTTGTGCGGAGCGGCGAGCTCTTTCAGGATGGGACCTCCACCCAGGTGGCACCCGGAGCACCGAAGCCGCTGCCCAAAGGCCGGCCGCGCGGGATCGTCCTGCCGATGAAGCTGCGCGATGTCGCGCAGGATGTCCGCCGAGTCGCCGCGGTAGAACCATCGGCCGCGGGCGCCGTTGCCGCGAAGCTCGTAAAAGTTGAAGAGGCCCTTCGCCGGATCCCACGCGATGAGCTCGATCAGGAGCGCGTCGTCCTCGGGTGTTTGCTGGAGCACCCACGCCGCGCCGCGCTTCTCCGTGAAGTGCCCGAAGAAGAAATCGCCGGGCGCGACGCGCACCCCGGCCACGATCCCCGTCACGCTCTCGAAGAGGCTGAAGCTCCCGGCCGCCGCGTTGTGAAAGCCCCGGTTGTCCACGAACGCCGTGGCCACCTTCGCCGGTTCGCGTTCGAGGCGCGCGCGAAACTCGAGCACATTGCCCGGGCACGCGGGCGACGCCGCGAGCAGCGCGGCCACCGCGTCGCGGTTGCCCGGCGCAGGCGCGCACCCCGCGATCCTCTGCTCGGAGGCCTGCGCGGGGGGCTCCTCGGGGGTGCGCATGCAGGCTCCAACGAGCGCGACCAGCGCGACCAGCACCGCCCCGATGTTCCTCCAACGATTCATCGCCCGGCCAGGTAGCCCGCGCGATGGATTCAGTCCATTTGAATGATATGATGAATTCATAAATATTTCTGATGAGCCTCTCTGCCCTGCAGCTCGACGCCTTTTATGCCGTGGTCCGCGCGCAAAGCTTCGGGCGCGCGGCCAGAGCGCTTCATCTCACGCAGCCCGCGCTCTCCATGCGCATCAAGGCGCTCGAGGAGGAGCTCGGACAGCGGCTCTTTCTGCGCAGCGCGCGCGGGATCGCGCTAACGGACGCGGGGACGCGGCTGCTGCGGTATGCGCAGGCGCGCGAGACGCTCGAGAAGGAGCTGGTCTCGGACCTCACCGCGCCGCCCGGCGAAGGGCTCGGGGGGACCCTCCGCATCGCCGGCTTTTCCTCGGTGGTCCGCTCGTTGGTCGTCCCTGCCCTCGCCCGCCTCGCGCGGGCGAACCGGCGGCTGCGTCTGGAGATCGCGTCGCGCGAGCTGGACGAGCTCGAGGGCTTATTGGATCGCGCGGGCGCCGATTTCGTGCTGCTCGATCGCGCGCTCGAGCGGGTGGGCCTCGAGCACGTGCGCCTCGGTGTGGAGAGGCTCGTGCTCGTGGAGAGCGCGACCTACGAGACCCCGCGCGACGTCTACCTCGACCACGACCAATCCGACACCATCACCCAGCGCTTTTTGCGGCGCAACGGACAGAGCACCGCCCGCTTGAAGCGCTGGTACCTGGACGACATTTACGGCTTGCTCGACGGCGCCGCCCAAGGTCTCGGCCGCGCCGTCGTGCCGCGGCATCTCTTGCAGGGCAAACGCAGGCTGCGCGAGGTGCCCGGCCTGCGCAGCATCACCTCGCCGGTGGTGCTGCACTACTGGCGGCAACCCAGCTACCCGCGCGCGCACCAGGCCATCCTGGACGCCCTGCTCCGCGAGGTGACCTCACGCCTGCGCGCGCGCAACTTAACGGCTATCCTCACGCCATGACCAAAGAGCACTCGACAGGGCGGCTGCGTGCAGAGACGGTTTGCGTGGGCGCGGGGCGCACGCCGATGCGGGTCGGCGAGCCCCTGAATGTGCCGCTGATCATGGCGTCGAACTTTCGCGCAGGGCACGCGGGCGAGTATGCGCGCGACGATGGAACGGCGACGTGGGCCGCGCTGGAGGCCGCCGTCGGTGCGCTCGAGGGTGGCTCCGCGCTCGCGTTCGCGTCGGGGATGGGCGCCACGGCGGCCATCGCGGACCTGCTCCCGCCGGGCGCCCGCGTGGTCGTGCCGCGCGATTCGTACATCGCCATGCGCGTGCTCTTCGACGAGGCGGGGCGGTGGGAGGTTCGTACGGTCGATATCACGGACACGGAGGCCACCTTGGCGGCTGCGGCGGGCGCGGATCTTCTGTGGCTCGAGTCGCCGACCAATCCCTTGCTCGACGTGGCCGATCTTCCCGCGCTCTGCAAGGGCGCCCGCGCGGCCGGGGTGCGCGTGGTCGTCGACAACACGTTCGCCACGCCGCTCCTCCAGCGGCCGCTCGAGCTGGGCGCGGACGTGGTGATGCACAGCGCGACCAAGTTCATCGGCGGCCACTCCGATCTCTTGCTCGGGCTGACGGTGACCGCCGATCCGGATCTGTACAAGCGCCTGCGGAGGCGGCGCGAGCTCGCGGGCGCGACCCCCGGCGGTCTCGAGGTGTTTCTGGCGCTGCGCGGGCTGCGGACCATGCCGGTTCGTCTGCGGCAGGGCGAGCGAAGCGCCGCGGCGCTCGCGCAGCGCTTGCACGAGCACCCCCAGGTGGCGCGCGTGCGCTATCCGGGCCTGCCCACCGATCCGGGCCATGCGCGCGCCGCGGCGCAGATGGATGGCTTCGGCGCCGTGCTCTCGTTCGAAGTGCACGGCGGGGCCGCGCGCGCCGACGCCGTGTGCGAAGCTGTCCGCGTGATCACCTCCGCCACCAGCCTCGGCGGCGTCGAGAGCACCATCGAACGCCGCGCCAAGTTGCCGCGGCAGGAGCACGTGCCCCCGAGCCTCCTTCGGTTCAGCGTCGGCTGCGAGCACCTGGACGATCTCTGGTCGGACCTCGAGGCGGCCCTCGCCGCCACGGCGTAAGGCGCTCCACGGCCCCGCGCCGATCAATCGACGGGGCGAAACGAGGTGCTCACCTTCTGCGCTCGCGGGTCCACGTCCACCGCCAGAAAATGGCGGCCGATGCCGTCGAGGCGCTCGGGGATGGCGCCTCCGCCGCCCGAGATGAAGGCGGGAATGCCGCCATTGGAGAATGCGTAATACGAGTGCACGTGCCCATAAAGGGTGAGATCCACATGGCCGGCCGCCAGGCGCGCGATGAGCTTGTTGGCCTCGGGCCGGCTGGCAAACGCGCCGTTGCGCTCCCCCACGGGATCCAGCGGCGGGATGTGCATGGTCACCACGTGGAGATCGCCGCGGCCTTGCTGGAGCCAGCCGTCGAGCCAGGAGTAGACCAGGGGATCGAGGGTGGCGCTGGCGGAGTCCAGCAAGGTGAAACGCACGCCGCGGAAGAAGAAGCTAAAGCTGCACCGGCCGTAGAACGTTTGAAAGGCATCGTCGCGCGTCCCCAGCTCGTGGTTGCCCAAGGTCGCGTAGAGCGGCACATTCAAGGCCCCGAGCTTTTGCTGGAAGAGCAAGAGATCCTCGTCGGTGCCGCGCTCGGTGAGATCGCCGTTGAAGACGACGAAGCGGATGGCCGGATCGTCGTTCATCACGCGGTAGATGTCCTCCACGCGATCCAACGCGTTCTGCACGTCGGCCAGCGCGGCGAAGCGCCAGGGTTCGAGCGACGAGGCGTCGGGCGCCGACAAGGTGAACGTGGCGCGCGCGCCCGGCGGGAGCTCGAGGGAGACACGCATCTCCGTCCGCGCGGGGCGGGAGGTTGCGAGCGGCAGCGCCGCTCCGTTGGCCAGCTGCGCGCGCACTTCGGCGTCGGGCAGGACATTTCGCAGTCGGAGGGTCCACGTCCGCGCGCCGCCGCCGGCCGGGGTCGCGATCTCGAAGCGAAGCGCGGGCGCCTCGGTCCAGAGCTCCACGGTGCCGGGCGCGAACGCCCGCACGGCGGCCAGACCGTCGGCCACGTGGACCTCGGCGCCTTCGTTTGCCGCATGCCCCACCGTGCGATCGCGCTCGGCGCGATCTTCCGCCACGTGCAAGCAGCCTGAAAAGGCGAAAAATACGAGGGATCCCAGGACGAGCGCGGATGGGTTCATGGCTTGGCCCCGTGACGAAAGAGGAAGGAAACGCCGCCCACGAAGGCGGAGCCGATCTGCGCATCGGCCAAGACGCCCCAGTCGGGGGTGACGAAATACGTACCGCGCGCCCCCACGTGCCCGGGCACACCGCTCCCCAGGGCCCCCAACCCGCCCAGCTTCATCCCCCCGGCAAAGTCATCGTGGCGGTGGTCGTAATAGAGCAGGATCTCGTTGCCGGGCCCCACGTAAAAGCCCCACGCGAACCAGCCCAGGAGCAGGGTATTCGCCTCCTCGCTGAGGCCCAAATAGCGGTACGACTGCAGGCCGAAGCCGCCCCCCAGCTCGGCGAACGAGCCGCGCAAGGTGCGGCCGAGGATGACCATATCGAGCCTCCCTTTGATAGAGAGCTCGGCGCCGGTCATGGAAAATTGCTCGGTGCCATAGCGGTGGTGCAGAAAGCCGGCGTCGATATCGAAATAGGAGCCATCGCGCGCGGACCGATCGGGGCGCGGCCCCACGAAGCGGTAGCCTACGTTGGCCATGAGGCGCGCGTTGTCGTCGTTCAGCGCGAACCAGGCCGAGGGCGCGAGCTTGAGACCGCGCACCCGATAGTCGATGCCTTGCACCATGAAGCTTCGATAATCGAAGTTGGGATCGTACACATAGCGAAGTCCCAATTCGGTGCGAATGACGGGCGCCATCCGCAGCGGGGTGCCGCGGATGGCCTCCGGCGCCGCGACGCCATAGAGATCGGCCAAGGTGGATACGACGAACAAGCCTCCACCGCTGAGGGTGAGCAGCGCCAAGGCGCCCACGAACCGGCGCGATGCACCGGTGATGGCCAGTCCGGCCAGCCCAAGGGCGAGCCCGGCGGCGCCGCCCCCCTCCATCGCGAGCAGGCGATGCCCCGTGGCGGTCTCCCCGCGCACATAGTGCCCGCTCCCATGCACGACCAACCCAGGAACCACGGCGGCGATGGGGGCCAACGTGCGACGCCGCTGCTGAGCCGGCGATGCCGTCCCTGTGTCGTCCGCGCGGGAAAGACCGCTCCACAGAAGCAAGAACGTGAACAGCAGGCCCTCTCGCCCTCGATGCCGCCCCGCCCGAGCCTCCATGCTGCTTCGAGGCGACCATCCCGGGCACGGTTTGTCAACCGCGTGCCAGGATGCGGCGGTTCCGAGGAGAACGCGCGAAGTCCGGGGGGCCCGCCGCGCGCCAGGCCGGGCTCTTGGCAGGTGGCGCGGCGATGCGGATGCTAGGAAATAGCTGCTCCGCGGGTGGGGTGCCCCTCCGTTTTCAGAGGTTCTCGGGGGCGACGGTGGCGCATGACGCTTCCCACCACGTCGATCGGCAGAACCCCCCACCCGGTGGGGTAAAGGCGCCCTCGAACCGGAAGCGAATTCCGTCGGCTTGTTTTTGCACGGTGTAGCGCGTCTCGAATTGCCCGCCCGATTTTATCGTGTGGCGTTGCTCCTCCGAGGTGAGCGGGAGGAGCACGGCCCCCCAGCCGCTTTGAAGGATATTTCGATATATATCGGGATACCCATCCGGAGAGGTCACGTAAATGCGCTTTTCGGTGCCCGGACCAGGGATGATGTCGTACTTGAAGTCGTATTGCGCAGGCGGCATGGCCGTGTCGATGGGATCGCACTCGTTGCCCACGCGGATCTGGCGGTGCTGCGTCCCCGTGCATTCGACGCTCTTCTCCACGACGGGGATCGCGGAGGCGACGACGGGCGAGACGATAGCCACTTGCAGGGTATCGGTGACCCCCAGCAAATGAATACGGTCCTTCGATCCGTAACCCGGAACGAGACCCCCGCCGGACCACGCGAGATCGTGCTCGCCCGCCACTCCATCGACACTCGTAGGGCGCGCGTAACTGGTGCCAATCGAGGGCGCGCAGCCCGCGACGCCATACTGCAGGTAGGGATCGGCATGATCGCCCGCCAGCCTGCAGTAAACGCTCACGCGGCCTTCCTTACCGTGGTCGGTCCGGAGAGACATCTCGCTGACCTCTTTGCCGCCGGTGCCTTTCCACATCCAGACGACCCCCACCCCATGGCTAGGGATAGGAATGTCGGCGCGGTACGGAGACTGCGGATCCCGGGGCTCGAAACGGATCGTTTTGACGTCTTTCCAAGGGCCGCAGCCGGAAGGACCGCACGTCCGTTTGCGCGCATAGATCGAGAAGACGCCAATGTGACCATGGTCCTCGCCCGGCTGAATCAGATTTCGAACGTCCTCCTTCGTCAGGATGGTGTGGCCGGTGGGATCCGGATTGAATGCGTCCGCTGGAAAGCCGGCCAACGCCGAAGAATCTTCGGACGAAAGCTCCGCCCCAACGCTTTGATCGATATCGGCGCTGCACGCCGCGACCAGCGACATGCAGCCGAGCGCAAACCATTTTCTCATGTTCGATCCTCTCGCAAATGACACGAAATGCACATTCGTCAAATCGAGACAGCATTCTCGATAGCAGTACCTACGCCCCGCGGACCATCCTCTTTCCTCGCGATTGTCCCGCGATGAGCGCCACACGAATGACGCAATCCTTCCTCGAACGTTCCCCCATCGATGTGACGAAAACCTCGCTCGAATGACGACTTCAAATCGTGCGCGACGGCGCACGCCAATCACGCGAAACGCGCGCCGCGAGGTCGTGGGTGGCCCAGCTCTCCCGACGCGATGTCACCCGTTCGAAGGTATCGCGGACGGCTGGCGCCGTTCTTACGTAACGCCCAGGGGGGCTGCAAACGTTGTTTTTTCGAACGCGCTGCAGCCCGTGCTCGAAGGGAGAAGGCGCCATGAATGGACGACATTTCGCTGTCAAAGTAGGGCTTTCGCTCGCCATGATCGCGGCGACTGCGTGTGTTTCGGCCACCGAGGAGGACGAGACCGATTCCGTCGATCAGGCCCTCATGCTGAGCCTCAACCCGAACGCCGACACCTGGGTCCAAAGGACCTCCGCCGGCTTCGTCGATTATGGCAAAAGCTGCGAGCTTCGCACCAACGACGTGCACACGGCGGCCATACCGAATTATATCTTGCTCAAATTTCCCGTGCCCCTCACCACCGTGTGCTCCACCCTCAAGACCGCGACCCTGCGGCTGTTGGCGGATCAAGGGTTCGGTATGCCGGTCGCCACGCACTGGGTCGCCAACCCGTGGACACCGGGCGGGACGGGTTACTCTCCCAATGGCTGTTCGACGTGCAATGTGGCATCGGCGGGCGCGGCGGCCTTTGCGATGCCGGGGTTCGGGCCGGTGGTGACGACCACCGTGGTGGACCAGGGGTGCGCTTGGTACAAATGGGATATCACCGCCATCGCCAAGCGATGGTGCATCGGCGGCAACAACGGTGTTTTATTGACGGGCGAGAAGAACTTCGAATTTACCACCTTCCACTCGATGGAATCCATCGCGGGCACGCGCCCCGTGCTCGACATCACGTACTGACTCGATCGCGCGCCCCGTAGGTTGCTGCTGCATGCGCTCGCATATGATAAGTGCTCTTCCGTAGCCGTCGACCCACGTCGACGCGGTGGGTAGAACGGAAGGACATGGATCGCATCGATGCAATGAGGATCTTCATCGCCGCCCTCGACGAGGGCAGCCTGGCCGGGGCCGCGCGCCGGCTCAAGCGATCACCGACGGCGGTCAGCCGCGCGCTGGCGCTCTTGGAGGCGCACGTCGGGGTGGAGTTGATCCATCGAACCACGCGATCGCTCAAGTTGAGCGAGGCCGGCGAGCGCTATGCGGTCGCCTGCCGCCGGGTGCTGCTCGATCTCGAGGAGGCCGACAGGCTGGCCGCCGGCGAACGATCGGCCCCGCGCGGCACCCTCACCCTCTCGGCGCCCCCCATCAGCGGCGAGGAGGTGCTGCAGCCGATTTTGGACGATTTTCTGGACGCCTACCCCATGGTTTCGGCCCGGCTCCTCCTGCTGGACCGCGCGGTGAACCTCGTCGACGAAGGCGTCGATCTCGCGCTGCGCATCGCGCACCTGCCGGACTCGTCGCTCATCGCGCTGCCCTTGGGCGGCGATGTCCGGCGCGTGGTGGTCGCCTCACCGCGTTACCTGGCGAGCCATCCGCGCATCAAGGAACCTGGGGATCTCGCCAAACATCAAATCGTGGCCTTTACCAACTTCGGCCTCGACTCCTGGAGCTTTACGCCCGCCAAGGGCTCGTCCATCCCTCGCACCGTGCAGTTCACACCGCGGTTCGTGGTCAATACGGTGCGCGTGGCCGCCGCATCCGCGATCGCAGGCCGGGGGCTGACCCGGCTTTATTCGTATCATGTGGCCCGACACGTCAAGGAAGGGCGGCTGAAGATCGTCTTGGCGGACGCGGAGCATCCACGGTTGCCGGTGTACCTGCTCGCGCCCCAAGGGCGCATGTCGGTCCCCAAGGTCCGCGCCTTCGTGGACTTTGCGCTGCCCCGGCTGCGCGCCGCCTTCGCGCGCATGGCCGCGGAGGCGGATGGCCTGGGCTGATTCTGCCGAAACCCGGGAGAGTGCCTCCCGAACGCCGATCATTCTACCGAGACGCGGTTGGATCCAGATTGGTTGCACCGACGCCGACGGCGGAGGGACGGCCGCGAGGGCGCGGCCTGAACCATCGATGGAGATCCACACCATGAGCACCGAACAGAAAGTCGTCATCGTCACCGGCGCATCCCAAGGCATTGGAGCGAGCTTGGTTCGCGCGTACCGCGATCGCAATTACCGGGTGATCGCGAGCTCCCGCACGGTGAAGCCCAGCGCCGACGCGAACATCCTCGCCATCCCCGGTGATATCGCCGATCCAAAGACCGCGGAGCGCATCGTTCGCGAGGGGCTCGAGCGCTTCGGGCGCATCGACTCGCTCGTCAACAACGCCGGGGTCTTCCTCGCCAAGCCGTTCGTCGCGTTCACCCAAGAAGATTATGCGCACAACATGGGGGTGAATGTGGCGGGCTTCTTCCACGTCACCCAGCGGGCGGCGGCGGAGATGTTGAAGCAGGGCTCCGGTCATATCGTCACCATCACCACCAGCCTGGTCGATCAACCGATGGCCGGCGTGCCCTCGGCGCTGGCGTCGTTGACGAAGGGCGGCTTGAACGCGGTCACCAAATCGCTGGCCATCGAGTTCGCCAAGAGCGGTGTTCGGGTGAACGCCGTCTCGCCGGGCATCATCAAGACGCCGATGCACCCGGAGGAGAACCACGCGGCGTTGGCGACCTTGCACCCCGTGGGCCGGATGGGCGACACCCGCGACGTGGTCGACGCCGTGCTCTACCTCGAGTCGGCCCCCTTCGTCACCGGTGAAATCCTCCACGTAGACGGCGGCCAGAGCGCCGGGCGCTGGTAGCCGGAGACATCGCATGCCCATCGTCACCATTCAGGTCACCCGCGAGGGGACCGCGCCCGATCGCCCGTCCGTGACCGCCGAGGAAAAGGCGGCCCTCATCGCGGGGGTCAGCGAGGTGCTGCTCCGCGTTCTGAACAAGCCCCTCGAATCGACGTTCGTCGTGATCGAGGAGGTCGACACCGACAATTGGGGCTGGGGCGGCCTACCCGTGCTCGACTACCGCCGGCAGCGGGCCGCGAAGAAGTAGCCACGAGCCTCAGGGGCTGCGCTTCGCTTCTTCCCTCACCCACGCGGCAAAGACGCGCGAGGCGTGGGTGGTGGGGGTGCCGCGTCGTGGCAAGATGAGCCAGTACGTGGGCCCGAGCGGCACGGCGGGCCCGAAAGGTTGCACCAGGCGCTCCTTCGTCCGATACGGCTCGGCGAGCTTGGCATACGCGAGGGTAACGCCCTGACCATCGGCCGAAGCTTGCAGCAAGGCCGCGCTGTTTGGCAATCGCGGTCCGCGCTCGGCCCACACGGGCCGCCCGAGCGCGGCGGCCTCCAGCCAGTGGCCCCAGGCGGCGCGCGGATCCTGATCGTGGAGCAGGGTCGCGCGCGCCAAATCCGGCGGATGGCGAAGGCGCGCCGCGAGCTTGGGCGCGCACACGGGGATGAGATGATCGGACATGAGGCTCTCGGCGCGAACCCCCGGCCAAGGCCCGCTGCCCATGCGAAGCGCGACATCGGCGGAGCCTTCGGGGCCGAGCGAGACGAGCGCCTTCGTCTCGGAGATCCACACCTCCGTGTCGGGGTGACGGGCGTGGAAACGTTCGAGGCGCGGTAAGAGCCAGAGCGTCGCGAACGAGGCGGTGGTGCTCACGCGCACGACCCGGGTGGGGCCGCTGGCGGAGTCCGTGACCTCGCGCGTGGCCGCATCGACCAGCTCGAGCGCGCGCCCCAGCGCCGCGGCGTAGCGCGCACCTGCCGCGGTGGGCGCGAGCCGGACGCCGCTTCGATTGAACAGGGGGATCTCGAGCCATGCTTCGAGCAGCGCCACCTGCTTGCTGACCGCGCCGTGCGTGACCCCGAGCTCCGAGGCCGCCGCCACCGTCGATCCGAGCCGCGCGCACGCTTCGAAGACGCGCGCGGCGTTCAAGGGCGGCAGGCGGAGCGCGCGCGCGGTGCTGTGACTTTTGCTCACAGCTTCGGAATATAACGCGCTGGCGCTCCGGCGGCGAGCGGCGCACGGTGCCCCGCATGTTTCGCATTCTCCGGCAGGCGTCCCCCGATCTCGCAGCCCTGGTGCTGCGGATCGGTCTCGGGACCATGTTCATGTTTCACGGGGCACCGAAGTTGCTCGGCGGCCCCGAGCTGTGGGCCAAGATTGGCGCCGCCATGGGCGGCCTGGGGATCACCTTTGCGCCCGCGTTCTGGGGGCTGATGGCGGGGCTCGCCGAGTTCGGGGGCGGTCTCCTGCTCGTGGTCGGATTTCTCACACGCCCGGCGTGCGCCTTTTTGACCTTCACCATGTTGGTGGCATGGTCGAAGCTCCTCTTGCGCCACGATGACTTCAATGCATGGTCCCAACCGGCGGAGGACGCCATCGCGTTCGCAGCGCTGTTCCTCTTGGGGCCGGGCCGCCACCGGCTCTTTCGCCGGACCGGCCCCGACGACGGCGTGTCCGCGAAACGATGACGGCGCTTATTCGAGCAAAAGGAAGTCCACGGCGCCCGCGTTGTCGTAGAAGAGACGGGCGACATACGTGGGGTTGGTGGTGGCGTTTTTGAAGATGACGATGCCGCCGGCGTCCAGCAGGAACAGGTGGTCGTCTTTGCTGAGCCACGCTTTGTCCGATCCGCTGCCCGTGATCAAGCTGTCGGCGACGGAGGCCACCGCGTCGGGCGCGCGGCCGGCGGTGATGGCGCTCGCGCCTTTGAAGATGCACACCTTGGAGCTGGCGCTCCCGCTCGCATTTTTCAGGTAGGTGCCGGTGACGGCGAGCAGCACGTCGTTCACCACGGCGACGTGGGCGATGTAGGTGGGACGATCATCGGTGGCGGCGCAGGCGTTGGCCATCACGATGTCGGGCGCTTTGCTCGAACGGATGTTCGCGATATCGTTCCAAATGCTGATATCGGAAAAGCCTTTTTCCTGCTGGAGTTGCACGGCGTTGGAGTAGAGGCGATTTCCGGCGATGGCCATGTGCTGCGGGTTGACCGTCGAAAAGTCGTAGTCGGAGTTTTGGATATCGCCCGTCTTGGTCGAAGCGTTGGCCCACACCGGAAAGAAGCGGCCGCCGACGGTGCTGCCGAAGAGGCGGTCGCCCGCTTCATCGTAGGTCGTGTATTGCCCGACCGGCCCGAAGCGCGCGACGGGCGCGTTGGCGCCGGTGGGGAGAACGTGGACGGTGCCGCCGCTGGTCGCGTTGTGGATCCATGCGTTGTGGCGGCTATCGGCCTGGATGCGAACGTGCCCCGAAAAGCCGCTCTGCTGGCCCGATCCCCGGAACGCGGTGCCGGGGATGCTGCTCGCCGGCTTCGCGCCCTCGGTCAGCTTGGAGGCACCGTCGAATCGATAGAGCGCCGTGTTGAAGTTGGAATCGACGTTCGAGGCGGCGACGAACAACGTATCGCCGTTCAGCCCCAGCCCCAGGGGCGATCCTTTAAAATCGAGGTGCGCCGAAGGTTTGGGGGTGCCCTCCAGGCTCGTGGCGTTGTTCCAAATCGAAACGCCATCGCGGCCGGCCACGATCAAGCGCGGATAGGTCTCCGGCTTTTGCGTGCCATCGCTGGGTTTCTGACCGTCGTTCGGACCACCGAGACCGACGTCGTCTCCACTGCAGGCCACGAGTCCACAAAATGCCAAGGCGAGAGGGGTGAAGCAAGCGCGCATCGTCATATCGACCTCCTATTTCGCGCTTAATGGTCCGCGGGCGCCCGATTGATCACGACCGCCGTCGATTTCGTTGCACATCCTGCCGGGGGCCTCTACATCTAAGCGCGCTTCGTCTTCGAATCATCGGCTCATGGGTTCTTTTCATCGCACCGCCATCGCGCTCGCGGGGGCGCTCCTGGCGTGGTCCGCCGCACGCGCCGTGCGCGCGGACGAGCCGCACGAGCCCGTGATCCTCTCCTACCGCGCCCCCGCGGCATGCCCGAAGGAGAGCGAATTTCTCGCGGAGGTGCGCCAGCGCACCACGCGTCTTCGCGAGCCCCGGCCGGGCGAGCCGTCCCGGCGCTTTTCCGTGGCCATCACGCTCTCGAAGCCGGCGCGCGGGAGGCTCGAAATTCGCGACTCGGACGGCGGCCGATCGCGCCGCGTGGTCGAGGGCGACAACTGCTCCGAGGTCGCATCGGCGCTGGCCTTGATGGTGGCGATTGCCGTGGACCCCACGGTCACCATGAAGCCGCTCGCCGCGCCGGAGCAGGCTCCCGCGCCGGCTCCCGTCATGAGCGAGCCGCCCGCGCCCGCAAAGGTTCCTCCGCCGGTCATGCCGGCGCGGCCTCGAAAGCCGCCCCCTCCTCCCAAACGACGCGTCTTCACCGCGGCCCTGGCCGCCGAGGGCGCGCTGGCCGCGGGCGTCGCGCCCGGTGTGTTGTGGGGCGCGGGGCTGACGGCCACGTGGACGGCGCCCTTGGCCCCCGAGCCGAGCGTGCGGTTCGCCGTCACGTACCTGACGGGCGCCTCGACGAACGTCGAGGACGCGGGGGCGGGCTTTTCGCGGCTGGCGATCACCCTCGACGGATGCGCCGTTCGTGCTCGGTTCGGTCCCGTCTCGCTCTTTCCGTGCGCGCGGCTTACGGCGGGGGCCCTTCGCGCCGAAGGCGAGCACATCGCGCGCGCCACACGCGAGGTGCGGCCCTGGGTGGCGGTGGGACCTTCACCGCGGGCGCGCTGGAACGTTCACCGCGGGCTCTTCGTCGAGCTGGGCGCGGCCGTCATGATCCCGCTGAAGCGCGATCGCTTCTTTTTTCAGCCCGATGCCACGATTTACCGGGCCGCCCCCGTCGGGCTGGAGGCCGACTTTTCCATTGGAGCTGAATTGTGATCAAACGGGCGGCGTGGGTGCATTAAGGGGGAGCCAGCTTCATGACCCCCGCCACCGAGCGCCCCCATTCACCCTCGCCATCGCCGCCTGCGCCGGGCTCTGCGCGCGCGCACGAGCGGCTGCGCGGGTGCATGCATGAGCACTACGATGCCATCTGGCGCGCGCTCCGTCGGTTCGGGGTACCGGCCGCCCATGTGGAGGACGCCGCGCAACAAGTGTTCATCGTGCTCGCCAACCACCTCGACCAGGTGAAGGAGGGCTCCGAGCGCGCCTATCTCTATGGGTGCGCGGTACGCGTGGCCTCGGGCGTACGAAAGCACCTATCGCGCTCGCGCGAGGTCGCCTCCGCGTTGGAGGCGGACGACCACCCCGGGCCCGACTTCGATGCCGAAGCGATCCTCGACGCCCGCCGCGCGCGCATGGCGCTCGACGACGTGCTCGCGGCCATGCCCATGGATCTGCGCACCGTGTTCGTGCTCTACGAGCTCGAGGAGCTGACCATGGCCGAAATCGCCGCCTCGCTCGACATCCCGCCGGGCACGGTGGCCTCGCGGCTTCGCCGGGCGCGCGAGCTTTTCGCATCCTGCGTGAGCGCCCTCAAAGAACGACGGGGCGCGAGGAGCCAGCCATGAGCCATCCGCAAAGGCTGAAAGACGAAACGCGCGATCCCATCGTCAAGGCGCTCCTGGCGTCGGCCGACGTCGATCGCCCCGATGCCGGCGCGCTCGATCGCGCAAAGCGCGCGCTCGGCGTGCTCGATCCGCCGCCGCCGCGCGGGCCGGCGACGGCTGCGGGATCGCTGGGCGCGCTGGGCTGGGTCGGGCTCGGGATCCTCGGCGCCGCCGTGATCTGGGGCTCCATGGCGCTCGCGCCGCGGGGTTCGCGCGCGATCCGCGATCCGGGTGCGGAGGATTCCATGTCGGAGATGGCTGCGCCGGCTCGGTCGGAGACGGCTTCGTCGGGCGTCGTCGCATCGGACACGGGCGGGTCGGGCACCGCGGCATCGGGCAGCGCCGCGCCGGAGGTGCCTGCGGCGACCGTACCGTCTGCGGCCGCCCTGCCCCCGGCGGGCGCGGAGCCGGACCCGACGCAGGCGCGAGGTCCGTCGCGGGAGCCGCGCGCGGGTGCGCGGACCACCGCCGTACGCAGCGCGTCGCTCCTCGAGCAAATGGCCTTGGTCGACGCCGCGCGCGCCGCGCTGGCCGCGCACGAGCCGCCGCGGGCCTTGTCGATCCTCGACGATCTCCAGCGCCGCTTTCCGAATGGCGCGCTCGACGAAGAGGCGACCGTCGTGCGCATCGAGGCGCTTCGCGCGGCCGGTGAGCACGCCCGCGCGCAGACCTTGGCGCGGACGTTCCTCGATGCGCACCCAGGGAGCACCTACGCGCGCCGGGTGCGCTCGGGGCTAAAAGAGCCCTTTTGACATTTCGTATCGTTCTAGACAAATTGTACATATGAACGAAACGGCATCGCGCGAGCGCGCGACATTGCGTCTGCTCGACGCGCATCAGGTCCGGACGCTGCTCACCCACGAAAGCGCCCTCGAGGCCGTGCGCGAAGCCTTCGTGCTGCACAGCCGCCGCGAGGGCCGCGTGTTTCCCGTGGTGCGGGAGGCGCTCGCCACCGGCGGGGTCTTCGGGATCAAGTCGGGCGACGTCGCAGGGCAAGGGCTGCTCGGCTTCAAGGCCGCCGGGTTTTGGCCCGGCAACCGCGCGTACGGTGGCGAGCCGCACCAGGCGACCATCGCGCTGATCGATCCGGCCACCGGCCGGCCCCTCTGCATCATCGACGGCAACGCCGTCACCACCCTTCGCACGGGGGCGGCCGGCGGCTTGGCGCTTCGCGCGCTCGCGAGGCCCGATCCCGCGCAGCTGTGCGTCTTTGGCACGGGGACGCAGGCGCGCATTCAGGTGGATTTCGCGCTGCGACTGTGCCCTTCCCTGCGCGCCGTGCGCTACGTCCGCGCCGATGGCCAGCGCCATGCGGCGTTCGAGGCCCACTTCGCAGGACGGTGCGATCCGGTGCTCGCCCGCGACGTCAACGCCGCCGTTTCGGAGAGCGACATCGTCATCACGGCCACGCCGGGCAACATGCCGCTGTTCGATGCAAACGCCCTGCGGCCCGGGACACACGTCAATTGTGTGGGCGCGGATACGAAGGGCAAACGCGAGCTCCCGGAGGGCATCCTGGGGCAGGTTCGTCTGTTCGTGGACGACCGCGCGCAGGCGCAGCAAATCGGCGAAACGCAGTGGGCACCCGGCACCCCGTGCACGGAGATTGGCGATCTGCTGAGCGGAAACGAGACCTTTCGACGCGCGCCCGAGGACATCACGGTGTTCGACATGACCGGGCTCGCCTTGCAGGATCTCACCGCCGCGCGCATCCTGTACGAGCGGGCGGTGGCGGAGCAGGCGGGCACCACCCTCCCCTGGCCTTGGTGAGGCCTCGCACGGAGCCCGATCGCATGACGAAGAAGGCGAACAAGCTCCTCTTGGAGCAGCTGCAGAACATCGCCGAGGGGCTGGGCGAGACCTTTGCACCGTTCTGCGAGGTCGTCGTTCACGATTTGCGCCATCCGAAGAATGCCATTCACGGCATTTCCAACAATTTGAGCGGGCGCCGCGTGGGGCAGCCGGCGACCGAGCTGGGGCTGGCGCGCATCCGCGATCCGGAATTTCCGGCGCGCATTTCGAATTATGCGAACACGTTCTCGGACGGTCGAAGCGTCAAGAGCACCTCGATTGGCATCAAGGACGAGACGGGACAGTACGTCGCCGCGCTCTGCCTCAACGTGGATCTCACGCTCTTTCGCAGCTTCCAGGGCGCGCTCGCGCAGTTTACGCACATCGAAGACGGCCGCGTGCACGAGCACCTGGATGGAACGCCCGCCGAGCGGATTCGCGCGCGCATCGACGCATTCGCAGCATCAAAGGCGACCACGGCCCGCGCCTTGAGCCCGACGGACCGAAAGCACGTGGTCCGCGCGCTAAAGAAGGAAGGTCTCCTGGAGATCCGCCGGGGTGCCAACATCGCCGCCGCGCACATGGGGGTCTCGCGCGCCACCGTCTACGCTGACGCCAAGTGATGCCGTCGCGTGCAGGAGCATGCCACCCCTGACGGGATTCACGTACGGCGACACGGGCGAGGGTGTCGCGCAGCTCCTCGCCCGAGTGGACACCGGGTGTCGTGGTCGACATCGCCGATGCGGTGCTCGAGCGCGCGCGCAAGGAGCTGCGGGCCGTTGGCGACACGGACGGCGGCCGATCGCGTCTCCGTATCTCGCGTGGGACGGCGCTCGGGCGCGGCGCGATACTTTGCGATGGGCGTGGGGCTGTGGCAACGTGTGGGATCGTGAGCTCGATTGACGGTTCCCTGATTGTGCTCGATGGCGAACGCGCGACGCGGTTCTCGACGGCGCTCGACACCACCACCCACACCTCGCACGCCGTCAAACTGCTCGTGGGGCTGGAGACGGACGTGGTGGTGCGCGAGAGCACGGGGCGAACGGTGCTCGCGCAGGCGGTGGTGATCCCGAGCGATCGCACGTGCTCGGTCGTGAGCGACGGTCCGGTCATCAGTTTGCTGCTCGATCCGGAGCAGCATCGCGAGCCGAACGCGGTGACGCGGCACCTCGGACACGCGGCGCCGCTCGGCCCTGCCCTTGCGTTGCGGTTGCGTGACGCCGTGTGGGCCGCACGGCAACATCTGCAGAACGGGCTGCACCTGGTCGCGCTCGGCGACGAGCTTCGCGCGATGACCTTTCCGCGGACGTCGCGCCCCACGGGCTTCGATCGACGGGTGGAGCGGGCGCTGGAGCATTTCCACGTGCTCCTCGACGGGGGCGACGATACGCGCATCGGCCCCGAGCAGCGGCTCGGCATCACCGTCCAGCACCTTCGAGCCCTGTTTCTACGCGACGTCGGCATCTCGCCGCGCGCTTGGTTCCTATGGAATCGCTTGGTGCGCGCCTTGCGCGCCGCGCTCTCGGGCTCCCCCGCCCTCACGGCGGCCGCCATCGGCGCGGGCTTCTCGGACCACGCTCATTTCTCGCGAACGTGCCGGCGCCTGCTCGGTTTCAGGCCGGTCGACATCGTCCAGCGCCGCATGCCGCGCGATCTGCGTTTCGTTCAAGATGCCGGGAGCGCCCCCGCGTACGCTCGTCGGAATCCATGAACAGGCATTTGGAAAAAGCCACCGATCCGACGCGGGTTGCGGGTGGCGCAACGGTTTCGCTCGTAGGCATCGTAGCCATTGGCGCTTCGGCGCTCGGCTATTCGTTCCGCTATCACCAGCTCGCGATCCCCGAATGGCTCATGTACGTGCTGGGCTTGGGGTTCATCGTCGGCGGTGCATACCTCATCTACCAAGCCGGGCATTCGCTTCGATGCTCGGCGTGCAAAGCGTTCCTCGACGATGGCGAGACCATCTTTCCGGGGGACGGCGGGCGCGAGATCCAAGTGTTGTCGGCCGTGCGCCAAGGCGATATCTCCGCGCTCCGCAGCATCGTGAAGACCAGCGACGACTTCAGCCTCAAGCTCGTCATCAATTTTTGCGCCAAATGCAACGAGCTGGCGCGCCTCACCTTGCTCAAGAACGACAGCATCAAGTTGATCGAGAATCGCGATCTGGTGGGCGCGCCCGCGCGCGATGCCGTTTTGCTCATGCAGCAACATGGGAAAGTCGTCGACGACGATTGATCGAGAGCGCCTCCTACCGATGGCGCGCGATGCGAGCGGCGAGCTCACGGGCGCGCCGTCGCAAGGTGCGGTACGTAGTAGACGAGCTGCTGTTTGCGGCATGTGGCCGAGGCGAGCGCGTACCAATCGAAGAGCACCGTGCGGCCGTCGATGCGGAAGGCCTTCGTGCCGCCCGTTTTGGAGCGGACCTCGTGGCGCGCCCAGAGGGTGCGAAAGGTCTCGCTGGTGTCGAGCATGTCGGTGATGAGCGCGTCGAAGTGCGAATCGCCCACGTAAACGCTCGCGACGAAGCGGAAGCCGGCCACCACTTCCTTCTCGATGAGGGCGATGTCGGCGTAGCGGGCGCGCAGCTCCGGGTGGTGGAACGTCAGCCAGAGAAGGTTGCGGCGGGCGCAAGGGATCGCATCGAAGGGCACGAGCAGGCCGCAGGCGGCGGCGTTCCACGCGAGCACATCGAAGCGCGCGCTCAACACCAGCGCGGGTGCGTTGGTCATTTCGAGCGCGCGTGCCATCGCAGGCTCGGCTTTCTCCTGGCGACCCGCGGGCTGCGGACCGAGCGTGTCCTCGGGACGCGCGAGGTAGAAGAGATGTCCGCGCTCGTCGTCGTCGAGCCCGAGCACGCGCGCGATGGCGGCCAAGGTCTCGCGCGAAGGGTTCACATCGCGCCCTTGCTCGAGGCGTGTGTACCAATCCACGCTGAGACCGGCGAGCTGGGCGACCTCTTCGCGGCGCAGGCCCGGGGTTCGCCGCCGGCGGCCCAGCGGTAGACCGGCCGCGCCTGGCATGGTGCGCGTTCGTCGCCCGCGCAAAAAATCGGCCAGCTCGCTTCGTCGATCGGTCGCCATCGTCTTCAGCATGATTTTACCATGGCGCCGGCCGGGTGCGGTCATCCAGGGATTGGCAGTCCTAGGTTCGGCCGTCGCTTCCTGGCCTCGATGCGGCGACCCAGAGTTCGGGCACATCCAACCAGGAGTCCGAAATCATGTCTGAATCGCATTCTCTCTCGGGTCGCATTGCCGTCGTCACCGGTGCATCCAGCGGTATCGGTGAGGCCACCGCCCGCAAGCTCGCCGCGCGCGGCGCCTCGGTCGCGCTCTTGGCGCGCCGCAAGGATCGCCTCCACGCGTTGGCCGCCGACATTCAAAAAGGCGGCGGGCGCGCGCTCACCGTGGCCGTCGACGTCAACGACGCAAAGGGGCTCGCCGAGGCGACCCATGTCATCGCCGGTGAGCTGGGGCCCGTCGATCTGGTGGTGAACAACGCCGGCGTGGTGGAGGCGGCGACGTTCGGAGCGGGCCGCATGGCCGACTTCGAGAAAATGATCGACGTCAACCTCAAAGGCGCCGTGCGCGTGGCCGACGCGTTCGCCGCGCCGCTCATCGCAGCCGCACAGAAAGGCGGCCCCGCCGACCTCGTCAACATCTCGTCCGTCGCCGCGCAAGGCGTCTATGCGAACTTCGCTGTGTATTGCGCGACGAAGGCGGCCATCACCCACCTGTCGCGCAACCTGCGGGTCGAGCTCGGGCCGCAGAAGGTCCGCGTCTCCGTGATCGAGCCGGGGCTGGTCGAAACCGAGCTTCAAGGCCATGTGACCGACGACACCGCCAATCAGTGGTTCGAGTCCGCGCGCAAGAGCTTTTCCTGGCTCGCGAGCGACGACATCGCCGAAACCATTGCCTTTGCGACCGCGCTCCCACGCCACGTGAACATCGAGCGCCTGACCGTGCTGCCGACGCAGCAAGTGTAACCGCCGCGGCGCCGGGCATCTCCGCCTGCCCTGCGCCAACCAAGGCACACAATGGCACGCGCACCGGGGGCAATTCCCGCGAAATTTCCCTGGTGCGCCGTGGTGCGGCCCGTGCTTTGCGGGCACGTATGAACGTCGCTTCCTTCCTCCTTCGCGCCGCGCCACTGACCCTCCTCCTGGCAGGAGCCGCCGGATGCGGCGACGACTCCGGTTCGACGTTCGACCCCCCGGTCCCAGCCCATCGCGCCGTCGACAGCTCGACGGCGCGCATCGAGCTCGAACGCACGCAGCTCGGCGCCGCCGCCAAGCCGGGCCAGTGCGGGGGGCATCATGTAAAGCTGACGTACGACCGAAGCACACACAAGGCCACGTGGCGCCTGTGCCAATCGGGCGCCTACTCGGACACGGCGCGTACGCTCACGGAGGATGAAATCGCGCGGCTCGAGGCGTCGCTGGCGGCCATCACGTATGTCTCCGATCCACCTTGCGTGGGGTGGGACGGTCTCGCCACGGCGATGAAAACGTACCAGGCCGATGGCTCGACCAAAACGTACGTGAAGGAGAACATGAACTGCCAAACCTACCCGGCCGCACCGAAGATCGGCGAGACGTTCGATCTGCTCTTCGGCTTGAAGTAGCGGCGTTGAAGTAGCCGCGACGCGCACGGCGCACCACGCACCACGCACCACGCACCACGCACCTGGAACGTCGATCCCGGAACATCGGGTTCCTCGCGGGGGAACGCGTCATTCCGATCCGTGCGGCTTTCGCGCGCAGCGGGCTCGCAAATGCGTCATTGGACTGGAAAGTTCGAGAAAATCCGTATTCCGCGGTGCGGCACGAGCCATGCTCTTTTCGATATTTCATGAGAAGACTTGCGACGATGTTTGCGCTCGCGCTGATCGCGTGCGGCGCGCCCTCGGGGGGTACGAACGAAGGAAGCTACGACCGCGGCGCACCGCTGCCCGGGCCTTCCACCACGCCCGATACGAGCTCCGGCCGGCACGATCCCGGCGCCAACGGGCCGGACGCCAGCACGAATCCACCCGATGCGGGCGCGAATCCGCCCGACGCAGGCGCGCCGTCGTGCGCGGAGGAGACGGCGGCCATCCAGCGGGCGATGGACGCGGCGCATCCTGCAAACAGGGACGCCGTCGCAGCGATCAAGACGCCCGCTTGCGGCGTTCGCTACTTTGCGAGCGGGCCCTCCAAGGTCGATAGGTCCAAGCTTCATCGGATTGCGAGCGTCACCAAGTCGTATGTCGGGGGGGTCGTTCTAAAGCTGGTCGAGGATGGGCTGCTCTCCCTCGACTCCCCTGCGTCGCAATGGCTCCCGGGCATTCCCGGCGGCAACACGGTGCTCGTGCGTCATCTGCTGCAACACACGGGCGGGCTCAAGCCCTTCGACAACACGCTCGGGTTCCGAACGTGTCTTCTATTCGGCGGCTGCACGCCGCAGCAGCTCCTGGATCTCTCCTTTCAGCAAGGCCAAGCTTCGGCGCCCGGTTCGACATTTCAATATACGAATGCAAACTTCGTCGCGCTCGCGGTCATCGCCGAGAAGGTCGCGGGCAAGCCGATCGCCACGCTCCTACGCGAGCGCCTTCGCACCCCTCTGGGCACGCAAGCGACCTTCTTCGCGGGCACGGAACGGGTCGAGGGGACCATGGCGGTCGGGCGCGACGAGGCCGGGAACGATGCGACCAACAACTTGCAGCCCGCGGCGCTCTTCGGGGCGGGCAACATCGTGGCGACCCCGGGCGACGTGCTCACCTGGACCGAGGCGCTCGGGAGCGGCACGTTTCATAGCCCGGCGATCCAGGCGGAGATTGAAAAGGCGATCGCCATCTCAGGAACGAACGACTACAAATACGGGCTGGCGATGATGGAAATCCAACCCAGCGCCACCTTCGGCGGCGGTCTGGGGCGCGGACACAACGGCGATCTCATCCCCGGATACCATACGCAGGCGTTCTACTTCCCGGAGCGCCGCACCACCGTCGTGAGCATCATCGACTACACCCCGTCGGGTTGGCAGCAAAATCCGCAGCCGATCTACGCCGTGTTCCGAGCCATTTTGAAGACGCTCTTCAGCCCGCAGGCGACGGCGGTCGATACGGAGAATACTTCCGTTATGCCCATGGTCGAAGGGTGGCGTTAGTGGCGGCCGGCTGAGGGGCTCTCACCGACCGCAGACCGCGCGCCGCGCGCCGCGCGATTCTCGTGCTCTCTAATTCAAAATGAAGTTGCCGTTGTTTCCGCTCGTCGAGCACGTGCCGGGGTTGGTGATATCCCAATGATGTGGGGGGCCGGCACTTGGGGACTTGGCGTTCGAGCAACCTGCTGTAGGCGTGGAAACGGCAGAGCCTAAAAACCACTTATTTCCGGACACATGAAGGGGAAAAGGAGGAGGAGGAGACCCGGGCGGGGCCACGCGATTGTCGACGATACCGTAGCAAGTCGAACAGAGCGTGAATTGGTTGTTTCCTTGGCTGTCGGGCGTTCCAAGGTCGAACATCTTGAGATCGATGCCGAGATAAATGGCTTGCGAGTTGGGGTAATCCTCTCGCTTATTGACGATGAATCGCGACTCCCGAACCTTGACGGACCACGAGCCCCTGCCCGCGAGCGAGATTCCTCGTACATCGTTGTTGGCGAAGATGCTCCCCGTGATGACCAGCGGCGTATCGTTCGATGGGGCGTCATAACCAACGTAGCCGTACCATCTGTTGTCGTGAACGTTGACATTGGTGAGCATCGCGCCTGCGGGCGAGATGATCGCAGCATGACTCGATCCGGCGGGACCGCCAATGTGATCGATCTCCGTGCTGGTCACGGAGATCGGTCGACCGGACGAATCGATTCCAAAGGTAGCGTTATGGTGGACGTGACAATTCGTGACGAACGCCGCCGCACCATTCGAAATGACGCCCGTCACGTCGTTCTCGTAGACGTTCGCCGCATCCAGTGTAAACTTATGCGTATGCGTCGTCGACGCATTTTCGACGTCGATCCCCGTTGCGCAAGCGTGCACGGAGACGTCTTTGACAGCAGCGTCGGCGTTGACGACATAGACGCCGACATCGAATCCCGATATATCCAATGACTCGATGCGCACGTCCCCTGCGGCCACGAGCCCATAGACGTCCGTAAGCTTCGAGCCAGGCCCCACGATCTTGGTATTCGCCACACTCTCGCCCTTGATCGTGACATTCGCAGGAATGTTCGGCGTAACCTTGACCGGAGCCGAGGTCACGGGCGCGAACGTTTCGCCGTGGGCCATATCGTAGGTTCCATCTTTGAGAAAAATCGTGTCGCCTGCTCCCGCGATGCTCGTAGCCTTGGCAAGCGATCGCACGGGACGCTCATCGGTACCGGTAGACGCGGCGCCAAGATCATTTCCATCGTTGCCCGCGGGAGCGGCCGTGATCGCCGTAATGGTCACCGCATTGGCGACGGTCAACGGCCCTGCGGCCGCCATCACGTTGAGCGGCTGCGATCCGAGCGGAGCGCCATGCGGGATGGATAGCTTGAATGTAAGCTTCGTCGGCGTGTTGGCCACGACCATCCCGTTGACGGCATTCGGCGCGGTGCCCACGGTGACGGCCGTCACCCCGTCGAGGTTCGGCCCCGTCACGTGCACGACGGCGGCCACGTTGGTCGGCTCGGCGCCGTACCCTTGCCGAAACTTTCGCGAAGGGTTTCCCTCGACCTCGACGACGAGCTCCCCACCGGGCAGCCCGCACTCGGCTCCCGAACAGAGATCGGGAACGGCGGGCGGGCACCCGCCCAAGAGGAGGGTCGCGAAACCCCATCCAACGATGGTAACGCCCGTGGCTTTGCGCATGTTCTCACCTAGAAGGATGTCTGAAAGCGAACCCCCGCCATCCCAGGCGAGGTAAGAGGAATGACGCGCGCGGCGCGCTCGACGGGCTTCCTCGGCGACAAAAGCCAAATGAGCCCCCCGGTGACCGCGGCCGCCCCCGACACGCCATAGCCAATCCAACCCAGGGTCGCATTGCGGCTCGCCGCATCCCGGAGATCGTGGAGGTTGGCGCACGACGGACTGTCCGGCACCCGGCACGCGGTAAAGTCGTCTCCAAGCTCGTCCCGCTTGGATCTCGCGCTCAACGAGAAAGCAACCCCCGCCCCGAGCGCCGCAACGGCAACCCCACCCAAGATCCACGTCGCGGCAGGCGGCGAGCCACCCGCGCCGGAGCCCGTGGTAGGTGCTCGCGGCGCTGCATCGTGCGCGGGCGGCGGCGGCGCAACGACCGACGCCGCGGCCTTTGGCGGATCCTTCGGCGGAGGCTCGAACGATACGGTGGTCTCGTTGCCCGCGGCGAGATCGACCTCTCTGCGTTGCGTTCCGGTATCCAACGCAGCCTCGACGACGTGCTTTCCCGGGGCGACGTCGATGCTCTCTTTACGCTGCTCCCGGGAAACGGCCATTCCGTCCAAGGTTACCGTCACCTCGTCGGGCGCATTGATTTGCAAATGGCCGACACGTGATGCCAAATCGAGCAGCAGGCCCTTGGCGCGCGCCTGCTTTGCCGGCTCGAGGCTGGGGTCCGTCAGATAGACTCTCAAGCGCTTCAGCGCGTCGAGTGGACGGTTCGAGTCGGCCTCGGCGACGAGCAGATTCCAAAGGGTGCCCGAGGTCGGGACCAACGCATACGCCTGGAGGAACTCCAGCCTCGCCGTGTCGGCATCGGCTCGGCGGATCGCCTCGAAGGCTCGTTTGTTGTGTTCGGCCGCGTCACGTCGCGCGCGCGCGCTCGGCGCCGAAGGCTGCGCGACCGCCGAATGCGGCTCGAAGGTCGTGGCAGCCACGGCGACGAGGAAAAGAAGGCTACTGGCGCGGCGACGACCCCTGCTCATGCTCGTAAAGTCTTTCGTAGTGAAGGGATGATGGGAGCGCTGCGGGCGATTTCGTTGGATTCTTGGAAACACCCTCGACTCGGGGTCCCACCGTCGCACGGGATGTTTGGTCGGTGGCTACCCCCGCATCGGTCGATGGAGTGGCCGTTTGCATCGAAGCGACAGGCGCGACAGGCGCGACAGGCGCGACGAGCGCGACGATCTGCTGGGATTGGCGCGTCGACGTAGGTTCTGGCGAGCTTGTCTTCGCCGCCGACGTCTCGTCGATGGGACGAGGTTCGCTCGCGCTCTGACGTTGCATATGCGACAAAAAGGCTCCCGTCACGACCAAGACGAACGTCGCGACCAGCGCGAGCCCGGCACGGAGAATGTAGGCCGGCCTCGATCGGCTCCCGCCGAAGGCGAGCGAGGACACCAACACCTCACCGAAAGTGTTCTGCATATCATGGGCGGAGGGAGGTTCGGCAGCCGGTGGGACATTCGGTAAGGCGGGGGGCTCCTTGCTTGGATCATGTGACGCCGTGAGCGTTTCCGAGGAAGGCACTCCGCCACGCGCATCCGGGTTGCGGGTCTGCGCTCCATCACGGGAGGTGTGCTCGACGCGTCCGAAGGCGCTCTCCGGAGACTCCAACAGCTTGCGAAGCTCGGTCGCGAGCTCCGCGACGTTCTGAAAACGTGCGCTCGGCTCCTTTTGCAAACAACGCGCGACAATCGCCTCCAGCGCCATGGGCGCGTCGAGGCGCTTGGCGCGAAGAGGAGTAGGCTCTTGGTGAAAGATGCACGCGAAGAGCTCTCCGAACGATTCGGCGTGAAATGGGAAGCCCTTCGTCACCAGGTGGTAGATCACCGCGCCAAGTGCGTAAATGTCCGTTCGCGCATCGACATACTTGGCACTTCGAATCTGCTCGGGGGACATGAAGATGGGCGTCCCGAGGAACGAGCTGGTTCGCGTGGACATCGCTTGAAGGTCCTCGTTGGCATCGACGACCTTGGAGATGCCGAAGTCGAGCACCTTCACGAGCGGCGTTCCGTCGGGGCGATGGGTGAGAAACAGGTTCTTGGGCTTGAGATCGCGGTGAACGATCCCCGCGCGATGCGCCTCTTCCATCGCCTTGCAAACGTCCAGCACATACGCCAACGCTTCACGGATTGGGAGCGGGCCGCGCTCCTCCAACACGGCCGCGAGATCGGCCCCCTCGAGAAACTCCATGACGATGTACGGCGCCCCGGTGTCGAGCGCCCCGAAATCGAGCACGCGCGCGATATGCTCGCCCCGCAATCGTGCAACGGCACGTGCCTCCCGATTGAACCGGTCGCGCGCTTCACGGTTCTCGACGGCGTCGGGGCGCATGAATTTGAGCGCCACGAGGGATCCGAGATGCTCGTGACGCGCCACGACGACAATCCCCATGGCCCCCGCGCCGAGGATACCCTCGACCCGATACTTCGATGCGAGGACATCGCCTATGCGAACGGGGAGGTTCACGGACGTAGGTCCGATAGTACACGATTCGACCCATTTCGCGGTGTCCGGCGTCGCATATCCATTCAGGTGCTTTTTACAACTTCGGGGATAGATGCATATGCACAACTATGGCTGAGGCATCCACGAGGTCCGTTCGTCATCCGGCCCATTGAATGGTTGCGCTAGCACGCGCCCGCTCTCGACGTCGCGTTCGAAGGTGGAGCCGCATGTGAAAAACCGTGGGATGGTGGCTCATTTCGACCATCCTGGGATCGGGCGCCTGCACGCCGGGAAGCCTCGACCGCTCCCACGAGACCATCCTCCGCCCTCCCCATGACGGTGCGCGTGGATGCGCGTGACGCGCCGCGAATGATGCGGCACCCCCACCTCCGAGGGCCTGCCACGTTAGCGCCGCTGCCCCTCCTTTATTATCCGAAATGGATCCCGGGTGACCATGGACCATTCGGAGATGTGACCGATATCGCTGGACGGCGGATCGTGGACGGCGGAAAAATCGCTGCCGTGGCGGCCGATCCCGAGCGAGCATCCAAGTTCGCGGTGAACGCGCCCCGGCGCGTCGCGGCAGGACGCGCGGCGTCGCTTCGTGATGATCGCTGCGGAGCGGCTTTCTCGTGACCCCCTAGTTGACGATCACGTTTCCAGTGTGCTTTCCAGTGGAAAGGCATGTGCCGGGTTGGTCGATGCGCCAATGATATGGGGGCTTGGGGGTGCTTGGGGAGTTTTGGTTCGAGCATCCGCTCGGAGGGATGGCGGAACCAGCGTCCCCCCGGATGGTCCAGGTGTTTCCGAACACGCGGATGGGAGGAAGAGACTCCGACGTGGCGTTGCGAGCGTTAACGATACCCTCGCCATTCCAACGGATGGTGAATTGATTCATTCCATGGCTGTTCTCCGTTCCAAGATCGAATTGGGTGAAGGGCACATTGACGAGAACAACTTGATTGTTGTCGATGAATCGCGAGTCGCGAATCTTGACGGACCATGAGCCGGTTACACTGCTGCCAAGTAGCACGATTGCCGCGAGGGAGTTATTCACGAAGGAACTGTTCGTCACGACCAGCGGCGTATCCGGAGATGGTGTTTGCACACCACGGTAGCCGTACCCGGCGTTATCTTGAATATTCACGCCGGTGAGCGTCGCGCCTCCGGCACCCTCGATCCCGGGGCCACCTCCAGCTTGGCCGGCCCCGTTGTGATCGATCTCCGTGTCGGCCACGGAAATCGGCAGGCCGGATGAACTTATGCCCGTCGAGGTATTCTCGTAGACCCTCGACGCGTCCAGCGTAAACTTGATCTCGCGCGTTTCCGTTGCCGACTTTTCGACACGCAATCCCGTTGTACAAGCGTGCACGGAGACGTTTTTGACGGCGCCATCGGCATTGATGAGAAAGACCCCAAAGTCGAACCCCGAAATATCCAACGTTTCGATGCGCACGTTCCCCGCGGGAACGAGCCCGCAGACACCCGTGCTCTTCGAGCCGGGCCCCATGATCTTGGTACCGGCGACGCTCTCTCCCTTGATCGTAACATCGGCAGGGACGTTCGATGTAACCCGAAAGGGTGCATTCGTCACGGCCCCAAACGTTTCGCCGTGGGCCTCATCGTAGATGCCATCCTTGAGAAAAATCGTGTCGCCCGCCCGCGCGAGGGACGCGGCTTTTGCGAGCGATCGCAGTGGTCTCTCGTCGGTGCCGGTCGAACCGATGCGAACATCGCGCGCATCCTCGCCCGAGGGGGCGGCCGTGATCGCGGTAATGGTCACGGCATCCGCAATGGTCACCTGCCCCGCGGCCGTCGTCACGTTGAGCGGTTGCGATCCGATGGGGGCGCCATGCGGAACGGGCAATGTAAACGTAAGCTCCGTCGAGGTGCTTGCCACGATGACCCCGTCGATGGCATTCGGCGCATTGCCGATGCGGACCGCCGTCGCGCCATCGAAGTTGTGCCCCGTCACGTGCACGACGGCGGCAACATTGGTCGGCTCTGCGCCGTACCCCTGCCGAATCCTTCGCGACGGATTGCCCTCGATCGCGATCGAGCCCCCTCCCCCGGGTGATCCGCACTCGGCCCCCGAACATAAATCGGGAACGGCGGGTGGGCATCCGCCCACGAGCAAGGTCACTAGCCCCCACCCAACGATGCTCATCCCGTTGGCTTTGCTCATGGTGTCCCCTCGAAGTGTGCTTGGAATCGGACGCCCGCCATTGCAGGCGAGGTCCAATGCGTTCCGTTGCCGAGCGAGGCCTCCACGACATTCTCGCGTGTTTCAACGCTTCGATCGGACGATTCGAGTCCGCCTCGGCAATGAGTCGATTCCAAAGCGTTCCCGCGGTCGGGACCCAGCCATACGCCTGGAGGAACGCGAGCCTCACCACCTCGGCGTCGGTTCGACGTCCCGCCTCGAAGGCTCGTTCGTTGTGTTCGGCCGCGTCGCGCGCGCTCTCTCGGCATCGATGGCCGAGCCGCCGCCGAGCGTGGTTCGAGCATCGCGGCCGCGGCGACAACGAGGAAAAGAAAGCTAACGCCTGGACGTCGGCCCCGGCTTTTCATCGTAAAGTTCTTCATACGGAAGGTGTGATGTGGTGGCTGCGGGAGTTTTCGTTGGTTTCTTGGTGCGACGGTCGGGTCGCGCTCGGACAGTCACACGGGGTACGTCGACGGGGGCTCCCTTTGCATCGATCGCTGGAGCCACGTCTTTTATCGAAGCCGATGGTGCGGCGGTCGCGCTCGTGGTGGGGGATGCGCTCGCAGGCGCAACGTCAGCCTGCGTGGTCTCTACCTGCAACGGCACCTCGACCCGAGGGGGTACCTTCGCACGCTGACCCCGCAGATGCAGCAAAAAGCCCCCCGCCACGATCACGATGAACGTCGCGATGAACGCGAGAGCGCCTCGACGGCGGACGTACGTCGGTTTTGACTTTCTCGAACCGAAGGTAACCGACGACACCAACACGTCACCGGAAGTGATCGGCACGTCGGGTGCGGAGGGCGGTTCGGCGGCCGGTGGTTGACTCGGTGCAGGGGGCATCACCCTGCTTGGATCACGAGACGCTGAGAGCGTCTCCAGAGAGGCTGCTCCGGCGTGCGAGTCGGCCCCACGGGGGTGCTCTTCCTCCGCGGGGATGGCGCCCGGGCGATGGACATCCCGCGCCGAGCTTTCCATCGACTCGACGACCGCGCGAAGCTCCGCTGCGAGCTCCGTTACGCTCTGAAAACGCGCCTTTGGATCCTTTTGCAAACAACGCGCGACGATCGCCTCCAGCGCGATGGGCGCATCGGGAAGCGCGGTGCGGAGAGGAATGGGTTTCTGATGAAAAATACGCGCGAAGAGCTCTCCGAACGATCTTGCACGAAACGGGAAACGCTTCGTCGTCAGGCGGTAGATCACCGCGCCAAGTGCGTAAATGTCCGTTCGTGCATCGACATACTTCGCACTCTGGACCTGCTCGGGGGACATGAAGATGGGAGTCCCTAGAAACGAGTCCGTCCGGGTGGACATCGCATGCATGCCATCGTTCCCATCGAGGAGCTTGGAGATGCCGAAGTCGAGCACCTTCACCAGCGGTGTTCCATCGGGGCGATGGGTGAGGAACAAGTTCTTGGGCTTGAGATCGCGGTGCACAATCCCGGCTTTATGAGCCTCTTCCATCGCCTTGCACACGTCCAGCACGTAAGCCAACGCTTCCCGGATTGGGAGCGGACCGCGCTCTTGCAGCACGGCGGCGAGGTCGGATCCCTCGAGGAACTCCATGACGATGTACGGCGCCCCCGTGTCGAGCTCACCGAAATCGATGACGCGCGCGATATGCTCGCCCCGCAATCGCGCGACGGCGCGCGCCTCCCGATTGAATCGCGCGCGCGCTTCATCATTCTCGAGCGCCTGGGGAAGCATGAATTTGAGCGCCACGAGCGATCCGAGGCGCTCGTGACGCGCAGCGACGACGACCCCCATGCCCCCCGCGCCGAGGATGGTCTCGACCCGATACTTCGATGCGAGGACGTCGCCTATGCGAACGGGGAGGTTCACGTATGCGCTCGATCATACACGATCCGAGCGCTTTCGCGACGTCCGTGCCCGCATATGCATTTAGGTACTTTTCACAACTTCCAGAATAGCTCGATAAGCACAACCATTCACCCGCCCATCGGCATAGAGCCTATCCCGTCGCGCCGACCGATTGTCGCATCGGCAAATTTCAATTCAACTGTGAATCGAAGGCATTGAGGGTACTCGCCCCCTGGCTTGCTCATGCCGCACGTCAGCGCGTAGCATCACGTGCTCGCTGTGTCCCTTCGACACGCATCGACGTGAAAACGGGGCGAGGTGGCAACGACGGAGCCAATCAAGCCATGAGAAAAACCGCACTATTGTGGCTCATTCCAACCGTTCTGGGACTGGACGGTTGCCCACCGGAGGCCTCGGCCGCCCCCGTCCGGCCACCATCGATTCTTCCTCCGATGACGGTGCATGTCGATGCGCGTGAGGCTGCGCAAATGGTTTTGCACGCCAAAATTCGGGTGCCCGCGAGGCCTGGGCCGTTGACCCTCGTTTATCCGAAGTGGATCCCCGGCGACCATGGCCCGACGGGGAATGTCGCGGACATCATGGGGTTGCGCATTTCGGCCGGCGGAAAATCGCTGCCTTGGCGGCGCGATCCCGAGCGAACATCCGAGTTCGCGGTGAACGTGCCCGCTGGGAGCAACGCGGTCGACGTCGACCTGGATGTCGTCGTCGAAACACGGTTTGGCGCGACGGCGGGGGCATCCGATCTCAATTGGCATCGCGTGGTGCTTTATCCAAAAGGGGCTCGCCCGCGCGATTTGCAGGTCGAGGCGCGCGCGGATATCCCACCCGACTGGCGGTATGCCACACCTTTGTCGGTAGCCTCCGAGGGCGGAGGTACGCTCACATTCAAGCCAGTTTCATTGGAGATGCTCGTCGATTCACCCGTGATCCTGGGGCGCTATGGCCGCTCGATCGATCTGGGAACGGCCTTGGGTGCGCCCCATTCCATGGAGCTGGTGGCGGAGACGGAGGACGCGCTCGCGGTGAACGAGAAGCAGATCGCCGCGTACCGCGCCCTGGTCGGCGAGGCTGCGGCCCTTTTTGGTGCGCGTCATTATGACAGATATACCTTTTTGTACTTATTGAGCAGCGCCGTCGAGGATGGCAGCGGCTTCGAGCACCATCGTTCGAGCCTGGATGTGGCGCCGGCCAGCATCTTCTCGAAGGAGGACGATTTTCGCTCGGCGCGGTGGCTCCTCGCGCACGAGTTCGCGCACTCGTGGAACGGAAAGTACAGGCGCCCAAAGGGCACGCCACATTCGACTACCAAGAGCCGTTGCACGACGAGCTGCTCTGGATTTACGAAGGGCTGACGCAGTATTACGGCTGGCTTCTCGCGACCCGCAGCGGCATCGAATCCGTGCAAGATGCAAAGGACGAGCTGGCGACCATCGCGAGCGCGCTCGATACCCTATCGGGCCGTCAATGGCGGCCGCTCGGCCCCGCCGCCCGCGCCGGATTGCAGCCCGGGGCCACGGTGGTGGCCGTCAATGGCCGAAAGTACGCGGCGGATGTTTTGCGCAAGGCGATTGCCGCCAGCAAAGGAGCGGATTCGTCCATCGAGCTCCTTACGGAGCGGGATGGCCTCTATCGAACGTGCCGCGTGAGCTGGAACCAAGGCGGCCGCTATCCTCACCTCGAGCGCAATCCGACCAAGCCGGACCTTCTCGCGGCCATTTTGGCTCCGCGTGCGCGAGCGGGCGCGGCGGACGGCAAACGTTGATCGCAATGCACCAAAGGAGAAATGCACCAAAAGAGAGAGGGCCGGCACGCGCCGCATCGCGTTTGCGACACGCACCTTCATCGAGCCACGTCACCCGAAGACGGGCCCGCGTCCGCCGTTGACGCAACGTCTTCCTCGTTTGGTCTCGCTTGGCCGGATTGGCTCTCGTCTGGCGCGGTTGGCCTCGGGCTCGAGCTTCCACCACCTCCCCGCGGGCGTGAGGGGCGTGAGGATCGCGTGAAACAGCGCGATGTTCATCGGTACGGGTATTGCGACCTCAACTGCATTTGCAGACGACGATGCACTAGGCCAACCCACATTGACTCAATCCGAGGTCACCCATGCAGACGACATCCGTTTCCTCGACCACGTACTATTACGACGTGGTGCTCGCCAGCGACGTTCCTCCGGGGACCACCGTTCTCGGTAGGATTTGCACGGTCGAATTCACCTACCCCGATGGCTCGAAATCCACACGGTACACGGGCAGCGTCCTCGATCTGTGCACGCGGAGCATCATCCGCATGCAATCGAGCGACGGCGATATCGAGCCGGCGTGGGTGGGCGCCAACGGGGGCGAGCTGGTCGTCGATACATTGCCCTCCGTCCGCGCGGCGATCACCGGGTTCACCAAGCAGATCATGCTCGCTACGTCGGACGACGACGGCAAAGGTACCGCCGTGCATTGAAGTGCGCAGATATCCCTTCCCTTTCCACCGCGAGGTCCCTCATGAAGTTGGAAATGCCGGTCATTCACCGTTCATGGCTTTCGCTCGTGGGGCTCACGCTCCTGGCTTGTTCGTCCAACGACGCGGGCCACGTCACGGAGCACTCCGCGCCGTCGGGTATTTCGGATCTTTCGACGCTCTCCGATCTTTCGGCTTCGTTCCGCGAGCTCCACGCCGATCCCAAGGAGCTCGTGGTGACGAAGGAAACCACCGACGAGCAGGGCGACGTTCATACGCGCTATGCGCAGTTCAAGAATGGGCTCCGGGTGATCGGCGGTGAGCTCATGGTCCATCGGCGCGCGGGGAAGGTCTATGCCGTCAACGGCAGCGCCCGAGCGGATCGCGAGGCGCCGGCGGCGCCGGTTCTTTCTCCGGCGCGAGCCATCGCGCGTGCGCTGGCCGGACGGATCGGCGCCCGAGCCGAGCCGCATCCTCCCTTGGCCTATCGCATCGACGACGCGGGCGATTCGCTCGCCCTCGTTTACGAGGTGAACGTGACCGGCACGGAACCGGATGGCTCGCCCGTCGTCGATACGGTGCTGGTCAACGCCGTGGATGGCGCGATCGTAGACACGATTTCCCACATCCAGGGCGCCAAGCTTCCCGTGGTGCATACCTGCCGTCCGGACCCTCGCAAACCGCCCCTCAACCTTCCGTGCCCGCTCGCGATTTCGCCAGGACCCGGCTCCGATCCGACCGTGGACGTGAACTATTTGAGGCTGGGATCGGTGTATGATGCATACAATGACCTTTTCTCGCTTGATACCCTCGGCGGTAGCGATGGGAAGTTGCATAGCGCCGTTCACTACGGTGGCAGCGGCGCCACGCCCACGTTTTGGAATGGCTCGCAAATCGTTTTTCGCGATGGCGATGGCGCCAACTTTTCGGCCCCCGTCGACTCGATCGACCTCACCGCTCACGAGGCGACCCACAGCATGATCGATCGCAGCTCGGCCTTGAGGTACTCGGGTGAGCCGGGCGCCTTGAACGAATCGCTCGCGGACATCTTTGGTGCGGTCGTCGAATGGTACACGCGCGGCCGGGTCCTGGATGCACGCACATGGCAGTTTGCCGAGGACGTCTACACGCCCGGCATCCCCGGTGACGCCCTTCGCTACTTGAATGATCCGAAGAAAGACGGTCGTTCTATCGATTATTACCCGGACTTCGACGCGGGCGTCGACCTGCACTACGCCTCGGGCATTGGAAACCTTGCCTTCTACCTCTTGGCGCAAGGTGGCAAGCACCCGCGCGGCAAGACCACCATCACCGTCAACGGTGTCGGCTTCGAGAAGGCGTTCCGGATCTTCTATCGCGCAAACCGAGATTTCTTCCTCGAAAACACCACCTTCGCGCGGGCGAAATCGACGACGCGCCTCGCCGCCACGAATCTCGGCTACACGCGGGACGAGGTCGAGTCCGTCGCGGCCGCGTGGGCCGCCGTCGGCGTGCCTTGACCCGGGTGCGCGGCATCCGACACCCCCAGGTGCGCGGGGTCCAAGAATTGAGTAGAGTGCGCCCGTACGGCCCATCATGGGTCGACGGATGCGCATGCACGAGAGTGTCCCCCCGGCACACGAACCCCGATTCCGCACGCGGCGATGGCGGTGGCTACGCCGGGTGCTCCTTGGCCTCGGGGTCCTCTTCGCGGGCGCGGTCATCGTCGCCTTGGCCGTCCTTTACAACCTCGATCACCCGTGGATCAAAGGGCGCGTGCGCGCGCTCGCGCACTCCATGGCGGGGATCGACGTCGATTACCACGCGGTCCATCTGCGGCTGCGCGAGGGCATCACCATCGACGATGTCGTCGTGCAGTCGCCTGCGGAGGTGCGGGCCGTCGCGCCCGAGCTTGCTCGGATTGGCCGGGTTGAAGCGGGCTGGTCATCGGCTTTAGTCACCGGAAGCGGACGCCGCATCGCACGGGTCACGGCGACGGATGTCGCGCTGACAGTCGTGCTCGACGAGAACGGAAGGACATCGTTCGATGGCCTTGGACCGCAGGGGCCGGCCACGTCGCCGCCGGAGCCGAAGGTGCCGCTCTCGCACCGTGCGAGCACGTTGGATTCGCTGGCGCCCAAGCTGCCAGCCATCGACGTCACGGGCCTCGCGGCCACGTTGGTGCGCACCGATAAGGGCCAGGTGATCGAGCGCATGGCGCTCAAAGGTGTCGCGCTCCATGCGGGCGCGGAGTCCGAGGGCGGCGCTTGGCATCTGCGCGCGACCCTCGGGGCGGCGTCGGCGCCGCTCGATCTCGATGTTGCACGCGAGCAGGGCAGCGCGCCGGCAGGCGATGCCCACGGGCGCTTTTGGCTGGCCGCGGATCTGACGTCGTCCGAGCTGACGGCGACCGTCGATCTCGAGGTCCCGAAGCAGTCGTTCGTCCAAGGCCTGGGCGCGACCCACGTGCTTCATGCGGAGGCGCGGGCCCGCCTCGATCCGGGCCTCGGAAGAACGACGATCGCGATCCCGAGCGCCCGGGGCGCGGGCGGCATCGTGACGGTCGAAGGCGCGCTGGAGCTGCCGGATGCGGGGCCTCCCTTCGTCCGGCATGCGGCCGGAGACGTCGATTTCGTGCGGCTCTTGGCGATGCTTCCACACGATCTCGTGCCGGTGCGCCCCCGCCTCGGGCGCGGGCAGCTTCACTACCGGGTCGACAACCTGGCGCTCGATGCGTTGCCGCGCTTGAACGCGGACGCGAAGGTGGCCATCGATGCCGACTTCGCGGACGTGAAGCTCGATCGGCCCGAGGCCGATGTCGACGTCGGCCTCGCCAAGCTGTCGGCGCATGTCGAGCCGGCGGCCGATGCGAGCTTGACGGTGAAGGCGTCGCTATCCATCGACGAGGGAACGATCGCCACGCGGACCGACAACGTTGCCATGAAGGGCGTTGCCCTGGACGTGATGGCCACGCAAGCGGGCGATGGCGCGCTCACCGGCAACGCGACCCTCGACGTCGCGGCGCTCACCTCGGGGGATCGGGCGCCGCGCGGGGGCACGCGGATCGCGGCGCGCGGGGGGAAGCTCGGGGTTCGGGTCGAGCGGCTCGCCATCGATCGCGCGGCGCCGCTCGCGAGCCGCGGTGCCATCACGGTGACCACGGAGCTCGCGTCGCTCGATCTGGGGACGCCTTCCCTTCGCGCGAAGCTCGATCGGCTCACCCTTCGCAGCCAAACGTCGCTCTCGGGGCGCGCTCCGTATGCGCTGAACGCGGACGTGAACGCCGCGGGGCTCGAGCTCACGGACGCGGGCGGACATCCCCTCGCCCAAACGCCGATTCATGTGGGCGTGGCCATCGATGGGGCGCAGCCCGATCTCGAACGCCCGCGCGCGAGCCGCGGGACGGCGCACGTTGCGCTCGAGGCGGGCGCCGTTCATGCAAAGTTGGACGCGACGAAGGGCGTCGACGATCTTCAGCTCGCGCTCGAGTCGAACGCGCCCACCTTGGGGCCCGTGCGCCCGTTCTTGCCGCCGGACGTGGCGAAGAAGGTCCCGCTCGAGCGCATGGCGGCCACCCTTCGATCGCGCGGGCGGGTGGAGCGGATCTTCGGGGCGGCGCCGTCGCTGGAGCAGCACGCCGAGATCGCGATCGAGCACCCGGCCTACGAGAAGGTGTCGGCCCGCTCGGTGGCGCTCGTCCTCGACGCCAAGGGCTCGATGCTCCACCCGGCGCTCGACGGCGATGTGCGCTTCGAGAAGCTCACGGTCGACGGGGCGAACGCCAGCGACGACCGCGTGACATTTGCCGCGGCGCTCGATCGCGAGGCGCTGGCGCTCCAGCTCCGGCTGGCCACCGAGGGGCGCGCGCAGGCCAAGCTCTCCACCGCGCTCGCGTTCGATCGCGACCGGCGCGCCGTCACGTACGCGATCGAGGGGAGCGCCGCGCGGCTCGCGCCCTTGGCGACGTTTGCGTCGGTGGTGCCCGCGCTGCGAGGGCTCGACCTCTCGAAGCTCGAGGTCGGGGTGGCCGGGCACGGCGCGCTCGTGGGCGCCGTCGCCGACGTGGATCGCAACGGGGTGCTGCGACTTCAGCCGGCCTTGCGCCGGACGGCTTGGCTCGATGGGTCGCTCGATCTGCACGCCAAGCAGCTCCACTGGAGCGATGGCAACACCGCGCTCCGGGCGCCGGAGGTCACCCTCGCGGCCAAGCTCGGGACCAAGGGCGAGCGGCGAACGGTCTCGGGCCACCTGGCGATGGGCGCGCTCCATGTCGCCAGCGGTACGCGCGACTTCGACGTGGCCGGGCTGCGCGACGAGATCACCGCGTCGCTCGAGGGCGATCTCGCCGAGCCGCGCATCGAGCTGACCCAGCGCACGGCGGTGGAGGCGCTCAAGCAGGACGTCGTGTCGATGTATCCGATCGGCCATGCGACCGCCGCCCTGGTCGCGCGCCGCGATCGCCATGGCGTCATCCAGGTCTCCAGCTTGGAGATCGCCAATGGCGCGGGCGGGACCAAGCTCTCGGTCGCGGGGGCCTTCGATCCCAACGAGAGCCAGCGCCGCCTGGCCCTGCGCGGCACCCTCCATCAAGATCTCGCGCGGCTGTCGAACGCGCCGGGGCTTTTGCAGGGACGCGGCACGAGCGATGTGGCGTTTCAGCTCGAGTCGCCCAATCTCTCCACGTTTCGCGTGAGCGCCGATGCGCGGGTCGCGGGCGCGACGGTGCGCTTGCCGCGCTCCGGCGTGGTGGTCGAAGGGGCAGACGGCGAGGTGCCGATCTCGGTGGCCCTTCGCGTGGGCAAAAACGGGGTGCGCATGATCCGCGAGGACCGGGACAATCCGTTCTCGGCGCTCCGGTTCGCCGATCAGCACCCGCTGCTCAGCCGCGGCAGCTTCATTTCGATTCGCAGCTTGGTGCTCCCGCAAGTCTCGATTTCGCCGCTGGTGGGCAACCTGCAAATCGAGCAAAACATCATTTCGCTCCGCCAGTTCGAGATGGGCATCCGCGGCGGGCGGGTCACCGGACTCTGCGCGCTCGACTGGAACGGCGAAGAGTCGACCCTCGACATGCACGTGCGCGCCGATGGGGTGAAGTCGTCGCGCGGCGAGCCGTTCTCCGGCAACGCGGCGCTCGCGATCTCGGCGGGCGAGCACAGCATCGAAGGGCGCGCCGACATCCTGCAAATCGGCAAACGGCATTTCATCGATCTCTTGGATCTCCAGGATCCCTTTCACGCCGATCCGGCGTTCAACCGGGTGCGCAGCGCCCTCGGCTTCGGGTACCCCGATCGGCTTCGCGTCACGTTCAATCACGGCTTCGCGAGCGTCCACGTCACCTTCGGTGGCCTGGCCCGGCTGGTGAGCGTCGGCGACATTCGCGGAATTCCCATCGGGCCGCTCATCGATCGGTTCGTGGGCCCCGTCTTCCCCTCGTCCAAGAGAGAGCCATGATTCGCGTCCTCGTTCTTGCATCCCTCGCCCTGGCGTCGCTCGGCTGCATCGGCGCGCCGGAGATCGTCATGGTGGACCGGGCGACCGCGCTCGAGCAGCAGGCCTCCGGCTCCTTCGGCGACTTGGAGCGCAAGCTCAATCGGGTGAGCGTCGCGCCGCGCCCCGTGCCCCTGACGCCGAAGCAGTTCGAGGCGCTCGGGATCAAGCCGGTGCGGTTCACCGACGCCACCGAGCTGACCGACGCCGATCGCATCGACGGCCTGCTCGTCCAGCACTGCATCGGCGAAGGTCGCGACGGTCTCTTGGTCGACACCTACGGCTCCTGCATCGGGACGGCCGACCACGAGGACTCGATCGAGCTCGTCCAGCGCGTGAACGGCGCCCGCACGCAACTCTGGCGCTGGATGCACGAGCAGCGCCCGGCCGCGTCCCTGGACGATCTCCGGCGCACATGGCGCGAGGCGCACCTCCGTGGGGTCGTGTGCGGCGCGTGGATCGAGGGCGAGGCCGAGCGCTGGGAGGCCAAGCGATGCTGATCCGGCGCGTCGCGTCCTCGGCGCTGGTGCTCGCTGTGTGCGCGGCGGCGGGCGGGGCTCGGGCGCAAGACGAGGAGAAGGACGGGGTGCGCCGTCCGGAGCGGCTCACCGTCGGCGTGGCCGATCAGTTCCTGGGCCAGCTCGCGCCGAACAAAAAGACGCTCTACTTCGTGTCCAATCGCCATACCACCAACGAAATTTACGCGCAGAATGTCGACGACGGGCGCGCCAAGGCCCTGTTCGACGAGGGCGCGGAGGTGACGTGGCCGCGCGTGAGCCCGGACGGAAAATCGCTGCTCTACATTTCGTACAGCGAGCACGCGACCGGGCAGCTGTGCGTGCGCGATCTGCCCTCCGGTGAAGGGCGCCGCTGCCTCAGCGGGTCGTCGTCGCCGCTCTTGGCGGAGTGGATCGATTCCAAGCGCATCGTGCTGGTGGCGCGCGTATCGATCGAGGGCGATCTTCGCGCCCTCGAGGTGTCCGCCGGGTCGAAGCTCGCCGCGCGGCCGCTGCTCGATCGCAACTTGACGAGCCCCGCGGTGTCGCCCGATGGGCGTTGGCTGGTGTACGTGCCGCTCGAGCGCGGGGCTACGCGGGTCGTCGGTCCGGCGTTTCAGGCGCGCGCGGCGCACCGGCTCGAGGCCGTGCGGCTCGATGCGCCGTCCGCATCGTCGGCGCCGTCCGCGTCGTCCGCGTCGTCCGCGTCGTCCGCACCATCTGCACCGCCGGCGCCGTCCACGGCGACGACGTTGACCATCGACGTCCCCGGTCTCACGGGCCAGCCCGTCTTCGCGCGCGATGGGCGCTCGCTCTACTTCGTCCAGTTCTTCACCGACTCGAACCACGACGGCGTCGTCGACGCCGGCGACCATGGCGTGCTGTTTCGCGCCCCGCTGTCGTTCGGCGCAGATGGACGCGGCGCGCCGGTGGCGGGGGCGCCGGTGCAGCTCACCGACGAGTCGTGGAATTGCCAGTACCCAGCGCCGACGCCCGATCGGCTGATCACGACGTGCTCGCGGGGGCGAAACCTCGATTTGTATTCGTTGCCGCTCGACGGCCAAGTGCCGGGCAATTGGACCAAGGAGCGTTTGGGGCTCGAGATCGAGCTGGCGAGCTCGCACGCGCGGCTGCAGATCCTCTACCACCACCGGCTCGCGCTGGCCACGAACCTGGACGGGCGGCGGTTTCTGATGTTGCGCCTGGTGCGCCTCCACCTCGAGCTGGAGGAGTTCGATGCCGCCGATTTCTACGCGAAGCGGGTGGGCGCGCTCGACGATCCCGAGAGCGACGCCCTCGCAGAAGCGCTCTTCGTGCTCATCGAGCACCGCAAGGCCTTCCGCGACCGCGAGCGCGGGCGCATGGTTCGCGACTTCGACGAGCAGTCGCGCGCGCGCATGGCCAAGCTGCCCACCCCGCCCGACGACAGCCGCGCGGCGGCGGTGCTCACGCGCCTCGTGCGCAGCGAGATCGCCGACAACATCGGGGACAAAACCCTGGCGCGCTCGGAGCTCGAGGCGGCGCCGCTCACCGACAAGACGCCGCGCTCGGTGCTGGAGGCCTACTACGAGCGCGCCGACGAGCTATACCGCCAGCTCGACGACCGGGAGGCGCTCATCGCAGCGTGCCGGCGCCTCGCGGGCCGCAAGGGGCTCGCGCTCGACGATCAGCTCCGCTATGCGCGCGCCGCCGTGCGCGCGATGGTCCGCGGGCTCCCCGTGGCGGAGGCCGACGCGCGCCTCGCCCGCGAACGCGCGGCGATCCCCGGCGACTCCGAGCTCGGCTTCGCGATCGATCTGGGGCGGATCGTCCTCGCCATCCGCCCCGAAAAGAACGCCGAGGTGCGCAAGAAGTTGATCGATTTTTACGAGCAGCACCCCGGCATCGAGCGCCGGCGCGTGATCGTGCTCGACGCCGTTCAGCGCGCGATCCAGCTCGACGCGGATCCGGTGGTCGAGGCCATCGCGCAGGAGTACATCGACGACGTCAAGCCCGGCACCCAGGAGGCTCGCCGCGCCGAGCGCCTCTACACGCAGGTCATGATCGGGCGCGCGTTCCGCCGTCGCGCCGCGCAGCGCCTCGATGAGGCGCGGGTCATCTTCGAAGAGGTCGCCAAGCGAACGAACTCCTACGAGGCGGTGGTCGGGGCCATCGATCTGCGGCTGCGCGCGGGGCACAAGCCGGCCGCCATCGAGGCCGAGTACCGCGGCCGCAAGGGCGAGGACGCGGAGGCGCTCGCCCACTTCGTGACCGCGTATTTGCTGGCGCGGCAGCTGCCGAAGCTCGAGGGCGAGGAGCACGCCAAGGCCGTGAAGCAGGCCATCGACTCGCTCATGGGGGAGTGGGCCGAGCTCAAAAACCAATGCATGGCGCGGGATCTGTACGGCGCGGTGCTTCACGAGGACTACCTTCGAACGGGCGATCGGGCGTCGGCCGAGCGCGCGGGCACGCATTATTTGGTGGCGATGGAGCTCTCGGGCAACAACCTCCGCTACCGCGCGATGGTGCTCGGGCAGCTGGGGCTCCTGCACACCCAAGTCGGCAACTACCGCATGGCGCTCGGGTACCTGAAGGACCGCGACAAGCTCCCTTACGCCGAGAACTCGGAGGGCCTCGCGGTGCGGCTCGCCAAGGCGCGCTCGCTCCTCCACGTCGGGCGCGAGAAGGACGCGGCCACCGCCGCCGAAGCGGCCCTCGCGTCGCTCGATCACGCACCGCCGCGCCTCTTGCCCTATCGGATCATCGCGCTCGATCGCGCGGCGCTCTACAACCTGGCGGCGGGCAACTTCGACCGCGCCATCGCGCTCTACGACGAAGAGCTGCCGCTCCTCGACCTCGATCGGGGGCCGGCCGCGGCGCACAATCGCTTCGTGGTGCGGCTGGCGCACGCCGCCGCCGCGCTGGGGGCCAAGAAGCCCGCGCGCGCGCTCGACGATCTGGGCCAGGTCGATCGCTTGCTCGACGATCGCAAGTTCGCGGCGACCTTGGCGTGGCCTCACGCCGAGAACGAGCAAGTCGTCCGCTCGTACCGCACGATCGCCGCGGGGCTCCGCGCCCAAGCATCCCAGGGGCTCGGGCAGCCCGCCGCCGCGGCGCGGGCGCTCGAGACGCGCCGTTCGCTGCTCCAAAAGGAGTACGAGCGAACGGACCGGGTGGAGGATCTGCAGGCGCTCATGCTGGCGGAGGCGCAGCTCGCCGACAACGCCATCGAGCGCCACGACGCGGCGACCACGGCCAAGTCGATTGGAAAGGCGCTGGAGCACGCCGGCACCTTGCGCGAGCTCGCGAAGGGCGCGCCCTCCGCCGATCAACTCGACGTTTTATGGCTCGCCGCGGAGCTCTCCGCCTTCGCCCCCGCCACCAAGACGCCCGATGTCTCGAAGCGCCTGGAGCAAGAAATGAGCGAAATGGTCAAACAGGGGCTGCCCGCCTTTCGCCATTACGTTCGCTGGTTCGAGATTTATCGCACGTTGATGGGGCCCGTCGCGAAGGAGAAGAACACCGCGAAGCCCGCCGCCGCACCGGCCGCCGCGCCACCCCCTTCCGTATCCACGGCGGTTACGCGGTAGCTCCGCCGTCGACCGTGTGAGTCCAGCACATCACCCTGTAGCGCCACCTTCACGGAGCTCGCGCGGTGGAGGCCGATTCCAGAAACACGTCGAGCTTGCCCTCGCCGTCTGCGGTGTCGAGCGTCACGTCCATCTCCTTCGCCGCGAACCCCGTGCGCTCGAAGGCGATGTGCGTGCGCACCTGACGGTCGACATACCGGGAAAGAATGACGCCTTTGCCGATGGTTTGGGACGCGCGGTCGATGCAAAGGTGGAAGGCTCCGCCGCCGTCGGTCCTGGTTTCGACGTCCCCTTCGCCTTCGAGCGCCGCGTGGACTCGGACGCGCTCCAGCGGGCGTCCGAACGGCCCTGCTGAGGAGACGACACCGCGAAGACAGACGTTGCGTGGCGGGCGGGCTGCGATCTTGCGCGCCTCGTCTTCGTCCGGCTGTCCGAATCGCGAGGCGCTCGATGGTCCGGATCGCTGGGGGGCCGTCGGCCCCATCGTGCTCGAAAGGGCCGATGCCGTCGCCTCCTGGGAGGACGCGCAGCCCATGCCGGCCATGGAAAGGCAGAGCCCCGTCAGGATCAGGGATCGCCAAGCGAGCGACGCCACATCGGCCGTTTTCTGCATGCGGCGCACCCAGCAAGGCCGGTGCCAGCGATGGTCGCAATGGAGGTACGATCCGCCCATGGGTCGCATGCCCCGCTTTGCCGCCCCCGCGATCGCCCTTGAACGCCGCCACGATGGCGCCCTTCTCGTGCGCTCCCAAACGCCGCTCGGGGACCATCCGCCGCACCTCGGCATGGTGCTGCGCGGGTGGGCCGAGCGAACGCCGGACCGGGTCTTTCTCGCCGAGCGGCGCAAAGACGGCACCGTGCGCACGGTGACCTACGAACGAGCGCATCGGATCGCGCGGGTGCTCGCCTCGCGCATGCTCGCCGATTCGCTCGGCGCCGAGCGCCCCGTCATGATCTTGTCCGACAACTCCGTGGATCATGCGCTGCTCGCGCTGGGGGCCATGGTGGGCGGCATTCCGATCGCGCCGGTTTCGACGGCGTACTCCCTCGTCTCGCGCGATCACGAGAAGCTGCGTGCACTCTACACGCTTTTGCGACCGGGTTGGATTTACGCCGAGGACGCGGAGGCGTACGGAGACGCGCTCGCGGCGCTCGCGACGCCATCGGTGCGTTCGGCGCTCGCGACGCCATCGGAGCGCTCGGCGCTCGCAACGCCATCGGAGCGTTCGGCGCTCGCGACGTCATCGGTGCGTTCGGCGCTCGCAGCGCCATCGGAGCGCTCGGCGCTCGCAGCGCCATCGGAGCGCTCGGCGCTCGCAACGCCATCGGAGCGTTCGGCGCTCGCAACGCCATCGGAGCGTTCGGCGCTCGCGACGTCATCGGAGCGCTCGGCGCTCGCGACGCCATCGGTGCGTTCATCTCGACCAGGCCCCGCGAACGTTCGCGTGGTCGCGAGCCATCCGGCGGGGGCGGCGACCCCGCTCGCCGAGCTGCTTGCGTCGCCGGAGGATGCCGAGCGGGTCGACCGTGCGTGGGACGCCATCGGGCCGGAGAGCATCGCGAAGATCCTCTTTACGTCGGGATCGACGGGGGCCCCCAAAGGGGTCCTCAATACGCACCGGATGCTCTGTTCGAACCAGCAGGCGCTCGCGCAGGGGTGGCTGTTTTTGCGCGAGCGGCCGCCGGTGGTCGTCGATTGGCTCCCGTGGAGCCATACCTTCGGCGGCAATCATAATTTCAATTTGGTGCTGTGGCACGGCGGCACCCTCTGGGTGGACCGCGGAAAGCCCGTACCCGGCCGCATCGAAGAGACCGTCGCGACCTTGCGCCATGTCGCGCCGACCCTTTACTTCAATGTGCCGCGCGGCTTCGATGCGCTCTTGCCGCATTTGGAGAGCGATCCCTCGCTCGCCGAGACGTTCTTTCGCGAGCTCGATCTCCTCTTCTACGCGGCGGCCGCCCTCCCCCGCCCCACCTGGGACCGGCTCGTTCGCCTGGGCGCGCGCGTGCGCGGCGAGCCCGTACCCTTCGTCACCGCGTGGGGTGCTACGGAAACATCGCCCCTGGTGACGCAGGTTCACTTCGCGATCGACGATCCGTCGAGCATCGGCGTCCCCGTTCCCGGCGCGACCCTCAAGCTCGTACCGAACGGTACAAAATTCGAGGCGCGGGTCAAAGGCCCGCAGGTGACCCCCGGATATTTCCGCGCGGGCGGCCCATCGCTTCCCCTGCTCGACGACGAAGGATTTTACCCCACCGGGGACGCCATGCGCCTCGCGGACGAGGCCGATCCGAACCGCGGGGTCGTCTTCGATGGCCGGGTGGCCGAGAACTTCAAGCTGACGAGCGGCACCTGGGTCTACGTGGGCGCGTTGCGCATGAACCTGCTCAAGGCGCTCGCGCCCCTGGTGCAAGACGCCGTCATCGCCGGCCACGATCGCGATGCGGTGGGCGCGCTGCTCGTTCCGAACGTGGCCGCGTGCGCGGGCGCCATCGGCGCACCCGAGGGCGCAGCGCCCCGTGACGTGCTGGCGAACACGGAGCTGCGCGCGAAAATCGCCGGCGCGTTGCGTGCGCACAACCAGCTGGCGGAGGGCGCCTCGAGCCAGACCGTTCACCGCGCCGTGCTGCTGGAGGAAGCGCTATCCATCGACGCAGGCGAAATCACCGACAAAGGCTACATCAACCAACGCGCCGTCCTCGCACATCGCGCCGGTGCGGTCGAGGCGCTCTTCGACGACGGCGCATCCAACGTGATCCGCGTCGAACCCTAACCGTCGATCGAAGGTCGGACCTCCAAGCTCGAAGCGAGTGTGAATCATGATTGCTCTCCTCCACCATTTGCTCACCGCACCCATGCCCCCGGCCGCCGGCGAAGCGATTGCATCGCTGGAAGCGCTCCGCGCCCGCACCCGGGAAGCCGCCGCCGCGTTCCCGGTGCCGTTCGACTGCGCCGCGGTGACGGCGTTCGCCTCCGATCGCGTCGCCTTTGCCTTCGCCGCCGGGTACCAGGCGGCCTTGCACACGCTCTTGCCGGCGCTTCCGACCGATGTCGCCGTCTCGCTCTGCGCCACCGAAGAAGGCGGCGCGCACCCGCGCGCCATCGCCACGCGGCTGGAAGCGGCGGACGAGGGCTTCGTGCTCCGCGGAAAGAAGCGCTGGTCCACCTTCGCGCCCGCCGCGGATGCGCTCCTCGTCGTCGCGTCGGTGGGCGCGGACGAGGGCGGAAAGAACCGGCTTCGCCTGGTGCGCGTGGACGCGAAAGCCGAAGGCGTGCGCATCGATCCCATGCCGCCTACCCCGTTCGCGCCCGAGCTTCCCCACGCCGAGCTAACGCTCGAGGGGGTGCGGATTCGCGGGGAGGACGTCCTCGAGGGCGACGGCTACGATCGCTACCTGAAGCCGTTTCGCACCATCGAAGATCTGCACGTCTTCGGTGCGCTGATCGCGCACGTCCTCGGCGTCGCACGCGCCCTCTCCTGGCCGCACGACATCGCCTTGGAGCTCGCGGCCTCGCTCGTCACCTTTCGCGCGATGGCGCTCTCCGATCCCACGGCGCCGGAGCTTCACATCGCGCTGGGCGGCGCCCTCGCCCACATCCGGGCGCTCCTCGACCGCGCCACCCCGCTCTTTGGCGCCGCGCCCGACGAGACGCGCACACGATGGGAGCGCGATCGCGCCTTGCTCGGGATCGCGGGCACCGCGCGCGCCAAGCGGCTCCAGGCGGCATGGGCCGCGCTCGACGGCGCCGATCGCTGATCTCGCGCCCGGATCCCACCCCCTTACAGGCCGTTGGCTTTTCGCACGACGGCGAAGAGATCGCCCACATCGTAATAGTCGACGCCCACGAAGGTGGGCACCCGCCCCGCCTCCCGCGTGCACTGCTCGACCCGATTCCCGAGCACGCTCGCGACATTGACCTGCGCGGCGTTCTCCGGCTTGGGCGGGCTCAGCCAGTGGTTCACCAAGTACAGCGGGTGGCTCGTCGCGCCGCGATTGAGCGTGCAGGAGAACTGCGAGGCGTTCAAAAAGGTGTACGAAGTGTCCCAGACATTGGCCCACGCCGGGTGCAGGTACGCGGGCGAGCCGCCACCTTGTTCGAGAAACACGACCAGGCGCTTGCCGCTCGCGATCATGTCGCGAAGCTTCGGCCATGGCGCCGAGGATTCATGCGTGTACACGTAATCGGTTAGCCCGCTCGCGCGAAGGATCGCGTCCGTGTCCGCATCGGCCACGCGATTTTCGAAGATGATGCTGAACACCTCACCGGGGTGCGCATCGAGAAAGCGCGTGATGGTGCAGAGCTCGTCGAGCAGGCGCGTGCGGGCGATGGTGCAGAAGCCATGGCAGAGAAACATTTGATCCGGCAGCGACAAATCCGCGATGCGCTCGGTGCGGTCGGCGCCCGCGAGGGGGTCGAAGTACGCGGTGTCGAGCATCATCCCGCGCACGCCGTCCTCGAGCTGGCGCGCGATGCCTTGGGTCTGATTCGGGGGTGAAAATCCGCCGGAGACGAGCGAATACGCGTTGTGCGTCATCGGCACGGCCACGCGGTCGTAGGTGCGGTCGCACAACTCCGACGCGCCGTTGCACGTCGCAGGCGCGGTCGTCACACGTTCGCCACGATTGCACACCTGCGGAAGCCCGGTGCTCCGCATCGCCGGCGCGTCGTTCGATGCATCCTGCGTATCGGGCTGCAAGCTGCTGCGGGCCGGCGCTTCCTCGCTCGAACAGCCCGCGCCTTGCGCAGCCACGAGGGCGATCGCGGCGATCAGAAGAAGCGCGCCGCACGTGCGGGTCGTCGTTTTCATCGTGCGCGCAGTATAACGCGGCGCAAAGCGTGTGTGGGGCCATCCACGCGCGCCAGGTGGGACGTGAGCGCGCGCGTGCTCGCCGAGCCTCAGGGCTGCTCCTGCACCTGCTGCCACCGCGGCTCCGGCGGCGACGGCGGCTCCTGTACGCGATCGAAGTGGATACGAAAGGGTACGGTTTTCGCGCGAACACGCCGGCCTGCTTCATCGACACCGGGCACATAGGTGTTGGCCATGGCGCAGGTGTGAGCGGCCTCGCCAAAACCGAACCCCGGATCCTTCACCACTTGGACCGCTTCGGGTTTTCCGTCCGGACCAACCAGGGCTTGAAGCGTCACGAACGCTTCGTCCACCTTCTCGGCCTCGCTTGGGAACGCACAAGAGGACCAATTGCTGTTCGGATGGAGCGCGGCCACGGCTGTCTGTTCGGCCATTTCTGGGAGCGGTTCCATCCAGGGGGGCACATTCGCGGTATGAGCGCTTCCTTTCCCCGCCCCACCGCACGCCGAAACGGCAACACAGAGAAGCAACGCAACGACTCGATCGTCCATGGCCATGTTCGAAGTTGCCCTATTTGGCCGATGCCATCGATGGATGCAACATCCCACGCGCGATCCGATGGGCGGCCCGGAGCCGCACGTTCGCAACGTCGCGACTTTTGCTCCGGGTCCGCGCGGATGGATCCCTGCACACGTGGCGCCCATCGGCCAGAGATGAACCTGAGCTGGAGCCGTGCGCGTGTGCTGGAGCGTCCGACGCAGTAGTCTCTCGACCACCATGAACGCGAGCACCCTTCGATCGTTGTGGATCCCGATCGCCTTCGGCCTCGCCGCCTGCGCATCGGTCACCGACACGCCCACGCAGACCTCCGCCCAGCCCTTGTCCGAGCCGCGGCTCTATTTCGTGCCGGATTTGAATCGACCGGTGGAGTTGGTCGAAGACCGCTGGGGCGTACCGCATATTTACGCGAACAGCACAGAAGATGTATTTCTGGCGCAGGGTTTCAACGCGGCACGCGAGCGGTTGTTTCAAATCGATTTATGGCACCGCCGGGGGCTCGGGCTCTTGTCCGAGGCGTTCGGGGCGGCGTACGTGGAGCAGGACACGGCGGCGCGGCTATTTCTCTACCGCGGCGATATGGATCGGGAGTGGGCGAGCTACGGGCCGGACGCGCGGATGGCGGCCACCCGGTTCGCGGCCGGTGTGAATGCGTATATCGATTGGCTCGCTCGAAATCCGGATTCGCTCCCCGAGGAGTTTCGACGATTGGGGTATGCACCGGGGCATTGGCGTCCCGAGGACGTCGTGCGCATTCGCAGCCACGGGCTCTCGGCGAATCTCTCCAGCGAGGTGGCGCGCGCGCGGATGGCCTGCGTCGCGGGGGTCGAAGCCGACCAGGTGCGGGTGCGGCTTCGACCCGAGTGGCATACGCGGGTCCCCGCCGGGTTCGACCCGTGCGCGCTGCCCTCGGACGTTTTGCGCACGTACCAGCTGGCCACGCAGGCCGTCGTCTTCACCCGCGGCGCGCTGCATACCGTGCCGGCCGTCGACGAAGCGGGCGATGTGCCCGGGATCGACGAGACCGAGGGGAGCAACAATTGGACGATCGCGCCCGCCAAGACCACCACGGGGCGGCCCATCCTGGCCAACGATCCCCACCGGCTCCATCCGGCGCCGTCCCTTCGCTACATCGTGCACTTGTCGGCGCCGGGCCTCGATGTGGTGGGCGCGGGTGAGCCGGCCCAGCCGGGGATATCCATGGGCCACAATGGCACCATCGCCTTTGGGCTCACGGTCTTTCACATCGACCAAGAAGATCTGTACGCCTACGAGCTCGACCCGAACGACCATGGTCGGTACCGCTACGGCGACGGCTGGGAGGCCTTGCGCACGGTTCGCGAGCAGGTGCCGGTGGCCGGTCAGCCGGCGAGGGATATCGCGCTTTGGTTTACGCGTCACGGGCCGGTGATCAAAATCGATGAGGCGCGCCATCGCGCGTACGCGGTGCGCTCGGCGTGGCAGGAGCCGGGTACGGCGCCATATTATGGCAGCTTGCGTTTCTTGCGCGCGCGAAGCTTTGCGGAGTTCAAGGGCGCCATGCGCAATTGGGGAACGCCGAGCGAGAATCAGGTGTACGCCGACACGCGCGGCAACATCGGGTGGGTGCCCGGTGGCCTTGCCCCCAAGCGTCGAGGTTACGATGGCCTGCTCCCCGTGCCGGGCGACGGCCGCTACGAGTGGGAGGGCTTCTACAGCGGGGACGATTTGCCGAGCGCATACAACCCGCCCGCGGGCTTCATCGCCACCGCCAACCAGATGAACCTCCCGCCGGACTTTCCGCATGCCCAGAAGCCGATTGGCTTCGAGTGGGCCAACCCCTCGCGCTACCAACGCATCACCGACGTGCTCGCGTCCACCCCGCGCTCCTCGGTCGCCGACTCCGTTCGACTGCAGAGCGATCGGCTCTCCCTGCCGGCCCGGCAGCTGGTCGCGCTCATCCCCGCCGCGCAGGGCGAGGTGCCGGAGGAGGTGCGCACCATGTTGCGTTCCTGGGATGGGATCGAAGAGGTGGACTCCGCGCCCGCGGCGCTCTTCGAGGTCTGGCGCAGGCGCTACCTCGGTCCTGGATTCGTGAAGGCCGTGCTCTCCCCCGCGGCCGCCAGCTTGATCAGCCAGCCCGACTCCGCGCTGCTCGTCGATGCGCTGGAGCATCCGCAAGCGTGGTTTGGCGAGGACGCCGTGGCCAAGCGCGATCGGCTGCTCTCGAGCACCCTCGATGCGGCCTATGCCGATACGGCGCGGCTGCTGGGGCCGCGGCCGAATGAGTGGAGGTGGGGCAACCTGCTGCGCACCGTGTTCGAGCACCCGCTGGGGCCGGTGGTCGACGAGGCCACGCGCGCGCGGCTGAATGTCGGCCCGCTGCCACGCGGGGGTTCGGAGCTCACCGTCAACGCGTCGTCCTTCCGGAGCGACGACTTCCGACACACGGCCGGGCCATCCTTCCGAATGGTGCTCGACGTGGGCAACTGGGACGGTTCGCGCGCGGTGAACACGCCGGGCCAATCCGGTAAACCCGGCAGCCGCCACTACCGCGATTTGGCCGAAGCCTGGAGCACCGGAGGTACATTTCCGCTCGCCTACAGCCGCCCCTTCGTCGAACGAAACGCCGAGCGGCGCATCTTTCTCGTGCCCGCGCATTGACGCGGGCGCCGTCGGACGCGGGCGCCGTCGGACGCGCGCGGTAGCGGGCGTGGTAACGGGCGCGCGGTAACGGCGACCGTCGATGCCCACCCGACGTGCAGTTTGCACGATGCGCCGGCCCGCGACCGTGGCAAGCTGCGGGCACGTCGATGACGAGCGCGCGCGCAAACCGGGAACCGCCCGGACGTCCTCCCGCCGAGCGCGCGCGGATGTGGCGTCCTCTGGGATTCGCGGGCATCGAGGCGCTCGAGGCCGACTACGTTCGGCAGGATTTTTCACCGCATCGGCACGAAGGTTACCTCGTTGGGGTGATCGAGCGCGGCGTGCACGCCGTGCGCTGCCGTGGCGTTCGGTGGTACGCGTCCGAGGGCACCGTGTGCACCTTGGATCCCGGCGAGGTGCACCACGGGGGCGCGGCGGTTCGCGATGGATGGCGGCAGCGGATTCTCTATGTGGAGCCGGAGATCGTGCGCGATGTGCTGGAGGATGCGCTCGATCGGCCCGTGGACGATCTTCACTTCGAGCAGTGCTTTCGGGCCGATCGGCGGGCGGCCGCCGCGTTGTCGCGCTTGCATCGGGCGCTGGGATCGCGGGACGAGGCGCTGGAGGTCCAGACCGTGTTCCACGCGGTGATGGGGCGCGTGCTCACCCGCTACGGCCGGCTGGTGGAGGCGCCTTCGCCGCCACCGTCGCCGCCCGACGTGCGCCTGTCGCGGGCGCGCGAGTTCGTCCATGAACACGCCTGCGAACGGATCGAGCTGGCCGATATCGCCCGCGCGGCCGATCTGCGGCGGCGGCAATTGATCGATGGGTTCGTTCGGGCGTTTGGATTGCCTCCCCATCGGTACCAACGACAGGTCCGCATCGATCGCGCGCGAAGGCTCCTGGCGTCGGGGATGGCGCCTTCGCAGGTCGCGCACGAAACGGGATTTACCGACCAGAGTCATTTCATTCGCCATTTCCGCGCGGTCCTCGGGGTGACGCCCGCGCGGTACCATGGGGTGGAGAGCTAGGCAGCGGCGGTGCCTGCGCGGACGCGGTGCGTGCGCGCGGCGGCGCGGGACTTTCGTCCAATACTCGCGGCGCAGCGTGCACTAACTGAGAGGGATGATCGACCGTGCACACATCCACCAGGTGGCTGAAACCCTTGCACCCTTCGTGCGGCGTACGCCTGCCATCGCGCTGCCGCCGGGGACGTTCGGCCTACCTTGTTCACTCGTCATCAAGCTCGAATCGCTTCAACATGCGGGGAGCTTCAAGGCGCGCGGGGCCTTTGCCAAGCTCTTGGCGTCGGAGGTGCCACCGGCGGGCGTTGCGGCCGCGTCGGGTGGGAACCATGGGATTGCCGTGGCGCATGCTGCGCGCGTACGGGGCGTGCCGGCCGAAATCTTCGTCCATGCCAACACGGCGCCGGCCAAGCGCGCGCGGCTCGCAGCCCTCGGCGCAAAGGTGCACGTGTGTGGAACGAGCTACGCGGAGGCGGAAGCTGCGTGCCGCCAGCACGTGGAACGAGCGGGCGCGTCGTTCGTTCCCGCCTTCGACGATCCAACGGTCGTCGCCGGGCAAGGGACCTTGGCGCGCGAGCTCGAGCAGCAGGCGAAGCTCGATACGCTGCTGCTCTCCGTCGGGGGCGGCGGGCTCCTCGCGGGGTGCGCCGCGTGGTATCGAGGGGAGGTGCGGATCATCGGGGTCGAGACCACCGGGACCGCGTCGCTGCATCGCGCGCTCGCGGCGGGTCAGCCGGTCGACGTCGACGTGGGCGGCCTGGCGGCCGATGCGCTCGGCGCCAAGCGCATCGGGGCCCTCCCGTTTCAAATCGCGAAGGAGCTCGTGCACGATTCACTGTTGATCGACGATGACTCGCTCCGGCGTGCGCAACATGCGCTCTGGACGGAGCTTCGCGTCGGGTCGGAGCCCGCGGCGGCGGCCGGGCTCGCGGCGTTGCTTACGGGGGTGTATCGGCCTGCCGCCGAGGAGCGCGTGGGCATCGTCGTGTGTGGGGCCAATGTCGACCCTGCGAGCTTGAGTCAAGTGGCGGTGGCGTAAACGCGGGCCACGACGCGGCGTACCGGCGCGCCCTTTCACGGGGCGGCGGCGCGCCCTTTCGCGGGGCGGCGGTTCTGCGATACGCTTCGCGGCCTATGGCCATGTGCGCAATGCGTGGGGTGGGGCTCGTCGTCGTGGCGATCGGCGGCGCGGGCGTGGTTGCGGGGTGCAGATCGCAGCCGTCGCAGCCGTCAGGGGCGGAGCATGTGGCTGCGAGCAGTGGGGCAGCGGGGAGTACGGGGGCTCCCGCGGCGGTATCGGCATCGGCGGCGAGTGCTCCGGCATCGGCCGCAACGAATGCTCCGGCGCGGGCGCGCCCGAAGAGCAAAGCGGATTGCCCGCCGGGAACGGCGTTCGTTCCGGGGGGAGGATTCGACGTAGACGGGGGGACGGCACCATCGCCGCCGCCGGCCGACGCTTGCGTGATCCCCAAGAGCCGTGTCCGGGTCGAAGCATTTTGCATCGACGTAACAGAAGTGTCCCGCAAAGCGTACGAAGCGTGCGCCGACTGCGAAAAGTTTCCGAAAGAGGACACCGCGCGTGCTTCGTGTGCGCAAACGGGCGATCCGAACCTCCCCGTCGTGTGCGTGGGAGTTCCGCAGGCCGAGCGCTACTGCCGTACACGCGGCATGCGCCTTCCCACCGACGATGAATGGGAATTTGCCGCTCGCGGTCCAAAGGCGCTCCAGTATCCGTGGGGGAATACGCCAATCGACATCGTTGGTCGTGAGGACGTCTCCCCCAACGTTTGTGCAGGCCGGGATTTTCATCGCGTGGGATCCCTCGGCCCGTGCCCCGTTGGCTCACGTGACGACCGCAGCCCCTTCGGGGTACTGGACATGTTCGGCAACGTCCCGGAGTGGACGTCCAATCGCTGCTCGGATATGTCGGGTCGACCTCAGTTTCTCATCCGCGGTCACAACTCCAGTACGTTCATGGCTTTCGACTCCGAACTGCCCAAGGCACGTTTCGCAGCGTTTGGAGACGCCAGCGCGGGAATCGGCTTTCGCTGCGCGGGGCCGTAATCGGCCACGCTGCGTTCACGATTTCGTGCGGAGGTGCCACATGTCCTCGAGCATGTACGCGTAAGCCTGTTCGCCCGTGCCCGCATAGCGCATGTTCGCGGTGAGCCATGAACAAGGGAACTCCACCCGCAGCTCGTCGAGCTCCGTGACGCTGAGATCGTCGACGGCCTTCGTGAGCGACGAAAGGGTGAACCCACCCCCGGTTCCAAGCAACTTTTTCAGCTTTATCGTGTCCTTCAACGAAAAGGACGTGAGCACGCGTCTTTCCTTACTCGTCCCCGGCGCGATAACGGTGTACCTACGCTCGAAATCGGTCTTATCGTCGTCGACGAGCATGTAGACGCCCGTCGGGTCCTTTTTGGGTTTGCCCGGAGAGTCCGGCCCTGCAAATCCTTGTGGGACCACATCGAAATTCTTGGCACATTCCGCACACGCGAAACGCTTGTCGAACGTGCAGTCTCGCTTGCGCGCGCTCGCGTTGAACCCTTCGAAGAAGACAGTCAAACCCGACTTCATATTGCCGGAGACCGAGGCGATCGTTGCGGGCATCGGCCGTGGCTGGCCTGGAGCGACATAGGGCACGCCGCTATGAAGGATGAAGAGTCTCTTCTGGTTCTGCAGCGTATCCATATCCTCGAATTTGGGGTCCGCCGACTCGAACAGCGTCTTCTGCGTAAACCCCCACCCGCGCGACATACTGAACTGCGCCGGATCCGTCCCATGCTCCGAGAAGCTCGCATTGGTCCCCGCGCCGACGTTTCGCCAGTCCGTTCCGTACGCCACGTACTCGTTGGGCTCGTACCTTCGCGTGTGCTTCCCCCCGCTCTCGTGGAGAAAAATGAAATTGAGAATGGGCATCGGCACCGCATCGTGCTTTCGCCCCATCGAATCGACGACGTCCTCGAGCGGCGGTTGCGACTTGTCGATCTCGCTATTCATCGGCAAAAGAAAAACCTTCTGCCCATTCAGCTCCCCCGTAGCCACCATGGTCTTGATGTGTTTCGCCGTCGCCGGATCCACGCGCGCATACTCACGGAGCGCTTCGCGGTACGCGCGAAACAGGTTCTCGACTTGGTCGGCCGAAACAGCCGCAATTCGATCGGAGAACGCCTTGAGCGGCGCTCGAATGCCCTTCACCGCGCGCACGAAACTTTCCCAGCCGGGTGGCACACCCACGCCGGTCGTCCATAGCCCATTCGTCGCCGACACCTCGTTCTCGAGCGCCACCAGCTCCCCCGAGAGCCACTTGGGGATCTGCTTCGACGCGCTATCTTGCGCCGCCTTCACGGAAAATTCTTGATACGGCGCCGAGGACTTGCTGATCCCCCACGAGGGAAACGGCTTCGGCGGCTCCGCGAGCACCTTTGCCATCTCGGCGTGTGTCTCCACCTCCTCGGCCACCGCATTGCACGCCATGAACATCGTCGCAAAGGCCGACTCCATGCTCTTCAGCTCACGCAACCGCCCCGACAAAACGTGATGCAGTTGCTCGACCCGCCCCCGAAGCACCCCATGCTGCAACCCACTGGCCACCCCCGGACCGAGGGGCGGCATGGTGGCGATGCGCGGTGCCACCGCGTTGGCCCGATCCACCAGCGCTTGGAGCCGCAACTTGATCGGATCGCGCTCTTCCGGCTTCTTCGCCTTTTCCAAAGCCTTGACGACGACGTCCAACGAGTCTTGCGGCGGGAAGACCCCTGCGGGCGCCTTTGCGATCGCCAGGAGCTCCGCGTCCGTTTTGCCGATGCCATCGACATCGTCCACGAGCACGGGCGGCACCTGAACGTCGGCCGTTCCCGTCCTCTCGGGCCTCCCAACCGACTTCCGATGCGCCTCCCACTGCCCTCGAAACTGCTTGAACGCCCCCGTCACCCGTTGAATGGCGCTCCCCCATTGCTGCCACCGCACGTAGACGAGCGCCGGATTCTTCAACTGGGTGAAATAGATGGTGTCGGCAGGGGTCGGCAGGCGTCGCGGCCAGACCGCCATATCGGGGTTCGTATCGGTCGCGATGCCATAAAACTTCATCAAGTGGCGCTTGAAGTCGAGCACGCACGCCACCTCGAAGAGGCCGAACTTGCCCATCTCCCGCGTGGAGTCCCCTCGGTCGCGCGTATAGAAACCCAATCGGTGCAAATCGCGCTTCAACTCCGCCACGTAGTGCGCACCATCGTGCCGCGGGCCAAAGGGCCCGGGTGTTCCGCCCCACACCGGCCGGGGATCGTCGTCGTCGTCGCCCAATTGCAGCACGAATCCACCGTAGGGCGCCCCGGGCAGCGCGGTGGCCGTGGGCGACGAGCCCCCTGGCGGAAGCTGCGCGCGCGCCTCGAGGACGATGGCCTCCAGCGCCTTTTGGCAGTTTGGACACGGCGAGCCCGGCTTGAAGAACCCCGGATCGTCCAAGAACCCCACGGCGTGGAGATCGCAAGCGGGGTTGCTGCAGTACACGTACTCCAAGGTTCGCGGCTTCGGCGGCGGCGCCTTGGGCTTGGTCGGCGGCGCCTTTTGTTTTGCGGGCTTCGGATCGGTATTACCCATGGTTCTTCTCCAGGCGCTCGAGCTCGGCCAGCAGCTGATCGAGCGGTGCGGATTGAAAGCGCGCGTCGCGCGTGTGGGCGAAGGCGTGCGCGCAGGGCTCGGGCGCCGTCTTCATCTCCTCGACGGGATCGTTCTGGTACGCCGTGTAGCCTTCGCCGAAGTAGGCAAAGCGGTCCTCGGCGATGGCCACCTTGTAAGGGCCATCCGGCATGGTGGTGTCGACCAAGCCGTCGGCCTTGGAGATCGTTTCGCGGTACGCCCCCTCCACGATGAGCAAACACGGCTGGCCCACCATCGGGTAACCCCAATGATCCTGCAGCCGGAACACCACGCGGTTGCATCCCGCGAGCCGCTCGCACGGCGAGCGCATGGCCAAGCCATGGTAGAAGCGGCACGCAAAGGTGTCGCGGTGCTGGGGAAACGTGCGGCGCTCGGCGCCCGGCTTCCGGCGCGCCTCCGCGTCGGACCAAAAGCGCTTTTTGCAGGCCGCCGCGCCCTCCTTAGTGCTGGGACACGGCCATCGATCCACCGTGATCACCGTGCCAGGACGAAAGAGGTAGGCCACCACCCGCCGGCTCGGCGCGTTGGCGTTATCCCGCTTTTGCTTGTTTTCGGCCCGTTTGAAGCGCTGCTCCTCCTCGCTCGAAAAGACGATGGCGGGGTTGAAGTCGCTGCATCCTTGGTAATCGCCCTTGCCGTCGGGGCTACTTCCCTGCCCCAAGAACTGCGATGCCTCGCGTCGAAAGGGCTCTCCCCCCTCCTCGGCCGTGCAAAGGAAATCCATGTACGCGCCGAACAGCGCGCCGCGCGTTTCGGGGCCGATGTCCCCGTCGATCGGGCACCCATGCTCGGACTGAAAACGCTCGATCTCGGCCCGACTCGGCGCTTCGTAGCCCAGCGCGCGCAGCATCTCGTCCGTCACGTGGTGGTGTTTCCAATCGTCGCCGCCGTACGGGGACGTATAGAGATGTTCCCAGATGTCCTTGCGCCGGGTGAGCAGCGCGTACGCGGCCTCCGCGCGCCGGCCGCTCAAATGCTCGTTGTAGTCGTCGGTGTTCGTCGAATCGGCGTGGCCGAAGATGGAGAGCGGCGCGCCTTCCAGCTCGGCGCACAACGCGGCCAACGCGCCCAGCTCCTCGCGCGCGTCCGGATGGATGAACGACGAATCGAACCCGAAGCGCGCGCTGTCCAGGCGCCAGCATGCGATGGGCGTGAGCGCCGCGCGCACGCTGTTGAACGTGGTGTCCATCTCGAACGATGGCGCCAGCCGAAGGTGCACCCGGCGCTCCGGGTGCCGCGCGGCCATGCCGCCATCCGACAGTCCCTCGATCTTGGTGAGCGGTGCGTCCGCGTTGGACGCGGCGGGCGCGCCTTCCGCAGCGCCTTCAGGGGCGCGTTCCGCGGCACCTCCAGCGGGGCGTTCAGCAGCCATGGTGCTTCTCCAGATCGTCTTGGACGGCCGCGATCGCGCCGTCGAGCTTCAAGCCATGATCGCACTGGAACTCCTCGATCGCCCAGGCGAGCGTGGCCTCGAAGTCGGGCTCCCCAGGCTCGCTCACGTCGTAGCCGAGGTTGATCAAGCGCGCCGCGATGCCGCTCGCCTCGTCGTGGGGATCGAGGGTTCCCACCGACACCGGAAACACGAGATCGCCCACCCGAATGGCGCCTTCGCCCTGCGAGGCATCCATCGGCTCGTCGAGCTTCCCCTCTCCATCGAGGGCCGCGGTCTCCGAGACCGTCCCCACGTCGACCGCGCACCTCGCGCCGGCCATGGGCACGCCGATGCCATCGGTGATCCGAACCCGAAGGCGCACGGTGTCGCGCTGCAAGGTGAAACGGTGCTCGGTGTTGGTGGCCCGCTGCGTGGGTTTGCTCTTCTTTTCCGGGATGAACAGCTCGTCGCCCGGGAGGAGCGCGTTCGGGCTCGCCCGCAACCGTACGAGCTTGGCGTTCTTCGGATGGTTCCAAATCGTTTTGTGGGTACGAAAGCCGGATTGCGCCGCCAGCCGCGCGACATGGTCACCCTGCTCCACGATGTGGGTCCGGCCGGCCGAGGACGGCGTGATCCCCGGTTGCCATTCGCTGGCGTCGATCTCGGGAAAATCGATGTGCGCGGTGGAGCCGCTGAGCGCGCCGAATCGTGCGCGGCCCTCCTTGTCGAGCGCGCGCTCCATCGAGGCTCCCCCGTCGAGCACAATCTGGCAGCGCGCCCCCATCACCGGACGATCCTGAGCGTCCACGAGGACAACGGCCAACCAGTCGTGCGCCTCGTTGGGGCCCAGCGGCGGCTGCTCGGGCTTCTTCGGGAATGGGATATCGACGAGGACCGGCTGCGGAAGCCGAAAGATCACGAGCTCCCCGAACTCGAACGCGTGCACGAGCCTGTGCGCGATCCGCGGGGCTTGGTCGCGATCCTCCAAGCACCATGGCAACCCCCCGGTGAGCCCCTCGTAGGCGCCGAGCAACGCCCTGCGATCCCACGGATTTTCGAGCAAGCGTTGCAGCTCGTGCTCGCTCAGGCCCTCGCGCGCCCACGTGGAGGCGCCCGGGAGCGCGGCCACGTCTTCCTCCAGCGCGATCAGGCGATCGCCCAGTGCATCCGAGAGGATCCATCCGCGCTCCCCCTCGAACCTCCCGTACACGTCGTTCTCTTTCAAGCTTGTCCCTCGCGCCCTCGCGGCGCTCGCGTCCCGCGTGCCCGACCTATCCTAACGTGACCTCCCCCGCCGCCGAAGCGCGGACGTATTTCGCGACGTCGCGGCAAACATCGCCGCGGGCCGCATTGCGCGCGGGCATCGCGAACGCAATCCCCTAAACGGATTACACGTCCCCGCAAGGTCTCCAACTTTTCGCTCTCAATGATGTATAAACAACACCACCCCCATCCTCGCCACGTCTCCTCCAGGACACGAAATCCTCGACGGAGCGCCGCTCATCGAGCATCTGTTCGGATGGGACCACTCGCCTATACGATGGAGTTTCATGAACAGCATCACGTCGATGTTCGAGTCGTCGGTCGACACGATGGCCTTTCGTTTGCGCGCTGGAAAGCACGACGAGTCGGCGCTCGTCGTGGCCGGATTCGAGGCGAATGAGAAGCTCTCGGAGCTCTTTCGGTTCGATGTCGACGCGGTGGTCGATCCGGAGGCCCTCCCCAGCCTCGATGACACCCTGGGACGCGACGCCGAGTTTCAAATTTTGCGCGACGACAAGCCGCTGCGCATCGTGCGCGGCATGGTGGAGCAGGTCACCCCGAAAAGGTCGAGCGAGCGACAGCGCTTGATCACGCTCCGCATCGTTCCCAAGCTGGCGGAGCTCCAGTACACATCGGATTCGCGGATCTTTCAGGATTTGGCGGTTCACGAGATCGTGGCCGCGTTGGTCCAGCCGCACGACATCGAGCTCGAATGGAGGCTGGACCGGCGCCCCAAACCCCGGCCTTACCGCGTTCAGAAGGACGAGACCGATTATGACTTTTTTCGCCGCATCCTCGCGGACGCAGGGATCCATTTCCACTTTCTGACCGACGACAAATCGACCAAAGTGGTCTTCGTCAACGATCCGCGCGGCTATACGCCCATCGAAGGCGATGCCGCGCTCCCGTTCCGCGAAACCGCGGGGGCCGTCACCCTGGATCACGTCGGGAGCCTGGCGCGCGCGCGTGTTCTCCGTCCTGGCTCGGTGGTCATGCGGGACTACGACTTCATGCGCTCGGGCGCCGATCTCACGGCCCGCGCGGAGCTCGATGGCCCCCACGACGACGAGAGCGCCCCCAAGCGCGAGCTGTATCTCTTTCCAGGCGATTACATCGATCCGGCCGACGAGGGAAAAACGCTGGCCATGCACCGGCTGGAGGAGGCGCGCTCGGGGGTCGTGACCTTTCATGGCACCAGCTCGTGCGCGCGGCTGGAGATCGGTCGAAAATTCAAGCTCGAAGGACACCCCGACGAGGGCTTCAACCAGGAGCTGTTCCTCACGGAGCTCCGGCTCCGCGGCCAACGCGCCGGCATCCTCGCCGACACGGGGCGGGGTGGCACCGGCCCGGGCTTTACGGCTACCTTTTGGGCGACCCCCAGCGCCGCCAAGCTGCAGCCCGTGCAGAAGAAGCGCCCTTACGCGCCGCCCGAGTCGGCGCGCGTGGTCGGCCCCGAAAAAGGGAGCCCGTTCGTCGACACCTTCGGCCGGGTGAAGGTGCAGTTCTTTTGGGATCGCGATGGGAAATGGGACGAGAAGAGCTCCTGCTGGCTGCGGGTCATGACCCCCGCCGCGGGCGGCAATCGAGGCATCTGGTTTCCGCCGCGCGTGGGGGACGAGGTCATCGTCAATTATCTCAACGGCGACATCGATCGGCCCTTCGTGGCCGGCGCCATTTACAACGCGCAGGAGCCGCAACCCGACGCCCTGCCCGCCGATTCGTCCAAGAGCTCCATCAAGTCGTTGACGATCCCGGGCGGCAAAGGGTTCAACGCCATGGTCTTCGAAGATCTGGCCGGCAAAGAAGAGATCTTCCTCCATGCGCAAAAGGATCGGCGCACGGTGGTGCTCCACAACCACACCGAAACGGTCGGCGCCAACCAGACACAAACGATCGGCGCCAACCAAACGTCGACCGTGGGGGCCAATCGCTCGGACACCGTGGGCGCCAACGAAACGGTGCATGTAAAAGGCAACCGCACGGAGACGGTGGACAAGAAGGAGTCGGTCACCGTTCACAAAGGGCGCACGCACACCGTGTCCGAGGGCGACGATGTGCTCACCTTGCCCCAAGGGCATCGCACGGTGAACGTGCAGAACGGGAACCTCACCCACAACGTGAGGTACGTGGACAAGACCGAGGCCGACTTCGTCCAGGAGCACGGGCGCTTCGAGGTCTCGGCCGTGGGCGATAAGAAGGTCTTCCTCGCGCAAGAAGGCGCCACCTATACGATGGAAAAGCAGCAAATCGCCATCGATTGCCCCTCGGGCTCCGTCACCCTCAAGGACAAGACGGTCACCATCGACGCCGTCGACGAGATCGTCCTGCAGTGCGGCCGCGCGTCCATTTCGCTGAAGAAGGATGGGACCATCGCCATCACCGGCAGCAAGGAGGTCACCATGTCGTCGTCCCAGAGCTTCGTCACCGTCGAGCCGGCGAAGGCCACGGTGAATGGGCCGATGACGGACGTGGTGGCCAAGGCCATCACCAAGATCGTCGGCGCGCTCGTCAAGATCAACTGAGGCGCGATGCACACCCTCGACGAGCTCCTCGACCGGCTGCGCGCCTTCGTCACCGAGCAGGACACGAAGGTTCTGTTGGTGGTCGAGGTCAACGACGCCTCCAATGGGCTCGTCGTCAAATCGCTGGACATCCTCGACGAGGAGGCCGACGACATGTTCTGGCTCTTCGTCGACGATTTCACCAACGCCTGGGAGTTCGCCGATCGCGTGGTCTATCGCGTGCACGAGCGGCGCGAGCTCGCCAACGCGGCGCTCGCCAAGGAGAACGAGCCCGCGTGGCCACCCCTTCCCCGCGAGGCGCTCGATCGCTCGTTTGCCCCCACCGTCCGCATCCGCGCCGCCATGGCCTATGCGCGCGATCTCTCGCCGAACCTGGACGAGGTGCGCCTCGTGTGCGCCTTTTTCCCCGCGCGCATCGCGGGGGATCCGGCGAGCTACCGCGCGCTGGTGCTCGAGCTGATGGCGCACGAGTTCCCCGATCCCTGGTGCCACCATATGCGCATCCTCGTCCGCGACGATGCCGCGCGCCCCGCGCTGCGCGATGCACCGGGCCTGGTGCGCGGGACCGATTCGTATGCGCCGCTTTTGGCCCCGCCCGATCTCGAGGCCGCGGTGGAGGCGCAGGCGGCCGATCCCACGGCCCCCATCGAGGTGCGCATGCAGTCCCTCTTGACCTTGGCCGGCATCGATTATGCGCACCAGCGCTATCCGCAGGCCCTCGACAAATACAAACTGGCCGGCAGCTATTACCGCGCGACCGGCCGCCACGCGCTCTACGCCCTGACCTTGAACGGCATGGGCGAGGTCATGGCCCGCGCTCAGCAGCCCGAGGCCGCGCGGCGGTACTTCGAGTCGGCCCTCACCCCTGCCCTGCACCGCCTGGGGCAAGAGGACGATCCGGCGCACGCCGACGCCGTGCCGGTGCTCCTGAACATCAATTTGAACTTGGGCAACCTGTATTTCAATTGGCAACGCTGGGCCGACGCCGGCGCCTATTACGAAGTGGCCAAGGGCATCGCCCATGGGATGGTCCTCGCCCCCGTGAAGATCATGTGCCTCGAGAACATCGGCGTATGCCACTACGCGCTGGGCCGGCACCTCGAGGCGGTGAAAGCGTGGGAAGAAGGCGTCGTTTTGGCGCGCGGGATCGAGGCCGAGGAGCAGCTGCGAAGCCTCCTGGCGCGCCAGCGCGAGGCGTACCATACCTTGCACCTCGCCGATCGGCGCGACGCCGTCATTCACGAGCTGCGGCAGCTGGACGCGCGCTCGGCGCAGGCGCGGGGGGCGTGATGAGCCGGCAATCGTTCTCGGACACGGCGATGCCCGCGCTGCGCTCGACCGTGGCTACGACGATCGCGCCGTTTCAATCCCACGAGGCCAAGCCGCCGCCGCCGGGCGAGGAGCCCCCGCCGCCCCCGCCGCACAACCCACTGCGCGCGGCCAACGATGCCGTGGGGGCGGTCCAGGGTGCGCTGGGCATGCCCATCGAGTTGATCAACACCGGGGTGGCCATGGTGGCGAACCTCGTGCCGTACCCCTCGTTTCCGGCGGCCACCCTGGGGTCGATGTACATCGCGCCGCCGCACGCGCACTCGCATCCACCGAGCCTGATACCGCCGGCGCCGCCCATTCCTTTGCCGAGCATCGGCGCGGTGCTGCTCGGGTGCACGCTCAAATGCCTCATCAATTACATGCCGGCCGCGCGCGCGGGCGACATCGGGCTGGCGCTCACCTGCTGCGGGATTTTGCCCATGTTCGAGATCAAGACCGGTTCGGCCACGGTGTTCATCGGCGAGGTGCGCGCGGCGCGCATGTTGGACATTGCGGGCGCGTGCATCAAGGCGCAGAGCGGCTCCTTTCGGGGCGCGCTCAAGGGCATGATGGGCGTGGGCACCGCGCTGGCCGTCGCGGGCATGGCCGCGGATGCCGTCGACGCCGCGCAAGAGAGCGACGCCGAAATGAAGGCGGCGAGCGCCATGGCCGTGGCCATCGACGCCGCGGCCATGGCCGCCGATATGGCCGCCGCCGCCCTCAGCGCGTCGATGGGCAGCGATCCGGCCATGCCTCCGCTGCCGGGCCTGTTGCTCACGGGCGCACCGAATGTGCTCATCGGCGGCATCCCTTTGCCGAACATCCCCGATCCGGTCCAGCTCCTGCTCAAAAAGCTGAAAGGCAAGTTCGGTAAGAAGAAAAAGGAGAAGGGAAAGACCGATATGCCCGGTGGTTGCATGTGCAGGGAAGGCTGATCCGAGGCCATGGGCCGGCCCCTTCGCGCGCGATCCGAGGATGCGCTCCGCTTCGTCGGCGATCCCGTCGACGTGATCACGGGCGCCTTGGTCGAGGCCACCTACGACTTTCGCCTGGAAGCGCCGTTTCCCTTCGAGTTCGTGCGGCACTACAGCAGCGCCAACGGAGACCGCCATCGCGGCCTCGGCTGGGGGCACCGGCACGATCTCGATCACGAGCTGGAGTTTACGTACCATCACACGGTCCGCTACACCGCGCCCGACGGCACGCAAATCACGTTTCCCCTTTTGCGGGCGGACGGCGAACGCGCCGCCACCCTCGGATACCAGCTCGAACGGGTGCGCTCGAACGGGTACCGGGTGCACCTGCCCGACGAAGAACTGGGCGTGCTCGAGTTCGAGCTCGCGCGCCCCGACTGGCCCGCCCGCCTGGTGGCGATCGCGCACCCCGCGGGCACCACGCGGCTCGATTACGACCCAGCCACCGGGCTTTTGAGCTTCATCACCGATTCGCTCGGTCGCACGGTGCGCATCCACTGGACGACCTTCTCCGATCCGCGAAGGCGCGGGGCGACGTACCCGCAAATGGCGTCGTTCGTTCTTTTGGCGTCGCCGTCGCCCGTGTCGTCCGTGTCGTCTGCAACATCCGCATCGTCCGCCAAGGACGAGCTGCTGCTGACGTACCACTACGATGCCCATGGCCATTTGATCGGCGGCACCGATCGTTATCGCCATTCGTTCGCCTTCGAATACGACGCGCGCTCCCGCATGACGAAGCTGGTCGACCGGCGCGGCTATGCCTTCCAGTACGCGTACGACAGCCGCGGGCGCTGCGTCTACTCCGGCGCGGTGGACGGGGTCGAGCAGGTGAAGCTCGAGTACCTCGACGGCGCCACCATCGTGACCCTCGCCGACGGCGGACAGTGGCTCTACGAGCACCCCAACGGCTTCTTGGAGCGCATCCTCGATCCGTATGGCGGGGAACACCGGCGCGAGCTGGACGCGGACGGCGCCCTCGCGGCCGAGACCGACGCGGCGGGCCGCCGGTTCGAAATCGTGCGCGACGATGCGGGCAAGGCGCTCGGCCGCCGCGACTCGGTCGGGGAGCTCTGGCCGCTCGACGAAGCCCCGGAGGAGCCGGAGCACTTCGTCCCGTCGAACGCGCGCGAGTGGGAATACGGCGCCATCCCCCCCGACACCTATGGTTTGCCCATCCGGCGGCACCTCGAGATCGACGGGCTGCCGGCGCATGTCGTGGACGCGCTCACGCCCAAGGCGACCGGCGACACGAGCATCGACTTCGCGGACCGCTGGAAGGAGACGACGGTCAAAGACGTGCAGGGGCTCGCCCTTCGCGCCGAGCGGCTCGATGGTTCGCGCTGCTCGTGGTCCTACGACGCCTCGGCCAACTGCACCCGCTACACGGACTTCGACGGATCGACCTGGCGCACGAGCTTCGTCTCGTGGAATCGGATCTACCAAATCACCAATCCGCTCGGCATCGTCACCGAGCATGTGCACTCGCGGCGGCTCGAGCTCTTGCGGGTGATCGACGCCAGCGGGCTCACGATCGACTTCGACTACGACTTGAAGAACCGGGTGACGGGCATCCGGCGCGATGGGGTCGTGGAGGAGACCTACGCGTACGACGCCAGCGACGAGCTGGTCGAAAAGCTGGATGCGCGCGGGCATTGGCTGCTTCGCATCGAGCGCGAGGACGAAGGGCGGCGCGAGACCCTCCACCTGGCGAGCGGCGAGAAGCAGGAGCTGGTCTACACCCCCGCGCGCCAGCTGGCGTCGGCCACCGTCGAAGGGGCGGATGGGACGAAGGACGCGTACGACTTTGCGTACGATACGTCGGGGCGGCGGACGCGCGATGTGCGCAATGCTGCGGGCGTGCGCCGCCGGTTCGTCTCCGACGGGCTGGCCGAGGTGGAGGTGCTGGGGAGGTTCGTCACGCACTATGCGCGGGGCGAGCGGAACACCTTGGCGATCGTGGACCCGACCGGCGCCGCCCACGTGGTGCAGTCGTGCGACGGTGGTGTGGTCCGGCGCACCATGTCGAACGGCGTGACGGAGGTGAGCCACTACCACCCTCACGGCTACTGCCTCGCCAAGTTTGCCTATACGTCGCAGCAGCCGCCGTGGTCGCGCTTCTACGAGCGCTCGCGCGAGGGCAACCTGCTGGCGAGCCATGACAGCGCGCGCGGCGTCCACCGCTATTCCTACGATGCGGCGCATCGCCTCGTCGGCGAAACGCTCCCGGATGGCACGACGGGGACGTTCCGTTATTCGAACGGCGGCACGCTCATCGAGAGCCCCCAGCTCCGGGGCGCGACCATCAGCGGCCAGCGGCTCTTCGACGCCAACGGGAGCCGTCTCGAATACGATCACCGCGACAGCATTTGCGCGCGCCGCACGCCGGCCGGGACCTTTCGCCTGACGCACGATGCGTCGGACCAGCTCGTCGCCATCGAGGAGCCCTCGTTCGGAAAATGGTCGGCCCGATACGACATGCTCGGCCGGCGCATCGAGAGCACGTTCAACGGTCAGACCACCACGTTCTACTGGGACACGGACCGCCTCGCCGCCGAGGTCCTGCCGGACGGGCGGCTGCGCGTGTACGTCTATGCGGACGAGATCGCGCTCACGCCCGTCTCGTTCATCGACTACGCGAGCGTGGACGCGGAGCCGGAGAGCGGTACGCGCTATTTCGTGCTCGCGAACCACCTGGGCGCGCCCGAGGTCGTCCAAGACGATACGGGCACCGTGGTCTGGCGCGGCCGCTACGAGGCGTACGGCACCGTCCACGTCGAGGTGGGCGCCGATTTTCATCAGCCGCTGCGCTGGCCGGGGCACTACTTCGATGGCGCGACGGGGCTGCACTACGCGCGATTCCGCTACTACAGCCCCGAGCTGGGGCAATTTCTCCAGTCCGATCCGCAGGGGATCAGCGGCGGCTACGACCTGCACGGCTACGCCGAGGGCAACCCGCTCCTGTACGTCGATGTGCAGGGGTTGTCGGCGCAGTGCCCGAAGACCAAGCCGGCCGCGAAGAAGAAGCAGGGTCGGCCGAAGACCAAGGGCGCCAAGCCACCGGCCAAGAAGAAGCCGAAGAGCGCGCGGGAGTCGCTGCCAAAGTCGCGTCAGAAGCACTATAGGGACAAGATAAAGGCCGCCAAAGGGAATCGGAAGAAGCAGGACGATGCGCGCTACGATTGGTACAAAGAGGGGTTCAAAAAGAAGAATCCGGGCGGCAAGCCCATGTCACGGAAAGAGTGGGACGCGAGCGCCGAGCAGGCCCGTTCGAATCGCCGAAAGGGCACCGCGATGGAATCGAAGTCACGGGCCGCGCTCGAGAAGACGACCGGGCGCAAGCTGGAGGACAACAACAGCCCGCCCGGCGGCAAGAAGCCCGCGGAAAAGTACGGGACCCGCCCGGACAGCGTCGGGCGCAACGAAGACGGCAAGGTCGACTTTACGCACGACAACAAGCATTTTACGGGCGGAAAGGACGGCAAGGGCAACCAGGTGCAGAACAACGACGCGCAGATGCAGGCGCAGCGGCAGATGGCCAAGGACAACGGGGGAGAGCACCACGTGACCTTGTCGAGTGACAACCCGAGCCTGAAGGGGGATCCGCCCCAACCTCGGCCGTCCGGTCCCCTCGGGAAAGAGAGCAACGTGCACTACTACGACAAGAATGAAGACAAGATCACTCACACGTGGAACAGCGAGATGGGTGAGTGGGAGCCGTGACATGATTACGGAGACTATCGATGAAGACTATTGACCCCTTCGTTAGCATCAAAATGCATGGAACGACACCTCTCTACAAGCGTGCCAACTTGGGAAAGGTCATCTCCGTTCTCGAAACGGCATCACTTACCCCCACGTCGTGGTCGTTGGACGAGCGAACCAATATTCCTTACGATAAGAAAGAGATCCTCGCTCGAAAGTGGACTCCGATCGATTCACTATACTTGCGCCTTCGTGGAAAAAAGCAATACGAGGCAACGCTCGACGTGGGCGATCTCACCCCAGCGATCGAGATCGAGTTCAAACCGACATTGGCGGCAGCCCATGTGAAAGAGGTCTTCGACCTCTTCACCGAATGGGTCAAGGCGTTTCAGCCAGACCTCGCGGTGACGCACATTGGCCCGCCATTCCAATATCCGGTTCAAACGGATTTCGATCGCTATGCAGCGCTCATGCACAGCGTCGGCAAGTTGGCCAGCAAGCACTTCCACAAGGCGGGTCCCGGAGGGCTCGCTCCCCGCACGTACTTCGGCCCGCACTACGTCATGCAATTTGGGAAAAAGCTGCTCCTGTCGACCCCCGCGGCCTCGGTGCGTGAGGAAAAGGACGGTGGCATCACCATCGATCTGGTCCCGGAGCCCTGGAAGGTCGATGGAGAAAAGCTCATCGAAGCGTGGCGTCGCGCCATGGATCATTTGCGGCCGGCCGAAATCTTGGCCATCACGAGCATGACACCGAACGGCATGGTCGAGTACACTCGCGCCCCCCGCTGCCACATCGGCGGCCGCATCGAGAGAAAATAGGGAACGCGTCATGTCCAAGAAGAAGGCCCTCGAGGAGCTCCGAAACACCCGGGTGACCGAAGAGTTCACCCAAGGCGTCGAAATCCCGGGCATGGACCTGACGGCCGAGGACCTCACGGGCGTGCTCGTCGAAGATCTCGACGCCGAGGGCACGATCTTCCGGGGCGCCGTGTTGGCGGAGATGCGCGCCATCTCGGGCCACTTCGACGGCGCCAACTTCGAGGGCGCGTGCCTCGACGATGGCGTATTTTTCAGCTGCTCGTTCGAGGGGGCCACCTTCACCAACGCGACCGCGCAGCGCGCGGAGATCACCGCATCGTTCATGGACCGCACGAAGGCCGATGGCGCCAACTTCGAAGACGCCGATCTCTCGAACTCCATCTTCAACGATGCGTCGCTTCGCGAGGCGAACCTGAAAGGCGTACGAGCCAAGGAGACGACCTTTACGCGCGCCGATCTCACGGGCGCCGATCTCTCCAACGGAAACTTCGAAAACGCCGATTTCAAAAAGGCGAAGCTCAAAGGCGTCAATTGGACAGGCGCCAATCTCAAGGGCGCCACCTTCGACCCCAAGGCCCGCCCCGCGTAAACGCGCCTGGTCCGCATCGCCATCCGCGAATACCTACAGAAACGAACCGAAACCTACAGCGCGCGCTCCACGCGTTCGCTTCGGATGGAGTGCAAGTTACATCCACCCGAGATGCTTGCGCCACCATGCGATGTCGGCCGTAGCTTCGGGCTTCGAGCTTCGAAAACGCGTATATCGCGCGTATTGTGCTGTCGAAACGACGATTCATTTGTGCACCTCGGTGGTGCCACCCTCGCCGTCGCGCTCTCGCTGGCCGACCCGAGCTCGAGCGTCCCACCCGCTCGAGGCAAAATCTTTCGTGCTTCGGATGGAACCGTTTCTCGGCCCCCGACGTAACGTTCCGAGCGATCATCCCTCTTTCAAACTGGTAACTGGCGAACCTTGGAGGTGCCTCGTGCGCTTCGAATGCAAGAAGTTCCATATGTTGGTCCTGATTGCCGCGAGCCAGGTCGTGATGGCGACCTTTGCCGCATGCTCCAACGACGATACGACGAATCCGCCGGGGGACGCGGGCCTGGATTCGACGACGTCGCGCGATGCTGCGACCGATAGCAGCAGCGGCAACGACGCGGGGCCCACCGCGCGGACCATCTTCGGGGTGGATGCGAAGAACAACTTGGTTCGGTTCCAGAGCACGGCGCCGGCGGCGATCACCACAGTAGCCATCACCGGTGTGCCGGGTGTGCATGGCATCGATTTTCGCCCGAGCACGGGGGTCCTCTATGCGCTGGGGACGGACAGCAAGATCTACACGCTGAACCTGACCACCGGCGCGGCGACCCTCGTTGCGGGCGACGCCGGCGCTCTTCCGGATGGTGGGCCGGTCGTCACCTACCCGGTCAGCCTCGACAGCGCGGGGTCGTTCGGGTTCGACTTCAACCCGGCCGCCGATCGGATCCGCGTTCACTCGAGCAACGGCCAGAATATCCGATTGCACCCCGCCAACGGCGAGGCCGTCACCCCGGGGCCAAACTACGATGGAACGCTCCAATACAGCGACGGCGGCGTCGTGCGGATCCTCGGCTCAGCCTATACCAATAGCCTCCAAGCGAGGCCCGCCACGACCACGCTCTTTGGGATCGAGTCCGATTCGAAGCAGCTAACCCAATTTGCCAATGTCGACGGCGGCGTCGTGGGGGGATTTGCGGGCGCGACCGCCGTCGGCGCCTTGGGCATCAGCCTCGACGCCGACGGTGGCGCTGTCGGCGGCTTCGATATTTACGGAGGCGTGGGCGGCGATGCGGGGGACGGCGGACCGGCCGTGAATGTGCCGCTCGAAGCCTACGCCGCGCTTCGCGTTGGCGGAAAGACGAACCTTTACCGCATCAACCTCGGCACCGGCGCGGCGACGTCCCTCGGCGAAATCGGGCACCCCGAGCCGCTTCGCGGCATCGCCGTTCAACCCTGACGAAACTCACCGTGCCGCAAAAGAACGTGGCGGACGCGCTCACGCAAATCGCGTAGGGCGCGGCCGGCACGCGCGGCGCGCTCATGCGTCGCCGCGCAGCACGCCCAATACCTGCTCCAGCAGCTCGGGCGATGCGGCCGAAATGAGGCTTCCGCCAAAGACGAAATCCCGTGAGCCGCGGAGCGTGCCCAAGGCGGCGCCGGCCTCCGCGAGGACCGGGATCAAGGCGGCGTTGTCCCACGGCGACATGGTGGCGTCGATGGCCAGATCGACACGGCCGCGGGCGACGAGCGCGTGCTGCAAGCAGTCGCCCACGATTCGGAACTTGCGCGCGCGTGCGATGATGGGCTTCAGCCGAACGATGGCCGTCTCGTTCGGCTCCACGATATCGCTCTTTTGAATGCCGCAGGTCGAGCCAAAGGCTTCGCCCAAGGTCTTGACCCCGCTCACGCGGACGCGCACCGGGCGGTCGCCGTCTTCGAACCACGTCCCCCCGCCGCTTCGCGCAAAGTAGGATTCGCCGGTCGCGGGAAAGTGGATGACGCCGAGCGCGGGCTCGCCGTCCACCAAGAGGCCGATCAGGGTACCGTACGCCGGAGAGCCAATCGAAAACGATGTCGTTCCGTCGATGGGATCGAGGATCCATTGCCAACCGGACACCGCCCGCGGCTCGCCACCAAACTCCTCGCCCAGGATCTGGGCGTGCGGATACCACCCTTGGAGCCGCTCCCGAAGCACGCGCTCGGCGGCGACATCCGCGTTGGTGACCTCGCTGCCATCGCCCTTGTACTGCACGGCCATCCGGCGGGCTTCGTCGCGGATGACGTGGCCGACCTCCTTCGCGAGCGACCGAGCGCGTTCGAGGGCTTCATCGAGGATTTCAGGCTTTTCCATGCGGGTCGGGCGGGAGTTTACCCGCATGAGCGACCGGCGAGCAAATCCACGGCTCGCGGCGACGGCTCGAAGCTACGGCTTGAAGTCGACGGAGTACACCACGGAGACGTCGCCGCCCGCCGGGCGCGGGAAGGTCAAGGCGAACATGGTGCGCTCGACGCAAGGTGCCATCGCCGGCCGAACGACGGACTCGACATAGCCGGCCTTGACCTTGCCGTCGGGGCCCACCACGAAGTGCATTTCGACGCGCAGCGGCGGCTGATCGTCCAAATCGTCATAGCATTTCTGGAGCTCGTCGAACTTTGCGCGAACCGTTTTCTGAATGACGGCCTGCGACAACCCCGGGCTCGACGTGGCTGTCTTTCCTGCGGCCAAGGCGTCGGGCGCGAGGCTGGATACGCTCGCGACACCCACGCCGAAAAGAAGAATCACGCGGCGAGCCAAGGTTGCCTTGGACGATACCGAACGGGCGAGGCCCTGGAGGAGCGATGGTAGCGGCATGAACGCGCACATCGCACGGCCCGTGCCATCCCCGCGCGCCCTGCGCCCCCCTCGAATGGCGTGATGGCGATCGCGCGAATTCATCGCGATCATCCATCTTCGTGGATCGTGCGGCATGCCCTTTTGCGCCCGCACACGGCGGGTGAGCTCCACGCCAAGAGCCGCCGGACGTCGCTCGCCGCGGAAGCAAGTGTTCCTTCGCCGGCAACGCCGATTCCGCCAGCCTCCGCTAATTCCGCCCGTACGAGGATCCACCGCTGCCGGCTCGGGCCATGCCGCCCGGACGACAGGCGTTCAAAACGTCAGGCCGTTGGCGATGTAGTACGCGAGGGGAAACTCCGACGGATCGTGGTCGGACGGCGAGTGGGCGATCTCCACGCGGAAGACGCTGGAGCGGTCCCAGACGAAGAAGAAGCCGCCGCCAAAGCCGTATTTGATGCCGGGGGTCGGGCCGTCGGAGGCCGACGAGTCGAAGTTGTTCCAGACGCGGCCTGCGTCGAGGAAGGTCGTGGTTCCAATTTGCAGCTTGCGGCCGATGACGTGAATGGCAGGGATGAACGTCGTGCGCAGCTCGTAGTTGGCAATGATCTTGGCGTGGCCGGCGTAGCGGGCCTCGGGGACCCCGCGGCCCCCGCGCTCACCGCCCAACATGGGTTGGCGATTGAACACTCCGCCCTCGTGAAGATCGTAGAAAGGAACGCGGCCGAATTGAAAGCTCCCCGCGATCCGGCTGGCGAAGGTCATGAAGCGGCCGATGGGGATGTACGACGAGAGCACGGCGGAGGCCTCGCCATAGGCGATGCGCTCGGCGCTGCCCACCATGCCGAGCACGCCCATTTGATAGAAGACGCCTTGGTGCGGTACGAACTCGTTGTCGCGCGTATCGAGGATAGCCCCCACCGCCAGGCCCCCGAGGACGGCGTTCTCCGTCCCGATGATCCCGTTGTTTCGTGTGTCGTAGGCGAGCTTGGAGCCCTCGTAGACGGTCGGAAATTCGTAGCGGAGGTGCGCCGCGAAGGCCGCATCGAACGGGGTGCCCGTCTTGACCCGCACGAGGGACCGGAGGCGCACGTTCTCGGCGATGTACTGGTTGCGCCGTGAGGGCTCGTCGCCGAGGGGCAGATCGTCCACCGTGCTCGCGTTGCCGAGACCGTGGTAGCGCGCGGTGATGTTGCGCGTAAAGCTCACACGGGAATCGACGCGAACGCGCCCGCCGAACAGGTTGGGCACGTCCAGGCGAAACGAGTGGTACTGCTGCACCATCCGCAGCCCGTCCTCGGCGTCGCTCTTGAAGCTGGTGCTCAGCGCCCCCGAAAAGAGCCATTTGTACGGGCGCGCGTCGTCATAGAAGCGCGCGAGCGTAAAGTCGACGCCGAGCTCCACACCGATGTCGCTGTTTCCTCCGAGATCCGGCACCGGAAGGAATTCGTAGCGACGCGGGGGCGGCTCGTCTTTCGAGGCCGGCTTCTCCGAGGCCGGTTTCTCCGCGGCCGGCTTCTCCGCGGCCGGCTTCTCCGCGGCCGGCTTCTCCGAGGGCGCCGGCGCAGAAGGCGCGGACGCCGAGGATGGCGGGGCGGCGCGCGCCATGCCCGAGCTCGCGAGGACCAGGAGGCCTGCGAGCCATTTCAGCATGGGACGTAACGAGGATCGGGTGAGCATGCGCGGTCGACGGCACCCGCTTATAGGGCGACATCGCCCTACGGCACGCGCGAAAAGCAAAGCGGGCGCGCACATCGACCGTTTTTTCCACCCTCGGCGTCCACGAAGCGAGCTCCGTCGGGCGCCGCCCTACCCGCGTCTTGTCAATTGTCTTTGCGTGCGTACGTTACGACGATTGGCTTCGTTTGGGCCTTGGCGCCCGGTGACGGGGTGCTCACCAGATCCGACTCCGCGTAGTGCACGCGATCGTAGGCGCCCGCCCAGTAGTACCCCTTGGCGACGATCCGCTTCGGGGTGAAGCCGACGATGCCGCTCGGGAGGGTCAACTTTTCGGAGGTGCCCTGGGTCCACCCGTTTGCATCGGTGGGCGGCATGTCGAGGTAAAGGCCTCCGCGTTTCGTGAAGTGCCCGTGCACCTCGGCGACCACCGGTGCGCCGGTGACTTTGTCGACCACGCGCACCTTCACCGCGGCGGTGCCCGGGGTGGCGCCCGGGCTCAGCTCGATGGCGTCGACGATCATCGGGCGCAGCGGCACCTCGGCCGCCGTCGTCTTCGCCGTGGCCGGCGGCGAGGCGGGGCCTTCCTTGCCCGCGATATCCACCGCCGCGATGCGGTAGTAATAGCGGGTGGATGGCAATAGCCCCATGTCGCTCATCCAGAGATCTTTGGTGGCACCAATGAGGTTATCCGCGCACGGGCGGAAGTTCGGATCCTCGGAGCGGTAAATATTGTACGTGTTGACGGTGGTATCGTCGTACGCGCGACCCCACGTCAAATCGACGGATTGGGAATCGAACGCGGTGGCCTTCACCCGATCGCTCAAGGCCGACGGCGCCCGATAATCCTTGGGGTACGGCGGGTAGCTGGGATTTTGGCTCCAGTCCGACGGCTGATCGACCATGGAGTCGTAATGCTCGAGGGCCACGCCGCCGAATCCGGGCCTCGGGTTGGCGGCGGCATAGAGCTTCGCCAGCTCGTTTTCCATGTAGGTACGCCCCACGTGATGGTAGCTGATCCACCATGGATCGCCGTCCGAGGACGCGATTTCGCTCGCCTCGAGCCCCAGCAGCACGGAGCCGGGTTTGCCGATCGTCGCGGCGTACGCGATCTCCTGTTCGCCGGCGGCGAGCATGCCCTCGCCCGAGTCGCGGTAGGACATGATGGCGACGTAGTCGTTGAGATCTTGCATGTGCTGATCCAACGTTTTGGTTTGCCCCTTCCAGGTGACCGTGGACCCATCGAGCCAAAATGGAATGGCCGGGCCAAACGCATGCCCGGAGCCCGCCGTATCGCGTCGTTGGATCATGCGCTGGAGCACCTCGAGCCACTGCACCTGCGTGGGCGTATCGAAGATGCCGCAGACATAGGGCTCGATGTCGACATTCAATCCATCGAACCGCTCGCGCGGATTGGACGAAAGGTCGTAGTTGAGCACCTTCTCATATTCGCTCAGGGCAGCGCCGTGGTAGCGCGTGAACGCGCCGAGGCACAGGGGGCGCGCGGCGCTGGCGATGAGCGCGTACACCTTGAGGCCCGCGCCGTGGGCCCACGAGACGAAGTCGCGCACCTGGGGCCGGAAATCTTCCAGCATGTCCTCGCCGGTGTAGCGATCGACGCCGAAGTAGACGGTCTTCACCTTGCCGTCGGCGGCGAAGCTCTCCAGCACCCGGCGCGCGCCCGGGTTGTGGACGATCGAATAAGCGCCGGGCTCCCACAGCCACAGCGCGCGATCCTGACGCGGCGACTGGACGGGCTCCACCGCGCCATTGCCGACGCGCACATAGGTCGTAAAGCTCTTGCCGAGGTTGCCGCGCGCATCCACGGCGCGCGCTTCGATGCTCGCCATGGCGTCGCCGAGCGGCGTGGGATCCCACGAATATTCGTAGGCGCGCGCGCCGGGGGAGACGCGCGCGGCCGTGAGCCACGGGCCGCCGTTGATGCGCACGACCACCGAGGCGATGTCATTGCGGGCATCGACGTCGACGCGGATGGGCGTGCGTGTGCGTACGGTTCCGCCGTCTGCCGGGCTGGCGACGGTGACCTTGGGGACGTTGGCCGCGGGGTTATCGACGCTCACCGTTCGCCATGGCGTCCAGCCATAGGCTTCGAGCGCCAGTTGAAACTCGCCATCGAGCTTGCGGGTGTCGAGATCGTAATACCAAGTACCGGACTCTTCCCCGTTCGTGACCGTATGAACGCGCTCGATCACCTTTCCGGCGATGCTGAGCTTCAAATTGTACGCCTGGGTGAAACGCCCGGAGACGCGGACGATGCCGACCGGGAGCTTTTCGCCCTCGGCGGGTGAGTCGATGGTGGCCGACGGCACGACCTGGGCCGACACCAACGCCTGCGGCTGCGATGGCGACTCGTCACGGGCCGCGGGATCGGCGTCGCTGCAGCCGGCCAGAGGCAAACAGGCGAGGACCAGCGGCGCCCCCAGGAACGAAAGAATGGTTCGTCGATTCATGAAGAGGCCCTTACGCGTGGGTGGTTGGATTCGTCCAAAAATCGTCCACTGCTCAAGGACTCATACGATAAACGGAGCGTTTCATTTCGAAGAATGTGATTTCAAATCACGATCATCATGAACGCGCCAGCGAGCGCATCCGCCGCGATGGGCGCATTTGCCGCTCGAAGCGCGTTCGCGTGATCCTCGACGCGCGCGCGCAATCGAACGAACGATTGGCGCGTCATTCAAAATAATTGGCGTGCAATGCGTTTTGCGTATGCCGATTTCGCCGGCTCGTGCGTTCAGGGCACCGGAATGATCGAACCGGCCTGACCCGTCATACCGTCGTTGGCGCCCGGAAGGCCGCCCGCGCCGCCCGCGCCCCCCTTGTCGGCGGTGGTGATGACGGGATCGGCCTCGGTGGAGGGCCGCAGTCCGACATAGAGAATGCCCGCCGACACGCCCCCGGCCCCGCCTCCACCCGGACCGCCTTGGCCTCCATTGCCACCGACACCGCCTTGGCAGCCGCCCATCGCGGCGGAGCCTCCGAACCCGCCGATCTGTCCCTTTTGGCCGGCGCCGCCCTTGCCGCCGTTTCCGGGTGCTTTGGCGAGCAGCTTGCCGCCTGCGATGGTCACCCCGCTGGAGACGCTCACGAGCGCAATGCTGCCCCCGCCACCTTTTCCGGCGCCTCCTGCGCCACCTCCGCAGCCGCCCGCGCCGCCGCCGCCACCAGCGCCGCCGGATTCGCCGCCGCCGCCACCTCCACCGCCTTGGCCTGCTTTACCCATCGAGCCGGGCGCGCCGTCTTGAGGGATCCATACGCCGCCCTGAATGGCGCCGAGCCGCGTTGCACCAGAGCCCGTGACCCCGGAGGGCGCGTGCGCGCCGTTGCGGCCGCAGCTCGTCGTGCCGCCCACACCGCCCGCGCCCCCCGCACCCGTTCGTTGATCGGGCCCGGGCGGACCACCATCGTAGACGCCGAACGGCTCCCCGCTGCGCCCTTCCCCTCCCGCGCTGCCGCCGGCGCCGCCTTGCGTCGTTCCGCTGCCGTTCGTGCACGTGAAGAGCGATCCCGCGGGCTGCGCCGATCCTCCGGTGGTGCCGGATGCGTCGTTGCCTTTCTCGGCCCGCGCGGGATCCACGAGACCTTGCGCATCGGCGCCGTTGGCCGCGTCGCCGGCGGTCAAGGTGAGGCGCTCGAGCACGACCTTTTGGGCGTTCTGCACGATGGCGGCGATGCTCGAGGGCTCCCCCGCGATCCCGCGCGGGGCGAGGAATGCGATATCGGCCACCGTGACATGGCTCGCCCGCACGGTGAGCGGGATCCGGCTCGCGGGGGCGACGGTGACGGGGAGCTTGGCCGAGGGATTCCAATCCGTGCACGCGAAGCCGCCGTAGATGCTGATGCTCTTGCCCGTGTCGATGAGGACGTTCTCCGCGTAGGTCCCCCCGCACACGTACACGCGGGGCTTGGAGCCTGCCGCCTTGGCGAGCGCTCCTTGAATCGTGGCCATGGGTTGCCCGCGCGTGCCGGGGTTGGTGTCGCTCCCCGCGGGGCTCGGCGCGACGAAGATGCCCACGCGCTCGTCGATGCACGCGGGGCTCTCGGCGGGATCCTTGTCCAAGAGGCAGTTGGGAGGAGCCACGTCGACGCCGCCGTCCGCGCTCGGATCGGCGGGGGCGCAGTTGCCGAGGTCTTCACACGTGCTCTCGGAGCAACCCGCGGTCAACACCCATGCGGCCAGGTTCCATGTCCATGCCAGGAGCAAAAATCGATGCATCGCAAACCTCCCCATTGAATCCAGTCAAAAGCGAAGACGGAAATCGATGCGAGCCCCCTCATGGGAGACCGCGGGGACGACCAGCGGCCGCCCCACATTGGCGCGCTCCTGCGGCTTGGCGAGGACCAGCAGCGCCGCGCCCCCCGCCACCAGGGCGCCCGCCCCGATCCAGAGCCCCACGGCGAGGTTGCTGTTTCGGTCGCGCGCGTCCGCCAGATCGGAGCGCGAGGAGCACGCGGGCGACGAGGTTCGAAAGCACGCGCTGACGCCGTTTTCGCTCCGCGCATCGGCGAGCTCACTTGCCTTGCCGTTCGCGGCCACCGTAAATCCAATGGCGGCGACCACCGCTGCCCCGCCCGCGGCGAGCGCCCCCGCACCGAGGTAACGGCCCGTCGTCCAGAACGGGGGCTTGCCTGCGTCGGCCGGCGCGGGATCGTTTGCGCGAGGCGCAGGTGGAACCGTGGGAACGGTGGGAACGGTGGGAGCGGCGACGGCGCTCGCTTCGGGGCCGAACCGGACATCGATGCGGGCCCCCGCCGCGACGCTCACCTCGCGGCGCGGGCCTCCGGCTCCCTCGATGACATGTTTGCCCGGGGCCACGTCGGCGATCTCGTTCGCGGCGAGGGTCCGTTCATGGTCGAGGGTGACCAGGGTTCCGCTCGGGCCGAGCACGCGAACATGGCCGAGGAGGGGCCAGAGCTCGGACTCGAGGATCTCCTTGGCCTTCGCTTTGCTCGCCGCGTCGCCGCGTGAATCGGCCAGGAAGGCGCGAAGGTGCTCGGCCGCCGCGACGGGCTGGTCGGCGTCGAGCTCCACCATCGCCAAGTTCCAGAGCGCGTCCGTGCGCTTCGACGTGGCGTACGCCTGGAGGAACTTGAGCCGCGCGGTCTCGGCGTCGCCTTTGGCAACGGCCTCCAAGCCTTCGCGATACCGCTTGTCGACCTCGCGCTCGGCCGGCGTTTGCGGCGACGCCGATTGGGCGAGCCCAGCGCGCGGCGCGAGCGAAACGCAAAGGGCCAGAAGGAAGCATACGGGACGACCTCGTCGTTTCGAACGCGCGATCATGGTGTGACGCCCTTCACGAGGCTGCCGTGGCGAAGCGGCGTAACGGGGGCCGCGGGTGGTGCAGCGCTCGGAGCTGGCGCCGGCACCGGCGCGCTCGGCGCCTCGATTTCCTTGCTGTCCGGCAAGACGTCCGGGCTCGCCGCGGCGTGGGGTGCATGCGTGTGCGGCTGCGCGCGCGGGCTCGTTCGCCGCGGCATCATGGGCGTGGGCGCGGGCGTGAGCGTGGGCGCCTTCGGCTCCGGGCTCGCCGGGATCGCCTCGGACTCCGCGACGCGCGACGCCTCCGCAGCGACCTCGGATCCCGACGCCGGGACCTGGGCCGGAGGCTCGGCGTATGCCGGAGAGGCCGGGGCCGCGGGCGCGCGCATGGCCGCGGGCGGCGCCGATCGCGCTCCGAGCACGCCGATGGCCCATGCGCACGCGAGGACGGCGACGGATAGGACGGCGACGGCCACCGCGACCAGGACCTTGCGCCGGGCGCGCCGCGCGCCCCGCAGGCCCGTGACATGTGCCTCGGGATCGGCAGGCTCGCGAAGGTCGACGGCGACGCTGGGGCCGGAGGTCGTTCCACCCTTCGCTCGCGCCTTCAACGTGTGCGCGCGCACCACCACCCGATTGGGGTCCAAGCCGCCAAAGAGCTCCCCCAGCTCTCCGCCATCGGGGGAGACCCCCACGGGCAGCGGCGGAGGCACGAAGTCCGGTCCGTCGGGATCGGTCACGTGCGCCCCGGCGTCGTCCATCGCGCGCCGGCGCGATGCGCTTGCAGGCGCACGCGATGCGGTCACCTTCTCGTCGGCACCTGCGCTCATGATCGGCTCACCTCCGAGCTCTGATTCCGGTCGTCGCCTGAAGGAGGGCGCGAGCGCGCGACCCGCCAAAGCGCAAAGGTCGTCCCGAGCAGCGCCAAAGCGAGCGCGCACACCAGAATCCACGGCCAACGACGTTGTCCTTCACCGCGCGGAGGCGGCGCATACCGAAAATCGTGCGCGGTAGCCATCGATCGCATGGTCCGCGAAAGATCGGCCTGGGCCGTGGGGACGCGCGCCCGGCGCTCGGAGGGCACCTCGTGCACGCTGCTCACGTCGCTCCTCCCCGATTCGGGCGACACATCGAGGAGCTCCACCGCGCTCGACCTCCTGGAGGCCATGGTGCGGAGGCTCGAGCGCTCGATGTAGCGCTCCGACGTGAAGTGCGGAGGCCTCGGATCGGTCTGGGTGCTGAACACGCGGCGGGAAGGAGCGGCAGGCGCCGCATGCCCCATCGCGAGCCCGCGCCTGACCGGCGCTGCAACGAGCGCAGGGCCCTCGTTGGGATCGGTCAAGTTGCCGTGGGTGCCCGCGAGCAGAGCCTCGATGGGCGCGTCCTCGGTGTCGTGATCGTCGGCCATGGTGGGATCGTCGACGCGAACGGGCATGCGGTTCACGATCCCGCGAAGATCGTCGATCAGCGGCTTGGCGCTGCCCGGCCGCCTCGCGGGATCGGGATCGATCATGCGAAGGAGCAAATCGTCGAGCTCTTGCGGGACGCCTTGAACGAAGCACGAGACCGGCGGGCGGCTCTCGGAGAGGATGGCGCGGCCGAGGTGCAGGAGCCTCTGCGCCTCGCCGGCTTCGGGATCCACGTTCGCGTTCGGGTTCGCGTTCCCGTGCGGCGGCGCACCGATCTCGAACTCATCGAGCGGCCCTCGGTTCGCCAGCATGCGGTACAGGATCATGCCGACGGCGTGGATATCCGTGGCCGCGGTGGGATCGTCGCCGCGGAGTTGCTCGGGCGCGGCCCAGCGTAGGGTGCCCATGAAGCGCTTCTTCCTCGAGGCCGCCTCGGTGTCCCGCTCGAGGGTCGCCACCACGTGGGCGATTCCAAAGTCGATCACCATCACGTGGGTGGGGTTGGTGGGGCTGGTCTTCTGGAGAAAAATGTTCTCGGGCTTCAAGTCGCGATGCACGATGCCCTTTTCGTGCGCATGGGCCACGGCCTCGAGCACGGGGATGAGGGTGCCAATGGCGGCCCGCACATCGAAGGGCCTCCCCCATGCCTCGATGGCGTCGGCGAGCGAGCGCCCGAGCATCCGCTTCATGATGAAGTAAGGCCGGGGCTGAGGCTTCTCCGTGGTCATTCCACCGGGCAAAACATCGACGATGTTCGGGTGATCCAGGCGCGCCAGGATCTGCGCCTCGCGCCGGTATCCCTCCTCGAGCAAGGTGACGGGCCGGTCGAGCAGCGCGACCTTCATCACATACCGCTTTCGCGGAAAATCGCATTCGACCTCGTAGACCTCCCCACCCCCGCCCTCTCCGAGCTTTCGGATGAAGCTGTATTTGGTGCCCGGGATGAGTTGGTCGCGGACGTATTTGTACGTGTGCATGGATCTGCCCACACTTCGACCCGCTTTGGTGCGTGATGACGTGCGAATACTAACTGCTTCATTCGCCGGCGTCCCAATGTACCAAGTCGCGATTCGCAATTATGGGATGCAATGTGGGATGCGCGCTGTTTCTTAAACACCGCCCGAGCGAGCGCCGCCTGGACATGAATTTTCAATAAAAAGACGCACCTCGACAATCTTCGTTCCGCGCCTATTCCTCCCTGCGAAAGCGCGCGTCCGATTTCGAATCGGGCGCGCGCCATGCTCGCACATCAACCGAAGAGCCCATCGCGAATGCATAGGCTCTTCTCGAAATGAACAGGAGCGCCGGCAAGCGCCGACGTCGTGTCCGATGAGCCAAGCACTCCTCGTCCTACAAGTTTGCAATGAGCGCGATCCGCACGATTTTAGGCTGGTTGCACGGCGATTTCCCGTCCTCATCGGCCGCGACCCGACTGTCGCGTCATGCGTCCTCGAAAACGATCCATGCGTTTCGAGGATTCACGCGAGCATTGATTTGCGCGACAATGGGCTCTTTGTGCGCGATGCCGAAAGTGCAAATGGCACCCTCGCGAATGGCCGGCGTCTGGGGGTGGGGTGGACATCGCTCGGTGACCTTGGGCCGTGTGAAATCCGCATCGGCGATTGGGTCATCACGGCCCATGGGGAAATCCAGGCGGAGCCATTGACCGAAGAATCGCCCGCGGCCGGCGAGCTGCGTTATCTCGATTTCGACGCGCTGGGCTCAACGGTGACGGCTCATTCCTACACGCGCGCGCGAACCGGGCACGCGGAGACCGTTCGCGAGGCTCTCGACTCCCCCGCGGTCGAACAGCGTCTCTCGGCGCTATTTGCGCGCTACGAGGAGGTCGCCCTCGAGCTGTACACCCAGATCAGCGACGTGCTGAGCGAGCTTCCGCCTGCAGCGCGGCCTGGGGCGTGCGATTGGCTCCAGCGTACCTTGCCGGGATTGGCCGAGAACAATCGAGGCTTTGCACGTCTCTTCGAGGACTCCCGCGGGGCGCCCGGCGGCGCGCCCGCCGCTCCGATCGAGCGCATGGCGCTGGAGGGCATCGAGCACTTGGCCCGGGCGTACGTGGGGCGCGAGCCGGCCACCCCCGAGGAAATCGCGGCCTTCTTGCGCAAGCTGCACGCGGCGGTGAGCGCCTTGCTTCACGGTCACGTCCCCTTGCTCGCCAGCCTGGACCAATTCGAGCGGCAGCTCGCGCTGGACGGGGCGCATCCCTTTCGCTTGCCGCGCGCACCGGCCGATCTGGCGCGCGCCCTCTTCGACTGGAACGATCCGACCGACCGAGCCTCGCGCGCGCTCGGCCGCAGCTTTGCGGATGTGATGATGCACCACGCCGGTGTGCTCCATGGCCTCATGCGTGGCGTCAAAGTGCTGCTCGCCGAGCTCGCGCCCGAGGCCATCCTTCGCGGGTGGCAGGAGCGGCAAGCGCGGCGCGCACCGGTCACGCGAGGGCTCAGGAGCCTTCGTCAGGCGCAAGAGCTCTTGGAGCTTTATGCCAAACGGCACAGCGATCTCTCGGACGAGGAGAACGAGGCCTTTCGATTGCTCTTTGGGCAAGAATTTGCCGACGAGTACAAGCAATTCAAGTACGCGCACGGCCCTCGCTCCGGCGCCATCACGGCGCCAGGGCATGCCGAATGGATCCACGATGCCCGCGTGAAACCCCGCCGCTGATGTCCAATCATGGCGCACTCCGACTCAACGGATATCACGTCATGTAAACCACCCTCGCACGCGCGGTTCATTGCCATGGCCGGTGCGAATTGCGATACAACGTCGGCTCCCGGCATGACGAAGCCGAACGATCGAGCGGCCATGCAAGTTGGTCCGATGCGCGCCCCCATGGCGCGCGAGGGCGGCCGTGCATCCGCCGTCTCCGTCCCCCGCTCGGCGGATACAATCCCCGACCCCCAGGGCTCCATCGACGCCGCGCTCCCGCCGGCGCGGGGTGCGCGCGACCCGAGCTTCGTCGATCCGGAGTTGGGCGTGCGCAACACCAGCTTCGCCGATCCGGAGTTGGGTGTGCGCAACACCAGCTTCGCCGATCCGGAGTTGGGTGTGCGCAACACCAGCTTCGCCGATCCGGAGTTGGGTGTGCGCAACACCAGCTTCGCCGATCCGGAGTTGGGTGTGCGCAACACCAGCTTCGTCGATCCGGAGTTGGGCGCGCGCAGCACGAGCTTCGTCGATCCGGAGTTGGGTGTGCCCAACACGAGCTTCGTCGATCCGGAGTTGGGCGTGGGCGCGCGCGCGGAGCGCGATGAGGCCGACGATCGTGCGCTGTCCGCGCTCTTTGCGGACTTGGCGAACGCCGTCGATCCGCGGGCCAAGGCCAAAGGCCTGTACTCTACGACGGAGGAGGTCGACGAGCTTCTCGATGGACTTCCGGTCAATCCGCCGCTTCCCCGGCGACGATCCCGACGCAGTCGGCTGGAAAACTCCAGCCCCGTCGTGCCGCCGCCGCGCGGCGCGCGCGCATGGGCGGCGCGGCTCCCCTCGGCCCTCGCCGAGCTTTCATCGGCGCTCGCCGAGCTTTCATCGGAGCTCGCGCGCGGGGGACTCGGTGCGAAGGCGCTGGCCGTGCTCGGATTGGGCGTCCTATTTTTCGGCACCGTTTGGCTTGGCCGCGCGGCGGGCCGTTCGACCGCGGCGAGCCATTCGACCGCGGCGGGTCATTCGACCGCGGCGAGCCATTCGACCGCGGCCGACGATACCGCCATGGTCACAACGGTGACGCCCGTCGCCGCGCCGCTTGTACCCGAGGAGCCCCGCCCCCCATCGGCGAGCGCATCGACGCGCCGCCGATCCCCGAAACGTCGCCCCCGGCGCCCTCTTCGAGCGCGCTCTCCTCGTTATCCACGCTGCGCGCACACGCCGCCAAGCGCCCCCCAAAGCCGCAAAAGGAAGCCTCCGCCCCCGCCTTCCCCCTTTCGGCCCCCGCATCCGCCACCGTTCCCGCGAACGAGGGCCTCGAGGCCGACGTTGGCACCGCGCCAGCCGCCCCCGCCGGATCATCGCATTTCGTCAATCTCTTTACGGGCCATTGAGCGCTTTTCCCGCGCCCGGCAGCGGGCTCGAGAGCGCCTTGGGAAGGCGCCCACGAAGTGATTCACGGTTTCATAAATTCCCGCGCCCCATGACACCTACGTCGACGTGACAAACCGGCAACACATTCGCCGCATGGCGGGCATGTGAGCCCCGAAATCCCGCGGCGCACCTGCATTTGGGCGCGCATCGAGCGTGGTGCCTTTTCCTTCGTGTGCCCCTCTCGCGAGGGGCTCGGTCGTTCCGAGCGGATGCTGCCGCCGCGCGCTTCAGCGGGCGTTCGCTCGAATGAATGATCGGTGCATCCAAGCATGGGTCGAAGCGCGCGGTATTCGGAGGAAGAGCGATGCGGTATCATTGGGTTCGATTTGGCGCCTTGACCGCCACGTGCGCCATGCTCGTGGGCCTCACCATGTGCGGAGACGGCGCTTCGTCCCGGCCGGGCCCCTCGCCCTCCGACTCGAGCGCCAACGAGGACACCGCGCGCAAAGCGCTGGCCGAGACCCCCCTTGGCTATGTCGCATCACGTCATGGGAATGGCAAGGCGCGATTCATCCTGGGCGCCCCGGGGGCGCTCCGCGCGAAGCTCGACGTGGGCCAGGAGACGGCGGCCCGGCTTCATCTGGAACGGCACGCGGAGGCGCTGGGCTTGAGCGAGGCTGCCGTGCGCGAGGCGCCGGCGGAGGCCGCGCATCCTCTTGCGAATGGGGCCATGGTCGTTCAGTTCGGGCAGCGGGTGAATGGGATCGAGGTGTTCCATACGCGCACCAGCGTGGTGCTCGACGAGACCAAGAACCTGGTGTCGATTGCCTCCAATTTGCATTCAGTCCACTCGGTCAAGGACATGCCCTTCGATCGATCCGCCGAGTCCGCGCTCACCACGGCCTACACGGCCTGGTTCGGGGCAACCTTGCCGGACGGCGCCGTGCGCGATCTCGGCCCGCGCTCGGGCGATATCCGCGGGTACGCGGTGCAAACCCCGGCCGGCGCGCCGCGCATCGTGGAGGCCACGGCCAAGCGCGTCTTTTTCCCCGAAGGCTTGGAGCTCGTTCCTGCGTATTACGTGGAGCTGACGGCGCGCGCGCCGCGCTCCAAGGCGAACCAGGCGTATGCGTATGTCGTTTCGGCAAATGACGGGCGCGTGCTCCACGAGACCTCCCTCGTGGCCCACGAAGCGTTCACGTACCGCGTTTGGGCCGATCCCGACGCCAAGACCAACCACATTCCCACGGACGGCCCGTATGCCGATTACTCGCCCCACCCCGGCGGAATCCCCGATCGGAAGCGCCCCGATTTTCAGCCCCCCATCGCCGTGCAAATGGAAGGGTTCAACAAGAACCCGCAAGGCAAGCCCGATCCCTGGCTGGGCCCGAACGATACGGTCACCTTCGGCAACAACGCCCGCGCCTACAGCGATCGCAGCGACCAACACAAAAAAGACGACGCCGGAAACTCCGTGGACAGCGGCGACGGGTACGACGAGGGCATCGACCTTCGCGCGGAGGTGACATCACCGCGCACATTCGACCGAACGTACGATATCACCCAAGCACCCAACGCCAGCGACGATCAAATCAAAGCTGCGGTGACGCAGCTCTTTTATGTCAACAATTGGCTTCACGATTATTGGTACGACTCCGGCTTCGACGAAAGGTCCGGCAACGCCCAGCTCTCGAACTACGGCCGCGGCGGGGTCGAAGGCGATCCGCTGCGGGTGGAGGCGCAGGACGGGGCCGACTACGGCGAAGCCAACAACGCGAACATGATCACCTATGCGGATGGAACCTCGCCCCGCATGCAAATGTACGTGTGGACCGGGTTGCCCAATCGCCGGCTGGAGCTGGTGCCGGACACCCAGCCGCCCACCCGCCTCGACGACTGGCTCGGCGCGCCGGCCTACGGTCCGCAGACCTTCGACGACGTCCAAGAGCTGGTCCTCGCCGCCGACGGCGTCGCCCCCACCACCGATGCGTGCGAGCCCATCACCAACGACGTCGCCCACAAGTTCGTGGTCATCGAGCGGAGCGCAAAGGCGGGGTGCACCTTTTATTTGCGAACGTCGAACGCGCAGGCCGCCAACGCCGCCGGTGTGATCATCATCAACAACAACCCGGCCGGATCCCATGAATTCGTCAATCCGGCCAAGCCCGACGTCGAGCCCAATATTCACATTCCGGTGCTCACCACCACCTCCGAGGATGGCGCCAAACTCAAAAGCGCCATGGCCGCCAGCGCGACCCCGCTCCGGGCCCGCATGTTTCGCGGGGTCGAGACCCCCGTCGATGGAACCATCGACAACACCATCGTGGCGCACGAGTGGGGCCACTATTTGCATCATCGCCTGGTCGCCTGCTCCGGCCGATCGTGGCCGGCCGACCCCCGGATCTCGGTGGGCTCGTGCTCCGGCATGAGCGAGGGGTGGGCCGACTTCAACGCGCTCTTCATGGTGGTTCGCGAGGGGGACGCGATCGAGGGCTCCGCCTACCCGCTCGGACAATATGCCAATGTGGGCGCATCGCCCAACGCGGCGTATTTCGGTACGCGCCGGGCGCCGTATTCGACGGACACCGCGAAGAATCCTTTTACGTTCGGGCACGTGGCCCAGGGCGCCCCCGCGCCGCAAGGCGCTCCTTTGGAGCCGGGCGGCTCGTTCATGCAGGAGGCCCACAACATCGGAGAGATCTGGGCGCAGATCCTCTTCGAGGGCTATGTCAATTTGCAGAAGGCGGGCCAGAAGGCCAATCCGCCGCGTTCGTTCCAAGAGGTGAAGCGCCGTATGGCGAACTACCTCGTGGCCGGTATGAAGGCGGCGCCCGTCGATCCCACCTTTACCGAGCAGCGCGACGCCATCCTCGCCGGGGTCTGGGCGACCGGAAACCAAGACGACTTCGAGGCGCTCGCCCAGGGATTCGCCAAGCGCGGCCTCGGCGTGGGCGCGGTGGCGCCGCCCGCGTCGTCGGTCACCATGGCCGAGACCCGGGAGAGCTTCGCCAACAAGGGCGAGCTGGTCTTCGTCGATGCGCGGATCGACGACTCGCTCGTCTCGTGCGATCACGACGGCGTCCTCGACGCCGGCGAGACGGGCTTGCTCACGGTTCGCGTGCGCAATCCCGGGTGGAAGACCCTGACCGGCACCAAGGTCAACGTGCGCACCGCGGATCCCAACATCACCTTCGGCAGCGGCGGCGAGGTGACCCTGGGCGCGGTCGACCCCTATGGTGTTGCTACGGCAACAATCCTCGTCACCAGCCGCGCATCGACGACCAAGCAGGCGATCCTAGGGCTCGACATCACCCTCACCAACGCCGAGGCCTTCGCGCCGACTGTCACCGCCACCACCAGCCAGCGCTACAACTTCGATATCTGGCCCAACACATCGGCGACGGACGACGCGGAGAGCGGGTCCTCCGTTTGGAGCGTGATCGGCGCCGCCGGGGTGTGGTCGCGCCAGGGGGACGCGACGAACCATGTGCTGCACGGCAACGATCTCGGCAAGCCCAGCGACTCCAGCTTGGTTTCGCCCGATTTGATCGTCGGGCAAAACGATTTCACGATTTCGTTCAAGCATCGCTATGCCTTCGAGGCCAGCGGCACGTCGTACTACGACGGCGGCGTGCTCGAAATTTCATCCAACGGCGGCGTCACGTGGAGCGATATCTCGGCCTACGCCGATCCGCAGTATCCGCGTACGCTGCGCGGCGGCAACTCGACCAACCCGCTCAAAGGTCGAAAGGCATGGTCGGGCGAGGAGAAGGACGCCAAGACCGTCTCCCTCAACCTCGGCAAGGCACTGGCCGGCAAGACCGTCAAGGTGCGATTCCGCATCGGCACCGACACCGACACCGGGGCAGCCGGTTGGGACATCGACGATATCGCGTTTGGCGGCATCACGAACAAGCCGTTCGCGACGCGCGTGGACGGCGCCTGCACCTTGGGCGCCGACGCGGGGACCGGCGGCGGCAACAATCCGCCTCCGGACGCGGGCTCACCGCCGGCGGGCGGCGCCAATCCCGACCACAAGGTGACCATGAGCGATGACGGCTGCTCGGTGTCGGCCGCTGGCGCGTCCGGCTCGAAGGGCGCGGCCATGCTGGCGCTTTTGAGCGCGCTCCTTCCCTTCGTGCGTTTGGCGCGGCGCCGGCTACGGCGTGGGTAGGAACATCCCGTCGCCGGCGAGCGAGTCGAGGAATTGCTGGGTCATCTGCTCCTGGATGCGCGCCGCGTCCGTGAACAGAGACCAAGCCTCGTCTCGCTCGGCCGCCGCCGGCTCGAGCGCCCCGCGGGCCGCAAACGCCTTCAACCAGGCGATGCGCTGGATCGCGGGCGGGTGGCTGTCGTACGGTGACGCCGGGCGCGCAAAGGCCATTTCGACCTCGGCGGCCAAATCTTTCTCCGATGCGATCTGCTCAGGCGTAAGGGTGTAGAGGTTCACCAGCGCCATTCGCTTCTGAAGCACCTCGCGGATCGTGGCGTCCGCGTGCCGAAGGCGCCGGCTCGTCCACGAGCGCATCGGCCAGCGCCGCATGATTTTCGGGCGAATCCTGCGACGCGAGCGCCTGACGGCGGCGCGCCACGGCCGCCTCGTGCGAAGGATCGCCTCGTTCTGCGTATGCCGCGCGCCGAAGGCCGATTCCGTCCAGCAGCGCAAACGCAAACGCAAAGAAGAAGCGGCGAACCGTATGTCGTGGCGTCATCCGATGCTGCGAGGGTAGCTCGTACGGAGCCGTACGCGCATCGTCGCCGCGAGCTTTCTAGCGATCGCGGTGCACCTCGGGCTGGGGATGACTCGCGCCACAGCCCAGCGCGCGGCTGCGTTCGTCGGCCTCGCGCGCCGTGATGGATCGCGGCGTGGCGTGACCCCATCGATCGAGCACGACCCCGTAGGCGCGGCACGCGGCCGCCTTGTCCCCCAGCTTCTCCTTGGCCATGCCCAGCCACAGGTGCGCGCGCACATTGAGAAACGGGTAATACATGCCCTGGCAGGCGCGCGCGCCGGCCTCGAGGACCGACGCGGCGCGCGCCGCATCGCCGGCCTGCAAGTAGATGCGGCCGGCGTACACGTCGGGCAAGCCGATGGCCCACTCCACGTGAAAGTGCCTCCCGCCCCCGCGAAGCTCGCCCGCGGGGGCGTGGGCCATGGCCTCGGCGGCGTCTTGCGGCGAGCCGACCTTGGCGCCCCAGGAGAGCACCCAGCGCTCGAAGGTGCTGAGCTCCCGCTCGTTCGCGCGCTCCCATGCGCGGGTCGCCTCGAGCCACGCGGCCTGCGTCGTGCGCCCTCCGCGCAGCGCGGTGGCGAGGAGCCACGCCTCGGTGGGCGCCACCGACACGGCGGCCAGCTTGTCCGGGGTCCAGGCGTCCTTGCGCAAGAGGGCCTGCTCGGCCACCCGCGCGCCCCGTGCGCGATCGCCCGACTCGATGAGCGCATCGGCGGTGAGCATGGCGGCGGCCCAATGCGGCTCCCGGGCGGCGGAGCCCGCGAGCTTTTGCTCGAGCTGCGCCGTCGTGGCCAGCGCACGATCGAATTGACCGGCCCACGCTTCCAACTGGGCGCGCTCCAGGAGCGCGGTCTCTTCCCGCACCTCGGCGGGGAGCCGCCCCTCGCGCAGCAGCAGCACTTGCTCGATGGCTTCCTTGGGGGCGCGGGTCGCGGTCAATGTCTCGGCGAAGATGCGGTAGATCTCCGCCTCCTCCGGCTCCCAGGACGACGCGCGCCGCGCTTCGGCGGCGGCCTCGGTGCATTGCCCCGCGCGGCGAAGCGCAAAGACGCGGTCGGTCATGCAATCCACCGAGCCGGGCGACATGGCCAAGCATTGCTCCAGCGCCGCCCGCGCCTCGGCGTCGCGCCCGAGCTGCTCCAAGATGCGCGATTGGGTCTGCCACGCATCCGAGTACGTGGGATCGAGCTCCGAGGCGCGGCGCACCCGCTCCAGCGCCACCTCGAGATCCTCCCGGGTGCGCGCGAGGTTCATGCGCTCGCCGCCCGAGAGAAAGAAGATCTCCGCGTCCATGGGGTAGCGCCGCACCAGCTCGTCGCCGATGCGCACCGCCTCCTCGCGCCGCGGGGCGTCCTCGCCGTTGAGGATCTCGGACGCGTCGAGCAGCCGCCGATCGCGCTCGCTCAGCCCATCGCGGAGCCGCAGCGCCTCCCGGAGTCGCTCGCGCCGGATGGGCAGCGGCACGCTCTGCTCCCGGCTCGTGAGCAAGCGCCGGAACTGGATCTGCGGGCACTGCGGATCGACCTCCGCCGCCTCCTCGAAGATGCGGATGGCGCGATCCCATCGCCCCTCGTGCACCGCGTGCATCCCTTGCTGGTAGAACGCCACCCCCTCGGCGCTGCACGAGGGCGACGCAGGGAGCACCGTCAAGCTCGTGGCCGCCGGCGCCGAAGCCGCCGCGGTGTCCCCCGCATCACCGGCCGCGCGCGCAAAACCCAGCGTATGGCGCCAAGGACGAAGCGCGAAGCCCGCGCCGAGGACCACCACCGCCACCCCGATGGCCCCAAGCCACAGCGGGCGACGGCGCGCCGAGGTGGACGGCGCCGATGCGGCCGACGGCATCGACGGCATCGATGGCCGGGAGGACCTGGACGGCCGCTCCCCGCCCTTGGGCGGACGGTTCGGCGTGTGCGACCATTGGATGTGCCGGTTCGACGTCTGCGTCTCGTCCAAGAGGCGCGCCCCGATGCGCGCGAGCTCCCGCTTCACGAGCGACGCCGACCCCGGCCGCTTCTCCGGCTCTTTGGCGAGCAGCCCCGCGATCAGATCGTCGAGCTCGGACGGCACGTCGGGGCGCAGCCCCGCGAGCCTCGGCGGCTTGTGCATCAGCAGCATCGAGAGGGCGGACACCGGGTTGGGACCGTCGAAGGCATCGCGGTTCGCGAGGCAGCGAAAGAGCACGCAGCCCAGCGAAAAAAGATCGGCGCGCCCGTCCAGGTGCTCCGCGCCGCGCGCTTGCTCGGGCGCCATGTACCCCACCGTCCCGAGCAAAGCCCCCGTGGTGGTGGCCGGATCGACCGAACCCGCGCGCACGATCCCAAAGTCGACCAGCTTGGGCCGCCTCGGGCTCCCCCCCACGAGCAGGATGTTGCTCGGCTTCACGTCGCGATGGACGATGCCCAGCGCGTGGGCCGCCTCCAACGCGCCCGCCAGCCTTTGTCCGAGCTCGACCACGTCCGCCACCGCGAGCCGCTCGCCCCTCTGGGCCGCGCGCGTCACGTGCGCCCGCAGGCTCTCGCCCTCGATCCACTCCAGCGCGAGGTACGGCACATTGCCCTCGGCCACCCCGTGGGCCACATAGCGAACGATGTCCGGATGATCGAGCCGCTCCAGCGCATCGGCCTCCACCGCGAACCGCCGCAAGGTCGATGGCTCGGTCCTGTGCAGGACCTTGAGGGCCACGCGCCGCGCCGTGACCTCGTCGAAGGCGCGATGCACGATCCCCATTCCGCCCCGACCTGCTTCCTTCTCGATCACGAAGCGGCCGGCGAAAAGCACACGCTCGATCATGTGGCTCCATTCGAGAATGTCCATGGCACGCATCGCGCCATTAGCCCCATCCATTGATGTAACACGAACATCTAAAAGCGTGCCACCCGCGCTCAAACGCGCGCCCGCCGCCGATCCGGGACTATAAAAGGCCGATGACCGCGGCCCGAGATCTCCAAAGGCGCGCACGCGCCACCCTCCGCGCGCTGCCGACCATGGCGCGCATTGCCTTTGCGGAGGCGCTCGCGTACCGCGCGGAGGTGGTCGTCTGGACGCTCGCCACCACCATGCCGCTGGTCATGCTCGCCCTCTGGCTGGCCGTGGCCGAGGAGGCGCCCGTGGGTCGATGGGGCCAGCGGGAGCTGATCACGTATTTCTTGTGCGCCTTCATGGTGCGCCAGCTCACCGGATCGTGGAGCTGTTGGCAGATCAACGCCGAGGTGCGCGATGGCACCTTGGCCATGCGGCTCCTTCGCCCCGTGCACCCGATGGTGGCCTACGCCATCGAGCAGCTCGTCGCCGCCCCCGTGCGCGGCATGCTCGCCATCCCGGTGGCCGCCGTGGCCCTCGCGTGGGTGGACGCGCCGCCGCTCGCGCGCGATCCGGTGGTGTGGCTGCTCTGGGCCATCTCCATGCTCGGCGCGTGGCTCATCAGCCTCCTCGCCAACTTCGCCATCGGCTGCACGGCGCTGTTCGTGGAGAGCAGCGTCAAGATCATGGACATCTGGCTGGCCCTCTTCTTCGTCCTCAGCGGCTACACCATCCCGGTCGAGCTCTTTCCCCGCGCGGTGCGCGCCATCGGCGATTGGCTCCCTTTCCGCTACCAGCTCGGCCTCCCCATCGAGCTCATGACCGGCATTCACGATCGCGCGGCCGCGCTCTCCTTGCTGGGCCGGCAGTGGCTCATGGTCGCGCTCCTCGCCGCCGTGGTGACGATCGTATGGCGGCGCGGCATCGGGCGCTTTGCGGCGTACGGCGGCTGATCGTGCGCCGCTATTTGCACCTGCTCCGCATCCAAGTCCGCACGTCGACCTTGCTCGGTCTGCAATACCGGCTCGACTTCGTGTTCGACGGGCTCATCGAGCTATTCTGGGCGCTCACGGCCATCGTCCCGCTCTTCATCGTCTTCGAGGCGCGCGAATCGGTGGCCGGGTGGACCTTCGGCGAGTCGCTGCTGGTGGTGGCCTGGTTCACCTTGCTCACGGGCGTGCTCGAGGGGGCCATCAACCCGAGCCTCGCCGTCGTGGTGGAGCATATCCGAAAAGGCACCCTCGACTTCGTGCTCCTCAAGCCCGCCGACGCGCAGTTCCTGGTGAGCACCGCGCGCTTTCAGCCGTGGCGCGCCATCAATGTCGTCACCGCCTCGATCCTCTTTGGCTACGCCTTCGCCAGGATTGGCCACGGCCCCAGCGTATCGGGCATCCTGGGCTCGCTCGCCCTCCTCGCGGCCTCGGTGACCATCCTGTATTCGTTGGGGATCCTCACCGTGAGCGGCGCCTTTTACGTGGTGAAGATCGACAATCTTTCGGCGCTCTTCCTATCCATCTTCGACGCGGCGCGCTGGCCATCGGCCGTCTTTCACGGTGTGCTTCGCCTGGTGTTCACCTTCGTCATCCCGCTGGCGGTGATGACCACGTATCCCTCGCTGGCCCTGCTCGACAAGCTGCCCGCGCAGACGTATACGCTCTCGTTCGGGGTGGCTGTCGCCTTCGCTATCGGCTCGCGCTTCATTTGGATGCATGCGATCGGCAAATACACATCGGCCGGCGGCTGAGCGCCGAATGCATGCTTTCTGGCCCCAAAGGCCCTAACTGCTAGGGTGGCACCACATGAAAGCATCCGACTTGTTCGTCAAGGCGCTGGAGGCGGAGGGCGTCGACTACGTATTCGGCATCCCGGGCGAAGAGAACCTCGATCTGCTCGAGTCGCTGCGCCGCTCCAAGATCAAGCTCGTCCTCACGCGCCACGAGCAGGCCGCCGGCTTCATGGCCGCGACCTACGGGCGCCTCACCGGCAAGGCCGGCGTGTGCCTCTCCACCCTCGGCCCCGGCGCCACCAACTTCGTCACCGCGGCCGCCTACGCCCAGCTCGGCGGCATGCCCATGCTGATGGTCACCGGCCAAAAGCCCATCAAGACGAGCAAGCAGGGCCACTTTCAAATCGTCGATGTGGTCGGCATGATGCAGCCGCTCACCAAGCTCACGCGCCAGATCGTCTCGATTGGCAACATCCCCGCCGCCGTGCGCGAAGCCTTCCGCCGCGCCGAGGAGGAGCGTCCCGGCGCCAGCCACCTGGAGCTCCCGGAGGACATCGCGCACGAGGAGGGCGACGGCAAACCCATCCCGCGAAGCTTCAGCCGCCGCCCCGTGGCCGAGGAGAAGGCCATCGCGCGCGCCGTCTCCGCCATCGAGGCCGCCCGCCACCCGCTCTTGATGATCGGCGCCGGCAGCAACCGCAAGACCACGTGCAAGATGCTGCACGAGCTCGTCGACCAGACCGGGATCCCCTTCTTCACCACCCAAATGGGCAAGGGCGTCATCGACGAGGCGCACCCGCTCTGGCTGGGCAACGCCACCTTGTCCGACGGCGACTTCGTGCACCGCGCCATCGACCACGCCGATTGCATCATCAATGTCGGCCACGACGTCATCGAAAAGCCGCCCTTCTTCATGCGCGGCGCCGACGGCCATGAAAAGACGGTCATCCACGTCAACTTCCTCGGGGCCCAGGTCGATCCCGTGTACTTTCCACAGATCGAGGTGGTGGGCGACATCGCCAACGCCGTGTGGCAAATCAAAGAGCGCCTCACCAAGAAACCGAACTGGGACTTTGCGCGCTTCACCGAGATCAAGCAGCACCTCGAGGAGCACCTGAAGAAGGGCCAAGACGATCCGCGCTTCCCCATGTACCCCGTGCGCATCGTGCGCGATGTGTACGACGCCACGCCCGAGGACGGCATCGTGTGCCTCGACAACGGCATGTACAAGATCTGGTTTGCCCGTTACTACCGCGCGCACAAGCCCAACTCGCTTTTGCTCGACAACGCGCTGGCCTCCATGGGCGCCGGCCTGCCCTCGGCCATGGCCGCCAAGATCGTGTACCCGCAGCGCAAGGTCATCGCCGTGTGCGGCGATGGCGGCTTCATGATGAACTCGCAGGAGCTGGAGACGGCGGTGCGCTTGAAGCTCGACCTGGTGGTGATGATCCTGCGCGACGACGCCTTCGGCATGATCCGCTGGAAGCAAGAGAACATGAACTTTCCGGATTATGCGATGACCTTGCAAAATCCGGATTTCGTTGCATACGCCAAGAGCTATGGCGCGCACGGCCATCGCGTGGAGTCGGCCGATCGCCTCGCCCCGCTCTTGACGGAGTGCCTCTCCACCTCGGGCGTGCACGTCATCGACGTCCCCATCGACTATTCCGACAACGAACGTGTGCTCAACCGCGAAATCAAGCGGCTGTCTGCGCGTCTCTGAGCGAAGCCGCAAGCGAAGAACGCGAAGAAAGCGAAGGAGGAGCGCGAGATGCTGAAGGAAGCCTATCCGTATTATCTGGCCAACCAGGCGGTTTTTGCCAACACCGATCTGGAGGTCACCGACAAATACAGCGGCAAGGTCGCGACCCGCGTGGCGCTGGCCGACGCCAAGGCCATCGACCAAGCCATCGGCGCCGCGGTCACCGCGACCAAGCCGCTTCGCGAGATGGCGCCGTTCCAAAGGCAGGCCGTGCTGGAGCACTGCGTCGCGCGCTTTCGCCAGCGCTTCGATGAGTTGGCCGAGGCCCTGTGCATCGAGGCGGGCAAGCCGATCAACGACTCCAAGGGCGAGGTCACGCGCCTGATCGACACCTTCCGCGTGGCCGCCGAAGAATCGGTGCGCGTCGACGGCGAAATCGTCAACTTGGAAATCTCGGCCCGGGCCAAAGGCTACCAGGGCTTCTCCAAGCGCGTGCCCATCGGCCCGTGCTCGTTCATCTCGCCCTTCAACTTCCCCCTCAACTTGGCGGCGCACAAGGTCGCGCCGGCGCTGGCGGTCGGCTGTCCCTTCGTGCTCAAGCCCGCGAGCCGCACCCCCATCGGCGCCTTGATCATCGGCGAGGTCCTGGCGGAGACCGATCTGCCCAAGGGCGCCTTCTCCATCCTCCCCGCGCACCGCGACGGCGCCGATTTGTTTACGGTGGACGAGCGCTTCAAGCTTTTGTCCTTCACCGGCTCGCCCGCGGTGGGCTGGGACTTGAAGGCCAAGGCGGGCAAGAAGAAGGTCGTGCTGGAGCTCGGCGGCAACGCGGCCGCCATCGTCGATCGCGATCAGGGCGCGCGGCTCGACTACGTGGTCGAACGGCTCGCGTTTGGCGCCTATTACCAATCCGGACAGAGCTGCATCGGCGTGCAGCGCATCCTCGTGCACGAATCCGTTTACGATGCCTTGCGCTCCAAGCTGATCGCCAAGGTGCGCTCGCTCAAAATGGGCGATCCCAAGGATCCGAACACCTTCGTGGGCCCGATGATCTCGGTCTCCGAGTCGAAGAGGCTCTCGGGGTGGATGGATGCGGCGGTCCGCGCGGGCGCCACGATCGTCGCGGGCGGCAAGGTGGATGGGGCGATGTTCGAGGCGACCTTGCTCGAGGACGTCGGACGCGATCAGGATCTGTACCGCAAAGAGGCGTTTGGCCCGGTGGCGATCCTCGAAAAATTCACGAGCTTCGAGGACGCGCTCGCCCGCGTGAACGACAGCGATTTCGGCCTGCAAGCCGGCGTGTTCACCGATTCGCTGGCCCACGCGCACCGCGCTTGGGACGAGCTCGAGGTGGGGGGCGTGATCATCGGCGACGTCCCCTCCTTTCGCGTCGACAACATGCCGTACGGCGGCGTAAAGGACTCGGGCCTCGGGCGCGAAGGGATCCGCTACGCGATCGAGGACATGACGGAGCTGCGCTTGATGGTCGTGCGCAAAACGCCGGCCTGATCCGGAGCGCCGATGCGTTCGAGGCTGTTCTAAGGCAGATAGCCCTCTCGGCGCATGGTCGAGAGGCTATCGCGCACGGCCTCCTCGAGCGCTTGCAAATGCGCATCGGAGTGGGCGGGTGAGACGAAGAAGACCCAGCCCTCCCACGTGTAGATGCCGCGCAGGTGCAGGTGCTGAACGAGGAGGGTGGCGAGCGGCGGCATGACGAACGTAAACATCGATCCATAGCGCGCCACGCGAATGGGAAACGACTCGCGCTCGAGCCAGGCCGCCAGGCGATGCGTCAGCGCGCCCGTTCTCCGATTCTGCTCCTCCTGGAGCGAGGTTCCGGTCGTCTTCAACCGGCCAATCACGGCGCGCATGGCCGCCATGGTCAGGGGGTTTTTGTTGAAGGTGCCGGCAAACCAAATCTTGTCGTTCTTTGGATGATCCGAGCCCTCGAAGCGCCAGCGGCCGCCGTCGATGTAGTCCAGGTACTCGGCTCTCCCCGCCACCACGCCGATGGGCATTCCACCGCCGATGATTTTGCCGTACGTGGCCAGATCCGCGCGGACACCGAAGTAGCTCTGGCTCCCGCCGCGGTGGGCTCGAAATCCCTGCATGACATCGTCGACGATCAGCGCGATGTCGCGCGACGCCGTGAGGGCGCGCAGCTCGCGCAGAAACGCCGCCGGCTGAACGTTCAGATGCCGCGCCTGGACCGGCTCGACCACGACGGCGGCGATCGCCTCGGCGTGCTCCGAGATGACGTCGAGGCTCGCCGCATCGTCGTAGCGGAGAACGAGGGTGCTGGCCGTGTGGCTCGGCGCGACGCCCAAGGTCGCATGAATCCCGCCCACCACATCGTCGTACGAGCCATGGTACGAGTCCTCGAACACGACGATCTTGGTTCGGCCCGTGGCCGCTCGGGCGAGTCGCACCGCGATCATGACGGCCTCGGTGCCCGTATTGCAAAATGCGACGCGCTCGTCGCCCGTGAGATCCGTGATGCCGGCGGCGTTCTCGGCCGCCACCTCCGATTGAAAGCCCATCGGTGCGCCGTACGCCAGCCGCTCGGTCAACGCATCGAGGATGAACCGAGGCCGGTGCCCGAAATAATGAACGCCAAACCCGAGCGCGAAATCGATGTACGCATTTCCATCCAGATCCCATACGTGCGGCCCCTCGCAGCGCACGCCCACGAGCGAATAGCGCAGGCGCTTCGTGGCCAGCCAGAAATGGCGCGCATCGGCCGGCATGCTCCGTGAGAAGCCGCTCGAGGCGCGCGGATCGGCCAGGGCCGGCCACCCTCGTTCGCGGCGGGCGCGCGATGCGCGGGTCCTTTGCACATAGGCCGCGATGAACTGCTCCAGGTACTTCGTCTGGGCGACATTCATGCCGTCACACATTGACATAGAGGGCGCGCGGGAGAATGGCGTAGCATTTGATCAGCTCGCGGATGCCGCGGTCGAGCGAATACTGCGCGCGAAATCCCGTGGCCGTGAGACGGGCGCTGGAGACGATGCAATCCCGGATATCGGGGTCGTGGCCGGCCCCCGATTGCACGTAGACGAAGGAGGGGATGCAGCGCTTGATCGCTTCGCAAACTTGGACCCGGGTGAGGTTGGCGTCGTCCATGCCGACGTTGTACGCGCGCCCTTTCATGGTCTCGAAGTGATCCATGGCGTGGAGAAATGCGCGCCCCGCGTCGTGGACGTGAATGAGGTTGCGGCGGCGTTGCCCCTCGAAAAAAAGGACGGAGCCCTCGTGTACCGCACGGTACACATAGTCGTTCACCAGCAGATCGCGGCGCATGCGGGGTGAGACGCCGAACAAGGTGGCCATACGAAGCGAGATAGAGCTCGCGCGCTCCAGCACCCGCGCTTCGCCCTCGACCTTCAGCCGCCCGTACAGCGACACCGGGGCGAGCGGCGTCTCCTCCGTGCAAATCGCGTCGCCCGCCCCCACACCGTATCCGCTGTTGGTGGCCGGATAGAGGATCCGCTGCGACGGCGAGGCGTGCGCGAGGAGCAGCTTCAAGCCGTCGCGCATGATGGTCTCCGCGGCGATGGGGTCGACGTCGCAAATGCGCATGCCCACCAACGCCGCCAGCGGGACGATCGTATCGTGCGCGCGCACCAAGGTTTTGACCATTGGCTCGTCGCGCGCATCGCCTCGGACCACCTCGAAGTGCGGGAACGCACAGCAGTCCAGGAGGCTCGCCTGCTGCCAGAGGAAGCTGTCGAGCACCGTCACATGATGGCCTTCCTCGAGCAGCTGCCGAACGAGCACCGAGCCAAGGTAACCGCCCCCGCCCGTCACGAGGACGCGGTGGTGGGTGCGCGGGATCGTCTCTGTCGTGTGGGTCATGAGAAGCTCTCCTCGAGGATGCGCCGGGCGCGACGTTCGAAATCGTCCGCCGCGATCATCTAGATGGACCGTTCGGTACAAATGCGACGACCGTCTCGGGGCGAGCGCCCGCGCGCAAAAGCCGCGCCCCGATCTCGATCGCCTGGCGATCGAGCGCCTCGTACGACCCGCTCGAGTCCCCATGGACCACGGCCTCCGCGCGCGGCGTGCGCAGCGCCTGCTCGTCGAAGAGGCCGTGGACCGTGGGCTTCACGCTCAGTGGCGGGCGTTGAACGAGCCCGCCCCGTTGTTGTGGGCCGTGGTCTGAATGCAATAACCGTGGTTGCGCTGCGTCGGCAGCCTCCAGTTGTTGCCGTTGCAGGACACCGCCACCCCGTTGACCGTGAGCCGTCGCCCTTGGCCCAAACCGTTGCACGTACCGGTGGCAATTTGGGACGTCGTCTCGTGGCACGTCTCCCGCGTCCCGAGGGTGCCGGAGTTGAAGCTGGCGTTGTCTGGCACGTCGAACCGCCGCGGCGTGGTGCAAAGGCCCGAACAGGGCGACGCCGCCTCGTGCGGGCTGCCGCCGTTGTCGTGGCACGCCGCGAGGCAGTCTTCGAACTGCCCGCCGCACGCGTTCTCGTCCCCGGCCTTGCCCAGATCGTGGCACGCGGACGCGCCGGGATCCGTCTCGCCTTGGCAGAGGCGCGCGAGCTGCCCGCAGGTGGTCATGGGGAGCGGCTCCCAGAGCGAGGACTCGAGGGACGGGGTCTGGTCCAACTGCGCTTGATGCGTTTGCGAGGCCACGTAGAGCTGCCCTTTGTCGAGCACCCGATCGCCGGCGGCGTACGTGATTTGCGGCTGCCACGTACCGTCGTTGTTGTTCACCCGCTCCCAGCTCGCCGATCCCCGAGGAGGCTGGGTCGACTGCGACACATGATCGGCGAGCGCCCGGTAGTTGACGTTCTGATACGAAATGACCGTTCCGCGGCTGTAGCTCGCGCCGCTCCGCCAAAGATTGATGAGCGGCAGCTTGCGCATCATATCGTGGTCCTCGTGGGCCACCACGTGGCAGTGCCAGAGGTAGCCCGGCCCCGACGTCGGATCGAGCGGGAATTGGTTCTCACCCGGGCGCACCCCGCCGCTCGGCGTCTCCTGCGGCGCCCAGCGCGCCAGGATCTTCACCACCGTCCCGGGCTGCACCCGCACCGTGTCCTTCCACCCCGTCTCGTACGGCAAAGGCGGGCGCGCAGGGCCGACCAGGAAGGGCGCGGGATCGACCGGAATGGGCCTGGTCACCGGCCGATGGCCGTTGAGCAAGAGCCAGCGCCGAAGGTACGCGTCGGAGTCGAAGTCCTGCCGGCTCACCACCTGGAACTCGATCAAATGCAGGTGCACCTGATGATCGGCGCCCCCCACGATGTTGACCAGGCTCCACTCCTCGGTCGATCCCACGACCGGAAAATCCGTGGTGGGCTGTGTGAAGTCGATGCCGTCCGCCAGGCGGATCTGGCTGCCGTCCTGGGAGAAAATATTGTGGAAGGTCTTGATCCGGCGCGGCGCATCGGCGGTGAGGGTGGCCCGGGGAGGAAAGAGCGACGCCGAGAGCGGCGGCGGCGTCACGGCCGGGCTGTTGGCGACCGTAAAGCGCATGACCACGCCCAGGTTGTTGGGATCTTCGCCCTCGCGCAGGTTCGAGTTGCGCATGATGATGCGGGTGCCGGGCGCGAACTTGGAAAAATCGACCAGGACGTCGGCGCGCTCGGTGATGCCGATGGTCACCTCGTCGACGGTCTGCGGCTTCGGGAGATAGCCGCCGTCGGACCCGATGATCGTAAATGGGACACGGGCGCCGTTGTTGTCGAACGAGAGGGTGAAGGTGCGCGCGTTGGCGCCGGCCAGCATCCGAAAGCGGTATTGGCGCCGCTGAACGTTCAAATTGGGCCACACTTTTCCGTTCACCAAGACGGTGTCGGAGTCCTCGCCTGCGCTCCAGTACGCGTTGCTCGGGTTGTCGCTCTCGCGGGGGAAGTTCAGCTCTCCGTCGGTGAAGAACGCGCGGTCCTGGAAGACGAGCGGGATCTCGAAGGCGTCTTTCGGCAGAGGCGACGTCGATTTATCGAGCGGGCTATTCGGATCGCGGATGAAATAGCCGGTGCCCAACAGGCCCGAGTACAGGCCGATGCGGGTCATGCCCATGGTGTGATCGTGGTAAAAGAGCTGCGTGCCCGGCTGCTCGTTGGGCTTGTCGTAGTCGCGCGATACGAAGCTCGGCCCCGTGACGAGCGGGCTGTTGGTGAACCACTCCTCGGCCACGCCGTCGAACCCCGATAGAACGACCAGGCCGTGATTGTGGGTGACCAGGGGCACGTTGCTCAGGGCCTTGGAGTAGCCCGGCGGGAACGGGTTGAACGGGGGCTCGGGCGGGTTGATGAAGTTGGGATTGGCCCAGTGCAAGGTCGGGTCGATGGGCAAAAAGTGGTTGGTCGTGATCTGGTTGCGCCAGAACACGCGCGTCGGCAGGCCGCGCGTATTTTCCATGACGGGCCCCGGCACCGTGCGCCCGAACTCGGTGGCCGCAGAACCAGGAATTTTCAGGTTTCCGCCGTAGGCCATGACCGTCGTATCGGGGAAGCCGGGGGGCAGCATTTGCACCGACGTCTGCGCCACGGACACCGTGAACTCCTGACGGATGATGCGCCCCCCGCTGGTGACGAAGGTGGGGGCGAGCTCGCCCGGAATCGGCAGTTCGTGCGCGAACTTCGGAATGGTGTTCGGGTCGAGCGGCGTCTGCGCGGCCGAAGGCGGCCCCGATTCGGCCTCCGCCTTCTCCGCTCTCTCCGTCTTTTCCGCCTCGGCTTTTTGCTGGATGCTTCCAGAAGGCTCCTCGTCGTCGAGAGCCTGCCCGCAACCGGTCCAGACCCCGAGAATCACGATCGGGACACTCAGATGCGCAAGCTGGCGCGTACTCATGGTCCAAGTCCTTTCTGCCGCTCGAACTCGCGAAAAACGCGAAAAAACGCGCGCGTCGTGCGGGCCCCGACGCGGCGGCGCGATGCTGCTGGCCCCCCGAAATCGTGAAAACGGGTCGGTGCGCGGGCGCACGATCCTTCGACACCGAAGGAATGGTGGGACGGCGCACTTCATGGTGCGCTACGGCACGAAAAACGACAACACTCTCTTAACAGTTGGTTCGGTACCAAAACAATCATCAACGAATCGACGCGAAAATTCATTTCTTGCAGTCGAATGTGCGTCCAGCATTGGGCCGTGTGGGTCCTGCTCCGCGACGCGAACGGAAGGTAAATTTAGAATTCTTATAATTCTCATTGAGCGACGCGGTCGCCGCCATTTCGCCGCAAATTCGGCGGTTCGACGAAATCGAAGGCCCGCGAAGGCTCGATGCAGAAGTGCACGGAGGGGCAGCCTTCGCGGGCCGTCTTTCAATGGTTGGGAGGAAGGCGGGGCATTTCTGACATCGATTCTTTCCTCGGCGCGAGGTGCCATTTCGATAACTTTGCGCCCGGCGCCCATGAAGCACGTCCGCTGGGCTCACGCCCGCGCTGCTGTCTGTCCCGCTTGCCGCTTGCCGCTTCCCGCTTTCCCCTCCTCGCGCGCGGAGCGCGCATACGCGCGTCGGTACGACGATAACGTTTATTAAAAAACGATTTCATCGCAGCGCGTGTGCGTCAAAAGCCAAATGAATCGCCGACGCAGCAATAAAAACACGTTCGGGACGCCAATCCTTCAGGGGCGACCTCGACCCCGAATTCGACTCCTCGGAAGTGCGCGGTGGGAGTCTTTGTCCGCGGAGCATGCGTTCGGTCATGCAATCAACGCTCATTGCAAATCAATCCGGCCAGGACGAATATGTGCCCATGCGCACGAGCTCCCGCTGGCTCATTGGCGCGATTCGCGTTCTCTTGCTCCTCCTCGGCGTCGCCGCGGTGGCCGCCGCCGCCGTCCTCGACCCCGTTCACGAGGAGGCCCGCGATGGCGCGATTCGCTACGTCTGCCCCATGCACCCCGAGGTCACCGCCAACGCGAAGGGCTCCTGTCCCATCTGCCGGATGGCGCTCGAGCCCGTGCCCTCGGCGGACGCGAAGGACGCGAAAAACGCGAAGGACGCGAAAGGCGCTGCCCGAGCCATCGACCCGCGCGCCTACGAGAACCTGCGGAGCCACGATGTCTTCGACGTGGCCCGCGTTCGTTCCTTGCCCGCCGACGCCAGCGAATGGCGGGGCGCCGCGTGGGTCACCCCCGACGGCGCCATCGTCGCCGTCTTGTACCAGGACCAAGTGGCGGCGCTCGCCCCGGACGAAACCGGATCGTTCGTCCCCTCCTCGGCGCCGAAGATGCGCGCCACGGTTCGACGGACGAAAGACGCTGCTGCGCCGTGGGACCCATCCATGTCGCGCGTTCGTTTCGAGCTCGATCGCGCGTCGAAGGCGCCCGCCGGTGCGCCGGGGCTCGTGGGGTGGATCGAGCTTTCGCCGAGGCCGCGAAAGGTGCTGACCGTCCCCGCGCCGGCCGTCCTGCGCGCGCCGGAGGGGCCCTACGTGCTCCTCGTGGGCGAGGGCTTCGTGCTGGAGAAGCGCCCCATCGCGATCGGCGAGACGTTCGGCAAGGCCGGCCTCACGGCGGTGCTCTCGGGGCTGCACATCGAGGACCGCGTCGTGGCGCGCGCGGCATTCTTTCTCGACGCGGAGCGCAAGGAGAGCGCCATGGCCGAAATGCACGAGGTCCCCCGATGATCGCCCGCTGCGTTCTCGGGTGCGCGCGCCATCCGTGGCTCGTGCTGGTGGTGGCGCTCCTGGTGGCGGCGGGCGGCGAGCTCGCGCGGCGCGGCCTGGCCGACGACGTCGTGCCCAACCTGTCCGATCCGCAGATTGGGGTGGTCGCCGATTGGATGGGCCACGGCGCCCCCGAGGTCGCGGCCAAGGTCACCTCCGTGCTGACCGACGCGCTCCACGATCTGCCGGGGGTCACCGCCGTGCGCGGCTCGACCATGTCGGGCATGGCGTACGTGGACGTCGTGCTCGACGGAAAAGCCGGCCTCGATGCGGTGCACCGCGCGGTGCGCGAGCGCGCCGAGACCGCGCGCGCCAAGCTGCCGTCCGACGTTCGCGTGCAAGTGGGGCCGCCCGCCTCGAGCACGGGGTGGGTCTTCGCGTACGCCCTGGTCGCGCCGGCGCACGTCAGCTCGCTGCACAAGATGCGAAGGTTTCAAGACGAGGTGCTCCGCCCCGCGCTGCTCGCGATCCCGGGCGTGGCGGAGGTGGCCACGGTGGGCGGCGGCGTGCAGCAGGCGCGCATCGATCTCAAGCCCAACGAAATGCGTGAGCGCGGGGTGGCGTTCACCGACCTGGTGGCCGCGCTGAAGCCGGCCTTCGCCGCGGGCGGCGGCATGGCCAACCCCGAGGAGCTCGGGGGCATCACCGTGCGCGCGGACGAAGACGGCCCGATCCACGTGCGCGACGTGGCCAGGCTGCACCTCACCGACGATATGCCCACGGGCCTGGCCGACGTGGGCGGATCGCGCGCGGTGGCCGGCATCGTCATCGCGCGGCCCGACGCCAACGTCGGTCAGCTCGTGCGCGACGTTCAGCGCACCCTCGACCGCGAGCGCGTTCACCTTCCGCGACGCCCCAGCGATCCCGGGATGATCGATCCCGGCGTGTCGACCGAGATCCAGCTCGTCACCGTGTACGACCGGAGCGATCTGGCCAGCCGCGTGCACCACACCTTGCTCGCCGCGCTGGGCGAAGAGGTGGCGGTGGTGGTGGTGATCATCCTCGTCTTCCTGCTCCACTGGCGAAGCGCCCTCGTTCCGCTGGTCACCTTGCCCATGGTGCTCCTGCTCACCTTCGCGGGCATGTGGATCGCGGGGGTGCCCGCCGCGATCATGAGCTTGGGCGGCATCGGGATCGCGCTCGGCATCGCGGTGGACGCCGAGGTGGTGGCGCTCGAAGCCTCGCACCGCCGGCTGGAGACCTTGGTGGCGCCGAGCCGCGAAGCGCGGCGCTTCGCGATCGTGGCCGCCGTGCAGAGGTTCGCGCCCGCCATCCTCACGTCCTTGATGATCACGAGCTTGTCGTTCCTCCCGGTCTTCACCTTCACCGGCGAGACCGGCCGCCTGCTCTACCCGCTGGCGCTCACCAAGACCCTGGTGGTCGCTTCGGCCGCCGTGGTCACCCTCACGGTGGCCCCCGCGCTGCGCGAGCTCCTGCTGCGCGGCAAGGTGAGGCCGGAGTTCGAGAACCCGCTCACGCGCGGCCTCGTCCGTCTGTATCGCCCGTTCGTTCGATTTGCGCTGGCGCGGCCGGCCTTCACCTTGGTGACCGCGGCGTTGGCCGTGCTCTCGTGCATCCCGCTCCTGCCCAAGCTGGGCGGCGAGTTCCTCCCGCGCATCGACGAGGGCGATCTGCTCTACATGCCGACCGCGCAGCCCGGGGTGCCGCCCGCGCAAGCCGCCGTGCACCTCTCCTGGCAAGACCGGGCTCTCCGCGAGGTCCCCGAGGTCGAGACCGTGTTCGGCAAGGTGGGCCGCGCGGACACCGGCACCGATCCCGCGCCCTACGCCATGGCCGAGACCATCGTGCGCCTTCGCCCGCGCTCCGAGTGGCCAACCCTCGAACGAACGCGCTGGTACTCGACCTGGGCGCCCGAGCCCGTGCGCCGCCTGCTCCGCCATGTGTGGCCCGAGCGAACGCCGCGCACCTACGCGGAGCTGGTGGAGGAGCTCGATCGCGCGGCGCGCCTGCCCGGCTGGACGAGCGCATGGACGGCCCCTGCCCGCGCGCGCATGGATATGCTGGCCACCGGCGTGCGCACCCCCGCGGGGCTTCGCATCGTATCGCCCGATCCCCAGAGGCTCGACGCGCTCGGGACGGAGCTGCGAAGCGTGCTGTCGCACGTGCCGGGAACGCGCAGCGCGGTCTTCGAGTCGCAAGGGGGCGAGACGTGGCTCGGCTTCGAGCCGGATCCCGAGGCGCTCGCGCGCCATGGCGTGGCCCCCGCAGCGCTGCAAGAGACGATCGACCTCCTTGCCTCCGGGGGCACCCTCGGCGAGATCGAGCACGAGCACCGGCGCCTGCGGGCGCGCATCGGCCCCGAAGCGCACAAGGACGATCATGGTCCGGCCGATGAGTGGCGCACCATCACGGTGCGATCCTCGGCGCCGCCCGCGCGCCCTGGCGAGCCGCCCGCGGCAAAGACCGCCGGCGCGGAAGGTCAGCCCGTCCCGCTTTCGCTGCTCGGCCGGCCGTCGTACATGACGCGTCCCGCCGTTCTGCGCACCGAGCGCGGCGAGCTGGTCGCCTACGTCTATGTCGACCTCGAGGCGGGGATCGACGTGGAGCGTTACGTCGAGAGCGCGCAGCTGGAGGTGAATCGCGTGCTCGAACGGAGCGACGTGCGCCTCGCCACCGGCGAGCGCATCGAGTGGACGGGACAGTACACGTTGCTGGCGGCCGGAAAGCGACGCCTCGGGTGGATCGTGCCCATGGTCCTCGTCTCCATGTTCGCGCTGCTCTGGCTCCAATTTCGAAATGCCGTGGAGGCGGCCATCGTGCTGGTGTCCGTCCCGTTTGCGCTGGTCGGGAGCTTCTGGACCCTCTTCTTGCTCTCGTATCCCTTGTCGGCGCCCGTTTGGGTCGGGCTGCTCTCCACGGTCGGCCTGGCCATGCAAACCGGTGTGGTGATGGTGGTTTACATCGACGAAGCCTTTCACCGCCGCCTGCGCGAGGGCCGGCTGAAGACGCGCGAAGACATCGTAGAGGCCCACGCCGAGGGGACCGTGCGAAGGCTGCGGCCCAAGATCATGACCATCGCCACCATGGCCGCGAGCCTCCTGCCCCTCCTCTGGACGGAGGGGCCGGGCGCCGACGTCATGAAGCGGGTGGCGGCGCCCATGCTTGGCGGGCTCGCCACCAGCACCGCGCTCACGCTCGAAGTGCTCCCGGTCATCTACACGATCTGGCGCTACCACCAGCTTCGCCGCACGAATTATTTTAAATATTTGAATTTGGAAGCGTCCCGTGCGACCCATGTACGTGCATAATTGGAGATGCATCGAATCGCGCGCGTTCGATTACACCTGATCCCATCACTATCGCTGTCGGTTCGTGTTGATTCGCGTCAATTCGATATTTATCAGATCGTAAATAACATTTAAATATTCACCACCTCGTGACGGGTGGCGAATCTCAATCGAACATTCGATCGCAGCACCCAGTACCGCGACCGTAACGGAGCGGTGAGGCTCGGAACGCCCGCTCTTCTCGTCTTGTCGATTCAAGTCGATTCAAGGGCGGATCTTCGCCACGCCGGCTCACCGCTCCCTTACGGTCGCGGTGCGGGTAGGATCCGGAATCATCCTTTCGAACGATAGCGCGCGCGGCGATGGCGATCGACCGCGGCGATGGCATTTCAATCATAGATCGAAATCTATTTGCCAAACATGGAGCAACGTTCAGCTGCTCCTCGTTCCAATCATTCCAATCCAACGAGGTTACTGTGACGCCCCCTGCCCGCCGTATTGGCATGTTCGGCCTCGGCCTCCTTTATTTCCTCTGGTACACGCCCTACAGCGCGGTGGCAAAAGCGATGTCGGGCGGCCTCTTCGGCGCGACCCACGGGCCGGTTGGAGGGTTCGTGCTCTTGCCCGCGGCGGCCCTTGGAACGCTCTGCGCCATGCCGCTGACCCTCACCCTCCTCGGATGGTGGAAGTACGCGCGCCGGCGCACCTTTTTTGGACGGCGTGGAGGGTCAATCCCCTTCCCCGGCCGCGAGACCGCGGCATCGGCCTTTTGGATGGCGTGGATCGTGGGCACGACCACCTTGAACTTCACCTTTCCAGGCGTGTCGATCCTCCTGATGTTGGTCCTGATGCGCATCGAAACGCTCATCGTCTCGCCGGCGGTCGATCTCGCGCGCGCCCGCGCCATCCCGGTGCACTCCTGGATCGCCATCGGTTTGAGCCTGCTCTCGGCGGTGGTCGCCCTCTCCGATGTGCACAACTACCAACTGACCGTCACGGCGGTTCTCAGCTTGCTCGCGTACATGGTTGGATATGCGAACCGTTTTCTCATCATGAGCCGCCACGCCAAGGGCGGCCAGCACGCCCTCGATCGCCGCTACCTGGTGGAAGAGCACATGGCCACGCCGGTGTTCCTGGTGGCGCTCCTGGGGTTGGGGGCGCTCATCGGCATCGGCGATGCGTCGCGCGCGCTGCGCGAGGGGTTCACCACGTTCTTGTTCTCGCCCGCGGCGTGGCCCGCCCTGCTCATCGGCGTGCTCTACGAGGGCTTGTTCGTCTGTACCACCCTTATTTTCCTCGACCCCCGCGAGTATTCGTTCTGCATGCCCGTGCACGTGTGCTCGAGCATCCTGGCCGGGGTCGCGGCCTCGCTCGGGCTCAACGCCCTCTACGGAATGCCCCCGCCCAGCGGCGCGCAGCTCGCGGCCACCGTGTGCGTGGTGTGCGCGGCCTTTGCCCTCAGCTATCCCTCCATCGAGCAACGGCTCCTCGCCCGCGCCCAGGTGCCCAAGGTGCTGTTGTTCGTGTGCGGCGGCAACACCATTCGCTCGCCCATCGCCGCGGCGGTGGCGGGGGTGGAGCTCGCCGCCGCCGGCGCGGGACATCGCGTGCAGGTGGAGAGCGCGGGGGTCGCGGTCCGCGAGCCGGGGAGGCCGCTCCCGCAGGAGGCCGCCTCGGTGCTGCGCCAGATGAATGTGCCGGTGCCCGCCCACGCGTCGCGGCCGCTCACCCCCGCGTTGTGCGCGGGCAGCGCCGCCGTGTACTGCATGACGCGGGCGCACCGCGCGGCCGTCGTCGAGATGGCGCCTTATGTGTCCGCGCGCGTCTTCTGCCTCGATCCCCGCGAGGACGTGGCGGAGCCCCACGGCGACTCCGCCCAATCGTACTTGGATTGCGCGCTCCGAATCCAAGAGCTGGTGCGCGCGCGCGTGCTGGAGCACCTCCCATCGCCCTGGCGATCGCGGCTCGGCCGCTATTCGCGCGCCGTGTTCTCGGGGGGCGCGTGATCATGCCACGTCACGTACTCCTCGAGCTCCGCGCGCGGAGGCACGAATCGGTTCACGGGGACGGCCTCGTCGGGGTAGCCCACGGCGAGCCCGCACACCACGATGCGATCGGGCAAGAGGCCGAGCTGCTTTCGAATCGCGTCCGCATAACCGGCGACGCTGAACTGAGGGCAGCTCCCGAGCCCGCAGGCGACCAACGCCAGCATGACGTTTTGGAGAAAGAACCCCGCGTCGAGAAAGTGCCCCGGCGGCGCGCCCTTTGGCAAATGCAGGATCATCTCCAGAGGCGCCCCGTGAAACCGCATGTTGTCGCGCTGGTGCGCGCGGCGGCCCGCGGCATCGTCGCGCGCGATGCCCTTGGCCGAGAGCACGCCCTCGCCGGCCACGGCCGCGCGCCGCTCGGCGATGGGATCGAGCACCGGCGGACGGTTCGCGTAATCCGGCGCGGGCGGCGCGCCTCGCTCGAGCTCCGCGCAGAGCGCCCGCGACAGCGCATCGCGCGCCGCGCCGCTCACCACGGCGATTCGCCAAGGCTGGCCGTTGCGCGACGAGGGCGCGTTCGCCGCCACGCGGAGCACGTGCGCCACCATGTCGCGTGGAACCGGCTTCGCGAGGTACGCCCGCTTGCAGTGCCTCGCCTCGATGAGGGCGCGCGTGAACGTGAGCATGAGCGCGTCCGTCCCGTCCATCACGTCCGTCCCGTCCATCACGTTCATAGCCCGGGAATGTTGGTCCGATGAGCAACCTGTCCAGCCCCGAACATGCGATCTCCGATCCGGCGCGTCCGGTCTTCGCGAACCACGTCGAGGTGGGGCAGTGCTCGGTGGTGACCACCCTGACGAGCAAGCCCTCGCGCGACGGTCACGAGCTGCGCATCGCCGGCGACATCGAAGTACGCGCCGATCTCGTTCACGACGTCGATCCAGCGCTCCTGCGCACGCGGGCGCGCGCGACCGGAGAGCTCTCGTACAACCTCCGCAGCGTTCGCGCCGGCGGCGCCTTCGAAGGCGACGCGAGGGAGCGCGCGCGAAGGCTCCTCGGCGCGCTCGAGCACTACGACGTGATCGATCTGGAGGCCGACCGCGATCTCACCCCGGACATCCTGGCCCGCATCCCGCCGCACCGCCGCCGCATCTCCTGGCACGGCACCGGCTGCGATATGCGCACCTTGACCGCGCAGTTCGAGCGCATGGCCCGCACCCCCGCGCGCCTTTACCTGCTCGCCCCGGACATTCGATCGGCGGAGGATGCGCTGGTCCCGCTGCAGCTGCTCAAACGACTGCGCCGCTCCGACGTCACCGCCTTCGGAACGGCGCGCGCCGGGATCTGGAGCCGCTTGCTGGCGCCGCGCCTGGGGGCGCCCATCGTCTACGGCCGCCTCCATGGCAATGACGAGTTCGTCCCCACGGTGGACCAGCTGACATCGGATTATCGCTTGCCGGCGCTCCTACCCTTGAAGCACCTCTTTGCCATCGTCGGCCGTTCGGCCGGTGCATCGATGTCGCCCAAGCTGCACAATACAGGATATCGGGCCATCGGGTTCCCTGCCCTTTACGTGCCCATGCCGGTCGACGACTTCGGCCCGTTCTGGTCGAAGGTGGTGGACGGGCTCGGCGAGCTCGGATTTTCCTTGGACGGCCTCACCGTGGTCAGCCCGCACAAGGAGGCGGCGCTGGGCGCGGGCGCGCGGGCGAGCAAGGTGGCCACCCACTCGGGCGCCGCCAACCTCTTGGTGCGCACCCGCCACGGCTGGCGCGCGCACTCGACCAACGCCGCGGGCGTCCTCGGCGCGTTGCGCAGCGCGGGGGTTCGGCTCGCGGGCCAAAAGGCCGCCGTGATCGGCTGCGGCGGGGCGGGTCGCGCGGCGGCGTGGACGCTCCTCAAGTCCGGCGTGCGGCCCGACGTGATCAACCGCGGCGCGGAGCGCGGTCACTACGCCGCGCAGCTGCTCGGGCTCACCTACGTTCCCCTGCGGAATTTCGCGCCGGAGAACTATTCGCTCATCGTGCACGCTACCACCTTGCGCGACGAGGCGCCGTTCGCCGTCGAGCAGCTCTCGGAGGGCACCGTCCTCCTCGATATGGGCTACGGGGCCAAGGAGACCGCGCTGGTGGCGGCGGCCCGCGCGCGGACCGATCGGCGGCTGGTGATCATCGACGGCTGGGCGATGCTCTCGGCCGACGCCGCCGAGCAGTTTCAAAAGATGACCGGGCGGCGCATGCCCGTCCGCGATGCCCGGATCGTGCTCTCGAGCAATGGCAACTGAAGAAAGGAATTCCACCCATGGAAACGAGTCGTGTAGACGTCCCAAAGGCACAGGTCGATGGGCTTGCTCTGCCCTTTCTGCGGAGCGAGGATCTCCCGGCGAAGGCCGGACCTCACGAGATGCGACCCCCTTCGGAGCTCGATCGGAGCCCCATCCTCGGCATTTGGCAAAACGCCGACGAGGGCGAGTCGGGCGGGATCCTGCGCATGGATCTCACCGAAAAAAAGGGCGGTCTTCGGGTGCGCGCGCTCGGCACCGGCTCGCCCGAGCCCAAGGATTGGGGTGAAATCGAGGCCGTGGCGTACGCCCCCGACGTGTCGTCCCGCGAGGCATGGGGTTTTACGGCCACCTACGATTTCGGTTTTCTGCGAACGACGATTGTCTCGTACATCAAATTGGGCGATTTGGTAACGACCACCTACAACGTATTCCTCGATCGCAGCGGTCGCGCGGATTATTGGACCCGCGAGTTCTTTTATCTGACGGAGGTGCCGCATGCATCCCAGCCATCCCGTTGATCCTGCAAACCCCACGGGCCCCGCCGGCTCCGTGAGCCGGGAGCGCGATCGCTTCGCTCGCCCCGTGCACATCGGCACCAACCGAAGAGAGACGGGCCCCGTGATCGAGCTCGCGCCGCTGCTCGGCACCTGGGTCAACTTCGATCGAACCTCGCGCGGCATCCTCCGCGCCGAGCTCGCGCGCGCGGGCGACGCGCTCACCGTTCGTCCTTTTGGCGCGAGCGACAGCGGCCTGCTCGAATGGGGCTCCGCCGCGGCCACCGTGCTCTCCGACGATGTCGCGCGCACGCGGGCCATCGGCCTCATCGCCGCCTTCGATCTTCGATTCCAGCGGGTGGTGCTCTACGGCTATGTCAACCGGGGTCTCTTGACCTTCGAGGCCGCCACCACCTTTACCGACGACAGCCCCCGCGCGCGCTACCTCACGCGGCAACACTTCTACCGTCTACCGCGGTGAGGACACCATGATCGCCAACATCCACGAGGAGCACGCGCGGCTCCTCCGACGACTCGGCTCGCTCACCAAAGCGTTTGCCGCGCGCGCGGACGGTTACGACCGAACCGCCTCGTTTCCCAAGGAGGACTTCGACGATCTGTTCGCCGCCGGCTTGCACGCCCCCACCGCGCCCCGCGAGTACGGCGGCCTGGGGCTCGGGCCGCTCCAGGGAAATACGTATGTCCTATGGAGGATGACGCGGCTGCTCGCGACCGCCGATCTTTCGCTGGCCCGCTGCTGGGAGGGGCACGCCAACTCCATGGTGCTGCTGGACGCCATGGCCTCGAGCGGCCAGAAAGAGCGCTGGTTCCGCGGCGTCGTGGAGCGCGGCGAAACGTGGGTCGCCTGGAGCGGGGAGCCCAAGCCTGGCAAGGGCGAGACGCGCCGCATCGGCACACATGTTCGCCGGGAGGGCGACGACTGGATCGTCGATGGAACGAAGATCTTTGCCACCAGCGCGAACGGCGCCAACTGGGCGATCCTCTTGGTCGACAGCGCAGGCCCCGGCGGGGCGCGTCACTCCGAATCACCGGAGACGGTATTCATGCTGGCATGTGATCTGTCCGATCCCAGCATCTCCGTGGATGGCTCGTGGTGGGACCCCATCGGCATGCGCGCCACCGTGAGCCATCTCGTCCGCTTTCACCAGACGCGCATTCCCGACGCCAACCGCATCGGCGAACCTGGAGCGTATATGCGCGAGGGATGGCAAACCGCCTTCATACCGCATTATGCCGCGAGCTTCCTCGGCGCGGCCGAGGCGGCATACCGCGAAGCGTTGCAGTACATTGCGCAGCAAGACAAGAGCAGCGATCCGTATGTCCAACAGCGTGTGGGTGCCATGTCGGTCGCGGTGGAGACGGCCGATTTATGGCTACAGCACGTGGCCGATCTCTGGGACCGAGGGCCGCGCGCCGAGGCGCAGCTCGCGGGCTCCCGCGCGCGCCACGTGGTGGAGCACCTGGCGCTGCAGACGGTGGAGCACTGCATCCGCGCGTGCGGCGCGCGCTGCTTGATCCGTCCCAGCCCGGTCGAGCGCATCCTTCGCGATTTGTCCTTTTACGTCCGCCACGACAACGACGATCACATTCTCGCCACCATTGGCCGCGCGCGTCTCGGCAAAGCCCACGATCTCTCCTTCTACAAGCCATAGCCGTCGCAATCGCAGTGGCACTCCATCGCATTTCCGATTAGGTACGAAAGGAGAAACCTCAACGAGATCGGAATAGCCGCTGCAATGGTACCTACGCAACCACATGCAACGAGCAGCACCTCCTTTTCCACGCGCGCGCGGTCGGTCCTGGGCATTGCGCTTTCGCTGTCGACGTTATCGACGCTGCCGTTGGCCGGCTCTCTCGGCTTGCTTGGCGTGCTGGCTAGCGGCTGCGAAGGCCAAACCGCACCGACGGGGACCCCAACGGAGACAATCGCCACGCGCCCGGCTTCGCTCGACCCGCACCCCGCGGGCGGCGGAGCCGCGTGCACCTTGTACCACCATGGCCGGATCTTCACGGGGGATCCGCGGCAGCCGTGGGCCAACGCCCTCGGGGTGTGCGGGGAGTGGATCGTGTTCGCCGGCTCGGACCACGGCGCGGACGACGGCGCGCGCGGATCGTGGTTCGAGCGCGTGGATCTCGAGGGGCGAACGGTGGTGCCCGGGATCCATGACGCGCACACGCACGTGCTGGGCATCCCCGGCAAGCGCCTGAACGACACCAGCTTCGTACCGGGTCCCGGGCCACGCCTCGATGCCGTGCTCGCGCTGGTGCGCGATGGCGTGCGCGCCAACCCGCCGGGGACCTTGCTGGTGGTCATGATCGGGGATGCGATCCTGGCCGATCCGACCGCCACGCGCGCGGCGCTCGATCCGGCGTCGCCCGATCACCCCGTGATTCTTCGCTCGTGGACGGGGCATGGAACGGTCATCAACACGGCGGCGATGCGGATGCTGGGCATCGACGAGACGGAGCCCGATCCCTTTGGCGGCCGCTATCTGCGCGCCCCGGGGACCCAGGTGATCACGGGCGTCGTTCAGGAATATGCCGAGCATGGGTTGAATCGACGATTGTTCGACCGCATGCGCGACGACGAGCTCTTGACCGTATACCGCACCTACGCCGAGCGCGCCGTGCAGTTGGGTTACACGAGCATTCAAGACATCCCATTGGGGCTCACCCATGCCCGCACGGCGAGCGTCCTGCGCGCGGCCAATCTTCCGCTGCGCGTGCGCTCCATCTGCTTTCCACTGACCCCGAACGAGCCCTGCGAGACGGCGCCGTCCGACGCGCCCCGCGGCAGCAAGCTGACGTGGGGCGGATTGAAATGGATCACCGATGGAACACCGCTCGAGCGGAATGCCTTCTTGCGCGAGCCCTATGCCGACGCGCCGGACTTCTTCGGCATCTTCAATTTCTCGGAGAGCGCGCTGCACACCCAGCTCCGGCGCAGCCTCGGGCACGATCGCGCGCGCGACCAGCCGATCTTCCACGCCGTGGGCGACGCGGCGCTCGACGAGGTCCTCGACGCGGCGTCGCGTTTTGGCGCGCGCGCATGGCGCGGGCGGCGGTTTCGCATCGAGCACGGCGATCTCATTTATGCGGATCACATCGCGCGATTGCGTCGCTTGGAGGCCATCGTCGTTCAGAATCCCCTTCATCTCGGCATTCCGGATTTGATGCACCAGCGCCTCGGGCCGGCGCGCGCGGAGATCATGCAGCCTTTGCGCACCCTCCTTCGCACCGGGGTCGGGCTCGCGTTTGGAACGGATGCCATCGGCGCGGTGCAAACGCCGTGGCTCGATCTACTCCTCGCGATCACGCACCCCACGAACCCCTCCGAGGCCCTCACCCTGGAGCAGGCCCTGACGGCCTATACGCGCGGCGCCGCCTTCGCCGAGTTTACCGACGATCGCAAGGGGACCCTCGCCCCCGGCATGCTCGCGGACTTCGCCGTTCTCTCCCAAGACGTATTTCGCGTCACCCCCGCCCAGCTCCCGGCCACGCGCAGCGTGCTGACCGTGATTGGCGGAAAGGTCGTATGGGACGCGGGGGCGTTGCATCGTTAGCCTATCGTTCCGATCGCACGAATCCGACTTGCAGCGCGCAAACACGCCATTCAATCTTTTTCTCGACTTCGCATCTTCGAATCCATCGACGTAGTCCGATATCCATCGATCGCTCCGCTCCGTCCCCCACGGGATCCGTGAGCGATGGGATCGCGCCTGAGGTCGCGAAGAACCCACGCCGGCCCGATCGAGCCAGCCGTGGGTCTTCGCGGAAACGCTCCCGGACGTGCGCTCGAGCCGGTCGAAACGGATGGGCAAAGCTGGACTCGTCGATGTGCAAAAACGATTCGATGCATCAATAACATCCAGCATCTCCAATCGGCATATCCAACGTCCACGAAGTGCAGTGAGCGCGTCGGCCGGTGATCCTGCAAACGTCACCGGCGCGTGACGTTAGGCAAGTAAGCGGCTCAGGTTCCCGATTGCGCGGAACGCAAGCAAGATGTCTTGCGTTGCACGAATTATCGAACTACGGTGCTCGCGAATCTGCTTGCGACGTTTATCGTTCTCGTTTTTCGTTTTCTCGCTGCAGCCCGGGGGCCTTACGTTCGAACGAACGATGGGCGCCCGTTGCCGTGAGCACAGGTTTCGTGAAGCGCGCGTACGACGCTGATTCGATTTGGCTGGCTTTGCGCCCCTGTCGAACACCCCGAGCGACGTAGGCTCGAATTCATCCCGCCCCTGGGCAGTTTTGCGTTCGATGTCGATTCGCGACCACCAGAAAGGTGTCAACGACCATGTCTCGCATGTCGACTCTCCTGATGCATGGCGCAGCGCGCGACGAGGGGCTCTTTGCGTCGTCCCTCGTTTCGGATATGCGCCGTGCTCCACCGGTCGCGCTGTCCGAGCTCTTCACGCTCGTCACGGGGGACCACGCGCAAAAGTCCGAGAAGGCGCCGTCCATCCTCGGTCCCATCGGCCTGGGTACCTCGGCGGCCCGAGTGGTTCGCGCCGCACACGGCGAAGCGGCGCCAATCAAGCCAACCAAGCCCTCCACATCACCCAACGCGTTCGGTGCGCCCGGTGCACCCGCCATCACCGGCCCCCGGGGTCTGGGGGGTCTGGGAACCTCGGCGGCTCGACTGGTTCGGAGCGCGCAGGAGCAGGCCGCGGCGGCCGACGGCGGCGAGCCCCTTTCCAAACTGGAGTTATCTGCGCGGTGGGTGAGCCCCCATCAGCCGGAGAGCCCCGAGCTGTTCTGTCCGGGCCCCGTGCGCGACGATCCCGCATTGGGGCAGCTGGTCAACGATCAGCTGGTGGCATGGGCCGACCAAATGGGGATATACCACGGCCAACTCGATCATTTGCGAAAGTGTGATTTTGGTCGGCTCATGATGCTCACGCACCCCGCCACCAACGATCCGGATCGATTGCTGGCGGCCGCGAAGGTGGTCGTCGCCGAGTGGGCGTCCGACGACTATTACCTCGACGAAGAGAAGCTCGGCGCCGACCCGACCAAGGCCGCCGCCCGATTCGGGCTGCTCTACGGGGTGGTGGACCCCGTCGCGCTCCCCGTGAAGTATGCGCCGCAGGTCGACGAATACATCGCGAGCCACCCCATTGCGCGCGCCTTCCGCAGCGGCATGGAACATCTCGCCAGGTACACCACCATCGCGCAGTTGGGCCGGTTTCAGCACCAAATGGCCATCTTGTTCACCACCCTCGACCAGAACGCCAGCTGGCGTCTGACCGGGGAGCACCCGTCCGTGTGGGAGTATTTGGTGCACCGGCAACACAACAGCTACCTGCCCCCGATGATTTTGGTCGACCCCATCGCGGGTTACGAGCTGCTGCCGCACGAGTTCTATCACCCCGGGGTTCGGCGCGCGGTTCTGATGATCGGCCTCGCCGCGGTCTTGATCAACGACATCCACTCCGCGGCCAAAGAGTCGGACGACGATCTCAGTCTGCCCGAGGCCATCGTCGCCGAGGAGAAGTGCACGCACCGCGAGGCCATCGCCCGCACCGTGGAGATCCACAACGAGTTGATGCGGGCCTTCGTCGCCGAGGCGGGAGCGCTCAGCCTGGCCGGCTCGCCCAACCTCCGCCGCTTCTTCGCCGATCTCTGGGCGTGGTGCGGCGGCAGCCGTCAATGGCACGCCACCACCCTTCGTTACCACTCGAACGACGCGAAGCAATCCGCGGATAAACCGCACCAGGCCGACAGCCCAGCACCAACGGATACCCGCTCCGGTTCCTAGAGAAAGGACAGCAGCCACGATGACAACGACCACCGAAACCCGTCCCGTTCTGCGAACCGCCTACCAGAAGTCCATCGCCGCGTATTGGAACGCCGAGCGCGATCCGGTCAACATTCGGCTCGGTGAAGTGGACGGCCTTTTCCATCACCACTACGGCATCGGCGAGGTCGATCCGTCGGTGTGGGAGGCCCCGGAGAAGACCCGCGACGAGCGGATCATCACGGAGCTGCACCGGCTCGAATCGGCGCAGGCCGATTATCTCCTCGACCACCTCGGCGACATCGGGCCGTCCGATCGCCTGCTGGACTCCGGATCGGGGCGGGGCGGCACGAGCTTCATGGCCAACCGGCGATTTGGTTGCCGGGTCGACGGGGTCACGATTTCCACCAGCCAGGTGGAGTTTGCGAACAACCAAGCCGGGCAGCGCGGGGTGGCCGACCAGGTGCAATTCCACTTTCGCAACATGCTCGACACCGGCTTCGACTCGGGCTCGATGCGCGCCATCTGGACCAACGAAACGACCATGTACGTGGACTTGTTCGAGACATTTCGCGAGTTCGCCAGGCTGCTCAAGTTCGGCGGCCGCTATGTGTGCATCACCGGCTGCTACAACGACCTTACGGGCGGGCGCTCCAAGGCCGTCATTCAAATCGACGAACGCTATACGTGCAATGTACACGCACGCAGCGAATACTTTCGGGCGCTCGCCGCCAACAACCTGGTGCCCATCAATGTGGTCGATCTCACCGCGGCGACCCTCCCCTATTGGAAGCTGAGGGCCAAATCGTCGGTGGCCACCGGGGTCGAAGACGCCTTCCTCACGGCGTACCGCGAGGGCAGCTTTCACTACCTACTCATCGCCGCCGACCGCATCTGACCGAATCCCCGCCGCGCGCGCGAGGTGCAAAAGCGCCCCCGCAATGCTCGTGGAGAGCTCCGCCAACGGCGGCCCACCGGGACGCTCGAAGACCAGGTAATCCCGGGCGATCACGTCGTATCGACCGCGGTGGCGAAGCATGCACAGTGCACGTCCATCCCCGAGCTCGATGCGCGGTCCGCCCGGCACCACGCCCTCGGCGAGCGGCTTTCCGTAGCGCGCCATCACCTGCTCCAGCACGGCGATGGGGAGCTCGTGGTCGAGGGCACCATCGACCACGAGCCGAAGCGCGCGCCCCTCGTCTGCCGCCGAGACATGGGTTCCTACCCGGCTGCCGTCGGGTAGGAAGTGCTCGTCGATGGTCAGCGGTACCACGGTTACGTGCCGCGCCTACTTGCCACGATAAATGCAACCGGACGTGCAGGTCTCGCGCACCACCACGTGGCTCAAGCTGCCGAGCCCCGGCTTGAGGTGGTCCCAGATCCAGCGCGCCAGGTTCTCGCTCGTGGGGTTCTCGAGCCCCTCGATTTCGTTCAAATAGCGATGATCGAGCCGCGCATGCAGGGGCGCGAAGGCCTCGGTGATGTCGGCGAAGTCGGCCACCCAACCCTCCGGCTCCACCAGCGGCCCCTCGATGTGGATCTCCACCCGAAACGAGTGACCGTGCAACCTCCGGCACTTGTGTCCCTCGGGGGTGTTCGGCAGACGATGCGCGGACTCGAACCGAAACTCTTTGAAGATCTCCACGTTGATTTCTCCATTCCCCGCGTTCAGCCAGGCTCCGCCCTGCGTTGAAGGTCGGGCGTCCCGAGCGCCGCACCGTGGCGCTCGATCTCGATGCCCGCCGTCGAATCCGGAAAAACGTCCAGCTTCTCGAGCCGGACCCGCGCAAGGTGAACGCGCGCGTCCTCCAAGCAAATGGCCATGATTTGCTCGGCCAAGGTCTCGAGCAGCTTGACATGCGCATTGCGAACGCACGCGCGCGTCTTCTTGACGATCTTTTCATAGTCGACCACCGAGTGAAGCTCGTCGGCCAAAGGTCCGGGCTCCTCGCGCACCGCCAGATCGAGGTTGATCCGCAATCGCTGCGCCTGCTCGCGCTCGGGCGCGGGCACACCGATGAAACAAGGGACCATCAGGTCACGAATGAACACGTGACGGAGCCTTTGCCGTGCGTCGGCCAATGTCGTTCGTTCATCCATCGTGGCTTCGTCCTCGTTTCATTCGACTCTCGGTCTTCTCGGCCTTCGCGTTCTTTTCGGTCTTCGCGTCGTTCGCGTTCTCGGTCGTCGCGATTCACCGTTTGCTTGGTTGGGGGCGGGATCGAGCGCGGTCAATCGCGCGCGGCATCGTCCGGCCCCGGTTGCGCCCACCCCAGATGCTGCCCCCCGTCCAGGGCGATCATTTGCCCCGTCATGGCCGGGGCATCGAGGAGAAAATTCACGGCGTGGCTGATCTCTTCGGGGCTCGCCCCCCGCTGGAGCGGCAGCCGCTGAACCTGACGCGCGAACTGCTCGGGCGACTGATGGACGCTCGGCAAGGTCGGACCCGGGCCGATGGCGTTGACCCGAATGCGCGGCGCCAGCGCCAGCGCCATGGTTTGCGTGAGCGTCCACAGCGCGGTCTTGCTCACGGTGTACGAGACGAAGTGCGGGGTCAGGTTCCAGACCCGCTCGTCGAGCACATTGATGATGCAACCCGAGTGGGCGGGCGGGAGCTCCCGCGCAAAGGCCTGCATGAGCACGAAGGGCGCCCGCAGGTTGGTCTCCAGGTGCAGATCCCACGAATCGCGGGTGGCGCTGAGCGCGCTGTCGTACTCGAAGCGCGAGGCGTTGTTCACCAGGCAGCCGATGGGCCCCAGCGCCTCGATGGCGCGCTCGAGCAAGGTGCTCACCTCGGCCTCGCGCCCCAGATCGGCCCCGAGCGCCACCGCCTTTCCCCCCTCGGCGGCGATCTCGGCCACGACGGCCTCGGCCTCCGCCTGCGATTGGCCGTAGTGCACGGCCACGCGAAACCCGCGCCGCGCGAGCCCCAAACCAATGGCTCGACCGATGCGCCGACCTCCCCCGGTGACGAGCGCAGCGCTCGGCGTCGTGCCCTGCACCTGCGGCTGCGGCTGCGGCTGCGGACCTGTCTCGTGCATGGCGCAGGCATATAGCATCCGCCGGTGGCGAACGGGACCCCTCGTGCGCCCAAGGATGCCGCGCCGCGCTACAGGCCCCTTGACGGCGGCTGTGCCGTCGGTTAAAGGGAGCGCGCAGTATCTCGCTGGCGCGGGCGGTTTTCTTTGCCCGCTTCCATCGCACCCGTTTCGCGAGGCTTGCGCTGGGTCAGCAGGATGTGACGTAGCCATCGGGCTACTGTTACCCCTTTCCCATGCGGTGGCTCCGAGGGAGCCGCACCCGCGCCCCGCATACCAACAGAGAGCGAGTCATTCTCCATTGAGTTTCCACAGTTCCCGTCGCGACCACCGTCCCCATGGCACGGGCGGTCGCGCTGCACGCCGCGCCCACAACCACCACGACACCGATCCCCAAGCCGCCAAGGCGCGCGGCGCCCTCGCACCGCGCGAGCCCGTATGGGCCCCGAGCCCCATCACGCCCGAGATCGCGCAAGCCATCGCCGCCTCTCCATTCGCAGCGCTGGGCCTCTCGGAGCCCATCGTTCGCGCCATCGTGGACGAGCGGTACGAGAGCCCCTCTCCCGTTCAAGCGGAGGTCATCCCGCACGTGCTGGCAGGCCGTGACGTGCTCGCGTGCGCGCAAACCGGCACCGGAAAAACCGCCGCCTTCGTTCTGCCGATTCTGCAGCGGCTCGCGGCCGAGGCCCTACCGCAAGGCCCAAAACCCATCCGCGCCCTCGTTCTCACGCCCACCCGCGAGCTCGCGGCGCAGATCACCGAGCGCGCCACCGTCTACGGCCGCTACCTTCGCTTGCGGCACACCGTCGTCTACGGCGGCGTCAACCAGCACCGTCAAGAGATCGCGCTGCGCGCGCAGCCGGATCTTCTGGTGGCCACCCCGGGCCGATTGCTGGACCTGCTCCGGCAGGGCTTGGTCAAGCTCGACGGCGTGACCCACTTCGTGGTGGACGAGGCCGACCGCATGCTCGACATGGGCTTTCTGCCCGACGTGCGCCGCATCTTCGCCACCTTACCGAGCGATCGTCGCATTCTGCTCTTCTCGGCGACCATGCCGGCCACCATCGAAGCGCTCGCCAAGACGATGCTCCGCGATCCCGTGCGCATCGCCATCGCGCCCACGGTGACCACGGCCGAGAGCGTCGATCAGTCGGTCATGTTCGTGTCCCGCGCCGACAAGCGCGCCCTGCTCGAAACCGTCCTACGGGACGACTCCGTCCAGCGCGCCCTCGTCTTCACCCGCACCAAGCATGGCGCCAGCCGCCTCTCCGAGCAGCTCGACCGCGCGGGCATCACCGCCCTGGCCATTCACGGCGACAAGACCCAGAGCGCCCGCGAGCGCGCCCTCGACGCCTTCCGCCGCGGCAGCACCCGCGTCCTGGTGGCCACCGACGTCGCGGCCCGCGGCATCGACGTCGATGGCATCTCCCACGTCATCAACTTCGACCTCCCCAACGTCGCCGAAAGCTACGTCCACCGCATCGGCCGCACGGGCCGCGGCGGCGCCGTCGGCCGCGCCATCTCCTTCTGCGACCGCGAGGAGCGCTCCCTCCTGTCGGACATCGAGCGCTACATCCGCCGGCGCCTCCCCGTCAGCGGCGGCGAACCTCCGCCGGAGCCCGCGGCCACCCCAACGCCGTCCCCGGCGACAAACGCGCGGCGACCAAGGCGGTATCGCGGCACGCGCTTTCGCTGATTTTCGAGGCGCAAAACGGGGGGCGGTCCGGATTTCCGGCGGATGCGGCGGGCGCTCCGGATTCGGGCACATGCAGCTGCGGACACGCTCCCGCCTCCCAAGGGGCGGGTTGGGCTGTTGGAGCCGCACGACCGGCGAAGCACCAAGCTAGGACGAATTCGCCCAGCGAAGGTTCCTATGTGATTCGTGTGCGAATCATTTGATGATCTCGCCGAACACCCGCATGTGATTCGCTAGCAAACGATTTTGCTCCGCCGGAGCACAAGCGTCTCGCCCGATGCGCCCGCATTCGCCCATCGCGGGCCACATCATTCGTATGCAAACGATTCTGCCCGGCCGGAGCACAAGCGTCGTCGGCGCACGAACGCCATTTCCGCCGGAGCCGGCGCGCGCCGTATCCCAGCCCATTTCCTGCTACGGCGAGCCGACGCTGTCGGCCCAACGAACGATCGTTCGAGCATGGTTTACCGAGTTTGAATCGGTAGCACGCCGGTTGAAACCATTTCAATCCAATTTTGGGGATTCCACGACATCGAGCGACCTCGCAATCGCCCTCGAGCTCGAACCCACGGCGCGCGCCCCCGGCGTCATCAAGCCATCTACGAAAAGTAGAGAGCGCGCGGAACCGATCCCAACGAGCGAGGACCAGGGCCGCGAACTACGATAACGACGCGAAAAACGCGATACCCGATCATGAAAATGGATTTGTCGCGCCACGGCGCGCGACGCGACGCACGCGCTTCCAAAAAGAAGCGTATTGAATTTTTATTTCACGTATCCATATTTGCACGGTATGCATCATCACTTCTCGCAAGGAGGTATTCGATGAATCTTATGCATTTTGCGAACTTCGGAGCCGTGGGATCGTCGCTCAAGGTGGCCGCTCTCGCAGCTGTCGCAGCCACGCTCGGCCTCTCCGCCTGCGCCGCGCAATCGGATTCGCCCGAAGGGCAATCGCCGGCCGCCGACGAAAAAACGGCCGCAGCTTCGTCGCAGCAGAATGTCGAAGCGGCCGCCGCTCCCTGCTGGCAAAGCGGCGGCAAATGGTGGTGCAACAACCGTGTTCCCACGTACCTCTATCAGAACGACGCCCGCGTGGATCAGCTGAACACCAATCCCAGCTGGTTCTACTGCCGCAAAGAGGCTGGAAGCTCCGGCGGCGGCCCGCACCCGAATCGATGGATCAAGACCATCGGAGACGTCGCCGGCGTCGTCGGGTACGCGCGCGACATCGACATTGCGAGCGAGACCAACTCGCTCCCCGTATGTAACGAATAGCGCTCGCGCGGCCCCAATCCGCACCAGGGCTCGGAGCGCCCAACTCCGAGCCCTTGTCCTGCGAAGCGCCCGACCGTCACCGGCCGCGTAGATTCCCGGAGGCGCGCCGGGAGAGACGCCTCACCAAAGTGCGAATTGGCCGTCGAACGCTCGGAAGTGCCACGTAACCGAAATGCCCATGCCATAACTGCGGGGGTGGATCACATCTTTTGCCACGTACGCGCTCCACGAGACGTTCTGCGTCGCCCAGACGTCGGCCGCGATGCGCGGCTCGATCACGAGCTGGACCGCTTCGGATTGCACCTTGTTGCCGTCGATGCGTTGCCTCAGCTGCACCCAACCGGCCCCCCCGAAGATCTCCGCGCGGAGCGAGAGGAGCCCGAGCGGCAAGCGATAACCGACGTGGGTGCCGAAGGTGGCCATGGTCATATCCAAGGTTCCGCGACGGCCAACGCGGTGCTCGTCCACCGTGAAATCGTCGGCATGCGATGCGCCCCACATCACGGCCCCGTCGCCTCCGACATAGAGTTGGTCGCTGACGAAACAACTCACCGCGAGCTCCGCACCGAGCCCGCGAAACGACGAAACGCCGAGCGCGCGACCGGGATACGTGTAGTCGTACCGATCGAGTCGCTTTTCGTGCACCGTCCCTTCGAACGTCATGTTGTCCGGGGTCATTTGGCTACCGCGCATCCCGAACCGCACGACGAACGGCGGCAATCGTTGGATCGACCACTTGGCGCCATACCGAGAGCAGCGCTGCTCGCCCACGATCGAGCTGACCTCGACGCACGCCTCCGACGAACCTTCGGGGGCCGCCTTTGCCTCGGGGGCCAGACACCAAAGGCCGAGCGCCATCACCGATGCCCGAAGCCGATTCACGACGACGAATCTCCCCATCACGTTCCGCTCCCGGATGACAAACAAATGGGCGCAGGGTGCGCGTGCGGCGCATCCGGCGCGATGGCCGAGACATCCAGGCACACCTCGGGTCCCAGCTCTGCCCCCTCCCCCACGTCGAGCCGAATCTGCTCATGGCCCCGCGTGCACCCGCCGACATCCAACTTCTCGATCTCATGGCGCGGATCGTGGAGCACCACGGACACGGCGCGCCCGTCCGCCTGCGTCGTCCCTATCCGCAGCTTCGTCAGATCGAGCGGATGGGGTTCTTTGCAGTGATTGCCAACATGAAGATCGAGCAGCCCGCCCTCCGGCCGCCGGGTTACCGCGAAGCCCACATCGAGGCATCCCAAATTGCGAACCGCCGCGGGCGCGAGCTCCTCGGCCAGCCTGCCTTGAAGGTAGGGGCTCGCGGTCGCGATGCACGCGAGGCCCGGCATGAAAAGGAGCCCTCCCACGAGAGCGCGCATCCACATGCCCGCGCACTCAGCGGGAAGCGTGCCATCGCTCCCATTTGGAAATCCGTTCCGCAGCATCCGGCGAAGGACGCCACGCCACCCATCAAATCGGCATTAATGGATTCGCCGCCGCACCGCCTACATTGGGAATGCACGCGATGAAGGTGCGGCCCGTGTACCCGTGTGGTGCGGGGGGCACGTGTACCACGGTCGACAGGCCACGCCTGCCGAGCCATGTCGTTCGTCGTCCGCGGATCCCAGCTCTGGAGATGGGTGGACCACCTCCGTCGTGAACGCGAACGGAGACCAAAGCTCGGCGAACGCCTCGTCTCACTCGAACAAAAGGGCCGAGCCCGCCCCCATGGGTTCCAACGACAAGCTCGTCCGATTCGGCGGCCCGCACGCGGCACCCGATGCGCTCGCGTGGCGCGAAAATGGGCTAGTCTAGAGCCACCCGACATGCCCCAATACCGCTCCCGCACCTCCACCGCCGGCCGCAACATGGCCGGCGCCCGCGCACTTTGGCGTGCAACCGGAATGAAAGACGGCGATTTCGACAAGCCGATCATCGCCATCGCCAACTCGTTCACCCAGTTCGTTCCTGGCCACGTGCACCTACAGGATCTCGGCCAGTTGGTAGCGCGCGAAATCGAGCGGGCGGGCGGCGTCGCCAAGGAGTTCAACACCATCGCCATCGACGACGGCATCGCCATGGGCCACGGCGGCATGCTCTACAGCTTGCCCAGCCGCGACCTCATCGCCGACTCGGTCGAATACATGGTGAACGCCCACACGGCGGACGCGCTGGTGTGCATTTCCAATTGCGACAAGATCACCCCCGGCATGCTCATGGCCGCCTTGCGCCTCGACATCCCGGCCGTCTTCGTGTCGGGCGGCCCCATGGAGGCCGGCAAGGTGAGCTGGGGCGACAAGACCCGCCACCTCGATCTGATCGATGCCATGGTCGACGCCGCCAACCCCAAGGTGAGCGACGAGGAGGTCGCCGCCGTCGAGCGCTCGGCCTGTCCGACCTGCGGCTCGTGCTCGGGCATGTTCACCGCCAACTCGATGAATTGCCTCACCGAGGCGCTCGGCCTCTCGCTGCCCGGCAACGGCTCGGTGCTGGCCACCCACGCCGATCGCAAAGAGCTTTTCCTGCGCGCCGGCCGCCTCGTGGTGGAGTTGGCCAAACGCTATTACGAACAAAACGATGCATCGGTATTGCCGCGCAACATCGCCACCTTCGAAGCCTTCGAAAACGCGATGAGCCTCGACGTCGCCATGGGCGGCTCGACCAACACCGTGCTTCACCTCTTGGCCGCCGCCTTCGAAGCCGGCGTACCCTTCAAAATGGCCGACATCGATCGCGTCTCCCGCCGCGTGCCCTGCTTGGCCAAGGTCGCTCCGGCCACCGCGAAGTACCATATGGAGGACGTGCACCGCGCCGGCGGGGTCATGGGCATCCTGGGCGAGCTCGATCGCGCGGGCCTCCTGCACCGCGACGTGCACACCGTCCACAGCATCTCCATGGGCGCCACCCTCGACGAATGGGACGTGATGCGGCAATCCGCGGACTCCCCGGCCGTCACCTTCTACCGCGCGGCCCCCGGCGGCGTACCCACCCAAACGGCGTTCAGCCAATCGAGGCGCTACCCCACATTGGACACGGACCGCGCCGCCGGCTGCATCCGCAGCAAGGAGCACGCATACTCGCAAGACGGCGGCCTCGCCGTGCTCACGGGCAACATCGCCGAGCGCGGCTGCATCGTCAAAACCGCCGGCGTCGAAGAGTCGATCCTGAAATTCTCCGGCCCCGCCCGCGTCTACGAGAGCCAAGACGCCGCCGTCACCGGCATCCTCTCCGGCGAAGTCGTCGCCGGCGATGTCGTGGTCATCCGCTACGAGGGCCCCAAGGGCGGCCCGGGCATGCAAGAGATGCTCTACCCCACCTCCTATTTGAAGTCGCAAGGCCTGGGCAAAGCCTGCGCGCTGCTCACCGACGGCCGCTTCTCCGGCGGCACCTCCGGTCTATCCATCGGCCACGTCAGCCCCGAAGCCGCCGAAAAAGGCACCATCGCCATCGTCGAAAACGGCGACACCATCGAAATCGACATCCCGAACCGCACCATCCGTTTGGCCATCTCCGACGAAATTCTCGCCGCCCGCCGCACCGCCATGGAGGCCAAAGGCCGCACCGCATGGAAACCGGCGCACCGCGACCGAGTCGTCAGCCCTGCGCTGCGCGCATATGCGGCCATGACGACCAGCTCCGATACGGGCGCCGTCCGTGACGTGAGTCAGGTGGAACGGGAATAATGTATGGACGCAGAAGCTGCTGCACCTTATTCCAACCACCTGGACCTACGTCGTGAATTGCACCATCAGGCAGGTTCGCCATCCTAGCTACGCCCAAGGTACGATTGTTTAGCGTCACCCACTGCCCATTCAACTCCATGACTTTCAGGGTGAGACCTGCCGGCAAGCGTTGGTGCAATCGCGCCTGCGCTACCGCATCCTCCAGGCTTCGCCCTGCCCAATCGCCGTTACTGAACGTTGGCCCATAGCTGTCCTGCGTGAACAACACGTCATATGGGTCGACGTTGTGCACGAGAACCGGTGTATTCCCTGCAACAACGAAGAACGTGTGCGTCCCCTCGACGCTCAGGTTGAACGTTGCCGCGTCGCGCGATTCCGCCGCGATCGAGCGAATGAAGACAGAACGTCCCTCGTCGTCCATCAGCACATCGCTCGTCGTAAGTTCTTCCGCGACAGTCCAACCGCGTTGAGTCCAGAACGGGTGACGGCCTGTCGCAACGACTTCGCCGTTGCTTGCCCCGACTATCTCAATGTGAAACAGTCGATATGTCGCGTTGCGATGAATCTGAATCACTCGATGCGCGTCCGCTCGATCCGCATCTTGGGGGTTCGCATCGCGGGCCGCAGGAATCGACTTACTCATCATTACGGAAAAGACATCAACGACGGCATGCTGTTACGCCGGCATCGTCCCGTACCTCGACACCCCACGCCCGACGGAGATGCACAGCGTCAGCTTGAATGCGGCGTTTCGACTCTCCGGACCTGCGGCTCCTCATCGCGATTTTCACTGTCGGGTGCCGTCGAGAGCCTTTCGCCCCCCGAGGGAACCTGATTCGCCGAGTTGCTCAGAGCGCCGAGGACGCCGCCAAGGGCATGTACGCGGCAGTCGCACACGAGCTTGCGCAAGCATCGTCCTTCCGCGGCGCCGCGACTCAACGTCGTCGTCATCCGCTACGAGGTCCCCGTGGCGGCCCGGGCGTGCCCGAGACGCTCTACCTCGCCGCGCCACGATCGGGAGGTTCGAGCGACGTGTTGCACCGCTGCGCCGTCACGCGGCGTGCTCGTGGGCGCTCTCCGGTTTGCCCGAGCGGGCTTGCCCCACCTCTTTTCTTCACAGGATCAGGAGCGCGTCACCGAAGCGATAAGAGTTTCCTGAGTCGTTCCGGATCCCACTTCGGCGATTCTTACATGTCGTCGAAGCACAGTTGGCCCGAGAGCCCATCTTCGGGTGACATCAGGGTCGAGTGGGATCGATCGAAATGCAGCCCTTCGGTAAACTCCAATGTTCTTGGCCGCAGCAGCTCGCCCTCGTATTGTTTGCCGCGGGGTGCCATCACGAGGCATCCGTACGCCCCGATGAGCCCAGTCATCACGCCATGATGGGGATCGACGCAGCGGCGCCTACGATGGGCGATGCCCGCGACGTCGCGGGCGATGCAAAAGACGGCGGCAGGCCGCAGGCCAAACCTCCTCGGCCCAACGTGTGCGCGAAACCCAACGGTGCTCCGCAGAACGCAACGTGTGAAGGCTGGGCTCATTATCTCGTCGGGGCATTCAACCCCGCGCAGCCCTGGAGGGGCGCGGGCCGCACGGTCCATGGCAAGGCGGCGTTCTATCAAGCCCTCACGACGGCCGGGCCGCCACCCGTGGTGCGCTGGGGCGCCGCGTCGGACGCCACCTTGGATCGTGTCGAGGAGGTCGATCCGGGCGGAGCGGTGGGGACCTGGCTCATCGAACTGCGCGAAGCGCTGAGGGTCGCCGCGTCCGAGGGCACGTATGAAGAAGCGTCGCACGAGGACAACGACTTCTACGGAACGAGGGTCCGGTTCGAGGAGGTTCGGCGCGTGCACGCCAGGGCCGATGGCCGTGCCGGATATCGTCTCCGTGTGCGGCTCGAGATCGGGGCGGGTGGTCACCATGCTTGGAATGCCACGACGGCCGTCATGCACCTCCAGGGAGACGTCACGACACGATGCGACCTCCTGGACGGCGCCATTCTGAACGGGGCCATGAGCGTTCGGCTGCCCGATGACTTCGAAGGCAAACATTGGAGCTCCTCGCGGGAGTCCGTGACCTTCCGGCTCTCCGGAAGTTGTGACATTCCCCCAGAAGACTAACGTCGACGAGGCGCGCGCACGCGGCGCGGTGCGATGCTTCGGTAGGCGCCCTTCGGCTCTTCTTTCGCTTGTGCGGTCGCCCTCGCACTGGTACCGACCTCGAAGAGATGCCCCCGCGACGAGCCGAATCCCGATTTCTCACCGTTGCCGCCTTCGCGACCGTGCTCGTTGGGGTCCTGCTCGCGCTCGGGGTTCAGACGGTTCCCGTGGGCCGCTACGAGATTCACGACAAGGGGATGCTGGGCACCCTCGTGCTGGTCGCTGCGGCGTTTGCGCTGCCTCTGTGCGCGCGCATGGTCGCCGCGCCCCACCCGTCGAACACGGCGCTCGCGCGCAAGGTCGCGATCCTCGTCGTGACGGGGTTCGCGCTGCAGCACGGCCTCGCGCTGGCCGAGAATCGGGGGTGGAACGGGATGCGCGACCGCATGGTGGGCAGAGGGCACGCCGAGTTCGCGCTCGAAGCGGGAAAGTTGCAGAGTGCATGGGCTGCGTTGCGCGACTACGAGACGATTGCGGCCGAAAAGAGCTTTCTTCCCTCCAAGCCTCCCGGGCAATTGCTGTTTTACATGGCCGTCGCGGACCTGGCGGACGCCGTGGTGCCGGATCGGTGGTCGGTGCCGCCGCCGGATCGGCCCGAGGTCGAAACGAGCCGGCAATGGCGCTTGATAAACACGGCGTTGTTCGTTTACCCGCTGCTGTCGATGCTCACGCTCCTGCCCCTGACGTATTTGGGGCTCGCCCTGCTCGGACGCGATCTGGCGCTTTGGCCAGCGTTTCTTTACATGCTTTGCCCGCCCGTGCAGTTGGTGACGTTGCACCTCGACCAAACGCTTTATCCGCTATTGGTCACCACCCTCTGGGCGTTCGCCGTGCGCGCCGTGTGCGTTGCGGGCGCCACGCGCGACGACCCAGGCGCCGCTCGCAGCGTTGCGCGAACGCGGGCTCTCTGGGCAGGCGCCGGCGCCCTCGCGTGGCTCGCACAATTCGTATCGTTCTCCGTGCTCCCCGCCTTTCCGCTGACGGCCGTCCTCGTGTGGGCCGCCCGGGCCACCATCCGCAAAGTCGACCGCCCCCTGCCCTGGCGCCCGCTACTTCGCGGAGCGCTCCTCGCACTCGCCGTCTTCGCGCTCCTAACGGCGCTCCTCGCCGCAGCGGCAGGTTACAATCCGCTCCACGCATTTCAGCGCTCGCTGGCGCACCACCACCGCTGGATGCGCTGGAACGAATCGCTGCGCTGGCCCGCCGCCCGATTGAACCTGCTCGAGTTCTTCTACTGGATCGGCCCGCCCATCGTTCTGGCCTTCGGCTGGCAATGCGCCAAGGGCATCGCGTCCCTCGTCCGCCGTCGCATCGACGGACGCAGCACGCCAGCGATGGGCACCGCCGCCATCCTCGCCGCGACGGCCATCTTCGGCGCAACCTACGGCGAAGTCGCGCGCCTCTGGCTCTTCCTCGTCCCCGCCGTCATCCTCTCCGCCACGCCAACCTTCGCGCACCTGGTCGCCGATGCAAACACCGACACCGGCGCAGACGTCAACGCCAGCACCGCGCGCAGACAGCGCATGCTCCTGGTCACCGCCGCCCTGCAAGGCGCATGGATGTTCTGCCTGAAAGCCATGCAAGACTTCGCATGACCGCAGCCGCCGACGTACCCGCAGCGGCCGCCGCACCCCGCAGCCGCCGTCATATCCCGCAGCCCCGGCCGCCGCTTCCCCTCACGCCGCGACGGCAATCCCCAGCGTTTCACGCAAATTGAAATACGGCTCGCTCACGCTGAAGAGCACCAACTCTTTCAACTTGTCCTGCGGCGCCATATCCCCCGGAAGCTGCGGCTCGGCCACGATGATCTTCTTCGCAATTTCCAGATCGGCGCACAGCAAGAGCCCCGCGCGCATGGCCGTCACTTCCACGGTCTGAGCCCACTTCTTCAGGTCGACCTTCATCCCCTCTTCGATGAACCGCTCGACAATCACCCGCAGCGAGTCGCGCTGAATGGGCTGCATGTATTTGACCAGCTCCGCCGCGGCACCCTTCACGCCCTCCGCCACGTCGGAAGGAACATTGAAGTTGGGTTTCACGATTTTGACGGCCGCGAAGAGCATCACCTTCAGCTCGTTGAGCGACGGGAACAAATTCCGCATATAGTGTCCGCCGCGGTAGTACGTCAGGTGCTTGCCGACGATGAAGGTCAGCTCCTGCGGCGTAAACCCGCTGAGGATCGTCTGCCCCGCCACGCTGGCCGGCGGCGAATAGGGCACGGCCAACAGCGAGCCGGCGATGTCGGTCCGCACGTAGAGCTCCGGTGCTTGCACCCCGAGCACCTGCGCCGCCCAGCCGAACGTCTTCGCCAAGGTCACCGTGCTGGTCGCGGGATCTTGCCGATACCTGCGATCGAGCGCCGGCAATTGGTTTGCGGCCTTGAGCTGATTCAGCTTCGCCACGATGGCGGCCGGGATGATCATCTCGAAAATCTTGTCGATATACAGATTTTCTTCTTGGTGGAACAGGTTCTTGATCCAATGCTCGGCGCACAGCCGATTTCGAACTTGGAGCATGCGCCGCGGCCGGTAGCTCTCGAAGAACTGCTGCTCGTTCGGGTCGGCCTGGTGCATGAAGGAGAGCGCCGCGCACATGCACCACGCGCGATCGTACTCGTGCCGCGCCAGATACAGCTTGCAGAGCGAGCGGTAGGGGCCGGCCTGCGTCGGGTTGGCCTTCAAGACCTCCGTGTGCTCGACGATGGCCGCGTCGGTCTGGTTCGTTGCTTCGAAGAGCTCCGCCAGAATTTGGCGGTCTTGCGTGTGCTCCTGCCCCGCGCGCGCCGCCATCTTGAACGCCTCGATGGCGCTCGGTACGTCGTTCAGACGATCGCGGTAGATGACGCCCAAATTGTGCCACAAATTGTGCAGGAGCTCGGCGTTGGTCGAGTGGGTGAGCCGCCGCAGCATTTTGCGGAAGGAGCGCTCGAGGCCTTTCCAATCTTTGTTGGCGGTGAGCATCTTCACGATGCGCTCGAACGCCTCGAGCAAATTGGGATTGAGATCGAGCGCCTCGTTGTAGACTTCGATGGCGCGCGCCTCGTCGTTCATCTTTTCGCGGTAGATCTGCGCGACGGTGGAGATGTATTTGCTCTTGCGCGTGGGATCGCGATCGAGCGACGCCATTTGCAGGACCATCTCGATCACGCGCGGCCAATTTTCCGCCTGCTGATAGAGCATCACGATGCGGTGGAGCAGCGGGTGCAGGTTGGGCTTGATGGCGCGCGCCTCCTCCAGCGCCTCCAGCGCCTTTTCGAGGTTCTTCGCCTTGTCGACCCAGATGTCGGCCAGCTCCTGCAAAAGGACGAACTTGGCCTCGGGATCGCGCTCGCCGTCGACGATCTTGCGCTTCAGGGCGGCGACTTGTTTCCAGTCCTTGGACTCGGTGTACAGCGAAATACAAGCCTCCAGGGTCGGCTTGTGGACCTCGTCCGAGGTGAAGGCTTTTTCGAAGTTGGCGATCGCCTGCTTGGCGAATCCTTGTTCGCGTTTCATGCAACCCAACTTGAAGTAAACGTCGGCCCGGATTTCTTTTTCGTCCGGCGGGAGCGACGTCAAGAGTTTGTGGTATTTGGTGAGGGCCGCGTTCCAATCGCGCAGACGGAACGCAGCGTCGGCCATCCCGCGAACGGTCACCAGATCGGTGACGTCGAAGCGGTAGGCTGCGGTAAATGCTTTGAGGGCTTTATCGTCTTTGCCGAGCGACAGGCAGACGTGCCCCAACTTCTTGTGCAGCTCCAGCTGCTCGTTGCGCGGCTTCTTCGTCGCTTTTCGGATGACGAGCTCCAGCGGTCCCTCCGCCTTTGCCCACTCCTTGCGATCGATGTAGTCGTCGATCAGCTGCAGCGCGGCCTCTTCGTTGTCGTCGTCCGCTTGGTACGCCGCCTCGAAGGCCAGGATCGCGCTCTCGTGGTTGCCGAGCTTCTCCTGGTGCAGCCGCCCCATTTCCATCAACAGCCTGGAGCGGGTTCGCGCGTGCGGGGTGTGGCTCTGCTCCTGATCCAGGTAACGCACCGCGCGCTCGTAGTCGCCGTTCTCGGTGGCGATGGTGCGCGCCGCGGCCAGGGCCTTGATGTGCGACGGATCGAAGCCGATGGCCAGATCGTAGCGGTCCTGGGCCGACAGGCGATTGCCATGCTTTTGCTCGATGGCCTTGCCGATGCGGTAATAGGCCTCCGCGCGCTCCTGGGGATCGCGCGTCAGCTCGGCCAGGCGGGTCATGTGCTCGATCGATTGATCGGAGTTCCCCTGGCTCTCGTACAGCTTCGCCAAGGCGCCGTTGGCCTCGACATTCGAATCGTCGAGCGCCACCACGTGCTCGTAGGCCTCGATCGTCTTTTGCGGATCCGGCACCTCCTCGGTGTGGATTTGCGCGATGGTCAGGTAAATCCGAACCTTCGTCTGCCGATCGTCGGTGATGCGCAGATGGCGCTGGTACGTCTTGACCAGCTCCTTCCACTTGCGCAGCTTCTTGTAGCTGCGCTCCAGCGCCTCGTAGGCGTCCTCCGAGGTGGGATCGATCTCCAGCACCTGCTCGAGCCTCTGGGAGACCATCTCCGGGCGAACGAAGTGTTCGTCGTCCAGCCTGGCCAGGCGCAAAAGAACGTCGATGCGCTCGCGCTCCGTGGTCGCGCCCTCCAGCGCCGCTTCGAGCACGCGCGCCAGATCGTTCCACTGATGGAGCGCCTCGTGGATGCGCGCGCAGCCCATGAGCGCGTGCATGTTCGTGGGATCGGCCTTCAGGACCTCGCGGTACACCTCGAGCGCGTTCGCGTTCTTGGGGACCAGCTCCTCGATTTGCGCGTAGTACGCCTGGGCGTATTCGGCGTGCCCCGCCTGGGCGTTCCAATGGGCGAGGTGGAGCAGAATGCGGATCTTCTTCTTTGGATCGTGCTGCGTCGCCTCATCGTCGAGCCAGCCGGTGGCCGTTCGAATCAGATCGTCCCAGAGCCCCGTCTTGCCCGCGACCCGCTCGATGTGGCGCACCGACGACACGTCGTGGACGTCCTCTTCGAGCGCGCTGGTGAGCGCCACGAAGGCTTCGTTGGGATCGTCGAGGCCGTCCTCGCAGACCTGCGCGATCTTGTGCAGCAGCGCGATCTTCTCGTGCTTCTCCGGCCCCGAATCGAGGCGGGAGATGAGCAAGTCGATGAGCTGTGGCCAGCGCGAGGCCCGGCGATGGGCGCGCTCCAGCTCGCCGAACGCGTCATGGTTCGACGGATCGATTTGCAGGATCTTTTCGTAGACGCCCGCGGCGTCCTCGGGCCTTCGAAGGGTCGACGTCCAAATCGCCGCGACGCTCCAGTACTCGTCGATCTTGGCGGCGGGAACGGTCAGGGCCTCCGCGCGCATCATCTTCACATCGATGACCTCGAGCCAACGGCCCCCGCTGCGGTACAGATTCTCCAGCGCATCCATCGCATCGGGATCGGGCTCGATCTCGAGCAATTTGCGCCAGGCTTCGGCCGCGTCCTCCGGGCGTCCGAGCACGCGGAGGTAGGTCATGGCCAGCTCGCGAAAGACGTCCTTCAGCTCCTCGGGATCGAGGATGTGCGACGCGCGGCCCACGATCTGATGAAGCGCGAGCACGAGCTGGTTGGCATCTTGCTGGCGGCGCCAGATCGTGGCGATCGAGCGAAGCGCGACCAAATTGGCGCGATCGATCTCCAGGATGCGCTGGTAGTCGGCTATGGCCTTGTCGTCGCGCCCGAGCTTATCGATGAAGATACGCGCGCGACGGGTCAGGATATTGAGCCGATCGTCTTCGTTTGGAACGATGGCGAGGGTCCTCTCGAGGACCTCCACCAAGTCCCGCCACATCCCTTGTTTTTCGTAGAGGTTCGCGAGTGCGGCAAGCGCCTCCGGATCCCCCCACCTTAGGTCGAGAGCCACTCTATCTCGTTCGATGGCGCCCTCTGGCTACAGGGTGCGACTCTGCGGCACATCTTCTTCTCGACCGACGCCTTTTTGCTTCACTTGAGGCGCTCGGGCAACGACGTGAGTGAACCGCTAGGACGCGAGGGTCGCCAGGGGTTGCGCGATTCGTCGCGCTTCGTCCCTCTTACCCTCCTCCTCTTCTCCTCTCTTCTCGTGGCGCCCCCGGCGCCCTGGCGGTTGATCCTTTTCCCGACTCTCCTCTCTCGTGACGACCCCTCGCGCCCTGGCGGTTGATCCCATGGATCGCCTTCCCGACGTGGGGTCTCGAGCCAACATGGGCAAACGGTCGCGGCCGGCGTGGCATCGCAGCGGGCGCGTTCGAGCGTGCGCGGCGGCCGGCGGCCGGGAGACACCTTCGTGACGAGGGAATCGTCTTGCCGGCGGCGGCGTAACTACCCAAGATGTCGGCCGCGAGGTTGTCGTTAGATCGAACGCCGTAGTGGGCCGTAGGCACGCTTGATGTCGAGGTCGAGGTTCCGATGATAAAGTTCTATGTCATCGCGAGTGCAATCGGTGTTTTGTCGACGATCGCATTCTACGAAGGCAAAAACGCCCTGGGCAAGGCGCCCCACCGCGGGAGCGCGACGGCCAACGCCTCGTGCAACGCAGGCAAAGGGGCGGCGAACGCCAACGACGAGGCCATCGAGTCCGCGCGCCAGTCGCTGGCCGATTCGCTGATACGGTGTCAGGAGCGCCTGCAACAGAAAGAGGGAGAAGAAGCGGAGCGCCTGTCGTCCGAGATGTTCACCGCGGGGGGCGCGGGGAACGTCGCCTCCACCGAGCTGACGAATGCGACCGACGAAGCCGCTGCCCAGGCAACGAACACGGTGGAAGATCGCTTCGATCCCACCAGCGAAGAGTGGAAGGAGCTCGCCAAGCACGGACAAGTGAAACTGAGCCGGCCATGTGCCATGGGCAACGACTGGTTCCCCGGCGTGGAGGAGCTCCAATCCGTGGGGCTCAAAGAGAGCGACGCGCAGACGGTGGCCGACGCGTACAAGCAAGCCAACGCCCGCGCATGGGAGACCACCCGCGCCAACTGTGCCGAGTGGCTCGGGGCCGACGCCAAGGTGGTCGAACGAATCGGCGCGGAATACTGCGAATCGATCCTAGACGCCGAGGCCCAAAAGGACGCGAACATCTTCAAGCACGTCGCCGAGGTCCGCGCGGGCACGCGCGCCGAAGACGGCTCGCGCCTCGATCCCATCGAGCGCTACTACCTGGCCAAGACCCGGGAGCTCAAAGCCTTCGAGGCCGACCTCTCCCGCCGCGTCGGCGCCGACCACGCCCGCCAAATCACACAGTCGTCCACCTTCTGCATGATGCGCGAACAGTGGCCCGAACCCGCCGGGCACGACTGACCGCCCGCGCACCGAACACGCCCGCGCACCGAACACGCCGCCGCCCCCGCACCAAACACGCCGCCGCCTCACGCCTTGCGAAGCGCCAAATTCTCGACCACCGTCGCCTGCGGCATCCGCCGAAACACTTCGAGCAGCTTCGTACCGCGGCTGCCGCCCCCAAACACGCCGCCGCCTCACGCCTTGCGAAGCGCCAAATTCTCGACCACCGTCGCCTGCGGCATCCGCCGAAACACCTCCGGATCCACGCGCAGCTTCGTACCGCGGCTGCCGCCCCCCACGATGACACGAGGACGCGCCATCACGGCAAGGTCCACCAAGATGGGCAGCTCGGCGGGAAGCCCGAACACGGTCACACCGCCGATGATCATCCCCGTCAAACGCACGGTCTCGTCGGCGTCCGCGAACGACGCGCGCTTGCAATCGAGCTGACGGCACACGGCCTTGTTCACGTCCAGGCGCGTGTTCGCGAGGAGCAGGCACACAGCGTATTTGCGCGGCTCGCTCTTGCTCGCCACCAGGATGGCGTTGGCCGAGTCCCCGAGCTCGAAGCCGTAGTGCGCGCAGAACGCCGCCGTGTCGGCCAGCGCGGGATCGCAGGGCACCACGTCGAAGTCGGCCCCGAGCGAGCGAGCATGTGCGGTCACGCGGTCCTCGAGCGCCAGAATGTCGTTTTCGTGGCTCATGAACCCTGCGAATTAGGGTGAACGGGCCGCTTCGCCAAGCGAAAAACCGTTCGCCACCGAATTCGCGCCTTTCGCCATCGAGCGGGAACCCTTCGCCGTTCTTCACTCGACAGGCTCGCTTCGTCATGGTTTTTCGGACCGCATGCCCGCGGCGCTGCTTTTACCCATCCTTTTGGCGCAAGCCATCTCTACCGTTCCCTCGGAACCCGTGCATCCTGCACCTTCCCGAGTCCTCACCCTTCGCGAAGCGATGGACACCGCAGCCGCCCATCAGCCAGCCATGCGCAGAGCCCGCGCCACCACCGACATATCGAGGGCCCGCGTGGAGCAAGCGCGCTCGGGCTACCTCCCCCAGTTGACCGGTACGGCCACCTACCTGCGCCAAACGCGCAACACGGTGCCCACGGGCGCGTCGACGGGGTTCGTGCCGCCGAGCCCGAGCAATCGAAGTTACGACGCGTTCAACTTCCGGCTCTCGGCCAGCCAATTGCTCTACGACTTCGGCCAAACCGATGGGCGCTGGCGCGCGGCCGACGCCACCGTGGAATCATCGCGGCAGAATGAGCGTACCCAGCTCATCGCGGTGCAGTTGGGCGTCAAGACGGCGTACTACGCGGCCCGCGCGAACAAAGGGCTGGTCACCGTGGCCGAAGAGACGCTCGCCAATCAGCAACGACGCCTGCAACAGATTCAAGCCTTCGTCCTGGTCGGCACCCGCCCGGAGATCGACGTGGTGCAGGCGCGCACCGACTTTGCGAACAACCGCCTCACCCTCATCCAGGCGCAAAATGACTATGAAAACTCCAAGGCCACGGTCAATCAAGCGATGGGCGTGGTGGGCGGCACCGACTTCGACGTCGCCGACGATGACAGCGGCTCCATGCCCGACGAGGACGAGCCGCTCGAGAACCTGGTGAAGAAGGCCATGGGGCAAAGGCCCGAGCTCTTGGACCTCTCCAAGCAGCGCCACGCGCAGGAGCTCACCGTGCGCGCCGAAAAAGGCGCGTACGGGCCCAGCATCTCGGCCAACGCCGACGGCTCCGCGGGCGGGGCGGAGCTCGGCGGTCTGGTTCACAACTGGAGCGTGGGGGCCACCCTCACCTGGCCCATCCTATCCGGCTGGAAAACCCATGGCGTGGTTCACGAGGCGGAAGCCAGGCTCACCGACATCGACGCCCAAGTTCAAACGCAACAGCTCCAAATTGCGGTCGACGTTCAGAAGGCATGGCTCTCCGTCAAGGCCAGCAAAACCGCGATCGCGGTGGCACACGAAGCGCTAACCAACGCGCGCGAACAGCTCCGCCTGGCGGAGGGGCGCTACAACGCGGGGACCGGCAGCGTGATCGAGCTCGGAGACGCACAAGTGGCCGCCACCAAGGCGGGGGTGGGGGTCGTACAAGCGGATTACAATCTGGCGACGGCACGCGCTCAGCTTCTCGCCGCCCTCGGTCGATGATGGATCGTTCATGAATGGAGATCGCATGCGTGCGTGGCGATGGATCGTAGCGGTGTTGGTGCTGGGCGGGCTGGTGTTCGGGTACACGCGGTATCGCGCGTCGAAGAGCGCCGCGGCAGGAGGCCCGGCCGCTTCCGCCTCGGCCTCGGCCGCAGCCAATCGCCCGGTGCCGGTGGTCCTCGCCACCGTGGAGTCGAAGGACACGCCCATTTACCTCTATGGCTTGGGCACGGCCACGGCGTTTTACACGGTGACCGTGAGGACCCAAGTCGACGGGCGCCTCGATCGGGTGCTCTTCAAGGAGGGGCAGTCGGTCAAGAAGGGCGACGTGCTGGCGCAGGTCGATCCGCGCCCGTTCGTCGCCAAGCTGCACTCCGCCGAGGCGACCCTCGCCAAAGATCAGGCCACGGCCAAGAACGCCAAATTGAACCTGGACCGCTACGAGAAGCTGGTCGGCCAGAAGCTCATTTCGCAGCAGGACTACGACAACCAACGCGCCACCGTCGACCAGAACGACGCCCAGGTCCGCACCGATCAGGCCGACGTGGAGAACGCGCGCCTGCAGGTCGAGTACTCGCGCATCACCTCCCCCATCGACGGCATCACCGGCGTGCGCCAAGTCGACCCGGGCAATGTGGTGAAGCAAGCCGACGCCAATGGCATCGTGGTGATCACGCAGCTCGATCCCATCGCCGTCTTCTTCACCCTTCCGCAAGACGATCTGCCGCGCGTCTCCGAGGCCATGTCGCGCGGCCCGCTCACCGTGGAGGCCTTCAGCCGCGACGGCGATCAAAGCCTGGGCGCCGGCACCGTGACCTTGATCGACAACCAGATCAACACGGCCACCGCCACCATCCGACTGAAGGCCACGTTCCCCAACCCCGATCGCAAGCTCTGGCCCAACCTGTTCGTCAAGGCGCGCCTTCTGCTCTCGAACAAGCGCGGCGCCCTGGTCATCCCCGCGGCGGTGGTGCAGCGCGGTCCGCAAGGGCCATTTGCGTATGTCGTGAAGCCCGACCAGACCGTGGAGATGCGACCGGTGGAGGTGGAGCTCACCCAAGGCGACTCGGCCATCATCGCCAAGGGCTTGAACGCGGGCGAGCGGGTGGTGGCCGACGGGCAGTTCCAGCTCAAGCCGGGCTCGAAGATCGCGCCCCGGCCGAGTGACAAGAGCGACAACAAGGCGGCTACGCGCGCGGGGGATGCGCCTGCTCCCGCGCCGAGCGCCAGCGGGGCGCCGTGAACATCTCCGAGCCGTTCATTCGACGTCCGGTGGCGACGTCGCTCTTGATGGTCGGCCTCTTGCTCGCGGGCATGATCGCCTTTCGGCAATTGCCGGTTTCGGCGCTGCCCCAGGTCGATTATCCGACCATCGTCATCTCCACCTTGCTGCCGGGCGCCAGCGCGGAGACGATGGCCTCCGCGGTGACCACGCCGCTGGAGCGCGAGTTCGGCCAGATGCCGTCGCTCACGCAAATGACATCGGTGTCGAGCTTTGGCAGCTCGCAGATCACCGTGCAGTTCGCGCTGGATCGCAACATCGACGCGGCCGAGCAAGACGTGCAGGCCGCCATCAACGCCGCCTCCAGCCTCCTGCCGAAGACCTTGCCCATTCCGCCGACGTACAGCAAGAGCAACCCGGCCGACACGCCCATCCTGACCTTGAGCGTCAGCTCGGACACCATCGCGCTCGATCAGGTCAACGACTACGCCGACTCCATCCTGGCGCAAAAGATCGCGCAGGTCTCCGGGGTGGGCCTGGTCACCTTGAACGGGGCGCAGAAGCCCGCCGTGCGGGTGCAGGTGGATCCGGTGGCCCTCTCGGGGCTCGGGCTGGGCCTGGAGGACGTGCGCCAAGCCATCCTGGCCGCCAATGTCAACCAGCCCAAGGGCAACATCGACGGCGCGCGCCAGGACTTTACCCTGGCCACCAACGACCAACTGTCGAACGCCGCCTCGTTCCGGCCCATCGTCATCGCCTTCAAGAACAACGCGCCGGTGCGGCTGTCGAACGTCGCGCAGGTGATCGACGGGGTGGAGAACGCGCAGCTGGCCGGGTGGGCCAACGACAAGCGCGCCATCATCCTCAATGTGCAACGGCAGCCGGGCGCCAATGTCATTCAGGTGGCCGACGCCGTGAAGGCGCTCCTTCCGCAACTTCGGGCCACCCTCCCGCAGGGCATCGAGGTGAAGATCCTCAGCGACCGCACGGAGACGGTGCGCGCGTCGGTGGAGGACGTGGAGTTCACCTTGGTGCTCACCGTGGGCCTGGTGGTCGCGGTCATCTACCTGTTCCTGCGCAATTTCCGGGCGACCATCATCCCGGGGGTGGCGGTGCCGCTCTCCTTGGTGGGCACCTTTGGGGTGATGTACCTGCTCGGCTACAGCCTCAACAACCTCTCCTTGATGGCGCTCACCATTTCGACCGGCTTCGTCGTCGACGACGCCATCGTCATGATCGAGAACATCGCGCGCTACATCGAGGCGGGCGAGCCCCCGTTCGAGGCCGCGCTCAAGGGCGCCAAGCAAATTGGGTTCACCATCCTCTCGCTGACGGTGTCCTTGGTGGCCGTGCTCATCCCGCTGCTGTTCATGCAGGGGCTCATCGGCCGGCTGTTCCGCGAGTTTGCCATCACCTTGAGCGTGGCCATCGCGGTGTCGGCCGTGCTGTCGCTCACCTTGACCGCCATGATGTGCGGGCACCTCTTGAAGCCGCACCAGCCGGGCAACGAAGGGCGCTTCTACCAAGTCTCGGAGCGCTTCTTCGAGCGGATGATCGGGGTCTACGACGTGGGGGTGCGCTGGGTGCTGCGGCATCAGTTCTTCACCTTGATCGTCACCCTGGCCACCGTGGCCCTCACCGCGTACCTGGCGGTGCTCGTCCCCAAGGGGTTCTTTCCGCAGCAGGACACCGGCATCATCACCGGTGTATCGGAGGCGCCGCCCGATGTGTCGTTCGGGCGCATGATGGACCGCCAGCGCGCCCTGGCCGACGTGCTCCTCTCCGATCCCGACGTGGTCTCCGTCGCCTCGTTCATCGGCGCCGATGGGACGAACGCCACCATGAACAGCGGGCGCATGAACATCACGTTGAAGCCGCGCGCCGAGCGCGAGGCGAGCGCGGAGGAGATCATCGCGCGCCTCTCCCCCAAGCTCGCGCACGTGGAGGGCACCGCGCTCTATCTCCAGTCGGTGCAGGACCTGCAAATCGACAACCGCATCGCGCGCACGCAGTACCAGTACACGCTCGAAGACGCCAGCATCGAGGAGCTGCGCGCCTTTGCGCCGCAGGTGCTGGCGAAGCTGAAGACCCTCCCCGAGCTCCGCGACGTGGCCAGCGATCTGCAAGTGTCGGGGCTGCAGGTGGCGCTCACCATCGACCGCGACACCGCCTCGCGCCTGGGGGTCTCGCCGCAGGCCATCGACGACGTCCTCTACGACGCGTTCGGCCAGCGCCAGGTGTCGACCGTCTTTACGCAGCTCAATCTGTACCGCGTCATCCTGGAGGTGAAGCCGGAGTTCCAGAAGAACCCCGACGCCCTCGATCGCATTTACGTCAAGGCGCAGAGCGGGGTGCAGGTGCCGCTCAGCGCCTTCACGCATTTCGAGCCCAAGCCGGTGGCGCTCTCCATCATGCACCAGGGGCAGTTCGCGGCCACCACCCTGTCCTTCAACTTGGCCGAGGGCGCATCGCTGGGCCGCGCGGTAGAGGCCATCCACGAGGCCAACCGCGAAATTGGCTTGCCGCCCGGGATCCACGCCGAGTTTCAAGGGACGGCGGCGGCGTTTCAGGAGTCGCTCGCCAGCGAGCCGGTCTTGATCCTGGCGGCGCTCATCACCGTCTACATCGTGCTGGGCATCCTGTACGAGAGCTACATCCACCCCATCACGATTCTGTCGACCTTGCCCTCGGCCGGCGTGGGTGCCCTCTTGGCGTTGATGCTCACCAAGACGGAGTTCAGCGTCATCGCGCTCATCGGCATCATTTTGCTCATCGGCATCGTGAAGAAGAACGCCATCATGATGATCGACTTTGCGCTGGAGGCCGAGCGCGACGAGGGCCTCTCGCCGGAGGAGTCGATCCACAAGGCGTGCCTTCTGCGCTTTCGCCCCATCATGATGACCACCTTGGCGGCCCTCTTTGGCGGCATTCCGCTGGCGCTGGGGCAAGGCACGGGCTCGGAGCTGCGGCGGCCGTTGGGCATCGCCATCGTGGGCGGGCTGCTCATCTCGCAGGTGCTGACCCTCTACACCACGCCGGTCATCTACCTTTACATGGATCGCTTCGCCCGCTTCGTGCGCGGTGGGCGGCGGACGGCGGCCGAGGTCCGCGCGGAGTGATCGAGCCATGAACATCTCCGCGCCGTTCATTCAAAGGCCCATCGCCACCTCGCTCCTGGCGGCGGCGGTGCTCATCGCGGGCATCGTGGCGTACTCGTTCTTGCCGGTGGCGCCGCTCCCGCGCGTGGATTTTCCCACCATCGCGATCTCGGCCAACCTGCCCGGCGCCAGCCCCGAGACGATGGCCTCCGCCGTGGCCACCCCCCTCGAGCGGCGCTTCGGGCGCATCGCCGGGGTGACCGAGATCACCTCGAACAGCACCCTCGGCAGCACCAGCATCGCCTTGCAGTTCGACTTGGACCGCGACGTCGACGCCGCCGCGCGCGACGTGCAAGCCGCCATCAACGCGGCCGCCGGCGAGCTGCCCACGAATCTTCCCTTCCGACCCAATTACCGCAAGGTCAACCCCTCCGACGCGCCGATCCTCATCATCTCGTTGAAGAGCGACACCATCCCGCTGGCCCAGATCTCCGACGTGACGGACAGCATCCTCGCGCAGAAGGTCGCGCAGGTGCCGGGGGTGGGCCAGGTCTTCGTCGGCGGCGGCCAGTCGCCGGCCGTGCGCGTGCAAGTGGATCCGGTGGCCCTCGCGTCCATGGGCCTGGGCATGGAAAACGTGCGCACGGCCCTGGCGCAGGCCACGGTGAATCAGCCCAAGGGCGGGCTGAACGGCGCCGATCAAGCGCACTCCATCGACGCCAACGATCAGCTCTTCAAGGCGGACGAGTTCGAGTCCTTGGTCCTGGCCTACCGCGATGGCGCGGCCGTGCGCCTCAAGGACGTGGCGCGGGTCGTCGATGACGTGGTCAACACGCGGCTCGCGGCGTGGGCCAACAACGAGCGGACCGTCTTGATGATCATCCGCCGCCAACCCGGCGCGAACATCATCGACGTCATCGAGCGGGTCCGCGCCATGCTGCCAACGTTGGCGGACTCCGTCTCGCCCGCCATCAAGATCGACGTGGTGCTCGATCGCAGCCAGACCATCCGAGCCTCGGTGCGCGACGTGGAGCAGACCCTCCTTCTCAGCGTGGGCCTGGTGGTGCTGGTCGTCTTTGGCTTTCTTCGCGACGTGCGCGCCACGATCATCCCCACGGTGGCCGTGCCGCTGTCGATCATCGCCACCTTCGGCATCATGTACTTGCTCGGCTACAGCCTGGACAACCTGTCGCTCATGGCCCTCACCATCTCGACGGGCTTCGTGGTCGACGACGCCATCGTGGTCACCGAGAACGTGACCCGCTTCATCGAGCTGGGCGATCCTCCGATGACCGCCGCCCTCAAGGGCGCCAAGCAAATCGGCTTCACCATCGTCTCCATCACCGTGTCGCTGATCGCCGTGTTCATCCCCATTTTGCTCATGGGCGGCATCATCGGGCGCCTCTTTCGCGAGTTCGCGGTGACCTTGAGCATCGCCATCGCCGTCTCGGCCTTGGTGTCCCTCACCTTGACCCCCATGATGTGCTCGCGCCTGCTCCGCGCAAAGGGCGACGAGGACCACGGCGCCCTGTACCGTGTGTCGGAGCGCTTCTTCGACGGGTTGCTCCGCGGCTATTCGCGCGGGCTGCGCTGGGTGCTCGGCCACCACCGGCTCACCCTGCTCGTCACGTTGGTGACGGTGGGACTGACGGTCGCGCTCTACATCTTCGTGCCCAAGGGCCTCTTTCCGCAGCAGGACACCGGCTCGCTGAGCGGCTTCTCCGAGGCGTCGCAGGACACCTCGTTCCCTGCCATGCGCGAGCGCCAGGAGCAAGTCAACGCCATCCTCAAGGCCGATCCCGACGTCTCGCAGGCCATCGCCTTCATCGGCGGCACGGTGAACACGGGGCAGGCGTTCGTCGATCTCAAGCCGAAGCCGCTCCGCCAATCGACGGCCGACGAGGTCATCGCGCGGCTGCGCCCGAAGCTCGCGCAGATCCCGGGCCTCGTCCTCTATTTGCAGGCGACGCAAGATATCCGCATGGGCGGTCGCGGCTCGCGCACGCAGTACCAGTACTCGCTGCAGGACGCGAACATCCAGGAGCTGCGCCTCTGGGGGCCGCGGATGGTGGAGCGGCTGAAGAAGCTCCCGGAGCTGCGCGACGTGGCCACCGATCAGCAGACCGCGGGGATCGAGCTGGCGCTCGACATCGATCGCGACACGTCCTCGCGCCTGGGGATCACGCCGCGGGACATCGACGCGGCCCTCTACGACGCGTTCGGCCAGACGCAGGTAGCCACCACCTACACGCAGCTGAATCAGTACCGGGTGGTGCTGGAGGTCAAGCCGGAGCTGCAGAAGACCGCCGATGGCCTGCACGCGCTCTTCGTGAGCGCCCCCGACGGGAGCCAAGTGCCGCTGAGCAGCTTGACCAAGAAGGCCATGCGCCCGACGTCGCTCTCCATCCCGCACCAAGGTCAGTTCCCCGCCACGACCCTCTCCTTCAACCTGGCGCCCGGGGTGGCGCTGGGGCAAGCGGTGGACGCCATCCACCGCGCGGAGCTCGAGATTGGTCTGCCGCCCAGCGTGCACGCCGATTTCCAAGGCACGGCGCAGGCGTTTCAGTCGTCGCTCTCGAGCCAGCCGCTCTTGATCTTGGGCGCGCTGCTGACGGTCTACATCGTGCTCGGCATCCTCTACGAGAGCTTGGTGCACCCGGTGACCATCCTCTCCACCCTGCCCTCCGCGGGCGTGGGGGCGCTGGTGGCGCTCATGGTGTGCAAGACGGAGCTGAGCATCATCGCGCTGATCGGCATCATTCTGCTCATCGGCATCGTAAAGAAGAACGCCATCATGATGATCGACTTCGCCATCGAGGCTGAGCGCGACGAGGGCCTCTCGCCGGCCGACGCCATCTACAAGGCGTGCGTGCTGCGCTTTCGGCCCATCATGATGACCACCTTGGCCGCGCTCCTCGGGGGGCTTCCGCTCGCCTTGGGCCATGGCATGGGCTCGGAGCTGCGGCGGCCGTTGGGCATCGCCATCGTGGGAGGGCTCTTCTTTTCGCAGCTGCTGACCCTCTTCACCACGCCGGTCATTTACTTATATATGGACCGCTTCTCCCGTCGAAAGCGCCATCCGCTCAAGAGCGAGCCGGCCGATCCAAGCGCCACGGCCATCCCTGCGTCCTCCCGGGTGTGACACGGCGATGCGCGCGACGCGCGCAAACGCGGCGACATGCGCGACGCGGTGATGCGCGCGACGCGGTGATGCGCGGCGACGCGCGCAACGTGCTGATGCGCGCGACGCGGCGACGTGCGCGACGCGGCGACGTGCGCAACGCGGCGACGTGCGCGACGCGGCGACGTGCGCGACGCGGCGACGTGCGCGACGCGTGACGCGGGCGACGTGCGCAACGCGGCGACGTGCGCGACGCGGCGACGTGCGCGACGCGTGACGCGCGCGACGCGGGGACGTGCGCGACGCGGGGACGTGCGCGACGCGGGGACGTGTGCAACGCAGGATGTGCACGACGCGGTGATGTTGCACGACGCAGTGACGTGCGGGACGCGGTGATGTGCGCGACGCGTGACGTGCGCGATGCGCGGGGGAATTACTTCGATACGTATTCGATGCCTGATTTGGCGCCGGCCTTGCGCAAGGAGTCGTAGACCTTCGTGTCGAAGGCGGCCGTTGGCGCGGGCTTGGGGGCGCTCTTCAAGTACGAGTCGCGCTTCTCGCTGGCCGCGCGGATCTGCGCCAAGATGGCCTCGCGCTCCTTGCGCTTGTCTTGCACGAAGCGCTCGCGCTCGTCGGCGCTCATGGTTCGCATCTCGGGCGGGAGCTGATCGGCCGGCATGGCCGCGAGGGAGGCGCCGGTGGGGCCGGCCGCCGCGAGATCCTTTTTGAGGGCGCGCGGCTTGCCGGGGGCCGAGCCGAGCGAGCCATAGAAGCCGGCGCGATCGGCTTGGGTGGCGGCGGGCGCCTCGAGGTTCCTCTTTACGGCCTCGGCGGCCTCGCGCTGCTCGGTGGCGTCGCCGTAGTGCACCTCGGTGGCGGCGAGGGCCGCGTTCAAGCGCGCCAGCTCGGGATCGAAGGGCGTGCTCACGGCGACGACACCGCCGCCGGCCTTGATGGTCGATACCTCGCCGTCGGTCTGCTTCGACACCTTCGTCCAGAAGGCGAGCGTGTCCGGATCGTCGCCGCAGCGGATGGCGCTGATGCGGACGCCGCGCTGGTTCGCGTCGCGAAGGACGCCCGCGAGGGTGATCCCGTCGCTGTAGTCGGTGTGCGCGGGGGCGTCGCCCACCAGGTAAATGAGCTTCACCGCCTGGGCGTCGCTGGACCAATGGACCTTGTTGAGCGCATCGTTCAGGCCCGCGAGCACATGCTCCGGACCATCGCCCCCGCCGTTCGCGCGAAAGCCGGTGAGCGCGGCGTAGACCTTGTCGAGATCCGTCGTGAGGTCGGTCACCCGGGTGACGTAAGCATCGCCCTTGTCGCGGTAGGCGACCAGGCCGACGCGCAAGGTGGGCGACGGCTTGCCTTCCTGCGCCAGCCGCGAAATCTCCCAAATCTTCGCCTTGGCGCCCTCGATCAGCTCGGCCATGGAGCCTGTGGTGTCGAGCACGAACACCAGGTCGACCTGCGGCCGCTGCTCGGGTTTGGCCGGCGCTTGGGGCTCTAGGGATTTCGGCTCTTGCGCCGCGGCGAGCGGCTGCTGCGCCGGCGGGGCGTTGGTCGCGACATGGCTGACCATCGCGTGGTTCGCGGCCGACTGCCGCCACAAAAAGAGTCCCCCGAGTGACACCGCCACCATCGCAGCGGTCACACGCCAGCTACGTTTCACGACGCGCCTCCTTGTTTCCGCCAGGGCGCTTCACGCGGTGCATCTCCGCGACGTCCCGGCCAACTTCCGGCGATACGGCCGGGCGCCGCGAAGGATCTTACCGTCCGAAAAAAACGCGACGCGCCCGCCGACGGTCGTTCGCGCCTGGACGGCACGTCGCATCCGAACGACTCGTCGTATCCAGACGACTCACCGCATCCAGACGGCACGCCGCCGTGCCCTGACGACATATCGTCACGTCCGGACGACAGGCCGTTCGCATCCGGACGACTCGCCGTATCCGGACGACTCGCCGTATCCGAACGACTCACCGCATCCAGACGGCACGCCGTCCTATCCGAACGACACCTCGTCGCACCCGGACCACACGTCGTCCGAATCCGAACGACAAAAAGAAAAAGGCACCACTCAGGGGCCCGGGGGGGGAGAGCCGTCCAAGCGATGCCGACTTTCCCTATTGCGAACGCGATGCCAGCCGCTCACCTGCTATTTTCTCGAGAATAGCCAATGTAGGTGCCGTGCGCTGCCTTCCAACTCTGAGATCCGACCTTCCACCTTTGCGATCTCGAACCGCTTTGTGCGAGCGAACGCGGGCGCGGGAAGTTTCCTGATGACTTCGATCTTGAAGCGGATGCGCACCCGCACGCGTATCCTGCAGCGAACGGGCTCAGCGCTCGTTCTGAACCACGGCCCGCAAGCGCTGCCACAACGAGTCACGACCATCGCCCGTCACCGAGCTGAACCCGATCACGGGCCCTCGGAACTGGCGCTTCACCTTTTCGACGGCCGGCTTCTGCTGGGCGCGCGAAAATTTGTCGATCTTGGTGGCGGCGAGGAAAATCTGCGGCGGGTTCTCCAGCGACTCGAGGAACTCGATGAGCGCGAGATCGTCGTCCTCGGCGCCGCGACGCGCGTCGATGAGCAAGGTGACGGCGCGCAGCACCTGGCGCGTGGCCAAGTAGCTCTCGATGAGCGGACCCCAGCTGATCTTTTCGCTGCGGGAGCGCTTGGCGTAGCCGTAGCCCGGAAGGTCGACCAGGTGCACGCGCAGGCCGTCCGTCCACCCCACCTCGAAGATGTTCACCTGGCGGGTGCACCCCGGCGTGCGGCTCGTTCGCGCGAGACTTTTCCGCTGCATCATCGCGTTGAGCAAGCTCGATTTGCCCACGTTGGAGCGCCCGGCGAAGGCCACCTCGGCCAAGGTCGGGGCCGGCAGCGTCGAGGCATCCGTCGAAGCGCCCACGAAGGCGGCGGACACGATGCGCGGCGGCGGCGCAGGCCTGGCAGACGCGTTGGACGCGTTGGACGCGTCGGATGCGACAGGCGCGACAGGCACGTTGGGCGCGGCAGGCAGCTCGGTCATCGGGGAGCCTTACCACGCCGGAGCCTTCGGCGGAGCCCCGATAGCAGCGATTCGAGCTCGGGCGAGCCAAAGAGGTGCGCCTCCACGATGAAGACGGCGCAAAATGCCGCCACCGCGGCCACCCCCGGCCAGACGAGCCGGAGCGGCCACCCCGCGCTCCACCCCTCCACGAGGTGCGCGGCCAGCCAGCCCCCGGCCGACGCCACCAGCGACGCCGCCAACGTGCGGAGCGCGGAGCCCGCGATTTCCGCCGCGTGCACGTTCGGCAGCTGCAGCTTCAACGCTGCGAACAGCAAGAGCATCTGCACCGCGCTCGACCCCGCGACCGCCGCGCTGATCCCCGCGTGCCCGAGGGGACCGCGCAAGACCACCGCCAGGCCGACGAACGCCACCAGATCGATGGCGCTGACGATCACCGGGGTGCGCGTGTTCCCCATGGCATAGAACACGGGAACGAGCTGCCGCACGGCCGCCACCGTCCAGATGGCGCCGCCCTGCCACGCGAGCGCGCGCGCCGTTTCATGCGCCGAGGCGGCGTTGAACGCGCCGCGCTGAAGGAGGGTGGTGACGATGGGCTCCGCGAGGAACACCAGACCGGCGCTCGCCGGGATGGCGACGAACAGGGAGAGCCGCATGCCCTGGGCGTACGTCTTCCCGAGCTCCCCCAGCTCGCCGCGCGCCGCGAAGGTGGACAGCGAGGGCAGCGCCGCGGTGGAGAGCGCCATCACGAAGATGCCCTGCGGAAAGTCGCAGAGGCGCATCGCCCACGCAAAATAGCTCTGCGCGCCGGGCCCGAGCTCGGACAGAAAGCGGCGCGAGAGCACCAGGTCGATGTAGTAAACGCCGATGCCGAATGTCATCGGGCCCATGCGCCGCAGCACCTCGCGCACGCCCGGATCGGAGAAGCGAAACCTCGGGCGCCCCGCGTAGCCAATGGCGCGCAGCGCCGGCCACTGCGCCGCCACTTGAAGCAAGCCGCCCACCAGCGCGCCGATTACCATGGCGTGCCCGGGATCGATCCCGGCGCGTGCCAGCGGCCCGGGCAGGAGAAACGCCGCCGCCAAGAACGCGACATTGAGCAACCCGGGCGCGAAGGCCGCGACCGCAAAGCGCCGCTTGGCGTTGAGGGCGGCCATGCCCAGCGCCGCCGACCCCATGAAGAAAATGTACGGGAAGACGATGCGTGTAAACTGCACGGTTCGCTCGAAGTCGAGCGGGCGCGCGCGGTACCCTCCGGCGAAGAGATCGGTGAGCTCGCGCGCGAAGATCATCCCGAGCACCGTCACGACCACCAGCGCGAGCAGCGACACGCCGCGCACGCTGGCGAAGAACGCGCGCGCCTCGCGCTCGCCGTCGCCGCCCTCGTCCTTTTTCGCCAGCTTGCCGCTCAGAACCGGGACCACCGCGCTCGACACGGCGCCCTCGCCGAGCAGCTGCCGGAGCGCATTGGGGATGGTGAACGCGACGAAGAACGCGTCGGTCTCCCGGACGGAGAAGAGCGCGGCAAACGCCATATCGCGCCCGAGGCCGAGGACGCGCGAGAGCAGCGTCCCCGCCCCCACGATGCCCGCGCGCGCCACGAGCTTCTTGCGCTCGTCCCCGGCGCTCCCCGCGTCCCGCGCGTCTCCGGCGTCCTGCGCGTCTCCGGCGCCCCGCGCGTCTCCGGCGTCCCGCGCGTCTCCGGCGTCCCGCGCGTCTCCGGCGCCCTGCGCGTCTCCGGCGTCTTGCGCGCGCTCCGCCATTAAAGACGCGCGAGCTCGGGTCGCTCCTTGGTCGTCCGATCCGGCTGGCACGTCTCGCACTGGCAGAGCGCACGCAGGTAGCGGTACGAGTACAGGCCGCTGCTATGCCCATCGAACCACTTCAGTAAGAGCGCGTAGTTGCCCACCGGCTCGATGTCCTCGAGCTCGAGCTGCACCCCCGAGCACGCGATGAATTGAATGGTGGTGCCGTGCCCCTGGCAGCCCGCGCAGGGGCAGTAGCCGCGCAGGATGTCGTGCGGATAGATCCCTTTGTGGCCGTCACCCCAGTCAATCTCGGTGACGGAGGCTCCGCGCGGGGAGCGCACCTTGAGGCATTTGATTCTCGGATCCACCACGTTACGAACCTCCAAGCTTGGAAACGGCGAGCGCGCCAAGGCTATGCCCCTGTGCGAGCGCCTGCGTCCAGAGATTTGCGTCGGCCCACTCGGGCGAGCTCGGGGTTACCTCCCGACGCACCAGGTGGGCGAGCACCCCGGCGATGAACGAATCCCCCGCCCCCGTGGCATCGATGCACTCGGCCGCCTGCGCCGGGAGCGAGACCTCCCCGTGCGCGCCGTACGCGGTCGCCTCGCCCGGGCCGCGGGTCAGCACTAGCACCGCCTCGGGTGCCATCGCCCGTAGCGCAACCGCATCCAAGCCGAACGACTCCAGATCGCCCAAGGACGCCTTGATCAGCGCGCTACCGGGGGCGATGCGCCGGAGGGCGGCCACGGCGGCCGAGGGGCTCTCCCAGAGGCGCGGGCGCGCGTTCAAATCGAGCGACTTGAGCGCGCGGTGCTTGATGGCGTGCGCCTCGAACGCGCGCGTGGCCTCCGAGAGCCCGTGGGTGAGCAAGGTGCTCGTGCCCAGATGCACCCAGGTGGCGTGCGCCATGGCCGGCGTGATGTGCCGCGCGGAGAGCGCCATGTCCGCCGAGGCGTGGCGGTAGTTCATGAAGTGCGGCTCGGCGTCCTGGCCGCGCGCGATGAAGGTGAGCGCGGTGCGCTCCGGCAGGCGGGCGAGCAGAGCGGTGTCCACGCCCAACGCATCGAGGCGCGCCGCCAGCTCGTCGCCGAATCGATCGCGGCCGATGCCGCCCACCACCGCCACACGAACGCCTTGCCGCGCCAACGCCACCGCCACATTGGCGGACGAGCCCCCCACGAAGCGGCGGTAGGTGTCCTTGCCATCTTCGAACAGATCCCAGAGGACCTCGCCAAAGGTGATGACCTCGTAGTGCGTCTTCATCCTTCGCCTCCCGCGTGGGCCCGCATGGCCGCGTCGACCAGCACGAGCAGCTCTTCCGCGTCTTCGTCCGTGAGCTCGGGCTCCTCCCCGCGGGTGATGTCCGCCGCCCGCGCGCGAAGCTCCCCGCCGATGCGCGCGGGCGCGCCACCGCAGCTCTGGCAAATCAGACCGCCGCGCGCGGCATCGATGAACGCCGGCTTGCCCGGCGGGCACCCACGTCCACAGCGCACGCAATGTTCGAACTCGAGGGCATACCCCACGTCGGCCAACAGACGCAGCGCCGCGATGGCCAGCGCAGAGCGCGGCGGATGCTGTCGCGCATCGAGCGTGTCGAGCAAGCCGGTCACCGTGTCCCATGCGCGCGGCTCGGGGATGCGCGGAGGGCAGACATGACGGAGCCAGCGCAGCGCTGTGCCTGCGGCATCCAGCGCATCGAGATCCCCGACGAGCCCGAAACGCTGCACCACGACGCGCGCTTCTTTAAGTGTCCCCAGCTCGCGACCGCGATCCTCCAACGACACGTGCAAGGTGTGCATCGGTTCCATCGCGCCACCCACTCTTCGGGCGCTCTTGCGACCCGCGGGAACGATGGCACCGATCTTTCCATCGGTGCGCGTAAAGAACGTGGCTATGACATCGCTGTCACGGTACGCGACGAAGCGAAGAAGCAACGCTTCGCTTTCAATCCTGGTTTGCGTAGTTCGCGCCGTTGGCACGCAAGAAGCTTATCGCAATCGCACACAACACGAGGAACGAACACCCAACGCGTCGTTACGCGTTTCTTGGCCGCTCGAAGTCGAGCGAGCTACCTTCTACCGACGACAGCTCCTTCGGCATGTCGTGGCCGCGGGGCTTGAGCACGATGGATAGCGCCAACGTAAAGAGAATGAGCAGCAGCACGAAAGCGATGGCCACGCCAAAGCGGCGTCCTTGGCCTTCGCGGGCAGCGTGGAGCGGGGTCGGCGTGGGAAGCGGGGTCACGAACACCACACGGCGGCTCGAGGTGTAGCGAGCGAGCACTTCGTTGGGAACCACCCCGACGGCTTGCGCGTAGGACCTCAGAAATCCACGGACGAAAACTTCTCCCGGCAGATCGTCGAAGTGGTCGCTTTCAATGGATGAAAGCGTCGCCGCCGGGATGCGCGTAACGCGCGAGACCTCCGCGATGCTCATCGCCTTGAGTTCCCGTTGGCGCTTGAGAAAACTGCCGATCGATTCCGTGGTCACTCCAACCTCCGGTACTTCGGACACATCCTGGAAAAAAGAGTCGAGTACACGCGCATTCCGCTAAGGCGCTCCCCTTGTTTTTCGCGGCTTCCGGATTAGTCGAGCGGCCACGGCGCGTCAATCTCGAAAACTCGGGATAAAAATCCACGAAAGTGGTCGGAATTACAAGACAAAGAAGCAATTTGCATCCGAACGGTGTCGCATTTTTGCAACATGCGCTCCGCTTCGCTTGATGTGAACCGCCGCTTACGGGGCCCGACGAGGGTCGTTGCGGAGAGGGTGAGAACGGGTCCAGGACCGAGCCCGCGGGCGGCTCGCTGCCCTTCTATGACCACATCTCGGGGCGGGTACCCCGAAGCATCACCCCCGGGCTCACTTGCTCATCGCACCGTACGTTCTCGGCCATCGCTGCTGTCCCGGCCGTCCCGCCCATCCCCGTGAATCTCGTCCTTGGTGCCCAAAAGAACGTACAGACGGCGCAGGGCCTCGACATCGGGGATCTCGATGCGCTCGCCCACGATGCGAACGTACTGCTGCTCGCGGAGCCTTTGAACCGTTCGCTTCACGGTGTCGACATCGAGCCCCACACGGGACGAGAGCTCGACGGGCGACATGGCGATTTCGGCCGCCCCCAGGGCACGCTGGGCGAGCTTGAGGAGCGCGCTCACGATTTTGAGCTGGGTGTCGCGAAGGAGCATGATCTCGATCTGGTCCTCCGCGTCGCGCACCCGGAAGACGAGCTGCTCGATGACCCGGGTGGCGATGCCGGGGTAGTTCTCGACCAGGCCGCGAAAGGCACTTCGGCCGAGCACCAGCAAGGTGGCGTCGGTCAGGGCCACCGCGGTGGAGTTGCGGGCCACCTCCCCGCCGGGCGGCACACGCGCCGGGGACTCCTCGATGGACACGGTCCCCGATGGGCGGAGCGCGCCAATGGGATCGCTGTTTCCGAGGAGCGCGGCCTCGCCAAAGAGATCGCCCGGCTTGAGGAGCAGCAAGCTTCGCTCGACCATCCGCACCCGTTTGAGCAGGCGGATGCGCCCCTCTTGAACGAGGTAGGCCTCGGAGGCGGGCTCGCCCTCCCGAAAGATGGTCTCGCCGGCCGATACCCGGCGGCCGTAGCGGCTGATGAGTCGCGCTTGCTCGGCGGGCCCCAGCTCGCCATCGACCACCGATAAGCGGTCGCTATGCCGCGGAAGCGTGTTGTCCAGCCTGCGCTCCATCCGCTCGACAGACTAGCGGATTCGGATGGGGTTGACACGTGCCACGCTGGGCATTTGCATATTGCGAGGGGGAAACAACCCACCTTGGGGGCCAAAGGTGCGGAGCGGCTGGGATCTCTTGCCTGCGGTTGAGCGATCTGATTCGCTGGGAGGTCTCGCATTCGCCGCGTACGGGCCGCGCTTGCCGGCGAATGCGACGGCAAGGGACCGGGCATAAGGGGCACAACGGGACAAAAGCGACGGGAAGAAAGGGGGCGCGCGTGTACTCCGTTAAGAATCGGGTGGGGCGGCTCGTGGAAGCATGGGTTGCGACACCGGTGTCGCTGGAGGATGCCAACCGTATTTTCATCGACGCGCGCACCTGCGTGAGCTCGGTCGCTGCGAACGGCTACAAGGTGGTCGTCGTCGCCGATATGACCCAGGTGAGCCTTTTTCCGCCGGAGATCTCGGACAAGCTCCTGCAGATCATGCGGGGCGACACGCCGCACTTGGAGCGCGGCGGCTACTGGATCGGCGAGGCTTTGCCCATGTTCAGCCTGCAGATTCAGCGCATGATCCGCGAGGCGGGCAGCACACAACGGCGCATCTTTACGCGGCGCGCAACGATGGAGACGTGGCTGGCCGACATCCTTGCGCCGCATGAGCGGCGGAGGCTGACGGACTTTCTCGACGGGCGGGAAAAGGAGCTCGCCGCCCTCTCGACGGGCGGCACCGGCTGAGCGCGGCCGCTACTTCTTGCCGCGGCCCTTGAGCAGATCCGCGAAGGTGCCGAGCGACGCCGGCGCCCCCGCCTTGCCCTTGGCCGCCTCGAAGAGGCCGCGCTCTTCGTCGGCGACCGCGCCCTTGATGGACAGCCGCAGGCGGCCCTCGCCGGTCTCGAGGACCTTGGCGGTGACCTTCTTTCCCTCGGGGAACGACTTTCGCAAATCGGTCCCGCGGGGCACGCCCAGCTCGGCCGCCGGGATGAGACCGCGGCCCGAGCGCCCCTTGGTGCCGTCGATCTGAACGAACACGCCGTACGACTCGATGCGCTCCACCGCGCCGGTCACGATGGCGCCCACCTTCACGGCGTCGTTCGTGGCCACCACGCCGCCGACTTGCGCGCCCTCGGGCGCGAGCACCAGCGCGATCTTGCGCGCGGCGCGGTCGATCTTCTTCACGACCAGGCGCAGCGACTCCCCTTCCCCCGGCTTTTTGCCGCGCCCCAGCTCGGAGACGTGCACCAGACCTTCCACCCCCGGCGCGAGCCGCACGAAGAGGCCGAAATCCGTTTCGCGGGTGACCGTACCCTCGATCACACGGCCCTCCACGATGGCGAGCTCCGCCCACGGATCCGCCATGAGCGACTTGAGCGACAGGGTGATCTTCTTCGCCAAGGTGCCCGGCCGCGCATCGGCCACGTCTTTGACCTCGCGGACCTGCACCTGGACGGTGTCACCTGCCTTGAGCGCGTCCTCCACGGAGACGTTGCGGTCGTAGCCGATCTCCGAGCGCGGGATCATGCCCTCGACCCCGCCCAGGTCCACGAAGGCGCCGAACTCGCGCACGCTGGAGACGGTGCCTTGCAGCACGGCGCCCGGCTCGATGGCGCTGAGGGCGCGGGCCGCGTTCTCGGAGCTCTCCTGCTGGAGCAGCGCGCGGCGCGACACGACGATGTTCTTGCCGCCGTCGCGGATGTCGGTCACCACGAAGCGCAGCATCTGGCCGATGAGCGCCTTGACGTCGGCGTCCTCCACCCGGCGCACGTCGACCTGCGACATGGGGCAAAAGGCGCGCATGCCGCCCACGTCCACGTCGAGGCCGCCCTTGTTCACGCCCGTGACCTTGCCCTCCACCCCGAGGCCCGAGGCCTTCGACTGCTCGAGCGCGGCCAGGCTGCCCGGTTTGCCCAAGGAGCGACCCAGGCGGATGATCCCCCGCCCCTCGTCGACCTCGACCACGTGCGCGGAGACCTTCTCGCCCTCGGCGACGGACACGGTGCCGTCGGGCGCGCGAAGCTCGGAGGCCTCGAAGAACGCCTGGCGCTTGCCGTCGAGCTCGACGAAGACCGAGTCGCGGCCGATCTGAACCACGAGCCCCTCGACCCGATCGCCCACGCGGGGCGTCTTGCCGCGCTTTTTGGGGGCGGTGGCGGCTTCGCGTTCGAACAGGGCGGCAAACGAGTCTTCTTTTTCGCTGCTCATGGGGACACGCTTCCTAAGTCAGGGCGTACGAACAGAAAACACGAAAAACGAGGGAGGCTCAAAACCAAAGGCTCCGAGGGGCGAAGCCCCTACCTGAGACCGGAAAATACGAAAGGCCCCGCAGGGTTTGCCTGCGAGGCCCGTTACAGTCAGGTTCAACCAGGACTTTGTGCGAAGGAGGGGACTTGAACCCCTATGCCAATTACGGCGCTAGCACCTCAAGCTAGTGCGTCTGCCAGTTCCGCCACCTTCGCGTCGCGGTGTCGTCGTTGCTGTGGGCGCGAAAAGAACAATATCCCGACACGTAAGTCAAGCGTGCTTTCGTCGAGAAAGTGCTTCGACGACTTCCGAGACCTCGAAAGGCTTACGAACGCAGTGAATTTGCCCTGCAAGATGCTCGGGGAGGCGATCGACGCTTCCGGTAATAAAAACGACCGAGGCGTGGGGCGAGCGGGCTCGGAAGGCCGCCAGGGCACCCTCGACGTCTTTTTGGATGGGCGAGAGGTCCAGCAGGGCGGCGTCGTGATCCCGCCGGTCGATCGCCCGCGCCAGGTCGGCGGCGTTGCGGGCGATGGTCACTTGTGCCCCGCGGGCCCCCAGGGAGGCCTCGAGCAAGGTGCACACGTCGTCGTCGTCCTCCAGGACCAGGATGCGAACGCCCTCCAGGGTGCGCGGGCGGGCCGTGGACGGTGGCACCGCCACCTGGCCGTCCAGCGGCCAGAAAATGCGAAAGCACGCGCCGCGCGGCCGCACCGGGCGCGCTTCGCCGTTGGCCTGACCGGCGGCCACGGGGCGCGCGGGCGGAGGCTGCGGCGTGCCGGCGCCCGAGCGCGCCGTTCGCGGGGGCGCGTCGCTGTCGGGGGCATCATCCGGAGGCGCCGGGGAGAGCAGGATCAAGTCGCCGCCGTTGGCGCGGGCCAGGGCGCGCGCATGGCGAAGGCCCACCCCTGCCCCGCCGGCGCGGGTCGAGATGCCCTCGAAGAGCGTCTTGCGGCGCTCCTCGGTGATGCCGGGGCCCTCGTCCTCCACGTCGATCTGGACGCCGCGCGGACCGGGCACCGCGCGCACGCGCACGGTGGCACCCGGCGGCGAGTGCGCCATGGCGTTGAGGAGCAGGTTGGTCACGATCTGGGCGAGCTCGGACGCGCCCGTGACCCGCGCACCGCTGGGCGCGGCCGCGAGCTCGAGCGCCACATGAACGCGCTGCGCTTCGACCGTGAGCGCGTCGATGGTCTCGCTGAGGGTGACGTCGACGAGCTCGTAATCGTCGGCGCGCGGGAGCTCCACGCCGATGGCCCGGCGCGCAAGATCGCGCGCGGCGCGGCCACGCTGCTCGATGATGCGCAGCGCATAGCCGACCGCGTCGGAGGAGACGCCCGGGAGACGCGCCTCCGCGACCCATCCGAGCAAGACCGTGAGCGCGTTGGAGACATCGTGCAGCGCCCCGGCGAGATCGCGTCGCGCGTCGGGGCTCTCCGAACGGCGAACGTCGGGATTCGACTCTCGACTGCTTATGTCGTCTTCTTGCGCCAACCAATTCCTCCTCGAGGAAGGATACACGGTGTCACGCACATGCCACACGTCTCCTTCATTTTCATCCCATAGGGACGAAAATAGCCGAAAGCAGAACCTCGGCACGTCCACGAGGGGGGCGCGGGTGACGCGCGCGCCACCCTCCTGCGCTCCGTCCCTCCTGCCCCTCCTGCCCCTCCTGGACGAGGTCGGGCATGGACACCCGCGCGCCGGTCAGTCTTCCTCGACGCTGCGAGCCCCTTCCGCCGACTCGGTCAGCAGATCGAGCGCCCTCTTGGCAGCCTCGAGGGTGATATCACGCGCTTCGACGATCATGGCGGCAACCCGCTCGACCACGGATCCCTCGGCGCCGGCAGCGATGGCCACCGAGCGCGCGTGAAGGGCCATGTGGCCTCGTTGAATACCGTCCGTCGCCAGCGCGCGAACGGCGGCCAGGTTGGACGCCATGCCCACCGAGGCGGCGATGGCGGCCAGCTCGCCAGCCGTCGGGGTGCCCAAAAGGCGCAGCGCCAGGCGCGCCGCCGGGTGAACGCGCAAGGTGCCTCCCACCGTGCCGAGCGACATGGGCACCTCCAAGTGGCCGACCAGGTTCGGCAGGCCCGGGCCCTCGCGCCGCCAGGTGGCCAGCGGGGAGTAGCGCCCGCTGCGGGCGGCGTACGCGTGGGCGCCCGCTTCGACGGCGCGCCAGTCGTTGCCCGTGGCAATGACCACGGAGTCGATGCCGTTCATGATGCCTTTGTTGTGCGTGGCCGCCCGGTAGGGATCGAGCTCCGCGAAGCGCGACGCGTTGACGATGCCGTCGATGACGTCGTCGCCATCCATGTCGTCGGTCGCCAGCTCCAACGCGGCCACCGTGCAGCTGACACGCACCTTTCGCTTGTCGCAAAGGTTCGAGAGGATGCGCAGCCCCAGCTTGGCGTTCGCGAGCTGCGCCAGCCGGTCGCCCACCGCTTCGGCGGCGCCGTTGACCAGGTTCGCGCCCATCGCGTCCTTGCAGTCGATGATGACGTGGACGACGAGCATCTCGTCTTCCTTGGTCCCGATGCGGCGCACCTCGAGATCCCGGGCGCCGCCGCCCCGCGCGACCAAGCCCGGGATCGCCCGGTCGGCCATCTCCAAGATTTCCGCTTTTCGCTCGAGGATCCGCTGCTCGGCGCCCGCTTGGTCCTTGACCCGCGTCAGCTGGATTTGGCTGATCATGAGCGGCGGATCGATCTCCGCCACGAAGCCTCCCCCGCTGCGGATCATCTTGGCCGCGTTCGATGCGGCGGCCACCACGCTGGGCTCCTCCACCACCATCGGGACCACGTAGTCCTTCCCGTTCACGCGGACATTGAGCGCCACGCCAAAAGGAAGCGCGTAGGTGCCGAGCACGTTCTCGACGAACTTGTCGGCGGTCTCCGCCTCGAGACCACCGAACTCGAGACCGCGCTCGAGCTCGTCCACCTCGGTGCCAGTGACGTCGGCCACCAGGGCGCGCCGTTCGTTGACGGTTACTTTGTAGAAGCCGGGCAAGCGGGAAGTTCGTGCCATGACGAGGGTTCCTCCTCTGGTGATTCAGGTGGGCGTTTGCGAACGCCCGGTAATTCAGGCGGGCGTTGCACAAACGCCCTTTCGGTCGATAGCCAATGTCAAAGGGCGCATGCCAAGCTGCAAAGCCCGCTGAATGAAGTTTTCCGAAGGCGGCGCCTCGCCGAGAAACACACCGATGTCGCCACCACCGGCGCCCGAAGGAAGAAACGTCGCCCGCTCCTCGGCCGCCGCCACGGTGAGGCGCTTGAACGCGAGGGGTACGATAGGGCTATCGGCCGCCTCGCCCAGCTCCTCGAGCGCTTCTCCAAAGGTGCGCACCGACGCGATGAACTCGCGCGCCGTGCCCGCCTGGCACTGGCGCACCGCAAACTCCGAGGCGCTCGCCAGCGCGATCAGACAACGCGCGTGTGCTTCGCGATCGTGCTCGCGAAACGCATTCACCTGCGCGACCAAGTCGCTCGTTCGCGCGCTGGTCCCACTGAAGTACACCGCCATGTGCAGACCGTCCGGAAGCTCGGCGGAGAGCACGCACGGCACCCCCGAGAGGAGCGAATAGCGCAGCACCCCGCCATAGGTGCTGGCCGCCACGTCGAAGCCACTTCCGCCGCCTTGCACCTGCATGTGCGCATCGCGCGCGCGGCTGAAGATGGAGCCGCGCACCTCGGAGCTCTCCAGATCCGCCCCGCGCGCCGCCAAGGTGGCACCGAGCGAGGCCACCAGCACCGCCGCGCTCGACCCGAGTCCGACCTTGGTGCCGTCTTGGTAAAGATCGCTGCGATCGCAGTACGGCGCTTGGTCGCCCAGCGCGTGCGCGACCTCCGCGGTCGGATCCTCGGCCGGCCGCGACGTGTCCGCGTGCGCATACCGATCGACGGCCACCACCAACGCCGGCGCCCCCTCGAGGACGGCGTAAGCACCCGTGAGAAGCACCTTTCCGGGTGCACGTACCTTCATGTCGTTGCCTCGGGGCTGGACGCGATGACGGTGGCCCCCTTTCCAGGTCGTGTATCGAGCACGCGCAGCACACCGGGCACCTTCGACAAGACGTCCGTTGCCCGAGCGACATCACCGTCGCGGACCAGCACCTTGACGTGCGGGCCTGCGTCGGCCGTGAAGTAAGCGAGAATGCCGCTCGCGCGCAGACCGCGAACGGCGGCGAACAAGTCGAGGGAGATGCCGCGCACGTAAACGATGCCGCCCGCCATCGCGCACGCGTGCATGGCCAGCGCGCTCTTCTCCGAGAGCTCGCCCAGCGCCTCCCAGTCGCGCGCGGCCAACGCCTCCTTCATCGAGGAGAAGATGACGGGCGCGGTCGAGAGCCACGAGTCGAAGTACGGACTGAGAAGCGCGGTCGTTTGCATCCCCGACGTGGATCCGATGCTCTTTTTTTCCTCGGTAACCACGCATACGAGAATATGCAAGTCGATATGCTCGGGCGGCGCGATGGATCGCGCGGGGCGCTCGGGCTCGAGCTCCACGAAACCATCGAACAAACTGCGCGCCGCGCTCGCAGAGCTTTGCCGCGCCAGATCGCTCACCTGCTCGAGGCTCGCATCGAGACCTGGAATGGCACGAACCGCCGCCAGGGCGAGCGCCGCAAAGCCCGAGGCGCTCGATGCAAGACCGCTCGCCGTTGGAAAATCGTTTGCCGACTGGACGAACGCGCGCCGCGTATCCCCCGCCAGCGCGCGCACCCGATCGAGCAACTCCACCACGCGCAGGTGCGCGCGATCGCTCTGGGCCGCCTCCGTGCCATTGAGCACGACGCGGTCGACCTCCAGGCTCGAATCGAAACGCACCACGGTACGTGTCATCATGCCATCGAGCGTAACCGAGAGACTTGGAACGGCCGGATAATTGCCTGGGATTGGCTTCTTTCCCCAATACTTCGCAAGTGCGATATTCGGATGGGCAATGGCGGTAGCTTCGGAAATACGACTCACGGTGCGGTCTCCGCCGCATGATCATGCGCCTTGGAGGGCGCATGCAAAGGCTCGTGGGTGGACGCATCGGCCAAGAACCCTTCGAACCCTGCGGTCTTCCACGATCGGAGCACGCGTGCGGCCACATCGCGATCCTCGACCAGGGCGGCCACGCAGCCTCCCCCGCCCGCGCCCGTGAGCTTGGCGCCGAGCGCGCCCGATTCGCGCGCCAGGCTGCACATACGCTCGATCTCTTGTGTCGAGACGAAAAGACCGCTCAATAGCATTTGGTTAAGATCCATCAATTGACCAAGCGCGCGCATGTCACCCGCTTCGATGGCCAGACGCGCATTACGTACCAGCGCGCGAATGGCATCGAACGATTTTTCCACCACCGCGGGCTTTCGCTCGCGCAGCCGCGCCACCGACTCCACCATCGATTTGGTGCTCGATACGGTGCCGCTATGTCCTACGCACAACAACAAATGAGCGCCCGAGTGACCCGCGAGGTGACTGGATGCCCGAATGCGCTCGAAGCCGCGTCCCCGCTCGAAGAAGATGCACCCGCCGCCCGCGGAGACCGCGGTATCGATGCCCGACGGATTGCCGTGGAAAACGCGCTCCCAGCCAAGTGCACGCTCGGCCACCAGCTGCGGATCGGCATACGGATCGAGCGCGCGGGCAATCGCGACCCCGAGGGCGGCCGAACATCCAAGCCCCGCGCCAGGAGGCAAATCGGTGCGAGCTTCCACGAGGGTTGGGACCTTGATGGGGATGGATTCGAGGACTGCACGAAAGCTTCGTGCCAAATCGCGCTCCTCGTCGTCGGCGCGAAGCTCGATGGGCAGCCCCTCGAGGCGCAAAAGGCTCGGCCCTTCCTCCAGCTGGGTCGCGCGAGCCACGGCGCCGCGGGAGATTCCGACCGCGATGGCCGGCACTCCGTATACGACGGCGTGCTCACCGAGCAAAATCACTTTGCCGGAAGCGCGCGCCCATTTGTCGTGGAGCCCTTGCTTGTCGTGGAGCCCTTGTGGCGCTTGTTGGCCATTCTGACCGTTTTGGTCAGTTTGACCGTACAAGGCATTTTGGCCATTTGGGCCATGTTGACCATTCTGACCGTCCTGGCCGCGTTCGCGCATGTCCGTCATCGAATCCGTCCTGGTCGTCATTGTTCGCGTTCCCCAAGCGCGGATACGGCCCCCGCCAAGATGGTCCGGGCATTGGGCTCCAGATCCATTTTCGCGAGCCGCGCGTGGGCGTCTTCGAGCAATGTGCGAAGTCTCTCCTCCACGCGCAACTTGGCACCGCTCGATATGAAACGATCGACCACGCGCGCCACATCGTCGGCCGATGCGTCGGCGACACCGAGCACCCGCTCGATGATGGCGCGATCTTCGCTCTTGCTCTCGGCGTCGCGATGGCTGTCACCCGCCAAAAGCTCATGAACGAGGGCGGTGCGTTTCCCCTGCCGAAGATCGTTGGCGCTCGATTTGCCCGTCTTCTTTGGATCACCAAATGTCCCGAGCAAATCGTCACGAAGTTGGAATGCAATACCGAGTGGCCACGCAAAGGCCTCGAGCTCCGCACGCTGCATGGGGCTGGCCCCTGCCAAAATCGCGCCGAGGAGCAGCGGACCGCGAACCGTGTAACTGTTCGTTTTCAGATCGTGCACGGCATCGACATCTTCGTCTTGGTAAACATCGAGCGTTTGCCCGAGCACCACATCGACTTCGATACGCGCAAACTCTTTCAACGATTCCGCGAGCCGATCGGGCGATGTGCGCGTCTCCACCAGCGCCTCCAAGGCGTAGCTCGCCGTCAGATCCCCCGCCAGAATGGCGCCGATTTCACCCCGGCGCAGCGAGCCGAAATGATCCCGCAACATGGCGTGCACCGTGGGACCGCCGCGACGCACCTCGTCCTCGTCCATCCAGTCGTCGTGCATCAACAAGTACGCGTGGAGCAGCTCCACGCTGAGCAGGGCGGGGAGGATGTCCAGCGCACTTGGCGGCGGCGCGCCGGCGACGGTTGGCGCGTATCCCTCGTAGGCCGCGGCCAGCAGCACCGCCCGCACCCGCTTGCCGCCGCGCGTCGCAAACTGCGCAATCGCATCGGTCACGGCCGCGCTGGAGCGGCCAAGTTTCGTGGCCCGCGCGACGCGCGGTGCCAGCCATTGCCCGAGCTCGCGATCGACCGCATCCTTGATGGCGAGCGCGAAATCCCGAAATTGCGTTGGGCGACGTACCAAGTTGGTCATGCGCTCGCGCTCATATCATCGGTTCTTGCGGCAGAGTGTCCGTCGTGAGAGTAGAGTTGTAAAAAACTGGCGTCAAGCCGGGCTAGCCTCGAATTTTCTTTGCAGAACAACGACTTTCAATTTTCTCTGAAAATCCAAAAAGTCTCGAGGGCTTGCGCGCTCGGGCAATGCAATGGCTGGCACCGCTCGCATCTCCTGCCGCGCGTGCCGTACGCCCTCAACTTTTGCTAGGGAGCACGACCATGGCCGGTTCGATCGGCGACCGAAAGAGCGACCACTTGACCCTTTGCGCGACGGAGAACGTCGGCTTTCGCACCCGTTCCACCTTGTTGGAGGGCGTGAAGCTCGTTCACGACGCCCTGCCCGACCGCACCACCGACAGCATCGATCTCTCGTGCTCGCTCTTTGGGAAACGGTTGCAAGCGCCCCTCGTCATCGCGGCGATGACCGGTGGAACGGAAGAAGCGGGGCGGGTCAATCGCGGGCTGGCGCGCATCGCCGAGGAGCGCGGCATCGCCTTCGGGCTGGGGAGCCAGCGCGCCATGCACGTGCGCCCCGGCAGCAAGGACACATACAGCGTGCGCGCGATCGCGCCGACCACCGCCATCCTCGGCAACCTCGGGGTGGTGCAAGCGCGCGCCATGTCGACGGGCGAGGTGCAGGACCTCATCGGGCAAGTGCAGGCCGATGCACTCTGCATCCATCTCAACCCGGCCATGGAGATGGTGCAACCCGGCGGCGACCGCGATTTTTCGCGCGGCCTGGAGACCATCGAGCGCCTGCGCTCGGAGCTGTCGGTGCCGGTGGTCGTCAAGGAAACCGGCTGTGGCCTCTCGCGCGGTGTGGGCGCCCGGGTTCGGGACATCGGGGTGCTCGACGTCGATGTCTCCGGCGCCGGAGGCACATCGTGGGTCGGCGTGGAGACCTTGCGGGCGGAGAAGGCGGGCGACGTGGCCTCCCAGAACCTGGGGGAGGCCTTCTGGGACTGGGGCATCCCCACGGCCGCCTCGGTGGCCGCCCTCGCCCCGCTCGGCTTTCGCACCTTGATCGCCACCGGCGGGGTCGCGACCGGGCTCGACGTCGCGCGTGCAATCGCACTCGGTGCGACCCACGCAGGCATCGCCCGCCCCATGCTCAAAGCCTTCTCCGAGGGCGGTCACGAGGGGGCGATGGCCAAGCTCGATGGGATCCTCGCCGAGCTCCGATGCGCCATGCTCCTCACGGGCAGCAAGGATGTAGCGACACTTCGCACCGCCAAGCGCGTCATCGTTGGCGAGCTCGCGCTGTGGATCGATCAAATGTGATACGTTAGCCGGCCATGGCGGAACGAAAACCTGGGGAGAAGGTGGCACCCGAGCCTTCCGCCGAGGTCAAGATGGAACGCGACTCGTTCGTCCACACCTTCTTCAAGAAGGGGGCCGAGTTCACCGACGAGCTCTTGCGCGAAAACGACCGCCTTCGCAAGCGGCTCTTCGACCTCGAGAGCGAGAACGCCGCGCTGCGCACGCATCTGGCGAGCGACGAAGCCATCCGGGAGCTGCTCCGCAAGATCGAGTATCTGGAGCGCGAGAAAGAGCAGCTCCTCTCCCATGTGCGCGAGGCCGAGCGAAACTCGTCCCACCTCTTTACGCGCTACTCGGAGGTGGAGGAGGAGCTGAGCAACCTCGCCCACCTTTACGTGGCCAGCTACCAGCTGCACTCCACCCTGCACCTTCGCGAGGTGCTCCGCCACTTGAAGGAGCTGCTCACGCAACTGGTCGGTTCGCGGGCCCACGCCTTCTACATGAAGGGCTCGAACGAGCTGGTTCCCATCGCGAGCGACGGCATCGAGCTCCCCGAGCTACCGCGCCTGGCCATCCACGCAGGCTCCCGCAAAGAAGAGGACCGCGGCTCGCACGACCGCACGGGCGAGTTGATCGAGCGCGTGTTCATGACCGGGGTAGCGCACATCGAAGAGGGCGACCTATCCGTGGTGCCGCGCGACCAGCCTGCCGCGTGCGTTCCGATGCGCATCGACGATGCCGTCGTGGGGGTTATCGTGATTTATTCGGTTCTCGACCAAAAAGAGCAGTTTTTGCCCGTAGACTACGCTCTCTTCAAGATGCTCGGGGCACACGCCGCCACGGCCCTCATGGGCGCGCTCCTCTTCGCGGACTCGAAGGGCAAGTTCCCTGGCCTCGATACGATCGCCGCCATCACGTGGCACGCGGCTCGTGCGGGAGGAGACCTGAAATGAGCGCCGAGTACACATGCCTGGTGGTGGAAGACTCCCCCATGATGCGGCAGCTTCTCGTCTTCGCCCTATCGCGCGTGAAGAACCTGCGCGTGACCGAGGCCGACGACGGCGTGGACGGTCTGCGCAAGCTCGCGGCCGGGCGCTTCGACATCATCCTGACCGACATCAACATGCCCATCATGGATGGCCTCAAGTTGGTGAAACGAGTCCGCACCGATCCGATTCACAAGGACACCCCCGTCATCATCATCACCACCGAGGGCGCCGCGGAGGACCGCAAACGAGCCATCGAGCTTGGCGCCAACGCGTACATCACCAAGCCGATTCAAGCGCCGCAGGTGATCGCCAAGGTGAAAGAGTTGCTCAAAATCGCGACCTGACCGGTTCAAGGCTCTTTCTCATACGGGAAGAACTAGCTCATCCGTGGCTGAGCGCGCGGTCGAGAAGCGAGATCCCGCGAACCGACTGCGGTAAGATTCAGCCATGGTGGCGCACGCGAATCCCCGCTTGATGACCCTCGAAGAATGGGCCGAGCTCGATGACGGCGAGTCGGGCGAGTTGGTCGATGGGTATCTCGAGGAGGAAGAGATGGGGAGCTTCATCCACGATTTCGTCGTTCTGTGGTTGGGCAGCCTCCTGCTCCAATGGATCGCGCCGCGCGGCGGGCATGCGGCGGCCTCCGAGGTGAAGTTCGGCGTCACCACGAACCGCGGACGAAAACCCGATCTCACCGTCTTCTTCCCGGGGAGAAGACCCGAGCCACGCGGGCTCGTTCGCCTTCCACCCGATATCGCGGTGGAGGTGATCTCCCACGCCCCGCGTGACCGGCGGCGGGATCGCGTCGCCAAGTTGAGTGAATATGCGGCCTTCGGCATAAGGTACTACTGGCTCGTCGATCCCGACGCGCGCATCGTCGAGATCTTCGAGCTGGGATCCGACGGCCGCTATGTCCTCGCGCTCGGCGCGTTCGAGGGACGCATCACCTCCGTGCCCGGCTGCGAGGGGCTCGAGCTCCATCTCGACGATCTCTGGCTCCAACTCGACCGCCTCGAAGGCCACGACAGCCCCGAAGCCGCCGAAGCCGAAGAGATCCCCGCCCCGCCCGAAGCCGGCCCCCCCGAAGACGTGCAATGACCAAGATCAAGATCTGCGGCATCACCACCCCCGACGACGCACGCCTGTGCGCCGAGCTCGGCGCCGATGCCATCGGCATCAACCTGGTCCCCGGCACCCCGCGCTATGTCACCCTCGATGCCGCGCGCGCGATCGTGCGCGCCCTCGGCGAGAGCGCGCCGCACGTGCTCACCGTGGGCGTCCTCGCGAACATGCCGCTCTCCGACATGCTCGCGCTTCGCTCGGAGTTCGGTTGCCTGCAGCTCCATGGGAACGAGCCGCCGTATCAGCTGATCCCGCTATTGCCTCATGCATACAAAGCGGTGCGCATTGGCAACGAAGAAGACGTTGCTGCAGCATCGGAGTACCCCGGCGAATATTTGTTGGTCGACGCCAAGGTGCCCGGGGTCCTGGGCGGGAGCGGCAGAGTCTTCGACTGGAGCTTGGTGCAAAAGCTCGCGCGTGCGCGCAAACTAACCTTGGCGGGCGGGCTCGGCCCCGCGAATGTGAGGGATGCCATTCGCGCGGTTCGGCCCTATGCCATCGATGTGGCGAGCGGGGTCGAGCTCGAGGGGAATCCAAGAAAGAAAGACTCAGCTCGCATTCGCGATTTCGTGCGAGAAGCAAGAGCAGCGGATGAGTAGCCTGAGTAGGCTGTATCGGGGGCGAACGTGGAAAATCAGGAGAAGCTGTATCCCATGAGCACGGTGACGGTGGCTCCGGCGCGGGTGGACGCGGTCAGCCCCGATTACTGTCTCGCACGGTGGAACCAGTTCTACATCGATATCTGGCGCGTCAACACGACGATGGCCGGACTTCGAATCATGGCGAAAAGCTTCGAAGAGTTCACCAAAGGGTATCCCGAAGGCGTCGGTGTCATCACGATCGTGGAGCCCGGCGCACCGCTTCCGCCGGCCGAGGCCCGTCAAACGTTGGGCCAGTTTCTCGCCGACGCCGAGGGCCGCATTCGCTTCTCCGCCGTCGTCTATGAAGGAGGAGGCTTTCGTGCATCCGCCGTTCGCGGCGTGGTGTCGAGCCTGATTCTCCTCGCCCGCCCTCCTTATCCCCATCGCGTCTTCGCGACCGCAACCGAAGCTTGCACATGGTTTCAGCGCGGTTTCGGGGCCGAAGCCGTGAATGGAAAAGAGCTCGAGATCGCCATCGCCGACCTCAGACGACGCATCGCGGTGCGCGCGTTTCGATAAGTCCGCTGACCAGTCTCCGCGATGGCGCATCGTAGGTGCTGGGGGTCAGGTGCTCACACTCGCGCCTCACGCACTTACGGGCCGTGACATAGACGAAGCGCGAACATTCCGCGTGCTTGCGCTCGATGCCGAGACATTGCAAGCCCGCATGGATGCTCCGTGCACGCCGGATCTCGGGGCGCGCCATGTGCTCGAGCTCCACGCGGACGTCGAACCGCTCCTGGGCGAGGTGGTGGATGTCGTCCCCTCCCCGTCGGGTACGGTCGTCGACTACGCGGTCAAAGAGCTGCCGCTGCAGGCCGTGCGCGAGCTGCTCACATTGATCGACCGGCTCACGGCCCGCGGCCTCGCCGTGCAGAACGATGTGGCGCTGCCGCGCGAGCAAGAGACCATCACCGATCCGCGCCGCATCCGCGAGGTGCTGCGCGCCCTGATGGCCAACCGCGCCGGCGCGCGCGCCGTCTCCGAGCAAGGTCGGCCGCTCACCCGGCTGGTCCCGGCGGACATTACCCCCGAGCTCGCGCTGCCGCTGGAGTGGCACACGGACGACGTGTTCCCCAATCCGCCGTTCTCGATTGAGATGGTTAGCCATTTCTCGGTCTACCGCTTCACCGTCACCCGCATCGAAGCGCGCGGCGAGCGGCTCGCCACCGCGGTTCCGACCCGCATCGAGCGCTCCCGGCATCGCGCGTGGATCCGGGCGCGTCCGCGCGAGAACGATATGTTCATCTCGTTCACGCACCCGCGCTGGCCCGAGCTGCGCATTCGCCGCCCGCTCATCGATCTGTCGCTCGACGGCGCCGCCTTCGATACCCAGCGCCTCTCCGACATGCTGTACCCGGGGCTGGCCATTCAGGATCTCTCCATCCAGTCCGACGACCGCGAGCGCTTCGACTTTCGAGGCATCATCCGCCACGTCGGCCACCCCGGGGATTGGTCGGGCGAGGACGTGGCCGGTATCCTGCTTTTGCCGCGCTCGGAGGACGATGGCCGGCGCTGGCGCGACCAGGTGCTCCGCCTCTTGTGCCCGAACACTCGCGCCGATGGAACGTTTGCAGCGCAGGTGTGGGAGCTCTTGGATCGCGCGGGCTACTTTTCGCTCTCCGGCAAATCGCACAACGATTTTCTGCCGCAGCGCGAGGGCTTCGGTGAGTTCTGCCACCGCATCTCCAACGCCCCGCACCTGGGGTGCCAGGTGGTGCGGCCATCGGGGCGCGGGGTCGAGGGCTCGGTGGCCGCCATCCGCCCCTACGAGCGCAGCACCTTCTTCTACCAGACGGCGCGCCATCCGAACCATGTGACGGCGCGCGGTCAAGTGTTGCGCGACATCCACCTGGACATCATGACGCGCACCTATCGCGATTCGCCGAACACCGATTGGCTCATGGCCATGGTGCAGGAGACCGCGCGCTTTCCGCGGTTGGCCTACTACGATATCCCGCGGCGCTACGTGGACTCGGGGCGCTCGTACATCCTGCCGTTCCGCGCCCTGCAGACGCGAACCTTCGACCGCATGAGCCCATGGCCCGACGCCACCGAGACCACCTTCGCCGTGGCCAACGACGAGGAGCGCGCCTTGGTGTGCGAGGTCCTGGGGCGCACCAAAAACCCCATCTACCTGGACGCGCTCGATCTGGTGCCCGAGCGCTTCGATCTGAGCTCGATCTGCGACGTCTGGGGCAAGGCTGGCATTCTGCGCAAGCGCGAGGTGCTGGTCGCGCGCACCCAAGCGGGCCCCATGGTGGCCGCCATCGTGGAGCTGGTGGGCGAAGGCGTGCACCTGTTCGGGCTGCTCGATTCGGTGCGCATCGTGCCGCTGCGCGACGAGGTGCTGCCCAACGAAATGCTCGTTCAGCTCCTGGACCACGTCCGCGAGTTCTACAAATCGCACCACAAGGCGATGTTCACGTACCACTTCGAGGGGGGCGACAACAAAAACGACATGGGCCACGCGCTCGACGCGGGGTTCCAGGACATGGGGGGCGCCTTTCTCATCTTGCTCCGCTGGGAGCTGGTGCCCGAGATGTTGGAGCAGATCTACCAGGTCGCCGCGCCGCGCGATCTTCCACCCTTGCCGCACACCACGCCGTGACCGCTCCCCCCGCCGCCGCAGCGCCCGCCCGCCCTTGCCACGATAGCTGGGAGCCGGTCCGCTACGACGACGGCGCCGAGCTCGCGCGGCTCCGCCACTCGGGCGAGGCCGTCTTCGTCCACGACGAAATCGAGCTGCAGCTCTCGGAGCTGATGGAGATCCGGTCGCCTTCGCGCAAGCTCTCGGCCGGGGAAATTCACGAGCGCGTCCTCGCGCACACGGGGCAAACGCGGCTCGCGGCCTATGGCTCGTGGTTCTTCTTCCCGTGGTCGAAGACCTTGGTGCACGTGCTCCCGCGCGAAGAGTTCCGCGAGCTGCGCAGCCACGCCAACCGGCACAAGATCACCACGGCGGAGCAGGATCGGCTGAGCGCCTTCACCATCGGAGTGGTGGGGCTCTCGGTGGGGCAGAGCACCGCGGTGACCCTCGCGCTCGAAGGCATCGGCGGCGCGCTCCGCCTGGCCGACTTCGACTCGCTCAGCCTGGGCAACATGAACCGCTTGCGCGCGGGGGTGCACGCGCTGGGCGTCAACAAGGCCGTGCTGACGGCGCGCGCCATCTTCGAGCTCGATCCGTACGCGAGCCTCTCCATTTTTCCCGAGGGCATCACGGACGCCAACATCGAGGCGTTCCTCGAGGGGCTCGATCTCCTCTTCGAAGAGGCCGACGATCTGCGCATGAAGGTGCGCCTTCGCGAGCGGGCGCGCGCCTTGCGCATCCCGGTCCTCATGGGGACCAGCGACCGCGGCTTGTTCGACGTGGAGCGCTTCGATCGCGAGCCGGACCGCCCGCTCTTTCACGGCATGACGGGGCCGCTCGACACCAAGATGCTCGAGGGGCTCACGGCCTACGAAAAGATCCCCATCGCCTTCGCCATCGTGGGCCCCACCTTGTCGAAGCGCGTGGCCGCCTCGTTCCTCGACATCTCCAGCACGCTGGCCACCTGGCCCCAGCTGGCGTCGGCCGTGGCCTTGAGCAGCGCCATCAACGCCGACGCCGCGCGGCGCATCCTGCTCGATCAATTCCTGGAGTCCGGCCGCTACTTCGTGGATCTGGAGTCCCACGTGCGCGATGGCGCGGGCGCCGACACCCCTGCCCCACCGCCAGACGACATGGCGCGCGCGATGCAGGAGCCGCCCAAGCGCGATCCGCTGCCCCGGCTCGAGGGGCGCGGCGCGCAAGGCAAGGACATCACCGCCGACGAAGCGCGCGCCTTGCTCGCCTACGGTGTCCTCGCCCCATCGGGGGGCAACACCCAACCGTGGAAGTTCGTGCTGCGGCGAGGGCGCATCCTGTGCATTCGCGATCCGTCGCAGCCCGGCGGGTTGCTCGATTTCGAGCACGCGGCGACCCACCTCGCCTTCGGCGCGCTGGCCCGCAACATCGAGCTGGTGGCGCGCAAGATGGGGCGCGAGGTCACGGTTACGCCCTTTCCGGGCCCCGATCCGCAGCTGGTTTGCGCCATCGCGTGGGCGAGGTCGTCGCCCCGAGGCCCCGAGAGCACGCGCGATCTGGCGGTGCACATGATCGAGCGCACCACCAACCGCCGCATGGGCGCGCGGATGCCGCTCGATCCGGCGCACCGCGCGGCGCTGGTGGAGGCCGCCCATCGCGCGGGGGCGCACCTCGAGCTGATCGAGGACGAGCAAGCGCGCGCCGCGCTCGGCGCGCTGGTGGGCGAAGGCGATCGCATCCGCGGCCTCTCGCCGATCATGCACAGCGAGATGATGAGCGAGATCCGCTGGACGCGGCAGGACGTGCTCGCGCGGCGCGACGGCCTCGACGTGGCCACCTTCGAGCTCGGGCCCGTGGACCGCGTGGGCCTGCGGCTCGTGGCGGACGCCGAGGTGATGAAGCTGGCGAAGAAGCTCGGGATCGGAAGAGGGTTGGAGCTCCCCGCCAAGAAAGCGCTGGTGGCGTCCTCGGCGGTGGGGCTCCTCACGATCCCCGGCACCGGCCCCCAGGCTTATTTCGCCGGGGGTCGCGCGATGCAAGACGTGTGGCTCACCGCCACCGCGTGCCGCGTGGCCCTTCAACCGATGACCGTGCTGCTCTACATGTTCGCGCGCCTCGAGCGGGGCGCGGGGGTGGGGCTCTCGAGCGGCGAGCAAGCCGAGCTCCGCCGGCTGCGCCACGGGTTCCGCGAGCTCGCGAATGTGCGGCCCGATCACGCCGAGCTCCTGCTCTTCCGGCTCTTTTATGCCGATCCCCCCTCGGCGCGCTCGCTCCGGCGGCGGGTCGACGACGTGCTGGTGATCGAACCATGAAAGCCGCGCTGGTGCCCCTGGCCTTGAGCGTGCTGAGCCTCGGGGCGAGCGCGCCGCGCGCGGTGGATGTGGCGCGCTGCGAGTCGCCGTCCGGGCCCTTTGCCTCGCAGCTCGAGACGGGGCCCGGCTGCGGCCCCTCGCCCGTCGGGATGTGCACGCACGGAAAGCTCCAGGGCTCGATCGACGCGCGCTACGAGTTCATCTTCCAGACGTTCGCGCCCGACGAGGTCGATCCCTTGCGCGTGAACTACACGGGGGCGAGCATCATCACGCTCGCCGATGGCCACCAGATGTTCGGCGAGGACTCCGGCTACATCCGTTTGAGCCTGAACGGCGACGCCGTCTTCGAGACCACCGTCCATGTGAACGACGGCGCCGATCCCGTCGACGGCGACTTCGGGATCCTCATCGCGAACGGCTTACTGAACTTCACGACCGGCGCCGGCGACGGCTCCTACATCGGGGCGTACTGCCGCTCGAAGCGCAAGAAGCTCACGAGCGGCTGCGAATCTTCTCGGTAGGCTCGAGCCCGGCGGCCTCGCGCGCGGCGCTCTTGGTGGCCGCGAAGAGCATGCGGCCCGAGCGCGTAAAGGCGCAGCCCAGACCGATGAGGAGCCAGACGAGGGCGGCCCCCACGGTGGTGATCAGGCCCCACGCGATCACGGTCGCCTCGGCGGCCCGCGGATCGCCGCCGACGTGCCCTGCGAAGAACGCCACCTGCGCCATCTGCGCCGGACCGAGACCTTGCACCGAAATGGGCGCCCCCGTGACGACCAGGAGCGCGGGGACGTACACGAGCAGCGAGGCCAGCGGCACCGAAATGCCGAAGCAATGAAGGGTGGCCACTTGGCTGGCGAAGACCACCACCATGGGCGGCGTGCGCACCGCAAAGGTAAACGCGTGCCCGCCCACGCCGAGCTCGAACAGCTGCGCGAACGCCCTGCGCCGCGCCACCACCGCGGGCTTGGCCGCGACCAGCACGAGGTACACGGCGGCGCCGAGCAAGGTGAACGTCACCACCCGCCCGGAGAGCGACGAGACCTCGCTTTGCCCCAGCGCGAACCCCAACCCCGCCATGGCAATCAGCTGGATGATCGCGATCACGGTGAGCAGCAGCATGACTTGGACCGTGCGCGCCAGCGGGGTGCCGCGGCGAAACATCATGAGCCCCGTGGCGGCCATCCCCAAGGTCGGCGAGATGGCGTCGAACAGGTACGTGGCCCCCCGCAGGCACCACATTTCATAGAATGTAATGGGGGTGCCAAAGCGGCGAAAGACGATGGCGCTCGTCAACGAGTCGCCGACCCAGCCGGCGAAGGCCGTGAGCACGATGATGGGAAATATCCACGGGCTGGCGCGGCCCACGGCGGCGGCCAGAACGGCGCGCCCGCTCTCGTCGCGAAAAGGCCAGAGCAGCATGACGCATACGACGATGCTGACCAGCCACGGCAAAACCCTCTGGGCAACATGACGTACGCGCATATCGAGCCATTCGCGCGGGAGCGCAGGAGCCTCGAGGCCCGGAGCGCGCCCGCTTCGCTCATTGTCTCACTCGGACTCGGGCGCGGCAATCGCCGCGAGCTGGGCTCGCTCCCGAAGGACGCTCTTCGTGGCGGCAAACAGGGTGCGCCCCGTGCGCGTGAAGGCGCACCCCACCCCGATGAGGAACCACACCAGGGCGTGCCCCACGGTCGTGGTGAGACCCCAAGCGATCACCGTCGCCTCCGCCACCCGCGGATCACCGCCGACATGCCCCGCAAAGAACGCGACCTGGGCGAGCTGCGCCGGGCCGATGCCTTGCACCGAGATGGGCGCCCCCGTCACGACCACGATGGCCGGGATGTAAACGAGGAGCGGCGCAAACGGCACCGCGATTCCAAAACAATACAACGTCGCCATCTGCCCCGCGAACATGGCCACCATGTTCGGCGTGCGCGCGGCGAAGGCGAAGGCATGCCCGCCCACGCCGATCTCGAACAGCTGCGCGAAGGCTCTTCGCCGCGCCACGAAGGGTGGCTTGACCGCGACCAGCACGAGGTACACGCCCGCGCCGAGCAAGGTGAGCATCACCACCCGCCCGGAGAGGTTCGAGACCTCGCTCTGGCCGAGCAGCAGGCCCAGCCCGGCCACGGCGACGAGCTGGATCATGAACACCACGGTCATCAGCAAAATGACTTGGACCGTGCGCGCCAGCGGGGTTCCGCGGCGGAACATCATGACCCCCAGCGCCGCCTGCCCCAGCACCGGGGTGATGGCGTCGAACAGGTATGTCGCGCCGCGGGTCAGGCAGGCCTCACGAAACGAGATATCCGTGCCGAAGCGGCGAAACGTCACGGTGGTCGTCCACGAGTCGGTGATCCAAGCCGCCGCCGCCGAGAGGACGATGATGGGAAATGTCCACGGGCTGGCGCGGCCCACCGCGCTGGCCAAGACCGCCCGCCCGCCCTCGTCGCGAAAAGGCCAGAGCAGCGCCACGCACACGCCGACGCTGACCACCCACGGGAGAACCCTCTGAGCCACGTCACGTACGCGCATCGCCGGCTCTTTCCTATTTTCAACCCGCCAAGGTGCGGAGGCGCCGGACCGCGCGCTCCTTGGCCTCGCGGACGATGGCCCTCGGGTTGGTGAAGACGCCCCACGCATAACCGTTGGGGCACGTGGGGCAATTCATATTGAACATATCGCGCGCCAAGGTGCGATGGCGCTCCGAGTTCACGATCTTGCTCAGCGGCGCCTCGCGCACATTGCCGATCGGCGAGACCGCGAAGCACCCGGGGTACACATTGCCGAGCGAGTCGATGTACACCATGGCGTAGCCCACGCCGCACGAGACGCGCGGCCGGTCGATGCTCGGATCCTCGCGCTTCAAATACCGTCGGATGTACTCCACGCCCTCGTGGGTGAGCAGCGGATCGATGCCGGCCGAGTGCTGCAGGTGGTGGTGCACCTCGTCGATCAGCCCATCGATGTCCGGCGGGGCGAGCTTGTCGCCATCGTAATCGGCGTCGCCCGTGAAGTACTGCACGTTGTCCAAGAACTGCAAGTGGACCACGGCCCGGTACTCCTCGCAGAGCGCGAGGATCTTGCCGAGATCCCCCGCGCTATGCCGCGACGCCACCATGGCGAGCTCGATCTCCAACTTCGGAAAGCGCGTGCTGCGAAGCTCGCGCAGGGCGTCGAGGGCGGCGATGTTCTTCTTCCACGCCCCCGGCACCCCCCGCTGCGTCTCGTGGTTGGTGCCGACCCCGTCGCACGAGATGGCCACGCGCCCCACCCCCGCCTCGAGCAGCTCGGTGAGCCGCTCCTTGTCCGCCAGGGACGCGTTGGTCGTCACTTGAATCATGACGAAGCCATTTTTGGCCGTCTGGCGCACGATCTCGGCGAGATCCGAGCGCAGCAAGGGTTCGCCGCCCGTAAAGTTGACCTGCGCGATCCCCAGCTCGCGCAGCTCCCGCGTCACCCGCTGGATCTCGGCCGTCTCGAGCTCGTTCGGCGTATGCCGGTGCCAGAACGAGCACATCACGCATTTGTAATTGCAATTCTGCGTGACCATGATGCTCGAATAGACGGGGTGAATCGGTATGGCCCGGAGCACCCCCTCCGACGAGCGCCCGATCATCAGCCCCGCCAAGGTCAACCACTGATTGTTGACCGCTCTCTTGAAATACCCGTCGCCGTGCTTCTCCATGTGCTTTCTTCCGGCTATTTCGTGGGGATACGAGCTCAGGAAACGAAGAAGGGATCACCGCCAGGGCGCCAGGACCGCCAAAGAATTGGGAGTGAATTTTTACTTCTTCTCTTTTGGCGACCCTGGCGCCCTGGCGGTTGATCCGCGTCTCGGGCGGTGATTCGCGTCTCCGGCGGTTGATTCGTTCGTCTCGGCCTACGACAGCGACTTCAGAATTCCGCGCAAGAGGGGCTTCGGCAGATGAAATTGGACCTTGGCCGCCTGGTTGGCCAAATCGAGCGCCAAGCCCGGCACCCGATCGAGCTCCTTGAGCGAATCGTCCAGCGCGTCGCCCGCGCGATCGATCTCCTCGCGCGTGACGATCAGCGGGGGGAAGAAGCGCATGACGGGGCGCGGGGTCATGGGGTTGGTCGAGAGCCCGGTGACGACCCTTCGCTTGAGCATTTGAAGCCACACGGCGTTCTCCACCATGTTGTTTCGAAGCTGAATGCCGGTCATCAAGCCGATGCCCGGCGCGCCCAATCCCAACTTGGGATAGGCCCGCGAGGCCTGCGCCAGGCGCTGCTGCAGGTACGGGCCGATCTCCGCCGCGCGCTGCACCAGCCCCTCGTCGAGGATCACCGACAAGGCCTCCGACGCCACCGCGCACGCCAGGGGCGATCCGCCCGTATCGCTCATATAGAGCAGCGGATCGGCCGCGGACAGCTCGGCCACCTCGTTGGCGATGGAGTCACGCACCACCGCCGCGGCCATCGATACGTGCCCGCCCGTGAACCCCTTCGAGAGGATGAGCACGTCGGGGACGATGTCGTCGTGCTGGAACGCGAACATCTTCCCGGTGCGCCCGAAGCCAGTTTGCACCTCGTCGCAGACGAAGACCGTGCCCGTGCGGCTGCACATCTCACGCACCTCCGCCAGGTACCCCCGCGGCGGCGTGGTGATGAACCCTCCCCCGAGCACCGGCTCGAGGAGCACGGCCGCGGCACCATCCCCGATGGCCTCCTTCATGGCGCCCACATCGCCGTAAGGGACGAAGCGCACGTCGGCCCAAATCGGCTCGAAGGGCTTTCGCAGATAGTCTTGCCCGGTCACCCCCATCGCGCCCACGGTCTTGCCGTGGAAGCCGTGGTGCACGGCCACGAACCGCGTTCGCTTGGGGTTGCGGAGCGAGGCGATGCGCAGCGCGATCTCCACCGCCTCCGAGCCGCTCCCGCACAAGAACAGCCGCTTCAAATCGCCGGGCAAGAGCTTTCCGAGCTTGGTCGACAGCTCCGCGGCCGCCTCGTGAATGGCCAGCTGCGGCGCGGTGGCCAGCTTGTCGAGCTGGCGCAGCATCACGGCCTGGACGCGCGGGTTGGTGTGGCCGATGCTGAAGACCCCGTAGCCGCAGGCGAAGTCGAGGAACTCCTGCCCGCGATCGTCGTAGACGCGCGTACCGTGCGATCGCGATTCGACGGGGCACTTGGCCATGTCGAACAGGAGCGCGAGCGTGGGATTGTAGTGTGCGTCGTAAATGCGACTGATTTGCTCGTGGTTCAAAGTTGCACTCCCGCGCCGACACCGTTCATCGGCGCCTTCTCGTTCAAGACCGCATCGAGGGCCGCGTCCAGCGCCGCGAGCCCGGTCTGAAGCTCGCTCTCCGACACCGTGAGCGGCGCCCGCACCGCCACGTGCCCGGCGTTCACGGAGGGATCGGGCGCGAACACCCGCACCATCACGCCGCGCGCGAGGGCCGCCCGCTGCAGCGCGCGCGCCGTCTCGGTGCCGCCCGCCAAGGTGATGCTGCCGAAGAGCCCCTGGCCGCGCGCCCGCGTGACCACCCCCGGGTAGCGCTCGGCGAGGCTGGTGAGGTGGCGCTGGAGCTTTTGCCCCAAGATGGCCGCCTTCCCGGCCAGCCCCTCCTGCTCGATGATCTCCAAGGTCGTCAAGGCGGCCGTGCACGCCGTCGGGTTGCCGCCGGTGGTGTTGGCGTGGAGCAACGGATCGCGCTTGTCGTAGACTTTGTCGTTGATGGCGCGCGTGGTCACGTAGCCGCCGATGGAGAGCATGCCGCCGCCCAGGACCCCGGCGAGCACCATGATGTCCGGCACCACGCCGTCGTGGTCCACGCCGAACATCTTTCCGGTGGGCCCGAGCCCGGTGATCGTCTCGTCCGCGATGAGCAGCGCCCCCACGTCGGTGCAGCGGCGCCGCACCGCGCGCAGATAGCCGGCGGGCGGCACCGCCACCTCGGTCGCCAGCTGCACCGGCTCGAGGATGACCGCGGCCACCGACTCGTCGACCGCGCGCTCCATGGCCCCCACGTCGCCGAACGGCACCCACGAGGCCTGCACCGGACGGCGCGCTGGATCGCGCATGGGGTAGCGCAATTTCTCGATGCCCGACACGGCCAGCGCGCCCGTGGTGGCGCCGTGGTAGCCGCCGATGGCGGAGACCACGCGCGTGCGTTTGCGGTGGTAGCCCTTGACGAGCTTCAGCGCGCCCTCCACCGCCTCGGCGCCTGCATTTCCAAAGAAGGAAACGGCCAGATCGCCCGGCGTCACTTGGGCGATGCGCTCGAGGAGCCTCGCCAGAGGTACGCTGTAGAACACGCGCGACGACAGCGGCATCTTGCGCACTTGCTCTTTTACGGCTTCCAGAATGCGCGGGTGGCCGAACCCAAACCCGCCCGAGGCCAAGTCGACGAGCTCTCGCCCGCTCTTGGTCTGAACGGTCGCACCCCGCGCCGAAACGGCCACCTCGGCGTCGAGCGCGAGCAGGCCGCGGGCGAGCTGCGGCGGCATCCCAGTCGAATAAGCTTCCCTGACGTCGTCGAGCATCGAAATCTACCTCACTTCCAAGTGGGCCGGCGTTGCCTGGATGGATCGTCGCTCGGCCATGTATTGGCCCGCGGCGAGGCCGAGCAGCTCGTTTGCACACGAGCGAACGGCGTCGTAGCGAGCAAGCTCGGACTTTGCTTTCTGCGCTGCTTGCTTGTACGAAGGCTCTTTGAAAATGCGCCCCACGGCCGCGCGCAGGTTCTCGGCCGAGAGCTTCTTCTTGTCGATGCGAATACCACAGTTGCGCTCCACCAGCCGCTGCGCGAAGTCCAGGTGCTCGTGGTTGAGCGGCACGGCCACCGCCGGCACGCCGCGCGCGAGCCCCATCATCGTGGTGCCTGCCCCGCCGTGGTGCACGAGCACGTCGGCGCGCGGGATCATCATCGAGTTGGGCAGAAAGCTCTCCACGATGAAGTTGTCCGGGGGCTTCGGCAAGCGCGAGGCGACATAATCGTCTTTGTACGCGCCCACGCTCACCACCACCGTGTAAGGCTGGTCTCCGAGCGCCTCCATGATGGTGGTGTAAAAGTCGATCTCCATGCGGTTCGATAGGGTGCCGATGGTGGCGTAGACGAGCGGCCGATCCGAAGGGATGCGCTCGAGCGACCGAGGCGGCGCGTAGTCTCGAGGCTTGTCCCAACAGTACGGCCCCACGAAGCGCACGTGCGCCGGCCACGACGCGCGCGGCGGCTCGAACTCGGGCGCCACGAACAAGAGATAGAGGTGCGGCGAGACCGGGGTCGCGAAGAGCGCGTCCTCGATGGCGGGCAGCCCCGCGCGCACGCGCGCCTCGTTGATGACGTCGTCCAGGGACATACGGAACTTGCGCATTCCCCACTTCATCGCCTTGTTGCGCATGCGCTCCAGGCCCGACTCCGGCGGCGAGAGCCCCATGGTCCATGGCAAGCTGTCGTCGGACTCCACGAAGCCCGTGTGCACGGAGAACGTCGCCCAGGGGACCCCGAGCTTCTCCGAGGCCATGGCGCCGGCGAGCACTTGATCTTTGACCCACACCGCCGACGGATCGTACTTCTGGAACACCGGAATGGCGTACTTCAGCCAGTGCTCGTAATAAGGAATCAAGTAATCGCGAAACAGCGACTGGAACGCCCGGTACTCCAACAGGAAATTCTTGGGCGTCGGCACCTTCCCCGGCAGCTTCAGCGGCGGCGCGGACACCTCCAGCACGTCGAGGCCCTCGTCGCGTAGGATCTGCGCCGCGTCCAGGGCCGGGATGATGTCGTTGGAGCGGTTGATGAACCCGTGAAAATCGAAGACCGCGAACTTGACCTCGTGACCGCGCGAGGCGAGCTCGCGGGCCACGGGGATGGTGCACCCGAGCGGCCCCCACGAATCCGCAATAATGAACAAAAAGCGGAATCTGCTCATGACTTCACACTCTGTACATTGGTTTGACCATCGTCCAGCAACGCCGATGCTTTGTCGGGAAGAATGTTCTCCGGAATGATCGTCTGCGTATACAAAGCCAGGAGCATGAGACACAAGATGATCGCCAGCGCGTGATCCACGCGCACCACGCCGGCGATGAGGGCGGGAAAGGACAAGCACTCGGCGATGCGCCCCGCTTGCAGCGCGCTGTAGCCCACCTTCGCGCTCGGCTCCTCGTAGAGGCGCAGACGGCTCCAGATGGTCAGGGCGCAGGCCGGAACCAGCGGGATGAGCGCCCCCGCGTGTGCCCAGCCGATGACCACCGATCCCGCCTGCACCGCCATGCCCGCCACGCCGCACACCAAGGCCACCGCGATGGCCGGCTTGGGGCCGATCACCACGGGCAGGACCCGCTCTTGCTCGGACGTCTCCCAGAGATCCTTGAACGACCCCACCACGTTCATGTTGATGTCGCCCAAGAAGATCCCCGCGGCCGAGATCCACGCGAGCGGCAGCACCTGCCCATGAACGATGAGGGAGCCGTAAAGGGGTGTCAGGGCCAGCGCCCCCGGCATCATCAAATGATGAAGCACCGTGTGCTTCTTCAACGCCGAGTATTTGCGCGTGAGCGCGAAGGCCCCGAACACGGGGAGCACGGCCATCGGCTCGAGGGCCAAGCTCACCACCGCTAGGATGACGGCCAACAAATGGCCGCCGAAGAGGACGCTCGACGACTTCAGCTTTCCGCTGGGAATGGGGCGAAAGGGCGCGTGCGTGGCGTCCGACGCTCGATCCTCGTAGTCATTGAAGGACTGCGTCGAGGCCGAGCCTACGATCGCAGCGAAGATGACCACCAGGAATCGAAGCGTCGGCTCGACCGGCGCAGCATAGGCGCCCGCCAACATTCCACATAGCGGAATGGGGACGTTGTAAATTCGAACCAGGTCGAACCACGACCGCGCCCACTGCCCTGGGCCGGGGCGCGACTCGTGCACCAACGGCCCATTCACCAGCGGACTGCTCAATGTGCGGATTCCGCGTCAGCGAAACGCGAGGGCATGCCGCGCATTTCTTTGAGGATGATTTCGGGCGTCTTGAGCTGGAGCATCAGGCGGAACAGATGCCCGCGGAGCTTGATTTTGCCCATCATCACCGCGGTCAGGATATCGTACTTGCCCGCCAGGATATCTTTCCACACGGGGTACTTGCCCAGGAGCGTGAACGTCGCCTGCTTCTTGCCCGCTTCGTCCGTCAGGTGAACGTCCTTGATGGTGCCGCCCGTCGGATCGAGCGCGATGTTCACGTCGCTCGCCAGCTGGCCGGGCTCCGCCATGATGGACATGACGAGCGTGCCCTTCCAGTTCTCGCTCGAATCGCGGTAATCGGTCCGCGCGTTGAGCCGATTGGCGAGCTCCTGCGCCCACTCGAGGGACGGAAATGCGAAAGTACTAGATTCCATCTTTTTCCCTCACCTCTATTGAACGAAGCCCGACTCTTCGAGCTGGCTCTTCTCGACCGAGTTTTTGAGCGCCTGTTTGAACGCGTACTCGTAGGCCTCGCGCGACGAGGCATCGAGCTCGCGGTAGCTGGCGAGCGAAGCACCCAGCGCCTGGCCGACCCGCACCAGATCCTCGTGCCGGGCGTTGAGCGCGGGGCTGATTCGAATCATGTCGATGCGATTCAAATGCGGCGCCACCAAGATGCGGTGCTCCCGGATCATCTGCGGGAACACGAAGAACGACGCGAGCCAGTCGGAGAACTCGATGGTCCACATCATCCCGACGCCGCGCACTTCCTTGATGATGTTCGGGAACCGCTGCGCCACCGCCCGGAGCTCCGCGCCGAGGACTTCACCGCCGCGCGCCGCCTGGCCCGCGAGATCCTCCTCGACGATGACGTTCACCGCCGCCAAGCCCGCCGCGCACGCCATCTCGCCGCCGCCGAAGGTGCTGGTGTTGAAGATGAGCCGCTTGCTGATGGCGTCGGCCACCCGCTCGGAGTACAGGGTCGCGCCCAGCGGCATCACGCCGCCCGAGAGGACCTTGCCCATGCAGATGATGTCCGGCGCGACGCCCGGGTGGTGGTCGATCCCCCACAGCTTGCCCGTGCGCCCGAGGCCCGTCTGCACCTCGTCGTCGATGAAGATGGCGCCCGTGCGATCGCAGCGCTCGCGCAGCGCCGCGAAGTAGCCGGGCGGCGCCATTTTGGAGCCGAGGCCCGCGTGCACCGGCTCGATGATGATGCCCGCCGTCTTCTCGGTGATGGCGTCGAGCGCCGACACGTCGCCGAACGGGATGAAGCGAACGCCCGGGAGCAGCGGCTCGATGCCCTCGCGGAAGTGGCGCATGCCGCTGACGGCGACCGCGCCCACCGTGACCCCGTGGTACGACTCGACGGTGCTGATGATCTCCTGGCGCCCGGTGGTGAACTTGGCGCACTTGAGGGCGACGTCGACCGCCTCCGAGCCGCTGTTCGAGAAGAACACGTTCTTGACGCTGCGCTGCGGGGCGATCTCGATCAAGCGGGCGGCCAGGTCGGACTGCGGCTTATTGAAGAAGTACCTGGCGTTCATCGGCATGCGGTCGAGCTGATCGCGCACCGCTTGGACCACCTTGGGGTGACGATGCCCGATGCCGAAGACGCCCATGAAGGACAGCGCGTCGTACCAGGTCTGGCCGCGCATATCGCGGACCTCGTTCCCGTGTGCCTCCCACTCCACCACGTCGCCCAGGGTGGCCTGCATGTAAAAGCCGAGACCCGGATCGACGTGTTCTTGATAACGCTGCACCGTTTGCTCGATAGTGCGCTCGATTTCTTCGTTCTCCATTGCCTCTCCGTTTGCCCTGTCTAAGTCATTTTTCACCAGGCACCGCGGTGGCGGCGCACAGGCGTACCATCATCTCGAGTGTCTTCAACGTCGTGCCATCGGGGTGGCCTCGCAAGGCCGAATACAAATGCTCCAGTGTTTCGTCGCGGTATCGATCGGCGATCTCGCGACATGCCGAAAACACCTCGGCGTTCGCGAGCTCGGACGTGACCTCGCCCACCTCGGCCTCCGTGAGGAGCGGAGAGCCCTTCGGTGCCGCGATCAAGGCCTTGAGACGCGACGAGGCGCGCTCCATGCCGATGACCAAGGGCAGCGACGGTTTTCGCAGCTCGATATCGCGTCGCGACTTCTTCCCCGTCTCCAGGGGATCTCCCCAGATGGCGCGGATGTCGTCGCATACTTGATACAACATGCCGAAGCCGAGCCCGAACTGGCCGAAGCTCCTCTCCATCTCCGGGGCCGACCCGGCGACCAGCGCCGTTGCAGCCGCGAAGCACTCGAGGGGCGCAGCCGTCTTGCGCTCGATCATATCGAGGTACTCGGTGCGTGTCATATCGGCACGGGCGCCGACCATATCGGAGTGCTGACCTTCGGCCATGCGAAGATAAGCATTCACGTAACGATCGGTGGTCTCGATGGCAACTGCCGACGAAACGCCTTGATGCCGAAGTTTGAGAAGCAAGTCGAAAGCCATACCCACCATCGCGTCACCGACGTTGATGGCTTGATCGATGCCGAACTTCATCCAAGCCGTGGGCCTCCCCCACCGCATCGGCTCGGAATCCTGAATATCGTCATGAACGAGGCTCGCGTTATGAAGCAGCTCGGAGGCCAACATGAGTGTCGTCAGGACATCGCCCTTGGCACCCATGGAACGGCCGATGAGCAAGCAAACTATCGCGCGCAGCCGCTTTCCGCGTGCGTGCAAACTACTCTCTGCTTCGCCATCACCGTTCGGCTGGAGCCCCAGGTGATAACGAATCATTTCATAGTGTGATGGGGGCTGCGCGAACTTACCAAGATAAGAAGCCAGCGCCCTATCGACCTGCTGGATCTCAGCAGCGAACGTTGATCGCAAAGTGCTCATTGTGTCTTGCATAAACACCGTACCGACGTCACCATACGACCGGGTGAGTCTAACGCAATAGAAAATCGACACAATGGATATCGCGCGCCATGGAAATCGAAATTACCGAAATTAGTAGACGGTTGATCGCGGGGTTCCTGATCTACATCGCAGCAGGGATTCGATTTTACTACGAGGCGAAGACGAAGGTCCGCCCCGTGCGGACGGAGACGGTGCGGCACCTCCCCGTTGCCCGCAGCGCCGCGACGATATCGAGTTGGAGCTGGTTCATGATGCTGATGATCACGCCGATCCCCGGCGTGATCCCGCTCGATTCGGTGGAAATTACGCCTCCTTTGCTGGCACGTGCGCTGGACGTCACCGGCGCGACGCTCCTCGCTCTGGCCACGGTGATGTTCTATGCGTGCCATCGCGCACTGGGAGAATTTTGGGCTGGCGCGCCTGGACTCAAGAGAGACCACGGGCTCGCGGACACGGGGCCTTATCGCTATATCCGACATCCGATGTATACCAGTTTCTTTCTTGGTTACGTCGCAGCGGCATGCCTCTTGCGCAGCTGGCCTTTTCTAATCCCTATCGTATTTGCGCCAGGGTTCTACGTCATGGCGCGCGTGGAGGAGGGCATCCTCGGCGCGCACTTCGGTGAAATCTATGCCACGTATTGCCGGACGCGGGGAATGTTTTTGCCTCGTTTCGTCTCCGACAAAGCACGGCTCGATCCGCTCGGGCGCGGGAGTTCTTCGTGAGGAGCACGATTCCGCTCCTCGTGTCCCTCGAATTGACGACAGTATGTTCCAACGGGGGATCCACTCACGCCATTGCCGCACATCACGATCCGGCGAATGGCGCGCAAATCGGCTTTCCCCGTCATTTCACGCGCGTCGCGTGGGGATGCAGTCGTTTCCACAACAACAGTCCACGCACACGGCGACAAGTCGCGCGCTACGGGTTTTGGGGCTCGAACCGTGGCATTAATTGGCATTTAGTAAAGTGTTAGGATTCATTGCGCGGGAGCGCGCCCATCGGCCGCCCTGACGCCCCCAGATCCCGCGCACGTCCCCGGATTCGAGCTCTCGACACGGCGCGCGGTGATGATTACGTCGACCACCACGCTCGTCGCGCACCAGGCGTGTTTTAGTGGTCTTACTGGTCTTGGTGGTCTTACTGGTCTTGCGCGTAATCCTAATTTTTTCCTAAAGGCTTTCTCTGCCTTTCGCGATCATTTAGGGTCGTTTCTTGGTTTTTCCTCGAGAAAGGAAGCGATGAACCAGCTTATCGAGCAGGCGATCGGAAGAGGAGTGAATCGCATGCGGGCCTTGCAGTCCGCAGAGGGTTATTGGCTCGCGGAGTGGCGCTCGCTCGCCGTGCTGGTGGCCTATGGCACGGCCCTCGTCGCGTGCGGCCACCATCCAAAATCGCCCGTTTTGTCCGATATATGCGATCAAATCGAGACGTACGCGAAGCCCGGCGGGGGCCTCGCGCACTGCCCCGAGTCCGACGCGCAGCCGCAGGTCACGTATGACGCGTGGCTCTTGCTCCGCCATTGCCGGCCCGACTCCCGCGCCGTTCGCGCGGCCTCCCTCTATTTGAAGGAGACGGGCCCCCTCCCGCTGTCGCCTTCCACGCTGATGCAGCGCTGGATCCTCGAGCCCTCCGCCCGCGCGGAGATCGCGAACCATCGCCCGCCGCGCCCCGCCGTTCGCGATTTGCTCGCTGCACATGTCACGCCACGGCTGGTGCGCGCCATGTCGACGCACAAAGCGCTCGAGCGCGGCTCCGGCAACAAGCAATTTGCGCGGCTCTTTTCCCATCTGGCCACGACGTGTGTCTGGCCATCGGTTCGCGAGAAGCCGTACGCGCTGTCGCCTCCTTCCATACTGGGAAATGGGGCAGCCCTCCTGGCGCTGCAGCAGCGGGCCGGGAGCGATCGTCCACTCTCGGCAGGACACGAAGCCTCAGCCGCGCACCTGGTGCCGTACCTCGAACGATATCTGTACCCCGATGGCTCCACGTACTATTTGCTTTTTGCGCCACCGCTCCTCGAGTATTTGCGGGCTTATGGCCGCGAGGAGGACGCCAAACGCTTCGTGGGCGCCATCGAGCGGGTCGGCTACCGCGCGGGTGGCTACGTGCGCACGACCATGGTGGCCACCAATGTCATCGAGACCAGCCTGACGGTGCTCGCCATGCTGGAGCTGGGCGCGGAAGAAGACGATCCCGCGATCGTGCGCGCCTGCGAATTTTTGCATCGCGCGCGGACCCCAAGCCGCATTTGGTCGTGGTCGTGGGAATCATCGTCAGGGTCGTTCGGACATCGCGATTCGGACAGCGACGACAGCGGCGCGGCGCTCATGGCGTTGCAGCGGGCCAAAAGCCCTTATGCCACGGCCCACCGCGATGAAATCGTCTCCGAGCTGTTTCGTTTTCAGCACGAGGGCGGCGGTCTGCTCACGATGGATCCGAGCGTGTGGCTTGCGAGTCCACTGACCCCTTCGAACAACTCGCGCGCCATCCAAGGACTGCTCGGGCTCGGCGTTTCCCCCGAGGATCCGCGGATCGTGCGCGCTTGCCAATGGCTGCTCGAGCAACAAAAGCCGGACGGCAGCTGGTTCGATTTCTGGATAAGCGGCGCGACCTACGGAACGACCTTGGCGCTCGAGGCGCTGGTGGCCGCGGGGTACCGCTCCCCCGGCGATCCCGAGATCGAGCGCGCCCTCTACTTGTTCGTTCGCACCCAGAACAACGACGGCGGCTGGGGTTTCGACTGGTACGGTACACGCACACGCGAATCCAACGTCGAGCACACGGCCATGGCGGTGTATGGACTTTGCAAATTCAGCCGGCCCAGCGCTCGCCCCATGAATGCCATCGAGGGCGCCATGCGATTTCTGCTCGAGCAGCAAAATGCCGATGGATCTTGGCCCTCGTCGTACGTATGCAATTATAGCGGGTGGGAAGGCTACACCTCATCGCACTACGCCTCGGTCTTCGCCCTGCGCGCCATTGCGGCTTATCTCGAGCTGTCCAAACAACATCTATTGCGAGCCCCTCAGCTCGTGCGCAACCGGCGGATTCAGAGCCGTAAGATGACAGCTACGTGATTAACCGTCGCCTCATCGGATCCGAGACGAGAAAGAATGGAACGAACCATGCGCACCGAGGTAAGCGAATCCGTCGTGGTCGACGTGCCCATGGCGAAGGTATGGCACCATTACGACGACCTCGAGGCATTCCGGCGATGGGCGCCAAATGTGGTCGACGTGAAGGTCATCGGCGAGACGCGCCGCTCCTTGGGCGCACGAATGCAATTTACGCTGAAGTTCGGGCCGTTCCATCAAAAGCTGGATGAGACCATCACACGCTACGAGCCGCCTCGTGCGAGCTCGCTTACTGGGCGCGCGCCCGGGTGGACGTACGAAATGGCCCTCGACCTCGTCGAGGAGCCGGGGGGAACACGGGCAACGTATCGTTGTCTTTCCGACTACTCTCGTATCATGCGTCCTCTCGTGCCGCTGCTCGATCGAATGAATCGTCGAATGCTTGGTACGGCGCTCGCCGCGCTAAAGAGCGCCGTCGAAAGGGAGAGAGAGTGACGTCATGCCGGTACTGGGAATCTCGGGGGTGGCGCACGACGCCACGGTAGCTCTCGCGTACGAATCGAGCGGACAAGGAGTCACCTACGCCATCGAGGAGGAGCGATTGTCGCGCATAAAAAACGCGCTCGTATTTCCCTCCTCCGCGCTGACCCACGTGCTGGAAACGCACGAGCTCCGCCTCCACGATCTCCAGAAAATCGCCTTTTATGCCGACTCGCGGCTGGATTTCGGCTGGATGGGCAAGCTGGTCAAGTACAAGAACGGCCATAAGTCGGGCGACATGCTGCAGCTCATGGCCAGCAAGCACGCGGCCGAGTTTTACATTCAGCAGTCGTTTCTCTTCCAGCTGCGCGAATACGCGCGGGTGCGCAACGAGCAGCTGCCCGAGGTGGTATGCCTGCCGCACCACTTGACGCATGCGGCGGCGGCATATGCCACCAGCTCCTTCGAGCGAGCGGCGATTTTGGTGGCCGACGGACTCGGTGGCGAAGCGTGCACCACCTCGTATGCGGCAGGGCCCACGGGCTGCGAGCGTCTGGGAAGCATCGATTTGCCGCACTCGCTGGGGCTCCTCTATGCCGCCGTCACCCAGCACTTGGGGTTCAAGCACACCTCCGACGAATGGAAGGTGATGGGGCTGGCGCCCTACGGCGAATCGGATCGAAAGCTCGATCGGTTCTTCCAGGAGCTGGTGCTCCTTCGCCCCGATGGCTCGTACGCCATCAATTCGCGTTACACGCAATGGCATAAAAATCCGTTCACGTTTGGCTCTCTCTTCGCGGAGAGCGTGGCCGAGCACCTGGGGCCGGCGCGAAAGCCCGACGAAGAGATCACCGACCGCCATCGCGCGGTGGCGCGCGCGCTCCAGCATCGGGTGGAAGAGGCCATGTACCATGTGCTGCGCCACCTCCACGCGCGCACGAAGATCGATTCGCTCTGCCTGGTGGGCGGCGTGGCCCTCAATTGCGTCGTAAACGGCCGTATACTCGCGGAGACGCCCTTTCGTCAAGTCTATGTGCCCTATGCACCGGGCGACGCCGGGGCGGCGGTCGGCGCGGCGCTCATCGCGGCCAAAAAGTGGCCCACGTCCGACTTCGACCCGACACCGTATTTGGGTCCGGCCTACTCCAACGAGCAAATCCTGAACGAGTGCCGGCGCGCCAAGCTGTCGCCCCGTGAAATGTCCGATCCCTACGGCGAGACGAGCCGACTGATCGCCAAAGGCGACATCGTCGGCTGGTTCCAGGGCCGCATGGAGTTCGGCCCCCGCTCGCTCGGCCACCGCAGCATCCTCGCCGATCCGCGGCGGGCGGAGATGAAGGACCGAATCAACTCGGCCGTCAAATACCGCGAAGCCTTCCGGCCTTTTGCGCCGGCGGTGCTCTCGGAGCGGGCGTCCGATTGGTTCGAAGATCTGGTCCCGTCACCGTACATGTCGTTCGCGCTTAAGGTGCGAAAGCCGAACATCCCCGCGGTCACCCACGTCGACAACACGGCGCGTTTGCAGACGGTGGACGCGAAGACGTCGCCGACCTTTCACGCGCTCATCTCGGCCTTCGAAAAGGAGACATCCGTTCCGGTCGTGCTCAACACGTCGTTCAACGTGAAGGGCGAGCCCATCGTGTGCTCCCCGGCCGACGCCATTCGCTGCTTCTATTCGACGGGGCTGGACCACCTGGTCATGGGGCCATACCTCCTGTCGAAAGAGACGTCGAAGGTCGCCGCGTAGGCGCTCGGGCCATGAAGCTCCGCTCCACCGCCGTCGGCGTCTCCCTGGTCTGCATGTTGGGCGGATTGGGTCGATTTTTCCTCGATTGGCGCTTCGTTCCAGAATTCGCCGCGCCGGACGATCCGCCGGCGAAGGTGGCCTGGATGCTCCTCGGCATCCTGGTCCTCTTCGGGGTGTGGACGTGGGCCATCGTGCGCATGGCGCAAGAGAGCCGCGGTTGGACCATCGTCCTCGCCGCATTGAACATCGTGGTGAACTTCGCGTACTTGGGTGCAGGCACGGCGGTGTCCTTCTGCCCAACGCCGTGCACCACGATCTGGCCGCTGATGGAAATCATGATTTGGGCCAATTTGGTCATGGGCGTGGCGGCGGCCGCATTGAATCTGCTGCTGCTGCGTAAACCGGTATTGAGGGGAGCGAGGGCTCGAGGTACATGAAATCGCGCTGGCAACGGATTTTAGCGGGGATTGGTGTCGGGGTTCTGGCGCTCGTCGCGGCGGCGGGCGCGTGGGTGCTGTTCCAAGTTCGCGCATACGATGCGAGCGTGGAGCGCGTTTACGACGTGCCCGTCCCGCAGCAGGTCGTGCGATCGACCGACCCCGCCGTCCTCGAGCGCGGCGACCACCTGGCCCGCTCCCTCGGATCCTGCGCCAACTCCGAATGCCATGGATCGAATTTGGCCGGCGGCCACCCACTCCAATTGGGGCCGCTGGGGACGGTGATTGGACCGAACATCACACCCGGACCGGGATCGGCCGCCGCGGCCTATTCGGATGGGGAGCTCGTTCGGCTCATTCAACATGGCATCAAGCGCGACGGCCGCAGCGTTCAATTCATGCCGTGCCACGAGTTCGGGTGGATGCCGGGGCCAGAGGTGATGGCCATCGTCTCGTACGTACGCAGCGTGCCGCCCGTCGATCAGACGAGCGGAAAGAGCAGCCTCGGCACCCTGGCCAAGGTCCTCGATCGCACCGGCCAAGTCACCGTCGACGTGGCTCGAAAAATCGATCACACGCGGCCCACCGACGCGCCCATCACCCCGGAGCCCACCGCAGCTTACGGCGCCTATTTGGCGCGCGGTTGCGGCACGTGCCACGGCCAGGGCCTGAGCGGAGGACGCATCCCCGGCGCGCCGGCTTCCATGGCCACCCCGGCGAACCTCACGCCGGATTCGACGGGCCTCGAAAAATGGACCTTCGACGATTTTTCGAAGGTGCTCGATACGGGCATTCGCCCCGACGGACGAAAGCTCTCGCCAGACATGCCGTACGAGAACCTGTCCAAAACGAACTTGCTGGAGCGAAGAGCGCTCTGGGCTTACTTGCGGAGCCTCCCGCCGCGACCCTTTGGCAATCGATGAATTGGAGTCAGCTACGTTTGGGCACGTCCAGGATGGTTTACGCCATGTTCGATTTTCGACATCGAAGGGCGAATTAATTCAATCGCGTACATCGAGGGTTGCTCTCGAGTATTCATCTCTTATACTACTACGGTAGGCAGTCGTGCAGAATTGCACGCCTGCCTACCTTCGCCACCGACTCGGGCACGCGTTCTGGTCGATCGCACTTGGTCATTCGACGGCGCCATGGACATGGCGCTTGCGATTGGATTCACCGGAGGTTCTTTTCATGGCAGGAGCAGCATGGAAGATCGACAGTGAGCGTTCGCGCATCGATTTCGAGGTGCGCTACATGGCATTTCAGCGCGTGTCGGGGGCGTTCAAACGATTTCGAGGCGAGATCCGGCTCGACGAAGAAGACGCCACCCGCTCGACGGTCGAGGTGCGGATCGATGCGCGCAGCATCCAGACCGACCGCAGCGACCGCGACGAGGAGCTGCGCCGCTCGTTCCTCGCCGTCGACCAGCATCCGGAGATCATTTTTCGCAGCCGCCGGGTCGAGCGCACCTCGGGCGGCAAGCTGCGCGTGCACGGGGATCTGCAACTGCGCGGGGTGAGCGGGGACGTCCTGCTCGAGACCACGCCGAAAGAGCGCCAGAACGGCACGGCTCATTTCGTTGCCAAGGCAACTGTCGATCGCACGCACTACGGCTCCCGCTGGAGCTCCGCCCTCGACTCGCACCCGGTCTTCATCGGGCGCGACGTCCATATCTTCATCGACGTGCAGGCCGAGCGGACGAACGAATCTTTGAAATGAACGATGGATGGCGCGACCACCGCGCCACGAAAGCAACGAAATCATCCAACGATGCTTGATGCCCGTTCGGGCATGGAGGAGCCATATTGCGACGATGAGCCGAAAATACGCTTTGGGGTACAGTACGTGCGGCTTCGCGGCCGGGCGGCCGATGCTGGAGCTGGTGCACAAGCTCGGCGAGCTCGGTTACGAAGGGGTCGAGCTCGAGCTCGATCGCGATCGCTTTCATCCCCACTACCACTCGCCCACCCAGCTCGGGGCCGTGGGCCGCGCGTGCCGCGAGGTCGGGCTGCGCATGGTTCTCGGTACGGGCGGGCGCCACGTGCTCACCGCCCGCCGCCACTACCCGAGCGCCATCTGCGCAGAGCCGGATGCACGGCGCGCCTGGGTCGATTTCGTGCGGGATTCGTTGAATCTCGCGGCGGAGATGCAGGTGGAGTGCGTCATGGTCCACTCCGGGTACACGCCCGAGGGGCTCCGCGAGGAGACCACGTGGGATCTCCTCGTCGACTCCATGGGCACCTTGGCCGAGCACGCCGCCAAGGTGGGGCAGCGCATCGCGGTCGAGTGGCATCCGGAGATGTTCCTCCGCACCGGGTCGCAGTACATCGCGCTCGCGCGGGACGTGGGGAACAAAGCCATGGGATGTACGTTCGACGTAGGCCACGCGCACTGCACGGAGGATGGTCCGCTGGGCGAGATCATCGAGACATTCGCCGCACATACGATTCACGTCCAAATGGAAGACATGCGCGATCGCGTCCACAAGCATCTTCCGCTCGGGGAAGGAGAGCTGAACTTTCGGGAGATATTCGGGGCCTTCGATCGAACCGAGTACGCAGGCGTCGTAGCCCTCGAGTTCAACGCCGGTGATCTCGGGGGCAACGGCGATCAATTGGCAGAACGGTCGATACGCTTCCTGCGGGACGTAGTTGGTTCGGGATGACCCCCAAAACAGGCAATCACCATCATTGAATAGCTAACCTCCCGAAGCAGTCTTCTTCGGAATCTTAAAAGGATGTCGTCATGGCACGAGCAATTTCATCGTCTGAAGGCGGCCCCACCCTTGGGGTCATGATTGTGGGTTTGGGCGGTGCGGTGGCAAGCACCGTCGTGGCGGGCGTCGAGCTCATGGCAGCGGGTCGCGCACCGGCCACGGGCATGCTGACCGAGACCGGGCACATGCCCGAGCACGGCCGGCTCTATCGTCGCCATGAGACGGATTTGGCGCCGCTGATCCGCGATGCGCTCGGCCTGGTGCCGCTGGACCGCATCGCCTTCAGCGGGTGGGACGTGCGACCGGCCTCGGTGCTGGAGGCGGTCGAGCGCGAGAAGATCGTCCCCTACCAGCTGGCGCAGCAGGTGGCGAATCGCTTGGAGAGCATCAAGCCGTTTCCGGCCGTGCGCAAGGCGAGCAGCGAAGGCGTCCTCCAGCTGCGCCAGAACATACGGGCGTTTCGGGAGGCCACGGGCGTGTCGCGCGTGGTCGTGGTGGACCTGACCCCCACGGCGCCGACGATCCCGATCTCCGAGACGCACACCTCGCTGGAGCGCTTCGAGGCGGCCATCGAGGAGAAGTCGCCGGCGATCAGCCCCGGCATGCTCTACTTCTACGCGGCGCTGCAGGAGAACGCCCCGTACGTCAACTTCACCCCCAACGTGAACGAGATCCCGGCGCTGGCGGAGCTCGCGAGCAAGAAGGGCGTTCCGTTCGCGGGGCGCGATGGCAAGAGCGGGCAGACGTTCCTCAAGACCGTCCTCGCCCCCGGGCTGCGCGATCGCCAGCTCCGGGTCCGCGGCTGGTTCAGCGCGAACATCCTGGGCAACAACGACGGGAAGGCCCTCTCGGATCCGCAGGCGTGCGCGACCAAGGTCACCTCGAAGGGCGCGGCGCTCGACGCCATCCTGGGCTACCCGGTCACCTCCGACGAGGGTGAGCCCACCCACGTGGTGACCATCCAGTACTACCCGCCCCGCGGCGACGAGAAAGAGTCGTGGGACAGCATCGACATCGAGGGGTTCTTGGGCAGCGTGATGCAGCTGAAGATCAACTTCCTCTGCCGCGACTCCATCCTGGCCGCGCCGCTCGTGGTCGATCTGGTGCGCTTCATCGAATACGCGCACAGGCGCGGTGAGGCCGGCCCGCAGGAGTTTTTGGGCGCCTACTTCAAGTCGCCGGTCTTTGCGCCGGGGCAGTTCGTGGTGCACGACTTCTTCGAGCAGCTCGAGGCGATCATGCAGAAGCTCCGCACCTGGTCGGAGGCCGACTCGGCCCCCGCGGCCCGCGTGGCGTAGCGCCCGGTCCACTCCTCGGTCATAGAGACGTCCTTCTCACGAGCGGTGACGCCCTCCTCGCAAATGGGGAGGGCGTTTCGCTTTAACGCGCAGTGGAAACGAGGAAGAGTGAAACCGCCAGGGCGCAAGGAGCGCTAGGTGGTTCGCCGCGAGGACGCGCGAGGAGCGCTAAGTTCATTGGGGTGTTTTGTCGGGAGAGGCTTTCGCTCTTTCCCCTTTTGCGACCCCCGGCGCCCTGGCGGTTGATTCGACGTCGCGCCTTTGGCGCGAGCCCATTGAGCCGCAGAGGACACGAGGAAGATTGAAACCGCCAGGACGCAACGATCGCCAGGCTTGCAAGGGTGGTTTTGTGAGCTTCAGCTTTTGGCTTTTTCTCTCTTTGGCGATCCCTGGCGCCCTGGCGGTTGGTTCTCTCTCGATCGAAACCTAGCGCGGGCCCATCAAGTCGGTGCGTTCGACGATTTGACGGCGGAGGTCGGGGGCGTGCGGATCAAGCCCTTCGAGGAGCTTGTCCGCGGGGGTACAGCCTTGGGAGGCGAGCTCGTAGAGGGGCACCAGGTGCACGCTCTCGTCTTTGCCGCCTTGGCTCATACGGGCGCGGCGAACGAGGCCGCCTTGGGCGATGGCGATGATTTGGAGCCCGAGCTCGGAGATGGGCTTGCCGCGGAAGCGCGCGGAGAGGCCCTCTTTCCAGATGGTCGCGCGCAGGGCGCTCACCTCGGCGAAGGTCCAATCGCGGCAGAGCGCCTCGGCCTCGGCGAGGGCCTTGGCGTCGTAGAAGATGCCCGTCCAGAGCGCGGGCAGCGCGCATGCGAGGCGGGACGACGGGGCGTCGGCGCCGCGGACCTCGATGGTCTTCTTCAAGCGCACCTCGGGGAAGAGCGTATTGAGGTGCATCTGCCAATCGCCTTGCGTGGGCTTGAGCCCCTCGAAGCCGTCGTTCCAGAAGCTACGGAAGGTCTGCCCGGTGTTCGCGTAGATCTTCCCGTGTCGCTTGACGAGGAACATGGGCACGTCGAGCGCCCACTCGGCATACGCTCGGTACGTGGCCCCCTCCTGCCAGAGCGGCTCCACCAGGCCCGCGCGATCGTTGTCGACGTCCAGCCAGACGCGCGCGCGATAGCTCTTTCCGCCGTGCGGCGCGCCTTCGAGCCATGGGCTGTTGGCGAAGAGCGCGGTGGTGATGGGCCCCATGGCGAGCGACACGCGCATCTTGCGCATGGCGTCTTCCTCGCTGGAGAAGTCGTAGTTGGCTTGCACAGTCGAGGTGCGCTGCATCATGTCGAGCGCGTGCGAGCCGCGCTTCGGCAAGTACTCGCGCATGATGGCGTAGCGGTCCTTGGGGACCCACGGCAGATCTTCGCGGCGCGCAAAGGGATGGAAGCCGACGCCCAGCCAGCGGATGTCGAGCTTGTCGCTGATGGGCTTGAGCTCCCGCATATGGCCGCGGAACTCGGCACAAACTTGGTGCACATTGTCCATGGCGGCGCCACTGAGCTCGAGTTGACCGCCCGGCTCCAACGTGATGCTGGCGCGGCCGCGCTTGAGCGCGATGATGGGGCCGTCCTCGTGCTCGCGATCGGGCTGCCAGCCGTGTTCGGCGATGAAGTAATTCAAAACGGCGAGGACACCGCGATCGCCGTCATATGGGATGGGAGCGAACGTCTTTCCGCATACGCCGGGCTTCTCCATTTCCGGGCCGATGCGGTGCTCGGACTCGGGTTTCTCGGCTTCGCGAAAAACGGTTAGGAGATCGTCGTACGATCGGATTGGCTGCTCGAGGCTCGGATCTGTCGAGGAGGGCACCCGAGGCTTCTTATCACACTATTTCTTCCGGTCGACCACGCAAGGCCCCCCGTCCGCACGGCCCGCTCGCGCGCTGCCAACAGGTGGCGCAGGTGCGAACGGGACTTGCTGACTTCGACAATCGGCCCTACGGCGCGCCGCGCTCCAACGTAAACGCTAACGCTGCGCGACCGCAAAGCTGGGACGCGCCGTCTTCTTGCGGTCGAAGATGCGGACCCTGCGCAGGAGCAAATCGAGCAGGAACACCACGATCGCGGCCAGAATGAAACGCGACCAGAGATCCTGGTGGTAGGAAATGGTCTCCCCAGCCGGATCGAAGATCGTCTTGGGATCGGGATCGAGCTTGCCCGACGTCACCTCGGCCGCACGCGTCAAGGTCACCGTGTCGGGCGCAAGGGCAAGGTATTCGCGCGGGTACGGGTTGGTGATGTGGCCGAAGCTTTCGGCCACGACCGCCGATTTGGTGCCCCCTTTTCCATCGTCGACCGCTTTTTCAAGCGCAGCGTGCAGCAGAAACGAGCCATAGCGATCGATGGGAAAGTCGACTTCATAGCGACCGGGCGCGGTCTGCCGCATCACGGCCCGCTTCGTCTCACCCCGATCCGGGCCACCGGCCTGCGCCGACGCGCCGCCCATCGGCCCGGTGATTTCGAACTTGCCGTCGAGCCCATTCTGAAACTTGTCGTCGCTGCCGATGGCGTCGATCGAAGCCTTCACGTGCCCGGTGGCCGGATCGATCTCGGCGCGCATATCGAGCTGCTGGCGGCGCTTCTGGCGCATGTGCTCGCGCACCAATTGGCCCCAGAATTGGCCATAGCCCGGCCAGCGCAGCCACTCCACCGCCCAGAGGTTCTTGACGTCGCTGGTCCATGCGAGCGACCAACCGAGCCCCACGTGCCAGCGCGCCAAAATGGGCTCCTCCAGCTCCGACTCCAGGATCTTCTGCGCGGGCGACGGCTTCATCTTGGTCGCCACATACCCGTGGAGGAACGGCGCCGATCGCACGTCCACCCCGCGCAAAAAGTCGGCAGGCGTCGCGACCCGCGGCTGGAAGTACTCTTCGACGGCGGCCGAGCGGCTCACCATCTCCGTCTCGCGCGTGAACACCCGCGGGAGCGACTGCGGATCGAGCACCTTGTAAAAGCGCCCGCCGCCGATGTCGGCCACCATGCGGAGCAAGGTCTCGTCCACCCCGCCGCCCAGGCCCACGGACGACACCGTGATCCCCTCGGCCACCATGGCCTGCACCAGATCGCGGACACCGTTGTTGGGCGCCTGCCCGTCGGTGAGCAGAATGACATGCTTTCTGCGCGCGCGGGTCACCGTGAGCGCCTGGTAGCCCGCGTCGAGCGCGCTGAAGATCTCGGTGCCGCCGCCGGGCTGGATGCGCGCGATATCGTTTTGGATGCGCGCGCGGTGCTTGGCGGGGGTCATCTTCACCACCCGCGTGGGCTGCGAGTCGAAGGCGATGACCTCGAGCAAATCGTCGCCCGAGAGCGTATCGGCGGTGGCCTTGGCGGCCGCCTTGGCCATCTCCAGCGGCATGCCGCTCATCGATCCGGAGCGGTCGATGACCAGCACCATCGCCACGCCCGGCTCGTCGCGGCGCTTTTCGGAGTCCATGCGCACGGGCAAGATGCGCTCGATGGTGGTGTGGTACCAGCCGCCGAGCCCATAGCCCGCCTCGCCGCCCGCGAAGAGAAAGCCGCCGCCCAGATCGCGCACGTACTGCTCGAGCGCCTCTTGCTGCGTGAGCGACACGGCCTCGGCGGGCGCGTCCGAGAGGATCACGAAGTCGTAGCGTTCGAGCTCGCGCAAGCTCGAAGGCAGCTCGCGCGGACCGCGCACATCGACGTCGAACTGCTGCGCGGACAGGGCGCTCGACAGATAGTTGGCGCGCGCCGTGTTTCCTTCCACATAGAGCACCGCAGGCCGCCCCGGCACCGCCGCCGTGACCGCGTAGCGGTTGTTCTCCTTGAAGTGGTCCTCGCCGATCTCGCTCAAGTCGAGCGCGTAGGTGACCTCCCCGGCCACGTGCACCACGCTCTTCCAGGTGACGTCGTTGTCGCCCGGCTTCAGGTCGAGCATCTTGACGCCATCGAGCCCGTTGATGGCCTCACCCTGCTTCAGCACGCCCTTTACGCGCTGCGCGCGGCTCGAGAACACATTGGCGTGCAGCTCGAACGGCTCGCCGACGTGCACCTTGTCCGGCACGCGCAGCTCGCGAACGGCCACCTCCCCCGGCACCGGCCGATGGTAGGGAACGGCGAAGATCTTCACCCCGAACTGGCGCGCGCGGTTGGCCTCCGCCAGCACGTCGCCGTCGGTCTGCACGCCGTCGGAGAGCACCACGGCGCGGCGCAGGTACCCTGCCGGGTAAAGGCCATACGAGAGCTGCAGCGCGCTCGCCAGATCGGTCGCCGCGCCCAAGCCCGTGTTCTTCGCGGTAGCGTTTGGAGCCGCCGGAGTCCCCGGCGCATGCGGCGCGCCCGGGGCGCCAGCCTCGCCCGCCGCCGCACCATGGCGCTCGAGGGCGGGCGCCGTCTTGGCGTCGTCCGCCAGCGGGACGACGCGGGGCCTGCGCGCAAAGGTGATCACGCGCACCAGCGCGTCGCTCGGCTTCTCGTCGAGGCCCTTTTGAATGGTGGCGCGCGCGTCCTCCAGCGCCAGATCGGGCACCGAGTCGGAGACGTCGACCACATACACGGTGCAGATCTTTTGCGTGGTGGCCGTCCGCGCCAGGCGGGCCAGGCCGAGGGCCAGCAAGGCCACGAAGGCCATGCGCAACACCACCGACAGGACGCGCTGCAAGAGCGGCAGATCGGCCAGGGAGCGCCCGATCATCCAGAGGAAGTACGGGGCCAAGAGCGCGATGCCCAGCATGCGCGGCGAGAGCAGCTCGTAGCTCTTGCCGCCGCGGGTCCACGCCAAGGTGGGGCCCGCGTTCCAGACGTACCGAAGGTACAGATACAGACCGAGGGCGCCCACGGCGACCACCAGCGCGCCAAAAGCGGCCCTCTTCACCCGAGGATTCGTGCGCGGGGTCATACCGTCACCCTCCGGTGGTAGGTGGCCCACTCGAGCGCGGTGAGGAGCACCGCCGCGAGCAGCAGATAAATCCAGATCTCGCGCCGCACGCCCACGTGGAAGCCCTCCACCTTGCCGGCCGTCTTGCCGTCGACCACCAGCTCGGGCGCGGGCGTGATCGCGCTCTCCTCCGCGTCGAGCAGGTTGGCCGCGAAGGCCGTCTTGCCGAGCGCGCTCGGCGGCTGCTCCGGCGCCGTGGCCACATTGCCGGCGGTGAGCTCGTAGAATCCGGCGCGCTCACCCAAGTACACGGCGCGCCCTTCGTGCACCGGCACCTTCTCCGTGGCGCCGCCCGGCAAGGTGAGGGTGGCCTCCGTGGCCTGCGTTCCCACCGGCACGCGCCACACGTCCCCGGTGCGGAAGCTCGAGATGTAGCGCGCGTCCTCGTCGGTGAAGAAGTTGACGGTGTTGAGCAGAAACAGCGGCCACGCCACCCGCAGGGGCAAATCCGAGTCGCGCACGTCGAACCCCACGGCCACGAATTTGTAGGCGCCGCGCGCTCCGGCCACCAGAATGGGCGACGAGCCCGCGAACGAGCCCACCACCTTGTCGGTCGCTTGCGGGACCAGCTTGTGGCCGCGCGCGATGTTCACGTCGTCGAGCGCGGTGAAGCGAACGATGGGGTGCTTTCGATCGATCTTGTCGAAGCCGGGCGAGACCAGCTCCGCCTCGATCTTCACCGGCGAGCCGGGGCCGCGCGGATCCAAGTACAGCGCGTGCGCGCGCGGCGGCGAGGCGGGGGTCACGCGGTCGAAGATGATCACCTCGAAGCCGCCGCCGCTGGCGTGCTTGTTCACGTATTCGGTGGGGTTCACCATGGTGACATCGAGGTACTCGTCGAGGAGCAGCGCCGCCTCGAGGTACGTGTTGCCCTCGGTCACCACCAGCACCTTGGCGCGCCGCCGCTCCGGCAAGAGCGCATAGGCGCGATCGTCGGCCGGCAGATCGTCGTGCGAGCCGTCCACGTTGGTGAGGCTCGCCTCCAAGGTGCGGCTCGCCCCCGACAAATTGGGGTAGAAGCGCGGCAGGCGCTCGCCCGGCATCAGCCGCAGCTTGGTGAGGTCGACCACATTGCCGTCGCCGAGCAACTTCAGCTCGATGTCCTGCTGCTCGGGCCCCGTGTTGGTCACCTCGAGCATCACCTCGTAGCGGCTCTTGTCGAGCGGATAGCGGCGCACGGAGAACTGCGTGATGCCGACATTGCGCTTCCCCGTGCCCACCGCCACGAAGCTGAGCTTGTCGTCGCCCAGGTGCACGGGCCCCGAGGCATCGAGCGCGGGCCCCAAGTTGCCGTCGGACACCACCACGATTTCGCCCAGCTCCACATTGCGGAGCGTGTCGGTCGCGAACCGCAGGGCGCGCGGAAAATCGGCGCGCGCGTCGGTGGCCTTCACCTCGTCGAGGGCGCGTTCGAGCTCCGAGGTGTCGCCGCTCATGGGCCCCAGCGGGGTGACCATGGCATCCATCTGCGCGATGAGCATACGATCGGCGCCGCCCAGGCCGCGGATCATGGCCTTCACCTCGTTCTTGGCCACCTCCAGGCGGCTCGGCGCCACGTCGGTGGCTTGCATCGATGCGCTGGCGTCGATCAGCACCACCAAGGTTCGCCCCTTCACCAAGGTGGCGGCCGCGCGCGGATCGCCCAGGGCAAAGACCAGCAGCGCCAAGAGCGCGAGCTGGAGCAGCAGCGACAGGAGCCGTTTCAGGCGCGAGAAGAGGGTCGTCGCCTCTTTGTCCTTGAGGATCCGCTGCCACAGCGGCGAGAAGGGAATGGCGACCGTGCGCCGCCGCAGGCGAAGGACATAGAGGCCCACCACCGCGGCACCCACGATGCCGAAGATGGCGGCCAGCTGGGCGAAGCCGAGGCCGGCGAAGATCACCGCAGGAACCCTCCGCGCCGGAAGACGCGCAAAATGAGCTCATCGAAGGGCACCGTCACGTCCGCGCGCACATAGGGCACTTGGCGGGTGGCGCAGAAGCGCTCGATGTCGTGGATGTATTTTCCGTACTCCTCGCGGAAGCGCGCGAGCACCTTGGGGGTGACGGTCACCTCGCGCTCGTCGCCCGTCTCGCAGTCGTAGAGGAGGACGTCGCCAAAGAGCTTCGGCTGCTCCTCGGCTTTGTCGACCACGTGCACCACGAAGGGGTCGAACTTGTTGTAGCGGAGCACGTTGATGCCGCGCTCGAAGCCCTGCGGATCGTACAAGTCGCTGATGAGCACCGCCAGGCCGCGCCGTTTGTGCTGGGCGACGAAGGTCTTGAGGGCGTCGCCCAGGTCGGTCGCTCCGGCCGGCGTAAGCTCGCGCAAGAAGCGAAACACCTTGAAGATGCGCGCTTTGCCGCGGGTCTCCGCCATGCGCATCATCACGCGATCGCTGGTGGAGACGATGCACACGCGATCGAGGTTCGCCAGGCCCACATAGGCGAGCGCCGCGCAGATGCGCTTGGCGTAGCGGAGCTTGTCGCCGCCGCCGAAGGCCATCGAGCCCGAGGCGTCGACGATGAAATAGATGGCCAAGTCCTCTTCTTCTTCGAAGAGGCGCAAGAGGAGCCGGTCGAAGCGCTGGTAGACGTTCCAATCGAGGTAGCGAAAGTCGTCGCCCGGCTGGTACTCGCGGTGATCGGCGAACTCCACGCCGCTGCCCGTCTTTTTGGTGCGCCGCTCGGCGCGCATGCGGCCGGCGAACACGCGCCGGCTCACGATGGCCAGGTAGTCGAGCTTTCGCTGAAAGTCGTCGTCGAAGAGATCTTCGCCTCCCGCGCTGCGCCCCCCTTCGCTGCGCCGCGAGCCGAAAGGGAGCGATTGGCGAAGGCTCTCAAGCAGCCCCAACGTGCGCTCCCTTGGCCCCGCCCGTAAGGCCGGCCTTGGTCTCCCCCACCGACTTGAGGATGGCCTCGATCACCTGGTCGCTCTTGATGCCCTCGGCCTCGCCCTCGAAGTTGAGGAGCACGCGATGGCGCAGCGCCGGCAGCGCCACCGCCCGCACGTCGTCGATGCTCCCCGCAAAGCGCCCCTCGAACAGCGCGCGGATCTTGGCCGCCAAGAGCACCGCTTGCGCGCCGCGCGGCGAGGCGCCGAAGCGCACATAGCGCTTGGCGATGTCGGGCGACTCCGGGCCCTCGGGGTGCGTAGCTTGGAGCACGCGGATGGCGTAGTCCTGCACGTGCCGCGCGATGGGTACCTGGCGCACCAGCTTCTGCATCGCCAGGATCGACTCTTTGTCGAGCACCGCGCTGCGCCGCCCGTGCGACTCGCCGGTGGTCAAGTCGAGGATCTGGTGCAGCTCCTCCCGGTTGGGGAAGGGCACGTACAGCTTGAAGAGGAAGCGATCGAGCTGCGCCTCGGGCAGCGGGTACGTTCCCTCCATCTCGAGGGGGTTTTGCGTCGCGAGCACCACGAACGGCTCGTCCAAGGTGTACGTCTGCCGCCCCACCGACACGCGGTGCTCCTGCATGGCCTCGAGCAGGGCGCTCTGCGTCTTGGGGGTGGCGCGGTTGATCTCGTCCGCCAGCACGATGTTGGCGAAGATGGGGCCCTTTCGAAACTCGAACGCCTTGGCGCCGTGCTGCGTCTCGTCGATGACGGTGGTGCCCAGAATGTCGGCCGGCATCAAGTCGGGCGTAAACTGAATGCGCGAGAACGTCAGGTGCATCACCTCGGAGAGCGTGCGCACCAGCATGGTCTTTCCAAGCCCCGGCACACCTTCCAGGAGCGCGTGCCCGCCCGCGAGCATGCACGTGAGCACCCCGTCGACGACCTCGCGATTGCCGATGATGGCGCGGCCGATCTCCTCCCGCGCCGTCGCGATCTGCTGCCGAAAATGCTCGACTTGGGCTCTCACTTGGGACGAAACGTCATTCGGCTCGGTCATGGTTCCTCGTTCCTGATCTTCCGCTCCCGCTCTTCTCGCTCCCGTACACGTTCCCGTTCCCGTACACGTTCCCGATCTTTCTTCCTACCGGCCACCCCGACGCGACGAAGATCGTGTGCAGGAACCGGCAAGGGAACGTGTACGCGAAGAAGATCCAACCGCCAGGACGCGAGGGTCGCAAGGCTCGGCAGAAGCGTTGAAGAGAATTTTTCGAGCTTCTCTCGTTGCGGCCTTCGCGCCCTGGCGGTTAATCCCCATCCCGCTAGTCCCTCGGGCGAATCAATTGAAAGTAGCGCCGCACGTAAAAGCGATACCCGCCCGGTATCTCGTCCTTGTTGAGCGCTTCCTCCGCCACGTTGTGGTACTCGGTGTAAACCTTCGTATACCCGCGCGAAGCAAAGCCGCGCTCCGCGGCGCCTTGGATCACTTCGCTCCGGCTCGAGCCCTGCCCGGTGTCCTGCCCGGCCACCTGCGTATCTTGCGTGCCCACGGTGGGGTTCGTGGCGCCGCCCTGCACATGCCCATCGTGGCCGGTGCCGAAGCCGCGCGGGTTGGGCGAGTTTCCGCTGCCGCCTTGGTTTTGCCCGTTCTGGCCCTGGCCGGATTGCCCGCCGCCTTGGCCTTGCCCGCGCGTGAGCATCAGGATCTTTTCGCCGTTGGGCCCCACCACCCAAATTTCGCCTTTGCCGCCGCCTTGGCCTTGCTGCCCGCCCTGGCCATTTTGCCCTTGGCCTTGCTGCCCGCCCTGGCCTTGTTGCCCGCCTTGACCGTTCTGCCCTTGGCCCTGCTGCCCGCCCTGCCCTTGCTGCCCCTGGCCTTGCTGCCCGTCGTTGCCCTGGCCCTCTTGTCCTTGGCCTTGCTGCCCGCCCTGGCCGCCCTGCCCGCGCGCGCGCTGCTGAAAGCGTTGCAGGCGCACCATCTGCTGCTGCCCGCCCTGCCCTTGCTGCCGCAGCATCTCCCGCAGCTCCTGGATCTTTTGCCGTAGCTGCTCCTTCTCCTCCTGCGACATTTCTTCCTGGGCCATGCGGTTGATGTCCTCGGCCCCGCGCTCCAAATCGTCGGCCGACGCGCCCAGATCCTTCATCAAATCTTCCGCCGCCTGCGAGAGCTCGCGATCGAGCCGATCGAGCTGCCGGCCTGCGTTCTGCTGCTCCCTCTGCTCGCGGGTGAGCCGCTCGAGCTCGCGTTCGCGCTTTTGCAGGAGGCTCTTTTCCTGTTCGCTGGCCCCCGCATCGCCCATCTTCTGGCGCTGCTGCAAGAGCTGCTTCTCGAGCTCCTCGCGCCGTTGGGCGAGGGCCTCCTCGCGCTTGGCCTGGTTGGCGGAGGCTTGCTTCAGCGCCTCGCGCATCTTCTCGAGCTGCGCCTTGTCGGCGTTCTTGCCCTGCTCGCGGAGCTTCTTGGCCAGGTCCTGCAGCTGCTTCTCCGCGTCGACCAGGTTCTTGTTCTCCAGGGCCTCGCCCGCCTTCTTCGTCAGCTCGGCCTTCTTCAGCTCCTCGCCGATCTTTTGCAGCGCGGCCTCCAGCGCCTTGGCGTCGGCCTCGCGGCCCTCGAGGAGCTTGTCCTCCAGCGCCTGCATGCGGCGGAAGGCCTCCGTGCGATCGAGGCGCTTGGCGGCCAGGTCTTCGATCAGCTGGTTGAACTCCGCGGTGGCGGCCTTGGTCTGCTCGCTCTGATCCTTTTGCTCCATTTGATGGAGGAACTCGCGCATCGCGTCGAGATCGTCCGGGGTGACCTCCACCGCGTCGATGGTCTTGGCCAAGGTGGGCGCCACATGGTGGCGAACCTCGAAGAGCGCGAGCACCACCAGCGCGATGCCCAACCCCACGGCCAGCGGGGTGTCCCGCGGCATGGTCAGGGGGACCGCTTTTTTCGGATCGATCTTGCCGGCGAAGGTCACCGCGTCGGCCATGGCGGCCTGCATGAACGCGGTCTGCTCCGACGCGGGGAGCTCGCCGAACGAGAGCGCGCTCGAGAGACGGTCGGAGAGGCCGTGGTAGCGGTCGAGCGCCACCGCGCCCGCGCGGGCGGCCAACGGGCGGCCGTAGGTGACCACCGCCACCACCACCAGCTGCAGCGCCGCGAGGCCCAGGAGCACGCGCGCCGTCCACTCGGAGACGACCCCGGTCTTTCGCAGGGTGAGCGCCACCGCGGCCACCAGAAACCCGATGGCCAAGGAGGTCACGCTCGAGGCCAGAGCACGTCCGAGGCGGATGCGCCGTTCGGCAGCGAGCGCGGCTCTATGAATGTCGTGAAGATCGCGCACGCTCATCATGATGGCTCGGCCAAGAGTCTCCTTCCTCGACTACCTACTGTACTACTTCTTCCCTCTTCTGGTTTCACGCTCCAGCCAGTCAAAACGCTCGCAGAGGTCAGGTCCCTCCTTCTGACGGTCAAAGCGCCGCAAAGTTGGAGACATTCCTAGGCTCGGTGAAATTTCCATCGAGCCTTCCTACGAGCTTACCTCTTACCGATGCATGGCGAGCCCGAGTGCGAGCCCCGCGACGAAAAAAATGAAGGCAACGAACAGCAATGTCACCACCACGTGGGAGCGCGACGGACGCCGGCGCCCCGGGATCCCCAGCATCCCGAGGGACAGCCGCGAGGTGGCCGACTGCGAGGCCGCCACGCTGGTGAGGCTCGTGCGCGATACCCGCGACATCCCCGAGAGCCGCAGAGCACCCGTCGCGCCCGACGCCGGAGGAAACGACGAGCGAAGCGCGCGATCGGCCTCCTCGCGACGGCCTTCACCGTCGAAGGCGCCCTCGCCTCCGCGCGCGCCCAATGAGGCTGGCAGCGCCGGGGTGGCCCCCGTCACGGGCGGCACCGACTCGGGCGAAAAAGGCCGCAGCGCCAGCGCGCCCTCGCGCTCACCCTCGTCGCCATCGCCATCGCCGCCGTCGCGTTGAGCCAGCGCCTCCCCATAACGCGACGTGACCATTCGTCCTTTCGAGCTCGTCTTCGATCGCATCGACACCCCTCCGCTACCGGCAGCCGCACCGTTGGTGCGTGCAAGATCCTCGCGCGCGGCCTGGAGCACCGCGCGCAGCTCCTGCCGTCCCGGCTCGGTGTCGATGTTCTCGCGGATGGCGCGGCGAAATTCTTCGGCGGAGAGGGTGCGCGCCTCGGGATCGGGCGCGAGCGCGGCGGCCACCGCGTCCGCCAGCCTCTCCGGAAGATCGGGCCTCAGGGCCGAGAGGGGCGCGAGCCGCGGATTTTTCATCGCGCGGAGCATTTCGACCTCATCGTTTCGGTACTTTGCGAAGGGGGCGAAGCCGGTGGCCAGACGCCACGCCAGAAGCGCGGCCGCGTACACATCGGCGCGCTCGGTGACCGGATCGCCGCGGGCTTGCTCGGGCGACATGCACCCGAGCGTCCCCTTCACCAGACCGAGCTGCGTGGTCGACGCGACCCCGAGCATTTTCGCCATTCCAAAGTCGGTGAGCTTTGCGTCGCCCGTCCAATCGAGCAGCACGTTGGAGGGCGACACGTCGCGGTGCACGATGGGCGGCGTCTGATGGTGGGCGTAGTCGAGCGCCGAGAGCACCCGCTCCATGATGTGCCACCCCGCCAGATCGGCGAGCCGCTCCCCGCGCGTGGAGAGAAAGCGCAAGAGGCGCCCGAGCGCGACGCCTTCGACGTAATCGAACACCAGCGCCGCCACCCCGCCCTCCTCGACGAGCGCGCGCACCTGGACAATGGCAGGATGCGACAACCGAACGCACAGCGATGCTTCGCGCGCCAGGGTTTCGGACTCGGCCTTTTGCTTGGTGTTGTCGCTCAGCACCTTGACGGCCACCAGGCGGCCGCCTTTGCTGCGTGCAAGATACACTTGTCCGGCGCCCCCCGAGCCGAGTCGCTCGAGCACCTCGAATCCACCGATGGCAGAGGGTTGGCCCTCGTTCGGAAAAAGCATGAAAGGTACGCTCCACCGGGCGCTGTCAGGGCTTTCCCTTCGAAATGGTACACTCGTCGCGATGAGACTTCCCGCGATTCGCATCGCGGTCGCGCCCGACGCGGCCTGCGCGGCGCCTGGCTCCTTTCTCTCGATCCGGAGTTTTCAACTCGTCGCCCACTACCCCAATGGCTCCAGCAGCGAGCCTTTTGCATATGACATTGTGGGTCGTCGTGCGCTGGACGCGGTTATTATCCTAGCACACCACACATCCCCTGACGGCGAGGTGCGGGTGTTTCTGCGGTCATGTGTGCGGCCGCCCATCGTCTTGCGGGAAAAGCCCAGCGAGTCCCCCGAGCTTTGGGAGGTACCTGCTGGGCTGGTCGAGCCCGATGAAGCGCCCCGAACGGCGGCGGTGCGGGAGCTCGCCGAAGAATTGGGCATCACCGCCTCCGAAACGGCACTCGAAGAATTGGGGCCCTGGACGTATCCTGCCCCTGGATTCATTGGAGAGCGCCAAATCTTCTTTCATGTGCCCGTCGACCCGAACGAAAGGCAGAAACCGACCGAAGATGGCTCCGCGCTCGAGCGCGAGGCCGCCATCGCGCTCGTGCCCCTTCGCGATGCGCTGGATCTGGCGCGCCAAGGCAAGCTCCGCGACGCGAAAACCGAACTTGCGCTGCGCAGGCTCGCCGACCTCCTGATTCGGCCTTAGAACTCCAATGACAACGACCGTGGGGAAGCCGCCGATCATCTCGCAGCCGCAGCAGACGCCGCCGAAGCATGTGGATGCCCCGAACGAGCCCCGGCGCGTGCTGGTCCTGGCCAAACGCACCTCGTACCGCACCTTCGTGGAGGAGCAGAAAGACGCGAAGATCCGCGAGCTCCTCGACCGCGGCGATCCCACCGTCATGCGCCTTCGCAAGTCGCACGAGGCGCACGAGGAGACCATGCAGGAGGTCACCTCGGCGCTCTCGGCCCTGGGCGCGGAGGTCACCGTGCAGATCGGACCCCGCGCGCCCTTTCGCTGCGAGGGGCTCGATCTGGTGCTCACCGTGGGCGGCGATGGAACCTTGCTCGCCGCGTCCCATCAAGTGGGCCCCGGCGTCCCGCTCCTTGGCGTGAATAGTGCGCCCGAGAGCTCCGTGGGCTTCTTCTGCGCGGCCGCGAAAGGGAGCGTGCTCGAAGCGTTGCGCGGTGCCTTCGACGGGACCTTGCCGAAGACGGAGCTCGCGCGCATGCAGGTGGAGCTCAACGATCGATGCATCCACAAGCGCGTGCTGAACGAGCTGCTCTTTTGCCATTCGTGCCCGGCTGCGACCACGCGTTACATTTTGCGCCTCACGCATCCCAACGGGGAGTTCATCGAGGAGGACCAGCGCTCGAGCGGGCTCTGGATCGGGCCGCCCGCAGGCTCGACCGCAGCGCAACGAAGCGCGGGCGGGAACGTTTTGCCGCTCTCCTCGAAGCGCCTGCAGTTCGTGGTGCGCGAAGCGTACGTGCGCCTGGGAGGCTCGTTGCGCCTTCCGATGGGCCTCGTGGAAGACGGTGGCACGGTTTCGATTCACTGCAAGATCCGCGAGGGAAAGGCGTTCCTCGATGGGCTGCACATCGTGCACGATGTCGGAATGGGGGACCGGTTGGTGATGCGTCGATCGGATGAAACGCTCACCGTCCTCGGCTTGACGCGCCGCGATGGCAGTTGATGTCACCCGGCAGCGGGCGCCGCAACCTTCGCGATGTTCATGAAAAAAGGTGAACGCGGACGAGAACCTGACCAAGATGTGACGAGGGAAAGATTCGCCATTTCGTCGGAGCTCGGCTAGATCCCCGGGCGCGAGCATGGCGAAAATTGGATTCGAGATCATCGGGACGGGGCACTACGTACCGGGCGCACCGGTAACCAATCACGATCTCGCTCGGGTGATGTCCACATCGGACGAGTGGATCTACCAGCGCTCCGGCATCCGTCAGCGCCACTTCGCGCCCGACGGTACGGGGCCGTCCGATCTGGCGTTCGAAGCGTCGAAGCGCGCGATCGAAGCGGCGGGCATCGCGGCGAAGGACATCGACTACATCCTGTTCGCCACCATGACGCCCGACTACGTGTTTCCGGGCTCGGGCGCCCTCCTTGGCGCGAAGCTCGGGATCCCTGGCGTCGCGGCCCTCGACATCCGCCAGCAGTGCGCGGCGATGCTGTTCGGGCTGCAGATGATCGATGGCTTGATTCAAACCGGCGCGGCCAAGACCATCCTCTTCGTGGGCGCGGAGGCGCACGCGGGCTTCATGCCCTGGGAGGATTGGAGCGTGCTCGATCCCAACAGCGCTCGCGAGGCGTCCCCGGAGGACCGCGCGCGCGCCGACAAGCACCGCAACCTGGCCGTCCTCTTCGGAGACGGCGCGGGCGCGCTCATCTTCCGTGCGACCGATCGCGACGCGGGCCTTCGCGGGTTGAAGCTCCACTCCGATGGCCGCTCCGCCGAGCTTCTCTATGTCCCCGGCGGCGGCTTCCGCGCGCGCCCCTACTGGCGCGCCGACAGCTACGAGAACCAGGAGCACGTCCCGCGCATGGATGGCCGCGAGCTGTTTCGCTTCGCCGTCACCAAGCTGCCGCAGACCGCGCGGGCGCTGTGCGAGCAGCAAGGGGTCAAGCTCGACGAAATCGACTGGTTCTTGGCGCACCAGGCCAATAAGCGCATCAACGATTACATCCGTGATCAGCTCGGGGTACCCTCCGAGAAGCTCCCGTCGAACATCGACCGCTTCGGAAATACCAGCGCCGGCACCCTGCCGATCCTCATCGACGAGCAGATGCGCGCTGGAAATCTAAAGCGCGGACAGCTTTCCATGGTGCTGGCGCTCGGCGCGGGCATCCATTGGGGCTGCGCTTTCTTCCGATTCTGAGCGTGCTAAGGTCCTGCCTATGACACGTACACGATCGCACCAGTCGCATCGGGCGCACCAGTCGCATCGGGCGCACCGCACGTGCACGGCGGCGATTCTTGCCTTGGCTTTGACCTCGTCAGGTTTGGGACTCTTCGCGGCGTTCGCAGGGGAAAAAGACGCGCACGCGTCCGTCTCCATCAGCATCGCGTTCGACTCGTTGGTTCAAGACTCGGTCAGCGCCGGGGTAATGACCCCCGTCGAGCAATACGCAGCTTGGGAAAACGGACGCATTTACACGTACACGCGTGTCCACGTCGACAACGCCATCGCGGGCGACCTGGGCACCGGCGCCGAGGCCTGGATCGTCACCTTGGGTGGCGTGATCGGGAACGTCGGTCAGCTGGTCGACGGCGAGGCCGTGCTCCACGTGGGCGAATCGACCCTGCTCTTCGTCCGCCCCGATCCCAAGTTCCCCGGGTTGTACATGGTGACCTCGCGCGGCCAGGGCCAGTACGGGGTCTCGGTCGACGCCAAGACCAAGGTCAAACGCCTCGTGATCGGCAACGGTCACGGCGCCGTTCTTCCACCGCCCCCCGTCCCCGGCCCCGTGGTGCCCAAGGACGGCAAGGTGCTCGCGCGCGATGCCATCGCCGGGCGGCCGCTCGACGAAACGATCCGCACGGTCGCCGGCGCGTGGGGACGACTGCATGCGAAATAAGCGCGCGGCGGTCTGGGCGCTCGCGGCGAGCGCGCTCCTCACAACTTCCTTTTCGGCTCGGGACGCGGCGGCGTTTTGCCGCACCACCACCGAGAACTGCTCGGGCGCGTGCTGCACCGCGGGCAAGCCGCTCTACTGGAAGAACGTCTGCGTCGGCTACAGCCTGCAGAAGGACGGGACCAAGCAGATCCCGTTCAACACGGTGCAGACGATCGTCCGGAACGCGTTCGACAAATGGACGAACGTCGACTGCGGCGCCGGCAAGAAGGTCACCCTCGACTTTCGCCAGCTCGACAACGCGGCGTGCTCCGAGGTTCGCTACAACCAGAAAGCGGCGAACCAAAACCTCATCGTCTTTCGCGACGCCGACTGGGATCACACCGACAGCTCCAGCACCTTGGGCCTGACCACGGTGGTCTACAACCCCGAGAGCGGTGAGATCTTCGACGCCGACATGGAGATCAACACCGCCCAGCAGGTGCTCTCCGTCGCGAACCCCGTCCCCCCCGGCGGCTACGACTTCGACAGCATCGTCACCCACGAGGTCGGGCATTTTCTCGGCTTGGCGCACTCGAGCAACGCCGACGCCACCATGACCCCGAAGTACAACGCGGGCACCCAGGACATGCGCGATCTCGCCCCCGACGACATCGCGGGCGTGTGCAGCATTTACCTGTCCGCCGACGGTCAACCCGGCGCCCAGTACGGCCGGCGCGCCACCAGCGAAGGCCGCGCCGTGGGCGCAGACGCGTGCGACCCCACCCCGCGCCACGGCTTCTCCGTCCAGTGCAACGAGGCGTCGGGCGACAAAGGCGGCGGCTGCTCGATCGGCGCGACCCGCTCCGACTTGGAAGCCTCGAGCACGTCTGGCGCAAGCACGACCGGCCTCTTCGCGGCGCTCGGCATGGTGCTCACCGCGGGCTTCGTGCGACGAAGAAACGTTCTGCGGCGGAAATGAGCGGTCGCGGAGCCCGGGGCGGTCTGCTCGTCGTAGCGGGGGAAGCTTCGGGGGACCGCGCCGCGGCACGGGTGATGACGGAGCTCGGCCCGATGGTCGACTGGCGCGCGCAAGGCGCCTTTGGCCTGGGCGGGGCCGCGCTCCAGTCTGCCGGGGTCGAGCTGGTGGCCGACCTGCGCGACATCACGGCGCTGGGCATCACCGAGGTCGCGATGCGCGCGCTGCCCATCGCCCTGGCGCACACGCGCATCGTGGCTGCGGCCAAGAAATACCGTCCGCGGGCGGCGTTTCTGGTCAACTACAGCGAGTTCAACACGCTCTTGGCGGGGCGGCTGCACGCGGCCGGGGTGCGCGTGCTCTGGTACATCGCCCCGCAAATTTGGGCATGGCGCGCGGGCCGGGCGCAAACCCTCCGGCGCCTCATCGACCGCATGGCGGTCATTCTGCCCTTCGAGGAGCGACTCTGGCAGCGCGCGGGGGTCGACGCGCACTACGTCGGCCACCCGGCGCGCGAGGCGCAGGCGATGGACCGCAAGGTCGCGCGCGACGCGCTGGGGCTCACGCCGTATGCGTCGGCCGTCGCCATTCTGCCCGGCAGCCGCCCCCACGAGGTGCGCGCGCACTTGCAGATCATGCTGCAGGCGTACGAGCGCGTGCGCAGCGATCGGGCGAGCCTCGATGGGCGCATTTTGCTCGCGTCCAGCCTGGATCCGCGCACCAAAGCGTATGTTCGCGATCTGTCCCTGATCTCGCGCGTGCCCATTTTTTCCGTCGATCCCTACGTGGGCGCCACCCCCATCCTCGGCGCCTTCGACGCGGCCCTGTCGGCCTCGGGGACCGCCTCGCTCGAGGCCGCGCTCGCGCGGGCCGTGCCGGTCATCGTCTATCGAACGGGGCTCGTCACCGAGCTCGTGGCCCGCACCTGCCTCACCACGCCACGCATTTCGCTGCCGAACATCTTGCTGGGGCGCGCCGCCTTCACCGAGCTCGTGCAGCGCGAGGCCGATGTCTCGCACGTGGCCAAGGCGCTCGCGGCCACGTTGAGCGCCCGGCGTGAGCTGCTCAAGGCCTGCGACGAGATCGAGTCCATTTTGGGCCTGCCGCGCTCGCCCTCGAAAGAGGTGGCTGGCATGCTCGCGCCTTGGCTCTCGTGACCCCATTGTCTCCCCGTACGGGCAGTCACTCGCGCTTCGTGAAACCATGAATCGTCAACGTTACGGTCTCTTCGCCTGGTCGATCCTTTTGCTCGCCGTCCGCTTGTTCGCGTCGCGGACCGTTGGTTACGGCGATAGCGAGGCGCTCTATGCCTCGTACGCCCTGCACCCGGCGCCGGCGTTCCTCGATCATCCGGGCTTGATCGGGCTCTTTGCGCAGACCATCGGAAATGGGAGCGCGCCCGCGGCGTCCACGGCGCACTTCGTAACGGCGCTCATGGCCACCCTCTTTCCGTGGATGATCTTCGCCGCCGCCCGCACCATGGGCGCCTCGAGCGATGGCTGCTTGGTCGCCGCGCTGGCCGTGGCCGTGACCCCGGAGATTTCGGTCGGCCTCTTCGCGATGACCCCGGACTTGCTGCTCGCGTTCACCTGGGTGTTCGCCCTCGGCATCGCCGCGCGCGCCCTCACCGAGAAGCCCTCGAGCGCCGCCGCCGCCGCGTCGTTCGTGGGCGCGGGGTTGATCGCCGGCGTGGGGGCCTGCGCCAAGGTCAGCGGGCTGCTCTTGCTCGCGGCCCTCGCCTGGACGTACGCCTCGCGCGCGGCCCGCGCCCACGCCAAGACCATTTGGCCCTGGGCGGGGCTGGTCATCGGCGCCGTGGCCTTCGTGCCGGTGGTGCTCTTCGAGGCCCGCACCGGCTGGCCCATGCTCCACCATCGGCTGGTGGAGACGCAGGCGGGCTCCGGGCCTTCGCTCGCCAATGTGGGCAAGGTCCTCGGCGGGCAATTGCTCTATGTTTCTCCGCTCCTGGCCGTGCTGGCCGCGGTCGCGTTCGTGGATCTGGTCCGCCACCGCCACGACGATGTCCTCGCGGGGCTGCTCTTTCGCAGCGCCGCCCTCCCCTTGGCGTTCTTGGTTCCATTCTGCCTTTGGAGCCGGGTCGCGGAGCCCCATTGGCTGGCGCCCCCGCTGCTCGCCCTGCCCCTTCACTTTGCGCGGCGCTACGAGGACGCCGGCCAAGACGGCGCGCTCTTCCGCAAATTTCCGCGCTTTTCTGCGGCGGCGGTGGGGCTTGGCGCGTTGCTCACCGTGGGCGCGCACGCGTGGGTGCTGGTGCCCAACGCCACCCGGCTCCTCCCCGCCAAGAGCGATCCCAAATACGACATATCGAACGAATTGTACGGCTGGTCCGACGCCACCCGCGCCATCCGCGAAATCGTGGGCGAAGAGTCGATGCGCGGTGAAATCGTCGCCGCCGGGCCGCATTGGGTGATCTGCGCCCAAATGCACGCCGCCCTGGGCCCGCAAGTTCGGGTCGGGTGCGCCACCCCCATCCGCGACGATTTCGACACCTGGGAGCCGCGCGCCCGCTGGCAAAGCGCCGACAAAGTGCTCTTCGTCACCGACAACCGCTTCGACCCGGATTTGCGCGCCATTCTGCCCAATCACAGCGTCGCCCGCCGCTCGCGCGTCACCGTCCTGCGCGACGGACGCATTGCGCGAACCTTCATCGTCACCCTGCTCGAATCGCGCGCCCGCTCGTAAATCCCGAGGCCCGAGGCGTCTCAGAGCATGGCCGCGCGTCTCCAGGGGACGCGCTAAGGGCATATCGCGGGTCGCCCGCAGACAGTGCCTACATGTAGGTTTGGATCCAAAATAACCCCCTGGACGACCGATTTTGGCGGCGACCTGAGCGCGGGAATGGACGTAAAATCAAGGGGTTCGAGGCGCTCGGGAGCACGGCATGGATGAACGAAGCACCAGTCATCGGATCCAGGATGATCCGGCTCACGGGACGTTCTCCTACCGCCAAAATTCTCGAGAAATTTGACCCCTTTTCGTCACGAACCCATGGAAGTTCCGCCAATGCGGGAAGATTCTCATTGGCACGGGATGTGTAAACAAATAACCAGTAGGGAGAAGGAGACGTCGATGCGCATTACAAGCAGGCAGCTCGCGAGACTACGTCGGAATGACCTGGGTGCGGTCGTCGTGGAATACACGCTCCTCCTGGTGTTCGTCGCAATCCCCACGATTGCGGGCCTCACGGCGGGCGGCATCAAGATGCTCCAGGACTACCGCAACGGGCGTGACGCCATGCTGAAACCGACGCCATAGGACGAATGAAGCTTCGAACAAAGTCTTGCAACGCAAACGCGAAGAGGAGCGGAGGGTAGGATGAAGACGGGATTGAAGAGGCTGATCGCGGAAGACCGCGGGGCGGTGGTAGCCGAATTCGTGGTCGCGATCATCCCGCTCGGGATCACGTTTTTCTCCTTCATGCAGGTGGCGCACTTGTACACGGCGCACCTGGTGTTCAAGCACGCGGCGTTCTCGGCGGCCCGCGCGGCCATCGTCACCAAGAGCCGGTGCAACCCGCCGATGAGCGGCAACGACAACGGCCGGGAGTCGGACGTGGAGGATGCCTTGCGCGACGGCCTCGGGGCCGGCGTGTGGCAGAACACCTTCGGCGGCTTGAGCACCCGGGTCCAGTATGCGGGCTCGGACAAGTACGGCCCGGTGACGACCACGTCGAAGGCTCTGTACAAGTGCTCGGTCCCGCTCGGCCGCTGGATCGTCTGCCCGATGGCCGGCTTCCGGCCGATGCAAGAGACCATCGTGCTCCCCCACCAGGGCGCCAGCTACGAGGGGGCCGGATGCAACGAGTAGCAACCATGCCCTGTTTCGCAGGGGGATTTGGACGTTGGGCCATGCCAAGGGAGAACGCGATGGACTCGGGTAAGAAAGACCTCGTCGGCGACGACAAAGGCGCGATCATGATCATGGGCTTGTTCATGTCCATATCGCTGATCGGCGCGCTCTGGTTCATCCTGGGCATCGCCAACGCGATCATCATCCGCGACACCGCCATGGAGGCGGCCGATCACGCGGTCTTCTCCGCGGCGACCGTGCACGCGCGCGGCATGAACTACATCTCGGCGCTGAACCTCATCATGTTCGCGCTCACCATCGTGTACGTGCTCTTCTGCCTCATCGCCGACACGCTCATCGCCATCGCGGCCGTCATGCTCTGGGGCAAGGTCCCCTTCCTCGGCTGCATCGGCGTGCCCGGCCCCAACGCCGTCATCGGCGCGCCGGCCTGCCGCATCGGCCACACGATCGCCGACGTCGGCTCCAAGTACGCGGGCGGCATCGACCCCGTCATGAAGGCGCTCGGCGCCTTGGAGACGGTCATTCAGATGGGCTTCCCGGCGGTGGCCGAGGTCAGCTCCTTCACCATCGCGGAGAAGTACAAGATCGAGGCGAACACCGTGGCCTTGAAGGGCGTGCTCATCACCCCGGCGCTCATCCCGGTGAAGAGCATCAACCAGAGCGACAAGCCCATCGGCCTGCCCGTCTACGCGGAGAAGAACGACTACCTCTGCGACCGCTCGTTCAACGTGGTGAAGGATCTGGTCTACACGTACATCCCTGCGCCCATCAGCTCGATCATCGGCCAGGTCCTCAACTTGATCAAAGGCTACATCGGCTTCCTCCCCGTGAAGCGCAGCGTGTGGGATCCGCGGAGCTTGATGGGCATCGGCTGCGACGGCAAACCCTTCAACCGCAAGGACATCCACCTCGTCAGCCAGGACGCGAAGGTCAAGAACGGCTCCGACTACTTCCAGATGTGGAGCTTGATCATCAACGCCAAGGACAACGAGAACGGCCGCTACGAGCAGCGGGTCAGCATGTCGAAGAACAAGGGCAAGTCCACCGAGTCGCAGCCTCCCAAGAAGCGCATCTACTACGCGCAGGCCGAGTACTACTTCGACTGCACGAAGGACTGGAAGAACAAGGAGTGCTACGACAAGGAGCTGCGCGAGGCATCGTTCAACATGAACTGGCGCGCGCGTCTGCGCCGGGTGCGAGCCCCCTCGTTCGGCAACAACTTCCTCGGCCAGGCGACGAGCTTCCTCATGGCCGGCAACATCCAGAACTACGTGGCCGGACAGTTCGGCAACAGCGCCGCGGGGCAGAAGATGGCGGGCGCGCTCGACAAGCTGATGAACGGCTCGGTCTCCGCGGTCCTCACGGGCACGGACGTCGGCAACGGCATCAATGACCTCAACAACTTCGCGACCGGCGGCGATAGGCCGATTCACTGAGGCGATCGTGAACGCACGCAAAGAAGGAAGATCGGCCATGTCCCACACGGCGAAGAACAACTCTCGAAGGGCGAAGACGAGGCAGCGCGGCGCAGCGATGGTGGAGGCTGCGCTGGTCCTGCCGGTGATGGTGTCGTTCCTCGGGTTCATGTACTGGTTCCACGACATCGGCCGCGCGAAGATGGAGGCCATGCAGCAAGTGCGTGGCTCCGTCCTCACGTACGCTTCGCACGGCTGCAGCGGTCAGAGCGGGTCCGACGGCAGCGCCGACGGTGCGCTCTCCTCGAGCTCGCGCGGACAAGGCGCAAAGGACGCGAGCGGTGTCTCGAGCAAGTTGAACATGGTGTTCAACGCGCACGAAGAGGACGCGAGGGGCGTGCAGGCCAAGGGCATCAACAAGTCGGCCGGGAGCCTCCGAGACACCAAGACCCACCACTCGGCTTGCATGTGCAACGAGCGGCACGTCGCCAGCGGCATCGCCGGCATGATCGGGTTCGCCAAGCAAATCTTCCAGGAACGCAGCTTCTTCTGAGTCGGAGAGTCCAGCCATGATGATTGCAATCGCGATGACGGCGTGGCGTAAAGCCAAGGCACTTGCACCGATGCGGGGGAGCTTGCGGGTGGCGGCCTACGTCGGCGTAGTAGCCGGCGTGGCAGGACTCTTCGGCGTGCACAAGGCGCACGCCGGTATCTCGGAGGGCACCTTGCATATGGGGCGGGACATGCTGCCGCTCGCCGAGTTCTTGAAGCAGCCCACGCCGATGACGTTGAACGGAGAGAACATCGTCCTCGCCGTCGGCTCCAGCGACAAGAGCGCGCACGAGATCCTCAACACCTACGAGTCGTTCTGCCGCACCAGCGACGACAGCCTCGGCAAGGAGTGGTCGAACCTCGCCAACCAGACCCTGGGCGGCATCCCCAAGGTCGAGACGCGCTTCGGCGGATCCTTCGACCTCGGGGTCTACCGGAAAGAAAGTGCGGGCGAGGGCGCGCTTCTTTGCTTCATGCGCGGCTCCGAATCGTCCAAGAGTTTGACCGACTCGATCATGAAGTTCCAGGAATCCCACGACCTCGGCGCGCTGGGCAAGGTGCGCTACGTCTACATCCGGCCGAACGAGGATGGGCACTCCACCGTCTTCACCGCCTGGACCGACGACCACTTCCGCATGGACGCCTTCGCGCCGAACGGGAGCGAGGATGCACCGGGCAGCGATCCGGCAGGCATCCCGCGTCCGCCGCAGTCGCAGCGGCTGCTCTCGGCGCAGATCGCGACGAGCCCGTTCGGTACACACGTCTACCGCAGCGCGGCGAGCGAGGACCAAGTCCGCGATTTCTACGATGCGGAGATGAGCAAGGCGGGATGGATGCCGCTCGGCTGGGGTGACCAACAGCTCGATCCGGGCAAGCATCGGATCTATGTAAAAGAGGGCATCCAAATCGCGCTCGCGAACACGAAGGACGAACGTGGGACCCTCGTCTCGCTGGGTGAGTTGGGTGCGCGTCCCAATGAATCCGAACCGTATGGTGCAAGATGATTCGATCCAAAATCGCTACCGCGTTCACATTCGTGACGGTCTCCGTGCTGGGCGCCATCGCGCTCGGCACGAGCGCGCCCGAGGCTCACGCGCAGAACCCCACGCCCAAGATGATGTGCACGCAGAGCTGCCAGAAGAAGATGGCGGAGTCGAGCGGCAAGTGCGCCAAAGACACCTGCAAGAAGCCGTGCCCCAAAGAAGAAGAGGACGAGTCCAAGGTCTCGGACGAGTGTAAGAGCTGCATGAAGGGTTGCACCGGCCCCATTTTGAAGGAGCTGGAAGCTTGCATGAAGAAGTGCTGAGGGCGCGTCTTCGAAGGTGACCCGCGGACAGGTCGGGCCGCAGGTCAAGAGGTCAAGCCGAAGTCTCACGAAAGCGCCGGGTGTCGAGAAGACACGCCCGGCGCTTTCGTTTTGCGTAATCGAACGCGCTGCGCCATCTTTGCGGGCGATGATGAACTTCTCTCGTATTGCATTTCTTTCGGCGTTGGTGTTGGGCGCGATCGCCTGCTCCTCGAGCGACGATAACAAGGGCGGTGGCGGCGGCGGTCAGAACCCGCCCCCGGGCGGCGGCGGGTGCAGCGGCGATGGCTGCATCGCCGTGGCCTTGAGCCTCGCGGGCGACGTCAGCTGCGCGATCATGAAGGACGGCACGGGGCGGTGCTGGGGTCCCGCGTACACGGGCGGGCGCGGTCGCGGGGACAAAGAGAAAAGCTCCGGGCCGGAGCCAATGGCGGTGACCGAGCTAACGGCGGCGGCGGATATTTTCATCAATAACAATGCCTCCTGTGCGCGCCTGCGCGATGGCACGGTCAAATGCTGGGGCGACGGCAACGGCTCTGGAAATGGCACCGGCGAGGCGGAGGGCGGCAAAGCGGTGCCGGCTGCCGTCAACGCAACGGGCAGCGTGAAGGCGCTGGTGGGGAGCGATTCGAGGGTATGCGCGCTCTTGCAAGATGGCGGGGCGTCCTGCTGGCAGCAGATGCTCGCCATCGCGCCCGCCGCGCCCGATCCCTCGCTGGTGCCGGTGAAGGTCCCGACGGTGGTAGGAGCCACGGAGCTCGCCGTGGGCGGCGATCACATCTGCATCCTCAACGCGAGCGGCGTGGTGTCATGCTACGGCTTCAACAAGTCCGGGCAGCTCGGGTATGTGACGGACTCGGCGTCCGACGAGCTCAAGCCGGTGACGGATCTCCCGGCGGCGGCGCATGTCTGGGCCAGCGACGACTCCAGCTGCGCGGCGCTCAAGGACGGCAAGCTCGCGTGCTGGGGCAGCAACCGTGGCGACGGGAACGCGGAGGCGGGGCCGGAGGCCGTGATCGTAACGGGCGTGGCCAACGTCACGAGCGTGGCGGTGGGCGGCGAGCACACGTGCGCCGTCGTGCAAGATGGCTCGGTTTGGTGTTGGGGCGCCAATGAGCACGGGCAGCTGGGCGACGGTACGACCACCGACCAAGCCAAGCCGGTGAAGGTGGCGGGCATCACCGACGCGACCGTGGTGGCCGTGTCCAAAGAGGCCTCGTGCATCATCCGCAAAGACGGCAAGGTGCTTTGCTGGGGCTCGAACCCGGCGGGTCAATTCGGTGCGCGCACCGAAAACCCGACGGTGACGACGCCCTTCGTCGTCCCGCTCTGACGTAGCCGTTCGTCACTCACCCGTTCCCGAGCTTTTTCTCGGGAACGGGCACGGGAGCGGAGCTCCCGCCGATCCATCACACCGCAGGCGCCATCGTGACCAGCCCCGCGTCTTTGATGAGCGAGAGGTCGGCCTCTTCTTCGGGGTTGCCGACGGTGAGCAGCTTCTCGCCGTAAAAGATCGAGTTTCTCGGGAACGGGCACGGGAGCGAAGCTCCCGCCGATCCATCACACCGCAGGCGCCATCGTGACCAGCCCCGCGTCTTTGATGAGCGAGAGGTCGGCCTCTTCTTCGGGGTTGCCGACGGTGAGCAGCTTCTCGCCGTAAAAGATGGAGTTGGCGCCGGCGAGCATGCAGAGCAGCTGCGCCTCGCGCGAGAGGGACTGACGGCCGGCGGAGAGGCGCACGCGCGTGCGCGGCATCAAGATGCGCGCGATGGCGATCATGCGGACCATGTCCAGCGGGTCGACGGGCGGGCGATCGGCCAGCGGGGTGCCCTCCACGGGGACCAGCGCGTTGATGGGCACGCTCTCGGGCTGCGTCTCCAGGTTGGCGAGGGTGCGGAGCATCTCGCAGCGATCGTCGATGCTCTCGCCCATGCCGATGATGCCGCCCGAGCACACAGTGATGCCGGCCTGGCGCACGTTCTCGAGGGTGCGCAGGCGATCGTCGAAGGTGCGGGTGGAGATGATCGAGCGGTAGTGCTCGCGGCTCGTGTCGAGGTTGTGATTGTACGCGTCGAGGCCCGCGTCCTTGAGCTTTTGCGCCTGCTCTCCGGTGAGCATGCCCAGGGTGACGCACGCCTCGAGGCCGAGCCCTTTGACCTCGCGCACCATCTCGAGCACCCGATCGAAGGCGGGGCCGTCTTTGACCTCGCGCCACGCGGCGCCCATGCAGAAGCGGGTGGACCCCAGCTCCTTCGCGCGGCGGGCGCTCGCCTTCACCTGCTCGACGTCGAGCATCTTCTCGGCGCCGACGGGGGTATCGTAGTGGCTCGACTGCGGGCAGTACGAGCAGTTCTCCGGGCAGCCACCCGTCTTGACGCTGAGCAAGGTGCAGAGCTGCACTTCGTTGTCGGCGTGGTGTGCACGGTGCACCGCGCGCGCTTCGTCGAGCAGCAGAAACAGCGGGCGGTCGTACAGGGATCGAACGTGTTCGCGGGTATAACGGGGCGGTTGCGGTTGGGCGGGCGGCATATCGGAGGGCACCATACCATGATGCGGGCGGGCTTCACGATTCGCGTCGGTGCCGGTACCCTCGCACCGTGGTGGCGCCATGACAGTGGCAGACTCAGCTCGCACGATCCTCGTGGCCGACGATTCGCCCGTCGTCCATCTGGCGCTGGGTAAGATACTTCGCGCCGACGGCTTCCAGGTGCTCGAGGCCCGCTCGCTGCGCGACGCGCGCGGGGTCGACGCCGCCCGGTTGTTCGCCGCGGTGCTCGATCTCGATCTGGGCGATGGCACCGGGATCGAGGCGGCACGATGGCTCACGGCGTCACGGCCGGAGCTGCCCTTCGTCTTCTTCACGAGCGACGACGACGGCGTGCTCCTGGTCGAAGCGCGCCGGATGGCGCCGGTCTTCTTCAAGCCGAGGGACTGCGATCGGGTCGCCGCCTGGGTGCGCGGCCTCTGAGCCGAGAATCCACCGCCAGGGCGCCACGATCGCCAAGAGAGAGAAGAACCTAAAATAGACATGAAAACCCTGGCGGTCCTTGCGCCCTGGCGGTTAACTCATCTTCGCGGAGGCGCCGCGCAGCGTGGCGGTCGTCGCGCCTGGCGGTTTGATTCGTGCCGTTAGGGCGCGGAGCAGCCGCGATCGCCGAGCATCTGCAAGGTGCGGATGGCGCCGGCGGTCAACGCTTTGGGCTTCTTCGGATCGCGCGCAATCTTTGCGAGACGCTCGCAGCCCGCGCGGAGCTCGGCGGCGTCCTCCGGATCCACGGCGCGGCGAGGGCGCGCGGCGAGGGCGTTCGTCGACTCGATGGCCAGGAGCGACTCTTTCTCGCTGGCCGCGCCCGCGCCGCCCGCCGATCCGCCGCCATCGGCGATCTCGGCGAGCCATGGCAGACCGGCCCACCCCTCGGCGAAGGCGAGCGCCCGAATGGCCGTCTCACGCCACTCGGGCTGGGCGCCTCGTTCGACGAGGCCGAGCGCGCCCTCCTTGCGTGCAAGGCGGGCGAGATCGTCGGCCTCCGCTTCTTTCGCCTGCGCCCACAACGTCTCGTGCATCTGCGACTGCTCGCTGGACGCCCCGGCGCTCGAAACGGCGGCGGAGCCGTCCTTCGCCGGTGTGCCCGACGCAGGCGGCCCCGCCGTCGACGATTGCCCGCGCCCGCACCCGAGCGCCCCCACGCACGCGAGCGCGGCACCTGCAGCGAGCGCGCGAAACGCGAACGACGCGCGAAACGCGAACGACGCGCGAAGCTTCGGGAACCGACTCACGCCGTGAACAGATCCAGGGTGCGGCGGCCCTGCTTCCGATCTTCGTCGACCTTCTTGTTGAACTCTTCGACGGCGCGGTTGATGTGCATCGAGCAGAACTTCGGCCCGCACATGGAGCAGAACTCCGCGCTCTTGAAGTACTCGTCCGGCAAGGTCTCGTCGTGGAGCGCCTGCGCGTGCTCCGGATCGATCGAGAGCCGGAACTGCTCCTTCCAGTCGAACGCGTAGCGCGCACGCGAGAGCGCGTCGTCGCGCTCGCGCGCGCCGGGGCGGTGGCGGGCGACGTCGGCCGCGTGGGCCGCGATCTTGTAGGCGATGAGGCCCTGCTTCACGTCGTCTTCGTCGGGCAGACCGAGGTGCTCCTTGGGGGTCACGTAGCAGAGCATGGCGGCGCCGGCGGTGCCGGCCATGGTCGCGCCGATGCAGCTCGTGATGTGGTCGTAGCCCGGAGCGATGTCGGTCACCAGCGGGCCGAGCACATAGAACGGCGCCTCGTGGCAGAGCTCCATCTCCTTCTTCACGTTCATCTCGATCTGGTCGAAGGGAACGTGGCCCGGCCCCTCGATCATGACCTGCACGTCCTTCTCCCACGCGCGCTGGGTGAGCTCGCCCAGGGTCTTCAGCTCCGCGAACTGCGCGGCGTCGCTTGCATCATGCAAACACCCCGGGCGCAGCCCGTCGCCGGCGCTGATGGAGACGTCGTACTTGCGGCAGATCTCGAGGACCTTGTCCCAGTGCGTGTAGAACGGGTTCTGCTTGTGGTGCTCGAGCATCCACTGCGCCATGATCGAGCCACCGCGCGAGACGATCCCGGTGATGCGGTTGCGCACCAGCTCCAGGTACTGCGCCAAAACGCCCGCGTGGATGGTGAAGTAGTCGACGCCTTGCTGGGCCTGGACCTCGAGCATGGAAATCATGTCGTCGGCCGTGAGGCGCTTGACGTCCTTGGCGATCTGGAGCGCTTGGTAGATGGGGACCGTCCCAATCGGCACCGGGGAGGCCGCGATGATGGCGCGGCGGATGCCGTCGATGTCGCCCCCGGTCGAGAGATCCATCACGGTGTCGGCGCCGTGTTTGAGGCAGACGGCGAGCTTGCTCAGCTCCTTGTCGACGTGGCTCACCACCGCGCTCGACCCGATGTTCGCGTTCACCTTGCAGCTGAGCGCGATTCCAATGCCCATGGGCTCGAGGTTCGGGTGACAGGTGTTCGCCGGGATGATGAGCCGCCCGCGCGCCACCTCGCTCCGTACGAGCTCGGGATCGACCTTCTCGCGCTGCGCGACATAAGCCATCTCCTCGGTGACGATGCCTTTACGTGCATAATACATCTGCGTGGGGGTGGCGTCCCCGCGTCGCTTGGCAATCCACTCGGTTCGCATGCCCCGAGTCTTAGCATGTGTTGCGTGAGCTTCGCTTCAACCTTTCGGGCTCGGCCCCGCACCGAAACGCGCTGCACGCCCCTTCGGTTTGCGCGCCTCTCCTACCCCGCGGGCGCCCCCTCGCGGCTCCGCGTGCTTCTCGCGCCTCTTGTGTCTTGTCGCGTTCTGGCGGAGACCGCATAGTCCCCGTCCGCACCCTTCTCGAGCCGCTCCGCCGCGCCGCGGCGCGAGCCTGTCCGATCGGGCCGATCGGACCACCAGGAGACTCCACATGCCTCATGCGATCGTCGTCCACGAAGTCGGAGGTCCGGAAAAATTAAGCTGGGAGGCGGCCTCGCTCCCTGCCCCGGGCCCGGGAGAAGTTCGGATCCGGCACACGGCCATCGGCCTCAACTTCATCGATGTCTACCATCGAATTGGTCTGTACAAAGTTCCCCTCCCCACGGGCATCGGGCAGGAAGGCGCCGGGGTGGTCGAAGCCGTCGGCGAAGGCGTGACCTCCATCGCCAAGGGCGATCGGGTGGTCTATACCGGCCTCATGGGAGCCTACGCGGAGGAGCGCAATGCGCCCGCCGATCGCCTGGTGAAGCTCCCGCCCGAGGTCACGGACACCACCGCCGCTTCCGTCTTTCTCAAGGGCCTCACGGCCGAATTCCTGCTGCGCCGCACGTACCCCATTCGCCCGGGGCACACCGTGCTCCTCCATGCTGCGGCCGGGGGCGTGGGCAGCCTCCTCACCCCTTGGGCCAAGGCGCTGGGAGCCACCGTCATCGGCACGGTGAGCACGCGCGAGAAGGCCGCCCTGGCCAAGGCGCAAGGTTGCGATCACGCCATCGTCCTCACCGAGGAGAACTTCGTGGCGCGCGTCAAGGAGATCACCTCCGGGCGCGGGGTCGATGTGGTCTACGACTCGGTGGGCAAGGACACCCTGGCCGGCTCGCTGGACAGCTTGGTTGCCCGCGGGACCCTCGTCAGCTTCGGCCAATCGTCGGGGAGCCCGGCGCCCATCGAGCTCGCGTCCATCGGCGGCATGCGGTCCCTCTTCATCACCCGCCCCTCGCTCTTCGCGTACATCGGCACGCGGGCCGAGCTCGATCAATCGGCCGCCGCCCTCTTCGACGTCCTGAAAAAGGGCACGGTACCGACCCCCAAGCCCCGCACCTTCCCCTTGAAGGACGCCGCCGAAGCGCACCGCGCCCTCGAGTCCCGCGCCACCACGGGCTCCGTGGTCCTCGTTCCGTAGTCCCCTCGCCGGGTGGTGTCGTCGTCGCGTTCGGATCGAAACAGGTCGCTGCGCATGCCAGCGGTGCGTTCATCGAGAGACGATGTGCAGCCTGCAGGCTTCGACGTTGCGACCTGAAAGCATCGATTCCATCGTGGTGAGTGTGTGTAAGACACGCCTCTTGCGCCGGAAATATCCACGTCGACCCTGAACGGGATCGGGACGATGAGCGGTGAGCCCAATCCCTGCAAAGGGAGGAATCGTGGAGGGTTCAAGGCTCATCATGGATACGAAGAAGCGTGCGCTGGTTCCCGTTGCATTCGCACTGACCGCGCTGCTGTCGGTCGCTTGCGGTTCGAACAATCCGACCCCCGGCAGTGAGGGGAATGATCCAGCCGCGGATCCCGCGTTCGGCGAGGCCGCCGTCGGCTCGGGCGTTTGCGCGCCGGCCGCGGTCCTGCGAAGCGCGTCGATCGCCGCGGCGTGCTCGTCGGGCGGGTTTGGCGGCCGCGCGCGGGTGGTGCAGGCCAATGTTCTGCAGCTCGTGTCCGCATCGTTGATCGATACGGGTGAGCTACCGGCCGAAGGCGGCTCCCTGGGCGCGAAGCTGCTCTCGGTCGACGTCCCCAACCTGCTCAGCGCCGACGTGGCCACCGCCAATGTCAACGGCGAAGCGGGCGTCACGGACGCCGCCGCCGCCATCGCCAAGGTCAAGGCGAGCGTGCTCGGGATCGGCATCTCCGCCGACGTCATCGACGCCAACGCCAGCGCCAAGTGCGCGGTGGGCGGGGTCGCGTCCTCGGGCAGCAGTGTGGTGGCCAACCTTCGCGTGGGCGGGCTCCTCGTCAATGTCACCGGCGAGCCGAATCAGACCCTCGAGGTGAGCGGCATCCTGCGCATCGTCATCAACGAGCAAATCCAATGGGCCGACGGGATGCGCGTGCGTGCGCTCCATATCACCGCCCTGAGCCCGCTCAACGGGGGTGTCGACGTCGTTCTTTCATCCGCCGAGGCGCGCGTCTCGTGCAGCAGCTCGCCGGCTTGCGGGGGCGGCGGCGGGGGTAGCGGCGGTGGTGGTGGTAGCGGTGGTGGCTCCGGCGGCGGGTCCGGCGGCAGCGGAGGTAGCGGCGGCTCCGGCGGTGGCAGCGGCGGCTCCGGCGGTGGTAGCGGCGGCGGCGGAAGCTGCAGCACCGGCCATTGCGGCGGCGGATCGGGCGGAAGCACCGACACCCCGAGCCAAGGCGGCAAGGCCGGCGAAGCCTGCGACAGCGCCCACGCGTGCGCCGAAGGCCTCGTCTGCAGCGCGCGCCACTGACCGAATCACGCGAACGGGAACGCGGACGCGAAACGCGCGCGGGGGAGACCCCGCCGCGTCCGTCCGTGAAGCCCCCGCGTCACGACGCAACACGCGTCACGACGCGGCACGCGTCCCTACGCAGCCGCGTGATACACCGCCGACGTCTCGAACTCCTTTTTCCAACGCGCGATCGCCTCCGAGCAATCGAGATCGCGCGGATGGAACGACGGCTTGTAATAGAGAAGGTACAAGGGAAAGATCTTGCGCAAGATCCCCGGCTCGCCAAAGAGCCCCCACGCGAGCTTCGCCCACTCGCTCACCGAGTAGACGGTGCCGTCGCATTTCATCATCTCGGCCTGGTGCTCGAACACCTTCTTCCAAAAGATGATGCTCGCGCCCACCATCACGGCCACCCGCTCGCCATAGTGGCCACCGGCCGCCAAGTACACGTCGTAGGCCACCGACTTGTGCTCGTTCTCCTCGGCCGCGTGCCACTTCCAGAGCGCGGTCATGATGGGATCGGCGCCCTCGAAGATGTTCTTCGATCGCTCCGACTCCTCGAGCAGCGCATGCGCCATCAGCGCCGTGAAGTGCTCCAGCGCACAGGTGGCGGCCAGCTGCATCCGCGGCGGCAGCCGCTTGGAGACCCGCGCGAGCAAGCGCTCGACCCGTTGCTCCAGCTCGGCCACCGGGTAGCCCTGCCGCTCGAGCATCTCGTTGTAGCGATCGTGCTCGCGGCTATGGATGCCCTCCTGCGCGCAGAAGCCCCGCACCTCCTTGTGGAGCTTCGCCCCCTTCACGTGCTTTTGATGGGCGCGGACCGAGGCGATGAAGAAGCGCTCGCCGGCCGGGAAGAAGATCGACAGGTTGTTGAAGAACGTGGTGACCGACTTGCGACCTGCCACCCAATAGCGCGGCACATCCGCGTGGACATCGAACTTCAGGTTGCGGACCTCAATCGGATGATTCCCGGCTTCGCTCGCTACTGCATGCATGTCTAGGCCGCCTTTCGATAAACTTCGGACGTTGCATATTCGCGCTTCCAGCGCTCCATGGCCGCCGTGCAGTCGAGATCGTGCGGATGGAACGAGGGGCGGAAATAATGAAGGTACAGAGGAATGATCTGGCGCAACCAGCCGGGCTTCCCAAAGAGGAACCACCCGAGCTGCGCCCACTCGCGCAGGGAAAATACGGTGCCGTCGCACCTCATGAGGCGAATTTGATGCTCGAGCACCTTGGCCCAAAAGATGACGCTCGCCAGCACCATACACCGAACGCGCTCGCCATACGTGCCGCCCGCCGCCCGATACACGTCGAAGGCCACCGCCCTGTGCTCGTTCTCCTCCACGGCGTGCCATTTCCAGAGGGCGCCCATGGTGGGGTGCGCGCCCGCGAACACGTCGTTCTCCAGCGCCGTGTGGGCCATGAGCGCGGTGAAGTGCTCGAGCGCGCAGGTGAAGGCGAGCTGCTGGCGCTTGGTGGTCGCCCGCGCGGCCGCGGTCAGGAGCTTTTGCACCTGCAGCTCCATATCGCGCACCGGGTATCCCTGATGCGCCAGCATATCGTTGTAGCTCTCGTGCTCGCGGCTGTGGATCCCTTCCTGACCGCAGAAGGCGCGCACGTCTTTGCGCAGCTGGGGATCGCGAACGAACCTTTGGTGGGCGGCGACGGCTTGGATGAAGAATCGTTCGCCCAATGGAAAGAAAACCGACAGATTGTCGAAGAACGATGTCACCGACTTGCGACCTCCAAGCCAATGACGAGGCACATCCAGATGAACGTCGAACCGCAGATTTCGCACCTTGATGTCGCCGGTGCTGGCGTCGGCCCTGCCGTCGGTCCCCGTATGGGTTCCGGCCTCGCTCCCGGTCTCCGTCCTGCGGTCTGTCCTGGTATCTGTCCTGCTCTCCGTCCTGGTGTTAATCGGGGTCGGATTCATCCTCGTAAATCTGGCGTTGATTGACGCGCGGCGCTAGGTTCCGTGGTGCCAGAGTTTTGTCAGTTCGGGCCACCCATGTCCGGATCCATCGAACCGCCTACCATCCCCGCCATCCACGCCCTGCACCTCGCTGAGCTCGTGAAGGGGTGGAACGTCACCCACGAAGAGCTCTTCTCCGGGCTCGACCTCGACGACGAGTTCCTCTCGGAGCCGGAGGCGCGGCTCTCGATCCCCACGCTCGAGAAGCTCGTGGCGCGCGCGCGGGCGCTCACGGGAAAGCCCGCGCTCGGCTTTTATCTCGGCTTCCAAATGCGCATCTCGGCGCATGGATTTCTGGGCTTTGCGGCCATGACCTCGGCCACCACGCGCGACGCCATCCAGCTCGCCGCCCAATTCGCCCCCACCCGCACCAGCGCGCTCGCCTTCCGCCTTTGCGTCGACGGCGACGTGGCCTCGGTGGTCATCGACGAGCAAGCCGACTTTGGCACCGCGCGCGACGTGGTCATCCCCGCCATCCTCATCGGCCTCTGGCAGATCGCCAACGCCCTCACCGGCCGCGAGCTCCGCGGCAGCGCCGATCTCGCCTTCCCCGAGCCGGACTACTTTGCCAAGTACGCGCACCTCTTTCCCGCCGTGCGCTTCGGGCAGCCCGTCAACCAGCTCGTGTTCGACGCGACCATCCTCGACCTGCCGCTCACCATGGCCGATCCCGCGGCCCGCCGCCTCGCCGTCGAACAATGCGAGCGCGCGCTCGATGCCCTCGGGGGCGATGGCCGGCTGATCGGCCGCGTGCGCTCCCTCATCCCGCGAAAGGACGGTGGCTTTCGCTCGCTCGACGAGGTGGCCTCGGAGCTTCGCCTCTCGCCCCGCACCTTGAAGCGAAAGCTCGCCGCGCAAGCCATGGCCTACTCCACCCTGCTCGAGGAGCAGCAGCGCGACAAGGCCCTGCTCCTCCTGCGCGCCCTCGATCTCTCGCTGGAGAACGTGGCCGAGCGACTGGGCTACTCCGACCCTGCCAACTTTACGCGCGCCTTTCGCCGCTGGACGGGGCTCACCCCCAGCGCCTACCGCCGCACCTTGACGAGCCCCGAGCGCAAGTAGCTCCGCGGGCCGTGCCTACGGCGCGACGTGGGTCGGCGGCTCGCCTTTGATCAGGTCGCCCATCCATTTGGTGAGCGGCACGCCCTTGACGGTGGTCGAATAGAACGCGCTGGACGCGAGGAAGGTGTGCGACGTGGTCCCCACGTAATACGTCCCCGCGTTGGGCGCGGGCTTCAGATATTTATCGCGCAGGTCGGCCAAGCCTCGCGCGAATTTGGCCCCGTCGTAGTCCGATGGAGCGCCGTCGACGTTCCGGCAATCGTCGTTGCCGAAGGCCATGAAGAGCCGAATCACGGAGTCTTGGTCGCCCGAGATCAAACCAAAGCGCCCCCGCGGGTATTTGGCCGTGAGGAATGGCACCGCGTTGACCAAACCGCCGCCGGTCACCGGATCGGTGCAGGCGGCGCAGCCTGCGGGCAAGCCAGCCGTCAGGTTCCAGACCGAACGAAAGCGCTTTTGCAGACAGGGCGCGAGGTACGTATCGGACATGACGGGCCCCGCGTCGTCGACCATCACCACCGGACGCGGACAGAACGCCTGCGCCACACGATCGTAGTTGCTGGCCGCGCCGAAGCCGCCCGCGCTGCTGCCCGTCAGGAGCACCTGATCGACCTCGGGAAAGGTGGGGACGATGCGCTTCAAGTACGCCAGCGTATTGGATACGCCAAGGAAGGCTTGGTCGCGCGGACCGCCACCCGGGACATTGGAGCTGGGCGCGCTGCCATTGAAGATATCGCCGGAGCAATAGGGCACGAACACGGCATTCCAATCCTTGACCGGATTGTTCGCGTTCCCATCGTTCATGATACCGGCGTTCCCTTGCGTACCCTTCCAGCCCGTGAAGTTGGATGCACCGAAGGCCGATGGATTGCCGAGGCACGTGGTGCCATTGAAACAGGCGCCTCCGCCCTGCAAATAGATGAAGAGCTTTTTGGAGCCTGGCTTCAGCCGAACACCGAACCCGCTGGACGAGCCATTGCGGCACTTCGCCTCGGGCACGCCAATCCATGTCCAGCTATTGGCTGGCGCTTGCACGGCCTCGCCGGGGGTGAATGGCTCGCAGGTGGGCCCTGGGCTCCCACCACCGTCCCGGCCTCCTCCGCCATCGGCGCGGTTACCGCCGCCCTGCCCGTCACTGTCGAACGGTTGGATTCCGGAGTCCAATGGGGATGAGGAGCTATTGTCACTACTGCAGCCGACCAACGGCGCCAATACCACACATGGAATGGACAGTGCGAGCGAAAGAAGGATTCGGCGCATCCCACGACAATAGCATGTTCATTGGCACATGGGCTTTAACGACAACCCCTCGAGCGGGTTCGCCAAAGCGCGCCTCGAAATCTTGGATCAGCTGCGCCCGCGCCAAATCCGAGCGCGCGCGACGGCATCGAGCAGGGTTCCGTCGTAAAAGCGCCGCATGGTGCGCTTTCGAATGGCGGGGACGGTTTTGCCATTCTCGGATTTGGTCGTATCGGACGCCACGCAGAACAAGAGTTTGACCTCTTTGCCCGAAAACCAAAGACCGAGCTTTCCGGCCAAATCCCCCATATGGGCCCTTCGATTGCCGCGGCCGACGATCACGCGGCGCATTTCCATTTCGGTGATGGCGTCGCCCGAAACGCCGGCGAAGAGCGCGTCGAACGCGGCTTGGTCGAATTGACCCTCGTCGTCGAACACGCCGGTGTCGTAGGGGTGCTTCCCCGAGGCGATCGACTCGATCACGATGTCGAAGGTGATTTTGCGGGTGGTGAGGTAGCCCAAAAAGCCGTTGATGAGGGGGGTGAGGAGGATGCCCAGGTGCCACCCGATGCCGAGCCGCCCCAGGCCCCGAAAGGTCTTTCGAGGGGTGATGATGCCGGTCCGCTCGGGATCGAAGAACTGCGCGTGGCGCTGGAGCGGGGTCATGATCCAGCCAGGATCTCCTCGAAGCCGGGGGCGCTCATGGCCAAGCAGCGCTCCACGTTTCGGAAGCCTTGGGCCGTGAAGAAGTCGAGCGAGCGCTCTTTCAGCTCGCTCCCGCGGGTGCCGCCCACGACCTCGCCCAGCCGGTGGCGCGCGCACGCCGCCAGGTAGCCCAGATCGGCGCCGTCGAGCATGGGCACCGTCATCTCCAAGGCCGAGTAGGCGCCCTCGCGATCGCCGCGGACGGCGGCCGCGCACGCGCGCAGCATATGGCCCATGGCCGGCGCATAGCGCAGCTTCTCGCGGGCGAGGCGCTTGGCCGCGCGGTCGACCACGCCGAGCAGCTCGCGCTCGTCGATGAAGCGCGAACGGTGCAGCGCCAGCCGCTCGTTCGACACGGCGGAGACGGCGGTGAGCGCGCGCTCGTAGAGCGTAAAGCAGCGGATCATGGCGGCGCGAAGCATGTGCGTCTTCTCCAGCGAAGGCATGTCGCGCTCCGAGCGCCACCAGGCGGCCACGCCGTCGCCCCGGTAGCGCAGCACGGAGCACGCCGAGATCATGGCGCCCCAGTGCGCGCTGGTGAAAATGTCGTGCGGCTCTTGGCCGATGGGCAGCACCTCGGTCGCCCGCCACGCGGCCTCCACGTCGTCGCCGACGATGTACGCGATGCAGTGCGGGTAGATCGTCTGCACCAGGGCAAAGCGGTCCTCGCGCGCGCGCGCGTCCTCGACGATGGCCGGGATGCGCTCGGCCGCCTCGCGAAGCTCGCCGCTCAAGATGAGGACATCGCACATCCACGCTTGCGTGTTGGCGAGCTCCCACGACGCAAACCGGCACCGCGCGCGGAAGATCCCCTCCGCCCGTTCGAGCTTCTTGCGCGCGCTGCGCCACTCGCCCAAGAAGAAGTGCACGAAGGCCGCGGCCAGCTGCGAGAGCGCGACGCTGTGCGGATCGCCCGTGCGCTCGGCGATTTGTTCGGCGGCGCGCACCATCTCTTCGGCGCGCTGCCGCGAGGGCTCGCCGGCGCTGGCGATGTTGCCGGCCGCGATGGCCAAGGCGCGGCAAAGGCGCAGCGGATCGCCCGCTTCGATGGCGAGGAGGAGCGCGCGCGTGCCAAAATCGGCGCCGCGGAGCACGTCGGTGAGGGCCAAGCCGGCGGCGGCGGAGAAGGCGGCGTCGACCCGCGACAGCTCCACTTGCGAGCCGGTCTTTCCCGCGGTGGGGCGGCGCATGGCCCACGAGAGCCGCAGGCGCGCGTCGTTGTAGACGAACGAGGCCAGGGCGGCCTCGGTCGACGCGGGGTAGCTCAGATCGACCGCCTCCAGCACCGTGCGCAGCACGCGCAAGCCTTCGCGCTCGCGGCCGCTCTTCATCAGGTACTCGGCCGCGATGCGGCGCAGCTCGAGGGCCTCGTCGGCCGGCGCGTCCTCCGCGGCGGCGAGGTAGGCATCGGCGGCCTTGGCCCCGCGCCCGGCGCTGGCGAGCGCGTCGCCCAGCTCGCGGTAGAGCGCGCGCGCCGGGCCGGCCCCCAGCTCGATGGCCGCCTCGTAAAGGCGCGCGGCGCGCATGAAGGCGAGCGCCTCGTTGGCCGCCTCCGCGGCTTGAACGGCGTACTTCTTGGCGCTCTCCTTGTCGCCCGCCGCGTGGAAGTGCCGGAACACGGCCTCCGGATCGGCGCCCAGGCTCGAGGCGAGCACCCGCGCCAGGCCGAGGTGACACTGCCTGCGCCGCTCCTCGGAGAGGCTGCTCGCCAAGGTCTCGCGGATGCGATCGTGCGTGGTCTCGGCGGAGTCGCGCGAGCCGAGGCCGCGCGTGTGAATCAGCCGCGCGCCGCGGAGCTGCAGCACGGCGGAGAAGTACGAGGCCATGCTCCCGGTCGCGTTCTCGGCGATGCGGTGCTCCAGCGGTCCGGCCGCCACGCTGAGCACCTCGAGGAGCGCGCGCGCATCGTCGGGGAGCTCGGCCACCCGCGCCAAAATGACCTGCTCGAGCGAGATCATCCCCTCGCTGCGCGCCAAGTTCGGGCGCTCGTTGGCCCAGCGCGCCAGCTCGGCCACGAAGAAGGGGCTGCCGTGCGCCTCCGCGACCACGGCGCGCGTGATGGTGTCGCCCGAGTCCTTCAGCAGCGCGCGGGCGAGCAAGGAGGTCTCCGACGGCGAGAGCTCGTCCACCTCCACCCGCCGCGAGAGGCAGAGCGGCGCGATGCGCTCCTCGACGTCGTGCAGCGCTTGGAGCGCGGGGCTGGTCGCCTCGAGCTCGCTGCGGTAGCTGCAGACGAGGAGCACCGACGACAAAGCCTTGGGCGCCAAGAGCGACTCGAGCAGCTGCACGCTGTCCACGTCGCCCCACTGCATATCGTCGATGTGGATGACCAGGGCGTAGCGCAAGCTGATGGCGGCCAGCAGCTCCTTGAGGGCGCCGAACGCGCGGCGCCGGATCTCCTGCGGATCGGTGATCTCGACGTCGCCCCCGCCGCTACCGCCCTCGGCATCGGCGGCATCGAAGCGCGGCGAGCTGTCGACCATGCGCGCGTCGCGCAGAACGGGAAAGAGCCGCACCAGCTGGTGCATGCCCTGCGGAACCAGCTGCCACACCTCTTCGTCGGGGGCGCGAAGGAGCCATCGACTGAGCTCGTCCACCACCTGATCGACGGCCTTGAACGGGACGGCCTCGCGCTCGTAGCAGCGGCCGGAGAGCACCAGCACGTCGGAGCGCACGCCGAGGCTGTTCAAGAAGCGCGAGACCAGCGCGCTCTTGCCCATGCCCGACCGCCCGAAGACGCGCAGGATGACCGCCTTGCCGCCCAAGCTCGCGTGAAAGGCGTCGTCCAGCGCGGCGAGCTGCGCGGTGCGGCCCACGAAGGGGATCTCCACCGACGCCGAGATCCCGGGCAAGGAGGCATCGCCCTCCAGCCTGCGCAGCACTTCATCGCCCGTGGGGCGCTCGCGCGGATCGGTGCGCAAGAGGTCCATGCAGAGGCGCTCGAGATCCTGCGGCACGCCGGAGACCAGCTCCGAGGGCGGCGGCGGCATGATCCGCTGCTTGCGCATGAGGATCTCCGTCATGTTGCCGCCGAACGGCAAGGTGCGGGTGAGCACCTCGTAGAGCATGACCCCCACCGCGTACCAATCCGATGCGGTGGTGGCCCGCTTGAAGGCCGCTTGCTCCGGGGCCATGTACGCGGGTGTGCCGACCAAGGCATCGTCGCTCGCGCGGCGATCGGGTGTGCTGTCGGCGACGACCCCAAAGTCGAGGAGCACCACGCGCCCTGCCCTCGTGACCAGCACGTTGGAGGGCTTCACATCGCGGTGCAACTTTCCGGCCGCGTGAATGGCGCTGAGCCCGTCGGCCAGCTGCCGGAGCGCATCGCGCAGCCGCTCGACATCGCGCACGGCAAACGGCTGGTGCCCGCCGGCCGCGCGCAGCACCTCCGCGCGATCCTCGCCGGCGGCCGCCGCCTCGTAAAATTGGATGGGCGCCTCCAGGGTGGAGCCACCGTCGTCGACGGAGCGGTTAGGCAATGTCCGCTCCATGCTCGTGGCGGGCAGCCCGGGGGCATGCATGGCCGCCACGAAGTCGAGCCCGTCGATCAGCTCCATGGTGAAGAACCAGGAGTCGCCCTCGGAGAAGAGCTCGTAGAGCTGCACCAAGTTGGCGTGGACGATGTCGGCCAAGGCCCGGAACTCGCGCTTGAAACGGAGGAGCGCGACCGAATCGACGCGGGTCATCAGCTTGAGCGCTACCACCTCGCCGCGCTCGAGATCGCGCGCGCGATGGACCACGCCCATGCCCCCCTCACCGAGGTGGCCTTCGAGCACGAACCTCTTCGTCCCGCGAAATCCTAGTGCCGCACCGCGCATTTTCCTTGGGCCCCTGCCTCCTCGAACAGAGCCTGTCCAGACTAACAGAGCCTACTGCCGCCTCGACGAACGATCGCCGCGCGCTCCCGCTTTGTACGGCTCGATCCTGCTCTACCTCGCTCGATCCCGCTCTACCTCGCTCGATCCCGCTCTATCTCGTTTTAATGCTCACGACTCAGATGCAGAAGTGCACTGCGACTTGGGAGGAAGAAGTAGGCCCCGCCCCGAGTTTCGACGACCCTGGGGACGTTTCGAAGTTGTCGAGGTGGATAGCCTTGAAGCGTAAAATGCGAGGCGGGAAACGGGCATGCCCGTTGCGCCCCCAGCAGCGGATCCGGATCGCGACTCAGCCCGGCGAACGTTGGGTTGAGCACCCAGTTCGCGCGAATGAACTCGTACTGGCGCGAGATGTTGGCGTTCATGCCGAGGAAGAAGAGGCCGCGCGCCTCCGGCGCGTTTCCTTCTTTCGCCTCGCGCTCCTCCTTCTCCGCCGCGGCCAGCATCGCCTCGGGATCGTACAGCGGATCGAGCGGCTCGCCGTAGGGTCTTCCACGGCGCATGATGCGATGTCGGTTGGCCCGCTCGATGTGCTTTTCCCGCTCGTCGTCGTCCGTGGGTGAGCCACTCAGCCTTGGATCGTGCGGCACCGGAAGACCCGTGTCGCGCGGGTTGGTCCGGCGGATGTGTGATCCAATCGGGCAGAGCTCGCCAAATGCATCGTTGCGGGAGGCGAAGGTAAAGTCGTTGGCGTCGCGGTGCTCGTCGTCCCCCGGTGCATCGGGAAAGAGGGAGATGGGTGTGCCGTTGGGCCAGCGCCCCACCATTTTGGCGGCGAGCCAAATGGCACCTTGCCGCCCGGGGGGCGCGTCGGGCAGATCGGTCGCCGCGCGGAACACGTATTGCCAGAACGCCTTCACGTTCTGTTCGATCTGCGAAAACACTAGATAGGTCCCATTCCGACCAAAGTCGCGCCTACTGGGCGCTTCGTCGTCCTGCGACAAAGGCAGATCCCCCGCGGGATCCGCCTCCGCAGGAACCTCGGGCGACAGCGGGAGCCTTCCATACGCATTGGGATACCCCAGCACGATCTCGCCATCGGCGATCACGTTGGGTCCCTTTGGCTCGAGGGCCAAGCTCGCGAGCCGCGGGTTGGAGATGCCGTCCCGAAAGCCGAAATGCTCCTTGCGGAGCACGCGATTCGTCGGGTGTGCATGGAGCGCCTTCACCAAGCGAAGCCCATTGTCCTCGTGGACCTCGGCCGCGATCGCCTTGCGCGGAAGCTCGCGATCCCCTTCTCGCGCGTCGCCGTGTCCTGCAAACACCGCCAAAAGCCCGTGCACGGGGGGATTGTTCGGCCCGCCCCACGCCCAGTTGTCGGGCGCGCTCGGCCCATCGTCCCCGAGGCGGCGCGCGCGGTGCGGATCGTCCAGGCCCCCTTGGAACGAGAGGCAAAACCCCGACAGCGCCGTTTCATGCAAGCCGAGCGCGGCGAACCCCTCGTAGGTAAACGCCAGATTGAAACAAATGTTATCCAAGAACGGCGGCAGATACCGCGGCGTGCTTCGGTAGCTGCTGAACTGAATGCTCGGCAGCATCCGCCCGATCCAGGCGCGGGCGCGCGCAGGATCGGTGATCTCGAACAACGCGTACGACGCGACGGGGCGGTCGCCGTATCCGCTGACGATGAGCCCTTGGATCTCGTCGAATTGCAGACCCGAGCTGGAGTGGCTCAATGCGCGAGTCAAACCAGACGGATCCCATTTCGTCACGTGAGCCTCCGAAACCATGAGTCGAGATCGATGGCCTCGGGCCGCTGGTGCAGCCCGTGGCGAATCCACGTATTGTTGTTGATGGCGGCGATGCTCAAATCGGGATAGGCGCTGTAGAACACCTGTGTAGGGCGCGAGTACTGGCGCGTCCACGCCTTGAAGCTCTCTTCGTCCTTCGCGCCCCCGCCCACGAGCAGGGTCGTCCTCGGATAGTTCTCGGTGCACGACCAGGCGAAGTTCAGCCCCAAGGCCGCTTCATCGATGAAATCACCGATGTAGCTCTCCCAGCTGTGGTCGTAGTTGCTGAAGAAGAGCAGCCTCTTTCCGCCGTCGATCAAGACCCACTTGGCGAAATGAATGGTCGGGATCCCGCCGAGGCACCCGATGTGATTGAAATGATCGCGCGCCATCTCGTCGATGTACGCGTGTGCGCTTCGAAGGACGGACTCCCGATCGTGCCCGGGGCGGAGCGGGACGACGTGGGTCAGCGCATTTTGAATGCCAAAGTCCTCCCCGGCGGCCAAATCTTCGAAGCTCTCACGATCGGCGTCGGTCAAGTTCTCATGCGTGATACGGAGATCGAACGGCGGATCTTCCTTGTCCCATTCGCAAATGGTGGGAACGCTGGAGCCCAAGCGCACCACCAGCTCGGGGCTGTCGACCAGGTTCACGGCCCACGGAAAGTAGCCCTCCTTCAACTTGCGGTTCCGCACCTTCGGATCGGGGGACGACGGCGGGGCGTCGTCCACATCGAGGTCGCAGAGCCGCGGGTCGCGCTCTTTCAGGGTGCGCAAATGATCACGTATCTGGCCAAACAGGTTGGGGGGCGGTGCCCAGTCCTGTGCGCTCACGTAGTCCAGCACCACGTCACGAACATGTTGCTCGAGGCGGATGCGCCCGAGCGAGCGGCGGGCATGTCCCTGGTACGTGATGGTCGACTCCACGATCCATTTTCGGCAATAGGCGTTCAGTGCTCCCAAGGAGGCGTCCTTCGGGAAACCCGCGCAACAAGCAAAGAGCGCGCGCATGCCGTCGGGCTGCCGCCGAATCAAATCGGCGAGATGCAGCTCGCGTGCTCGCTCGGGATCGTCGGTTTCGGTGTCGAAATTCGATTCCAGTGCCAACCAGGTATCGAACCGGCCATCGGACGGGATCAGGACGATGCGCGCAAAATGAATACCCAACTTTGGATCGGCGAAAAACTGGGGCTGGGCCTGGGACCGAGCGCCCACGAAGACGCGCGCCCGTGCAATCTCCGCCAAGACACCCCGTAGCCGCGCCTCGTCGCACACTCTCGCGACGATCGTCAGCGTTTGTTGCAGCATGGTCGACCTCGACGAACTCCCGCCCGACACCGTCGGGCGATTCATTAAGGGCTAGTCCGACTAGCCAGGCTCATTCCGATGCCTCGTTGCATGTTGCACACTGCATGTTGCATGTTGCAGATTGCAACAATCGCGAGGCGGACTTGGAGCTTCGCGACGAAGTGCCGAGTCCAGGGGAATCGAAACAGATACGATCTAAGCATCGATGTGTGCGTGCGAAAGCCATTGAGCGCACAGCGCCCGAATCGAGCCCGCGCGAGCACGCATTTCAAGAAACCATGTGCGCACCAAGGACAAAAGCAAGATGGAACCGTGTGCAATCCTCATCGACCCACGCACCGCGACCGGGGACGGCAACTCTTCCTCGGTCCCAGACGTCCCACGCATCGTCTATCGAGTGACTGTGGCACAGATTGACGCTGCGTGGGAACGACAACTTCGCGGACGCATCACCACTACCAGGGGCGCGGTCTCGAAGGCGAAGCTCGAAAGACCGGTAGCTCGTGACGCTCCTCGCCATACTGCGCATCTCAGCACACATCGAAGTCGGTTGCTACAGTAATTTGATAATTACGCTGCACGAAATGGGTGTCGCCCGCGAAGCGCTCTAGTACGTAATCGCGGCGATACACTGATATTGCGTTCAGTGTTTCATACGACAGAGCGACGCAGGGCGTTATGGGACCTCGAAAGCGCCAAGGTCGAGCCCCGGAACGATTGGGCCCCCGGAGCCGGCTCACACGTCGAAGTCGACGAGGACGGGATCGTGCCCCGTCGAGGCGACGAATCGAAGCAGATCGGCGCTGCCGATCGACGTGGTGCGATCGTTGGTGAGCGGATGGCAATGAATGTTGCTCACCCCATCGCGAAAGAGCGAGGCGTCGAGCGCCATGGTCACCACGCGATCGCGATCGTTGAGGATGGCCAGCGGGGTGACGGAGCCCGGCTCCACCCCCAGGTACGTGCGCAGGCGCTCGGGCGAACCGAAGGAGAGGTTGCCCGCGCCGAGGCGCTTGCCGAGATCGCGCAGATCGATGGGGCGGTCCTCGTGCACGGTGACGAGCCACATGGCGCCCTTTTTGTTGCGCAAGAAGAGGTTCTTCACGTGGGGGCCATCGTGCTGCGCCCGGTGCTGCTTGGCTTCGTCCACGGTGAAGACCGGCGGGTGGGAGACGGTCTCGGTGGCGATGCCGAGCGCGCGCAGATGCTCGAACAGCGGCTCGGCGGGATCCTGAACGTCGAGGGAGAGATCGACCATGCGCTCGCCGTCGAAGATCGAGCAGGCGAAGAAGCGGCGGCCCGAGAGCATGAGCGGCAGCCATTCGCGATCGTCCGCCCACATTTCATCGTAGGGTATGGCATTGAGGCGGGTCCAAATGGGGAGCGCTTCATCGGTCTCCACCGGCTCGCCCTCGCAGTCATCGGCGGAGAAGACGAAGCACTGCAGCTTGTAGCCATCGGTGAACTGAAAGCGCAGCTCGCCCCGCTCGCGCACGGCCGAGGGGACGACCCCCACCTCTTCGCGCGTCTCGCGCACCGCCGCGTCGGCCGGTGTCTCCCCGGGCTCCAAGCGGCCGCCGGGCGCGTTGATTTTGCCGGCGCCGAGCCCGCGCTTCTTTCGAATCAGGAGGACCTGCCCCCCGCGCACCACGAAGAGGAGCGCCGAAACCTCCGTGGGTGTCCAGCTCGCCCAATCGATCTCGCTCACCGACCGCATCACACGCCTGTGTTTACGCGGTTGTTCCTCATCCGCACAGCACAATGCGCAGCCAAGCGGGCTCTCGCGGGGCGTGCGTTGTGTTGTGGCTTTCGGCATGCTGTGCGCGTGAGCAAGGCTTTCACGAAAGACGACGCCGAAGACGAGCCCTTGGTGGTCCCGCGCCCGCCCCTCCCCGCAGGCTCCCCCAACTACGTCACGCCGCGCGGCCTCGCACGGCTTCGCGCGGAGCTGCGGCAGCTGGACACCGAGCGCGCGCACCTGGAGGCCCAGCCGCCCGAGCCCGATCGGGTGCGTGCCCTCACCATTCTTCACGCGCGCATCCACGAGCTGGGCGAGCGCATCGCCAGCGCCGTGCCCGTCGATCCCCGCACCCAGCCCCGCGACGAAATCCGATTCGGCGCCACGATTACCGTGCGCGGCGAAACCGGTCCTGCCCGTCACTACGAAATCGTCGGCGTCGACGAGGCCGATGCCGCACACGGCCGTTTGGCGTTCAGCGCTCCGCTCGCGCGCGCGCTCCTCGGCAAACGCGCCGGCGATGTGATCGCATTTCGAACCCCGCGCGGCGAGGAAGAGCTGGAGATTGTCGCCATCGACTACGCGGGGGAAGCATAACGCGCCAGCTCGATTTTCGCCGTGATCCCTATTCCCGCGCGGCGCGAGGCCCTATGTGGCGCCATGCCGCTGGCGAGCGGAATCCCGACAGAAAGGCTCGCATGTCACGCGCTGTTTGCATGTCACCGAATTACGTCTTTCGTTCTTTTCGTGTTTTTCTGCCTTTGCTTGCGTCATTGCCGTTTGCGCCCTTCCTCGTCTCCTGCCAGGCGGGCGAGGCCGGCGAGTCCCCCGCGTCGAGCGCACGCGCGGCGCTGGGCGAACAGGACTTCGATCCGCTCGAGGCGTCCATTCCCGAGCTGCAAGATGCGCTCGATCGGGGCCGCACCACGTCGCGCGCGCTGGTCGAGACGTACCTGGCCCGCATCGCCGCGTACGATGCGCAGGGTCCAGCATTGAATGCCATCTCCGCCGTCGCGGCCGATGCCCTCGAGCAGGCGGATCGCCTCGACCACGAGCGAAAGACGAGCGGACCGCGAGGCCCGCTCCATGGCATACCGGTGGTGGTCAAAGACAACTTCGAGACCGCGCGCATGCAGACGGCCGCGGGATCGATCCTCCTCGAAGGCTGGACCTCCGGCGCCGACGCGACCTTGGTCGGGAAGCTCTCGGCCGCGGGCGCCATCGTCTTTGCCAAGACGAACATGCACGAGTGGGCGTACGGCGGTGAGACGCGCGGATCGCTCTTCGGTCAGACCTTGAACCCGTATGCGCTCGATCGGGTGCCGGGCGGCTCGAGCGGGGGTACGGGCGTGGCCGTCGCCGCCAACTTCGCCAGCTTCGGCCTTGGTTCGGATACGTGTGGCTCCATCCGGGGCCCGGCCGCCAACAACGATTTGACCGGGCTGAGACCCACGCGCGGCTTGATCAGCCGCAGCGGCGTCATTCCGCTTTCGCACACGCAAGATACGGCGGGGCCGCTCGCGCGCTCGGTGACCGATCTCGCCTTCGCGATGGACGCCCTCGCCGGCTACGATCCGGCCGATCCCATCACCCGCGATGGGATCGGGCACATACCGCCCACCTACACGGCCTTTCTCGAGCGGGACGGGCTTCGCGGCGCGCGGATCGGGGTGCTCACCAACCTGCAGCCTGCCGATGGAACCGATCCCGAGGTGGCCCGGCGCATGGACGAGGCGGCGAAGGCCATGTGCGCGGAGGGCGCGGTGGTGGTGGACGTGACCATGCCGCACCTGCCCGAGTTCGGCGACGTCCTCGATGGCGCGCCGACCGATCTGGTGGAGCTGGAGTTCAAGTTCGATCTGAACGACTACCTCGACGCCCACCCCACGGCGCCGGTGCATAGCCTCACCGAAATCGTGGCATCCGGAAAATACGACGCGAGCGTGGGGCCGCTCCTGGCCGCGGCCGACGCCCAACGGCACCGGCACACGATCGAGCGCCAAAAACGGCTGCTGCATCGCACGGTCGTCGAGACCGCGACCTTGGCGACCCTCTTTGCGAACCACCTCGATGCGCTCGTCTATCCGACCCTTCGTCAGAAGGCGTCGAAGCTCGGTGCACCGCCGCGCGGGATGAATTGCCAATTGAGCGCCCACTCGGGCCTCCCCGCGCTGACGGTCCCGGCGGGCTTCACGGACGACGGCGTCCCCGTGGGCCTCGAGCTCTTGGGCCCTGCGTGGAGCGAGGGCTCCCTCATCCGCCTGGCGTATGCGTTCGAACAGGCCACGCACCACCGTCGCCTCCCGGCCACCACACCGCCGCTGCCGAAATCGGGCGGATCGATCCGCGCCGATTGACGTCGTAGCCCGCGTCGGGCGAGCGCCGCGCGCAGGCTGCGCTCGCCCTTCGCGCCCGGAGCTTGCGGAGAAATGGCGCGCGCGCCATATTACGCGGCTTCGAGGCGCGATCACGCATGGATCACGAGCTGCTCGCCGGAACGACGGCGCATTACCGAGACCCGGACTACTATACGAAGACGTACCAGCGCCGCCTGGACGATGTTCGCTATTATGTCGATATAGCCGCCGCGTCCGGGGGCCCGGTGCTGGAGTACGGCTGCGGCAATGGTCGCATCTTGCTCCCCGTCGCCCGGCGCGGCGTGACGGCGTGGGGTGTCGACCTCTCCGAGGCCATGCTGACCGACCTCGAACGAAAATTGCTGCAAGAGCCGGAGAGCGTTCGCGCGCGGGTCAAAGCCAAACACGGTGACATGCGGAAGGTCCGGCTCGGGAAGCGATTTCCGTTGATCGCGTGCCCCTTCAACACGTTCCTCCACCTGTACGAGCGCGCCGACGTCGAGCGCTTTCTGGCCAAGGTCAAATCCCACTTGGCGCCGAAAGGCACCTTCGTGCTCGATATATCGATCCCGGATCCCAGCGAGCTGAGTCGGTCGCCCCAGCGAGGATACCGCGGCGCGCCTTTTTCATATCCAGGCGTCGGAAAGGTGCGCTACGTCGAGCGGTTCGATTACGACGGACCTCGGCAAATCCTGTTCGTCTCCATGGAGTTCGAAGACGAACGCGGCCAAGCGTGGATGACCCCCCTCGCCCACCGGCAATTTTATCCCCGCGAGCTCGAAGCGCTCTTGCACTACAATGGATTCAAAATCATCGCGCAGTACGGCGGCTTCGATGGTTCCCCGCTGGGGCCGGACTCCGACACGCTGATCGTTCACGCTCGGGCGGTGAAGTAGGACCGCTCATCGTCGCATGTCCATATGGACGGCGTCCCGCGAATACCCCTCGATCTTCCGCGCCCCGAGCTCGGAGACCGCCGCGTGGAGCGCCTCGAGCGCCCCCTTTGCAGCCTCGAGATCGCGCGCATCGACCTCGAGGACGCGGGGCCCGCCCGGGGTGAGGAAGGTGAAGCGAACCCGCCCCGGGTCGACCTCGCCGCGCGCGGTCCATTCGTCTGCCATCTCGACCAACGGCGCGGCCACCGCCATCGCGCGACGGGCGGCCTCGTGAACCTCGGCCCGGCGTTCTTTCCCGACCACGGCCCCCCCTTGCCGGCTGAAGAACCGCGAGCTGCCGTCGGAGTAGGCCACGACCGTGTCGATCCCCTCGGGATACCCCGTCTCGACGACGAGCCCCAACGGCTGCCGGGCCTCGTCCTTCTCCGGCTCGACCCCCAGGCGCCGCAGCCGGTACCACGTTTGGAGCACGGGGTGCGAGCTCCCTCGGATCTCCTCCAAAAATCGGCGAAGCGTGTCGACGGCGCCCTCGCGATCGCCGCACTCGGCCTTCGCATGGGCGACCAGGAGCAGGAGCTCCGTTTGCGAAGGTAGGAGCGGGTCGGGGTTCGACGTCCCTGCATCGTGCAGCGCGATGGCGTGTCGAACGGCCTCCGCGCCATCGCCGGCCTCCACCTTGGCCAGGACATCGCCCACCGCGGGCGCGAAGCGGGCCATCGACCCGAGCTCCTCGGCCAGACTCTGCTCGGCGAAGGCGATGGCCTTCAAGCTCGGAACGAAGTCATCGCCGCCAGACGCCTCCGCCACACGAGGTGACCCTGGCGCGCGCGACGTTCCCTGCGCCCCCGCGCTCCGAAGCGTCTCCGGCGGCCCGACGCTTCGATGCGACGCCTTCGCGCGGGCAAACGCATAGGCGAGAATGGCCGCCGCGAGCAAAGCCAAGAGCCAGATGGTCATGGATCGCGATCCTTTCCGCCGTTGGCGCGCGAAGTCAATCGCATGGGAGGCCGTAGCGCGCGAGCACAGCCTCGAGGCGGCACGCGCGCGCGTAGTCGAAACGACGCGAGGAGCGGATGCACGCTTCGGGGTTCACCTCGATCCCGCGCTGCGCATGTGGGTCGAGCGCGGCGGGGACCCAGGCGAGGAGGTAGTAGTCGCCGCGGCGCGGATCGCCGTTCGTGTGAACGGCGGCGATCCACGTATCCCATGGGGGCGCGTTGTCCACGTCGAAGAAGCCGGAGCTCTCGCGGGCCGCCGCACCGTCGGCGAGGTTTGCCCCTGGCTCGTAGACGAGGAGCCGTCCGGCCGGCCGCGCCGCGGAACGATGTGCGAGCAGGTCCCGGCGCATGCGCGCCAGCTGCTCGAGGATCGCATCGATGGGATCGTCCGCGGGAGCGCCGAACCACAGCTCGTTCGAACGAAACGATGGCGGATACGAATCGTTTCGCGGAATGTACGCGATGCGCGGCGGCCGAAGCTCGGGTGAGCGAAGGCTCCAGAGCGGATCGTTCGGATCGGCTCGCGTGGCGCACCAGCGCGCGGTCTCCAGGATCCGGTCGACGAGGCTCATCGCAGGCTCGCCACCACGCAGGTGCGATCGTCCTCGGCCTCGGGCCACGCGGCGACCGCCGCCATGATCTGCTCGGCCGCCCTTTGCACGTTCGTCGGGTGCTCGTTCACGACGCGGAGCAAATCGACCTCCGGCAGCACGTTGTAGACGCCGCGGGTGGCCAAGATCAGTCGATCCCCCGGGAGGGCCTCGGCGATGGCGACGTCCGCCTCCGCGTGGCCGCGGATGCCCAGCGCGCGCGTGACCGCGGTGGTGACCGAATACGTCGAGGGCGCGCGCCAGGCCGAAAATACGGTGAAGCCATGATCGGCGGTCACGCGGGTCAGCTCCCCTTCGCGCACCCGATACACGCGCGAGGAGCCCGCGTGCCCCACGACCAGCGCCCCCCCGAGGAGGAAGCACGCGGCCAAGGTCGCGCTCATCCCCCGATGTTGCGCGTCGCGGGACGATTCCTCTGCGATGCAGCCGCTGGCGTGGCGAATCGCCATTCGGACATGGCGGGTCGAGGCGGCCCGTGCATCGGCCGGATCCGCGCCCGAATGTCTCTCGGGCACGAGGCTCGATACCATCGCAGGGATCACGTCCACGGCGATGCGCGCGGCCGCCGCGCCGCCCGAGAAGCTTCCGACCCCCTCGGCCACGGCCGCGTGCACGGCGCTCACCGAGAACGCCGCGGTGCACGTCTCGCGATCTCGCCCCTTGCCGCTCGAACCGGCCGCCTCCATCGATCGAAGCATTCGTCTCCTGGTACGGCGTTCCGGAACGGTTCTTCCTCGACAGCGCGCGCGATGCGCGGAAACGCACGGTCGCGACGAGGTCAGGTGGGGCGAGGTGGTAGCCGGCGCGCACCCTCCTCGAGGCACAAACGGACATCCGCGAGGTGCGCGCATCAGCTACCCCAGCCGCAATTACTTTTACTACTTTGCGAAGCTCCAGCCATAAGCCCCCATTAACATTAACGTGGAGGGATCGCGCTCGCACGCGATCGCCGTGCGTGGGAGAATCGCCGCTTCGCGAAGTACGAAAAGGAGGCTCACGTGACGATCGATCCGCGCACCACTGCTGTCGTCCTCATCGAGTATCAAAACGAGTTCACCTCCAAGGGCGGCGTGCTCCACGAGGCCGTTGCGCCAGTCATGGCGGAGACGAACATGCTGACGAACACCGTCAAGTTCGTGGACGCGGTGCGGCGCAAGGGCGTGACGGTCATGCACGCCCCCATTACGTTCGCCGCCGATTACGGGGAGCTGACCAAGCACCCCTACGGCATCCTCAAAGGTGTGGTCGATGGCAAAGCCTTCGTCAAAGGCTCATGGGGCGCGACCATCGTGGATGCGCTGAAGCCCGCCCCCGGGGATATCGTGATCGAAGGAAAACGCGGCCTCGACACCTTCGCCAGCACCAACCTCGATTTCATTTTGCGGAGCAAAGGGATCAAGACGGTGATCTTGGGCGGCTTCCTCACCAACTGTTGCGTCGAGTCGACCATGCGGACCGCGTACGAGCATGGCTTCGACGTGATCACCCTCACCGATTGCTTGGCCGCGACCTCCCCCGAAGAGCACCGCAACGCCATCGCGTACGATTATCCGATGTTCTCCAAGCCGATGCCTTCGACCGAGGTGCTCGCGCAAATCGGATAACCCAGCGCGAGCGATCAGGCCTGCGCGGGGAGCGCCTCGCGCGGGCCGAGGTAAATGCCCCCGCTGGCCTCGAGCGCCTGCCCCGTGACCCAGCGGGCGTCGTGCGACGCGAGGAAGGCCACGGCGTCGGCGATGTCTTCGGGCTGGCCGAAGCGGCCGAGGGCCGTCATCGATTCGAACAAACTCTGGGCGCCCGGCTGCGCGAACAGGGCCTCGTTCAAATCGGTGGCGGTGGCGCCGGGGGTGATGGTGTTCACCGTGATTCCGCGGCCGCCGAGCGCGTTGGCCAAGGTTCGGCTCATAATCTCCAGCGCGCCCTTGGTCATCGCAAAAGAAGTTTGAATTGGGGTCGAAATTCGGGTGCACACCGAGGACACGTTGATGATGCGCCCTCCGTCGCGGAGCCGGGGGAGCGCGCGCTGGATGATGAAGTACGGCGCCTTAACATTGATGGCAAAGAGGCGGTCGAACGCCTCGGGGGTGTCCGCCTCGATGGGACCTGCGGGTCCGGCGGCCGCGTTGTTGACCAAAATGTCCAGCGGCTGCCCGGAGAGCCCCTGGTCGAGCGCCGCGAACAGCGCGTCCACGTCGCCGTCCTTGCCGAGCTCCGCCCGGATGGAAAAAGCGCGGCCGCCCGCGGCCTCGATGGCCTGGAGCGTTTCCTTCGCCGCGCGGTCGTTGCTACCGTAATGCACGGCAACCCGTGCGCCATCCGCCGCCAGCCGGCGCGCGATGGCTCGTCCAATTCCCCGTGAGGCCCCCGTTACCAATGCCGTTTTTCCAAGCAGCTTCGCCATGCGTGTGCCCTCGTACCCGTTGATGTTAGTAACTAACACATCGATAGCACGTAACACATGACGCGCAAGCCACCAACATTGCGGGAGCGCCAGCGCCTGGAGACGCGCAGGCTCATTCAGACGCAGGCGATGCGGCTTTTTCTGGCGCGCGGCTACGACGAGACCACCGTGAATGACGTGGCCGAGGCCGCTCGGGTCTCGGCCATGACGGTCTATCGGCACTTCCCCACCAAGGAGGACTTGGTCCTCAGCGACGAATACAACGCGATCATCGCCGAGCGGATCGCGGCGAGGCCGCCGCACGAGACGTTGGTGCAGCGCATCGGAAGGACCTTCGTGGAGGACATCGGGCTGATGGTCGGCGGAGGTTCGCACGAGCGCGCCGCAGAGGGCGTCCGCGCGCGGCTGGTGGTCCCCGGCGGCAAGGAGCTGCTCCTCGCGCGCCTCAAGCTGGTGATGGCCACGCCCGCCCTGCGCGCGCGCCAATGGGAGAGCCAGTACGCGATCCAGCGAACCATCGTCGAGGCGCTGCGCGGCGATCCGCCGGACCGCGACTTGGAGTTCCAACTATGGGTCGCCAGCGGCGCCTGCTGCGCGGCCCTGCGCGCGGCGCTGTTCCGTTGGGCCGAGGAGAATGGTCGACCGGATCTCACCCGGCTGCTCGAAGATGCGCTGGCCATCGCCTTCGCGGGGCAGTTCCCGTAAAGGGCGCACTCCGGAGCCACCCCGGGCCGCGCCTCCCACCCGCTCCGAGGGTGCGCGAATCGCGCTTCCCGGCGATGGGCGTTTGGGAATTATGAACCCCGAGGTCGAAAAATCGACCCATGAAAATTATCACGCGTTGGAGCTTTTAAATCGAAGCCGGCGCCGAGCCCCAGATGGGCACTTTGATAATCGCCTCCAGCGTGCTCGGAGCGAGAAAATCGCGGCTACAATCGTTTTATGAACGCGATCGACATTGCGATCGCTTTCATGGATATGCGCCGCACGCGCACCGTGGAGCACTCGCCGCCCGAGATACTCGACGTTGCCCGAGTGCGTGTCCAAAATATTAAATTGCAAACCAGATTGCTTCGGCCTTATACAGAGTGACACGTTCCCCATTCGGCCGGGTGCGTCCATTCGCACCGTTCCACCCTTCGAATGCCATCCGGGGACGAAACCTCTCTGCAAGGGGGTGCACATGTTGAATCGCACTGCTACGGCGCTGGCTCTCGTCGCATTCACTGCAAGCTGCAGCAGCAGCACCGAGCCGGAGGACGATCCAATCGGCGCGCAAATGGCCGCGGACGAATCGTTGTTCGACGATCGAACACCCAATGCGCTGGGTCACTCCTCGACGGTATCCATCAATCGCATCGTTCAAGACTCGACCAACCCATTTTTCCGAAATATGGGCGTCAACGGTCGCAATTGCGGCTCCTGCCATCTGGAGGAGCTCGGCTGGACCGTCACCCCCGAGTACGCGCGGACCCTTCCGGCGCGCGATCCCTTGTTCCTCTTCGATGGGTCGGATTGTCTGCCGCCCGGCACGTCGAACGCGAACCCCGGCACGAACTCCACCTTGATGCTGTCGAAGGCCCTCGTGCGCGTCGAGCTCCCCATCCCGGCGACGGCCGACTACACGCTCGCGGGCTTCAACGATCCCCTTCGCTGCGCCACGCCGCCGAGCGCAGCCAAGATTCGCAACTACCGGCGGCCGCTTCCGTCGGCGAACACGTTTTTCTTGTCGACCGTCATGTGGGACGGGCGCGAGAACGTCAATCCGCCGAACAACACCACCGACCTCATTCGCGCGAACATGGCGCACCAGGCGAACGACGCGAACCGCACCCACGCGCAGGCCACGGCCGATGCGACGGACGCCATCCGGCAATCCATCGTGTCGTTCCAGAACGGAATATTCAATGCACAACAGCGGAATGGTTTTCAGGACCTGAACGGTGCAGCCGCCAATGGAGGGGCCGCGTTCCTCTACACCAACACGCGCCCGAACTTCTTCATCGGCATCAACGACGTGCTCAACTGCGCCATTCCCAACTCGTGCGCGCCCGGTCGAACGGCCACCTTCACCAGCCAGGTGTTCACGATCTTCAAGCCCTGGGAGACGAACCCGCCGAACGACGAGGGCGCCGCGGTCGGCCGCGGTGAAATCGTCTTCAACACCAAGAGCTTCCCGATCGACAACGTGCCCGGCCTCAATGGGCCTCGTGACACCATCGGGCTCCCCTCGCCCTTCACCGGCTTCTGTGGCTCTTGCCACGACTCGCCCAACATCGGCAACCACTCGACGTCCTTGCCGATCGATATCGGCATTTCCGCGCAGTTCCCCGTCGGAGGGCTCGACGTCGCGCGGCTCCCTACCTACACGTTCCGGGAGAAGAGCTCGGGGCAGACGCTCACGGTCACCGATCCCGGCCGCGGCCTGATCACCGGGAAATTCAGCGATCTTGGCAAGATGAAGGGCCCGAACCTCCGCAACCTCGCCTCGCGCGCCCCTTACTTCCACAACGGCTCGGCGAGGGATCTGAACGCCGTCGTGAACTTCTACAACACGCGATTCAATATCGGCTTCACCCCCCAGGAGCAGTCCGATCTCGTCGCGTTTTTGCAAGCTCTGTGACGTGATTACGGGGTGACGTTCCAGACGACGTTGTCATAACGAAAGCGCCACGTGAAGTTCGTTTTCTTCTTCGGCCGGTAGCTGATACCGAGCCGCAGCTCCACCCCCGTGTCGGTGGAAGGCCAAGCTGCGGCCATCGGACTGTCGATCACCTTCACGTGGCCGACGAACGCCCGATACGTCTGCTGCCGCCATTGGAGATGAAGCTCGATATGGCTCCATGTGCCGGGTTTCACCGCGCCATCTGGAAAAGCGATACTCGGATATTCGGCGACGGAGCCGTCGTTTCCACCCGGGATCCGCTCCTGGATGGCGGCGAGCTCCGGTCCTATCGTAACGCCGAGCGAGCGGCGCGGTCCCGTGGCCGGGGACCGCGCCAGGATATCGAGCACCTTGGCGACGGGTTTTTCCACGTCGCCCGCCGGGGAGGCCGCCTCCAAAAGGATATCGAAGGACACGCGCGTTTCGGTCGGCAGCGGTCCCTCGATGGTCCGCGCCAGATAGGCGGTGGCCTCCTCGGACAGTCCTTCGGGGAGCTCCACCAGCAGCGCCATGGGCGCCGAGATTGAATTTTTCGAATCGATTTGGACGACGCTGCGATCCGCGGCGCGAAAGGTGAATCCGGCGTCGAGCGGCCGGCTATCGTCGAAATCGTAACAAAGCGCGGGCGCGGGTTGCTGCTGCCGGCAATACGATCCCTGGCCGCCGCCATCGCGGCCGCCGGCATCACCGCCCTCGAACCGCGCCTCGCCGTTGTCGAGCAGCATGTTGCACGCCGCTGCGCCCATGCCGGCGGACGCGAGGCCAAAGCTCGCCGCGACGAGGCGCGGCGGCAAGGTGGAGCGGATCGATTTCATGGCATGGAGCATCCTGCCACCCCGAGCCGGGCAACACTACGCAAAGCGCTCCACCAAACCGTGCAAGCGCGCACACGCCTGGGCGAGCCCTTCGTCGGGCGTGGTCGCAACCCCGAGCAACAGGCCCGATCGTGACCACTCGGGCGACATGTACCACGGCGACAAGGGCACAGGGGCGAGCCCGTAGGCGGTAGCCTCCCGCGCGATGTCGGTATCGCGCGCGCCATTTGGCAAGCGCAGCACGATCGCGAGACCGGTCGATACCGCGTCCATGCGCCGCGCTTCGAGGCACGCTTTCAGCGCATCGCGGCGACCTGCATAAACGCGTTTGGTCCGTCGAAGGTGGCGCATGTAGTGCCCCTCGCGCATGAACTCCGCGGTCGCGAGCTGCACCGACGGTCCCGGGGCCGGGGCCAGGCACGCGGCGACCTCGGTGAAGCGCTCGACCAGCGCGCTCGGCACCACCAAGAAGCCGAGGCGAAGGGTGGCGCTGATCGTTTTGCTGAACGAGCCGATATGAATCACCCGCCCCGCGGTATCGAGGGAGGCGAGCGCGGGTGCGGCCCGGCCCTTCAATTGGAGCTCGCCCAAGTAATCGTCCTCGATGATCCAAGCTCCCGTTCGGGCGGCCCACGCGAGCAAGCGCACCCGCCGCTCGAGCGAGAGCGTCGATCCGAGCGGCGCCTGCTGCCCCGGCGTGACCATCGCCAGCGCCGCGTCGGGTGCGTGCTGCAGGCCATAGCCCACGTCCAGCCCGCGGTCATCGACGGGGATGGGCACGGGCGCGAGCCGCGCGACCTCGAGGCCCCGGCGGGTCAGGGGAAAGCCGGGATCCTCCATCCACGCGGTGCGGCCTTCGAGGCCGAGCGCGTGCAGGGCGAGCCCGAGCGCCCCCGTAAAGCCCGCCGTCACGAGGATTTGCGCGGGGGAGCAGGTCACGCCGCGCGCGATCGCGAGGTGCGCGGCGATCTCGCGCCGCAAGATCCCCTCGCCCCTCGGATCCGGATAGCTCGCGGGCGAGGCGGTTTCGGCCCGCACCGTGTGCGCGCGAATCCGGGCAAAGAGCTTGGTGGGGAAGCAGTCGGCCGCGGGCACGCCCATTTGAAAGAGCGCGGGGCCGCGCGTGAAGTCGCGAAACAAAATGCCCAGGATGGATCCCCGGTCCGGAGGCCCTTCGGGCGGCGCCTTGGTCTTCACCGGCCGCTGCGCAACATGCGTCCCGGCCGACTTGGACGACACGATGAGCTGGGCGTCGGTCAATCGTTCGTAGGCGGTGCGCACCGTTCCACGCGCCACGCCGAGCTGGACGGCAAGGTCGCGCCACGACGGCAGACGCGCCCCCGGCGCCAGCGCCCCATTGTCGATTGCCGCGCTGATTCCCCGGCGAATTTGCTCCGCCAAGGACGTTTTGGCGGAACGGTCGAGCTCGAATGGCAGAGGCTTCGTCATCGGTCGTGGTACATTAAACTAATTCATTCTTGGTCCTTATCCATGAGCCACGCGGGCTTCATCCATGGTGGCAAAGGAGATGCGACCGAGATGAACCCCAAAACCCTCACCGTCGTTGCCGCCGCGGCTTGCTTGGCCGTCGCCGTTCCCGTCGTGGCCCACGGCCCTGGCGACACCGCCCCTTCCGGCCCCCACGAGACGGTCATCCCCAACTTCGAGCGCGTCCTTCCGAACGTTCCGGGCAAATCGCTCGTGGCGGTCGAAGTGGTATTTCCACCGGGGGTCGCGTCACGCCCTCATCGCCACGCCAAATCGGCGTTCATCTATGGGTACGTGGTGTCGGGCACCATCCAGAGCCAAGTCGAGGGCGAGCCCCCGCGCACCTTGAAGGCCGGTGAGAGCTTCTACGAATCCCCCGGCGCGCACCACCTCGGCACGCGCAACACCAGCACCACGCAACCCGCCAAGCTGCTCGCCGTGTTCGTGGTCGACAGCCATGACAAAGAGCTCACCACCCCCGACAAATGATCCCACACGAAAGGAAATGACGGAGAAAAGCACATGAGCGCTCGAATCGATTACACCAAAGTAGCCCCTGGCGCCGTCAAGGCATTGGGCGGCATTCATGCCTACATCGCGCAGTCGGGTCTTTCGGAGGTCCTCGTCGCGCTGATCCTATTGCGCATCTCGCAGATCAACGGTTGCGCCTTTTGCCTGGATCTGCACACGCGCGAGCTCGTGAACAAAGGCGTCGGGGTCGAAAAGCTGGCGCTCCTGCAAGCCTGGCGCGAGGCGGGCGAATTGTTCGATCCGCGCGAGCGTGCCGCGCTGGCGTGGGCCGAAACCGTCACGCGGGTGGCCGAGACGGCCATTCCGGACGAGGAGTACCGCGCGGCGGCCGCGGTGTTCAGCGAGAAAGAGCTGGTCGATCTGACGATGGCCATTGGCCTGGGCAATACGTACAACCGGATGGCCATCGGCTTTCGGCGCACGCCGGTGGCGGTCGCGCGCAAGGCGTAGGGCACGCCCTGGTCGTGCGTTCGGGGCGCGGCGGGCGCGCGCGGCGAGGCCGCCGCCATCATCGCGTGCGCGCGGACACCCTTCCGCGTGCCGCGCCATCCGCGAAGCCAAGGGCGATGATCCTCGCGGGCGAGCTCACCGTTGCCGCGTGCCGCGGTCGATGGCCTGTTGCAGCAATGGGTCGAACTCGGACGGGCGCTCGAGCATGGGCCAGTGGCCCGTGGATTTGATCGGAATGAGCTCGAATCGAGGTGCGTATCTGCGGTTTTCGTCGACGTGGGTTGGTTCGTAGTCCGAGTTGACGGCTACGATGGGTACTTTGATTTTTCGGATTTCCGAGCGGCCGTCGTAGGTGAAGCCGCTGCGAAGGAGGGGGACGACGGCGCGGGGCTCTGCGGTGGCGGCGCTTCGGAGCACGCGCTGCACCGCGGGCTCGGGGGAGGTCGGTACGAAATTGCGTTTGACGATGGCCTGCGCGGCGGGAAGAAAATCCTTTTCGAGGGAGGCGAAGAAGGCTTCGGTCTCCTCGCGGGTCGCCGGGCCGCCGATTCGTTTCAGGGTGTCGATGGGGATCAGGCACACCGTTCGAGATGGGATTTGATTCGCGGCCTCGATGATGATCTCACCCGACATGGAATGCCCAATCCAAACGATGCGCTCGAGCCCCAGGGCTTCGGCCACGGCGCGGGCGTCGGAGCCGGCGGCCTGGTAGGACCAGGCTTTTCGGTCTTTGCCGGACTCGCCATGGCCGGCCAGATCCATGGCCACCACCCGGTAGCGCGGCGCGAAATGGGTGAGCTGCTCGTCCCACCAATGGGCGTCGCCAAGCCAGCCGTGCAGGAAGAACAAGGCGATCGATCCGCGGCCGCCCTCGCGGTAGTGAAGCGTCACGCCGTCGGGCGCGGTGATCCGACCGTCGCGGATGACGGTGCTCTGCGCGGACGTCGCCGCCTGCGCCGAGGGGGCGGCAGCTGGCTCGGGGGTGTGCCCGCACGCGGCGAGGCCGAACAGGAGGGCGGTACGAGCGGCGAATCGGAGGTGTTGCGCGACGCGCGGGCGGGTCATCTCCGCAGTGTTAGGACGCGGGTCCCGCGATGCCAAGAAGGAACGTGGCGATGTCACGCCACGTGAAAAACGGCGGCCGCGCCGAATGTCAGCAATCGCAGCCCGCCGCCGCGCAGTAGCGGGCGCGGGTCTCGGTGAGGGACTTGGTCGGTTGCCCGTAGGTCGCGTAGGGAAGCGAGGCCCACTCGGGCGAGAGCTTGCGCATCGCGTCTTCGAACTCGCTGTCCGAGAGGGCGCGATCGGTGGGCAGGTCCACCCCGCGACGTTTGATGAGCTCGATGGCGGCGATGTCTTGGTTCGCAGGACCGAAATCGCTCTTTCCAAGGCCCGCCCAGGTCTTGTTCAGGAATTGATAACGACCCGCCGCCGTGGAATTGCCCCACAACGTATTGGGATGGCTCGCGCAGCTCTCGATGCAATGGTAGCCGACCCCGGTGCTGTAACCGTCGGTTCCGCAGCTGCCGGCGGTGCCCTCGGTGTAGGCGATGGTATCGAGCATGGCGCGGTGCATGGCCGGTACGGCGTCCTTGGCCAGATCGGGCGAGCAGCTGGGGGCGGCGGGCGCATTGGCCGGACCGCGGTTTTGCTCACTGGTGGTGCAGGCGAACGTGGATTGATTGCTCGTGCGCTGCGCGTTCTGCAGGCTGCCGGAGCAGTTGGTGGAGTTGGCGCCCGAGGAGTCGCAATCCGTAACGGCGTGCGCCCCGGCCGAGGCCGAGCCGACGAGCGATGCGTTGCAGGTCTTCGTCAGGCACTTGCCCGGCTGGTAGAGCGTGGATCCGTCGGACACCAGATCCGCTGCGTGCACCTCCCCGGCTTTGTCGAGCAGCCCGGTGCCCGCGCGGGTCGCGGGCTGGTTCTCCACGTCGGCGATGATCCGCGCGAGAACGCGGTGGGCCTCGGCATCGTTGGCGAAGGTATTTTCGACCATGCGCGCTTGCGAGGGGTCCGCGCCCTTTTCGAGCTTCATTCGGGCGCTGCTCCCCTTGGTGCGCAAGGTGGCCTCGAACGTATCGCGCGAACCCCGTACGATGCTCTGCTGAAATTCGATAATCGACGCGCGCGACCCGTCGTAGCCGTGAATCACCGTGGCGGACGATTCGTCGATGTGAATCCCCCAGCTCGCGACCCCGAGCGTGGATCGCGTGGTATCGGAAGCTTTCACCGTGATGATATCGGCCTCGGTGCGCCCGGGGCTCTGGGTCGATTCGCCGGGCTTGCTGCTGCATGCGAAGACCGGCACCGCGAGAAGCAATACGCCCATGGCGCGGAGAATCGTTCTCATGTGGGTCGCGTTCAGCAATACTCGGACCGCGCGGATCTCTGCGCAATTGCACGCGGATCGTTGCGCGGCCGCGCGCGCCGACGGGGCTCATTTCGGAACGACCCGTTCCACGAGCGGCAATGGCCTTTCCATGCGACGGCGATAATCCGATTGGTCGAATGTGTTTGGCGCGCGAAAAGTCCGCGCTCGATTCCCGCGCTGAGGGCGCCTTTTCGACAGATGGCGATTTGGCCCGCTGAGCCCGCACGATGTTCGAGCGTGGGAGCAGGGCGTCCACTAGACTGCCCGGCATCGCCAGCACGGGGGGATATCGCAAGCAGACGTCGGGGCATCGAATGAACGTCATCACGTATCCTGCACGGCCCACGGAGAAGATCCCCGGAATGCGCGCAGGCCACTTGCGGGAGTGCCTCGCGCTCATCGACGAGCTGACGCCGACGGTGGCCCGTGCCGTGCGCGAGCGTTGCCCCGAGCAGCACCTCGATGCGATCGCGGAAGCACCCCGGCTGGCGTGGGTGCCGCTCGATTATGGGCTGGAGCTCGCCAATGCCTACCATCACGTCCTCGGTGAACGGGCGACCTTCAATTGGGGGCGCACCTTGATGGTGCGGACCACGTCCCGGCCATGGCTGCGCACCACCCGCGATACGGCGGTGCGGCTGTTCGGGCTCACCCCCAAGGGCCTTTATCGCTTCGCGACGCAATTTTATGATGCAGTCTATTGCCATTGCGGGGAGGCGCAGTGCTTGGTGCGCGACGATGGGGCGGTCACCATCGTGCTCCACGGCATGCCCAAGCCCATGCTCGCGGCCCAGGCCCATTTGATCTCGGTGGCCGGGGTCATCGCCGGAGCGTTCGACTTCTGCAGGGTGCGCGGCGACGTATCGATGCATCCCATCCTCACGGGCGACCATGGATGCGCGTTCGACGCCATTTGGGCCGAGCGCCGAACCGCAGCTGGAGCGCGATAAGCTCGTGGGATGGTGTACGCGGGGCGAGCGCGCGACTCCGTTCTAGCGATCGGCCGCGAGTGTGTGCAGCATGGGGCATGCGTAAAACCGTCTTCTTGCTTTCGGCATACGTCACGTCCTCGATGGTGGCCTGCAGCGGCGGCGAAACGCCGGGCGAGCCGCCGGTGCAGCAGACGGCGGACATGCTGTCCGAAGGCCGATCCATCGATCCTCGGCCGAGCACCGAAGAATTGGCCTCCGAGCTGCGCGCCATCGCGCGGCGAAGCCGGGGCGCGGTCGAGGTATCGGAGATTGGGCGCACCAACGAGGACCGGCCGGTGTGGAGCGCGCGCGTGGGGCACGGGCCGGTGCGCATCCTCTATGTCACGCAGCAGCACGGGGACGAGCCGCTCGGCACGCCGGCGGCGCTCGAATTTTTGCGGCTGGCGGGGGCCTCCGATGGCCCGTGGCAGCGCTGGCTGCGTTCGCGGGTGACGGTGGCCATCGTGGTGCGCGCCAACGCCGATGGGTTCGAGCGCAACTGGCGGTACAACTACGATCCCGATGCCAATCCCGAGTACGGGGAGCGCGGCAAGGGGTACGATATCAATCGGTACCATAACCCCGCGCTCCAGCCGGACGACAATCCGGCCACGGAGGCCGGGCACATTCAGCGGCAGTACACCGCGTTCGCGCCGGCCATCGTGGTCGATTACCATATGCAAGGCCGTTATCGCGACCTTGGCGGCCGCGAGATCACCGGATCGGTGAAGTGGCCCACCCACCCCGATACGAAGCCCGAGCAGGTGGAGCTGGCCAAACGCATCACGGTGCTCGTGCAGCAGACGATGAACGCGGCGGGGGGCAATGTCTCGCAATATCCCGGCGGCGATTACGAGGGCATCGCCCGCAATGCGTACGGGCTGCGGGGCAGCGGCAGCGTGCTGATCGAGCTGAGCGCCATGGGCGCCGAGCACGAGCCCGCACAAATCCGCGCGGCGTTCCTCTCGATGGTGGCCATCGCGCAGACGGCCGCCGCCTCCGGGCTCGGGTGGATCGATCCTGCGCAGGCCGATCGAATCCCTCCGCGCGGGGAGCCCATCCCCGCGCTCGCCGGCGCCGCCGCATCATGGGCACCCCCGCCGGGGAGCGATTCGGACGACTGATTCGGCGAAGATTTTACATCAGCGCTTTGGCCAATTGGAGCGCCCCCGCGTCGCGCCAGAGGTCCCGGAGGAACGCACACCAAAGTCGCTCGGGCCCTCGGGGATCGCCAGCTCGGCAAGGCCGGGCGCGAGCACGTCGAAGGTCACGTTCTTCGAGCTCGTGACCATTTCTCACATGCGGGGCGCAAAGTGAATGAGGTGCAGCTTTCCATCGGGCAGCCGAACGATGGAGTACGTGGCCGCCCGAATCTGAACCCTCTGCGCGGGTCCGCCGTTGGCGGAGTTCATGCCCTCCACCGTGTACTGGAACGTATGCGTTCCCTGAACGGGCGGATCGCCCGGTTTGAGCTTCGCCAGATCGTCGGCGCGCTCGTTCATGATGTCGCGCAGCGCCTGCTCACCGTGACGGCCGGTGCGGAACACTGTGTTGTTCTGATACGGATTGCCATTGGCGTTGCGACGTGATTCCGCGAGCTTCGCGGCGTCCTCGCCCTCCTTCGGGACGTGGGCGCGCGCATGTCCGGTGTTGTTGCCGAACTGACGCCCCTCGGACTCGTCGATGAGCCGCTGCGCGTCCGCCTTGGAGGCCACCTTGGCCCCTTGGCTGGCCGCTTCATCGCTGTTCTTGGCGATGACCCCGGCGGTCGCATCCGCCACCTCGTCGGCGTGGCGCGCACCCTTGATCCCGGCCTTGAGACCGTCGCCCACGCCGGGGATCCACGCGACCGCGGCGCCGCCAAGCTGGGCCCAGCCGCCGGGCTCACCGTTTACGACCGCCTTGATGCCGGCGATGGTGTCGCGCGCGTCGGCGATCTGCCCCACCACGGGGATGAAGCCGGTGACCACCTGCCCGGCGATCCCCGACCAGCCGTTGTCGCCGCCGAAATCCCCTTGAATGGCGCCCTTGAAGAAGTCCCCGACCCCGCCCCAGAAACCTCCCCCTTCGTTCTTTTCGCCCCCGCTTCCTTCGTTTCCATCGCCACCGCCCCTATCGCCGCCGCCCTCGTCGTTGGACGCGACGGGCTGCCCGGAGGATGGGTCGGAGGAGCCGGGAGGCAACGAGGAGCCGGGGTCGCCGGCCGCATTGCCCGCGCCGACGCCGCCGGGGCAGCCGCCCGGAGGAAGGCCGCCGCCGGGGCTCGCGGGATCGCCAGGACCGCCCTGCAGCGTCTTGGTCGCGCGGGCGGCGACTTGGGCATTGTGGGTGCCCAACAAGCGATATCCCGCCGCCACCAGGAGCAGAATCCCGCAAAGAAGGAGCACATATTCGACCGCCGATACGCCGCGCCGATCGAGGAGCAGCGACCGACGCGGCAGAGGCGTCCGATCGGGGTGCATCGCGTCTTGAAAGTTGAGAATGGCGCACTATGGTCGCAAGTGGATCGCGGCCGAACGTCCACGTGGACGTCGCATGTTCCACATGCAAAATCGCGTGCAATTCTCTTATGCGATGTGCGGCCGACTTCGCCGATTCGCGTTCTTTTTTTGCGGTATCGCTTCGAAATGATGGGGCAAACTTTTCAGGGCCTCGAACCATCGTTACGCATGAAAAGGTGAACGATCCCAACCAGCGTATCGGTGTGCCCTATGTGCCCTCGCACGCCGTCGAAGCACCGCGTCCCCCGTCGATATGGCGTTGGTACATCGCATATGCAGCATGTATGGCGCTCCTTTACATCGGGGTGACGGCCATGGGCGCCATCGGCTCATCCGGCCAGAACGGTGCGGGGGAAGGCGTGCGCTGGATCTTCCTGGTGACGGGCCCCCTGCTCACGGTGGCCTATGGCATTGCGCCGTTCTTACCAAAGAAGCCATGGGCCTGGACGTACCACGTGGTATTGATTGGCATGGGCCTGACGAGCCTCTGTTGCTTGCCCGTCACCCTCCCTCTCCTGCTCCAATGGTTGAAACCCGAGGCCAAAAGCTTCTTCGGGCGGAATTGAATCGACAAACTCGCAACCTGGCGCCCTGGCGCGCGTCATCCTTTCAACACCATGCGTACTCGCGTTCTTCTTTTGGGCTTCGTACCTTTCATGCTGGCCTTCCACGGTGAGGAGGGTGAAGGTTGTGGAGGCGGCGGCGAACTGACGTGGACACCGTGTCCGCTCGAGACGGGCGAGCATGCGGAGTGTACGACGGTGCCCCTGCCCCTTGACTGGGACCATCCCCGGGGCGAGACGATCGACATCTTCGTCCGGAGGCTCCCGGCCGCGCAGCCCTCGGGGCGGCAAGCCTGGCTCTTGGCGGGCGGACCGGGGGGCTCCGGGCTCGATATGCTCAAGCCGGCCCTCACCCTTCACCGCGAAGATCCCACCGTCGACGTTTACCTGCCCGATCACCGCGGCACCGGCCAGTCGCACATCTTCGGGTGCCCCAACAGCGTGCCCTTGGGCGATCGGCCGGACGCGCTCTCGTTCTGGGCGCCGTGCATCGACGCGCTCGAGGCGAAGTGGGGCGCGGGCCTGGCCCAGCTGACGACCACCAACGCGGCCCACGATCTGGGCGCGCTCATCGGGCGCACGCGCCGCGCGCACGACGAGGTGCACGTGCTCGGGATTTCGTACGGGACGATCTGGGCGCAGCGCTACTTGCAGTTCTTTCCGCGGCAGGCCACGTCGGTCACCCTCGACGGCCTGGTGCACACGCCGCCCTCCGACATCTTCGGCTCCGACACCCTCTTCGACAAGATCGCGCGCGAGTTGATGCAAGGCTGCGGCACGGATCCGTTCTGCGCGGGCAAGCTGGGGCCCCACCCCGAAGACCGGCTGCGCGCCCTTCACGAGGCGCTCGACGCGGGGACGTGCGCGCCGCTGGCGCAGGCCGGTGTCACGCGTAAAGACATGCGCAACGCATTTGCGACCTTGCTGTCGGCCGCGCGGCTCCGCGTTCTGATCCCGGCCGTCACGTATCGGGCCTTGCGCTGCGGGCCCGCGGACGTCGAAGCGGTCAAGAAGATCGCGCTGCGTTTCCGGTGGCAGCCCAGCGACGCGCCTTGGTCCGAGGACGGTTTTGCGGACGCGCTCTACATGCACATCATCCTGAGCGAAATCAGCGCGCCCACGCCGCCCTCGCTCGAGGAGCTGCAGCGGGCGCAGGCCGCGACCTTCGCCTCGGCCGACGAGTCGACCTTGCTCCGCAAGCTTTACGATATCTGGCCGCGCTATCCGCATGACCGCCATGTCGCGGAATATCCGGATACCCGGGTGCCGATGCTGCTGTTGAACGGTACACTCGATCCGCAAACGCGCATCGAGGACGCCCGTCAGATCGCGGGGCACTACACGCGGCCGAATCAAACGTTCATTTCCGTCCCCAACGCGGGGCATCCCGTCATGTCGACGAGCTACATCGCCGGGAACGATCGCATGACGTGCGGCGAGCAAATGTGGATTTCGTTCATGAAAGATCCGCGGGCGCCCATCGATCCGTCCTGCATGGGGCATTTGCGCGGTTTTGCCTTCGAGGGCACGCCGCAGTTGGCCAAGCAGTTCTTGGGGACGGCCGATCTTTGGGAGAATACGCCTTGAGACGCGGCGACCGCGGGCGCTCGTAAAAGGTGCGCGCCGCGGGCGCTCGCAAAGTGTGGCGAGCGCTCGTGAGCGCGGCGGGCGCGGCAGACGCTCGTTAGCGCCGCGCTCTCGTTAGCGCCGCGGGCGCTCGCAAAGCGCGGCAGACGCTCGTAGCGCCGCGCTCTCGTTAGCGCCGCGGGCGCTCGCAAAGCGCGGCAGACGTTCGTTAGCGCCGTGCTCTCGTTGGTGCGGCAGACGCTCGTTTAGTGGCGCGGGCGCGGCAGACGCTCGTTAGCGCCGCGCTCTCGTTAGCGCCGCGGGCGCTCGCAAAGCGCGGCAGACGCTCGTTAGCGCCGCGCTCTCGTTAGCGCCGCGGGCGCTCGCAAAGCGCGGCAGACGCTCGTTAGCGCCGTGCCCTCGTTGGTGCGGCAGACGCTCGTTTAGCGGCGCGGGCGCGGCAGACGCTCGTAGCGCCGCTCGTTCGCGCCGCGGGCGCTCGCAAAGCGCCGGGGGCGCTCGTTAGTGGCGCGGGCGTGCTGCGCTCGGGTCGGAGCGTGGTTGCGATCCGACCCGAGGTGCGACGGGGGGGATCGATCAGCGCTGCTCGAGCGTGATCGAGTTGATGGGCGTGAAGTCCTTGTCGATGAAGCTGTACTCCGTCAAGTCGCCCTCGCAGCCGGTGCCGTTGTAGCCCGTGCAGGACCGCGCGACCGCGCCGCCGTACTGATTGTTGAAGAAGCGGTGCACGCCAAACATATTGCTCAGATTGTAGGCCCCGTACTTGGTATAGACATGGGACGGTTTGCCGTTGTTCCAACCTGCGTTCTGCGGGTAAATGCAGACAGCACCGTAAGGACACCCTTCGTACGTGCCGCGCTCCGCCTGGGCTTCGGCGGCGTCCAGGGCTTGCGCCGCGCCCGGGGCATCGCTGGCAGAATCACTTGCCTGCGCGACGGTCGGGTGGATGGTTGCCATGGCACCAACAGCCAGTGCGAGGCTCGCGGCGGTCGTCATGAACTTTGCAATATTTCGCATGATCTTCCCTTTATTTCCCATTGGCAGTGCCGATAGGCAGATGACCTACCGGTAAGCTAGGAATCGGCACTTCTGCTTCTGCGCGCGCGCCGTTTCTACCCCTCCTCTACGCGTCACTTTTGCGGCTCCATCGGTCGAATCGAAACTTTCCACCCTCCCCGTGCGAAAATGGCGCGATTGGTCGTTTGAAGCGGGCGCGAACGCACGAACGCCTCTTCTCATCGAGGTGACGTGCCGGATGCTGCGGCCGCCATGGCCTCGGAAACCAACTCGGCCACGCGACGCGTATCCCAATGCGCTTCGCCCTCGTAGGTGCGGCCGTCGCGCAAGCGAACGCGATCGATCCCTCGCCAGGTGAGCGCTCGACCTGCCACGGTTGCGCGCGCGCACCACTCCACGAACACGGTGTCCCCCGTCGCGGCCCAGCGCTCCACCTGGAGCACCAGATCGGGCACACGCTCCTTGGTTCGAACGAAGTGCGCGATCACGCCCTCGCGATCGGCGGGCTCGGTCATGGGCGGGATGGTGTTGCGCGTATCGGGGTGCATCAGATCGCGGAGCCGCTCGGGATCGAGGGGGTTCCAGCGCTCGGCGAATCCTTGCACCCAGCGGGCGGCCGACTCGAGCTGGGCTTGCGTCGGCAGCTCGAAGGCGGCGCGGGTGTCGTTTTTTGCGGTCGTCATGGCGGATCTCCTGGGTGTGGCCCACGATGGGCACGAAAGGGACGATGGGCGGGATCGCGGCGTGCGCCTAGGCGATTGAATCGCATTTCGCTCATGCTAATTTCGCATGAATGGATGATCTCCACCGCTTCGAGGTGTTCGTGCGCGTGGCCGAGCTCGCGAGCTTTTCGGCCGCCGCGCGCGCCCTCAAGATGGCGCAGTCGCAAGTGAGCCGGCAGGTGCGCGAGCTCGAGGAGCGGGTGGGCTCGGCGCTCTTCACGCGGACCACGCGCAAGGTGACATTGACCGCGGAGGGCGCGACCTACCTCGGCGCGGTGCGCTCGGCGCTCGGGATCTTGGCCGACGCGGAGGAAGCGGTGCGCGCGTCGCGCGGTACGGTGAGCGGGACCTTGCGGCTCACGGCGCCGCTGGAGCTCGGCGAGTATCTGGCGCCGGTGCTCCACGATCTGCTGGCGCGGCATCCGGCGCTGGCCGTGGATCTGGTGCTCACGGATCGCATCGTCGACTTGGTCGAAGAGGGGTTCGACCTCGGCGTGCGCTTCGGGCAGCAGCGCGCGTCGAGCCTCCGCGCGCGGCGGATCGGCGCGATTGAATCGGTCCTATGCGCGTCGGCGGCTTATGCCGCCCGTCATGGGCTGCCGAAGCATCCGCGCGATCTCGAGCGGCACGAGCATGTGCTGTTCACCGCCAAAGCGGCGCCCGACAAGCTGACCCTCTTCGACGAGCACCGGCGCGCGGTGTCCGTCCGCATCGCGGGGCGCTTTCGCGCGAACGAGCTGCGGGCGGTGCGCCTGGCGGTGCTCGCGGGGAGCGGTTTGGGCATGTTGCCGCTTCCGCTGGCGGCGCCTGCCTTCGCCGAAGGAACGTTGGTGCGCGCGCTGCCCGCGTGGTCCGGGCGCACGGTGCCCGTTCACGTGGTGTTTCCACCGCGCTCGCCGCAGCCGCCGCGGGTGACGGCGTTCATCGAGCGGCTCGTCGCCGGAAAGCGCCTTTCGCGGCGGTGACGATCGCCCTCGCGGCGGCGGTGACAATCGCCATCCGCGGCGGCAGACGATTACCGCGCGGCCCGGAGGTGCCCGTTCACGTGGTGTTTCCACCGCGCTCGCCGCAGCCGCCGCGGGTGACGGCGTTCATCGAGCGGCTCGTCGCCGGAAAGCGCCTTTCGCGGCGGTGACAATCGCCATCCGCGGCGGCGGTGACGATCGCCCTCGCGGCGGCGGTGACGATCGCCGTCCGCGGCGGCAGACGATTACCGCGCGGCCCGGACGATGTACGTGCCCTCGTTGCGCTTGGCGGCGAAGAAGACGCTGGCGTCGTCGAGGGCGATGCGTGAGACCTCGACGTTCTCCCGCCAGAGGGGCTCCGGGTTGGCGCATGGCGCGTCTGCTGCGCATTTTCGGACGGAGCCGGTGGCATCGTCGTTGGCCGTCCAGTAGATGCCGCCGCTGCGCACGGCGAACGAAACGAAGCCGAGCTGGGTGACGATGGCCGTCGCTCCGCCGTCGCCGCCCTGGGCGTGGATGGTGATGCCGGTGGGGCTGGGAGCGGCCCAGTACAGTCGACCGTCGTAGGCGAGAAAGGAGGGCGGCAAGGAGAATGGCCCCGTGATGGCGCTGCTTTGCGCGGTGCCGTGCGGCTTCGTCCAGACCTCGCTGGTTTCGCCTCTGGACCAATACAGGTTCTCGCCCGATGCCGCGATGCTCTTGAAGTTTCCGAGGTTGATCCACAGCCCGCTGCCGACGCCCTCCAGCGCCTGGATGAGAACGCGGCCGCCGTGGGTGCCCGCATAAATGGCGCCATTGGCGATGGTGATGGGGCCCGGATCGGAGGCATCGAAAAAGAGGGTCGGCGGGGTCGAGCTCGCGCGCTTGTCGCTGCGCCAGACGCCGCGCGCGCTCGCCGGGCCTTCGCCGACGCTCCAGAATACGTGCTTGTCCGAGAGCGCGAGGGACTCCGGGGGGCCTTGGAGGGTGGCGATGGTTTGGATCTTCGTCCCTCTCTTCGGGCATGACTCGACGGCGTATCCCTCGGTGCCCGACGGCGGGCCGCGCAGCCAGAAAACGGCGGTGGCGTCGACCGCCATGTCGAGGACGACGCCGCCGTTCGGAACGAGGCAAATGGCCCCCCGGGGAGCACCCGCGGGCAGCGGGGGACCGTCGGGCCCGGAGGCGCCATCGGCGGTAGGGGGAACGGCGGCGTCGGAGCCGTTGTCGCTCACGCGGCCGTCCGGGAAGTCGCCCAGGATGGAGCCGCACGCCGCGCTCCCGATCGCGAGCGCGGCAAAAGGAAGCAGCCAGGTGCGCCACATGGGCATCCGGCGGAGGTGCGCCGACACCCCAGCCGAGGCGAAGGAAGAACGGCCGCTTGGCGCGGAATACGTAGACATCGTGTCTACATCATACCTGCGCGCCGGTCGATCTCTCCATTCGCTTGATACTGAACAAAAGATCAGTACAGTCCATCCCATGCTCCCTTCCCGATACTGGCCAGCCCCGGTGGTCGAACTCGCGCGCGTGGTCGAAGCAGCTGGCCGAAAGCTCGACGTTCGCGTTCGAGTCGATGACTATGGCGATGCGTACGAGGTCAGCATCCGCGTTCCACGGCAGGCCCTCGCGGCCGCAGCGGACGCGGACGACCGTCAACCCATGTCGACGCGGTAACGCGGGCGGCTCCACGGAATGCGCGAAGTGGGCGGCGCGGCGCCATCGGGCCGCGCGCCCATCCGTTCGTAGAAGGCCGCGGCGTCGGGGTTGGACACGATCACGACCTCGCGTGCCCCCAGGTGTTTGGCGAGACGGCACATGTCCTCGAAGAGCGCGCGACCGAGCCCGAGGCGGGCGAAGCGCTCGTCGACGAAGAACATGTCGAGCTCCATCTCGGAGTCGACGGCCAGCAAGGTGTAGAAGCCTGCCGTCTCGCCCTGGTACTCGAGGATCCGCGATGCGTTCTCCGTGAGGTACTCGGGCGTGAGGACGATGGACTGCACGAGGGCGCGCTCCTCGGGCGTGCGGTAGCCGTGCGACTCGTGCACGATGAGGGTCAGGACCTCGGCGTCGGCGGCCGTGGCCGGTCGAAAGGCGATGGGGCGCGAGGTGGGCATGGCGGCGGCCAGCGTTTAGGGCGGCGCGGCCGACTTTAGAAGCGGCCCACCGCGCCGATGCCGTCGGCGCCCGCGTACGGCAAGATCGTCGCGCGGCCGCTCGATGCGTTCGACGGATGCGAGGGCGCGGTGAGGAGCAGGATCGCGCCGGCGATCCCGCCTGCCGCGGCGACGCCGAAGCCGACGGTGGCGATGGCGGTGGTCGTGTGGTAGCGCGACAGATCGTCTTGGTATGAATCGAGGGCGGCGCGGTTGCAGCCGGCGGCGCCGGTGGCGCAGGGGCTGCCGGAGAGGGAGCTCTTGACGCCGAGGGCGAGGATGCCGCTGATGGTGCCGGTGACGAGCGCCGCCCCGCCCAGGCCGAGCGCGGCGATGCCGAGGGTTCGTTGCATCGACGAGGGATCGTGCGTACGCGGGGGCGGCGAGGACGGGACGATGGGGGACGGGGCTTGCGCCTCGGCGGTCTCGGTGGGCTCGCGGGTCAGGGTCAGCGAGACCTCGCGCGATTCGCCCTCGGCCACCGTGACGGAGGTCTCGGCGGCCCCCTCGCCTTCGACGCGAACGGCGATGTGGTGCGTGCCCGGGTTGACCAGCCGCTCGCCGCCGAGCGCATCGCCCGGGAGCCCCGTTTCGTCGAGGGTCACCACGGGGGCGGCGGCGGGCGCGCGCGCGGTCAGGCCGGTCACGCGCACCACCACGCGCGCGCACCGCGCCTTCACGGGGCCGATTTCCCGCTTCGCCGACTCGACCGCCTTGATCATGACGGGGTTTGCCTCCGGCATGGGGCCCTCGTCGATGATGCGTTGGTAGTGCTCGGTGGCCGCCACCACGTCCCCGAGCTGCGCCTCGGCTCGGGCGAGCCCCAAGAGCAAGCTCGATGCGTGGTAGAACGTCTCCGCGCGGCGAAAGAGCGTCTCCGCCACGCGCCACTCGCCGCGATCGAGCGCCTTGAAGCCACGCTCGCCGAGCTCGCGCGCGGACGCCCGCGCCGAGGCGCGATCCCCCGCGGGCGGCGGGGTCTGCGCATGCGCTGCGCCCGGATCGATGGCCATCGCGCAGAGCGTGCAAACCATGGCGGCCATCCAGCGCGATCGTGAGCGACGGCGCATCAAAGACCCGTTCGACCTAGGCTGGTGGTCACCGTATCACTCACCTTTACGCGATTCGCGCGTCGCGATGACGGAGCCGACGCGCTCGCGGGCACCGCATTTGCTGGCGCGGTATTCGTTGCTGGTGCACCATTCGCCGCTGGCGCGGTATTCGTTGCCGGCGCACCATTCGCCACCGGCGCGGTATTCGTTGCCGGCGCACCATTCGCCACCGGCGCGGTATTCGTTGCCGGCGCACCATTTACGACTGGCGCAACATTCGCTACCGGCGCGGCATTCGTTGCTGGCGCACCATTCGCCACCGGCGCGGCATTCGTTGCCGGCGCACCATTTACGACTGGCGCCGCCGGTTCGACGGGCGCAGGTGCCGGCGGGGACTCCGGCGCAGCGGAGACCACCGCAGCGGCGCTGGCCGGCACGGCGATCGGTGCCGCCGTCTCCGCCGAGGGCACGTTTTCGCTCGCGGCCGGCGCCGCGGTCTCCTTGGGCGCCTTGACGAACGCCAGGAGCACCCAGGTGCACGCCGTCAAGGCCACGGCCGCCGAGACCGCGCCGACGATCCACGAGCGCCCGTGCCGGCGCTCCCGCGCACCGAGTGAGATGCCATGCACGGACGGTTCGGGGGGCTCCATGCGCGCCACCGAGTCGACATGCGGGTTCGGGTGGACATGCCGGGTCGGCTCCATGGCCCCGATCGGATCGAGAGGACCCGCCGGCCGATCGCGCTCCGTCGGCGCGGCCTCCAGCGCGGCCTGGCCCTCGGGCGGCACATCGGGGATCGACGGGGACGCGGGCCCGGAGACGACGTGCAGCACGCTGGCCTCGTCGGCCGCGGCCTCGTTGAGGACGCGCTCGAGCGCGAGCACCAGCTCACGCTCGGTCTGAAAGCGGTCCTCGGGATCGCGCGCGGCAGCCTTTTGCCACCAGGCATCGAAGCCCGGGGGCACGGCCGCCATTTCGGAGGGGACGAGGAGCGGCTTGGTGCAGATCTCGAGCACCAAGTTGCCGAACGACTCCGCCACGAAGGGCAGACGCCCGGTGAGGCACCGAAACACGATGACGGCGAGCGACCATAGATCGCTGCGCGTATCGACGTCGCGGCTGCCGCGGATCTGCTCGGGGCTCATGTACACCGGGGTCCCCAAGAGATCCCCGCTGCGCGTGTGGCTGGCCATGATTTGGTCGTGGGACGTCCACTTGGCCACGCCGAAGTCGAGCACCTTGGCGATCTCGGCCCCCTGCCCTTGCGTGAGATCGTCGTCGTGCGTGAGGAAGATGTTGTCCGGCTTGAGATCGCGGTGAACGATGCCGCGCTCGTGCGCCTTTCGCAGGCCGCGACCCACGTGACGCACGATGCGAAGCACCTCCGGCGGCGAGAGCACCAGCATCCGTACGAGCCGCGCGCGCAGGCTCTCGCCGCGCAGGAGCTCCATGGCGATGTACGGCACGCCCTCCCACACACCGTGATCGAGGATCTGCACCACGTGGCGGCTGCGGATCTGCGCCGCCGTCTTCGCTTCGCGCTCGAAGCGGTGATTGGCAATCTCGCGATCTTGGGCATTGCCATCGATGAACTTCATCGCACATGGCACGTCCAACCCCAGATGCATCGCCTCCCAGACCGAACCCATGCCGCCTTTTCCGATCGGGCGAATCAACTGAAATCGGTCGGCAACGACCACGTCCTCCGCGATGATGGAGTCCGGTATCCCACCCAATGACGCACCATCGGCGACCACGCCGGACAGCTTACCGCAGAAGCGCTAGGGCCGCGAGACCAGACTTTGCCGATTAAGTTTTGCTTGCATGTTCCAAATACCACGCGATCCGTCCCTTTCACGCCTGCGCGCGCTGCCCCCTGCAACGTGTGCGCCGCCGTTCAAGGGCGCGCGATTCGCATCCTGGCGCACATGGCCTGGACCCTCATGGTCCGCATGGAAGAAAGAGTTCCGCACAAAGGAAGTGGTAGAGCCGTTTTGTGCAACCGCATCATTTGCATCCAAGCGCGCGGCGGCGTTGCTCGGCCTCGCGCGCGGTGATCGAGCGCGGTGTGGTGTGGCCCCATCGATCGAGAACGACACGGTAGGCGCCGCACGCGGCGGCCGTATCGCCGAGCTTCTCCTTGGCCATTCCGAGCCACAGGTGCGCGCGCACATTGAGGAAGGGATAGGCGATGCCCTGGCAAGCGTGCGCACCTTTTTCGAGCAGCGGCGCGGCGCGCGCGGGATCGCCCGCTTGCAAGAAGATGCGGCCGGCATAGGCGTCGAGCAAACCAATGCGCCAGGCCACGTGGAAGTGCCTGGCGCCCTCGCGCGGCTCGCCCGAGGGCGCGTCGGCCATGGCTTGGGCCGCGTCTTTTGGCGAGTCCACCCGCGTTCCCCACTTGAGGACCCAGCGCTCGAAGGCGCTGAGCGGGCCCTCGTTTGCGCGCTCCCATCCGCGCGTCGCCGCGCGCCATTGGGATTCGGTGCGGCGTCCACCGCGCAGGGCGGCCGCGAGGAGCCACGCCTCCATGGGCGCGGCCGACACGGAGATCGTCTTGTCCGGCACCCAGGCGTCCTTGCGAAGGTACGCGTTCTCGGCGATACGAGCCGCCCGGTCGGTCTCTCCCACCTCGAACAGCGCCTCGGCGGATTCCAGGGCCGCAATCCAATGCGACTCGCGCGCCGAGGAGCTCGCGAGGAGGTTCTCGAGCTGCTCGGCCGTAGCGACCGCAAGGTCGAACTGACCGGCCCACGCCTCGAGCTGCACCTGATCGAGGAGCGATGCCTCTTCGCGGGTCGGGACCGGCAAGCGGTTGGCGCGCATGGAGAGCACCTGCTCGATGGCCTCCTTGGGGGCCCGCGTGGCGGCCAAGGTCTCGGCGAGGCTGCGATAGACCTGCGGCTCGTCGGGATCCCACGAGGAGCGCCGCCTGGCTTCGGTCGCCGCCTCGCCGCAGTGGCCCGTGCGGCTCAGGGCAAAGACGCGGTCGGCCATGCAGTCGACCGAGCCCGGTGACATGGCGAGGCACTGATCGAGGGCCGCGCGCAGCTCCTCTTCGCGACCGAGGTGCTCGAGGATCCGCGCCTGCGCCTGCCAGGCGTCCGAGTACGAGGGATCGAGCTCCGCGGCCCTTCGCACGCGCGCGAGCGCGATCTCGAAGTCCTCGGGGCTGCGCGCCACGTTCATGCGCTCGCCCGCCGAGCGAAAGAGCACCTCGGCGTCCATGGGGAATCGGCGCACGGCCTCGTCCAAGATCCGCACGGCCTCCTCGCGCAGCGGCGGCGTGTCCTCGGCGACGACCAAGCCGAAGGCGTCGAGCACCAGCCGATCGCGCTCGCTGAGCGCATCGCGAAGGCGCACGGCCTCGCGAAGGTGCTCGCGCCGGAGCGAAATGGGATCGCTGTGCTCGCGCTCGATGAGCAAGCGCCGGAGCAGCGCTTGCGGGCACGCGCCATCCGTTTGCGCCGCCAGCTCGAAGAAGCGACGCGCCTGGTCCCAGCGGCCATCGTGCAGCGCCTGAAGCCCCTGTTGGTACGCGGTGACGGCGTGCGGATCGCACGATGGCGAGGCCGGGAGCGCGGTGAGGCTCGTGGGCGGCGGCGGGATGGCGGTGACGGGCGGCGGCTCCGGGCGGCGGCGGCACCATGGGAGGAGTGCCCCGGCGATGCCCAACAGCACCAGCCCGAAGATGGCCCCCGCCCACGCGAGCGGACGCCGCACGCGCGCAGAAGGCGTGGTCGCCCTCGACTTGGGCGAGGCGCCGAAGAGCCGCGACGAGGTCTGCGCGCCGCCCGCGAGCACGATGGCGGTGCGCGCGAGCGCTTGCTTCACCGAGGCGGCCGACGGGGGCCGCATCGAAGGCTCTTTGGCGAGGAGACGGCCCACGAGCGCGTCGAGATCGGGCGGCACGTCGGGCCGTAGCTCCGCGAGCCGCGGGGGCGCGTGCATGAGCAGCATCGACAGGGTGGTCACCGGATCGGGGCCCGTGAACGCATCGCGGTTGGCGAGGCATCGAAAGAGCACGCAGCCGAGGGAGAAGAGATCGGCCCTGCCGTCGAGGTGCTCGACCCCGCGGGCCTGCTCGGGCGCCATGTAGCCAACGGTTCCGAGCATCGCCCCGGTGGTGGTCGCGTGCTCCGCGGACTCCGCGCGCACGATGCCGAAGTCGACGAGCTTGGGCCTCCGCAGGTCGCCGCCCTCGAGCAAAATGTTGTTCGGCTTCACGTCGCGGTGCACGATGCCCTGCGCGTGCGCGGCCTCCAGGGCGCCCGCCAGGTGCTGCCCGAGCTCGACGATGTCGGCGATCGGCAGGCGCTCCCCGTCCTGGGTTGCGCGATCGACCCGCGCCCGCAAGCACTCGCCCTCGACCCACTCCATGGCGAGATAAGGCGCTTCGTCCTCGGCGATGCCATGGGTCACATAGCGGACGATGTTCGGGTGATTCAGCTTCTCGAGCGCGTCGGCCTCCATCGCAAAGCGCCGGAGGGTCGATGGCTCGATCTTGTGAAGGACCTTGAGGGCCACCGTTTGCCCGGTGCCGCGATCGATGGCGCGGTGCACGATCCCCACCCCGCCGCGGCCGGCTTCCTTCTCGATGACGAAGCGACCGACAAAGAGCCCCTGATCGTCCCCATCTTGCATCAGGGCCTCGCGCGCGACCGCCCGCGTCGCGGGCCTTTGGCCATGGTACACGATTCTGCGCGGGTCGTGGCGGCCACCTCGGCGCGCGCGCCTTCGGGTAGGCCACGCAGGCCAGGGCCAGGCGGAGCCGTGCTCTGCGCCCTTGTGCCTCGCGGCATTTCTGCGGCTCGTGCGGCGCGCGCGATGGCTCGCGAGGCGCGCGCGATGGCTCGCGATTTCGCGGCCGGATGGGCGACGAACGAGGTCATGCGCGCAATCGCCGGGACCGTAACGATCGCCACGGGAGCGGGCCGCACGACACCGCGCAGCGATCTATACTGATTCGACGGGGGCACGTCGGGCCGTACGGCCTTCCATGCGTTGTATTGCACGAGGGAGACACCTATGAGCACCACTGTGGCACAGATTCTCAAGTCCAAACCCGACTCCGGGCGCACCGTCTACACCATTACGAAGACCGACTCCGTCTACACCGCGATCAAGCTGATGGCGGAAAAAGGTATCGGGGCCCTGCTCGTGATGGAGGGCGAAAAGGTCGCGGGCATCGTGACCGAGCGCGATTATGCGCGCAAAGTCGTGCTGCAGGACCGCTCCTCGAAGGGCACGCGGGTCGAGGAGATCATGACGGCGAGCGTGCGCTACGTGAGCCCCTCGCAGACCAGCGACGAGTGCATGGCGCTGATGACCGAGCGTCGCATGCGTCACCTGCCGGTCATCGAAAATGGCAAACTGGTCGGTCTGGTCTCGATCGGCGATCTGGTGAAGAGCGTGATTGCCGATCAACAATTTACGATCAACCAGCTCGAGCACTACATCCAAGGCACGCCGGGCTGAGCACCGAACGGCTCGGCGGGCGACCCGCGCGGGCGCGCGCACCTCGATGGGGTTACGGGTTCGCACGTGACCGAGCGGCCGCTTGCCGAAGGTAGCACACACGTTTTCCATTGCGTGGATCCACGCCCTCGCCGCACGGCACGAACCCCAGTCGCTCGTGAAACGCGAGCCCCGGGTGGTTGGGCGGCTCGAGGTTCACCTCTGCGCAGAGCACCCGATCCCCGGCCGCCGCCAAGTCCTCGTACAACCTCCGCGCCAGACCGCGTCCGCGCGCCTCCGGCACCACCACGACCCGGTCGATGTAAAAAAATGCAGGTTCGCGCTCCAGAAACCACGCGTGGTTGGGGCCCTGCACCGGCGTCGTTTGGTCGAACGCCAAGAGAAATCCAAGGCCGGCATCGACGACGCGCGCCCGCGCGGAAAGGCCGACGAGCTCTTCGAGACGTTCGCGCGTTAGCTCATTGACCTCCATCGCATGGTCGTTGTTGATGCGAAGCAGGAGGGGGAAGTCCTTCGGCTCGATGTCGCGGATGTACACGATGTCGACATGATTCCATTGACGGGCGCCGTGGCGCAAGCGGTCGGTTTCGGCGGCGGCGTAGGGGACGAGACACCGCCAGGGGCGTGCGGTACGAACCGCTGGGGGCGTGGGTGAGAGACACCGCCAGGAGTCGTCGGCGATGGGAGCAGAGAGAAACCGCCAGGGCGCAAGGGGCGCCATGAGATGAGTGGCTCTCAGCTATGAGCTTTCCGGGCGTCCCTGGTGTCCTCGCGGTTGCCCTCTTCTCGTCGCGTTCGCGAATTGGCGCGGGGGCGCGAGGTAAAGAGAAAAACCGCCAGGACGCAAGGGGCGCCACGAGATGAGTGGCTCTCAGCCATGAGCTTTCCTGGCGACCCTGGTGTCCTGGCGGTTGCCATCGTCTTCGCGTTTGCGAATTGGCGCGGGGGCGCGAGGTAAAAGAGAACCGCCAGGGCGCAAGGGGCGCCATGAGATGAGTGGCTCTCAGCTATGAGCTTTCCGGGCGACCCTGGTGTCCTCGCGGTTGCCGCTTCTCGTTCCCGAATGGCCGCGGGCGGCTGCCCGACTTACGCGAGGCTTGCGCCGATGGGCTGCAGGTGCTCGGCGGTCTCCGCGCGGGGATTCGCAGAGCTCGTGCACTTTTCCATGGAGCAGGAGGATGTAGATGACGTCGAACACGAAGACAACAATTGGCCCCTCGAGGCTCTCGGCCGCGAGCGTCGAGGGCGAAGATCGCTACTGCAACTCCGATACCAGCTCTGTGAGGTTGCCGCGCGCACGGTGGGCTGCAATTTTCAGCCGCGCTCGAATGCCTGACCAGGATGCGTACCATTAATATGTATCAGCGTACCGTACCGATGTACCGCGATGCTGCGCGCCATCCGGATTCGATGCAGTACCTTTGACACGTTTTAGCGTCGCTCCGCCGCATCGTCGGCCACGGCGATCGCCTCGATCTCGATTTTTGCTTCCGGCGTGTAGAGCGCCCGAATCTCGACGATGGTGTCCGCCGGATACGGGGCCACGAACCACTTTTCGCGAAGCGCCACGATGTCTTGAAAGTGCCCCATGTCGGTCAGAAAAATCGTCACCTTCATGACGTTCTTCATGCTCGATCCCCCGGCCTCCAGGGCACGCCGCAAGTTGCTCATGGCTCGATCGGCCTGGGCGCCGAAGCCGCCCTCGACGATCTTTCCCCGGTCGTCGTACCCCGCTTGGCCGGAGATGTAGAGCATGTCGCCCACGCGGTACCCCTGCGCGAGGTGAAACGGCTCGTACGGATCCGGATGGGTGACGATCCGCTCGATCCGCGTCTTGTGCCGGTGCGCGAGACCATCGACGTCTTGGCTGGTCACGAGCCGCGTGTCGCTGGCCGACGTCCCTGTTTCGCCGGTGGCTTCTCCGGCGCAACCTGCCACGATTCCAAAGATACCCGCGACTCCGCCCAGGAGCGTGCATACGAAGTTGGATTTCATGATTCGTTATCCCTTTCGTTGCAAACTGTAATGTTGGCGCAAAACCGCGACAATCGACGAAAAGTCTTCCGATGCATGACATCAAGTCAGCTATCCACGTCCGACGCGAGCTCGATGCGCGGCCCCGTTAGCTCGGCGCGCCGGCCGTTGGCTCGGTGCGTGGACCCGTTAGCTCGGTGCATGCGCCGTGCGCCCCGTTTCGGGCGCCCCAACGACATCGTCGCGCTTGAACCCGGTTCACCTTGCCGTCGCCGGGTCACGCGCGCTTAGCGCTGCCGGGCGCGTGCAGAAAACGCGCAGGTTCCGCCGCCCCAGGGCTTGCGATCGAACCCCTCTCGCTCCAGGACATCGACCAACGGAGACCGTCTCGACGAAGCACCGGGGGGATCGCAGCTACGACAGGAGATTCCCTATGCACGCGGCCATTGGTGACCGAATCACGCTGAAGAACAAGATCGAGGGCATGCGCCAACACATCGCCGAAATCGTCGAGGTGCTCGGCGCGAACGGCACCCCGCCCTACCGCGTGCGATTCGACGATGGCCATGAGGCGGTCTTGAACCCGGGTCTCAACACGACCATCGAGCACCGCTCCAGCATGGACACCATGCCGGGTCTCTCCGACGACTTCGACGACTGAGCGCATCACCTCACGCACATCCACGCGTCATCGCACCGTCCCGTGCACACCACGCGCGACCGCACGCCCCTCGCACTTCAACGCGTGATCCCAACGTTCCCGTGATCATCCACGCACGATCGCACGCCCCTCGCACATCCGCGTGACCGCAAACACCTCCGTGAACATCCACGCGTAACCGCAAGGTTCCCGTGATCATCCACGCACGATCGCACGCCCCTCGCACATCCACGCGTGACCGCAACGCCTCCGTGAACATCACGTGCGACCGCAAGATTCCCGTGATCATCCACGCACGATCGCACGCCCCTCGCACATCCGCGTGACCGCAAACACCTCCGTGAACATCCGCGCGTGACCGCAACGTTCCCGTGATCATCCACGCACGATCGCACGCCCCTCGCACATCCGCGCGACGCAAACGCCTCTGTGAACATCCGCGCGTAACCGCAAGGTTCCCGTGATCATCCACGCGCGACCGCAGGCGCCTCGCACATCCGTGACCGCAAACACCTCCGTGAACATCCGCGCGTGACCGCAACGTTCCCGTGATCATCCACGCACGATCGCACGCCCCTCGCACATCCGCGCGACGCAAACGCCTCTGTGAACATCCGCGCGTAACCGCAAGGTCCCGTGATCATCCACGCGCGACCGCAGGCGCCTCGCACATCCGTGACCGCAAACACCTCCGTGAAACATCCACGCGTAATCGCACGGCTCCCGTGATCATCCGCGCGCGCAAACCCATCGCCGCGCGACCGCAAGGCATCTTGCACATCGCCATGCGACCGCAAGGCCTGCACATCGCCATGCGACCGCAAGGCCTGCACATCGCCATGTGACCGCAAGGCTTGCACATCGCGTGATCGCAAGTCCCCGTGCACATCCACGCGAAAGCGCACGGCCCCGTCAAGGACCGTGCGCCCACTTTCACCCGAGTGGCTCGCCGTTGGGAGCCTCAGCTCACGGGAGCGTTATTTGGTTCGAATGGCAGCGTATTGTTGTTGGCCGTAGGTGATGCGATTGCCCTTGATGCGCAGAACACCCGGGTAGGCCGTAGCGACAAGGCCGCAGTCCCTTTCGGCGATCAGGTTGGCGCTGCCGCTGGCCTTGTCGGCCCAGCCCGCGAAGAGGAGGATATGACCGGTCGGCGAGGTTCGATTGAGAGCGTCGCCCGGCTGCAGGGCGTTGGGCTCGATCTCGCTGCTCGCCGATGCGTTCTGGGGCGCAAAGCCCGATGTGGTCAGGCCCGGTGCGTCGATTTTCCATGCGTAGGAGACGAGCCCCGAGCAATCGGAGCGGTACTTGTCCCACTCGGGCTTGCTCGCCGCCCCCGTGCGAACGCAGGTGCCTCCGCAGATGGAGTCGGCGCCGCCTTTGATGCCGCCGCAATAAGGCACTTTGGCGGTCACCCACTCCATGGCACGACGTACGGCTTCCGACGTCTCGGCGCCGGAGCCGGCATCCGCCCCTCCGCCACCGCCACCACCGTTGTTGCCACCGCCGTTGTTGCCGCCGCCGCCATTGCCGCCGCCGTTACCCCCACCGTTGCCACCCCCCGAGCCGGCGTCCGATCCACCGCCACCGTTGCTCCCACCACCGTTGCTCCCACCACCGTTGCTCCCGCCGTTCGACCCCCCTCCGGAGCCGCCGTCGCTGCCGCCGCCTTTGTTGCACTCGCTCAAACACGATTGTGCGGCGCTGTTGGCCGATTCGGCGGCTTTTTTGGCCGATTCGGCGCAGGATTGTGCGCTGCTGGTGGTGCTTTGCCCGCTCGTGGAGGAGCATTTGTCCTTGTCGCTGCACGTGAGCTCGACTTCGCTCCCGGTCACCAGCTTCGAGCAGTCGGCGATGCCTTTGATGCCGTCCGTGACGAGCGAAATGAGGCTGGTCACGCACCCCGCTGTCAGGTTGATGCACGTACCGTTGACCAGACCGGCGTCGTTGCCGGGGTTGTTGATGAGCGAATCGCCATAGGGGGCCGTCTCGAAGCTCCCCGAGCGTGTCAGCTTGCCGCCGCCCGATTTTCCATACGGGTGCGGGGGGTTCGCGTCCGCGTCCTTGCCGACGACGTCGATGATGTGCTGCGCGGCGGGATCGTTGGCGAAGGTGTTTTCGCGCATCAAGAAGGTCAACGCTTTGGCGTTGCTCGTGGTGCCCGACGACGGGTTCGCGTCCACGGTTTCCACGTTGCTCTCCATGTGCGCGTTGGCGCCGAGCCCGGTCACCGACACCGAGTACGCGTTGTAGCCGGCCGCGACCACCGCGTTCTGGCGGCGCACTTCGACGATGGAATGGTTCGATCCATCGTAGCCGTGAATCACGGTCGAATCGTTGCCGCGATCCAGGCTCACGCCCCACAGGTTCACGCCCATTGCGCGGGCCTCGTCGCCGGCTTCGAAGACGAGAGGATCCGTGATTGTCCCCTTGTCGTCGTTCTTGCCGCTGCACGCCGCGATCCACATCGCGCCGATTATGAGACCCGTGAGCACCTCGATGGAATGTCTGCGCATGTGGCTGTTTCCCTTCCTGAGGGCGACCCATCGCAAAGGCCGCACCAACCAAGAAAACCGCGCATTTGCCGCCGATTCTTGCATAGAGGCAACCTCCGCGCGGAAGCTATCATTCCGCAACGGAATGACGCCTTCCGCGCCGGGCCGCCAGGACCCGCGCGCCCGGAACGCGCGCTACCGAACGACCACGAACGCGCCCAGCACATTGCCGCCGAGCGCCGCGTCCCAGGTGTTCTCGTTGGCCATCTGCACCGCCACGTCCGCACGGCTCGGCGTGCGCGCTCCGGCGTCCGGAAGACGCAGGAGGACGCGCCAGGTGCCAGGGGTCAGCTCCTCGGGAATGCTATCCGGGTGTCGATCTTGGCACTTGCCCCCGCCGCCCCGCGACGCCCGTCGATGCCGTCCAGGCGAATGCCATAGGAGCACCCGCCGTTCTCGAAGGTGAGCACGACCGGGCGCGCGTCGAGGGACGATGCCCAACCCTCGTTCCCGTAGCTTCTCTGTAACGATGACGAATCTCGAATTGCTTCTTTGAACATATGAATACACGATGAAAAGCTCGCCGCGTAAAATCTTCGTTCTCGCCGAGGCGAGGGCGCCGCAGACGAGGACGCCGCAGGCGATCCCTCGTGCGCACCGCGGGTGGAAGATTGCAATGGCAATACCACCTTCAACACGGCGCCTCGCCGCGCACGATGGCACGCGCGCGGGGGCAGCGAGCCCCGATGTGGGCCGGTCCCCCAATGAATTCGCACGTGGGAGCACGTTCGAGCCGCCGTAAATGCCCGATGAAATACGGTTTTTCGGTACCGGTCCGCTTCGTGCACCGCGGCGCGGACATGAATCGCTCTATCGCGAATATCTTCGCCCTTATCGCACTTGCGGCATGCAGCGAAAATGCATCGAACGCGCCACCAGGCGGCGACGCCGACGGAGGAAACGCCGATGCGCACGGCGGCCATGGTGACGCCCGCCCGGATTCGGGCGCCGATTCCTATGGACCTTGGGAGGACCCTCCGGCCTATTACGCGCGATTCCCGCGCGGCCTCCCCAGCGATCCGAGCTTCTTTCCAATCGCCGTGTGGTTGCAGAACCCCGATCAAGCCGCGAACTACGCGGCCATTGGCGTCAACCACTTCGTCGGCCTTTGGGAGGGGCCCACCGACGCGCAGCTGACCAAGCTCGCCAAGGTCCCCATGCCGGTGCTCTGCGATCAGAACGGCGTCGGCCTCGCGCACGTGAACGATCCCACCGTCCACGGGTGGCTGCACGACGACGAGCCGGACAACGCGCAGCCCGACGGCCGAGGCGGATATGGGCCGTGCATCGCCCCCGAGACCATCGTCCAGCGCTACGAGGGCTTTCGAAAGGCCGATCCCACGCACCCCGTGTTTCTCAACTTGGGGCAGGGTGTCGCCAGCCCGACGTGGGTCGGCCGCGGCAGCTGCTCGGGCCATGACGAGCATTATCCAAAGTACGCGGAGGGCGCCGATATCGTGTCGTTCGATGTTTATCCCGTCAATAGCTACGATGGAGATCTCGGCTTGGTCGCCCGCGGGGTCGATCGGCTGCGCGCGTGGGCGAAGTACAAAAAGCCCGTTTGGAATTGGATCGAGACCACCGGGTACAACGAGCCCAAGGGGCGGCCCACGCCGGCGCAGATCAAGGCGGAGGTGTGGATGTCCATCGTTCATGGCTCGATGGGGATTGGCTACTTCGTGCACATCTTGAAGCCCAACGTCAACGAGCGCGGGCTCCTCGACGATCCCGAGAACAAGGCCGCGGTCTCCGCCATCAACGCCCAGATCCGCGCGCTCGCGCCCGTGCTCAACACGCCGCCCGTGATCCGCGCGCTCGACGTGGTGTCGTCGGACACCAAGGTGCCGGTCGATACGCTCATGAAGCGGCACGGGGGCGCGACGTACGTGTTCGCGGTGGCGATGAAGAACGCCAAGACCACCGCGACCTTCACCGTGCGCGGGGTCGCGCCCTCGGCGAAGGCGGAGGTTTTGGGCGAAAATCGGACCATTTCGCTCGCGAACGGCGTGTTTCAGGACGCGTTCGACGGCTATGGGGTGCACCTCTACAAGGTTCAGTAGAGGCGAAGATCGGCCAGGTCGACGCCAAGGCTCTCCATGCGCTGGACCTTGGCGCGGTCCTCGGCGATGGAGTAGACGAGATCGTCGAGGAAGATGCTGCGCTTGACCGCCGATCGCGCTTGCGACCACCAGGTGTTGCAGTTGACGCCTTTGGTGCCGTGGTCCACGCCCCCGAGCCGGGTGAAGCCCTTCTCGGTGTCCACGTCGTAGATGAGCAGCCCGCTGAACGCCAGGGTGTCGCCGGAAATGCCGTCTCCTCCGCCCTCGCAGATGGTCATGGGCACGGCCAGAAGTCCCTTGTCGGCAAAATAATTGAACGCCAGGTGATCGGTCGCCGCCTGGGAGCTCGAGCCTCGCGAGCCGATCTTCTCTTTGTGAACGAGCTTTGGCTCCGTGGGATTTTTCACGTCGAAGAGCTGGAGGATGACGCCATCGAAGTACGCAAAGTCGCCGTGATCGTTCGCGTCGAACCCGATGGAAAGCAGGTGATCGGGATCGATTCGGTGCATGTAGGTCGAGAAGCCCGGGATCTCGAGCTCCCCCAGGATCGAGGGCTGCGCGGGCGGGTAGAGATCCAGAACGAAGAGCGGATCGGTCTTCTTGAAGGTCACGACATAGCCGCGATCCTGATCGAAGCGGACGGCGCGGATGTCCTCGCCGGGTGCAATTTGGCCGACGGCGCCCACGCGCGTGAGGTTGCCCCCCTGCCCTTTGGCGAGGATGGATACGGTGCTCGACACCTTGGGATCGGGCACGCGGCCGCTGGTGGTCGCCACGCGCAGATAACCGGACCACTCGTCCATGGCGAATTGATTGAGGATATGTCCGGGAACCACCCCGCTGCCCACGTACTTCGTATCGCGCGGATCCGCGCCGATGCGGAGCTCGTGAATGTCGCTCACCTCGTCGGTCGACGCATAAAAGGAATACCAACCATGGCCGGCCCCGCGCTTGCGGTGGGTCACGGACATGTAGAGCGCCTTGTCCGATGCGAACACCGCGCCCGGGCGGCTCTGCAGGATGGCCGTCGTGGCGGGGGTGTTGTCGTCGCGCAGATCGAAGGAGACGACGGTGGTGAAGGCCGTTCCATCGTGGATGCCGGTGCGCATCACGGCGCTGGACGCGAGCCGCTCGATCCCTTTCTCGCGAAGGCTGGGAAAGCCCGGCGACGATGCGCGAATGACGCGCTCGTTCTCGGCTTTGAGCTTGGCGAAGGCCGCGCGAACGGTGGCCGCGGGGGTGCCGCACGAGCTCAGCCCCGAAGGCCATACCGCGTAGCCGAGGCCCGCGTGCTCGCCGTCGGCGACCACGGTGTGAACGGCATTTCCAATGCGGCGCGCGGCGATGAAGGAGCCGGATAGCTCGATTTGCCGCATGCGCTTTGGGCTCGCCCGGTTCGAGACATCGTAGACGTGAACGGTGGTGGCGCTTCCATCGCCGCCCACTTCGCAATCGTAGCCATAGGTGCACGGCGCGCGCGTGGCGCTGCTCGACGTGTACACCACCGCGCGGTCGCCCTCGACGAAGAGATCGCGCACGGTGCCCGGAAGTTGCGTGACGGAGAGCATGCGCGGGTCGAGCGCTTCGGCGATGCGCAGCGCGCCGTTCATGGCAAAATAGACGTAGCGACCGTCGGTCTTGACGATGTCGGCCTCGTCCACCCCCGCAACTTGATTGTTCGTCCCCGACGCGCTGCCCGCCTTGGGGGCTTCGCTCTTCGACGCCGCGCCCTTGGCGGGGGTGCTGTTCGGCGCGGGTCCCGCGGGTGCGCGCTGCGCGGGCGCGGAGGCCGAGGCGGTCGGCGCCGGCATCGAGGACGGTATGCCCTTATCGGAGAATTCGCTGGGGCGCAGCACCCGCCTTGGCCACCGTTTGCCTCGAAGCCCGCAGTACGGCTGCATGTTTTGCCACGAGGCGAACGAGTTCTCGAGGGCCACCCGCATGGCTTTGACGCGCGCTTCGATGTCATCGCGGGAGGCCTGCTCGCGGCTCACGGTGACCAACCGCGCCTCGGCCAGCGCGGCGCCCGACGGCTCACCCTTCATCGGCGCCGTCACCACCGGGGGCGGTGGCCGTTGCGCGACCGGTGGATGGGCGCGATGGACGAACCGCCCGGGAGCCGGCGCGGGCGCGGAGCCGGCTCCGGTGTGCGGTGCATCCCGGTGCGCGGAGGAAGACGCCGGAGCCGGGCGCGCCGAAGGGGGGGCGCAGCTTGCTGCGAGCGCGCACGCCATCAAGATGCCACCCGCGAGCCTGAGTCGTTTCATGATGACGCCTCCCACCGATCCGTGCGGCCGATCTCGACGCGAGCTCGTGCCGTGAGCGGTCTTACGCACGAGCGCCGCGGACGATCTACCGCTGCGTCGCGACATTCGCGTAGGTCCGGCGCGGACCGGCGCGGGCGCCGACGCGCAGGTGCGGCGCGGGGACGTCGCGCGGTCAGTGGAACGAGAAGCGGTCCACCGTGATGCGGTGGTAGCGTTTGCCCGGCTCGATGCGGCCGCCGAAGGAGAGACGCTGCTGGTTGCCGGCGTTCGTGCGGTACACCGCGCCGACGGCCACGAACGAACAGGCCCCTTCCAGCGGCTGGATGCGCTCGTACAAGCACGTGTACGCGTCATCCTCGCCCGCGATGGGGCGGCACAGCTGGGGATCCAGGCCATGGGCGCGAACCCACGTCCCCGGGACCCGCTGCCCCTCGTACGCGATCGTCAGCTCGTTGTCGCAGCGAAGATAGATGGGGATGTACTGGTGCTCGACGGAGCTGTAGAGAACCCCGTTCGACGTGCTCTCGCGCACGGCCGATGCGGCATCCAAGTACGCGCGGAGCCGCACGGGGGCGCGAACGGGCGCGGGGAGCCCCTCGGCGGGCCACCCTTCGGGGTGCGGGTGATCGCCCGCGAAGACGAGCACATGGAGATCGTGCATGCGGTTGTTCTCGGTGAACGGCGAGAAGATCTCGCGCGCCGCACCACAACGCGCCGCTTGATCGGGTGACTCGGTGGTGACCTCTTCCCGAACCTCCTCGACCCCCAGCTGGCCGGGGAGCACGAGCGCGCCCCAACCGCGCGCATTTTTGGCTGCGCTGAGGGACGCCGCATCGTCGAGGGGCGTGCCCCAGAGCACCGAGTTTCGCGACGGGGCAAATGTGAGCGACCGCATCACGTAACCGGATTGGCCGCACCCCTTTCCAAGCTTGGCATACGTGGAGTCGATATCGGCCGCGTCCGAGGGTACGTTGGGCACCGGCCCGGGGCCTCCGGGACCTCCAGGACCTCCGGGCTCGTGGCCCCCCTCCGAGCTCGACCCCTCGCAGGCCCCCAAAAGCGACGCGATCCCCACCGCACAAAGCCATGTCCGACGAGAAGCATTCATGGCCGGCACCCTTAGCAAATACGAAGCCTTCATAAATTGCAGGAAAATCAGCGCTTGGCGGACGGTCCCTTACACGCGTTCACAGCCATGAGAACGCCCGACTTCACCCGCGCGGGGTACTGGCCTCGAGAAAATCATCGAGCGCGCGCGCGAGATATGGGCATACGCCGATGAGATCGTCGCCCGGGCACGTCAGCCAGTGTTCGAGGTATCGAACCGCGCCCGTGTTGCGGGCGATGCGCTGCTCCAGCGCGGCGAGGCGCCCTCGCACCACCGCTTGCCAGGCCCCGTGGGTGACGTCGTCGCGGAGCATGACGGCCACGTCGTCCAAGCTCAAATGGCCAAACTGCCGGCACAAAACGATGAACCCCAGTCGGTGCAGCTCCTCGCGTCCATAATGGCGGCGGCCGCGCACGCGGATGGAGGTCATCAACTTTTCGTCCTCGTAATACCGAATCGTGGAGGTGCGCACGTCGTATCGGCGGGCGAGCGCGCCGATGATGCACGGACCTTCGCCCTGGAATCCGAACATCTCGTCGAGATCGCGACGGATGTAAGGGCATGTTTTCAACGGATTATCACTTGTACACGTCAGGAAATAACGGAGGTATTCGCAGGCCGTGCGGATCACGCGCAGCTCCTCGTCCAGCACGCTCGCCCGGGTCTCGAGCACACCGCGCCATCGGGTGCGCGGGACGGCGGGGACGAAGAGGGTTCCAATGTCGTCGAGCGAGAGGAGCCCGTGCTGCTGCCACATGCGAATCAGCCCCACCCGCCGGACGGAAGCCGGCCCATAAAGGCGCCGTCCGTTCTGGCGGGTGGCGGGGGTGACCAGGCCTTTTTCCTCGTAGAAACGGAGCGCGGAGGTGCGCAGCTGGAAGCGCTCCGCCACATCGCCGATGGAAGCGAGCCCGTCGCTCGCGCGCATTTTCATCTCCAACGGGAGCATAGGCCCCGCCCCCTTGACTTCAAGTTGACTTGAACTCCTAGCGTCCCGCCATGAATCGGGCGAAGACGATCGTTTCGTTGGCTTCGGATGTGCGCTGGCATGTGCTGGGCTCGTCCGGCATGCGCCTTTTGGTCGTGGGAAGTCGGATAAGCATCGGGCTGCTCATGGCCCGGGTGCTGGGCGGGGTGCTTCGGGGCGATGGGCCGTCCGGGGGCGCCGCGCTCGGGCTGGCGGTCGCGATTGCTCTTCAGTTCGCGCTGGTTTGGGCCTCGCACCGGGTGGCGCAGGCCACGGCGGCGGTCACCAAGGAGCGGCTGCGGGCGGCGGCCTTCGCCAAGCTGGTGGAGCTCGGGCCCGGAAAAATCGTGGGGGAGCGCACGGGGGAAATTCAAACGTTGATGGTGGAGAGCATCGAAGCGCTCGAAGCCTACTTCAGTGACTATCTTCCAGCGTTGGTCGTCGCCGTGGTGGTGCCGCTGGCGGTCGTCGCGGGGCTCGGCTTCGTCGATCCATGGCTCGGCGGCACCTTGCTGGCGTTCGTGCTGGGCGCGGCGCTGCTGCCGATCCTCTTCGATCGCCCGCTGGCCGCGAAGAGCGAGGCGGGATGGACGGTGTATTTGGCGCTCGGCGCCGAGTTCCTCGACGCCGTTCAGGGCATGGTGACCCTCAAGGCATTTGGCGCATCGCCGCGGCGCCGGCGGGAGCTCGAGGACAAGTCGGACCGGGTGGCCACCGAGGGCATTCGGACGCTCTTCGTGGCCCTCGGCCGCGCCGCCATCGTGACCGCGATGACCTTGGGCGGCGCGGCGGTCACCATCTGGCTGGCGGCCACGCGCGCCGCCGAGGGAAAGCTCGATCCGGCGACCTTGCTCGGCAGCTTGCTGGTGGTGCGCGAGGCGCTCCGACCCTTCTCGGATCTGGCGCGCGCGGTCCATGCCAGCCTCTCGGCCCATGGCGCCGCCGAGCAGCTTCACGCGTGGTTCGCCCAGACGCCCCCGGTGTCCGAGGTCGAGCAGCCCGAGCCGGTCCCCAAGGGCGCGCTGGACATCGCGTTCGAGCATGTCTCCTTTGGATATTCGCAGCGGGAGGGCACCGTCGTCCACGATGTGTCCTTTCGAGCCTCCGCCGGTGAAACCGTGGCGCTGGTGGGCGCCTCCGGCGCGGGAAAGAGCACGATCCTCGCGCTGCTCTTGGCCTTCGTGGCGCCGCGCAGCGGTCGCATCCTGGTGGGAGGAGCGAACACGCGCACGATGAAGCTCGATGATCTCCGCGCGCGCATCGCGGTGGTCTCTCAAGATACGTATCTCTTCGCGGGCACCGTCCGCGAGAACCTGACGCTGTCGCGGCCGAACGCGACCCCGGCCGAGGTGGAGAAGGCGGCGCGCGCGGCCGATGCGCACGAGTTCATCACCAAGCTGCCCGACGGCTACGATACGGTGCTCGGCGAGAACGCATTGCGCCTCTCGGGCGGGCAGCGCCAGCGCTTGGCGTTGGCGCGCGCGTTCTTGAAGGACGCGCCCATCCTGGTGCTGGACGAGCCGACGGCAAACTTGGACGCGCGCACCGAGGCCACGATCCTGGCGGCGCTTCGCGAGCTCTCGCGGGGGAAGACGACCTTGGTGGTGGCCCACCGGCTCTCCAATGTGCGCGAGGCCGATCGCATCCTGGTGCTGGAGAATGGAAAGGTGGTGGAGATGGGCCGGCATATCGATCTGGTCGCTCGGCGTGGGACCTACGCGCGTCTGATCGATGCGCAGGAGGTGGCGTGATGATGGCGCATTCGTCGAACGCTGGCGCCGAGAGCGCTCGGCCGCTGCTCGGTCTTCTGTCGCGGGTGCGCGATCGGCGCTGGGCCCTGGGCTTGGCCGCCGTTTTGGGCATCGCCGAGCATGGCCTCGGCGTGGTCTCCGCGGGGGCGCTGGGGTGGATCGTGGGGCGCGCGCTCTCGCACGAGTCGCTCGATCCTGGCGGGGTGGTGCTCGCCGCGTCGGTGGCGGGCTCCGCGATCTGCGCCTGGCAAAATACGCACTTCGCGCACCTATTTGCCTATCGCCACCAAGCCGCGCTCCGCCTGACGCTCTTCGACGGCCTGGAACGGTGCGCGCCGCGGCATTTGTTGGGGCAACGCACGGGCGAGCTGGGCGCGACGGCGATGGGCGACGTGGACGCGCTGGAGATGTTCTTCGCGCACTTGGCGTTGGGCGCCGTCGTGGCCATCGCGGTGGGGACCGGGGCGGTCATTTACCTCGGCACCGTCCATCCGGCGCTGGCCGCGGTCGCCGCCATCGGCATGCTGCTCGCGTCGCTCATCCCCGGACGGGCCGCGGCGCGCGCAAAGCCGGCGGGCGATGCGCTCCGGGGCGAGCTCGGCGCGCTGAACGCGGACGTGGTCGACGGCATTCAAGGTCTGCGCGAGCTGGTCCTCTTCCAGCGGACGAAGTCCTTCGCGGAGCGGCTGGGCGATCGAACGCGCAGCTACGTCGGGCAGCAGCGCAAGCTCGCGAGCATCGTGGGCTTTCAGCACGCCGCCACCGACGCCCTGGCCTCGCTCACGACCCTCGGCACCCTCCTGGTCGCGGTGGCGCTGGCATCGCAAAAGGTCATTCCCTTTGCGCTGGCGACCATGGCGGTGGCCGTGGTGGGCGCGGCGCTGGGCTCCGTGCTGGAGGCCATCGCCATCGCCGGCGGCCTCGCGCCGTTGCGGGCGAGCGCGCGCCGGGTGCTGACGGTGCTGGACCAGCCGTCCCCCGTCCCCGACACCGGCCGCTCGAACCTGGGCGAAGCCCTCCCCGACGTGCGCTTCGAGGACGTGCGTTTCGGCTACGAGCCGGGCGCCGAGGTCTTGCGCGGCGTGAGCTTCGAGGCGCGCGCGGGCGAGACGGTGGCGCTGGTCGGCTCCTCGGGCGCGGGAAAGAGCACGTGCTCGAACCTCCTCTTGCGCTTTTGGGACGTGGGCGCGGGGAGGGTCTCCATCGGGGGCCGCGATATCCGGACGATCCCGCTGGCATCACTGCGGCGGCGCATCGCGGTCATTCCCCAAGACGTCTATCTCTTTCACGGGACCATCCGCGACAACCTCCGCATCGGAAACCCCGACGCCACCGACCAAGAGCTGGAAAAGGCGCTGCGCGCGGCCAATCTCACGGAGCTGATGGCGCGCTTGCCCGATGGCCTGGACACGGACGTCGGCGAGCGCGGCGCGCTCTTGTCGGGCGGTCAGCGGCAGCGGCTGGCCATCGCGCGCGCCCTCGCGATGGATGCGCCCGTGTTGGTGATGGACGAGGCGGCGTCGAACCTGGACGCCGAGAACGAGCGCGCCATTCAATCGGCGCTGCGCGCGGCGCGCAAGGGTCGAACGACATTGGTCATCGCGCACCGGCTGGCGACCATCCGCGCGGCGGACCGCATCGTGGTGCTGAAGGACGGGCGCATCGTGGAACAGGGCACGCACGAGGCGCTGCTGCGCGCGGGAGGGGCGTATGCGGGGTTGGTGGCGTCGATGGACGAAGAGGCGTGATACCATCGGGGCGCATGGATCGAGCTCGCGCGACGCGCATCAGCAAGCTCCTGGCCTTCGCCCTTCGCCACGATCCCGGGGCGCTCGGGCTCGACCTCGATGGCGCGGGCTGGACCGACGTGGCGAAGCTGCTCGGCGCCATCGCCGCGCGCGGGGAGCCGCTGTCGCACGCGGAGCTCACGGAGATCGTGCGCGCGAGCGACAAGCAGCGGTTTGCAATCTCCGAAGATGGGACGCGCATCCGCGCCAATCAGGGGCACTCGGTGGCGGTGGACCTGGGGCTCGCGCCGCGCGAGCCTCCCGTGCTCCTCTACCATGGGACGGTAGCCCGGTTCCTCGCGAGCATCCGCCAGAACGGGCTGCTCCGCGGTTCGCGCACCCATGTGCACCTCTCGGTGGATACGCAAACGGCGGAGATCGTGGCACACCGGCGCAGCGGTCCGGCCGTGATCCTGACGGTGCACGCCGGGGAGATGCACGCGGCGGGGCGGAGGTTCTGGCGCTCCGAAAACGGCGTGTGGCTCACCGATCACGTGCCGCCGGCGTACCTCCGGGTGCCGGGCTAAAGTCGGCGGCGCTCGCGTCGACGCCGGCGTGGGAGATACATCGCGGCCCGCGACTGGAAGCCGCTTTCGACAAATTCAATCTTGTCGTCAATGATTTAAAATCACCATTCGAGCGCAGATCAAGAGCGCTCGACCCGCGGAGGGCGCTATCTTCGTATTCGAAAAACGCTGCCATCCACTCGATACGTAGGGATTCGGAGGCTCCCTCGACTTCGATGGGAGCCCGCGCGACTCATGAACAAGATCGTCAACCTATCCGTGAGGGATCCCGCCGCGGAAAGACCGGATTGATCCGGCGCACCTCCGACAGCGGCGCGTGCTCGCCCCCGTACGCGTGCCCCGGATAGAGGACGAGGTCGTCCGGCAGCCGGGCGAGCCTCTGTTGAAGCGTGCGACGCATCTCCTCGGGATCGCCGCCGGGCAGATCGACCCGACCGCACCCTTGGAGGAACAGCGTATCGCCCGAGACGAGCGCGTCGCCCATGCGGAAGCACTGGGACCCGGGGGTGTGCCCGGGCGTGTGGAGCAACTCCACCTCCAGCTCCCCCACCTGCACGCGATCGTTGCCCTCGTGCGGCACCAGATCGCTGGCCGAGAGGCCGGTCACTTTGCGGACGCCTTCGGCTTCGTTCTTGTGGACGTGCACCGGGCACGGGGTGAGCTCGATCAGGCGGGCGAGCCCCTCGATGCTATGGCCATAAAAGGAGCCGCCCACGTGATCGGGGTGGTAGTGCGTGACGAGGGCGCCGGTGATGGTCATGCCGTCGGCGGCGGCGCATTGCGTGATGCCCTCGACGTCCCATGCGGGATCGACGACGAGGCATTGGCCTGCGTCCCGATCCCCAATGAGGTAGACGAAGTTTTGCATTTGCGTGCCGGCGGCGTTCCCGCGCCCGACATCGCGACCCACGAGCAGCTGGCGTAGATAGGGAGAGCTCACATCCTCTCCCTAGCACAGCGCGTATGATGCGGAGGCTCCGTGCTCCAATCGGCGGGGGCCCGAGGCGACCCCCTTCAGCTCGCCCCCTTCAACTCGCGAAAGGCGCGCCGGAGGGGTTGGCCAACCTTGGGCGGAATGCACGCAAAGGCGAACATGCCGGCGGTGTGCAGCTGGTACGGTTTGTGGAAGAGGCTGCGCGCCAGGTGGGGGATGGCCGAGAGGTTCTGGCCGCGCTCCATCAGCTCGTTGCCGACCCACGCGTGGGCCTCGGCCAGCACGTCGTCGATCATTTCTTGGGGCAGCCGAATGCGGTCGCGCTCGCGTTCGATGACCGGGCGAATGGTTTGCAGGAAGCCCTGCGCAAAGTGGATTCGGTTGTCGTTGCGGGTGATCCGGTCGGGCCGGCCGCGCTGATAGAAGATGGTCGACACGTCGGCGTAGGCGACGGGGCCGATGCGGCAGGTGCGCAGGTGGTACTCGTAGTCCTCGCCCGCGTGACGCAGGCCCTCGTTGAACAAGCCGACCTTTTCGACGCGGTTGCGCCGTAGGAGCACGGTCGATGTGTGAACGAGGTTCCCCATGACCATCTGCGAGAAGATATCCCCCGCATAGAGCTTTTTGGCGCCGACGTGGGCCGCCAGAGCCGAGCGGGGCCCCGCCACTTCGGCGAGCGGGTGCGACTCGGTAAAGAGGTCGTCCTTGCCGAACCATTTGTACGCGCTGTACATGTCCCGCAAGAAGTTCTTGGTGACGACCCCCTGGTCGTCAATCGCATCCATGTCGGTCCAGATCATGCCGACGTGCGGCAAGCGCTGCATGGCCGTGACCTGCAGCTCGAGCTTCCAAGGTACCCACCAATCGTCCGAGTCGAGGAGCGCCACGAAGGCCCCCGTGGCGGCGCGCAGACCGTGGTTGCGCGCCGACGATACCCCTCCATTGATCTTTTCGAGGTAACGAAGGCGCGGATCCTTGCCATACGTGTCGAGCACCAGCTCGCGCGTACGATCGGTGGAGCCATCGTCGACGACGAGCAGCTCGAAGTCTTGATGCGTTTGCGCGAATACGCTGTCGAGCGTCTTCGCGATGCAATACGCGCGGTTGTACGTGGGAACGACGACGCTGACGGTAAATTCACTCATGGCGCGATCGCTACGGTAAGACACGGGTCGAGTCCGTCAATCATGCATTACACGCAATTAAACCAATCCGATGAAACGAAGACAGACGCGAAGAGTCCCACCGTCGAAGCTACACCTTTTTGCAGTGTCGCGTCCTAAACCGATATCGACTTCGACGCAAGGTGCCGCGAGGCCATGACCGTGCGCATCGCAGCATCGCGGCATCGCAGCCTGGTGGCAACCTCGCCTCGCGGCAACTCGTAAGTTGCAAGTTGCGCGCTCACGCAACACGCCCTTCACGCCGGAGACCCTCCACGAGCTGCCATGTGCGCCCATACGCGCTCCTACGCGACGGAGGACGCCACGACGGTAAGTCAGCATTAGCTGATCTTCGCTGCCAGATTCACATCCATGCGCCGTTGCCAACTTGGTTTGGCCGCCGTCCGGGATTCATTGACCGTATGATATGGCCGCAGCCGTTCTCGTTTTGGGAGGATCCGTCGATGGGCGTCCGAAATCGCGTGGACAGCTTCGAGGCTTCCGCAAGCTCGGGGGATCGCCCGGGTGGACCTTACGAGGGGGACCCGCTGGCGTCCACCATCACCGGCGGCGCGCGCAATGTATCGGCGGACAAGGTCACGGCCAAAGCCGGCCTCGATGGCACGTTGGTATCGGCGGTCGCCAACACCGTGGAGGTTCATCGCGATCCGGGCCAGCGCCTGGGCGGGCCGGCGGGAACGCGGTTCGAGGTGATCGAGCGGCTCGGTGGCGGCGGGATGTCCGTCGTGTTTCTGGCGCGCGACACGGTGCTCGATCGCACGGTGGCCATCAAGTTCCTCACCACCGGCGGGCTCGACACCGCCGAGGCGCTCGAGCGCATCCAGCTCGAGGCCCGCGCATGCGCCCGATTGAGCCACGAGAACATCGTGCGGATCTTCGATATGGGCGCGGACAAGGGGGTGCCGTTTCTGGTGATGGAGCACCTGGAGGGCCGGTCGCTCGACGCCATCGTTAAAGAGGAGCGGGTCGACGCGCAGCGCGCGGTGCGCATTTTGACCGATGTCGCGCGGGGGCTTTGCCAAGCTCACCGACTGGGCATCGTGCACCGCGATCTGAAGCCGAGCAACGTCTTCGTCACCCGGGATGGAACCGCCAAGATCCTCGACTTCGGGGTGGCCAGCATCGCCGACAAGCCCGGGGCCCCGGGCGATGGGTTCTCCGGAACCCCCGGCTACATGGCCCCGGAACAGTGGAGGGGCCAAGCGCAAGACGGGCGCACGGATCTCTGGGCGGTGGGGATCATGCTCTTCGAGCTGCTGGGCGGGATCCCCCCCTTCCCCATGGATACCCTCATGGCGCTGCGGGACGCGGTCACCTCCCCGGAGCGCGCGCCCTCCCTTCGGGCGGTGCGGCCGGATTTGCCCGAGGAGGCCAGCGTGATCGCCCAGCGCGCCCTGGAGAAGAGCCCCGGCGCCCGTTATGGCACGGCCGAGGAGCTGCTCGATGGGCTGGTCGCGCTGGAGGTCGTGCTGTCCCGCGCCATGCGCAAGAACCGGGAGCGGGGCGAGCGCGCAGGGAGGACCAAGCCCGATCGCCGCCCGGTCACCGTGGTGACGTGCGCGCTGCATGGCGCGTCCGAGCTGCCGGGCGAGTCCGGGCTGGACGAAATCGGGGAGACGCTCGACGAGTTCTTCGAGATTTGCACCACCGTCGTTCGGCAGCTCGAAGGGGCGCTCCTGTCATCCATCGGCCCCCGCATCGTCGCGTGCTTCGGTTACCCGAAGGCCCACGAGGACAACGCGCACCGCGCGCTCCGGGCCGCCTCGCTCATCGTGGACGCCATCCGGGGCTGCACGTCCGAGGGCGGGCAGCCGATGGCCGCGCGCGTCGGCGTGGCGACCAGCCTCGCCATCGCGGAGCGCATCGAGCGCGAGGGCTCCCCGCCCAACATCCGCGGCGACGCCCCGCACTTGGCCCAGTGGCTCGAACGGCGGGCGGGGCCGAACGAGATCCTCATCAGCGAGGTGACGCAGACCCTGGTGCGCAGCGTGTTTCACCTCGAGGCGCTCGGCGAGGCGGTGCCCGACGGCGGGGTGCAGCCCGTTCGCATCCATCGGGTGCTCCGCTCCAAGGAGGCGCCTTCCCGGTTCGACGCCATCACCCGCGGCGAGCTCACGCCGATGGTCGGTCGCGACCAGGAGCTCGAGGAGCTGGCCGCGCTCTGGGAGGAGGTGAAGGCGGGCCACGGACGGTTCGCGTGGATCGTGGGCGAGGCCGGCATTGGAAAGTCGCGGCTGCTCGAGCACCACTTGGAGCGCGCGGCCGCGGACGAGCGCCGCGTCGTGCATGGTCAATGCTGGCCGTATTTTCAGAACAGCGCGCTGCAGCCCGTGGCCGAGGGGCTCCTGCACGCCATGGGGCTGCGCACCGAGACCCCGGCCCACGAGAAGATCCGGCTCTTGGAGGCCGCGCTGGCCGAGATCGATCGGGCGGTCACGCGGCAGACGGCGCTCCTCGCGGCGGCGTTGGGCATTCCCACCGGCGACCGGTACCCCTCCCCGTCGCTCAGCCCCGATTTGCTCAAAAAGGAGACGCTCGAGACCTTGGTGGACCTCTTCGTCCACCTGGCCAAGCGTCAGCCGACGGTGCTGGTGGTGGAGGACGCGCACTGGAGCGACGCATCGACCCTGGAGCTCCTCGATCTTCTGCTCAACGCCATGACCGACGCGCGCCTCATGATCCTGGTGACGGCCCGCCCGGACTTCCACTCGCCGTGGCCGCAGCGCGCGCACCTGCGGCGCCTGCCGCTGGGGAGGCTCTCGGCCGAGCACACCGCCACCATGATCGCCTTCGCCAGCAAGGGGCGGACCTTGCCCGCGCGCGTGGTCGCGCAGCTGGTGCAGCGGACGGACGGGGTGCCGCTGTTCATCGAGGAGCTCACCCACCGGGTGGCCGATGCGATGGATCAGGCCGACTCCACGGACATCCTCCGCGCGCTCGACTCCTATGGATCCGGCGCCATCCCGGCCACCCTCGAGGCGCTCTTGCACGCGCGGCTCGACGCGCTGCCGCAAGAAGGCCGCGACGTCGCGCGCCTGATCGCCGTGCTCGGGCGGGACGTCAGCTACGATCGGATCGCCGCGACGTGGGAGCACACCGAGGGGCTCTTGCGGGTCGGGCTGATGCAGCTGGTGGAGTCGGACGTCCTTCGCAGGAGCGACCGCACGGTGGAGGCGCGCTACACGTTCAAGCACGCCTTGGTGAAGGACGCCGCGTACCAATCGCTCACGCGCGGCCGCCGCGGCGAGCTCCATCGGCGGGCGGCCGAGGTCCTCTCCGAGCGCTTCCCCGGGGTGGTGGAGCAAAATCCGGAGCTGGTGGCCGCGCACTTCATGGAGGCGGGCTGCCACGAGAACGCGGTGGTCTACTTCGAACGCGCCGGGGAGCGGGCGCTCGCGCGCTCGGCCAACGACGACGCCGCGACCCACTTCCGCCACGCGATCGATCAGCTGCGGAGGCTCCCCGAGAACGAGGCGCGTGATCCACGGGAGCTCGCGCTGCAGCTCGGCCTCGGCCGGGCGCTCCTGGCGGCCAACTGGTCCAACGAGATCCGCCAAGTGTACGAGCGGGTTCGCGAGCTGGGGCGCCACGCGGGGGGCTACGATGCGCAGCCCTTCTCCTCGCTGCTGGGGCTCTGGCGGTTTTATTCGCTGGCGGGCGATATCGCGAGCTCGGGCGAGCTGGCCCACCATCTGATGGCGCACCCCGAGACGAGCAAAGACTCCGGGGCGAAGTTCCTCGCGCACGCGGCGATTGGAATGCCCTCGATGCTCGCGGGCGACTTCGTCACCTGCCGCAACCACCAACGGGCGGCGCTCGCGCTCTACGACGAGACGGAGCACAGTGGGCTCACCTTGATGGTGGGGGTCGATCCCTGCGTGGACAGCGGCCTTTGCTTGGGCTTCACGTACTGGACGTTGGGCGCATTGGACGAATCGGTCCAATGCGTGCAGAACACGGTCGAGCACGCGCGCCGCAAGAATCACCCCTTTAGCCTCTCCCTGGCGCTGTTGCACGCGGGGTTCATGCACAACTTCCGCGGCGAGCCGGAGGGGAGCCTGGCGCGGGCCAACGAGGCCACCCGGCTGGCCACCGAGCACGGGCTCGACGCGGCGCTGGCGCTGGCGAAGGTCGTGCGCGGCTGGCGGCGCGCGGGCTTGGGCGAGCCGGGGGCCGTGCAGGAGCTTCAAGAGGGGGTCACCGAGCAGATCGAGTCGGGCCTGGTGACGGCCATCACCCTCTGCTTTGCGCCGCTGATCTGGGCGCGATGGAAGGAGGGCGATCTGGACGGCGCCACCCGCGCTCTGGATCAAGCGATGACCTTCGTGGACAAGGGCGAGCGCATCGCCGCCGTGGAGCTCTTCCGACTTCGAGGCGAGCTCCTACATGCAAAAGGAGCCAATCCCACCGTCGTGTGCGACTGCTTCGAGCGCGGACTGGACCTCGCGCGCGCGCAGCGGGCCCGCTCGTGGGAGCTGCGCCTTTCGCTGAGCTACGCGCGTTTGCTGGTGAGCCTGGAGCGCACGCCCGAGGCCAAGCAGCTCCTGAGCTCCATTCTGGCTCAGTTCACGGAGGGGCTTGGCACCCAAGACGTGCGCGAGGCGCGAGCATTTCGAGAGATGCTGGGGGTGTGATGACGTCATCCGAGCAACGTGCAACGTCTTGGGACGCGGCCCCCGAGCGAGGTACGTTCGATGGACCGTCATGCGCACGGCCGTCTGAAAAGGAGCCCCAGCAGATGCCCACGTCCAAGCCGTTTGATCTTCAAGATCGACTCTCCGAGATGCACTCCCTCAGGCACGACGTGCGCAGCCGCTTGCACCTCGCGGGCGCGGCGGAATTGAAAGAATGGCAAAAGCTCGAACCCGATACGATGGAGATCGAGCGCCAATCGGTGAGCGAGGGCCTGCGGGCGAACCTGGAGTCGGTCATCGCCCGGCTCGCCCGGCTTCGGGCCGCCATCGATCAGGGCATCCCCAGCTCGAAGGGGCACTGAGCGTGCATCGTCCACCGGTGCGCGGGATATCCCCCGCCGGAAAGGAACGATGATGAATACCTCAGGCACCGGCAACATCCCCACGCGGGGCGAGAGCTTTCCCCTCGACAACCTGACGTACGATCTCGTCACCATCATCCAGGAGAAGTCGAAGGCGCTGGAGGCCTATGGCCGCTATTGCGAAGACGCGCGCAACGACGCGGAGGTCCTCCGGGCCCTCGAACAGATCCGGCGCGACGACGCGGCCCACATTCAGCAGCTGACGCAGCACCTGTCGCGTTGTCTGCAAAAGACCGGTTCGTCCGCGCAAGGTTCGTCCGCGCAAGGGCAAGGGCAGCCGCGGACCACGCAGGGCTCGCGGTAAATAAAAGACGCGTAGGCTGCAAGAACCCCTGCATGGCCTTGCAGTCTACGCGTTGACGTTGGCGTCCGGTGTTTACGGACGCCATCATTGCTTATCCTTTATCGCATTTCGAATGTCGCCACTCGAATTCTGACTTTTCTGGTTTCTATTTTCTATCCTTTGTGGCTTTGAGCGCCGGCCTTGGCGTGCTGCTCCGAGCGATCGCCGCGATGCGCGTTGGCGCCCCGGGCTTCCCCGCCCTTGCGGCCGATTTCTGCCATGTGCTGGCGATCTTGGCTCACGGCCTCCCCACCTTTCCGGCCGGCCTCGCGCGCCTCCTCGGGGGTGAACTCGTGCGCGGTGCCCTTGGCGTGCGCAGCGTGACCGCCCTGGCTGGCGATCTTTCGCTGCTTCTCTTCGTCCATCGAGGCAAAGCCACGGTGGCTCGTGCCTTGATTCGAACCCTGCGTATGCTTGTCCTGAGCCATTCGTTGCTCCTTTCTGAGGGCTCACACCCGAGCGTCATCGCCCGAGCGCGCTTTCTCACCCGTCACGTGTCAGCTGGAACTTGGGTGAGTCATCCCTCGTCCTGCAGCCACCGTGCCCTCGCGCCTCGCCTTGGCGGCGCTCGAAGCGCGGCGCGGGTCGAAGGTGAGGCGCCATCGAAATCCATCGACGATTTCGCTCCACAGCGACACCTTGCCCCAGATCATGCCATTTTTGGCTCCCGACGCGTCAGAAGGCTGAACCGGGTGCCCTACCCCTCGACATCCCCGACGATCTTCGCGACATTGACGGGCACGAGCCCGGCTGTTCTGGCCGCTGGGGGGCAAAAAAATCGACGGGGTCATGTCGAGAACCCGGAGCGGGCTCCGACTCACCCCTGAACGCAGCCATCGAGGCGCGACATTCGAACAGGAGCCATGGATATGAAGTTCATTCTGATGATGAATATGCCCCGCGGTACCGGCGAGTACGAGATCTTCAAGTGGGCGCCCGAAGCCATCAAGGCGCACATCGACTTCATGAGGAGCCTCAATAAGGATCTGCGGGAGGCCGGCCAGCTCGTCAGCTGCGAGGGCTTGACCCCGCCGAATCAAGCGCGGATCGTGCGGGCCGGCAAGGGAGGAGCGCCCGAGGTGACGGACGGGCCGTTCGCCGAGTCCAAGGAGTTTCTCGCCGGTTATTGGATCGTCGACGTGGAGTCGCCCGAGCAGGCGTACGCGATCGCCGGGCGGGCATCGACGGCACCCGGGCGCGACGGAGAGCCCCTGAACATGGCCATCGAGGTCCGTGAAGTGATGAGCGGCCCTCCCGCCTAGAAGGTCTCGCGGTATAAGGGGGTGTGGCGGCATTCTCGGGCGAGCACCTGCTTCGCGATCTTGCACCGCAGGTGCTCGGTGTGGTGACCCGACGTTTCGGCGACTTCGCGGCCGCCGAGGACGCGGTCCAAGAAGCGCTCACGGCCGCGGCCATGCAGTGGCCCACGGCCGGCGTGCCCGAGAACCCACGCGCCTGGCTCATTCACGTCGCCGGCCGCCGCATGTCGGATCATTTGCGCGCCGAGAGCGCGCGGCGGCGGCGGGAGACGGCGCTGGTCATGGAGTCGCCATCGGCCGAAGAGCCGGTGGCGGCGGGCGAAGGCGGCGGCGAAGACGGGGCCGAGCACGATGACACGCTCGCGCTCCTCTTCATGTGCTGCCACCCCGCGCTCACGCGGCCATCGGCCATTGCGCTCACCTTGCGCGCGGTCGGCGGATTGACGACCGAGCAAATTGCCAATGCGTTTTTGGTCCCCGAGGCCACGATGGCGCAGCGGATCAGCCGCGCAAAGCAGACCATCAAAAAATCGGGCCTGAGCTTTTGCATGCCCACGGAGGACGAGCGCGCCGAGCGGCTCGGTGCCGTGCTCCACGTGCTCTATTTGATCTTCAACGAGGGCTACGCCAGCAGCGTGGGCACCAGCCTGCAGCGCGCCGATCTCGCGAGCGAGGCCATCCGGCTCACGCGCGCCGTGCACCGGCTGCTCCCGAACCTCGGCGAGGTGGCCGGGCTCTTGGCGCTGATGCTCCTCACCGACGCGCGCCGCCTTGCGCGAACCGGACCGGTCGGCGAATTGATTCCGCTCGACGAGCAGGATCGTTCGCTTTGGGACCGCGCGGCCATCACCGAAGGCGTGGCGCTCGTCAGCGAGACGTTGTCGCGCGGGGCCGTGGGCCCGTATCCGCTTCAGGCTGCGATCGCGGCCGTTCACGCGGAGGCCGCGCACGCGAAGGACACGGACTGGCCGCAAATTTTAGCCTTGTACAGCATTTTGATGCGCATGTCCGACAACCCCATGGTGGCGCTCAATCACGCCATTGCGGCCGCCATGGTGCACGGTCCGAACGCGGGGCTCGAGCTCTTGAAGCCGCTCGACGGCGACGAGCGATTGGCGGGGCATTACCGCCTCTCCGCCGTTCGCGCGCATTTGTTGGAAATGGCCGGCGATCACCCGGCCGCGATAGCCCATTACCGGACGGCGGCCAGTCGAACATCGAGCACGCCCGAACGGAACTATCTCCTCATGAAGGCAAGCCGCCTCGGCACCGCATAAACGGCGCGAGGGCGCGGATCCCCGCGATGACGCCGTCTCCAATCGCCTGACGCAAACGTGTGCGCTCTTGCCACGCCGGGGCAATGTCGCGCGGCCCGTGCCTGATGCGATGCAGGTGCGATGACCCTCGAAACAACGGCGAATTGCCGAGATGGCATGTCTCGTGCGACTTGGCGGCCCAATGGATTCGACCGGCAATGCGGTCGTCTCTTTTCTCGGTGCTTTCTAGGAGGACGAGATGAATCTTATGAAGACAAGGCTTGGCCCGCGGTCTTTGGCGAGGCGCTCGGCGTTGGTCGCAACGGTGCTCGCAGGCACCGCGTTCCTCACGACCACGAGCTGTATCTCCACCACCTCGGGATTGGGCGAAGGCAGCAGCGAAGGGTGCCCCGAGTTCAAATCCCAGACCGGCACGGTGGACGCGAACGTCAAGGTCGACGCGAAGGTTCGCACCTTCATGCAAGCGTCCGTGGACCTTCGCGCCATCGCCGACAAGGTGAAGGTGGACGTGAAGGGCGCCTGCATCAAGGTCGCGACGGATCTGGGTGCGACCGACACCTGGTCGACCTTCGGCGACCGCGACGAGGCCATCGCGAACAAGGACAAGACCGGCGCATGCGACGCCGCCCGCGCGCGCATCGTGGCCATCATGGAGAGCGAAGCCGGCAAACGCGCCAACTTCGCCCTATCCATATCGCGCGGCGCGTGCCACGCCGATTTCGAGGCGCAGGTGGCGTGCGAGGCCAAGTGCAACACGCAGACGAAGTGCGATCCGGGCAAGGTCGAGGAGCGCTGCCAGCCGGGGCAGCTCGCCGTGCAATGCCAGGAGAAGTGCTCGGCGCAGTCGTACTGCGAAGGACGGGTGGACGCCTCCGCCAACTGCGAAGGAAAGTGCGAAGCCGAGTGCACCGGGAAGTGCCAGGGCACGTGCGTCGACGAGAACGGGAAGCGCACGGAGAACGACGAGAACTGCCGCGGGAAGTGCACGGGCGCGTGCAGCGGAAAGTGCACGGGTAGCTGCAAGGTGGAGGCCTCCGCGGGCATCGCGTGCGGCGCCAGCGTGAAGTGCAAGGGCCAGTGCACGTCCACGTACACCGATCCGGTGTGCGAGACCACGTTCACCCCGCCCAAGTGCGAAATCGATCAATCGTGCTTCGCGGGCTGCCGCGCCACCACCGCGGCCAACACCAAGTGCGATCCGCCGCAGGTGAAGCTGGTGTGCGACGCGCAAGGGTCGGCCGACGTGCAGAAGCTGGTGGCCACCATCAACGCGAACCTCCCGACCTTGGTGGCGGCGGCCGAGGTTCGAGGCAAGAGCGTGGTCGAAGTGGGCAAGCAGCTCTCGGCGAGCGGCTCGGCGGTGCTGAAGGCGTCGGGTGATCTCGACGGCAAGTCGCTCTCGTGCGCCACGGCAGCCGTCCAGGCCGTGGATCATGCTTCGGGTACGTTGGACGTCGCCATCAATGCCGGCGTGGACGTGACCGATTCGTGCGGCTCGCATGCGCACTAACGCGCACGCGCTCCTCGGAGCCCGCGCGGTGGCCAGCATGATGGCCGCCGCGTCGCTCCTCCTTGCCTCCTCTCCGGCCTCGGCGCGCGGGCGCGCCGAGCAGGGGGAGGTGCAGGAGGGCGGGGCCGAGAGGGTCGAGAAGAAGGAAGACCGCGCGGAGCAAAGAGACGCGAGCACCAAGGGCGAGCCGCAACCAAAGCGCGAGATCGTGTGGATGAAGGCGGAGGCCGGGTTCGAGAGCTTGCACCTTCGAACGTTCAAAGCGGACATCGACACCGTCTCGTTGGGGATCCTGCCCGCCAACGCCGTGGGGCCCACGGTGGGGGTCGGCGTGGGGGTTCGCTTCGTCTTCGTCACCTTGGGTGTGCGCGGTCGTTTCAGCTCCTTTGGCGGCGATGCGCCCGGGCAACGCGAGGGCTTTCAGCTCTGGACGCTCAACGCGGAGCTGGGCTTGCGCGCGCCGGTCGGACGATTCGAGCCTTACGTTACGTTGGCGGGCGGATATGCCACCTTCGGCGGGCTGTCCACGGCCTTCGATGGGCTGCGGCGCGGGCTGGACGTCAACGGCGTGAACACGCGCCTGGCGATTGGGGTCGACTATTACCTCACGCAAAATATCTCGGTGGGTGCGTCGCTCGGCGGGGAGCTCCTCTTCATCACGCGACATGGCACCTCCGTGCGGGATCTGGCGACCCCGCGCGAGGTCGATACGTTGAACCAAGCCAAGGCGCGCGTGCTGGAGGCCAACGGCTCCAACGTGGGCGCAGCATGGTCGGGCACCGCCGGGCTCGGCGTGCATTTCTAACTTCGAGGCGGCGCGCGCGTCCGCTCAGACGCGCGCGTGCAAAATGCGGCCGACGACGGGACCGACCCGCAAATCGTCCTCGCGATCCGAGAAGTAGCGCGCGTTGATGGCGGGCGGGGCCAGGACATCGATATGCCGAAACCCCATGGCCGAGAGCTCACGGCTGAGGGCGGAGGGATCGAAGGAGGAAATCCAGGGCTCGCCGAGGGAGGCCACGGTCTCGGCGAGCACATCGAAGGCGCGGCGCTCGTCCTCGGCGAGCCCGTCCGGCGGCGCGGCGAAGTCGAAGACGATCTCCGAGCCCGCGGGCCTTTGGGCGACGAAGTGGAGGGTGGCCATCACGGCGCTCTTGGTGAGGTAATTGGCGACGCCGAGCCACGAGAAGAAAGCCGGGCTGGAGAAATCGAAGCCGGCGTTGGCGAGGCCTTCGGAGAGGGTTTGCTTCTCGAAGTCGATGGGCGCAAAGGTGAGCGAGGGCGGGGCTACGATGCCCGCTTCGGCGAGCCGTTCGCGCTTCCAAGCTTGGGTGGCCGGATAATCGACCTCGAAGACCCGCAAGGACGCATCCCGGTTTCGATATGCAAATGTATCGAGCCCAGCGCCGAGGATCACGTATTGGCGGACTCCGCGCAAGGTCGCCCACTCGAGCGCATCCTCCGTAAAGCGACTTCGCGCCACCAAAAAGGCGCGCAATGTCTCACGCGACCACACCTGGCGATCCGCCGGCTCCGATCCAATTTCATCCTTCGCGTGCTCGCCCACGATGCGCACGGCGAGCGGGTCTTCGAAGACCAACGGCCGATCGAGGATTTGATGAACGGCGCGGCGCACGGCGACGTGCATGGCGGTGGTGCTCGGTCGATTCTCTTGCATGGCGATCTCCACGGAGTGTGAAACCCGAAATCCAGAGAGACGGTCCGAGGGATCACGTAGGGCGCCGTGCATTTGAAATAAGTGAAAATCGTCTTTGCCCGCCGAGGCGCGAGCGAACCTGTCACTCGGTTCGTCGCAGGCCGGGCTCGCCCATCCATCGCACAACGAGGCGCCCGCGAGGTTTCAAAAACGCGTTTGAAGTCGAACGCCCGCCACACCGGGGGCGGTCATGGGGACGATCTGGGTTCGCGCCGTATGGCGTTCGCTCTTTGGCGCGAGCACCCAAACGAGGCCGCCCGCGATCAGCGCGGCGCCCGCCCCGCCGTACGCGATCCAGCCGAGGGTCGCGTGGCTTCGGCCCGTGTCATCGAGATCGCGAACGCGCGCGCACTCCGCGCTATTGGGGTTTGCGCACGCGTCGCGATCATGGCCAATGTCGTCTTTCTTCGATTGGGCGCTGAGCGAGAACGCCACCCCTGCCCCGAGCGCGGCCACGGCGACGCCGCCCAGGATCCACGTGGCGGTGGGCGGCATGCCCACCCCGCCGGATCGCTCCGCGGTCTTCGAGGGCGGCGACGGATCGTTCGAAGCCAACCCCGGGCCGGCCGCCGACGGCGCGCCCCCGGCGGCGCTGCTCGGTGGGGCGGCGCTGCCTGGTGGGGCGCGTGAGGGCAGATCGAGCGGTACGACCGTCTCTTTGCCCGCGGGCGCATCCACCTCCGCGCGCCGCAACACGCTGGCCACGACGACCTCGACGACGTGGTTGCCCGGCGTCACGTCGAGACCATTTTTTCGCTCTTCGCTGGGGATGCGAACGCCATCGACCGTCACGGGGGCCGTCTCCGGTACATCGATGCGCAAGTGGCCGACTTGCGGGATCAGCTCCTCGAGCAAGCCCTGCCCCTGCTCCTTCTTCTTGGGATCGGCCGCAGGATCCGCCAGGTACATCCGCAGGTGCTTCAACGCTTCGAGCGGGCGATTCGAATCGATTTCGGACCGCATCAAGCTCCACAGGGTTCGGGGCGACGCCACCAGCCGATACGACTTGAGAAACTCCAGCCGCGCCGTCTCGGCGTCCGCCCGCTTCACCGCATCGTGCCCGCGCCGGTCATGCTCTGCCGCCTCGCGCTCGCTGGACGCGGTCGATTGTGCACCGGCGGGCGATGCACACAGCGCTGCGAGCGACAGGGTCGCGGTGACGATCCGAGGGCGCAGACGGCGCAGAAAGCGCAGGCGGCGCGTGCAGCGGGGGTTCGGGGCATCCACGTGCGGCCCATCATAGCCGATGGCCCGATGTCATTCAGCCATCGACGGTGCGGGCTCAGCGAGCTTGGAGCTGCTTTTGGATCGACAGCTCGTCGGTGACCCGCCAATGGTCGGCGATGCGTCCATCGCGGATCTCCTCGATGTTGATCTGATTGACGCGAACCCGCCGGCCGGTGGGCGGGGCGCCGAACAATTCACCGGTGTTGGTGCCGGTCATCACCGTGCGCAGCACCACGCGGTCTTTGGTGACGACCATATCCTCGATTTGAAAATGAAGATCCGGAAAGCCTTGCCGAATGGCCTGCACGATGGGCTTGAGGCCTTTTGGCCCGCGAGGAGGGTTGGGCGTGCTGGGTGTATGATTCACGTAATTGTCGGTCAGCAGCTCGTCGAGCACATCGACCCGCCCCTGATTCCAAACTTCATTGAAATAGCGGGTCCCAATCTCCCGATTGTGCGCCAGCACACCGGCGTCCACGTCCCCCGCCGACTCCGCCGCCCGCTGACTCGCGCCGCCGCACCCCAAACCAAGCCCCACCGCCCCAAAAAGAACCGCTCCGCGAAGAACCCTCGTCATGCTCTGCACCATGCCGGAACGATAGGCTGAGCCACCTGGCGTGGTCAGTTGGCGCCCGCGCACATCGCGACTGCATCGATGCACAGGTTCGAGCCGGGCGGACGCGGGCGGGGCGCGCGAGGCGGATTCGGCGCGCGGGCGGATGATGCTTGCGGCGGACTAAGCGCGCAGAAGCACGGTCTCGCGACCGCCGGCCGTGCGCGTCTTCTCCACGCGCGTGCGCTCGGTCAGCGGAGGCGCTTGGCGACGGCGGTCGAAGATTGCCAGGAACCCGTGATGGAGGCCGAGCCGGGTCAGATAGCCTTCGAGCTGCGCCAAGCCTTCCGGAAGCGGATCGGGCCGTCCCTCGCGCCAGACTTTGAGCTCGATGGCCTCGCGCTGCCAGCCCGTCTTGTCGGGGAGCGGCCAGCGGACCAGCAGATCGATGCGGCCGCGGCCCACGCCGACCTCGCGCTCGATGTACCCGCCCCCGTTCACGATGCGCTGGAGAAACGCCATCAGCACGAGCTGCGGGGCCACCTCGTGGTAGCTCATCGCCGAGGCCAGAATTTCGCCGTGCTCCACCCAGAAGCGGGTGAACTCGGTCAGCATCTTCTCCATGTCGAGGTGGCCGTCGGGACGAACGAAGCTCTTCGTCTCGAGGGGAATTTGCCGCTCGACCCCCGACGCAAGGATCCGTGTGATGACCTCGCGGTAAATGGGATTGGCAATCTCGACTGTGGGACCAGCGGCCACGAGGCCCAAGTCGACCACGTATTGAAAGTCGTCCTCGTAGGTGTCCAAAGCCGTCGACGTGGTGCCCGCCAGCACGGGCTCCAAAATGCGGCGCACGCGATCTTCGTGCAGGCGCGCCACCAGCGAATCGAGGTGCGTGGCGCGCGCGAGGATCAGGCGCTCCTTCGCTTGCTCGATGTGTTCGCGCGTGATCCGCGCAGGCGGCAGGATGCTCATTTCTTCGAGGATCTCGCGACCGATGGCGTTGGTGAGCCAGGGCTGGCCGCGCGTGAGCTCCCAAATGCGCGAAAGTGCATCTTCGTCGATGGGTTGTCCCGTTCGATCGATGTGTTGCTGGTAGAGGGCGCGGACCTCGCCTTCCGTGAAATCACGAAGCCGGAGCGATGCGAGCTTGATGTTGAATGGGCTCGACGTTCCCAACCGGGACGGGTCGCCACCGCTCGCGGCCTTGTAGTCGCGCACGTCGCGCAGGCCGCACAGGATCACGGCGTGTGGAGCTTGGTGGGGCCGATCGAAAAATCCGCGGCGGAGCTGCCGAAGCACGGATCGCAGGCTCTCGCCTCGCAAAGCATCGATCTCATCGAAGAAGAGAACCAGCGGACGGGGGCATTGCTGGGCCCATGCGGTCAAGCCGAGCGAGAGCAAGGTGCTGTCGGGTTCCGCGGGCCACGAAGCGGGCGGACGAAGCTCGGTCGGAAGATGAATGTTGGCCGAGAGCGATATGGAGCTCAGGATCGCGCGCTGCGCCTCGGCAAAATCATCCTGCGCCGGCTCCGCGGCTTCGCACGAGAAGTGCAGCGCGGCATAGACCCCCTCCGCGGTCAGCGCGCGGGCGAACGCGTGCAACGCCGTGGTTTTCCCCGTCTGCCGCGGGGCGTGCAGGACCAGGTAGTCGCCTTGATCGATGTAGCGTCGAGCCTCGGGCAAACGCTGCATCGGCGGGATCATGTAATGGCGTGCCGCATCGCAAGGGCCGGCTGTGTTGAAGCGGAGCACGCCCCACATCGTACACGCGTCAGCCTGGGTTCGCCGGTAGTTTCGCGCTTGGCGACAGGGGCTTCGACGAGGACGATGCACTCGGCGGCGGCGTCGCCGGCACATGCGGCCTTCGCGCTCCCGAACCCGCGCCGGACACCACCGGCAACGTACCCGCTCCGGCCGATGCACCCGATCCCGCCGATGCACCCGATCCCGCCGATGCGCTCGGAGCGATCGGTGCACTCGGAACGACCGGCGCCTCGGGCGGCGCCGAGACCGTCGCGAGCACCGCGCCCATGGTTTCGCTGCCCCGCGCCGAAGGCGCTGACAACGTTGTCCCCGCGTTCGCCGAATGCCCCCGCATGCTGGCGAACAACCCCACGATCCCCGCCACGGCGATGCCCCCCACACAGCCCAATACCGCGTAGACGCCCTTGCCGCCTTTGCTCACGCGCGACGGCTTCGGCGGCGCCAGCGACTGCGCCGAGATCAACGTCGATGGACCTTGCGGCGGGGTCGAAGCCTGCGCCGGGGTCGAAGCCTGCGCCGGGGTCGAAGCGTGCACCAACGGCGAGGCGCGCACCGCGAGCGGCATCGTCTCGGCACCGACCTCGTCGCCCACGCCCACGCCCACGCGATCGACACATCGATGCACGCTCGCCGGTGCGCTCGCCGCCAATTCCTTCAGCGCACAGGCCGCCTCGCTCGCGGAGCCCATTCGCGCGTGCACCTCCCGCTCGAGGCAGCGGGCGACCAAGGCCACGAACCGAGGATCGACGTCGGGCGCAACGTCGAAGACGGATGGAATCGACCCGTGGAGAATCTCGGCCACCACGGCGTAGGCGTTTTCGCCGCGGAACGGAAAGGTGCCCGTCAGCATTTCGAAGAGCACCACCCCGAGCGACCACAAGTCGGCGCGGTAGTCGACGGTGCGATCGCCGCGCACTTGCTCGGGGCTCATATAGGCCGGTGAGCCGAGCACGCTCCCGGTCCGGGTGACCTGACACGACTCGAAGCTCTCGACCATCTTGCTCACCCCGAAGTCGAGCAGCTTGACGATGGGTTCCTCGACGTCGGCCTCGTACGAAAGAAAGATGTTCCCCGGCTTGAGATCGCGATGAACGATGCCCGCCGCGTGCGCCGCCGCCAGACCTTTGGCGATGTCGGCCCCGAGCCGCGCGGCCAGCGGCCAGGGCAGACGCTGATCGCGCATCAAGCGCTCGCTCAGGGTCTCCCCGCGCAAGAGCGGCATGACCAAAAACGGATCGCCCTCGTCCGTGAGGCCCGCGTCCAGAATTTCGACCACGTTCCGGTGCGCCACCCGCCCGCACGCGCGCGCCTCCCGGAGCATCCGCTCGCGAACGGCCGCATCCATGGCCGCCTCGCGATGAATCAGCTTCAGGGCCACCTGGCGATCGGTTTGCGTGTGAACGGCTGCCCAAACCGAGCCCATGCCGCCCTCCCCGATCGGGCGGATCAAACGATACTTCTGACCGACGACGTTCTCGGGTGCCATCTGCAGTCGACTCAGCCGTTGACCCTAGCACGGAAAAATTTTCACGTGTCCCCTACCAACGGTTGAGATGTCTGCTAAGGTGCGCCGCGCTTTGGTTCGACGCGCCGCCTTCGGGCCTCGATAATGAGAATTGCTCCGTTCCTTGGTATTGTCGGTCTAACGATGTCGCTCACCGGTCTCACCGGCACAGCGCGCGCCGACAATCCAAAAAATGCAACGAGCGCGAGCGATCCGGCGAGCGCGAAAGAAAAGGAACGTACCGCCCTTTTTCGCGACGGAACCGCCTTGGCGGACAAGGGGGATTGGCAGGGCGCGGTCGATAAGTTCCGAGCGGTCATCGCCATTCGCTCGGCCCCCAAAGCGCTGTTGGCGCTCGGCATCGCCGAAGAGCAATTGGGTCGCTTGGTGCGCGCAAAAGCCGCTTTCGCCAAGGCCGCGTCCGACGCGCACGAGGCCCGGCTCTTCGATGACGAACAAAAGGCGGTCTCCAGCCTCGCGCTGTTGATGCCGCGCATCCCGCGGCTGGTCCTGCAGATCCCTCCAGGTACGACGGTCGCGCGCGCCTCGGTCGACGGTGCCGATGTCACGGTCCCGAACGAAGGGCTCGAGGTCGATCCGGGGACGCACTACATCCTCGCCGAGCGCTTTCAAAAGACCGTGCACGTGGAGGAAAAACAGCGGCTCGAGGTGGTCCTCGATCCGCAGCGCTCCCCCGAGCCTCCGGCGCCCACGCCCACGCCCACGCCCGCGCCTGCGGCAGCGGCACCCGCTCCGGCGGAGCCCTCCATTGCGCCGCATGCGTCGCGCCCCATCGCCGCGTTGGCGGTGGGCGGCGGAGGTTTGGTGCTCGGCGCCGCGGGTGCGCTTTTTTTGGCGCTCGGCAAAGGCCAGGAGAGCGACGCCAAAGCGCTTTGCCCCGGCGGAGGAACCACGGGGTGCCCGAGCAGCGCCCGATCCGACGCGGAGGGTTCGCGCACCAAGATCCTCGTCGGCGACGTGCTCCTCGGCGTGGGCGCAGCGGCCGTGATCACGGGCGGGATCTGGTGGCTCGCATCGGGCAAGAGCGCGCCGGCCGATCCGAAAACGGGAATCGTGGTGGCGCCAAACGGAGTCGGATATCGGGGAGTATTTTGACGGCTTGACGGCCTTTTCATTCCGTCGGGCAAAATGGCAGTGGCCGCGGACGACCTGCTCGGCTTTCACGGACGTCGGTAAAGCGGTATACGTGGCATGATGCACGCCGGCGAGAACGTACCCTCGTTGCCCCTTCGGGGGGACGCGTTCGTGGGGCGAAAGCGGGAAATCGAAACCTTGCACCGGCTCTTCTCCGGCGGAGAGCGCTTGGTGACCCTCACGGGGCCCGCCGGCATCGGCAAGACACGGCTCGCGATGGAGTACGCCGCGGCAAAGGCGCGCGCGGGGGCCTCGGGACCTTCGTCCATTTCGGTGTTGTTCTGCGATGTGAGCGAGGCGCGCGAGCCCGGCGAAATGGCGGCGGCCATCGGGCGCGCGCTTCGTGCTTTGCCCACCGCGCCGAAGAAGATGGCGGGCCCCGTCCAGGTGACCCGCGCGGGCACGGAGCTCGCCGCGCTCGGGCGAGCGCTGGTGGTCCTCGATGGCTTCGAGCAGCTCGTGCCCGAGGGGGCGAACGTCCTGTCCTCGTGGTCGTCGCTCGCCCCGCGCGCGGCGTTCTTGGTCACCTCGCGCGAGCTCTTGCGCCTGCCGGGCGAGAACGTGCTCGAGATTTCGTCGCTGGGTTTGCCGACCTCCGTCGAGGCGGAGTCCGAGGCGCTCGATCTCGTGCTCGATCGGCTCCAGCGGGTTCGCGTGGGCTACGTTCCCACGCCCGAAGACGCGCGCGCCCTGGCCTCGCTGGTGCGCGAGCTCGATGGGTTTCCGCTGGCCATCGAGCTGGCGGCGGCGCGTATGAGCATGCTCTCGCCCTCCGTGCTCTTGCAGCGCCTGGCCGCCCGGTTCGACGTGCTCCGCCGGGCCTCTGGCGATCCGCGCGCGCGGCACGCGGCGCTGGAGACGTCGCTCGATGATTCATGGGCGCTGCTCGATCCGGCCGAGCGCGCGGCCCTCGCCCAGTGCGCGGTGTTCGTCGGCGGCTTCGTGCTCGCGTCGGCCGAGGCCATCGTCGACCTCTCGTCCGTCCCCGGCGCGCCGCCCGTGCTCGACGTGCTCCAGCGGCTGCGCGAAAAATCGCTCCTGCACGTTCAATCGCAGGGCGATCCGATATCGGGCGAGCGCCTGGGCCTTTATCGAAGTATCCGCGACTATGCGCAAATCCGGCTCGATGGCTCCGAGATGGCCAAAGGGGCCTATGCGCGCCACGCGAAACATTACATTTCCCAAGCGGAGGCGCGCGATCACGCGCTGCGGGCGGCCGAGCGCGAGAACGTCGTTTGGGCGGTCGAGCGCCTGCTCTCGGCCGAGCGCCCCACCGTGGAGAACGCCATATTGGCGATTCGCGGCGCGTACGCCATGGAGACCTTGCTCTACAGCCAAGGCTCGTTCCCCAAGGGCGCGGGCCCCATCGAGCGCGCGCTGTCCGTCCTCGAGGCGAACGACGTGGATCCCGTGTGGCGCGCGCGCGCCAAATACCTCCGCGCCAACGCCAAGCCCTCGGAGGAGCGCGGAAGCGAGCTGGCGGACGTGCTCGAGGGCGCGCGCCGGCGGGGCGATCGCGCGCTCGAAGCGCGGGTCCTGCGCTCGCTCGGCTCGGTGGACGGCCGCAAAGGCCGATTGGATACCGCCCTTCGCGGCCTCTCGCGCGCCCATGAGACGGGCCGCGACGCGGGCGATCGGCTGGTGGAGGCCATCACGCTCCAGAGCATGGGCAACGTGGCGCGCGAGCTCGGGCGATTTCCGGAGGCCGAGGGGCACTACGAGCGCGCGCTCTCGCTTTGCCAAGAGTTCCGCGACGTGGGGCGCGAGGCCTCCGTGCTGGCCGACGTCGCGTTCTTGCGCGTGGAGCTGGGGCAGCTCGAGGGGGCGCGGGCCGATTGCGTGCGCGCGCTGGGCCTTCATCCCAACTTCGGAAATGGCGCGCACTGGGTCCTGGCGCTCATTTACCACGAGCAAGGGGAGCTCGAGCGGGCCGCCCGCGCGTACGAGCACGCCGTGCACGTGGCGCGCGAGGCCCGCGACGGCGCCAAGGAGAGCGTGGCCCTCGCCTACCTCGCCCTCTTGCGGCACGAGCAAGGCGACTCGCGAACGGCGCAGAGCCATTTGCTGCCCTTGCCGTCCGCGGCGCGGGCGCTCGGCTACGCGCGCCACGAGGCGCTCTTCCTCGGCTTCCTCGGCGCGGTGCAGAGCGCCCTCGACTCCGCGGAGTCCGCGCAGCGCTCGTTCGACCTCGCCGCCTCCGCGCTTGCGCCCGGCGATCGCTACGCCGTCGCCCTCCACGTGCTGCGCGCCCACGCCGATCTGGCCCTCGCCCGCGGCGCGCTGCGCGCGGGAAATGCTGCGGCCGCGCGCGGACATCGGGTCGCGGCGGAGGCGCGCTTGGTGGACGCGCCGGCCGCCTTCGACTCGTACGTGCTGCGGCTCGCGCAAAGGCTGGTGTCGCGCGCATTCCCCGACGATCTTCCGGCGCAGGCCGCTGGCATGAGCCCCCCTGCCCTTCGCGTCGAGCGCGGCGGGCGATGGCTCTACACCCCCGCGGGCGAGCGCTTCGAGGTGGACGCGCACCGCGTGGTGCGCGCCCTGTTGTGCGCCTTGGTCGAAGAGCGCATCCGCGCCCCCGGGGTCGCGCTCTCGCCCTCCGTCCTGTGCGACGCGGGCTGGCCGGGCGAGCGCGTGGTCCCCAGCGCGGCCAAGAATCGATTGCATGTCAGCCTGACCCGATTGCGCAAGCTGGGGCTCCGCGATTTGATCCTCCGCCGCGAAGATGGATATCTGCTCGACCCGCGGGTCGTGGTCATGTGGACGTCATCGTAGAAGTAAGCGCCGTGTAAGTCGCTTACTCCAGGGCGGCGAATTACGTAGGCACCTCGCGGGCGAAGACGCCCGCTCTTCGGCGTTTCGCAGATCGCGATGAAGAAAGGTGTCATTCGAAATGAAAAAACTGGGTCTTCCTCATTTGTGCGTGCTCGCTTGGGCAGGTATCACGGGCGCGGCCGCCTGCAGTGATTCGTCGGCCAAGGCGCCCGGCGAGGGCGAACCGACGGCGACCGCGTTCACCCGCGCCTCGCTCTCGACCGACAGCTGGTCCAAGCTCGACGCGACCCTTCGCGTTCAAGCGCTGGAGGAGCCGCCCGCCCGGGAGGTGCGCGCCATCTTCGTTCAATCGAACGAGCCCGAGGAGACGCGGCGGATCATCGAGGCCATCGGGGGCCAGGTCGGCACCATCGCAGGCGACGTCTTGACCGCGCGCGTCCCGCTGGGCGCCATCGACACGATCGCGACCGCCCGCGCCGTGACGCGCATCGAGGGCGCGCTGCCGCTGCGCGCGAAGCTCGACAAGGCCATCGCCGCCTCCAAGGTGGACAAAGTTCGCGCGGGCGCCGCGCCTCTGCCGGCGCCCTTCACCGGCGCGGGGGTCGTGGTCGGCGTGGTCGACGCCGGCATCGACCTCCGTCATACGGCGTTCAAGAAGGCCGACGGCAAGACGCGCATCCTCTCGATCTGGGACCAAGGACAAAAGGGCGCGGCCCCGCCGGCCGGGTTCCGCTATGGAAGCGAGTGCACGGCCGCGCAAATCGACGCGAACCAATGCGCCCACGCGTCCACCGCCGACCATGGAACGCACGTCACCGGGATCGCCGCCGGCGGCAAGGTCGGAGACTCGCCCTACATCGGGGCCGCGCCGGACGCCGACATCGTCTTCGTCGAGGTCGGCGCCGCGCCCGGTCTCGCGAAGGACGTGGCCTTCACCACCGCCGTGTGCGACGGCGCCTCGTACATCTTCAAGGCCGCCGCGGCCGTGAACAAGCCGGCCGTCGTCAACATGAGCCTCGGCGAGCACACGGGCCCGCACGACGGCTCCTCCCTCGCCGATCGTTGCCTGGATAACCTTTCGGGGCCCGGCAAAATTTTGGTCGCCGCCGCCGGCAACGAGGGGCGCGGGACCAAACACGCGGAGCTCGGCGCCCCGGTGCTGGTGCACGCGACGGCCACCGCGAGCTCGACCCCCGTGGTCCTCAAGTGGCTCCCCGGCAAAGACGACGACACCAAGGTCACGCAGGAGAAGCTGAACGTCTGGGCCGACCCCAATGTGGAGCTATCCATCCAGGTGGGCTTCGACGCCGGCGACGGCAGCCCCACGTTCTCGAAGCCCATCACCGCCAAGCAGCCGCTCACCAAGACCATGCTCACCGACGGCAATGTCACGGTGGGCCCGGTGGCGGGCGACACCAGCCCCATCCCGGCCCCCGCCGCGCGCGGCACGCAAATCGTTCTGGAGGACGGCGACAAAGACGGCCAGGAAGCGCAGAAGCTCTGGCTCGTCAAGATCACGGGCAATGGCCGCTTCGACGCCTTCATCGACACCACCGGCGGCGGCGGCTTCCTCGCCAGCGGGCAGGATCGAGGCGTGACCGTCGACAGCAACATGACCATCGGCTTCCCGGCCATCGCCTCGAAGGTGCTGGCCGTCGGCTCCTACACCTCGCGCAACACCTGGAAGGCGGCCGATGGCTCCGAGCAGGTGGAGAAAGGCGACGACGACAAGCCGGTCACCCTCGGCGCGCTCAGCGGCTTCTCCAGCCGCGGTCCGAGCCGCAACCCGAGCGGCCCGATGAAGCCGGACATCACCGCGCCCGGCGAGGTGGTCATCGCCGCGCTGCACGCGGGGGCCAAGCCGAGCGCCGAGAAGATCGTCAAGGCTTCGCCCGACGGCTTCTTGATCTCCCAAGGGACGAGCATGGCCTCGCCCATGGTCGCGGGCATCGTCGCGCTCATGTTGCAGCGCAATCCGACCCTCACGGTCGACGACATCCGCGGGATCTTCGATCGCACGGCGGTCAAGCCCGAAGGCGTCGCGAACCCGTCGCCGACGGACTGGGGCCGCGGAAAGGTCGACGCCTTCGCGGCCGTGATCGCGACCCCGGCGCCCGCCCCGCGACCGGACGCCGACGGCGGCGCCGGCAACCCGAGCAACGGCGGCAGCAAGAACGACGGCGGCTGCCAGGTCGCGGGCACGGGCGGGCTGGTGCCGGGCTTCGGCGCGGGTGCGATGGCGCTCGCGTCGATCCTCGTGCGCCGGCGCCGGCGCGGGAAGGCGTCGTGAGCCGCCGGGCGATGCTCTTCGCCGGGGTGCTGCTGGTGGGGTGTGCGCGGCAGCCCGAGCATCGGCCGGCCGCCGCGCCGCCGGTGGCCGAAGGTCCGAGCATGCTCGTCTCCATCGTGCGCGCGGAGGGCGGTCCGCGCGCGAGCGGCGCCGTCGTCGACGCCCGATCGCGCTCGGGCGCGCTGCTCCTCGTGCGCGGTCCTTCGCAGCCGCGCGGGGCGGCCACCGTGGCGCGGCTGGGTGCGGAGCGCGCGGTGAGCAAGATCCAAAACGTGGTTCGCTTGCTCGACACCATCGAGGCCAGCCGGGAGCCCGATCCGGAGCTTCACGTGTTCCTGCAGGTCGACCGCGCCCGCGCCACCCACACGAGCCTCGCGTCCCTTGGCTTCGCGGCCGATACCTTGGCCGGCGACGTCGCCACGGGCTGGGTGCGGGTGACCGCGCTCGAGCGCGTATTGGCGAGCGACATCGTCCAACGTCTGGAACCTCCGGACACCGTCCACCTCCGCTGACCATCCCGGCGCGCGAAGCTTCACCTTCCGCCGACGTCGAGCGCGCGTACATCGATATCATCGCCCAGAGCCAGTCGGGCGACGGCTGCTCACCAAAGTAGCCAACGGCGAAGCGTCTCGGCGCCGAAAAGCGCACGATCATCTAACGCACTGAGTCAAATACCATTCGCACGCCTTTGGCGTGCGGATGGCCACTAGCGCGGCGAAAAGACGTAAGCTAAGCCCGATCATCCATGCTTCGCCTCGTCCACGCCAAGCGCGTTCTCTTTCCGCTCGTTGCTTCCGTCACGACCATCCTCGCGAGCTCCGCGGGCTGTGATTGGGTTGCACAAGTCGATCACGTCTCCGTCGGCGACAAATCCGACGGCGGAGACTCGGGGCCGGGTGCTCCCACGGCTCGGTTCAATGTCCCCGCCGGCTCCGCGACGGCACCGGAGTTCCTCCAAGTGCCCTTCCCGAGCGACGTCTACCTCGCCAACGGGCGGGTGGCCGCCGTGCAAGGGATCGACAAGGTGCTCGCGCCCGCGGGGGCCAATTTCATTGCCCACGATCTCACGGCGAACAATGGTTTTTCCCGCATCGCCTTGGCCGTCTTCTATGTCGACGACCCATCCAAATCGAAGGACGACGTCATCGGCGCGGCGGACATCGACAAAAAGAGCCTCCCGGGCGACGAGACCGCCTGCGCGGCCGACGCGAGCTCCGTCTTCTTGATCGACCTCCAAGAGACCGATCCGGCCAAGGCGCGCGTCCCCTGTCGCGCCATGTTCCGCGTCGACAAGAACGGCTCCCGTCCCGTGGTGGCGGTCGGCCCCGCGCGCGGCGTGGTCCTCAAAGAGGGTCGCACGTATGCGGCGGTGCTCACCAGCCGCGTGAAGACGACCGCGGGCACGAAGATCGCGGCCAGCGCGGACTTCGATCGCATTCGAAAGGGCGATCGCTCCGGGCCCATCGCGGGCCTCTATGGCGAGAAGTACGACAAGGTGAAGGCGGCCCTGGGCTCGGCCCTCGGCGCCGACGAGATCGTGGCGCTGGCGCCCTATACGACGCAGGCGATGAGCGACGAGCTGTTCAAGCTCCGCGAGGCCATCGACACCACGCCCGTTCCCAAGTTGAAGTGGGACGCCGCGGATCTTTTGCCGATGGGCAAGGCCAAATTCGGCGTGGGCGGCGTGACGGCCGGCTTCACGGCCGATCTGGACGCCTACTTTGGACCGGCGACCGCCAAGCACCCCTTCCCGCCCGGCACCGACGACGATCCCTCCACGCACCAAGTCGTTCGCGCGCACAACCAAATTGCCGCCATCGGGACCGCGGTCTTCGACGCCGTCAGCTTCCTCCAGACCAAGGCCGAAGGCTACCGGAGCCCCGATCACGCCACCTTCGTACGCAAGGCCAACGGGGAGCTGGACCTCACCGTTCCAAGCGCCACCAGGAAGATTTGGGCCACCTTCGTGGTCCCCAAGGCCGCGGCGCCCGCAGACGGCTATCCGACGGTCATCCTGCAGCACGGCCTCGGCGGCTCGCGCGATTACATCTTCGCGCTGGCCAATGTCTTTGCCGCCAAAGGGATCCTGACGGTGGCCATCGACAGCGTCACCTTCGGCGCGCGCTCCGCCGATCCGGCGCTCCAAGTCGACAAGAACAGCGATTACTGGCTCAATCGGGACGATAAACCGGGTCCGCCGAAGGTCCCGGGGACGCACGCAACGTACGAAGGTCCCGATGGCATCGCCGATTTGGTCAACGGCGGCCGCGCGGGCGCGACCGATCTGTTCGGCAGCTTGATCAACATTGGCGCCTTGCGCGATCAGATGCGGCAGGCTGCGCTCGATACCGTGCAGCTCGTCCGGGTCCTTCAGGACGACGAAAACAGGGTGTTGAAGGAGCTCAAGCCGACCCTCGGCACCGAGGACCCCAAGATCGACAAGACCAAGATCGCGTTCGTCGGAAACTCGCTGGGCGGGATTCAAGGTGCCATGGCCGCGGCCATCGAGCCTTCGATCAAGCAGTGGGTCCTCAATGTCGCCGGCGGAGGCCTCATCACCGAGCTGGCGACCCACTCGCCGCGCATTTACGATAGCCTCAAGAAGGCGGCCATCGGCAACTTCGGATTGGTCTCCGACAAGGTCAGCGAAGGGCACCCGCTGGCGACCCTGCTTCAAACCATCGCCGATGCGGGCGATCCCCTGAGCTATGCGGACGCATTGGTGACCAACCCCCGCTCGATCAAGGGGGTGCGCATCCCGCCGCGCAACATCCTCCAGGTCGAGGTCATCTACGACGAGCTCGTACCCAACGAGGCCAACGAGGCGCTCGCGCGCGCGGGCGGCTGGCACCTCGGAACGCCGAACGTGGGCTCGAACGCCGGCGTCTTGGACATCAAAGACCTCGCGAAGCGCGCGGGCGCCGTCCCGTTTGGCGAGGGGATCAAGCCGACGGGTGGTTTCTTCCAGAACACCCCCATCGATGGCACCACCGCCGTTCTTCTGCAGATGTCGCCTTCGCAGCATGGCACCAACCTGGAATCGGCCGGCACCCGCCGCGCCTTTCAGGCCCCGTACGCGCGCTTCGACACGGGCGATCCGTTCCCCGTCGTCGAGAACACCACGCACACCTACGACTTCGCCACGCCGAGCACCTACGAGCTCCAAGGGATCGTGGCCGGGTTCCTCCTCAGCGGTTTCGCCGGCAGCCCGAAGGTGGCCCCCTTCACCACCTTCGCCCCGAAGCGGGACGTCGACGCCGACGGCAAGCCGGACAACGAGGATCCGGATCCCAACGACCCCAAGAAGTAAGACGCCCGCCCCTCGTTCGGACGAACATCGTTCCGACGAAACCGCATCTCGTGCCGCAACGGATCCCGTTGCGGCGCGAGGCCGCGCGCGGATCATCCGCGCGATCCCGCCGCGCCCGTGCTCATGAAACGTCGCCCCCGATTCGGATGGTTCTTTCTCTTCGCGCCGTCCGCGCTCCTCGCGTTCGCGGGCGCCTGCACCGGTTCCTCGGCGGCCCCGGCACCCGACGCCAAGCTCCCCGCGGACCGCGACGCCTCCGAGCAGGCTCGCCCCGATGCCTCGCCCAAGGTCGACGCCGGCACCGACGCGCGCGCCGACGCGAGCATCGAGCCGCCGGTCACCCTGATCGACAGCGTGGGCGCCGCCATCGGCGCGATCACCTTCGCGGGAGCGCTGTGCGAGCCCGCCACCATGGCCATCGCGCGGTCGAACGACCGTCAGAGGGTCACCGTCACCTTCAGCACCGCCTTCAGCAGCGCGGAGGCCCCCGCGTCAGCGAGCTGCACCATCACCATCACCATGGACGTACCGGCGGGCTATCGCATGGGCCCTCTCCGGCCGAAATGGCTCGGCGAGGCCACGCGGAGCCGCGTATCACACGTCTATTGGTTCGAGGACGGCGCTACGACGGCGCCCGTGACCGAGGAGATCGCGGCGGCGGAGTATCAATACAACGATCATCCCGATCTCTGGTCGCCGGTACCGCCCGCGTGCACGGCCCCGCAGCGTGTTCGGTTCTCGGCCCGCATCGATGCCACCGTTCACGATGCGGAGTCCGCGTTTTATGCCGATTCGTTCGAGCTCGAAACGAGCTGGCGCGGCGGCGCCGATTGGGAACGGGGCTGCGACCTACGGAAGCCGTTCCGCGCGCCGCCGGGCACCGTGGGGGATTGGTGCGCGGGGAATCAAAAGCGCCCGTGCACACCGGGCCTCGGGTGCGAGTTCATGCTCACCGCCATCGCCGAGACGCAAGGGCAGTGCGTCGATCCCCTGGAGCGCGTACCGCCCAGCGAGGTGGGGCAGCCCTGCGGCGGCTTGCGGGACATCGCCTGCGCCGGCGACCGCGTGTGCTGGCGGCGGAGCCAGGTGGCCATCGACAAGGGCTACCTCGGACTGTGCCGCGAGCACGAAGGGGCCGAGGGCGCCGCGTGCGATCTCGGCGTTCCCTCCCTTCCATGCCGCGCGGGGCTCTACTGCGCGACCTCGCTGCGCCATCGGTGCGTCGAGGCCAATGGCGAGCTCGGCTCCATTTGTGCCCCGGAGCTCCCGGCTTGCAAGGCCGGTCTCGAGTGCAACGCCGAGCATTGCCGCGTGCCCAAGGGCGGCCAAAAGGCCCGCGCATCTCGACGCGAGCGCGACCGACCCTAACCAGCAGATCATGACAGTACTCGTCACCGGGAGCGCCGGTCACCTGGGGGAAGCGCTGATGCTCACCTTGCGACGCGCCGGCCGCGATGCGGTCGGCCTCGACGTGAGGAGCTCGCCCTTCACGGACCTCGTCGGGTCCATCGCGGACCGCGCCTTCGTCGCGCGCTCGATGCGGGGGATCACGGCCGTCGTGCACGCGGCGACCTTGCACAAGCCGCACGTCGGCACGCACACGCGCCAGCAGTTCGTCGACACCAATGTCACGGGCACCCTCAACTTGCTCGAGGAGGCTGGGTCGGCCGGTGCTCGGGCCTTCGTCTTTACGAGCACCACCAGCACCTTCGGACGCGCCCTCGTTCCCCCCGAAGGCGCCCCCGCGGCTTGGATCACGGAGGAGGTCGCGCCCGTGCCCAAGAACATCTACGGGGTGACCAAGGTCGCGGCCGAAGATTTGTGCCAGCTCTTTCAGCGAATCCAGGGGCTGCCGTGCCTGGTGCTGCGCACCTCGCGCTTCTTCCCGGAGGAGGACGATCAGGCGGGCGTTCGCGACGCGTACGACGACGGCAATGTCAAAGCCAATGAGCTTCTATACCGGCGCGCGGACATCGCCGATATCGTCGACGCCCACCTGCTCGCCCTGGAGCGCGCGCCCCAAATCGGATTTGGGAAATACATCATCAGCGCGACCACCCCCTTCTCCCGCGACGATCTCGCCGAGCTGCGCACCGATGCGGCCGCCGTCGTTCGGCGGCACGTACCCGCCTTCGAAGAGGTGTATTCGCGCCGCGGATGGCGGATGTTTCCAGGTATCGACCGGGTTTATGTCAACGCGCGCGCCCGCGAGGAGCTCGGCTGGCAGCCGCGCTACGACTTTGGCTTCGTGATGGCGCGCCTCGAGCGCGGAGAGGATCCGCGGAGCGAGCTCGCGCGCGAGGTCGGCGCCAAGGGATACCATGGCCCGGGCGAGGCCCGTCCCTACTGGACGCGGGGCCCGACGGAGCCGGCGTAGCGGGCCGCGCGATCGGGTAACGGGTCGAGGATGGACGAGAGCTCCGATATCGACGTAGCGAGAGCGTCGCTCGCTCAGGCGCGCGGGGCGATCGCGGGGGCATCCTGCGCGCGGCGTTCACCGATGGCCTTTCGAAGCGCCGCGCGCGCCAAGAGCCGGGTGGAATCCAAGGTCGGCAGCGGCGAGTCCGAGGGTGAAATGAGCAGTGGGATCTCGGTGCACCCGAGCACCACCGCGTCGCAGCCGCGCTTGGCCAGGGCATCGATGGCGCGAACGAACTCCGCCCGCGTATCGGTCGAAAACCGCCCTTTGACGAGCTCCTGGAAGATGTGTGCATCGAGGCGGATGCGCGCCTCCTCGGGCGGGGTGCACGACTCGATTCCATACGCGTCCAAGGTCGCGCGGTACACGGGGCCCTCCATCAGGAAGCGGGTGCCGAGCACCCCCAGCTTCGTGTACCGGCGGGGCGCCGCTTCTTCGGCCACCACCTCGGCGATGTGGAGCCAAGGTTTGGGCGACCACGCCCGGATCTTCGAGAGCGCCTGATGGATCGTGTTGTCGGGGCAGATCAGAAAGTCCGCCCCGCCCCGCACCAGCTTTTCGGCCGACGAGAGCATCAGGCTGGCCACGCCGTCCCATTCATCGCGGCGCAGCAGGCGCACATACTCACCGAGCGAGTGGGTGTGCATGCTGACCTCCGGATGGGCATGCTCCCCCATCGTACCCTCGGCCTCGAGGCAAATCGTGCGGTAGCAGAGGGCCGCGCCTTCGCTGCTGCAGCCCACGATACCAATGTGAAGGGTCATCGACGCCGTCCTTTCGTCATTCGGAAGTCGTAAAGCGGCCGCCCCGGGCGGTCTTGAACGTTTTTGCTCCCCCGAGCGTGAGATAGCGTGCCCGCGCCTTACCCTCGCGCAAAAGTTGACCGATGCGCGCATCCCTTGGACCAAGCGCGCGCCCCCGAACACGAAGCGGCAGGATCGTTCCATGTCGGGACCTTCCAGGCGAAGGGAGAGCTCGGCTTACCCATGCCATGGGCGCTCGAGCACGGCTCGCCCTCGACATTCTCGCAATAATGAAGATGTCGCCATTTGCTACGGCGTAGGAAAATGAACCGGGCCGCCGCATCGCTCTTTTTTCCGTGCGCCTCCGCGCGCCGGCGTTCGCCGGTAGGGCACACGAGATGCAGCCACGCGCCGGATGGCTGCCCGATTTCTCGATCGACGCGACGCGGGACGCCGGCTGTCGGCGAAGCTGACCCACCACGCCGGAACGGACGCGATCGTCCTTGCGCTGCCGCGCGGCGGCGTGCCCGTAGGCTACGAGGTCGCGCGCGCGCTGAACCTCGATCTGGACGTCTTCATCGTGCGCAAGCTCGGGGTGCCCGGGCATCAGGAGCTCGCCATGGGCGCGGTAGCCTCCGGCGGCGTGCGGGTCACGAACCCCACGGTGATCCGCGCGCTCGGGATCCCCGACGCCATCGTGGAGCGCATCGCCGAATATGAAACGAACGAGATCGCGCGGCGGGAGCAGCGCTACCGCGCGGGGCGCCCGCCCGTCTCCACCGAGGGGCGGCCCGTGATCGTCGTCGACGACGGGCTCGCCACCGGCGCATCCATGTACGCGGCCATCTCGGCCATTCGCGCGCGGGGCACCTCCCGCATCTCGATCGCGGTTCCCCTCGCATCGCCCGAGATCTGCGCGGACATGCGATCGCGCGCCGATGAAGTCGTGTGCCTGTGGACCCCGGTCGCGCTCTACGCCGTGGGGCTCTGGTACGAGGACTTTACGCAAACCACCGACGAAGAGGTGTGCGAGCTGCTCGGGGTCGATCGCGCGACCCGCGAACGGCGCGCCGGGGCCCCGGCAAGAGGGAGGCGACCGTGGGCACGATGAGCGAGCCCGAGCTCGAAGCCATCCGGCGCCTCGCCGTTCCACTGTCCGGCGCGATGGAGGATTACAATCCGCTCCTCGAGCGCATCGGCGAAGCGCGCTTCGTCTTGCTGGGCGAAGCGTCGCATGGAACGCACGAGTTCTACGGCGAGCGCGCCCGCATCACCACGCGGTTGATCGCGGAGAGAGGGTTCGACGCGGTGGCCGTGGAGGCGGACTGGCCCGACGCGTACCGCGTGCACCGCTATGTGCGCGGCAGCAGCTCGGACGGCGACGCCGAAGAGGCGCTCCGCGGCTTTCGCCGCTTTCCCACGTGGATGTGGAGGAACGCCGACGTGCTCGACTTCGTGGGGTGGCTGCGCGAGCACAACGAGGAGCGCGAGGCGCGCAGCTCGCTCGACGGGCGCCCGCCTCCGGTGGGGTTCTTCGGCCTGGACCTTTATAGCCTCTACGCCTCGATGGCCGAGGTGCTCCGCTACCTCGAGGTGGCCGATCCCCACGGCGCCACCAAGGCGCGCGCACGCTATGCCTGCTTCGATCACTACGGCGGCGACGCCCAAGCGTACGCGTATGCCACGGGGCTCGATCTCAGCGCGTCGTGCGAGCGCGAGGTCATGCAACAGCTGCTCGATCTCCAGGCCCGCGCCATGGAATTGCCGGCCCGCGTGGAGGACGGGATCGGCGAAGCGCTCTTCGACGCCGAGCAAAACGCGCGGCTGGTGAAGAACGCGGAGCAATACTACCGCCATATGCTCCACGGGCGGGTCTCCACCTGGAACCTCCGGGATCGGCACATGATGGAGACCTTGCGGGCGCTCGATCGGCAGCTGGCGAAGACCTTGGGTCGAAAGCCAAAGATCGTCGTTTGGGAGCACAACTCGCACGTCGGCGACGCGCGCGCGACCGATATGAGCCGGCGCGGCGAGTGGAACTTGGGTGAGCTGGTGCGGCAGACGTACTCCACCGAAGCGTACAACATCGGCTTTACCACCTACGAAGGGACGGTCACCGCCGCATCCAATTGGGACGCGCCCGCCGAGCACAAACGGGTGCGCCCCGGGATGCGCGGCAGCTACGAGGAGCTCTTTCACCGCGTGCGGATCCCGCGCTTCATGCTCGTGGAAGAAGACCAATCCGGCTTCGCGTGGCGCGGACCGAGGCTCGAACGCGCCATCGGCGTGGTGTATCGACCGGAGACGGAGCGATTGAGCCATTACTTCCACGCTCGCTTGTCCGAGCAATTCGATGCCGTGATTCATATCGATCGCACGCGCGCGGTGGAGCCGCTCGAACGCGACGTGCCATGGCAGAGCGGCGAGGCCCCCGAGACGTACCCGTTCGCGGTTTGAACGGCGGCGGGGGCCCTGCGAAAGGTCGGATCATCCACGCTGCTGGACCAACGAGAGGAGAACTGCCAATGGAACCTACGGTTCGGAGATTTACCTTCGAGCGCGAAGATGGGCCGGTCACGGAGTCGCGGGAGCTGGTCTCGATTCGCGCGGGCGATGTCCGCCTCGAGGGGGAGCTCGCATCGTCGCGGACCGGCCGGGGCTTGGTCATCTTTGCGCACGGCAGCGGGAGCAGCCGCCATAGTCCGCGCAATCGATTCGTGGCCCAAGCGCTGCGTACCCAAGGGAGGGTCGCCACCTTGCTGTTCGACCTTCTGTCCGCGGGGGAGGGCGAGCTCGATGCGCGCACCGGACACCTTCGCTTCGATATCGATCTCCTCGCCGAGAGGCTGGTCGCCGTCACGGATTGGGCGCTCGCCCGGCGTCCTGCCGACGCGACGCACATTGGCTACTTCGGCGCCAGCACGGGCGCGGCCGCGGCCCTGGTCGCGGCGGCCGCGCGCCCCGATCGCGTGGCGGCCGTGGTTTCGCGCGGTGGCCGTCCCGATCTGGCGCGAGGCTCGCTCGAGCGGGTGCACGCGCCCACCCTTCTCATCGTGGGCGGCGAGGATCCCACCGTCGCCGAGCTGAATCGCGATGCGATGAAGTACCTGCATGCCGAGACGCGCCTCGACATCATCGATAGGGCCTCGCACCTCTTCGAAGAGCCTGGCGCCCTCGACGAAGCCGCCCGTCGCGCCGCCGGTTGGTTTCAACGCTTCTTCGTTTAGCTCGTTCGCGCTTCGCGCTTCGCGCTTCACGCTTCACGCTTGACGTTGGCGAGCTTCTGGACGTGACGAGCTTTTCGCCCATATATGCTCCGAAGGATGAGCGAAACCGTCAGCAAGCCCCGCCTTAACGCCGTTGGCCAGCCGATCGGCGAGGCGATCCTCGACTGGAAGCCCGTTCCGCGGCCCCCACGAACGCCCATCGACGGCCGCTACTGCCGCATCGAGCCCATCGACCCCGCGCGGCACGCCAAGGCGCTCTTCGAAGCCGTCTCCGACGACCAAGACGGAGCCGGCTGGACCTATTTGGGGGCGGGGCCGTTCTCCACCTCGAGCGCGTACGAGGCCTGGATGGCCGCCACCTGCCTCCGCGACGATCCGCTCTTTCACGCCATCGTCGACAACGTATCGGGCGCGCCCGTGGGCGTCGCCGCCTACCTTCGGATCGAGCCTGCCGTGGGCGTGATCGAAATTGGTCATATCCATTACTCCCCTCGCCTTCAGCGCACGCGCGCGGCCACCGAGGCCATGTACTTGTTCATGCGGCGGGTGTTCGAGGAGCTCGGCTACCGCAGGTACGAGTGGAAGTGTGACTCCTTGAACGAGCCCTCGCGCCGGGCGGCGGCGCGCCTCGGCTTCGCATACGAAGGAACGTTTCGTCAGGCCACCGTGTACAAAGGCCGCAATCGGGACACCGCGTGGTTCTCGATCCTCGATCGGGAGTGGCCTGGGTTGAAGACGGCCTACGAGGCATGGCTGGATCCGTCGAACTTCGACGCGGATGGCCGGCAGCGGCGCGCGCTCCACGAGCTGACCGCCGAGGCGCTTCGCCCGCTGCGCTAAAGCAACGCGGCGATCCCGATCCCATCCTCGAAGAGGGCGCCAGGCGCGCTTGACAGCTTTGGTTTGTCCCGATAAATGAAAATGAGAATCATTTTCGTTTTTGAGACGGGACGGACCAAGGATGACCTCGATGGCACGTGCGATGGCGATGGTGATGGTGATGGTGACCGCGGGGATGCTCGGCTGCGCTTCGTCGGTGACGCCCCCGCGTCCATCGTTGGCGAACGCATCGGCCAAAGGCGCAGAGGGCAACGGCGCGCAGGGCAACGGCACGCAGAGCAACGCCACGCAGAGCAACGCCGCGGACGCTCCGCGCCGCGCGTGCGATCCGGCCCGCGATCGAGCCGCCATTCGGGCCATGGCCGGGGAGTACCGCGTCTCGTTTGCGTTCGACGAGACGGAGCCTCGAACCAAGGGGTATGTGCCGCACGCGCCATATCGAGCCAGCGCCAGCGAGGTCGTTCAGGTGCTAGAGGAGACGGACCGCAAGGTGGTGCTCCAACACGTGCTGGTGCACGCGGGCACGAAGAGCGCGAACGACGCGCCCTCGGTCATGAAGCACTGGCGGCAGGACTGGACCTTCGAAGACCGCGAGCTCCTCGAATTCCGAGGAAACGGCGTGTGGGAGCGGCGCGCGCTGAGCGCCGAGCAAGCCGCCTGCACATGGTCGCAGGCCGTCTTCGAGGTGGACGATGGACCGCGCTACGAGAGCTTCGGCCGATGGACGCATGAGCGCCAAGGGGAGACCTCGACGTGGACGTCGGAGGAGACATGGCGGCCCCTGCCCCGCCGGGAGTACACGAAGCGCAGCGACTACGACGTCCTGATCGGCACCAACCGCCATGTGGTCACGCCAAACGGCTGGAGGCACGAACAAGATACGCGCAAGCTCGTGCTCGAGGGCCGCCGGGAGCTGGTGGGCGAGCGCGGGCTGAATCGTTACGAGCGCACGCCCCTCGACGGCGCCGAGGCCGCCCGCGTCTACCTCCGCGACACCGCCGCCTTTTGGCAGACCGTTCGCGACGAGTGGCAAGCTGTCTTCACGAAGAACCCCCGCGTGCACGTGCAGGCCGAGACGGACGGTGGCGAGCGCCTCTACGATCGGCTCTTTCCGATGGCCCGGACCGCGCGGGACCTCCGCACCGAGGATCGCAAGCAAAAGGTGCGCGAGGCCATCGCGTCGTTCGTGGTCCGCTGATGCGGGACCTGGTCGCGCGCGAACCGCGTGTACAATGCGCGACGGATGCCGAACCTTCTGCGACTCTCGCGTAAGACCGCGCCGGCCGGGCGAGGCGCAAGCGCGCGCTTTCCATTCGACGTGCCCGCCATTGCGACCCTGACGACCCTCGATCTCCGCGCCGATGTCACGTTCTTCGTCGGGGAGAATGGCTCGGGCAAGTCCACCCTGCTGGAGGGCATCGCCTGCGTCGCGGAGCTCGAGACGATTGGCGAGCACGACGCGGCCTCGGACGCGACGCTCACGGCGCAGCGCGAGCTGGCGGCGGATCTGCGCCTGGCGTGGGGCCGGCGTTCGCGACAAGGATTTTTTCTACGGGCGGAGGACTTCTTCGGCTATGTCCGGGGGCAGGCGCGCACCGATGCGCGCATCGTCCGGGAGCAGCGCGAGGCCATGGGCATCGCGGCGCCGGCCGAGGGGCCCGAGGATACGTTGGGCGCGCGGCACGTGGACGAGCGCGACGCCGCCGGCTACCTGGGTCGTTACGACGCGCGCTCGCACGGCGAGAGCTTCCTCGATTTGTTCTCGGAGCGGGTGCGGCCCGGCGGTCTCTATTTGCTCGACGAGCCCGAGACGCCCCTCTCCCCGAAGCGGCAGCTCGCCTTCCTGGCGCTCGTTCGCAAGGCGGCGCGCGCGGGCGCGCAGTTCATCATCGCGACCCACTCGCCCATCCTGCTCGCGTGCCCCGGCGCCCGCATCTTCAGCTTCGATGAGAGCCCCATCGCGGAGGCCTCCTACGACGCGCTGGATCACGTGTCGGTCACCCGCGACTTTCTGAACCATCCCGCGAAGTACCTCGACGACATGTAGATCGTAAGCCATTTGGCGTACGGGTACCAAAAACGGCGGTGTCTTCACCGTGCAACACGTGGGATCGTGAAAAATCGAACCTCTCCGCGGACGTCGCAGGACGAAAGAAGAAGAATGTCGGCGGTACGGCGATTGCTCTTCTTGGTGGTGAAGCAGTGGAAGCTGTGCAGGCGGTACGTCAATGGCGGGCGGTTGGCGAGGATCCACTCGAACCACGGGGTCGTATGCATTCTTTTCTTTTTCGTTGTGTCGTTCCCTTGAGCGTGATGTGGCCCGTCGCGGCGCACGCGCAGACGCCCGCGGGCGGCGAGGTCACATGGTCTTCGAAGGCGCCCGTGGAGGCGCCAGCTCCCGAAGAGGCTTCGACGAGCGGTAAGGTCAGGGTCGAAATCACGGGCGATGCGCCCGACATCGCCGTTCACGAATGGGTTTACAACGAGGACGTCACCTCGATCGACAAGCCCGATCCGACCACGGGTCGCTCGTTGATCCACCACGACTTGCAGCCGCGGTATGCCACCCTTTGCGTGGCGCCGTGCACCACGACCTTCACCCCCGGAGAGCACCGGCTCGCGCTCTCCCACGGCACGGCGAAGATGGTCGAGCTGCCCAAGCCCGTCACCATCACGGGGCCGACCCGCCTTCAGATCGCGTACACGTCGAACGCGGGGGTGAGGGCCGCCGGGTACGTGCTGGTGCTCGGGGCGACGGCCGGCGCGGTGGGGATCTTCTATGCGGGCCGCACGGGCAAGCGCACCTGCGATCGAAAGACCGGCAAGTGCACCGAGGAGATTAGCCCGGAATCGCTCGTGGGGGGCATCGCCGTCCTCACCGTCGGGGTGATCGCGGGGGTGGCGCTCGCGTTGGTCTCGGACAAAGCGGATATCAAGGCCATCCCCTTGCCGTCCGCCGGCCCCATTCGCTTCGTACCGCAGGTATTTGCCTCCTACCGGGAGCGCGGGATGGGACGAGGGTCCGACGTGCTCGAAGGCGCCGGCTTGGCCATGCAGTTCGATTTCTGAACGTGAACGCGCGCCGCAGAGCCGCCGAGGGTCCGCGGCGCGCGGGCTCAGGCCTTCAGCACGATGCGCACGAGGGCCGCGAGCGCGTGATCGCCCGTGGGATCCTTGCCCGGGATGCGGGCCAGGATATGGCGCTCGTCGATCTCGATGCTCCCGCCCCCGGCCACCGCCGTCAGGATGGTCTTCTGCGTATCCTTCGACTTCAGGAAGGCGGCCGTCTCCTCCGGGGTGTCGGTCGACACGTACACCACGTCGTCGAAGGCCGGATCGCCGACCTGGATCTCCTTTTTGAACAGCTTGACCAACTTTTTGCCAAGGCCCTCGTGGGTGAAGCTCGCCTGAATCTTGGGCGGGGTGGTGAGGGCGAGCGTGGTGACCACGAAGTCCTTCGTCGTGTCCTTGCCGTCGATTTCCACGGTCTCCGTCGTCTCTTCCACCTCGTACCTGATTCCCAAGCTATCCAGTTCGTCGCTCATGGCTTCCTCCAAATGGCGAATTGCATAACCGGCCCATCCTACAATAGCCAGGAGCTCGCCCGCTACCGAACAATCCCGTACCTTGAGGCTCGACCGGGCCAATATGATCCACGAACTCGAGCATCACGGCGCTTGCGTCGTCCGCACACCGCTCCTGCCATTCGATGTGTTGCAAACAGGCGTGACGGACGAGCTCCTGCGCCAGCTCCTCTCGGATCCCATCGTTCGTGAGGCGTTGTTTCTGGCCTCGCCCTCCCTCGATTCGGCGCTCGACGCGTGGCTCGCCGATCCCCGCGCGGCGCGCGCGCACGACGCGGTGCCCACCGCCCTTCGCTACCTGGCGCGAATGGCGTCACGGCCCACGCCATTTGGCTCATTCTCCGGGTGCGCGGTCGCCCGCATCGAGGGCACCACATCGCTCGGCGTATGCGATCGCCGCGCGTGCCGCCGGCGTTCGCGGCTCGACATGCAGTACCTCGCGCTGGTCACCGAGACGATCCAGCGCGATCCCGAGCGCCGAGAGGCGCTGCGCTATCGGCCGAACTCATCCCTCGTTCGGGCCGCGGCGGCCGAGGACGATCTGCGCTACGTGGAGGCGCACCACGACGCGGCCGCGCGCATCCGGCGGTTTCAGCTCGTGGCCGTGGAGCACAGCGCGGCCCTGGCGGCGGCGCTCGAGGCCGCGTCGAAGACGGCCACCCTCGAGCAAATGTGCGACGCCATTTTGCGCGGCGATCCGCGGGTGCCCCGCGCCGAGGCGCGCGCGTTCGTGGAGGCGCTGATCGACGCCCAGCTGATCGAGTCGGTCCTGCAGCCGACCGTCACGGGCGAGGAGCCCGCCTCGGCCTATGCGCGCGCGCTCGCGGCCCACGAGGGCACACGGGCCATCGGCCGATGCCTCGAGGACGCGCAAGGTGCGCTGGCGGCCCTCGACGAGGGCGGGCTCGGGGCCACCCGCGATGCGTATCGCGCCATCGCATCGGCCCTCGAGGCGATCCCGGCGCCGCTCGATCCGGCGCGGCTCTTCCAGGTCGACCTCTTTCGACCGAGCGCCGGGCTGCGCCTCGGCGAGGGGGTCGTTCGGGAGGTGAAACGGGCCATCGATCTTTTGCATCGGATCGCGCCGCTCCCCGGCCATCGGGCCATGCGCCGCTTTCGCGAGCGCTTCGTGGATCGGTATGGCGATCGCGAGGTGCCGCTCGCCCTCGCGCTCGACGAGGAGCGCGGCCTCGGCTTCGACGCGGAGCCCGGCGCCACGGCCGATGGCTCGCCGCTCCTCGCCGATCTCGCGTTCCCTGCGGCGAAGCCCTTCGGCGAGCCAAGGAGCGCGCACGATGCGCACAAGCTCGCGCGCGTGCTCGCCTTGCTCGCGTCCGGGCACCGCGAGTGGCAGCTCGACGATCGCGACCTCGACGCGCTCACCGCGCCCGATCGCCCGCCCCTTCCGGACGCCGTGGCGGCCATGCTCACGATCGCGGCGCCCTCGAGCGCGGCGATCGATCGCGGCGAGTTCGAGCTGTTCCTTCACCATGTGAGCGGGCCCTCGGGGGCGTCGCTGCTGGCGCGCTTTTGCCACGGGGAGCCGGGCATCGCGGCCCTGGTCGAGCGCCACGTGCGCGCCGAGGAGACATGCCGCCCGGAGGCGGCGTTTGCCGAGATCGTTCACTTGCCGGAGGGGCGGCTCGGAAACATCCTTTGCCGCCCCGTGCTGCGCGCGTACGAAGTGGCGTACCTCGGTGCGTCGGGCGCGCCCGAAGATCGGCAGATCGCGCTCGACGATCTGCGCGTGTGCGTGCGCCGCGGCCATGTGCATCTGCGCTCGGCGCGGCTCGATCGCGAGGTGATTCCGCGCCTCTCCAGCGCGCACAACCACCAAGGCTCGACCCTCGCCGTGTATCGATTTTTGTGCGCGCTCCAATACGAGGGGGTCGCCAGCGGCTTGCGGTGGGATTGGGGATCGTTGCAGAGTGCACCTTTTTTGCCGCGCGTGCGGCGCGGTCGTATCGTCGTGTCGCTCGCGACGTGGAACGTGGACCCGCGCGCCCTCGAACGATGCGCGCGCGATCCGGGCGTTCGGGCGGCCCTCGGCTTGCCCCGGTGGGTGTCGGCCGTGGAGCGGGACCATGTGCTGCCCCTCGATTTGGAGCGCGACGATGCCGCCGCGCAATTGCGGGCGCTCGCGCGCGGACGCGAGACGATCCGGCTGCAGGAGCTCTACCCCGAGCCGGAGCGGCTCTGCGCCACCGGCAACGATGGGCGCTACCGGCACGAGATCGTGCTGCCGTTCACGCGGGTGCCCGGGCCATCGCCCGCGCGAGCGCCCGCGCGAAGGGTCGCGCGGGCCGCGAGGGACACGGCGGCGCGGACCTTTGCCCCGGGATCGCGGTGGCTCTATGTCAAGATCGAGATGGGTCCGGCCACGCAGGACCGCATCCTCCGCACCGTCCTCGCGCCGCTCGTGCACGAGCTGAGGGCCGCGCGCGCGTTCGAGGGCTGGTTCTTCATCCGCTACGCCGATCCCGAGCCGCACCTTCGCCTTCGTTTCCAGGGCGATCCGGAGCGCCTTTTGGGCCGCGTGCTCCCGCGGCTCCACGAGCGCCTCGCGCCGCTGCTCGCGTCCGGGCGCGTCGCGCGCATGCAGCTCGACACGTACGAGCGCGAGGTGGAGCGCTATGGGGGGCCGCGCGGCATGGACATCGCCGAGCGGATCTTCGAGGCGGACAGCGATGCGACCCTCGGCATCGTGGGGTCGACCGCCGGCGAGACCGGCGCCGATCGGCGCTGGCGGGCTGCCCTTTGCGGGATGCACCGGCTGCTCGCCGACGCAAAGGTCGACGGCGAAGCGCGCCGGACGCTCGTGACCGACGCGCGCGATGCCTTCGCCGCCGAGCACCGGCTGGACGCGGCGGCGCGGCGATCCATGGGGGCGCGCTACCGCGCCGAGCGCGCGGCCATCGAGCGCTGGCTCGGCGAGAGCGACGGCCGCGACGAAGGCGACGGCGACGCGTCGCACCGCTCTCACGTCTTTCGCCTTCTTCGCGCGCGCTCCGCCGCGTGCGCGCCGCTCTTCGCCGAGCTGCGCACCCTGCACGACGCGGGGGAGCTCGAGGTGGAGTGGGACGACATCGTCCGCAGTTTCCTCCATATGCATGTCAACCGCGTGATCCGCGATCGCCCACGTACGCACGAGCTTATGTTGTACGAGCTCCTGCTGCGCACCTACGAGTCCTCGGCAGCTCGTGCGCGCAACGTGCGCGACTCGACCCGTCGGTAGCAGCCACCCGTTTCCAAATGCGTTAACGTAGCCGCGCCTCGCCCATGTCCGACGCATTTGCACGCACGTTCCGCGCAATCGATGGCGACTCCGCGTCGCGATCCCACCTTGCGGCCCTCGTTGCCATTCTCGTTCTCGCTGCATGGACGGTGTGGCTCTTTGCGGCGCATCTCTCCATTTATGAGACGAGTGAGGCCGCGCGGCTCGAGGTGGTGCGGGCGGCGCATCCTTTCGATGCGCCCATCGCCGGGCGCGTGGTCAAAGCGACCATCGCGCTCGACCGCGACGTTCGCGAGGGCGATGTGCTGATCGAGCTCGACGCCGAGCCCCAGCGGCTCGCACTTGGCGAAGCAAAAGCAAAAGCGGACAGCATCGCGCCGACGCTCGCCGCCACCCGGGCCGAGCTCACCGCCGAGAAGCAGGCGCTCGCCCACTTCCGCAGCCAAGGAAAGGCGAGCCTCGACGAGGCCGAGAGCCGGGTGGAGGAGGCGCGCATCGCCGAGGTCCTCGCGCGCGACGAGCTCGGACGCGTCGAGCACCTGCAGAAGACGGGCGCCGTCGCCGAAATCGACGCCGTTCGCTCCAAGGCCGACGCCGAGCGCAAGAGGGCGACCGAGGCCGCGCTGCGCGCGCAGCAAAGCAAGATCGAGCGCGAGTGGATGACCGGCCAGTCCGATCGCGGCACCCGCATCGCGGCCTTGCAGCTCGATGCCGTGCGCCTCGAGGCGGAGCTCGGACGGATCCAGGCGCAGATGGCCTCGCTCGAGCACGCGATCGAGCAGCGGCGCATTCGCGCCCCGGCGAGCGGCCGCGTGGGCGAAGTGAGCCAAGTGCGACCCGGCTCGTGGGTGGAGGAGGGCGACCGCATGGGCACCATCGTCGCGCAAGGCGAGCTGCGGGTGGTGGCGGAGTTCAAGCCGGCGTCGGCGTTCGGGCGCATTCGCACGGGGCAGGCGGCGCGCGTGCGCTTCGACGGGTTTCCCTGGACGGAGTTCGGCGAGACGCGCGCCCAGGTCGCCGACGTGGCCGGCGAGGTTCGAGACGGGCGCGCGCGCATCGAATTGAACGTGGTGACGCCGAGCGAGCGGATCCCCATGCAGCACGGGCTCCCTGGCAACGTGGAGATCGAGGTGGAGCGCACCACCCCGGCCGAGCTCCTGCTCCGCGCGGCGGGCGAGCTCCTTCATCGGCCGGGGAGCCCACTCCCCGAGCCTCCGGCCTCCCGCGATCGCCATCTGCGCATCACCCGGCAATGAAACGCCAAAAGGGAATGAAGCGCCGATTCTTGGCGCCGGAGGTCATTCAAACCTCACAAATGGATTGTGGCGCGGCCGCGCTGACATCGCTCTTCACCGGACTTGGAATTCCAATCAGCTACGGCCGATTGCGCGAAGCTTGCCAAACGGACGTGGACGGCACGTCGATCGATGTGCTCGAGGACATCGCCAAGAGCCTGGGGCTGGACGCAGGGCAAACCCTCTGGCCCCTCGATTACATGATGGTGCCCGAGGTGGACGCCTTCCCTGCCCTCCTGGTCACCAAAGATCCCGTGGGCGCCCCCCATTTCGTGGTCGCGTGGCGGCGAATCGGACAGCGCATTCAGCTCATGGACCCTGCGCGCGGGCGGCGCTGGATCAATTTCTCCACGTTGCGAGAATTGGCATTTACGCATCGCATGCCCGTGCGCGCGGACGCCTGGCGTGATTGGATGGAGTCGGAGGAGCCGGCGCTCGCCTTCGCGCGCCGGTTTGCGCGAATCGGCGCGCGCTCCGAGGGGCACCACCTCGTTCGAACGGCCCGCAGCGATCCCACCTGGCGCTCCTTTGCGGCGCTCGATGCGGCGCTGCGCATGACGCAATCCCTGGTCAGCGAGCGCGCCATCGCGCGGGGCGCACCGGCCGCGGCGCTGTGCGCGTCCCTCTTCGAGCAAGCGCGAAACGATGTCCGCAGCTCCGATCCGGAGTCGCTCGATCATGCGGTCGTGCCCTCCACGTATTGGTCGGCGACACCGGCGCGCCCGTCGCCCGACGGCGCCCCGCAGGTGGTGCTCGCAGGGGCGGTGATGGTCCGCGTTCACGGCGTGCGGGCGGAGCGCGCGCCGCGCCCCGAGCTCTCACCCGAGCTCGAGGCGGCCATCCGGGAGCCTCCGGTCGAGCCCGTGCGCCAGCTCGCGGCCATGTTGCGCCAGGATGGCGCGCTCGCGCCGGCGGTGCTCGCGCTCTCGCTGCTGGCGGCATCCACGGGCGGCGCGCTGGAGGCGCTCGTTCTTCGAAGCACGTTGGAGGTCGGGCGCCACTTGGGCGTGCTCGCGCAGCGCCTCTCGGGCATGGGCGTGCTGCTCGCGCTCTTGGTGCTGCTCTTGGTGCTCGATCTCACCTTCGCGGGCGGGGTCCTCCGCATGGGCCGGCGGTTCGAGGCGCGGCTGCGGGTCGCGTTCCTCACCAAAATTCCACGGCTCCATGATCGCTATTTCCAAAGCCGGCCCGCCTCCGATATGGCGCACCGCTGCCACGCCATTCACCCGGTGCGCGAGCTTCCCATGCTCGCGGGGCGCCTCGTGCGCTGCGTGATGGATCTGCTGGTGACGACCGCCGGGCTCCTTTGGATCGATCCGGAGAGCGCGCTGCCCATCGCGCTGGGAGCCGCCCTCTCGCTGGTGGGTCCTTGGCTCGCACAGCGCGCGCTGTCCGAGCGCGATTTGCGCGTGCGCTCGTTCGACGGCGCCCTCTCCCGCCATTACCTGGACGCGCTGCTGGGGCTCCTGCCGCTGCGCGCCCACGGCGCCGAGCGCGCGCTGCGGCGCCAGCACGCCACCACCACCCTGGAGTGGGCGCGCGCAGGGTTCGATCGCCTGCGGGCCTCCGTGCTGGTCGATGCGCTCGCGCAGATCGTGGGGTCCGCGCTCGCGGTGTATCTGGTCTTCGATTACCTCGCGCGCACCCCGGAGCCGGCGGCCATGCTCCTCCTTTTGTATTGGGCGTCGAGCGTCCCCGCGCTCGGGCAGGAGATCGCGAGCACGGCGCGCATCTATCCATCCATGCGCAATCGCCTCCTTCGCCTGGCCGAGCCTCTGGGCGCGCTGGAGGAGGCCGAATCGACGAACGAGCGGGGCGATGCCCCCGAAGCGGGCACGCCCTCGCCGTCCCCGCTGCGATCCCGATCCCGATCGCGGCGCGCCGGCGCGGAGCTTCGTCTTTGCAACGTTTCGGTGCGCGCATCGGGGCACGTGATCCTGGAGGGCGTCGATCTCGCCATTCCGGCGGGCGCCCACGTGGCGGTCGTGGGGCCATCCGGGGCGGGGAAATCGAGCCTGGTGGGGCTCTTGTTGGGGTTTTACCGACCGAGCTCCGGGGAGGTGCTCGTCGACGGCGTTCCGCTTCGCGGCGAGCACCTCGGCCGCGTGCGCGCCGAAACGGCGTGGGTGGATCCCTCGGTGCAACTTTGGAATCGTTCCCTCTTGGCCAATTTGGAGTACGGATCCTCGCCGGACCATGGTGCCATGATGTCCACCTTGGAGGACGCCGATCTCCTCCGCCTGGTCGAGCGGCTGCCGGATGGTTTGCAGACGGAGCTGGGCGAAGGCGGCGCCCTCGTCGCGGGCGGCGAAGGGCAAAGGGTGCGGATCGGGCGGGCCATGCTGCGCAAGAGCCCGCGCCTGGTGATCCTGGACGAGGCGTTTCGAGGCCTCGATCGGGAGCGCCGCCGCGCGCTGCTCGCCCGGGCACGCGCCCGCTGGAAGGACGCCACCCTCCTTTGCGTGATGCACGACGTATCGGAGACGCGCACCTTCGATCGCGTGCTCGTGGTCGAGCGCGGCCAGGTGCACGAGGACGGCGCCCCCGAGGAGCTTCTGGCGCGCCCGAGCTCGCGCTATCGGGCGATGCTCGAGGCCGAAGCCGAGGTGCGCGAGCAGCTGTGGAGCGGGAACGGCTGGCGGCGCTGGAATGTGCGCCGGGGGCGCCTGGAGACCCGCTCCGACGATGTCCGAGGCGAAGCGTGATCCCGCCCATCGACGCATGCCATTGGCCGCTGGCCCGCGCGGGCGAGGCGCTGGAGGCGCTGGCGTTGGCGGCGGGCCTTCCCGGCTCGCCCGGTACGGCCGGTGCGTTTGGTTCGTCCGGCGCAAACGGAAGCGCGGCGGCGAACGATCTGGAGGCGCTCGCGCAATCCATGGGCCTGGAGGCGGAGCGGCTCGTCCTCGCCAACGCCGATCTCGTCGCGACGTTGCGCCACGCGGGCCCCACCTTGCTGCGCGCCGGCCCCGCGGCGGCGCCGTGGATCGTCGCCATCCTCGAGACGGGCCGCGCCCGCGCCCGGGTGATCGCGCCCGATCATGCGATCCGCACCGTCCCGCTCGATGCGCTGCACGACGCGCTCCTTCGCGACACAGAGGAGGTCCACGCCCCGCGCGTCGATGCCATCGTGCGCCGCCTTCCGCTCGCGCCCGCCCGCCAGGGCGCCGTGCGCGCCGCGCTCTTGCGCGAGCAGATCAAGGCGCTCCCGCGCGACCTCGGCTGGTCGCTCCGGCTCTCCCCGTCGGCGCCGTTCCTCGCGCAGCTCCGGCGGGCCGGCATCGCGCGCGCCCTTCGCGCCATGACCGCCGCCCACGCCGGCAGCTTCGCGGTGTCGCTCGTGGCGTGGTGGGTCATCGGACGCGGCGCGCTCACCGGGCACCTCGATCGCGGGAGGCTCTGCGCGTGGGCGCTCTTGGTGGCCATGCTGATCCCCATTCGCGTGCTCACCACCTGGCAGCAGGGCCTGGCGAGCATCGGGGTCGGAATGTTGCTCAAGCAACGGATGCTCCTGGGCGCCCTGAAGCTGGATCCGGACACCATCCGCCATCAAGGCATGGGGCACCTGCTCGGCCGCATCCTGGAGGTCGACGCCGTCGAGGATCTGGGCTTTCACGGCGGTCTAGTAAGCGTGGTGGCCTTGATCGAGCTCGCGATCACCGTCCCCGTGCTGGCCATGGGCCCCTCGGGTCTCGCATCGGTGCTGCTGTTTTTCGCCTGGCTCGCCTTGGCGGGCGTGCTGCTCGGGCGCTTCGCGGTGCGCTGGCTCGCCTGGTCGCGCGCGCGCCACACCATGACGAACGATCTGGTCGAGGGGATGCTCGGCCATCGCACGCGCATCGCCCAAGAGCCGCCGGCCGATTGGCACCAGGGCGAGGATCGCGCGCTGGCCGCCCACCTCGAGCACCTGCGCGGCCTCGACCGGCTCGGCGCATGGATCACCGGATGGCTCCCGCGCGGGTGGCTCGTGGTCGGCATGGCGTCGCTCATGCCGGCGTTGGGATCGACGGCCGGCGTGCTCCCCGAGAAGCTCGCCGTGGGGCTCGGCGGGGTGCTCCTGGCGCGCGCCGCGCTGATGCGCCTCGCCTCGGGACTCACGTCGCTCACCGGCGCGCTCTCCGCGTGGCAGCACGCGCGCCCGCTCTTTCACGCGGCCGCACGACCCGAGCCGGGCGATGGGCGCGAGGCCGAGCGGGGCCCCGCCGCCGCCGATATCGTATTGGACGCGCGCAACCTCGTATTTCGTTATCGGCCGGGCGCGCCGCCCGTCCTGCGCGACGTCACCTTCCGCATCCATGCGCGCGACCGGGTGCTCCTGGAAGGCCCCTCGGGCGAAGGCAAATCCACCTTGGGCTCCCTCCTCGCGGGCCTTCGCGCGCCGGAGTCGGGGCTTCTTCTGCTCGATGGCCTCGACCGCACCACCCGCGGCGCCCGGGGCTGGAGGCGGCATATCGCGGCCGCGCCGCAATTTCACGAGAACCATGTTCTCTCCAACACCTTCGCCTTCAACCTCCTGATGGGACGCGACTGGCCACCGCGCAAAGAAGACCTGGCCTTGGCCGACACCCTTTGCCGCGAGCTCGGCCTCGGTCCGCTCTTGGATCGCATGCCGGGTGGCCTGATGCAGCGGGTCGGCGAGACGGGCTGGCAGCTCTCCCACGGCGAGCGCAGCCGCCTCTACATGGCCCGCGCCCTCTTGCAGCGCGCCGATCTGCTCATTTTGGACGAGAGCTTTGCGTCCCTCGACCCAGAGACCCTCGCGCGGGCGCTCCGCTGCGTTCTGGATCGCGCCCCGGCGCTGGTGGTGATGGCGCACCCCTGACGCACCGGATCGAAAACCACGCCGATTGGAACGAAACCAACGCCCTCCCGCGGGCCGCGCGCGGTCACTACATCCGTCGCATGCAACCCGGAACGAACCCCACGAATCCAAAGCCACTCGACGATTGGAACGGCGCCCGCGGCGCGCGTTGGGCCACGCACCACGAGTGGCTCGATCGAAGCTTCGCCGCCTTTGGCGCGGCGGCCTTGAACGCGGCGTGCTTGCATCCCGGCGAGCACGTGCTGGACGTGGGCTGCGGCGCCGGCGCGACGACCTTGGAGCTCGTCCGGCACGTGCAGCCGCACGGCCGCGTGCTGGGCGTCGATATCTCGGAGGCGCTGCTCCAGCGCGCCCGCGAGCGCGCACGCGCGCAGCCGACCACCCAGGCCACCCTCGATTTCGAGCTCGCCGACGCCAGCCGGCATGCCTTCGCCCCCGGCTCGTTCGACGTTTTGTTCTCCCGCTTCGGCGTCATGTTCTTCGCGGATCCGCCGCGCGCGTTTACCCATTTGCACGCGGCGCTCGCGCGCGGCGGCCGCGCGACCTTCGTCTGCTGGCGAAGCCCGGCGGAGAACCCCTGGTTCCACCTGCCGCTCCGCGCCCTCCAAGGCGTGCTTCCCCCCGGCCCGCCCGCCGATCCGCTCGCGCCGGGGCCCTTTGCCTTCGCCGATCGGCATCGCATCGAGAGCATCCTGCGCCAAAGCGGGTTTTCGGACATTGCCATCACCCCCTTCGACGCGCCGCTCTATGTCGCCGCCGACGCCGACGAATCGTTCGATCAAACCCTGCGCATCGGCCCCTTCGCGACCATGCTCGAAGGCCACCCGGAGGACGTGCGCCAGCGCGGAAGGGCGGCCATCCGCGCAGCGCTGGCCGAGCACGCCGACGCCCACGGGGTCTCCCTCGCCGGCGCCACGTGGATCGTGCGCGCCCGCGCCTGATGGCCCTCAACGATGCGAGGACGTCCCGCGCGCGCGGCTGGGTGACATGCCAAAGCGGCGGACGAACTGGCGCGTAAACTTTCCGGGCGACGTGTAGCCGCAGCGAAGCGCGATCTCGGTCACGCCGAGCCGCCCGTCGCAGAGGAGCACGCGCGCGAGCTCCAGCCGCTCCTCGAGCACGAGGGCACGCAAGGTCGTGCCCTCGGCCGCGAGCCGCCGGCGCAAGGTCGCGGCGGAGACCCCGAGGGAGCGCGCCACGCCCGCGGCAGGCCACGCGACGTCGGGCGCGCCCCGCACCAGGTTGCGAACGGCGTGCGCCACGTTGGTCGCGGCCTGTGCGCGGGCCACCGATGCGCGCGGGGTGGCCTCATCCATCAACAAGGCCAAAAGGAGCCCCTCGATGCGATGGTGGAGGAGCCTCGGGTGCGCGGCCGGATCGAGGAACGTCTCGCACACGTGCGCGAGGGCCTGCAACGCGGCCAGGCTCGCGCGAAGCGTGCGCCCCATGCGATGGGCATCCGTCAGCCACGCGCCGGCATCGCGCACGAGATTCGGGTGGTGCCTGCGAACGAGCGCGTGCGCGTCGCCGGGGATCTCCACGCCGAGGGAGCGGTAGCGGCGCGAGGCACCATCGGGCACATTGGTCACCCCCATGGGGACACCTTGCGGCAACAGATACGCATCGCCGGCGCGCAGGACGTGGCTCGCCTTCCTATCGATGCGCTTATGGCCCTCGAGGACGAAGATGAGCCACGAGGAATGAACCTCGACCCGATCGATGCGCTCGCGCGCGCCGCACGCGTACGCCAGCAAGCGCGCCCCGGGGACGGCGGCCGTGCTTGCGGCACCGCGAAGGGTCGCCATCTCGCCGAGCGCGGCCAGCCGCTCGAGCACCCGGGCGCGCGGATCGTCGCGTTCGAGCGAGGGCGCGGGGTGCGAGGGCGGCATGGGCGCCCATCAACGTAGCGGCGCCGACCCGCTCGCGCAACACGGCAAACTGAGCGGATCGGGCGCGTGATTGCGCCGTTCGGAGCGGCGCTCCCCGCGGCCGCGGGCCTAGCTTCTCGCGCATGAAACGCATTCCTGCGACGCCCCTCGTCCCCTACGCCCTGACGGCTCTCGCGGCCTTCGCGATCTGCGCGACCGCGGCCTGCGCGCCCTCATCGCCCGAGAAATCGCCTACGAAAACGGCCACGGCCGAGACCACCGCCACGGCCGCGACCACCGCCGGCTCGCTCTCCGTGGGCGGCTTCTCCGCCCCGGAGTCCGTACTCTACGACAAGGAGCGCGACCAATACTTCGTCAGCAACCTCGTAGGCGACGCATTCACCGCCGATCACGATGGCTTCATCTCGCGCCTCGCGCCCGATGGACGCATCACCGCGCTTCGTTTCATCGACGGTCGCGCCACACAGGACGGCCTCAGCGCGCCCAAAGGCATGGCCCTCGTTCACCGCACCCTCTACGTGACCGACATCGATCGCATACGCCTGTACGACGCCGACACGGGCGCCGCGCGCGGCATCATCCCCATCGCAGGCTCCACCTGCTTGAACGACCTCGACGCCGCGCCCGATGGCACCGTCTACTTCACCGACACCGGCATTCGCCGCGACGGGACCGGCTTTGCGCCCACCGGCACCGACGCCATTTATGCCATCACCGAAGGGCGCTCCGTGCGCCGAATCGCCCGCGGCGATCTCGGGAGGCCCAATGGCATCATCTGGAACGACGGCAAGCTCGAAGTGGTCACCCTCGGAAGCGGGGAGTGGCTGACCGTAAGCCTCGCGGGCGAAATCCTCCAGCGCACGCCTTTGCCGCACGACATCCTCGACGGCCTGGCGAAGCTCGACAGCGGCGCATTTCTCATATCGAGCTGGGGAGGTTCGCGCATCTACCGCATTCTCCCAGGCGGCCTCGCCGAGCCCATTCTATCCGCAAAATCACCCGCCGACTTTGCATACGACAAAAAACGCGCGCGCCTGGTCGTTCCGCTCATGCTCGAGGACCGCGTCCTCTTTGCGCCGCTCCCACATTGACGACCGCATGCTCCCAGGCGGCCTCGCCGAGCCCATTCCATCCGCAAAATCACCCGCCGACTTTGCATACGACAAAAAGCGCGCGCGCCTGCTCGTTCCGCTCATGCTCGAGAACCGCGTCCTCTTTGCGCCGCCCCCACATTGACGACCGCATGCTCCCAGGCGGCCTCGCCGAGCCCATTCTATCCGCAAAATCACCCGCCGACTTTGCATACGACAAAAAACGCGCGCGCCTGCTCGTTCCGCTCATGCTCGAGCACCGCGTCCTCTTTGCGCCGCCCCCACATTGACGACCGCATTCTCCCAGGCGGCCTCGCAGAGCCCATTCTATCCGCAAAATCACCCGCCGACGTTGCATACGACAAAAAAACGCGCGCGCCTGGTCGTTCCGCTCATGCTCGAGCACCGCGTCCTCTTTGCGCCGCTCCCACATTGACGACCACCGTCCCGCGAAGCTCCCCGCACCGCCTATCACGCCAGGATTGCAATCGCGGATGTCGAAGCGGCATGAAGCGATGTTGCGGGCCGTTGAACGATTCGAAAATTCGAATGCGATGATTTTTCGATGGCCACAATCCACCCTCGTGATACCCATTCCCACGTGCGTATCTCCATCGGTGCGATTCCATCGCGCCCGAGCGGCACGCAATCGATCGGAGACTGAACCGCAGCTCCGAGAAGGATTGCTCGTTTTTCCTTTTCGTTCGCCGAAAGCCTCGGCGCATCCGGACTGAACGCGCTCTGAGGTTTCCCCATCTCTCCTATCGTCGGGAGGACTTCGCATGATGCTCGAGACCTCGTTCATCCGTCGCTCATCGCTTTTGCTCGTAGGGATTGCGCTCCTGGCTTGCACATCCGGGACCGATACCTCGCCCCCCACCTTTCTCGAGGTGGAGGGCGCAACGGGAGCTGCAGCCGGCCCTAGGGCTTTGCAGGTTTCGCAGGTTTTTCAGGCATTTCGGGCGGACCCCGCGGAGCTTACCGTCACGCGCGAGCATCGCGACGAGCAAGGCGATGTTCACACACGCTATGCGCAATTCAAGAACGGGCTGAAGGTGCTGGGCGGTGAGCTCATCGTGCACCGTCGCGCCGGTGCCGGCATCGGTTCCATCTATGCGGCCAATGGCAGCGCACGCGCCGATCTCGAGGCGCCCGCGGCCCCTGCCCTTTCACCGTCCCAAGCCATCGCCTCGGCGCTCGCGGAAAGGCCGGGGCTCGAGGCCGAGCACGATGCGCCGCTGGCGTATCGCCTCTCCGATCGCGGCGACGCGCTCGCCCTCGTCTACCAAGTCACGGTCACCGGCACCGCGGACGATGGGTTGCCCATCCGCGACACGGTGCTCGTGAACGCCGCCGACGGCACCATCGTCGATACCATTGCACGCATTCAGACGGCCAAATACCGTCAAGTGCACAATTGCGCGAACCGCGTTCCTCCCTGCCCCATCGCCCGCGCCGAGGGCCAACCGCCCGCGCCCGACCCCGTGGTGAACGCAAACTACGATGTGCTCGGACACGTGTACGATGCCTACAAAAATCTCTTTGGCCGCGACTCCTTCGACGGCGCCGGCGCCAAACTGGTCAGCACCGTCCGCTATCCGGGCAGCAGCGACTTCCTCGTATTCTGGGGCAGCACGCATATCGTGTACGGCAATGGCGACGGGATTCAATTCTCGAACCCCGCGTATTCGCTCGACCTCACCGGCCACGAGATAACCCACGGGGTGATTGAACGCACGTCGAACTTGACGTATTCGGGGCAACCGGGCGCCTTGAACGAATCGCTGGGCGACATCTTTGGCGCGGTCATCGAGTGGTATGGCCAGGGCAAGGTGGTCAGCGCCGGCACCTGGCAGTTCGCCGAAGACATCTACACGCCGCACCGCGCCGGCGACGCCCTTCGCTATTTGAACGATCCGAAGAAAGACGACTACTCGCTCGACTTTTACCCCGACTACTACAACGGCGTCGACATCCACTACGCCTCGGGGATTTCGAACCTCGCGTTCTACCTGTTGTCGCAAGGCGGAAAACACCCGCGCGGCAAGTCGACCACCGTGGTCACCGGCATCGGCATCGAAAAAGCGGCCCGCGTCTTCTACCGCGCCAACGACGTTTACTTTACGTCCAACACCACATTTGCGCAGGCCAAAAAGGCAATTGCATTCGCCGCCGCGGAGCTCGGCTACACCCCCGCGGAAATTGCGTCCGTGAACGACGCGTGGACGGCGGTCGGCGTTCCTTGATCGTCTTTCTCGTCTTTCGCGTCGTTTGCTTCTCTTCGTAACGGAGACGAGCGGCGCGCCGCACGTTCAGGGGAGCCACCATCCCACGAGCGGCGCGCTCATGCTCACCAGGATGGCAAGCGAGAACAGGATGGTCGCGCGCTCGCGCATCTCGGTGTTCGCCAGAAGATGGTTGCGGCAGCCCACGATGGGCGTCACGGCCACGACGGGCACCGCGCTGCTTCGATAGACGTGCACGAGCACATCCGAATGCATATCGCACAACGTGCAGGGGGTTCCGATTGGAATATCCGGCACGATGCTCGCGCGGACCCTTCGCGCGCCGGCCAGAACGAACATCCCCGCCCCGTCGTACGTTGCCTCGATGCCCGACAGGAGCTTCGTGCGAAGAACGCGCGCACGTCGCACCGCGCCAAGCAAGGCAAAGGCGCCACCGAGCCCCGCGAACCCGCCGACGATCCAGCCGAGCGGCGGAGAAAGGTACGCGGTAAAGCCCCCGATTCGTGTGCTCGGCAAAGGAAACGCATCGCCGTTGCGCGGTACGTGCCAGGCGAGATCCCGAATCAGCGTGCGGCCCACCCGCGCAAACACGAGCGAATGCTCCCGATCGACCCAGTAGCGGGTCGGCTCGCAGTTCGCTTTGTCCACGGGGGAAACGATGGCGCCTCCAGAGCCCTCCATGAAACGCGGGGATGCGGGGAGCTCCAGCTTCGTTTCGACATTTCCCCAATTGACGACGAGAACGCACGGGTTCGAGGACTCTCCCACATCGCCGTGGAGATCGGGAATGGGGCCTCGAACCACCATGGATGCCTTCATCGCAAGGGTGTCGCGCCCCCACTCGCTCGGTTGTTCTCTCGGGTCGTCTCTCTGTTCTTGGCTCTCGTTCAGGAGAAGACGATCTTGGTACGCATCGGGGCTGGGCAATGTCAGCGACTGGAACGTGCTCCGAATCAAGAGCGCCCATGAAGCAAGGAGGACCGCCAGCCATACCATGTGCAGCGCGCGCAAACCCAGCAGCTCGAGCAGCTCGAGCCCGCTCGCCCCAAACCACGCCGCCGCCGCGCGCACGAACAGCCCGAGCAAATAGATGATGCCCGCGAGGAGCAAATACGCGGCCCCCGCACCGAACGGGTAGATGATGGCGTCGATCGGCTCGGATCCCTGAAACCGCCAGGGCCAGAGCGGGCAGTGAATCGGCCATGAAAGGACCGCGCGGGCCGAGAGCAACGGGTACAGAGCCCACGGAATCAACGCCACGAGTGGCGCAAAACGCACCTCGTTTCGGAGCGACGACAGGTAGACCACCGTCAGCAAGATCACGGTGGGTATTCCGATCCAATCCACGAAAATCACGGCCAGGTCGAAGAGCTCATCGCCACCACCGATCGTGAGCTCGAAATAGGGTTCACGGCAGCATGCACGGGAAACGCACCTCCGAAGAAAGGTCGGAGTTAGAGCACATTCCGTTCCAGCCGAGCCTTGCGCGGGGCGCGACCGCACGCGGCCATCGCGTGAGGCACACACCGTTTTCATGCGGCGATGTGCGATCCGGGCGATCACCCGATGCGATCGTCGCGATCGCGTGCGACGTGCGCGCGGCGCGCTTTGCCGATTTGGTGTGATTCGTATGGCTCATCCGCGTCGCGCGCGGCGCGGATTGCCGTGTCACCGACGCCGAACGAAATCGTGCGACAGCGTCGGGCTTCGCGGCTCCAAGCGATGAAAGGAAGGTTTGGCAAAATGGAAAGGTCCAATGACCGCTCCTCGAAGGGTTTCGCTCATCCTGGTGGCAGGGTTGCAATCTCCCTCGTTGCATTCGTGAAAGGCTGCTGCCGTCTCGAACGAAGATGGCGCGTTCGTTCGCTCGGCCCGATCCTTCTCACCGGCGCTCTGGCCGCCGCGTGCTCGGCGGCCGACACCACCCAAGATTCGAGCCCGAGCACGGAGGCCATCGCCGCGATCCCGGCGGATCCGCTCTGCAACAATGCTTTGTTCGCGCCAGGGATCACGATCCCCGTCGCCAGCGCGAAGGGAGCGATCACCAAAGGCGACTTCAACGCGGACGGGCGGCTCGATCTCGTCGTCCCGGACTACTACAATCACAAGATCAACCTGTACCTGGGGAACGGGAGCGGTGCGTTCGCGGAGCCGCGCAGCTTTCCCACCGGCCGCTACCCGCGTGAGGCGGCGGTGGCCGATTTCAACGCCGACGGCAAACCCGATCTCGCGACGGTGAACTCCGAGGACGTGAGCATTCTGCTCGGCACCGGCAGCGGGGGCTTCGCGCCGGCCATCGCGTACGCCACGAACGAGAGCCCCACGTCGATCACGGCGGGCGACTTCAACGCCGACGGCTCGATGGATCTCGCGGTCTCGAGCCGGACGGCCCAAGGTTTCGGCATCCTCGCGGGCAGCGGAGACGGCACCTTTCATGGCACCACGCACTATCCGTTCGCCAACCCCGACGGCATCCGCGCGGCCGACTTCAATCGGGACGGCAAGTCGGATCTCGCCATCGTCAGCAACGGCCAATTGAACGTCCTGACGGCAAACAACGACGACAGTTTCACGGTCGCCGCCACCTATCCTGCCACCGCCTACGAGCTGGCCATTGGTGACCTCAATGCCGATGGCAATCCCGACCTGGTGGGCGCCGACAAAAGCAATATCCATGTCCTTTTGGGCCTCGGAAACGGGACGTTTGCCCCACGAGCCACCTACTCGGCGGGGAGCAACCCGCTGGATATCGCGATGGGGGATTTCAACGGCGATCACAAGCCCGATCTGGTCGTTTCGAGCTACGAGAGCGGCGACGCGAGCATCCTGTTCGGTCGGGGGGACGGCTCATTTTCGTCCCCGAACAGTTATCCCTCGGGCGGCACCGAGTCCGAGTCGATCGTGGCGGGTGATTTCAACCTGGACGGCCGCTCCGACTTTGCGGTCTTGAACAACGATCCGGCGACCCGACCTACCATCCACGTCTTTCAGTGGGCTCGACTCGGGACGCTCTCGCAGAAGACGAGCTACCCGCTCTCCGCCAACGCAAACGACGTCGCGACGGCCGACTTCGACGGGGACGGGAACCTCGATCTCGCGGTCGCGGGCTCCTACCAGCTGATGATCTATCCCGGAAAGGGAAATGGGACGTTCGGGACCCAGCGCGCGTATTCGCTCAGGGACATACCGGGGGCCGTCCGCGCGGCCGATTTCAATGGGGATGGTAAGCCCGATCTCGTACTCGCCTATCCCAACGCCAAAAACGTGAGCGTCTTGCTCGGAAACGGCGACGGGACCTTTGGCGCCGCGGCCAACTTTCCGACCTTCACCCGCACCGGAGCCATCGCAACCGGCGACTTCAACGCGGACGGCAAACCGGACCTGGCCGTCACCCTGGCCAGCACCGACAGCGTCGGCATTCTGCTGGGGAACGGGGCGGGCCGATTCTCCCCGATCACCACATACCCGGCCGGGGACATGCCGGGGTCGATCGCCGCCGCCGACGTCGACTCCGACGGGAAGCTCGATCTCGTGCTCTCGACGACGGGGAATGTGAGCGTCCTCTTGGGCAATGGGGCGGGGCGCTTTGGCCCCCCGCTCCACACCCCGACCGGGGGTCAAACATACCGGCTGACAACAGGCGATTTCGACGCGGACGGTAAGATCGATCTCGCTGTCACCGTATCGGAGGCCGTCGCCATCTTGCAGGGCAACGGAAATGGGACATTCTCGGTCTCGCCCACGCGATATGCGGTCGAGCGCTACACGGGAGATATCGGGGCGGGCGATATCGACGGCGATGGAAAGTTGGACGTGCTCGCGATCGGCAACAACAAGGTGAGCATCCTCCTCGGGGACGGGAGCGGCTCCTTTCAGCAGCCGATCCATCACCTGGTCGACCGAATCGTGTGGAACCTGGCCGTCGGCCGCTTCAACGGGGACAACCGCTCGGATATCGCCATCGTCTCCGGCGGCCATGTGAACGTCTTCCTCGGCGCCAACTGCGCCCTCTAACCAAATCGCCACTCCCCGCGGCGCGGCCTCGCTCGACCTCCGGGAGTGCCGTACGCACCTCCACCTGGCGAGACCTCGCGCGAACGCCTCCGGTCCCTCGTCGACCGGCGCCGCCGTGAAGACCTCGTCGATTCCCGCCGGTGACGTGCGCACCTCCAACCGACGAGCCCCTTACGCAAACGCCTCCGCTCCCTCGTCGACCGGCAGCGCCGTGAAGACCTCGTCGATTCCCGTGACGTGCGCACCTCCAATCGACGAGACCTCGCGCGAACGCCTCCGGTCCCTCGTCGACCGGCAGCGCCGTGAAGACCTCGTCGATTCCTGCCGGTGACGTACGCACCTCCAATCGACGAGACCTCACGCAAACGCCTCCGGTCCCTCGTCGACCGGCGCCGCCGTGAAGACCTCGTCGATTCCCGCCGGTGACCTACGCACCTCCGACCGACGAGACCCTCACGCAAACGCCTCCGGTCCCTCGTCGACCGGCGCCGGCGTGAAGACGTCGTCGAACACCGCCGGTGCTATCCTACCGCGATGAGCTTCCTGGCTCCCACACCCCCACCCTACGATCCGCTGGCGTGGGCGAAGCTCCCGCTCCCCGAGCGCGCGCGAATGGTGTGCGAAGCCTGGAGCATCCAGGGATACGGCACGCCCCTGGGCGTGTTCGTGTTTTATGCGCTCAAGGTGGCGCTCTATGTTGGCGTCTGGATCGCGTTCTGCAGCGTGAGCCCCGCGCTGGGACCGCCCTCCGCGATCGCAGCGTGGTGGCTGCACCCGCTGGCGTTTCAAAAGGCCATCGTCTGGAGCCTGCTCTTCGAGGTGCTCGGATTGGGCTGCGGCAGCGGGCCGCTCACGGGTCGCTATGCGCCTCCCGTGGGCGGCTTTCTTTATTTCCTGCGCCCGGGGACGACGAAGCTCCCGCTCGTTCCAAAGCTGCCCCTGCTGGGCGGCCGCACGCGCGGCGCGATCGATGTGCTGCTCTATGCGGCGCTGCTGATCGCGTGCGTCCGCGCGCTGCTCGCCCCCTTGCCGGCCCCCGCCGATTTTCTGCCCATCGCGGCGCTCGTGCCCTTGCTCGGCGTCGCCGATAAGACGATCTTCCTGGCGGCGCGCGCCGAGCATTATTGGGTGACCGTCCTTTGCTTTGCGTTTGCCCCCTCGTGGATCGCGTGCGCCAAGGCCGTGCAGCTCGCGCTGTGGTTTTGGGCGGGGTTCTCGAAGCTCAATCATCACTTTCCAACTGTGGTCTGCGTGATGACCAGCAATGGCCCCTTCACCCGGTTTCCATGGCTGCGCCGCCGCATGTACCGGAGCTACCCGCACGATCTGCGGCCGTCGGCGCTGGCCACCGCGATGGCGCACGTCGGCACCGCCCTGGAGCTCGGCGTTCCGCTCGCGTTCCTCCTCACACCGCTCGGCGCCACGCCCCTGGTGGCCATCGTGCTGATGCTCCTTCTCCATGGGTTCATCACCAGCAATGTGCCGATGGGCGTCCCCATCGAGTGGAACGTGGCGGTCGTCTACGGTGGGTTCGCGCTCTTTTGGGCCCACCCGGACGTGTCGCTCATGACCATGGCGCCGCCGGCCATCCTGATTTTCTTGCTGGTGATGCTGGTGGCCCTGCCGCTCGCCGGAAACCTGGTGCCCGAGAGCCTCTCGTTTCTCTTGGCCATGCGCTATTACGCGGGCAATTGGGCGTATTCGATCTGGCTCTTTCGCGGCGAGGCGTATCGGAAGCTCGATCGGCTGGTGGGGAGCAGCCGCTGGGTGTACGAGCAGCTCGCGCGCTTTTACGATCCGGCCACCGTGGTGGGCCTGTTTGGAAAGGTCATGGCGTTTCGCATGATGCATTTGCACGGCCGCGCCTTGCCCATCTTGGTCCCCAAGGCCGTCGATCGGCTCGAAGACTACGAGTGGTGCGACGGCGAGATCGTCGCGGGCCTCGCGCTGGGCTGGAATTTCGGCGATGGGCACCTCCACTCCGAGCAGCTCCTCGCCGCGATTCAGGAGCAATGCAGCTTCGAGGCTGGCGAGCTTCGGTGCATCTTCGTCGAGTCGCAGCCGGCCTTTCGCTCGACCCTCGCCTATCGCATCGTCGATGCCAAGACCGGCGCCCTCGACGCGGGCCGGCTGTCCATCGCGGAGCTTCGCGCGCGGCAGCCCTGGGGTCCGCCGGCATGAGCGACGAGGCCGACGCCGTCGTCATCGGCTCGGGCCCCAACGGGCTCGCGGCGGCCATCGTCCTCGCGCGCGCGGGCGCGTCGGTCCGCGTGCTCGAGGGGACCGATGCCATCGGCGGCGGCATGCGCACGCGCGAGCTCACCTTGCCGGGCTTCCACCACGACGTATGCTCCGCGTGCCATCCGATGGGCGTCTTGTCGCCGTTCTTTCGAACGTTGCCGCTCGACGAGCACGGCCTCCGCTGGGTGCGGCCGCGCGCTTCCATCGCGCACCCGCTCGACGGCGAACCGGCCGTGATCCTCCGGCGTTCGCTGGCCGATACGTCGCGCGCGCTCGGGGTGGACGCGCGCGCCTACGAGGCGCTCCTCGCGCCGTTTCTGGGCGATCCGCACGGCCTGCTCGCCGACATCCTCGGGCCGCTGCGCGTTCCGCGGCACCCCTTTCGGATGCTCCGCTTCGCCCTGCACGCCCTGCGCTCGGCCACGGCGTTTGCGCGCGGGCGGTTTCGCGGAGCGCGGGCGCGCGCCTTGTTTGCAGGTTGCGCGGCGCACTCGGTCTTGCCGCTCGAGCGCGCCACCACCGCGGCGCTCGGTCTCGTCTTTTGCATCACCGGCCACGTCGACGAATGGCCCGTCGCGGAGGGCGGCTCCTTTGCCATCGCCCGCGCGCTGGCGAGCCTGCTCGCGTCCCACGGAGGCCGCATCGAGACGGGCCGCATGGTCCGCTCGCTCGACGATCTGCCGCCCGCGCGCGTCTACCTGTTCGACACGAGCCCCGCGCAGCTCGCCGAGATCGCCGGGCCCGTGCTGCCCGCGGGCTATGTCCGCCGCCTGCGCCGCTTCCGCTATGGGCCCGCGGTGTTCAAGATCGATTGGGCCCTCGACGGCCCCATTCCCTGGAGCGATCCGGCCGTCCTCGACGCTTCGACCGTGCACCTCGGCGGCACCCTCGCCGAAATCGCAGCCTCGGAGAGCGCCATCTGGCGCGGGGAGCACCCCGAGCGCCCCTTCGTGCTGCTCTGCCAGCAAAGCCAATGCGATCCCACGCGCGCGCCGCCCGGCAAGCACACCGGATATGCGTATTGCCATGTCCCCGAGGGCTCCACCGCGGATCTCACGGACACCATCGAACGCCAAGTCGAACGCTTCGCCCCGCATTTCCGGGACCGCATCCTCGCCCGGCACATCCTGCGCGCCCCCGATTTCGAGCGCTACAACCCGGCGTTCGTCGGCGGTGCCATCACCGGCGGCGTCGCCGATCTCGGCCAGCTCTTTACCCGCCCGGTGGCGCGCTGGAACCCTTACACCACGCCAAACCGGCGCATTTTCCTTTGCTCCGCCGGAACGCCCCCGGGCGGCGGCGTCCACGGCATGTGCGGCTATCACGCAGCCCGCGCCGCGCTCGCGCGCATCGAACGCCTGCCCGCGGCCCCGCTCGCAGACAACCGTTAACGCGCACGGCGTATTCGGTGCACGGCGGAAGAACGGCACCCGCGGTTCCATCGGCGGAAGTACGAGTTCCGCACCTGTTTTCGGGAATGCCGGCCGATTGCCGAACGTCCGTGGGGCGACATCCGGCGAGGCCTGCATCGCGCGAAAATTATCCGATGTGCGGAACATGGCAGTCTCATGGCATTGCGATTGCTGAGCGGAGCCGCTCATGAGCGTTCGCACACTACGGATTTGGATGGTGACGGCATTTGCCGGCTCGGTGCTGACCGCGTGCATCGGCATCGCGGGATGCGGCACCAAGGGGTCGAGCGAGGAGCAGGGCTCGGCGCTCCGGGCGGGCACCGGGACCGATTGGATCCTCGACGTCCACCCCGTCTTCCAAACCGTACGCTTTGCGGTGCCCAAGAGCGAAGGCGTCACCCTCCCCAGCGAGCGCACGCCGGCCGACGCCGTATTGGCCTTGCTCGATCAGTACAAAGACGTATTCGGCATGAAGGACCCCAAATCGGAGTGGAGGCTCACCTCCACCAAGCCGGGCGACCGCGGGTTCACGCATTTGCGCTTTCAACAGACGAGCCGCGGGGTGCCGGTCTTCGGGAGCGATTGGACGGCCGCCATCGATCCTTCGGGAAAGCTCACGTCGATGAGCGGTGTGTACGTCCCCGGCACGGACGCCGCCGACATTCAGCCCACCAAGAGCGCCGACGCGCTGGCCGCCGCCGTTCGAGCCGACGTGCAAAAGCGCATCCCGGGGCTGGGCGCCGCCGATATCGACACCAAGGTAAACGCGCAGCTGCTCATCTATGCCGCCGAGGGCATCGCGCCGGCCTTGGCCATGGAGGTCGCCAGCACCGCCAGGAACGGCGCCGAAGTCGATATCGACCATTACTTGGTCGACGCGCGCACCGCCGCCATCCTCCTGCGCGCGCCCGCCCTGATGAGCGAGTACGCGCAAGGGTACGGGGCGAGCCATTATCCGCCTTACAATGCCTCGAGCAGCAAGGTGAGCTTTCCGGTCAGCAAGGGCAACGGCGCGTGGAAGCTCGACGCGACCACCAAGAGCGCCAATGTCCGCATCGTGACCGACGTCAAAGACAAGGACATCGTCTCCGGAAAAGATGCGACCTTGGAGGCCTCGAAGGTGCCCGTCGATTGGGTCGACGACACCACCCCCAAAGGCGCCGCCGTCGACTCGCAAGCGCACTTCGCGGCCGTGGTGGACGCCTACAAAGACCTCTATGGCCGCAACTCGTACGATGACAAAGGCGCCGAGATCCGCGCATCCATCAACGACAACGTCGCCGGCTCCGTGAACGCGTTCTTTCTTCCGGGGAGCACGTCCGGAGGGTGCACCGGGCGCTTCGGCATCGGCGATGGCGACAAAGATTATTATCCGCTGGGCGCCTCCGTCGACGTGCTGGCCCACGAGTTCACCCACGGGGTGAGCCAATGCACCTGGGGCGGCAGCGCGGGCAGCTACACGGCGGCCGCGACCAACGAGGCGATGAGCGATATCTTGGCCGTGTTCATCAGCGGCCGCATCGAGGGTGGCAAGCCCACGTCGGTCGGCCGCAACATCAGCAAGGGCGACTCGCGCATCATCCGCCAACTGGACAATCCAAAGTGCCCGACCGTCGACGATCTCGACACCTGCGCGCCCCGCAGCCGTCGCTACGAGCACGAGGAGCACTACGCGAGCACCATCGTCTCCTATGCGTGGTACTTGATGACCTTTGGCGGCGCGCACAAGACCACGCAACAAACGGTGGCGTGCCCCATTGGATGGGAAGCCTCCGGCAAGCTTTGGTACGACGTGGAGACCAAGGATCTCTCCAAGAGCCCCGATTTCAAAGCGGTCGCCAATGCCACCTTGGCCGCGGGCAAGCGGCAGAAGCTCCCGCTCGACGCCATCGCGTGCGCGTGGGTCGCCGTAAAAGTGATCACCGCCGACGACGCGAAGAAAGACTGGAACGTGACCTGCGCGGGCGCCGACGACGCGGGCGCCTCCGACGCGGGGACCTTCGGCGATGGCGGCGTGCTGGTCAAGCCGGGGACTTCCCTCGTGTGCCCCGGATCGAGCCATTTGAACTGAGGTACGAATCGACCCTTGGGATCGCGCAGAGCTCCGAAGCGCGCGATCCCAGGATCCGCGCGATCCCAGGGTCCGCACCATCCCAGGATCCGCACCGTCCCAGGAACCGCGCGATCCCAAGGGCGCGCGGATCGGCATGGCACACGGCGACACGGTCGTATTTTCATGTGCGCTCGATGATTTGCGCGGCGGAATCCGCGCAAGCACGCGCGCCATCGCGCCCACGACGAACGGCACATCGCATGCGAAAGGCGCCCGAGCCGGCGCGCGATGCGTCGGGGGAGGTTTGCGATGGTGAAAGATCGATGGAGATGCGCGGCGCGCGTCGTTCGTGGTGGTGTGGTCACATTTGCGTTGTTGGCGGGCGGTGCGGGCTGCTCCGGCGCTGGGGACGCGGACGACGGGAGCCCCGAGGGCATCGGCGGCGCTCGCGCGGCGCTGGGCGTCGACGGTGATGGTGCTGCGGACCGCGGCGTCGACGGTGATGGGGCTGCGGATCGCGATACCGCCGGGGATGTCGTTGCGAATCGCGCCGCCGGGGGTGTCGTGGCGGAGCCGCTCAAGCTCTTCGTCATGGGCGCGAGCCTCGATGCGGTGGCCTCCGATCGCGGCCATGGGTTCGTGGCGATCGGCTCCGGGCCCGATGGATTGCTGATCGCACGGATCCGGGGCGCCAAGGTCACGGAGGAGGCGGGCCCCGATCTCGCGGCCATTTTCGGCTGCACGAAGGTGAGCATCCTCGAAATCACGGGCCTCAGCGTGACCCGTGAGCGCCAGGGCCTCGCCACCGGGACGATGATTTGCGAAACCCCCGAGTCGTGGACGAAGCGCGCGCTGGTCCTCGCCTACGACAAGGGCACATGGACACCCCTGACGTCGTTGCCCGTCGACGGCGCCTTCCGCCCGGCGGGTGTCACCTGCGACGAGCATCGCGGGTGCCTCGTGCTCGGTCACCAATTCCGCGGCGGCGTCATCCTCGACCCCACCGCCGATTCGGCGATATCCGTTTATTCATGGAAGCACGGGGTCTTCACCACCGAGCTCGATGAGTGGGAGACCAGCCCCGACACCCTCTATTGGCCGCGAACCATCGCCACCCGGGGCGACACCTGGTTCATCGGAGGCGAAGAGCTCCGCAACGACGGAGCGCACGGCCTTTCGCGGCTTCGCACCGCCGGGACATGGTCGAGCCCCGACGCCTCGCACCTGCCGTTGCTCCTTCGTGCGCACCCCGTCCAAAACCGCATTCACGCCTTGGCCGTCGGCACCGATGGCTCGACGCGGCTCGAGCGCGTGGGCACCGACGGCCGCTTCACCGACGTCGCGCGCTTCGATGCGCGCCTCTTCGATTTTACCCAGCTAGGCAGCAAAACGCTGGTGGTGGGCCAGCGCGATTTATCCCCGGGGTATGTTCCCTATGCCGCCTTGGGCACCAAGGTCCTGACCATGCCGGCCTATGGCGACGGGAGCGCCATCCACGCCGTGGCCGCGGCATCGGATGGCGACGTCGCCATGGGCGTGGGCCGGCAAACGGCCAATGAAGGCGCCCCGCGCCCGAGCGCCCCCCTCATCCTTCGCATCTCGAGCAGGCCGCTCGGCGTCGCGGACGGCGTCCTCGGTGCGGACGGCCCCGTGGAGGCCGATCCCCACGCCACCTCGCAACGAGCGATCCACACCGCATCGACCACCGTGGGCGGCTATCCGGTGCACGTTCATTTCAGCAACCCGCCCGCCTTTGGCGGCGACGATCCAACGATCCTCGACGAGGTCGTCCGCCTCCTCGATGCAACCCCGGCCGGCGAGACGGTCCGCGCGGCCATTCATAGCCTCACGGCAAACGCCGTCGCCAATGCCCTCGTGGCGGCGAAAAACCGCGGGGTGAACCTGAAGATCGTCGAAGATGGCTCCGACGAGTTCGACCCGGACACCTCCCCGCGCGAGCTGCACGCGGCGCTCGGCGCCAACCATGTCTTTTGCGGCAAACGGGTCAAAGACGGCAACTTCGGGTGCATCACCACCGATTCGAGCGGCATCATGCACACGAAGCTCATCACCTTCAGCAAAACGAAAGATCCATCGGGCGAGCTCCGCACCAATGTGAGCTGGTTCGCTTCGGCCAACATGACGTATGCGTCCGGCTCGAAGATGTTCAACAACGCCATCACCGTCTACGGCGACAAGGCGCTCTACGATCACTTCGGCGGCTACTTCGGGCACCTCTTTGCGCAGAGGCACTATAGCCAAAACGACTATTACGATGCCGCTTCGCATCGAGGCTACTTCGAGGGGACCACGGCGCGCGTCTACACGTCCCCCGAGCAAGACGGCGATCTGGTCTACAATCGACTGAACGATATCGTCGCCGACTCGAGCTGCCGCATTCGCGTCGCGCAAGCCGCCATCAACGATTCGCGCATGAAGCTCGTCGATCTGCTCGTCGCCCGTAAACGCGCCGGCTGCCTCGTTTGGGTCGTGGTCGATGGCATCGAGAAGGACGCCCTCGCCAAGTTGAAGGGCGCGAACATCCCCGTGCGCCGGCACGTCGTCCACGACAAAATGGTCCTGGTCAACTCCAAATTCGGCGACTCCACGGCCAACCGATTCCTGATCTTCACCGGATCGCACAATTGGACGTACTCGGCCAATTACCGCAACGACGAAATCTTCGTTCGCCTGGAGAGCAAAGATCTTTATGATGCATTCTACACGCACTTCAACGACGCCTACAACGCCGGCACGCCGCTCTAGGGGGTGTCCCTAGTTCAGCGAGAAAAAAGCTGGATCATCTCGATCACTTAGCGAGGCGGATGCAGGAAACTGTTGTCTCACCGCGGCAAGCATGATCAAAAATCCGGATGCACCGACACGCGCTCACCGATGCCCAGTGGCGTCGGCTGCAACGAGTCCTACCGAAACAGAAGACGGGGCCCGCCTCGGAGTTGGGTGACCGGCTCTTCATCGAGGCGGTGCTCTATCGCGCAAAAACGGGCCTACCGTGGCGTGATCTCCCGGAGCGATTCGGTCCTTGGAAATCGGTCTACAACCGCTTCTCGAACTGGGCACGGAAAGGACACTGGGCAGCGATCTTCCGCGAATTGCAGCTCGAGTTTGACGACGTCGGCTCCATCGTCGATGGATCGGTCGTCCGCGCTCACCAAGATGCGTCGGGCGGAAAAGGGGGATCAAACGAAATGCTTTGGGCCGCTCTCGAGGAGGTTTTTCGACCAAGCTTCACGCCGTCGTCGACACGAAAGGGCGGCCCATCCACATCGCGCTCACGCCGGGGCAGCGGCACGAAATGATGGCTGCGGACGAGTTGCTGCAGCACGCCAGAGGCAAGGCGCTCATCGGCGATACGGGATATGACTCGAATCGCTTCCTTCAAGCCGTACACGACAAGGGCATGAAGCCCGTCATTCACCCGAAGCCTGAGCGCCTTGTGAAGCCACGCCTCGCACGAAAGCTTTATCGGCGACGCTACCTCGTCGAGGAAGCCCAGACGCAAACCGTAAAATCTTGGTCCGCTTCGCGCTGGAGCGACGAGTTTTCAAGCTGGTTCGTCGATCGCGACATCGCGGCGTAGCCGAAAACTTGCCCTGCGGCGCGAGTCGTGATGGGGCTCCCTCGCGCGGGGAGGCCATCGGCGATGGCGAAGCGAAAATGGAAGGTCGAGTTACGCGCGAGACCGCAATCCGACGGTTTGGAACGACTCGGGCAGGTGGTGAAGCTCGTGATCGTCCGAGAGGCCGCCGCCCGCGCAATGCAAACGGACAACAACGAGAGGTCGAGGCTCCTCATCCCCACGAGCGTCGGCGTTCTCGAGGAGCGTGATGCATGAAGAACCGAGCGGCGCTGTACGCGCGCGTTTCAACGGCGCGCCAGGAGCAAGAGAAAACGATCGGCTCGCAAGTCGAAGCGATCGAACGCGCGTGCGCCGCTGGTGGCGTGAGCATCGCGCCGGATCGGCGCTATGTCGATGAAGGATTCAGCGGGTCGCGTTTGGACCGCCCCGCGTTCGATGCACTTCGCGACGCCGCGGCAGATGGATTGATAGATGTAATTTACATATATTGTCCTGATCGGCTCGCGCGAAGTTACGTCCATCAGCAGGTCATCCTCGAAGAGCTCACCAAGCGTGGGGTGCGCGTACACTTCGTTGAACATCCTGTCGGCGAGCGTGCGGAGGATCGACTGCTTGTCCAGATGCAAGGCGTGATCGCCGAGTACGAGCGTGCCAAGATCCTGGAACGTACGCGGCGAGGACGAATGCACAAAGTGCGCGAAGGTCGAATGCTTCCTTTTGGAATACCGCCGTACGGATACGCGATCGTCAGGACGAAGGCCGTGCCCGGTGGAAGCATTGTGATCGACGAGGTCGAGGCGCAGAATGTCCGTGCGATGTATCGATGGGTGCTCGACGAAGGGCTGAGTGCACGGCAAGTCGCCAAACGATTGAACGCGCTCGGCATCAAGCCGCGCCGCGCCAAGATCTGGGTCGCAGGCAGCGTGCACGTCATCCTGACCAACGCTGCGTACACGGGCATGGCGACGTACGGCAAACGCGAACCCGCAGAGCCAAAGCGTCCGCGTCGTCCTGGTGGATATCGTAAGAACGCGAAGAGCTCGCACGTCATCCGCCCGCGGGCGCAATGGCTACACGTTTCGATTCCTTCGCTCGTTACCGAAAAGGATCAAGAGTGCGTGCGGACACGGCTGGCGAAGAACAAAATCTGGGCGCCACGCAACGTGCAGCATGACTACTTGCTGCGGGCTCTCGTCACGTGCGGTGAGTGCGGTTGGAAGATGGCGTGTGGGCACCAGTCGAGCGTGTGCAAGCGCTACGAGTATTTTTACTATGAATGTGCTCGCCGCGATCCTGTCGACACCGGGCGAATGAGCAAGTGCACCGCCAAGCGCGTGCGCGCAGAGGAACTCGACGGTGTTGTGTGGGACGCGATTCGATCTTGGGTGCAGAGCCCCGCAATGCTCCAACGCGAACTCGAACTATGGCGAACAAGTCGTCAAGCCGCGTCGAGCGTTGCCAAGGAGCTCGCGCGCCTGGAAGGAGCGAGACGACAACTCGAACTCCAAGTCGAGCGATTGATCGACGCATACCAACGAGGAGCGATCAGCGTCGAGCAACTGAAGTCCCGACGCGAGAGACTCGACAGTGCCATGGACTCCGTCAGCCTCCGAGGCGAGGACTTGATTGGTCAGCAGATGGACTCCACCCGCGTTACACGCATCGCCGATGACCTCGCGGCCTTCGCCTCGACACTCCGCAAGGGATTCGACAAGCTCGACTTCACCGAGCGCCAAAGGATCGTCCGTCTTCTTCTTGAGCGCGTCGTCGTTACCGGCGACAAGCTCACGATCGAGCACGCTATCCCTCTGTCAGGACGATTTGGTGGTTTGCGTCAAGGTGATCGAAATCTTCTTCCACAGCCTCAAACGCTTCCGCGCCATCGCGACCAGGTACGACAAGAGCGCCCGCAACTATCTCGCCCTCGTGCAACTTGCCTGTGCCCGGCTCTGGCTGGAGAACTAGGGACACCCCCTAGGCGTCACGCGAGCACGGGCATGAACGCGAACGCGAGCACGGGCGCGAGCGCGAGCAGGGGCGCGCGCAACGGAGCTACGAAACCAGCGCCAACACGGCCGCAGCCATTTCATCGTCCTCGAGCCCATCGCTCGATGCGCTGAGGTGCAGCTCGGCATCGCAATATCCCGGCACGCGGGCAGGCCGGAAACCGTGGGTCACCCAGATCCGGCGCTCGCGGGCGATTCGATCGCGCTTTTCATTGAGCTCCTTTCGCTCGCCGCGCACATAAATGTGAAAGAGGTTCGTGGGGGTCGGCACCGGTGAAACGATCAGGCGCGGATCCTTCGACAGTCGCTCGCTCAGCCTCCGCGCGCGGGCCACCCACGTCGGGAGGCGGGCGAGCGTATCGTCGATGCGCATGGCCGCCGATGCCGCGTACGGAAAGAATCCGAACAGGTTGCCACCGTGGCGGTGCCGCCACACGCGCGCGTGGGCCATCAGCTCCGCCGGCCCCGCCACGATGGCTCCCCCCAGCGCGCCGATGGTTTTGTACAACGAGACATAGACCGAGGAGCAACCCGCGCAAATCTCGGCCAGGGAGCGCCCATAGCCGGGCGCGCACTCCCAGAGCCGGGCTCCGTCGAGGTGCAGCGGGATGCCTCGCTCGCGGCACGCGGCCTTTACGTCCTCGAGCTCGGCCCACGTTGGAAGGTACCCCGTCCATCGCAAGGGCAATTCGACGGAGATCACCGCGAGCGGCTCGCTCGCGTGCGCGCGCTTCACGTCCTCGGCGAGGATCCCGCGCTCCCACGGCGCGAGCAGCACGCCGTGGAGCCCACCGAGCACCTCGAACGCCGCGTCCTCGTCGAGCAAATGATGCGACGAGGGATGCAAGCCCACGGCCCGACTGGCGCCGCGCTCGGCGTGCAACCGCAAAAGAACGAGCTGCCCCATCGTGCCCGTTGGCATGAAGCACGCCGCCTCGAACCCGAGCAGCGCCGCGACCTTCTTCTCCAATGCCTGAACGAGCTCCCCTTCCCCATAACGGTCCGCCGTCACACCTTCGCGCTGGCACCATTGCCCAATGCGCACGAGCTCCGCGCCATCGGTGACATTCGCGCGAATCACCAGCCCGCCGCGGCAGCTCCGCAACAAGCGATCCCGCTCGCTGCCGGCAACGGGTGCCTTCACCGGTGGAGTCGCGGGAACGACAGCAGGAGCCGCACATGCGGCCCCCGACGAGAGTGCACCACCGATTCCGGCAGCCATCGAGAGCACCCAGTCGCGTCGAGAGAGCATCACCCCCATGGGTATGCCCACTGCGCCGCAAGCACAAGTGCCCTCCCCTGCATCGAAGCGACGATTGCGGGCGTCCGATCAACATCTACGGCCGTCCCGCGGGCAGCGGCGAAGCGCGATGACCGAAAGACGACGTCATCGGTGCAACGTCGAAACGGATCGGAGCTCTCGGCCTGGTCCTACGCGACCGGGCGCACGCGCGCTCCAAATGGCACCCAAGTCGACGTAGGAATCCAAATAAAGGATGAATACCAATGACCTCTCCGGGCTCAATATAGAATTAAAATTTTCGGTTTCCGCCCGAGCGGCTCGTCGACGCAGCGTGGAGTTTGCGCACATGCCAATCGGCGAGGCATCCATGGGTGGCCCGTTCATGCCGATCACGTGGCGGTCGCGCGCAACGAAGACGATCGGGCGCTCACGACGGGTGTCCTCGGCGCACGGTGGTCGGCGAGGATTCACGTCATGGTCGAGCGCGCGCGATGGCGCGCATCGCCCGGGCCCAGCCTGTTCGACACCGGATCCCATGTTTTCGCCAGGTGCGATGGGACGAGGATGCGACCCGCGCTCGCAATTTCGTACATGGCGAGGTGGCGGCTGACGGAATTCGCCAGGTGAGCGTCCATCTTCGACGGCTCGCCGGCTTACGCCTGGGCGGGCCGCTCGAAACGAGAGGAACAGCGTGGGAACGCGGGTTGCACCCGTGCAGTCGCACACATGGTCTGGTACGATCCGAAGCTGCAAAAGGTCATCGTTCGCGTCGTGTACGATGGCCCGGCACATGCGGGCAAAAGCACGAATGTGAGCCAGCTCGCCGCGGCCTTTACCCCACTGCGGCGAGGCGCGCTCATCGCGCCCGAGGAGCGCGACGACGGGCGCACCCTCTTCTTCGATTGGCTGCACCTCGACGGCGGCATCATCGCGGGCCACGGTCTGCGATGCCAGCTGGTGACGGGCCCCGGTCAGTCGATGCTGGCGCACCGGCGCTGGCATCTGGTGGGCACGGCCGACGTGCTCGTCTTCGTCTGCGACAGCACCCCCGAGGGCCTGCGCGAGGCGCGCTGCTCGTTGGAGTTGCTCCGAGCGCGCTATTGCGACGTCGGGCATGGCCCAGCCCTCGTCATCCAAGCGAACAAACAAGATGCGGCGGACGCCTTGGCCCCCGAAGAGGTGGCGCTCGCGCTCGATCTCGGCCCCGATATTCCCGTGGTCGGCGCCCGAGCCGTCGCGGGCATTGGAGTTCGTGAAACCGCCGTCGTCGCCATTCGCGCGGCGGCCGATATCGTGCAGCAGCTGGTGCTCACCAAGGGGATCGAGGCGCTGGAGCCGCCCGACGAAGGCGCGGACGCGCTGCTCGCCGATATGAAACGACTCCGCGCGGCGCGGCGCGCGAAGCCCCGGCGCGGCGCGCGCTCCCCCCGAGGGCTCACCGTGAGCGGAGCCACCTTGCCGCTCCCCCACGCGAACCTCCCCGAGGGCTACATCTGGCCGGCGGCGCGCGGCCGGGCCATCGTGGAGACGCTCGAGTCGGCTTATTCCGAGGCACGTATCCATCGACGCGAGGGCCGCCATCGGCGGACCGTTTATCGCGTGGGTGAGCTGATGCTCGAGCCCTCCGTGAGCGCGTACGAAGATGGCGCGAGCGCTCGGGAGGCCATGTCGGCGCTCGCGCGAAAGAAGGTTCGATTGGGCGACTTGTGCGCGAAGGATACGGCGCTGGCGATCACCGCCGATGCCGAGGGTCGGTTCTGGGTCTGGACGATCGCGCCGGCCCTGCCCGAGATGGAGGACGTCGCGGGATCCGCGGAGCGCGCCGAGCTGCTCGGCCGCGCGTTCGCCGTCTCGCTTCGAGCCGCCTACACGAGGTCCGTCGCGCTGATCGCCGATCCGGCGTGGCTGGCGAAGACCGCGGAGGGCTTCGCGTATTTCGGGGAGATCACGCTCGATGGTGAGCCCTTGAAGGCAACCCTCGCGTCCATGTTGGAGAGCTCGCGCCGCGCGGCCTCGGGCGCCGTCGACTTCGAGCGCACGGCGGCGGCCTTTTGGAGCGCGGCGAACGCCGATCGCCCTTTCGAAGAGGCGGTGCGCCGCGCGCTCGAAGCGTTTGCGGCGGAAGACGGCTCCGCGAGGGGCTCGGCCGCGGGTCGATGGCTGGCGCTTCGCGCGCCGCACGCAGGATCGCAGCACGACAAGGTCATCGTGACGTCCACCTTGGGTCGGTGAAGGGGGTACTATGTTGGAGGAGGAGCGAGAGAGCGAGAAGGAAACCGAGACCGAGGCCGAGGGCGCCGAGGTGCCGGAGAAAGAGCTGGGCTGGGCCAGCCGAATGATGGTCGACAGCCTGCGAAAGCAAGGGTGGCTGGTCGCCGTCGAGCGCCGGGCGGCGCTGGTGACCGATCTCGAGGAGCAGGCCACCACCTTGCGCCATCACGTCGCGGGGCTCGAGCAGGAGCTCATCCTGCGCGAAGCCGAAATGCGCGATCGGACGGCGGAGCTCACGAAGGTGCGCGAGGGTATGCTGCGCGATAAATCCCGGCTTCAAGAGCGCATCGATCACCTGACGCGGGAGCTCGACGTGCGCGCGCACGCGCTCGCCAGCGCCATGACCAGCCAGGAGAGCCTGGAGGACAAGGTGCTGGCCGCCGAGGCGGCGCGCACGCGCCTCGAGAGGGAGCTCGTCGATCACGCGACCACCACCATCGCGCTCCGCACGACGCTCGCGGCGCGGGAGCAGCAGCTCGTGCGCACCAGCCGCGAGCTGGAAGAGGCCAAGAAAAATGGCGCCAGGGCGCTGGGCGAGAAGACGGAGGCCCAGCGGCAAGGCGACGAGCTCACCGCAAAAGCCGCGCGCGAAAAGGCGGAGCTCACCGGCCTGCTCGCCGCGCGCGACGCGCGCATCGCGGAGCTCGAAGAGGCGCTCGTGGACGCGCTCGCGGCCCGCGAAGCCGAAGAAGCCCTGCCCGATCCGGACGAGCGGATCGCCAGCCTCGTCGTGGAGCTCGAGGAGCGCGACGCGCTCGTGGAGGAGCTCGAACGCGCCCTCACCGCGCAGCGCATGGCCATCGCCAAACGCGACGCAACCTTGGCCGCGCTGGGGGCCTCGCCCGAGAGCGCGCTCCCCGACGCGTTCTAACTCCTTCTGACGTCTTCTGACGTCTTCGAACGCTTTCTAACGCCCTCGAACACCTTCTGACGTCTTGTGACGTCTCGTAACGTCTTCGAGCACCTTCGAGCTCGAACTGGTTTCCTCTAACCCTGAATCGGCGGCTCGGTGGCGACATGCCGCTGCAGAGCCGCCGCCTCGTCGCGCGTGCGCTTGATCAAGACGCCGGCGCTGACCAAGAGCCATACGAGGATGGCCGCCCCGCCGACCACGAACACCGCGCGGTACGCGGTCACGGGATCGGTCGCGCGTTGAACGGACGCCGAGACGATCCCGGCCGCGGTCGGGCCCAACAACATGCCAAGGCAACCGGCGCCGTGGATCGAGGCCATGACCGTCGCGCGCTCCTCCGCCAGGCCGAAGGTGGTCGCGTACGATAGAACCGGCACGAATATCATCGACGAGCCAATCCCGAAGAGCAGCAGGCTGGCGCCGATCCCGTTGCGCGGCACCCATCCGAGCGCGACCAGCACCGCCGCGCATGCGAGCGCACCGCCGGCGAGCACGGCAGCACGTGGAACACGATCGAGCATGCGCCCCGCAGGGTATGCGAAGAGCGCAAATGGAATCGTGACCAGCGAAAAGAGAATACCAATGGTGCGATCGGAATAGCCGTGCGCGCGATGCGCAAAGAGCGCGAACGTCACCACGATGCAGCCGATCGCAAATCGCGCGACGAAGGCCGCGCCCAGGGCCATCCAGAGATCGGGCTCCCGAGCAAGGATGAGCCGGATCGTCGCGGCCCTCGGCCGCGATCCATGCGCAGCCGAGGCGCGCTCGCCCAAGGTGGCGGCGACGGCCAGCGCCAGAAAACTAGCGGCTGCAAATGGCAACCGTGCGTCGAACGACACCAACAATCCGCCCAAGAAGCTCCCGCACGCAATTGCGGAGACGACCGATAATGCCGCCATCCCCGTAACCCGCCCGCCGTCGGTATTTGCACGGGCGACGGCGTCGCCCATCAGCATGGAAGCGGCGCCGACGTGCATGGCGCCTTCGAGGGTCCGCAGCACCAACAACGGATAGGTCGGGATGCGCAGCGCGAACGCCGCGAGCAGAATGGCATCGAGGATGACGATGAGCACCAGCAGCGCGCGCCCGCGGCCGCGCGCATCGTCGGCGCGTCCGAGCCATGGGGCGCCAATGGCTCCGCCGAGCATGTTGGCGGCCATGAATGCATGCATCGCGCCCTCATTTCCGCCATGGTACATCGCGAACAGCGGCCGGATCGCTGGAGTGACCAGGGTCGCTGGTAACATCTGCGCAAAAAGGCGCAGGCAGAGTGGCATGAGACGAGCTTGCATCCGTTTGCGCTCAGCAACCCGTATGCCCTTCGTTGGTGCGCGATCGGAGCTCGTCAAGATGACAACGAACGTTATTCCGGCGTGGCGAAAACCGCAACGCGGGTTACATCCTAGGGACCCGTGATCGGCATATCCCATCTTCGCGCCCTGCAGGGGGTCGGAGCGCAGCAACCCGGTCGTCGGAGAAGGTAAGATGTCAGAGGATAGCCGCTATGATTGGGGCGGGTCGCGCGGAGCTCGTCGCGGGCACGTCGGATTGATCTCGCGCTCGGCGGATCTGCTCGAGCGCGTCGAGTCGGTGGCGGCGCAGTGCGGGACCGTGGTGAACGTGGCCTCGGACGTGGCGTCGGCGCGCGAGCTGCTCATCGCGCCCGACTACGCCGTCAAGATCGTCGACCGCGTCTCGCTGGGTCTTTTGCCGGGGGCCGCGTGCGCCGGATGCGCCGTGCTCGATACCGTCTTTCGTGAGGCGACGATCTCGTTGCTCGTGGGCCCGCGGGCCGGAGACGACGCCGGCACCATTCAACGTTACGCACCGACGGAGCTGGAGCCGCTCGTCCACGAGGTGCGATCGATCCTCTTGCGCAACGAGGGAGCCAAGACGCTCGAGCTGGAGATCGTGGGCACGTCGGCGTCGATTCGAGCCGTGCGCGAGCAGATCGAGCTCGTCGCGCCGTACCGCGAGATCTCGGTCATGTTGCTCGGGGAGACGGGCACCGGCAAAGAGCTCGTCGCCCAAGCGATCCACCGGCTCGGCGCCCCGCCGGGCGCGCCGTTCGTGGCGATCAACTGCGCCGCGGTGCCGGAGAGCCTCTTCGAAAGCGAACTGTTCGGGCACGAGGCGGGCGCCTATACCGGCGCGCGCGGAGCACGGGTCGGGCTGTTGGAAGCAGCCGGTCAAGGTGTCGTATTTCTCGACGAGGTCGGCGATATGCCCCTCGCGTTGCAGAGCAAGCTGCTTCGCGTGCTGGAGACGCGAACATTCCGTCGGGTGGGAGGGACGCGCGACTTGCCGCTCCAGGCGCGCGTCGTCTCGGCCACCAACGCCGACTTGGAGCTCGTGCTCCGCCCCGATCTGCTCTATCGGCTCGCCGGCTTCACCATACCGCTGCCGACCCTGCGCGAGCGCGGCGACGACATCGCGCTGCTCGCGTGCGTGTTCCTCAAGCGATTCTCCGAGCGGCACCGTTTGTCGGTGAAGCGATTCTCCGAGGCGGCGCTCGCCCGGCTGCGCGCCCACCCTTGGCCGGGCAACGTGCGCGAGCTGCGCGGCGCGGTCGAACACGCCGCCATCCTGTCCACGGGCCCCTACCTCGAGGACGCGCACGTGGCCCTGGCCATCGCGCCATTCCTGCGCCGGGAGCGTCTCCCGCCGGCGGCAGGCTCCGGCGCCTACCCTGCCGCCTATCCTGCCGTGGTGGCCTCCGTCGCGGCCCGTCTGGGCGAGAGCTCCCTCGAGCGCCCGCGGCTGCGCGATCTCGAGCGCGACATGATCCTCCGCGCGTACGAGGACGCGAACCACAAATTGAGCGGCGCCGCGCGCTCGCTCGGCATCCCGCGCTCCACCCTTCGCGACAAGCTCCGTCGCTTCGGGGTGCTCACGTGATTCGCTGACGGAAGTCGCGCGGGAGGTGCCGGAGTTCGACACCCCCCGCGTCGGCTTTCGCCACCGCGCCTGCGCGATTCCCCTGCGCGCACGTTGGTGCGTCTCGTGCAATGAGACCGCTCGCGCGCATGATCCTCGAATCGACGGAACACCATGGTGACACCGCGTGGACTGGGACGCACATCGCCCTGGAGCACGTGGGCGCGGCCCTCGCCGTTTGTACGAAGGACGGAGAGCTCGTCGGAGCGACACCGAGCGCGCGCTCGCTCCTCCAACGCGTGGGGATCGCGACGGACATGCTCCCTTGCCGGCTCCCGCTCCTCTGGGATCGGCTGCGATCGGCGGCGCCCGGGGAGGCCATCGATTGGCGGCCGCCGCACTCCGAGATCGACGGCCTGCGCCTCGGCTGCACACGCCACGCGCTGGGCGACGAGCACATGGTCGTGGTCATGCGCGAGATCTCGGACAAGCACATGGCGCTGGCGCAGCAGCTGCACCGCCAGCGCCTGGAGGCGACGGGGCGCCTGGTCGCGCAGATCGTTCATGATCTGCGGGCTCCCCTCGCGAGCATCGTCTTCGACGCCGAGGTGATGGCCGGGCGCGGCGCGGAGCTCGATGCCTTGGGGCTGCGCGCGACGGTGGACACGGTGCGGAGGGCCGCCGATCGCCTGCGCAAGGCGGTCGATGGCTTGCTCGATTTCGCCAAGCTCGGTCCCCCGGCCGAGATGGACGCCGACGTCGCCGAGGCCGTCGAGCGCACCATCAGCCTGCTCCGCCCGGCCGTGCGCGGCAGCCCGCACCGCATCGAGGTGGCGCTCGGCGCCGAGCGGCTGCGGGTGCGCGCCCCGCCGCTGGTGGTCGAGCAGATCCTGGTGAACCTGACCTTGAACGCGATGGAAGCGGCGCGCCGATCGCTCACCGTGCGCATCTCGGCGGTGCGCCGGGGCGAAATGGTACGCGTCACCGTGGAGGACGACGGGCCCGGAATGACGGCCGAGGCGCGGGCGCGGGCCTTCGAGCCGTTCTTCACGACAAAACCCAAGAACAGCGGCCTCGGTCTCACGTCGTCGCGGGACGCGGCGCTCGACTCGGGGGGCGATCTCCGGCTCGAGCCCTCCGACGTGGGGGCGAGGTTCGTGCTCGTGCTCCCTTCGTCGAAGGAAAGGAGCCACTGGAGGTGACGTCCGTGCTCGTCGTCGACGACGACGCTCAATTCCGGTCGACCTTGGTGCGTCACCTCTCGGAGCGAGGATTCGAGGTCGAGGAGGCGCAAAACGTCGACGAAGCCATCGTCGTCTTCGGCCGCCGCGGGCTCGACATCGTGCTCACCGATCTTCGCTTGGGCGCGCGCGATGGGATCGACCTCATCGCCACCTTGCGCAGCCGCGCCATCGCCACCCGGACCATCCTGATGAGCGCCTTCGCCACCGCGCGCGATTACCAGACGGCGACCGAGCTGGGCGCCGTCAAAATCTTGTGCAAACCCTTCACCCCCGAGGAGCTCCTCGCCGCCATCGCGCAGGCGGCCGACTGCAGCACCGGATTTCGCGGCAGCGTCCACGGGCTCTCGCTGGTCGATATGCTCCAGATGTTCCACCTCGCGCGGCGCTCGATCGCGCTCACGGTGGGCGAGAACGTGACCGGCTATGTCTCCATGCAGGCGGGCGAGATCATCCACGCCGAGAGGGGCGAGCTCTCGGGCGAGCCCGCGCTGCGCGCCATCCTCTCCGCGCAATCCGGCTCCGTGTCGACCTCGCCGTTGGGGCCGACCCCGCAGACGATCACCCGCAGCTTCTCGTCGCTCCTGCTCGATCTGCTCCGGCAAATCGACGAGTCCGCGCGCACCGCCGACGGGCCGCGGCGCAGCGACGATCCCTTCGCGGCGGCGGGCTGGGACGAAGAGGAGCACCTCCGCGATTCCGAGTCGAACGAGACCGAAGAAAGAGGAAAAACGATGGGAAAGATCGATGACGCGTGCCGAGAAGTCGTGCGAAAGGTGGATGGCGCCGTGGCCTGCGGTGTCGTCGATCTGGATACGGGGATGCTACTCGGTATCCACAACGTCTCGCCCTACACGCAGACCTTGAACGAGATCGTCGCCGCCGCCACCATGGATCTCTTTCGCGGCCCGAACGTGGGGCGCATCGAGCAGCTCGTCCGCGCCCACCGCAAAATACCGGAGAACGGGGCCCATTACTTTCAAGAAATCCATATGACGTCCGAGCACAACTACCACTTTGCAAAGACGATCAAACAGAACCGCGCCGTCATCATGCTGGTGACCAAGAAGAACACGAACGTTGGATTGGGCTGGGCCCAGCTCAAAGAGTCCATCCCGCTCGTCGAGCCCCTCGTCCCCTGACCGATCCGCGCGCCCGCGGCGTGCTCCGACTCCATGGGCTCGGCGACGAGCCTCGAGAAAAGGCTTATTTCCATGAATTTCGATCATGCGCGCGCGAACGCATCGCGCTCCGTTTCCGCATGCGTGGCCGCCGGTCTGGTCGATCGGACGATCGGGGCGCGGCGCGGCCCGAGGCCTGCGTTCATCGTCGTGTCGGTGTCCGTGATGGCCGTGATGACGGCGGCCGCGCGCCCGAACGGCGACGCGCGCGCGCAGAGTAATCGAAGTAACCACACAATTGCGATCGACCCTGGGATCGCGCATTGACAGAGTGCTAATTGAATATCATCTTATCGACATCGAACGCCGGACGCGCGCACGCGTGGCCCAATCGCGTGACGAGAGAGCGTGACGAAAGAGCGTGACGAGAGAGAGCGTGACGGGAGACCGTGACGAGAACGCGGGCGGGCAAGCTCCGTTGGGAGCCAAGGCCCGGCCGGCGGGGCGATGCAAATTCGGATAACGAAATCCATTCAAAGCAACCAGCCAATTAGAACGGAGACGAGGAGTCATGGCAAATAACATCAAAGAATCGCTGAGCAAGCTCGAAAGCAGCGACGGCTTCATCGGCGCGGCGGTCGTCGACTCGGAGAGCGGCATGTGCCTCGGCAGCGTGGGGGGCGGTCCGATCAACCTCGAGCTCGCGGGCGCAGCCAACTCCGAGGTCGTCCGAGCGAAGCGCAAGGCCATGAAGGCGCTCAATTTGCGCGACGACATCGAGGACATTCTCATCTCGCTCGGGAAGCAATACCATCTCATCCGCCCGCTCAAGAGCCGTCCCGGTATCTTCTTTTACTTGGCGCTCGATCGCGCGAAGGCGAACCTCGCCATGGCGCGCTTCGGCCTCTCCGAGGTGGAGACGGAGATCGTCCTCTAACGAAACCTCGTTTCCTTCGTTACGACGAGGAGACGTGGCCCGGCGGGCGCGAGCACACGGCAGCCCGCTGGGCCAATGTCGGATCCGGAGCGCGGCGAGGAGCACGAGATCCATGGGGAGAACGAAGGCGTCGCGCGCAAAGGTGGCGATCACCCGCTGGGGCTCGATCGCAAACGTCCCCAGCGCGCCCCCGAGACGCGGCGCATGGGGGGAAACGGGCCGGGGGTGCGCCTCGCGGGCGACGCGCCCGCCCGGTCGAGGGTGGCGCGTGCGCGGCATGCACCGCGTCGCTCGCGGGGGCCGGTGCGCCCTCGGCTTCATCGTTCCAGAAGGCCGCCGAGGCTCGTTGCGCACCCGCCATTGATTTACGGCTCGAGGGTCTGGCCCGCCTTCGGGCCATCGGCCCATACGTTCCCACTCCAGACATTGCCTGCGTTGCGGGGGAACCAGTAGCCCACGGGGCCATTGAAGCCGCCGTTGGGCCAAAGGGCGGTGGAGAACTGGTTTCGGGTGAACCGGATATGGGTGGCCGTCGAATCGCCGCCGTATACGGTGAGCGAGCCGCCGGCGAGCCAATTGTCGTTCACCTCGACGTCGTTCTGGTGGCCGCTGTCGGGGGCGATATAAATCGCCGCGGTCGCATAGGCCTTTCCGGTCTGGTTGATGACCGTGTTATGGCGGATCGCGATGGGCCCGCCGCCCGCATACACGTAAATGTCTTGGGTATGGGCCCCTTGGAACGAGGACAAATCGTGAAAATAGTTGTCGTGGATGGATCCCGCGCTGACGTCCACACCGTCCTTGAACCCCGAAATGTCGTTGAAGGCGACTTCCATGGTGCCGGCGCCGCTCGTTTGCTGGCTGATGCCATAATCGTAACCACCGTTGTCCGGCCCCTGCCCGGGTACGGTGTCGATTTTGTTGTGCAGCACCTTGAGGCCGGTGATGTTGGGCTTCGTGGCACCGTATTTGATGCCCCACCACGTATTCGAGCGAAGATGGCTGTTCTTGATGGTCACGTCGTTGGCTTCGATATCGATGCAGCCATCGAGATCGACGGAATCGACCACCGTACCGTCCGCGGTGATCATCCAATTGCACGAGCTGGACGATTTGCGTGTGAGCGTCGTGCCGGGCGGGATGCCCGTGTTGGTCGAGTTCGGGTAACCCGCGCGAGGTGCTTCCGAATCGGGGGTGCTCGCGTCGCGCAATTCGTTATTTATCGGTTCGTTGCCGTCGGACGGGAAAGGGCTCGCATCTCTCGACTCACCGGTGCCAGACGAATCGGGTGAGGCGGACGTGCTCGAGCACCCCGCGCTGAGTGACAGCAGAATGGCTAGCGCAAAATGCGTGGCCGGAGTCGGCTTCGGCTTCGATCTCGATATCGAAGAAATATGGACCATATGGAAAGGTCTCCCATCGCGCGGATCGCGTTTGGACGACGAGGCAAAAGGCGCTCATCGTATCGTCGTGCGACCATAGATGACCTCACACGGAAGTCCGATGGGATATTTCGTTTCCCACGGGCGTTCGCACCAATTCGAACTTCTACACGAACCGATGCGCCTGCGCCGAATGCGGTAAAACTCCGTTGCGGTCGCACGACTCGAGCGACGAGTGGCGATGCCGAGCGGGGTAAAACTCCGTCGCGGTCGCACGACTCGAGCGACGAGTGGCGATGCCGAGCCGGGATAAACGCCGTTGCGGTCGCACGACTCGAGTGACGAGTGGCGATGCCGAGCGGGGTAAACTCCGTTGCGGTCGCACGACTCGAGCGACGAGTGGCGATGCGGCCGTGCCGTGGGCTTCGTGTGCGGTCGCTTCGAGGGTGCGTAAGCACCGCTTCCCTTTGAGGACGTGCAAACGCCGGTTCGCCATCGGCGATACCGGCGTTCCTCGGGTGCGCTAACGGAGCGATAGCGGCGTTCCCCGCGCAGGCGTTACGGAGCGATACCGGCGTTCCCCGCGCAGGCGTTACGGAGCGATACCGGCGTTCCCCGCGCAGGCGCTACGGCAACGCCTTAATGGCCTTGGCCTCGCCGCTCAACCCCTGGCCGCCGTCTCCCTGCCCCTCCCGGCTCGGCGGAGCCGACTCCTTGGCGGCCTTCCCCTTTGCCCCGCCAGGTCCGCCCAGCCCCTTTGCGCCGAGTCGCACGCGCGGGCTCGTATCGGCTTCCGTCACCTCTGCGCCGTCGATCACGGGCTTGATGCCTTTGTAGCCGAGTCCGAGCGACAAACCGCCGGCGCCACCGCCACCACCGCCCCCGAGCCGCCGACTCCCCCAGGGCCCCGTCGCAACTGTCAGTCCCCACGCCGACCCCTTTCAATGCAGACCCCAACTGCCCCACCTGCCCAGCGCCGCCCTTGCCGCCGCTCTTTCCATCAGATGCTTGCAAAGTGCATGCATCTAAGGTCACCTTCGTTTGGAACACGAGGAGCGCAATGCTGGAGCCTCCGGCACCGCCGCTTGTTCCACCCAGACCACCGCAGCCACCAGCGCCCCCACCACCACCGATTTGAGTGTAACCGGCGCCGCCACCGCCACCTTGAGCCGTTCGGCCATTGCCGCCACGCTCCCCCGACTGAGGCCCCCAGCCCTGCCCGGTCAAGACCCCCGGAATGGACGCCCCACCGCCGGCGGCGCCGCCCGCTCCGAAAGCACCTGGAAGCGCGGGTCCCCCGCAACCCGCTCGGTTCACATCGCCACCTGCACCCGTGTAACCGGGCGGATACTCGTCCAGCTTCGGCTCACCCGACCCACCGTCGGCGCCGACTGCTCCGCCCGCGCCCCCCACGCTCGCCGCCATCCCCGCCGGGCACGTATTTCGGCTAACGCCGCCGCCGCTTGCCCCGTTATTGCCATTCGGCGCTGGCTGATCGTATTTGCCCTGAGGTTCTCCCGCAACCCCCTCGGCCCCCGCCTCCGCCGCGAACGTTACCCGCTTGAACGCCACGTCCTTCGACTCGGTCACGCGGCCCGCGATGCTCGAGCCGCCCGGCGCGGTCGCGGCCTTGGACTTGAAGGTCAAATCCGCAATCGTAATGGGGTTGGCCGTATGGTCCACGAGGAGCGCCGGCGTCGCGTCGGGCGATTCGATGATGACCGAGGCGCCGTCGGCGATTTTCCACGAGCCACCCGCGCACTGGAAGCCACCGTAGAGGCTCACGCTGCGGGCGCTGATGGTCACGGGGCCCGAGTAGGTCCCATCGCAAATGTAGATGCGCTTCTTGACCGTGCCCACCTTTTCCAGGGCGACCGCGATGCTGGCCACGGGGCTGGCCTGGGTGCCCAGGTTGGTGTTGACGCCGAAGGGCGAGACGAAGACGCCGATTTCGTCGTGGATGCAGGCGGGGTTGTCCTTCGGATCTTTGTCCAAGGTTTCGCAGCCGGGTACGCCGGCGTGACCGCCGTCGAAGGGAGGATCGCAGCGGTGGAAATCGCACGAGCCTGCGTTGTCGCAGGCGATGAAGACCCCGCCCGCGACGGCGATTCCCGCGAAGCACACCAACGATCCGACCAACCAGGTTCTCATACGGCCTCCAAAGCAATCCAAAGTACGCTCGGCGAAACTCTGTCGTGAGATAGTGGGGTAGTGCTCATCACGGTGGGCACCGCGGGGTCGCGACGATTAGAATCGGCCCGAAAGGCCCACTCCGCCCGCGTTGGGCGCGACGATGGGATACAGCTGTGCGCTCGGCCCCTTGTTGGGCTTGGGCCAGGCGAAGAACAGAACGCCGGCCGCGATCAGCGAGGCTCCGCCGACGGCGGCGGACACGCGCGACAAGGTGAGCCGCGAGCTGTGATCGTCCTCGAGCTGGCGAACTCGGGCACATTCGGCGGAGGTGCTGCCATTGCAGGAGCCGCCCGGGACTTCGAGCCCCTGTGCGTCCTTGGTGGCGTTGTTGGCGCTGATTTGGAATACGCCGAAGCCGGCGAGGCCCGCGACGCCCACGGCGGCGAGGCCGATGGTGGTGGCCACGCAGGCGCCCGACTGGGTGCAACCGAGGCCGGACGAACGGGGCACCGGGCGGGGCTCGGGCTCCGGCTCCTTGGGGCCCTGCACCGGTTGTACGACGGGGGCTGCGATGGGGCGCGGGTCTTCGAACTTGACCACCGAGACCTCCCCCACCTTGACATTGACGCTGCGCTCGCGGCGCTGGCCCGCCAGCTCGAGAACGACTGTATGCGTGCCGGGGCTCAGCTCGACGATGTCTTCGACGCTGTAGCCCTCGGGGTAGGCGGCGTTATCAATCGAGAGCACGGCGCCGGAGGGCGCGTGCACCTCCAGAGCGCCCAGGTTCTCCCGGGCGGACTTGAGGTGCTTGTTGCGCGCCTCGGTCCTCTTTTCTTCCGTGACGGAAGGATCGTTGGTCGCCAGGTAGGTATGGATATGGCGCGCGGCCGAAAGATACTGCCCCGAGCGGATCTCGAGGACGAACAGGTTCCAGAGGACCTTGGGGCCGGGGCACAAAACGTAGGCTTGCTCGATGGCGATGCGGGCGCCGTCGTTGTTCGGCGGCTTGGCGTTCGCCAAACGAAGCGCTTCTTCGGTTCGTGCGAGCGCGGCCTCGCGCTTGGGCCCGGGCTCGCACGCATGGGCAGTGCCAAGCTTTACGAGGGACGCGCCGATGAACAGTGCGGAGAAGACGAGGGCTCGCATAGGTGCCATAGGTGCTGAGGGCGACCATATCATCATGTCGAACGAATCGGCGGTACGCTCGGCACGTCCGTTTGCGCGATCGACACCCCGTCTGGTGCGAAGACAACGCCGCGGCACGCGATCGCTTTGCCAGTGAGACGCTCCCCTACCCAGTCGCCCCAACGCTTCACCCCGCTGCAACCGAGGCGCTCGGGCGCGCGCGCCGTCGGGCACATGGCTCCAACCGAGGCCAGCGATGACCCGGCGGCCGCCGATATGCGATTAGATCTGCGCGCAATGCGCAATTACGGTATTGCGGTATGACGGTATGGCCGGATCGAGGACGATTCAGCGCCGGCGGCAGAGAAATACTTCATCGCTCTCGCCATCGCCGAAGGGGCGCTCGATGATTTCGACATCGTAGCCCGTGGATTCGAGGAGGCGGGTCCAGGTGGCCCGGGGGAAGAGCCCGTGGATGTGCCGATCGTGAACGACCGAGACATCGTGGCCCTCGCGCAAAAGAAACGCATAGTCCGTGATGCACGCGTCATCGGTGGGATCGGGATCCCAATGCCAGGCCACGCCCTGCATGGCGAGCGTGCCGTCGTTGCCGTCCAGGTGATCGGCACCTTCCTGAAACCCCTCGCGAAAACCATCGGGCGTAAAGATGGCGGCGCCGCCGGGGCGCGTGTGCTCGAAGGCCGTGCGGATGGCGGCCTGCAGATCGGCCTCCGTCGTCATATAGGTGATGCCATCATGGGCCAAGACGACATCGAACGTTCGGCCGAGACGCAAGGTACGCATGTCGCCCTCGATGTGCTCGCACTCGGGGTTCGACGCGCGGCTCAGAGCCAACATATCCTTCGAAAGGTCGGCGAGCGTGCACCGAAACCGGCGCTTCAAGTGCACGGCGTTGCCGCCCGCCCCGGCCCCCAAATCGAGCAAGGTCTCCACCTTGCCCGAGGCCGCGCGCTCGAACGCGTCCTGGAAACAGTCCGCCTCCGCGAGGTGATCGGCGGGCGGATCCACCAGGTGGTACCAACGAACGAGGTCACGATAAAGACGGGTCTCCATTGGAGCAGACTACCGCCACCGTACGCCCGAAAGGAAGGAGAGGAAGGAGCGCGATGAAGCCGCGCGGCCTGGCGATTAGAAATCGGCGCCGGTCGCCCAGCCTTCGCCCGTGCCGCGTTGGTCGACGCGATCGCTCGGGAGGACGTCGCCGGCAGCAAAGGGGGGCAGAGGGCGCAGCTTCGCGTAAACAGGGGTGAGATCGGGGCGCGTGGCCTCGAAGAGGGACTCGAAGCTGTCGATGATGAAATAGGTCTTTTGGTAGGTGTCGATGCGGTAGCGCGTGCGCATCACGCGCTCCAAATCGAAGCCAATGCGGTTTGGCGCGGGCGATTCGAGGCTGTAAATGGATTCGGATTTGGAGCTGACGATGCCGGCGCCGTAAATGCGCAGTCCTTCGTTGGCGCGAATGAGCCCGAACTCCACCGTGTACCAGTAAAGGCGGGTCAGGTTGGTGAGCGCCTCGGGGCCGATGCGCGACGCTTTGACGCCGCCGCACCCGTAGGCGTGCACGTAATCGGCAAAGACGGGGTTCAAAAGCAGCGGGACGTGCCCGAACAAATCGTGGAAGAGATCCGGCTCGGAGATGTAGTCGAGCTGCTCGGGCTTTCGGATCCACCAGGTCACCGGGAACCTTCGCTTGGACAGGTGCTCGAAGAACACAGCCTCTGGAAGCAGCCCTTCGACCCCCACAACCTCCCACCCCGTGGCGGCGCGCAGGACCTTGTTCAGATCCTCGAAGCGCGGAATCCGGTCGGGGCGCATGCCGAAGCGCTCGGTATTTTCCAGGAGCTCGCGGCACGCGCGGCCGGGCAGCACCTCGCGCTGGCGCCGGAAAAGAGTGGCCCAGACCTCGTTGTCCGTGCGCGAATAGGTCGACCAAGGCTGCTCGACCACGTCGGTCGTATACACGGGCACATACCCGCGATCCGTTTGTTGATGCTCAATCCGACGGGGCTGAAGCGGCTCAAATGGCGTGTCCATGCTTCAACCATAGCGCGACACAACCGCAATTTCCTTGCTTCCTTGCCGACATTTGGCCCGTTTGGGCAATATTATTGCTATTCACAGCCACTCGAGGGCATAAAATGACCGAACCACGACTGGACAGCACGGATTTGCGCATGCTCGAGGTTCTGCAGCGCGAGGGGCGCATCACCAACGCCGAGCTGGCGGAGCGGGTGAACATCTCACCGTCGCCATGCCTGCGCCGCTTGCAGCGGCTGGAGTCGGACGGGGTGGTGACGGGCTACCGCGCGGAGCTCGATCCGCGCAAGGTTGGCCTGGGGCTTCAAGCGTGGGTGCGCGTGCAGCTCGAGAAGCACGGCACGGCGGTCATCGACCGCTTCGTGGAGCGCGTGAATGCGTGCGACGAGGTGCTCGCCTGCTTTGCGCTCACCGGGGATCTCGATTACCTGCTTCAAGTCTATGTGGTCGACCTCGACCATTTCTCGCGCTTCCTGCTCGATAAGTTGCTCAACGACGCCGGCGTCGCCGATGTCAACTCGAGCTTCGTGCTGCGCACGGTGAAGCAAGCGCACGCCCTGCCGCTTCACCACCTCGAGCCGCGCTGACGTCGTGGGCCGCGCCGGTGGCGCGGTCGTCCTTCGATCGCAGCGGCATGGCGCGGGAGGCGTGGGTCGCCATCGGTCGACGTCGATTTTCGAATTTTTTCGTGCGCCGGGGGAGCGGGGCGCGCGTCTCTTCGTTGAAGCGCAAATCACTGCCAGGGCCGACGTGCTCGATAAACGCCACGTCGACGTGTGCGTGGCGGTGACGTGCGCGGCTTAGGGGGCTTTCGATGGCGAAAGACCCTCGTCGCTTTCGACGCATAGGAGACGCAAAACATCATGAATCGTATCGTCAGGACCATCGCCGTGGTCGGGGCCGTTGCCATTGCTGCACCCGTGTTCGCCGTGGGGCTCGAAGGGTGCAAAAAGAAGAGCAAAGGCGGCACGTCGCAGCCCTCGAAGCCGCCCCCGCGGACGGACGCTGGAAAGAAATCGGCGCTGCTCCCCAGGGCTGGGACCACGGCGCTGAGCCATCGGCTCGAGGCGCAGGATACGGGCGCCGAGGTGGAGGGGATCATCTGTGACGCGGACAACGAAGGCACCGCGTGGTGCAATGACGAAAACCACATCACGGTGTGCGTGAGCGGCCACTTTTACAAGCTCGCGTGCTCGAGCACCGGCAAAGGCAATGTGTGCGCGGAGGAGGTCGACAACAGCACCGTCGACTGCGAGCCCGTCGAAGAGACCGAGTAGCGCCGCAACGACGATCGCGTCGCGCGGTCTCACCTGCGCCCTTCGTGCGGTCTCGAGAGGGACCGCGCCGCATCCGTTTCCGCACGTCCGCTCCGCCGGAGACCAACCTTTTGCAGGATACGTAGCCCCATGCACCGTCGAACGCTCGCCCACCCGGGCGGCCTGTGCGCTGCTCTCTCCTCGCTCTTGCTTTTGGGCGCCGCCCAAATGGGTTGTTCCGGCGGCGGCCCCACGGACACGTCCAGCCAAGCGCCTCTCGACGAGGCGCCGTTTTTGGCCATCAAACGAACGGCCGCGGGGAGCTCCTTCTACCTCGCCGTTCACAAGCGGGTGCTCGGCGAACGCTGGTTCTTGACCGGGCCTTTGCAGCAGATGTTCCCCGGCGTCGTGAGCAAAGGCGCCGCGGGCGCGCTGGGGATCCGCGTGGTGACCTTTCGCGTGCGGGGCGGCCGGCTGTTCATGTTCGGCGCCTCCGACAACTACGCCTCGTCGGGCACGTTCGACCCGGCCTTGGTCGTCGATTCGTACCCCATCGTCTCCAAGGACAGCACCGCCGACGCGCTCAACCTGCGCGACCACTACGTGCTCGTCGATCCCGCGCCCGGCCGCTCCGACTAGAGCTCTGTCTCGTTCATCGCTGCTCGCTACTCGGTGTTCTTCGTCTCGTGGAGGACGCGTTGCACGCTGACGTCGAATTGGCTCAAGAGGGTGCCCATCAGGCTCTCGAACTCCGCGTGATCGAGCTGGAGCCGCTCGGCGAGGAGCTTTCGCATCCCGACGAACAGCGCGTCGCGCGCGCTCGCGAGCCGCCGCGTGACGGTGGCGCGGTGCACGCCGAAGATGCGCGCCACGGCCTCGGCCGAGAGCCCATCGGCGACCGTGAGCCGCAGGACGTTGCGCTCCTCGGCGCTGAGCAAGTGGAGCGCGTCGTGAAAGGCCAGACGGAACGCGTCGCTGTACTGCGCGCGCACGTGCTCCATCTCCGGATTGTCCGCGGCCGCGAAGGTGAGCAGCGCCTCTGCGTCGCGATCGGCGGCCCCCTTGCCGGCGGCGCCCGAGGAGCGCTGCACGCTGAGCGCCGTGCGCGTGGCCGCCACGCGAACCCACGCCGCGAGCGGCCCCCGCCCCGCGTAGAGCGCGATCTTCGGGGCGCGGTTGCTGGCCGCGTCGGCCACGAAGAGCTTCTCGCGCAGCAGCTGCTCCACATCGGCCGGCTCCACGTGGCTCATCTTGGAAGCGCGGACGTGGAGCGACGCGGGCTGAAGGTAGACGCGGTCGAAATGCGCCAGCGCGCGCGTGTTGCCGCGGGCACAGGCGAGGGCGAGAAAGAGATCGGCGGCGAAGAGCC